>NZ_RPFZ01000001.1 GCF_003815535.1 Aurantiacibacter spongiae | reverse complement strand
GTGTTGGTCGATCCACCCATCGCGATATCCAGGCTCATGGCGTTCTCGAACGCCTCGAAACTGGCGATGGAGCGCGGCAGGACGCTGGCATCGTCCTCCTCGTAATAGCGTTTGGCGAGCGCCACCACGAGCCGCCCGGCCCGCTCGAACAAACCCTGTCGGTCGGAATGGGTGGCGAGCTGCGATCCGTTGCCGGGAAGCGAGAGGCCGAGCGCTTCGGTCAGGCAGTTCATGGAGTTGGCGGTGAACATGCCGCTGCACGATCCGCAGGTCGGACAGGCCGACCGCTCGATCTCGGTCACTTCCTCGTCCGAATACCTCTCGTCGGCCGCCGCCACCATCGCATCGACCAGATCGAGCGCGATCTCCTTGCCCTTCAACACGACCTTGCCCGCTTCCATCGGCCCGCCGCTGACGAATACGCACGGCACGTTGAGGCGCATCGCGGCCATGAGCATGCCGGGGGTGATCTTGTCGCAGTTGGAAATACACACCATCGCGTCGGCACAGTGGGCGTTGACCATGTATTCCACGCTGTCGGCGATGAGGTCGCGACTTGGCAGCGAATACAGCATCCCGTCATGCCCCATCGCTATGCCATCATCGACGGCTATCGTGTTGAATTCCTTGGCGACACCGCCCGCCGTCTCAACCTCCCGCGCGACGAGCTGACCCAGATCCTTGAGGTGGACATGCCCGGGGACAAACTGTGTAAAACTGTTGACGATGGCGATGATCGGCTTGCCGAAATCGCCGTCCTTCATACCCGTCGCCCGCCACAGCCCGCGCGCACCCGCCATGTTGCGGCCATGGGTCGAAGTGCGGGAGCGATAGGCGGGCATGGCGTGTCCTGACGGATGGCGAAGGGCTTGGAACGCGCCCACGATAAAGCATTCGGCGGCGCGATCGAAACAGGAAATCCCTTCTCCCGGACAAACGCGGCTTGGCCCGGTGTCGCTCAGGCGCTCTCGAGGGCCAGCTTTACCCGGCCCGCGACGTCGGCGACGATTGCCGCCCAGCGCGACTGGCCGCCCTCGTTGGCGATCAGGTCGTTGCGGATCTCGATGGCGCAATAGGGGCGTCCGTATGCCTCGGCGTGGCGGTTCATCGTGGCGTTGAGTTCGCGCCCCGAATAGGGTTCGTTGTCGCCCACCGTGCAGCCCAGTTCACCGAACAGCCGAATGGCATGCTGCGCGGCCCGGTCATCCTGATTGTAGAGCAGGCCGATCTCCCACGGCCGGTCTTCCTCGCGGCTTTCGAGTTCGGGCGTGAAGCTGTGGATCGACAGGATCAGGCCCGGCTCAACCGCGTCGAACCACGCTTCCATCGCCTTGTGATAGGGCCTGTGAAACCGGTCGAGCCGCATTTCGCGATTGGCGCCGATATTGCCGGGGACCAGCGTGCCGTCGGTGCTTTCGGGGATGAGAGCGGGGTTCTCCTCCTCCCGGTGAAGGTCGATGACAAGCCGGCTGACCTCGCCCAGCATGGCCGGAATGGAATGGCGGCGGGCCAACCGCTCGCACACGCCGGCGGCGCCGATGTCATAGGCGATGTGCTTGCTCAGCGCCGCATCCGGCAGACCGAGATGAATATCCTCGGGCACGTAGTTCGAAGCATGGTCGCACACCGCGACGATGCCGCCGCGCCGGGCTTCTCCGATCATGCGGAAGACGGGTTCGCTCATCGAAGACTGCCTTTCATCTGCCACCAGCCGGGGTGGGCACGCTCCAGTTCGGCAGCCCCCTTATCGCGTTCGGCGACATTGTCATACAGCGCAAAGCAGCTTGCCCCCGATCCGGACATGCGCGCGAGCCGGGGTCCGGTGGCCGCGAGGGAATCGAGACAGTGACCGATCTCCGGCCGCAGCGCGCTCGCGACCGGTTCGAGGTCGTTCCGACCGTTCGCGGCGATGACGCTCACCGGACCTGTCGGCATGGGGCCGCGGTCCGCACCGTCCCAGGCGGCGTAAACTTCGGCGGTGGAGAGCGGAACGCGCGGGTTGACGAGGAGAACGGGCGTTCCGGCCAGATCGTTCTCCACCGGCTCGATCTCCGTCCCGATGCCACGCCCGATGCAGGTGACGCTCTCGACGCAGGCAGGCACGTCCGCGCCCAGCCGCGCCGCCCGCTCGCGCCAGTCGCCAGGCAGGCCGTGCCGCTCGCGCACGATGCGGAACACCGCGCCCGCGTCCGCCGAACCGCCGCCCAGCCCCGCGGCGACGGGCAGGTTCTTCTCCAGCGTAATCGCGAGGCCGTCCGCTCGCGGCAGCGCCGTCAGCGCCTTGGCGACGATATTGCCGAACGGATCGTCGAGCGCGCCGGCGAACTCGCCCAGCACCTGCACGCTGTCCGCCTCGGCCGAGCGTGCCGTCAGCCGGTCGCCAGCGTCGACGAAGGCGAACACCGTCTCCACTTCGTGATAGCCGTCCTCCCGGCGGCGGCGCACATGCAGGGCGAGGTTGATCTTGGCGTAGGCGATCTCGGCGGACATCAGCGCTTTCCTACTCCGTCCGCCCGCGACACCATGCTCGCGGCTCTTTGCAATCGTCGTTTTCCGCCGCGCTCTTTTTTTGACGACGCACACGTGTCAACTTCGCCAGACCGCCCGTTCGCCGCGGGAATGCGCGGGGTTCGCGCTCTGCGGGCCGATTGACACGGTGTCAACTTCGTCAACCCCTCGCGCCGTGTCCGGACGGCCTCACATATTGGGGTAATTCGGCCCGCCACCGCCTTCGGGCGTGGTCCATTCGATGTTCTGGTTCGGATCCTTGATGTCGCAGGTCTTGCAGTGGACGCAGTTCTGCGAGTTGATGACGAATTTCGGCTCTTCGCCGTCTTCACGCACCCATTCGTAGACCCCCGCCGGGCAATAGCGCGTCGAAGGGCCGGCATAGACGCCCAGCTCGCTCTCGCGTTGCAGGTCCATGTCCTCGACGAGCAGGTGGTTGCGCTGGTCCTCCGCATGGTTGGTGAAGGAATAGGATACGCTGGTCAGCCGGTCGAAGCTGATCTCTCCGTCGGGCTTGGGATAGGCGATGGGCTGGTGCAGGTCGGCACGCTGCAGCACCTCGTAATCGCGGTGGTGCTTCATGCTGATCGGCAGACCGATCTTGAGCGTGCGCATCCACATGTCCGCGCCCGCCAGGACGGTGCCGATATCGCCGCCATACTTGGCCACCGCCGGCTGCGCGTTCCGGACCTTCTTCAGTTCGTCGGCGATCCAGCTATTGCGCAGACTGGCATCGTAATCGGCCAGTTCGGTATGCTCACGCCCCTCTGCCAGCGCGGCAGCCACGCTCTCGGCGGCCAGCATCCCGCTCTTCATCGCGGTATGGCTGCCCTTGATGCGCGGCACGTTGACGAAGCCCGCCGCGCAGCCGATCAGCGCGCCGCCGGGAAAGGCGAGCTTCGGCACGGACTGCCAGCCACCCTCGTTGATGGCGCGCGCGCCGTAGGCGACGCGCTTGCCGCCCTCCAGCATCTCGCGAATGTCGGGATGGTGCTTCCAGCGCTGGAATTCCTGGAACGGCGAGACATAGGGGTTCTTGTAGTCGAGCGCCGTCACGAAGCCGATGGCGACCTGTCCGGCGGCCTGGTGGTAGATGAAACCGCCGCCCCAGGTATCGCTCTCGGAAAGCGGCCATCCCTGCGTGTGGACGACCTTTCCCGGAACGTGCTTGTCCGGGTCGATATCCCACAATTCCTTGATGCCGAGGCCATAGACCTGGGGCTGGCAATCGGCCTCCAGATCGAAACGCGCCTTCATCTTCTTGGTCAGGTTGCCGCGCGCGCCCTCCGCGAAGAGCGTGTATTTCGCCTCGATTTCCATGCCAGGCTGGTAATCGGCCTTGTGCGATCCGTCCGCCGCGACGCCCATGTCCTGCGTGATGACGCCGGTGACCGCGCCGTCCTGGGCGAACATGACTTCCGACGCCGGGAAGCCGGGAAAGACCATGACACCCAACGCCTCGGCCTGCTCCGCCAGCCAGCGCGCCAGATTGGCGAGCGATCCGGTGTAGCATCCGGAATTGCTCATTAGCGGGGGCATCAGCAGATGCGGCAGGCTGGTCTTGCCGCCCTTGCTCAGCATCCAGTGCAGGTTCTCGGTGACGGGGGTTTGCGCCATCGGGCAATCCATGTCCCGCCATTCGGGAAGCAATTCGTCGAGCGCCTTGGGATCGACCACCGCGCCCGAGAGAATGTGCGCGCCGATCTCGCTGCCCTTCTCGAGCACGACGACTTCGCAATCCTCGTTCAGCTGCTTCAGGCGGATCGCCGCGGAAAGGCCGGCAACGCCCCCGCCGACGATCACCACATCGACGGGCATCGATTCCCGTTCGCTCATCGGCCTGCCCCGTTTTGCTTTGCATTCATGGTCATGGGACTTGATAGCTGGGCCGCGACAGGTCAAGAGCGCGAGGCCCGAACCCATGGAAAACCGCGCGGAAACATCCTTGGAACGCTCTCTTGCACGACAGTTCGCAGCCAGCCTCGACTGGTGGCGCGACGCGGGCGTGGATTGCGACTTCGTGGACGAGCCGCATTCCTGGCTGGAGTCCGAAGAGTCCGGGGACAAGGCCGCGGCGATCGAACGCGGCGTCGCCGCCCTGTCCGAGGTGAAGACTCCGCCCCCGCCCTCCATCGGTGCCGAAGACCTGCCGGACACGCTCGAGGCCTTCCGGACATGGTGGTTGGAAACCGATCACCCGGCCATTCCCCGGGGGCGCAGGCGGGTTGGACCGAGGGGAGTATCCGGCTCGGAACTGATGGTCGTGGCACCGATGCCGGAGGCGGAGGACGGCGAATTGTTGCTATCGGGCCGGCAGGGAACGCTCATCGCGAACATCGCGCTGTCCATCGGCTTCGCCCCGGACAAGGTCTATTGGGCGAGCGCCCTGCCCGCCCATATCGCCTTACCCGACTGGGAACTGCTGGGGGCGCAGGGACTGGGAACGGCGCTCGCCCATCACGTCGCGCTTGCCCGCCCCTCGCGCCTCCTGCTGATGGGCAGCCGCCTGCCCTCGCTGCTCGGTCACGACGCCAGCGCGGCGCCCGAAAGATTCACCGCCGCAGGCAATGTTCCGGCCCTTGCCACCTTCGCCCCCGAACGTCTGCTCGACCACGCCCGCCAGCGGGCGCGGCTGTGGCATCGCCTTCTCGAATGGAAAGCTTGCGCATGAAACTGACCTCCTCCGCAATCGCCGGCGCCCTGCTGGCCGGCATGCTGACCGTGCCAGCGGCGGCGCAGGACACCTCCCGGACATACTTCACCGCGCGCATCTACGACCGTGCGACGCCGCAGCAATTATCCGCCGAGGAGCGCGCCTATTACATCCAGGTCTTCGCTGCGCTGGACCGGCAGGACTGGGCCGGGGCCGAAGCGCTGCTGGCCCAGCGTGAGCCCGGATTGCTGCACGACGTCGCGCGGGCCGAACTCTACACCGCGCCCGGCTCGCCCCGGGTCGAGGCCTGGCAGATCGAGCAATGGCTCCAGACCGGGCGCAACCTGCCGCAGGCAGCGCAGCTGGTCCGCCTCGGGCAGACACGCGGACTGAGTGGCGATTACAGCCTGCCCTATGCGCGCGATCTGGTGTCCCAGGGCAGTATCCCGCGGCGCACGCGCCCTGCGGAAACGAATGACGGCACGATGCCGGCCGAGATCAAGGAGGCCATCCTCGATCGCATCGTCAACGACGATCCGGACGGCGCGCGAATGCTGCTCGACGGGGTGGACTATTCGCTCAGCCCCGCGGCGCGCGCGGAATGGCGGCAGCGCGTGGCGTGGAGCTACTTCATCGAGAACATGGATGCACAGGCGCTCGCCATGGCGCAGACCGTCGGGGCCGGAAGCGGCGCGTGGGTGGCGGAAGGCGACTGGACGGCGGGCCTGGCCGCCTGGCGGCTCGACGATTGCGAAACGGCGAGCGGCGCGTTCCAGCGCTCGGCGGCCAGTGCGATCAATCCCGAACTGCGCTCCGCCGCGCTCTACTGGGCCTCGCGCGCCGCGTTGCGCTGCCGCCAGCCGGAACTCAGCGCGCGCCTGTTGAACGATGCGGCGGTCATGGACCAGACGCTGTATGGCATGCTCGCCGCGGAACAGACCGGCCGGACCCTTCCGACACGCGTCGAGAATGCCGACTTCACGGCGGCGGACTGGCGACGCCTGGGGGGCAACCGCAACGTGCAGATCGCCGTCGCGCTCGATGAGATCGGGCGCGACGTGCTGGCCAGCCAGGTATTGCTGCACCAGGCGCGCATTGCCGACCCTTCGGATTACGAACCGCTGTCGCGACTCGCTCGTGAACTGGGCTTTCCCCAGACCCAGCTGTTCATGGCGTATAACGCTCCGGTCGGCACGCAGGCCAACCCGGCATCCTACTATCCCGCCCCGAAGGTCGCGCCTCTCGGGGGCTGGGAGATCGATCCCGGGCTGGCATTCGCGCATATTCTCCAGGAATCGGCCTTTCGCGAAAGCGCCGTCAGCGGCGCCAACGCCCAGGGGCTGATGCAGATCACGCCCGCCACCGTTCGCCAGCATGCAGCCTGCGTCGGCCGCCCAGCGAGCGCGATCGATCCGTTCGATTCCGACACGAACCTTTCCCTCGGACAATGCAACCTCCAGATGGTCGCGCGCGACCCGGCCACGCAGGGGCGCCTGCCGAAGATCATGGCGGCCTACAACGCCGGACTGACCCCGGTACGGCGCTGGGAGTACGAGGTGCAGGACGAGGGCGATCCGCTGTTGTACATGGAAGCGATCCCGTACTGGGAAACGCGGGAATACGTCTCCATCGTGACGCGCAACTACTGGATGTACGAACGCCAGGCTAACGCCGCGTCTCCCACGCGGCATTCGCTGGCGCAGAACGACTGGCCCATGTTCCCCGAAACGCACGGATCCGACGACGGACGGGTCTACATGTCGGCCGGGGGCGATTGATGGCGATCGACGAGAGCCGGACCTTCCTCCCGCTGCAGATCGCGCTGCTCACCGTTTCGGACACCCGGACGCTCGCGGACGACACGTCCGGCGACATTCTGGCGGAACGCATCGCGGCCGCCGGTCATGGCTTGGCAGCGCGCGATATCGTGCGCGACGATGCCGATCTGCTCGCCGACCGCCTGCGCGGCTGGATCGCGGATGGCGGCGTGGATGTCGTCATCACCACTGGCGGGACGGGCCTGACCGGCCGTGATGTCACACCCGAAGCGCTGGACCGGATCAAGGACAAGGATATTCCGGGATTTGGCGAACTCTTCCGCTGGATCAGCTACGAAACCATCGGCACCTCTACCGTCCAGTCGCGTGCCTGCGCAGTTCTGGCCGGCGGCACCTATATCTTCGCGCTGCCGGGTTCCAACGGCGCGGTGAAGGACGGCTGGGACCGTATCCTGGCCGAGCAGCTCGACGCCAGAAACCGTCCGTGCAATTTCGTCGAACTGATACCCCGACTGCGGGAACGCTAGTCCGGCTGTATCGCTGTTCCGTGATAGCCGAGGGGGAGGCCGTTGCCGCACATCGCAGCTTTCGACACGACGACGCTGCTTGCCGCGTTCGCCATTTCCGCGGTCGCGATCGCCTGGTTCGGCAGCAAGATGGCCGGCATCGCCGATACGCTCGCCGACCGGACGGGTCTCGGCGAGGCGCTTATCGGCTCCATCCTGCTGGGCGCGGGAACGAGCATATCGGGCATTGTCACTTCGGTAAGCACGGCGGCGAGCGGTGCGCCCGAACTGGCCGTCTCGAACGCACTGGGCGGAATTGCGGCGCAGACGATGTTCCTGGCGCTGGCCGACATAGCCTATCGCAAGGTCAACCTCGAACATGCCGGTGCCAGCGCGGTCAACCTGGGACAGGCGAGTGTCCTTATTATTCTCATAGTCCTGCCGATCATGGCTTACGCCGCCCCGCCATTCGCAATACTGGGCGTCAATCCGCTCAGTCCCGTTCTGGTCGGGGTATATCTCGTCGGTCTGCACAACTCTCACAAAATCAAGCTCGATCCGATGTGGCGACCCAAGAAGACGGCGGCGCTGCGGCAAGAGGAAGAGGATCAGGAAGATGATCCGCGCCCGACCTGGCTGTTGACCACTCTGTTCGCCGGGCTCGTTCTGATCGTGGGATGTTGCGGATGGGTAGTGGGCACCGCCGGGCTGGAACTTTCGGCGCGGTTCGGCATCTCGCAGGGTGTGGTCGGCGCGCTGGGAACGGCCATAGTCACCTCCTTGCCAGAACTCGTGACCACCATCGCGGCGGTCCGGCGGGGCGCGCTGCAACTGGCGATCGGCGGCATCATCGGCGGCAACATGTTCGACGCGCTGTTCGTGGCGGCGAGCGACGTCGCCTACCGCGAGGGCAGCATCTACAACGCCATATCCGAACGCGCCGTGTTCTGGATGGCTCTCGTAGCACTGATGACAGCCGTCCTGCTGCTGGGACTTCTGCGGCGGGAACGACAGGGTCCGGGGGGCATCGGATGGGAATCGGTGCTGCTGCTCGGCCTGTGGCTTGGCGGGGCGACATTGCAGATCGCACAAGGATGAAGAGACGTTTTGTTCTTGTAATGTTCTAGCCCTTTCCTAAACTCCGCTCATGTCCGGCGATCCCATCCGCGGTCGCGGCGCGCAGAGCGCCGGCGTTTCCAGGCGTTTCGGCCTTGCGGAGAGGATGGCGGATGGCGACTGGCGAGATGCGATGGAAGCGCTCGACGGTCCACCGGTGAAGTTGCGCACCACGGTGACCGAGGAACGACCGAGGACCATCCTGTCCTTCAATCAGTCGCCCGACATCTTTTTCGACAGGTCGATCAATGCTTATCGCGGCTGCGAACACGGCTGCGTCTACTGCTTCGCCCGGCCCACCCACGCCTATCACGACCTTTCGCCCGGGCTGGACTTCGAAACCAGACTCTTCGCCAAGCCGAACGCCGCCCGCCTGCTGCGCGAGACGCTGGCGCGCCCCAAATATCGACCCAGGCCGATAGCGATGGGGACCAATACCGACCCCTATCAACCGATAGAAAACCGCTATCGGATCACACGCGAGTTGCTGGAAACCTGCCTCGATGCTCGCCATCCCGTCACCATCACGACCAAATCGGATCGCGTTCTGCGGGATCTCGATCTCTTGCAGGAGATGGCTGAGAAACGCCTGGTCGCCATTGCGATTTCCGTTACCAGCCTCGATCCCGTACTGTCTGGAAAGCTTGAACCACGCGCTGCGGCTCCCGCGAAGCGCCTGGCGGCGCTTGGTGAACTCGCGCGGGCGGGAATACCCACCCATTGCTCCATCGCGCCTGTCATACCCGCGATAACCGACAGTTTCATGGAGGAAATCATCAGCCGGTCGGCGGCGCTCGGCGTGCAGTCAATCGGGTGGATACCGCTGCGACTGCCACATGAGGTCGCGCCGCTGTTTCGTGAGTGGCTCGACGTGCATTTTCCCGAACGGGCCGGAAAGGTCATGGGGATCGTGCGCTCGATCCGCAACGGAAAGGACAACGACCCGGATTTCTTCACTCGCCTGCGCCCCAGCGGCGTCTGGGCGGACCTGTTTCGCGCACGGTTCCGCCTCGCCTGTCGCCGCGCGAAAATCCGCAAGGTGCGCTTCGAACTCGATTGCGGAAACTTCCGTCCGCCGGAAAATGGGGGCCAGCTTCGCCTGCTGTAATGCGATGCGAGATCGACTGTCGATGACTTTGCACGGTAGCAATTGGCGCCTACACCGCCGGAGGGCGGCCGCGAAGAGATGGCCACGCAAATGAGGGAAGCTCGCATGACCAGATTGATGATCGGCCTCTTGTCGGCGACTGCCGCGCTCGCACTTGCTTCGCCGGCGTCAGCGCGGGACGGTCAGGTGTATGTCGGCCTCGGCGCAGGTATCGGAACCGCCGAGGATACCGAATTCAACGATTCCGACGGCGGCCTCGCTTCCCTGGATACCGACCTCGGCTGGGAAGGCGAAGGCGTGATCGGCTACGATGCGGGACCGGTGCGTATAGAGCTCGAAGGGGCCTACAAGTCGTTCGACCTTTCGAGTCTCGATGCCGGGACGATAGGGGTCCCGAGCGGCCTCAATTCCGACAACAGCTACGTCTATGCTTTCGGGACCTACGATGCGAACGGCAAGGTCGAGGTCATGAGTGGCATGGTCAACGCGCTGCTCGATTTTGGAGACGAAGACGCACTGACATTCTCGGTTGGCGGCGGTATCGGCGTTTCCCGCGTCAACTTCTCTGATGTCACGGCATTCGCCAACAGTCCCGGTTTTCTGCAGGACGACGATGCGCGCTTTTCCTGGCAGGGAATCGCGCAGGTGCGAGCGCCGCTGACCGATCGGATCGATACGTCCGTCAAATACAAGTACCACCGGGTCGACAGTCTCGATGTCAGTGACAGCAACAACCGGGTGTTCAACGCCGACTTCGTATCGCATTCGGTGCTGGGAACCATCATTTTCAATTTCGGCGGAAGAACCGCGGTGCCGCCATCACCGCCGCCGCCCACAAGGACCGCCCCGCTACCGCCGCCGCCCGCGCCCCCCGCACCCCCGCCGCCGCCTGCGGCGGCACCGTGCAATCAGGGGCCGTACATCGTCTTTTTCGACTGGGACAGTGCGGACATCACGCCCGAAGCGGCGACGGTGCTGAACTCCGCCCTCACCGCCTACGGCGATTGCGGTACCGCGCGGGTCATGCTCGCTGGCCACACCGATCGTTCGGGTACGGTCGCCTACAACCAGGGCTTAGCGGAACGTCGCAACGCGTCCGTTCGCGCCTACATGACGGGCCGCGGCGTCCCAGTCGCGCGAATTTCGAGCGAAGCCTTCGGCGAAAGCATGCCCCGTGTTCCGACCGCTGACGGGGTTCGCGAATTGCAGAACCGCCGTGTCGAGATCACCTACGGGCCTGGCTCGGGAAGTTAGACGGTCCGATCGAACGGCGACAGGTCCGTCGGGAAATTCGGCCGGCGGCTTGTCGCTGTCAGGCGACCAGTCGCAAGTGCCCCGCTCCCCTGATCGGCGAGAGGGACACCTCGGCAATGCCAGGCACGTCCCCGAGCGCATCAACCAGATCACCACCGAGCGCGAAGTCGCGTCCGAGCAAAACCTGGGGGCGCGAGACTTCGTCGATGGCAAGCGTGACCAGAACCTCGCCGTGGCCCGCCCGACCGGTTTTCAACATCGCCTGCATAGCGGCGATTGCCCCCGGATCGGTGATGACGGCCGTCAACTGCATCCGCGAAGCGCTCGTCACCTGGTCGAGAGGCCTGGCCCCGCGCACCGTCACGCGTGGCGGATCATCGGGATTAGGTGAATCCAGTTCGACGTTGAGTAGAACGCAGGTGCTTTCCTGCGCCCATTTCTGGAACGGTTCGACGAGACTTTCCTCGAAGCACGCCGCGCTGAACTGACCGGTACTGTCCGAAAATTCCGCGCGGACGAAATCGGCGCCGCGACGCGTCTTTCCCTTGGAAACGCTCTCGACCATGGCCGCCATTACCGCGGGCTGACGACCGCCGCCCCCGCCCCCTTCCATCAGCGAGGCGTAGGTGCGCGCGCCGTTGGCATCCGCGATCATTCGGAATTCGGTGACGGGATGTTCGGCGAAATAGAAGCCAAATACTTCGCGTTCCGTCGCCATCTGGTCTGGCCTCGACCATTTTTCGGCTTCTTCGAGCCTGAGCGACGGTTCGACATGGTCATCTCCTCCGAAAAGTCCGGCCTGCCCGCTCGTTCGTTCGCGGGTCGCCGCATCCGCCACCGCGAGCAGGATGTCGGCATTGGCCAGCACTTTCGCCCGGTTCGGTTCGAGGGAATCGAAAGCCCCCGCACCAGCCAGCCCTTCAAGCTGGCGGCGGTTCATGGCGCCTGCCGGCATGCGCCGGAACATATCTTCCAGATCGGTGAAGCGTCCGTTCGTCTGGCGTTCCGCAACCATGGCCTCCATCGCCTTTTCGCCGACATTGCGAATACCCGCTAGGGCATAGCGAACCGCGTGGCCTTCCTCGGTCTGTTCGACAGTGAATTCCGCTTCGGATGCATTGACGTCGGGTCCGCGCAACGCAACCCGGTTGCGACGCAGATCATCGACGAAAATCGCCAGTTTTTCCGATTGGTGCATGTCGAAGCACATCGACGCGGCGTAGAATTCCTCCGGGTAGTGCGCCTTGAGCCAGGCCGTCTGGTAACTGAGCAAAGCGTAGGCGGCGGCATGGGACTTGTTGAAGCCATACCCCGCAAACTTGTCGATCAGGTCGAACAGCCGGTTGGCCTCCTCCCTCTCGATCCCGCTGACTTCCTTGCACCCTTCGCAGAAGCGGGCGCGCTGGGCATCCATTTCTGCCTGGATCTTCTTGCCCATCGCACGGCGCAGAAGATCGGCGTCGCCAAGCGAATATCCGGCAAGGATCTGCGCCGCCTGCATCACCTGTTCCTGATAGACGAAGATGCCGTAGGTTTCGGCCAGGATGGCTTCGAGCTTGGGATGCGGATAGACAATCTCTTCCTCCCCCGCCTTTCGCCTGCCGAAACTCGGGATGTTATCCATCGGGCCCGGGCGGTACAGCGAAACGAGAGCGATAATATCCTCGAACTTGGTGGGCTTGACCGCCGTCAGCGTGCGGCGCATCCCTTCGGATTCGAGCTGGAATACACCGACCGTATCACCGCGCTTCAGCAGCTCGAACACGCCCTGATCGTTCCAGGGCAATGTATCGAGATCGACCGCTATGCCCCGCCTGGACAGCAGATCCACGGCCTTGCGCAGCACGGAAAGAGTCTTGAGGCCGAGAAAGTCGAACTTCACCAGACCCGAATCCTCGACGTGTTTCATGTCGAATTGCGTAACCGGCATGTCCGAGCGCGGATCGCGGTAGAGCGGGACCAGCTCGCTGAGAGGGCGGTCGCCAATCACGACCCCGGCCGCGTGAGTGGACGAATTTCGCGGAAAACCCTCGAGCTGCATGGCCAGATCGACGAGCCGCTTCACCTGGTTGTCGTTCGAGTATTCGCGTTTGAAATCGGCCATGCCGTTCAGCGTGCGTGGCAGCGTCCAGGGGTCCGTCGGGTGGTTCGGCACCAGCTTGGTCAGGCGATCCACCTGCATGTAGGGCATCTGCAGGATGCGCCCGCAATCGCGCAGCACGGCGCGTGCCTTCAACTTGCCGAAGGTGATGATCTGAGCGACCTTGTCGTGGCCATAGCGTTGCTGGACGTAGCGAATGACTTCTCCGCGCCGGGTTTCGCAGAAGTCTATATCGAAGTCGGGCATCGAGACGCGTTCGGGATTGAGGAACCGCTCGAACAGCAGGCCGAGCCTGATCGGGTCGAGATCGGTAATAGTCAGGGCCCAGGCGACCAGGGATCCGGCCCCCGATCCGCGCCCCGGCCCTACGGGAATGCCCTGCGCCTTTGCCCATTTGATGAAGTCGGCAACAATCAGAAAATAGCCGGGAAAGCCCATTTTGGTGATGATTTCGACTTCGAAATCGAGCCGTTTGCGATATTCCTGGCGCTGATCTTCGGAAAGATCGGCATACACTGCCAGTCTTTCGTCGAGACCTTTGCGCGCATCTTTGGCCAGCGCTTTGGCCTCACCTTCCAGGTCGCCCGCAAGGCTGGGAAGAATGGGTTTGCGGCGCGGCGGAGCGAAGGCGCAGCGTTGCGCGACAACGAGGGTATTCGCGGTAGCTTCCGGCAGATCTGCGAACAGGTCTTCCATCATCGAAGCCGACTTGACGAAGGCTTCTCGGCTGGACCGAGGGCGGTCATCGCTGTCCAGATGGGTCGAACTGGCGATGCACAGCATCGCATCATGTGCGGCGTGCATGTGGGGTTCGCTAAAGTTTGCCGGGTTCGTTGCGATCAGCGGAAGGTCCAGCGCATAGGCGAGCTCGATCAGCCCCTCTTCGGCCTCCATCTCCGCCGGATTTCCCCGCCGTGCCAGTTCTATGTAAAGCCGCTCGGGAAACAGGGTCGCAAGGCGCGTGGTGAGGTCATGTGCCAACTGTTCCTTTCCGTTGGCCAGAAGCCTCGCGACAGCGCCGTCACCCGCGCCGGTCAGGGCGATCAGGCCATTGGTACGCCCTTCCAGATCGGCCAGTTCGACGTGAGGTTCGCGTTCCAGCGGGCGTTCCAGATGCGCGCGGCTGACGAGATGGCACATGTTCTGCCAACCGTCCTCGTCCTGCGCGTAGAGCGGAAGGTAGTCGACCGTTGCTCCGTCACCGCGACAGACCCCGAGCATCGTCCCGATGATCGGTTGCACGCCCTCCGCGATGCAACCCTGCGCGAAAGCGGTCGAGCCATAGAGCCCGTTCCGATCGCAGATGGCTATGGCGGGGAAGCCGCGCTCTCGAGCCAGTTTGGCGATAGCCTTGGGATCGATCGCGCTCTCCAGCATGGAATAGCTGGACATCACGCGCAAAGGGACGAAGCGACTGAATGGCATGGCCGGCAATATGCGCGTTGATCGAAGCGGATTGAAGGGCGGTAAAGCCGATTTCCCCTATCGGCTGTCCTTCCCCCGAAGCGCGATCTTCGCTCGGGTATTGCGGACGGTCGACCATGCGCCGTAGCCGATCAGCGCAGCGAGGAAGAGCCATACCCAGACAGGAATGTCCTCGCCGAAGATGGCGAGGTAGAGGTAGGCGGAAACGAAGAAGAACCCGGCAAGCATCGTCGGCAGGACGGTCGACCCCCCCATTCGTGCCCGTTTCACCAGCCACGCAATGCTGAGAAGGAAAAAGGGTATCGCTCCGATGTAGATAGCGGCAAACACGTAGGGGTTTACGCCATGATCGGCGCCAAGATCGAGGATCCAGTCATTGATGGATCCCACCATTGCCATTCCGCCCTACCGAGCCGTCAACGCGGAAAATCGTCGCGGGCGGCGAGTGAGGAAATCTCGGGGAAATGGTACTCCCGGTCGCCGGCTTTCTCGATATAGTACTTGGCGCGATCCTCCTCCGGCATCAGCATGACATGACGGATGAGGTCGGCGAATGTACCGCTCCGCAGGGACTTTCCGGCATCGATCACGCCCTCTCCGTCGCCTTCTGCGTGAAGGAAGGCGCGGTCGTCCCACTGGATGCCCGGGCGGTGGGCGTCGTCGCCGCGGTATGTGCTGGGGTGATCCGTCATCGTTATCTCCTTGGCCGTCCTAACGCGGCATCGCTGCGGGCGTTTCCCGTTCGATCACGCCTTCGTGGAGCCGCACCACGCGATCCATGCTCGCGGCGAGGCGTTCGTTATGCGTCGCGACCAGGGCCGCATTGCCCTGCCCCCGCACGAGTTCGAGGAACTGTGCGAGCACACGGTCACTAGTCTTTTCGTCGAGATTGCCGGTCGGCTCGTCCGCCAGCACCAGCTGCGGACGGTTGGCGAGCGCGCGGGCGACGGCGACGCGCTGCTGCTCCCCGCCCGAAAGCTGGCTCGGGCGGTGATCGAACCGGTGATCGAGGCCCAGGGCACCCAGCAATTCGCGTGCACGTTCGCTCGCCTCGGCCCGCTTCACCCCGAGCAGAAGCTGCGGAAGAATGACGTTCTCCTCCGCGTTGAAGTCGGGCAGCAGATGGTGGAACTGGTAGACGAAGCCCAGATGTTCCCTCCGCATCGTGGTACGCTCGGCGGCGTCCATATCCTGAGCGGATGTGCCAGCGAGCTCGATCGAGCCGCGAAACCCGCCTTCGAGCAGACCGACCGCCTGGAGCAGCGTGGACTTGCCCGACCCCGAAGGGCCCAGCAACGCCACGACCTCGCCCGGTGCGATCTCCAGGTTCACACCGCGCAGGACGTCGATGACGACGCCGCCCTGCTCGAAACTGCGTGCCAGATTGCGCAGGCGGATGACCGGCTCATTCATAGCGCAAGACCTCGACCGGATCGGTGTTGGACGCCCGGTATGCGGGGTAGAGCGTGGCGAGGAAGCTGAGGCCCATCGCCATGCCGGCGATGAACAGCACTTCGAACGGATCGGTCTTGGCCGGCAATTCGCTCAGGAAGCGGATCGAGGGGTCCCACAGTTCGATACCGAACAGCGCCTGCAACCCCTCGACGATGCCCTGACGGAAGATCAGCACGGTAAAACCGAGCACCAGGCCGGCCAGCGTGCCGATTGCACCGACGATGGAGCCGGCTGTCACGAAGATCTTGAGCAGGCTGCGCCGCGTGGCACCCATCGTTCGCATGATGGCGATGTCGCGGGTCTTGGATCGCACCAGCATTACCAGCGAGGAGAGGATGTTGAAGGCGGCCACCAGCACGATGATGGACAGCGCGAAGGCCATCGCGACGCGTTCTACCTGCAGCGCCTCGAACAGGCTGGCGTTCATCTGCTTCCAGTCCGTGACGACGGCCTTGCCGGCCAGACGCTGCGTAACGGGGGCGAGGATCTCGTCCACCCTGTCCGCATCTTCCGTCTGCACCTCGATCATGCCGATCGTGTCACCCGTCAAAAGCAAGGTCTGGGCATTGGGTATGGGCATGACGACGAAGCGTTCGTCGAAATCGTACAGACCGACCTCGAAGATCGCGGTCACGGTGTAGCCGATCTGCCGCGGCACGGTACCGAACGGGGTGCTGCGCCCCTGCGGGTTGATGATGGTGAGCGTCTCTCCGATACGAATGCCGAGGTTCTGTGCCAGGCGCGAACCGATGGCGACGTTGCGTTCGCCGGGCTTCAGCGAAGACATGTCGCCCAGCAGCACACTCTCGCGCATTCGGTCGATGTCTTCCTGCGTATTGCCGCGCACGAAGATGGCGTCCGCTCGGCCGTTGTAGCTACCGAGCAGGGGCTGTTCGATCAGCGGCGAGGCGCGGGTCACGCCCGGCGTATCGCGCACCTCGGCCAGCACGTCTTCCCAGTTTTCCAGCCGCCCGCCATACGCCTGCACCACGGCATGGCCGTTGAGGCCGGTGATGCGGTCCAGCAGTTCGGCCCGAAAGCCGTTCATCACGCTCATCACGATGACGAGCATGGCCACCGACAGCATGACCACGCCGATCGAGATGGAGGCGACCAGCGCGATCACTGCCTCCCCCCTGCCGGGCAGCATGTATCGCTTGGCGATGGTCCATTCGAAGGGGGAGAGGATCACGGGAGGACGGTGCGTTTCGCTTGTGTTGTCGCAGCGCGCTTTAGGTGGCGCGGGCGACAGAGGCAACCGGTTTGGCCGGATCCCGGCTTCTCGGCCCGGGTGTCATGCGAAACGCCAGCTATCCGCTGCCTGAACGCCGCGCGACCGGGGCCTTGTCGGGGCAAGGTGTGACAGGTGTGACAGTGTCCTGAAACGGAAAGTCCGCGACGCGCGGGGCGGGCGCTGTCTTGCGTGGCGAAGGTGTGCGGGGGCGCTGTCGACATGATCCCCACTGGGTGGACGCTCGCACCGATGTAGGAAAGCGATCCCTGACTGCACCCGATCTCACCGGCGCCGCTGTCGTTCATGCTTTCGAACCAGCCTCGGCCATACCCGGGGGAGCCGGTCGGAACGGCAGGCCAACCGTTACCCGATCCGCACGTGTATTCGCCCTCGCCTAAACCGCCTGCTGTCGCGCGATCCAGGTGTCGATATGCTCTTCCAGCACGTCGAGCGGCACCGCGCCGTTTTCCAGCACCGCATCATGGAAGGCACGCAGGTCGAAATCCTCGCCCAGCCTCTGTTCCGCGCGGGTGCGCAGTTCGCGGATCTTGAGTTCGCCCAGCTTGTAGGCGAGCGCCTGCCCCGGCCAGGTGATGTAGCGATTGACCTCGGCGCTGATATTGGCGTCCGACAGGGCGGTGTTTTCACGCATGAAATCGACCGCCTGCTGCCGGCTCCATCCGAGCGCGTGGATACCGGTGTCGACGACGAGGCGGCTGGCGCGCCACATCTCGTAGCTCAGCCGCCCCATCTCCTTTGCGGGCGTATCGTACAGCCCCATCTCGATACCCAGCCGTTCCGAATAGAGGCCCCATCCTTCGACGAACACGGTGAAGAACGTGCCGTTGCGGCGGATCGGGTGCAGGTCGAGTTCCTGTTGCAGCGAAATCTGGTGATGATGGCCGGGCACCGCTTCATGCACCGTCAGCGCCGGCAGTTCCCACAGCGGGCGCTGATCGAGCTCGGTGGTGTTCACGCGGTAGATGCCCGGTGTGCCCGTCTGCAGCGAACCCGGTTCGTAATAGGCGGTGGTGTTGCCCGGCGCGCTGGCGGCAGGGATCGGCTGCACGGTGTAGGGCAGGCGCGGCAGGGTGCCGAACAGGCGGGGCATCCATCCGTCGATGGTCTTGGCGAGCGCGCCCGCCGCTTCCATCAGATTCTGCGCGCTCTGCGGGTAATATTGCGGATCGGTGCGCAGCTGTTCGATGAACGCTTCGCGGCTGTCGTAGCCCGCCGCTGCCGCGACCGCGTCCATCTCCGCGCGGATGCGGGCGACCTCGGCAAGGCCGAGATCGTGAACCTGCTGCGGCGTCATGTCGGTGGTGGTGAAGCTGCGGACGCGGTTGGCGTAGTATTCCTGCCCTCCCGGCGTGCTGCCGATGCCCGGCGCGCCGGTGCGGCAGGCCGGCGCGTATTCGGTGGTATAGAAGCTGGCAAAGCGTTCGAGCGCGGGATTGGCGTCCTCGGCGATGGCCGTGCGGGCGCGTTCACGCAGTTCCGCCCAGCGATCGTCCGAGATCGAGGCGGGCTTGCTGGCGAAGGCACCCCACAGCAGCGAGTCCTCCGGCGTCTCGCTGATGATCCCGGTAATGGTGTCCTCGTAACCCTCCATCGGCTCGCAAGCTTGCGTCAGCCCGCGCTCGATGGCGCCCTCGCTGCGGTCGATCACCTGGTCGACAAGCGTCGGGAAAGCTTCGATCCGGCCGATGTAGCTTTCGTAATCGGCAACGGTGAACAGGGGGGAGGAATAGGGCAGGCTGGCGAGCTGGCTCTGCGGCCCATAACGGTTGGTAAAGACGACATAGCGCGTCTGGTCGAACTCGCCCGCTTCCAGCGTGTCGGCGAAATCGCGGCGCATCAGGGCGTAGTCGATCTGCAGGTCTTCGGGCAGCGCATCCTTGTCGATGGCCTCGAGCCGGGTCAGGAAACGCCGCGTTTCGGCGAGCGAACGGTCATATCCTTCTTCGGACGCGTCGTAGAGTTTCCCGTCCCCGCGCCGGTCGCCGACGCTCGTGGCGAGACCGGGGCTGTTGTCGAGCGTCCATTCCCACACCTCGTCGCGCAAAGAGGTGAAATCCTCCGCCGGGTCGGCGAGCGCGGGCGCCGGAACGGCAAGAGCCAGGGCCAGTGCGGAAGCGGCGAGGAAGCGGGTCATGCGGGCTGTCTCCTGTCTCGGGTCGTCGGCGTGGAGATTTACGCGCCCGCCCGGCAGAGTCCAGCCCGCCCCCGTCAGTCGCGTCCCCGGTCCGCAATGCCCGGCGTGTCGGGTTCCAGCCTGTCCGTATCCAGTTCGTGGACCTCGACCTTGCCCGCCCCCATCAGGCTGCGCGGGCGACTGTAGAGGAAGTAGACCACCAGCCCGACCAGCGACCAGCCCGGCAGCATCAGCATGGCGGCGTAGGGCAGGTTGAGGAACAGGAAGATCGTTCCCGCGATCGTCAGCGGGGCGACGACGGCAACCGCGGGGACGCGAAAGGATCGCTCCGCCGCAGGCTCACGCTTCCTGAGCACCAGAACCGCGATCGCGACCATCATGAAGGCATAGAGCGTGCCGGCGTTGGAAATATCCGCCAGCTGACCCACGGGGAAGAACGCCGCGCCCAGCGCCACGGCGATGCCGGTGATGATCGTCACCACGTAGGGCGTGCCGTATTTCGGATGCACCTTCGCGAGCGAGGCCGGCAAGAGGCCGTCCCGGCTCATCACGAAGAAGATCCGCGTCTGCCCGAACAGCAGCACGAGGATGACGGAGGGCAGCGCCACGAACGCCGCGATGCCCAGGAAGTTGCCGACGCCCGAATAGCCGATCTGGCGCAGCACGTGGGCCAGCGCCTCGTCCGAGCAGACGAGATTGCCCGCATACTGCGCCAGCGCGCACTGCCGGGCCAGCTCCTCCGACCCGGCCGGGAACGGCACGCCGTTCGGCCCCATGATGGGCTGCCCCCCGATGGTGCCGATCGCGCCGGCCGCTACCAGAATGTAGAACACGGTGCAGAACAGGAGCGAGCCGACCAGGCCGATGGGCACGTTGCGCTGCGGGTTCTTCGTCTCCTCCGCCGCGGTGCTGACCGCGTCGAAGCCGACATAGGCGAAGAAGATCGTGGCCGCCGCCCCGACCGCGCCGACCCCGGTGCCGAAACCGCCGAACAGGCCGGCGGGCAGCAGCGGGTTGAAGCGGGCGAGTTCCGCCTGCGGCAGGGTGAGAACGACGAAGATGGTGAGCGCGGTGATCTTGATCGCCACCAGGATGGTGTTGAAGATCGCGCTCTCCCGCGTTCCGATCACCAGCAGCCATGTCACCAACAGCGCGATGACGAGTGCGGGCAGGTTGATGAACCCGCCTGCCGACCCGCCCAGCACCAGCGGTCCGGCGCTCAGCCAGGGCGGCAGGTAGATACCGAGGAATTCGTGCAGGATCGTGCCGCTGAAATAGCCGGCCCAGCCGACCGATACCGCCGAGGCGGCGATGGCGTATTCCATGATGAGCGCCCAGCCCACGGTCCATGCGAGCAATTCGCCCACGCTGGCGTAGGAATAGGTGTAGGCGCTGCCCGCCACGGGGATCATGCTGGCGATTTCCGAATAGCACAGCGCCGCCACGATGCAGACCGCCCCGGCGATGACGAAGGCGAGCATCAGGCCCGGCCCGGCCTTCTGCGCCCCCGCGGCCGTGAGCACGAAAATACCCGTGCCGATGATGCAGCCGATGCCGAACAGCATCAGCTGGATCGCCCCCAGCGTGCGCGGCAACCCGTTGCGCTCGACAGCCGAAAGAATGGCGCTGAGCGGCTTTACCCGATCGAATAGCATTGGCGAGGTTTCCATCAGGCTCGCAACGGGACCGCCCCGCCCGACCAGCCGGATGGCCGCTTGTTTATCGCAAGTTGCGCGCTGCACAAACGATATTGCGCGCCCGGCCCGAGCGAGCCGGAATCACCGGTCCTTGTCGCGAAGATCCTCGATTTCGCGCGCGGTGCGCTCGGCCGGATCGGTGGCGATGCGCTCCAGCGTCTTCACCCGGTCCATCACGCGCGCCATCTCCAGCTTGAGACGCTCGTTCTCCGCGCGAAGGTGCATGGTACCGTAATCCGCGCCCGCTCCGTTGCCGGCGTATAGTTCGATGAAGCCGCAGGTATCGCAGCGTAGCGAGGATATGTCGCTGCGCTCGCGCCCGTCGAAGCTGAGACCGCTCCAGCTGCTCTTCCTCGGGCGGCCGTCCACCCAGCGGACCAGCATCCGCCAGCCCCACATGTCGACATAGGGCGCGCCTTCTTCCATGCGCCCCTGACATTTCGGGCATTCGGCCATGTCTGCGATCTCCGTAGCGAGGTCTGTCCGGCCCGCAGTCTAGCGGGTCGGTCCGCCCTTCCAAGCCCTAACCGCCGCGCAGCGTCTGCACGCCCCAGTCGCGCTCGAGCAGATAGAGCAGGGTCCGCGCCGCCTCTCCCCGTGCCGCGTCGCCCAGCCCGCCCTGGCTCTCCACCAGCAGGCGGGCATCGTCGTGGGCGACCGGAAGCAGGCGCGCGATCTGTTCGAGCGTGGCGATGTTGAAGGCTTCCTCCCCGCTCTGCCGGGTGCCGAGCAGTTCGCCCCCGCCGCGCAGTTCGAGGTCTTCCTCCGCGAGCCTGAACCCATCCTGCGTCTCGCGCATCAGGGCGAGGCGCTGCTTGCCGGTTTCGGACAGTTCGTTGCCGCGCACAAGCAGGCAGGTGGACTTCTGCGCCCCGCGCCCCACCCGCCCACGCAGCTGGTGCAGCTGGGCGAGGCCGAAGCGTTCGGCCTGCTCGATCACCATCAGCGTGGCGGCGGGCACGTCGACGCCCACCTCGATCACCGTCGTTGCGATCAGCAGCTTCGCCAGCCCGCCCGCGAACTGCGCCATCGCGGCGTCCTTCGCCTCCGGAGCGAGCTGACCGTGGACGAGCACGACTTCATCGCCGAACC
The DNA here is from genome assembly GCF_003815535.1 of Aurantiacibacter spongiae. Classification (NCBI taxonomy): domain Bacteria; kingdom Pseudomonadati; phylum Pseudomonadota; class Alphaproteobacteria; order Sphingomonadales; family Erythrobacteraceae; genus Aurantiacibacter; species Aurantiacibacter spongiae. Next base: position 2,825,775 of record NZ_RPFZ01000001.1, on the reverse strand, counting down.
GCTCCTTCAGCGAAGCGAAGCGCGATTCGGCGGCGGCGAGATCGTCACCCTCGTTCTCCGACCCGCGAACCATCGGGCAGACCCAGTAGGCCTGCTGCCCCCCCTGCACATGCCGTTCCACCGCGCCGATCACGTCGGCCAGCCGGTCTATGCCGACGACGCGGGTGTCGATCGCCTGCCGCCCCGGCGGCAGTTCGTCGAGACGGCTGACCTCCATCTCGCCATACTGCGCCAGCGTCAGCGTGCGCGGGATCGGCGTCGCCGTCATCGCCAGGGTGTGCGGCGTCACCCTGCCCTTGCGCGTCAGCAACAGGCGCTGCGACACGCCGAAGCGATGCTGTTCGTCGATCACCACGAGCCCGAGATTGCGATAGGCGACGCTGTTCTGGAAGATCGCATGGGTGCCGACCACGATATCTATTCCGCCATCGAGCAGGCCCATGAGGATGCTCTCGCGCGCCCTCCCCTTGTCGCGGCCCGTCAGCAGGGCGACCTCCACCCCGGCGGGCCGCGCCATGCGTTGCAGGGTCTCGAAATGCTGGCGCGCGAGCAGTTCGGTCGGCGCCAGCATGGCCGCCTGGGCGCCTGCCTCCACCGCGATCAGCATGGCTTCGAGCGCGACCACCGTCTTGCCCGCACCGACATCGCCCTGAAGCAGGCGCAGCATCGGCGACGCCTGCGCCATGTCGCCGGCGATCTCCTCGATCGACCGCGTCTGCGCGCCGGTGAGGGGAAAGGGCAGGTCGAGCTTCTCGCGTAGCCGCCCGTCGCCGCTGAGCGCCTGCCCGCGCCGCTGGCGATTGGACTGTCGCACCAGCATCAGGGCAAGCGCGTTGGCGAACAGTTCGTCGTAGGCGAGCCGGTCGCGCGCCTGTCCCGCTTCCCCCTTGTGGGCCAGAACCAGCGCGTCCCGCCAGGCGGGCCAGCCTTCCCGGTCGAGCACGCCGCGCTCTATCCATTCGGGAAGGTCCGGCGCGCGCTCCAGCGCCTGCGTCACCAGCCCGGCGACCCTGGGCTGCGTCAGCCCCTCCGCCAGGCGATAGACCGGCTCCACCATCCGCCCCATCGCCCCCGCGCTCTCGGTCGCGACGTGATCGGGATGCACGATCTGGAGCATCTGATCGTACTGATCGAGGCGTCCGGCGATCCACCGCGTTTCGCCCACGGGCAACTGCTTCTTCGCGGTGTAGCTGGCCCGGCCGAAATAGGTGAGCGCGCAGACATTGCCCTTCGCATCGCTCGCCAGCACCCGGTACGGCCCGCGCGCGGAACGGCTGGCCCGGTGTTCGATGATAGTGAGCGGAATGATCACCTGCTCCCCCACCTGCGCCTCGTCCAGATCGCCGATCGAGCGGCGCACCACGAAGCGATCGGGCAGGTGGTAGAGCACGTCGCGGATGCGCTCGAGGCCGAGCCGGGCGAGCGGCTTTTTCAGTTTCGGGCCGACACCGTCGAGGCTTTCGGTTTCGGCGAACAGGGGGTTGAGGATGTCGGGACGCATTCCGATCCGCCTTAGCCTCTCGCGTCGGCGGCGTCAGCCTGTTACAGGCATCCGCCATGCTAGATACCGACCTCGACGCCCGCCGCAGCCGTGCCCGCTTCCGCGCCTGGCATCGCGGCACGCGCGAAGCGGATTACATGATCGGCGGCTTTTTCGACCGCTATCACGCACGCTGGGACGAAAGCGGCCTCGCCTGGTTCGAGGCGTTGCTGGAGCATGACGACGTGGACGTCATGGCGTGGGCTCTTGGCACGGCCAGCCCGCCCGCCCATATCGCCGGCGACCACCTGACCGCCATGCAGAAGCTCGATTACGTCGAGATCTAGGGCGGAACCGGCGGCGCTCCCCGCCTTTTAGTTCAGACCGATGCCAGATCTCCAGAAAATCCTGAAAGCGGCCGCGCCGCTTACGCTCGCTTCCGTCGCCCGCGGCGCCCAGCCGCTCGTCATGGCGGACCTCGCCCGCGCGGCGAAGGGGCGAGCCGTTTTCGTCGCGCCCGACGATGCCGCCATGCGCGCGATAACCGACGCCGCCCGCTGGTTCGCGCCGGAATTGCAGGTCATCGAGTTTCCGGCATGGGACTGCCTGCCCTACGACCGCGCCAGTCCGGCCATGTCGGTCAGTGCGAGACGGCTGTCCGCGCTGCATCAGTTGCAGGCCGGCAAGGCCGGCAAGCAACTGGTCGTCACCACGGTCAACGCCCTGCTGCAACGTGTGCTTACCCCGTTCCGCATTCGCGAGGCCGTGCGCGAACTGAAGGTGGGAACACAGATCGGCCACGACAGCCTGATCGCCCTGCTGCAACGGCAGGGCTATGCGCGCGCGGACACCGTGGTCGATACCGGCGAATTCGCCGTGCGCGGCTCGATCTTCGATATCTATCCGAGCGGCCTCGATGCCGGGCTTCGGCTCGATTTCTTCGGCGACGAGCTTGAATCGCTGCGGCTGTTCGATCCCTCCACCCAGCGCACCACGAAAACCATCGACGGCCACCTGCTGCTGCCGGCCAGCGAGGCGCTGCTCGACGACGACACGATCAAGCGCTTTCGCACCCGCTACCGGGAGACGTTCGGTGCCGACGCGACGCAGGATCCGCTCTACGAGGCCGTCAGCGAGGGTCGGCGCCTCGCCGGCATGGAACACTGGCTGCCAATGTTCGAGGACAAGATGGCGACGCTGTTCGATCATCTTGGCAAGGACGATGCCATCGTCATCGATTCGAGCGCCTTGCAGGCGGCAGAAGAACGACTGTCCGACATCGCCGACTACCACCGCCAGCGCCGCGAGATCGCCGGGCAGGCCAAGGGCAGCTATCGCCCGATCGACCCCGGCCTGCTGTATCTGACAGAGGGCGAACTGGGCGAGACAATCGATGGCTGGCCCGTTCACCGCACGACGATCTTCGCCGAGCCGGAAGGCGATGGCGTGGTGGACTTCGGCTTCCGCTCGGCGCGCGATTTCACCCCCGAACGCTCAGCCGGGCAGAACGTCTACGAGGCGGCCGCCGAACATTTGAAGACCGTCAGCAAGGACGGTCGCCGACCGCTGCTGGCTGCCTATTCGACCGGTTCGCGAAGCCGCATCGTTTCCATTATCGAAGAAGCCGGCACGCCGGTGAAGCTGGCCGACACCTGGCAGGAGGCGCTCGGCACTTCGGCAAGGGGCAAGGCGACGGCCATGGTGCTGCCGCTCGATACCGGCTTCGCCAACGACGAACTGGAACTCGTCACCGAGCAGGATCTGCTGGGCGACCGGCTGGTGCGCCGCCGCAAGAAGAAGAAGGATGCGGACGCCTTCCTCGCGGAACTGCAGGCGCTGGGCCGCGGCGACCTGGTGGTTCACGTCGATCACGGCATCGGCAAGTATCTCGGTCTCGAACCCATAGAAGTGGGCAAGAGCCAGCACGACTGCGTGATGCTGGAATATGCAGGGGGCGACAAGCTCTACATTCCGGTCGAGAATATCGACGTCCTTTCACGCTACGGTTCCTCGGAAGAAGGCGCCTCGCTGGACAAGCTGGGCGGCGAGGCATGGCAGCGACGCCGTGCCCGCCTGAAGGAGCGCATCCGCGAGATCGCCGGCGAACTGATGCGCACCGCCGCCGCGCGATCCCTGCGCAAGGCGCCGGTGCTGGAGCCGGAGGAATCGAGCTGGCTGCAATTCCTCGACCGCTTCCCGTGGGAAGAAACGGACGATCAGGAACAGGCTATCGCCGATGTCTTACGCGATCTCGAAAGCGGCAGGCCGATGGACCGCCTCGTGTGCGGCGATGTCGGTTTCGGCAAGACCGAGGTGGCCCTGCGCGCGGCCTTCGTCGCCGCGATGAACGGTCAGCAGGTGGCCATGGTCGCGCCCACGACCTTGCTCGCCCGCCAGCACTACCAGAATTTCTGCGATCGCTTCGCCGGTTTTCCGCTCAAGATCGGCCGTCTCAGCCGCCTCGTTCCGTCGGGCGAGATGAAGACCACGCGCGAGGGGCTGGCGGACGGCAAGGTCGATATCGTCATCGGCACGCATGCGATCCTGTCGAAGAACACGCAGTTCAAGGATCTCGGCCTGGTGATCGTGGACGAGGAACAGCGCTTCGGCGTGACTCACAAGGAGAAGCTGAAACAGCTTCGCGCCGACGTCCACGTTCTCACCCTTACCGCAACCCCCATTCCGCGGACGCTGCAGATGGCGATGACGGGCCTGCGAGAGCTGTCCACCATCAAGACCCCGCCGGTCGACCGCCTCGCGGTGCGAACATACGTCATGGAGTGGGACGACATGGTGGTGCGCGAGGCGCTGCTGCGCGAACACCATCGCGGCGGGCAGAGCTTCATCGTCGTGCCGCGCATTTCCGACATGGAGCCGCTCGAGGCGTGGCTGCGCGAAACCGTGCCAGAAGTGAAATTCGTCACCGCTCACGGACAGATGAGCGCGGGCGAGATCGAGGAACGGATGAGCGCCTTCTACGAGAAGAAGTACGAGGTGCTGCTGTCCACGACCATCGTGGAGAGCGGGCTGGACCTGCCTTCTGCCAACACCATCATCATCCACCGCGCCGACCGCTTCGGCCTGGCCCAGCTCTACCAGCTGCGCGGGCGCGTGGGCCGGGCCAAGATCCGCGCATACGCCTATCTGACGACGGAGGCGAACACGGCGCTGTCGGAAGTGGCGGAAAAGCGGCTGAAGGTGCTTGGCGATCTCGACAGCCTGGGCGCCGGCTTCCAGCTCGCCAGCCACGATCTCGACATTCGCGGCGCCGGCAACCTTCTGGGCGACGAGCAGTCGGGCCATATCAAGGAGGTCGGGTTCGAACTCTACCAGTCCATGCTGGAGGACGCGATCCTGGCGGTGAAGGCCGGCGATGCCGGTCTCGAGCGCGACAGCCGGGAAGGGTTGTCGCCGCAGATCACGGTCGATGCGCCGATCATGATTCCCGAAGACTACGTGCCCGATCTTGCCGTGCGCATGGCGCTCTATCGCCGCCTGAACGATGCCCAGAGCAAGCAGGAGATCGAGTCGATGGCGGCGGAGATGATCGACCGCTTCGGCGAACTGCCGCAACCGACGCAAAATCTCGTCAGGCTGATCGAGATCAAGCACCAGGCCATTGCCGCCCACATCGCCAAGATCGACGTGGGCGCGCGCGGCACCCTGGTCACGTTCCACAATGACAGCTTCCCCGATCCCGAGGGGTTGCTCGCCTATGTCGAGAAGCGTCAGCAGGTGGCCAAGCTGCGACCCGACATGAAGCTGGTCATCAACCGCGCCTGGGGCGATCCCGAAAGCCGCCTGAACGGGCTGCTCAGCCTGACGCGCGGCTTGTCGGGTATCCTCAGGAAGACCGCGAAGGCGAAGGAGAAGCAACCGGCATGAAGGCATGGACCCTGACCCGCTACGGCGGACCCGACGCCAGCGCGATGCGCGAGGTGAAGCGCCCCGCCCCCGGCCCCAGCGAGGTTCTGGTCAGAGTGAAGGCCGCCGGGCTGAACCCCGTCGACTTCAAGATCCGCAACGGCGACCTCAAGCCCGTGCTGCGTTTCGATCTGCCGGTCACGATGGGCAACGAACTGGCGGGCATCGTCGAGGAATGTGGCACCGCCGTATCCCGCTTCGCCCGCGGCGACCGCGTATTCGCGCGCACCGGCAAGATGGCGATGGGCGCCTTCGCCGAATATGCGGCGGTCCATCAGGATTATCTCGCGAAGATACCCGGCACGCTCGATTTTCGCCAGGCCGCGGCCATTCCGCTCGCCGGCCTGACCGCGTTGCAGGCCCTGCGCGACGAGTTGAAGATCGGACCGGGATCGCGCGTCTTCATCTCGGCGGGCGCCGGCGGCGTAGGCACCTTCGCCGTCCGCATCGCCAAGTGGCTGGGGGCGCAGGTCGCCACCACCGCCTCGCCCCGCGGACACGACCTGGTGAAGGATCTGGGAGCGGACACCGTCATCGACTACACCTCCGACGATTTCGAGGATGTGCTGTCGGACATGGACGGGGCCTTCGACCTGATCGGCGGCGAGACCCTGTCGCGCACCTTCGGCATTGTGAAGAAGGGCGGCCGCGTCGTATCGATCGCAGGCACTCCTGAACCGCGCACCGCGCGCCAGGATATCGGCGCTGGCAAGGGGATGGCCGCCCTGTTCTGGGTGGCGAGCGCGAAGCTGCGATGGCAGGCGTGGCGCCACGGCGTCGATTACCGCTTCCTGTTGATGCACCCGAGCGGGGCGGAACTGCACGAACTCGCGCTGCTCGCGGCCGATGGAACGCTCGAACCGGTCATCGACCGGACCTTCCCGTTCGACGAGATCGCCGATGCCATGGCCTATCTCGAAAAAGGACATGCGAAGGGCAAGGTCGTCGTCGAGATGACCGACTGAACCTGCCGGCGATTGCGCCGCGTCGTGGTTCGCGGGATACCCCGCCCGGTGAGCGTGACGTCCGTCACCCGCCTCCGCCTTCGCCGCGGGAGACATTTGCCGGCCTTTCTCCGGATCACCGGTTCCGCCGCCGTCCGGGCCCGCCAGACAGAGGGGTTCGAGGCCGGCTATCACGTCCCTGGATTGGCCGTTGGCTTCTGGACGGTCACGCAGCTGGGGTCGTCGCGCTCGAACATTCCGCGAATGATCGCCTTGCCGGTGAATGTGTCGCCCGGTCCCTCAACTTCGTCCTGTTGCTCGCGGCGGATGATGGACATCGCGGGCGCTCCGGTCCTCTTTTCGAAGGTCTCCGATTCGAACGGTCGCCCCGACCCGCAGGTTCCGCTCAGCAAGCGGAGATGTGATCGGCAAAGGCGGCTGACGTCATGGGCCGGCCCCCGAGGAAACCCTGCCACAGATCGCAACCCTCGCGCGCGGCGACGTCGCGCTGCGCCGGCGTTTCGATACCCTCCGCGATGATCCGGAGCTCCAGCGTTCGCGCCATGGCCACTATCGCACGCAGGATGGCGAGATCGCGCCGGTCGTGCGCCACCCCCTGCACCATCGACCGGTCGAGCTTGAGCGCATCGAGCGGCAACACCTTGAGATAGTGGAAATTGCAGAAACCCGCGCCGAAATCGTCAAGCGCAATGCGGATCCCCGCCTCTGCCAGAAGCGCCAGGCGTTCAGCCGACCTGTCGAGATCGGCGACCAGCGCATGCTCGGTGATTTCAAGCGTCAGGCGTTCGGCGGCAACACCGCTGTCCGCCACGAGTGCCAGCAGGTCGTCGACATAGGTGCGATCCAGCAGGTCGGCGGCGGTGACGTTGAGCGACAGGCGAAGATGCGCGGGCCAGTCCGCCGCCACCCCCAGCGCGCCCCGCACGATATGCCGGGTGAGCCGGCGCGCCAGCCCGCTCGATTGCGCGATGGCGACAAGGGCGTCGCCTGCCAGCGATCCGTGCACCGGATGGTGCCAGCGCGCCAGCGCCTCGGCCCCGGACAAGGCATTGCCGGCGGCCGCGTATTGCGGCTGAAAGAGCAGGTCGATGGCGTCCGCCGTGATCGCCTGGCCGAGATCGCTGGCAACGGGGTGCGGTTCGGACTGGCGGCGATCGCCACGCAGGCGGCGGTCGATCTGATGGACGGGAAGCGACATGACAGCCCTTTGCCAGCAAACCTGCCGGCGGTCTGCCCGATGCACAGCCGCGTTGCAAATCGGGACGCCGCTCCATAGGGTCGCGCATCGTTCGGCGAGGGGAGACGCGCACACCGTGAATGAGGCCATCCACCAACCGCGCCGCAAGCTCGCCCTGCTGCATTCACAGGGCGACGCGGCCGAAGGGGCGGCACGCGATCTGCGCGGCTGCGTCGATTTCGTGGAGCCGGACAGGGCCGATGCGCTGGTGGTGATCGGCGGCGACGGCTTCATGCTCGATACGCTGCACGGTATGCTCGCCGGGGAGCGCATGGTGCCCGTGTTCGGGCTCAACCTGGGCACGGTCGGCTTCCTGATGAACCGCTATCGCGGAGCCAGCGGCCTCGCCTACCGGATCGACAAGGCGAAGCCGGTTTCGGTGTCCCCGCTGCGCATGGAGGCGGTGACGCAGGGCGGCGAAAGGGAGGTATCCTGCGCCATCAACGAGGTCAGCCTGCTGCGCGAAACCCGCCAGACCGCGAAGATCGAGATTTCGGTGAACGACCGCGTCCGCATTCCGGAACTGGCGGGCGACGGGGTGCTGCTGGCGACGCCCGTCGGTTCCACCGCCTACAACCTCTCCGCCCACGGACCGATCCTGCCGCTGGGCTCGCAGATGCTGGCACTCACCCCCATCAGTCCGTTTCGCCCCCGCCGCTGGCGCGGCGCGATCCTGCCCGATACGAGCCGTATCTCGTTTCGCGTGCGCGAACCGCACAAGCGGCCCGTCGCCGTCGTCGCCGACCAGAAGGAGGTGCGCGACGTGGCCGAGGTGCATGTCGAGATCGCCCGGGACATCCGCATGGAGCTGCTGTTCGATCCGGGTCACGCACTGGACGAGCGCATCGTCGCCGAACAGTTCATTACCTGACCCGGCATGCCGAAGGCTTCGGGGCTTGCCAAAGCGAATCCGCCCCCATATAGGCGCTCACCTGTTGGCTGTTCCCCGATAGCTCAGCGGTAGAGTAGGTGACTGTTAATCACTTGGTCGTTGGTTCGAATCCAACTCGGGGAGCCACTTTTTCACTCTCTGGCGCTGACGATCAGCCCGGCTTGCGGAACCGCAGGGCGAACTTGTCGGTCGTGCCTTCGTAGTCGAACACGCGCGCCGTATGCGGATCGGCGGGATTGGCGAGAAGGTCGCTCTCGGCCTCCAGCGCGAACCCGGCGGCCGACACCTGGTTGCGTACGGCTTCAGGGTCGATCCGGTGGAGCGTGGCGGTCGCGTCCGTTCCGGTTCCGGGTGCGGCGTGGTCCTCCACGAAATAGAGGCCGCCCGGCTTCAACGCCGCAAACACCGCGCGGTTGGCGCCGGCGATGTCGCCATTGGCGAGGTCGTGGTAGTTTTCCGTCGTCCAGACAAGGTCGACAGGCCGCGGCAGGGACATGCCCGCATAGCTGTCCACCACGACCACCTCGACATTGCCGTATTGCTCGGCAATCGCGTCGATCGCGTCGCGTCCGCCCGGACGGTTGGCGCGGTCTGCAGTGAGGATCGCATAGACGCGGCCTTCGGGTCCGACGACCTGTGACAGGATGCGCGTGTAATAGCCCCCGCCCGGCGCGATCTCGGCGACGGTATCGCCGCGTCGGAGACCCGAGAAGGCAACGATCTCGGCCGGTTTCCTCGCCGCGTCGCGCGCCGTATCCTCGGCCGGACGGGCCGGGCTGACGACGGCGGCGAGAATGTAGTCCTGCCGTTGCAGATCGACGTCGGCGAAGGGATCTCCCGCCTCGACCGATACGCATCCCGGCAGGAGAGCGAGCGAAAGGGCGGCGGCGGCGGTGGTCAGGGCTTTGCGGGGCATCGGCTTCTCCAGTTACGAGGGCCACGCTACCTCGTTCGCGCGACCTTGCAAGCGCGGTGCGCCCCGTCAGGCGTGGGCACCGTGGCAGTGCTTGTACTTGTTGCCGGACCCGCACGGGCACGGCGCATTGCGGCTGATGATCTTGTCGGCGAACGGATCGTCCGTCTGCGAACCGCCCGAGCCGGTGGAGGCGACGGGCGATCCCGCCAGCGTGCCGAACAGGCCGGCCTGCCGCGAAGACCCGTCGCCGTCATTCGAATCGTCCTCGCCGGTGAACGGGTCGATATGGCCGGTCAGGAATTCGGGCAGGTCGGGCAGCGCGCGCGGCGGCGGGGGCGGAGCGGCGGCGCGGAACTGCGAGGTCAGCAGCACCCGCGTGACATCCTCGCGCAGCGTATCGAGCATCGCCTGGAACAGCCCGAACGCCTCCTGCTTGTACTCGTTGATCGGCTGCTTCTGCGCGTAGGCGCGCAGGAACACCACCTGGCGCAGCGCGTCGAGCGTCGCGAGGTGCTCCTTCCAGTGATGATCGAGCCGTTCGAGCAGGATGCTCTTTTCCACGCGGCGCCAGATCGGCTCGTCGATATTGGCGGACTTTTCGGCGAGCACTCGCTCCGCCTGCTCCTGCAGGCGCTCCTCGATGATTTCCGGCTCGACCTGGTCTTCTTCCATCCACGCATCGAGATCGGGTGCGAGGCCGAGCACTTCCTCGACCCGCTCCTTCAGGCCCGCGACGTTCCACTGTTCGGGATAGGATCCGGGCGGACAGGCCTCGGCGACGATGGCGTTGATGGCGTCGCGGCGCATTTCCTCCACCACGTCGTCGACACGCTCGGAATCCATGATCTCGGCGCGCTGCTCGTAGATCACCTTGCGCTGGTCGTTCATCACGTCATCATATTCGACGACCTGCTTGCGGGCCTCGTAATTGCGTGCCTCGACCTTCTTCTGCGCGGTTTCGATGGCCTTGGAGAGCCACTTCGAACCAATCGCCTCGCCGTCTTCCAGATTGGCGTTCATCATCTTGGCGAACAACGTGTCGGGGCCGAAGATGCGCAGCAAATCGTCCTCCAGGCACAGATAGAATCGCGACAGCCCCGGGTCGCCCTGGCGGCCGGAGCGACCGCGCAGCTGGTTGTCGATACGGCGGCTTTCGTGGCGTTCGGTGCCGAGCACGAACAGGCCGCCGGCATCCTTCACCCGCTGGCGTTCGGCGGCGGCCTCGGCCTTTATGCGCTCGATCTCCCTGTCCTTTGCGGGACCGTCCTCCATGTCGCCCAGCTCGTCGTCGATGCGGAAGTCGACATTGCCGCCCAGCTGGATGTCGGTCCCGCGGCCGGCCATGTTGGTGGCGATGGTGACGGCCCCGATCCGGCCCGCCTGCGCCACGATATGCGCCTCCTGCTCGTGCATCCGGGCGTTGAGCACGGCGTGCTTCACGCCCTCCTTGTCGAGGAAGTTGCTGAGCAGTTCGGATTTCTCGATCGACACCGTGCCCACCAGCACCGGCTGGCCGGTCTGGTTCTTTTCCTTGATGGCCCGGGCGATGGCGGCGAACTTGTCCATCGTGTTCTTGTAGAACTCGTCATCCTCGTCCACGCGCTGCACGGGGACGTTGGTCGGAATTTCCACGACGTTCAGCTTGTAGATGTCCCAGAATTCCGCCGCCTCGGTCGCCGCGGTTCCGGTCATTCCGGAAAGCTTGGGATACATGCGGAAATAGTTCTGGAAGGTGATCGAGGCCATGGTCTGGTTCTCGGGCTGGATTTCCACGCCCTCCTTCGCCTCGGCCGCCTGGTGCAGACCGTTCGACCAGCGACGCCCGTCCATCATGCGTCCGGTGAACTCGTCGATGATGACGACCTTGTCATCCTTGACGATGTAATCGGTGTCCTTCTTGAACATGACGACCGCGCGCAGCGCCTGGTCGAGATGGTGGACGACCTGCGTGTTCTCGATGTCGTAGAGGTTGTCCGTTTCCAGCAGACCGGCGGCGATGAGGCGCTTTTCCACCTCCTCCACCCCGTCCTCGGTCAGCTGGACGCTCTTCGCCTTTTCGTCCGTCTCGTAATATTCCGGCTCCAGCTTCTTCACGATCTCGTCGAGCGCGATGTAGAGCTCGGACTTGTCCTCGGTCGGGCCCGAGATGATCAGCGGTGTGCGCGCCTCGTCGATCAGGATCGAATCGACCTCGTCGACGATGGCGAAGTTGAAGGGCCGCTGCACCATCTGGCGGCGTTCCTGCTTCATGTTGTCGCGCAGGTAGTCGAAACCGAACTCGTTGTTGGTGCCGTAGGTGATGTCGGCGGCGTAGGCCTCGCGCCGTTGCTGCTCGCCCAGATTGGGCACGATCACGCCGATGGTCAGGCCGAGGAACTTGTGCAGCTGCCCCATCCATTCCGCGTCGCGGGCGGCGAGGTAGTCGTTCACGGTCACGACGTGCACGCCCTTGCCCTCGATGGCGTTGAGATAGGTGGCAAGGGTCGCCACCAGCGTCTTGCCCTCGCCCGTCCGCATCTCCGCGATCTCGCCGCGGTGGAGGACGATGCCGCCGACCATCTGGACATCGAAATGGCGCATCCCGAGCACGCGCTTCGACGCCTCACGCACCGTGGCGAAGGCTTCGGGCAGAATATCGTCGAGCGTCTCGCCCGCTTCCAGTTTCTGCCGGAACTTGGCGGTCTGCGCCTTCAGTTCATCGTCCGAGAAGTCCTCGAGCTGTTCCTCCAGCCCGTTGATGCGGGCGACCAGCTTGTCGAGCGAGCGGACGTAGCGATCATTGGCGGAGCCGAAGAGCGATTTGGCGAGGTTCTGCCACATGGGGAAATCCAGTCTGCGATATATGGAAAAAGCGGCCCCGCACGCGGTTGCGGGGGCCGGCAGGTATCAGCGGTGCAAAAGGGGGCGGCGCGCTATTCGTGCGCGCGGTCGGCCCGCAGCATCACCGTGGGCACGCGCCCGTTGGGCACGCGCTGGCGACAGCGCCGACCATCGTCACGCCGGGTCGCCGGTTCGCGGCTGACCTGCAAGGTCGGTACGGTGACCGGCTTGCAAGCGTCGGTTTCTGCCGAAGTGGCGATGCTGATGACGCTGGCCTGTGCTGGTCCAACCGGTTCCGCAGCAAGCGTGAGGCCCGATATCACGGCCAGCAGGGTGAGCAATTGGCGAAGCATCGCCGACCTACATACGCCTATTCGCGCCAAAGTCTATCCGTCATGCCTTTTCAGCCGAACCAAATCCGTCAACGGCCGTCATGGCTGAAAATCCTCGTAGGTCGTTTCGAACCGAAAGCGCACGCGCTTGGCGACCCGATTGCCCTGGGCGTCTTCGAACGGAAAGTATTGCTGCGGCGCTGCGCACGGGCTTTCGGCAGGGGCACCCCGCGGCAGTTCCATGGACACGATCTCGCAATCGGCGATGTTGCCGTCGGCGTCGATATCCATCACGAATTCCACCCGGGCGCGGCCGGGAAACGGCATCCGCTTGTCCTCTGGCATCTGCCATACCACGCGGGTCGACCAGCTTCCGCCGATCCGCTCTCCCGCCGCGTTTCGTGCCGGCTCGAAAACGCCGCGCTGTCGCAGACGCAGGCACGCCGTCTCGTCGAGTACTGCGAATCCGCTGCTCGAGGTGACGGTGCACTTGCGCACCAGTCCGTCGGCGTCGATCTCGAGCCTCGCCTCGGTCACGCCTTCGGCGCTCTCCAGAATGGCCTGCTGCGGATAATCTTCCGGATCGAGCCATTCGGCGGGCGAGCCGATCGGGCGGGCGGAGTTCGCCCGTGCCGGTTGCTGCGCCGCCGCCGGGGCGGGCAGGCTCGCGGCGAGCGAAGCCATGACGAGGATGGCCGCCCTAAGGCGACTCGATAGAAGCGCGGTCATGACCTTGGTGATGATCCACCCGTCTCCGCCGTGCAATGGCTAGCGATTGTCCACAAGTCGCAGGCGGACTATGCGCGGCGGTCATGGACCTTGCCCGCTCTCCGCTTGCCCGCCCCTTCCCCGACATGCCCGCCATCGCCGGCGTGACGCTGCGCGTGGCGCGGGCGGGGTACAAGGCGTGGGACCGGGCCGACCTGACCTTCGCCGAACTGGCGCAGGGAACGGCGCTGGCGGGCGTGTTCACGAAGAACCGGTGCTGCTCCACCGAAGTCGAGGTGGGACGCGAGGCGGTGAAAACCGGCCGCGCGCGGGCGCTGATCGTGAATGCGGGCAACTCGAACGCGTTCACCGGTCATCGCGGGCGCGAGGCGGTGGACCAGATCATGCGCCACGTATCCGGGCGGCTCGGGTGCCCGCCTGCACAGGTGCTGGTTTCCTCAACAGGGGTGATCGGCGTGCCGCTGCCGCTGGACAAAGCGAAAACCGGAATCGCCGCGGTGCTCGATTCCCCGCCCTGCGGCTGGCGGGAGGCGACGGACGCGATCGGCACCACCGATACCTTCGCCAAGGGAGCCACTGCCAGCGCCATGATCGGCGGGACGAAGGTGCATCTCAACGGCATCATCAAGGGCAGCGGAATGATCGCGCCCGACATGGCGACGATGCTGGGCTACGTCTTCACCGATGCGGCGGTCGAACCGGCCTTTCTCCAGCAGTGCCTCGTCGCCGCCAATGCGCGGACCTTCAGCTGCATCACCGTGGACAGCGACACTTCCACCAGCGACACCGTACTGGCCTTCGCTACCGGACGGGCCGGCAACGCCCCGCTGGCCGGAATCGAGGATGCGGGAGCCGATGCGTTCATGGCGGCGCTCGGCGACCTGTGCCGCCAGCTCGCGCACCTGGTCGTTCGCGACGGCGAAGGCGCTTCGAAGTTCATCGCCGTCCACGTCACAGGCGCGGTGGCGGACGACAGCGCGCGGCGCATCGGCCTCGCCATTGCCAACTCGCCACTGGTCAAGACCGCCATCGCGGGCGGCGATGCGAATTGGGGCCGGGTCGTGATGGCGGTGGGCAAGGCTGGCGAGCCGGCCGACCGCGACCGCCTCTCCATCGCGTTCGGCGGCATCTGGACGGCGCGCGAGGGGCTGCCGGTGGAAGGGTACGACGAAGCGCCGGTGGCCGAGCATCTGCGGGGGGAGGAAATCGACATCGCCGTCGACCTGGGCCTTGGCGACGGACGGGCGACGGTGTGGACCTGCGACCTGACGCATGGATACATTTCGATCAACGCGGATTACCGCTCCTGACATGAGCATCATCGACCGCGAAATCCTCAGCCTGCTGCGCGACGTTACCGAGCGCATCATCCTGCCGCGCTACCAGAACCTCGATGCCGGCGAGATAGAGGACAAGGGCGGCAACGACCCCGTCACCATCGCCGATCGGGAAAGCGAAGCTGCGCTGCGCGAGGGGCTGGAAAAGCTCGCCCCGGGCCTTGCGGTGGTCGGCGAGGAAGCGGCCCATGCGGATCCTGCCGTGCTGGAGCGGTTGCAGGGCGCATGCTGGATAGTCGATCCAATCGACGGCACGCGCAACTTTGCGGCAGGCAAGCCGCCCTTCGGCATCCTTATCGCGCAGGCGGACGAGGGGCTGGCGCAGAGCGGGTGGATCTACGACTGCCTGACCGGTCGTTTCTGTGCCGCCCACCGCGGCAAGGGGGCGTTCGTCGGCGGAGAACGCATCGAAGCGCGCGAAACCGGCGAAACGCCGCCCGTGGCCGCCATATCGCTCTTGTTCATGGACGATGCGAAGCGCGAGGCCATGAAGGCCCACATCTGTCCGCATTACCGGCTGGTCGACATTCCCTATTGCGCCGCCGAGCAGTATCCGCGCCTTGCCCTGGGTGAGAACGACGTCTCGATCTTCGAGCGCACGCTGGCCTGGGACCATGCCGCCGCCGCCCTCTGGCTGGAGGAAGCGGGCGGCAAGGTCGCGCGGCCCGACGACGGATCGCCCTACCGCGTGGACGAAGTCGGGCGTACCGGCCTCGTCGGTGCCGCCTCCCCGCGGCTGTGGGACGACATGGCGAAACGGCTGGCAGCGCTCCGCGCGCCGGCGGCTGGCGTCAGAGCGAACCCTGCAACCAGTCCTTGAGGGCGTTCTTCGGCGCCGCGCCCATCTGCTGGGCGACCGGCTCGCCATTCTTGAACAGCACCAGGAACGGGATCGACTGAACGCCCATCTTTCCCGGCACGTCGGGGTTTTCCATGATGTCCATCTTCGCGATGGTGACCTGATCGCTCATCTCGTCGGAAAGCTCTTCCAGCGCGGGCGCGATCATCTTGCACGGTCCGCACCAGTCGGCCCAGAAATCGACGAGCACCGGCTTGTCTGCGTCGAGTACGTCGGCCTGGAAGCTGCTGTCGGTCACGGTCTTGGTCGCCATCGTCAAATCTCCTCGTATCTTGGCCTTCTACGTAAGGGCGCGCGTGCCAAGGACAATGCCTCAGGCGCGATAGCTTTCCTGCGCGGGGGAATGGCCGGGCTTGTACCGGTCGAGACAATCGGCGGGAATGGCGATCAATTGCGGGGTCTGCGTGTACAGCACCGCCGCCTCCACCGTCCTGCCGGGATAGATAACCCGCAGCGCCGCGACGTAGGCTGCCATCTGTCGCAACGTCGAACCGGGGACGTGCCCCAGATCGGCGGGAGGGCGGCGCGCGGTCTTGAAATCGGCCACCAGCACGCGCCCGGGTTCGATCAGGAGGCGGTCGGCGGTGCCGGCGATCACCTGCCCGGCGACCGTCGCCGCCAGCGGAACCTCGGCCAGCGCGGCAGGCCCGAACAGATCGCGCCATTCCGGCGTGGCGAGAACCGCCAGCGCTTGGTCCAGCATGTCCTCGCGCTCTTCCGGGTCGAGATCGGGCGCGTGCCGTTCGAGCCAGGCCCGCCCGCCGCCTGCGCGCCGTTCCGCCGGGACGTCGGGCAGCCGTTCGAGCAGCGCGTGGATCAGCACGCCACGCCGCGCGGCAATGGCGGCCTGCGCTGGCGGCAGCGGCGGGTCCGCACCCGTTTCCTCCGCCCCCGCGGAGGGCGCCAGGGGCCGGGGCGGGCGCGGTTCCGGGCCGACGGGGGCAAGCGCCCAGTCGGGCAGCACCGGCGGAATGGGCAGATCGGCCTGCGATCGATCCGCAACCTCGTCGGCCCGTTCGCCCAGTTCCTTTCGCGCAGTCCAGTCAGGGTCGTCGAGCCAGTCGCCGCCGAACAGCGGGGCGAGGCGGGCATACCAGCTGTCGGCGGCGGGTTCCTTCTCCCGCTTGCCCAGCGCTCCGCCGATGAACAGCGCCTCCTCCGCCCGCGTCATGGCGACGTAGAGCAAGCGCCAGTGTTCCTGCCGCTCGGCCGCCCTTGCCGCTTCTTCCGCCTCGGCGACGCGGCCAACACGCTCGTCCTTCGACAGGGGCGGCAGCGGAAGGAGCCGCCCTTCCCCGTCGGCCAGCCGTTCCCGCAATTCCAGACCGGTCGTGCGGGAGGCGTCGGGGTTGCCGCACGCATCGGCCAGGATGACGATGGGTGCCTGCAATCCCTTCGATCCGTGGACCGTCATGACCCGCACCAGATCGCCGCCGCCTTCCGCCTCGCGCTTGAGTTCGCCCTCGCCGGCGTCGAACCAGCGAATGAAGCCCTGCACGCTCGGCGTATTATTGGCGGAGAATTGCAGCGCCGCGTTGAGCAACTCGTCGATGGGATCGTTCGCCTCGCGCCCCAGGCGGGCGACGAGCTTGCGGCGGGCCTGCCACGGACCGACCAGCAGCCAGTGAAGCAGCGCCTGGGGAGGCTCGAAATCGGCGCGGGCAAGAAGATCGCGCAGCGACGCGACCGTCTCCACCACCTGCGCCGCCCGGGAATCGCGCAGATGATCCCACAGACCCCTGCCCTTCTCGCGCCAGCCGTGGTCGAGCAGATCCTGCTGGCTCCATCCGAACACCGGCGACACCAGCAGGCAGGCGAGGCTCAGATCGTCGCTCGGCTGTGCGGCGAAGCGCAGGGCTGCCATCAGATCCCTCACCGCGAGCGGCGCCCCCAGACGCAGACGGTCCACGCCGGCCACCGGCACGCCGGCAGCATGCAGCCGCGCGACAATCAGACCGGCCAGGTCCTTGCGCTTGCGCACCAGCACCATGACGTCGCCCGGCGTGGCGTTGCGCGCGCGCCCCTTCACCAGCGGAAAACCGCGATCCATCCAGCGGCGTATCTGCGCGGCGATGCGATCGGCCATAATTCGCTCGGGTTCGGAGACACGCAGTTCCGGCCCCTCGCCCTCGCTTTCGGAGTCGTCGGCCTGGCCGGAAACGGGTTGCCACAAGGTGACGAGACCCGGGCGTTCGTCGCCCCTGTGCGGCTCGGGTTGCCGGTCCAGGCCGAAGGCGTCGTGGCCGATGGCCGCAATGGCCCGGTCGACGAAGCCAAGAATGCTCTGCGCCGTGCGGTAGGAGCGGCCCAGGCCCAGGTCACGCAGTTCGCGCGCCGTCAGCTCCCGCCTCAGCCCGAGCTGGTTTTCCACCCGCACACGCATCAGTTCCGCATAGCGATTGCGCGCGGCGGCGAAGTTTTCCGGGCTCGTGCCCTGGAAGCCGAAGATCGCCTGCTTGTAGTCGCCGACGACGAAAATGGTGCGCTCGCGGCCGTCCTTCTGGCCAAGTCCGGCAAAGAAATCGTCGGTCAGCGCATCGATGATTCGCCATTGCGCCGCGTTGGTGTCCTGCGCCTCGTCCACCAGGATATGATCGAACTGGCGGTCCAGCTTGTAGCGGATCCACGCGGACATGTCCGACTTGCCGAGCAATGCGGCGGCACGGCGGATGAGGTCGTCGAAATCGACCAGTCCCTCGCGCGCCTTGGCCTCGTCCCATGCGATCGCGAATTTGCGCCCGACTTCCAGCGCCGGCGTGACCACGTCGACCAGCGCCAGCAGGGCTGCCTTCTCCGCGACGCCGTGCAGGAATTCGCGCGCCCGTTCCGCCAGCCCGGTGACGGTCTCGTCCTGTTTTTCCAGGTTGGTCTGGTGCTTCAGCAATCCCTTGTCGTTGTAGAGCTGCCCGAGAAGGTCCGCGCTGCCCTCGAACCGATCCGCTGGTGCGCGGGTAAGCCACTCGCCGGTCAGCTCGGCGAACTTTCGTCCGCTCTTCGCTCCCCAGCCGTCATATGCCCACATGACCTGCCGCACGAGGTCGATTCCCGCCTGGTCGTCGGCGCAAAGCGCGCACAGGCTGTCGCGGGTCACGCTCGCCTCCAGCCCGAGAAGCCGTTCCACCCGTTCGCGCATCGGCGGTTGCCAGGAGCCTGCGCCAAACCACGCCTCGCGCGCCTGAGCGCAGCGCATCAGCCAGCCCCTCGCCCCGTCCGGCCCCATCCGCAGGGAAAGCATCTCGAGCGCCTCCACCGCGTCACGGTCGGCCGACTGCCACTTGACCAGCAGATCGCGCAGCACCCGGTCGGCCAGCAGGTCCCGGTCGCGATCCTCCATCGGGCGCGTGCCGGGGACGAGGCCCGCCTCCTGCGGGAAAGCCGCGAGCAGCCACTGCGCGAAGGCGTGGATGGTGTCGATGCGCAGGCCGCCGCCGGGGCAGTCGAGAACACTCGCGAAAAGCGTCCGCGCCCGCTCCTGCGTCTGGTCGTCCACCGCCGCGCTGATGGCGGAGAGGTCGGCGGCGAGCGCCTCGGGCTTCATCCGCACCCAGTTCGCGAGCACCTCGTTCACGCGGGTCGCCATTTCCGCCGCACCGGCCTTGGTAAAGGTGAGGCAGAGGATCTGTTCGGGCTTCACGCCCGGCGTCAGCAGCAGGCGCAGCACGCGCGCCGAAAGCACCTGCGTCTTGCCCGTTCCTGCCGATGCGGACAGCCACACGCTATCGGCAGGTTCGACCGCGTAGCGTTGATTGTCCTTCAATGGAAAAACCCGGCCGCTCATGCCACGTCCCCTTCGCGGCCCTGCCATTCGCCGAGCCGCATGAGCTGGTCGTAGGTGTCGTATCCCGGCGCATCGGGGTTGAGACGCGCGGTGAAGGGCGCATTGCCGAGAATCCATTTCTCGAGCGCGTCGTGCAGGAACTCGCGGGTCTGGGGCAGGAATTCTCCCGGCGGGATGCCGCTGCGCTTGCCATCTTCGAGGATCGGCGTCGCGACGTAGCCGAACCCGGTTTCGGACTTCGCATCGCGGCCCAGCGACCAGTATTCGAACTTCGCCGGATCGCCCGACAGCCCCTCGAACCCTCCCGCCTTCGCGATCAGGCCGATCGTGCCGAGCTGAAGTGCGTAACCCGCCTCGACCGCGCGCCCCGAAGGCGGCGAACCGGTCTTGTAATCGACCACCGCGAGCGATCCGTCGGCCGCGCGATCTATCCGGTCCGCCTTGCCGAAGATGCGGATCCCGCGCACCTCCATTTCGCCCCACTGTTCGATGGCCGCCGGAGTGCGCGCCGGATCGGCCTCGATCCGCAGGGCAATCCATTCGAGCGCCTTCAGCAGCCGCGGTCGCCACATGGCGCGCAGCAGCGGGTGGGCGGACAATTCGCGCAAGTGCCTGTCCGCCATTTCTTCCAGCGATCCCTCGCCCTTGTGCCATCCTTCCAGGATCGCATGCGCCAGGCTGCCCTGCCACGCCGGGCCAGGTTCGGCGTCGAGCGGATCGAGTTCGCCCAGGCGCAGGATCTTCGCGGCGTAGAACTGATACGGATCGGATCGCAGACGGTCGAGCGCGGTGACGCTGATCGGCATGGCCCGCTGATCCGCGCCGGGCATGGGTTGTGGACGCGGATGATGCGGCACGGGGCGTCCGTCATCGAGCGCCCGGGCGAGTGTCACCACGTCCGCATCTTCGTGGCGTTGCACCAGATCGGCGCCCAGCAGGGCGCGGACCCGCAACACGAAGCGCGAGGCGATGGCCGGTCCGGCGACATCGCGGCGCGCCCGGGTGAGCACGACGTCGGGCGCCCCCATCGCTCCGGCGAGGTCGTGCGCGGCGAGCCCGATGCGAAACTCCGCCCCCGGCACGCCCAGTGCGCGCAGCACGGCGGGGGCCAGCAGCGGATCGGAAGCGGGCGTGGGCGGCCAGGTCCCCTCGTTCAACCCGGCGCAGATCACCAGATCGGCGCGGGTCATCCGCGCTTCGAGCAGACCGTAGATCGCGACGCGAGGATGGCCGCCATAGGGCGGGCGCACTGCCACCCTGTCCATCGCGTCGCGCAGCGCCGCGGGCAGGTCAGCAGGTTCGAGCGCGATCGGGGTATCGCGCGCCGGCAGGCGCAGGTCATCGACGAATGCGGATAGCGACCGCCCGTCCTCGCGTGCCCAGACCGCATCGCCGCACAGCGATTCGGCCGCTTCCGCCAGCAGATCCAGCCAGACGGCGAGATCGCGCGCACTCTCGCCCATCAGGGGGGAAAGCGTGGGTTCGACCATCTCCCACCATTCGGCCGCCTTCGCCTGCCGGGCGAGCGTTCGCAACGGTTCGAGGCCCGGCTGCTTGCGCGGACCGCGCAGGGCAAGTTCGAACCGGCGCACGGCGGCGAGCCATCGCGCCCGGCCCTCCCCCGCCGCGACCAGCGGATGTTCGAGCAGGGCGACGAGGGGAACAGGCGCCGCCGCCTGCGCCGCAACCTCTGCCAGCAACAGCAGCACCCTTCCCGCCGCGGTCTGCGACAGGGGCCGGCCAGCGGAATCGTCCGCTTCGACATTCCAGCGCCGCAAGTGATGGACCACGCGCCCCGCCAGGCCACGATCGGGTGTGACGACGGCGACGCGCCGCTCGGGCGTTTCCAAGGCCTCGCGCACCATCAACGCGACGGTTTGCGCCTCTTCCTCAGGATTGGCCGTCTCGACCAGCCGCACCCCCGCCATGCGCCGGCGAGCGGGGGGCAGATCGACCCACGCCTTGCTCGCCTGCGGCGGCAGGAACAGGCTGGAGATCGCGTGGCTGCGCTCGGGCGGCCCCTTGGTCATGCCTGCGCGGTGCCAGTGCTGGACCTCCGCCCGCGCTATGCCCATGCGGTTGAGCAGCAATTTCAGGTGATATTGCGGATGGGTGACGGCGTCGCCGCGTCCGAACGGGGTTTCGGCGGATGTCTCGCCCGCCGCGCCCAGTTCGTCCCAAACGGCATCATCCATCGACAGGTCCAGATCGGGCAGCACCACCGCCCCCTGCGGCAGTTCGGCCACCGTCCTGAGCAGCCGGGCGAGCGCGGGCGCGGCGCTCGTCACCCCGGCCGCGACGAAGGGCGTTGCGGGCGGATCTGCGCGCATGCGTCTTGCCGCTTCGCGGAACAGCAGGTTGCGCCGGGCCGCCGCGTCGAGTTCCCCGCGTTCCGCCAGTTCGGCGAGCCATCGCCGCTGGACCGTGGCGAACAGGTGCAGGTACTCGCGCCAGTGATCCGAGAGGTCGCCGACCAGATCGAGCACCTGGTCGGACAGCAGATCCTCGGGCGCGATTTCCTCGACCAGCAGCCGGTCCATCACCTGCCCCGTCTCGAAGGCCAGCCGCAGCAGGGCATTTCCCTTCGGCGCATTCTCGCCATGCTGCTCGCGGATCATCTGCGCCAGTCGCAACCAGCGGCGGGTGGGATCGGCAGCGGGCGGGATGGCGGCGCCCGCGCCGAGCGAATCGAACACCGGACCGAGCGCCTCGTCGAGATCGAGATCCCCCACCAGCACCATTCGCGGCATCAGCAAGCCTTCGCGGCCAGTGTCACCAGCATGGCGCACGAAGGCGTCCAACATCGTGCGCGCCGCGCGGGCGGACGGGAGCAGCAGGGTCAGCCGCGCCAGTCCGGTATCGCCATCGGCATACCGCGGAACCAGCCCCGCAACGAGCGCGTCGGCGAACCCGCGATGGGCGGCGATGGAATAGACCTGTGGTGCCGGCGGCCTTGCGACGTTCATCAATGGCCCGCCAGCGCCTCTTCGGTGGGGCGAATGGCGCCGGGCGTACCCACTTCGAACCATTGGCCGGTAAAGGCCGTACCGAAAAGCCGCCCCTCCTCGATGGCGCGGTCCCACAGGATATTGGTCGAGAACTTGCCCTGCGGCGCGTCGCGCATCAGCCGTTTGGCGATAAGCTGTATGCCGGTGAAAACGAAGGGCGCCACCCGGCTCGCGGAGCGACGCGAGACGCGGCCTTGCGGGTCCATGTAGAAATCGCCGCGCCCGCTGAAATTGCGCGCGCCCTTGTGCGGCACCAGCAACAAGAGCGCGTCCATCCTGTCCGCATCCCAGGCGGCCGACAGGTCGGCGAAGCAATCGCGCGGTCCGTCGAGCCAGATATTGTCCGAGTTCAGGCAGAAGAACGGATCGGGCAGGTGCGGTTCGGCCAGTACGATGCCGCCGCCTGTTTCCAGAAGTTCCTCCCGTTCGTCCGAAATGGTAATCGCAGGTTTCGTCCGCTCCTTCAGATGCGCTTCGACCGTATCGGCGAGGTAATGGACGTTGACGACGGCGCGCGCGATGCCGGCATCGGCCAGCCGGTCCAGCGCATGATCGAGCAGCGGCTTGCCGGCCACGCGAACCATCGGCTTGGGCTGCGTCGCGGTGAGCGGCCGCATCCGCTTGCCCAGACCGGCGGCGAGCACCATCGCGGTATCGCTGGCGAGTTCGGTCATCCGAGCACCCCTCCCCTGTGTTCGCGCACCTCGTCCGGAATGTTCGCATCGAACCAGCGGGCGACAGGCTCGAGCGCCGGATGCGCAAGGTCGCGCTCCATCGCGTCCCACACGCGCGGAATCATCGGCAGGTAGCGCGGCTTGCCGTCGCGCTTCCACAAGCGCGCGAAGATGCCGACGATCTTGGCGTTGCGCTGCGCGCCGAGGCGGGCGTAATCGGCATCGAAGTCGCGGTCGCAATCGACGCGCGCGCGGTAATGCTCGAGCATCGCCGCCTCCAGGTCCGGGGCGACGTCGCGGCGCGCATCCTGCAACAGGGAGACGATGTCGTAGGCCGGATGCCCGACCAGCGCATCCTGGAAGTCGATCAGCCCCTGTTCCCCCGTATAGGTTCCGTCCGCGCCCAGCAGCATGATGTTCTCGGCGTGATAATCGCGCAGCACCGTGACGCCCGGTTGCTGGCGTTCGAGAAGCGGTTCGAGCACCTCGCGCCAGGCCGCCTCGAACCCCATTGCGTCGACGCCGAGATCCGCCGCGCGGCAGAACCAGTCGGGAAACAGCGAGACTTCGCGCAGATAGGTTTCCAGCGAGTAGGCATCGAACGGACCGGGCGGACGAGCATGCAGTTCGACCAGCGCGTCTATTGCTCTGGTGTAGATTTCGCGTTCCGCGTCCGGGTTGTCGTCGAGGAAATCGCGCATCCGGTCGTCGCCGAAATCCTCGATCAGCACGAGGCCGCGCTGCGGCGCTTCGGCGTAGATGCGCGGAGCGCGCAGGCCATGCTCGGTCAGCCACTTGCCGACCAGCAGGAAGGGCCTAGGATCCTCGTGCGGGGGCGGCGCGTCCATCAGCATCGCCCGGTCTTCCCCCCGCCGTACCCGGTAGTAGCGGCGGAAACTGGCATCGCCGGGCAGCGGGTCGATCGCCGCGCCCTGCCACCCCGCGTCGGTGAGGAATTTTTCTACGCCGTCGGGAATTGTCTCGCTCATGGCATACGCCCTAGCCAAGCCTGCCCCCCTTCGACAATCGCCCTGCGCCCCTCTTCCGCAGTTTCCAGCTCAACCGAAAGGCAGGTGCACTCGTGCGCGAAGCCGCCGGCATGGTCGGGCCACTCGGCCAGCAGCGCGGCCCCGTCGCGGTAGTCGTCGAGGCCGATCTGGCCGACTTCCCGGGGATCGGCGAGCCGGTAGAAATCGGCGTGAACGACGGGGAGGCGCAGATTTTCGTAGATTTCCACGATGGTAAAGGTCGGTGACGGCACCTCGCCCTCGTGACCAAGGGCATGCAGGATCGCCCGCGCGAGCGTGGTCTTTCCGGCGCCCAGGCCGCCGGAAAGGGCCACCACGTCACCTGCCTCCAGCCGCCCGGCGATCCGCGCGCCGAAAGCCTGCATCGCGGCCAGATCGGGCAGGTCGAGTGTCATCACGGCGCGCACCGATCGGTCATGGCAGCAAGACCGTCGCGGTCGTGCCGGCGCCTTTCTCGCTCTGGATTTCCAGTCGCCCGCCATGCGCCTCGATAAGCTGCCGGGCGAGCGGCAGGCCGAGCCCGCGCTTGCCTTCGCTTTCTCCCGCCTCGCCCCCCAGGCGGTAGCCGTCCATGGCGCGGGCGAGTTCACTCGGCTTCATCCCCTCCCCGTTATCCGAGATGACGATGCGCGCACCCGACTTGCGGCGGGTCAGCGCGACGAGGATCCGGCCCCCGTCAGGCGTGGCGTCGATGGCGTTGTCGAGCAGGTTGCCCAGGGCGCGGCCGAGCTGCCGGGCGTCGGCCATGACCGATCCCGCGCCGCGATCCCCGCGCAGGTCGAGCGTCAGGTTCTTCGCCTCGATGGCATCCTCCCTGGCACGCACCACCTGCGTGGTGAACGTGAACAGATCCACCTCCTCGGTCGCCATCGGCAGCAGTCCGGCTTCGCTCTGGGTCAGATCCAGCACGCTTTCGATCTGCTTCGACAGGCGCGCGACCGACGTGACGATGGCCCCTGCATATTCCTTGCCCTGCTCACTCAGTTCGCCCGCCACGCCCGATTGCAGCAATTCGGCAAAGCCGCCGATGGAAGTGAGCGGCGTGCGGAATTCGTAGGACATGTTGGCGAGGAAGCGGGTCTTTACCGCGTCCGCTTCCTCCAGCGCACTGGCACGTTCGCGCAGCGCTTCCTCGGCCTTGGTCGAATCGGTGACGTCCATGACCGTCAGCAGGCCGTTGCCGTCGGGCAGCGGTACGCCCGCAAATTCCAGCGTGCGCCCGTCCGAGAGCATGACCTGCCCGCCCATCTGCCGCCGGTCGAGCGTGGCGGCGCGCACGACCTCGCCGATCGCCTTGCGCTGGCCGGGGCGGGCAAGCCGGTTGGAAATGCGGTCGAGCAGCTTGTCGACATGCGGATGTTCGTCGAAAAACTCCTCGGGAATACCCCAGATCGCCGGAAAGCTGCGGTTCCACAATTGCATCCGGCCGTCGGGAGCAAAAACGCCCAGCGATTCGAACAGCGAATCGAAGGTCGCCGTGCGCGTTCGCAGGAGCGTATCGCGCGTCGCCGAGAGCGCCAGCTGCTCCGAGCGGTCCTCCGCCACCAGGACCAGCCCGCCATCCGGCATTGGCTGGGCGACGATGCGAAGATGGGTGCCGTCCGACAACGTCCAGGCATCCTCGTGCGGCGCATCCCGTGTGAACCAGTGGGCGAGTTCGCTGCGGAATTCGGGAAAGTCGCGGACCTCGGGCAAGCGGCCCTTGTCGCGCGCCAGATCCAGAAACCGTTCGAATTGCGGCGGATCGATCCGGGTGGAGGCGGGCAGCGCGAAGATGCGCTGGAATGGCTGATTGGAAAAGGCCAGCCGCCGGTCGGCATCGAACTGCGCGACCCCCACGCTGAGCAGATCGAGCATGGAGCGCTGCGCGGCCCGGAAGGCCCGGAACTCGCGCCCCTGCTCTTCCATTTCCTCGATATCGACGGCGTAACCGGCGACGCCCTCCTCCCCCAGCGGCAGGTCGCTGACGCGCAGCGAGCGGCGCTGGCTGCCGACGGTCGCCTGCACGATGCGCTCCACCGGCAGGTCGCGCTCATGCGCCTGGGCCGCCACCTGCGCAGCCGTCAGTCCGTCGACCGTCTCCACCAGTTCCACCTGTTCGTCGACGACCGTCTGCGCGTTCCTGGCTCCGACCGCCTCGACATAGGCGCTGTTGACGAGGCGCAGCGCCATGTCCGGGCCACGAAACCACATGGGCATCGGGGCGGCCTCGATCAGGCCCACGAGCGCCGCGAAGTCGTTGCGCGCCCGTGCGGTTTCGGCGCGCAGCCGCGCCAGCTCCCCTTGGCTTTCCGAGAAGTCGAACCACCAGACCAGCGCCGCCCCGCCGGTGCTGACCGCGGTATCGGCGAGTTGCCCGCGCAAGGCGAGGCTCTTCTCGGAACCACGCGGGGTCACGACCATGCGAAACGGC
Organism: Aurantiacibacter spongiae; assembly: GCF_003815535.1. Taxonomy (NCBI): domain Bacteria; kingdom Pseudomonadati; phylum Pseudomonadota; class Alphaproteobacteria; order Sphingomonadales; family Erythrobacteraceae; genus Aurantiacibacter; species Aurantiacibacter spongiae. Next base: position 2,799,383 of record NZ_RPFZ01000001.1, on the reverse strand, counting down.
GCGGCTGTCTTCTGCGTCCGCCGCACTGCGTCGCGCAGCTGTTCGAGGTCGAACTCCGTCAGCCCGGTGTCGCCGCCATCCAGTTCGCTCAGGTAGCCGGGCAGCCGGGCGAGGCCGAGCCAGGCGGCCAGGCGGTCCGGGCCCTCGATCTTGCCGTCGGTCTTCACCAGCAGCGGAATTGCCGGAGAATCCTCTATCATGCGGGACAGGCGGCGTACCGTCGAACGCGCGGCGCGGGCGGCGCGGGCGCGTTGCAGTGATCCGATCACCAGCCACACCGCGCCGGCCGTCCAGGCGGCCAGCAGAAGGCCCAGCAGGGCAAGCGCGGTGGGGGTGAGTTCCATCGCCGTTGCAGCTATTCGGGGCGGAGCCTTAGTGCAACGGGATTAACGCTGGAAAAGCAGCCCCCTCCCGCGCGTGCGGGAGGGGGCGTGCGCCACATCAATAGCGATAGTGCGCGGGCTTGAACGGCCCGTCGACCGGAACGCCGATATAGTCGGCCTGCTTCTGGCTCAGCTTCGTCAGTTGCACGCCGAGCTTGTCGAGGTGCAGGGCGGCGACCTTCTCGTCCAGATGCTTGGGCAGGACATAGACATCGTTGCCGTACTTCTCGCCGCTCTTGTAAAGCTCGATCTGCGCCAGCACCTGATTGGTGAAGGAACAGCTCATCACGAAGCTGGGGTGGCCGGTGGCGCAGGCCAGGTTCACCAGGCGGCCCTTGGCCAGCACGATGATCTCCTTGCCATCGGGGAACTTCACCAGGTCGGTTCCGGGCTTCAGCTCCGTCCAGTCGTAATTGTCGAGCGCGCCGATCTGGATCTCGGAATCGAAATGGCCGATATTGCACACGATGCTCATTGGCTTCATCGCCTTCATGTGCTCTGCGGTGATGACATCCTCGTTGCCGGTGGTGGTGACGAAGATGTCGGCGCGCTTGACGCCCTCCTCCATCGTCACGACCTCGTATCCTTCCATCGCCGCCTGCAACGCGCAGATCGGATCGATCTCCGTCACGAGAACGCGCGCGCCGCCATTGCGCAGCGACTGGGCGGACCCCTTGCCGACATCGCCGTAGCCGGCGACCAGCGCGACCTTGCCCGACAGCATGACGTCGGTGGCACGGCGGATGGCGTCGACCAGGGATTCGCGGCAGCCGTAGAGGTTGTCGAACTTCGACTTGGTCACGCTGTCGTTCACGTTGATCGCCGGGAACGGCAACTTGCCCTGCTTGGCGAGGCTGTAGAGGCGGTGAACGCCGGTGGTCGTCTCTTCCGAAACGCCCATGATGTTCTGCACCGACTTCGTCAGATAGCCGGGCTTCTTCTTGAGAAACGCCTTGAGCGAGCGCTGGAACTCGACTTCCTCGGCGTTGCCGGGTTCGGGCAGGTCCTCGCCCGCCTCGACCCGCGCGCCCCACAGCGCGAACATCGTGGCATCGCCGCCATCGTCGAGGATGAGGTTTGCGGTGCGGTCGGCGTCGTCGTCGCTCGACCAGTCGAAGATGTTGCCGACGTAATCCCAGTATTCGGCCAGACTTTCACCCTTCACCGCGAATACGGGAATATCCTGCGCGGCGATCGCGGCGGCGGCGTGGTCCTGGGTGGAGAAGATGTTGCAGGTCGCCCAGCGCACCTCGGCACCCAGCGCCACCAGCGTCTCGATCAGCACGGCGGTCTGGATCGTCATGTGCAGCGAGCCGGTGATGCGGGCGCCCTTCAGCGGCTTGGCCTCGCCGTATTCCTCACGCGTCGCCATCAGCCCGGGCATTTCGGTTTCGGCAATGGCGATCTCGGCGCGGCCATAGTCGGCGAGCGCAACGTCCTTGACGATATAATCGGTAAAAGCGGCGTCGGCCACGGGCACTGCTCCTGTTCGTTTCTGGTGGAAACGCCGCCGGGGCTCCGCGCGACGCCTGTATCTCGATGCCGCGCGCCATAGAAGCGGGCGGCACCGGCGGCAACCCCCGCGCGCGCGGCCCGATCGCACCTTGCCTGCGCCCGCCTGCGCCCTATCTGGAAGCGCGAACCAGACAGGAGAATAGCTGATGACGATTTCCAAAGGCGACAAGCTGCCCGACGTGAAACTGGTGAAGGCCACGCCCGACGGCCCTGAACAAGTCCGGTCGAGCGACTTCTTCGCCGGTCGCAAGGTCGCGCTCTTCGCCGTCCCGGGGGCCTTCACGCCGACCTGCTCTGCCAAGCACCTGCCCGGCTATATCGACAAGGCCGACGACTTGAAGGCCAGGGGTATCGACGAGATCGCCTGCACCAGCGTCAACGACGCGTTCGTCATGCATGCCTGGAAGGATGCCAACTCCGCCGACGAGATCACGATGCTGGCCGACGGCAGCGGCGATTTCGCCGAGGCGCTGGGGTTGACCGCCGACATGAGCGGATACGGCATGGGCACCCGGTCCAACCGGTATTCCATGATCGTGGAGGACGGCGTGGTGACCGAGATCAACGTCGAGGAACCCGGCGACTTCAAGGTTTCCAGCGCCGAACACATGCTCGGCCAGCTCTGATCCCGGCACGACCGGAAGAATGCAGGGGGCGCCCGCTGTGGCGCCCCTTTGCTTTCGGATGCGACCTAGCCGGCCCGGTGCCCGGCGTCGGCTCGCCGGGCATGGCGGACCCTAGTCGTCCCAGCTCACATCGACGCCGAGGCTGTCGATGTTGGCCACGAAATCGGGGTGCGCGCGGCGGATCGGGTCGGCGTCGAGTATCGTCGATTCCCCGTCGATGCTGGAGGCGACCATCAGCATCGCGATGGCAACGCGGATGATGTAGGGGCTGGTCACGGTTGCCGGCACCAGCTTGTCGCCGCCGAAGGTGATGAGCCGGTGCGGATCGCACAGCAGCGTGTGCGCGCCGAACAGCGACAGTTCGGTATGCCAGGTCAGCCCGCCTTCGTAGACCTTGTTCCAGAACATCGTCTGCCCCTTCGCCTTCACGCCAAGGGCGATGAAGATCGGCAGAAGGTCCGCGGGAATATAGGGCCACGGCGCGGCCTCGACCTTGGTGGTCAGGTGACTGGTGAAGTTCTGCTGCACTTCCAGCTGCGCAGGCGCGTTCAACCGCGACCACCCGTCTTCGTGACTGACCTTCGCGCCGAACTTCTCGAACGTCTGGTCTATCAGCATGAAATCCCCGGGCCGGGTATTGCGGACCGAAATGTCCCCGCCGGTTACCGCCGCCAGTGCGAGGAAGGTGGTGATCTCGTGAAAATCCTCGACGAAGGTGTAATCGACGCTGGTGAACTCGCTCGCCCCCTCGACCGAAACCATCGACGTGCCCTTCCCCTCGATCCGCGCGCCCATCTTTTCGAGGAAGCTGCACAATTCCTGCACGTGCGGTTCGCAGGCGGCGTTGACGATCTGGCTGGTGCCCCTCGCGGTCAGCGCGCTGATGATGAAGTTCTCTGTCGTGGTGACGGAGGCGTATTCCAGCCACATCCGCGCGCCATCGGCCTTGCCCTTGTTGCGGAAGACGATGTCCTTCTTTTCGTGGCTGACTTCCGCGCCGAACGCCTTGAACACGGCGACGTGGGGATCGATCTCGCGCGCGCCGAGCGTGCAGCCTTTCACCTCGTGCTCGAGCCGGGCTTCGCCGAGCCGGGCGAGGAGCCCGGGTATCATCATGATCGAGGCGCGCATTGCCTGGGGCAGCTTGGCCTTCGCGTCCGGGGAGATGGAGGAATGGTCGATCGCCAGCGTCTTGGCGTCGCGGTTCCAGTCGACGGTGCTGCCCAGATCGGCGAAGAAGGCGTGGATGCGCTGAACGTCGGTGATTTCGGGCACGTTGCGAAGCATGATCGGCGCATCGCTGAGAAGCGTCGCGCACAATACCGGCAACACCGCATTCTTGTTCGCCGAAGGTTCGATCTGTCCCTTCAGCCGTTGCCCGCCCCTTACGCGCAAAGCCGTCATCGCAATCCTTTCAAGTCATGTATCTACCGCGCATCGCAGGTTACGCGCGCGGTCAGTATCCCATCAGTTTGAGCACTTCCTCGCGACTGCGGTGATCCTCGCGGAACGTGCCCATGACCCGGCTGGTGACCATCGTCACGCCCGGCGTGCGAACTCCGCGAGCGGTCATGCAGGCGTGGCTCGCCTCGATCACCACCGCCACGCCCTGCGGTTGCAGCGCGTCCCAGATGCACTGCGCGACCTCGGCCGTCAGCCGTTCCTGGATCTGCAGGCGTCTCGCGTAGCCGTGCAGCACCCGGGCAAGCTTCGAGATGCCGACGACGTGATTGGTCGGGAGATAGGCGATGGCCGCCTTGCCGATGATTGGCGCCATGTGATGCTCGCAGTGGCTCTGGAACGGAATGTCCTTCAGCAGGACGATCTCGTCATACCCACCCACTTCCTCGAACACGCGGGACAGGTGATAGCCGGGATCCTCCTGGTATCCCTGGCAGTATTCCTTCCACGCACGCGCGACGCGGGAAGGCGTGTCGAGAAGACCCTCGCGCTCCGGGTCGTCGCCCGTCCACCTGATCAGCGTCCGGATGGCTTCCTGCACCTCCTCGGGCACAGGGGGCTTTCCGCGCGGATCGTCCTCGTCCGGGCCTACCAGGCTACTCATCTGTCTTTCCCATCAAGCGGCGACGCTGGCGCCGGAACCTGGCGCGCGCCTTCGCCAATAGGGTGCCCTTGCGGAAAAGGCCACTTTTGCGATCGCGCATTTCGAACATCTCTTCCGGCTCCTCCGGATCGAACACTTCGCGCAGGGCAAGGTCGGTAGCGACCTCGCTCGATTCGTCGGGATGAAAAGGCCGCAGGTGACGCCGCTTGCGATTGCCCTCCGCCGCGATCAGCGCCGCCATCGAACCGTGGCGATCCAGCAGCAGGCCAATGTCCTGCTCGTACAGCCCCAGATGCTCAGCCAGCATGGAATGGCGAATGCGGCGGATGGTCGGGCCGCAATGCCCGTTTCCCGGCCGGGCGCAATCGATGAAGACATCGCATTCGCTGTCCAGCCCCATCGAACGGTTGTTGATGTTGGCCGATCCCACCCGCAGGATCCGGTCGTCGACGATGGTGAGCTTGGCGTGCACGTAGATCGGCGTCTCGCCCGTGTAGGGGACGTAGATATGGAACCGGTCATGCGTGTCGAGTGCGCGCAGCGCGTTGACCAGTTGTGCCCGGGCCGGGTCCATCGCCTGCGATTCGAGCCATCCGTCGGCACTGATCGGGTGGACGATCACGAATTCCGGCGGATCGTCCTCCTCCAGGCGCGCCGCGATCGCCTCGCAGATCGAGCGCGAGGCGAAATACTGGCTTTCGGCATAGACGAAGCGCTCGGCGCCGGCGATATGCCTGAGAAACAGATCCTCGATCTCGTCGACCTTGTCGTCGCCGTCATAGGCGGCCCGCGTGCGGGCGATGCCGATCTCGACATCCTCGAAATGCGGCACCAGCTTTTCTGGCCAGGCGCTGTGATCGGTCTGCGCCGAAGGGGTCAGCGGATCGCCCCCGGCGCGCACCCACCGGGCCCTGCCGAGGCTTTCGAGTTCACCGGCGACATCGCCTTCCATCATCATCGTGACGTCGTGCCAGGGCTGATAAAGGTTGCCGTTCGGACCGCGGCGGCGGTCGTCATGCTCGATATGCTCGCGCGTGTCCCAGCGCCGCGCGGTCATGTCGATGCCGCCGCAAACCGCGAAATTGTCGTCGATGATCACGATCTTCTGGTGATGGCTGCATCCCATCGGATGCGCGGTATCGAACTTGAAATCGATACGGCGATGCGGCCACCAGCGCAGCAGATCGGCGGCCATCGAGCCGCGCGCTGCCAGCGAGAACATCCCGAACCCCCATTTCAGGATGCGAATCTCCAGATCGGGGCGATGGTTGGTCAACCAGACGATGAAACTGCCGAGCCTGGAAGGATATTCACGCCGCCACGCCTTCTGCCACCAGCGCCGCCCGCGCTTGAGATGGATTCGCGTGTCGAAATCCCATCCTATCAGGAGAATGCGCTGACGGGCCTTGAGCATCGCCTGCTGGATGAGATCGAAGTAATCGGCCCCGTCGATTACCAGGCGCGCCCGGCGCGCATGGGCATAGCGCCACACGCCCTTTGCGGCGGAGGCATCGGTAAACCCCTCCACCCTGTGATCGATATCCTCCAACGGCCCCCGTCCCTGTTCGGTCCTATTCCTTGGCGTCTTCCATCTTTTCGGGCGTTACCTCGGCCTGCGCCTTTTCCTCTTCCTTCCGGCGATCGAACACCTCGCGCATATGCTCCTCGTCCTCCTGCGTCAGGTAGTTCTCGAAGTCGGGGAAGTGGTCTTCCTCTTCCTCGTTGATGTGATGGCGGTAATCGTGGTCGAGCTTGTCGAACTTCGTCTTCCACGCGCTGGAGGACATGTCGGTCGCCGCCAGATCGTTCAGCATCTCGTCGATCTCGTGATGCTCGGCGACGGAATGGCGCGTCTCGTCGGTGGTTTCGGGCTTGCGCAGCATCGTCGAATACAGCGCCTGCTCCTCGGCCGCGGCATGGCTCTTCACGTCCTTGGTGAACTGTTCCAGCAGCGACTTGCGCTCCTCGCTCTCGCCGCTGGTGTCGGCCAGCCGGTCGAGCAGCTTGCGGTGATCTTCGTGGTCCTGCTTGAGGCGCGCGAAAATGTCTTCGGACATAGTCGGGAATCTCCTGTCTGTTCGTCCGATGAACGGAGACGCCCACGCGCGGTTCCATGCGCAGGCGAAGCCGGCGGTAACGCCGCAGCCTCCTCCAGACGCACAAAAGGCCGCGCCTCCGAACGGAGAAGCGGCCTTTTGATGGCGCGCCCGGAAGGATTCGAACCTCCGACCACCTGATTCGTAGTCAGGTACTCTATCCAGCTGAGCTACGGGCGCGCTTGGGAAGTGGGCGGATAGGAGCATCGCCTTCGCTTGGCAAGGGCGAAGGTGCGCTATTTCGCCAAACCGCTCAACAACACCCTGTCGAGCGGCGCCAGATCGCGTTCGCCGGCCTCGTCAGGCGTCAGCCATGCCCATTCCTGCCCCTCGAGGGATGCGGGCCGACCGACGGCCTGGTTCGAGGTGTAAAGGAACAGGACAAGCGGACGCGCGCCCTGGTCATCGGCGAAGTGCGCGGGTGCGAGCGCCGACGCATCGAGCGACAGACCCAGTTCCTCCGCGATCTCGCGCACCAGCGCTTCGCGTGGAGTTTCAAGCGCTTCGACCTTGCCGCCGGGAAATTCCCAGCAACCGGCATGATGTCTTCCCGCCGGACGGCGCTGCATCAGCATCCTCCCGCGCGAATCGAACAGGGCCAGTGCGACCACCGGCAGCCATGTCGGAATATTTGCCATGTCGTGGGCGCCTCTCAAGGTTTTGTTAGCATTTGGCTGCGAAACCGGTCCCGTCGCAAGCTTCAGGAGACCTGCGAATGAATACCATCCGACTGATGCTGGCCCTGATCCGCGACACACGGGGCGCGACTGCCGTCGAGTACGGACTGATCGCCGCCCTTATCGTCATCGCCATGATCACCGCCATGCAGGCGCTGGCGACCGAGACGAACGCGATGTGGGGAGGCGTGCAGACCAAGGTTCAGGCGGCAACGCCTTAAACCTTTTTCAACACCTGCCGCCTAAAACGCAAAACTGCACGGTCGGCGTATTACCGATCGAGCCGGGTACCGAAGACCAAAACCAGGAGACTACGAATGACCTTCTTCAAGAACATGATCCGCGACGAGCAGGGCGCCACCGCCATCGAATACGGCCTGATCGCCGCCCTGATCGCCGTCGCCGCCATCACAGCGATGCAGAGCCTCGGCAACGAGCTGAGCACGACCTTCAACAACGTCGGCACCGAACTGAAGGATGCCAATACCGCAAATGCCGGATAAGAGCTGACGGCCTCGGCCACAGCGAGGGGCGGCGGGGAAACCTGCCGCCCCTTTCTTTTGCTCGCGATCGAAGCCGGATAAAGGCGGCGGCCGCGATCGGTCCGCCGCCCCTGCCTGTCTGCGACCCTTCCTAGTTCGAGCGGACGACGATCTTGTATTGCTGACCCGGAACGACCTCGGCGTTGCCGAACAGTCCGTTCAGTACGCGAAAGCGCTCTACCTGTGCGTCGGGATAGGCCATCCGGCGCGCCAGCGACGCGATCGAATCGCCCCCGCCCGCCGTCACCACGTCCACGCGCCGCGGAACCACGTTCTGCGCTTCCGTTGCCGAGATGCGCCGCATCGAATTGTACAGCGAATTGAACGTGCCCGATTGGCCCGCCGGCGTGATCGAGATGAAATGGTAGGCCTGGCTGGGCGAGAATTCGTAGGCGAACACCGTCACGTCCACTTGCTGCTGACCGTTGTTGACGCGCGCCGTGCCGTATGCGGCGGGCAGGCCGTTCACCGTGGTACGCTGCACGCCCTGCGGCTGGATCTGCTGCTGATCGCTGAGCGAGGCGAAGACCTGGCGCACATAGGTATCGAGGTTGTTCTGGTAGGGTGCCGTCGTCAGCTGCGCCCGGCCGCCATCGCCATTGACCGATACGGCGCGCGTGCTGTTGACCATGTAATAGCCTTGCGGGGCGGTGAAGGTAAAGCCGAGTTCGGGATGGATGAATTGCCGCCCCTCGATTACGCCCTGCTCCGGATCGTCACCGTAGATCATGCCGTCGATGCGGCTCATGAACGTCTCGCGGTTGACCACGCCGGTCGTGCTGCCGGCCAGCTGAAGCGCGTTCTGGATACGGCTTGCCGGATCGGGGTGGGTCGAAGCCCATTCGGGAATCGTCGCGTCGTCGCGTCCCTGCAACTGCGCGTCGAGCTGGTTCTGCGCGGCGAGACTTTGCAGCAACGTCGCCATCGCATGGGGGTCGTAGCCGGCGCTCTTGAGGTACTGCACGCCGAGCCCGTCCGCTTCCAGTTCCTGATCGCGCGAATAGCTGAGCGTGAGCGCCTGCGCACCTTGCAGCGCGCCCCGCGACAGCAGGTTGCCGGCGGTCGAATCGCCCAGCAGGATATTGGAGAGGATGGCAATGGCCGCCCCGCCCAGCTGGTTGCGCTGCGCCGCCGCCTGCCGCCGGGCCGAATGGCGCGCCGCGACATGGCCGACCTCGTGGCCGAGAACGGCGGCGAGCTCCGCCTCGTTGTTCATCAGGTTCACCAGCTGCCGCGTGGCGTAGACATAGCCACCCGGGACGGCGAAGGCGTTGTTCACGCTCGAATTCAGCAGCGTCACGTCGAACGCGTTGCGGTTCTGCGCCAATCCCGACTGGACGGCGATGTTCTGGCCGATCTGCTGCACGTATTGCGCGTGCGGCCCGGTCATCTCGCCGCCGAATTCCTGCACGAACTGCTGGTGGTATTCGGCCCCCTGCTGCGCTTCGGCCTGGGTGATCGGCGATCCGGGCGGGATATTCGCGCCCGGTACGCTGGCGCACGCGGCGAGCGACAGGGAAGCGACGCCGGCAAGCGCAAGGGTGCGTATCCGGGCGGTGATCGTGGCGGAGGGGGAATGCGACATCGACGGGTTCCTCATGTGCGAAGCCGGGCGGTTGGCCCGCCCGCAGGTTGGTCGAGAAAACCGTCGATTGCTGGCAATGTTCCCATAGCCCAAACCCGGTGCGGGCCGGGGCGGGCGGCGCTCGCTACCTGTTCAGGTTGCGACCGATGGCGAGGAAGCGATCCTCGCGAAGCCGGCGCAGCTGTTCGGGCGTGCGGTCGGCAAGACCGTCCAGCTCTTCCGAAATGGCGCTTGCGAGCGACCCGATCGCCGTCGCCGGATCGCGGTGCGCGCCGCCGGTGGGTTCGGGCACGATGCGGTCGATGACGTTGATCGCTTCGAGATCCTGCGCGGTCATCTTCATCGCCTCGGCCGCCTGGGGTGCCTTTTCCGCCGTGCGCCACAGGATCGAGGCACAGCCCTCGGGCGAGATCACCGAATATACCGCGTGTTCGAACATCAACACCCGTTCGGCGCTGGCCAGCGCGACCGCGCCCCCCGATCCGCCCTCGCCCACGATCGCGGCGACCATCGGCATGCCGAGCGCAAGGCACGCCTCGGTCGAGCGGGCGATCGCCTCGGCCTGGCCACGCTCTTCCGCCTCTATGCCGGGGAAGGCGCCCGAGGTGTCGACCAGCGTGACGACGGGCAGACCGAAGCGATCGGCCAGTTCCATCAGGCGGATCGCCTTGCGATAGCCCTCGGGCTTGCCCATGCCGAAATTGTGCGCGATGCGACTTTCGGTATCGTGGCCCTTCTCGTGCCCGATCAGCATCACCTTGCGATCGTTCAGCGTGGCGAGCCCGCCCATGATGGCGAGATCGTCGCCGTACAGGCGGTCGCCGCCGAGCGGAATGAAGTTCTCGAACCCGTGCTCGACATAGTCGCGGAAATGCGGGCGCTGCGGATGGCGCGCGACCTGCGTCTTCTGCCACGGCGACAGGCTGGCATAGGTCGACACGAGCAGGTCGGCGCTCTTGGCCTCCAGCCGCCGCAACTCGTTGGAGATGTCGATGTCGTCGTCCTCGCCCGCGGCGCTGCGCAGTTCGGCGATCTTGTTTTCCAGCTGGGCTACCGGCTTCTCGAATTCGAGATAGGATGTCATGGGCAGGCTCGCTAGCCCGCCCGCGTGCGCCCCGCAAGAGGATGCCGCTCGTTGACCAGCGCTACCAACCGCGCCGAATCGACGTGCGTATAGATCTGCGTGGTGGCGATATCGGCATGGCCGAGCAGCGTCTGCAAGACGCGCAGATCCGCCCCGCCCTCCAGCAGATGGGTGGCAAAGGCATGGCGTAGGACATGGGGGGAAAGGCGCGCCGGATCGATGCCCGCCCGGCCCGCCAGCGCCTTGACAAGCTGATGCAGACGAACCCGCGTCAGGTGCGTCCTGCGCGAGGGAAACAGGTAGCGCGAGCCGCCGGGACGCACCGCCAGCCAGCGCGAGAGAGCCATCTGCGCCCTCCGCGATACCGGCACCATGCGTTGCTGGCCGCCCTTGCCGGTGATCGTCAGGAAGGGCACATCGCGCGGCACCGCGGCCACCGGCAGCGATACCAGTTCCGTCGCGCGCAGGCCCGAGCCGTAGAGCAGTTCGAGCAGCGCCAGCATTCGCAGCGCGGGCGGACGGTCGCCGTGCGCCTCTTCCTCGGCGCGGGCGAACAGCGCCTCGATCTCGGAATGGCCGAGCACCTTGGGTAGCGGCCGGCGCGCGCGCGGGCGCGGCAGGGCAGCGGAAGGATCGTCGCGGCGCCAGTCCTCGTCAAGACAGAAGCCGTAGAACTGGCGCAGAGCGGAGACGCGGCGCGCGACGGTGGACGCGGCGAGATCGCCCCACGCCCCGCCCAGCCCGGCGAGATCGTCACGATCGGCCGCGACCAGGTCGCCGACGATAGCCTCGCACCCTTCCAGATCGCGGCGATAGGCGGCAAGGGTATTGGCGGCGGCGCCGCGCTCGGTGGCGAGCATCGCGAGGAATTCGTCCACCGCCACGCTCATGCTGGCCCCCTCACCCGCGCGCGACCGCCTCCGCGGCGATCATCCTGGCTTCTGCGGAGAGGCCGGCATCGTTCAGCGAGCGCACGATGGCGTAGAGCTGGCGCGCGGTCATCCGCTCCCAGCCCGTGCCCTGCATTCCCACCCCTGCCAGCAGCGCGACCAGCGCCTGATTGCGAAGCTGACCGGCGCGCATGATCTTGTCGCTCCAGGGGCTGCTGCGCGAGAGGCCCACGCCCAGCCGCCCTGCGAAATCGGTCGCATCGTCGGGGGCGAGACGGCCCAGCCCGGCAAGGCCGGCGACCAGGAATTGCGACTTGCGCGATTGCGGGCTGGAGTCGTCGTCGATGAAGTCGTCGACATCGCCGGTGTCGACCGTCCCGCTGGCATCGGGGTTCGCCAGCGCCAGCAGGGCCCACGCCTCGCTGCCGTCGGAAACCGCGCCCGACCAGCGCATCGCGTTGCGGTCCAGTCCGGCAGCGAGCATCGAGGCGATGAGGTCGGCGGCGTCGGCGTCCATGTCTTCACCGACCGGATAGCGCGCGGCGGCATAGGCGGTCAGAACGCGGCGACCGTAATCGCCGTTATCGCCCCACAGCGCCTTCATCGCCGCCAGGCGTTCCGCCGGCTGGGGCGCGACATAGGCCTGACGAAGCTGGCCCGCCTGCTCCTTGTCCGCGTCCTCGTAGGCATCGCTCGCCCAGAGCTGGGAATAGAGATCGACCATCGCCGCCGAGGACAGCACGCCGCGCTCCCCCGCCCGGTCCGCCGAGCGCACCCGCTGCAACAGCGGCGTCGCCGGAATGAGCACGTCGGCGATGGCAAAGCGCGAGGACGAGGCCTCGATCAGCGGCTCGGGAATGTCCTGCCCCACAGCCCGCGCGAGCGCGAAGCGCCACGGTGTCAGGTCGTCGACCCCGTCCCACTCGACATTCACGGCCCGGTTGGATTCGCCCGCCGCGCCGGCATAGCGCTGCGCCAGGCGGACATCGATCTCCGGTGCCTCGCCCCGGCCGAGCGCGCGCTGCAACCGCCGGTCGGCACTGCGTACGTCACCCAGATAGGCGGAGCACAACGCCTGCAAGAGCGTCCAGTCGCCGTCGTCGCGAAACTCGCTGTGCAGCCGGGCGGCGGGGCACATGCCAAGGATGTCGCCGGTTGCGAGATAGGCGTCGAATGCGGCGTCGGTCAGGGCGCGGTTGTAATTCGACCCGTCCACGTCCTGCACCAATTCACGCGCGACCGCGCCCTCCCCCATGGCCTCGAGCGCGCGGGCACGCATGGCGGCGAAATCGACCGGGTCGAACCCTTCCGGCGCGTCGAGCCTGCTCGCGAGGGCGCGGCGCAGCATGATGTGGCCCCAGCGCGACACGACCGCGCCACTGGTGGCCCGCAGCGCGGCGCGAACCAGCGCGGCGGGCTGGCCGGCGAGCGATCCGGCCGGAAAGCCCCCTTCGCCATCGGCGACCACGCCGACCTCGGCCACGGCCCGGCGCGCCCCCGGCGGAATGTCGAATTTCGGTCGCAGGCCCAGCGCGGCATCGATCTCGTCCGGCTCCATCCGTTCAAGCTCGCTGAGCGAGGGAAAGCCGGGCGGCAGGCTGAACCCGCTCGGCCCGCCGCCGTCGGAAGGGGAGGACGACGAGGAACCCGGCCGCGGCACCTGCTGCACCACGGCAGAGGAAGTCGCGCGCGGCGTGGGCGAAGGGCTTGGCACGGCGGTCTGCGCAGGCGTGGGCGAAGGGGTCGGCGTGGCGGGGGGATCGCGGAAGCTGGGCGGCAGGAGATCTTCCGGCCCCCGCGCCAGGGCGAGCGAGGAGGATAGCGCCAGCACCGCGGCCCCGGTGGCGAGCACGATGCGCCTCACGACGCGCGCCCCGGCAGGTGCGCGCCGGCGGGAAGCTCCACCGGCTGCACGATAAGCCGCTGTTCCTCGCGTCCGCCATCGTACCAGGCGACCGCGAGAATTACGAAAACAATCAATCCCAGGATTATCAGACCCGTCATCCGGCGCTTCGACACCTCGTCACTCGATCCTTGCCACCAGCAGGGACCATCGACGCCCCCGCAACCTTGCCAGCGCGGTTAGCGCATATATAGCCGTGCGGGCAATGACCATCGGCGCGCCCCTTCCCAAGGACGACACGATCCGCAGCGTACAGGCGCGCCTGCGCCGACCGCTGGTGCTGGTCGGGATGATGGGCGTGGGCAAGTCGACCGTCGGGCGCAAGCTGGCCGCAACGCTGGAAATCCCCTTCGCCGATGCCGATGACGAGATCGTCGAGGCGGCGAACATGACGATTCCGGAAATCTTCGACCGGTTCGGAGAGGACTATTTCCGCGATGGCGAACGGCGCGTGATCGCGCGCATGATGGACAGCAGGCGACCGCGCGTGATCGCGACGGGCGGAGGCGCGTTCGTGACGCAGGAAACCCGCGCCCTCATCCTGGAAAGCGCCATCGCCATCTGGCTCGACAGCGATTGCGACACGCTGGTGGAGCGGGTCAGCCGGAACGACCGTCGCCCCCTCCTGAAGGATGGCGACACCCGTGAGATCGTCCGCCGGATGAAATCCGACCGCGAGCCCGCCTATGCCGAGGCGCAGCTTCACGTCGAAAGCGGCACCGGACCGCACGCCGATACCGTGCAGCGCATTGTCGAGGCCCTCGATCTGTGGCTGTGATCGATGTCGACCTGGCCGGGCGCTCCTACGCCGTGCATGTCGGGCGCGGCCTGCTGGCCGACGTAGCCGACCATTGCGGAGCGCTGCTGCGCAAGACGCGCGTGCCCATCGTGACCGATGCGAACGTCGCGGCCTTCTGGCGCGAGCCGGTCGAGGATTCGCTGCGCAGCGCGGGATACGAACCGCGGGTGCTGGTGCTGGAGCCGGGCGAGGCGAGCAAGAGCTGGCGGGTGCTGGAACGCGTGGTGGACTGGCTGCTGGCCGAGGAAGTCGAGCGTGGCGATCATGTCCTCGCCCTGGGCGGCGGCGTCATCGGAGACCTGACGGGCTTTGCCGCCGCGATCCTCAAGCGCGGCTGCGGCTTCATCCAGCTACCCACGAGCCTGCTGGCACAGGTCGACAGTTCGGTCGGGGGCAAGACCGCGATCAATGCGCGCGCGGGCAAGAACCTTGTCGGTGCATTCCATCAGCCGGCACTGGTGCTGGCGGATACCGGAACGCTCGACACCCTGCCCGACCGCGAAATGCGCGCGGGCTATGCCGAAGTCGTGAAATATGGCGTTCTGGGCGATGCGGACTTCTTCGCCTGGTGCGAGGCGAACGGGCCGCGCGTCCTGTCCCGGGACGAAGACGCCGCCCGATACGCGGTCGAACGAAGCGTGGCCGCGAAGGCGCGCATCGTCGCACAGGACGAACGCGAGACGGGCGGGCGGCGGGCGCTGCTGAACCTGGGCCATACGTTCGGCCACGCCCTGGAGGCGGAGACGGGTTTTTCGGATCGGCTTCTGCACGGCGAGGCAGTGGCGCTGGGGATGGTATTGGCGGCGCGCTATTCCGCGCGCATCGGTCATCTCCCGCCGAACGATGCTGAGCGTGTCACCGCCGCCGTGGACGCTGCCGGCCTGCCCGGTGAAATCGCCGCGCTCGGTCTCGATTGCTCGGGCGACATCCTCGCCGCGCACATGCTTCATGACAAGAAGATGGATGCGGGCGTGCTACCCTTCATCCTGCTTCGCGCGATCGGGGACGCCTTTCTGGACCGCAACGTGGCGATCGACGATGTCGCCGCATTTCTGACGGCACAGTTGCAGGCGCACTAGTTCCTTTCGGATTCGGCCATGTCATCGCCGCGCAGCATGGGTTCGAGCGTGCTGTACTGGCTGGCGGGGGGATCCTCGATCACGCTGAAGCTGCCGTCGGTTTCCAGCACCACGGCGGCGATCCGCTTCATCTCGCCGTGACCCTGCTTGCGAATGGCGGCCCTTATCTCGTCATGCGTGACCCGCTCCTCCTTCATCTGCTGTTCCAGGAATTCGCCGTCCTTCACCAGCATCCGCGCGTCGGAGCGGATGACCTGCTTGAACCAGCCGAGCCGCACGGAGAGCCAGGCGACCAGCCATTGCAGGAATGCAAGAACGATGAACGCCGCCAGCCCGTCCGCGATGGACAGGCTTCTGGTCAGCATGACCGATGCCAGGATGGAGCCGAGAGCGACCGTCACGACGAGGTCGAAGATGTTGAGCTTGGCGATGCTGCGCTTGCCGGCGAACTGGAGGATCGCGATCAGCCCGAAATAGACGACGAGCGTCACCACCGCGATACGTCCGATGCCGGACCAGTTGTCGAACCACATGCTGCCCATACGCATCGGCCGGCAAATCGTGCCCTAGCGGGCGGGCCGGGCCTCGCTGTCAGGCGTGTAGTCCTCGCCCGGTATCGTTTCGAGCGCGCTGCGCGTGGACGCGTTCGATCTGGGGATGACGCTGAAATCCCCGTCGGTCTCCAGCACGACCGCGGCGATGTCCTCCAGATCGGCGTAGCCCTGCTTGCGGATGACCGACATGACCTCGATCCGCATGATCCGCTCGTCGCGCATGGCGCGGTCGAGAAACTTGCCGTCGTGCAGCAGCATCCGGGGGTCCGAACGGATCAGGCGCTTGAACCAGGTCACGCGCAGCGATGCCCAGGCGACGAGCCATTGCAATCCGCACAGCGCGATGAACGCGACCGCGCCTTCGGTCACGGATATATCCTTGTTGAGCATGATCGAGGCGAGCGTGGAGCCGAGCGCCACGGTCACGACGAGATCGAAGATGTTGAGCTTGGACAGGCTGCGCTTGCCCACCACGCGCAGGATCAGCACGAGGGTGACGTAGATCGCCCCGGTGGAGGCCGCTACGCGGACGATATCGTTCCAGTCGTCGAACCACATGCCCCACCTACGCACAAAGGCAGGCGGCGGGTCCGAGATCGCGGCGGATCAGCCTGCGTGAAGGTGGGTTATCGCTGTATCGGCGAAGGCCTGTTCGATCAGCAGCGAGCGGTGGCACCGTTCGGCCTCCTCGCAGTAGCACAGCAGGCAGACGCGCTGTTCCCTGGCCAGCGCCTGTATCTCGGCCATCTGCGCCAGCGCTTCGGGCAGTTCGAGCTGCCCTTCGTAGACCCGGCGCAGGGTGGGGTAATCGCCGCGGCGCGCGGCATCGCGGCCTTCCTTGGGGGTGCCGAGATGCTTGAAATGGCGATACTCCATCCCCGCCTCGTGCGCCGCTGCCCGTAGCGAGGACTTGGAAAATCCCGCCCGGCGCGAATTGGGCAGCGCGCGGATGTCGGCCAGAACCTCGACGCCGGCCTCTTTCAACGCCTCGATCAGCGAGGCCTGTGTCGCCCGCGCGTAGCCGATGGTGGTGAGGGCAAGGGCCATGACGTTACGCCAGATGGTGCGCGAGCGGAGCGGCTACAACGGCAGGTTGTCGTGCTTCTTCCACGGGTTTTCGAGATGCTTGCCCCGCAGCTTGCGCAGGCCGGTGGCGATGCGCCGGCGGGTCGAGCGCGGGTAGATCACCTCGTCGATATAGCCACGCTGCGCCGCGACGAAGGGGTTGGCGAAGCGGTCTTCGTATTCCTTCGTCTTCTCGGCGATCTTGTCCGGGTTGTCGCGGTCCTGGCGGAAGATGATCTCCACCGCGCCCTTCGCGCCCATCACCGCGATCTCGGCAGTGGGCCAGGCGTAGTTGAGGTCGCCGCGCAGATGCTTCGACGCCATCACGTCATACGCGCCGCCATAGGCCTTGCGGGTTATGACGGTGATCTTGGGCACGGTCGCCTCGGCATAGGCGAACAGCAGCTTGGCGCCGTGCTTGATGATGCCGTTGTGCTCCTGCGCGGTGCCGGGAAGGAAGCCGGGCACGTCGACGAAGGTGACGATGGGGATCGAGAACGCATCGCAGAAGCGCACGAAGCGCGCGGCCTTGCGGCTGGCGTCGATATCCAGCACGCCCGCCAGCACCATCGGCTGATTGGCGACGATGCCCACGGGGCGCCCCTCCACCCGGCCGAAACCGGTGATGATGTTTGCCCCGTGGGCCGGCTGGATCTCGAAGAAGTTCGCATCGTCGACGACCTTCTCGATCAGTTCGCGCATGTCGTAGGGCTGGTTGGCATTGGCGGGGATCAGCATGTCGAGGCTTTCGTCGACCCGGTCCCACGGATCGTCGGTCGGCAGCACGGGCAGATCGTCGCGATTGCTTTCGGGCAGGAAGCCCATCAGCTCGCGCGCGGCGAGCAGCGTCTCGATATCGTTCTCCAGCGCCAGATCGGCAACGCTGGTCTTGGTCGTGTGCGTGACGGCGCCGCCCAGCTCCTCCTGCGTGACGACCTCGTTGGTGACGGTCTTGACCACGTCCGGCCCGGTCACGAACATGTAGCTGGAATCCTTCACCATGAAGATGAAGTCCGTCATCGCCGGGGAATAGACCGCCCCGCCGGCGCACGGCCCCATGATGAGGCTGAGCTGCGGCACCACGCCCGATGCCAGCACGTTGCGCTGGAACACCTCGGCATAGCCGCCCAGGCTCGCGACCCCTTCCTGGATGCGTGCACCGCCCGAATCGTTGAGCCCGATGACGGGCGCGCCGACCTTCATCGCCATGTCCATCACCTTGCAGATCTTTTCCGCGTGGCGCCTGGACAGGGAGCCGCCGAACACGGTGAAGTCCTGGCTGAAGACGAACACCAGCCGCCCGTTGATCGTGCCGCTGCCGGTGACGACGCCGTCGCCCGGAATACGCTGTTCGTCCATGCCGAAATCGGTGCAGTCGTGCTCGACATAGGTGTCGAGCTCCTCGAAACTGCCCTCGTCGAGCAGCACGTCGAGCCGTTCGCGCGCGGTCAGCTTGCCCTTGGCGTGCTGGGCGTCGATGCGCCTCTGCCCGCCGCCCATCCGGGCGGCTTCGCGGCGACGTTCCATTTCGGCGATGTTTGCGGACATGCGTTTCCCCTTGGTGTGGCCGGCGCGTTGCACGAAGCGGGCGGAGGGGTCAATCGGGCGCCCGGCGCGCCGCGCAACCTATCGCATCAGCACCAGTTCTTCGGCCATCGTCGGGTGGATCGCCACCGTCGCGTCGAAATCGGCCTTGGTCAGGCCGGCCTTTACCGCGATCGCTGCGGCCTGCATCATCTCCGGTGCGTCGGGGGCGATCATGTGGATGCCCACGATCCTGTCGTTCTCGCCGTCGCAGATCATCTTCATCAGGCTGCGTTCGTCCCGGCCTGCCAGGACGTTCTTCATCGGACGGAAATCGGACTGATAGACCTTGACCGAGCCGAGCGTGTTCTTGGCCTCGCCCTCCGTCATGCCGACCGCCGCGATGGGCGGGTGGCTGAACACCGCGCTCGGGACGCAGGCGTGATCGACCGCCACGGGGTCTCCGTTACCGAACACCGTATCCGCGAAGGCCTGCCCCTCGCGGATAGCGACGGGGGTCAGTTGCACGCGGTCGGTCACGTCGCCCACGGCGTAGATGTGGTCGACATTGGTCTTGCTGAAGCGGTCGACCATCACCTCGCCGTTGGCGCCAAGCTCCACACCCGCCCTGTCGAGGCCCAGCCCTTCGGTATTGGGGATGCGGCCCACGGCGAACATCACGCAGTCGGCCCTTTCCTCCTCGCAATCGGACAGCTTCACGAAATAGCCGCCTTCATCGCAAGGCTTGATGTATTCGAACGTCGTGTTGAAGCGGAACTGGATACCCTTCATGATCGAGATCTGAAGCAGCCGGTCGCGCACCCCCTCGTCGTAATGGCGCAGCAGCGTGCTGCCGCGATTGACTATGTGCACCTCGCACCCGAACTCGTTGAAGATACCGGCAAACTCGTTGGCGATGTAGCCGCCGCCGGCGATGATGATCTTCTTCGGCAGCTCGTCGAGATGGAACGCCTCGTTCGAACTTATCGCATGTTCCACACCCTCGCATACCGGCATCCGCGGACGCGCGCCGGTGGCAATGAGGATCGTGCGCGCCGTCACGGTCCGCCCGCCGGCCAGCGTGATCTCGTGCGCGCCGGTCAGTTCGGCACGCTCGTGAAAGATGGTGACGTCGTGGCTTTCCAGCGTATCGGTGTAAGCCGCGTTCAGCCGGTCGACATCGTCGAGCACGTTGTCGCGCAGCGTCCGCCAGTCGAACCTCTTGCCCTCGACTTCCCAGCCGAAGCGCTTGCAGTCCTCCAGATCCTCGGCGAAATGCGCTCCGTAGACGAGCATCTTCTTGGGCACGCAGCCCCGGATGACGCAGGTGCCGCCGACCCTGTGCTCCTCCGCGATGGCGACCCGCGCGCCGTGGGCCGCGGCCACCCTGCTGGCGCGAACGCCGCCCGATCCCGCGCCGATGGTGAAGAGATCGTAATCGTACTGGTCGTCGGCCATGAAGCGCTCCTGCTGAAGTGACCGCCATATGGCGGCGCGCGGGCGCTATCTCAACCGGAACGGCTCAGCTTTCCAGGAACAGGGCGAAGTCGCGCAGCAATTGCCAGGCGCGAAGATCCTGCACCCGCAGCGCGGCCTCGTCCTTCACCCCGGTATGGCGCCGCAGCAGCCGCGAGATGGCGAGGCGCGTCTGGTCCTCGATATTGGTGAGCCCCACCAGCAGATCGGGGGCGACGTCGGCGTTGCGATCGAACAGCATTGCGGTATCGCGCGGATCGAAGCCGAAACCGGCGAACACGATGCGTTTCGATGCCGCCACCTCGCCCAGAATCAGATTGTTGAAGGTGCGATCGTTCAGGCGTTCCGCGCGGGTATGAATCCCCTCCGCCAGGGCGAAGATTTCCGCCGCGTCGGCTTCGCCCCAATCGGCATGCGCGCCCTCGCCCGCCTGCCATTCCAGCCGGCCGGCGCAGCCATAGGGGCGGATGATCTTCAGTTTTGCGTCCACCAGCTCGCGCGCCTCGCCCAGCCCCATGCCGAAGGCCATGTGCATGGCGTAGGGCAGGAAATGCTCGATCGCGCGATCGTAGCCGAAATAGACGACGGTCAGCTTGTCGAGGCAGGTATCGACCTTGCTGCGCGCAACCCCGTTCACGATCACGCGGCCGAGCTGGAACAGCCAGTTCTCGCTGCCCCTGATCGGCAGGTCGCCCGGATCGCGCGGATCTGCGGCGAGCGGAGACTTCGCCTCCGCACGCAGCGTGTAGTGAACGATGGCGAGCTTGCCGACCGCCTGCACCAGCGGATCGTCGCCCAATTGCTCCAGCACCGAATCGAGCGATGTCGAAATACGCGAGGCGGTGCGGATCGATTGCGCTGCCGCCTTCAACTTGGCGACCGGAGCGCCGACCTCTTTTTCCAGCTGCGCGAAAAGCTGCGCGAAGACGACCATGTCGTCCGTCTGCAAGTCGCTTCCGAGCCGGCGAAAATCGAAGCTTTGCGCGATGCGGGTGAGCATCTCGCCGCCCTCGGGCAGGCCCAGCTCCTCCGACGCGCCCGCGCCCACCACCAGCGTGGTCTTGGTCCGGATCATGGCTGGCTGGCGTCCCCGCGCTGAAAGGAAATCATGGCGGGGACACTAGGGTTCAGGTGGTTAAGATCGAATTATCCGTCGTTCGAGGACCGCCGGTTGCGCCGGCGATTGCCGCCGCGGTTCGCGCCGCCCTGGTTGCCGCCACCCTGGCCGCCGCCGCCGCGGGCCTGCTGCCCTTGCGGCTTGCCGCCGCCGGGCCGCCCCTGGCCGCCGCCCGAACGACGACCACGGCCGCCCTGCCCGCCGCCCTGCTTGGCGCCGGACTGCTGCCCGTCGCGCCGCTTGGGCTGGACGCGCTGGCGCTGCTGCTTGGGTGCCGGCTTGGTCGGCCCGACCCCTTCGACGACCGCGCGGAAATTGTCGGGAAGCGGCAGCCGCTCGAACTCGGCATCGGTCTGCTTGCGAATATCCTTCAGATAGGCGCGCTCGTCTTCGGCACAGAAGGCGATGGCCACCCCGTCGGCCCCGGCGCGGGCGGTGCGGCCGATCCGGTGGACGTATTGCTCGGGCACGTTGGGCAGTTCGTAATTGATGACGTGGGACACGCCGGGAATGTCGATGCCCCGCGCGGCCACGTCGGTCGCCACCAGGATCGGCGTTGTCCCGCGCTTGAACTCGTCCAGCGCGCGCACGCGCTGCGGCTGGCTCTTGTTCCCGTGGATCGCGTTGGCGGCGATGCCCCGCTGGGCCAGCTTCTTGACGACCCGGTCCGCCCCGTGCTTCGTCCGGGTGAAGACGAGAACGCGTTCGAACTTGCCGGGAACCTCGTGCTTGCCGGCCAGGATCAGGTCGAGCAGCGACTGCTTCTCGTCCGCCTGCACCATGAACAGGTACTGGTCGATCCGCTCCGCCGTGGTGGCTGCGGGCGTGACGGACACGGTGACGGGGTCGTTGCAGTACTTGCCCACCAGCTCCTTGATCTGGCCGGGCATCGTGGCGGAGAAGAACAGCGTCTGCCGCTCCGCCGGCACCAGCTGGCTGATCCGCCGCAGCGCGTGGATGAAGCCGAGGTCGAGCATCTGGTCGGCCTCGTCCAGCACCAGGATCTCGACGCCCGAGAGGTTGAACGCCTTCTGGTCGATCAGGTCGAGCAGCCGGCCCGGCGTCGCCACCAGGATATCGGTGCCGCGATGCAGCTTGTTGCGATCCTTGTTGACGGAGGTTCCGCCGACGATCGAATGAACCTTCATCCCGGCGAGCGCGCCGTAATCCTTGGCGCTCTGCGCGATCTGACCGGCGAGTTCGCGCGTCGGGGCGAGCACCAGCATGCGGCAGGACTTGAAGGGGATCTGCTTGTCGGCGGCGCGCAGCCGGTCGATGCCGGGGAGCATGAAGGCCGCGGTCTTGCCGGTGCCGGTCTGCGCGATGCCGAGCAGGTCGCGTCCGCCCAGCACGGGCCCGATGGCCTGTGCCTGGATCGGTGTGGGTTCCTTGTAGCCCTTCATGTCGAGGGCCTGCATGATCGGCTGCGACAGGCCGAGATCGGAAAACTGAATGGTCATGGGTGTGTATCGAACTCGCAATATATGCGGCGCGCACGACCGACGGCCTGCGCGGCGCGGGTGTCAAAACGACCCGCGTGAAATGGGAAGTCTTTGAAAAAAGGACCGAAGCGCTGCCGGAGCGGGCGTTGTCTGTCCCGCCGCTTCACGCTGGCGCTGGGCTTCGATGGGCGGCATCTGGGGGACGCGGCATGCAATGTCAATGGCAGCGATTTGCGCGCGCGCCCACGATCGGTCATGACAGCGGCAAACGACAACAGCGCAGGAGAGGTGCCGCGCCAGTGAGAGCCCAGGAGCACCCGACTTGACCGAACCTATCACCGCCCTGCTCGCCGCCGCCATCGCGGTGGCCGTAGCGCTGATGCTGCATTTCCTCGTCTTCCTGCTGCTGCGACGCGTCGCGCGGCGGTCCGACAGCGCAAGCGACAACGTCCTGATCGCCCGCATCTGCGGCCCGGTGCGCGTGGCGCTGGTGGCGCTGGCGCTGGTGCTCGTCGCCCAGCGTGTGACGATACTGGAGGAATGGTGGGCCGTGGTCGCCCGCTTCGTCATGCCAGTCATCGCCGGATGGATCGCCATCGCGGTGCTGCATGCCCTGGTCGAGACGATGAAGATCCGCGCCGATATCACCGTTGCGGACAACCTCGCCGCCCGCCGCAAGCGCACGCGTCTGTCGCTGTTCAGCCGCATCGCTACCTTCGTCATCGTGTTCGTGACCGTTGGCCTGGTGCTGCTGGCGATCCCCGGCGTGCGTGACATCGGCGTGGCGCTCGTCGCATCCGCCGGGCTGGCCGGGCTGGCCGTCGGGGCCGCGGCGCAGCCCGCCCTGAAATCGCTGATCGCCGGCGTGCAGATGGCGCTGACCGAGCCGATCAACATCGACGATGCCGTGGTGATCGAGGGCGAGTGGGGCTGGATCGAGGATATTCGCACCACCTATGTCGTGGTAAAGATATGGGACGAGCGCCGCCTGGTGGTGCCGACCGCGCATTTCCTCGATTCCGCGTTCCAGAACTGGACGAAGAAGACCGCCAACCTGCTCGGCACCGCCCTGCTCTACCTCGATCCCGCCACCCGCATCGGCCCGATCCGCGAGGAATTCGAACGCCAGATCGCGGGCAACAGGCGGTGGGACGGGCGGGTCAAGGTCGTGCAGGTGACCGAAACCATGCGCGACGCGATAGAGGTACGGCTGCTGATGAGCGCGACGGATTCGCCCACCCTGTTCGATCTCAGATGCGACATTCGCGAAGGCATGCTCGAATGGCTCGCCGACAACCAGCCCGAAGCCTTCGCCGCGACGCGGGTGATGACCCCGGCCCACGCGGCGCTTGCCCTCTCGGACCGGGCAGAACCGAAGGGCGCATGAAGAAGGCCGGCGAACGCGTGTCCGCCGGCCCTTTTCCTAGCAAGGTCAGATCACGGGCGCGTCAGGCAGTTCGGCCCGAATTGCGCGCGGCCTGGAATTCGCCGGGCGAGAGATACGTATCGCCGTCCTCGTCGAAGTAGAAGAACGTCTGCCCCGCCTGGTTGATCTGATCCTGCGTCAGATGCGGAGCGAGAGCATCGTTGGGGGCGGGCGGATTGGGATTGGTGGGCAAGGCCCAGATCGCATATTCCGCGACCGAAAGCTGACCGTCGTCATTGCGGTCGAGATAGGCGAAATCCATCTGGTTACGCGCCGGCATGGAATTGCCCGAAGCGGAACCGGACATCGACGAACCGCCATTCGCGCCCGCCATCGAGGAACCGCCGTTCGATCCCGACGCCGCACTGTCCGAACCATCGTCGGTCATGCTGCCGCCGCCGGTCGAACCGGAGGTGCCGGAATTGCCGGAACCGGTGGACATCGAATCGTTCGAGCCGGCGCTCGTCGCTCCGTCGGCCATGCCGCCGCCCGCATTCGTCGCGGATTGCATGTCGGCCATGTTCGCATCGTATTCGTCGCTCACGGCCTGACGGTCCATTGCATCGTAATTGGCCTGCTGATCGGCGTTGAGATCGCCGGCAACCGGATAGGCATCGTCGTTCACGTCGTTATCGACGATCTCGTCGACGTCATCGACCGGGGTGTTTTCCACGTCCTCGCTGTCGCAGGCCGCCAGGCTGAGAGCGGCGGCGGATACGAACAGTGTGGCGATGATCTTCTTCATTCGGAGTCTCCTCTTTCGTTCGGGTCGTTGGTCCTCAAATCCATCGGACGGGCAGAAGGTCCGACGCGGGCCAATATCCTCCGGGCGAAGCGAAGGGCCGGTGTTTCGAGCGATCGGGGCCGGCCCTGTCCGATATGGCGTCCCGACGGTTGCTGCCGTTCACCTCGTCGACGCGCCGTATTGATGGTCCGCCCGATCTAGGCCGGCTCGGTGTCGCGCGCCCCCAAGATAGAGGTAGTCGGGATCGAACCCGGCGAAGCTCGCCAACTCCCCGATATCGGCCACTGTTGCCGAATGGCTGCGATATTCCAGCAGGTTGGCGGCGCGCAATTCCTGCAGAAGCCGGTTCGTATGGACCGGGGTAAAGCCCAGGGCCTCACCAAGCTGGCCCTGCGTCAGCGGGAGAAAGAATGTTCCGTCGCGCACCATGTCCACGACCTCCAGCCGATAATACATCTCGCAGAAGAAGTGGGCCATGCGTTTCGCGCCCTTGCGCGACCCCAGGTTGACGATCCATTCGCGGTGGATCGAGGCATCGACCATCGTCGCGAACCACAGGATGCGCGCGAGACGCGGCCGCTCCTGAATGATGGCGTCGATATCCTCGTGATAGAGGCGCACGGTGCGGCAATCGGTCAGGGCGGTGATCGAGTGATCGAGACGCCCCAGCGGATAGGAATGCAGGTCGATGAAGTCGCCCGGCACCGTCACCTCGGCAATCTGCCGGTGCCCGGAATCGGTCATCTTCTCGCGGCATACGAAACCGTCCGAAAGGAGCGAGGAGAAGGTGACGGGACTACCTTCGGATACGAGTACGTCACCGGCCGAAAACCGGGTCGTGCCGCTCATGCGTTCGAGGAGCATCCTTTCCTCGGCATCGGAGAAGGCGAAGCGCTTGCGCACGGCCTTCACGAACTTGTCGACCGATCCCGTCGGTGCGACCCGGCGCCCGTTTGCGAAATCGCCAGCCACCTAGAAACTCCCCGTCAGATGCCCATTGCAGGGAAGGGTCGCATGATCCTGCAGTCGGCATGGAGCGGGTGCCAGCAATAAGATTACGCGCCAATAACAAAAGTTGGCATCATCACCCCACCCCCGCGGCTTTCAGCAAAGCCTCCGTGCTCGGATCGAACTTTTCGCCGCCCCTTTCGATCTTCTTGGCGATTTCCTTGCCCAGTTCCACGCCGAACTGGTCGAACGGATTGATGCCGAGCATCACCGCGTTGGCGAAAGTGCGATGTTCGTGAAAGGCGATCAGCGCGCCGAACGTGGCGGGGTCGAGATCGTCGCACAGTATCGTCGCGCTGGGCCGGTCGCCCGGATAGCGGCGCGCCGGATCGTCGCTGCCCCTGCCGGCCATCAGCGCCGCCCCTTGCGCGAAGCAGTTCATCAGCAGGATCGTATGATGCGCCGGGTCGAGCGTGTCGCCCGCCTCCACGCTGGCGATGAAGTCGACGGGCACGAGATGCGTGCCCTGGTGAAGAAGCTGGAACACCGCGTGCTGCGCGTCGGTGCCCACCCCGCCCCATGTGATCGGCGCGGTCGGACCAACCGGCTCTCCATCGACCCCCACACTCTTGCCGTTCGATTCCATTTCGAGCTGCTGAAGGTAGTCCGGCAGCAGGCGCAGCCGTTCGTCGTAGGCGAAGACGGCACGGGTCTGACAACCGCGCAGGCGGGTGTAGAACAGGTCGGCAAAGGCGGCGCGCAGCGGCAGGTTGCCGCGCCCGTCGGCCTCGCGAAAATGCCGGTCCATCGCTGCGGCCCCATCCAGCATGGCCTGGAAATCTTCCCACCCGGTCGCCACCGCGACGGGAAAGCCGATGGAGGACCACAGCGAATAGCGCCCGCCCACGCTTTCGGCGAAGGGCAGTATGCGCGTTTCGTCCACGCCCCATTCCACGGCCTTTTCCGGGGACGCGGTCAGCGCGACGACGCGCCCGGTCGGGTCGGCCACACCGCTGTCGGCCAGCCATTTCAGCACCGAGTGGGCGTTGGTCATCGTCTCTATGGTGGTGAACGTCTTGGAAGCGACGGCGAGCAGGGTGGTCGCCGGATCGCAGGCCGCGAACGCCTCCTCCAGCGCGACGCCGTCGACGTTGGAGACGACGTGAACGTCGACCAGCGGCTCGTCGCGGCCGAGCGCATCGACCGCCAGCGCCGGGCCGAGAGCGCTGCCGCCGATACCGACATGGATCAGGTGTCTGACCTCTCCCAGCGCACCTTCGTGGATGGCCCCGACCAGCAGTTTCATCCGTTCGCGCAGCGCCTCGGCCTCCTCGACGCTGGTATCGCGGCCGACACCGCGCAGGGCGGCGTGTTCCGCGGCGCGCTGCTCGGTCGGGTTGACGACTTCGCCGGCAAACATCCGGCGGCGCATCTCCGGGAAGTTGGCGGCCTCGGCCAGTCCTTCGAAATCGGCGAGCAGATCGTCGGTAAGGTGCGTCTTGGACCAGTCGAACACGATACCGAAGCGCTCGGCCCCGTTGCCGAGGTCGAGCCGGGTGGAGAGCTTGTCCACCCTGTCGCGGTCGGCATCGAACAGTTCCTGCAGCGTGGGGTCGGGGTGCAGGGCCAGCCGCTTCCAGGCCTCGTCGCGCGTCAGGGTCAAAGCTGCTATCCTTTCCTACAGTGACACCCCTTCGCTAGGCGTTCGCACCATGAATGAAAACCCGCAAACGCCGCCGTTTTCCGCCCCGCCCGCCAACCTTTCGCGCGGCCGGGCCGTTTCGCGTCAGGACATTGTCACACCTGTCACACCTTGCCCCTTTCACCATTGTCGCGCTTGACGCGCACGCCCGCTGGCAACATGACCCGATGCCGATGACCGACCCGAACATCAGAGAGATCGACGATCCCGCCGCGCGCCCGGCCGGCCCGCCCGCCGAACGCCAGGAAGGCGAGGACTGGAAGAGCTACCTGTGGTTCCTCGCCAAGCTGGTGATCGTCGTGCTGCTGTTCCGGACCTTCGTGTTCACCAGCTTCAACATCCCCAGCGAAAGCATGATGCCCCGCCTGCTGGTCGGCGACTACCTGTTCGCCGCCAAGTGGCCCTACGGCTATTCGCGCTACTCGCTGCCGGGGGACATCGACGTGGGCGATGGCCGCCTCTTCAACACGCTCCCGGAACGCGGCGACGTGGTCATCTTCAAGCATCCCATCGACCACACCGACTACATCAAGCGCGTGATCGGCCTGCCGGGCGACAAGGTGCAGATGATCAACGGCGTTCTCAACATCAACGATCAGCCCGTCGGCATGGAGCGGGTCGAGGATTTCGTGCTGCCGCTGCGCGAGGACGGACGGTGCTTCTCCGGTCGCTTCGTCGAGGCCGCCGCCAATGGTGGCTATGCGTGCCGTTATCCCCAGTTCCGCGAGACGCTGCCCAACGGGGTCGAACACAACATCCTCGATCTTGTCCCCGATGGCGATGTGGACGACACCGCCCCCGTCATCGTGCCCGACGGGTACCTGTTCATGATGGGCGACAATCGCGACAATTCGCAAGACAGTCGCCGCCCCTCCGTCGCGGGCGGCTGGGTCGGCCTGGTCCCGCAGGAGAACCTCGTGGCGCGCGCCAGCTTCATGTACTGGTCGACCGACGGCAGTGCCGAATGGCTGCTCCCCTGGACCTGGTTCACCGCCGCGAGGTGGAGCCGCATCGGGCGCGGCATTTGAGCGATCTGCCCTCCGAAACGCGCAGCTGGCTGGAGAATGCCGGCTTCACGGTGCGCGATGCAGC
Source organism: Aurantiacibacter spongiae (assembly GCF_003815535.1). NCBI lineage: Bacteria > Pseudomonadati > Pseudomonadota > Alphaproteobacteria > Sphingomonadales > Erythrobacteraceae > Aurantiacibacter > Aurantiacibacter spongiae. The sequence continues at coordinate 2,771,048 of NZ_RPFZ01000001.1, read as the reverse complement.
GCTCTGGAAAGAAGCGCTGACCCACGGCAGCACCGGCGACCCGCGCGATTACGAGCGGCTCGAGTTCCTCGGCGACCGCGTGCTCGGCCTGTCCATCGCCGACTGGCTCTACGACCGCAGCCAGAGCGCCGAAGGCCAGCTCGCCCAGCGCCTGAACGCGCTCGTCAGTCGTCAGACCTGCGCCGCGCGTGCTCGAGCGATCGGGGCGGCCGAGCATGTCCGGATGGGCAAGCAGGCGCGCGACGACGGTGCGGCGGATAGTGATAACGTGCTGGGCGACATCATGGAATCGCTGCTGGGCGCGAACTTCCTCGAAACCGGTTTTGATGCCACCAGAGATCTCGTCCGCCGGATCTGGAAGGACGCGGTTGCCGGCAAGACGGGGCGTTCGAAGCATCCCAAGAGCGCCTTGCAGGAATGGGCGGCGGGCAATCAGCGCCGTCCGCCGGAATACGAGGTGACGGGCACGTCCGGTCCCGACCACGCGCGGCGGTTCACCGTCCGGGTCCGCGTGCAAAAGGTCGGCGAGGTCGAGGCCAGCGCCGGCGGCAAGCAGGAAGCCGAAACGGAGGCCGCCAGGTTGTTCATGGAGAAATACGGGTGAGCGGAACGGACCAGACACGGTGCGGCGTCGTCGCCGTCATCGGTGCGCCGAATGCGGGCAAGTCGACGCTGGTCAACCAGCTCGTCGGGCAGAAGGTCGCGATCACCAGCGCAAAGGCCCAGACCACGCGCGCGCGCTTGCTGGGCATCGCGCTTGAGAGCGAGACGCAGATGATCCTGGTCGACACCCCCGGCATCTTCGCTCCGCGCCGAAGGCTCGACCGGGCAATGGTGAGCGCAGCGTGGGAAGGCGCCGTGGCGGCGGACGCAGTGCTGCTGGTCGTCGATCCGGTGAAGCAGCGGCGGCACGAACTGATGCCGCTTCTCGACCAGTTGAAGCACCGCTCGGAGCGCAAGATCCTGGTTCTGAACAAGGTCGACGTCAGCAAGAAGGAACCGCTACTCGAACTGGCGCAGGAGCTTGGCCAGGCGGTCGATTTCGCAGAGGTGTTCTTCGTCTCGGCACTGACCGGTGATGGCGTCCCCGAACTGAAGACCGCCCTCTCCGCGCTCATGCCCGAAGGCCCGTGGCACTATCCCGAGGATCAGGTGTCCGACGCTAGCGAACGCCTGCTCGCGAGCGAAGTTACGCGCGAACAGGTCTATCGCCAACTGCATGAAGAGCTGCCCTACGACGCCGCCGTGCGTCCCGAAAGCTACGAACAGCGCGAGGACGGCAGTGTCGAGATACGGCAGCAGATCGTCATCGCGCGGGCCAGTCAGAAGCCCATCGTGCTGGGCAAGAACGGGCGGCGCATAAAGGAGATTGGCGAGGCGGCGCGCAAGGAACTGTCGGACATGCTAGGGCAGAAGGTTCACCTGTTCCTCCACGTCAAGGTGGACGAGAACTGGGCCGAGAGCCGAGAAATCTACGAAGAGATCGGGCTGGACTGGGTGCGCTGAGGAATCAGGCGTTGGCCGGATTGTCGCGTTGGGCGAAGCGCGCCAGACTGCATGCCGCCGCTACCACCGCAAGCGCACAGGCAACGTAGAGCGGGGCCGGGCCGGTGCCGAGACCGCCGGCGAGCAGGATTCCCAGAACCACCGCGCCCAGCGCCTGCCCTACCAGTCGCGATGTCGACAGCAGTCCGCCTGCGGCAGCCGCCCGGGCCTTGGGCGCCCGTCCGATCAGCAGGCGGGAATTGGGAGCGAAGAACAGGCCGAACCCGATTGCCGCCAGCGCCAGGCGCCAGGCGATGCCCGTCTCGCCCGCGCTGGTCGGCATGACAGCGAGCAGCAGAAGACCTACAATCGCGATGGCCATGCCCGTAACCCCAAGCTTGGTAGCGGCAATCCGGTCGCTCATCCACCCGGCGAGAGGAGCGACGACAAGCAGCGTCAACGGGAAAGGAAGAAGCAGCAAACCCACCTTCTGCGGCGCGAAACCGAAGACTTCCTCCAGCCGGAAAGGAAGCGAAAGCATAAGGGCGGCCGATGCAATGAAGCTGGCAACCGCCGCCAGCGCCGACAATCCCAGGACCGGTTTCGCCAGCAGGTCGACGGGAACGACGGGTGCGGTGCGCGAGCGTTCCCGGCGGACGAGAAGGATCATGGAAACCACGCCGCCAACGAAGATGGCAAGGCCCATGGCGAAATTGTCATGCGTTGCCAGTTGAATACCGCCGATGAGGAACAGCATGGAGGCCGCGCTCCACACTCCGCTCACCACTTCCGAGGGCTTGTCTCGCTGCGGTACCGGATCGGGCAAGGAGCGGCCAAGCAACAGCGATACGATCGCCAGCGGGGCCGCAGCCACGAATACCCATTGCCAGGCGAGGTGGCCGACGATGTAGCCTCCGAGCGTCGGCGCTATGGCCGCGGAGCTGGCGACGATTACGGAATTGATCCCCATGCCCGTGCCCAGGCTCCTCGCCGGATAGGTCTGCCGCAGCATGGCGGCCGAAACACTCAGGGCCATTCCCGCACCAAGGGCCTGCAGGGCACGCAGCACCATCAGCACGGCAAAGGTATTCGCCAGCAGGCAGGCCGCGCTCGCGGCCATGAACACCATCTGTCCCCATTGATACAGGCGACGATGACCGATCTTGTCGCCGAAGCTCGAAAAGGGCAGCAACACCATTACGAGAACGAGCTGATAGACGGTCACGACATTGGTGACGACACCGTTCGAAACGTCGAGATCGCGGGCGATCGTAGGCAGCGCGACGTTGGCGATGGCTCCGTCGATCACCAGCAAGGCGGTACCGAAACTGATCGCGGCGATAGACCAGTAACGCCGGGGTCGCGGGATCCCGTCCTGCTCGTCCGCTTCGTCCACCGGGAGTGGCTGATTGATCCCGAGGGCACCTGTTCGCGCTTGCAGCATTCGGGCTATGTGGTGCGGCGGACCGAGGCTTCAAGCAATCTGCCAGCCGTCATTCCGCTTTCTTTTCCGTAGCCTCTTTGGCGGCGGAGGCCTTCTTCTTCTTCGCCGGTGCCCTCTTGGCGGCAGCCTTCTTCGCGGTAGCCTTCTTCGCAGTAGCCTTCTTCGCATTAGCCTTTTTTGGAGCGGCCTTCTTTCGGGTCTTCTTCTTGGTCGGCCCTTTCGCGGCGCGCGCGTTGATGAGGTCGACCGCCTGCTCCTCGGTCAAGTCTTCGGGCTTCGTGTCCTTGGGGATTGTCGCATTGGTCGTACCGTCGGTGACGTAGGGGCCGTAACGTCCGGGCATGACCTTCATCTCGCCCTCGCTCGTCGGATGCTTGCCAAGCGTCTTTATCGGTTCGGCCTTCTGCCGCCCCCCGCCCTTGCGCTGGGCGGCCTCCGCTAGCAGGCTCACCGCGGCGTTCATCCCGGTTTCGAACACGTCGCGCGTGCTTTGCAGCTTCGCATATTTCCCGTCGTGGCGAAGATAAGGCCCGTAGCGCCCGATACTCGCCTCGATATCCTTGCCCGTCTCGGGATGCTGGCCGACGATACGGGGCAGAGCGAGCAGTTTCAGCGCCCATTCCAGATCAAAATCGTCGATATCCCTGGGGATGCTCGCCCGCTTCGCTTCCTTCCCCTCGCCAAGTTGGACGTAGGGGCCGAAGCGCCCCGTCTTGCGTTCAACTGGCAGGCCGGTGTCGGGATCTTCGCCCATCACCGTATCGTCCGACCCGTCACCTTCGCCGGGCTGACCGAATTTGCGGCGGAAGGTGCACTCGGGGTAGTTCACGCATCCGATGAACGCGCCATAGCGTCCACCGCGCAGGTGCAGTTCGCCTCCCGTCCGGTTCTGCTCGGCGCATAGCGGGCACCAGCGCGGATCGTGGCCGTCAGCGCGGGGGGGAAAAAGGTAATCCTCGAGGAATGTATCAAGCACCTCCGTCACTTCGGAAGGCTGGCGCTCCATCACCTCGTCGCTCTTGGGCTTGAAGTCGCGCCAGAAGGTTTCCAGCAGCGCCTTGTATTCGGCGCGGCCGCCGGAAACCTCGTCCAGCTCGTCCTCCATGCCGGAGGTGAATTCGTAAGCGACATAGCGCTCGAAAAAGCGTTCGAGGAAGGCGGTCAGCAGGCGACCTGAATCCTCCGCGAAAAAGCGCTTCTGCTCCATTCGCACATATTCGCGATCGCGAAGCGTCTGGATGGTGCTGGCGTAGGTCGACGGGCGACCGATTCCCAGTTCCTCCAGCCGCTTGACCAGGCTCGCCTCGGAAAAACGAGGGGGCGGCTGGGTGAAGTGCTGGGTCGCCTCGACCGCCTTCTTCGCCGGGCTGTCGCCTTCGCGCATGGCCGGAAGCAGACCGTCGTCCTCGTCGTCCGACTTCGAATCGCGACCCTCCTCGTAAACGGCCAGGAAGCCCGGAAATTTCACAACCTGTCCGGTCGCCCGCAACTCGTGTCTGCCGGTGGGATCGCGCAGTGTGACGGTGGTACGCTCCAGGCGAGCCGACGCCATCTGGCTCGCCATCGCGCGCTTGAAGACGAGGTCGTACAGTTTCGCCTCGTCCCCAGAACCGGCGCGATCGCGCCAGAATTCGGTCGGACGGATCGCCTCGTGCGCTTCCTGTGCGTTCTTCGCCTTCGAGCTGTAGTGCCGGGGCTTTTCGGGCAGATAATGCCCGTCATACCGTTCGGCTATGGCCTTGCGGCAGGCCGAGATCGCGCTGCCGTCCATCTGCACGCCGTCGGTACGCATGTAGGTGATCGCGCCCGCCTCGTAGAGCGACTGCGCGAGCCGCATCGTATGACTGGAGGAAAAGCCCAGCTTGCGCGCTGCCTCCTGCTGCAACGTAGATGTCGTGAACGGCGGCGAGGGATGGCGTTTGAGCGGTTTAGTCTCGACCTGCTCGATGGTGAAGCGTGCATCCTCGACCGCCTTCTTCGCGCGGTCGGCGGTTCCTTCGTCACCGATGGAGAGCCGTTCGAGCTTTTCGCCATCGAAGCGCACGAGGCGCGCGTCGAAACTGGTGCCCCCCTGTTCCATCCTGGCGACGATCGACCAGTATTCGTCCGCCCGAAAGGCCTCGATCTCACGCTCGCGATCGACGATCAGGCGAAGCGCGACCGATTGCACGCGGCCCGCAGATTTCGCGCCGGGCAGCTTGCGCCACAACACCGGGCTAAGCGTAAAGCCGAACAGGTAATCGAGCGCCCGGCGGGCGAGATAGGCGTCGATCAGGTCCGTATCGAGTTCGCGCGGTGCCTTCATCGCGTCCGTGACCGCGGCCTTGGTGATGGCATTGAAGGTCACCCGTTCGACATCGGAAGGCAGCGCCTTGCGCTTCTTCAGCAATTCGAGGACGTGCCAGCTGATCGCCTCCCCTTCCCGGTCGGGGTCGGTGGCGAGGATGAGGCGGTCGGACTTCTTCGCCGCATCCGCGATGGCCTTGACCTGATCGCGGTTGCGTTTGTCCGCATAGACTTCCCAGTCCATGGCGAAACCCTCGTCCGGTCGTACGCTGCCGTCCTTGGGCGGCAGGTCGCGGACGTGCCCGTAGGACGCGAGAACCTTGTAGTCCTTGCCCAGGTACTTCTCGATGGTCTTCGCCTTTGCCGGCGATTCTACGATGACTAGCTGCATGATGGGGTGTGGCGATCCTTACGCGTGTACATACGCGCGAGGGTGGTTGCGGTTTCGTAGCGGCGTCAAGCGGCTTTGCGGCGATCACAATGCGAACCCCGCTGTCTGGTATTTTTTAACGGCATGGCCGGCCCGGTCGCCCTGAAGGGCCTCGCTCGACGATATGCTTCGCAAGGACTATCCGGACAGGCTGACCCTGCCGCCCGCGTGCCGCTCCAGCCGGCCGGCTATCTCCAGCTCGAGGAGTGCCATCTGTACGGCCCCCGCGCTCGAACCCGACTGGCGAATGATCTCGTCGACCGCAACCGGGGCGCGGGTAAGCAGACCGGCGATGGAGCCGGGATCGGATGTCGCGAAGCTGTCGGTATCCTCGAATGTCTGGTGATGATCGAAGGTGGTTCCTGTCTCGCGGAAGGTGGAACGGGGGGTTCCGTCGAAACCGGATAGGAGTTCGGTCACGTCGTCCGGCGACTGCACCAGCACCGCGCCATCCCGGATCAGCTGGTTGCAACCCTGACTGCGCGCTTCCAGCGGGCTGCCGGGTATCGCCATCACCTCCCGCCCCATCTCGCCGGCAAGCCGAGCGGTGATGAGCGAGCCGGACCTGAGCGCCGCCTCCACGACCAGGGTGCCAAGCGAAAGACCCGCGATGATCCGGTTACGCTTGGGGAAGTGCTGGCCGCGCGGCTGCGTTCCCGGCGCTTCCTCGGCAACGAGCAGCGCATCGGCGGCGATGCGCTCCTGCAGGTCTGCGTGCTGATGGGGATAGGCGACGTCGATGCCACTGGCGATGACCCCGATGGTCGCGGGCATCGAGCCCTCGTGCGCGGCACCATCGATTCCGCGGGCCAGCCCGGACACGACCACGAACCCCTGTGCCGATAGTCCTTGCGCGAAGTCGCGCGCCAGTTTCACTGCGGCGGCAGATGCGTTGCGTGCACCGACCATCGCTACGCACGGGCGCGACGCCAGCGACAGGTCGCCGCGCACGGTCAGGATCGGCGGGGCGCCTTCGATGTCTGCGAGGTTCGCGGGATAATCGGGTGAATCGTGAAAGACATAACGCGCGCCCGCCCGCCGCGCGGCGGCTATTTCCGCCTCGACGCGGTCCCTCCGGGCAGGCGTGTAATCCCGCCGCGCGCCGCGGCTGGCGAGGTCGGGAAGTGCCTCCACGGCCGCTTGTGCATTGCCGAACCGGGCGAGTAGCTGGGCATAGCTGACCGGCCCGATATTGGCCGAGCGTAACAGGCGGATGCGGGCGAAAGCCTCGTCCTGGGTCAACGCGGAAGCGGTCACCTTCCCCCGCCGACCTTTGGTTCCTCGCCGCGCGAAAGTCGCCCGATATTTGCCCTGTGCAGCCAGATAACGAGGATGGCGATGACGATCAGGACCGGCACGTATTGCACATTGCCGAACAGCCAGGCGGCAACCGCGGCGGCGACCACCGCGCACATTCCGGCAAGGGAGCTGATCCGAACCAGGGCAAGCATCAACAGCCATACCGCAGCGTAAATCAACCCGATCGGCCACGACAGACCGAACGCGACGCCGGCATTGGTCGCAACACCCTTTCCCCCACGAAAGCCTAGCCACACGGGGAAGCAGTGACCCAGCACCGCACCCAGGGCCGCAAGCGGCGCCGGGCCCCACGCGGCCTGCGGGAGGTCGGTGGGCTGATCGAACATCGCCTTCGCAAGCAGGACAGGTGCCAGACCCTTGGCCAGATCGAGCAGCAGCGTCGCCGCCGCAAGCCACTTGCTACCTGTGCGCAGCACGTTCGTGGCGCCGATATTGCCGCTGCCGATCGTTCGAATGTCACCCTTCCCCGCCAGCCTGGCGATCAGCAGGCCAAAAGGGATCGAACCGAACAGATAACCGATGAAAAGGGCGAGAATCTGGTCCACCCGCGCTCCCTAACCGTTCGCCCGATGCTTGTCGAAGGCGAGTTTTTCCGCCAAGGGCCGCGACCGATCATCACGAAGGGCTATCGAAAGCGCCCGGAGGAGCGGAGTTCGTCTTGCAAGTCCACCCCAGTTCGCCAATCCTGTTGTTCGACTCGGGACTGGGCGGCCTCACGGTGCTGCACGCCCTGCGCGAAATTCTACCTGAAGCGCCGGTGATCTACGCGGCCGATACCGCCGGCCTCCCTTATGGCGAGAAGACCGAGGCGGAAATCGCGGCCCGGGTTGCCGGATTGCTCGGGCGGATGAGCGAGCGCTATGCCCCGCGCCTCGTCTGCATCGCCTGCAATACCGCCAGCACCATTGCGCTGGGAATGGTGCGGGACGTGCTCGAAATTCCCATCGTCGGCACCGTGCCCGCGATCAAGCCCGCCGCGGCGATGACCGAAACGGGCGTGATCGGCTTGCTCGGCACCGCGGCGACGATCCGGCAGAAATACGTCAACGACCTCGAAGCCCAATTCGCGGCGGACAGAAAACTTATACGCTTTCCGGCGCCCGAGCTTGTCCATGCCGCCGAAGCGAAAATGCGGGGTGAAAAGGTCGATCTTGCGGTCATCGGCGATGCAATTGCCGGATTGCGCGATCGACAATTCGGCGACGTAATCGACACCGTGGTTCTGGCTTGCACGCATTTCCCCTTGTTGCGAGACGAATTGCAGCAGGTTTTCGGAGATCACGTAAGATTGGTCGATGGGGCCAATGGCATCGCTCGCCGCATAGCCCACCTGACCCGCGGACAACCCTTCTCGCGATCACGCGCGGACCGCGCCGTGTTCACCGCCCAGCCTGACAGTCGCCCCTGCTTTGCCAAGACGATGGCTCGATATGGCCTCGATGAACTAGCGCTCTTCTAGTTGCGAACGTCTCGCAAACTTCGTCCTTCAAACTGGCGCTCCAAGCGCTTAAGTCGCAAGCCGAGAACAGCGGGCAGTGCGGACGCGGCGAGTGAATTACGAACACATCTTCGACGAGGCTATCGACCGCCTGCATTCGGAAGGCCGCTACCGCGTCTTCATCGACATCCTGCGCAACAAGGGCGCGTTCCCCAATGCGCGCTGCTTTGCCGGGCACAACGGCCCCAAGCCGATCACCGTGTGGTGTTCGAACGATTACCTTTCGATGGGCCAGCATCCCAAGGTCGTCGCCGCGATGGAAGATGCGCTGCACGATGTTGGCGCGGGATCCGGCGGTACGCGGAATATCGGTGGCAACACGCACTATCACATCCAGCTGGAGCAGGAACTCGCCGGGCTGCACGGCAAGGAAGCGGCGCTGATCTTCACCAGCGGTTACGTCTCCAACGATGCGACATTGTCCACGCTGGCGAAGCTACTGCCGGGCTGCGTGATCTTTTCGGACGAACTCAATCACGCCAGCATGATCGCCGGCATTCGCAATTCGGGCTGTCCGAAGCGGGTGTACCGGCACAACGACCTCGCCCATCTCGAGGAACTTCTCGCGGCGGAAGACGCGGACACGCCCAAGCTGATCGCCTTCGAGAGCGTGTATTCGATGGATGGCGATGTCGCCCCGGTCCACGCAATCTGCGACCTGGCCGAGAAGTACAACGCCCTCACCTACATCGACGAGGTCCACGCTGTCGGCATGTATGGCCAGCACGGCGGCGGAATCTCGGAGCGTGACGACGCCGCCCACCGGATCGACCTGATCGAAGGCACGATGGGCAAGGCGTTCGGCGTGATGGGCGGCTACGTCGCATCGAGCCGCAAGGTCATCGACTGTATTCGCTCTTACGCGCCAGGCTTCATTTTCACCACGTCGCTCAGTCCGGTGCTGGTAGCGGGGGTGCTTGCCTCGGTCCGTCACCTCAAGGAATCGAGCGTGGAGCGCGAGGCACAGCAGGCGAACGCCGCCTCGCTCAAGCGCCATTTCCGCGAGGCCGGACTGCCGGTGATGGATTCGACTACGCACATCGTTCCGCTGATGGTCGGCGATCCGGTGCGCGCCAAGACGATCAGCGACATTCTGCTCGCCGAATACGGCGTCTATGTGCAGCCGATCAATTTCCCCACGGTGCCCCGCGGGACCGAGCGACTGCGGTTCACCCCCGGGCCCACGCATACCGAGGGCATGATGGTGGAGTTGACCGACTCTCTGGTCGAGATCTGGGATCGCCTGGACCTCGAACTGCAAAAAGCCGCGTGATTTCAACGCCGGCGCAGATACGTTAAATCCGAATAAACCATTTTCACCCATAGCCCCCGCGACGCCGAATTCCCGGCGCGCCAGTATTGCGGGGACCCATGCCGGTCAGAAGTCTGCTCAAGGGGTTCGGAAATGCCGGTGGTGATCGGCGGGCGGTGGCCGTTGCGCACTCCGAAACGCCAGGCACCGTACGGCAGGACGATACGACCCGCAGGCTGGCGATACTTGATGATTTCGAACAGGCTGGGATCGGCTGGATCTGGGCCAGCGACGCCGAAGGACGCCTTATCTACCTCTCCGAAAAGGCGGCCGAAAAGATCGGCAGCCCGCTCGAGGATGTTCTTGGCAGGCCGCTGACATCGCTTTTCGAAGTCGACCCGCAGAATCCCGACGAACGCTCCGACCGCCCGCTCAACTTCCAGCTTTCGGCGCGCAACAAGATCGGAGATCTCGTGGTGCGGATTTCGTCGGGCACCCAGCAGCAGAAATGGTGGTCGCTTTCGGGGCATCCGAAACTCGATGCGAGTGGCAGGTTTCTGGGCTACCGGGGAAGCGCGAAGGACGTGACGGTGGCCTATCAGCGCAAGCTGGAGGACTCGCGTCTGGCCGAGTACGATTCGCTCACCGGGCTTGCCAACCGGCACCGGATGGAACGACGCCTGGACACCACGCTTGCCGCCTACAAAAGCGCGAAGCGATCCTGCGCGCTGCTTATGCTCGATCTCGACCGCTTCAAGCAGGTCAACGATACGATGGGCCACCCGGCGGGCGATGAACTGCTGCGCCAGGTCGCGGACCGGTTGCGCTCTCTGATCGGAGAAACGGGTGAGATCGGGCGCCTTGGCGGCGATGAATTCCAGGTTATCGTTCCCGACCTGGACGACCGCGGCCGGCTTGGTGAACTGGCCGAGAAAATCATCAACATTCTCACGCAGCCATACAATCTGGACGGGCGCCGCGCGATGATCGGCAGTTCGGTAGGCATCTCCATCGCTCCGTATGACGGGCTGGAGAAGGACGAACTCGTGCGGGCGGCCGACCTGGCGCTTTACGCTGCCAAGAACAGCGGACGCGGCACCTTCCGCTTCTATTCCGCCGATCTCAAGGACGAGGAAGAGGAACGCCAGCTCCTGCTCGACGACCTGCGCGAAGCACTGGCGGCGGAGGAGCTGGAACTTCACTACCAGCCTGTCGTGCGCACGGCGGACAACCATGTCGTCGGCTTCGAGGCGCTGATGCGCTGGGAGCATCCCGAGCGGGGTCAGGTCAGCCCTGGCGTCTTCATTCCCGTTGCGGAAAGCAGCAATCTCATCAACCAGATCGGCGAATGGGCCATCCGAAAGGCCTGCGAGGACGCCTTGGAATGGCCGGAAACGGTCCGTGTGGCAGTGAACGTATCGGCCAAGCAATTCGCCAATAGCGGCTTCCCCGCCATCGTCACCAGCGCGCTCGCCGAAAGCGGGATAGCGCCCGACCGGCTGGAACTGGAGCTGACCGAAACGGTGTTCATGGGGGACAGCGAGGCGACGGACGCGACGTTCAAGACGCTGAAATCCCTGGGTGTGCGTCTGGCGCTCGACGATTTCGGAACCGGCTATTCCTCGCTCAGCTATCTGCGCTCCGCCCCGTTCGACAAGATCAAGGTAGACAAGAGCTTCGTCGATTCCTGCACGCAGAAAGATCAGAACAGCGCGAAGATCATCACGGCTATCATCGGCCTGTCCACGGCGCTTGGCATGGAAACCACGGTCGAAGGCGTGGAGGCGTTCGACCAGTTCGATCTCGTCTGCGACAAGGGTGCCAAGTACATTCAGGGGTGGATCTATTCGAAGGCCCGGCCGCAGGAAGACATCCTCGAAAACATCGCCAGCGGTGGATTCAAGATCGAACCGAGGGGGCCGGACACCTACCGGGCCGACCGGCGAAGCGTGTTCCGCCGTATCGGCGTTATTCACGAAGACCACCGCTACAACGCCGTGATGCGCGACCTGTCCACCACCGGCTCGCGGATCGAAGGACTGGTCGGTGTCCCGATCGGGACGGGTCTCGTCCTCGATCTCGGAGCGGGTCAGCTCGTCGTTTGCGAGGTGAAGCGCAGCGAAGGGGCGACTTTCGCGGTGGAGTTCGAAACTCCGCTTGTCAATGACGGCGCCGGCGGGCTCGTGACGCGCCACCGGGTCAGCCCCTATGCACTGGCCGCCGCCGGAATGCCGCTGGCATCCCTTCCGCCTGGCAATTATCCCTCCGCGCTTCTGGGCGACGGGCCGAAAAGCAAGCCGCAATTCATGGAAGTGACAGTCCAGAAAGGCTGACCGCCCTGCCCGTGTCCGACCTGATTAGCGCAGGCTGACCACGTTGTCGCTGGCGCGCGGATCGGGCCTGTCACCGCGGTAGAGGCTCGCCATGGGCTCGTCTGCCACCTCTACCGCGACCGTCGCACCAAAGCCGTTGAAGTCGGTCTTCATGGCGGCGCCGTAGGCTCCCAGCATGCCGATCTCGATATAGTCGCCAGCCTGGATGTCGCCCGGCAGCATGAATGGCCCCTTCATGTAGTCGGCATCGTCACAGGTCGGACCGTAGAAGGCGAATTCCGCCAGCGGTTCGCGAAGGTCGTCCTCCAGCGCGCGGACCGGAAAGCGCCAGGCGACGTGGGCAGCGTCGAACAGCGCGCCGTAAGCCCCGTCGTTGATATACAGTTCGTCGCCGCGGCGCTTTTCCACGCGAACTATAATGCTGGAATATTCGGCGCACAGCGCACGGCCCGGCTCGGCCCACAATTCCGCCGAATAGCTGATCGGCAGGGCCTCGAAATGCCGGTGGATCAGCGCGAAGTAATCCTCCAGCGCGGGCGGTTCGAGTCCCGGATAAACGCTCGGAAAACCGCCGCCCACATCGACGATGTCGACCGTCACCGCAGCTTCGGCGATGGCAGCGCGCACGCGTTCCAGCGCCTGGACGTAGGCGAAGGGCGTCATCGCCTGGCTGCCGACGTGAAAGCAGATGCCGAGCGCATCGCAATGCTGCCGGGTCGCCTGCAACAGCGGCGCGGCCTCGACCAGATCGACGCCGAACTTGGCCGCCAGCGACAGCTCGGAATGTTCGGAACTGACACGCAGCCGCACCAGCAGGTTGAGATCCCTGGCCGGCGAACCGTCCCCGGCCGTGGTCGCCTCGACGATCTTTGCGAGCTCTTCCAGAGTATCGAGGCTGTAGGTCTTCACCCCGTGCTCGAAATACGCCTCGCGCACGGCGCGAGCGGTCTTTACGGGGTGCATGAAGCACAGCGTCGCATCGGGCAGCTCGCGGCGAACCATCCGCACCTCGCCGATGCTGGCGACGTCGTAATGCGTGACGCCCGCTTTCCACAGGATACGGATCAGTTGCGGCGAAGGGTTGGCCTTTACCGCATACATCGCCTTGCCCGGAAACCGCTCCACGAAGAAGCGGGCCGCGCGCGCCGCTGCGTGCGGACGCGTAAGAATGGCAGGCTCGTCCGGCTCGAGGGCGCGGACTACAGCCTTGGCGTCGGGATACTGGAACAATTCAAGGGACCTCCGGGGTTCGTTTCTTGCTGCCTTGCGGTGGAAGTCCCTTGGGGCAGCGGAGGCGCGCATATAGGCGCGTGTGGGTGAACCGCAAGTGAAAAGCGATGGCTGTCATTCGCGCGCCATGGGGGCTCCGATCCGCTTGCCGAAAACGGAGCTGATCTTCGCGAATCCATTATGTTCGAAGAAGTGGTGGGCGTCCTCGTTCGCGTGCCCGCTTTCGAGGAAAACCCAGTCGGCCTCGCTAGCCGAAGCGCGTTCGATGGCGGCATCGAGCATGATCCGGCCCAGCCCTTCTCCGCGATGCTCGGACGCGATGGCCATATCCTCTATCGTGGCGTAGCGCGCCTCGCCGTCAGGACTCCAGGCGAGAACGAGGAGACCGATGATCGATCCGTTCCGGTCCCGCACGAGCAGGGTTTCGCCATCCGGATCGTTAGCGAAGTCGCGGGAAAACCGGTCGCGCAGATTGCCGATCCAGGTTTCCCCGTCCCGCGACAGGCCGGTCTGTATTTCACCGTGGCTGATGTAGGAGTTCTGCGAGCCGATGACCGTGGCTGCGAAATCGGCCGCTTCTCCGGCCGGTAGATCGGAACCGTGCCATGCGAGCGTGCAGCCTGCGTGATCGCGAAGGGCGTTCGCCTGATTCCGCTCTTCCGGGACTTCGCCCCGCCAGCGCGCGATTTCCTCGCAACCGACGATCTGGCCGGTTGTCGCGTAGAACTTTTCCCGCCGCAGGTTTTCGCTTCCGCCGGACCAGTTGAGCGCGCATCCCGCATCGAAGATGTCGCGCGTCTCTGTTGTGTAGTTGTCACGGTATTCGGCGGCCCAGCGTTCGCGGAAATACCCGTATTCCAGTGTCTCGTAAAACCATGCGACCCAGCTGGCGTAGATTTCCGGCTGAATTACGCCATCCTTGCGGAACCGGCTGGCAACCTCGAACAGATTGAGACACTGGTAAAAGAACGCGTCGGCCTCCTCGCGCGACTGAGCAGCAGGCTTATCGAGCGGGTTGATGCCGGTTTCGCCCCATTCGAGCGCGTCCCAATGCTCGGCCTTGTACTTGAACACCTCGATGGAGGCGAGTTCGAGGCCCAGATACGCGCTCGACTTCTCGATACGGTCCTCCCGGTGATGACCGCGACGATCGAGCCAGTAGGTGAACCCGAAGGAAAGGACGGACAGGAGCAGCGCGACGCTGGCGATCAGCGCCTCGGCACCGCTCCATTCGAACTGGTCCATCGTCTTTCCGACTCCGCCCGCTGGCTGTCAGTCGCGCTCGAACAGCTTGGCCCAGCGCCGCTTTTCGCGGGTCTTCCAGTGTTCGCGATGATAGGCATCGCTGGCGAGCAGGGGCATGACGCTGCCGGCTTCGGCGAACACCATCTGCTCGATTCCGGTATTGACCTTGCCCCAGCTCGCCGCCTCCTGCAGCGTCGAGGAGGAACAGGCCCCGTCGCGCACGTCGGCCACGGTGATCTGCACGGCATATTTGTGGACCGAGACGTCCTCGTGGCCGAGGATCTCCGCGCATACGACGGTATCCTGGATGAAGTTCTTGGGCACGCCGCCGCCCACCATCAGCAGCCCCGAATCCCCGCTTTCGATCTTGATCTGCGTCAGCTCGCGAAAGTCGGCCACGGCGTCGATCGACATGTAGCCTTCCCCCTTCTTCATCTGGTCGACCTGGTGCTTGACCAGGCCGAAACCGGCTGAACTGTCGACGAAGGCGGGGCAGAAGATCGGCACGTCGTGTTCGTAGGCGAGCTTGACGAGGCTGTTTTCCTTCTTGCCGTTCTCGACCAGGTAGCGGCCCATCTCGCGGATGAATTCGCGGCTCGAATAGCCGCGGTGCTCCAGCCCGTTGGCGATTTCGTTGATCGTGAAGTCGCAGTCCTGCAACTGCTCCTCGTCGATGTAGGTATCGTAGATCCGGTCGATGTAGAGCGAGCGCAGCGTGTCGTCGTCGGGCACTTCCAGCGCCTGGTAATGCTTGTGTCCGAGCCCTTCGAAAAAGTCCATGTCGACGATGGTCGCCCCCGTCGCCACGACGCAGTCGACCATGTTGGAACGGACCAGTTCGGCATACAGGTCCATGCAGCCGGCCGCGCTGGTGGAGCCGGCTACCACCAGGAAGATCGTGCAGTCCTCGTCCTTGAGCATCTGGTTGTAGATGCCGGTGGCGCGCGACAGGTCGCGGCTGGTGAAGCTCATCTTGCCCATCGAATCGATGATGGGCCGCGCGTCGAACTGGGTGATGTCGATATGTTCGACCTGGGTGGACAGCAGTTCGGCCTTGCGCGTGTCGTTGATCTTCTGCTCGGTCATGGGGTCGTGGTTCTCCTGCCTGGTTTGTCCGTTCAACGGGACGTGCGCCGCGCCGTTCCACATCGCGCCGGGATTGCAAGGGCAAAGCGGCAGGACGCAAAGGTGTGACAGGTGTGACAGTGTTCGGGAGCGAAACGCGCATGACCCGTCCGGCCGGCCCCGAACGGTGGAAATCTGCGATCCGGGAGCGGACAATCGACATCGCGGCGTGCTGCCGCGCGTGACAGGATGTAGGAAAGCGGGATATCGGGACACCCATGGATCAGCCCTCCCGTTCCCCTACCCGCGCGGGCGTGCTTCGCGCGGCGGAAAAGGTGTCACACCTCCTGCCGCCGACCCCGCTCCTGCCGGTCGAACTGAACGGCGCGCGTGTCTTTGCCAAGGCCGAATGCCTGCAACCTGTCGGCGCGTTCAAGATCCGCGGCGCATGGCACCGGCTCAGCGACCTTGACGAGGGCGAGCGTGCGCGCGGCGTCGTCGCCGTATCCAGCGGCAATCACGCGCAGGGCATCGCCTGGGCGGCGCGGCGTCTCGGGATGGCGGCGACCATCGTGATGCCGGAGGACGCGCCCCGCATCAAACTTGACCGCACCCGAAAGATGGGGGCCGAAATCGTCACCTACGACCGCATGACGCAGAACCGCGAGGCCATCGCGCAGGCGCTCGCCGACGAACGCGGCTGCACTTACGTCCACGCCTATGCCGACCCGTGGGTGATCGAGGGGCAGGGAAGCGCCGGGATCGAGATTGCCGCTCAGCTCGAGGCGATGGAGGAACCCGCCCCCACCCGCATCCTCGTGTGTTGCGGCGGCGGTGGCCTGACCGCCGGTATCGCCCTTGCCTGCCCGGATGCGACGGTGGTGCCGGTCGAGCCGGAAGGCTGGGACGACGTGTGCCGTTCCATCGAATCGGGCGCGATACAGGACGTCGGCGATAACCCGCCCCGGACGCGGTGCGACGCGCTGCAGACCTTCGCCACGCGCCCTGTAAACTTCGCGGTGCTGAAGGAACGCTGTTCCTACGGCCTGCGCGTGAGCGAGTCCGAGGTGCGCGAGGCGCAGCGTTTCGCCTTTGCCGAGCTGCGGCTGGTACTGGAGCCGGGCGGCGCGGTGGCGCTCGCGGCGGCGCTGGCGGGAAAGGCCAAGCTGGACGGGACGACGGCGATCGTGCTGACAGGCGGGAATGTCGACCCGCGCCAGTTCTGCCAGACCGTCTGGCAGGCCTGACCGGACAGACCTACACGGAGACGTACCATGCAGACAGATATCCTCGCCCCCGCCGCCGCGCTGGCGGTCTGGTCGATCGTCATGCTGGTGTGGATGGCGCAGACGCGCTTTCCCGCCATGAAGCAAGCCGGCATCGACATCGGCGAGAGGACCGGCGGACGCGGGCAGGATCTGGATGGCGTGCTGCCCGACAAGGTCAACTGGAAGGCGCACAATTACGCGCATCTGATGGAACAGCCGACCCTGTTCTACGCGGTCACGGTCATTCTCGCGATCGCCGGAACAGGCGAGGTGCAGGTCATCGCCGCCTGGGCCTATACCGCCCTGCGCGTCGTCCATTCGATCTGGCAGGCGACCGTCAACCGTATCGCGGTGCGTCTGCGCCTGTTTCAGCTATCCACCCTCGCCCTGGCCTTCCTCGCCCTGTCTGCGCTGTTCGCGACGATCTGAAGTCTGCGGCTGGGGCGGCGAGGCCGAAGCCGGACCAGACTTCGTGCGGCTCGGCTGAAACTGCGCGGGGGCAACGGCAACGCAGGCTTTGCACAGGGTCCGGGTTGTCGAAGTAAATGACGCGGGGCACGGGGCGTGGGAGGCGTGCGAACGGCCCCTCGCCATTGCGGGATCGCAGTCAGCCGGCCTGCGACAGGTCGTCCACGAAATTCGCGGTCCAGCGCTGCACGTTTTCTTCCCGCACCGACTTCAGCAGTTTTCCGTGCCTTTCCTTCCGCTCCTCGAGCGGCATGTCGAGCGCGAGCCGGATGTTGTGCGCGATGTCGTCCGCGCTATGCGGATTGACCAGCAGCGCATCGGACAATTGCTGCGCCGCGCCGGCGAATTGCGAGAGGATCAGCACGCCGGGATCGTCCGGATCCTGCGCCGCGACATATTCCTTCGCCACCAGATTCATCCCGTCGCGCAAGGGCGTGACTAGGCCGATCTTGCTGGCGCGATAGAAGCCGAACAGCTGTTCCTGACTCTGCCCCTTGTTCACGTAGCGCACGGGAACGAGATCGACTTCCGAGCGGGCACCGTTGATCTGCCCGGTCTTCTGTTCCAGCGTTTCCCGGATATCCTGGTAACTCTCCAGGTTTTCGCGGCTCGGCGGCGCGATCTGGATGAATACCAGGTCGCGCACCCGGTCCGGATGGCGGTCGAAGAAACGGGCGATACCGTCGAGCCGTTCGGGCAGGCCCTTGGAATAGTCCAGACGGTCGACCCCGATCATCGCGGTCCGGCGGCGGCACGAGCTTATGAGACGCTGCTGCGCCTGCCGCGCCTCCCCGGTATCACCCTTCTGGACGAAGTGATCGTAATCGATGCCGATCGGATAGGCGCGCGCTGTCGTCACCTTGCCGTCGAGTGTGATGCGGCCGCTTGCGTGATCGACGTCGGCCCCCAGCTCCTTCCCGCAGTAGTGCAGGAAGCTTTCGAGCCAGGTGTTGTTCTGGAAACCGAGCAGATCGTAGGCCAGCATCGTCCTGACGAGCCGGTCGTGATAGGGCAGCGACACGAACAAATTGGTCGGCGGCCACGGCGTGTGGAGGAAAAAGCCGAGCTTGTTCGTCACCCCGTTCTCGCGCAGCTGATTGCCCAGGGGCAGCAGGTGGTAATCGTGGACCCACACCATGTCGCCCGGGTCGATCAGCGGCAGCACGCTTTCGGCGAACCGGCGGTTGACCCGCTCGTAACCCTTGCCGAACTCGCGCTCGTACTGCGTCAGGTCGATGCGGTAGTGGAACAGCGGCCAGAGCGTGGAATTGGCGTAGCCGTAATAGTATTCCTGCACGTCCTGATGCTCGAGATCGATGGTCGCCGTCGTCACCCCTTCGGCCGAGCGGACGTAATTCACGCTGCCGGTGAATTCGTCGGTTTCCTGGCCGGACCACCCGAACCACACGCCGCCGTGGTCGCGCAGAGCCGCGTTGAGTGCGCCGGCCAGTCCGCCCTGCGCGCCGGGCACGCCGCGCGCCTTGGGCACGGCGACCCGGTTCGATATGACGACTAGCCTGGCGATGACGTTTCCCCTGTCGGAACGCTAAAGCTCAGCGCACGGTGCTCCAGCTTTGCGACAGCAGCCCGGCGCAATTGATTATACCGACCAGCGAGTAGGTCTGGGGGAAGTTCCCCCACAATTCGCCGTTTTCGAAGTCCATGTCCTCCGACAGGAGGCCCGACCCGGTGCGATGGGCGAGCATGGAGCAGAACAGGTCGCGCGCCTCTTCCTTGCGGTCCATCAGCGCCAGCGCCTCGATCAGCCAGAAGGTGCAGATGTTGAAGGCGGTCTCGGGCGCGCCGAAATCGTCCTCCGCCGCGTAGCGCAGCATGTGCTCGCCCCGGCGCAGGTCGCGCTCGATCAGGGCGAAGGTCTTCTGGAAGCGCGCGTCATCGGGATCGAGATAATGCAGTTCGAGCAATTGCAGCAGGCTCGCATCGAGATAGTCGCTCTGGAAGCTGGCGCCGTAATGGCCTTCCCCGTTCTCGCCCTTCCAGGCCTTCGCCTCCACCGTATCGCGAATGGCGTCGGCGCGTTCCTGCCACAGCGCGCGGCGATCGTCCTTGCCGAGGAAATCGGCGGTCTTTGCGAGCCGGTCGCAGGCCGCCCAGCTCATCACCGCGGAATAGGTATGCGTTTCCTGCCGGGTGCGGAATTCCCACAGGCCCGCGTCGGGCTGGTCGTGCTTGAGCCAGGCCATTTCGCCCACCTCCTCCAGCGCGGTGAAGTCGCGGTCGTCGGCGATCCGCAGCAGGCGCTTGTCGAAGAAGCCCTGCACGGTCGGCAGCACGATCTGGCCGTAGCAATCGTACTGCACCTGCTTGTAGGCGGCGTTGCCGATCCGCACCGGTCCCATGCCGCGGTAGCCGGCGAGGTGGGCGGCGGTCGTCTCGTCCAGCTCGGCGACGCCCATCACCGAATAGAGCGGCTGCACCTGTCCGCCCTGCGCCTCGTCGACGATGTTGCGCAGATAACCGAGATACTTCTCCAGCACGTCGAGCGCGCCGAGCCGGTTGAGCGCCTGCACCGTGTAGTACGAATCGCGGATCCAGCAGTAGCGATAGTCCCAGTTGCGCTCGCTGCCGGGCGCCTCGGGGATCGAGGTCGTCAGCGCCGCGACGATGGCGCCCGTCTCCTCGTGCTGGCACAGCTTGAGCGTGATCGCGGCGCGGATGACCGCGTCCTGCCATTCGAACGGCGTCGCCAGCCCGCGCACCCAGTGCTGCCAGTACTTGCGCGTCAGTTGCTCCATATGGCGCACTTCCTCGCGCAGATTGCCGACGAACGGCTCGTCCGGGCCGAGGAAGAAGTGCATGTCGTCCTCGATGCGGAAGAACCGGTTCTCGAGGATGTAGCCGACCGAGGCATCGGTGCTCAGCCGCAGGGCCTGCTGCGGCAACAGGTAGCGGATGTGATTGGTGCCGTTGGTCGTCTCCACGGTGGAGGCGCCGTAGTTGCGCATCGGGCTGAGCGCGACGCGGATGCGCGGATTGCCCGATACGGGCCGCACGATCCGCACGAAGGCGACCGGGCGGTACATCCGCCCCGATCGCTCGAAGCGCGGACAGAAATCGAGGATCTCCACCGCGCTGCCATCCTCCGCCTCCAGCGTGGTGACGAGGTTGGGCGTGTTGCGGATATATTCCTGCCGGGCGGACACCTGCCCTTCCAGCTCGAACCGCCAGACGCCGACATCCTGCGAGGACCCGTTGAGCAGAGCGCAAAAGGTCGGGTCGCCATCGACGCGCGGCACGCAGCCCCACACGATGCCGCCGCGCCGGTCGATGAGGCCGGAGACCTGGCAATTGCCGACCGGCCACAATTCGAGGTCGGAGACATGGGCGGGAAGGGGCGGTGCGCTGGTCTGCTGGGTCACAGGCCCAGCCAATGGTGCACTGCGGCAACGCTGGCAAGGTTGTATTTCGCCTGCTCGTTGCGCCGGTCCCCCACGGCGATGCCGAATCCGCCGAGGTCGGCGGCGGCGCACATGCCGTCCTCGTCGGTCACGTCATCGCCCACGAAGACCGGCACCGCACCGGCGAACGGGTCGCGGTCCATGAAGGCGCGCACCGCGCTGCCCTTGTTGGCGCCCCGCCCGACCAGCTCGATGAGGAACTTTCCCCGCTTGACGTCGAGATCGTGTTCGGCGGCGATGTCCCGGGCGAAGGCCAGCCCGCGCTCTTCCAGCGAGGGGTCGGCCCGGTAATGCAGCGCCGCGCCGTGCGGCTTGTCCTCCAGCGCGAAGCCGTGCTCCTGCGCGAAGTCGCGGATATCGGCAAGCGAGCGCGGTGGCAGCCCCCCCGGCACATTGCCCACCGCCCTGCCCGTCGCATCCCGGCAATGGCCGCCATGCGAACCCGCGCAGGCGAGCGCCACCGGCCCGACATGGCGTTCCAGATCGACGATGGCGCGTCCGCTGACGAGCGCCAGCCGCCCGCCCAGCCGATCCGCCAGCGCGCACAGCCGCTCGTGCAGGTTCGAAGGCACGGTAATGGCGTCGGGGGTGTCGGCCAGTTCGACGAGCGTGCCGTCGAAATCCAGGAACAGCGCGATCGTCTGTCCCGAGCGAAGCGCGGCAAGGTCGGGCGGCGGCGGCAGAGGTTCGGACATGACGGTGGGGGATAATGACGCACCCGCCAAGGTCAATCGCCGATGCCCCCGGCGTCTATTATCATCAACCCGGCGTGTCGGGTATCGACAGCACCCCGCGCCGCATCATCTCGCGCAGCAGCCATTCCGATCCGGCGAGGCTGAGGTGATCGTCGTCACGGTAGAGGATGCGGTCGCCCAGCTGCGTGCGGCAATCATCGGGGCACAGCACGTCGGCGGGGGACAACGCCTTCGCGTTGTACCGCGCAATCACCGTGTCGATGATCGCATTGGTTTCGGCCGCGCGGCGGACATAGTCGCCCCGGTCCACCGCGCGCGGCGATACGCCCGTCCAGGTCCGGCGCGCCATCGCCTTGGGAATGTCGTAGCCGAATTCGGGCGTGGGCCGCATGACGATGACATCGACCCCGTCGTCGGTCAGTTCCCTTACCGTCATGTCCAGTCCTTCGAGAACCAGCGCCGGATTGGAGGCGTCTTCGGGTTGCCGCGCGCGTTCCATCTCCGCAAGGTCGGCATCGATTCCCGCTTCGCCTTCGGATCGCTCGCCCTCGGTAAGCAGCGCCCAGCGACTGATGAGAATCACCGTCTCGTCGCCGGAAAGGCGCTCGATCTCCTCGAGCACGCGGCGATTGTGGCGTTCGCATTGCTCCCCGTCATCCTTGTCGGTGCGCCCCAGCCCCACCATCGCGGCACAGGACGGACGGACATAGGCCAGACCCGACAGGCCTTGCTCGTCCAGTATCTCGTCGAAGGCAGCGACCATCGCCAGCGAATGGGAATCGCCCCAGATCACAAGATCCGGCTCGCTCGAAGGTGCCAGATCCTCGCCTACCGCACACGGCAATCTCGTACGCTCCATCCGCTCGTATTCGAGGCTGAGCGTTCCGCGAGCCTTGGCGACCGAATAGGCGAGCTGCGTGGGCGCGGGCAACCGGTCGGGAAACCCGTCCATCGTCAGCGGCACCGTCGCGGCGGCAGCCACCCCCGCCATCGCCGCACCTGACCACGCGAGTGCCCTGGCGCGGTCGGTGCGAACGGGCTTGCGCGGCCGCCGGAAGGGCTGCTCGACATAGCGCCAGGATAGCCAGGCGAACACGAATGACAGACCGATCGCCATCAGCGCCACGGACAGCGGGAGATCGGCGCTCGAAAGCCGCAGCCGGAACAGCACGATCAGCGGCCAGTGCCAGAGATAAAGCGAGTAGGATACGAGTCCGATCAGCACGAAAGGCCGCAGCGACAACAGGCGGGCGGCAAGGGAGGTCCCGCTCGCTCCACTCCAGATCAGCAGGACCGTTCCGAGACAGACGGGGAGCGCCGCGAGCCCGGGAAACGGGGAGTTTTCCGTGAGAAGCGCGATACTTGCAGCGATCAGGAACAGACCCGCGATGCCCCCCGCCTCGCACCAGCGGCGATCCGTCGCCGGGGGAATGGCGCCGAGTGCGAGCAGCGATCCCAGCCCCAGTTCCCACAACCGCAGGGGCGAAAGGTAGAACGCCATCATCTGGACACGATGCGCGCCCCAGACAGAGATCGCGAAGGAGATGGCGCACAGGGCAGCCAGCACGCGCAGGCGCTGATGACGATGACGGCCCGAAAGCGCGACGAGCAGGACGGGAAAGACGAGGTAGAATTGTTCTTCCACCGCCAGCGACCAGGTGTGCAGCAGCGGATCGAAGGCGACGTCGGCGCCGAAATAGTTCGATCCTTCCGTCAGAAACCGGATGTTCGACGCGAACCCGATCGCCGCAATGGCCGACTTGCCGAGCGCGACATACTCGTCCGGCAGCAGGATGAACCAGCCGCCGACGAGGCAGGCGAGAATGACGGTCAGAACTGCCGGCAGGATGCGGCGCGCGCGGCGTTCGTAGAACTTCGCGATCGAATAGGTGCCACGCTCGATCTCGCTCGCCAGTATTCCGGTGATGAGAAGGCCCGAAATGACGAAGACGATGTCGACGCCGACGAGACCGCTGGATAAACCGGCTATTCCAGTGTGGCACAGCACCAGCGGCACCACGGCGAGGCAGCGAAGGCCGTCGATGTCGCTCCGGTAGACCGCGCCTTCCCGTTCACGGCCCGCAGCCGCCGCGGCAAAGGGCAAGGGGCGCCAGCTATCCGGATGAACCGGCAGCTCCAGCCTTGAGGAATGGATTACCGGCGGTTTGGGGATAACCGGATCGACCCACCGGGCCTGGTAGCGGAGGAGGGACTCGAACCCCCGACACGGGGATTATGATTCCCCTGCTCTAACCACCTGAGCTACTCCGCCCCATCGGGCAAGGCGCGCCATTTAGGTGGCGGGGCGCGGCTGGTCAACCGGCAAAACGACGCACCGTCAACCGCGGAAGCGGAAGCTCTTGAGGTGTTCCCACGGACCGCCGCGATAGGCGTGAAGCCCAAGCCCGGCAAAGGCGAAATCGCGCGGCACGATCTGCGGTGCAAGCTGCGCCTGGAGCGCCTTGGCGTCTTCCAGACTGACCTTGTTCTGCACGGTGACGTGCAGCCGGGGCCGGTGTTCGTCCTGCGGGGTCAGCAGGCCGTGGAAGCGATCGGCCAGCTCGCGCCACAGCGCGATCATGCCCTCGCTCTCGATCCTGAGCGCGGTGCCCTTCCCCAGCTTCATGACGCCGAGCAGCCGCGCGGGGACGGGCGAATGGTCGCGCACCATGCGCGCCAGGCATTCGCGCACCTCCCCCTCCGCACTCGGCGGAAGGGCGTGGAACAGGGTGACATGGGCCGCGAGATAGTTGCGTTCGGGCGGAAAGTGCGCCTGTCGTAGCGCGTTGGCACGGGCCTGGAGATCGTCGGGCAGCAGCGCGGTGACGATGAGCGGCGCTGGACCGCCGGCGCCGGTCACATCTCCCCGCGTTCGCGGCGCAGGGCGAACCAGCGCTCCACCGCCGCGTTGTGGCCGGCGAGCGTATCGTTGAACTCGTGACCGCCCGTGCCGTCCGCGACCATGTAGATGGCGTCGGTATCGGCCGGATGGAGCACCGCCTCTATGCTGGCACGGCCGGGATTGGTAATCGGCCCCTTGGGCAGTCCAGCCATCGAATAGGTGTTGTAATCGTTGATGGCGGCGATTTCGGACTGGCGGATGCGACGGCCGAGCGGGCGCCCCTTGGTGATCGGGTAGATGATCGTGGGATCGGCCTGGAGCCTGATGCCCTGCCGGATGCGGTTGGAATAGAGGCCGGCGACCATGCGCCTCTCGCGCGGGACGCCCGTTTCCTTTTCCACGATCGAGGCGAGCGTCACCGCTTCCTGCGGCGTTTTCGCCACCGTGTCCGGACTGCGCCTGGGCCACAGCTCGGCCACGGCCCGGTCCATCGCCACCTGCATCCGGGCAAGCACGGCGGCCCGCGATTCGCCGCGCTCGAAATCGTAGGTGTCGGGCAGGACGCTGCCTTCCTCGGGCACCGGTATCGCGCCGGTCAGCAGCGGCTCGGCCATCAGGATATCGTGCACCATCACGCTTGGCATTCCCTCGGGCACGGTCACGAAGCGGCGGATGACCTCGCCGTGCTGGAGCGTGTCGAGGATGCCGGCGGGGCTGTCGTTGGCGGCCAGCATGAACTCGCCGGCCTTCACCGGATCGCCGCTGCCCAGAAGCTTGGCACGAAGGAGAAAGCCGTCGGCGTCGCCGATGACGCCCACTTGCGCAAGCTTGTTGGCGGTGGAGGTCAGCGTCGCGCCGGAGGGGACGATGAAAGCGGTGTCTTCCTCGATCTCGGCGCTGCCGTACCAGCCCGCCAGGAACCAGCCCGCGAGAACCGCGACGATCAGCACACCGACGGCCGCCAGCAGGCCGAACGTGCGCGTCATGTCAGTCCTCGTTCCGCTTCATCACCAGCGAGGCGTTGGTGCCGCCGAAGCCGAAGCTGTTGTTCAGGATCGCGCGGATCCTGCGCTCCTTCGCCTCGTGCGGCACGAGGTCCACGCCCTCGCAACTGGGCGAGGGATTGTCGAGGTTGAGCGTCGGCGGCGCGACCTGGTCGCGCATCGCCAGGATGCAGAAGATGCTCTCCACCGCGCCCGCGCCGCCGAGCAGGTGGCCGATGGCGGACTTGGTGCTGCTCATCGAAACGCCGTCGATGGCATCGCCGAACAGGCGGCGGACCGCGCCCAGTTCCAGCTCGTCTCCCAGTGGCGTGCTGGTGCCGTGGGCATTGATGTAATCGATGTCCGATGGCTCGAGGCCCGCCTTGCGCAGCGCCATCGCCATCGAGCGATAGGCGCCCGACCCCTCGGGATGCGGAGCGGTGACGTGATAGGCGTCGCCCGACAGACCGTATCCCAGGACTTCGGCGTAGATCGTGGCGCCGCGCCGTTTCGCGTGTTCGTATTCCTCCAGCACGACGACGCCCGCGCCCTCGCCCATCACGAAACCGTCGCGCGCCTCGTCATAGGGCCGGCTGGCCCTCGTCGGCTCGTCGTTGAAGGCGGTGGAAAGGGCGCGCGCCTGGGCGAAGCCGGCAATGCCGATGGGGCAGATCGTCGCCTCCGCACCGCCCGCCAGCATGATGTCGGCATCGTCCTCGCGGATCATGCGCGCGGCATCGCCGATCGAGTGCGCCCCGGTCGAGCAGGCCGTGACGACCGCGTGGTTGGGGCCCATGAGGCCGTATTTGATGCTGACCTGCCCGGACACGAGGTTGATGAGCCGTCCGTGGACGAAATGCGGGGAGACGCGGCCCGGACCCTTCTCTGCCAGGACGAGCGATTCCTTCTCGATCCCCGGCAGGCCGCCGATGCCCGAGCCGATGGAACAGCCCGCGCGCAGGCGCAGATCCTCCGGCATGTCTTCCAGCCCCGCGTCCTCGATCGCCTGTCCGGCGGCGTCGATGCCGTAGACGA
This sequence comes from Aurantiacibacter spongiae, assembly GCF_003815535.1. Classification (NCBI taxonomy): domain Bacteria; kingdom Pseudomonadati; phylum Pseudomonadota; class Alphaproteobacteria; order Sphingomonadales; family Erythrobacteraceae; genus Aurantiacibacter; species Aurantiacibacter spongiae. The sequence goes on along the minus strand of NZ_RPFZ01000001.1, from coordinate 2,744,750 downwards.
TGAACGGATCGACCTGGCGCTGGACCTTGTGATCGACGCGCCTGTCGGCGTCGAAGCCGTATTCGTGATCGGCCGGCTTCACCTCGCAGGCGATCCGGCACTTCTGGTCGGACGCATCGAAACGGGTGATCGGCCCCGCCCCGCTCCTGCCGGCCTTGATGTTGCCCCAGGCGGTCTCCACGTCCGCACCCAGCGGCGTAACGAGGCCCAGTCCGGTCACGACGACACGCCGCATACTATCTCTCCGCAATTACAAAAGGCCCAGCCTTGCGGGGCCGAGCCTTCCAACCCCGTCCGCGTCGGGGAAGACCTTTCGCGAACGAGGCCAGGTGGTTGTCTTAGCTGGTGTGCTCTTCGATGTACTTGTTGGCGTCGCCCACCGTGTTGATCTTCTCGGCCGCGTCGTCGGGGATTTCCACGCCGAACTCTTCCTCGAAGGCCATGACCAGCTCGACGATATCGAGGCTGTCGGCACCCAGGTCGTCGATGAAGCTGGCATCGGGCGTGACCTTGTCTTCCTCGACGCCGAGATGCTCGACCACGATCTTCTTCACGCGTGCGGCGATATCGCTCATGTAATCCCTCTCACTCATGCAGGGTTTCAAGTTGCCCCGGCCCTAATCAAGCCCGCCGGCCAGCGCAAGGGCCATCCGGCGATCCGCGCGGCGGGCGGGACTTGCGGACATTCGCAAATGTCGGACCCCATCGGCGCTACGGGCGTTGGCGCAGGTAAGGAGGCCCCATGACCATTACAGTTAACGGCAACAGCTACAGCTTCGACGGCGATCCGCGCACCTCGCTGCTCGATTTCCTGCGGACCGATTGCGGCCTTACGGGCACCAAGAAGGGGTGCGACCACGGCCAGTGCGGGGCCTGCACGGTGCTGGTGAACGGGCAGCGGATCAATTCGTGTCTGACGCTGGCGGCGATGCACGATACCGATGACGGCGGCGATGCCATCACGACGGTGGAAGGCCTGGGCGATCCGGCCAGCCTGTCCGACCTTCAGGCCGCCTTCGTGAAGCACGACGCCTATCAGTGTGGCTACTGCACGCCGGGCCAGATCTGTTCCGCCACCGCGCTGATCGAGGAAGCGAAGGCCGGGTGGCCCAGCTTCGTGAGCGAGGACATGGAAAATCCGGGAAATACGCTGAGCGACGACGAGATACGCGAGCGCATGAGCGGCAACCTGTGTCGCTGTGGCGCCTATGCCAACATCCTCGCCGCCATTCGCGAAGTCGCGGGAGAAGCGGCATGAAGCCGTTCGACTACCAGCGCGCCGACCGGCTCGAGCATGTCACCGACCTGACCAGCGCGGACGACACGACGGTCATCGCGGGCGGCACCAACCTGCTCGACCTGATGAAGCTGCAGGTGGAAACGCCTTCCACCCTGTGCGACGTCAACCGCCTGCCGATGAACGATATCGAGGCGACGGACGATGGCGGCCTGCGGATCGGCGCGCTCGTCACCAACTCGGCCTGCGCCGCCGATGCCCGCATCCGCAGCGACTACCCGCTGCTCGCCCGCGCGATCCTTGCCGGAGCGACGCAGCAGCTTCGCAACAAGGCGACCACGGGCGGCAATCTGTGCCAGCGCACGCGGTGCTATTATTTCTACAACATCGACCAGCCGTGCAACAAGCGCGAACCCGGTTCGGGCTGCGGGGCGCTGAACGGCTACAACAAGCTGCATGCCGTGCTCGGGGCGAGCGAGACCTGCATCGCCACCTATCCGGGCGACATGGCCGTCGCCATGTCCGCGCTCGACGCCAGGGTGGAGACGTTGCGGGCCGACGGCTCGAACCGGTCCATACCGGTGCGCGAGTTTCACCGCTTGCCGGGCGACGAACCGTGGCGCGACAACGTGCTCGAAGCCGGGGAGGTCATTACCGGTGTCACCCTCCCCCCGCCCGCGGGCGGTCGGCAGGTCTATCGCAAGGTGCGCGAACGCTCGTCCTACGCCTTCGCGCTCGTCTCGGTCGCGGCGCTCGTCACGATGGATGGCTGCCGCATCGCCGGCGCCTCGCTGGCCTTCGGCGGGCTGGCGCACAAGCCGTGGCACGATCCGCGCATCGACGAATTGCTGAGCGATGCGGAGCCTTCGGACGAGCTCTTCGACAAGGCCGCCGACCTGCTGCTCGAAAACGCGCGCGGCTACGGCGACAACGATTTCAAGATCCCGCTGGCGCGGCGCACGCTGATCGCGACCCTGCGCGAAGCGACGGGAGAGAACGCATGAATACCCTTACCTTCGACAAACCCGATACCGACGACCGGCTCGACACCATGGCGCAGGGCGTCATCGGCAAGGCGCTGCCCCGCCCCGACGGACCGGGCAAGACCAGCGGCACGGCGCCCTACGCCGCCGAATACGGCATCGAGAATTGCGCCGAGGGCGTGCTCGTCACCGCCGCCATTACCAGGGGCACCGTCACCGCACTGGACGTGGATGCGGCCTGCGCCATGCCGGGCGTGGTCGGTGTCTATTCCGATGAACGCATGATCGCCCGCCCGGCGCAGGGCACGGCGGGAGAAGCGCCGGTCCAGCATATCGAGAAGGTCGCCTACTGGGGACAACCGATCGCGGTGGTCGTGGCCGAGACGTTCGAACAGGCGCGCGATGCCGCCAAGGCCTTGAAGGTCGAGTACAACGCCGAGGATGGCGCCCCCGTCGATCCCGATGCACAAGGCCTCGAATGGTCGGAAAAGAGCGGAGCGGTGCGGCAGGGCGACCTCGATCACGCCATGGCCGAGGCGGCGCACAGCGTCGATGTCACCTATACCACGCCCGGCCACAACAGCGCGCCGATGGAGCCGCACGCCGCCATCGCGCAGTGGGATGGCGACACGCTGACCGTCCACGCATCGCTGCAGATGCTCAACTACAACGTCCCCGAGCTCGCCGATACGCTAGGACTAGCGGAGGACAAGGTCCACATCATCAGCCGCTACGTCGGCGGCGGGTTCGGATCGAAGCTGGGCATCTCGCCCGATGTCGCCGCGGCGTCCATCGCCGCGATGAAGCTGGGCCGCCCGGTTCGCGTCGTCCTTAGCCGCCAGCAGGTTTTCCAGTGCGTGATGCGCCGGTCGGAAACGACGCAGCGCATCCGCCTGGCGGCCGACAAGGACGGCAGGCTGTCCGGGTTCGGGCACGAGGCGAAGGTGACGAACCTGCCCGAAGAGGACTTCTTCGAGCCGGTCCTTCAGGCCAGCAAGTTCCTCTATGCCGGCGAGAACCGGGTGCTGGCGATGGAGACCGCGCGCATTCACCAGATGACCGCCGGATCCGTCCGCGCCCCGGGCGAGGCGGTCGGGATGCAGGCGCTCGAGGCCGCGATGGACGAGCTTGCCAACGAGATCGGCATGGACCCGCTCGAACTGCGGCTGCGCAACATTCCGGAAAAACATCCGAGCAAGGACTTGCCCTTTTCGAGCCGCAAGCTGGCCGAATGCCTGAAGGCGGGCGCGGAGGCGTTCGGCTGGGACGGGTCCGACCGCAAGCCGTGCCAGCGGCGCGAGGGCGAATGGTGGATCGGCACCGGCATGGCGACCGCTGCGCGAATCCACAATCTGTCCAAGGCCCGGGCGCGCGTGACACTGAATGCGGACGGCACCGCCGAAGTCGCCACCGACATGACCGATATCGGCACCGGCACCTATACCATTCTCGGCCAGGTGGCCGGGGAGATGCTGGGGCTCGACCCCGCGGATGTGGTCGTGCGACTGGGAGACAGCGCCTTCCCCCGCGGGTCCGGCTCGGGCGGTAGCTGGGGAGCCGCATCGACCGGCTCCGCGGTCTATCAGGCGTGCCTCGCCGTGCGCGCGGAACTGTGCGACCGGATGGGCTGCGACGAGGGCGATCTGACGTTGAAGGACGGTTTCGCCACGGTCGGCAACGAACGCCGTGCGCTGACCGACATCGTGGGCGACGCGGCGATCGAGCGCGAAGGCGCAATCGAGCCGGGCAAGACGCAGAAGGAATACGCGCTGGCCACCTTCGGATCGTTCTTCTGCGAAGTGGCCGTCAACGCCTGGACGGGCGAAACCCGCGTGCGCCGCATGACCGGCGCGTTCGGCATTGGCCGCGTCCTGAACGAGATGACGGCCCGCTCCCAGTGCTATGGCGGCATGGTCTGGGGCATCGGCAGCGCATTGACCGAATCGCTCGTGTTCGACCGGCGCGACGGGCATCTGGTGAACCCGGACCTTGCCGAATACCACGTGCCCGTGAACCTCGACATTCCCGATCTCGAGGTGATGTTCGTCGAGGAACGCGACCCGGCCGCCAGCCCCATCCAGGCCAAGGGCGTCGGAGAGCTTGGCATCTGCGGCGGCGCCGGGGCGATCTGCAACGCGATCTACCACGCCTGCGGCGTGCGCGTGCGCGACTTCCCGATGACGCCGGACCGGCTGATCGCCGAGTTGCCTATGCCCTGAGAACCGGGGTCCGGAAGGGCCGGGGGCGCGATCCGCCCCCCGCCCCTTCCGTCAGTTGCCGGCGAGGCCGGTGTCGGTCTTTTCCGCGTCGTTGGCGCTGGCCGCGGTTTCCTTCGCCTGCTCAACCAGCCGGATATTGAGTTCGCGCAATTGACGCGGGCTGACGACGCTGGGGGCCCCCATCATCAGATCCTGCGCGCGCTGATTCATCGGGAAGGCGATCACCTCGCGGATGTTCGGCTCGTCCGCCAGCAGCATCACGATACGGTCGATCCCCGGCGCGCTGCCGCCGTGGGGCGGTGCGCCGAGCTTGAACGCCTCGATCATGCCGGAGAAGTTCGCATCGACCTCCTCCCTGCTGTAGCCGGCGATTTCGAACGCCTTGTACATGATGTCGGGCCGGTGGTTACGGATGGCTCCCGACGACAGTTCGTAGCCGTTGCACACGATGTCGTACTGCCACGCCTTGATCTCCAGCGGATCGCTGTTCTTCAGCGCCTCCATCTCGCCCTGCGGCATGGAGAAGGGGTTGTGGCTGAAGTCGATCTTCTTCTGCTCTTCGTCGTACTCGAACATCGGGAAGTCGACGATCCAGCAGAAGCGGAAGCAGTCGGCCTCGATGAGGCCGAGCTGCTCGCCCACGCGGGCCCGCGCGGCGCCGGCCAGCCTGGCGGCCTCCTTTTCCTTGCCCGCGGCGAAGAACAGTCCGTCATTCTCCCCCAGCCCCAGCTCGTCGTAGAGCTTCGCCATTTCGACCGGCCCGTGGTTCTTGGCGATCGGGCCGCCGAACTCGCCCTGCTTGCGGGTGACGTAGCCGAGGCCCGAATAGCCCTCACGCCGCGCCCAGTCGTTCATCTCGTCGAAGAACTTGCGGCTCTTCTCGTTGGTGCCCGGCGCGGGGATGGCGCGCACCACGCCGCCGCCGCCCACGATCTTCTCGAAGATGCCGAAGCCGCTCTTCTCGAAATGGGCCGAGACGTCGGTGATCTCGATCGGGTTCCTGAGATCCGGCTTGTCGCTGCCGTATTTCAGCATCGCCTCGGCATAGGGGATGCGCGGGAATTCGCCGGCCGGCGTCACGCTCTTGCCGCGTCCGAATTCCTCGAACACCCCGGCGAGCACCGGCTCTATGGCGTCGAAGACGTCATCCTGCGTGACGAAGCTCATCTCGAAATCGAGCTGGTAGAACTCCGGGCTGCGGTCGGCGCGCAGGTCTTCGTCGCGGAAGCACGGCGCGATCTGGAAGTAGCGGTCGAAGCCCGCCACCATCAGCAGCTGCTTGAACATCTGGGGTGCCTGCGGCAGCGCGTAGAACCGGCCCGGATGCAGGCGGCTGGGCACCAGGTAGTCGCGCGCGCCTTCCGGGCTGGAGGCGCCCAGGATCGGCGTCTGGAATTCGCTGAAGCCCTGTTCCGTCATGCGGCGGCGCAGGCTCTGGATCACCTGGTTGCGCAGCATGATGTTGGCATGCACCCGGTCGCGTCGCAGGTCGACGAAGCGGTATTTGAGGCGGATGTCCTCCGGGTATTCCTGCTCGCCTGCCACCGGCAGCGGCAATTCGTCGGCGCGGCTCTGAACCGTCACCGCGCGGGCGAACACCTCGATCTCGCCGGTCGGCAGGCCGGCGTTCACCGTTTCCGGGGACCGCGCCTTCACCTCGCCGTCGATCGTGACGACGCTTTCGACGCGCAGCGATTCCAGCGTGGCGAGCGCCGGGCTGTCCTCGTCCGCGACCACCTGCGTGATGCCATAGTGATCGCGCAGGTCCACGAACAGCACGCCGCCGTGATCGCGCTTGCGGTGAATCCAGCCCGACAGGCGGACGCTCTGGCCGACATCGGCCTTGCTCAGCGCGGCGCAATTGTGGGTACGATAGGCATGCATGGTGGAACTCTTTCCAAAATCCGGTCTAAGGGGCTAGGGGCGCGCTGATCGCGCGGCGCGCGGCCTCTGGCTACAAGCGCGCGCTAACAGGGTATGCGCCGGCTTTTGTCAAGGATGGCAAGGGTCGCCCGCGCCCGAGGAGCCGGTGAACCGGCCAGACGGAAAGACATATGAAGATTCATCCCCTCATCACCGATACCGACACCCTGGCCGAATTGTGCGGCCGGCTGGCGCGGCACGACTTCGTCTGCGTCGATACCGAATTCATGCGCGAGAACACCTATTACCCGCTGCTGTGCCTGGTGCAGGTTGGCAACGGGGAAGAGGCCGCCGCGATCGATCCGCTGGCGGACGGCATGGACCTGACCCCGCTGCTCGACCTGCTGTGCGAGAACGAGGACGTGCTCAAGATCTTCCACGCGGGCGGGCAGGACGTGGAAATCGTCTACAACCTGACGGGCAAGACGCCGCATCCCATCTTCGACACGCAGATCGCGATGATGGCGATCAGCCAGTCCGAACAGATCGGCTATGCCAATCTCGTCGAAAGCTGGCTCGGCACCACCGTCGACAAGGGCGCGCGCTTCACCGACTGGAGCCGTCGCCCGCTGACCGACCGGCAGATCGAATACGCCATCGGCGACGTCACCTACCTGGCGAAGATCTTCCCCCGGATTCTCGACCGGCTGGTCGAGACCGATCGAGGCCACTGGCTGAACGCGGAGATGGAAAAGCTGGCTGATCCCGCGAACTACGCCAACGATCTCGACGTGGCATGGCGGCGTATCCGCGCGCCCGGCCGCAATCCGCAGGTGCTGGGCCGGTTGAAGGCGCTCGCCGCCTGGCGCGAGAGGGAGGCGCAGGACAAGGACATTCCGCGCGGCCGCATCATTCGCGACGAGACGCTGGCCGACCTCGCCAGCCATCCGCCGAAGAAGCAGGCGGACCTCGCCAAGGTGCGCGGACTGTCGAACGCCTGGAAGGACAACGACATCGGCCGCCGGCTGATGAAGGTGATCGCCAAGGCCGAGCCGCTGCCGGGCGACGAGATGCCGGCCAAGACGAAGCGCGGCGCACCGCTCGGCAAGGAGGGCGCGCTTGTCGCCGACCTGCTGAAGCTGCTGCTCAAGATCCGCAGCCGGGAGATCGACGTGGCCAGCCGCCTGCTCACCCGGTCGGACGAGATGGAGGCGCTGGCCGCGGGCATGCGCAAGCTCCCCGTGCTGGAAGGCTGGCGCTACGAGGTGTTCGGCAAGGATGCGCTCGATCTGGTCGAGGGCAAGCTTGCCTTCGCGGTCGAGAAGGGACGGCTGAAGATGACCCATATCGACGATGAGGAGAAGCCGTCGTGACGTCCGCCCCCGCCGGGATCGCGCGATAATGTCGACCTACCTGCCCACCATCAAGCAGCTGCAATACCTCGTCGCACTCCACGAACACGGGCATTTCGGCCGCGCGGCAGAAGCGAGCTTCGTATCGCAGTCGACGCTGTCGGCGGGCATCCGCGAACTCGAATCGCTGCTCGGGGTAACGCTGGTCGAGCGCAGCCGGCGCGTGGTCCGCTTCACCCCGCTCGGCAATGCGGTGGTCGACAAGGCGCACCGGTTGCTGCGCGAGGCGGAGGAGATGAGCGAACTGGTGCAGGCGGCGGGCAAGCCGCTTTCGGGCGAATTGCGCATGAGCGTGATTCCCACCATCGCGCCGTTCATGCTGCCCCGCATCCTGCCGCGGCTGCGACGCGAACGCCCGCAGCTCAGGCTTTTCCTGCGCGAGGAGACGAGCGACAACGCCATCGAATCGCTACATCACGGGCGGGCGGACTGCGTGCTGCTGGCGCTGCCCTTCGCCACCGGAGAGGTGGAGAAGGAAAGCATCGCCACCGACGAGCTTTACGTCGCCTTCCCCAAGGACGAGCCTGCCGATCCGCCGTCGGAAATCCCGCCCGCCATGATCGACGAGGGACGGCTGCTGCTGCTGGAGGACGGGCATTGCCTGAAGGAGCATGCGCTGGCCGCCTGCAACCGGCCCGAACTGCGCGCCAGCGCGACCATGATCGGGACCAGCCTGCATACGCTGGTGCAGATGGTGGACAACGGCCTCGGGCTCACCATGTTGCCGCGCATGGCGATCGATGCGGGCATTCTCGCCAATACCGATATCGTCGCCAAGCCGCTGGAGGGCGATCACACCAGCCGCGAGATCGCCCTTGTCTGGCGGCCCAATTCGCCGCGTTCGGACGAATTTCGCCTGCTTGCCGAAGAACTGCGCGCCGGATAGGCGAAACGCCGGTTTCATCCAGCCTTTTCGGAAAGATAGGCGGGTCCGCCCGTTAGGATTGATGTGACGATGTTCCGAATTTCCCGCACCCTTCCCGCCCTTGTTGCCCTCGCCCTTGCGGGGTGCGGCACGGCGGACGAACCGCGCCAGCCCTATGGCGTCACGCTGAACGGCGCGGCGCCCACGCCTGCCTCTTCGCCCGCTGCCGCGCCCGAACCGCCGCCGCCGCCGCCCCCGCCCGCCCCCTATGTCGAGGACGCGCGCGCGGACCTTGCGCAGACGATCGATTCGCTGGGCGAGGATTTCGGCGGCCTGCTCGGTATCGCGGTCGAGGATGTCGATGCCGGCTGGACCACCGCCTATAACGGCGAACGGATGCTGCCCCAGCAGAGCGTGAGCAAGTTCTGGGTCTCGCTGACCGCGCTGGACCAGGCGGATCGCGGCGAGCTGGATCTCGACCGGACGATCGTGCTCACGCGAAAGGATCTGACGCTCTTTCACCAGCCGATCCGGGCCGAAATCCTGCTTCGCGGATCGGTCCGCACGACGCCGCGGGAGCTGATGGAACAGGCCCTCACGCATAGCGACAACACCGCCAACAACGCCATTCTCGAGGCGGTCGGCGGGCCGGCGGCCGTCAGCACCATGATGGCGCGGCACGATATCACGGGGGTGCGGTTCGGCACCGACGAGATCACCAAGCAGAGCATGATCGCGGGCGTCGATTGGAAGCCGCGTTACTCGATCGCCAATGCGTTCTTCGATGCGCGCGACAAGGTGCCCGAGGCGAAGCGGCGCGCGGCGTTCGAAGCCTATCTGGACGATCCCATCGACGGGGCGACGCCGCTCGGCATGGTTCATGCCCTGTCGCGCCTCGCCCGCGGCGAATTGCTGTCGGAGCGCTCGACGCGGCTGATGATCGAGACGCTGAAGCGCACGCATAGCGGTCCGCGCCGCCTGCGAGGCGGGCGCGAAGGCGACTGGGTGGTCGCGCACAAGACGGGCACCGGCCAGTTCTTCGAAGGTCGCCAGTCGGGCTACAACGATGTCGGTCTGGTCATCTCGCCCGGGGGACGCACCTACGCCGTCGCCGTGCTGATCGGCTGGACCCGGCGCCCGACCATAGAGCGCATGGCGATGATGCAGAAGGTCACGCGCGCCGTTATCGCTTTCGACGAAGCGCTGCAAAGCGGCAAAGCGCAAGGCGAGAGCGCGGCGGAAGCCGACTCCTGAACGCGGTCAGCCGGCGGACGGCTGCCAGTCCGCCAGCCTTTCGTCCGGGCACAGGTCGTAGGTCTGCGTGCCGTATTCGTCGGTCAGGGTGAAGCGCGTCCTGCTGCGCACCGTCAGGGCAAGATCGTCGGTGCGCTCGTCGTTCGAATAGGTGTCGGTGCAGGTCTGTGATCCGCGATAGGTATCCCCCTCGCGCGAGGTATGGGTGAAGCGGCAATCCACCGAATTGCGCGAGTTGAAACCGGTGCCGTCGAAGGTCTTGAGACTGGCGAGCGCGGGCGGGCACCGGTCGCTGCTATAGACCCCTTTGCTGATGCCGTAATCTCCGATCGCCTCATGCGCCAGCGCGGGCGCGGGCGCGCCGGGGGCGGGCGAGACACCGTGCGCCGTCATGGACGGGCCGGGTGTCGGCGCCGCTTCCCCCGTCGTTGCGGCATCCGGCGGGGCGCCCTTGGAACCGCCGCAGGCGGCAAGGGTGACGGTGAACGGGAGAGCCAGAAGAGCGTGTTTCATGGCTCCCGAACGGGGCGGGAACGCCGCCGTTCCGGCTAGTCCATGTGCTTCAGGCCGACGCGCAGGTAATCCCAGCCGGTGATGACGGTCAGGATCGCCGCCGCCCACAGGCTGAACAGTCCGACCACGCGGATCCACTGGTCCTCCAGCGTACCGCAATACATATCCAGCGAGGTGCAGGGCGCCCCATGAACCGCCCCGCCCAGGATCAGCGCGCCAAGGGCGACGAGCTGGAAGGTCGTCTTCCATTTGGCGAGCTTGGATACCGGCATGCTCACCTGGAGCCCGCCGAGAAATTCGCGCAATCCCGAAACGGCGATCTCGCGCATCAGGATGACCAGCCCGGCGATGACGTGCAGATCGCCCACATAGGGCCCGCGCAGCATGCCCTGCGCCGCCAGCACCAGGATCACGGTCGCCACCATGATCTTGTCGGCGATGGGATCGAGGAAGATGCCCAGCTTCGACACCGCCCCGCTCGAACGCGCCAGCATCCCGTCGAAATAATCGGTAATGCCCATCAGGCAGTACAGTCCGAAGGCGAGGTAATAGCCCAGCGCCCAGCCGGGCCACCACAGCAGGAAGGCGAGCAGCGGCAGCGTCAGGATGCGGCTGAGGGTAAGGATGTTGGGCAAGGTCCACATGCCGGCGCACCCCTAGCGGTTTATGATCGCGGGAAAAAGCGTGGCGTGGCCGCTTTTCATCTTCTAGGGCCGGACGGACCGGGTTGAGGCAATTCGCGAAGGCAGCGCCGCGCAACGATGTTCACATCCATGCACCTGCTGCGCCAGCGCCGCTTCGTTCCGCTCTTCGCCACGCAGCTGCTCAACGCCTTCAACGACAATGTCTACAAGACGACGATGGTGCTGTTCGTCGTTTACAAGGTGTACAGTTCCCCCGACACCGAAACGCTGTTCTCCGGCATCGCGTCGGCCGTGTTCATCGTGCCGTTCTTCCTGCTGTCCGCAATCGCCGGCCAGCTGGCGGACCTGCGCGACAAGGCGCGCATCATCCGCATCGTGAAGGCGGCGGAAATCGGCATCATGACGATCGGCGCGGCGGGGCTGGTGCTGGCCTGGCAGGATACCGCGGTGGACTGGCTGGCGATCCCGCTGCTGATGCTGGCGTTGTTCGCGATGGGCGTCCACTCCACCTTTTTCGGTCCGATCAAGTATGCGATCCTGCCGCAGCATCTGAAAAAGGACGAGGTGCTGGCCGGCACCGGCCTGGTGGAGGCGGGCACCTATCTCGCCATCATGGCCGGCACCATCCTGGCAGGCTTCCTGGCGGAAATGGTGGAGGTCGCCGCGCTGGGCGTGATCGGCTTCGCGCTGATCGGCTACATGGTCAGCCGGCGGGTTCCCCCAGCCCCGCCGATGGGCGAGCCGGAGCGGGTCGATTTCAACCCCTTCACCTCGTCGTGGACCATGGTGCGCGACGTTTCGCGCAATCGGGAGGTGTTCTACGCCATCCTCGCCATTAGCTTCTTCTGGACCATCGGCAGCGTGCTGTTCATCCAGTTCCCGCCGCTCGCCAAGAACGTGCTGTTCGCCGATCCGGCGGTCGCGAGCCTGTTCCTGGTGTTCTTCTCCATCGGGGTCGCCATCGGATCGGTGGCGGTCAACATGCTGCTGAAGGGGCGCGTTTCGGCCCGCTATTCCCCGGCATCGGTGCTGGCGATGGGGGCGATGGTGGCGGTGTTCTACGTCATCTGCCGGGAATGGAACCGCACGGTGGTGGACGAAAGCCTGATGGGTATCGGCACCTTCCTTTCCCATCCGCTCGCCTGGGCGGTGCTCGCCAGCCTGCTGCTGATCGCGGTGTTCGGCGGCATGTTCGTGGTGCCGCTCTATGCGTTCCTCACCACCAAGGTGGCGACCAACAAGGCGAGCCGCGCGGTGGCAGCGAACAACATCGTAAACTCCGGCGCGATGGTGGTCGGCGCGCTGCTGGCGATGGGCTTGAGCGGGCTGGGCGTGCCGCTGGCCGAACAGCTCCTGCTGAGCGCTGCGATGTGCCTGGTTTCGGCATGGCTCGGCCGCCGGCTCCACCTGGCGGAACTGGCCTCCGATCAGCCCGACCCGCTGCCCATCCCCGGCGGGCGGGGGTGACGGATCAGGCGAAGAAGGTGAGCGTGGCGAGGAAGCCGGCGGCGTAGGTCGCCGCGACCGTTTCGATCTCCCGCCGCGTCAGGCCCAGCTTCAGGCGCCAGGGCACCGTCGGCTCGACCTCGTTCGCGCGGGCAAGCACGTGAGGGGGCAGCGAGGCCCGGAAGGGGTGGCGAGCCGATTCATCGGTCAGGACTAATGCGCGTCTCATGATGCAGCTATTAACGTTTCGGTAACCTTTTGTGCCCCGGCCTTTCCCGCCTGTCCACGGCTGGGACGGTTGCCAGGGCGGGCGAAACGATCCGGGGATATGTTGCCGCGGACCGGCGCTAGGGCTAACCCCCTAGACATGACCATGACCGCTGCCGACCTGCTCGTCGCCTGCCTTGCCGAACAGGGCTGCGACCGGGTGTTCACCGTACCGGGGGAAAGCTTCCTCCCCGCCCTCGATTCGCTCGCACGGCACGAGGCGATCGAGACGATCACCTGCCGGCAGGAGGGCGGCGTCGCCTACATGGCGTGCGCCGACGGGACGATGACGGGGCGGCCGGGCGTGGCCTTCGTCACCCGCGGGCCGGGGGCGACCAATGCCAGTATCGGCGTCCACGTCGCGATGCAGGATTCGCAGCCGATGGTGCTGTTCGTGGGCGACGTTGCCCGCTCCATGCGCGACCGGGAGGGGTTTCAGGAGATCGACTTTCCCGCCTTCTTCGGGCCGATCTGCAAGTGGGCGGCACGGATCGACGATGCGGAGCGGATCCCCGAATACGTGGCCCGCGCCTGGTCGACCGCGATATCCGGACGCCCCGGCCCGGTGGTTCTTGCCCTGCCCGAGGACATGCTGCACGAAACAGGCATCGCCGCGCCCGTGCGCCCATGCGTCACCCGCCCCGCGCAGGCCCCCTGCCCCGATGCGATGGCGACGATGATGCGGATGCTGGCCGACGCCGCCGCGCCGGTCGCCATCGTCGGCGGCGCCGGCTGGAACGCGCGCAGCCGGCACTATTTCGCCGAGTTCGCAAACCGGCTGGGCCTGCCCGTCGCCTTTCCCTTTCGCCGGCAGGACACGCTGCCCGCGTCATCGCCCGTCTATGCCGGCAATCTGGGTTACGGACCCAATCCGAAACTGGCGGAACGGGTACGGCAGGCCGATCTGCTGCTGGTGGTCGGCGCCCGGATGGGTGAAGCGACCACCGACGGGTACGCGCTCGTCACGCCCGATCACCCCGATCAGCGGCTGATTCACGTTCACCCGGATCCGGAAGAACTCGGCCGAGTCTATCGCGCCGATCTGGCGATCTGTGCGGACATGGCCGAATTTTCGGAAAGTGCGGCGCTGTGGGACGACGAGGACGCCCTGCCCTTCGATGCGGGGGGCGAGGCGCATCGCGAATGGGAGGAATGGTCCACCCCGCACGAGGACGCGCATTACGACCTCGACCTCACCCGCGCCATGGCGAGCGTCCGGCGGCTGCTCCCTGCCGATTCGATCATCTGCAACGGCGCTGGCAATTTTGCCGGATGGTGGCACCGCTACTGGCGTTACGAAGGCTGGCCCGGACAGCTCGCGCCGACGGCGGGGGCGATGGGCTACGGCGTTCCGGCGGCGGTCGCGGCGCGGCTGCGCCATCCCGATCGCTTCGTGGTCGCGGCCGCGGGCGACGGCGATTTCCTGATGAACGGGCAGGAACTGGCGACCGCGGCGCAATACGGGCTGGATCTGCTGGTAATCCTGTTCGACAATTCCACCTACGGCACGATCCGCATGCACCAGGAACGCGAATTTCCCGGGCGCGAGGCGGCGACGCACCTCGCCAATCCCGACTTCGCCATGATGGCCAGAAGCTATGGCGGCTGGGGCGAGCGGGTCGCGACCAACGCCGAATTCGACGCGGCGCTGCAAGAGGCGACGGAGCGCAAGGGCATCCGACTGATCCACTGCATCACCGATATCGAGCAGCTGGCTCCCGGCGGCCTGACCGTCAGCGGCCTGCGCGAACGGGCTGGATCGGACTGACCGCCCGCGCATGAGAAAAGGGCCACCCGCACGGATGGCCCTTTTCATCGTGTCTGGTCGCAGGGATCAGATGTCGTTGCCGAGTTCGCCCTCGACCTCGCCCTTCAGCTGCTGGGCTTCGCCCTTCTTTTCCTGACGGCGGCCCTCGGCGCGGGTTTCGGGATTGCCCGATTCCTGCTTCACGTTGCCGACGGCTTCGTTGGCGTTGCCCTTAACCTTTTCGGTGAATTCACCCATGATGGTTCTCCTTGGTCTGCTTGCGGCACGGTCCTTCGCGCCTCTTGCCCAATTAACGCGGGGGAGGGGCGCTATGTTCCGGGTGCCCGCTTCGAGATGGCGAGGATTTCCGTCCATTCGTCTGGCGTTATCTCGGCAACCGACAGGCGGGAAAGGCGAACCAGCTCGATACCGCCGAGCGCCTCGCTCGCCTTGATCTCCTTCAGCGAAACCGGCCGGGAGAGCTTCTCGACAGGCTTCACCTTCACCGTCGCCCATTTGCCTTCCGGGTCGGTCGGATCGGTCAGTCCGGCCTCGCTCACCGTAGCGATACCGACGATCTCCTTGCCCTTGACCGAGTGGTAGTAGAACAGCTGGTCACCCTTCGTCATCGCGCGCATGTTGTTCGATGCGCGGTGATTGCGGACCCCGTCCCAGATGGTTTCCCCGTCCGCCACCAGGTCGTCCCAGGAATATTTGTGTGGTTCGGACTTGATGAGCCAGTAGCCGGCCAAACCTGATCTCCCATGCTTTTGCATTGCCAGATGGGGCGGTCCCTACCGGGGTCGGACGCGCGGGGCAATTAACGGAAAAGTTATCATGTTCCCCGATAGCTGCTGGTCTGGACCGGGGGACATACGCCTTTGCGAAACGGCGAGGAAATCGAACGCAGACGGGTATTCGGCTGGTTGGGCCGGCCCGAAGGCGACGTGGCGGCGCTCGGCATCGCGGTAGCCGCCATTATCCTGTTCGTGGGAACGGGGGGGACCGTCATGCCCCAGATCGTCCGCTCGTGGATGGGGACCGGCGCCGCGCCCGACATGGTTCTGACCAATGCGGTTCTGCTCAACATCGCGCTGCTGATCTTCGGTTGGCGCCGCTATCGCGACCTCAACCGCGAGGTGGCCGAACGGCGGGCGGCCGAGGTGCTGGCCCGCGAGCTGGCCGAACGCGATCCGCTGACCGATTGCCTCAACCGCCGCAGCGGTCCCGCCGCGATAGACCGGCTGGCGGCAGAGGCGCGCGCCACCGGGCGTGACGTTGCCGTCCTGATGATCGACCTCGACAATTTCAAGCAGATCAACGACCTCAACGGTCACAAGACGGGCGACCGCGTGCTGGTCGCCTTCGCCCAGCGGATCGGCGCGCTGATCCCCGCAGACGGAATCGTCGCGCGGATCGGCGGCGACGAGTTCGCGCTCGCCGTGCCTTTTCTCCTGCCCGAACGGGAGGGGCTGGACGCCTTCGTCACGCATCTGATCGAGGCGGTTTCCGCGCCGGTCGAGGCCGACGGCATCGAAGTCGATGCCACCGTGTCGGTGGGAATCGCCCACGGCGGCGGCACGAGCGGGTGGAACGAGCGCGCGGCCGGCGTCGATCCCGACGCGCCGGGCGATGCCGACACGCTGCTTCACCGCGCCGATATCGCCATGTATCACGCCAAGAAGCGCGGGCGGAACCGCTATTACTGGTTCGAACCGCAGATGGAGGACGAACTGCGCTTCCGCAACGAGCTGGAGCGCGGCATTCGCGCCGGCATCGCCAATGGCGAATTCGTCCCCTTCTACGAACAGCAGATCGACCTCGAAACGGGCGGGCTGGTCGGCTTCGAGATGCTGGCGCGGTGGAAGAGCCCGCGTTACAGCCTCGTCAGCCCGGCGATATTCATCCCCATCGCGGAAGAGATCGACCTTATCGGGACCATGTCGGAACAGCTGATCCGCCAGGCGCTGCGCGATGCGCAGGGCTGGCATCCGGACCTGTCGCTGTCGGTCAACATCTCGCCGCTGCAACTGCGCGATCCGTGGTTCGCGCAGAAGCTGCTGCATTTGCTGGTGGAAAGCGGATTTCCCGCGCATCGGCTCGAGATCGAAATCACCGAAACCTGCCTGCACGAGAATATCGGCGCTGTGCGCACCATCGTCACCAGCCTGAAGAACCAAGGCATCCGCATCAGCCTCGACGATTTCGGCACCGGCTATTCCAGCCTCGCCCAGCTGCGAACCCTGCCCTTCGACCGACTCAAGATCGACCGCAGCTTCGTCACCGAACTGTCCGACCGGGGGGCGGGCATGGAACTGGTGCGGGCGATCGTTTCGCTCGGCAAGGGATTGTCGCTGCCGGTTACTGCCGAAGGGGTCGAGAACGCCGAAGTCCTGAAGGTGCTGAAGGGTCTGGGCGGCATGAAGGGCCAGGGCTATCTCTACGGCAAGCCGGAGGACGCGCACGCGACGCGGCAGAGGCTGGCGAAGCGGGGTCTGCTCGCAGAGCAAGGCCGCGACGGCGACGGCGATGGCGCCCGCCCCCGCGTGACGGCGCTGAGGGCCGGCTGACCCCTGCCCGCCATTGCGGTGCGCGCCGCCCGCGCCTAGGTGGCGCACCATGCGCGTTCCCTTCATCAAGATGCACGGTCTGGGCAACGATTTCGTCGTGCTCGACGCGCGCGAGCGGGCGCTGCCCGACCTCGCCGGTGGAACCGTGCGGGCGCTGGCCGACCGGCGGGCGGGCATCGGCTGCGATCAGCTCATCGTGCTCGAGGAAGACGAGGCGGCGACCTGCCGGATGCGGATCTTCAACCAGGACGGGGGAGAGGTCGAATCGTGCGGCAATGCAGCGCGCGCGGTCGGCCTGCTGCTGGGACAACCTGCCACCATCGCAACGAAGGGCGGCACCATCGCCACGCGCCCGGACGACGCCGGCATCGCCGTCGACATGGGCGCGCCGCGCTTCGACTGGCAGGCGATCCCGCTCGCCTACGCGATGGATACCGCCGCCATGCCCGTGGGGTGGGAGGGACTGGAGCAGCCGGTCGCCGTCAATGTCGGCAATCCGCATATCGTCTTCTTCGTCGATGATAGCGACGCGGTGCGCCTCGATACGCTCGGTCCGCTGATCGAGACGGACGAACTGTTCCCGGAGCGCATCAACGTCAACGTTGCCACGGTGGAGGACCGCGCGACCATCCGCCTGCGCGTGTGGGAACGCGGCGCGGGCCTGACGCGCGCCTGCGGCACCGGGGCCTGCGCCACGGCGGTCGCCGCCATGCGCACCGGGCGCACGGAGCGCGACGTTACCGTCCACCTCCCCGGCGGACCGTTGCGGATCGCGTGGGCCGATGACGCGCGCATCACCATGACCGGCCCCGCGGCGGAGGCCTTTCGCGGCTCCTTCGACTGGGGGGATTACGCATGAGCGGCGGCGCGGTCGTCACGCTCGGGTGCCGGCTCAACATCGCGGAGAGCGAGCGTATCCGCGCCCTGCTGGCCGGCGAGCCGGACACCATCGTCGTCAACAGCTGCGCCGTCACCGCGGAAGCGGTGCGCGCCACGCGGCAGGCGATCCGCCGCGCCCGGCGCGACCGGCCTGGGGCGCGCCTGCTGGTGACGGGATGTGCCGCCGATATCGAGCGCGAACAGCTCGCCGCCATGCCCGAGGTGGACGGGCTGGTGCCCAACGCCGCCAAGCTCGATGCGCGCAGCTGGAACGTCGCGCCCGCCCCCGGCCCGCCCCCCGGGGAACGCACCCGCGCCTTCGTCGCGGTGCAGAACGGGTGCGACCACGCCTGCACCTTCTGCGTCATCCCGCAGGGGCGCGGGGCCAGCCGCTCGCTGCCGGTGGGGGACGTGCTGCGCGAGGTGGAGCGGCACCTGGATCAGGGCGCGCCCGAAATCGTGCTCACGGGTGTCGATGTCACCAGCTGGGGCGCGGACCTGCCGGGGGCGCCCGCGCTGGGTGATCTGGCGCGCGCGATCCTCGAGGCCTTTCCGCGGCTGGCGCGCCTTCGGCTCTCCTCCGTCGACGGGGCCGAGATCGACGATGCGCTGTTCGACCTGCTGGCCCATCATCCCCGCATGATGCCGCACCTCCACCTGTCGATGCAGCATGGCGCCGACCTGATCCTGAAACGTATGAAGCGACGCCACCGCCGCGCCGATGCGATCGACCTCGTCGCCCGGCTCAAGGCCGAACGCCCGGACTTGGCGGTAGGAGCGGACCTCATCGCCGGCTTCCCGACGGAAACCGCCGGCCACCACGCCGACAACCTCGCCATCATCCGCGATCTCGCCATCGTGCACGGGCACATCTTCCCCTACTCGCCGCGCCCCGGCACCCCCGCCGCGCGGATGCCGCAGACCGATCGCACCACGATCAAGGCCCGCGCCGCCGAACTGCGCGCGGCGACGAACGAGGTGCGTGCCGCCTGGCTTGCCGGCCTGATCGGCACGCCGCAACACGTGCTGGCGGAGCGCGACGGCACCGGCCATGCGGAAAACTTCGCCCGCGTAGCCTTGCCTGCCGGCACCGAACCCGGCACCATTTTCGCCATGACGCCAACCGCCATCACCCAAGGACTCCTGACATGACCGAGAGCACCTGGTCCGACCGGCTGCTGGGCGGCTTCCGCAAGACGTCCGATCGCCTGTCCGACAATCTGGCCGGCGTGGTCGGCACGGCGAAGCTCGACGATGCCACCTTGGACGAGGTGGAGGATGCGCTGATCGTTTCCGATCTCGGCCCCGCCGCCGCCGCGCGCATTCGCGACAGGCTCGCCGAAAAGCGCTTCGGCCTGTCGATCACGGAGCGCGAACTGAAAGAGGCCGTGGCCGAGGAGATTGCCGCGATCCTGCGCCCCGTCGCCGTTCCGCTGGAGGTCACCGCCTTTCCCCGCCCGCAGGTCATCCTGGTGATCGGCGTCAACGGCAGCGGCAAGACCACCACCATCGCCAAGCTCGGCCACTGGCTGCAGGAAGACGACTACGGCGTGATGCTCGCCGCCGGAGACACCTTCCGCGCCGCCGCCATCGGGCAGCTCAAGGTATGGGCGGACCGGATCGGCGCGCCGATCGTCACCGGCCCGGAACGCGGCGATCCCGCGAGCGTGGTGTTCGACGCGGTGAAGACCGCGACCGACACGGGCATCGACGCGCTGGTGGTCGATACCGCCGGTCGGCTCCAGAACAAGCGGGAGCTGATGGACGAACTCGCCAAGATCAGGAAGGTGCTCGGCCGCCTCAACCCGGAAGCGCCGCACGACGTGGTGCTGGTGCTCGACGCGACGAACGGCCAGAACGCGCTCTCCCAGATCGAGATCTTCAAGGAGGTGGCGGGCGTGACCGGCCTCATCATGACCAAGCTGGACGGCACGGCCCGCGGCGGCGTGCTGGTGGCGGCGGCGGAGCAATACGGCCTGCCGATCCACGCCATCGGGGTGGGCGAGCAGCTGGACGACCTGCGCCCGTTCGATCCGGATCTGGTGGCCCGCGTCATCGCAGGCGTCGCGTGAGGGGGATGCCATGACAAGCGAAGCACCCGCCAGGCGCGGATCCGGCTGGCTCAACGTGGCGGTCGATTACGGGCCGCTGCTCGTTTTCTTCCTCGTCTATCGCTGGTATTCGCCCGACAACGCCGCCGAGGATACGCCGGGCGAGATCTTCGCCGTCATTCGCGGCACCGGCGCGTTCATCGTCGCCTCGCTGATAGCGCTGGGCATCAGCAAGTGGCGGCTGGGCAAGGTCAGCCCGATGCTGTGGCTGTCCACGGCGATGATCGTCGGCTTCGGCGCGCTGACGATATATTTCCAGGATGAACGCTTCATCCAGTGGAAGCCGAGCATCGTCTACGCGCTGTTCGCCGTGGTCCTGCTGGCGGGCTATGCGCGGGGCAAGAGCTTGCTCAAGGTGCTTCTGGAAACCGCGTTCGAAGGGCTGGACGATAGCGGCTGGCTCAAGCTGTCGCGCAACTGGGGCGTGTTCTTCATCGCCCTGTGCGCGCTCAACACCGTGCTGATCTACGTCGTCAGCTTCGAGACCTGGCTCGGCATGAAGCTGTGGCTGTTCCTCCCGCTGACCTTCCTGTTCACCTTCACCCAGGTGCCCATGCTCATGCGGCACGGGCTGGCGGTGGAGGAGAAGGAGGAGGTCGTCGAGGATACCCCGCCGCCGGGGTGAGGCCGGTCTTGCCTACACCCCTGCGCAACCTTCAGGGCGGGGCGCATCATGCCGTACGGAAACGCCCCTCGTTCGCAATTCGCTCGCGCAGGGTGTCAACTTCGCATCCGGCATGGAAACCGGCGGAGGTGCGAGGCACTCGCCCGGCGCGGACGCATGACACGGTGTCAACTTCGCCAATTTCGGACGAAACGCCCGCCCCCGTCAGATTTCGACCTGGCTGCCCAGCTCCACCACGCGGTTGGTCGGCAGGCGGAAGAATTCCATCGGCGTCGCGGAATTGCGCATCATCCAGGCGAACAGCTTTTCGCGCCATACCGCCATGCCCGGCTTGTCCGCCGTCAGCAGTGTCTGGCGGCTGAGGAAGAAACTGGTCTTCATCATGTCGAACGGACCGCCGCACATCTCGCGCTTCTTGAGCGCGGTGGGCACGTCGGTCTCCTCCATGAAGCCGTAATGCAGGATGACGCGGTAGAACCCGTCATTGAGCGATTCGATCTCCACCCGGCTTTCCGGGTCGACATAGGGGATGTCGGCGATCTGCACGGTCAGCACGATCACCCGTTCGTGCAGCACCTTGTTGTGCTTGATGTTGTGAAGCAGCGCCGACGGCGTGCCGTGGCTGCCCGAATTCATGAAGATCGCCGTGCCCGGAACGCGCGCGGTGCTGGTGCGGGCGGACTTGGCGAAGATGTCGAGCGGCAGGCCCGCCTCCGTCATGCGCGCGCGCATCAGGCGGCGGCCCTTGGCCCAGGTCGTCAGCAGGGTGAAGGCGATCGCGCCCACCAGCAGCGGAAACCACCCGCCATCGGGTATCTTGACGAGGTTCGCCGCGAAATACGCGCCGTCCACGATCAGGAACAGCAGCACCACCGGGGCGGCGACCCACCACCGCCACTTCCACACGCCCACCAGCAGCACCGCCATCAGCAGCGTGTCGATCGTCACCGCGCCCGTCACCGCGATACCGTAGGCGGCGGCGAGGTTGGAGGACGTGCGGAAGGTCAGCACCAGCACGATCACCGCGATCATCAGCGCCCAGTTGATCGAGGGAATGTAGATCTGGCCCGAATGTTCGTCGGAGGTGTGGCGGATCGACAGGCGCGGAATGTAGCCGAGCTGGATCGCCTGGTGGGTGACGGAAAACGCGCCGGATATCACCGCCTGGCTGGCGATGAAGGTCGCCGCCGTCGCCAGGAACACCAGCGGCAGGCGCCAGGTTTCGGGCGCGAGGTAGAAGAACGGGTTGTTGATCGCCTCCTCCGCGCTCGCATCGCCCAGCCCCAGGATCATCGCGCCCTGACCGAAATAGTTGATGAGCAGGCAGGGCATGACGAAGCCGAACCAGCTGAGGCGCATCGGCCC
Organism: Aurantiacibacter spongiae; assembly: GCF_003815535.1. Taxonomy (NCBI): domain Bacteria; kingdom Pseudomonadati; phylum Pseudomonadota; class Alphaproteobacteria; order Sphingomonadales; family Erythrobacteraceae; genus Aurantiacibacter; species Aurantiacibacter spongiae. Next base: position 2,722,750 of record NZ_RPFZ01000001.1, on the reverse strand, counting down.
GCGACCGAAATGGCCCATGTCGGAATAGAGCGCCTCCGCCCCCGTCACCGCCAGCACCACGCTGCCGAGCGCGAGGAAGGCGTAGAGCTTGTCGACGAGGAAGAACTGCACCGCGTAGTACGGATTGATGGCCCAGAGGATTTGCGGGGTGTTCACCAGTTGCACGATGCCCAGCCCCGCCAGCACCACGAAATAGACGATCATCACCGGGGCGAACAGCGCGCCGACCTTGGCCGTCCCGCGCTTTTGCAGGACGAACAGGCCGATCAGCAGCACGAGCGCGATGGGGATGACGAGATTGTCGAGCCGGTGGTTGACCACCGTCAATCCCTCCACCGCCGAGAGCACGGAAATGGCAGGCGTTATCATCGAATCGCCGTAGAACAGCGATGTCGCGAACACGCCCAGCAGGACGATCAGCCAGCCATAGCGCGACCGGCTCATGTTGCGGTTGAGCAGCGCGAGCAGCGCGAGGCTGCCGCCCTGCCCCTTGTTGTCCGCGCGCATCAGGATGGAGACGTACTGGATCGCCACCACCAGCGTCATCGACCAGAAGATCAGGCTGACCACGCCCAGCACGTGAACGTCGTCGATCGGCAGGCGGTGGGTGCCGCGAAACGTCTCGCGAAAGGCGTAGAGCGGCGAGGTGCCGATATCGCCAAATACGATGCCCACGGCCGCGGCGGCGAGTTTCAGCTTCGCGTTGTCGCGATCAGTGCCGACTGCGCTCATCGAAGGAAGATGCCCTTTGCGTTCCGTCAGAAAGTGGCGGAAGCGCGCCCGATAGCAGCGCGGCGCGGTGCCCGCAACACGCCTGCCCTAGGGCGCCTGGTCCGCAATCGGCGTACCGGCTCGACCGCCGGGCGCGCCGGTCGCATCGAGCAGCGCGGCCAGCCGCTCGACCTGGAGTTCCAGCAGCGCCCTGCCCTTCGCGTCGGCGGGCCCGCTGGCAAGCGTCGCGCGCCACACCTCGGCCGCTTCCGCGGGCCGTCCGCTGCGAATCAGCGCGAGCCCGATGAAATAGCCAGGCGCGAGATGCTCGGGCTTCAGCGCCGCAGCGCGGCGATAGGCGTAGAGCGCGGATGGCGTCAGCACGCCGCCGGCATGTTCGAGCAGGGCGTTGCCCTGCGCCAGCCACGCCTCGAAATCGCGCGGATCGTTTTGCAGGATGCCCGCGAGGAGGTGCGAGGCATCGACATACCGCCCGCGCCGCGCCATCGCGTCCGCCGTGACCAGCAGCGGGGCGGAGGATTGCTCGGGGAGGTCGATCAGCTCGCGCCGCGTTTCCACCACGTCGAACAGCACCGGGTCGGACCCGTCGCCCGAAGCGGTGGGAGACGCCGGCAGCCCGGGCCGCGCCTGCATCGCGTAACCCGCAAGCCCGAACACCAGCGCCGCGCCCAGCGTCGTCCACGCGCCGCGCGGCAGCTTGAGCACGAAGGCCGCGACCGCGAAGGCGATGGCGGCCAGGGCGACGACCGGAAGCCACGTCATTCGCCGCGCCTCGCGCCCATGCGCCGCCAGACGATCAGCCCGCTCAGCACCAGCAGCAGCACCGGTAGCGCGAACAGCGGCCAGGTTGTCGCGGCGAGGCGCGGCTCGTAGCTGATGTAGTCGCCATAACGCGCCACCATCCACTCGCGGATATGGTCCGGCGATTCGCCGGCGGCGATGCGGGTGCGGACCTGGTGTCGCATGTCCCCGGCCATCGCCGCATCGCTGTCGGCGATGGACTGGCTCTGGCAGGTGAGGCAGCGCAGCGTTTCCATCAGCTCGCGCGCCTCGCGCTCCTGCGCCGGATCGGCGAGTTCGGTGTAGGCGTAGGGCGCGGGCGGCAGGTTTCCCTGCGCCGCGAGCGGTTCGGCAAGAAGCGCGAGCGCGGTCAGGAGACAGATCCGGAAGGTCACGCCCCCGCCTTTCGCAATTCCTCCAGCAGCACCGGTATGTCGCGATCCATGATCGGGCCGATATGCTGGTAGGTAATGGTGCCGGCGCCGTCGATTACGAAGGTTTCGGGCACGCCCGAGGAACCGAGCGACAATTGCACTTCCGAAATGTCGTCGCGTCCGATGCGGGTGAAGGGGTTGCCGTAATTGCCGAGAAAGCGAGCGACGCTGTCCGGCTTGTCGCGGATCGCGACCGCGACGATGGGCACGCCCTCGCGTTCGAGCGCCGCAAGCTGCGGGGCCTCGGCGGCGCACGGGACGCACCAGCTGGCGAAGACGTTGAGCAGGCGCGGCGTGCCGTCGGCAAGGTCCGTGCTGGCAAGGCCGGGACGGCTGTCGACCATGGCCGGCAGGTCGAAGGCGGGCATGGGCTTGCCGATCATGGCGCTCTCGACGAAATCGTTCCTGGGCCGGGACAGTTGCAGGCCGAACAGCGCGAACACGCTCAGCGCGACCGCGACCAGCAACCACAGGCTCCAGCGCAATCGCCTCACGCCGCCAGCTCGCGCAGTTCGGCGCGTCGTTCGCCGATCCGGCGGACCTTCTCTCGCCGGCGGATGTCGCCCGCCACGCGCCCGGTCAGCGCCAGCACGCCGCCCAGCGCGATCAGCAATCCGCCGAGCCAGATGAAGGTGACGAACGGCTTCCACCACAGGCGCAGCTGCCAGCGGCCGGCCTCGCCCCCGCTGTCGCCCTGGCCCTGGGCCTCGTTCCCGATGGCGACGTAGAGTTGGCCGTTCCAGCGCGTCACGAGCGCGACCTCGCTGGTTTCTTGGGGCGGCGCCCAGAAACTGCGCGACTGCGGTTGCGCCAGCTGGGCATCGCCCCCCCGGTAGCGCACGTGCATGCGCGCCTGCATCGCCGTCCAGTTCGGGCCGGCGACCGGGGCGATGCCGTCGAGCGTCGCGGTCCACGGTCCGACCTCCACCGTGTCGCCCACGCCCGCGGCGACCAGCCGCTCCTGCTGGAAGGCGGTATCGGACGCCATGCCGAACAGCGCCACCCCCATGCCCAGATGGGCGAGCACCATGCCCCAGACGGGCAGCGGCGTGCGGGTCAGTCGCCGACCCCGCAGGGGCAGGATGCTGGCCACCGCGACCGCCGCCGCCGTGGCGAGGCCCAGCAGCGGCAGGATGGCAATGCCGCCGACGAGCCAAACGGCGATCAGTACCGCCAGCCCGATCCCGGCAACGATCAGCATCGGCAAGCGGATACGCGCGAACTCGTCGCGTCGCCAGCGCAGCAGTGGGCCGACGCACAGCACCGCCAGCATGGGCAGGAGGAAGATCGCGCTGACCGGGTTGAAGTAGGGCGGCCCCACCGAAACGCGCACCCCGAACGCCTCGGTCAGCAGCGGGTAGAGCGTGCCGACAAGGACGATCCCGAGGATGGCGGACAGCGCGACGTTGTTCACCACCAGCGCGCCCTCTCGGCTCAGCGGCGCGAAGCGCTTTCCTTCCGCGATATGACCGGCGCGAAGGGCGAACACGACCAGCGCGCCGCCGATATAGATCGTCAGCAGCGCGAGGATGAAGCTCCCTCGCTCCGGATCGACGGCGAAGGCGTGAACGCTGGTGAGAATGCCCGAACGGACCAGGAAGGTGCCGATCATGCTCATCGAGAAGGCGACGACGCCGAGCATGATGGTCCACACCCGCAGCGCGTCGCGTGCGGCGAGGACGCTGGCCGAATGGAGCAGCGCGGTCGCCGCCAGCCAGGGCATGAGCGCAGCATTCTCCACCGGATCCCAGAACCACCAGCCGCCCCAGCCCAGTTCGTAATAGGCCCAGTAGCTGCCCGCCGTGATGCCGAGGGTCAGGAATATCCAGGCGCCCAGCACCCAGGGCCGCATGACGCGGGCGAAATCGGGCGTCACCGCGCGGGTCAGCAGCGCCCCGACGGCGAAGCTGAAGGCGACCGACACCCCGACATAGCCGACATAGAGCGTGGGCGGGTGGAACGCCATTCCCGGATCCTGCAACAGCGGGTTCATGCCGTTGCCCTGCGCGGGCGGCTGCGCCAGCCGCTCGAACGGGTTGGAGCTGAGCAGGAGGAAGGCATAGAAGCCCAGCGCCACGAAGCCTTGCGCCCCGAGCGTCGCCAGCATGGTGCGTTCGGGCAGGCGGCGCTCGATGATCGCGATCAGACCGCCGGCGAGCGCCATGACGGTGATCCACAGCAGCATCGAGCCCTCGTGATTGCCCCAAGCGCCCGTGACCTTGTAGATGAACGGCTTCATCGAATGCGAATTGGCCGCGACCAGCTTCACCGACAGGTCGGTGACGGCGAAGACGTAGATCAGCGCCAGGAAAGCCACGACGCACAGCCCGCCCTGCAACACCGCCACGGGCCGCACGAGCGCTGCGATCGGCGCCTCGGGATCGCGCGCACCGGCCCAGCCGGCAGCGAGTTGCAGCAAGGCGAGCGCGGCGGCCAGCCACAGCGCGGCAAGTCCGATCTCGGCCATCACTCGAGCGTCGCCTGCACGTCTTCGCGGACCTGCGCCGTGGTCATCCCCTCAAGCTCGCGGGGCATGTAGGTCTCGTCATGCTTGGCGAGGAGATTGTCGGCGACGAACGTGCCGTCCGTACCCAACTTGCCTTCGGCGACGACGCCGGAGCCTTCGACGAACAGGCTCGGAACGATTCCGGTATAGGTGACGGGAACCTTTGCCGCGCCGTCCTCCACGATGAAATTCACGGTCACGCCATCGGATGCGGTGCGAAGGGAGCCTTTCTCCACCATGCCGCCCAGCCGGATCGCCTGCGAGGGCGGCGGCGGCGCGGCGGCGATGTCGGCCGGAACGTAGAAATAGCTCGCCTGGCTGCGCAGCGCCCACGCCGCGAGCAGCCCCGCCCCGATCAGCGCGACGAGCGCCACCGCCAGCAGGACGAGCCGCTGATGTTTGGGCTTCAGGCGCGAGGTCATCGGCCCCGCGCCCGGTCGCGGCGCCGCTCCGCCGCGCGCATGTCCCACCAGCTTTGCGCAACGAGTGCCAGCGTGCCGATTACGGCGATGGCGTAGGCGGCATAGACGAACGCCATCTGGTCCATCGTCTCGCGCATCAGGCCAGTTCCGCCTGCATCGCCCGGCGGCGCAGACGCGCGTCGGCCTGCACGCTTGCCAGGATCGCGCGCATCCGCACCAGCACGACACCGCCGAACAGCAGCGAGAACCCGAGCGTGGCGGCGAGCAGCGGCCACAGGAAGACAGGATCGATCGCGCTCTCCCCCATGGTGATGCTGGGGGGCTGGTGCAGCGAGTTCCACCACACGACCGAACGGTTGATGATGGGCACGTTCACCGCACCCACGAGACCGAAGATCGCGGCAATGCGGCTCGACTGCCCTTCCCGCGCGAGCGAGGTCGAGAGGGCGATGTAGCCGAAATAGAGGAACAGCAGGACGAGCATGGAGGTCAGCCGCCCGTCCCACACCCACCATGTGCCCCAGGTCGGACGGCCCCAGATGGAGCCGGTAACGAGGCAGATGGCGGTGAACACCGCGCCGGGAACCGCGCTCGCCCGCGCGGCGATGGCCGCGAGCGGATGCCGCCAGACCAGTTCGATCAGGCTGGCGATGGCGATGGCGGTCCACCCGCCCATGCCGAGCCAGGCGGCCGGCACGTGGACGAACAGGATCCGCACGGTGTCACCCATCAGCCGATCTGGCGGCACCGCGACGAAGCCCCACACCAGCGCCGCCCCGGCCAGCAGCAGGCCGGCAACCAGCAGCAGCGGCGACAGCCAGCGGGCAATGGTCAGGAATCGGGCGGGGTTTGCAAAACCGTGCATGGTATAGAGGCGATCTAGCTAATGCGCGCAGCATCCTTGGCAGGTGCGGAACCGCGCGACAAGTACGGCTTTCGCCGATCGCGGATCGCACGGGCGCGAGCCGGCCCCTCGCCCCGGTGCGAACCCTATCTTCCGCGCCCGATCAGTTCCTGCGCCATCGCATCGGCGACCTCGTTCGAGGGCACGTCGCTCGCCTCGCTCTGTTCCCAGATGGCGTCGAGACGACCGGGAATCTGCGCGATCCGCTTCCTGACCTCGTTGATGTCGCAGGGCGTGCCGTCGCGCCGGCACAGATATTCGAGACTGACATTGATGATGCCGCCGGCATTGATGACGTAGTCGGGTGCGTAGAGAATGCCGCGAGCGTGCAATTGCCGACCGTGTTCGGGCCGGGCCAGCTGGTTGTTCGCGCCGCCCGCGACGATCCGGCAATCGAGCCTGGCGATCCCCGCGTCGTCGAGCACCGCGCCCAGCGCGTTGGGACTGAACACGTCGCACGGCGTCCCCATGATCTGATCGGCGTGAACGGCCTTCGCGCCCAGCTCCTCGGCCAGCGCCTGCGCACGCGCCTCGTCGATGTCGGACAGCGTCAGCCGCGCTCCGTCCTTGGCGAGCAACCGCGCGACGCCGCCGCCGACCGAGCCGCAGCCCTGGATCGCGACGCGCACGCCCTGCATCGAATCCTTGTCCAGCTTGTGCGCGACGGCGGCCTTGATGCCGTGATAGATGCCCATGGCCGTGAACGGGCCCGGATCGCCGCCGGCATCGCCTTCCTGCGCCGGCAGACCGCAGACGTGATCGGTGCGCTCGGCGATCGTCACCATGTCCGACTCGCTCGCGCCGACGTCCTCCGCGGTCACGTAGCGGCCGTCCATCGCCTGCACCGCGTCGCCGAAGGCGTGAAGCATGTCGCGCGTCTTGGTGCCGTCCTTGTCGAGCACGACGACGGCCTTGCCCCCGCCCATCGGCAGGCCGGCCATCGCATTCTTGTAGCTCATCCCGCGCGACAGCCGCAGCGCGTCGCGCATCGCGCCTTCGGGTTCGGCGTAATGCCAGAAGCGGGTGCCGCCAGCACCGGGGCCCAGATGGGTGGAATGCAGCGCGATGATCGCAGTCAGGCCGGAGTCGCGATCGTGGACGACGTCCACCTTCTCGTGCTCGTCCCAGTCGGGAAGGGTCCAGAGTGCCATTCGTACTACCTTCGCGCTCAAGCGTTTCGGGGGCAGCGTTCTGGAAGAAATGGGGCGATCGACGGGGTTCGAACCCGCGACCTCCGGTACCACAAACCGGCGCTCTAACCAACTGAGCTACGATCGCCACATGCCAGACACGCAGTCTTGATGCGCGAGGGCACTTAGGGGTCTGCGCCGACCGGTCAAGCGACATGTGGCGCGGGCGCTGGCCTGTTGCACAAACGGCCCTGCCTGCAAAGCGAAAAGTATGTCGCCGTCGCGTTTGCGCAAGATTGTTACAGGGGTCTTGCGGCGGGTCGTTCTCCCTCTACCACTCGCAGCATGGCGAATCCCGGACAGACCACGCCCGCCCTCCTGTTGCAGCACCCCGGGATGCGCCGTGTCCCCACGCCCCGGCTCACGCTGCTCGATTGTCCGCGCTTCCTGCCGCCGGACCTGTGCGCCGATCTGATCGCCCTCATCGACAGGGATCGCCGGCCCTCGACCATAGCCGATGCCAATGGCGACGACTCTTTCCGCACCAGCGAAACCTGCGACCTCGACCCGGCGCAGCCCGCCGTGCGCGATCTAGAGGGACGCCTGTTCGCGCTCAACCGGATCGACCCCGCGCACGGCGAACCGGTACAGGGGCAGCGCTACGCCGTGGGGCAGGAGTTCAAGAACCACACCGATTATTTCGAGCCGCAGGGGGTCGACTTCCACAAGTATTGCGGCGTCGCCGGGCAGCGGACGTGGACCTTCATGATCTACCTGAACGACGTGGCGGCCGGTGGCGGCACCCGGTTCAAGGTCATCAAGAAGACCGTTCAGCCGGAAACGGGCAAGCTGCTGTGCTGGGACAACCACCGGGAGGATGCAAGCCTCAACCCCGCGACGCTGCATCACGGCATGAAGGTGCGCAAGGGTGTCAAATACGTCATCACGAAATGGTATCGCGAACGCCCCTGGGGCTAGGCCGCAAACGAAAAGGGCGGCCCCCGCAAGGACCGCCCCTTCGTGTCTTTCGCCAGCGGGAAGGCTCAGCCCTTCTTGCCGCCCAGCTTGATACCGCCGAACCGCTTGTTGAACTGCGCGACGCGGCCGCCCTGGTCGACCTGGCGCTGCCCGCCGGTCCATGCCGGGTGGCTGGTGGGGTCGATGTCGAGCGTCAGCGTGTCGCCCTCGCTGCCCCAGGTGGAGCGCGTCTGGAATTCGGTGCCATCGGTCATCTTGACGGTGATGGTGTGATAATCGGGATGCGTTTCGGCCTTCATGGCAAGTCTCCGTAGCCCCGGATCGGTTCCGACCGGTCCAGCTGTGGTGGGAAAGCGCAGCGCCTTAGGGGCAATGCGCGGGTTTGGCAAGGTCGCCTAGCTATCCGCGATCATCGCGGTAATGCCGACCTCGCACGTCACCTTCCCCTCGACGCTCGCCTTGCAGGCGAACTTGCAGATCTTGGAGCGCTGCTGGACGAATTCGCTTTCCAGTTCGAGCAGGCAGCCCGGCTCCACCGGAGCGCGGAACTTGGCGCTCTCTATGGCCATGAAATAGACGAGCTTGCCCGTCCCCGCCAGATCGAGCGTCTCGATGCCGAGGATACCCGACGCCTGCGCCAGAGCCTCTATCTGCAAGACGCCGGGCATGATCGGACGACCCGGGAAATGGCCCTGGAAGAACTGTTCGTTCATCGTCACGGCCTTGATGGCCCTGATCCGCTTACCCTTTTCCAGCTCGGCGACCCGATCGACCAGCAAGAGCGGATAGCGATGGGGCAGCGCCTCGAGAACGCGCGCGATATCGTACGGTTCGCTCATGGCCCTGCCCCTCGCCTGTCTTAGCGGCCCGAGGTGGCGGGCTGCTGCGTCTGCGTCTGCGCCTGCTGCTGCGCCTGCTGCATCTGCGCCATCAGCAACACCTGCTGCACCTGCTGGAACAGGCCCACGGCGGCCTCGCTCGGCTGGTAACCGGCGGGCGGCGTGATCTGCACCGACGGCACGCGGGTGTTGAGCGCCTGCACGACGGCGGGCGTGAGGTTGGCGGCTTCGGGAGCATAGACGATCGCATCGGGGGTCAGTACAATCTGCACGTTCTGCGCCGATACGACCTGTTGCAGCGCGGGCGCGTATTGCTGCGCGACCTGCTGCACCACGTAGATGCGCGCCAGGTTGATCGGACGCTGGATCTGCTGGATTTCCTGGTCGATCGCCTGGACCTGCTGCACCGTCGCCTGCGGCGCGGCATTGGCCTCGTCCTCGCTCAGCTGCCCGTCGCCGTTGGTGTCGAGCTGCTGGACCAGCTGGGTGCGCTGCTGCTGGCGCTGTTCCACCGTCGTGCGCTGCGCCTGATACTGCGTCGCGATCTGCTGATAGCCGGTCTGGAACGCCTGCGACCCGACCACCGCGATGGGCAGGTCGGAGGTGCCGATGCCGTTGACCTGGGCCGAGGCGGGAGCGGCAGTGGCCGTGGTGGCGAGACCGGCGGCAAGCGCGATCTTGGTAAGGCTTTTCATCAGAATTGGGTTCCTACGTTGAATGAGAAGGTCTTCGTTTCATCGCCGCGCTCCTTCAGCAGCGCCGTGGCGATGTCGATTCGGAACGGTCCGAAAGGCGAATTCCAGTTGATACCGATGCCAACCGAAACGCGAGGTGAAGGCGTGTCGCCGACGAATTCCTCGGTGAACGGCGGCAGGCGCCGGCCGATGGGGGTGTTCTCGGTGCCGGTCGGGCTGATCGGGTTGGTCGTGAGAATATTGTCGATGACCTGGCCGTCGTCTCCCAGCACAGCCTGCGAATAGAGCGCGTTGCCGTCGCCGTCGCGCTGCGGAATGAACAGGCCGTCGGGCAGCGGGCTTTGCACCAGCGTCGGGTCGGTCACGCCGAAGACGGAGCCGACATCGACGAACACCGAGGGGCGGATGCCCAGTTCGCGTGCGCCCGAGCCGAGCGGAATCTCGACCTCGCCGCGAGCGAGGTAATAGGCGCGCCCGCCCAGCGCATCGTCCTGGTTCTCCTTCGCGTCGAGCGGGAAGAGAACCTGGTTGCCGTCCTCGTCGGTGGTGTAGAAGCGCCGCACCACGCGCGGGCCGACGCCGCGGATGTCGAAGCCGCGCATCTGCCCCTCGCCGAGGAAGAACCGGTCGGTCAGCAGCACGCTGTCGGAATTGGGGCCGCGGTCGTTGAGACCGTGGATGTAACCGCCCTCGAAAGAAAGCGAACCGATGAAGCCCGCCCCGAGGGACCAGAAACGCTGTGCGTTCACGCGCCCGCGCAGATATTTCGTATCGCCCCCCAGGCCGGCGAAATCGACGCCGATGGTCGCCTGCGTCCCGCTGGTCGGGCGGACCCGGCTGTTGAGCGTGCTGTAATTAAGGTTGAGGCCGAGGATCGACTGCAACCGGTTGCCCAGCGCATCGCACAGATAGCGCCCGGCGATCAGCGGCTCGCACTGCGCAACCCCGTCGCCATCGAAATCGGCGAAGAAGCGCGCTTCGTCCACGCTTACCTGCTGGTAGTTGAGCGTATAGCGCGCGAGCAGGCTCATATATTCGGTCAGCGGCACGCCGGTGCGCAGCGCCAGGCCCGTCGTGGTCTGCTCGTAGGTCGCGCTGTCGCGGTCGAAATAGCCGTTGTTGTAGTCCTGCCGGTAGATGTCGAAGCCGGCGGCGATGTCGCGGTCGAACAGCTTGGGTTCGGTGAAGCTGATGTTCGCCGACTTGGAATAGCGCGAATAGTTGACGCCCAGCCCGATCGTCTGGCCGCGCCCGCGGAAGTTGTTCTGCCGGATCGAGCCATTGAATATGAAGCTTTCGAGGCTGGAGAACCCCGCCGATAGCGACAGTTCGCCGGTCGGGTTCTCCTGCACGTTGGCCTGCAGGATCACGCGGTCGGGCGTGCTGCCCTCGACCTGCTCGATCTCGAAGTTTTCCTGGAAATAGCCCAGCGAATTGATGCGTGCCGTCGAACGGCGCACCTGCAGCGAGCTGAACGCATCGCCTTCTGCCAGGCGGAATTCGCGGCGGATGACCTTGTCCTGCGTCAGCGTGTTGCCGTTGATGTCGATAGACTCGATATAGACGCGCGGCGCATCGGCGACGGTGAAGGTCACGTCCATCGTCAGCGTTTCGGGATTGCGCGAGATGCGCGGGCGCACGTCGGCGAAGGCGTAGCCGAAGGTGCCGGCCGTCTCGGTCAGCCCCTCGACGATGTCATCCACCTTTTCCGCATCGTACCAGTCGCCTTCCTCGATCGAGAGCTGCGAGCTGAGCACGTCGCTGTCGAAATCGCGCAACTGGCTTTCGACCTGGACGTCCCCGAACTTGTAGCGCTCACCCTCCTCGACGACATAGGTGATGATGAAGTCGCGCTTGTCGGGCGTCAGCTCGGCCACGGCGGATACCACGCGGAAATCGGCATAGCCCTGCGTCAGGTAGAACTGGCGCAGCTTCTGCTGGTCGAAGGCCAGGCGGTCGGGATCGTAGCTGGTGTTGGAGCTGAAGATGGCGAGCAGGCTGGCCTCGCGCGTCAGCATCTCGTCCTTCAGGTCGCCGTCCGAAAACACCTCGTTGCCGATGATGTTGATCTGGCGGACCTTGGACTTCGGCCCCTCGGAAATCTCGAAGATCACGTCGACGCGGTTCTGGTCGAGCTGGACCATCTGCGGTTCGACCGTCGCGGCGAAGCGGCCCTGCCGCTTGTACAGCTCGATGATGCGGGCGACATCGGCACGCACCCGGCTGCGGGTGAAGATCTGGCGCGGGGCGAGGTTGATCTCGGGCAGGATCTTGTCGTTGTCGATCCGGCGATTGCCCTCCAGGATCACCCGGTTGATGATCGGGTTCTCGACCACGGTGATGACGACGTTGCCGTCATTGTTCTCGATCCGGTAATCGGCGAACAGTTCGGTATTGGCGAGGTCGATCAGCGCCTGGTCGGCGGCGGCGGCGGTGTAGACCTGACCGGGTCGCAGGCTGATGTAGCTGATGATGGTTTCCGGCTCCAGCCGCTGCGCGCCGGCGACGGCGATGGTGCGGATGACGTCGCCCTGCACCCGCGGCTGCTGCGTTTGCGGTTGCGCCCCGGCGGGCGCCTGCGTCGGCGCGGGTGTGGGGGTCGGCGTAGGCTGGGTGGCGGGTTGTGCGCCGGACTGATCCGCCGCGCCGCCCGTGTCCTGCGCGGATGCCGCGATCGGCAGCCCTGCCAGCATCGAACAGCCCAGCAGGGCCACCGCGTAATGGCGTGAAGTCATCGTCCTGGCCTTGGAACCCATCATCCGTCCACTCTTGTCGAACCCGCGCCCAAGCGGAGCAATCCAATGGCAAGCCAGCCCCCGCACGGCCTCCCGTTCACCACGCTCCCGACGCAAAGCGCGCCCCTGCCCGATGCCATGTCGGCAATCAAGCCAAGCCGCCCATATTTTGCTGGAAGCGCCTTATCCTTCCCCGCCTAACTGCCGAAGATCGGCAGGCTGGCGATATCGATGATCGTCACGAACAGCATCAGTGCCAGCACGAACGCCATGCCGGTCCTGAAGGCCCATTCCTGACTGCGCGGACTGGCCGGCTTTCGACGGACCGCCTCGGCCGCGTAGAAAGCCAGATGCCCGCCGTCGAGCGCCGGAATTGGCAGCAGGTTAATGAATGCCAAGTTAATCGAGATCAGCGCCGCGAAGCTGACGAAAGACTGCCATCCCAGGCTTAGCTGCTCGCCCGAAAACTTGGCGATCTTGATCGGTCCGCCAAGCTCCTCCACTGAGCGGCGACCCGAGACGATCTGCCAGATTCCGGTGACCATCATGTCGAGGATGTCGCCGGTCTGGCGCACGGCCAGCCCGACCGATTCCAGCGGCCCCACGGGCACCATGTCGCGGGTGGTGGACCCGATGCCGATCCGTCCGACATGGAAGGAATTGCCGAACCTGTCCTGCTCCTCGTAGCCGGGTATGGTGAAGTCGAAATCGAGCAGCCGCCCCCCCCGCTCCACCGTCATCGCGATCGGCTCGTCCGGATAGGGGGCGACGAGCGGCGTCACGTCGCCGAAATCCTCGATCCGGTGTCCGTTCACCGACACGATGCGGTCGCCAACGTCAATTCCCGCCGCGCCTGCCGCGCCCTCCTCCATCAGCACCTCCACCACCGGCGGCGTGGTCGCCCGGCCATAGGCGAGGTTGAAGCTGGCGAGGATGGCGATGGCGACGAGGAAGTTGGTGACCGGGCCCGCCGCCACGATCAGCGCGCGCTGCCACAGCGGCCTGGCCTGGAAATGATCCTCCTCAACCGGAGCGTCGGGATCGGGTATGCTGGCGGGGTTCATGTCGCCGCGAAACTGCACGTATCCGCCGAACGGCAGCGCCGAGAGCTTCCAGCGCGTGCCGCGACGGTCGGTAAATCCCGCCAGTTCCTTGCCGAACCCGACGCTGAACGCATCGGCGCCCACGCCGAACCATCTCCCGACCAGATAGTGCCCCAGTTCGTGCAGCACGACGAGCGGCCCCAGCATCAGCAGGAAGCCCAGGATCATCATCCACACGGGCACGGAATCGAAGGTCATGTCAGGCCGGCTCCAGCAGCGTCCCCGCGCGCGCCCGCGCCTCGGCATCGACGGCGAGCACGTCGTCGAGAGACCGGGGCGCAGGCGGCGCGTAACTGTCGAGGGTTCTGGACGATATTGCCGAAATTTGCGTGAACTTGACCTGACCGGCGAGGAAAGCGGCCACCGCGACCTCGTTCGCGGCGTTGAGCACGGCGGGCGCCGCGCCGCCCGCCCGGGCCGCGTCTCGCGCGATGCGGGTGGCGGGAAACCGATCCTCGTTCGGGGCGAAGAAGCTCAGCTCGCCCACCCCGGCCAGATCGAGCGGCTCGCACGGCGTATCCATGCGTTCAGGCCAGGCGAGCGCCGAGGCGATGGGTACGCGCATGTCGGACGGGCCGAGCTGCGCCAGTGTCGAGCCGTCGCGATACTCGACCATCGAATGGATGACGCTCTGCGGATGCACGACGATGCGCAGCCGGTCCAGCCCGACCGGGAACAGGTGATGCGCCTCGATGAACTCGAGCCCCTTGTTCATCATCGTGGCGGAATCGACGCTGATCTTAGCGCCCATGTCCCAGTTGGGATGCGCGACGGCCTGTGCGGGTGTCGCCGCCTCGAGCTCGGACTGCGATTTCGTCCGGAACGGGCCGCCGCTCGCGGTCAGCGTGATCCACCGCACGTCCTCCGTCCGGCCGCCCGACAGGCACTGGAATATCGCGTTGTGCTCCGAATCGACCGGCAGCAGGGTCGTTCCATGCTCGGCGACCTTCGCCGTCATCACCCCGCCCGCGGAAACCAGCGCTTCCTTGTTGGCGAGCGCCACGGTGCGCCCCTGCTCTATCGCGCGCATGGTCGGCGCGAGGCCGGCGCAGCCGACGATGGCGGCCATGGTGACATCGACGGGCCGCGCCGCCGCATCGCACAGGGCCGCGGGGCCGCCTTCCGCCGCGATACCGCTGCCGGCGAGCGCCTCGCGCAAGTCCGGCAGGCATGCCGCATCGCCGACCACCGCGATCTCGGCACCGAATTCGCGCGCCAGCTTCGCAAGTTTCGCGGCGCTGCAATTGGCCGACAGGGCGACCACGCGCCAGTCGTCCCGATGGCGGCGCACCAGGTCGAGGGTGGAATCGCCGATCGAACCGGTCGCGCCGAGAATGGAAATCGTGCGGGTCACAACTCCGTCGCTTGTACCAGCGCCCCCATGAACACGAAACCCAGCACGCAGGACACCGCGATCAGGCCATCCACCCGGTCGAGAATGCCGCCGTGGCCGGGGATGAGCGAGCCCGAATCCTTCACGTGCGCCTTGCGCTTCATCCAGCTTTCGAGAAAGTCGCCCGCCTGCGCCACGATGGCGACAAGCGCGCCGAGCACGACGGCCTGCGCCACCGGCACGTCGAGCCGGTCGAACCCGGCGAACAGCGCCAGCACCAGCCCCGCGCTGACCATGCCGCCGCCCAGCCCGGCCCAGGTCTTGGACGGGCTTATGGCGGGCGCGATCTTCGGGCCGCCGATCGTGCGCCCGGCGAAATAGGCACCGGTATCGGTGGCGATCACGCTGGCGATCATGGCCACCAGCGGGCCGCCCAGCCGCTTGCCGCCGGCCGCGCCCGCGACCGCGTCGTTGCCGAGCGCGCCGATCACGAACGCGGCATAGCCGATATAGGCGAGACCGAGCATGACGCCGATCAGCCTGGCGAGGGGCCGGTCGGTCATGCGCCACATGATCGCGGTCCATTCGTACAACGCCCACAGTCCCAGCAGCAGCGCGAAACCGCTCCAGATCCAGCCGCCGATCCACAGCGCCGCCCCGCTCACCGCCAGCATGACCGCCGCGCTCGCCGCGCGCTTGGGCAGGTCGCTCGTGCGGATCGAGATGGGAACGGTGGCGTAGCGTTTCGCCCGCGCCTTGAGCCGGTCGCGCTTGCGGGGCTTGCCCGATTGCTCAGCGTCCACCGTAACGCCTTTCCCGCCGCGCGAACTCCTCGCACGCCGCGCGCAGATGGCCCTCGTCGAAGTCGGGCCACAGGACATCGGTGAAGATCATCTCGGCATAGGCCGCCTGCCACAGCAGGAAATTCGACAGCCGCACCTCTCCGCTGGTGCGGATGACGAGGTCGAGCGGCGGCAGGGCGGCGGTGTCGAGGTGGCGCTCTATGGCCTGCGGCGTGATCTCGCCCGCCGCCGCCGCAGCCCGCGCCGCGCGGGCGATTTCCTGCTGCGATCCGTAATTGAGCGCGACCGCGAGTATCCGGTTCCCGCCGCTGGTGCGCTCCAGCGCATCCTCCAGCATGGCGACGATATCCGGGGCGAAGGCGCGGTAGTCGCCGATGATCGCCAGCCTGACGCGCGCCTCGATCAGTTCGTCGAGGTTCGTCTCGATGAACCGCCGCATGAGGTTCATCAGATCGGCGATTTCGTCCTTTTCCCGCTTCCAGTTTTCCGAACTGAAGGCGTAGAGCGTCAGACATTCCAGCTCGAGCGTTTCCGCCGCCTTCACCGTGCGGCGCACGGCCTCCCCGCCCTGCCTGTGGCCGAGCGCGCGGGGCAGGTGCCGTTTCTTGGCCCAGCGACCGTTGCCGTCCATTATGATGGCGACGTGGCGGGGGAAACCGTCCTCAGCCATCGCGCGATACCCGTGTGCCCCCCACGCCGCACGAGCGCGGGACAGCGATGTCTCGACTGCGCCCTGCAAGAGCGGATCGAGGGCTACGCGGCGTCACTGGGTGAGGATTTCCTGGATCTTCTTCTCCACCGCCGTGTCCGTCTCGGCGACGTGGGCATCGGTCATCTTCTGGACCTCGTCCTCCAGTCGCTTGCGTTCGTCCTCGGAGATTTCCTTCTTCTTCTCGTCTTCCTTCAGGGCCTCGTTCGCGTCGCGCCGCACATTGCGGATGGCGATCTTCGCGTTCTCGCCATAGGTGCCGGCGAGCTTGGCGAGTTCCTTGCGCCGCTCCTCGTTCAGGTCGGGCATGGGCAGGCGGATGGTCTGCCCGTCGCTCATCGGGTTGAGGCCCAGATTGGCCTTGGATATGCCCTTCTCCACGGCGTTGACATTGGCCTTGTCCCACACCTGCACGCTCAGCATCCGGGCCTCGGGCGCGGAGACGGTGGCGACCTGGTTCAGCGGCATCATGGCGCCGTACACCTCGACCACGACGGGATCGAGCAGCGCGGTGTTGGCGCGGCCGGTGCGCAGACCCGACAGGTCGCCCTTCAGGCTCTCCACCGCACCGTCCATGCGCCGCTCCACGTCGGCCTTGTCGTATTTCGCCATCGTTTCAGTCCTTCTTCACTATCGTCTGCACGCCCTCGCCCGCCAGCACGCGCGCGACGTTGCCCTTCTCGCGAATGGAGAACACCACGAGCGGGATGTCGTTGTCGCGGCACAGCGCCACGGCGGAAGCGTCCATGACCTTGAGATTGTCCGCGAGCACCTGGTCGTAACTCACGGTATCGTAACGGGTTGCGCTCGCGTTGCGCTTGGGATCGGAATCATAGACCCCGTCGACGCTGGTGCCCTTCAGCAGCGCGTCGCAACGCATTTCCGCCGCGCGCAGGGCCGCACCGCTATCGGTCGTGAAATAGGGCGCGCCCACGCCGGCGGCGAAGATCACGATGCGCCCCTTCTGCAGGTGCCGCTCCGCCCGCCGGCGGATCACCGGTTCGCATACCTGATCCATCTGGATGGCGCTCTGCACGCGGGTGTCGACGCCGATCTGTTCGAGCGCGCTCTGCATCGCGAGGGCGTTCATGACCGTCGCCAGCATTCCCATGTAGTCGGCCTGCGCCCGGTCCATGCCCTGCGCGGCGCCCGCCATTCCGCGAAAGATGTTGCCGCCGCCGATGACGAGGCAGATTTCCAGCCCCGTCTCGCGCGCCGCCTTCACCTCTTCGGCCAGCCGCATGACATAGGCCGGATCGATGCCGAAGCCCGCTTCCCCCATCAGCACTTCGCCCGACAATTTCAGCAGGATACGCTTGGCGGCGGGCAACAGCATGTGCGGGCGGTGACCTCTCGATTGGCTTTGCGCGCTCTCTATAGGGCGCATCGCGCACTGCCAAGTGGCGGTGGGCGCTAATTGCGCGACCCGGGCTTGCGCGGATCGATCAACCGGGCCAGCACGCGGCATGACCGCCCTTCTTCGCCGGTGGCGCTGGATCGCCGCGTTCCTGTTCGTCGCCCTGGCGATGCTGGCGACGAAGGCCTGGCACGATACCCTGGCCGAGCCGCGGGTCCGCCGCCTCACCATCGCCGTGCCGGGCCTGCCGCGCCCCGTCACCGCGGCCGTCCTCGCCGATATCCACGTGGCCGGCCCCGACATGCCGCCCTCCCGGCTGGAGCGGATCGTCGCGCAGGTGAACGCGCTCGGTCCCGATATCGTCCTGATCGCCGGCGACCTCGTCAGCGAGAAACGGGTGGCGACGCATGGCTTCACCGCGTCCGAGATCGTTGTCCCACTGGCCGCGCTCGACGCGCCGCTGGGAACGGTCGCGGTGCCGTGCAATCACGATCACTGGTTCGACTGGCCGGCCCTCGAACGCGAGCTTCACCAAGCCGGTATCCGCACCTTGCAGAACGAGGCGACGCAGATCGGCCCGCTCGCGCTGGGCGGCGTGGACGATGCCTTTACACGGCGCGACGACCTGCCGCTGGTGCTGCAACGGATGGCGCCCCTGCGCGGCGGGCGGCTGATCCTGACGCACAGCCCCGACATCTTTCCGCAGGTGCCGGGCACCGTACCGTTGGTGCTGGCCGGCCATACCCATTGCGGACAGATACGCCTGCCGCTGGTCGGCGCGCTCGCCACCATGTCGCAATATGGCGCCCGCTTCGCCTGCGGCGTGACGCGCGAAAGCGGACGCACCATCGTTACCGGCGCGGGTCTGGGAACGAGCCTGCTGCCGGTACGCTTCGGCACCCGGCCGGAAATCTGGCTGGTGACGATGGTGCCGCGCCGGACCGGCAGGTTCGGGCTTTCCTACACGCCTCCCGCTAGGACACGGGAAGCCCAGTTCTTTCCCATCGTCGGTTCCCCGCTTCGTGCGCGAAGAAAATTTTTGTCCTGACGGAGTGTCAACTTTGCCAAGGCGGAAAATCCCATTATTTCAGGTGGATAGCAAAACGGCGAAGTTGACACTGTCAACTTCGCCGCCTCGTTTGCCATCCTGTTTGGAAAGGCGATCAGCCGCCGGCAGCGGCCTTCACCTCGGCAGCGAAATCGCTTTCTTCCTTCTCGATGCCCTCGCCCAGCTGGAAGCGGACATAATCCACCAGCTCGACCTTGGCGCCGACATCCTTGGCCGCGCCTTCGAGAACTTGCGCCACCGGCGTCTTGTTGTCGATCATGTAGACCTGGCTCAGCAGCGCGTTCTCCTTGGCGTATTTGGCGATCGCGCCGTCCACCATCTTTTCCTGAACGGCCTCGGGCTTGCCGCTCTCGGCAGCCTTTTCGCGGGCGATGGCACGCTCGCGCTCGATCACGGCGGGGTCGAGCTGCTCGGCGGTCAGCGCCTGCGGGAATGCGGCGGCGATGTGCATGCCCAGGAACTTGCCCAGCTCGGCCAGCTTGTCCTTGTCGCCTTCGCTTTCCAGCGCGACCAGCACACCGATCTTGCCGAGGTCGGAGGCGACGGCGTTATGCACGTAAGGCACGATCACGCCGTCCTTGACCGAAACGGTCTTCATCCGGCGCACCTGCTGGTTCTCGCCGATCGTCGCGATGTTGTCGGTCAGCTTTTCGCCCACGGTGCCGCCGCCCGGATAATCCGCACCCTTGAGCGCCTCGACGTCGTCGCCGCCGGCGTCCAGCGCGGCCTGCGTGGTGTTGCGGACGAAGTCCTGGAACTTGTCGTTCTTGGCGACGAAGTCGGTTTCGGAGTTCACCTCCACGGCGACGCCCTTCGTGCCCTCGACCGCCACGCCGACCAGACCTTCGGCGGCGGTGCGGCTTGACTTCTTCTGCGCGGTGGCAAGACCCTTCGCGCGCAGCGCGTCGACCGCGGCCTCGATATCGCCACTCGATTCCTCGAGCGCCTTCTTGGCGTCCATCATGCCCGCGCCGGTCTTTTCGCGCAGGGCCTTCACGTCAGCTACGGAGAATGCAGCCATGTCGTTGTTCCTCTTGAATGAAATGGGGGCGCCGGCCCGCATGGTGTCGCGGGCCGGCGCATTGATCGGTGAATATGACGCGGCGGTTACGGTTCCGCCGTCCGCTGCGATCAGGCGTCGGCCGTGGCCTCGCTCGCCTGCTGCTCGGCCGGCGCCTGCGCGGCGGCGGCCTCGGCGGGCGGCGCTTCCATCGAGCCGATGTCGCCCGAATCGGCAACGTTCGCGTCCGAGCCGGTCCGAGCGGCCTGGCTGACCGCGTCGCAATACAGGCGGACGGCACGGCTGGCGTCGTCATTGCCCGGGATCGGGAAGGCGATACCGGTCGGATCGACATTGGTATCGAGCACCGCGATCACCGGGATGCCGAGCGTTTCGGCTTCCTTGATCGCCAGGTCTTCCTTGTTGGCGTCGATCACGAACATCACATCGGGAATGCCGCCCATGTCGCGAATACCGCCCAGCGACAGCTCCAGCTTGTCGCGCTTGCGGGTCAGCTGGAGCACTTCCTTCTTGGTCAGAAGGCTGGTGTCGCCGGCGAGCTGTTCTTCCAGATTCTTGAGTTCGCGGATCGAACCGGAAATCGTCTTCCAGTTGGTGAGCATCCCGCCCAGCCAGCGATGGTTGACGAAGTGCTGGCCGCAGGCGCGCGCGGCCTCCGCAATGGGTTCCTGCGCCTGCCGCTTGGTGCCGACGAACAGCACCTTGCCGCCGGCCCGCACGGTGGAGCTGACGAAGTCCAGCGCGCGCGCGAACAGCGGCACGGTCTGCGACAGGTCGATGATATGAACGCCGTTGCGGCTGCCGAAGATATACGGCTTCATCCGCGGATTCCAGCGGTGGGTCTGGTGGCCGAAATGCGCGCCGGCCTCGATCAATTGCTGCATGGTGACGGTAGGGGCCGCCATAGGTAATTCCTTTCCGGTTGTGCCTCTGGACAGCGGGGAACCGACAGGCTGACCTGGTCAGCTATCGGCACCGGTATGTAATGCCATCCATGTGAATTTGCCCGAAATGCCCGTATTCCCGCGAGTCGCGAGACGGAACCTTTCCGGCAGCGGGCGCTTTAGCTCGAAGCGAAGGGAAAATCCACCCCGGATGGGGATCACAAGAAGCAGGTCGGGCCAACCGCCGAACTTCGCTTGACAGGATGGAACAAATTGAGAACAAGGGGGTGGAACAGAGCCGGAACACGGTTCGCGCAGATGCAGGAAGGTTGACGATCATGTTCACGGCAGTCGCACTCTCGCTGGCTCTCGGGTCGATGGCCGCCCTGGCCGTTGCCTCGCTATTCGTCTCTCTTCGGCGTGGCGTCGCGCAGTATCGGTCCATCCGACGCGAATTGCACCGGCCGCGCAGGGCGGCGATCCGCCCCGCCGCGGTTCGCATACGGCGTGAGAGCGAGGCTTTCTCCCGGCTTATTCCGGCTGCGGCGTAACGGGTTCGCCTCGCGCGTGCCGGTGTCGCCGCACGCGGGCGTACCGCACCATGCCCACCGGGACGAGCGCCAGGTAGACGGCGCAGACCAGGATCAGCGTCCACCAGGGTTCTATCAGCATGGCCGCGATCACGATGGCGCCGATGGCGATGGCCGCGATCTTCAGGCTTTCGGGCGGCCGCATCGACTTCCAGCTGAGCGTCGCGAGGTTGGATATCATCAGGAAGGCGACCACGAACGTCCAGACGCCGACCAGCCAGGGGGAGCGGAAAATCGCTTCTCCGGTCGCCAGCCACAGATACATCGGCAGGAAGGCCAGCCCCGCCCCGACCGGGGCCGGAACGCCCGTGAGGAAGCCGGCGGACTTGTGCGGCTGGTCCTCCAGATCGATCCGCGCGTTGAACCGGGCGAGCCGCAGCGCGCAGGTAATCGCGAAAGCGAGCGAGGCGAACCACCCGATGCGCGGCAGATCCTGGAGGGACCACATGAACAGGATGAGCGCGGGCGCCATGCCGAAGCTGAGCGAATCGGCGAGGCTGTCCAACTCCGCCCCGAAGCGCGACTGCGCCTTCAAGAGCCGGGCGATACGCCCGTCCATGCCATCGAGCACGCCGGCGAAGATGATGGCGAACAGGCTCATGTGCCAGATGCCGTCCACGGCGAAGCGGATTCCGGTCAGCCCCGAACACAGGGCCGCCGCGGTGATCGCGCTCGGCAAGACGGCCCGCATCGACAGTCCGCGGCCCGACCGCGAGCGCGTGACGATCTCGTCCTCGCTCGCCTTGGGACCGAGCCAGGCCGGTTCGGCAGGCGCGGGAGCGCGGCCTTCGCCGCTGTCGAGATCGAATTCGTCGTCGCGGTTCATTGGCGCACCCCTTCCAGAAGGCCGGTCACGCCAAGGTCCGCGAGCACCGTCTCGCCGGCGACGACGCGCTGGCCAACCAGCACGCGCGCATCGGTCCCGGCGGGTAGATATACGTCGACCCGGCTGCCGAAGCGGATCAGGCCGACCCGCTGCCCGGCGGCGACGATGTCACCCGGCTTCACGAAGGGCACGATCCGCCGCGCCACAAGCCCGGCGATCTGCGTCATGCCGATGCCCACGCCATCCGCCCGCTCGATCAGCAGATGCTGGCGCTCGTTCTCCTCGCTCGCCTTGTCGAGATCGGCATTGAGAAAACGGCCCGGGATGTAAACGATACGGCGCACCGTGCCCGCCACCGGAGAACGATTGATATGGACGTCGAACACCGACATGAAGATGGAGATGCGCGTCACCGGTTCGACGCCCAGCCCGCGCCCGCGGTCTCCGTCGTCGCGCTGCATTTCGGGTGGCGGCGGAACCTGCGCGATAAGGGATATCTGCCCGTCGGCGGGGGAGACGACCTGGTTCTCTCCCTGGGGAACCACCCGTTCCGGGTCGCGGAAGAAGGCAAACACGCCGATCGAGGCCATCAGCAACGGCCAGCCGACGATTTCCCAGTCGAGCCCCCAGAGAACGACGAGGGCGATGAACACCGCGGCGATGCCGAACTTGCGCCCTTCGGGGTGGATCGGGGGCAGCCCCCATTCCGCGTCGCCGCGTCCGCGATTGTCTCTGAGTTCTCCGGCCATCGGCCCTCGATAGGCGGACGCTGGGCACGGGACAAGTCGCCAGCTTCCGGCTTCGTGGAAATCGACACTTGCGGGCGAACGACGAAACGCTAGGCCCTAGTTGCCGCCCGGTGGAAATACACGAGAGGAAGCGTTACCCGATGAACGATACCGTGAAGCACCCGCCAGCCGACGCCGCCGCGCGGTGCTCAGCCTCGGAGTATGACGCGCTCTATCGTCGCTCGATCGAGGAACCGGACGCCTTCTGGCTCGAACAGGCGAAGCGGCTCGACTGGTACGACGCGCCGACGAAGGCTGGCGAATGGTCGTTCGATCCGGTTGAGATCGCGTGGTTTTCCGACGGCACGCTCAACCTGTGCCACAATTGCGTCGACCGCCATCTGCCCGATCATGCCGACAGGCCGGCGCTCATCTTCGAAGCCGACGATCCGCAATTGCCGGGCCGGACCCTGACCTACGCCGACCTGCATCGCGAGGTCGTGCAGATGGCGAACGCGCTCAAGGCGATCGGTGTCACCCGGGGGGAGCGGGTGACGATCTACATGCCGATGGTGATCGAGGGGGTGCTCGCCATGCTTGCCTGCGCGCGGATCGGCGCCATCCATTCGGTCGTGTTCGGCGGCTTCTCGCCCGAAAGTCTCGCCAACCGGATCGAGGCCTGCGAGAGCCGGTTCGTCGTGACCGCCGACGAAGGCCTGCGGGGCGGCAAGGCCATCCCTCTCAAGGCGAACGTCGATGCCGCACTGGACCTGGACGGGCCGCGGGTCGAGGGCGTGCTCGTCGTCCGGCATACCGGCGGGGATGTCTCGATGACCGATGGCCGCGACAGCTGGTATCACGACGTGCGATCCGAAGAGGCCGTGGCGTGCGAGGTCATGGATGCCGAAGATCCGCTTTTCATTCTCTATACCTCCGGCTCTACCGGCAAGCCGAAGGGCGTGCTGCACACGACCGGCGGATACGCCCTGTGGGCCGCGACGACCTTTTACTACACCTTCGATTACCGGCCCGGCGAGGTGTTCTGGTGCAGCGCCGATATCGGCTGGGTCACCGGTCACACCTACGTCACCTACGGCCCGCTGCTGAATGCGGGAACGAGCGTCGTGTTCGAGGGGGTGCCGAACTATCCCGATCACGGCCGCTTCTGGGACGTGGTGGACAGGCACGGCGTCAACGTCTTCTACACCGCCCCCACCGCCATCCGCGCGCTGATGCGCGAAGGCGACGGGTTCGTCACCAGCCGCGACCTGTCCTCGCTCCGCCTGCTCGGCACGGTGGGAGAGCCGATCAACCCGGAGGCATGGCGCTGGTATCACGATGTCGTGGGCGGGGGGCGCTGCCCGGTCGTCGACACCTGGTGGCAGACCGAAACGGGCGGCCACATGATTACCACCCTGCCCTACGCCCATGACATGAAACCGGGCAGCGCGGGCAGGCCGTTCTTCAGCGTCGCGCCGCAACTCGTCGACAATGATGGAAAACCGCTGGAGGGCGCGGCAGAGGGCAATTTGTGCATCACCGCCAGCTGGCCCGGTCAGGCGCGCACCGTCTACGGCGATCACGAGCGGTTCGAACAGGCCTATTTCAGCACCTATCCCGGCAAGTATTTCACCGGCGACGGCTGCCGGCGAGACGATGACGGCTATTACTGGATCACGGGCCGGGTTGACGATGTCATAAACGTGTCGGGCCACAGGATGGGCACCGCCGAAGTGGAGAGCGCGCTTGTCCTTCATCCCAAGGTGGCGGAGGCGGCGGTGGTCGGCTACCCGCACGATATCAAGGGTCAGGGCATCTATTGCTACGTCACGCTCAATGCGGGGGAGGACGGGTCGGACGATCTCGCCGTTCAACTGCGCCAGTGGGTGCGCAAGGAAATCGGCCCCATCGCCACGCCCGATCGCATCCATTTCGCCGACGGCCTGCCCAAGACCCGGAGCGGGAAGATCATGCGACGCATCCTGCGCAAGATCGCCGAGGACGATTACGGATCGCTGGGCGACACCTCCACCCTGGCCGACCCCTCGCTCGTCGACCGGTTGATAGAGGGCCGACAGAACCGATAGGCCGCGCCGACTGAACCGGCGCCACTGCGCGCCCTCGCGTTACCGAACTGTTTACGAACATGTCCTAGCCTGACGACGGAGGCAGCCTGAATCGGCGCTGCGGGGGCAGGAACGGCGGGAATGGAGATAGCAGCACAGCTCGATGCGCGCAGCGAAACCACGCTCGGTCGCGAGCGGCGCGTCTTTCACCTGACGCGGTTTGCGATCTACGGATTGCAGGTCTGCGCGCTCGCAGGTGTCGCGTCGGCTTTCTATTTCGAAGGTCTCTCGCGGCTGACCTCGCTCGTCGCCACGCTGGTCGTTCTCGTCGCGGGGATCGTGATCAACTTCGTGGTCGACTATCTGCGCCGTGCCCAGATGGTCCACCACCGGCGGCTTCTCAACGATTCCGCGCGGTCGCAATGGCAGATAGAGCAACTCTTCGCGCTGACGGACACGTTGCAAAGCGCGGATACCAACCAGGACGCTGCCAACGTCCTCAAATCTGTCAGCCGCCGCCTGCTTCCCGGCTGCGGCGGGGCGCTCTACGTCTTCAACAATTCGCGCGACAGGCTGGATCTGGTCGATTCGTGGAGCATGCCGGCGGAGTACATTCCCGCGGAATCGCTCACTCCGGCGAATTGCTGGGCGCTGAAGCGCGGGAAGGATCACCTCAACGAACCGCATCCGGAAGCCCTGTGCTGTTCGCACTATATCGGGGAGGTCGCGAGCATCGAGGTGCCGATGCTGGCGCGCGGCAGCGTCTACGGCCTCCTCGTCCTGACCGATCGCGACGGCGAATGCGCCAATGTCGAGAAAGCCCAGCGCATCGCCCGGGCGCTGGCGGATACGACCTCGCTCGCATTGTCGAACATCTCCCTGCGCGAGCAACTGCGCACGCAATCGCTGCGCGATCCGATGACGGGCCTCTACAATCGTCGATACATGGAAGACGCCCTGGAACGTTTCGCCACCATGGCACGGCGCAAGGATCAGTCGACCGCGGCGGTGATGATCGACCTCGACAATTTCAAGGCATTGAACGACGAGCATGGTCACGCCAAGGGTGACGCGGTCCTGAAGGACGTCGCAACGCAGCTGGTCGGACTGGTGCGCCCGTCCGATATCGTGTGTCGTTACGGCGGGGAGGAATTGCTGGTGATTCTGCCCGAATGCTCGATCGGAGAGGCGAAGGAGCGCGCCGAGCAGATGCGCGTACGCATAAAGGCCCTGTCCGAAATCCACGCCTGCGAGATCTCTGCGTCGTTCGGCGTTTCGGCCATTGGGGAAACGGCGGAGACGGCGATGGAATTGCTCTCCACTTCCGATAATGCGCTCTATGCGGCGAAGGCCGACGGGAAGGACCGGGTACGCGTTGCCCCGCCGGTCAGCAAGCAGTCGGCAAGCCCCAAACTCGTCGCCAACGCCTGACGGGCATCTATCTCAGTGCTCGGACGCCGCACCCGCGCCGCGCGGAATGCGAATGGCGTCGACCAGTGCGCGGACATCGAGGGGCGGGCCTTTCGTCACGCTCGAAATGGCAACCGCGACCAGGAAATTCAGCACCATTCCGATGACCCCGATGCCTTCCGGTGATATGCCGAACCACCAGTGCGCGACATCGTTCGTGCCGGGGTCCACGAACTTGAAATAGGCAATATAGGTGAAGGTGAAGATAAGTCCGATGACCATGCCGGCAATCGCCCCTTCGCGGTTCATCCGCTTCGAGAAGATGCCCATCACGATCGCGGGGAACAGGCTGGCCGCCGCGAGACCAAAGGCGAAGGCGACAACTTCCGCAACCCAGCCCGGAGGGTAGATCCCCAGATAGCCGGCGACCAGAACCGCCGCGCTCGCCGCCAGCCGCGCCGCCAGCAGTTCTCCCTTCTCCGAAATGTCCGGTCGCCACGTCTTCTTCAGCAAGTCGTGACTGACGGCGGAGGAGATCACCAGCAGCAGACCCGCGGCGGTACTCAGCGCAGCCGCCAGGCCACCGGCCGCGACCAGCGCGATCACCCAGCCGGGCAGGTTGGCGATCTCCGGATTGGCAAGCACCATTATGTCGCGATCGACATACAGCTCGTTGTCGGTATCATCGTTCCAGCGGTTGGTGACGTTGCGTTCGCCCGAAGCGCCCTGCCCCTCGCCGAAGACCGGCGGCCCGTCGAAGGCTTCCCCGGCGCGGTATTGCATCAACCCGTCACCATCCTTCTCGACCCAGGCGATGAGGTCGTTGTCCTCCCAGTTGGTGAACCATTCGGGCGCGTCGGTATATTCGGTTTCGTTGATGGTCTCGACGAAATTGAGCCGCGCGAAAGCCCCGACGGCGGGCGCGGTGGTATAGAGCAGCGCTATGAACAACAGCGCCCAGCCGGCAGATCTGCGCGCGTCGCTCGCCTTGGGAACAGTGAAGAAGCGCACGATGACGTGGGGCAAGCCTGCGGTTCCGACCATCAGCGCGAGAGTGATGCAGAACACGTCGAGCGTCGATTTCGTACCGGCGGTGTAAGGACCGAACCCGAGATCCACGAGGGTCGCGTCGAGCCGTTCGAGCACGTACTGGCCCGACCCGTCCGCCACCGTCGAACCGAGGCCCAGTTGCGGCACCGGGTTTCCGGTCACCAGGAAGCTGATGAAGAAGGCCGGCACCATATACGCAAAGATCAGCACGCAATATTGCGCGACCTGCGTGTAGGTCACGCCTTTCATCCCGCCGAGCACGGCGTACACGAAAACGATCGCCATCCCGGCGATCACCCCGGTGTCGATCGGTACGTCGAGAAAGCGCGAAAAGACGATACCCACGCCGCGCATCTGCCCGGCAATGTAGGTGAAGCTGATGAAGATCAGGCAGATCACGGCGACGACGCGGGCGGTCCTCGAATAGTAACGCGTCCCGATGAAGTCGGGCACCGTGAACTGTCCGAACTTCCGCAGATATGGTGCCAGCAACAGGGCGAGCAAGACATATCCCCCCGTCCACCCCATCAGGTAGACGCTGCCGTCATAGCCCGAAAACGCGATGATGCCGGCCATCGAGATGAAGCTGGCCGCGCTCATCCAGTCGGCAGCGGTCGCCATGCCGTTCACCACCGGATTGACTCCGCCACCGGCGACATAGAAATCCGAGGTCGACCCGGCGCGGCTCCAGATCGCGATGCCGATATAGAGCGCGAAGCTCAGGCCCACGAACAGGTAGATCAAGGTTTGCGTGCTCATGCCGTGCGCCGCTCAGTCGTCCACGTCGAAGCGACGTTCGATCCGCCGCATCTGTCTGACGTAGACGGCGATGAGGATCAGGAAAACGTAGATCGAGCCTTGCTGCGCGAACCAGAAACCGAGCGGATATCCCCCGATATGGACGCGGTCGAGCCAGTCGCGAAGGAGTATTCCGGCACCGAAGGACACCGCGAACCAGATTGCGAGAAGGATGCCCACGAGCCTGAGATTGGCGCGCCAGTAGGCGGCGGCGTTGTCTTCGCCGGACCTCTCGGGTTCAGCCTCTACCCGCTCACGGTGCTGCTCGGTCTCGTCCAACTTGCCCCTCCCGCTGGTAGCGCTACCTTGAAAGGGAAATTGCCGTGTTGTCCAGAAGGGAAGTCGCGGCGGTGGCAGGGCTTGAATCGAACCGGAAGAATAACGCTTTGATATCAATCCTGTTCTTGGAACAAACGCAGACCTTCCCCCACACTCTCCCCCACATTTTCGTTCATTTAACGGTGGTTCGGTTCAGCGTTTTCGTCAAAAAGCTAAATGAGTCAGTTCATTGTAGAGCCGCGTTTCACAATGTCCTAGCACAATTGAGCCCGTGTTTTGGAACCCGAAAATGCCCACCATCCTGCTGCTCATCGTCTCCAACCTTTTCATGACCGTGGCCTGGTATTGGCACCTCAAGGGCGGCATGTCGAAGCCGCTCTTCACGGTCATCATGATCAGCTGGGCAATCGCCTTCGTCGAATACTGCTTTGCGGTACCGGCCAACCGCATTGGCTATGCGTCGGGTTTCACACCGGGGCAGCTCAAGATCATGCAGGAAGCCATTGCACTCACAATCTTCGGCGGCTTCATGGTGCTCGTTCTGGGCGAAGCGCTGTCGTGGCGGCACTTCGCCGCATTCGGCTGCATCATGGCGGCGGTCGGTTTTCTGTTTGTGGGCCGCTGAGATGACCGGGACCCTCAAGCGGGAAACCGGGCTTGTCGGAGCTGTTCTGCTCGGGCTCGGCTCGATGCTGGGATCGGGCGTGTTCGTCAGCATCGGACTAGCCGAGGACATGGTCGGATGGTGGGTGCTTCCCGCGATTCTTCTCGCTGCTGTGGTGGCAGGCTGCAACGCCCTTTCGAGCGCACAGCTCGCAGCAAGTCATGCCAAGGCGGGAGGAACTTACGAATATGGCTACGTCTTCCTGTCCCCGGCAGCTGGGTTCACCGCAGGCACGATGTTCCTGCTGGCGAAATCTGCGTCTGCGGCAACGGCAGCACTCGCCTTTGCTGCTTACCTCGACGCATTGATCGGAGCCGATC
The DNA here is from genome assembly GCF_003815535.1 of Aurantiacibacter spongiae. Taxonomy (NCBI): domain Bacteria; kingdom Pseudomonadati; phylum Pseudomonadota; class Alphaproteobacteria; order Sphingomonadales; family Erythrobacteraceae; genus Aurantiacibacter; species Aurantiacibacter spongiae. The sequence continues at coordinate 2,693,585 of NZ_RPFZ01000001.1, read as the reverse complement.
TTTCGCTAGTACACGTCGCGCTCTCGCTGGTTGCGGCACTGACCGCTCTGGTCCTGGCTGGCCTCCGCCGCGCGAACTGGCTAAATGCCGTCATCGTTCTGCTGGTCGCCGCCGCGCTAGGTGTCTTCGTGGCGCTGGGTAGCGCGAGCCAGACCGCAGAGTCCCCAGTACTCACCCAATCATCGCCGCCGGATTTCTTCCATGCCTGCGCGCTGCTGTTCGTGGCCTTCACCGGTTACGGGCGTGTCGCCACCATGGCCGAGGAAGTCCGCGATCCAAGGCGCACCATCCCGCCTGCCATCCTCGCAACCATCGCCGTCACCACCTTACTCTATATAGGGGTTGGCCACGTGCTTACCCTGCACGCGGGATCGCTCACGGAAGCTGCTACGCCGCTGGAGGCCGCTTCACGCGCCTTCGGACCAGAATGGCTCGCCATCGTCATAGCGGTTGCCGCGATGCTGGCGATGATCGGCGTCCTGCTCAACCTCATCCTCGGGCTGTCGCGCGTCCTGCTGGCTATGGGGCGGCGGGGGGATGCACCGAAGCTGTTTGGCGAGCTGCGCGGCGGAGAACCTGTTGCCGCCATCATCGGCATGGCAGTGGTGGTCGGGGGGCTTTGCCTACTGGGCGATGTGCGTGTTGCCTGGACTTTCAGCGCAGTGACAGTGCTGGTCTATTACGCGATTACCAACGCGGCAGCCCTGCGGCTGCAAGGCGATGAGCGGCTGTTTCCGCGTTGGATCGCGTGGATAGGGCTTGCCGGTTGCCTGGGGCTGGCAGCTTTTGTGCCGCCGCTGTACTGGCTCTGGGCCGTGTTAGGGCTGGGTGCGGCCTTCGTCTTCCGTACTGCGATCCGTCACCGTCATTCTCGCTAACCCATCCTGGCCTCGCCTATTTCTGATTGGGAGTAGCGACGAGCGAAGGCATGGAGGCTGGCGGTGGTTACGCGAGTAGCTCTGCCGATCTTCAAAGTCTCGATTTCGCCGGAAGCAATCAACTCATAAAGCTTAGTGCGTCCGATGCCGATCATGCGGGCAGCGTCATTGACCCTGACGCAGATCGGCTCGACGAATTGCTGCCCGCTCATTCTGCCGGTTCCTCTTCACGATAGTGAGTGGGATCGGCGATCCAGCGATTGATAGCTGACTCATGCCAGCCTGCTCCGTGGACGCTGATTTTCACTTGTGACGGGAATGTGCCTTCAGCGATCTTGCGATAGATGGTGGAGCGGGAAAGGCCGGTGCGGTCGAGCACGGTCTTCAGGCGAATGATGCGTTCTGTATTGGACATTGGGCTTTCTCATCTTGACACTGGCAGCCCCTCTACGGAACATAATGAGAACTTTTCAGCTCGACGCAAGGGTCAGTCCGAGTTGAAATTCGAGCAAATCTTCAACGATTTGTGGTATTTGAAACGCCTATAGACGGATTGAGACTTTGGCGGACAAACTCCTTAGCAACCTTTGGTTTTGAAAATTTTTCTGCGTTGACCTGATTTTGCGACATCCTTGCGCGAATGAGCGCAACCGACGACGGTTTTCAGTGCCAAGGGTGCAGGATTCCGCGCACGAGTCGAAACGTCTCTGGAGAACGCCCAGTCCGACCCCCGCTAGCTAACTTGAGGACATCATTAACGTTGGAATAGTCGGATAGCGCTGACATCGCTATTTCGGCAAAATGCTGAATGACATGAACTTCAAGGGGAGCTGGCGGGACTATCAAGCCCGAATTCTTGAAGAGATGGACGAGCATTTTGATGACGGAAGAATCCATGTCGTCGCAGCCCCTGGTGCCGGGAAGACGGTGCTCGGTCTGGAGATCGTGCGCCGTATCGGAAGGCCGGCGCTGGTATTTGCTCCGACAATCGCCATCCGCGAACAGTGGGCGCACCGCCTATGCCCGCTGTTTCTCGACACGCCACCGAGAGCGGAGGCAATCTCCCGCGATCTGGCAGACACCCAAGAACTGACACTGGCGACTTACCAGTCGCTCGATAGCCTGCGACGCGGCGAGGAACTCGATGCGCTAATCGAGGCGCTTAATGGTCGAGGACCGCTGACGCTGGTTTTGGACGAAGCACATCATCTGCGGCGGGAGTGGTGGAAATGCCTCAACGAGCTGGCCAACCGGCTAGAGGATGTCCGTCTGGTCGCGCTGACTGCAACACCGCCTTACGATGCCAGCTTCACCGAATGGTCTCGCTACGAGGAACTGTGCGGGCCGATAGACCTTGAAATCGGCATCCCCGAACTGGTGCGCAATGGCGATCTCTGTCCGCATCAGGATCACCTCATCCTGTCGGAGCCGACCGAAGATGCTCTGGCGCTGCTCGATAGAAGGCGGGCGGCCATCGGTTCGCTGCACATGGAATTGCGCCAAGACGACGGGTTGCTGGGCTGGCTGGCAGCGCACCCCTGGCTGACGGAATCGGAAGCGCATGTCGACGATATCCTCGAAGCGCCCGAGATGCTGTCGGCAGCGCTCGTTCTGCTGGCATCAGCCGGAAGGGAACTTCCCCGCCCCCCGCTCAAATTGCTTGGTGTGTCGGCGCGCAATGTGCCGCCGCCATCGCTGTTCTGGCTCGAACGCTTTCTGGACGGCGTGATATCGCAACACACGGCCTCGTTTCCGCTCGATCCGGCGCGGCTCAAGAGCCTGCGCGATCGGCTGAATCGTCATGGCCTGATCGAAGGCGGCCGGGTTCGTCTGCAGCACACACGTTCGGTCTTCAAACTGATGACCTCCAGCCTCGCAAAGCTGGATTCGATTGAGGACATTGCGAAAGCAGAACAGTCTGCGCTGGACGACGATTTGCGCATGGTCGTGTTATCCGATCATATTCGCGCTGTTGAGCTCCCAAACCGTCCGGATGCAGAGTTTAAGCCTGCCAAGCTCGGCGTGGTGCCAATCTTCGAGAAGCTTAGACGATCAGGCATCGCCTATGAATATCTCGGGGTTCTGACAGGCAGTCTGGTCATCCTTCCCAGGCGTGCTCTGTCGGAGCTGCCCCACGTTGCCGAGGAACTGCACTTTGATCCTTGCAACTATCGAGCAAGCGATTTGCCAGGTTGCCCGGACCACGTGCGTCTCGAATGCAGGAACGGTGGCAGCGCTGAACTGGTCCGCCTCGTCACGGCTTTGTTCACACGCGGCTTCATTCGCATACTCGTTGGCACGCAGTCGCTGCTCGGCGAGGGATGGGATGCGCCAGCGCTCAACAGCCTAGTGCTTGCGAGCAATACGGCGTCCTTCATGCTGTCCAACCAGATGCGCGGACGAGCAATCCGGATCGATCCGGCCAGGACCGGCAAGGTAGCCAATATCTGGCATCTCGCAACGGTCGATCCGGAGGATCGCGAAAGCTGGGATGCGGTCGTTTCGACGTTCAACTGGGGCTTTCTCAACGATGGAGGCGCAACTGGGTTGTCTGACATCGAAGTGGTCGCGCGCCGCTTTAAGGCATTCGAAGGGATTTCCAATGGAGCGTCCACCCTCATTGAAGACGGCGTTGCCCGCCTAGGCCTCGATCCATCCAAACCGGCAGCATTCGCGAACCTTGAGACATTTGCAGTAGCAGCGGACCGTCCCGCCATTGCAGAGCGCTGGAAGGTGTCGCTCGGCAAAGGGGCCGAGCGAGGGCAGGTGCGCGAAACCGCGGCTCCCCGCTACGCACCGCGCGCTTTAAGCTGGTTCGATACCTTGCAGGCATTGGGTTGGAGCGCGGCAGGTAGTGGAGCCTTTGCAGCGGCCAACGAACTGCGGGGGCTTGCGTCATACGAAGGATTTGGGGTCATCGCCATGGGGCTTGCCGGTGTTGCGACAGTGGCAAGCCTACCGCGCCTCGCAAAGGCGGGCCGGCTCGTTTGGCGCAACGGTTCTTTGGAAGGCAGTCTGGAATCGGTGACCCGTGTTGTCTTGAGGTCGCTGGTCGATTCCGACGTCATTAGCGGGCGCGAACTGGATACCGCGCAGGTCGAAATCCGCGCAAGCCTGGACGGGCGCAAGGATATCGTCCTGACCGGAGTGAGCCGGGCCGCCGAACGGCAAGTCATGCAGGCAATCACAGAGATTCTGGGGCCGGTGCAGAATCCGCGCTACCTGCTGGTGCGCAATTCATGGCTCGGCCTGAAAAAGCGGGTCGATTACCACGCTGTGCCTGCCGCGCTGGGCGCTCGCAAAGAAAATGCCGAACGATTTGCCGAACTCTGGCGCAGCGGTGTGGGCTCTTCAAAGCTCGTTTTCACACGGACTGCGGACGGCAGGCGAACCTTGCTGCGCGCAAGGGCATCCTCGTTCGCCGCGGGATTTCAGCGGATCGTGGATCGACGGTCGGTATGGCTTTAGGCATATTCGAGAAGCAAGTCTCGGCATCTTTCTGAACGTTACGACGACCCACTTGGCGGGCCGGTAACACTCTCAACAAAGTGGACGACAGTTGCAGGCCCGAAATTTCCGCCGCCGGATGGCCTTAGTTTTCCACTCGTGTGCTGGCTCAAAGAACGTCCGGTGCTAAGAAAGTTGTCGTGCAGCAATATCAATACATAACACGCAAGTTGAACCTCGAAGATCGGGTCATCCCCGAAAGCGAAGTTTTGCATGACAGTCGGCATGTGGTCGTTTTGGCCGAACCTGGAGCGGGGAAAACTGAGCTACTAGAAAGCTTCGCCTGTGGCCTAGGAATACCACGTCAGAGAGCCAGTATCTTCAGGTCACGATCCCCAGCACAATGGACCGGCACACTTATCGTCGATGGCTTTGATGAGGTGGCGAAGCTGGATCAATCGGCATTCGATGGTCTGATCGGAAAAATCGCTGACGCATCACCTCAGCGAGTAATTATCGCCAGCAGATCAAGCGAATGGGATTCGACCAGATACAACCGCTTGATGGCTGACTTCTTGGGATCGGAACCGCTGGTGGTCCGACTTAAGCCGTTCGATGACACCGAGCAGCAACAACTTTTCGAGCAGCTGCACCCAAGTGAGAATTTCCAGCCATTCAAGCACGCTGCCACTGAGTTTGGCATTCATGTTTTGCTTGGCAACCCACAGATGCTCAGCATCATTGCCCTTGCCTATTTCGAAAATGATGGAGCTTTCAGTTCAAGGTCACAGATTTTTTCTGACGCATTCACCGCAATGTGTCGCGAGCATAATCCCGATATACCTGCAAGAAACAGATTAAGCAGCACGCGCATTGCCGCACTTGGCGGCGAGGTTTTTGCGAAACTCCTACTTTCGGGCGCGACAGGCGTAAAAGACGCTGAAAATGGGCCGGATCGGGACTTTCCCTTCCTAGGCGATCTAATCGAAACAACACCTACGACGACCCGGCAGGTAATCGACACCAAACTTTTTAAGCCATCCGACGAACCCGGCAGCCATGAGCCCGTACACCGTATCGTCGCAGAATTTGGTGCAGCCAGTTATCTCGCCAAACGCATCAACTTTGGAACAGATCAACTAACACTACCGCGAGCGCTTTCCATCATAGCGCCAAGCGGAGCATTGCGAGACGATCTGCGAGGGTTGTTAGCGTGGCTCACCACTGAGGTGGGGCAAGATGCGCAAAAAACGTGCATCGACATCAATCCCTATGCCGTTCTGTCAAATGGCGACCCGTCTCGATTGTCGGGCGCATCCAAAATCTATCTGATTGAACAACTGGCAAAGCTTTCTGGAACTGACCCCTACTTCCGACGAGCCGACCGTTGGCGAAGCTTCAATACCAAGGGCTTCTTCACAGCCGATGTTGTCGAGTCTGTGGGGCGGCTTCTACGCGCCACGGATGGAGCGACAGACCTCAGAGACCTGCTGCTCGAAATTGTCGCGAACTCAGGCGAAGAGATAAACCTGAAGCGAGAGCTAAGCAGCATACTTCATTCAACGGAGGCTGACTTCGGCACACGCCTTCGCGCAATGAACGCCTTGGCTGGAGCTGAAGAAAGTGACCTGTCTGAAGATATTGAAACCTTGATCAAAGAGGGATCGCACGATGCTCTGCGGCTTGCAGCGGAGATCGTTCTAGCTGGCACAACCAACATATCGAAAGAGCTCCTACTGTCAATGTTGAGAGCATTTGTCCCACTTTACAAGGGTGACGATCTAGCGCTCGATCAACCAGCTGGTTCGACCTATTTCGTCTCGTTGTTGATTGCTCAATTCTCGAATTCCGAAGTTGTTTTCTTCCTGACAGAGCTGAGCAGAGGCCTGCGTTGCACGTGCGGCAAGGAGCACAGCTACGAGTGTCATTGCAGAGTTGGCATCAGCAAACTCATCGGCAAGCTTCTGGATCGCTATTTTGAAACTTCGGTTGGGCCGCATAGTCCGGGTCAGCTCTGGAGCTGGATGAAAGCGCTAAACTTTAGAAACGCAAAATCTGAACGGGACAGTCAATCGGTCGAAGCTCTCCAGAATGCACATTCACTACGTCGTTCTATACAGCTGCTTTCCTTTGAAGCGTTGAACCAAGAAGAGGAACTTTGGGAGGCGTTCATAAAATTCAGACATGGGGAAATGCATTCCGGCCTATTCCTCACCGGCGAAGATGAAACTTGGATGCTTGAATACGCGGCGCGGTCCGAGCGGTCAGCGATGTTCGCTGCATTCTATCGAACGCACAATTGGTACACCGAATCCAATGGTCCGAGCGAGCATCGTGTGAAACAGCGACTGCTTTCCCGATCAGACCCCACACTGCTGCGCATTGCCGCTTCTAAGGAAAGACGTTCACGAGCGGCGAGAATCGAGCACAAAGAGAAACGCTATCGCTTTCAGAGTAGGCATCGCAAGCGCAGAGAGCAGATCGATCGCGTCAACGCGGAGAATTTTGCGCAAAATCGGAGTCAGATCGCAAGTGGCGCGAACTGGCACTGGCTAAGGCGTTTTGCACACGAATATCTATGGGGAAGTTACGATTCAGACGGCGTTATAAAATACGCTGGCAGCCCTGAATTTATCGAGAGCTCGTTGAGGTCGAGCATTTCCTTCCTCTTGAGTAGCGCTCCAACATTGGAGGAGATTGGCAAAGCGCGAGCGGAAGGTACTGGCTATCATCTACCCGAGGTCGCCTACGCTGCCCTGCTCGCAGAATTTCGATATCAGGGTTCACTCGACAAGATGCCGCGCTCACTAATTGCAGTCGCAAAAACCGATATCAATGTTCATCATTCGGGTTTGAGTGATGACGAACGAAAGGCCTTTCACCGCGAAATTGATCGCCGCTTGTTTCCGAACGAGCGTGAGTTGGTCGAATATTTAAAAAGCTACGTCGAGCCTCAGCTCAGTTCCCAAACTATCTCACATACTTCAGCATCGATCTTGTCTTACGACAAAGCATTCGCGGCTATTGCCGAGGAAACGGCTTTACGTTGGCTTCGGGAATTCCCAACGATGCCCATATCGAGCGCTGATATTCTCGTGGACATTGCATCAAGGAGCAAGCGATACGCTGAGCTTTCAGCGATCATCTCAAACCGATGTGAAGACCTGCACCGAAACTGGCCATATGGTCCACCAGATAAGACACAAAAAGAGAGGCAGGACTTCTGGTTCCTAAGGTCGTTTGCATTCTGTGACGCTGATCATGAGTGGCCGATCCTTAGCCAATTTGCGGACAATATTTTTGCGTTTTCGCACCGCTATGATTCTCTGGGTGGATCGAGAGACGGCGTGTGGCCGACGCTGACCGCCCGAAAAATCTTCCTTCTCCTCGACGCGTTTGTTGGGGAATGGCCAGCGGTGCCCCTTCCTTCGTCTTGGGGTACGGGTTCGCCAAAAGGAGAGACTGCATATCGCTTTCTGAACAGCTTGATTTGGCGCATTTCAGATGATGAACCGGCCAACCAAATCGAGTATCTTGAGAAGCTTCTCGCCGACTCTCGCTTCAAGGAATGGCACGACGGATGTCGACATTTGTTAGCAGAGGCCAAGAGAAAGCGTCTACTTCTCAATTTCACTGCGCCATCTCCGGAAGCAGTCTGTGAACTCCTCGATTCATCGCGCGTCTCAACCGTAGAAGACTTGAGGGCATTAGTCATCGAAGAGCTGAGAACAGCTGAACGATGGTTCCGTCATAGCGAAACTGACCCTATCGCCGCATTCTACGTTGGCGGAAAACACGTTGATGAGAACACCGCTCGCAACAGAATTGTAGAGCGTCTCGAGCCCAGGCTTCGCCAACTTGATGTGATTGTCTCGATTGAAAGCGCGATGGCCCGCCAAAATCGATGCGACTTCACCGCTGTTGCTTCGATTGAAGGGCGGAGAACCTGCTTGGTAGTGGAGGTAAAAGGGCAGTGGCATGGGGAGCTTTTTGAAGCAGCATCTACCCAACTCTATGAGCGCTATTCGCACCATCCTGACGCGGCGGAGCAGGGAATCTACCTGGTTTTGTGGTTCGGGCCACATGTAAAGATAGCTGGGAAAACAACCTCCGGCATCCAAACACCCGATCAACTTGAAGATACTATTCGAGACGGTCTTCCTAGCGCACTCCTTGGCTCTGTCGACGTAGTGGTTCTCGACCTTTCCCGCTAAGAATTCTTCTCCTCTGGCTGTTTGTAAGGCATCCACGCTCGGGATCACGACTGCTCACTTTTCTGCCTCGAATGCCCGCTTACCTTTACGCCGGAACAACACCAGCGCCTGCGCACCATCCGGCCCACGCAACTTGGCGGCAACGGTGAGGAACGCGCCGTAAAGCGCGGCGCGATCATCATCGGTCAGATCGACCAGATCGGCCTTCGCAACCAGGCCGCCCAGCTCGATCAGTTGTCGGGTCCGCTCGCGTCGTTTCACCTGCCAATCGCGCATGTCGGTCCGTGCCTTTGCCGCCTCAAGCCGATGCCGCGCCGCCGCCGAGCGGGAGAGTGCCTTCCGGCTCTTCGCGAGGTCCGCTCGAAGTCTTGCGCTGTTTGCCCTGAAAGAAGGCTGCGCCGCGCTTGCGCCAGCCCTCCCCGATTGCCTTGTCGGTGTTGGCAGCCGCATCGAGCAGCGCGCCAGCCAGGACATCGGCATCGAGCGCGTCGGCTCCCGTTGCCGTGACCAGCGCTCCAAGGTCGCGCACGCGGCGTTCCTTCAGCTGCTTTGCCTTGTCGGCCAGTGCCTTCAGTTCCGAATCAAAATCGCGGGGTTTGCGCATGGGAAGTCTCCATCGTTGGTGTGATGAAGTCATGATAATCTCTGAGCTTTCCCAATGCAGTAAGGTCGCCGGGACAGTGTGATACCGCCTAGTCCCGATCAGGATTTTATCATGAGAGGGCGCGCTTATACGTCGTGCCGACGCAGGCTTTGCGGTGTAACTGGATTGCCGACATGGCAATCTTTCACTTCAGCGCAAAGGTCATCGGAAGGTCGAGCGGACGCAGTGCCGTAGCGGCGGCGGCCTATCGTGCAGGCGAACAGCTGCACGATGAGCGGATCGACAGAACCCATGATTTCACCAACAAGGCGGGCGTCCTTCATTGCGAAGTGATGCTGCCCAAAGGCGCGCCTAAAGCCTTCGCTGACCGCGCAACTTTGTGGAATGCGGTCGAGGCCGCCGAGAAGCGCAAGGATGCCCAGCTTTCCCGCGAGGTCGAGTTCGCATTGCCCCGCGAACTTTCGAAGAAAGACAATATCAGGCTGGCGCGCGAGTTCGTCAAAGCCGAGTTCGTCGAGAAAGGCATGATCGCCGATCTTAATGTCCATTGGGATATTGGCGAAGACGGCAGGGTCAAGCCGCACGCGCATGTCATGCTCACGATGCGCGAGGTCACCAAGAACGGCTTCGGCGCAAAGGTCCGCGACTGGAACAAGACCGTGCGGCTCGAGCAATGGCGCGAACGCTGGGCCGATCATGTCAACCGCGCGCTGGCGGAACGCGACATCGATGCGCGGATCGATCACCGCAGCCTGGAAGCGCAGGGCATTGCGCTGGAACCGCAGGACAAGATCGGTCCTGCAGCTTCGCGCATTAGCGGGCGCGGGCTCGAAGCCGAGCGGATCGAGGAGCACCGCGCCATCGCCCAGCGCAATGGCGAGCGAATAATCGCCAATCCAAGTCTGGCGCTCGATGCGATTACGCACCAGCAAGCTACCTTCACCAAGCGAGACCTTGCTGCGTTTGTTCACCGGCATAGCGACGGGAAGGAGCAGTTCGATGCTGCCTACAGTGCGGTGCGCAGTTCGACCAACCTGATTGCGCTGGGCGAGGACGGACGCGGGCGGGATCGGTTCACTTCGCGGGCGATGATCGAGACCGAAAAGCGCCTGCACCGCGCCGCCGACGCTATGGCGCAGCGCGATCGTCACTCGGTCAACGACGTTCAGAGGAACGCCGCCTTCGCGAAGGCGTCAAAGCGCAGTCTGGTCCTTTCCGGCGAACAGAAATCTGCCTTGGAGCACGTCACCAACAGCAAGGGCCTTGCGGTTGTCGTCGGCTACGCAGGAACGGGCAAAAGCGCGATGTTTGGCGTGGCCCGCGAGGCTTGGGAAGGCGCGGGCTACACTGTGCGCGGCGCAGCGCTCTCTGGCATTGCCGCCGAGGGCCTGGAAAACGGCTCGGGCATCGCGTCGCGCACAATTGCCAGCCTTGAGTATCAATGGGGCAAGGGAAGCGAGCAGCTGACTGCCAAGGATGTGCTCGTCATTGACGAAGCGGGCATGGTCGGCACACGCCAGATGGAGCGCGTGCTCACCCATGTCGCCAAGGCCGGGTCGAAGGTGGTTCTGGTTGGCGATCAGCAGCAGCTTCAAGCCATCGAAGCCGGTGCAGCCTTCCGGGCGATCCACGAACGCCATGGCGGGGTCGAGATCAGCGAAGTTCGCCGCCAACTTTCGGCTTGGCAGCAGGATACGACCAGGCACCTCGCCACGGGCCGAACGGGCGAAGCGATCCACAGGTACGAGGAACGCGGAATGGTCCATGCCGCCGACACGCGTGAAGCTGCGCGGACAGAGCTGATCGGCCGATGGAATCAGGAACGGCAGAGCAGCCCCGACGACAGCCGTATCATCCTCACCCACACCAATGATGAGGTGCGCGAGCTGAACCAGATGGCACGCGGGAAGATGCGCGCGGCTGGTGCGCTGGGTACCGATGCCACGATCAAGGCGGCTCGCGGCGAACGCCAGTTCGCATCGGGCGACCGCATCATCTTCCTGCGCAACGAACGCGGGCTTGGAGTGAAGAACGGAACGCTCGGCACGGTGGCGAAAGCCAGCGCGCAGCACATGGCGGTGCGCACCGACGATGGCCGCGAGGTCGCCTTCGACACCAAGGACTATGCCCATATCGATTATGGCTACGCCGCCACGATCCACAAGGCGCAGGGCATGACAGTGGATCGTGCCTATTTGCTCGCCACACCGGGCATGGACAGCCATTCCGCCTATGTCGCCATGTCGCGCCACCGCGACGGGATGGCGCTGCATTATGGCCGCGATGACTTCGCCAATCAGTCCAAGTTGGTTCGCACACTGAGCCGCGAACGCGGGAAGGACATGGCGGGCGACTACAAACCCGAACAGGCCTTCGCCGAACTGCGCGGCATCACCTTTCGCGAGCGGATCGTGGAGATGGTTCGGCAGCTGCCGGAGAAGGCCAAATCCATCTTTGGAAACTTCCGTCCGCAGGCACGTCAGCTCGAACCGCTTCCGATCCAAACTAACACGCAAAACGACCAGCGCCGCGCGGTCGAACGCTATGCCCGCGCGCTTGGCGATATCGGCACAATGCAGACCCAGGGCTTGCCTGTCCTGCCACACCAAAAGGACGCGCTGGAGAAGGCTGGAAAGGCACTCGAAGCAATCCGCCCACATGCGGCCACCGATCTCGCCAAGGCGCTGGATCGACGTCCTGAGCTGATTGCAGAGGCCGTTGGCGGGCGCAGCCAGGAAGCCATGCGCGCCATGCAGCAAGAGGCCGCCGTTCGCACCGATCCGGCTTTGCGATCCGAGCGCTTTGTCAGCGACTGGCAGGGGTTGAGCACGGAGCGCAAACAGCTTCAGCAGCAAGGCGACCGCGCGGGCGCTGCCCGCGTCTCAGCCAAGCTGACCGAGCTGGCAAAAGGGCTTGAACGCGATCCGCAGGTCGAAGGCCTGTTGCGCGGCAAGACCCACGAACTCGGCATCGATCCGAAGCCCGAACGCAGCATCGCCAATGAACTCACCGCAACCCTCACACGCGAGCGCACCCGCGCTTTCGACATGGGCATATAGGAGCTGAATGATGGAAGACGACCACATAGAAGAAGTGCAACTCGACCTCGATGTCGAGGAACAACCCGCGCCGGACCCAGAACCGGAGGCCGTCATGGAAACCGACCCGGCAACGGAGGCCTTCGCCCGTCTCGAAGGCGAGATGGCAATGGTGCGCCATACGGTTCAGAACATGGCAAGGGAGCGAGCCGACATCGTGATCCCTGACTACACCGCCACGCTCAGCCAAATGGCCGAACAGTTGACGAAGGCCACTCTGACGTTGAGCACAATTGGCAAGAAGCCTGCCATTGAGCTGACGCCGGAAGACATTGCCGTTCAGATCAAGCGTGCCTCACTCGATATGCTGCGCGATGCCAGCGACCTGTTCCGGCACGGACGCAAAGACCTCGACATCGCAACCGGTCAGCTCGCTGCAATTGTCGGGCGGGTCCGCACCGAGGACGAGCAGAAGCGACAGACCTGGCGCTTTGCAGGCGCGGGTGTGCTGGCTGGCATACTGCTTTGGTCGATCCTACCCGGCGCCATCGCCCGAACCATGCCCGAAAGCTGGCATTGGCCAGAGAGAATAGCTCGTAGGATGGTTGGCGAGCCGACCATCGTGGAAGCGGGCATTCGGTTGATCCGGTCTCAGAATCCCGAAGCCTGGGAGGAATTGGCGGAGGCGCAGCGCATTCTCAGTGAGAATCGCGATGGCTTGGAACGTTGTGTTGAAAGAGCTCGGAAGGCGGAACGAGCGATCAGTTGTACTATCGAGATAGCATCCTGATGTGTCAGTTTTACCATTGCCAGACATTCGTGCCCCGACCCTAGTTGTAGACCTTGCGAAAGCTTGGCAAACCTCTCCAATGACAAAGCTTCCCTTCATCCCTTTGCTTCTCATGGCGATTGTTGCGACCCTGCCCAGTTGTGACAAAGTGACTGACCCCTCAATGGCCGGCGATGATCATGAGTATGTTGAACCGAACTGGGAGAAGTTTCGGTCTATTCCATTTGAACAGCGCGCTGTTGAAGCGCCTGCGGGATACCGGCCTGTCGAAGGCCGCTTCGTGTTCGCCGATCTCAAGTATGAAAGCGACGAAAGTCTTTCCAAGCGGCTAGTGGGTGCTCTGGCTTCTAGGATCGGCTTTATCGACCGAGGTCAAGACAGATGGCAGTACTACTCAGCGGACGATGATCCGATGCACAGCATCACCCTTTTCGCTAGACCAGAACCTTGGGGCTCTGCCTTTGGATTGTGTAGAAGCGAGAGGTATGAAATCTCTTTCAATGAAGACGGAACGATAAGCTCGGTTGATGTGTCGCCGAGGTACGGAGTTGAGGGACCAATTTTCCAGAAGGACAGCTTCGATTGGGACGACTTTCGAGAAAGAATGTGCGATGAGGTTCCCGCCAATCACACTCGATCATATTTTCCGGTCAGCGATAGCGTTCTAGAAGCCCAAGACTTTGCCATCTTGCTATCGCTGGCAATCGATGAAGCAGGACGCGAAGGCCCACTCTCTTATGATCTTTCGTGCTCCACTTATGACAACGAAGAATGCCAAAGTGACTTAAGGGCTTTTCTGAGCGAGCTGAGACTGCATGAGATCGATGCTGTCAGTTCGGAAAATTGTACTGGCGACGCCTACGATTGCTTCACTGCCACCGTAGGAGAGCATGAGCTGGGGCCATACCCAAAGCACATTACGATCAAAGGAACTACGTACATGAATGAGTGGCGCGTCCAGTCGATAAGCATCATAGAAAGCTTCACCATGTCCTGAGCGGATAAATGTCCGCTTTCACCCCCAGTTCCAGCAACAACAGGCTTGTTGCTGGGCGCTTGAAAGTGGCAATCAGGGATTGAACTAAAGCTAGCATTTATTGGCTATCGTCGTCGAGCTTGCCCGAACTCTTGGGAGCCGCCACGCCGTTGCAATAGTTCCCCCACGCTTCCATCAGTTTCACTCGCGCACCGGGATTGTCCGGCGTCCCGAGATAGGTCGTACGGCGATAGGCGGCCTGCACGGCATCGGGTGTCTTATGCGCCAATGCCGCTTCGACAACCGCATTTGAGAAGCCTTCGTTTGCCGCCCAGTCGGTAAAGCTGGAGCGGAAACCGTGGACGTGGAAAGGCTCTTGCATGTCGCGCATGACCTTGAGCAGCGTCATGTTGGACATCGCCTTGCCGGTCATGCCGGGGAAAACCACTTCGGCTCCCTCCATCTGCATTGCTTCTGCCTTCGCAAGGACCGCCATCGCCGCCTCTGACAGCGGCACGATGTGCGCCCTGCTGCGTTTCATGTGTTCGGCTGGGATTGTCCAAAGGCGCTGGTCCAGATCGAATTCGTCCCACTTCGCGAGCCGCACTTCCTGCGAGCGAACTCCAGTCAGAATAAGGAGGTCGAGCGCGAGACGCGAATAGGATGGCTTACGCCGCAACGCGGTCAGGAAAGGAGGAACCGCCACGTATGGCATCGCCTTTCGGTTTGCCGGTTTCTTGACCTGTCTTGGCAGTCCTCGCCCCGCTTTCAGGCTGTTGTTGCCCGATGGAGCCTCCGTAGAGCGCCAGCCCTTCGCGTGGGAGTAGTCGAGCACTGCGCAAATCCGGTTGCGAACCTGACGGGCTGTTTCGGGGATTTCCTGCCAGATCGGCGTGAGGACCGAGATAATGTCAGCAGCGGTGATTCCACCAGTCGTCATGTCGCCCAACTTCGGGAAGGCGTAGTTCTCCAGACTGGCCAGCCATTGCCGACCATAGACATCGCTCTTCCAGCCAGCTTCGTTCTCGGAATGATATTGGGTAGCGGCTTCGCGGAAAGTGACCTTGGCGGCTTCCTCGTCCTTCCGCTCCGTCAGCACGTCTCGTTTCTCGACCTTCACTGCCTTGCGGAGTTCTGCGGCCTTCGCTCGCGCCTCAGCCAGCGTCACCAGCTTTGCGCTGCCCAAACCAATGTCTTGTCGTTTGCCATCGCGCTGGAGTCGCAGGAGCCAAGAAGCCGCACCAGTTTTTCCAACTTTCAGGAAAAGTCCGTCACCATCCTGATAGGTGCCCGGATTCGCCAAAGCGGCCTTGACCGCCACCGCCGTAAGTTTGCCCATTCTCGTTCCCCACATTTCTGGAGGCCAATTGAGAGAGCCGCAGTGTGGGGAAGCCTACTTCCTTCCCCACACCTTCCCCACACTCACTGCCGGTTGCAGGCAAATAGCAGCGAACAGGGGTGGCCATCGGAAGGCAGAATACCCTTGGTTTTCTGCGATTTCTAGGGCTTTTCCGGGATGTTCTGAGAAAGGGCGGTGGTGGACAGGGCTGGATTCGAACCAGCGTACGCTCGCGCGGGCAGATTTACAGTCTGCTGCCTTTAACCACTCGGCCACCTGTCCACACCGTGCCGGAAAGCGGGCTTCTCGCCCGCCTAGTGCGCAGCCCCGGGGGGCTCCGTCTTGCCGAGAGGCGCGCAATGGCGAAGCGGTGCTTGTCTGTCAATGGCCGCGCTGGCAGGAGGCGGCGATTCCAGCGGAAGGGTAGAAATGGCAGGCGACAAGAAGAAGCGGGCGCTGCGCGGGCGCGCCGGGCGGATGCAGGGCGGACGCGGTTCGGGCCGCGCCGGCAAGGGCGCGGTGCGGTTGTGGGGTCGCCACGCGGTTGAGGCGGCGCTGATGAATCCGGCGCGGCAACACCGCAAGCTGTGGGCGACGCGCGAGGGCGTCGATTCTCTCGATGGTGAATTGCCCGCCGATTTCCCGGTCGAATATGCCGACGTATCCGACCTCGCCCGCCTGGTCGCACGCGATGCGCCGCATCAGGGTCTCGTGCTCGAATGCGAACCGCTGGCGGACCTGCATCTGGACGACGTGATCGACGGCCAGGTCAATCGCCCTATCGTGGTGCTCGACCAGGTGACCGATCCGCACAATGTCGGCGCCATCATGCGGTCGGCCGCAGCGTTTGATGCCGCCGCCATCGTGACGCAGGACCGTCATGCTCCGCCGGAAGGCGGGGTCGTCGCCAAGTCCGCTTCCGGGGCGCTGGAAAGCGTGCCGTGGGTGCGCGTGGTGAACCTGTCGCGGGCGCTGGAGGATCTAGCCGAGGCCGGATACTGGCGCATCGGCCTTGCCGGCGAGGCGGAAACGACGCTTGGCGACGCTCTTCCCGCAGGACCGGTCGCGCTCGTCTTGGGAGCGGAGGGCGAAGGCATGCGGCACGGCGTGACGCAGCATTGCGACGCGCTGGCCCGGCTCCCTATCAGCGACGCGATGGAAAGCCTCAATGTCTCGAACGCGGCAGCGGTCGCGCTTTACGCCATCGCGACACGCCCAGCAGGCGACTGAGGCGAAGAAAAGGGGCCGTCCCGGCATCCCGGCACGGCCCCTTTTCGTACAGAAAGCGGCGAACGCCTAGTTCACGGCGTCCTTCAGGCCCTTGCCGGCCTTGAACTTCGGCTGTGTGGAGGCCTTGATCGTCATCGGTTCGCCGGTACGCGGATTGCGACCGGTGGAGGCTTTCCGCTTGGCGCAAGAGAACGTGCCGAACCCGACCAGGCGAACTTCGTCACCCTTGGACAGGGTGCTGGTGATGGTGTCGAAGACGGCTTCGACGGCCTTGGTCGCATCGTTGCGCGACAGGCCGCTGGAATCCGCGACAGAGCCGATCAGTTCGTTCTTGTTCATTGTCAGGAGAACCCCCTCGTTTGTGTTCGAAAGCAGAATACGGAATCGCCATGCGATTGCGGGGAATTGAGCGACATTCGCGCGGCATGTCAAAGGCAAACCCGCCGAACTGCGCGCTTTTTCTCTACTCCCGACACGATTGCCACGACGAAACGGATGAAAATCACGCCAGGCGCCCGCCGACCGGACCGTTGCTGCAACGCAGCACGCCCTGTCTGGTCCGCTCCGGTTGCCGGGCCGCCGACTCAGTGCGCGGTCGTCGCCGCCGGCGGGGTTGCGACCTGCACCTGCGGCTGGCTGGCGATGTCGTCCGCTTCGGTCCATTCTATGGGGGACGGCTGCGCGGTCAGCGCATGGTCGAGCACCTGGTCGACATGGCTCACGGGAATGATCGTCAGACCTTCCTTCACGTTATCGGGGATTTCCTTCAGATCCTTCTCGTTTTCCTGCGGAATGAGAACGGTGGTGATCCCGCCGCGCAGCGCGGCCAGCAGCTTCTCCTTCAACCCGCCGATGGGCAGCACGCGGCCCCGCAGCGTAACCTCGCCCGTCATCGCGACATCGGAGCGCACGGCGATGCCGGTCAGCGTCGAGATGATCGAGGTGACCATGCCGATGCCTGCGCTCGGCCCGTCCTTGGGCACCGCCCCTTCGGGCAGGTGGATGTGGATGTTCTTGCGCTGGAAGATCGAGGGCTTGATTCCGTAGGCCGGAGCCCGCGCCTTCACGAAACTGAAGGCGGCGGCGACGCTCTCGTTCATCACCTCTCCCAGCTTGCCGGTCGTCTTCACCTCGCCCTTGCCCGGCGTGGTCACGCTCTCGATCGTGAGCAGCTGCCCGCCGACTTCCGTCCAGGCAAGCCCGGTGACGGCACCGATCTGCGGCTCCTCGTCGCTCATGTCGTGCCGGTATTTCCGCACCCCGGCGAAATCGGCGAGGTTGTCGGGCGTGACCGTCACGCTCTCGCATTCCTTCTCGAGTATCCTGCGCAGCGACTTGCGGCACAGGCGCGCGATCTCGCGCTCCAGCGTGCGGACGCCGGCTTCCCGGGTGTAATAGCGGATGAGGTCGCGCAGCGCCTCCTCGGTCAGCGTGAACTCGCCATCCTTGAGACCGTGATCGCTCACCTGCTTGGCTATCAAGTGGCGCTGGGCGATCTCGACCTTCTCGTCCTCCGTATAGCCTTCCAGCCGGATGATCTCCATCCGGTCGAGCAGCGGCTGCGGCAGGTTCAGGCTGTTCGCGGTGGTCACGAACATGATGTCGCTGAGGTCGATATCGAGTTCGAGATAGTGATCCTGGAACTTGTTGTTCTGCTCGGGATCGAGCACCTCGAGCAGCGCGCTCGCCGGATCCCCGCGGAAATCCTGACCCAGCTTGTCGATCTCGTCGAGCAGGAACAGCGGATTGCTGGCGCCGGCCTTTTTCAGGTTCGACACGATCTTTCCCGGGAGGGAGCCGATATAGGTGCGGCGGTGACCGCGGATCTCGGCCTCGTCGCGCACCCCGCCCAGCGACTGCCGGATGAATTCGCGCCCGGTGGCGCGGGCAATGGACTTGCCGAGCGAGGTCTTGCCCACGCCGGGCGGGCCGACGAGGCACAGGATCGGCCCCTTGAGCTTGTTGGTACGCGCCTGCACGGCGAGATATTCGACGATCCGGTCCTTGACCTTGTCGAGCGCGTAATGGTCCTCGTCGAGCACCTGCTGCGCCTTGCCGATATCCTTCTTGAGCTTGCTCTTCTTGCCCCACGGCAGGCCGAGCAGCACATCGAGATAATTGCGCACCACCGTCGCCTCGGCGCTCATCGGCTGCATGCCCTTGAGCTTCTTCAGTTCCGATTCGGCCTTGGCCCGCGCTTCCTTGGACAGCTTGGTTTCGGCGATGGCCCTGGTCAGCTCGGCGATTTCGTCACCGTCCTCGCCCTCGCCGCCCAGTTCGGACTGGATCGCCTTGAGCTGTTCGTTGAGGTAGTATTCGCGCTGGGTCTTTTCCATCTGCCGCTTCACCCGGCCGCGGATCTTGCGCTCCACCTGCTGCACCGACAGTTCGCCCTCCATGACGGAGAACACCATCTCCAGCCGTTTGAGCGCGTCGGTCTGGACCAGCAATTGCTGCTTGGCATCGACCTTGGCGGAAAGGTTCGCGGCGATGGCGTCGGCCAAGGCGCCGGCATCGTCGATATCGCGCAACTCGGATTCCACCTCGTCCGAAAGCTTCTTGTTGCTCTTGGCATAGTCGGCGAACTGGTCGAGCGCGGAACGCATCATGGCGTCGACCTCGCTGCCGCTGGCGGTCGTCTCGTCGAGCAATTCGGTCTGCGCGAGGATGTAGTCCTCGGACAGGCGCATCGCGTCGAGCCGGGCGCGCGCCTGCCCTTCCACCAGCACGCGGACGGTGCCGTCGGGCAGCTTCAGCATCTGCAACACCTGCGCGACGACGCCGATATCGTAGAGATCGTCCTGCTCGGGATCGTCGGTCGCCGGGTCGAGCTGCGCGACCAGGAAGATGTCCTTCGACGATTCCATCGCCGCTTCGAGCGCCGCCACCGACTTGTCACGCCCCACGAACAGGGGAACGACCATGCCGGGGAAGACGACGATGTCGCGAAGGGGAAGAAGGGGAAAGGCTGTCATATGCGGGGTATCCGTCCGTTGCGCGGGCGCGATCCGGGTGCCCGCCACTGTTCTTGAGGCCGGATATGGGGGCGGCGTCGCAATCGTGCAACGGGCGCGGAAGGCCCGGATGTGGACGGCCCGGTACCGGTCGGTCATCGATGGCAGGGCGCACGACACGAAACCTGACGAAGTTGACATCGCGACGTAGCCGGACGGACGCCCCTGACGCCCGCTTTTCCGCGGGTTACGAAGCGTTTTGCGAAGTTGACACCTCGCCTTGTCGAAAACATGGCCGGGGCACCGGGAGAGGAAGCGGTCATTCCGCGGGCATGGACCAGCCCGCCGACCGTAGGAAAGCGTCGGATGGCCCGAATGGCGGAAGCAGGGACAGGCGACGCCCCGCCACACGCCCTTTAAGGCCCGGTTTTCCCCGAGGTCGCGCGGCCGCGTCTAGAGGCCTATGTGCCGATCCGGTAGACGATCGTCTTCACCCAGTAGCTGGCGATCGGATCGCCATCGGCATCCAGCGCAGGGTCGAAGCGCGAATGGCGCAGCAGCACTTCGCAGGCGGCCTCGTCGAAAAGGGGATTGCTGATATCGGTCTGCACCGCGCAGTCGGTCGCGCGTCCCTCGGGCGAAACCGTGAGACGCACGCGAACCACCGCCTGTTCGTTCTGCCGCTCCATGGCGGTGGGATATTGCTGCTGCACGCGGGTGACCCACGACTGGAAATCCCTGGGTTGCACCCGGCGCGTGAGGTGCCGGTTGGCTTCCGCGTCGATGCCCCAGTGCTCGATCAGCTCGTCCATGCATTGCCGCATGGCGGACATGGGTGCCTGCATCGCCCCGGTATCGAGCACGAAGTTGCGCCGATAGACATTTTCGACGGCGAGGCCGTCGATCTCCGCTTCGCGTACGTCGCGCTGCTCGTCCGAAACGACGAGGCCGGTGCCGTGTTCGGCGAGAAAGGCCCTGGCGAGTTCGCGCTGCTCCGAATTCCTGAGGTCGAGCGAGGTGAACAGGACACCCTCTCCCCACTCCTCGCTATGGATGCCGAGCGGCTGACCCCATTCGGCCGGCTCCGTCTCGGGGAGGAAGCTGACACTGGGCCTGGCGATGCGCGAGCGAACGTGGGACGCAACGAGCAATTCGTCGGCGGACCGCATCTGTGTGCCCTTGGTCATGACGATGACCTGGAGCGCCCCTTCCGGCTCGAATTGGCGCAGCTCGAGAAACGTGCGGTCGTCCCCTTCCCCGAAGGAGCGGCGAAGGGCGCAAGAGTCCTCGGCGTAATCGAGGTTCCAGTGCGAGGAGGGGGCCAGCCTGTCCCAGTCCGCGGCGTATTGCGCGGCTGCCCCCGTCGGCATCGCCGCCGTCGCAAGGGCGGCGCCGACTGCCAGCCACCCCGCCTTTACCCGCTCGCACACCATCGCACACGCCCCCGATTGCCGTCCTGTCGCAATACCACCACCTTATCCGGGCGCAAGCGGTTCAGCCCATGCCCGGAAGGTTGAAGCCGGGCGGCAGGCCCATGCCCTTCTGCATTTCGGCCATGTGTTCGCCCGCCGTGCGATCGGCCTTGTCGCGGGCGTCGTTGAAGGCGGCGGTGACGAGGTCTTCGAGGATGGTCTTCTCCTCCGGCTTCACCAGACTGTCGTCGATGGATACGCCGATGATCCGGCCCCGCGCGCTGGCGCGCACCTTGACGAGCCCGCCGCCGGCGCTGCCCTCGACCTCGATATTGTCGAGCTTCACCTGCGCGTCGCTCATCTGCTGCTGGATCTTGGCCGCGGCTTCCTGCGCTGCCTTCATCATTTCTTCCATGTTCTGCATGACGCTATGTCCTTCTGGATCTTTTCGATGGTTGTGAATGCCGCCCCCGGTTCAGCCCGTCCGTGACCAGTCCTGCCGGCCGCGCGGCGTCTCGGTATCCTCGATCATCCGCGCATCGGGAAAGGCGGCGAAGGTGGCCTCGACCAGCGGGTGCCGCCGGATGCGCTCGGCCTCTTCGCGCCGCGCCGCTTCCGCCTGTTCCACCAGCGTCGGCGCCCCCTCGCCCTCTACCTTCGCGACGTCCCAGCGATTGCCGAACACCGCCAGCATCGCCTGCCTTATGTCGGGGACCAGATCCTCCTCGAAGCCGGGGGGCTGGGTGTATCTCAGCCTGCCCGGTTCCAGCGCGATGACGCGCACCTGCATCCTGAGGCGCGTGGCGAGCGACATGGCGTTGGGCAGAGCCGAATGGTCGATCCGGTCGACGACCTGCTCCCACGATAGCGCCGCCGGAGCCGCGGCCGCCCCGGACGCGCCCTGCGGCACGGCCCCGCCGCCGCCGCCACTGACGGCCAGTTCCTGCAACTGCTTCGCCAGCTTGCCCGGATCGGGCAGGTCGGCGGCGTGGAGCACCCGCAGCAGCGCCATCTGCGTGGCGACCAGCGGATCGGGCGCCTGGCGGACCTCGTCATGCCCCTTGAGCAGCAATTGCCACAGGCGATGGACCTGACCGGCGGTCAGCTTCGCCGCCCATTCGCTCAACGCCTCGCGATCCTCCTGCGTAGGTGCATCCGCCTCCCCGCCGCCGACCTGGGTCACGGCGATGCGGTGGGTGAAATCCATCAGCGAGCGGATCAGCGCCAGCGGATCGACCCCCAGCGCGTATTGCTGCGCGACGGCATCGAGCATCGCCTGCGGTTGGCCATCGAGGATGTGCTGGAACAACGTGCGCTGCGCGCTCTTGTCGGCGAGCCCGAGCATGTCGCGCACCCGTTCCGCGCGCACCAGCGTCTGCCCCGCCCCACCTTCCATGTCGGCATGGGCGATGGCCTGGTCGAGGATCGACAGGCCGTCGCGCACCGATCCCTCCGCCGCCGCCGCGATCAGCGCGAGCGCCTCCTCCTCCGCCTCCACGCCCTCCTGCCGGCAGATGCTGGCGAAATGCTGCGCGAGCATGCCGGTCGGGATGCGCCTCAGATCGAAGCGTTGCGTGCGGCTGAGCACGGTGACGGGCAGCTTCTCCACTTCGGTGGTGGCGAACAGGAACTTGACGTGTTCGGGCGGCTCCTCGAGCGTCTTGAGCAGGCCGTTGAAGGCCGCCTTGGACAGCATGTGGACCTCGTCGATGATATAGATCTTGTAGCGCGCGCTGACCGCGGCGTAGCGCACCGCCTCGATGATCTCGCGAATGTCGTCGATGCCGGTATGGCTGGCGGCGTCCATCTCGATCACGTCGATGTGGCGACCTTCGGCAATGGCGACGCACGGCTCGCACACCCCGCACGGGTCGATGGTGGGTCCGCCCTGTCCGTCGGGCCCGATGCAGTTGAGCGCCTTGGCGATCAGGCGCGCGGTGGAGGTCTTGCCCACGCCGCGCACGCCGGTCATCAGGAAGGCATGGGCCAGCCGCTCGCGCTCGATCGCGTTGGCCAGCGTGCGGACCATCGGCTCCTGCCCGATAAGCTGGCTGAAGGTCTGCGGCCGGTACTTGCGTGCCAGCACGCGGTAGGGCTGCGCGGCCTCGGTGGCGGGAGGCGGGGCCGCGGGTTCGGGCGGATCGTCCGCCGCCGCGGGGGGAACCTGTTCGGCCCGATCGACGGGCTGCGACGCGTCGCCGAACATCGAATTCTGCCCGGCGGCCTCCAGCTCTCCGGCACTCGGCCGGTCGTCCTCGTCACCTGCCGCCCCGGCATCGCCGAACATGTTTTCGGAATCACCCATGCACGCCAAGGTAGGGGCTTGCCGCCCGCTTGTCATCGCATCTGTCGGATCGTGAAAAGGAGCCGAGCGACCCGCTGCCATCTACCTGGGCTGCTTCCTTCCGGACCTGACCCGGTGAGCAGACGCGAACGTCCACCCGACTCCCGGCGCGCCATATGGCCGCGTCGCGAGGCGATTTCAAGCGGCGGCGCGCCTCACTTGAAATTGTCGGCGTAGGCCTGGATCTTCAGACGCTTTGGCGGGACGTGGTGCACGCGCGCCGCGATGCCGTGCTTGTCGGCATAGGCCTGCGCCGCCTCGCGGGTGGGAAAGCGCAATTGCAGCTGCTGCCGGGTGTCGCCGCTGCCGGTCCAGCCCATCAGCGGATCGGGACGTTTCGCCTCGGCCGGCACGAAGTCGAGCACCCACTGGTCGACCAGCGCCTTGCCGGATTGCATCGCGCTTTTCGGGCGCTTGTAGATACGGGCCTGCATAATCTTCCTTCTTGACCCGCAAACGCCGGACGGCGGGCATCCGCCAGCCTGGCTTCGGCCTGTGAGACCGACGCGCGTTCGCGCTTGCGGGCCGCTATCGCGTCCCGATGTCCTAATTCAGCCTTTCGGATTTTGGAAGGCGTTCTTGGTTTTCAGGCTCGGCTTTTCGGCCCAGGGCTCGTCGGGCCAGCGATGCTTGGGATAGCGGCCCTTCATTTCCTTCGCCACGTCCGCCCAGCTCCCGCGCCAGAAGCCCGGCAGGTCGCGCGTCGCCTGAATGGGCCGGCCGGCGGGGCTGGTCAGCTGAAGCAGGAGCGGCACATCGCCCACGACAGGGTGCCGATCCAGCCCGAACAGCGCCTGCACCCGAACCTGCGCACTGGGCGCATGGTCGCCGGCGTAATCGATGGGGTGATGCGTGCCCGCCGGACTGACGAACTCGCGCGGGGCCAGCCGGTCGAGCCGCTGGCGCTCGTCCCACGACAGCAGCGCAAGCGCGGCATCCGCGTAGCGCGCGGCGGGCAGGTCGAGATCGCTGCGCCCTTCGAGCAGCGCCCGCAGCCAGAGGTCCGCCATGCTGGCCAGCCGTTCGGGCGAAAGGCTGGCGATCCCGGCGTAGTGCCCCCGGGCGAGCAGCCGGGCCGGCAGCAGCGTCCCCAGCCTTTCCACGGCCTTTTCCACAAGGCAATCCACGACGGCCTCGTGATCCGGATCGGGGTCCGGTCCGGTAGCGAGCGTGATGGCGCCAAGACGCTTTTCCAACCGGGCTTCGACGCGGTTGTCCTTGTCGTTCCAGCGTATCAGCCGCCTCTTCTCGATCAGATCGCCGAGTTCTTCGTCGATTTCGCCCAGCGCCAGGGGCGCGGCGGCAGTGATGCGTGCGCCCTTCGCCAGCCCCTGCGCGTCGCCGATCGCGAGCCAGTCGGCGCGCGAGAGCGGCGAAGCCGGATCGAGCGCGTAACCGCGGCCACCGGCGGACAGCCAGCTTTCGCCCGACGCATCGCGCCGCTTCGCGATCATGTCCGGGCGACCGGCGGCGAGCAGGACGGCGGGCGACGCCTCCCGCTTTCGCCCCGCACGATCGACGAGGTTATCCGCCCGCCCGGCCCAGCCCTGCGCCAGCCGCCGCGCGGCCTCGGCCCGCTTCGACCGGTCGCCGTCCCAGCGCTGCAGCCGCGTCTCCAGATCCTCGGCCCGCCCGCCCAGCCCGCGTTCCTGCAACAGCACCGCGAGCTTCGCGGCCAGCGGTGCGCAACCGCGCCCGGCCCCGGCGAGCACCATCGCCGCCTGCCACGGCTCCATCGGCAGCGCGGCGATGCGTTCCCCGCGCGGTGTGATCGTGCCCTCGCTGTCGAGCGCTCCGAGCGCCGCGAGCCGCTCCCGGGCGGACGCGATGGAGGCTTCGGGCGGGGCGTCGAGCCAGCGCAGATCGGCGGGGTCGGCAACACCCCGGCGCGCCAGCGACAGGACCAGCGGGGCAAGGTCCGCGGCAAGGATCGCGGGCCGGTCATAGGGCGGGCGACCCGCGTGACCGCCCTCCTCCCACAGGCGATAGGCGGTGCCCGGTCCCTGCCGCGCCGCGCGCCCCGCCCGCTGCGCCGCCGCCGCCTGGCTGGCGCGCGCGGTGACGAGATGCGTGGTGCCGGCGGCCTGATCGAAGACGGCGTTGCGGGCCAGACCGCTATCGACGACGACGCTCACCCCATCCAGCGTCAGCGACGTCTCGGCAATGCTGGTCGCGAGCACGATCCGTCGGCGTCCCTCGGGATCGCGGCGGATGGCACGGCGCTGATCGGTCGGAAGGACCTGTCCATGCAGCGGCAGGACGGGGGTTTCCGGCAGCTTCGCCGCGAGCCGTTCGCGCGTCCGCTCGATCTCCCCCACGCCGGGCAGGAAAGCCAGGATATCGCCGTCCCGCTCTCGCCAGGCAGCGAGTACGGCGGATGTCATCGCATCCTCGATCCGCTGTTCGGGGCGTGCGCCAAGCCATTCTATTTGCAGCAGAAACTGCTTTCCCTCGCTCTCGATTACCGGCGCATCGTCCATCAGGCGAGCGAATCGGGCGCCGTCGATGGTTGCGCTCATCACGCAGACGCGCAGGTCGTCGCGCAGGATGGCCTGCGTTTCCAGCGCCAGCGCCAGCCCCAGATCGCTGTCGAGCGAGCGTTCGTGCGCCTCGTCGAACAGGACTGCGGAAACGCCCGCAAGGTCTTGATCGTCAAGCAATCTGTTCACCAGAATCGCTTCCGTCACGACGAGGATGCGGGTCGCGGCAGAGGTCTTGCTGTCCATGCGCGACAGGTAGCCCACGCGCTCTCCCACCCGTTCACCCAGCAGATCGGCCATTCGTTCCGCCGCGGCGCGGGCGGCCACGCGGCGCGGACTGGTGAGGATGACCTGCCCGGTACACCACGCCTCGCCCAGAAGCGCCGGTGCCACCGCCGTCGTCTTGCCCGCCCCCGGCGGCGCGACGAGCACCGCGCCATTGCCGCCGCGCAAGGCCGCAAGCAGATCGGGCAGAACGGCATGGATGGGCAGATCGGCCACAATCAGGAAAGACCGCCTCCGGGCCGGAACGCCCGGCGCCGGCGGTCAGTACCCTCGCGAAACCGCGAACTGCGCCGCCTCGACCATCGCCCGCCGGGCGGCGCCGTCGGGAAAGATCGATAGCGCATCGCAGGCGCGCTGTGCGAAATGGCGGGCGCGTTCGCGGGTGGCGGAAATACAATCGTGCCGGCGGATGAGCGCGACGGCATGGGCGAAATCCGCGTCGTCGATGCGAAAGCCGGCGATGGCGTCCTGCCAGAAGCGGCGTTCCTCCTCGTCCCCGCGGGCATAGGCGAGAATGACGGGCAGCGTCATCTTGCCCTCGCGAAAATCGTCGCCCCGGTCCTTGCCCATGTCTGCGGTGCCGGTGTCGTAGTCGATGGCATCGTCGACGAGCTGGAACGCGATACCGAGATTGCGGCCGTAATCGTCGAGCGCGCGCTCGGCCGCGTCCTCCCGCTCCGCGACGACGGCGGCAATGCGGCTGGCGGCGGCGAACAGCGCGGCGGTCTTGGCGCCGACGATGTCGAGATAGCGTTCCTCGCTCGTCTCGATCCGGCGCTGGGCGGTAAGCTGGTCGACCTCGCCCTGGGCAATGACGGCGCTGGCGGATGAGAGGATCTTGAGAACCTTGAGGCTGCCGTCCTCCACCATCAGTTCGAACGCGCGGCTGAACAGGAAATCGCCCACCAGCACGGTGGCCGGATTGCCGAAGACGATGTTGGCGGCGGACTTGCCGCGCCGCGTTTCCGACCCGTCCACCACGTCGTCATGCAGGAGCGTGGCGGTATGGATGAACTCGACCGCGGCGGCGAGCTTGTGGTGGCGGGTGCCCTGATACCCGACGACCTGCGCCCCGGCGAGCGTCAGCATCGGGCGCATCCGCTTGCCCCCGCCGGAGATCAGGTGCCCGGCGAGCGCGGGGATCAGGGGAATCTCGCTCTGCATCCGGTCCAGGATGACCTGGTTGACGCTGTTCATCGCGGTGGCGGTCAGCGACAGGATCGGCGAGAGCGAAGGCGTCGCCTCTCCGGTGCGTTTCATCGGGACGACGTTGTCGCTCATGCGAAATGCAATGGGGACGCGCCGCACGCTTGGCAAGCGTGCATTTCTCCCGCAAGGATGGCGCATGGCCGCTCCCGAAGCTACGCACGCCCCCGCCCCGGCGCAGTCGGACCCGGTGCTCGACGGCTATCGCCGCAGCATCGACAATATCGACGCGGCGCTGATCCACATCCTCGCCGAGCGCTTCCGCATCACGCAGGCGGTGGGTCGGTACAAGGCCGAGACGAAGATGCCGCCCGCCGATCCGGCGCGCGAGGCGAAGCAGATCGCGCGGCTGCGCCAGCTGGCGGTGGAGGCCGATCTCGATCCGGAATTTTCCGAGAAGTTCTTGCGTTTCGTGATCGACGAGGTCATCCGCCATCACAGAAGGGCGCAGGATGGTTGAAAGGGTCGCCATGGCAGGCGAATATCGGCGGAACCAAGCTGCGAAGCCAGCCGTATAGCCAGCGATGTCCGACGGCGCGGATCACGACGAGCGAAAGAGGCAGCTGGAGCGTGAGCGCCAGGCCTTTCGCGCGTCGCCCAGCTACGACCCTTCGCCAGCCAAGTTTCGCGAACAGCATCCCGAGGACCAGTTCACCGGTTCCTCCGGCGTCCTGTTCGAACAGGCCATGGCCCAGACCCGCATGGCGATCTGCCTGTGCGATCCGCATCTGGAAGACATGCCCATCGTCTTCGCCAATCGCGCCTTTCGCGAATTGACGGGCTATCCCGAGGACGAGATCATCGGACGCAACTGCCGCTTCCTCCAGGGTCCGGAAACCGACCGCTCGCAGGTCGCCAAGCTGCGCAACGCCATCCGCGAGGAAGACGTGACGGTGGTCGAGCTGCTCAATTACCGCAGGGACGGATCGACCTTCTGGAACGCGCTTCATGTCGGCCCGATCTACAACGAGCGCGGCCAGCTTCTGTATTTCTTCGGCAGCCAGTGGGACGTGTCCGACGTGCGCGCCGCGCGGGCGGAAGAACTCTACGCCCGCGACATGGCGCGCGAACTGTCGCACCGCATGAAGAACATGTTCTCGGTGATTTCCGGCATCGTCAACATCACCGGGCGAATGCGCGGGGTGGAAAGCGAGGCGCAGGAAATCAACGAGCGGGTGCAGGCGCTGGGCCGGGCCTACGAGACGACGCTGGACGAGGCATCCTCGGGCACGATCGAGGTCGGCCAGTCCATCCGCGCCGTGCTCGAACCCTATGATCTGGGTCCGTGGAAACTGAATTTCCGCGGCGATCCGCTGAAGGTGCCCTACGGGGTGGTGTCCGGCCTGGGCCTGACGCTGCACGAACTGGCGGCCAACGCCACGAATTACGGCGCCTGGTCGAGCGAGGACGGAGAGGTCTGCGTCGACTGGGCGGAAAAGACGCGCGACGGGCGCCGCGTGCTCGAAGTCGTCTGGGCCGAGATGGGCGGACCGGCCGTGAGCGAGCCGCCGTCCGAGAAAGGCTCGGGCAATGCCATCATCGATCGCATGGTCCGCTATGGCGGCGGCAACATAGAGCGCGAATGGCTCGAACAGGGCCTTCGCGTATGCGCGACCTACCCGCTCGAAAACGGATCTTTCTCTTGACCGAAAACTGCACCATCCTGCTGCTCGAGGACGAGCCGCTCATCCTCATGGATCTCGAATTCGCCGCCGAGGAAAAAGGGTGCGAGCCCTTGTGCGCCACCGGCGTGACGGGGGCGATGAAGCATATCGAGACTGGCAGGATCCACGTCGCCGTGCTCGACGTGACGTTGCAGAACGGCGAAACCTGCGTGCCGGTTGCCAAGGAACTGGACCGGCTCGAAATACCGTATCTGCTCCATTCGGGCGATCTCAACCGCGTGAACGAGACCGTGCGCACCCTGGGTGTCCGGCACATTCCCAAGCCATGCGATTCGGGAAAGGTGATCGCGGCGGCGCTGGAATTCATCGACAAGCGCGACGCGGCCTAGCAACGCCGCACACCGTTCCGCGTCAGGACGGCTCGCCCCGCCGTGCGCGCGGCAGGTTGAGCCGCACCAGCAGCCCGCCCAGATCCTCGCTCTCGGCAAGCTCCACGTCGCCGCCATAGATCTGCGCGACGTCGCGCACGATGGACAGGCCAAGGCCGGTCCCCGGTTTTTCCGTATCCAGCCGCGCCCCGCGCCCGAAGATCGCCGTATGCTGATCGGCCGGAATGCCCGCTCCATCGTCCTCGATCATCACCGTGCAGAACCTGGACTGCGGATCGACCGCCGCTTCCCCCGCGCGCGGGGCATCGACGGTGATGAACACGCTGCCCCCGCCATACTTGGCCGCATTCTCGATAAGGTTGCCGAGCAACTCGTCGAGATCCTGCCGCTCGACCGCGACGGCGGCGCTGTCGGACCCGTCGATATCGAACCGCACCTGCGGGTAGAGGCGGGACACCGCCCGCTCGACCGCGACGGCGCTGTCCATCACCACGGTGCGCGACAGGCCGACGGCTCGGCGACCGGCGGCGCGCGCGCGGGCGAGATGGTGATCGACCTGCCGCCGCATCATCGCCGCCTCGCGCAGCACCGTCGCGTCGAGGTCGGGAGAGGAAGCGCTGGCCGCGTTGGTCAACACGGTCAGCGGAGTCTTGAGGGCGTGGGCGAGATTGCCGGCATGGGTGCGGGCCTCCTCCGCCTGCCGTTCCGAATGGGCGAGCAGCGCGTTCAACTCGTCCACCATCGGTTGCACTTCCAGGGGCAGCGGATCGGTGACGCGGTTGGTGCCGGTGGAGCGGATACGGGCGATGGCCTTGCGCACGCGGCGCAAGGGGCCGAGGCCGTACCAGGTCTGCGCCGCCGCCATCAGGAACAGGCCGATGCCGAGGATGGCGAAGGACCAGGCGAGGATCGAGCGGATGCTGGCGATCTGCGCGTCGACGCCCTCGCGGGCACCGGCGACGACGAACTGCCACTGCACGTCGCTGCCCGGAATGCCGAGCGTGCGCTGCGCGATCCGCACCTCCTCGCCCGGCTGCGTGCGGCCATTGTAGAAGATCGGGTCTTGGGCGTTGACGTTCTCGCGGATGTCGATCGGCTCGTCCCATAGCGAGCGCGACAGATAGGGGACGAAATCGCCGCCCGAAATCTGCCAGTAGAAGCCGCTATTGGGTTCCAGATAGCGCTGATCGCCGAGGATGCGGTTGAAATAGATCTCCCCGAACGGATCGATCTCGGCAGAGGACGCCATCGCGTTGAGCGACACCTCCAGCTGCTCGTCGAACTGGTCCGACACGAGATCGGTCAGCACCCGGTCGAGCGCGATGCCGCCCAGCAGCAGCAGCGCCGCGATCCAGCCCGCCGCGATCAGCATCATGCGCCGCGCCAGGCTGCCGGTATGCGCGGGCACGACGACGGCCGGCGCGTCTGGTCGGGTCGCGGGCGCCTCGCCTAGATCGCGCGCGCCTCCCACGACGGAACCGGCGTCGCCATCGAAGGCGTCGCCGGCAAGATCATCGCCGATGTCTGCATCACTCGCGCGGTGCGTCGTCGGGGTCGTCGAGGCTGTAACCGAGTCCACGGATCGTGGTTATCACGTCTGCGCCGAGTTTCTTGCGAATGCGGGTGACGAAGACCTCGATCGTGTTGGAATCGCGATCGAAATCCTGGTCGTAGATATGTTCGATAAGCTCCGTGCGGCTGACCACCTTGCCCTTGTGGTGCATGAGGTAGCTCAGCAGCTTGTATTCCTGCGCGGTGAGCTTCACCGGCTCGCCCGCCAGCGTGACGCGGCCCGATCGCGTATCGAGCCGGACGTCGCCCGCGGTCAGCTCGCTGCTGGCATTGCCCGAGGCGCGGCGGATGAGTGCGCGAAGGCGGGCGATCAGCTCTTCGGTCTGGAACGGCTTGGCGAGGTAATCGTCCGCTCCCGCATCGAGGCCGGCGACCTTGTCGCTCCAGCTGTCGCGCGCGGTCAGCACCAGAACGGGGAAGTTGCGCCGTTCCTTGCGCCACATGCCCAGCACCGTCAGCCCGTCGATCTCCGGCAGGCCGAGATCGAGCACGGCGGCGTCGTATTCCTCGGTCGAGCCGAGGAAGTGACCGTCCTCCCCATCGGTGGACAGGTCCACGGCATAACCGTTCTGTTCCAGCGTGGTCTTCAGTTGCTGGCCGAGCGTCGGCTCGTCCTCGACGATCAGGATGCGCATGGATGTTTCCCCTGCCTGTTTGTCGCCCGGTGTTGGGCTTTCGCCATCAACGCGTCAAGCGAGGGCAAGGTTTCAGGCGGACGCGCAGACGTTAGCGCGATACGCGAATGACCCGCGCGGTCTGCGCATCGACATCGACCCAGATCATCCGCCCTTCGCGGATGAATTTGAGGCGATAGGCCTGCGCCGTGGGATCGTATTCAAAGCCGACATATTCGTCATCCTCGCGCATGCGCGGAATGATGCGCCGCTCGATCTCGCGAATGGGCATGTTGCGCCCGGCCTGCATCTCGGCCCGCGCACTGCGCTGGTCGCCCCCGCGCGACTGGGCGAGCGCGGCACCGGTCGAGACGGGGGACAGCGAACCGGCGAGCGCCAGCGCGATCAGGGCTGCAGGGAAGACTTTCATGGCAGGACGGTGCATGGACCCGGGGCATTGAACAAGGTGTGAATGTTGCGCTGGCACCCGGTTCAGGCGGCGGTGTCGCCCTATTGCACCATCTCCCACGTCAGGTTCACCGTGACCCCGGCCTGCACCTGCCCGGGTCGGACCGGCGTGGATTCGGCGCGCGCGGCGGTCGCCACGATCGGTGCGTCCTGATACGGCATCGGTCTGCCGGGCGAGACGTTCTCGCTGATCTCCAGCAGGCGGATATCCGAATATCCGGCGGCGCGGGCGTAGTTCAGCGCGCGCTCGCGGCCCGTGCGCATGGCCGCCTGCCTGGCCTGCTCCACCGCCGCGTCGGTATCCTCCGCCTCCCAGCCGATGCCGCCGATATCGTTGGCGCCCACCGACACCAGCGCATCGAGCACCTCGCCGGTCTTGTCGATGTCGCGTAGCTTCACCATCACCCTGTTGGTCACGCGGTAGCCGCGAAAGTCCTGCTGGCTGGTCTGCTGATTGTACTGGTATTCCGGGTTGAGGCTGATGCCGCTGGTCTGGATGTCGTCCTCGTCGATGCCCAGCGCCTCGATCCGGTCGATGACGCGGTTCATCGACGCCGCATTCTGGCGCATCGCCTCCACCGCCGTCGGGGCCAGCGTTGTGACGCCGGCGCCGAGATTGGCGATGTCGGGATCGAGCGACACGGTTTGTGTCACGCCCAGCGCGATCACCGGTCCGTTCGTCTCGATCCGGACTTCCGCCCCGGCGGGGGCGGTGACGAGCGCAGTGGCAGACAGGGCAAGGGCGTAGCGCAGCATGGCAATAATCTCCGACTGTGATGCGCCGATCATCGCGCGCGGCGGATAACGCTCCGCTGAACGCAGCCGTTCCTTGCCAGCCGCCCGCCCCGCCCCTACCTCGCGCCCGTCATGGCGGAACCACCCATCCTCAGCCTCGAAGGCGTCGGTCTGCAACAGGGCGGGCGCTGGCTGTTCGGCGATCCGGCCGGCGGCGACGGGCTGGACCTGCATATCGGCCCGCGCGACCGGCTGGCGCTGATCGGCCGCAACGGCGTTGGCAAGACCACGCTGCTGCGTCTCATCACCTCGGAGATCGAGCCCGACCGCGGCACGCGCAAGGTGAAGCCGCATGCCAATATCGTCTGGCTGGAGCAGGAACCGGACTTCTCTGCCCATGCCACACTGATGGACTACGCGCTGTCCGGCCGCGACGCGCCGCAGGCGCATGAGGTGGAAGCCATCGCCGGCCAGCTCGGCATCGACATGGCGAAAGAGGCGGCCACCGCCAGCGGGGGCGAGCGCCGCCGCGCCGCCATCGCCCGCGCGCTGGCGCAGGGGCCGGATCTGCTGCTGCTGGACGAACCGACCAATCACCTCGACCTGGCTGCCATTGACTGGCTGGAAGACTGGCTGGGCCGGTACAAGGGCGCTTTCATCGTCATCAGCCACGACCGCACCTTCCTTAAGCGCCTGACCCGCGCGACGCTGTGGCTCGACCGCGGCAATCTCAGGCGCAAGGAAGTCGGCTTCGGCGGGTACGAAGCGTGGGAGGAGCAGGTCTATGCCGAGGAGGCGCGCGCGGCGGAAAAGCTCGACGCGAAGCTGAAGATCGAGGCGCACTGGCTCGAACGCGGCGTCACCGCGCGGCGCAAGCGCAACATGGGACGGCTCGACCGGCTGTGGCAGATGCGGGCGCAGCGCGCCGCGATGATTTCCCCCGGCGGCACGGCCAGGCTGAAGCTCGCCAGCGATGAGGATTTCCGCAGCAAGTCCGTCATCGTGGCGGAGGATATCGCCAAGTCGTATGACGGGCGGCAGGTCATCAAGCCCTTTTCGCTGCGCATCCAGCGCGGCGACCGGATCGGCATCGTCGGTGCGAACGGTGCGGGCAAGACCACGCTCCTGAAGATGCTCACCGGGGAGATCGAACCCGATACCGGCTCCGTCACCCACGCGGCGACGCTTTCGGGCGTGATGATCGACCAGCAGCGCGCGCTGCTCGACCCGCAAAAGACCGTGAGGGACGTTCTGGCCGAGGGCGGCGACTGGATCGACGTGCGCGGCCACCGCAAGCACGTGCAGGCCTATCTCAAGGAGTTCCTGTTCGACCCGTCGCTGATCGAGGCGAAGATCGGCACGTTCTCTGGCGGCGAGCGCAGCCGGCTGCTGCTGGCGCGCGAATTCGCGCGGACATCGAACCTGCTGGTGCTGGACGAGCCGACCAACGATCTCGACCTGGAAACGCTGGATCTGTTGCAGGAAGTCATCGCCGATTACGAGGGCACCGTCCTGATCGTGAGCCACGATCGCGACTTCCTCGACCGCACGGTGACGGTCACGCTCGGTCTGGACGGCAGCGGTACGGTCGATGTCGTGGCGGGCGGATACGAGGACTGGCAGGCGAAGCGCAGGAAGCGGTCCGGCGCGGGCGGCGGCGGGCAGACCCGGGCGGCAAGGGATGGGCCGGACGAAGGCGCCCCGCCCCCACCCCCGCCGCCGCCGCCGCCCCGTTCGGTCAAGCTCAGCTACAGGGACCAGCGCGATTACGAGCGGCTTCCCGACCGGATCGAGGAACTGGAGGGCCTGATCGCGAAGGGGGAGGCGGCGCTGGCGGATCCCGACCTCTACGCGCAGGATCCCGACCGCTTCACCCGCATCGGCAAGTCCATCGAGCTGGCCCGCGCGGAAAAGGAGGAGGCGGAGGAACGCTGGCTTGCGCTGGCCGAAACCGTCGAGGCGCAGAACGCTTGAGGACGGGTTAATTCGCGTTAACCGTGTTCGCTAACATCGCCTAAACCACACGGGCGCACACATGGCGCATGGGCCTCGCCTCATCCTTCGCCTTGCGTGCCGATGCCACCGTGCCCGACGCCGCCGCGGCCATCGCCGACGGGCCTGCCTATGGCAGCCTGGAAGCGCTTGGCGGGCCGAAGAAGTTCAAGAAGAAGCCGGTCCTCGTCCTCGATCCGGACGAGCTGGCGAAGGCGCACCAGATGTTCGCGGAAGCGGGCGCGGAATACATGGGCGAGGAAGCGCCGGTGCGCGAACGCCCCGCGACGGTCCTCGGCCTCGCCCCCATCGACCAAACGCATCTGGACGAGGAACTGGGCCAGACCGATGACGACGACGCTGGCGAGGACGATGCCACGCCGTCGCCGGAAGCGGTGCTGAACCTCACCGCACGGCGCAAGACGGCCGCGCTCGAGCAACCGGAAGCGGACGAGGGGGACGAGGCCGCGGTTTTCGCCGAGCCCGAACTGGACGAGATCGACATCGAGCACCGGATTTTCCCCGATCTGCCGTTGATGGCGGAAGACGAGCTCGCCGGGCCCGACCGGGCGGCGGAAGATGCCGCGGCGGATGACGTGGCGAGCGAAGGGCAGGTGCTGCCGGCCGCGCCCCGGCCGGCGCCCGCGCCCCCGCCCCCGAGCGCGCTCGACGCGATTGCTGCGCGCCGCCGGGCAGCGGCGCTCGCGGATGAGGACGAGCGACCGGTGGCGAGCGAAGCGGCGCCGGACCTTCTCCTCGAAACCGAGGGTCCGCAAGAGGAACGGGCGTCGGCGGCGGAGCAGTCCATCACGCGGATCGAGGAAGAGCAGGTCGACGGATACGCCTTCATGCGCGAGCCGACCCCGCGCGAACCGCCGCTCCGCGCCGCTGCGCCCGGCGAGAGCAATTCGCTCCGCGCCCGCCTCATTCGCGAACGCGAGGCAGAACTCGCCGCGCAGGAGGAACGCGACAACGCCCCCTCGCTGCTATCGCGCTTCGGCGGCTGGCTGCGTTCGCTGTTCGCCTGACCTCAGCCGATCCGGTAGAAATCCGCCACCCTGTCGAGCGCAAGGCGCAGGACCAGCTTGCCGCTGCGCGCCGGCCAGCCCAGCACCTTTTCCGCTACCGGCAACGTCTCACCCGCGCATACGACACGCCAGAGCACGTCCTGAAGCCCGTTGCCGGCCTGCGCCAGCGCGCCGTCGAAGCGGTCCCTGGCGGCAATCTGGCGCTCGCCGGGGGTCAGGCCCGCCTCGCCCGTGCCCTTCACCCGCACCGGATCCCAGCGCATGGTGACATTGGGGGCGAGTTGCGACCGCTCGTAATCGGCGCGCAGGCGTTCGCCCGCGTCG
This sequence comes from Aurantiacibacter spongiae, assembly GCF_003815535.1. Lineage (NCBI taxonomy): Bacteria > Pseudomonadati > Pseudomonadota > Alphaproteobacteria > Sphingomonadales > Erythrobacteraceae > Aurantiacibacter > Aurantiacibacter spongiae. The sequence continues at coordinate 2,657,641 of NZ_RPFZ01000001.1, read as the reverse complement.
AACAGGCGATCGTCCAGATGGCCGTGCGCGTGCAGCCAGCCGAGCGGACTTTCCGCGACATTGACCGTCACACTGCGCCGCCGCCTGCCCACCCCGCCACCGCGGCGCGGGCCTTCGCTCGTCAGTTCGCGTTCCACCAGTTCGCGCCGCATGGCCGGTCCTCCTTCGCTTGATCTGCGCGCGCCCCTTGCAAAAGCGAATCGGTTGTAGGAAAGCCTTTTCGCAAACCAGATCGGTTAACCAAGGATCCCGCCCCGTGATCAACCGCATACGCGACATTCGCAAGCAGAAGGGCATGACGCTGGCCGAAGTCGCCGCATCCTGCGAACCGCCCACCACCGCGCAGACGATCGGCCGTCTGGAAACGGGCATGCGCAACCTCTCGCTCGCATGGATGAACCGTATCGGCGCGGCGCTGGGGGTCGATCCGGAAACGCTGGTTAAGGGGGAGGACAATGCCCCGGCGCGCATCGTGGCCCGCCTGACCCACTCCGGAGCGGAAGGCCTTTCGGCACCGCGCGACGCGATACTGCCGACCGAGCTGGGCGAAGGGGGCACGCTTTTGTGCCTGTCGATAGAAGCGAGCCAGGGCGAATATCGCAGCGGCGATCAACTGTGGATGCGCCAGACGCCGCCCGAAAGTGCGGCGGCGCTCGTCAACCGGGACGTACTCGCGCCGCGTTCCGGGGGGCGCTTCGCTTTCGGGCGGCTGATCGACCGGCAGGGAACGCGGGTCGGCCTGCTGCCGCCCGGTATCGGCCACCGGCAGATCGTCATCGACAACCCGGCCTGGCTGGCGGTTGCCGAAATGCTTGTGCGCCGGCTCTAGGCCCAACCCTCTTGCCCCGGATCCTCTCCCTCGCAACGCTCTACCCCAATGCCCACCTGCCGCGTTTCGGCACCTTCGTCGCACGGCAGATGGAGGCGCTCGCGGCGCGCGAGGGGTGGGAGGTCACTCTCGTCAATCCCATCGGCACGCCGCCTTTCGCACCGGGCCGCTACCGCCCGCTGGCGGATGCCGCGGTTAGCGGGCGGGAGAACGGGGTGACGGTCCATCGCCCGCGCTTCACGCTGATTCCCAAATTCGGCGGCCGGTTCAATCCGGCACTGATCGCGCGCGCCGTGATGCCGCTCGCCCGCCGTCTGCACGCCGACACCCCGTTCGATCTCGTGGACGCGCAGTTCTTCTACCCGGACGGATCGGCCGCCGCGCGCATCGCCAGCGAGCTAAGCCTGCCGCTCAGCATCAAGGCGCGCGGGGCGGACATCTCGCACTGGGGGCAGCTTCCCGCCCCCGCCCGGCAGATGCGCGCGGCGGCAGGGCAGGCGGCGGGGCTGCTGGCCGTGAGCGAGGCGCTGGCGCGGGACATGGCCGCGATGCGCCTGCCGCGCGGCAAGGTGACGGTGCACTACACCGGGCTGGACCGGACGCTGTTCCGCCCGCTCGACCGGGACGAGGCGCGAAGCCGGCTGGCCGATCGCCACGCCATACCGACCGAGGACGCGCTGCTCGCCAGCGTCGGCGCGCTGATACCGCGCAAGGGGCAGGCGCTGGTGATCCGCGCCCTCGCCGCCCTCCCCGGCGTGCGGCTGGCGCTCGTCGGCACCGGTCCGGATCGCGATCGGCTCGAACATCTCGCCCACGATTGCGGCGTGGAGAGCCGGGTGCATTTTTCGGGCGGGCTCGACCATACCGAGCTTCCCATCCTGCTTTCGGCGGCCGCCGCGATGGCCTTGCCGAGCGCCAGCGAAGGCCTCGCCAACGCATGGGTGGAGGCACTGGCCTGCGGAACGCCGCTCGTCATCAGCGATGCCGGCGGCGCGCGCGAAGTCGTGACCGCGCCCGAAGCGGGCCGCATCGTCGCGCGCGATCCGGCGGCCATCGCCGACGCGGTGCGGGAGGTGCTTGGCTCAGGCTATCGGCAGGCGGCGGTCGCACGGACCGTCCGCCAGTTCAGCTGGGACGCCAATGCCGACGCGCTGGCCGCCTACTACGACCGGCTGATCGGCTGACCCGGCGCGGCGGTCAGATCTCGCCGCGGGCCTTGCGCTCCTGCCGCTCCGCGACGCTTTCCTGCGGAACGAAGCTGTCGCTCTTCACCCCCAGCCAGATCAGGATCGGCGCGGCCATGTAAACCGAGCTGTAGGTACCCACGAAGATGCCGAGGGTAATCGCGGCGACCAAACCGAACAGGCTTTCCGGCCCGAACAGCAGCAGCGGAATCAGCGCGACGAGCAGCGTCAGGCTGGTCATCACCGTGCGCGCCAGCGTCTCGTTCACCGACAGGTCGAGCAGTTCGGGCAGCGGCATCTTGCGAAACTTCTTCAGGTTTTCGCGGATGCGGTCGTAGACGACGATGGTGTCGTTGAGCGAATAGCCGATGATGGCGAGGATCGCGGCGATGATCTGCAACGAGAATTCCATCTGGAACAGGGCGAACATGCCCAGCGTCAGGGAGACGTCGTGGAACAGCGCGAACAGCGCACCGATGCCGAACTGCCATTCGAACCGGATCCAGATATAGACCGAGATCGCCAGCATCGCGAAGATCAGCGCATAGACCGATTTCTCGCGGAATTCGCCCGACACCTTGCCCGAGACGGTGTTGTTGCTGTCCACCCGGAAATCGGGGTGGGCGGCGGTGACGGTCCGGATGATCTCTTCGGAAATGCGGTTGGCGGCGGCGGGGTCGCCCTCCGCACTGTCGGGCAGGCGCACGCGGATGGAAACCTGGTTCGCCTCGCCAAAGCGCTGGATCACCGGTTCGCCGTAGTCGAGCTGGCTCAGCGTGTCGCGCAGTTCGGGGATCGGCGCTTCCTGCTCGCCGGTGAAGGTTCCGGCGATTTCCTGGCCGCCGGCGAAATCCACCCCGTAATTGAGGCCCTTGGTCAGCACCAGCGCCCAGCTCGCCGCGATCAGCAGGCAGCTGACGATGTAGAACGGCACGCGCCATTTGAGGAACTTGATGTTGGTGTCGTCGGGGACGAGCTTGAGCAGTCGCATGGCTTAGTCCTTCCCGCCCTAGATATGCAGTTCGCTGGGGCGCTTCTTGCGCAGCCACCCGGCGACCCACATCCGGGTCAGCGTGACGGCGGTGAAGACGCTGGTGAACAGACCGATAATGAGCACCACGGCGAAGCCGCGCACCGGGCCGGAGCCGAACAGGAACAGCAGCACGCCGGCGATGAAATTGGTGATGTTGGCATCGTAGATGGCACGGCTCGCTTCCTTGTAGCCGACCTCCACCGCGGCGACGATGCGCCGCCCGCGCTTTCGTTCTTCGCGAATGCGTTCGTTGATGAGCACGTTCGCGTCCACGGCCGCGCCGATCGTCAGCACGAAGCCGGCTATGCCCGGCAGGGTGAGCGTCGTGTTCATCAGGGCCATGATGCCCAGGATCATCAGCACGTTCAGCACCAGGGCGCCGGTGGCATAGACGCCGAAGCGGCCGTAGGTGACGATCATGAGCAGGATCACCAGCAACGAGCCGATGGCCATCGCGTAGGCGCCCTTCACGATCGAATCGCGCCCCAGATCGGGCCCCACGGTCCGCTCCTCGATCACCGCGAGATCGACCGGCAACGCGCCCGAGCGCAGGGCAATGGCCAGGTTGTTCGCGGTTTCGGTGGTGAAGCCGCCCGAAATCTGCGCCCCGCCGCCAAGGATCGGTTCGTTGATATTGGGTGCGGACAGCACCTCGTCATCGAGGATGATGGCGAAGGGACGGTTGACGTTCTGGGTGGTGAGCTGGGCGAACTTGGCCCCGCCCTGCGGATCGAACTGGATCGAGACGACCGGTTCGTTGGTCTGCGGATCGACCGTCTGCTGCGCGCCCGTCAGGCTGTCGCCGCGAATGCCGCCCAGCCGGCGCACCGCGATGTTCTGGCCGGCGAAGTCGCTCGACGCGGCATAGGGCAGGATCTCGCTGCCCGGATTGGCGATGCCCTGCTGCACGTCGGACGGCAGCGCGTTGGGATCGACCAGCTTGAATTCGAGCCGCGCGGTCTGGCCCAGCAGGTTCTTCAGCGCCTGCGGATCGGCGAGGCCGGGAACCTGCACCACGATGCGGGTATCGCCCTGGCGGATGATCGTCGGCTCGCGCGTGCCGAGCGCATCGATGCGCCGGCGTACGACCTCGGTCGCCGAATCCATCGCATCGGTCACGGCCTGTTCCAGCCCCCGCTCCGTCTGCGTCAGGACAATGCGGTTGCCGTCCATCACCGCCAGGTTCCATTCCTGAACCACGCCGGTGCCGTTGATGAGCGGCAGCAATTCCTCACGCGCGCGATCGATGTCGGAGGAATTTTCCAGCATGAAGGACAGCCGCCCGTCGGCGGTGGAAACATCGCCGATGCCGATGCGCGGGGTCGCCTCGCGCATGGCGTCGCGCACCGATTCCTCCATCACTTCGAGCCGTTGCTGGGCCACCTGCGAAGGCTGCGCCTCGAGCAGGATGTGACTGCCGCCGGCAAGATCGAGGCCGAGATTGACTTCCGGGCCGTCCACCGGATCGAGATTGCCGGCGCCTGCCAGCGAAAGGATGGAGGGCAGGGCCAGCGCGGCGAGCAGCAGCGTGATCCCCCGCAGGAAAATCTTACGCCAGAGCGGGAAGTCGAGCATCGGGTCGGTCGCCTAGAATGTTCGGAAAAAGCGGGTCAGTCGTTGGCAGGCTTGCCGCCCGGCTGGACGATGTCGCCAATGGTGGACTTGACCGCCTTGACCCGCACGCCCTGGGCGATCTCGATCTCGGCATAGTCGTCATCCACCCGGACCACCCGCCCGACAAGACCGCCGGCGGTGACGACCTGGTCGTTCTTCTTGATCCCCGCGATCTTCGCCTGATGCTCTTTCGCGCGCTTCATCTGCGGGCGGAACAGCAGGAACCAGAAGATCACAACCATGCCGATGATCGGCAGGAACTGCATCCAGCCGGGCGCGGGATCGGCGGCACCGGCGGCAAGGAATTCAAGCATGGAAATGGCCCATCGGGAACAGGAACAAGCGTCAAGCGAAATGGCGGTGCGAGCCCGGATTGCAAGAGGCGCAACCTTGCGCCACCCGCCGCCCTTCCCGCCGGTTGCGGTGCGCGCCTAGCAGCAATGATCGGGGCTGGCAATCAGAGGTGGTTGCCATCCCCCGCCCGCCTGCCTATAGGCGCGCCTTCCACTGGTATCGGGACGTGGCGCAGTCTGGTAGCGCACTATACTGGGGGTGTAGGGGTCGCTGGTTCGAATCCAGTCGTCCCGACCAGTGGAATTTCCCGCTATTTCGTCACTCCCCCGGCCGCCTCGCTTCGGCGCGGGGGGGCGGCCCGGCTCGCTATTCGAGCTCCAGGATCACCGCGTCCACCGCCAGCGTCTCGCCTTCCTCGGCCTTGACGGTGGCGACGGTGCCGGACTTCTCGGCACGCAGGATGTTCTCCATCTTCATGGCTTCCACCGTGGCGAGCGGCTGACCGGCCTCGACCGCGTCGCCCTGCGCCACGTGCAGCTTCACCAGCAGGCCGGGCATCGGGCACAGCAGCATCTTGGAGGTATCGGGCGGAACCTTCTCGATCATGTGGCCGGCATGGTTCGACAGGCGCGCGGGCAGCACGCGGACCCGGTGCGTCGCGCCGCGCGTGTTGATAAGCCAACCGGGTCGCTCTCGCCTGACGGTCAGGCCGAGCGTCTCGCCGCCCTTCTGCGTCGCCGAAGCGGTGCGCGCGCCCGGGGTCCAGTCGCAATGGCCGGCGACCGCGCGCCCGTCGACCGAGGCGCCTTCCTCCCCCAAAGTTACCGCGTAATCGACCGGCTTTGCATCGGGAGAGGTCGCCTCGAAGCGGACTACCCAGTCGCTCGCGACAGGCGCGGGTCCGTCGAGCTTGCCCGAAATCTCCCGCTGCCGCGACTGGTGCGCCGATTCGATCCGCGCGGCGCAGGCCGCGACGCGGCGCAGGCGAGCATCGTCGGTGGCGGCGCCTTCGAACCCTTGCGGGTATTCCTCCGCGATGAAGCCGGTGGTGAGGTTGCCCGAACGAAAGCGCGGGTGCTGCATCAGGGCGGAAAGGAAATCGACATTGTGGCCGAGCCCTTCCAGCTCCACCGCGTCGAGCGCCTCCACCTGCAGATCCGCCGCCTCGTCGCGCGTCCTGCCCCATGTCACCAGCTTGGCGATCATGGGATCGTAGAAGATCGACACTTCGCCGCCTTCCTGCACGCCCGAATCGAAGCGCACGCCGTCCACGCCGCGCAAGTCCCCCGCCCACGGTTCGACGGGGGTGCGGTAGCGCACCAGCCGCCCGGTGCTGGGCAGGAAGCCGCGATAGGGGTCTTCGGCATAGACGCGGTTCTCGATCGCCCAGCCGTCTATCCCGATATCGTCCTGTGTCATCGGCAGTTTTTCGCCCGCCGCCACGCGGATCATCCACTCGACCAGGTCGATGCCGGTGATCGCCTCTGTCACGGGATGCTCGACCTGCAGGCGGGTGTTCATTTCGAGGAAGTAGAAGCTTTCGCCCGTCGGGTCCGCGCCGGAAACGATCAGTTCCACCGTCCCGGCGCTGTGATAGGCGACAGCCTTGCTCAGCGCGACGGCCTGCTCACCCATCTTGCGACGCATTTCGGGGGTGACGAAGGGCGACGGCGCTTCCTCGACCACCTTCTGGTGGCGCCGCTGGATCGAGCATTCGCGCTCGTTCAGATAGAGGATGTTGCCGTGCTTGTCGCCGAGGATCTGGATCTCGATGTGGCGCGGGTCCTCGATGAATTTCTCGATGAAGACGCGGTCGTCGCCGAAACTGTTGAGCCCCTCGCGCTGGGTCGCCTCGAACCCGTCCTTCACGTCCTGATCGTTCCAGGCGAGGCGCATGCCCTTGCCGCCGCCGCCCGCGCTGGCCTTCATCATGACCGGGTAGCCGATCTCGTTGGCCCAGGTCAGCGCATCCTCGGTGCTCTCGATCGCGCCTTCGGAGCCGGGCACGGTGTTCACCCCGGCCTCCCGCGCCAGCTTCTTCGATTCGATCTTGTCGCCCATCGCCGCGATCGCGGAGGCGGGCGGGCCGATGAAGACGATGTTCTCGCGTCCCAGCGCCTCGACGAAACTGGCGCGCTCGGAGAGGAAGCCATAGCCCGGATGCACCGCCTCGGCCCTGGTCTGCTTGCACGCGGCAATGATCTTGTCCGCGACGAGGTAACTTTCGGACGCCTGCGCGGGGCCGATATGCACCGCCTCGTCCGCCATCTTCACGAACGGCGCGCGCGCATCGGCATCGGAATAGACCGCCACGGTCGCGATACCCATGCGGCGCGCGGTCTTGATGACGCGGCAAGCGATTTCGCCGCGATTGGCGATGAGGATTTTCTTGAACATTATTCTCGTGCTTTCATCATTTGACGTGCCAGCAGGACCCCACCCACCAGAAGAACTATCGGCAAACCGGGGAAGGCGATGAAGTTGTTGAAAGCTTCGTTTCCGCAGCCTGATCCATCGCGCTTTGGTGCGCAATCACCCAAGGCCGCCAGCATCAAACCAAATATGGAGACTATTCCAGCAATGGCAGCATATAGGGCGCACCCGAGTTTTTTAGCGCCGCTGAGAGGTGGGCGGTCACTGAAGCTCACGTTAAGAGAAACCCATAATCAACGTGCCGGAATTGATCCGGCATCCAACTCCCTTTCGGCACTGAGCTCGAAGATAAGCGAAACCCCGGATCAAGTTGGGGGTGACGAGGTTGGGGGGTAGTCACTCCGCCGCCTCCATTACCTTGCACGCTCGCATCGGCTCCTCGCCCTTGAGCGCGGTCAGGCCCAGCTTCGCGAACAGCGCGCCGTCGCTGTCGTCGCCCGCATTGGGCGCGGTCAGCAGTTTGTCGCCGGTGAAGATCGAGTTCGCACCCGCGAGGAAGCACAACGCCTGCGTCGTCTCGCTCATGCTCTCGCGCCCGGCGGAGAGGCGCACCATGCTCATCGGCATCGCGATCCGCGCCACGGCGACGGTGCGCACGAATTCGATATCGTCGATCTTCGCGAGCGGGGTATCGGCCAGCATGTCGCCCAGCACCGTGCCCTTGACCGGCACCAGCGCATTGACCGGCACGCTTTCGGGATGGCGTTCGAGCGTGGCGAGCGTGTGGACGAAGCCCACCCGGTCCTCGCGCGTTTCGCCCATGCCGACGATCCCGCCGCTGCACACATTGATGCCCGCATCGCGCACGTTTTGCAGCGTGTCGAGCCGGTCCTGATACTTGCGGGTCGAGATCACGCGCTCGTAATATTCCGGTCCGGTGTCGACATTGTGGTTGTAGTAATCGAGGCCCGCTTCCTTCAGCATGTCGGCCTGTTTCGGCGTCAGCATGCCCAGCGTCATGCAGGTCTCAAGCCCCATTTCGCGCACGCCCTTCACGATCTCGACGATCGCGGGCATGTCGCGGTCTTTCGGGTTGCGCCACGCCGCGCCCATACAGAAGCGTTGGCTGCCGGCATCCTTTGCCTGCGCCGCGCGCTGGAGGACCGATTGCACCTCCATCAGCCTGGTCGCCTCGACGCCGCTATCGGCTTTGACCGATTGCGAGCAATAGCCGCAATCTTCCGGACACCCGCCGGTCTTGATCGACAGCAGCGTGCAGAGCTGGATTTGCTCGGGCGGGTGGAACTCGCGGTGCACGGTGGCCGCGCGGAACAGCAGCTCGGTAAAGGGAAGGTCGAACAGCTCCGCGATTTCCTCGCGGATCCAGTCGGTGCGGATTTGGGTCAATCTTCAGGTTCCACTCTCAGGAAACGGTAAGCCATAAATATCAGCAACGTTACGGCAAGGCTGCGCCAGAACCACCTAGACGAGGCAAGTTCTTTCGCCCTTGCGCATGACGCATCATTTTCAATGCAATCGCCAATCGTGCTGCCGATTAGATCGACGACGATGAAGCCAATCCAGGCGAGGCCAAGAACAACAAACGCGACTTGAATGAGTCTGCGCTTGCTCACTCCGCCGCCTCGTCCAGCTCATCCCCCGCAGGCGGCATATTGTGGCCGAGCAGGCGCAGCACGTCCGCCGCGCATTCGACCACGTTGCTGCCCGGACCGTAAATGCCCTGCACCCCGGCATCGCGCAGAAAGTCGTAGTCCTTCTGCGGGATCACGCCGCCGGCGATCACCTTGATGTCGGGGCGGCCCGCATCCTTGAGCAGGCCGATGAGTTCGGGGATCAACGTCTTGTGGCCCGCCGCGAGGCTGCTTGCGCCGATGGCGTCGACATCCTCCGCCAGGGCCATATCGCGGGTTTCCTCCGGGGTCTGGAACAGCGGGCCGGAGACAACCTCGAAGCCCATGTCGGCAAAGGCGCTGGCGATCACGTTGGCGCCGCGGTCGTGGCCGTCCTGCCCCATCTTGGCGACCATCAGCTTCGGCGCACGGCCAAGGCGGCGCTCGACCGCCTTCACGCCCTCGACCACTTGTTTGTAACGCTCGTCTTCCGAATAGGCCTCGGAATAGACCCCACGCACCGGCTGCGGCGTTGTGTCGTAGCGACCGAAGGCTTCTTCCATCGCCTGGCTGATCTCGCCCAGCGTCGCATCGTGCCGCGCCGCCTCGACCGCCAGTTGGAGGACATTGGCCCCGCCCTTCGCCCCCTCGGTCAGCGCGTCGAGGGCCGCCTGGCAGGCCTTTTCATCCCGCCCTGCACGAACCTTCCCGATCCGTGCGATCTGGCTCTGCCGCACGGCGTGGTTATCGATATCGAGCGTGTCGATCTCGGCTTCCTCGGGCAGGCGATACTTGTTGACGCCCACGATCACCGTCTCGCCCCGGTCGACGCGCGCCTGCTTGGCGGCCGCAGCCTGTTCGATCTGCGCCTTGGGCTTGCCGCTGGCGACATATTGGGTCATCCCGCCCGCCGCCTCGACCTCGTCGAGGACCTTGCGCGCCTCTTCCACCAGCGCGTCGGTCAGGCTTTCGATATAATAGCTGCCGCCCAGCGGATCGGCGACATTGGTGATGCCGGTTTCCTCCTGGATCACCAGCTGCGTGTTGCGCGCGATGCGGGCGGAGAAGTCGGTCGGCAGCGCGATCGCCTCGTCCAGCGCATTGGTGTGCAGCGACTGCGTGCCGCCCAGCACCGCCGCCATCGCTTCGATCGTGGTGCGGATGACGTTGTTGTAGGGGTCCTGCTCTTGCAGCGACACACCAGATGTCTGGCAATGGGTGCGCAGCATCATCGACTTGGGGTTCTGAGCCCCCAGCCCTTCCATCACATCGTGCCACAGCTTGCGCCCTGCGCGCATCTTGGCGATCTCCATGAAGAAGTTCATGCCGATGCCCCAGAAGAAGGACAGGCGCGGCGCAAAGGCGTCAATATCGAGCCCCGCTTCCATCGCCCGCTTCGCGTATTCCTTGCCGTCGGCGATGGTGAAGGCGAGCTCCTGCACCGCCGTCGCCCCGGCCTCGTGCATGTGGTAGCCGCTGATCGAAATGCTGTTGAATTTCGGCATCTTGGCCGAGGTATATGCGATGATGTCCGAAACGATCCGCATGCTCGGTTCGGGCGGGTAGATATAGGTGTTGCGGACCATGAACTCCTTGAGGATGTCGTTCTGGATGGTCCCGGAAAGCTTGTCCTGCGAAACCCCCTGCCGCTCAGCCGCGACGATGTAGAACGCCATCACCGGAATGACCGCGCCGTTCATGGTCATGCTGACCGACATCTCGTCGAGCGGGATCTGGTCGAACAGGATTTCCATGTCGCGCACCGTGTCGATCGCGACGCCCGCCTTGCCGACATCGCCGACCACCCGGCCGTGATCCGAATCGTAGCCGCGATGGGTGGCGAGATCGAACGCGACCGACAGCCCCTTCTGCCCGGCGGCTAGGTTGCGGCGGTAGAAGGCGTTCGATTCCTCGGCGGTGGAGAAGCCCGCATATTGCCGGATGGTCCACGGACGGCCGGTATACATGCTGGCATAGGGGCCGCGCGTATAGGGCGCGAAGCCGGGCAGGCCGGGGTCCAGCCCCTCGGTATCGGCGGCCGTATAAACAGGCTGCACGGTGATGCCCTCGGGCGTGTCCCAGGTCAGATCCCTGCCCTTCGTCTCTTCTCTGGCCGCCTCGTCCCAGTCGGCGCGGGTCGCTTTGTCGCTCATGCCTACCGCCTATGACACCCGCCTCGCGCCGTTTCCAGCCCCCGCCGCCCCGGCGCGTGCCATCGGGGCTTTCCTACACGATCCCGGCCGGTCCACCGCCCCCGCCCCACCAGCCAGCGGAGCAGCAGACATGGCAATTCTCGAAACCCTCATCGGGCCCATCGCATCCATCATCGACAAGGTCATTCCCGACAAGGAAGCGCGCGAGCGGGCCAAGATCGAACTCGTCAAGCTGGAAGGCACGCAGGAAATGGCGCAGATCGAGGCGCGCCTGTCGGCCATCATCGCCGAGGCCAACAGCCGCGACCCGTGGACCAGCCCTGCGCGGCCAAGCTTCCTCTACGTCATGTACGCAATCATGCTGTTCGCCATCCCGATGGGGATCCTGTCGGCCTTCGACGCACAGGCGGCGGACGATATCGGGCGCGGCATCACCGGCTACCTGTCCCGCCTGCCCGAAGAACTCTACGCCCTCTTCGGCACCGGCTATCTCGGCTACACCGCCGCGCGGCAGTGGGGAAAGGTGAAGGGGGTGGAAAAATAACGCCCCGGGCCGTCGCCGCGCCAATCAATCCGATGCACCCCCTTGGCCGCCGGCCCCGCCGGCGTCTAAGGGGGCGGCATGAGTGAAAAAATCTATGTCCTGAACGGCCCGAACCTCAACATGCTCGGCACGCGGGAGCCCGACGTCTACGGCGAGGAAACGCTGGATGATATCGCCACCCGCATGGAAGCGCGCGGGAAGGAACTGGGCTTCGATATCGAGATGCGCCAGTCCAGCCACGAAGGCCATCTGGTCGATTGGCTGCACGAGGCGCAGGGGGATCAGGCGAAGGCCGTCATCCTCAATGCAGGTGCCCTCACCCACACCTCGCTGGCCCTGTACGACGCGATCAAGTCGATCCGCACGCCGGTGATAGAGGTTCACCTGTCGAACCCGGCGGGGCGCGAGGCCTATCGTCACAAGAGCTATATCGGCATGGCCGCGATCGGCAGCATCTCGGGCTTCGGCATCGGCAGCTACGAACTCGCGCTGGACGCCGTCGCCCGCCTCTGACCGCGCCGGCGAGCGGCCGCGCGCCCCGTCTTGCCAAGCCCTGCGGCAGGCTATAGCGCCTGCCGTCATCAGATCGTCGCATAAGCCGAAGGGATTGTATGGCTGACAAGAAGGCCCCTGCCGCCGCTTCCGCCCCGCGCGGGAACGGCATGTCGGTGGATACCGCGCTGGTTCGCGAACTGGCGGACATGCTGGGCGAAACCGGCCTGACCGAAATCGAGGTCGAGGAAGGCGAGATGCGTATTCGCGTGTCGCGCGGCGGCGGCGTGGCGCCGGCCATGCTGCAGCCCGCCGCGATGGCCGCACCGCAGGGCCAGCCGCCCCAGCAACCTTCCGGCGATGCCGCCGCGCCCGCGCAGCCGCAGGGCGCCGACAACGCCAACGCGGTCCGCTCGCCGATGGTCGGCACCGCCTATCTCGGCCCCGAGCCCGGCCAGCCCAATTTCGTCAGCGTCGGGGACTCCGTGAAGGCCGGGGACACGCTGCTGATCGTGGAAGCCATGAAGGTCATGAACCCGATCGAGGCACCCCGGGACGGCACGGTGACGGAAATCCTCGTCGGCAATGCCGATCCGGTCGAATTCGACCAGCCCCTGATCGTGCTGGGCTGAAGGCGGGGGGCGGACGGGCATGGCCATATCGCGCATACTCATCGCCAATCGCGGCGAGATCGCGCTGCGCATCCACCGCGCGGCCCATGAGATGGGGATCGAGACCGTCGCGGTCCACTCCACCGCCGATACCGACGCGATGCACGTGCGCCTCGCCGATGCCGCCGTGTGCATCGGCCCGCCGCCCGCGAGCGAAAGCTATCTCAACACCGCCGCGATCATCTCGGCGGCGGAGATCACCGGTTGCGACGCGATCCATCCTGGATACGGCTTCCTGTCGGAAAACGCGCAGTTCGCCGACATCGTGGAGGCGCACGACATCGCCTGGATCGGTCCCAAGCCCGATCACATCCGCACCATGGGCGACAAGGTGCAGGCGAAGAAGACGGCCGGCGCGCTCGGCCTGCCGCTGGTCCCCGGTTCGGCAGGGGCGGTGGAGACGATGGACGAGATTCGCGCCGTGGCCGAGGAAATCGGCTACCCGGTGCTGGTCAAGGCCGCGAGCGGCGGCGGCGGGCGCGGGATGAAGGTCATCCCCTCGCCGGACAGCCTGGAGAACCTGGTGCGCCAGGCCAAGAGCGAAGCGAAGGCCGCGTTCGGCGACGACACCATGTATCTGGAGAAATACCTCGGCAATCCGCGCCATATCGAGTTCCAGGTGTTCGGCGACGGCAACGGCAATGCCATCCATCTGGGGGAGCGCGACTGCTCGCTCCAGCGCCGGCACCAGAAGGTGTTCGAGGAAGCGCCCTCCCCCGTCATCAGCGCCGGGGAACGCACGCGCATGGGCGGCGTGGTGGCGCAGGCGATGGCCGAGATGGGCTATCGCGGGGCGGGCACCATCGAGTTCCTGTGGGAAAACGGCGAGTTCTACTTCATCGAGATGAACACCCGCCTGCAGGTCGAGCATCCCGTGACGGAGATGATCACCGGCATCGACCTGGTGCGCGAACAGATCCGTATCGCCGACGGCAAGAACCTGAGCTGCTCGCAGGAAGACATCGCCTTCGCCGGCCACGCCATCGAATGCCGGATCAATGCCGAGGATCCGTTCACCTTCGCCCCCAGCCCCGGCAAGATCACCTATTACCACGCCGCGGGCGGAATGCATGTGCGCGTCGATAGCGGCATCTATGCCGGCTATTCGATCCCGCCCTATTACGATTCCATGATCGCCAAGCTGATCGTCTACGGCAAGACCCGCGAACGCTGCATCATGCGGCTGCGCCGGGCGTTGGAGGAAATGGTGGTCGAGGGGGTCAAGACGTCCATTCCCCTGCACGAGGAACTGATCCGCCAGCCGGACATCCTCGAAGGGAACTACACGATCAAGTGGCTCGAGGAATGGCTCGAAAAGCGGGGCGAAGCGGACGCGGCGTGACGGCCGCGCGGGGTCATGGCGCGACGCCAGGGCGCGGTCGCTGAATGCATCATCTGCGCCACCCCATCCGGCTCATCCCGATCCTGTTCCTGTGCGCGATCCTGATCGGGACCGCGCTGCTCGACCTGCCGATCGCCACCGCCGGCGGCACCAGCGCGCCGCTTCTGACCAGCTTCTTCACCGCCACCAGCGCGGTCGCCGTCACCGGCCTCATCGTCGTCGATACGCCGACCTACTGGTCGGGCTTCGGCCAGGGGGTCATCCTGCTGTTGTTCCAGGTCGGCGGGTTCGGCATCATGACCGCGGCCAGCCTGCTCGGCCTGATCGTCGGGCGCGGGTTCGGCCTGCGCGACCGGATGGCCACGCATGTCGAGCGCAGCCGCCTGGAAACGAGCGACGCGGCGTCCGTCCTCAGGCTGGTCTTCCGCGTGACCGTGGTGGTGGAAGCGGCGGTCGCGGCGGTGCTGACGGTGCGCTTCGCCGCGCATTACCACATGCCGTTCCTCACCGCGGCGTGGCATGGCACCTTCCATTCGGTCAGCGCGTTCAACAATGCCGGTTTCTCCAGCTTTTCCGACAGCGTCATCGGCTTCCAGACCGACTGGATGATCCTTTCCCCGCTGATGTTCGCGGTCGTGCTCACATCGCTCGGCTTTCCGGTCATGCAGGACATCCGAGCCAAGCGCCTGCGCTGGCGGCGCTGGACGCTGCACAGCAAGATCACCGTCGCCGGTACCGGCGCTTTGCTGCTGACGGGTTTCGCCGCGATCCTGGCGATGGAATGGCACAATCCGCAGACGCTCGGGCCGCTCAACTGGGGGGCGAAGATCCTCAACGCCGCCTTCCATTCGGTGATGCCGCGCACCGCCGGCTTCAACTCCGTCCCTGTCGGCGGCTTTCACGACGAGACGCTGATGGCCAACTTCATCCTGATGTTCATAGGCGGCGGCAGCGCGGGCACGGCGGGCGGTATCAAGGTGACGACGTTCTTCGTCCTGTTCGCCATCGTCGCCTCCGAGATACTCGGCCGGCGCGACGCGGTGGCGTTCCAGCGGCGCTTCGGCGGGGCGGTGCAGCGCCAGGCGCTCTCGGTAACGGTCCTCGCCGCATCGCTGATCTTCGTTGCGACGACCTACATCGCCTCGATCAGCCACCTGCCGCTCGACGATATCCTGTTCGAATGCATCAGCGCCTTTTCCACCGTCGGCCTTTCCACCGGCATCACCGCCGATCTGCCGCCCACGGCGCTGCTGGTAATCGCGGCGCTGATGTTCGTGGGCCGGGTCGGAACCATCACCGTGGCCACGGCGCTTGCCCTGGGGGAGCGCGACCGGCCCTTCCGTTATTCAGAGGAGAACCCGATTGTCGGCTGACAAACGCAAGCCAGTGCTGGTCGTCGGGCTTGGCCGCTTCGGCGGCGCGGTCGCCCGTACGCTGGAAAACATGGGGCACGAGGTGCTGGGCGCCGATACCGACCCCGCCCTGGTGCAGGAATTCGCCGCCGATCTCACGCAGGTGGTGGAAGCGGACTGCACCGACACCAAGACGCTGGAAAGCCTTGGCGCGAAGGATTTCGATTCCGCCGTGGTCGCCATCGGCACCGACATAGAGGCGAGCCTGCTAACCGTGCTGGCGCTGGCCGATATCGGGATCGCGAACATCTGGGCCAAGGCGACCAATGACAACCACGCCCGGATCCTGGAGCGCACCGGGGCGCGTCATGTGGTCTTTCCCGAACAGCGAATGGGGGAACGCGTCGCCCACCTGTTGAACGAACGGCTGCGCGATTTCATCGCCTTCGATACCGAATACGCCATCGCCAAGCTATCCGCGCCCGAACCCATCGTCGGCGTGCCGCTGCTGACCAGCGATTGCCGCAAGCGCTTCGACGTGACGATCGTGGGCGTGAAGCGGGAGGGGGAGGATTTCATCCACGCCGTCCCCGATACCATCATCTTTCCCGACGACGAACTCGTCGTCTCCGGACGGATCAGGGATATCGAACGCTTTTCCGCCCTCTAGCGGTGCCGGTCAGCTTTCCAGCGGAACGCCCGGATCGTGCTTGGCGGTACGGATGGTCAGGCTTGTCTTGACGCTGGCGACATTGGGTGCCGGCGTCAGTTTGCTGGTGAGGAATTCCTGGAAGCTTTGCAGGTCGCGGCTGACGATCTTCAGGATGAAGTCGATCTCCCCGTTCAGCATGTGGCACTCGCGCACTTCGGGCAGCGTCTTGATGTGATCCTCGAACGCCTTGAGGTCTTCCTCGGCCTGGCTGCGCAGGCTGACCATCGCGAACACGGTTATGGCGAAACCCAGCTTCGATGCATCGAGATCGGCATGGTAGCCGCGAATGACGCCCTCTTCCTCCAGCGCGCGCACGCGGCGCAGGCAGGGGGGCGCGGTCAGGCCGACACGGCTGGCGAGATCGACATTCGTCACGCGTCCCTCGGCCTGCAATTCGGCCAGCAACTTCCTGTCTATCCTGTCCAGCGTCGCCATGCGCCGATGCCCCTTGAGAATGCCGAAATCCGCAATATCAGGCTATTCGGATATTAAATCCTGAACGCAGCGCGTCGTTCCCGCGAAACTTTCAGTGGTATGCGCGCGATTGTCCCTTTTTGCAACGCACCCGTCGGCGCAACTGTCACCCATAGCGCACCCGGCTAGGGCGAAGTTGACGATCCGTTAACTTTCGCCGGGAGCGAGAATGCAATTCGACGACCGCCTCGCCACGGTGCTGCGCATGCGCACGGACAGCGACGCGGCCGCGCGCACGCAATTTCGCCAGCTCGTCGATCTCATGGGAACGACGCGCCTGCCGCCGACCGGTGCGATGACGAGCGCGGCCTACATCGTGCTCGGCCTGTTGCAGCGCGCCATTCCCGAAGAGGATCAATCGCGCATCCTGCGCGAACCGGGGACGCGGCTGCGCGTTCCGCGCTTCGTCGCGCTGCTGGCGGAGGGACCGTCCAAGCCTGCCGCCGCGGCGATGGCGACGGCGCGCCTGCGGGAGGACGAATGGCTCCGCCTCATCCCCTCTCTCCCGGTAATCGCCCGCGGTTTCCTGCGTCACCGGCGCGATCTGCCGCAATCGGCCAGGCAATTGCTGGCCAGGCTGGGCGTGGGCGACCTGGTGCTTACCGGTGCCGTCGCCGGGGCGCTGCCCGCCGCGGACGGGGCGCAGCTTCCCGCGCCTGCCCCCGCCCCCACGCCGCCGGCCTCTCCGCAGGACACTGCGTCGCCGGCGGCGGACGAGCGGACCGACGCCCCCGCCGCGCGGCAGTCGCAGGTGGAAAGCGTCGGGGCGCTGCTGCGCCGCATCGAGGCGTTCCGCGAAGAGCGCTCTGGCAGGTCGTCCCTTCCCGAACCGCTACCGGCGCGCGGCCGCGACCGGGCCCGGACCGACGCTGCATCCGACCGGTTCGACTTCACCACCGGGGCAGACGGTGCGGTGATCTGGGCGGACGAGGATATCGCCCCGCTTGCCGTCGGATTGATGCTGACCGCGCCGACGGCCGGCGACTTGGTCCGGGTTTCGGACCGGACGCGCGCCGCACTCGCGCACCGTCAGCCGCTCCGCGCGGCGCCGGTCACGCTGGCCGCGGCGCCCGCGATCAGCGGCGAATGGCGGATGGAAGCGACGCCGGTGTTCGAACAGGCGACTGGCGGCTTCGCCGGCTATCACGGTCGCCTCTACCGCCCGCTGCTTCTCCCCGCCAATGACGAAGATTCGCCCGCCGACGCGATGCGGCAGGTTCTTCACGAACTGCGCACGCCGGTGAACGCGCTCCAGGGTTTCGCCGAGATCATCCAGCAGCAATTGTTCGGCGCCGTTCCGCACGAATACCGCGCTCATGCCGCCGCCATCTCGGTCGATGCGGCCAAGCTGCTCGCCGGGTTCGACGAGGTCGACCGGCTGGTAAAGCTCGAGGCGGGCGGAATGGCGCTGGAGGATGGCGAGACCGATCTGCGCACCGCGCTGGTGGAGACTATCCGCCGGCTCGAAGGCGTGCTGCGTCCGCGCAATGCCGGCTTCGCGCTGGATGTCGCCGGGTCGCCCTTCGCCGTCGCTCTCGACCGGTCCGATGCGATGGTGCTGTGCTGGCGGCTGCTCGCCACGGCGGCCGGGGCGATGGGTCCGGGCGAGACGATTCCCGCCGAGTTGCGCGGCGACGGGCAGACCATCACGCTGAAGATGGAAGTGCCGCGATCGCTGCTGGGGGAAGACGGCGCGCCCGCCGCCGCGCCGGGCCAGCGCCGGGTGGTCAGCGCCGGCATGTTCGGCCCGGGTTTCGCCTTCCGCCTGGCGCAGGCCGAAGCGCGGGCGGCGGGTGGCACGCTGGCGTGCGAGGACGAACAGGTCGTCCTCACCCTGCCCGCCTTGACCGCCGGCGACGCTGGCCATAGCAGGACCGCCGGATAAACCGGGTCGCAAGGATTATCCTGCAAGGAAGGCCGCCACGGCCATGCGCAACCTGCTCGATCCCCCTCCCCCGCACGCCGCGGCGTGCTTTGCCGACGGGCGCACCCGCTTCCTGCTGACCGTCGATACGGAGGAGGAGTTCGACTGGGGCAAGCCGCTCACGCGCGAAAGCCATTCCACCAGGTCCGTCCCGCGGCTCGCCAAGTTCCAGCAGTTCTGCGAGGCGCAGGGCGTGGCCCCGGTCTATCTGGTGGACTGGCCCATCGCCAGCAGCACCCGCGCGGCGGAGATCTTGCGCGAACCGCTCGCCGCCGGCCGGGCCGAGATCGGGGTGCAGTTGCACCCCTGGGTCAATCCTCCCTTCGAGGAGGAGGTCACACAGGCCAATTCCTTCGCCGGCAACCTGCCCGCCGGGCTGGAAGCGTCCAAGCTGACGCGCCTGCGCGATGCGATCGAGGAGAATTTCGGGATCGCCCCGTTGATCTACCGCGCGGGCCGTTACGGCGTGGGACCGAACACGGCGCGGGCGCTGGCGGATAACGGCATCGCGGTCGACAGCTCGGTTCGCCCGCATTTCGACTATTCACACGCGCACGGCCCCGATTTCCGCGCCCATCCGCTTGCGCCCTACTGGCTGGACGATGCCCGCACGCTGCTCGAACTGCCGCTGACGACCACCTTCTGGGGAATGCTGCGGCGGCAGGGGGAGGCGATCTATCCCCGGCTGTGGCGCGCGCCGGTGTTGCGCGGAGCGCTGGCGAAGCTGGGCCTGCTCGAGCGGGTGCCGCTGACGCCCGAGGGGGTGAGCGTGCAGGAAGCCATCCGCGGCATCGACATGGCGCTGGACGACGGCTTGCCGGTGCTGGTGCTGTCCTTCCACAGCCCCTCGCTCAGTCCCGGTCACACCCCCTATGTCCGCGACGAGGACGATCTCGACGCGCTCTACGACTGGTGGCGGCGCGTGTTCGCCTATCTCGCCGGTCGCGGAGTGGCGGCGAGCAGCGTTCGCGACGTGATGGCGGCGGTCACGCGGTAGTCACCGCCGTGACCATGCCGCTTGCCGCCCGGCCGCAGGGAAGCTATCGGCGAACGTCGCGAAAGACTGTGCGGGCCTGTAGCTCAGTTGGTTAGAGCTGGCCGCTCATAACGGCTAGGTCGCGGGTTCGAGTCCTGCCGGGCCCACCAGTCTTTCGCGAACCGACCGGTTCGGGGAGTAGCGCAGCCCGGTAGCGCATCTGCTTTGGGAGCAGAGGGTCGCAGGTTCGAATCCTGTCTCCCCGACCAGTTTGAGCCGGAGAACACCCCCGGCGGCTGCAAAGCGTCGTGCCCGGTCCGGGGGCCGGATCGGCGCCGCGCAGGCGTCGCTTCGGGCCTTCACTCCGCTGGTTTGATCGGCCCCGCCTCGTTCGCCAGCACGTTCACCAGTGCCGCCCAGACCGCCACGTTCTGCGCCAGGATCGCCGGGTCGACCTTGTCGAGCGTGTCGTTCGCGGTGTGATGGATGCCGAAATAGTCGCTGATGTCCTGCTGCAGTTCGATGATCGCCCCGCCCTGGTCGCGCACCACGTTGAGGTCCGCGCCCCCCGCGGCCACGTCGGTGGACGGGCCGACGCCGTAACCGTCCACCGCCCGCAGCATGCGCTGGTAGAGGTCGGGATTGGTATCGGTGAAGTTGCTGCTCATTTCCCAGATCAGGCCCATGCCGGTATCGCTTTCGATGCCGGCGGCGATGGGTTCGTCCGCATGCGCTTCGCTGTAGGCGGTGCTGCCGTAGAGGCCGGTTTCCTCCGATCCGGCGAACAGCACGCGGATGGTGCGCAGCGGCCGCCCCGCCTCGGCCACGCGCCGGGCGGCGGCCGCCGCGACAGCGCAGCCCACGCCGTCGTCGAGCGCGCCGGTGCCCAGATCCCAGCTGTCCAGATGGCAGGCCAGCAGCACCGGGGGCAGCGACGGGTCGCGCCCGACGATCTCGCCCGTCACGTTGCCGCTCGGCGTCATGCCGACGAAGCGCGGCGTCAGCGTCATTTCCAGCGTCACCGGCTGGCCGCGCTCCAGCATCCGCGTCAGATTGTCGGCATCGGGGTTGGAGAGCGCCGCGGCGGGGATCGGTTCCTGGCCCTCGTCCCAGCCGGTGCCGCCGGTATGCGGCAGGCGGTCGGTGTCGGAGCCGATGGAGCGGATCACCACGCCCGCAGCGCCCTTGCTGGCGGCGATGGCCGGTCCCCGGCGCCGCGCCTGCCCGAAATAGCCGTAATGCGACCCGTCCATCGTCGCGCGCATGGCGTGGTCGATGAACGCGATCTTGCCCGCGAGACTGCCCGCCGGGGCGGCTTCGAGCTCCGCCATGTCGTCAAACCGCACGACCTCGGCGATCAGTCCGCCCTCCCCCGTCGATCCGCTGCGGCCGAGGGCGGTCAGCACGATGGGTTGCGGATAGGGCGACACGATCCGCGCCGTCTCCTCCCCGCGCACCCAGGTATCGTGCATGAAGGGTTCTTCCACGACATTGGCGAACCCGTTGGCGCGCAGCCATTCCATCGCCCAGGCACGGCCCCGCGCCTCGTCCGGGGTGCCCGCCAGCCTGGGGCCGACCTCGGTCGAGATGCCTTCCACGAAGTCCCAGGCGATGGGATCGTGCGCGCCGGGTTCCAGGTCGTAGCGCTGGGCGGTTGCGGGAGCGGCGAGCGAGAGCGCGGTCAGCGCGAGCAGGGTCTTTTTCATGTGGCCGTTCGCTAGGCGAGCGCGCCCCGCTTGCCAAGAGGCCACGCCCGCTTGCCCAACGGCCCGCAAGCCCCTATCTGCGCGGGCAAATCCCTCTCACGCGAAAACCAGATACCCGAAGGACGCTCGATGGCCGCCCAGTACGCATATGTCATGAAGGACATGACCAAGACCTTCCCCGGCGCGCAGAAGCCGGTGCTGTCCAACATCAACCTGCAATTCTATCGCGGCGCGAAGATCGGCATCGTCGGACCGAACGGCGTGGGCAAGTCGACGCTCATCAAGATCATGGCCGGCATCGATACCGACATATCCGGGGAGGCCTGGCCGGGCGAGAACATCTCCGTCGGCTACCTGGCGCAGGAACCGCAGCTGGACGAGAGCAAGACGGTGCTGGAAAACGTCAAGGACGGCGCGCGCGAAACCGCCGAGATGGTCGAGCGCTTCAACCAGATCGGCATGGAGATGGCCGAGGAGGACGCCGATTTCGACGCGCTCAGCACCGAGATGGCCGAGTTGCAGGACAAGATCGACGCGGTCGATGGCTGGACGCTCGACAACCAGCTCGAGATCGCGATGGAGGCGCTGCGCTGTCCGCCCGGCGACTGGAACGTCACCGATCTTTCGGGCGGCGAGAAGCGCCGCGTGGCGCTGACCCGCCTGCTGATCCAGAAGCCCGACATCCTGCTGCTGGACGAGCCGACCAACCACCTCGATGCGGAAAGCGTGGAGTGGCTGGAAAACCACCTCAAGGACTATGCGGGCGCGGTGCTGATGATCACCCACGATCGCTATTTCCTCGACAATGTCGTCGAATGGATCCTGGAGCTCGATCGCGGCTCCTATTACCCCTACGAGGGCAACTACTCGACCTATCTGGAAAAGAAGGCGAAGCGGCTGGAGCAGGAAAGCCGCGAGGAATCGGGCCGGCAGAAGAGCCTGTCGCGCGAGCTGGAATGGATCCGCCAGACCCCCAGCGCCCGGCAGACCAAGTCCAAGGCGCGCATCCGCAAGTTCGAGCAGCTTCAGGAAGCGCAGCAGGACCGCAAGCCGGGCAAGGCGCAGATCGTTATCCAGGTGCCCGAGCGCCTGGGCGGCAAGGTGATCGAGGCGAAGGGACTGACCAAGTCCTACGGCGACAAGCTGTTGTTCGAGAACCTCGATTTCATGCTGCCGCCGGGCGGCATCGTGGGCGTGATCGGGCCCAACGGCGCGGGCAAGTCGACCCTGTTCAAGATCATCACCGGGCAGGAGGAACCCGATGAAGGCTCCATCGCCATCGGCGACACCGTGCGGCTGGGCTACGTGGACCAGAGCCGCGACGACCTGACGGCGGGCAACAACGTGTGGGAGGAAATCTCCGACGGGCTCGATTACATGAAGGTCAACGGGCACGACGTCTCCACCCGCGCCTATGTCGGCGCGTTCAACTTCAAGGGACCGGACCAGCAGAAGAATGTCGGCAAGCTGTCGGGTGGCGAGCGCAACCGCGTCCACATGGCGAAGATGCTGAAGCAGGGCGGCAACGTGCTGCTGCTGGACGAACCGACCAACGACCTCGACGTGGAAACGCTCGGCGCGCTGGAAGAAGCCATCGAGAACTTCGCCGGCTGCGCCGTGGTCATCAGCCACGACCGCTTCTTCCTCGATCGCCTTGCGACGCACATCCTCGCCTTCGAGGGCGACAGCCATGTCGAATGGTTCGAGGGCAATTTCGAGGCGTATGAGGAAGACAAGCGCCGCCGCCTGGGCGACGCGGCGGACCGGCCGACGCGCCTGGCCTACAAGAAGCTGACCAGGTAGGCGCTGCGGCGTCCCGCCCATGATCGCGACCCGCCTGATCGTTCGCGGCACGGTGCAGGGCGTGTTCTACCGCGACTGGACGGTGCGCAATGCGCGCGAACTGGGCGTGGCCGGATGGGTCCGCAACCTGCCCGATGGCACGGTGGAGGCGCATTTGCAAGGCGCGGCCGAAGCGGTGGAAACGCTGGCCAGCCGGATGCTCGACGGGCCGCCATCCGCGCGCGTCGCGCGTATCGAGCGGGAGGCGGCCGAGGCAGACGGACTGGCGGGTTTCGAACGCCGGTAGGATAGCTCCGGCTGGCTTTCCTACAGCTCGCCGGGCGCTCTACCGCCCGTGCCATGCCGCCGCTTGTCCGTCCCCTTTCGATGCCCCGCGACAGGGCGCATGCGGGCCGGCGGTTCTCCGGCTCAGGACATTGTCACACCTGTCACACCTTGCCCCCTCCGCGCGGCCTGCCGGGGTCAGGGGACGACCCAGGTCCACGTCCCGTCGGCGTAACGCGCGCGGCGGTGGCCGTCATTGTCGAGGTAGAACCAGTCGAGTTCATAGAGGTCCACCAGCATCACGGCGAAGTGCTGGCGTGCCGGCGCAATCTGCGAGTCGCTCGGCTGGATGCCCTCCGCCCAGTCCGGAAGGCCGGAGGTCGGCGCATCGGCAGGCGTCCCCGGTCCGGCCTCGGCCAGGTAACAGCGGCGGGCGAAGTTCGTGCTCTCCTCCCACGCCGCATCGGCAACCGGCCCGTCGCGCTCGATCCGTCCACGACCGCGCACGCGGATCTGCACCTTGGCGTCGGCATCGTAGAACAGCACCCCGATGCGCGGATCGCGCGTCACCACGCCGACCTTGGGGGAACGGGCGTCGGTATGGAACCGCAGGGTCAGCCGCCCGCTATCCGCGCCGCGCGTCACGGCGCGCAGCACCATCACCCGCGCCCGCGCGTCCGCCGTCGCCACGACCGGCGCGTGCATGGCGCTCTTGCGGTCGCTGGCTCCGGCGCGAAGGCGGTCGACGATGTCTGCCTCGATGGCGGCAAAAGTCTCGTGCATCGCGCCAGTCTAGACGGTGCGGCCCGTCGCGCCAATCGCACCGCGCGTTCATCGCACACGTCACGAACATGAACACAAGGCCTTGGTGGCGGTTCAGTTAACGCTCATGGCTCGTCGCTGTAAATGCACGTATCGACAGATCGGGCCGAGCCGCCCTTCCCGCGCGCTTCACCCTTCGCTCTGTCAGACCAGAGGGAGACGTTGCCATGCAACTGGCACATTTGATGAAGACCTGCGGCCTGGCCGCACTCGCCGCGGCGATGACGCTTCCGGCGATACCGGCGGCCGCGGCGGCAGCCGACAGCGGCGCGGCCGCGGAACAGCAGCGTCGCGGCGATCGCGGCGATCGCAGCGATCGCAGCACGCGAAGCGAGCGCCGCGGCAATCGCGGCGACCGTGGCCTTAGCGGCACCCTTCGCACCCCGCGCGAAACCGTCGACCGCCCGGACATGCAGCGCCAGCGCGAGCGCCGGGCGGAACGCACCGACAGGCGAAGCAGCGTCCGTACCGAACGACGCGAACGCAGCCGGAGCGAGGCTCGCACCGATCGCAGCGCCGAACTGCGCGCCCGCGAGGCTCTCCAGCGACGGGGCCGGGACTATGTCGGTGCGAACCGCGATCGCAGTTATGGCGCGCGCGACCGCGATCAGCGCTCTTACCGCGACCGCGATCAGCGCAACTGGCGTGACCGCGACCAGCGCCGCGACTACCGCGATCAACGCAATTACCGCGATCAGCGCAGCTATGGCGATCGCCGCGACTACCGCAACCAGCGCGACAACAGGCGATGGGACCGCCGAAGCTGGCGCAACGACCGGCGTTACAACTGGCACACCTACCGCGATAACAACCGCTCGCTGTTCAGGTTGGGCCGCTACTATTCGCCCTATCGCGGCTACAGCTACAGCCGGCTGAGCATCGGCTTCCGCCTGGGCAGCCCGTTCTATTCCAGCCGCTACTGGATCAACGATCCGTGGAGCTATCGCCTTCCGCCGGTCTATGGCGGGTATCGCTGGGTGCGCTACTACGACGACGTGCTGCTGGTGGACACATACACCGGTGAAGTTGTCGACGTGATCTACGACTTCTTCTGGTAGGCGCCACGACCTTTCGCCGGAGCGAGTGGCCGGCGATGCGAACCCCCCGCCCATCGCGGCGGGGGGTTTTGTCTTGCGCGCGTCAGCGCCGCTCTGCCCCGACACTGCCGAACGGAAGCATGCGGAAGATGCCCCCGTCCTTGTCGAAGAAGGTATGCTTCAGGGCGCCCAGAATGTGCAGGCCGATGAGCCAGATCATGATCGTGCCGGTTGTCGCGTGTACCTCGAAAATGGAATGGCCGAGATCGCCGTTCTGCCCCACCGGCAAGGCCGGGATGGTGAACAGACCGAAATAGTCGATCATTTTCCCGCCCAGCGAATTCGCAATCCAGCCGGCCAGCGGCAGCGCGACGAGCAGGATGTAGAAGATGAGATGCGTGCCCCGCGCCAGCACCCGTTCCCAGGTCGCGTAGTTCGCCGGGAGCGGCGGCAGCTTGTGCGTCAGACGCCAGGCGATCCGCCCGAGTGTCAGCGCCAGGATAGTGATGCCGAGCGCCTTGTGATCCGCCATCAGCGCCGCGCCATGCGCCCGGTCGGCGGTTTCGTGGGCCGTCTCGGCCAGACGCCAGTTCCAGATGACGGCGATGGCGATCGCCCAGTGGAAGATCATCGCGCCGAGCGAATAACGGCTCTTGGTAGTGGCGTCGGTCATGCTGCGGCCCTTTCCTGTTCTGTCTCGCGATCCTAGAGCGCGCGAACCAGTCGGCAAGCCCTCTTGCAGTTTCGCGCCGCGAATGGAAAAGGTTTGGGCTTATGGCCAGCCAGTCTCCAACCATCCCCGCCGACCGCGATCGCCTCGGTCTGATGAAGGTCGGCAGACAGGTGCGCGAGCGTCTCGCCGCCAATCCCACGGCCTATCGCGTCCCTTCGGAGGAAGTGGAACTTTGGGCCATCGGCGATTTCATGTCGCCCGCCGAATGCCAGAAGATGCGCGACCTGATCGATGCGACCGCCAAGCCCAGCGTGGTGTTCGACCTCGACTATTCCAGTGGGTACCGCACAAGCTATTCGGGCAATGTCGATGCCAACGATCCGTTCGTGAAGAAGATCAGCCGGCGGATCGACGACCTGCTGGATATCGAGAGCAGCTTTGGCGAGACGATCCAGGGCCAGCGATACATGCCCGGTCAGGAATTTCAGCCCCACCACGACTGGTTTCATCCGGACACGACCTATTGGGAGCTGGAAATGAACCGGGGCGGCCAGCGCTCGATCACCGCGATGGCGTTCCTCAACCATGTCGAGGGGGGCGGCACGACCGATTTCACGGAGCTGGGCATTTCCATAGAACCCAAACCCGGCGTTTTACTGGTCTGGAACAATGCAAAGCCGGACGGCATCACCAATCCGGCGACGATCCATGCCGGCCGACCTGTGACGGCGGGAAGCAAGTACATCATCACCAAGTGGTACCGGACGAAGGCCTGGTACTGATTCGCACCCCTACCGCGCCAGCGCCTCGGCTATCAGGGCGCGCGTGTTCGCCACCCCGTAAAGCGCGATGAAACTGCCCATGCGAGGCCCCTGGGCACTGCCGAGAAGCGTCTCGTACAACGCCCGGAACCAGTCGCGCAGGGATTCGAAACCGAAGCGTTCCTGCTTGCCGATCTCGTAAACCATCGTCTGCAAGTCTTCGGCCGTGGTGGTCGGATCGACCGCATCGAGTTGCGCGTCCAGTTCGCGCAGTGCCGCTGCCTCGTTCGGGTCCGGCGCGCGTTTGTTCAGCGTCGGCGCGACGAAGTCGCGGTTGTAGGCGAGAGCTTTCGCCACCAGCACGTCGAGGTCGGGATGCGCCTCGGGCCGGGCATCGGCGATGTAGTTGCCAAGGTAGGACCAGACCTGGTCCGCCGTCGCTTCCGCCCCCAGCACACCGACGAGGTTGAGCAGCAGCGCATAGGTCACGGGAAGCGCGTCCCCCGCCCCCGCGGGCGGTTGTGTCGGCGCCGCGTCGTTCACCCGCAGCAGGTTCCAGGACGGATTGCCAAGCTGCTTGTCGATGTCCTGTTCGCAGATGCGCTCCCGGAATTGCCAGTAATCGTCCACCGCGCGCGGAATCACGCCGGCGTGCAGTTGCTTGGCACTCTTGGGATTGGGGAAGATGTAGAAGCCGAGCGAATCGTCGCTGCCATAGCGGAGCCATTCCTCGATCGTGAGACCGTTGCCCTTCGACTTCGAAATCTTCTCGCCATTGGCGTCCAGGAACAGTTCGTAGATCAGGCCCTCCGGCTTGCGACCCCCCAGGACCCGGGCGATCTTGCCCGACTGTACGCCGCTGTCGGTCAGATCCTTGCCGTACATCTCGTAATCGACCCCCAGCGCCAGCCAGCGCATGGCCCAGTCGACCTTCCATTGCAGCTTTGCCTGTCCGCCGAACACGCTCTGTTCCACGGTGCGCCCAGCGTCCTCGAAGCGGATGGTGCCGTCGGCGGGATCGATCACCTCGACAGGCACCTGCAAGACGATGCCGCTTTCCGGACTGATTGGCAGGACGGGCGAATAGGTCTGGCGCCGCTCTTCTCTCAAGGTGGGCAGCATCACGTCCATGATCGCATCGTAATGCGTGAGCACGTTTCGCAACTGATCGTCGAACGCGCCATCGTTGTAACGATCGCTCGCGGCGACGAATTCGTAGTCGAAGCCGAAGCGGTCGAGAAAGTCGCGCAGCATGGCGTTGTTGTGGTGGGCGAAACTCTTGTGCTCGCCGAATGGATCGGGAATCCGGCTGAGCGGCTTGCCCAGGTTGCGCCGGAGCATCTCCTGGTTCGGCAGGTTGTCGGGCACCTTGCGCAGCCCGTCCATGTCGTCGCTGAAGGCGACCAGTCGGGTCGGCGCGGGCTTGCCGTCACGGCTGCCCACGATCTCGTAGGCACGGCGTACCAGGCTCGTTCGCAGGACTTCCTGGAACGTGCCAATATGCGGCAACCCGCTCGGCCCGTAACCGGTTTCGAACAGCACCGGCTCTCCGCCGGGCTTGCCGTGGGGATATCGCTTGTGCAGCCGTTGCGCTTCCTGAAAGGGCCAGGACTTGGAACTGCGGGCGGCTTCTACTAGGTCGGAACTGAACATGGGCGGCGCTTACGCGCTCCCCACAATCCGGCGCAAGGCGGAACCCGCCCGCGTCACTCGTATTTGTCAGGAAAGAAGACGGGGAGCAGCCACGTGAACTATATCGGAACCCTGCGCGATCAGGTGCAGGGAATGGCGCAAGGCTTCGTCGCGATCCTGCCGAACCTCGCCATCGCGCTCGTCGTCCTGATCCTCACCTGGCTGATCGCCAAATCCGCGGTTCGCATCACCGCCCGGCTCACCAAGAAATCCAGCATCCGCGAGGATCTCCGGCAGCTTATCGCCACGCTCGTCCGGCTGGCGATCTGGATCGTGGGGATCATGCTGGCGGCGATCATCGCCATACCCAGTTTCACCCCGGCGGGCTTCATCGCCGGCCTCGGCGTCGGCGCGCTGGCGATCGGCTTCGCCTTTCAGGACATATTCGAAAACTTCCTCGCCGGCGTGCTCATCATGCTGCGCGAGAAGATGCGCATCGGTGATCTGATCGAGGTCGAGGGCGTGCTCGGCAAGGTCGAGCATATCAGCCTGCGCGAAACGCATATTCGCCAGCTGTCGAACGAACTCACGATCATGCCCAATTCGATGCTGTTCAAGAATGCCGTAAAGATCCTTACCGACGACACCGTGCGGCGCAACGAGGTCATCGTGGGCGTGAGCTACGATGCCGACCTGGAAGAGGCGCAGCGCGTGATCGAGGAAGCGATGGGCACGGTGGATGCCATCGTGAAGGATCGCCCCGTGATCGTTTACGCGCAGGAATTCGGCGGCAGCTCCATCGACTTCCTGGTGCAGTGGTACGCCCAGTCCGCACAGCGCGATCTCAGGCAGACCAAGAGCGAAGCGATCAAGGCGATCAAGAAGGGACTGGACGCGGCCGGGATCGAAATCCCCTTCCCCATCACCACCAACATGTTCCCCGAACCGCTGCGGATCGAGACGAGGAACACCGGCGAGAGAGGCGACGCACCGGCCTGAAGGGCGCCCTTCGCCCGCTAGTTGCTGGCCGGCTTGCGCGGACCGAAGGCGTCCTCTCCGAAGGACAGGTGCAACGTCGTGTTCGGACAGCGCGCGGCCGCCTGCCGCTTCGCCTCCGCCAGCCGCGCCGCCTCGCGTCGCTCGCGTTCCACCCGCACCGCCTCCGCCTGGGCGCGCTGCTTGGCGACGAGATTGGTCGTGACCATGCCACTGGGAACCGGGCGCGCACCAGAGGAAGGCGCGGGGGGCCGGTGCCGGTTCGGATTGACCTGCACCAGCGTGGCGGGATCGAACACCGGACGGTCGGGGGGCGCAGGGGCGGGTGCCGGCTGCTGCTCGCGCCGCGGCGCGGATTGAGCCACGGCGGATGCGGGTTGCGGACGTTCGACGCGCTCTGCCGTGTGTGTCCTCGGGCCTTCCGCGACCCGGCGACGCCGGACGAGCACCACGATCGCTCCGCCCAGCGCCAGGGGAAGCAGGAGCCACATCAGCCAGTCGAACGAGTTGCCTTCATCCCAGGCAGAGGGCGCGCTGCCGGCGTCCGCCGGCAAGGCCGTGGCCCGCGTACCTGCCGATCCTTGCGAAGGCATTTCGGGCCTTGCCGGCGCGTCGGCCGTTGCTGACGCCCCTTCGGTCGATATGGGCACGTCCGTCTTGGTATCGACGCGCGGCGGGGTTTCCGCCGGGTCCGTCTGCGTCGGGTCGCGGGTTGCCTCCCGCGACCGTGAGCTCGTCGCCCGCGCAGAGGGCGCGGCGGCGGGGGCGAGTTGCGGCAGTTCCACGCGCTGCGCCTGCCGCGCACGCTGCGGGGCCGGCTCGCTCGCGCGGTCCTGCTGCTGCGGCAAGGGTTGCACCATCGGCTCGAACCGGTCTGCGGGGCGGCGTTCGGGCTGCGTGGAGGAGCGCAAGTCGAAATCGCTGTCGATAGCCCCCATCGATCCGCTCGCTCCCGTGGGGGCGGGCGTCGGCTCGGTATCCTGCGGCCATGCAGGGCTGGCGGCAAGGAGCGCGGCGGCGGCAAGGACGGTGGCGGCAGGGGCGGCGGGACCGAGAATGAAGCGTGATCTCATGGCGCGCCGGAGCATAGCGTCGCCGCTATGCACTGGCCTGAACGAATTTCCATGCACCGCGAATTTTCGTCGCATTCGCTACACCGTTCGCCGGCTGCGGTAAGGCTTAACGCGAAACCCTGCACTGGTGATCGACCCCGGGCACTTGTTTACATTTCGTTCCGCATACCGATAACGGGCGGGCAATGTCTTGCGACACCGTTCCCGTCCTCCCCCTGCCCGCGCTCCATGCCAGTCACTCGGGCAGCTGGCTGCGCCCGGCCAAGGGCGACACGCGGGGAATTTCCAAGGGGGAGGCGGCGATGGCCGCCGCCGACACCCCGCATCTCATCCTCAACGCCCCGCTGGTGGCGACGCGGCTGGGCTATCCGGACCTGTCGGGTCTAGACCTGCTAGAACTGTTCGCCTTCATCCATCCGGCGAAATTCTGCGTGCCCACGCCGAAGGGACTCGCCCATGCCGTCGGCCTGCCCGAACCGGCGGACGGAGCCGAGGTGCCCGAGTTGCTGCAACGCGCGGCGGGCGTCCTGCTGGCGACCTGCGAAAGCGCCGAGTGGGAAGCGCGGGAAGGCGCATGGTCGATCCTGCAATCACTCGCGCGTTCGCGCTGGCAGTGGGCGCAGATCGTCGCTCCGCATGTCGCGAAGCCCGATCGCGCGGAGAAGTGGCTGTTCTCGCGCCTGCCTGAATGGGAGGAGGCACCCGAGCGCGCGCAGCCCGGACAGGTGCTGATCGGGGAGGAAGCGATCCACGGCCAGCTCGAACGCCTCGTCGGCGAAGGGTCCGAACGGCGGCAGGGGCAGCGAGACTACGCCCGCGACGTCGGTTCGATTTTCGCTCCGCGCGAAAGGCACGGGCGGCCCCACGTCCTGCTCGCGCAGGCGGGTACCGGCATCGGCAAGACGCTCGGCTATCTTGCCCCCGCATCGCTCTGGGCGGAGCGGAGTGGCGGAACCGTCTGGGTCAGCACCTATACCAAGAACCTGCAACGCCAGCTGCGCGGCGAATCCCGGCGCGCCTGGCCCGAACGGCGCGCCGACGGTTCGCGCCCGGTCGTGGTGCGCAAGGGGCGGGAAAACTACCTGTGCCTGCTCAATCTGGAAGACGCGCTTCAGGGCGGCTTCGGGGGCCGCTCCGCCATTCTCGCGCAGCTCGTGGCGCGCTGGGCCGGCTATTCGCAGGATGGCGACATGATCGGCGGCGACCTGCCGGGCTGGCTGGGCACGCTGTTCCGCGGGCGGGCGATCCGTTCGCTGACCGATCAGCGCGGCGAATGCGTCTATGCCGGTTGCCCGCATTATCGCAAATGCTTCATCGAACGCGCCGCCAGGGCGAGCGCGCAAGCCGATCTCGTCATCGCCAATCACGCCCTGGTAATGGTCAACGCCGCCCGCGGACGCGACCATGCCCAGCGCCCCACGCGGATCCTGTTCGACGAGGGACATCACGTTTTCGACGCCGCCGATTCCACCTTCGCCGCCGCGCTGACGGGTCAGGAAGCGGTGGAGCTGCGGCGCTGGATCGTCGGCCCCGAACGCGGCACCAAGGGCCGTCGGCGCGGTCTTGCTGCGCGCCTCGCCGATGTCGCCAGCTATGACGATGCCGGCGGAGAAGCGATCGAAGCGGCGCGCGAGGCCGCGGACGCCCTGCCCGGGGACGGCTGGCTGCAGCGCCTCAACGAAAACGCCCCTTCCGGCCCGCTGGAGCATCTGCTCGCCGCGGTGCGCGCGCTGACCTACGCCCGTGACGAGAGCGGGGCGCTGGACGCCGGTTACGGCATCGAGACCGAGGCCGCGGGGCTGGAGGGCGACTTCATCGAAAGCGCGCAGGCCGCCGCGCAGGCGCTGGCGGCGATCCGCCAGCCGCTCATCAAGCTCGGCATCAGGCTCGAGGCGATGCTCGAGGACGCCCCCGACTGGCTTGATGCGCAGGGCCGCGCGAGGATCGACGGGGCGCGCTTCTCACTGTCCTGGCGGATCGACACGCTGGCCGCGTGGGAGGCGTTGCTGGTGCGGCTCGGCGGCCCGGCAGACCCGGAATTCGTCGACTGGCTGGCGGTCGACCGCAACGACGCTCGCGAATTCGACGTCGGCCTGCATCGCCGCTTCCTCGACCCCATGAAGCCGTTTTCCCGGGTGGTGCTGGAAGGCGCGCATGGCGTGATGCTGACGAGCGCCACGCTATGCGACCGGGGAGAAGAGGGTCCGGACTGGGGCGACGCGGTCCAGCGGTCGGGCACGGCGCACATCGCCGTGCAGCCGCGTCTCGCCGATGCCGCCAGCCCGTTCGACTACGCCGCCAACGCGCAAGTGCTGATCGTCACCGATGTAAGGAAGGGCGATCTGGCGGCGCTCGCCGGCGCCTATGCGCGCATCATCGAAGCGTGCGGTGGCGGCGTGCTCGGCCTGTTCACGGCCATCCGCCGGATGCGCGCGGTTCACGGCCGCATCGCCGACCGGCTCGCCCGCGGCGGACTGCCGCTGTACGCGCAGCACGTCGACCCGATCGACACCGGCACGCTGGTCGATATCTTTCGCGACGATCCGCTCAGTTCGCTGCTTGGCACGGACGCGCTGCGCGACGGGGTCGACGTGCCGGGCGACTCCCTGCGCTGCGTCGTTATGGAACAGGTTCCCTGGCCCAAGCCCAGCATCCTGCACCGCGCGCGGCGGGCCGCGGCGGGCGGATCGGTGTATGACGATCGCATCATCCGGATGCGGCTGGCACAGGCCTTCGGACGTCTGATCCGGCGGCAGGGGGACCGGGGGCATTTCGTCGTCCTCTCCCCCGCCTTTCCCAGCCGGTTGCTGACGGCGTTTCCCGCGGGCGTGCCCGTCACCCGCCTGACGCTAGACGAAGCTTTACAACGTATCGCCACAGGTGTTTCGTGGCCCGTGGGCGCGGCGGCGAAAGAGGACGAGCATCAGTGAAGCGACTGGGCCTGCTGCGCCATGCCAAATCGGACTGGGACGACATGTCCCTGCGCGATTTCGACCGGGGCCTCAACGAACGCGGGCGCAAGGGCGCCGCGCTGATGGGCAGGCACATCCGCGCGCATGGCGGTGAGTGGGATATGATTCTCGCCAGCCCGGCCGAGCGGGTCAAGAGGACGCTCGCAGCCAGCGGCATGACGGTTCCCGTCCATTACGACGAGGCCGCCTACATGGCGGACGTCGACACCCTCGCTACGCTGTTGTCGGAAATCGCGGACGATCCTGCCAGCGTGCTGCTGGCGGCGCACAATCCCGGAATCCAGGATCTCGCCCTGCGCCTCGTCAGACCGGAAGACGAAGGCGCGCTGTATGACGAGCTCGCGCAGAAATACCCTACGGCAGCCTTCGCCGTGCTCGAACTGGACATCGACAGCTGGCGGGACATAACCCTGCCGTGCGGCCGCCTCGTGCATTTCGCGCGGCCACGCGATCTCGACCCCGATCTCGGGCCGGAGGTCTTGCGCTAGGAGGGGCGAGGATGCGGTTTGCGAAATGGAAGCCGCGGCACCGCGCTATCGCGTGCGTTGACAGGGTAGGGTCGGTCAGCCCGAGAGAGCATCGGCGAGGGTTCGCCGGACGGCGCGAAGCTCGGAAAGGACATGACCCATATCGGGCGCGCGCGACGTGTCGCCGGGCAGGTCATCGCGTTCGGCCGTCTTTCCCCCTTCGTCTCCGGCGGCAACCATCGGCTGTTCGGCGGAGGCGTCCGCGATCACCTGGCGCGCACCCTTGATGGTGTAACCCTCTCGATTGACCAGCCGGTCTATCCAGGCGACCAGCGCCACGTCTTCCGCACGGTAGAGCCGGCGACCGCCGCTGCGCTTCAGCGGTTCGAGCGTCGGGAATTGTTCTTCCCAATAGCGCAGTACGTGCGGTTTCAGTCCGAGCGCGGCGGCCACTTCACCGATGGTGCGCATGGCATCGGGCGCCTTGCCGTCGTCGAAGCGCACGGGATCGGGCGCGCGACCGGTCACGAGGCGTCGGCGATCCGCTCTTTCAATTTCTGGCTGGCACGGAAAGTCATCACCCGGCGCGGCGTGATCGGCACCTCGACCCCGGTCTTGGGATTGCGGCCGATCCGTTCCTTCTTGTCGCGCAGCACGAAACTGCCGAAACCGGATAGCTTCACGTTCTCGCCGTCGGACAGCGCATCGCACATCTTCGCCAGAATCGTCTCGACCAGATCGAGGCTTTCGGCCCGGGAGAAACCCATCTTGTAATTGATCGTCTCGGCAAGGTCGGCCCTGGTGAGGGTTCCCACGGATCGCATCATATCCACGCGCAAAAGCTCCCCTATTACTCGCGACCCGTTGACATTTATGAATTAAACGACCGCTTTTGGCAAGCGTCCCGGCAGTTTTCGTTCAACTTCGATCAGGCGCGCAGCAGGCTGGCGCCCCAGGTGAAGCCCCCACCCATCGCTTCCAGCATGACGAGATCGCCCGGCTTTATCCGGCCGTCCCGGCGCGCGACGTCGTAGGCCAGCGGCACCGAGGCTGCAGAGGTATTCGCGTGCCTGTCCACCGTTACCACCATGCGCTCCATCGGCAGCCCCAGCTTGCGCGCCGTGGCGTCGAGGATGCGCGAATTGGCCTGGTGCGGCACCACCCAGTCGATGTCGCCAGCCTCGAACCCCGCATCGCCCAGCACTTCGGTCAGCACCGCCGACAGGTTGGTGACGGCATGACGGAACACTTCGCGCCCCATCATCCTGAGCTTTCCGACCTCGCCCGTGCTCGACGGACCGCCATCGACGTACAGCAGTTCGGAATGCTCCCCCTCGGCGTGGAGGCGAGTGGCGATGATCCCGGCCGCGTCCGGATCGGGCAGGCCGCCCATGTCGCGCGCCTCGATCACGAAGGCCCCTGCCCCGTCGCCGAACAGCACGCAGGTTCCGCGGTCGTCCCAGTCGAGGATGCGGCTGAAGGTTTCCGACCCGATCACGAGCGCGCGGGTCGCCATGCCCGACCGGATCATCGAATCGGCGGTGCCGAGCGCGTAGAGAAAGCCCGAGCACACGGCGGCGACGTCGAAAGCGGGAAAGCCCCTGCCGCCGAGCGCTGCCTGCACCTGCGTCGCGGTGGCGGGGAAGGTGTTGTCGGGCGTTGCGGTGGCGAGAACCAGCAGGTCGATATCGTCGATCGCGATACCGGCATCGGCCATGGCTGCCCGTGCAGCGTCCGTGGCCAGCGTTCCGGTGGTCTCGCCCTCCCCCGCGATATAGCGCTGGGTGATTCCGGTCCGCTCGCGGATCCATTCGTCGCTGGTATCGACGGTTTCCGACAGTTCCGCGTTGGAAACGCAGCGCTTGGGCAAGGCCGACCCCGTTCCGGTGAGAACGCTGCGAATCACCGGGCGGACCCGTCCGGATCGGCAGGTGCGGGTTCGGACGCAACCGCGGCGCCGGCGCGCCCGCTATTGTGCCAGGAATGCTCGTCCATCTCCGCAAGGTCGGCGGCGATGCGATCGGTAATCTCGCTTTCCAGCAGGCGGGCGGTCACGGCGACGGCATTGGCCACCCCGTCGGCGGTGGCGCTGCCGTGGGATTTCACGATGACGCCGTTCAGCCCGAGAAAGACCCCGCCATTATGGTTGTTGGGGTCGAGATGATGCTTGAGCAGTTCGGTCGCCGGCCGCGAGATCAGGAAGCCGACCTTGGACCGCAGCGAGGAGCTGAACGCCGTCTTCAGCAGATCGGTCACGAAACGTGCCGATCCTTCCATCGCCTTCAACGCGATATTGCCGGTGAAGCCGTCGGACACGACCACGTCGACATCGCCGCGATTGATCTTGTCGGCCTCGACATACCCCTCGAAGGCGAGATCCAGCCCCGTCGCGTCGCCCAGCATCTGCGCGGCGCGCTGAAGGTCGTCCGTACCCTTGGTGCTTTCGGTGCCGATGTTGAGCAGGCGGACCCGGGGGGCGGTCCGTCCGGTGACGATGCGCGAATAGGCCGCGCCCATGATCGCGAACTGGACGAGATTGCGCGCGTCGCACTCGGTATTCGCGCCGAGATCGAGCATGATGACGTCATGCTCCTCGAGCGTCGGGATGAGCGCGGCGAGCGCCGGGCGGTCGATGCCGGGCATGGTGCGCAGCGCCAGCTTGCTCATCGCCATCAGCGCGCCGGTATTGCCGCCGCTTACCGCAGCGCCGCACTCCCCGGCCTTCACCGCGTTGATCGCCAGCCCCATGCTGGTGGTCTTGGCGCGGCGGATGGCGCGGCTCGGGCGTTCGTCGCCCGCAACCGTATCCTCGCAATGGAGGATTTCGGAGGCGGAGCGCATGTTGGGATGGTCCTCGAGCGCCGCCTTGATGCGCGGTTCGTCCCCGACCAGCAGGAACTTGAACTTGTCGTGCCGGCGCCGCGCGAGGGCGGCGCCGTGAACCATCACGCGCACGCCCTCGTCGCCGCCCATCGCGTCGACTGCGATACGCGGGAGGCTCATGCGCTAACCTTCCTGTCGGGGGAAACGGAGGGTTTAACCGGCCTTCGGCTCGAGAATGAGGCGACCGTTATAGTGGCCGCACGCATTGCACATGTTGTGCGGGCGCTTCAGTTCGCCGCAGTTCGAGCATTCGTGGAAGGCCTCGACCTTCAGCGAATCGTGCGCCCGGCGATTGCCCCGGCGATGCGGCGAAACTTTTCTTTTAGGGACAGCCATTGCGGCACCTGTTCCTTGAATTCATGCAAAATTGATCGAAACCGACCTAGGCCAAGCACCGCCAACGCGCAAGCGCGCCGGGTTCGCTGGCCAGGGATGCGGCGAAGGCGCGCGCTATAGCGGTTTTTCACCGCGTTGCAAGCCGTCTCGCCTAGACGAGGATGGCAGTCCCCGCCGCCAGGGCCACCCCCGCGCAGAATACCGCGATCCTACCAAGCCCACCGGTCGATCGCAGGGGGATGTAAAGCGCCATGGCCGCCAGCGCCGCCACCGCGCCAAGCACCCCGAACGCCGGCGCGGCGGCGACCGCGTCGCCATCCATGAGGAACACCCCCAGCACAAGCGGCGCGATAGCGGCGGTGCCGAAACCGGCCAGCGCCACCCGGGCCGGGCCGGGATCGCTCCCGATCCGGGCCAGCGCGATGCTGCCGGCTACGACGACGATAAGCTCGGTCACGATGAGCACCGCCAGGAACAGGCCCGGAAACCCGATGGCAAATGCTATGATCGCGGCCGCCGGAATGGCGGTCAACGTCATTGCCAGCATCCCCGCGCCCATATC
Source organism: Aurantiacibacter spongiae (assembly GCF_003815535.1). Classification (NCBI taxonomy): domain Bacteria; kingdom Pseudomonadati; phylum Pseudomonadota; class Alphaproteobacteria; order Sphingomonadales; family Erythrobacteraceae; genus Aurantiacibacter; species Aurantiacibacter spongiae. The sequence continues at coordinate 2,620,056 of NZ_RPFZ01000001.1, read as the reverse complement.
CAGCGGCGCGGTAGCGTCCGGATCGCCGCGCGCGGCAGTCATGATGCGACGCCCCATGTCCGGCGATTTTGCGACAGCCCTCGCGGCCCGATCTCGCGCAACGCCGCTTCGCGTCCCGGCATATCGGCGGGCAGGCAGACGTCCCAGGCCAGCCCGGCCCTCTCCATCGCCCGAATAACCGCGTATCCCCAGTCGCTCTGCCCGGTCCGCAGGCCGATGCGCGCCGAGCCGGGAAAGGCGTGGTGATTGTTGTGCCACGCCTCTCCCATGGTGAGGATCGCCGCCCACGGCACGTCATGCGCCTGCACCCCGGCATCGGCGACCAGCCAGCTTTGCGGTCCGCGACGGTGGGCAAGATAGCCGACGAACCAATGGCCGTGAACCGTGATCGCGACCCTGGCGCAAACGCCCCAGACGACGAAACCCCATCCGCCGGCGATCCACAGCAGAGCCGCGACGGGAAGTTGCTGCCACATCCACGTCCGCTCCAGCCAGCGGATCGCGCGGTCGCGATGCAGCGGCGAGAGATCGAAGCGCGGCGGACTGTCCAGCTCCAGCCGGCAGTGCAGCTGCCACCACGCATCCCGAAGCAGGCCCGAGCGGTGCGACAGATAGGGATGGCAGGCAGGCTGTCGCTGCGCCCAGTCGCGCAGATCATGCGTGCGCACGATCCACAGCGGCCCGCTCATCCCGGCAAGCGTGCCCCACCACACGAGGGACAGCCGCAAGGGGCGCGAGGTGCGAAAGCTGCCGTGGATCAGCAGGCGGTGGAAACCGATCGAATGTCCGAGCAGCACCGCCAGCCCCGTCAGCACGACGAAGGCGGCCAACGCGCCCCAGCTGAACAGCAGCGGCCCGGCCAGCAGCGCCACCACCAGCATCCCGCCGTTCCACAGCGAATGCACCGGATCCCACCGAACGCGGCCCGCCACCGCGTCGGCGCCCGCAACATCGACGATCCAGTTGACCTCGCATCGGTCGCGCGCTTCGATGTCCATGCCGACTCCTAAGTATTTAGGTAATGACTTAATCGCTTAGGTGCTGGAAAGGATTTAGGCAAGCGCTTATATGCCGCCCATGCAACGCGTATTCGAAGCCCTGTCATCCACCGTTCGTCGCAAGATCCTCGCTTTGCTCAGCGACGGGAACGAACTGACCGCAGGCGCCATCGCGGACGAATTCGCGATCTCCAAGCCAGCGGTGTCGCAGCATCTTTCGGTGCTGGAGAATGCCGGACTGGTGGAGCGCGACAAGCGCGGCCAGTACGTGCATTACCGGCTCGTCGAGGCAAACCTCGCCAATACTCTCAACGGCTACCTTCAGGAAGTCTGCCCGGTGTCGCGCGGCATCAGGAAGAACCGCCAGCGCAAGGGGGACTAGCGTTCCGCCAGGGCGGCGTCGCCGACGAAAGGATTGCTCTGCCGCTCGCGGCCGAAGGTACTGGTGGGGCCGTGACCCGGCACGAATGTGACCCCGTCGCCCAGCGGCCACAGCTTGCCGGTGATCGCGTCGAGCAGATCCTGGTGGTTGCCGCGCGGAAAATCGGTGCGTCCGATGCTGCCCTGGAACAGCACGTCGCCGACGAAGGCGAATTGCGCGCCGCGATGGAAGAAGACCACATGGCCGGGCGTGTGGCCGGGGCAGTGCAGCACCTCGAGCTCCTGCTCGCCGACGGTCACGGTGTCGCCGTCCGCCAGCCAGCGCGTCGGTTCGAACACCGCGCATTCCATCCCGAAGCGCGGACCGTCCTCCTCCAGCTTGGCGATCCAGAAAATGTCGTCCTCGTGCGGACCCTCAATGGGAATGCCCAGCTCCTTCGCCAGCATGCCCGCCTGCCCGCAATGGTCGGCATGGCCGTGGGTGAGCAGGATCTTTTCCAGCGTAACCCCGGCGCGGGCGACCGCGTCCTTCAGCTTGCCGAGTTCCCCGCCGGGATCGACCAGCGCGCCGCGCATGGTCCTCGAACACCATACCAGCGAACAGTTCTGCTGGAACGGGGTTACGGGCACGATGGCGGCGCGGATCGGGGCTTGGGTGGTCATCGCAGACACGTGGCGGGGCAAGGTCCGCTATGCAAGGCGAAGAACGCGATCACCTCCTACCGCGCCGCCCCGCGACCCATGTGATTTATCGCGATGATCCGGACCGGCGTGTACGCGGTGCAAGCCGCGTCGGCGCAACCACGATCGAACCACATCTGCCCGCTGCCGACCATCGCCCCCTGATCGCGGGAGAAAATGCTGTCGCGATCCTGCGCCAGGGTGGCGCGCACCACATCGGCGCTAAACACCCTGTCGAATCGCGCTCGCAACTCGGCCGGAGTACGCACGAACGTGGTGCCGCCCTCGCCATTCACGCGCAACGGAAAGCGCACGCTGGCGATCACCGCTTCCCGGTCGCGCGCGCGAAAGGCCGCCTGCACGTGATCCAGGAATTGACGATAGGCCCGCTGACGCCGCTCTTCCTCGCGATCCTGATGCGATTGGGGGCGCGCCGGGGCGGACTGCGCCGGTCGCGCGTCCTGCGCCGTGGCGGATATCGGCGCGCCGGCACCCAGTGTCAGGGCCAGAACGGTCAAGGCGGGTCTCATCGCGGGGGCCATCCTACACGCGTCCGCTCTTCCATACCACTCTGCCGATGATGGCGAATTCGTCGGCGGCCAGATCGATGCCGGGATAGGCGTCGTTCTCGCTGAGCAGGGTGAAGCGGCCCCGCCCCTTGGCTGCGACGCGCTTGACCAGCAGCGATTCATCCAGCCGGACGACATGAACCCCGTCGCGGAACGGGCGAGGCGTGCGGTTCACCAGCACCTCGTCGCCCTCGCGCAGCAGCGGTTCCATCGAATCGCCCACCACCCGGATGGCGGACAGTGCGCCTGCATCCAGCCCGTGCTCCTTCAGCCAGCGACGCGAGAAGCGGAACGCGTCGAAGGGAATTTCCTGCGCCGCGCTCGCGCCCGGCCCGGCCGAAGCGTCGATATCGAGGCGGGGCACGTCCACCCACGGTCCCGAGGCGCGCGAATCCCGGGAAAACTCCTGCGGCGCACCGAGGTCCGCTTCGTCGACGCCGAGGAATTGCGCGAGCTTGCGCCGATCCTCTTCTTCGAGCTTTCGCGGACTACCCTTGGAGATATATTGCTGAAGATAGGTGGGATTACGATGCAGCATGCGCGACAACGCCGCGAGGCTGCTGCCCCTTTCCCGCGCCGCTTCAGCCAGTTTCTCTCGCGCATCCATCGGGCGTTTCCTCATGTCCTTGCCAAAAGCTTCCTACACGATGTAATTTTCCTAGACAAGTAGGATTTGAGTGGCGAGCAATAGGGCGTAACGAGTCGCCAGACAGAGGAAAATTGCGATGCTGATCCGCAAGATCGAAGTGTTCCTGCGCCATACAAGGATGCCGCCCACCAGGTTCGGCCGGCTCGCCACGCATGATCCGCGCTTCGTCTATGACCTGCGCAACGGTCGCATCCCCCGTCCGCATACCGAAAGACGGGTGGAACATTTCATGAACAAATACAGGGAGGACACAAGTGCGTATTGATCGAACCGAAACGGTGGAAGAAGAATGTCGGCCACGCCGTCGCACGCCGCGCAGCATACGCGAGCGGCTTGTCGAGGCGCTGGTGCTGCTGGGCGATGGCCAGGCGCAGATCGTCTCCCATACGGAGAGAAGCTGGGCCAGCATCACCTTCGCCGGCACCCGGCACCGGGTGGTCCTGGCGTTCGAGGGGGCAGATGCGGTGGAGGCGGGCGAGTGTTTCATCGCCTTCCTTCCAGACCACGAATTCGCCATTCGCGGGCAGCTGGTCGCCGATGCCGCGGTAACCCGCGTCGATCATGCAGCCGCCCCGCCGCGTCTCGTCATCACCTGCGAACTGCTGCTGCTGGAAGAGGCATAGGCGGCATCGGCGTGGAGAGTTTCGGCCCCCGGACCGTGTCACACCTGTTCCACCTTCGGCGCGCCGGGCCCATCAGGTCCGGCGGATGACCAGATTGCGAATCTCGGTCATGTCCTCCATCGCGAAGCGGATGCCTTCGCGGCCCAGGCCGGAATTCTTCACCCCGCCATAGGGCATGCTGTCGACCCGGTAACTGGGGATTTCATTCACCATCAATCCGCCGACGACCAGCGTGTCCCACGCATCGAGCACCTTGAACAGGTCGCGCGTGAAGATACCCGCCTGCAATCCGAATTCCGAGCGGTTGACCTCGGCCAGCGCCTCACTCCATTCGCGAAACTTCATCAGCACGGCGACGGGACCGAACACCTCCTCGTTCACGACCTTGGCAGACCTGTCGACATTCTCGAGGAGCGTCGCCTCCACCATCCGCCCCTCGCGCGTGCCACCGCACAGCACACTGGCGCCATTGTCGACCGCCTCGGCGATCCAGTTTTCGACGCGCTCGGCCTCGCCATCGTCGATCATCGGTCCGATGAACGTGTCGCGGTCCTTGGGATCGCCGGTCTTGAGCTCGCGTGAAGCCGCCACCAGCCTGTCGCGCAGGGTCTCGTACACGTCCTCGTGGATCACGATGCGCTGCACGCTGATGCAGCTCTGGCCCGACTGGTAGAAGGTGCCCTTGATGATCCGCTCGCACGCATCGTCCAGATCGGCGTCCCGGTCGACCACGACCGCGGCGTTGCCGCCCAGTTCCAGCACGACCTTCTTCTTGCCCGCGCGCGCCTTCAGCGCCCAGCCGACTTCATCCGATCCGGTGAAGCTGAGCAGCTTGAGGCGTTCGTCCTCGCTGAACAGGCCGGCCCCGTCGCGGCTGGCCGGCAGGATGGAGAACGCGCCTTCGGGCAGGTCGGTCTCGGCCAGCACCTCGCCGATGATGAGCGCGCCGAGCGGAGTCTTGCTGGCCGGCTTGAGAACGAAGGGGCATCCCACCGCGATGGCAGGCGCCACCTTGTGCGCGGCGAGGTTCAACGGGAAGTTGAACGGACTGATGAAGCTGCACGGCCCGATCGGATAGCGTTTCCAGATCGACTGGTAGCCCTTCGCCCGTTCGGAGATGTCGAGCGGCATCACCTCCCCGTACATGCGCGTCGATTCCTCGGCTGCCAGGCGGAACGTGTCGATCAGACGGGTGACCTCCCCCTCGCTGTCGCCGATCGGTTTTCCCGCCTCCACGCACAGGGCGTAGGCCAGTTCGTCGAACCGCTCCTCGAACCGCGACACGCAATGATCGAGTACCGCCTTGCGTTCGTAGTTGGCCATGCGCGCCATCGGTTCGCTCGCGCGGACGGCGCCGGCAATGGCCTCGTCGATGATCGCGGGGTCGGCGAGCGCGGTTCTGAAAGCGACCTTTCCGGTGAACTTGTCGGTCACCTCCAGATCGGTATTGGGCTGCTGCGCCCGGTTGTTGAGGTAAAGCGGATAGACGTCGTCGAGCTGGGGCATGGAATCTCCTTCGCCCCATGAACGGGGGAGCCGCCCCTAGAGTTTCCACTCCCAGCCGAGCGGATCACCGTCCATGACCTCGACGCCCCTTGCAGCCAGCTCGTCGCGGATTGCATCCGATGTGGCGAAGTCCTTTTCCGCCCGTGCTGCATTGCGGCGAGCGAGAGCATCCTCGATCTCGTTCGGTTCGATCACGGCATTGCCGGGCCTCACGCGCAGGTCCGCGCGTGACAGGGTGAGCAGGTTCAGACCCAGCACCGCATCCATCCGCTCCACCACGGCGCGCTTCGCACCAGCATCGACCTTCCTGATCGCCAGCGCCTCCTCCAGCGCCGTCAGCGCGACGGGGGTATTGAGGTCGTCGGCCATCGCGGCATCGAACCGCTCGATCAGGGCGGCGAATTTCGGATGGTCGGCATCGCCCGGCCCGGCCGCCTGCAATCCTTCGGCCTGCATCACCATCCGCTTGAGCCGGGTCAGCGCCGCGCCGAGCCCGTCCCAGGCGAACTCCAGTTCGCTGCGGTAGTGCGCTTGCAAACACATCAGGCGGTAGGCGAGCGGATGGTAGCCCCTGTCGACCAGCAGTTGCAGGCGCAGGAATTCGCCCGCCGACTTGCTCATCTTGCCCGTTCGTTCGACGAGGAAGTTGTTGTGCATCCAGATGCGCGCCCCGCTGTTGGCCGCATCGGACAGGCCGCCGCATCCGCAAAAGGCCTGGTTCTGCGCGATCTCGTTCGGATGATGGATCTCGCGGTGGTCGATACCTCCTGTGTGAATGTCGAAGGGGAAGCCCAGCAGCTTTTCCCCCATGACGGAGCATTCGAGATGCCAGCCCGGCGCGCCGCGGCCCCACGGGCTGTCCCATTCCATTTGCCGCGTCTCGCCCGGCGGAGTCGTGCGCCAGATGGCAAAGTCGGCGGCGTTGCGCTTGCCGTCGACGGTTTCGATGCGGCCTTCGCCCTCCTCGGTAACGGCACGGGCGAGCCTGCCGTAATCCTGCACGCTGGAAACGTCGAAATAGAGGCCGCTGTCGAGCTGGTAGCAATGCGCCTCCGCGATCTCCCCGGCGAAGGCGATCATGTCGTCGATATAGTCGGTCGCCACCGACCAGTGCGCCGGCTGGCGGATGTTGAGCGCCCTGACATCATCCCGGAACGCCTCGGTATAATGGCGCGCGATGTCCCAGATCGTCTCTCCGGACTTCGCCGCCGCCTTTTCCAGCTTGTCCTCGCCCGCGTCCGCCTCGTCGGTCAGGTGGCCGACGTCGGTGATGTTGATGACGTGGGTCAGCTTCAGCCCGTGCGCGCTCAATGTCCGGCCCAGCACGTCTGCGAAGACGTAGGCCCGCATGTTGCCGATATGAGGGTAGTTGTAGACCGTCGGTCCGCACGTATAGACCCGCGCCTCGCCCGGATGGACGGGGTCGAAGCGTTCGAGCTGCCGGGTCAGCGAGTTGAACAGGCGGAGCTCGGCCATCACTCCTCCTCGAACAGCCCGGCCAGCTGCTCGATGATGGTGCCGCCCAGTTGCTCGGCGTCCATGATCGTCACCGCGCGGCGGTAGTAGCGGGTGACGTCATGCCCGATCCCGATGGCGACAAGCTGGACCGGGCTCTGCTTCTCGATCCACTCGATAACGCGGCGCAGATGCGCCTCGAGATAGCCGGCGCTGTTCACGCTCAGCGTCGAATCATCGACTGGCGCGCCATCGGAAATGACCATCATGATGCGTCGGTCCTCGGGTCGCATGATGAGCCGGTTATGCGCCCAAAGCAGCGCTTCGCCGTCGATGTTCTCCTTCAGCAGGCCCTCGCGCATCATCAGGCCGAGATTGCGCCGCGCCCGCCGCATCGGCTCGTCAGCCTTCTTGTAGATGATGTGCCTGAGGTCGTTGAGGCGTCCGGGCTGTTCCGGCCGACCGTCGGCAAGCCAGCGTTCGCGGCTCTGCCCGCCCTTCCAGGCGCGCGTGGTGAAGCCCAGGATCTCCACCTTGACGCCGCACCGCTCCAGCGTCCGGGCAAGGATGTCCGCGCTGATCGCGGCGATGCTGATGGGCCGGCCCCGCATGGATCCGGAATTGTCGATCAGCAGCGTGACGACGGTATCCTTGAATTCCTGCTCCTGCTCGCGCTTGTAGCTGAGCGAGTGGCCGGGGCTGACGATCACGCGGGCCAGCCGCGCGGCATCGAGCAGTCCTTCCTCCTGATCGAAGTCCCAACTGCGGTTCTGCTGCGCCATCAACCGGCGCTGAAGCCGGTTGGCAAGCCGGGTGACGACGCCGGCAAGCCCCGCGAGCTGACTGTCGAGATAGGCGCGCAGCCGGTCGAGTTCGTCCTGATCGCACAGATCGCCGGCCTCCACGATCTCGTCGAAGGCCTCGGTATAGGCGCGGTAGTCGAAGGTGTCGGGGATGTCCTGCCACGGGGCGTTGCGGCGCTGGGGAAGCTGCATCTCCTCCCCGTCCTTGCCCGGTTCGCCCTCGGCCATCTCGTCCTCGCCGGGCGCCTCGTCCTCGGCCTCGCCGTCGCCTTCCTCGCCCTCGGCCCCTTCGGCGCGGGTTTCGGGCTGGTCGCTCTGGTCGCGCCCCTCGTCCTCGCTCTCGTCCTCCTCGGGCGTATCGTCCTCGCCCTCGGCCTCGTCGCCTTCCTCGTCGTCGAACCCCTCGTCGGTATCGGGAAGCTGCGGGACGATGTCGAGATGACGCAGCATGTCGAGGCCGCGCCGCTGGAACGCCTCCTGATCGTGGAGCATCTCGCCCAGCTGTTCGAAATCGTCGCCCGTGCGGCTCTCGACGAATTCGCGCACCATCTCCACGCCCCCGCGGGCGGCGGGGGGGACCGGCTGGCCGGTCAGCCGCTCGCGCAGCATCAGGCCGAGCGCGGTGGCGAGCGGGACGTCCTCGCTCGTTTCCGCGCGCGTGATCGGATCGCCGGCGATCCGGCGGTCGGTCATGCTGGCGAGATTGCCGCGCATACCGGCATATTCGGTTTCGCCGATGGCCTCGTAGCGCACGCGTTCGATGGCGTCGTAGCAGGCGCGCGCATCCTCGTCCTGCGGGCGACCGGCGGCGTGAACGGCAAGGTCATGGTGCCGCAGGCGCAGGGCGAAACTGTCGGCGAAACCGCGCGCCTCGCTCGCCTGGGCCGAGGTCAGGTCGCGCCCCGGCATCGGCACCCGCATCGACTTTCCCTGCAGCACCGGCTGGTCGGCAGTGTAGCCGACATCGGCCTCCGCCTCGCCCGAAACGGCGCGCGCCGCACCGGTCAGCGCGGTCTTGAAACGGTCGAGGGGGGATTCATCGGACATGGGGCTGGACTTTCACGCCCGCTGCCTAGTCACTCCTGTTCGCGACGCAAGGGGTCAATAGCCGCGCGCGGCGGCTTCGGCCCCGAACACGCCGATCAGCAGCGGATCGTTCGTGGCGCGGGGATTGGCGCGGATGTTCGCCTCCTCGCGGCCCATCTGCGTCCAGATCGCGTCGTCTATCGTGCGGCTGAAACTGCGCGCCACGCCGCCGACGTCCACACCCGTCAGCCCGGCAAGCAGTTCACCTACCAGCGGTTCGTTGGCGATCCGCATCGCCTCCCCGAGCTCGGGAACCATCGCCTCGACCAGCGTCGTGCCCATGTTCTGCCGCAGGAAGGCGGTCGCCGCGGTCGGTTCGCCGTTCACCAGCGCCAGCGCGTTCTGGATACCGATGACGCGCACGGCATCGGCCACCAGCGGCGCGGCACGCTCGGCACCCTCGATAGCGATATCGGCGAACGCGCCCTCCAGCCGGCTCTTGAACAGCGAGGAGGTGAGAATGCCCGAGAGGACGGTGCCGCGCGTGCCGAGCAGGTTCGCCAGCCCCAGCTGTGCCACCTGTTCGTCCCAGAAGCCGCCGGGCGCGGTCAGGGTCATGAACGCCTGCTCGCTGGAGACGTAGAGCAGGCGGCGCACCGCGTCCGTCAGGCTGAAGCCGCCGAAGCTGGAACAGCCCGGCAACGCCAGCAGCGATCCGGCAAGCGCCCCGCCGAGAAAGGTGCGGCGGCCGACGGGCGATTGCGCGGTCGGGGTGACGAATTCGGACATTAGGCGACTCCTTGACTTGTAGCGCACCGGGGCGCGCGACCATATGGGCGGCGATGCCCGCAACCCGCGCCCGACTGCTCATGATGAACGCCGCGCTCGGCCCGCTCGACTATCGCGTGCCCGATGAACTGGCGATTGAGCACGGCAGCGTGGTTATCGCCCCCCTCGGCCCGCGACAGGTCATGGGCATAGTGTGGGAAGCAGAACACCTGCCGACCGACCCCGTTCCGGAAGCGAAGCTGCGCCCGTTGCTGGGGGTGGTCGACGTGCCGCCGATCCGGCCCGAACTGCGGCGGCTCATCGAATGGACGGCGGACTATTACGTCGCCCCGATGGCCTCGGTCGCGCGCATGGTGATCGCCAGCGGGGGCGCGCTGCGCGGTCCGGCGACGATGACCGAATACCGCCTTTCCGGGGGGATGCCCGAACGCATGACCGCCCAGCGCGAACGGGCCATAGCCGCGCTGGAAGGCGAACAGGCGACGATCCGCGAACTGGCGGGCCTTGCCGGCGTGAGCGAGGGCGTACTGCGCGGCCTTGTCAACCAGGGCGTGCTGGAACCGGTGGCGGTCGATGTCGACCGCCCCTTCCCGCAGGCGCGCCACGATCACCACCTTCCCGACCTCAGCGCCGACCAGCGCGCGGTTGCAGACCGGCTGGCGGGCGCGGTGGAAGGGCGCGGCTTTGCTCCTTTCCTGCTCGACGGCGTGACCGGTTCAGGCAAGACGGAAACCTATTTCGAAGCGGTCGGCGCGGCGCTGAAGGCGGGCCGCCAGGTGCTTGTCCTGCTGCCGGAGATCGCCCTGACCGAAGCCTTCCTGTCACGGTTCGAGGAGCGCTTCGGGGCCGCCCCCGTCGTCTGGCATTCCTCGCTCCGGAGCACGCAGCGCCGCCGCGCCTGGCGGGCCATTGCCGATGGCGGGGCGCAGGTCGTGGTCGGCGCGCGGTCCGCCCTGTTCCTGCCGTACCGTTCGCTCGGCCTGATCGTGGTGGACGAGGCCCACGAGATCAGCTTCAAGCAGGATGACGGGGTGCGCTACAACGCGCGCGACGTTGCCGTGATGCGCGCCCACTTCGAACGTATACCGGTGGTTCTGGCGAGCGCCACGCCGGCCCTCGAAAGCCTGCACATGGCCGATACCGGCACCTACGAGAAGCTGGTTCTGCCCAGCCGCTTCGGCGGTGCGACCCTGCCCGATGTCCGGCTGGTCGATCTGACCGAGGAAAAGCCCGGGCGCGGCGCCTGGATTGCCCCGCCGCTGGTGCGCGAACTGGAAGCGCGGCTGGAACGCGGCGAACAATCGCTGCTGTTCCTCAACCGTCGCGGCTACGCTCCGCTCACGCTGTGCCGCAATTGCGGCTTCCGCTTCCAGTGCCCGAACTGCAGCGCCTGGCTGGTCGAGCATCGCCTGTCGCGCCGGCTGGCCTGCCATCATTGCGGGCACGAGACGCAGCCGCCCGCCACCTGCCCCGAATGCGGCGAGCCGGACTGCCTGGTCGCATGCGGGCCGGGGGTGGAGCGTATTGCCGACGAGGTCGCCGAACTGCTGCCCGATGCGCGCGTCGCGGTCGTCACGTCCGACACCATCAACTCGCCGGAAAAGGCGGCGCAGTTCGTGGCGATGGCGGAAGGGGGCGCGATCGACGTGATCGTCGGCACGCAGCTCGTGACCAAGGGGTTTCACTTTCCCGAACTGACGCTGGTGGGCGTGATCGACGCCGATCTGGGGCTGGAGGGCGGCGATCTGCGCGCGGCGGAGCGAACCTATCAGCAGGTGGCGCAAGTCGCCGGTCGCGCGGGCCGGGGCGAGAAGCCGGGCGAGGTGCTGATCCAGACGCGCCACCCCGAAGCGCCCGTCATCGCCGCGCTGGCCGCCGGAGACCGCGACGCCTTCTACGAGGCGGAAACCGAGAACCGCCGCCACGCCGGCGCCCCGCCCTTCGGTCGCTGGGCTGCGATCATCGTGTCGAGCGAGGACGAGGCCGAAGCGCGCGAGGCCGCCAACCGCATCGGCGCGACCCGCCCCTTTCTGCCCGATGTCGAGGTGCTCGGCCCCGCGCCCGCCCCGCTGGCCCTGCTGCGCAACCGCTATCGCTACCGCCTGCTTCTCAACGCCCGGCGCAGCGCCGAATTGCAGCGCGTCATCCGCGACTGGCTGGGGGCGCTGACTTTCCCGCAAGGGGTGCGCGTGGGCGTCGATATCGACCCCTACAGTTTCGTCTGACCAGCGACCGGACGCCCTATTTCATCGACGTGTTGATATCGGACGGCGTTGGACCTAGTCTCCCGCGCAGGACTGGAGGAAAATCAATGCGCCTGCTCACTTCGATGTGCGCGGTGGCGACCGTGCTCGCTTCCGCCCCCGCCCTCGCCGCCGACTGGTACAGGGCGGAGACCGAACATTTCATCATCTATTCCGAGGATTCCGAAAGCGACACGGTCGAGTTCGTGCAGGATCTCGAGCGGCTGGACGAGGTGCTGGAGCTGATGACCGGGGTGAGCGAGGACGAGGACGACCTGCCCGAATCGAGCAAGGTCACCGTGTTCCGCTTCGGCGAGACGCGCGACATGTCGAGCCTTGCCGCGGGCAATCGCAATTCGGGGATCGGCGGTTTCTTCATCGGCCGCGCGAACGGTTCCGTCGCGTTCGTGCCGCGCCAGCAGGACCGGCGCCGCACACGCAGCGCGCAGGGACAGACGAGCAGCGCGATGCAGCTCGATCCCAGGCACATCCTGTCGCACGAATACGTGCATTATTTCATGTTCCAGCACCGCGACGCGCCCTACCCGCTGTGGTATAGCGAGGGCTTTGCGGAGCTGTTCGGCAACGTTCAGTTCGAGGACGATTATTTCGTCATCGGAGAGGTACCGTCGGTACGAAGCTTCGCGCTCTCGACCATACCCATCGACCTGGAAAAGACGTTCGATCCGCCCGCCCGGCCCGATCGTTACACCGTCGGCCGGACCTATGCGCATGGGTGGCTGCTCGCCAGCCATCTCAACCTCAACCCCGAGCGGCGCGGCCAGATGGGCGCCTACATGGAGGCGATCCGGCAGGGCAAGCAACCGATGGAAGCGGCCGAGGAGGCTTTCGGCGATCTCGACGTGCTGCATGACGAGCTGGAGGAATTCCGCCAGGGCCGCGCCCGGATTTTGCGGGTTCCCTATGCGGTGGACGCCGATCCCCCGGTCGAGGTGCGCGAGCTGACCGAGGACGAGGTCGCCCGGATGGACCTGATGATCCAGTCCAAGGTCGGCGTGGACGATGACGAGGCGCAGAGCCTGGCCCGCGAGGCGCGCGGACTGGTGGCGCAATTCCCGCAGAGCCCGGCGGTCCTTCTCGCCGCGACCGAAGCGCAGTTCGATGCCCGCAATTACGACGAGGCCGAAACGCTGGCGCAGCGGGTCATGGAACTCGATCCCGATTCGATCGAGGCGGCGAACTATTACGGCGACGTGGCGCTGCGCCGGTCCTTCGCCGATCCCTCGCAACTGGTAGAGGCGCGCAACCGGTTCGCCGCGGCGAACCGGATGGAGAACGACCATGCCTATCCGCTCTACGGCTATTATCTGACCTATCTGTTCGACGACAGCCAGCCGGTGCCCGAACAGGCGAAGATCGCACTGGAAAGCGCGTTCCGCTACGCGCCCTACGACCAGAACGTGCGGCAGGCGCTGGTGCACATGCTGCTGAGCGAGGACCGGCCCGAGGAAGCGCACACCGTCGGCGCGTCCTGGTTCGCCGGACAGGGCGGCTTCAAGTGCATGGTGCGCAAGCAGTATGACGAATTCCTCGCCGGCAACAAGGAACCGCTGCTGGAAACGGCGCGTCCCGACCATCCGGGCGAATATCTTGACGAGGACGCGCGCGACGCGCGGCGGGACGAGATCGAGGCGCAGATCGAGAGCTATGGCTGCGAGGTCGACTGACCGGCCCGGCGAATGATCGTGTCACGCGGGCGCTGGAACGCATGCGCGTCATCCGGCGCCCGATTTGCCGCGGCGCAAGCGCCGCACGGTCTTTGGTCGGGGTTCCGAAACGCCGACCCGTGCCGGCCGTAGGCTTTTCATGGCCCGCAAAGACAATGCCCGCCCCGTCCTAGTCCCCGTCCTCGGCGATCAGCTGACCCGCACCCTCGCCGCGCTTCGCGGAAGGACGAAGGACGATACCGTCATCGTGATGATGGAGGTCTGGGACGAGGCGACCTATGTAAAGCACCACAAGCAGAAGATCGTGCTGATCTTCGCTGCCATGCGCCATTTCGCCGCCGAGCTGGAACAGGCCGGATGGACGGTCGACTACACCCGCCTCGACGACGAGAACAATTCCGGCAGCCTCACCGGCGAGGTCGCCCGCGCCGTCGAACGGCACGATCCGCGCGCCATCCATATCGTCGAAGCCGGCGAATGGCGGGTGCAACAGGCCATCGAGGAATGGCCCGACAAGTTCGATTGCGAAGTGGACATCCTCTCCGACGACCGCTTCGTCTGTTCCATCGCCGATTTCCGCGACTGGGCGCAGGACCGCGACAGCCTGCGGATGGAAACCTTCTACCGCGAGATGCGCCGGCGGACCGGGCTGCTGATGACGGGCCGGGATGGCGACCTGCCCGAGGGCGGCGAATGGAACTACGACAAGCAGAACCGCAAGCCGCCCGCAGACGACATGGACCCGCCCGAACGCCCGAAGTTCGAACCCGACGACATCACGCGAGAGGTGATCGCCCTGGTCCAGGACCGCTTCGCCGACCATTTCGGCGCGCTCGACACCTTCCACTGGCCCGTCACGCGCGAGGAGGCGGAGGAAGCCGCCGATGCCTTCTTCGCCGAACGTATCGAGAAGTTCGGCCCATACCAGGATGCGATGGTGGCGGGCGAGGACGACCTGTATCATTCGATGCTGTCCACCAGCCTCAATCTCGGCCTGCTCGATCCGCTCGACTTGTGCGAGCGGGCGGCGAAGGCCTACGCGGACGGCAACGCCCCGCTCAATTCGGTGGAGGGGTTCGTCCGTCAGATCATCGGCTGGCGCGAATATGTGCGCGGCTTCTACTGGTTTCACATGCCGCATCTGCAAAAGGCCAATGCGCTCGACGCCCGGCGCGCCCTGCCGGAGTTCTACTGGACCGGGGACACCGACATGGCCTGCCTCGCGGACTGCATCCGCTCGACCCGCGACAATGCCCACGCCCACCATATCCAGCGGCTGATGGTGCTGGGCAATTTCGCGCTGCTTGCGGGGATTTCCCCGCGCGAGGTGCAGGACTGGTATCTCATCGTCTATGCCGACGCCTACGAATGGGTCGAGCTACCCAACGTCGCGGCGATGATCCTCTATGCCGACGATGGAAAGCTGGCGACCAAGCCCTATGCGGCGAGCGGAAACTACATCAACAAGATGAGCGACTACTGCTCGGGGTGCGCCTATTCCCCGTCGAAGAAGACCGGCGAAGGCGCCTGTCCGTTCAACCCGCTCTACTGGCATTTCATGATCCGGCATCGCGACCGGCTGGAATCGAACCACCGGGTCGGTCGCATCTATGCCAACTGGGACCGGATGGACGAGGCGAAACGGCAGGACTACCTCGACAGCGCGGAGGCCTTTCTGGATACGCTGGTGCCGGCGGCGAAGACCTGGGCGCGCACGGACTGACGGGCCGCCTCGCGGATCAGGGAACCAGCTGCCGCTCGCTCGCCGTGCGCATCTGCAGGCATTCGCGCATCTGGTCGACGGCGCTCCACGCGTTCACGCCGACAAGGAAGCGGATGTGCTGCAATTCGTCGCGCAGCGGCAGTACGGTATCGTCGTCTTCCGACATCACCGCCATGTGCCAGTGGCCGAACAGTCGATCCTTCACCGGGACGAGGTCGATCAGCTTGACCTCGCGATGATCGAAGTCGCAGCAAATACGCTCGAAGACGGTTTCGATCGTCGCCGTGTCGCCTTCCAGCACCTGGATGAAATGATTGTCGACGAACAACAGGCTGCCGGTCAGACCGACCTTGCGATTGCGGTCCGCGGAAGATCGCGCGATTTCGTGCACCTGCTCCTGCACGGAGCGTTCGCCGTCGACGAGGTTCGACTGGCTGATGTAGAGGAGCCTGCTCATCGGCATCGCGTGCGCCTTTCGGAAATCACGAGGCCGCCACCCGCGCGGCTCTCGCCACGAGATCGGCGAAGGCCTCTGCGGGAATGGGGTGTCCGGTCAGGAAGCCCTGGACGTGATCGCAGCCCTGTTCGCGGATGAAGGTCAGCTGCCCGTCGGTCTCGATACCCTCGGCGGTGATCTTCATGCTCAGGCTCTCGCCGAGCTGGGCGATGGCGCGCACGATGGAGGCGCTGCCGAGATCGTCGGGCAACCGCTGGACGAACGACTTGTCGATCTTGATCCGGCTGATCGGGAAGCGGTGAAGATAGCTAAGGGACGAATAGCCGGTGCCGAAATCGTCGAGCGAGATACGCACGCCAAGTTCCTGGATCTGCGTCAGCGTCCGCAGCGCCGCTTCGTCGTTGTTGAGCAGCGCCGTCTCCGTGATCTCCAGTTCCAGCCGCTCTGGCTGGAGGCCGGAATCCTCCAGCGCGCGGGCAACGGTCTGCGGCAGGCGCGGATCGAGCAACTGCACCGGCGAGACGTTGACGGCGAGATCCAGGCCGCCCGGCCAAGATGCGGCGTCCTTGCACGCCCGTCGAAGCACATCGGCCCCGATGCGCGATACGAGTCCCAGCTCCTCTGCGACGGGAATGAACTCCACCGGCGATACCGGCCCGCGTTCGGCGCAGGTCCAGCGGACGAGCGCCTCGGCTCCGCTGATCTCCCCGCTCGCGGAACTGAAGACGGGCTGATAGGCGATGGTGAACTCGTCGCGCATGCACGCCTGGCGCAGCGCCGCCTCGAGCGAGCGGCGCCGCCGGATGTCCTCCATCAGGCTCGCCTCGAACATGCGGAACGTGCGCTTGCCGTCGCGCTTGGCGGAATACAGCGCGATGTCGGCGTGCTGGATAAGGTTTTCGGGGTCGCTGCCGTGTTCGGGCGCGACCGCAAAGCCTACGCTGCCGCTCAGCTCGATGACATGGCCGTTGACGATCATCGGCCGCGACAGGATCTCCACGATGCGCGCGGCCTGCGATGCGGCGGTGCCGCTGTCGCGGATGCCGAAGCCCAGGATGGCGAACTCGTCACCCCCCAGCCGCGCGACGACATCGCCCGAACGCACGGCGACGCACAACCGGTTGGCGACCCGTTGCAGCACCGCGTCGCCGATCGGGTGGCCGAGCGTGTCGTTGATGGGCTTGAACCGGTCGAGATCGACCATCAGCAGCGAGAACGGACGACCGTAACGCTTGAGCTTGTCGCACTCGGCCTCCAGCAGATCGGTAAACTGGTGGCGGTTGGCGAGATCGGTGAGCGAATCGTGCATGGCGATGTGCGCGATGCGATCCTCGCTCTCGCTGCTGGTCTTGCGCTCGATGACGTAGGTGGACATGCCGGTGCCCACGATCAGGAGTGCGACCATGCCGATCGCGGCGGCCATGCCGGTGAAGATCTCGCTGTCGTCGACATGCGAGATTCCCGGCAGCGGCGTCACCGAGAAGGCCGCCATGTCGGCGAAGTGCAGACCGACGATGGTGAGGGACAGCAGCGCGCCCGCCTGCACGATCATCAGCCGCTCGCCCCCTGTCCGCAGCCGGCGCACCGCGAGCATGCCGCCGGCGACCGTGATGACGAGCGAGGCGGCGATGTAGCGCCAATCCCAGTGCACGATCCCTTCCACCCGGTAGGCGAACATGCCGACATAGTGCATCGCCGCCACCGCCAGCCCCATCGTCGCACCGCCCGCCACGATCGCGAGCCGGCGGTTGTTCAGCGATGCGAAGACCAGGCCGAAACCGATGCCGGCCGTCGCGATCAGGGCGGAAACGACGGTGAGGACGCTGTCGAGATCGACCGGTGCGTCGGTCTGGTAGCCGAGCATGGCGATGAAATGCGTGGCCCAGGTCGCCGCGCCGGCGGTCATCGCCGACATGAAGCACCAGTACACGCGGGCCAGTCCCGTCTCGGCCATCGTGCGCCTGAACAGCGTGACCGAAACCAGCGAACCGGTCACGCACATCAGCGCTGCCATGGCGACGAACCACAGGTTGTGGTCGTGCACGATGCAGGTGACGATGCGCATTGCGGTTTTCCCCGGCGACCGGTCTGCATGTTTGCAGCCCCGGCCACGCCTACACTGCGACGGTTAAGGAAACCTCTATTGCAAGGGGTTGGAACGGCGCGGGTTCAGACGTTGAACATATGTTCAGGACCGTGCGCCTTCCCGGCGGAGCAATTCGCGCTTGATGTCGGGGCCGTAGGCATAGCCGCCGAGCGATCCGTCCGCCGCGACGACCCGGTGGCAGGGGATGAGGACGGCCACCCCGTTCGCCCCGTTCGCCCCGCCCACGGCGCGCCCGGCCCGCGGGTTGCCGAGCGCCGCGGCGAGCTGGCCGTAGCTGCGCGTCTCGCCGGCCGGAATATCGCGCAGGGCCCGCCAGACCCGGTGTTGGAACGCGGTGCCCTGCACGTCGAGCGGGATGTCGTGCCCGCTGCCGGGCGTTTCCACCGCTTCCACCACGCGCGTCAGGAGCGCGGCGAACCCGCGGCCTCCCGCCACCAGCTCGGCATGGGGGAAGCGGGCCGCGAGGGCGCTCGCGTCTTCGCCGAAGGACACACGGCACACGCCCCGCGCGGTGGCCGCGACCAGCATCGGGCCGAGCGTCGTTTCCACCACCGCATGAGCGATCGTCACGCCCCGCCCGCCGCCGCGCCAGTCGCTCGCGCTCATGCCGCTATCCCCCCTGTCTTCGTAGAAGCGCGACGGCGCGCCGTAACCCGCCGCGTAGATGGCATCGCTCACACGCTTTTCCCGGCCCAGCGCCTCGTCCGCCCGCTCCCGCCGCAGGGCGCGGGCGTAGGCCGCCGGCGAAAGGCCCACGGCGCGGCTGAAGATGCGTTGCAGATGCGCGGGCGAG
The DNA here is from genome assembly GCF_003815535.1 of Aurantiacibacter spongiae. Classification (NCBI taxonomy): domain Bacteria; kingdom Pseudomonadati; phylum Pseudomonadota; class Alphaproteobacteria; order Sphingomonadales; family Erythrobacteraceae; genus Aurantiacibacter; species Aurantiacibacter spongiae. The sequence goes on along the minus strand of NZ_RPFZ01000001.1, from coordinate 2,601,565 downwards.
TACCCTGTCGCCGCGCCCAGCGTGCCGAGCGGCACCGGGCCTTCGCTCCGGCGCAGGATCGCCAGCACAAGCAGCACCGCCGCCTCGTCGCGGCCCTGGCGGTCCGGGGCGCAGCGCTTGCACGGTCGCAGGCCGGCGGCCTCGGCACTGGCGGGACCGGCGTAGAAGCGCACGTTCTCGCGTTTCGGCGCGCGCGCCGGGCAGGACGGGCGGCAATAGATCCCGGTCGAATGCACGCCGGTAACGAACGCGCCATCGAAGCGGCGGTCCTTGGCGAGCGCGATGCGCCAGCGCTCGTCGTCGGAAAGGTCGATGGGGTCTGTCATGGCGGCGGCTCTATCGCGAACGCGCACGCTGCGCGTCCCGAAGCTTGCGGTCAATGTCACAGCGGCTAGAGAAGGCGGCGAATGCGCGCCCTTCTCCACATTCTCGGCCTGATGCTTGCTGCACTGGCCATGTGCCCCGCGCCCGCCGGGGCCGAACCCGCCGATATCGAGGCGGCGGCCCGCGGCGTCGTGCGCGTCATCATCATCGGGCGCGACGGGGAGGAAATCTTCGCCGTCAGCCACGGCACCGGCTTCGCCGTCGGCCAGGAGCGGTTCGTCACCAACGCGCACGTCGTCGCCGAGGCGATTGAGGACGAGCGGCTGTCCATCGGCATCGTCCCGGCGGAGGGCGGCGATGCCGTCTATGCCCGGCTCGTCGCGGTCTCCCCCCGCAACGATCTCGCTTTGCTCGAGACGACCGAGCGCCTGGGGCTGCCGCCGCTCACCATCGCCGCGAACCCGGCGCAGTCCGGCTCGGTCGCGGCGATCGGCTATCCGATGAACGTCGACCGCGCGCAGGGTCTGACAAGCACCGACATCTTCCGGCCGCAGCCGCCCGTCGCGGCCACCGGCTTCCTCTCGGGCCGGCGACCCAGCCGCGAATTCGACACGCTGCTGCACACCGCGCCCATCGCCCGCGGCAACAGCGGCGGGCCGCTGGTCGACGATTGCGGGCGCGTGGTCGGCGTGAATTCCTTCGGCACCGATTCGGAAGGGTCGGACGCCGAGTTCTTCTTCGCCGTCAGCACCCGCGAGCTGCTGCCCTTCCTGCGCGCCAACGGCGTCAGCCCTCGCCTCAACGCCATGCCCTGCCGCTCGCTCGCCGATCTCGAGGCGGAGGAAGCCGCGCGTTCGGAAGCGCAGGCCGATCTCGCCGATGCCCGCGCGCGCGAACAGGCGCAGGCGCTCGCCCGGCAGACGGAGGAGGCCCGCCGCGGCGCGACCTACGCCGTGATGCAGGAACGCGACAACGGTCTCGCCCTGGCGGTGCTGCTGCTGTTCGTCGCGCTGGCCGCCGGCGGTGTCGCCGCCTACGGTCATGTGCGCGCGGACATGCGGATGCGCGCCATCGCCGGCGGCATCGCCTTCCTGGCCTTCGCCGGCGCGGCGATCGCTTGGTTCTCGCGGCCCGCCTTCGCGGAGATCGACACCCGGCTGGAAGACACCCTGCGCGCCCGGATGAGCGCGGCGGACACCGGCACCATTCCCGATCCGGGCGACGCGACGGGCACCTACCAGTGCGTGCTCGACACCCAGCGCAGCCGCGCGGTCGGCGACCCGCAGGAGGACATGGACATCGACTGGGGCGCGGGCGGCTGTATCAACGGCCGCACCCAGTACGGCCTTGCCGGGGGCCGCTGGACCCGCGTGTTCGTCCCCGCCAACGAAGCAGCGGTGTCGGTCAACCGCTTCGACCCTGCCCAGGGCCAGTTCATCATGGAACGCTACCTGCTGGACCGCGAGGCGATGACCGGCGCGCGCGCGGCACGGGGCAAGTACAACGCGCCCGATTGCGGCGCCCCCGAAGCCGCGGCGCAGCGGCTCGGCAGCGATCAGGCGGCCGTCATGTCCTCCCTCCCCCCGCGCCCGAACGAACGACTGGTTTACGACTGCACCGCGACGGGGGACTGAGCCGCTGCGGGATGCGCCGCCCCGGCTTGCACTCCCCCGCCCCCTTTGCTAGGCGCGCGCCGAGCTTGCCGGGATGCGGTCCTTACCGCGTCCCGTTGGCATGCACACGAAACAAATTTCCGTTCCGGACCCCGAAGAGGACTTTCACGCGTGGAGCTTTCCGCCGGTATTCAGGCTAGTCTCGCAGGGCGCTATGCGTCGGCTCTCTTCGATCTCGCGAGCGAGGCGGGGACCGTCACGGCGGTCGAATCCGATCTCGACCGGATCGAGGCGGCGCTGCGCGAATCGGGCGATCTCGCCGCGCTTATCCACAATCCCCGGATCGGCCGCGGCCAGATGGGCAATGTGATGACGGGCGTGGCCGAGCATCTCGGCGTGTCGGACCTGACGCGCAACTTCCTAGGCGTGCTTGCGGAAAACCGTCGCATGGGCGACCTTCCGGCGATGATCCGCGCCTTCCACCAGATAGCCGCGGCCCAGCGCGGAGAGGTGCAGGCCGAGGTCGCCTCCGCCCATGCGCTGACCGATCAGCAGCTCGCCGATCTCGAAACGAAGCTGCGGGTGCGCGAAGGGCGCACCGTGAAGCTGAAATCCCGCGTCGATCCCGACCTTCTGGGCGGTCTCGTCGTAACCATCGGATCGAAGCGCATCGACAGCTCGATCCGCACCCGTCTCAACACCCTCGCCCAGGCCATGAAGAGCGCCTGAGGCAGCCCCACGCACAAAGGCTGAACGAACATGGATATCCGCGCCGCAGAAATCTCCAAGGTCATCAAGGACCAGATCGCCAGCTTCGGCAACGAGGCCGAGGTCAGCGAAGTCGGCTCCGTACTGAGCGTGGGTGACGGCATCGCCCGCATCCACGGCCTCGACAAGGTGCAGGCCGGCGAAATGGTCGCCTTCGCCAACGGCGTCGAGGGCATGGCGCTGAACCTGGAGGCGGACAATGTCGGCGTCGTGATCTTCGGATCGGACAACGACATCAAGGAAGGCGATACCGTCAAGCGCACCGGCACCATCGTGGACGTGCCGGTCGGCAAGGGCCTGCTGGGCCGCGTGGTCGATGCGCTCGGCCAGCCGATCGACGGCAAGGGTCCGCTGTCCGACGTGAAGCGGATGCGCGTGGAGCAGAAGGCGCCGGGCATCATCCCGCGCAAGAGCGTGGACGAGCCGGTGCAGACCGGTCTCAAGGCGATCGACGCGCTCGTGCCCGTCGGCCGCGGCCAGCGCGAGCTTATCATCGGCGACCGTCAGACCGGCAAGAGCGCAGTCGCCATCGACACCTTCATCAACCAGAAGGGCGTCAATTCCGGCGATGACGAGGGCAAGAAGCTCTACTGCATCTACGTCGCCGTGGGGCAGAAGCGCTCCACCGTCGCGCAGATCGTGAAGAGCCTGGAGGAAAACGGGGCGATGGAATATTCCATCGTCGTCGCCGCCACCGCGTCCGAGCCTGCCCCGCTCCAGTATCTCGCGCCCTATACCGGCGCCGCGATGGGCGAATTCTTCCGCGACAACGGCATGCACGCCGTCATCGTGTATGACGACCTTTCCAAGCAGGCCGTCGCCTATCGCCAGATGTCGCTGCTGCTGCGCCGGCCGCCGGGCCGCGAAGCCTATCCCGGCGACGTGTTCTACCTGCACTCCCGCCTGCTCGAACGCGCGGCGAAGATGAACGACGAGAACGGCGGCGGATCGCTGACCGCACTGCCGATCATCGAGACGCAGGCGGGCGACGTGTCGGCCTATATCCCGACCAACGTGATTTCCATCACCGACGGGCAGATCTTCCTGGAGACGGACCTGTTCTTCCAGGGCATTCGCCCGGCGATCAATGTCGGCCTGTCGGTCAGCCGCGTGGGCGGCGCCGCGCAGACCAAGGCGATGAAGAAGGTGTCCGGCTCGATCAAGCTGGAGCTGGCGCAGTACCGCGAGATGGCGGCCTTCGCGCAGTTCGGCTCGGACCTCGACGCCTCGACGCAGAAGCTGCTCAATCGCGGCGCGCGCCTGACCGAGCTGCTCAAGCAGCCGCAGTTCAGCCCGATGCCGTTCGAGGAGCAGACCGTGTCGATCTTCGCCGGCACGAATGGCTATCTGGACGATGTCGCCGTGGACCGCGTGACCGAATACGAGGCCGCGATGCTCAGCTTCATGCGATCCGAGCACCAGGACGTGCTGGACGAGATCCGCACCACCCAGAAGTTCGAGGGCGACACGAAGGACAAGACCGTCGCCGCGCTCGATACCTTCGCCAAGCAGTTCGCCTGAGGACATCAGCCGTCATCCCGGCGAAGGCCGGGATCTCGTGCCGCAAGGTACGACCTAGTGGATAGAGACGCCGGCTTTCGCCGGAGTGACGAATTGGAGAGTTGGAAGAGTGGCTTCACTCAAGGAACTCAAGGGCCGGATCAACTCGGTCAAGTCGACCCAGAAGATCACCAAGGCCAAGCAGATGGTCGCGGCGGCGAAGCTGCGCCGGGCGCAGGCGGCCGCCGAATCGGCGCGCCCGTATGCGGAGCGGCTGGCTTCGGTCATGGGAAGCCTCGCGGCGAAGGTCGGCGACAGCGATTCCGCGCCGCGGCTGATGCGCGGCACGGGCAACGAACAGCGTCACCTGCTGGTGGTGGTCAACACCGACAAGGGGCTGTGCGGCGGCCTCAACGCCAATATCGTGAAGGAAGCCAAGCGCAAGGCGAAGGCCCTGCTTGCCGAGGGCAAGGAGGTTTCCTTCTACCTCGTCGGCAAGAAGGGCCGCGCGCCGATCAAGCGCGACTATGCCGACCGCGTGGAGAAGTGGTTCGATACGTCCGAGGCGCGCACGCCGGGCTTCGAGGAGGCCGAGGCCATCGCAGACGATCTGATCACGCGGTTCGGGAACGGCGAATTCGACGTCGCGCATCTCGTCTATCCGGTGTTCAAGTCCGCGCTGGCGCAGGATCCGGTGACGCAGCAGCTGATACCCGTCCCCGCCCCCGAAACCGCCGAAGCGAGCGATGCCGTCGTGGAGTACGAGCCGGGCGAGGAGGAAATCCTCGAGGACATGGCGCCGCGTTACGTCAAGACGCAGATCTTCGGCGCGCTGCTGGAGCGCGAGGCTTCCGAACAGGGCGCCTCGATGACGGCGATGGACAACGCCACGCGCAACGCCGGCGACCTGATCGACAAGCTGACCATCGAATACAACCGTAGCCGACAGGCCGCGATCACCACCGAACTGATCGAGATCATCGCGGGCGCGGAAGCGCTCTGATGAAACCGACCGCTCTCATTCTGGCCTCCATCCTTGCTGGATGTAGCGGGAGCGATGAAGCTTCACAGGCGAACCACGCCGCACTGGCTGCCAACGAAACCCTCAGTGAATTCGATCTTGAGACGACCAATGAATTCGCAAAAGGTAAATTCTTGGTACGAGCCGCTCGCCAAGCAGCCGGCCAATCGCTCGACATTGCTTATGCTCGCTGCACCGAAATTTCTGGCAGCTCCGTGGGACATGATTGTACTTACAGTCTTGAGAATGCTCCCGACGAGATGCTCAATGCCAAGGTAGTTCAATGCCATATGGCATTCTATTTCGACGATTGCTCCGAACAGAGCTCCGCGCCTACCAAATTCAACGATTAATCAAGTAGGAACCGAAAATGGCCACCGCCCCCGTATTGAACCAGACCACCAATGGCGCGATCGCGCAGGTCATCGGCGCCGTCGTCGACGTCGTCTTCGAAGGCGAACTGCCGCCCATCCTCACCGCGCTGGAAACGAAGAACGGCGACACCACGCTGGTCCTCGAAGTGGCGCAGCACCTGGGCGAGAACACCGTTCGCACCATCGCGATGGACGGCACGGACGGGTTGACGCGCGGGCAGGAGGTGATCTCCACCGGGCAGCAGATTTCCGTGCCCGTCGGCCCGAAGACGCTGGGCCGCATCATGAACGTCGTCGGCCAGCCGATCGACGAGCGCGGCCCCATCGGCGCAGAGCAGACCGCCCCGATCCACGCGGAAGCGCCGGAATTCATCGACCAGTCGACCGAAGCGGACATCCTCGTCACCGGCATCAAGGTCATCGACCTGCTCGCGCCCTATGCGCGCGGTGGCAAGATCGGCCTGTTCGGCGGCGCGGGCGTGGGCAAGACCGTGCTGATCCAGGAGCTGATCAACAACATCGCCAAGGGTCACGGCGGCGTGTCGGTGTTCGCCGGCGTGGGCGAGCGTACCCGCGAGGGCAACGATCTCTACCACGAATTCCTCGACGCCGGCGTCATCGCCAAGGACGAGGACGGCAACGCCGTCTCGGAAGGCAGCAAGGTGGCACTGGTGTTCGGCCAGATGAACGAGCCGCCGGGCGCGCGGGCCCGCGTGGCGCTGTCGGGCCTGACGATGGCGGAATATTTCCGCGACGTCGAAGGGCAGGACGTGCTGTTCTTCGTCGACAACATCTTCCGCTTCACGCAGGCCGGTTCCGAAGTGTCCGCGCTGCTCGGCCGTATCCCCTCGGCGGTGGGCTATCAGCCGACCCTGTCGACCGACATGGGCAATCTGCAGGAGCGGATCACCTCGACCACCAAGGGTTCGATCACCTCGGTCCAGGCGATCTACGTGCCGGCGGACGACCTGACCGACCCCGCGCCCGCCACCAGCTTCGCGCACCTCGACGCGACGACCACGCTGAACCGCGCGATCTCGGAGCTGGGCATCTACCCGGCGGTCGACCCGCTCGATTCCACCAGCCGGGTGCTGGAGCCGCGCGTCGTCGGGCAGGAGCATTACGAGACGGCCCGCGCCGTTCAGGAAACGCTGCAGAAGTACAAGAGCCTGCAGGACATTATCGCCATTCTCGGCATGGATGAGCTGTCCGAAGAGGACAAGCTGACCGTGCAGCGCGCGCGCAAGATTCAGCGCTTCCTGTCGCAGCCGTTCCACGTCGCCGAGGTGTTCACCAACATTCCCGGCAAGTTCGTGCAGCTGGAAGACACGATCAAGTCGTTCAAGGCCGTGGTCGAGGGTGAGTACGATCACCTGCCCGAAAGCGCCTTCTACATGGTTGGCGGCATCGACGAGGCCGTGGAAAAGGCCAAGAAGATGGCCGAGGACGCCTGATAGAACCGATGGCGGAGGCGGATTTCCGGCACCGATCGCCCCACCTCCTCCGCCGCCTGTCGCAGGCCGGGATCGCGGTCTTCCTGCTGATCTCGGCCTTCGACATCCATCGCTGGCGGCGCGAGCCGTGGCAGCTTTTCGACAGCGGCTTCGCCGATCTCGCCAACGCGGTATTCGGCCAGCCCTATTCGCCTTGGTGGCTCTATCCGCTGGCCTTTCCCGCCGTCGCCGTGAATTTCGGCTGCATGTTGCTGATCTGGAGAGGGCGCAGGGAGGGACTTCTCAAGCCCTTCGTGGCCAGCGCCGCGGTGATAGCGCTGGTCCCGCTGTTCGCCTGGCAGCTCGTCGGCTACGCGATGATCTGGGAAAGCATGCTGACGGCGGCGGGATATTTCATTGGCGGCGCCATCGCGGTGCTGTTGTATCTGGGGCTGGACACCGCGTCCGGCGATAGTAGAGAGCGCGCGACAGACACGCGCGCGCAAGCGAAAGACAACTGACATGGCCCTGCATTTCGAACTCGTCACGCCCGGCAAGCTGGTCCGCTCCGAAGATGTCCACATGGTCGTGGTCCCCGGCGTGGAAGGGGAATTCGGCGTGCTGGAAGGCCACGCCCCGTTCATGTCCACCATCCGCGACGGGGACGTGCAGGTCTATCGCAGCGAAGGTGCATCGCCCGAAAGCATCGCCGTGCGCGGTGGTTTCGCCGAAGTGGGCGATAACGGCCTGACCGTGCTGGCCGAACACGTCGAGGACTGACCTGCTCGCACCTCTCGCTATAACGTGACGGGCGGCCCGCGCGGGTCGCCCTTTTCGTATCCGCGCCCCATCCGCCGTAAGGCCTTGCAATCGCCCCGTTCCCGGCCAAGGTAGGGCCAGCCGTTTCGGAAGGGGAGCAATCATGAAACTCGTATCGACCCGCGCGCTCGCGACCTCGCTCGCGCTCGCCGCACTCACCGCCACGCCCGTGGCCGCGCAGGATTCCAACACCGTGACCAATACCGAATTCGAAGCCGAGAACGATCCGTTCATCTGGCTCGAGGAAACCCGCAGCGACCGCGCCCTCGCCTGGGTCGAGAAAGAGAACGAGAAGACCGTCGCCGCGCTCCAGACCGATCCCCGGTTCGAGGAGCTCAAGGCCGAAGCATTGGCCATCTACAATGCCGAGGATCGCGTTCCCGGCGTCGGCTTCACCCATTACGGCCTGGTCAATTTCTGGCAGGACGCGGACAATCCCAAGGGCATCCTGCGCCGCACCACGCTCGATAGCTGGCGCAGCGACGATCCCGAATGGGAAACCATCCTCGATATCGACGCACTGGCAGAGGCCGAGGGCAAGGAGTGGGTCTATCAGGGCTTTTCCTGCCTGCCGCCCGACGGCACGCGCTGCCTCGTCTCGCTGTCCGATGGCGGCAAGGACGCCAGCGTCGTGCGCGAATTCGATCTCGACACATTGCGCTTCGTGGAGGACGGCTTCGAATTGCCCGAAAGCCAGGGCAGCGCGAGCTGGGTGGACGAGGACACGCTGCTGATCAGCCGCGATTTCGGCGAGAACACCGTCACCGAAAGTTTCTACCCCTTCACCACGCGCGAATGGCATCGCGGCACGCCGATCTCCGAAGCGCGCGAGATCTTCCGCGGCGAACCGACCGACGTTTCGGCAGGCGCGTATCTGCTGCGCGATGCGGCGGGCACGATCCACGGCCGCATCGCCTATCGCGGCCTGTCCTTTCACGAGCGCGCCTACTATTTCGAAAAGGACGGCGAATGGGTGCCGCTCGACCTGCCGCGCAAGGCCGGGCCGTACGGCATCGTCGACGGGCACATGCTGTTCTCGACCGATGTCGACTGGAACACCGGCGACCAGACCTTTCCCGCCGATTCGATCGTCGCGGTCGATCTGGAGGCGTTCAAGGCGGATCCCAACGGGGCGCCCAAGGAGCTGGTATGGGCACCCGGCGAACGTCAGACCAAGCGCGGCGCCAGCACCACGGCCAGCAGTCTCTACGTCACCCTGCTCGATAATGTCCGCGGGCAGGTGCTGAAGTTCGACTATGAGGATGGCGAGTGGGTCTCGCAGCGCATCGCCCTGCCGGAAAACGCCACGGTCGGGGTCGCCACGGCATCGAACGAGACCGACCAGATCATGTTCACCAGCACCGATTTCCTTTCGCCCGGCACCTATTACTACGCCGAGAACGGCGTCGATCTGGTGCCCGTGAAGGAAGCGCCGGCGCGCTTCGATGCGACCGGGATGGAGATCGAGCAGTACGAGGCGACCAGCGCCGACGGCACGAAGATTCCTTACTTCATCGTCAAGCCGGCGGGCATGGAGATGGATGGTCACACTTCTACCCTGCTCTACGGATATGGCGGGTTCCAGGTGCCGCAACTGCCTTCCTACCTCGGCTCGACCGGGAAGATGTGGCTGGAGCGCGGCGGTGCCTACGTCCTCGCGAACCTGCGCGGCGGCGGGGAATTCGGGCCGGAATGGCATCAGAGCGCGATCCGCGAGAACAAGCAGCGCACCTGGGACGATTTCATCGCCGTCGGCGAGGATCTGGTGGAGCGCGGCTTTACCAGTCCCGACAATCTGGGCGTTCAGGGCGGCAGCCAGGGCGGCCTGCTGGTCGGCACCGCCTTCACCCAGCGACCCGACCTGTTCGACGCGGCGATCGTGCAGATTCCGCTCTTCGACATGCTGCGCTACCAGTATATCGGGCGCGGCGCGTCGTGGATCGGCGAATATGGCGATCCGCGCATTCCCGAACAGCGCGCGTGGATCGAGCCGTATTCGCCCTATCAGGCGCTCAATTCGGGCAAGGACTTCCCACGGGTCTTCTTCGTCACTTCCACCGCCGACGATCGCACCCATCCCAGCCACGGGCGCAAGGCCGCGGCGCGCATGGCCGCAAACGGCGACGACTACCTCTATTTCGAGGATACCCAGGGCGGCCATTCGGGCGGCGTCGACAACGAACAGCGGGCCAAGCTGCGCGCTATGCAGATCGTCTACCTGATGCAGCAACTGATGGACGAATAGCGCGCTATTCCTTTCCTACAGAGCGGGCCATGATGCATCGGCGCGTCGTGGCTCGTTCTGCCGGAAAGGGGGTGAAGCGCAATTTTCAATCCCGCAAGGTGTCAACTTCGCACTGCTGGCTCAAGATGCTGGATTTCCACGGTAATCCTCGCTTCTGAAAGGCTGACAGGGTGTAAACTTCGTCAGTTTCGCGACTTCGGGCGGCGCGTGGGAGCATGGAATTCGGGCGGCTTGTCGGCGATCCAGTCGAGGAACCGTGCGACATCGGGCTGCGCCACCAGGGGCGCCCGTTTCCCCTGCGTCCGGGCGAGTTCGGCATTGGTGAAATGGGCGTGGATGGTGCGGTGGCAGATCGGATGGACCGGGACCGTCACGCGGCCCTTCTTGGCCTTGGGCACGACATGATGGTGCTGCACCCGGCGACCGAGCGCGCGCTCGCACAGCCAGCAAGTCGTGACCTCGGTGTCCGCCATCGGTACCGAAATGGCGCCGACGGGCGGTTCTGGCAAGGGATCAGCCGCCGACGGGGGTAGCGGCTTCGGCGCGGCTGCGCAGGTGGATGAAGGGAACGTGCCGCGTATCGAAGCGCAGCCGCGTCTCGCGCTGGAAGAAGGGCGGCATGTGGTCGCCCACGATCAGGAAGTCGGTCGGCGGCAGGTCGGGATCGCTCGCCAGCGCATCCAGCGCGTCGGCCAGCCGCGAATGGATCGCGAACAGGCGGCACAGGCTCTGGTTATCGCGGCTCCATGCGTCCGGTCCGAGCCGGCAGCTGTTCGGCCCAGCGCCTTCGGGAGCGACGACGGGAAGGTGCGAATTGAGCGTGAGCCAGTAGATCAGCTGCGGCCCGTCGCCCGCCTTCAGCCGTCTCGCGATGATCGCGGGGACGCCGGTATCGCAGGCGCCGGGGAACAGGCCGGAGCAGGCACCCGATCCGGCGGCCTCGAGTTCGGGAGCGAATTCTATGCTCCCGAAACCCAGCCGCGGGTACCATTCGTAGCGATGGAACAGCGCGCTCGAAAAGCTGTGCATCGCGCTGGTGCGGTAGCCGGCCGCCTGGTAGATTTCGGGAAGGCAGCGCGCATCCTCGAAGTCGAAGCTGTCATAGCGGCCGAACTGTCCGCACAATTCGCGCAGCTCGGCATTGGTGGTGGAGCCGTAGAACGGCACGCTGCCGGTCGCGATGTCGTAGCGGCCTGCCAGGTCGGGGCGGTTCCAGGCCGCGTCGAACAGTGCCGTCTCGACATCGCCGGTCGGCAGGCCGAGCGCCTCGACCAGCACGATGACGACGTTGCGCCCGTCGGTCGGCGGCACGGCGAGGCCGTTGTGCCAGCTCGCCGCCTCGAACGGATCGCCCGGGCCGGGAGACGCGCGGTAGCTGTCGCCGGTGGGCGCGGAAATCAGGGCATCGGCCTGCGACACGCCCCAGACCGCGGCAAGCGCGGTCAGCATGGTCCAGAAATTGCGCATCCGCGGCACGGTGGGCACCAGCCGCAGCGCGGCGACGAAGGCGACGAGGAACACCCCGGCGCCCGCGAGGTAGATCGGCGCGCGCCACGGTTTAACTTCCCGCGCGAAATCGGGAAGATGGACGAAGCCCCAGATCGGGAGGTTGAAGCTCAGGCAGGCATAAACGGTCGTGATCGCCAGCATCAGTACCGCGAGCACCAGTCGCTTGGCGAAGGTCCAGGGCAATTGCGCGGCAAGCAGCGCGGCGAGGCCGAACAGCATCAGCGGATGCTGCATGACCGGACCGCCGATGGGCCACATGGCGATGTTGACGATGTTGGGAAGCAGCAGCCAGACGCCGATCCAGCGCCACGGCACGATCGCCCCGAGACGCACCGCCCCGGCGCGCATCCCTCCGAAGCGATGGTCCGTCCGGTCGGCGCAGGGCGACAGCATGTCGGGGGAGGTAGCCATGACCCCAGGTTCTACGGGAAAGAGGGTTAATTTCCGGTTTGCGGTCCACCACGGCCATCGCCGCCGGCAACGACATCTTAACCATGCAAGGGGCAATCGAGGGGGATGGAAGCCAGGCGAGGCAATGCGATGACCGGTCCGCCGGTGGCGGGCGCACCGGCAGGCGGGCGGCTCGTCGCGTGGATGCGCGCGCCGGACTTGATCGCCCTCGCCCTCGTCGCGATCACCGTGCTGGCCACCCGCGCCGTATGGTTCGGCGATCCGGTGGCCGATTTTGACGAGCAGCTCTACTCGTTCATCGGCTGGCGCATGACGCACGGCGAACTGCCCTTCGTCGACTGGTGGGATCGCAAGCCCTTCGGCCTGTTCGCCATCTTTGCCGCCATCCACGCCCTGTTCGGGCCGGAAACGCTGGCTTACCAGGGGGTCGCCTGCGTGTTCGTGCTGGCCGGCTCCGCCATCACCTACCGCCTTGCGCGGCGATTGGCCGATCCTTTCGCGAGTGCCTGCGCCGCCGCCATCTACGCGATGCTGCTGTCGGCCTATGCCAGCTATTCGGCGCAGAGCGAGGTGTTCTTCACCCCTCTCATTCTCGGCATGGCCGCGCTGCTCGCCGACCGCGACCATCCCCATTTCGCGCGCCGCTCGCTCGCTGCCATGCTGCTGGGCGGCTTTGCGCTGCAGATCAAGTACACCGTCCTGCCGCAATGCGCCTTCTTCGGCGGCTGGGCGTTGTGGGTCTCGTATCGACGCGGGGCGAGCAATACCGGGCTCGTCTCCCAGGCCGCCGTATTCGCCCTTGCCGGGCTGGCGCCCACGCTTCTGGTAGCGGGCTTTTACGCGGCGATCGGGGAGTTCGACGCCTTCTGGTTCGCCAATTTCCAGTCGTTCTTCGATCGCGTCGCCGCACCCCAGGGGCGCTGGAGCGAAAGCCACTGGATCGGCCTCACGCCGCTCGTCGTCCTCGCCGCGGGCGGAGTGTGCGCTGCGCTGCGCCTGCGCGCGCCGCACGATGCGACGCTGTGGCGTTATTTCTGCGGCTGGGCGGTGGCGACGCTCGGCACTGTGCTCCTGCCCGGTACCGTCTACCTCTATTATTACGCCGCCCTGGCCGCGCCCGTCGCGCTCGTCGCCGTTCCACTACTCGATCGCCGGACCCCCGCCGGGATGGTGCCCGGCCTCGTTCTGGTCTCGATCCTGTGGACCCTGCTGGCGATGCCGGCGCGCCATGCCCAGGCTGGCGCGGAACGAGACGCGACGCACCGCATGGCGGCAGCCATCGCTCCGTATGTCGGGGCGGACAGGAATTGCCTGTTCGTGTGGGACGGGCCAACTGTTCTCTATCGCATGACGGGAAGCTGCACGCCGAGCCGCTTCGTCTATCCCGACCACCTCAACAACGCACTGGAGACGCGGGCCATCGGCATCGATCAGACTGCGGAAGTGGCGCGGATCCTGGCCACCCGTCCAGGCGCCATCGTTACGGCGAACCGGCCCATGACGCTGCAGAACCCACAGGCGACAGCGCTCGTCGAGCGCGCTCTGGAACGCAACTACCGCCAGGATGTCAGTGTGCGGATGAACGACAGGACCATTACGGCGTGGCTCCGCCGCCCTTGAGTTCAGCGCGCCACATCCTCCGGCCGGCGGTTGCGCCCGTCCCGCCACAGCCACAGGCCGGAGCCGATGATGATTGCAGCGCCCAGCAGGGTGACGAGGTCGGGCACCTCGTCGAAAAAAAGCCAGCCGAGAGTGATCGCCACCAGCAACTGCCCGTAGGTCATCGGCGCGACCGTTGCCGCGCCGGCTCGCTCGGTGCCCATGTAGACAAGCCCATGCGCCAGACTTGCCGATACCGCGACAAAGGCGCAGCGGGCGATGACGTGCCATTCGGGCCAGTCCACCGCAAACTCCTCGACACCGCTGACGTGACCGACGACTGCGAAGCCGACGAGGAGGGGCGCGGCGAAGCAGGCGATATAAGCCTGCATGGCCAGGGCACTCCCCGATCCGCGCGCCGCACGGTTCGCGGTCATCAGGATGGCCATGCCGAACGCGGCGACCAGCGGCAGCAGGGCGGCAGGACCGATGGCGAGGAAATTCGGGCGCAGTACGATCAAAACCCCGCCGAACGCGACTATGGTGGCGATCACGGCGGTGGTTCGCAGTCGTTCCCCCAGGAACGCCGCAGCGAGTACCGCGGTGAGCATCGGTTGCATGAAGGTGATGGAGGCGGCGTCCGCCAATGGCATCAGCCACACGCCGGTAAAGAAGCACACTGTCGCCACCGCGACCCCCAGACCGCGCAGCCACTGGATACCGGGTTTCGGGATAGTCCGGAACGGAGCCATCCCTTCCCGTGCCAGCAGGATCGCCGATAGACCGATTGCTCCCATGACGTAGCGAAGGGCCGCGATCGCGGTGGCCGGCCACTCGTCTGCCATCCCCTTTACGACCGCATCGCCGACCGAAAGGCAGCAGAAACCAGCAAGCGCGAACAGCAGCCCGGCACGGTCCGATTGTTGCATGGCGGAGAAACTTTCCTTCCAGGGCGACGGGTGCCGATAGGGTTTGCTTGGCGCCATGACAATGGCGGAAAGATGGCGACGGCCGGAGTGCCGCAGGCTCCCCTTCGACGCTGCACGGTGGCCGACCTTAGCGAATTGTTCACCAAACTCGGCGACAAGGCGGACACTACGGAGCGGCCGGATCGCCGCCCTGTCACGAACGGACAATCGAGGGGCACACGATGAGCGCTTTCGGACGCAAGAATGGCGCAGGCGGTATGGGCAAGGGCGCGCGCCCCAGCTTCGGTGTCGCCAAGCCGATGCGCGGCGGCGGCTCCGGATCGCCCGGCGGCGACGATGCAACGCTTGCCCCCGGCGGAGAACAGTTCCCGCCGCTACCCGAAGGGGGCGAGGCGCAGAAGCCCGCACCCTCGCGTCACGACGATGCGATGTCACGTCTGGCAGACCGTTCCAATGCGGTTCACGAGAACCAGGAAGTCGGCGGGTTCGAGGCAAGCGTTCACAAGATCAAGGAGCAGGTGCTTCCCCGCCTGCTGGAGCGCGTCGATCCCGAGGCTGCCGCAACGCTCAGCAAGGAAGAATTGAGCGAGGAATTCCGTCCGATCATCATGGAAGTGCTGGCCGAGTTGAAGGTCACGCTGAACCGGCGCGAGCAATTCGCGCTCGAAAAGGTACTGATCGACGAACTGCTCGGCTTCGGTCCGCTCGAAGAGTTGCTGCACGATCCTGACGTTACCGACATCATGGTCAATGGTCCGGATCAGACCTACATCGAAAAGAAGGGCAAACTGGTCGTCGCGCCGATCAAGTTCCGCGACGAACAGCACCTGTTCCAGATTGCCCAACGCATCGTGAACCAGGTCGGTCGCCGCGTCGACCAGACCACGCCACTGGCGGACGCGCGTCTGAAGGACGGCAGCCGCGTCAACGTGATCGTTCCGCCGCTGAGCCTTCGAGGCACAGCCATCTCCATTCGCAAGTTCTCCGAAAAGCCCATCACCCTCGATAACCTGAAGGGGTGGGATTCGATGAACGACAAAATGTGTACCGCGCTCAAGATTGCCGGTGCCAGCCGCATGAACATCGTGATCTCGGGCGGTACCGGCTCGGGCAAGACGACGATGCTCAACGCCCTGTCGAAGATGATCGACCCCGGCGAGCGCGTGCTGACGATCGAGGACGCGGCCGAACTCCGTCTCCAGCAGCCGCATTGGCTGCCGCTGGAGACGCGTCCTCCCAACCTTGAGGGCCAGGGGGCCATCACCATCGGCGACCTCGTGAAGAACGCCCTGCGTATGCGGCCGGACCGCATCATCCTCGGCGAAATTCGTGGCGCGGAATGTTTCGACCTTCTCGCCGCCATGAACACCGGCCACGACGGCTCGATGTGTACGCTCCACGCAAACAGCCCGCGCGAATGCCTGGGCCGTATGGAGAACATGATCCTGATGGGCGACATCAAGATCCCGAAGGAAGCCATCAGTCGTCAGATCGCCGAATCGGTCGACCTGATCGTGCAGGTGAAGCGCCTGCGCGACGGGTCGCGCCGCACTACCAATGTCACCGAGGTGATCGGCATGGAAGGCGACGTGATCGTGACGCAGGAGCTGTTCAACTTCGAATATCTGGATGAGGGCGACGACGGCAAGATCATCGGCGAATTCCGTTCCTCGGGTCTCAGGCCCTACACTCTCGAGAAGGCCCGGCAGTTCGGCTTCGATCAGGCTTATCTGGAGGCGTGTCTCTAGACTTTCGCCCTTATCCGCCGGCGAGCCATCCGGTCGCCGCAAATGCGAGCAGCACCAGCCCGGCAAAGCCGGTCAGCGCACCCAGATCGCGCCAGGGCATGATGCCGACCCGGTCGATGTGTCGCCGATTGCGCCGACGCCGGTCGCCGATGGCGCAAACGAGCGAGAGCACAAGCAAGCCCATTCCGAAAAGCCCGTAAATCGTCGCGTCGCTGGCGAACAGGATGAAGTCGGGCTCGTGCATTGCGGCTTGCATATGACGACTGTCCGATACAGGTGCAACGGATCGCGGCGCTTGAACGTTTGGTCGCCTGCCCTATGGCAGCGGCCGTGGCTCCCGCGACCGGCAATCCATCCGACGACAATCCCGTTCTCGCTCTGATCCTCCGGATCGCTGGCATCGCCGCCTTCGGGACAATGGCCATGTTCATCAAGCTGGCTTCCGAAAGCGGCATACATATCGTCGAAATCGTGTTCTGGCGGCAGGCGGTATCCGTCCCGATACTGCTCGGCTGGGCGATGCTCGCGGGCGGCCTCTCGACCCTGAGGACAGCACGGCCGCGCTCCCATGCGATCCGCGCGGGCTACGGTCTGGTGGGCATGGCATTCAATTTCGGCGGCGTCATCCTCCTGCCGCTGGCGGAAGCGACCACCTTCAACTTCACGTCCTCGATCTGGGCCGTCATCCTGTCCGCCACCTTACTGGGCGAACATGTGGGGAAGTGGCGCTGGTCTGCGGTTATCGCCGGTTTCGCAGGGGTACTGGTCATCGCACAGCCGGGCGGCGGGCATGTGCCGCTTGTCGGTGCGCTCGTCGCTCTGGGAGGCGCATTCATGCTCGCCCTTATCTCGATCCAGATCCGCGATCTCAGCCGAACGGACAAGCCGATGGTGATCGTCTTCTGGTTCGCCTTCACCAGCGTCGTGGTGACAGCACCCGTACTGCCGTTCGTTGCGACGGAACATACATCGACCCAGTGGCTGATCCTGCTGGGCATCGGTCTGGCGGGAACCGCCGGTCAGGTTTTGGTGACGCTTGCCCTGCGTTATGGAGAGGTCTCCAGTGTCATTGTGATGGATTATTCGGGTCTGATCTGGGCGACCCTCTACGGCTGGCTGATCTTCGCCACTTTGCCGACCGTGTGGACCTGGCTGGGCGCTCCCCTCGTCGTCCTGGCCGGAATCATCATAACCTGGCGCGAAAGCATTTTGCGACGCCGGCGGCTGCGGGATCGGCACGAAGTCATCGGCGGTTAACGGCTGGACAAGCAAGGCTTTTCGTCCGAGAGCGGCGGGCAGTCGGGTTCAGGAGTTTTACATGCGAAAGATAGTAATCGCCGTCGCCTTGGGTGCTCTCGCTTTCGGCGCCACTGCCTGCAATACCGTGCGCGGCATGGGTCAGGATCTGGAATCCCTGGCAAACGACGTCGACAGGGCGACCTGACGCGCGTCGGAAACACCGATCTGCGAAGGTCACGGCTGCGATGTCGTTCAGCCGGTCAGGCTTCCTTACGATAGACGAGCAGAATATTGTTCGCCGGCAACTGAGCGCGGCGGGCGCGAATGAACGAAAACCGTCTCGCAAGCGAATCCACCCATTCCACGCGGCGCAGACCCCAGGACGCATCGCGCGCCCTGAGACTTTCGTCGAAGGCGATATTGGACGACGCCGTATCGACGCCTTCTTCAAAAAACGGGCCGTAGAGTATCAACGGGTCTCCTGCCGCGAGCAGCCGACCCGCACCGGCGAACAGGCCTTCGGTCGTCTCCGGCGCACTGATGTGGACCATGTTTATGCAAACCATGGCATCGACCTTTTCGACGGGCCATTCAGGCGAAGCGGCGTCGAGTGCTAGCGGTGACAGAAGGTTGGTGCATTCGCTGTCGGCGCGCCAGGCGGCGATTGACGCGAGCGCATCGCCGCTGCAGTCGCTGGGCTGCCAGATCAATCGCTTGAACGCCCTTGCGAAGGTGACCGCATGCTGACCGGTTCCGCTCGCCACCTCCAAAATCGTTCCGCGGCCCGGCAGGTCGCGCGCGAGTTCCCTCGCGATCGGCAGACAATTGCGGTCGGCGGCAGGGGCGTGACGTTTCAACGCAATCGCTTCCGCGGTCCCGCGACGGCGCGGGCGCGCCCTTCTCGAACGAGCAGCCATACACCCAACCCCGCCGGTCCGGCCATGAAGGTAAGCAGAAGGACAGGGGCTTGCAGCAGGCGCGAATAGGCTTTTGCTTCTGCATCGCGTGCGATCCAAAGGCCGGCGAACAGATCAAGCGCGAGATAGTGTATCCAGCCAATTGTGACGCCGGCATCGGTAGAAAAGATCGCTCGAACGCCGGGGACGGAGGTAAAGGATATTGCGCCTTGCTCTCCCCCGGTGTGGACCAGACCCCCCAGAACAAGTGCCACCAGCAGGACGTAGGCGAGGCAGAGCAGCCCGACACCGGCATACATCAAAGCCGAGAGCGATACCGGCTTTCGCGGCAGGGCGATCAACACCGTCCAGGCGAGCAAGGCCCACAGGTTCGCCATACCGAAAATCGTGTTCCACATCTCTGCCTCCTGGGGAATGGCCTAGCCCGAATGAGGCGTGGAGGCCATGCGCCGGTCCAGGTCTCTCGCCAGACGAGCGATACCGTCATTGGCGTGGACGAACGAACCGCGGGCTTTCGCGCTCGCTCCTTGCAAGGCGGCCTTGGCTACGGTCTCCGTCGGGATCGAACGATACCTTGCCCTCCCCCCACGAAGGAAAGGGTCGACGATAGGGGCGGCAAGCTGCGCAAGAGATTCAAGGGGGCGCCGGTCTCCAGCGCGTCGCCCGCGCAACAGGCCTGGACGAAGGATGTCGAGGCGTGAAAACTTCAGTGCACGCACGGCCTCTTCCGTTTCCCCTTTGGTCCGTAAATAGAAATTGCGCGATGCTGCATCGGCCCCGGCTGCGGAGACCATGACGAAATGCGTGGCCTCGTTCGCTTTCGCCGCGTTCGCGACGTCCATGACCAGGTCATGATCCACCGCGCGGAAAGCCTCGCGGCTTCCGGCCTTGGTCCGCGTCGTGCCGAGCGCGCAGATTACGGCATCGGGTTGCAGGGTCGCGATGATAGCCGGCCAATCCTCCGCGTCGGCCAGGACCAACTCCATGCGCGCTCCGCGAGGCAGGGGTATCTCGCGGCGAGCCAGGGCTTGCAAACGTATCTTCGGCAGATCGATCGACCGGGTCAGGATAGCGCGCCCGACAAGTCCCGTCGCGCCAACCAGCAACACCCGCCCGAAGTCAGACATTTGACAAACCCTGCGGTCGCTCGCCAAAAATGCGAGCATACTGATCGATTGCGAAACGATCGGTCATTCCGGCAATGAAATCGGCGATATGCCGAGCGCGCTGAGGTTCCCGGGCGGGTGCCCCGTCGGTCCAGCCCTGCGTCATCAGCGAGGGCTGCTGGTCGTACGCGGCGTAAAGGCGGGCGACCAGGGCGCGGGCGCGCGACGCTGTCTCCCTTTGTTCGCCGTGATGATAAAGCCTGGCGTACATGAAGCGTTTGAGCGCTCTTTCACGCTGCGCCATGGCGCTGCTGAACGTGGCTACGGCGGCGTTCGCTTCGCGTATCTGAGCGGGGGATTCCATGCCTTCGAGCTTGCTGCGCGTGGTTTCGATCACGTCGTTCACCATGGTCCCGATCTGACTGCGGACCAGCTCGCGCAGAAGCGCCTCCCGTGGCGCTCCAGGGAAGCGACGTTCTGCATCGCGCCAGTGCTCGGCCACGAAATCGAGCGTCAGCAGGTCGTCGAGATCGAGGAAGCCGGCACGAAGCCCGTCGTCTATATCGTGATTATCGTAAGCGATGTCGTCCGCCAGCGCGGCAATCTGTGCTTCCAGCGAGGGCCACTGGCGAAGATCGAGCGGAAATTGCTCGTCGAGTTCCCTGAGCGCCCAGCCGGGCGTCGCGACCGGCCCGTTGTGCTTGGCCAAACCTTCCAGTGTCTCCCAGGACAGGTTGAGACCCGATATGCCACAATAGGGGCTGTCCAGACGCATGACGGTTCGCAACGTGTGCCCGTTGTGATCGAAGCCGCCCCGGTTGTGGAGCGCAGCGTCGAGAGCGTCCTCCCCCGAGTGGCCGAATGGCGGATGCCCGAGATCGTGCGCGAGGCACAGGGCTTCGGTGAGATCCTCGTCTGCCCGCAATTCGCGAGCGATCACCCGCCCGATCTGCGCTACCTCGAGGCTATGGGTCAGCCGGACCCGGTAATGGTCGCCGTCCGGCGCGACGAAAACCTGGGTCTTCCCGGCCAACCGGCGAAAAGCAATGGAATGGATGATCCGGTCCCGGTCCCGCTGGAATGCCGTCCGCGGACCGCGCGCACCGTCGCCCGGTTGATCGAATTCGCGTCCGCGTGTCATTGCGGGGTCGGCGGCATACGGTGCACGGATCATGCGATCAGCGCTAGGTAGCAGCCGGTTTTCAGGCAACGGGAACAGGGCGGGAACAGCGCAGAAAAGCGCCTATTCGTCGCCCATGATCCACTCTGCCGCGGCTTCTGCATGAATGCGGGTGCAATCGAAAACGGGCAGGACGTTGGCATCGGTATCCACCACCTGCTCAAGCTCGGTACAGGCAAGAACGACCGCCTCGGCGCCGTCCTTCTCGAGATCGGTGAACATGGACTTCAACGCGCGCTCCGCCCCTCGCGTCGCTCGCCCGACCATCAGTTCGTCGTAGATGATGGAATCAAGCATCTCGACATTTCCCATGTCCGGAGGCAACAGGTCGACACCATGCGCCACGAGACGCCGGCGGTAGAAGCTTTCCGTCATCACGTTGCGCGTCCCGATCAGGGCTGCACGCCGGACACCCTCCTGCTCCATCCTTTTGCCGACGCACTCCGCGATGTGAAGGATCGGCACGTCCACGCCCGCCTGCACGTCCTCGAAGACCTTGTGCATGGAGTTCGCCCCGATGACGATCATCTGCGCACCAGCTTCGGCCAGGCGCCGGGCGCTGTCGGTCAGAACTTGGGCTCCGCGCTTCCAGTCCTCCGACGTTTGCAGCTTGTAGATCCGTTCGAAATCGAGGCTTTCGATCAGCATCGGAGCCGAGGAACGGGGGCCGCGATGGCGCTGTACGATGCGATTGATGCAATCGTAATAGGTGCGCGTCGAAACCCAGCTCATTCCGCCAATCAAGCCCAGCTTTCGCACCTGTCTTCCCCTGCTTCGTCGTCGTTCACGAAACCGCCCGTTCATTGCCATGGAGCAATGAACGGGCGGTCAACGTCAATTACTTCGCCGTCCCGCGGAACGGTTTTGCTGCTTCAGCGATGCCCGATACGATCGGGACTGCCGTCTCGGTCATTACCGGCATAGCCATCGGTCGCGATATTGCCCAGCAGCAGAATGCCCGCCGCGTGAGGGGCTGCCATCGAGGTGCCGCTGATGGTGTTGTAACCGCCATCTTTCCAGGTGGAAGCGATATTGAGGCCCGGCTCGGCGTAATCGACCGGCGAACCGTAATTCGACCAGCTTGTCAGGTTGTCGTTCTGATCGATCGCGCTGATCGTGTAAACGTTCGTGCCGTTGACGCGCGCGGGAGAGGAACCGGAAGAGTCTGCTCCGTCATTGCCCGCCGCGATGACCATCTTCACTCGCTGCGAAGCTGCCAGGACCGCGTCGTCGAGCGGCTGGTAGGCGCCTCCACCAAGGCTCATGTTCGCCACCTGCCCCGACCCGGCTGCACCCGCGACATAGTCGACACCTGCAATAATGTCCGAATAGCTGCCGCTGCCGCGCCGGTTCAGGACCTTGACCGCGACGACGGTAGCCCCGGCGGCAACCCCGACCACGCCGATGGAGTTGTTTCGTGCGGCGATGGTCCCGGCGACATGCGTGCCGTGGCCGTTATCGTCGTCCGGGCCGCCGCGCGCTCCGGTAAAATCGCGGCTGGCGGTCGTGGAAACGGTAAGGTCGGGATGGTCGAGGTCGATTCCCGTATCAATGATCCAGGCGACCCGGCCACGACCCTCTCCCGCACCACCTACGCGGGCTATGCCCCATGGCGTCGATTGCGATGGACTGGTGCTGCCCCCGCCGCCACCGCCGCGTCCCGGAGGAGGGGCGAGCGTTACTACTCGGTCTTGCCCGCAGTAGCGGATCCAAGGGTTGCCGCGAGCCATGTTCTGCGCCCCCTGCGCTGAACCTCGGAAGGCGAAACCGCGAATGGAGTTTTCGTAGACATGAAGCACCCGGGCACCGTTGCCGTTCGCCAGGCGGGCCGCGGCCGCACGAGCCTGTCCGCGGCAGATGACGTTACCATCGAATACACAGATGTACTGATTGGCGATCGGTCCCTCCACGCCCGTCGCGGCATTGCCCTGCGCCAACACGGGTGCAGCGATTGCCATAGTGCCCGCCGCTATCCCGGCAAGCGCCAATGACTTCCAGATTTCACGACCCCGATACTCCTCTTGGGTTGATCCCGGGAAGTATCCTGACGCCGACCCGACCCCTGTCAACCGGTAACGCCGCGTTAACCTTCAATCGTCCAGATTCTTGTTGATTTCCTCCACCATCTTCTTCGCGTCGGACAACAGCATCATGGTCTGGTCCATGTAGAAGACGTCGTTACCGACGCCCGCATAGCCGAGCCCGCCCATCGACCGCTTGATGAAGAAGACCTGCTTTGCCTTGTCCACATCGAACACCGGCATCCCGTAGATCGGGCTGGACTTGTCAGACTTGGCCGCCGGGTTCACCACGTCGTTAGCCCCGATGATGAAGGCGACGTCGGCCTGGGCGAATTCGGAGTTGATATCTTCCAGCTCGAATACCTTGTCGTAGTCGACACTTGCTTCGGCGAGCAGGACGTTCATATGGCCCGGCATGCGTCCGGCGACGGGGTGAATGGCGTATTTCACCTCGACCCCCCGTTCTTCGAGAAGGTCGCTCATCTCGCGCAGCGCGTGCTGCGCCTGGGCGACCGCCATGCCGTAGCCCGGGATGATGATGACGCTTTCAGCCTGCTTGAGCATGTAGGCAGCGTCCTCGGCACTTCCTTGCTTGTAGGGACGCTGCTCGCGCGGTTCGCCGACACCCCCTCCGCCCTCGTCCGCGCCGAAGCCGCCGGCGATGACCGAAATGAAGCTGCGGTTCATCGCGCGGCACATGATGTAGCTGAGGATCGCGCCCGAAGAGCCGACCAGCGCGCCCGTGATGATCATCGCCGAATTGCCGAGCGTGAAGCCCATCGCCGCCGCGGCCCAGCCGGAATAGCTGTTCAACATCGAAACCACGACCGGCATGTCCGCACCGCCAATGGGGATGATGAGCAGGAAGCCGATGAGGAACGCCAGTACCGTCAGCGCGATGAGGAAAATCAGATTCGCATCCTGCCCGGGCGTGTGCGCGAACATGGCTGTCAGGACAAGGATCGCCCCCAGTGTGACCAGGTTGATGACGTGGCGGGCCGGCAGTAGGATCGGCGAACCGCTCATCCTGCCCGACAGCTTGAGGAAGGCTATGACCGATCCGGAAAAGGTGATCGCGCCGATGGCGATGCCAAGCCCCATCTCGACCTTGCTGACCGGCTCGATGCCGTAGGCGCCGAGAATGCCGAATGCCACGGGATTGAGATAGGCCGCCCAGCCCACCAGCACCGCGGCAAGGCCGACCAGCGAATGAAAGGCGGCAACCAGTTCCGGCATGGCCGTCATCGCAATACGCCGGGCGATAGTGATGCCGATGATCGCACCGATAGCAATGGCGACAAAGATCTCGCCAAAAGAGAAAAGATCGGGCCAGCCCTCGTCGACCGGCAGCGCATTTCCGGGTGAACCGGTCGTCGGAAAATGCGTCACCAGCGTCGTCACCACCGCGATAGCCATCCCGGTCATGCCGAAGCGATTGCCCGTCCGGCTCGTGGCGGGTGAGGAAAGACCACGCAGCGCGAGGATGAAAAAGACCCCCGCGACAAGATAGGCGAGCGCGACCCACGCGTTGGTGGGCCCGTGCGACGCCCCCGTTCCCGCCGCCCCCGCGGTTACCGAGACGATGAGGTCGGTGTGAGTAACCGTGCCGCTCACGACTTGTCACCCCTGGCGGCTGGACGATCCTTCTTCTTGTACATGGCCAGCATCCGCGCCGTTACCGCAAAGCCGCCAAAGATGTTGACGCTGGCGAGAACGATGCCGAGCAGGCCCAGCCATTTCGCCCCCGGCACTTCTGCCGCGGCGGCCGCGATCAGCGCGCCTACGATGATCACGCTTGAAATGGCGTTCGTCACCGCCATCAGCGGCGTATGAAGCGCGGGCGTGACCGACCAGACGACGTAATAGCCCACGAAACAGGCGAGAACGAAAATCGACAGGATCGAAATGAAGTCCATCAGGCAGCTCCCGTCAGCCGATCATTCACGATCCTGCCATCCCTCGTCAGCCGGACAGCCTCGCCGATTTCCTCGTCGAGCACCGGGCGCCCCGTTTCGTTGTCCCAGAAGGCGTTGAGGAAGTTGAACAGATTGCGGGAATAAAGGGCGCTTGCATCGGCGGGCAGATGTCCAGGGGTGTTCGAATAGCCCATGATCCGAACGCCGTGCCGATCGACGATCCTGTCCGCGACGGACCCTTCGACATTGCCGCCTTGCGACACCGCCAGATCAAATATGACGCTGCCAGGCTTCATCGTGGCGATCTGCGCGTCGCTTACGAGGCGCGGTGCCGGTTTGCCGGGAATGAGCGCGGTGGTGATCACGATGTCCTGCCTGGCAATATGAGCGCTCACCAGCTCGGCCTGGGCCTTGCGGTATTCCTCGCTCATTTCCGTGGCGTAACCGCCGCTGCCCTCGCCCTCGATACCTTCGACCTCGTCCACGAAAACAGGCTTGGCACCGAGCGACTGGATCTGCTCCTTGGTGGCGGAGCGCACATCCGTGGCACTGACCTGCGAACCAAGCCGCTTGGCGGTGGCGATCGCCTGCAATCCGGCCACGCCTACGCCCATGACGAACACCCGCGCCGCGTTAACCGTGCCAGCCGCCGTCATCATCATGGGAAAGGCCCGGCCATAGGTATCGGCCGCCGCCAGAACCGCCTTGTAGCCGGCGAGATTGGACTGGCTGGAAAGGACATCCATGCTCTGCGCCCGGGTTATCCGGGGCATGAACTCCATCGACAGCGCTTCCAGCCCCGCCGCGGCGTACGCTTCGATGCGGTCACGCTGTCCGAAGGGATTGAACATAGCGATCACCCACGCGCCCTGCTTCGCCCCTTCGAGCAGGTCCGGTCGGGGTGCGTTGACGCCCAGCACCATATCGGCGTTCTTAACGGCCGCGCTCGCCGAGGCGACTTCGCCGCCTGCGTCGCGGTAGGCTTCGTCCGATATGGCGGCGTGGCGGCCCGCACCTTCCTCGATGGCGAGCGTAGCACCGAGCGCGGACAGCTTCTTTACCGTTTCGGGTGTGGCAGCAACGCGGGTTTCCCCCTCCGCCCGTTCCTTCAGAACCGCTATCCGCATGCCCCCCCCTTGTGCTCGTCAGGAGATCAGGATCACCACGAACAAGACGATCAGCGCAATCAGGGGCACCGACCATTTCAGCGTACCGATGAAACTGGCGTAGGTGCTGTTCGCGGCCTTCATGTCGCGCGGGTTGCTCATCGTGAAAATTGCCTTCCTCTATCGGGCCGCCTGGCGGCACGTCGCTTGTCTATCGGGAAAAGCCCTACCGTCAGCCGGACGATCGCTCAAGCCCTCGTCCTTAAGGGGCTTTTTAACCCCCCGATGATAGCGCCGTCCGCTCAAGACCGGACAGGTCCGGCGCAATCTGGTGGAAGATGCATGGCAGAGCCCGAACAGCGACTACTGATGCTGATCGACGACGAACCGGCGCAGGGACGGCTCATCACCGCGCTGGCAGGGCGGGAGGGCTGGCGGACGGTCATCGTCAACGAAAGCGAGAAGGCGATCGCCATGCTCGGAACGCGCCAGGGTATGCAGCTTTCGGCCATCATACTCGATCAGGGGGTTCCGGGCGACGAGGCCTGCGATCTGATCGCCGAATTGAAGGAACGCCGCCCCGCGCTTCCCATATTGATGCTCACGGCGAGCACCAGTCCCCAACTCGCGGTCGAAGCCATGCGAGCCGGGGCTACGGACTATCTGGTCAAGCCCGTCGCGCCCGACCGGCTGATGCAGGCGCTTCGCAACGCCACGACGCGCGAAACGCCTCGCGACGAGCTGACCCCGCTGACCGAAAAGATGCCCGCCGACCTCGATTTCGATGCGATGGTGGGCACGGCCCCGCCGTTTCGCGACGCTCTGGCGAAAGCGGCGAAGGCGGCTCGCGGTCATGGTCCCGTGCTGATCGAGGGCGAGAGCGGGACCGGGAAGGAGATGCTTATCCGCGCCATGGTCGGCGCTTCCCCGCGCGCCCGCGCGGCGTTCCGCATGATCAACGCAGGGGCCGTTCCGGCCAGCAGTCTCGATTCGGTCCTCTTCGGCCACGAGAAGGGTGCATTCGCCGGAGCCTTCGAACAACAGGTCGGCGCCTTGCAATCCTGCGACGGCGGCACCCTGGTTCTCGACGAGATCGACCGTCTGCCGGTGGACGTGCAGGATCGCCTCATCACGGTCATGGAGACCAATTGCGTGAAGCCCCTTGGCTCGCAATATGGCTACAAGGTCGATATCCGCATAATATCTGCGAGCAATCTGCCACTTGCCGATCTGGTGGCCACGGGGCATTTCCGGGAAGACCTGCTTCGCCTGGTTTCCCGTACCGAGATCGAACTTCCGCCCCTGCGGGAGCGCATCGGCGACATTTCGGCTTTGACGCGCCATTTCCTCAACCGGATCGGAGAGCAGCCGGGCCTGCGTCCGCTTGGGGTCACCAACGAAGCGCTGAACCTGCTAGCCGCCTTCGACTGGCCCGGAAATGTGCGGCAGTTGCAGGCGGTGCTGTTTCGCGCTGCGGTGTTCTGCGACGGGGATGCGCTGACGGCCGAAGATTTCCCGCAAGTTCGCGAGATCGTGGGCGAAACTAGTGCCTGCGAACCGATGCGGGAAAGTGCCGGCGTGCAACTGTATTGCGATGACGGCAACCTGCGTCCGCTCGAGGACATCGAGGCCGACGTCATACGGCTCGCCATCGGGCATTACCGCGGACGCATGACCGAGGTCGCGCGGCGACTGGGTATCGGCCGGTCTACCTTGTACCGCAAGCTGTCCGATCTCGGCATCGACAACGCTGCCTGACTGGCTTTCAACGACTGTCCTATTGCGACGAAGCGTGGACAAGTGTCGGAACGCAGAAGGTTTTCGAGCACTCTATTAACATGAAGCAACCCGGTCTCGCCCTGCTCGCCGCCGCCTGCCTTACCCTGACGGCATGCGACGCGCAGAAAGCGGGGCAAACCGAACCGGATGCCGCACAAAGCCTCGCCTCGCCCGATATCGTCGCAAACGACCTCACCGACGGCTCGATCGGTCCCATAGGCTACGATTTCGATGCGAGCGTCCTTTCGCGTGCGGAGGTGGATGTGCCGCTTCCGCCGGATTTCGACGAGCCGACCTATGCGACGAAATTCATTCCCACCGAACTGCTCGACAACATCGGCACGGCCGGCTGTTCCTATGGCGACTCTCCCGACG
This sequence comes from Aurantiacibacter spongiae, assembly GCF_003815535.1. NCBI lineage: Bacteria > Pseudomonadati > Pseudomonadota > Alphaproteobacteria > Sphingomonadales > Erythrobacteraceae > Aurantiacibacter > Aurantiacibacter spongiae. Next base: position 2,573,633 of record NZ_RPFZ01000001.1, on the reverse strand, counting down.
ACAGCGAATGTACGGCGGAGGAAGAGGTCGGTCTGGCGCTTGCGCTTCTCGACAGGCCTTATGCCGACTACGTTGCGGACGCATCGTTGCGCGAACTGGGGGGCAAGCCCCGCCACTCCGCCAGCGTCGCCGGTCGGGAGGGGTTCGGCCTGACCTGGACCAACGGGGCCACTACGGTCGATTTCACCTACCTGCCGGCGGGCGAACGCACCCTGGTCGTGATTGACCGCACCGAAGACGGTACGACGGCCGGCCGGGAGGCGCTGGCGCAGGTGCGCGACAGCCTGGACTTCTCCGCCCTCGAGTGATCGCGTTCAATCCGTCAGCATGCTGAAGTCGGTGAGGGCGGCATCGCGCATGCCGCGCCATACGTTGCGCGCCTGAACGGTTGCGAAGACGTCGTGAACGCGCAGCAGCTGCACGCCTGCATCCATGCCGCACATGGCCAGAGCCAGCGACCCGCCGAGCCGCTCATGCGCTCCGGCCTCGTTCGACAGAGCGCCGATCATGCGCTTGCGGCTCGCCCCCAGCATCAGCGGCTGACCGAGCGCGTGGAACAGCGGCAACGCGTTCAGCAGCGCGAGGTTGTCGGCCATGCTCTTGCCGAAACCGATCCCCGGATCGAGCACGATCCGATCGCGCGTGATGCCGGCATCGAGCGCCCGGTCGCGCGCCGATCGCAGGAAGTCGAACACGTCGAGCACGACTTGCCGGTAGTCGCCCCCGGCATGCAGGTTCTCGCCTTCACCCGGGGCGTGCATGAGGACGACCGGCACACGGCTCGCAGCCACGAACTCGAGACTGCGGGGATCGTAGCGAAGCGCCGAGACATCGTTGACGAGGTGCGCGCCCGCCGCCAGCGCCGCCTCCATCACCGCCGGACGACGCGTGTCGACGCTGATGGCGGCGCCCATTCCGGAACAGTGTTCGATGGCCGGAACGACGCGCTCGATCTCCTGCCCCTCCCACACGGCCTTCGCGCCCGGTCGGGTGCTCTCGCCGCCTATGTCGATGATCGCCGCGCCAGCTTCGTGCATGGCGGCGGCGTGGGCGCGCATCGCGTCAGGATCGTCCATGAACTCGCCCCCGTCGCTGAAGCTGTCGGGTGTGACGTTGAGGATGCCGACGACCTGCGGCTGGTCGAGCCGGATGGTGCGCGCCCCGAGCTGCATCGGCGCGTGGACCGCGGTGAGGTTCGCCCATTGCGCTTCGGCCTCGGCCCCCACGGCGTCGGGCAAAGCGCCCAGGACCGCCTCGATCCGCGCCTTCGTGGTCAGCACTCGTTCCGCCACCTCGCCATCGCGGCGCAGGATCACGGCGAACTCGCGGGCGTAGACCATGCCGCCCGCCAGCCGCACCGCGTCCCCGTCCACCGCTTGCGGAGCGGATGTGGTGGTCAGGGGCTGGATGTAGACGGTATCGGTCATGCGTTCAGCTTTCTGCCGTTTTTCCTGTAAAGGTGTGACAGGTGTTACAGTGTCCCGGAGCGGAAAACGGAGCTTGTTTTCCGCGTATTTGCGAGCATCGGTCGCATCTGGCATGGATCGGCCCTGTAGGAAACGCCCGCGTCAATCCTCCGCCGCGAGCAGATACAGCCCCCGCGCCGCATCGATGGGCTTGACCTCCCCGCCCGTCTCGTAATGCCAGAAGGTCCAGCCGTTGCAGCTGGGCGCGCCCTGCAAGTCCTTGCCGACGCCGTGGATCGAGCCGACCTGCTTGCCGCATTCGAGCGAACCGTCCGCGCGCACCGTCGCGGTCCAGCGGCGCTTCTTGTCGAACACCCTGGTGCCCGGCTTCAGCAGCCCCGCCTCGACCACCTGCCCGAACGCCACGCGCGGCGCGGCCTTGCGGCTTTGCATCGTGGCGAGCGCGCTTTCGTCGAGCGGCAGTTCCTTGTCGATCCGCGCCTGCGCCACCGCACGATAGGCGGCCTCGCGCTCGCAGCCGATCCATTCGCGCCCCAGCCGCTTGGCCACCGCGCCGGTAGTGCCCGTACCGAAGAACGGATCGAGCACCACGTCGCCGCGCTCCGTCGTCGCCAGCAATACGCGATAGAGCAGGGCTTCCGGCTTCTGCGTCGGATGCGCCTTCGCGCCGTCATCCCCCTTCAGCCGTTCGCCACCGCTACAGATCGGGAACACCCAGTCCGAACGCATCTGCAATTCATCGTTGAGCGTCTTCATCGCCGTGTAATTGAAGTGATAGCGCGCCTTTTCTCCCATGCTCGCCCACAGCAGCGTCTCGTGCGCATTGGTGAAGCGGGTGCCGCGAAAGTTCGGCATCGGGTTGGTCTTGCGCCAGACGACGTCGTTCAGCAGCCAGAAGCCCATGTCCTGCACCGCCGCACCGACGCGGTAGATGTTGTGATAGCTGCCGATCACCCACAGGGCACCGTCGGGCTTCAGAACCCGCCTGCACTCCGCCAGCCAACCCCTTGTAAAGGCGTCGTATGCGGCAAAGCTGTCGAACCTGTCCCAATCGTTCGTCACGGCATCGACATGGCTGCCGTCGGGCCGGTTGAGATCGCCGCCGAGTTGCAGGTTATAGGGCGGATCGGCGAAGACGAGATCGACGCTCGCCGCCGGAAGGCGACGCATCGCCTCCACGCAGTCGCCGCCGAGAATTCTTCCGATCGGCAGGTCGACCTTTTCCGCCTTCGGTGCCTTCGCAGACCGCGTCTTTCCCGCCGCCCGCTGCCGGACCTTCACAAGCTCGCCCATGTTCGCTTCTTCCCCCCTGACTTATCCACAGGGTGAGTCCAGACCGAGTCCGGGTCAAGCGCAAAGTCCGCTTCGGATCGACCGGGCGGGGATACGAACCGGGCGGAACACATCGAGCCCGGCACAAGATATGGAGTCCCGGCCGGTTGAGCGGACTCGACATGATGGGGTGTGGCCCAAAGGACTCGCCTTCCGGCCGGGCTTCACGCGGCGGGCGAAAGGCCCGGATCGACGTCGGTCAGTTCCACGGAACGGTCCCACAGCTTCTTCGCGATGACCGGATCGCGCGAGCGGGCGGTGGCGAAGGCGCGCCCCGACGTGCTTCCGCTCATCTCCATGAAGCCCCACGGGCCGTAGTAGTCGCCGCCCGCGGCAGCGGGGTCGGTCGCGGCCTGCAGCGCCGGAAGCGCCCCGCGGCGCGCATCGTTGAGCGCCGCCCCGACGATTCTGCCGAACACCGCGCCGCCCGGCAGATGGCGGGTCAGTTCGGTTTCGGCGATGCCCGGATGACAGGCGACGACCGTTACGGGACTGCCCTCCGCCCGAAGCCGGCGGTCCAGTTCGAAGGCGAACAGCAGATTCGCAAACTTGCTCTGGCCGTAGAATTCGGACTTGTCGTAGCCGAAATCGCCATCGAGATTGCCGAAGGCGATATCGCCACGGCGATGGGCAAGGCTCGATTGCACGACGATGCGCGAGCCTTCGGTCTGCGCCAGCTTGTCCAGCAACAGGCCGGCAAGCGCGAAATGACCGAGGTGATTGACCGCGAACTGCAATTCGCACCCTGCCGTGGCGGTGGAGAATGGCGGCATCATGACGCCTGCATTCTCTATCAGCAGGTCGAGCCGCGCTTCTTCCCTCGCCGTGTCGGCGGCGGCCCGCACGGATGCAAGATCGGCGAGGTCGAGTTCGATGAAAGCAAGGTCAGCGGCGGGAACGTCGGCCTGGATATCGGCCATCGCCGCCTGCGCACGGTTCCGGTCGCGGCAAGCGAGAAGCACCCTTGCCCCGGCCCGCGCCAGTTCCTTCGCGATATGAAAGCCGATGCCGGTATTCGCACCCGTCACCAGCGCGGTGCGACCGGACTGATCGGGTATGTCGTCGAAGGAAAACGCACTCATGCAAACATCTCCAGCTGCGCGACGGGCGCGAAGCTGCGACGATGCAGCGGACTTGGCCCGTGCATCCGCAATGCGGCGAGGTGGTCCGCCGTTCCGTATCCCTTGTTCCGCTCCCACCCGTAATGCGGATGATCGCGGGCGGCATCGCGCATCAGGCGATCGCGGTATTCCTTGGCGAGGATGGACGCCGCGCCGATCGCGGGAACGCGCAGGTCGCCCTTGACCATCGCCCGCGCGCGCCACCGCCATTCGGCGCAGCGCCCGGCGGGCGTCAGATTGCCGTCCACCACGGCTTCGAGGGCATGGTTTTCGAGCGTCTCGCACAGATTGCGCATGGCCAGGCTCATGGCGAGCATGGTTGCGCCGAAGATGTTGAGCCGGTCGATCTGGGCGACATCGATCACGCCGATGCCGAACGCGCAGCGCCGACGGATGCGCTGTTCGACCATGGCGCGCGCCTCGGCATTCATGACCTTGGAATCGGTGATACCGGCCGGCCGCGGCTTGCACAGCAGCACGGCGGCGGCCACCACCGGCCCCGCCAGCGGGCCGCGGCCCGCCTCATCCACGCCGGCGACCAGCGGTCCGGGGCCGAGTTCGGCACAAAAACTGGTGGAGGGGGTTCCTGACAGCATGACCTTGAAAACACGTCGCTCGATCATTGCTCTATTCCCTGCCGCCCTCGCCTTCGCAAGCTGCAACAGCGGCGCGGTCGGGGATAGCGCGCCGAGCGCCACCGCGTCGAACGGCACGACGGCGAGCGCGCCCGTCGCCGGAACGCGCGTGACGCTGGGCGCCGATGCGCCGTTCACCGCCGTCAGCTTGGGGGAATTCGACGAACCGTGGGCGCTTGCGCTCGAACCCGGCAGCGGGCGCATCGTCGTGACCGAAAGGCCGGGAACGGCCAGGATATTCGATCCGGCAACCGGCGAGCTGCGATCCATCACCGGTCTGCCGCAGGTCGCCTATGCCGGTCAGGGCGGGCTCGGCGATTTCGCCTTCGCTCCCGACTACGCGACCAGCGGCAAGGTGTATCTGTCGTGGGCCAAGGCGGCGCAGGGCAACACCAAGCGCGCCGTGGTGGGCAGCGGCGAACTGCGCTGCGACGATGGCGGGGAATGCCGGATCGCCGGGCTGCGCGAGATCTGGGAACAGAGCGTGCCGATCGACGGCGAGGGGCACTATTCGCACCGCCTGGCGTTTTCCCCGGACGGGAGGCTGCTGTTCGTCTCCAGCGGCGAACGCCAGCAGAAGACCCCGGCGCAGGACCTGTCGAACAATCTCGGCAGCATCGTGCGGCTGAACCTCGACGGCACGCCGGCTGACGGCAATCCCTTCGCGCGGCGTGGTGCGCCCAGCGACCAGATCTGGAGCTACGGCCATCGCAACGTGCTCGGCCTCGCCTTCGATCCGAGCGGGAACCTGTGGGAGCTGGAGCACGGACCCGCTGGCGGCGACGAGCTGAACCTGGTGCGCAAGGGCGCGAATTACGGCTGGCCGGTCCGCTCCAACGGCGACAATTACGACGGCTCGCCCATACCCGACCACTCCCCCGATGATGGGTTCGCCCATCCCGCGATCAGCTGGAACCCGGTCATCGCGCCGGGTGGAATGATCTTCTATACCGGCGACATGTTCCCCGACTGGGACGGGCAGGCGTTGATCGCGAACCTCAAGACCACCTCGATCAGCCGGGTGAGCGTGGATGCCGGGGCCAACAGCGCGCGCGAAGTGGCGCGCTACGATTTCCCGGAACGGCTGCGCGACATCCTGGAAGGCGCCGATGGCGCGATCTGGGTCGTCGAGGATGGCGAGAACGGTCGGCTTATCCGCCTCACCCCCCGGCGCTGAGGCGCGAATCGATTGCACCGCGGCCCGACCGCCCCTAGGCGCGCCCGTTCCATGACCGCGACCATCGTTCCCCTTGCCGATATCGACCCCGCGCTGATCGAGGATCTGCTCGACCGCGCGTTCGGCGAAGGGCGCCAGGCGCGCACCGCCTACCGGGTGCGGGAGGGCATGAATTGGCTGCCCGCCCTCAGCTTCGCCGCGCTGGACGAGGAGGATTACCTGGTCGGCTCGATCCAGGTCTGGCCGGTCGCGCTGACCGATCCGAGGGGGCGGCGCCATCCGCTGCTGATGGTGGGACCGGTCGCGGTCGTCCCGCACCTGCAGGGCACGGGATACGGGCGCGCGCTCATGGCGGCGATGGCCGGTGCGATCGATCCGGCGGCCGCCCTGCCGCAGGTCCTGGTGGGCGATCCCGAATATTACGAGCGCTTCGGCTTCATCGCCGCCCCGGCGGCGGGCTGGTCGCTGCCCGGTCCCTACGACCAGCGCCGCCTGCTGGTGCGGGCGGACAATCCGGCGGTCCTGCCCGAAAAGGGCATGATCGGCCCTTGGCTCGGTTGACGCGCTCTGGCATCGCGGAATGCGATGGCCTACGATCCCCCACCAGAGCTTGGCGCGATGTCGCTGCTGGAGATCGCCGAGGCGGCAAGGGCGCGCCGATTGCCGCCGGTGGAGGAGTGGTCGCCGGCCCGGACCGTCGACAGCCGGATGCGTATTGCCGCCGACGGGACGTGGTTTCACGACGGCAGCCCGATCCGCCGCCCCGCAATGGTGCGCGCCTTCGCATCCCTCCTGATGCGCGAGGGTGACGGGGCCTACTACCTCGTCACGCCGCAGGTTCGCCAGAGCATCGCGGTGGAGGACGCGGCCTTCCTCGCCGTCGATTGCCGCGCCGATGGCGACGCGCTCGCCTTTCGCCTGAATACCGACGAACTGGTGCTGGCCGGACCCGAGAACCCGCTACGGGCCGAGGGCGATCCCGACCTTCCCGCGATCTACCTCTCCGTTCGCCGCGGTTGCGAAGCGCGGCTCGACCGCTCGACCTGGCTGCAACTGGCCGACATGGCCCTTGGCGAAGACGGCGCGCTCACCGTGTCCAGCCAGGGCGCGACCTTCGATCTCGTGCCCGCATGAGCGACCTGTTCGAGCGCCTGTCGCACCTGTTCGAGCGCAGCCGCGACGTCGGTTTCGCGGGCATTCGCGACGACCGGGAGTGGGCACCCGAAACCCTGCGCGACGCCGCCGTGCTGATGGCGGTGACGGACCGGCCCGAGCCGGGCATCCTGCTTACCCACCGGCCTGATACCATGCCCTCCCATCCCGGCCAGGTCGCCTTTCCCGGCGGCAAGCTGGAAGCGGGCGAGGATGCCATTGCCGCCGCCCTGCGCGAGGCCGAGGAGGAGCTGGCCATTGATCCGGCGAAAGTCCGCATCGTCGGCTCCGCCCCGCCCTTCGTCACCGGTTCGGGCTACACGCTGACCGCCGTGCTCGGCCTGATCCCGCCGGACCTTCCCATCCGCCCCGACCCGCGCGAGGTCGCCGACTGGTTCGAGGCACCGCTGCGCTTCGTTCTCGACCAGCGCAACCATGTCGAGAAGACCGGGATGTTCGGCGAGACCGAGCTGCCCTATTACGAGATCGAATGGGAAGGCCACCGCATCTGGGGCATCACCGCGGGCATCATCGCCAACCTGTCCCACCGGCTGGCGTGGGAAGACCTTGCCGGGGGTCGGGGCGAGGGATGACCGGCGCGAAGCTGCCCGCCGCCGCGTGGACCCGCCGCCGCGACCTGCCCGCCCTCGTGGGGGCGCTGGGAGCCGACTCGATGCGATGGGTCGGCGGCGCGGTGCGCGACACGCTGCTGGGCCTGCCAGTGAAGGACATCGATGCAGCGAGCCTGCACCACCCGCCCGAAGTCACGCGCCGGCTGGAGGAAGCGGGCATCCGCGCAATTCCCACCGGTATCGATCACGGCACGATCACCGCCGTGCTCGATAGCGGGCCGATAGAGATCACCACGCTGCGCAAGGATGTTGCCACCGACGGCCGCCGCGCCACCATAGCCTTCGCCGAAAACTGGCAGGAAGATGCCGCGCGGCGCGACTTCACCATCAACGCGCTCTACGCGCACCCCGAAACCTTCGCCATCGCCGACTATTTCGGCGGGCTGGCCGATCTGGAGGCGCGGCGGGTTCGCTTTATCGGTGACGCGGCGCAGCGCATCCGCGAGGATCACCTGCGGATCCTGCGCTACTATCGCTTTCAGGCGCGATTCGGATCGACCCTGGACGAAGAAGGCGAGGAGGCGTGCGCGGCCCTCGCCCCCATGCTGAAGGGGTTGAGCCGCGAACGGGTGGCGATGGAATTGCTGGCCTTGTTGGCGCTGCCCGATCCGCTTTCGACGCTTGGCCGCATGTTCGAACGCGGCGTGCTGCCTGTCGTGCTGCCGGAAACCGGCGAGGCCGAACTGGCGACGCTCGCCGGGCTGATCGCAACGGAGCGCGCCCACGGCGCCCCGCCCGCGCCCATCCGCCGCCTCGCCGCGCTGCTGCCGCGCGGCGGCCGGACTGCCGAGCAGGTCGCCGCCCGGCTGCGACTGTCGAACGCGCAGCGCAAGCACCTCGTCCGTCTGGCCGGGCGGGTGGAGCGGGCCGGCGACGCACGCGTTCTCGCCTACCGCGAGGGGCACGAGGTCGCGCGCGACATCCTCTTGCTGGCGAACCGCTCTCCCGCGCCGCTCGAGGGCTGGACCCCGCCCGCGCTGCCGCTGAAAGGCGGCGAGATCGTGCGCCGCGGCGTCGATGCCGGGCCGCAGGTCGCACGGATATTACAGGCGGTGGAGGCGCGCTGGGTCGCGGAAGGCTTCCCGCCCCGGTCCCGCGTGGAAACGCTGCTGGACGAAGAACTGGCGGCCGGGTCTTGAACTTTTGCGCCGGTATGGTGCAGGAAAGGTTCAGGACGGTTCGCTAAGGTTCCATCCGTCGGGTTCGGGCGCGGTCCCTCGCGTCCATCGTGTCTGCCGCGCCATCGCGCAGCTTGCCGCCCGGTCATTCAGTTCCCGGCCAGTTCCGGACACATCATCTTCGGGCCGCCCGACCGGCGTTTCCCGACAGGAGAAGGATAACACATGAAGCGCCTCGCTTTCACCGCCGCCGCCCTTGCCACCCTAGCCGCCGCGCCCGTCGCCGCGCAGGATGCGGGCACGACGATCATGGGCAATGACGATGCCGCCGTCGGCACCGTGCTTTCGAACGACGGCACCACGGTCGTCATCGACACCGGCACGCACCAGGTGCCGCTTGGCACCGCCGCCTTTGCCGAAACCGACGGCACCTGGACGCTGAACACGACCAAGGCCGAACTCGACACCGCTTACGGCGACCTGATGGCGCAGCAGCAGGCCGCGCTCGACGCCGCGCTGGTCGAAGGTGCCGCCGTCGCCACCGCAGACGCGATGCCGCTGGGGACCGTGGAATCGCTGGACGAGGCTAACGTGGTCGTCGTTACCGAAGCCGGCCCGATGAGCCTCGAACGCGCCATGTTCGCCGTGGGCGACAATGGCGGGCTGATGGTGCTGGCCAACCATGCCGACATCATGGCCGCGCTCGAGCAGGCCGGCGGCTGACAGCGCGCCGGCGCCGATCGAAAAGGGGCCGGAAGGAGCGATCCTTCCGGCCCCTTTTTCGTGCGACGCCTGGGAGCGGTGGCCGGACCTTAAGGGCGAGTTTCCTACCCCGGCCGCTCCCTCCGCCGCTACCGGCTACGTGACCCCGATGCGAGCGCTGTCCCTGTCCGGGAAGGTCGGCCACAGGCGTTGCGTCAGAACCGGTTGTCCTTGGGAAAGCCGTTCGGCGGCAAGCGTCCCGCGGCGCCTCTCGCCACCTTCCACATGCCGATCTCGTTTTCGGTGCGGGTGCGGCCCGTGTCGCCGCCCATTGCCCAGCTGAGCCCGTCCTCCAGCCGGAAGGTCGTCGCGTCCGACAGGCCGCCGTCGCGGTAGCGTTGCAGGGTGACGCCCTGCCCGCGCTGCATGACGGGCATCTCCTCCAGCGCGAACACCACCAGCTTGCGGTTCTCGCCCACCACGGCGACGTGGTCGTCCGCCGGATCGACGGGGCGGGCGACCAGCAGCTTCGCATCGCCCTTGAGATTCACCACCTGCCGGCCCTTGCGCGTTTCGGCCAGCAGTTCATCCGTCACCGCGACGAAACCCTTGCCGATGGTGGAGCCGAGCAGCACCTGCTTGCCCTTCTCGTGAACCACGACCGACACGATCTGCGCGCTCGCCTCGATATCCAGCGTATTGCGGACCGGTTCGCCGAACCCGCGCGCACCCGGCAGCTTGTCCGCGCCCAGCGTGAAGAAGCGACCGTCATCGGCGGCCAGCAGCAGCTTGTCGGTCGTCTGCGCGTGGAGGATGAAGGCGGGACCGTCGCCTTCCTTGTACTTGAATTCCTGATCGAGCGGGACATGGCCCTTTGCCGCGCGCACCCAGCCCTTCTGCGAGAGGACGACCGTGATCGGCTCCTTCTCGATCATCGCGCCGGGATCGTATTCGACCGTCGGTTCCGCCTCGGCGATCGTCGTGCGCCGGGCGCCGAGCGCGGTATCAGGGCCGTATTCCCTGCGCAGCGCCGCCATGTCCTTCTTCAGCCGCGTTCGCTGCCGGGCCGGACTGTCGAGCAGCTTCGTCAGCTCCTCCTGCTCCTTCAGCAATTCGTCCTTCTCGCGGCGAAGCTCCATCTCTTCCAGCCTGCGCAGCGACCGCAGCCGCATGTTGAGGATGGCCTCGGCCTGCCGGTCGGTCAGCGCGAACTCTGCCATCATCACAGGCTTGGGCTCGTCCTCGCTGCGGATGATCTGGATCACCCGGTCGAGGTTGAGGAAGGCGATGATGTAGCCTTCGAGCAGTTCCAGCCGGTCGGCGATCTTGGCCAGCCGGTGCGCGGTGCGGCGCTGGAGGATCTCGATCTGGTGCGCGATCCAGTTCGAAAGCAGTTCCTTGAGCCCCATGACCATCGGCGTGCGCGTGTGGTCGAGCACGTTAAGGTTGAGGCCGAAACGGGTTTCCAGATCGGTCAGCTTGTAGACCGATTCCCGGAGCAGTTCGGGATCGACGTTGCGGCTGCGCGGCACGAGCACGATGCGGATGTTCTCGTCGCTCTCGTCGCGCACGTCCTCCAGGATCGGCAGCTTCTTGTCGGCGATGGCGGCGGCGATCTGCTCGATCAGCTTGCCCTTGGGCACCTGGTAGGGGATTTCGGAGATGACGAGCTGCCAGCCGCCGCCCTTGATCCGCTCGATCCCGGCCTCGCGATCCGCCTCGCTCTCGGCCTCGGCCGCGTGGAAGCGGCCGCGCACCCGGAAGCTGCCGCGCCCGGTCTCGTAGGCGGCGCTGATCGCCTCCTCGCTATCGACCACCAGGCCGCCGGTGGCGAAATCCGGCCCCTTGAACACCTCCATCAGTTCCGCGTGGGTGACGTCCTTGTTGAACAGCACCATCTCCGCCGCGTCGAGCACCTCGGCGACATTGTGGCTGGGGATGCTGGTGGCCATGCCCACGGCGATCCCGCTGGCCCCGTTCGCCAGCAGGTTCGGAAACAGGCCCGGCATCAGCGCCGGTTCCTGCTCCTCGTTGTTGTAGGTCGGGACGAAGTCGACCGTGCCTTCGTCGAGCCCGTCCATCAGCTGCATCGCGGTGCGCGTCAGGCGGCATTCGGTATATCGGTAGGCGGCGGCGTTGTCCCCGTCGACATTGCCGAAATTGCCCTGCCCCTCCACCAGCGGATAACGCAGCGTGAAGGGCTGCGCGAGGCGCACCATCGCGTCGTACACCGCGACATCGCCGTGCGGGTGATACTTGCCGATGACGTCGCCCACGACGCGCGCCGATTTCTTGAAGGTGGAATCGGGCGACAGGCGCAGCTGCCGCATGGTCCACAGCAGGCGGCGGTGGACCGGCTTCAGCCCGTCGCGCAGGTCCGGCAGGGAACGCGCGGTGATGGTCGACAGGGCATAGACGAGATAGCGCTCGGACAGCGCGCTCTCGAAGCTTTCCGGGACGATGCCGTCCGGTGAATCGGGCGTTTCGATGGTGGCCATGCGGCTCGCCCTAACACCGGCACGGCTGGCGGAAAAGCGCGGAACGGCGCGCTTTCCCCACCCGTTGAAGGGGCAAACACTCAGACAGAAGGAGTATCATCTCATGGCCCAACGTATCATGATCCTCGCCACCGACGGTTTCGAGCAGTCGGAACTCGTCAAGCCCAAGAAGATATTCGAGGACGCCGGCTACGAAACCGTCGTCGTCAGCCCGGACAGCGGCCAGATCAAGGGCTGGGACCAGGACCATTGGGGCGATAGCGTCGATGTCGATCTCACGCTGGACGAAGCGACCTCGGGTGAGTTCGATGCGATCGTCATGCCCGGTGGCCAGATCAACCCCGACAAGATGCGGCTGGAGGACAAGGCCGTCGAACTCGTCCGCAGCTTCAACTCCGATGGCAAGCCGGTCGCCGCGATCTGCCACGCACCCTGGCTGCTGATCGAGGCGGGCATCGTCGAGGGCAAGACCGTGACCAGCTGGCCGAGCGTGCGTACCGACCTGAAGAATGCCGGCGGTAACGTGGTCGACAAGGAAGTGGCCGTCGATGGAAACATCATCACCAGTCGCAAGCCCGACGACATCCCCGCCTTCGCCAATGCCGTCATGGACATGCTGAAGGAGCGGATGACGCAGGACGAAATGGCGACCGCCTGACACAGGTCCGTCCGGTCCGAAACGCGAACCGGAAACCATGCAAGACCCCGCCGCGAACCGTCGCGGCGGGGTTTCTTGTGCGTCCTTCGTGCAACATCGGCCGGCGATCGACAGGCCGCGTTCGACATACCGGCCGTTCAGACTTGCGCGCGACAGGGAAAAGCGACACCATCGCCGCAGTTCCGCCCGTTCGGAACGACAAGACGGTCAGGCAAGAGCCGGCCGAAGGGAGAGACCATGAAGCATCTCCATCGCGGGCCGCGCTGACGACCGCCATCGCCTTCAATCTGCTCGCCGCCGGCGGTGTCGCCGCGCAGGACAATGACGGACTGGACGTGGCGCGCGTCATCGTCTTCGGCGACAGTCTCGCCGATGGCGGGTTCTACCAGCAGTTCCTGCCGCTGCCGCCGGGCGAGGGAAGCTTCACGACCAACCCCGATCCGGTAGCGCCGGAGGTGTTCGCGGCGCTGCTCGGCTACGATCTCAACCCGGTCTACACCGTGGGCGGCACCAATTACGCCATCGGCGGCGCGCGCGTCGCCCTGCCTACGCCAACCTCGCCGCTGGCCATTCCGATCGCCTCGCAGATCGACAACTACCTCGCTGCCGGCGGCACGTTCGAACCGGGCGATGTCGTCTATATCCAGGGCGGCGGAAACGACTATTTCGCGTTCCTCGCGGGCGGCGGCACCGATCCGAGCCTGTTGACCAATGCCGCCAACATCTTGGCGGCGCAGGTGAAGCGGCTGGAGGATGCGGGCGCCGACCGCATCGTGACGCTGGCGATCCAGTCCGACAGCGCGGGCCTCGACCTGTTCAACGACACCTACGAGGCGGCGCTTGCCGCCAACGGTGCGAACGTCCTCTATTTCGATACCGCCATGCTCTTCAACGAGATCGTGGCGAGCCCCGGCACCTACGGGATCACCAATATCACCGATCCCGCCTGCACCGGCTCTTCCCTGACCTGCGGGCCGGAGGACTACGTCGAGCCCAACGCCAACCTCACCTATCTGCAGGCGGACGATGTCCACCCCGCCGGAATCACCCAGCGCATCGAGGGGCAGGCCATCGCCAGCCTGTTTTCGGGCTTCACCCTGCCCGGCACCATCGCGCGGGAGGGGCAGCGCGCGATCCGGGTGCAGCGGATCCAGTACGAAGGCGTGCAGCGCAACGGCCTCAATCCGGGCGGCGGTCTGTCGCTGTTCGGCAATGCCAGTTACGACCGCATCAGCGATTCGGGCGCCGGCGCGTTGACACAGGACGCGGTGGGCGGCACGATCGGCGTCGCCTACGATGCGCCGCTCGGTGTCGGCGTGGGCGTCGCGCTGGGCTATCGCCACGGCGACGGGTCCATCGCGGGCCGCGGCGACATGGGCGACCTCGATACCGACACCTTCACGCTCAGCGCCTTCGGGCGCGCCGCGCTCGGGCCGTTGCACGCGATCGCCGATGCCACCTATGGCGAAGGCGATGTCGATCTGGAGCGGACCATTCCGCTCGGCCCCGCGCTGCGGGTGCAGGCCAGTTCCACCGATACCACGCTTTACGGCGCGCGCGGCGCGGTCGGGTTCGACGCGATCACCCTGCCCGTCCGCATCGGTCCGGAAATCGGGCTTGCTTACGAAAAGGTGAAGGTCGACGGCTTTACCGAAGACGGCGGCTATTCCACGTCGCTGGCGGTGGACGGCCTCGACTACGAGAGCCTGACGGGCCGCGCGGGCCTCGTCGCCTCGGCCCCGCTGACCGCCGGGACGGGGCTGTTCGCCCGGCTGAGCTACGTTCGCGAGTTCGAGGACGACGACATCGCCTTCACCGTCACACCGACGGGGGCGCCGGTGTCCTATACCTCCAGCTACGCCTATGGCGACCGCGACTATGGCGAGTTCGCCGCGGGTATTTCCGGAACGATCGGCCCGGTCGGCGTGCGCGCCGGCGGGGGCGCGGAATTCGGGCGCGACGACTTCACCGGAGTCAACGTCTATGCGGGGGTCACGCTGCCCTTCTGATCCGGGCTAGAACCCCTGCGCGTCGTTGCTGTCGGCGGGAATGCCCACCTCCAGTCCGTCCATCGCCTCGGTCAGCACGATCTGGCAGGACAGGCGGCTGGTGGCGTGAACGTCGGCGGCGAGGTCGAGCATGTCCTCCTCCTCCTCGCTGGCGGCGGGCAGCCGCGCGAACCATTCGCGCGCGACGATGACGTGGCAGGTCGAGCAGGCCATCTGCCCCTCGCACGTTCCTTCCAGCGGCATTCCGGCGCGCTGGCCGACCTCGAGCAGACGGTCGCCCGGTGCGGCCTCGACTGCGACCCTGTTGCCGTCGCGGGTGATGAAGGTGACGTCGATTGTCGCTATCCCTGCTGCGATGCAGCATCATTGATTTTTTTCGCCGCCGCTTCAAGTTGTTCCATGTCGGTATAGCGCCCGAACCCCAGGCGGATCGAACTTTTGGCCTGCTTCGCCGACAGGCCGATGGCCTTCAGCACGTGACTGGTGCGCCCCGACCCGCTGGCGCAGGCGGAGCCGGCGGAGAACATCACGTCGCGGCAATCGCTCATCAACCGGTTCACGTCGAGCTCGCCGCGCCGGATGTTGAGATTGCCGTGCCAGCGCGCCTCGGCACTGCCGTTCAACTCCCAGTCCGCGAACAGGTCGCGCGCGCGGTCCCATAGCGCCTCGACGTGGGCGGCGTCCTGCTCCATTCGCTCCTTCGCCACGGCCGCCGCCGCGCCGAAGCCCGCGCACAGCGCCGGGCTGAGCGTGCCGGAGCGAATGTCCGCCTCCTGCCCGCCGCCGGTCTGCTGCGGTTCCAGCTCCACGCCGTTGCGCACCCACAATGCGCCCACGCCCTTGGGGCCGTGAATCTTGTGCGCGGAAACGGCGATCATGTCGGCGCTGACGACCGGCACCTTGCCGTAGGCCTGCACCGCGTCGCACAGATAGAGCGCATTCGCCGCCCTGGCCTTGCGATGGAATTCGACCGTGGGCTGGATCACGCCGATCTCGTTGTTGATCTGCATGACGCACACCAGCTTGGTGTCGTTCGGGATGTCCTGCTTCACGTTGCACTGCCCGTCCTTGGCGACGTTCAGTTCGTGCGCCTTGCCGATGGCGTGGGCGGTATCGAGGACTGCGGCGTGTTCGATGGCGGACACGCTGATAGCGCCCTTTCCGGGGCATCCGCGCATGGCGAGGTTGATCGCCTCGGTCGCGCCTGAGGTGAAGATCACGCGGCCGCCGGCGGGGAACAGCGCCGCTACCTGATCGCGCGCCAGATCGACGGCGGCGGCGGCCTGCCGGCCCATGCGGTGCGGCGAGTGCGGATTGCCGAAGCCGGTCCCGTCCGGCCCGTCCAGCCAGCGCAGCATGGCATCGCGCGCTTCCGGCGCGAGCGGGGTGGTTGCCTGGTAATCGAGATAGATCATGCAGCGGCGTGTACGCGAAGATGACGAAATTGACAGTATGACAACCGCCAGAGGGCGGCCAATTCGCGCGGAATTGCGCGGGTTTGCACCGCTGCGGTGAAATTGACACGGCAGCGGACGAAAACGGGAGAGCGAGGGGTCAACATCCGCTTCCCATAGGCATGGGGGGACCCGATAGGAAAGGGCCGCCTAGGCAAACGAGCGCCAGACCTCCGCAAAGGCGTCGATATCCCCGGGGGTGGTATTCCATCCCAGCGAGACGCGGATGGTCCTGTCGGCGACGTCCCGGTCCGCACCCATTGCCTCCATCACGTGACTGGTCTTCATCGTCCCGCTGGAACAGGCGCTTCCCTGCGACACGGCGAACCCCGCCATGTCGAAACGCATGACCTGCGCGGTGGCGGACATGCTCGGCAGGGCGAGCGCGTTCACGAACGGCGTGGGGTCGGACAGGCGATCGGCCCACCATACGCCGCCCGCTTCGCGAACCGTCGTCGCCAGCCTTTCGCGTGCTGCGAGCACGTCCTTGCCCAGATAGGGGGCGTCCGCTTCCAGCGCCGCTGCCATGCCCAGCGCGCCGGGCAGGTTCTCGGTACCACGGCGATAGCCGCGCTCGTGACCGCCGACCGGTTCGATGATGGAAAAGTCTGTCAGCAGCAGCGCGCCGATACCGACGGTACCGCCGAACTTGTGGGCCGAGATGATCGCCATGTCGCACGGCGGCAGCGTCACCTTGCCCGCGCTCTGCGCGCAGTCGGCCAGTAGCAGTCCGTCCGCATCATCAACGACACGCACGATCGCCTCCAGATCCTGCCGGTTGCCGGTTTCGGAATTGACATGCTGCACCGCCACCAGGGGGCGCTCGCGCTGCACCGCCTCGCCCAGTATTTCGAGATCGAGCGCGCCATCCACGCCGACCGGCAACCGCTCCGCCTCCTTCGCCGCGCCGAGTATGCAATCGTGTTCCACCGCGCTTACCAGTCGCGCGCCCGCTTTGGCATGGCGCAGGGCGAGCGTCGCCGCCTCGCTCGCGCCGGAGGTGAAGATCAGCTCCCCCTCCCAGCCCAGCGCCGCCTTGCACCGAGCGCGCGCATCCTCCAGCGCGGCCTTCGCGCGGCGGCCCTCGGCATGGGGACTGCTGGGATTGGCCCAGATGGCGAAGCCGTCTTCCATCGCGGCCCGCGCTTCGGGGCGCAGCGGCGTGGTGGCGGCGTGATCGAGATAGAGGCGCTGTTTCAGGTCAGGCTCATGTAACAATTGCGAAAAACGGCACGGTCACTATATAGCCGCGCACCCGCGCTGTGCCACCCGCCCGCGCCCGCCACATCAACGCAGAGCCACCACGCCCATGCCGCACGTCATCTTTCCCGGTCCCGAGGGCCGTCTCGAAGGCCGTTTCTCTCCCGCCCCGCGCCCGCGAGCGCCGGTCGCCATGATCCTGCATCCGCATAGTCAGAGCGGGGGCACGATGAACGAACGCATGACGCAGGCGCTGTTCAAGACCTTCGTCAATCGCGGCTTCGCCACGCTGCGCTTCAATTTTCGCGGCGTCGGCCGCAGCCAGGGCAGCTTCGACAACGGCGTGGGCGAATTGTCCGATGCCGCATCGGCGCTGGACTGGGTGCAGTCGATCCATCCCGAAGCGCAGACGACCTGGGTCGGCGGCGTCAGCTTCGGCGCGCTCATAGGGATGCAGCTGCTGATGCGGCGGCCCGAGATTCGCGGCTTCATCTCCATCGCTCCGCCCGCCAACCTCTACGATTTCAGCTTCCTGGCGCCGTGTCCGGCAAGCGGCATCTTCATCCAGGGCACGGCGGACACCGTCGTGCAGCCCGCCGCAGTGCAGAAGCTGGTCGACAAGCTGCGCACGCAGAAGCACATCACCATCCACCACGAGGAAATCCCGCGCGCCAACCATTTCTTCGAGAACGAGCAGGACGAACTGATGAAGGCGGTTGACAACTATCTCGACTTCCGGCTCGATCCGAGCTGTCCGATCACCTGACGCGCGGGCGATACCGGGACGATACGAAGGGGCGGCGATTGCCGCCCCTTTTTCGATGGCACTTGCCAAACCCGCACGGCTTCGCTTACGTTACAGTATAACATGACTCGCCGGACGGCGGGCGCAACGAGAGGAGCCAGACCATGTCCTATAGCAATGCCAGTCCCGGCGCGCGCGACCGCGCAAAGGGAATCGCCGGCGTCGTCGCCATCCACGCGCTGATCGGGGCAGGTGTCGTCACCGGCCTCTCCATCACCGGCGTGATCGAGGAGGAGGATAAAGGGATCGCCGCGATCTTCACCCCCAGGCCCCAAGACCCGCCTCCGCCCCCGCCCCCGACCGATGCGGCGGACCCGATGGTCGATCCGCCGGTGTCGCCGCCGCCTTCCGCGCCCAGGCCGCCGATCGATCTGGTGGTGAAGAACCCCATCGACGTGGTGCCGGCGACGCCCAGCCTGCCGCAGCCGACCGTTCGCATTCCCATGCCGAACCCTGGCCCGACCGTGCGGGTCGCGCCGCCCGCGCCCGCCGTCACGCCAATGCCCACGGCAACCTTTACCCCGACCTCGCCCAGCCCGAGCAACGGCCCCGCCGGCTGGATCACCAACAGCGACTATTCCGCCAGCGACATCCGCCGCGGCAACGAAGGCACCGCGCGCTATCGGCTGGTCATCGGCAGCGACGGGCGCGTGGATGCATGCGAGATCGTGTCGGGCACGGGCCACGCCAGCCTCGACCGGGATACCTGCCGCCTGATCGAGCGCCGCGCGCGCTTCGATGCGGCGAGAGATGCCTCGGGCGAGCGGGTGGTGGGCACCTATACCGGTTCGGTCACCTGGCGCATTCCGGAATAGGTGCTACTGCCCGGCGGCGGCGGCGCGCTCCGCCATCGAACCGCCGCCCTCCATCGGAGCGAGCCAGATCACCGCGTTGGCGATCATGACCATGCTCAGGACCGCCATGAGGACGGCGCGGCGCCGATCCCCCCGGCGGAACAGGAACACCGCGCCCGCGGCAAGCGCGACGGCGGCGAGGATGACGAGCGAGATGACGAAATCGAACACGGCGCCATTGCGTTAGCGCGAGGGCGCTCGTGCCGCCAGCCCGCTTGCCCCGCGCCGGTTGCGGCGATAACCAACCGGGTCATGACCAAAGCTCTTCCCTTCGCCCTCTCCCGCCGCGCGCTGCTCGCCGGGGGGTCCGTCGCCACCGTCGCCACCATGCTGGGCGGCTGCGCCACCACCGCCGGCAGCCGCCCCGCCGCCAGCTTCGCGACCGGAGAGGCCCTGCTCGACGACATCGCCTGGAACCTGCTGAACAAGGAGCCCACGCGCGCGACGTCGCTGGGCGTCGATACCGGGGAGCATGCCTATCTGCGGAGCGAACTGGGCGTTGCCGGGCCCGATGGCCGGGCCGCCTTAGCCGCGACGCTGGAGCGCGACCTGGCTCGCGCGCGCGCCTACCCCAAGGAGACGCTCGACGCCTCGACCCGCACCAGTTTCGAGGTCGTCGAAAGCGCCTATTCGACCGCGCTCGAAGGCTTCGCGCAGCCCTATGGCGATGTCGCGGTGGGCGGCTGGCGCAACGCGCCCTACGTCGTCATCCAGAATGTCGGCGCCTATATCGACCTGCCGCGCTTCATGGATAGCGACCATCCGGTGAAGGATGCCGCCGACGCGGACGCCTACATCGCCCGGCTGGAGGAAATCCCCGGCGTGCTGGAAGGCGAACTGACCCGCATCCGCGCCGCGCGGGCGATGGGCGTGGTGCCGCCCGCCTTCCTGCTCGACAAGGCCATCCCGCAGATGGAATCGTCCCTCGAGGATGCGCGAAGCGGCGGTTCGCTGGTCGAATCGCTGGTGCGGCGCACGACGCAGGAAGGTATCGCGGGCGACTGGTCGGCCCGCGCCACGCCGATCGTGACGCAGCAGATCGCCCCGATGCTGGAGCGCCAGCTGGCCGAGTTGCGGACCGAGCGGGGCGTGGCCGACAACGACCCGGGCATGTGGTCGCAGCCGGGTGGCAACGACTGGTACGACTGGGCGCTGAAGGCCAGCACCACCACGTCGCTTTCGGCGAACGAGATACACCAGCTCGGGCTCGACACCCTGCGCGACATCCATGCGCGGATGGACCCGATCCTGCGCGACATCGGCTATACCAGCGGTTCGGTCGGTTCGCGCATGACGGAGCTTTCCACCGACCAGCGCTTCAAATTCGCCGAGGGCGACCCGGGCCGGGCGGAGATCATGGCGTTCATCCAGGACCGCATCGCCTGGATACGCGAGCAGATGCCGCGCGCCTTCCGCCGCACGGTGGACGCCAACCTCGAAGTGCGCCGCCTGCCCGTTTCCGAAGAACCCGGCGCCCCGACCGCCTATGGCGGGGCCGGGTCCAAGGACGGCACCATTCCCGGCAAGATGTGGATCAACCTTCGCACCACGGACCTGCACCGCAAGTACGACGTGCCCACGCTGGTCCACCACGAGACGATACCCGGCCACGTGTGGGAAGGCGAATATTCCAACCAGCTCCCGCTCATTCGCTCGATCCTCGCCTTCAACGCGTTCAGCGAGGGCTGGGCGCTCTATGCCGAGCAACTGGCGGACGAACTGGGTGCCTATTCGGACAACCCGGCATGGCGGCTGGGATACCTGCAGGACGCGGCCTTCCGCGCCTGCCGGCTGGTGGTCGATACCGGCCTCCATTCTCCTGACAAGCGTTGGAGCCGCGAGCAGGCGATCCGCTTCTTCATGGAGGAGAACGGCAACAAGCGCGAACAGATCGAAAGCGAGGTCGACCGCTATTGCAGCTGGCCAGGCCAGGCCTGCGGATACATGGTCGGCAAGCTGGAAATCCTGCGCCAGCGCGAGCGGGCGATGGCGGCGCTGGGCGATGCCTACGACCTGCGCGATTTCGATCAGGCGGTCGTCGAGGGCGGCAATGCCCCGCTCGACGTGCTGGCCAAGAACGTCACCCGCTACATCGAACGCGGCTGAGGACCGGAGGGGACGGCGGCAAACCAGCGCGGCGTCGTCCCTGCCGCCGCGTTAGCCATGTCCGTTAGACTGGCGTTAGGCATTGCGGTCCACTTTCCCTTCACCTCGTCACGAGGCGGAGACCCGGCCCATGCTTACCGCTTTCATTCTCCTGTTCGCCCTCGGCCTCATGCTGCTGGTGATGCTCCCCCATTCGAAGAACCGCGCGCAGCGTATCGCCACGCGCGGCGGCGCGGCGATGCTGTTCGGCCTCGGCCTGTTCGGCAGCGTGTTCGCAATGATGGCGGGCTGAGGCGCCTGTCGCCTACGGGGACGGACGGGGCGTGACGCGAATTTCGTAGAGGTTCGACCACAGCTTGCCGGTCACGAACAGGCGGTCGCCTGCAGGATCATAGGCGATGCCGTTCAGCACGCCTTCCCGGTCCGCGTTGGGATTGGCCTCGGCCAGCGGACGCAGGTCGAGAACCCGGTCCACCACGCCGGTTCCCGGGTCGATGCCGACGATGAACCCGGTATGCCAGACATTGGCGAAAACGCGCCCGTCCATCATCTCCAGCTCGTTCAACCGGCCCAGCGGCGTCCCGCGAATGGTGACGTCGATCTTGCGCCGCAGCGTTCCGGTTTCGGGATCGAGAAAACGCAAGGTCGGCGATCCGTCGGAGGCGATCAGGCTCTCCCCGTCGGTGGTGAGGCCCCAGCCTTCGTAATTGTAAGCGTCGCTGGACAGCGGGGCGAGCGTCTCGCGGTCCCAGCGGTGCACCGTGCCGTCCATCCAGGTGAGGCTGACGAGCGTGTCGTTCCACAGCGCCAGCCCTTCCCCGAACTCGCCCGGGGGGATGGCCCGGCGGGCCTCGATCTCCCCGGTGGCAAGGTCGACCCGGCGGATCTCGGACTGCCCTTCGCGCCCGGTGCTTTCGTAAAGAGCGCCGTCATGCCACAGCAGGCCCTGCGTGTAGGCGTCCGGATCGTGCGGATAGCGCGCCACGATCTCGAAATCGTAGAAGGTCGGTTCGGCGGGCGCGGCCGCAGCGACCGGCGGTGCCGTTTCCTGCGCGGCGAGAGGCAGGGCGGCGGCGAGCGGAAGCAGGAGGGCAAGGGGCAGCAGGCGGTTCATGGCGATCGCTGCTCTGCGCCCTCTTACCATGACAGAAGGTTAACGCCGCCCCATCCCCGAGACCGCCTGGCCGAGTATGTTGCCCAGCGGGCCGCCCAGCGCGCCGCCCAGCCCGCCGCCGCCCGCGGGCGCATCGCCCTGCGCGGTCTTCTGGTTCATCATGTAGCCCATCACTGCCATCGCCAGGATGGGCAGCATCTTCTTGAGGATGGCGGAACTGATGCCCGTCGACCCGGCCGCTTCTTCCGCGACGCCGCGGCTGACATCCTTGCTGCCGAAAATCTCGCCCAGAATGTCGTTGCCCGGCTGCCGCGGCGTCGGCTGGCGACCCAGCACCGCATCGAGCAATCCGCCACCTGCGCCGCCGCCCGAGAGGATCTGGCCCAGCCCGCCCAGCCCCGCCGGCGTGGCCGACTGCCGGCCCATTCCCGCGACGAGGGCGGGCAACAGGGCGCTGGCTCCGGCCTGCGCGGTGCGCTCGTCGATGTTCAGCTCGTTCGCCATGCTGGCGATGACGCCCTGGTTTTGCAGCATTTGCGACAGGTTCATGGGACTGATCTCCTTCGCCGCCATCAACGCGCCGCGTCGGGGAAGGTGCCGGGTGAAGGAAACGGGCCCCGCTCCGGGGTTAACCGGGCGGGGCTCTCCTCTCCAACTGGTAGAACCGCGCTGGCCTAGGCCGATTGCGGCGCGGCCTGGCGCACGCCTTCGTCGACATGCGCCGCGAAGGGTTCGAAATTGTCGACGAACAGCTGCACCAGCCGATGCGCGGTGCGATCGTACTCGTCCTTGTCGGCCCACGTCTCCCGCGGGTCGAGAATGGTCTGGTCGATGCCGGCGTCCTCCAGCGCGGGAACGGCAACGGGCACGTCGAAGCCGAAATTGGGATCCTTGCGGTACTCCACGTCATCGAGCCGCCCTTCGAGCGCGGCGTTGAGCAGGGCGCGGGTGGCCTTGATCGGCATGCGGGTGCCGGTGCCGTACTTGCCGCCCGTCCACCCGGTATTGAGCAGCCAGCATTGCGCGCTGCCTTCGGCGATGCGCTTCTTCAGCAGGTTGCCGTAGACCGACGGGTGGCGCGGCATGAACGGTGCGCCGAAACAGGTGGAGAAGGTCGCTTCCGGCTCGGTCACGCCGATTTCCGTGCCGGCGACCTTGGCGGTGTAGCCCGACAGGAAGTGATACATCGCCTGGTCGGGCGTCAGCCGCGAAATCGGGGGCAGCACGCCGAACGCATCGGCGGTCAGCATCACGACGTTGCTGGGGACCGGCCCCATGTTCTCTTCGCTGGTGTTGGGAATGGCGGACAGCGGATAGGCGCCGCGGGTGTTCTCCGCGAGCGAGTTGTCGTCGAGATCGAGCTCGCCGTTCTCGTCCATCACCACGTTTTCGAGCACGGTGCCCGGCATTTTCGTCGTCGCGTAGATTTCCGGTTCGGCCTCGGGATCGAGGCGGATCATCTTGGCGTAGCAGCCGCCTTCGAAATTGAAGACCGCAGTGTCCGACCAGCCGTGCTCGTCATCCCCGATCAGCGTGCGGCTGGCATCGGCGGACAGCGTCGTCTTGCCAGTGCCCGACAGGCCGAAGAATACCGCCGTCTTGCCGTCCGGACCGATATTGGCCGAACAGTGCATCGGCATCACGCCCTTGGGCGGGAGGAGGTAGTTGAGCACGCCGAACACGCTCTTCTTCATCTCGCCGGCGTATTTCGTGCCACCGATCAGGATCAGCTTTTCCGAAAGATTGACCGCGATCACCGTGGCGCTGCGGGTGCCGTGACGCGCGGGATCGGCGCGGAAGCTGGGCAGGTCGATGATGGTGTATTCCGGATCGAACCCGTCCAGCTGCGCCGCGGTCGGGCGGACCAGCATCGTGCGAATGAACAGATTGTGCCAGGCCAGTTCGTTGATCACGCGCACGCGCACCCGGTGCTCGGGCTGCGAACCGCCGAACAGGTCGGCAACGTAGAGCGTGTCCTTGCCGGCCACGGCTTCGAGGAAATCGGCCTTCAGATTGGCGAAGTGTTCGGGCGTCATCGAGGCGTTGACCTTGCCCCACCACACGGTGTCCTCGGTCTGGGCATCGCGGACGATGAACTTGTCGTTGGCGCTGCGCCCGGTATGCTCGCCCGTCTCGACGACCAGCGGACCGTCCTTCGCCAGCCGGCCCTCGCCATTCTTCAGGGCATGATCGACCAGCGCATCGCTTTCCAGGTTGGCGTGTATCGTGGCATCGGTGTCGATGCCCTGGCGGGCCAGCGGGACGGAAAGCGAAGCGGACAAGACAGGCTCCTTGCACGAAAAAAGGTCGCGAATTCCGCGACGCATACGAATGCGTGCGCGGATTCGTCCCTTCGCGCATAGTGAGCGGGAATTGCGGCGTCAATTTGCGCAAACGGCTAATGTAAAGAGGTCTCAAGATGTTAGCGTTATCAATCGACGGGGGACTCTTTTTCCGCGGCAAATGGCGCAGCGGCGTTGTCGGATGACGCGCGAAAAGTTACCTCCGCCGCAACGCTAGAGGAACCCATGACCGATCAATCCACCCCGCACGACCCCCTGGCCACCAAGACCCCCGGGGACGATGCCGCCGCCCCGCCCTTCGAACGGCAGCGCACCATCGCGCTGGTGGACGACGATCGCAACATCCTCACCACCTTGTCGATCGCGTTGCAGGCGGAAGGTTTCGCCACCCGCGTCTATTCCGATGGGGAAGCGGCACTGGCGGCGTTGCAGGACAACCCCCCGGACCTCGCCGTGTTCGACATCAAGATGCCGCGCATGGACGGGATGGAGCTGCTGCAGAAGCTGCGCGCGAAATCCAGCCTGCCGGTGATCTTCCTGACCAGCAAGGATCAGGAGGAGGACGAGGAGGCGGGCCTGGCCATGGGGGCGGACGATTACATCGCCAAGCCGTTCAGCCAGCGCCTTCTCCTCGCCCGCATTCGCGCGATCCTGCGGCGGGCCGCACCCCTGGCGGAAGGCGATCAGCCCGGCGCGGCGGCGGCGGGCGGCGGCCAGTTGATCGCGCGCGGACGGCTGACGATGGACCCGGCGCGCCACCAGGTGACGTGGGATGGGCGCAACGTCTCGCTGACCGTGACCGAGTTCCTCATCCTGGAGGCGCTCGCCCAGCGTCCCGGCGTCATCAAGAGCCGCAATCAGCTGATGGACGCGGCCTATCCCGACGACGTGTTCGTGGATGATCGCACGGTCGATTCGCACATCAAGCGCCTGCGCCGCAAGTTCCGCGCGGTGGATGACGACTTCTCCGCGATCGAAACCTTGTACGGGGCAGGCTACAGCTTCTCCGATGGCTGAGGAGGGCGTCCATGCGAGCCGGCTGGAACGGCTCGCCTTCCCCCTCGGCCGCTCGCTCACCGCGCGCATCCTGGCGGTGAACCTGGTCCCGCTGCTGGTGCTGGCGGGCAGCCTGTTCTTCCTCGATTCCTATCGTCGGCAGCTGCTCGACGAACGCTTCAAGCTCGCCCGGATCGAGGCGCAGATCACCGCCGAGGCGCTGGCCGGCGCGACGGCGGAGCGGCAGAACGCGCTGCTCAGCCAGATCGGCCGCGAACAGCACATGCGGCTGCGCATGTACGATGCCTCGGGCGCGCTGATGGCCGACAGCTTCGAACTCGACGAGCCCAGCTTCACCTTCGACGATCCGGTTGCAGAGCCGTTCATCGAGGATCTCGCGCGGTGGACCGACAACGCCGTGAACCTAGCGGTCGGCGCGCCCTCCCCGCCCCCTTATGCCGAGCCGGCCGATACCAATGCCGATAGCTGGCCCGAACTCGCCCGCGTGCGGCAGCAGGGGCTGACCCAGATCGAACTGCGCCGCGCACCCGACAACACCCCCGTCATCAACGCCGCGGCGCCGGTCGGCATCAACGGGGCGAGCCTGCTGACCACGCGCAACGCGACCGACATCACCCAGGCCGTCCGCAGCGCGCGCAGCAGCCTGACGACGATCATCCTGCTGGCGCTGGGTGTGTCGATCATTCTTTCGCTCTACCTCGCCTCCACCATCATCCAGCCGCTGCGCCGCCTGGTGCTGGCGGCATCGCGCGTCCGGCTCGGGCGCGAGCGCGAGGTGGAGGTTCCGCGGATGGACGAGCGCGCCGACGAGATCGGCCTGCTCGCGCGTTCGGTATCCGACATGACCAGCGCCCTTCGCCACCGCATCGACGCGGTCGAGACGTTCGCCGCCGACGTCGCGCACGAGATCAAGAACCCGCTCGCCTCGCTGCGCAGCGCCATCGAATCGCTGGGCAAGGTGGACGATCCGGATCTGCGCGAAAGGCTGAACGACATCGCCGCGCACGACGTGCGCCGGATCGACCGGCTGGTGACGGAGATCTCCGATGCGAGCCGCATCGACGCGGAACTGAGCCGGGCGACCTTCCAGCCGGTCGAACTGGCGGACCTGTTCGCCAACGTCATCGCCCGCAAGCAGGATCGCGGCGAAACCCGCGGCTGCCGCATAGAAATGGAACGGGCCTACGCCTCGGCGATGGTTTCCGGCGTGCCGATCCGGCTGGAGCGGGTGGCGGAAAACCTGCTCGACAACGCCATTTCCTTCTCTCCCGAGGGAGGGCGCATCGTGGTGCGCGTGACCAGTCCGGAAGACCGCGTGCAGGCTAGCGTGTGCGACGAGGGACCGGGGATACCCGAAGGCGAGCGCGAGAAGGTCTTTCGCCGCTTCCACTCCCACCGCCCCGAGGAAGAGGATTTCGGCGACCATAGCGGCCTCGGCCTCGCCATCGGTCGAACGATCGCGGAGGCGCATGACGGAACGTTGCGCGTGGCGGACGGCGATTGCGACTCCAGCCTGGGCGGAGCCTGTCTGGTGCTGGACCTGCCGGCCATATGAGCGCGGGGCTGGAGGCGGGTCTGGTCGCCAACGTCACCTGCGTTGCCCTGGAACGGCGCGGCGTGCTGATCCGCGGCGCTCCGGGCAGCGGCAAGTCGAGCCTCGCGCTCGCCCTGATCGACCGCGGGGCGATACTGGTAGGCGACGATGGCGTGATCCTTTCGCGGGTGGACGGATCGGTCCGTGCCTCCCCCCCGCCGCGCATCGCAGGACACCTGGAAATCCGCAATGTCGGCATCGTTCGCGTGCCCGTTTCCGACGCCCTGATCGCGATCGTTCTCGACCTCGTCGACAGCGCGCCCCGCCTGCCCGACGGCGCGGACATCTGCGAGGTGGCGGGCGTGGCGATCCCGCGGCTGGCGCTCTACCCCGATGCGCCCGCCCTCGCCCTGCGCGCGGAGTGGGCGCTGTCCCGCCACGGGCTTGCCTGAGACGAGCCCCTTCACATTTGCTGCCGATGCGCGCATGGGCACGCGCGATGGCTGACGATGCCGCCCAATCGCCCCAGCGCGTCCTGCTGGTCACCGGAATGCTCGGCGCGGGCAAGTCCACCGCGCTTCGCGAGCTGGAGGATCTGGGCTGGGAATCGATCGACAATTTCCCCATCCGCCTGCTCGACCGGTTGCTGACCGGCGAGACGCAGGACCATCCGCTCGCCATCGGCTTCGACTGCCGCACGCGCGGCTTCGTGCCCCAGGACGTGATGGACCAGGTGCGCCAGCTGACCGACGGCGATGCCGTTTCGCTGACCACGCTGTTCCTCGATTGCGCGGGCAACGAGCTGGAGCGCCGCTTCAACGAGACGCGCCGGCGGCATTACCTGGCGCAGGATCTGCCGGTGATGTCGGGCATCTCGGCGGAGCGCGAATTGCTCGCCCCTCTGCGCGCCTGGGCCGACGTGCTGATCGATACCAGCGAATTCTCGGTCAACGACCTCAAGCAGACCATCCGCGACCAGTTCGCGCAGACCGCCCCGCGCGCCATGACCGTCACCGTGTCGAGCTTCGGCTTCGCGCGCGGCAAGCCGCCGACGGCCGATCTGGTGTTCGACATGCGCTATCTCGACAATCCGCACTGGGTGCCGGGCCTTCGCGAACTGACCGGGCTGGACGCGGCCGTGGGCGAGCATATCGAGAAGTCGGCGATCTTCGCCTCCAGCTTCGCCAAGATGCGCGCGCTCGTGCTCGAACTGCTGCCGCACTACGCGGAGCAGGGCAAGACCTACGTCAACATCGCCATAGGCTGTACCGGGGGGAGACACCGCTCCGTCTACACGGCGGAGAAACTGGCCCGGGCCTTGCGCGAGGGAGGCTTTTCGCCCACCGTGCTGCACCGCAACCTGGCTTCGCGCGCCGCCGAACTGGTGGAGGGCGGCCAGCAGTCATGATCGCTTCATCCAGCAAGGTTCACTCTCCCGTGTCGCAAATCCCCCGTCGCACGAAGTACTGCCGCATTTCATGATCGGACTCATTCTCGTCACCCACGGCCGGCTGGCCGAGGAATTCGTCTCCGCGATGGAGCACGTGGTCGGTCAGCAGGACGGCGTCGCCACGATCTGCATCGGTCCCAGCGACGACATGGAGGTGCGGCGGCAGGAAATTGCCGACGCCATCGCCGCCGTCGATACCGGGCGCGGCGCCATCATGCTGACGGACCTGTTCGGCGGAACGCCTTCCAACCTCGCGATCTCGCTCCTCGAACAGGGCAAGACCGAGGTGATCGCCGGGATCAATCTGCCGATGCTGATCAGGCTGGCGGGCGCGCGCAAGGAATTGCCGCTCGCCCGCGCGGCGGAAGCGGCGCGCGAGGCTGGACGGACCTACATCACGCTGGCATCAGAGTTCCTGGGACAGGAAGCCTGAGGGAGAACGGGGCGATGGGCGAAGCCAGTCGCGAGGTGACGATCGTCAACAAGCGCGGCCTGCACGCACGCGCCAGCGCCAGGTTCGTCGCCGCGGTCGCCGACATGGACGGCTCGACCGTCACCGTCGCGCGCGACGGGCAGCAGGCCTCGGGCGGATCGATCCTCGGCCTGATGATGCTGGGCGCGGCCAAGGGGGACGAGGTGACGCTCAAGGTCTCGGGCGATGCCGCCGAGGATCGGCTGGGAGAGCTGGTCGCCCTGGTCGAGAGCGGCTTCGGCGAAGACTGACGGGGCGGCCACCGATGCGCCGCGAGATCACCGGCTTTTCCAATCCCACCGTGAAATGGCTGCGCAGTCTGCGCGACAAGAAGCATCGCCGGCGCGAGGGACGCTTTCTCGCCGAAGGTCTGCGCCTGCTGACCGACGCGTACGAAAGCGGGCGCGTGCCCGAAATGCTGGTGATGGCCGACACGCGCGACGCCCATCCGCTGATCGCCTCGCTGGAAGAAGCTGTGACGGCGGAAGGCGGCGATGTGGTCGTCACCACGCCCGACATCCTCGCCAAGATCACCGGCAAGGACAATCCGCAGGCGGTCGCCGGGGTCTTTGCCGAGTTCGACACTTCGCTGGCCGCGGTCCGGCGCGGTGCCGCGCCGATCTGGCTGGTGGCGCAGGCCCTGCGCGATCCGGGCAATCTCGGCACCATGCTGCGTACCGGCGACGCGGTGGGCGCGGGCGGACTGATCCTGGTCGACGACTGCGCCGACCCGTTCAGCGCGGAGGCGGTGCGCGCCAGCATGGGGGCGGTGTTCACGCAAGGGATAGCGCAGGCGCGCTGGCCCGATTTCCTCGACTGGCTGCGCGGGGGCGAGGGCCAGCTCGTCGCCGCGTCGCTGCGCGATGCGGTGCCCTATCGCGGCGCGCCCTACGCCGCGCCGTGCTTCGTACTGGTCGGCAACGAATCGCGCGGTCTGCCCGAGGATTACGAAGCGGCCTGCGACCTGCGCGTGACGATGCCCATGCGCGGCCGCGCCGATAGTCTCAACGCCGCGGTTGCCGCCGCCGTGCTGTCCTACGAGGTGCTGGCGGCGCTGGAGGTGTGATCGCTCAGTCGCCGGCGAGGAAGTTGACGATCCGCCAGCGATCGTTGCGCCGGGCGGCCATCAGGCGATAGCCGAGCATCGAGCGCAATTGGTCCGAACGCACGAAACCGCTGACGTCCTCCCCGCTTTCCGGATCGGTCCATTCGACCCTGCGGTATTCGCCGCCGCCGGGATTTCCCGATGCGATTGTCGCCCTGTCCCACGATATGCGCGCAATCACCGCGGATCGTTCGTCCGGCCCCTGATACATCGGGACATCCTGACCCATCACCAGCATCGAGGTGGCTGGATCCGCGTCCGTTTCCTGCGCGAAGTACCACGGCATGGTGATCGAATCGTCGCCCTTTGCGGCGCAGCCCAGATCGAGGATACGCTCCAGCTCTCCCCACAGCCGCCCGCCGTCGGCCGCCAGCCGCTGTCGCATGGTGGCGATGCCGGCGCCCCCGCCGAAGTCGAGCTTGATATCGTCCGCCGCCAGCGAGGCGAGCGCGTCGGCATCGCGTTCTTCCACCGCGGTTCGCAGCGCGGCGAGGAAGGCGGGCGCGCCGGGCAGGTCGGTGCAGTCGTTGCGCGGCGCGAGGGGGCCCTTCAGCACCTCGACCGGTTCGGCCGCGGGCTCGCCCGTGACCATTTCCTCGGCCGCGCGTTCGAGCTTTTCGGAAGGGGGATTGGCGCGGTCGCAGGCGGCGAGCGAAAGGAGGGCGGAAGTGGCGAGCAGGGCGGCTACGCGGCGGCTGTTCATGTCGTCTTATCGATCCTCCTCGCCCCCGCCGCTCTCAACCGGCAGGCCCGATACCGGTTCCGCTACACGCTCCGCCCCGTCCTGACCATCGGAATCGGGGAAATTGGTCAGACGCCGCGGCGCGCTGTTGAGCGGGGTCGCCTCGAGCAGTTCCTTGGCCGAGGTATCGACCGACAGTTCCTCGAACCGCTCCCCCGTACGGCGCAGGTTGGAATCGAACGATCCCACCAGCCTGTCGAAATGCTGGTTGGTGGAGGCAAGGCTCTTGCGCAGCTGCGAGAGATGGCCGGCGACGACGCCCAGCCGATCGTACATCTCCTTGCCAAGCCGCGCGATCTCCTCCGCATCGGCCTGCATTCCGGCCTGTCGCCACACCGTGCTGACGGTCAGGGCGATGGACATGAAGTTGAGCGGACTGGCGAGGACGATGTTTTTCTTCAACGCATAACCGAGCAGCGCGTGATCCTGCGTCAGCGCGGCGTAGAGGACGTGTTCGCCCGGCACGAACAGCACCACGAAATCGGCCGAGCCGGGGACATGATCCTGATATCGCTTGCCGGCCAGGTCGTCGATATGGCCGCGCAGTTCGCGCGCATGGGTGCGCAGCAGTTCGCCCCGCTCCTCCTCGCTTTCCGCCTCGTTCGCCCGGGCGTAGGTGTTGAAGACGTTCTTCACGTCCACCACCATGCACTTGCCGCCGGGAATGTTGATGACGGCATCGGGGCGCAGATTGGCGCCGCTCTCATCCTTGACGTTGACCTGGAAATCGAAGTCCGCCCGATCGTACAGACCGCAGCTTTCCAGCAGGTTCGCCAGCTGCAACTCGCCCCAGTCGCCCCGCGCCTTGGTCGCCCCGCGCAGCGTGGTGGTGATGCGGTTGGCACCTTCCACCACCCGCTCCTGCCCGGCGCGCACCTCGCTGATGACGCCGTGCAATTGCTGGAAATCGTTGACCCGGTTCTTCTCCAGCTCCTCCACCCGCTTGCGATAGCGCTCCATCGTCTCGCCGACCGGGCCGACCTTCTTCTCCAGCGCGGCGAGGCTTTCCTTGTTGAGCGTTTCCAAGCGGGTCTGCGCGCCCTCCAGGAACTTGCTTTGCGCCCCGGTCAGCAGCTTCTCGCCGATCTCGTTGAACTTGGCCTGCATCTTGTCCTCTGCGGCGGCAAGGCGCGCCAGTTCGCGTTCGAGCTGCCGTTCCTTTTCCGCCAGCCGCTCCTCGAACGCCCTTTCGCGGGCGGCGGTCTCGCTCTCCAGCCGGCCGAGCCGGTTTTCCGCCGCGCTGCGCGCCTCACGCGCTTCGCGCAGTTCGGCCAGGTGCCCTTCCCCCGCGCGCGCACGCTCGCTCATCTCGGCAAGGTCGCGGACCAGTTCGCGCACCCGCTCGTCCGCCTGACGCGCGGCATCGTCGCGTTCGGCGTGGCGGGCGCGCCAGTCGGCGGCGGGCCTGCCGCCGAGCCAGTACCCTGCGAGGCCGGCCACCACGGCGACCCCAATCACGACGAACAGAACGGGCAGATCCATGAAGCGCGTGCCTTGAACGAGAGGAACGAACAGCGAACCTATACGGCGCGCGGCGTCCTTCGCAAGGCTGACGCCAGGCTCTTCCACATGCGGACGAACCGTGCAATATGACCGCGTTTGAAAGATCGTTCACGGGGCCGCATCCATCGCGGCCGCCCAGGATGGGACGCATGACGCACGATACCAAATCGCAGACGGAAAAGCTGGAACACGACCTGAAGAACGCCGAGCAGGAAAAGCGCGCGTTGAAGGGTCTGCTGAAACGGGCGGCGGACGAGATCGACGATCTCGCCGGATCGGATTGCGAGACCGAGGACCGGGAGAAGGCCCGTCGCATGGCCGGCCGCCTGAGAGACGTCAGCGACGACGGTTGAGCCGCCAGGCGCGAAACGCGCCCGGAACATGCTTCGCTCCCGATGGTCAGTCAGGGAGAAGGAGAAACATGCATGTCGATCAAGGAAATGATTTCCGAACACCCCAGCGTCGGGTCCGACTACAACGAACAGCTGGCAGAGGCGGTTAAGCACGCGATGTACTGCGCGGCGATCTGCAATTCCTGCGCGGACGCCTGCAACGCGGAAAGCGGCGACATGTCCGAATGCATCCGCAAGTGCATGGACTGCTCCGACATATGCCAGGCGGTCAGCACCGTCGCCGCGCGCCGCACGCATGGTAACACCGTCGTCATCAAGTCGCTGCTGGAAGCGTGCATCATCGCCTGCAAGGTCTGCGCGGAAGAATGCGCCAAGCACGACAACGCGCACTGCAAGCGGTGCGAGCGCATGTGCCGCGAATGCATGGAAGATTGCACCAAGGCCCTGCAGGGCATGGTCGACGCCGCTGTCTGATCACGCTCCGGTCGCGGGGCGATTGGCCCGGCGGTGATGGACAGGCTTCGCCGCTGGGCCCGCGCCCTCAAGACCGAGATCGGCGCCCTGTGGCTCGCCGCCCGTGACCCGCGCGTGCCGACGGCAGCGAAGCTGCTGGCGGGCGTGGTCGCGGCCTACGCGCTCTCGCCCATCGACCTTATCCCCGATGTCATTCCGGTGCTGGGCCTGCTGGACGATCTGCTGATCGTACCGGCGGGCATCTGGCTGGTGCGCAGGATGATCCCGGCACCGCTGCTTGCCGAATTGCGCGAGCAGGCACGAGAGCGGACAGCGCCGCGCTCACTGGCAGGGGGTGGGTTCGTACTGGCGGTTTGGGCTGCGGCGGCCGTTGCGGGATGGTGGTACTGGTGGCGGTAGTTTGGGGAGATCGGCGTTTGACCTAGAAAGCGGACGTATCACCACGACCGAAACCAGGTGGATTTGCGACTGTCGGCTTTGAGAGTAAGAAGTCGGAAATCGAACATTCGAACCGAAGGCGAAATCCGAGTCGGCCGCGCCGTTGAGATTTCACTGCTCAACCGGTTGCGGCGGACACATATGGGTGATCGTTTTCGCCTCAATGCCGTAAGTGATCGAAGCACAGCAGCGTGAGAGTGCTCTATGCAACCTGAGCCCAAACAATCAAAAAATGATGCGTGGTTCGTTTACTCGCGTCGAGCCGGAAAGATTTCCGCCGCTCCTGTAAATGCAAAAGGGTGGGCTACCTTGGCCGCCTGTCTCACAATAATAATAGTCGCAAGCTGGGCGGTCGCTGAATTGGCGTTTAAAGTTCATCCAGCCCTTGCATGGGTCGGCTTGTTCGTCGTCATAGCAGGTGGTGTCCTAATCACGGTCAAGATAGCCATGGCAAAAGGTCGGCAATTGGATTGAGTTAGGCGTCCGAGCGTACGACGAAGCAGATCGACCGCTTTCGAGTAACACTCAGTCAAATTTGAATGACCGCCTTGGGGTCGCTAGCGGAACGTCAGGTTGCAGATCGCAAGCCGTGCGCGGGAAGCTGATCAGCTTCCATCGCTTCTCGCCATGCCGTCCTGCGTCCTGGCTCCGGCGCCGCGTCCTGGCCCCGTTCAGCCCTGGACCTTATCCCCGCCCTCAGGCCGCCTCGCGCATCTTCTTCAGTTTCTTCAGCGCCATGTTGCGCTTCAGGCGGCTGAGGTGGTCGATGAACAGGATGCCGTTGAGGTGATCCATCTCGTGCTGGATGCACACCGCCAGCATGCCGTCCATCTCCTCCTCATGCGGATTGCCGTCGAGATCCTGGTAGCGCACGCGGCACCTGGCCGGACGATCGACGTCGGCAAAGATCTCGGGGACCGAAAGGCAGCCTTCCTGATAGGCCTTCATCTCCTCGCTCGGGTCGAGGATTTCCGGGTTCACGAACACGCGCGGATCGTTGATGACCGGCTGGTGGGTATGGGCGTGACCATCGTGATCGCACGGCACCGGTTCCGCGTCCGGGTCTTCCTCCTGCAGGTCGATGACGAGCAGGCGGACGGGTTCGCCCACCTGGATGGCGGCGAGACCGATGCCGTGGGCATCGTACATCGTCTCGAACATGTCCTCGGCGAGCTTCTTCAGATCGTCGTCGAAGGTCTCGACCGGGTCGGACACGGTCTTCAGCCGGGGGTCCGGCGCTTCCAGGATTTCGCGTATGGCCATGCTCTCCACAATAGGCGCGCACGGCTGAATATTCAATGTCAGGAAAGCGGCCTGCGCGCCCGTAGCGCCTGTGCCAGCGTGCCCTCGTCGAGGTAGTCCAGCTCTCCGCCCACCGGCAGGCCGTGGGCAAGCTGCGTGATGCGGACGGGCCGGTCCTCCAGCCGCTCGGCGATGTAGTGCGCGGTGGTCTGCCCCTCGAGCGTGGCGTTCATGGCGAGCACGACCTCGTCCACCCCGCCCTGCGCGACGCGGGCGAGCAGACTGTCTATCGCCAGATCCTCGGGCCGCACGCCGTCGAGCGCCGACAGCCGTCCGCCGAGCACGTGATAGCGCCCGGTGAACAGCCGCGCACGGTCGAGCGCCCACAGGTCGGCGACGTCCTCGACCACGCAGATGCTTTTCGCGTCGCGCTTGGGATCGGCGCAGATCGTGCACGGGTTCTGCGTGTCGACATTGCCGCAGGTCTTGCATTCGACCAGCCGGCTCTGCACCGTGCCCAGTGCCTCTATCACCTGCCTCAGCGCGGTCTCGCGGTGCTTCACCAGCCACAGCACCGCGCGCCTCGCCGAACGCGGGCCGAGGCCGGGCAGGCGCGCCAGCGCGGCGGCGAGGTTCTCGATCTCTTGCGATGCCATGATCCCGCAGATAGGGCCGCCGGCGAGCGATAGGAAGGCCGGCAATGCGCATCATCTTCATGGGGACACCCGATTTCGCCGTGCCGACGCTCGACGCGCTGGTGGATGCAGGGCACCGGGTCGTCGCCGCCTACACCCAGCCGCCCCGCCCCGCCGGGCGCGGCAAGAAGGCGCGGCCCTCCCCCGTCCACGCGCGGGCGGAGGAGTTGGGCATCGCGGTCCGCCTCCCCGCCAGCCTGAAGGATATCGCCGCGCAGGCCCGCTTCCTGGAACTGGAGGCGGAGGTGGCCGTGGTCGCCGCCTACGGGCTGCTGCTGCCGCGGGCGGTGCTCGCCGCGCCCACGCATGGCTGCCTCAACGTCCACGCTTCCCTATTGCCGCGCTGGCGCGGGGCGGCGCCGATCCAGCGCGCGATCCAGGCGGGCGACCGGACGACCGGCATCACGATCATGCAGATGGAAACGGGGCTGGATACCGGGCCGAAGCTGCTGTCGGCAAGCACCCCGATCGAGGACAAGACCGCGGGCGAACTGCACGACGAGCTGGCCCGGATGGGGGCGCGGCTGATGGTGGAGGCGCTCGGCGATCTGGACGCGCTGACCCCCGAGCCGCAGGAGGAGCGCGAGGCCACGCACGCGCCCAAGATCGCCAAGACGGAGGCCCGGCTCGATTTCGAGGCACCGGCCCTGCAACTCGAGCGCGAGGTGCGCGCTTTTTCCCCCTTCCCCGGATCGTGGTTCGCGCTGGACGGGGAACGGATAAAGATGCTGCGCGCCCGTGTCGTCGGCGTGAACGGTGCGCCCGGCACCGTGCTCGACGATCAGCTGACCATCGCCTGCGGCAATGCCGCGCTGCGCCCGCTGCGCCTCCAACGCGCTGGCAGGCCGGCGATGGATGCGGCGGATTTCCTGCGCGGCAAGCCCGTGCCGGTGGGCACGGTGCTGCGGTGACACGCTTCGCCTTCACGCTGGAATTCGACGGCACGCCCTTCTTCGGGCTGCAACGCCAGGGCGACGGGCCGAGCGTGCAGCAATCGGTGGAGGAGGCGCTGCACCGGATCACCGGCGAAGACGCGACGCTGCACAGTGCCGGGCGCACCGACAGCGGGGTTCATGCACTGGCGATGCGCAGCCATGCCGATATCGCCAAGGACATCGCCCCCTTCCGTTTGATGGAGGCGCTCAACGCGCATCTGAGGCCCGAACCCGTTGCTGTGACCGCCTGCGAGGTGGTGGCGGACGACTGGCACGCGCGCTTTTCCTGCATCGGGCGCGCCTACGAATACCGTATACGCAACCGCCGCGCGCCGCTGACGCTGGAACGCGACCGCGCCTGGCTCGTCACCCGCCCGCTCGATGCCGAGGCCATGCACGAGGCGGCGCAGGCGCTGGTCGGGCGGCACGATTTCACCACCTTCCGTTCGGTCCATTGCCAGTCGGACAGCCCCATCAAGACGCTGGACCGGCTCGACGTCAGCCGCGAAGGTGACGCGATCATCGTGAGGACGGCCGCGCGCAGCTTCCTGCATCACCAGGTGCGCTCCATGGTCGGCACGCTGTCGCTGGTCGGCCTCGGCCAGTGGCGGCGCGAACAGGTTGCCGAAGCGCTGGATGCTGGAGATCGCGCCGCGCTGGGATACAATGCCCCGCCTCAGGGACTGTATTTCGTCAAAGCCATCTACCCAGGAGAGGAAACACCATGACCACCACCGGCCGCCAGCTCGTCTCGACCATGAATGCCGACAACACCATGACGCTCGAACTGGTGGAGCGGGAGTTTCCCGAACCGAAAGGCAATCAGGTGCTCGTCCGGATGGAGGCCGCCCCGATCAATCCGTCCGACCTGTTCCTGATGACGACGGGGGCGGACCTGGAAAACGCCGACTACTCGGCCGGAAAGGTCGTGATGCCGGTCGCGCCGCAGGTGGCGAAAGGCCAGTCCGCGCGCCACGGCAAGCCGCAGAAGGTCGGCAACGAGGGTGCCGGCGAGGTCATCGCGGCGGGCGATGGCGAGATGGCGCAAGCGCTGATGGGGCAGCGCGTCGCCTGCGTTCCCGGACACTCCTTCGGCGACTATGCGCTGGCCGATGCGACCATGTGCCTGCCGCTCGGCGACCATTCCTCGCGCGAGGGCGCGGCGAGCTTCGTCAACCCGATGACCGCCCTCGCCTTCGTCGAGACCGCGCGGGCCGAGGGGCACGATGCCATCATCCACGCCGCCGCCGCGTCCAATCTGGGCCAGATGCTCAACCGCATCTGCCAGGAGGACGACATGGGGCTCGTCAACATCGTGCGGCGGCCGGAACAGGCGGATCTGCTGCGCGAACAGGGCGCCGGCCACGTCGTCCTGAGCAGCGCCGGGAATTACGAAAAGCAGCTCGCCGACGCGATCCGGGCGACCGGTGCCTATCTCGGTTTCGATCCGGTCGGCGGCGGCACCACCACCGATACGTGCCTGCGCGCGATGGAGCGCGTGGCGGCAAGCCGGATGGAGGAATTCAACCGCTACGGCTCCGACCAGCAGAAGAAGATGTACATCTACGGCCGGCTGGAACTGGCACCGACCGTGCTCACGCCCAGCTACGGCTTCGCCTGGACCGTGTCGGGCTTCCTGCTCACCCCGTTCCTGGCCAAGGCGGGGCCGGAAACGCTGATGCGGATGCGCAAGCGGGTGCTGGACGGGCTGACCACCACCTTCGCCAGCGAATTCAAGACCCGGGTCGACCTCGACGAGATGCTGACGAAGGACGCGATGATGGACTACGCCCGCATGGCCACGGGAGAGAAATACCTGGTGACGCCGGCATGAGCGGGGCAGGCGGCCCGCCGCGCTGGTGGCAGATGCCGATGACCCTGCGCATGACGCAGGGCGAATACCGCGCCAACGTGACGGGTATCAACATCGTGTTCGGCGCCGTGCTGGGCTTCGTGCTGGCGGACACGGCCGCGCTTTCGACCACGGATTTCATCGTCCTGCTGCTCCTCAACGCGGGTATCGTGGTCACCATCCTCTATCTCGGCAGCAGTCCCTACCGGCTGTGCTACGGCGTCACGGCAGTGGCGATGATCGCGCTGCTGCCGCTGGTGCTGGACGACGCGGTCGCGGCAACAGTGCCGCGTTTGCAGGCGACGCTGGGCGTATGGACGGCCGTGGTGATCGTCGTGGAACTGATGCCTCGCGAGAAGCCGGCCCCGTATGGGCGCGACACTACTGAGAGGATCGAAGCGGACGAACCGGAATAGCGCCACGCGCCCGCGCCAGACAGGCGTGTCACAGGCGTGTCAGCCCGCCGGCTCGGCTTCCTCGAACTGCCGCGCCTGGCGGTCGAGATACTCCTCGTAACGCTGCCGTTCCTCCTGCTGGCGCTGGCGGGCCGCATCGCGCGCCTCGCGTGCCCTCTCGGCAGCGCGGCGGCGCAGCTCCTGCTCGTCCACGTCGAGCGAGAAGCTGCCGTCGCGAACGCCCGCCTCCACCGGTACGCCATCGACGTCGGAGACGATCGTCGCCTCTCCGTCGCGGATGATGAGGCGGGTTCCGTCGCCCAGCGGGATGTCCTGCACTTCCGGCACGTCGAGCGGCTGGACCGGACCGCTCGGGTTCGGGCGCGGCGTTGGCGTGGCGGGCGAAGGCGCGGCGCTGGCCCCGATGGCGGCGCGCATGAAGTCGCGCCAGATGCGCGCCGGTGCGCCGCCGCCCGAATTGCCGGCGAGC
This sequence comes from Aurantiacibacter spongiae, assembly GCF_003815535.1. Taxonomy (NCBI): domain Bacteria; kingdom Pseudomonadati; phylum Pseudomonadota; class Alphaproteobacteria; order Sphingomonadales; family Erythrobacteraceae; genus Aurantiacibacter; species Aurantiacibacter spongiae. Next base: position 2,534,639 of record NZ_RPFZ01000001.1, on the reverse strand, counting down.
GGGGAATTGTCGTCGTTGCCGACCCATACGCCCACCACCAGATCGCCGGCATAGCCGACGAACAGCGCGTCGCGATTGTCCTGCGTGGTGCCGGTCTTGCCGTAATTGGCGACGTTGAGAGATGCGGCGCGTCCCGTTCCCTCGTTCACGGCGGTCGAGAGCAGATCCTGCATGGCGTCCCGCGTGCGGCTGCCGAGCAAATCCCTGCCGTCCCATACCCAGTCGAACCAGCCCGGCTCTGCTTGCGGAAAGGCGTGCGGTTCCACCGGGAAGGCGTTTCCCGCGACCCCGGCATAGGCGGCGGTCAGCTCCAGCAGGCTCATGCCCGACGTGCCCAGCGCCATGCTGGGATCGCCCTGGGGCAGCGGCGCGGTTACGCCCAGATCGTGCGCCGTCTCTATCACCGCCTCGCTGCCGACCGCGTTGAACAGGCGCACCGCCGCGACGTTGCTGGACCTGGCGAAGGCTTCGCGCAGGGTCAGCGATTCCGAATATGTCCCGTCGTGGTTCTCCGGCCGGTAGGAGCCTTCGGTGAACGGTTGGTTCGATATGCGATCGTCAGGCGACCAACCGTTCCTCAGCGCGGCGAGATAGACGAACAGCTTGAAGGTCGAGCCCGGTTGCCGCCGGGCCTGCGTGGCGCGGTTGAAGGCGCTTTTCGCGTAATCCTTCCCCCCGATCATGGCCACGACCTCGCCATTGGTGCGCATCGCGACCAGCGCCACCTGCGCGCCGCCGAGGCTGGCGTTCTCGGTCGCCCGGCGCGCCGCGTTCTGGAGTGTCGCATCGAGCGTCGTCGTCAGGGTCTGGCGCGAATAGCCGACCTCGCTCAGCTTGCGTGCCTCGGGTAGCGCCCAGTCGGCGAAATAGGTGCCGGTGGGGATGTCGTTCGTCTCGCGCACGTCCGTCCTGGGGACCGGCATCGCGTCGGCCTCGGCCTGCGTGATGTAGCCTGCATCGACCATGGCCCCCTTGACCAGCGCCATGCGTTCCGCAGCGCCTTCGGGATTGGTCGTCGGGGCGAGCCGGCTGGGCGCCTGCAACAACCCCGCCAGCATCGCCGCCTGTTCGGGCTTCAGGTTTTCGGGCTTGCGGTAGAAGTAATGCAGGCTTGCCGCGCGCAGGCCATACATGTTGTCGCCGAAATAGGCGTTGGAGAGATAGCGCTCGAGTATCTCGTCCTTCGTCAGCCACGCTTCCAGCCAGAAGGCGATCAGCGCCTCGCGGGCCTTGCGCGTCAACGTGCGTTCGGGGCTGAGGAAGGTGAACTTGGCAAGTTGCTGCGTGATCGTGCTGCCCCCGCCGGTTCCGGTGAAGGCGGCACGCGCGATGCCGCGCGGATCGACACCCCAATGGCTGTAGAAGCGGCGGTCCTCGATGGCGAGGAAGGGCTCGATCACGTGGTCGGGAAGATCGGCGACCTTCACCGGCGCATCGACCACCGCGCCGTTGCGAGCGATCGGCGTGCCGTCGGCTGCGAGCAGCGTGATCTGGGGCGGCGCGATGGGTTGCAGCGACTTGTTGAGCGGCGCGGTTATGGCGAGATAGGCCACCAGCGCGATGAACAGCGCGATCAGCGCGGCGACGATCCGGCTGATCCACCACAGCCATCCGCGGTTGCGCAGTCGGCGGGGAAGGTAGCGTTTCCAGCCGGCGGCCGGCGGGGGAGCATCGGGGGGCGTCCCGGTGCTCCCCCGAAAATCGTCACGGGTGCCGTATCCGGTATCGGCCCGGTCGAGGTCGTGGAGCGGCGTCCAGGGCGCATCCTCCAGCGCGGAATTCCGATCCCAGGCGGGGCCGCCATAGCGCTTGTCCCACCGGTCCTGCCAGTCATCCCCCTCGTCTCGGCGGGAACGGAAAGGGTTGCGCCACATCTCGCTCACACTACCGTATTAGCACAACAACACACTATTGGCGAGTGGTTGACCGAAGCGGGCTGAACGGGAGCGTAACGGGTCATCTGCGACAGGCCGGAGGAATGGCGGAACGGGCGTGTTATTACACGCGGCGCAGGCCGGCGCAAAGCCGCTCGTCGGTGGTGTTCGGCAGCTCGTCAGGCGCGCGAGACGACGCTTTCGGGCAGTTCGGCACCGAACACGCGCTGATAATATTCGGCCACCAGCATCCGCTCCGCCTCGTCGCACTTGTTGAGGAAGGACAGGCGGAAGGCAAAGCCGGCGTCGCCCAGGATCTCCGTGTTCTGCGCCCAGGTGATGACCGTGCGCGGGCTCATCACGGTGGAGATGTCGCCGTTCATGAAGCCCTGCCGCGACATGTCGGCAACGCGGATCATGTCGGCAACCAGCTTGTCGTCCAGCGTGGTCTTGGCGCCGACTATGGTACGCTCCGTCTCCGCCGGGAGGTAGTTGAGGCCGACGACGATGTTCCAGCGGTCCATCTGCCCCTGGTTGATCGCCTGCGTGCCGTGGTAAAGGCCGCTGGTATCGCCCAGGCCGACCGTATTGGCCGTCGCGAACAGGCGGAAATGCGGATCGGGGCGGATCACCCGGTTCTGATCCAGCAGGGTCAGCTTGCCCGCCTGTTCCAGCACGCGCTGGATGACGAACATCACGTCGGGCCGGCCGGCATCGTATTCGTCGAAAACCAGCGCCACCGGATGCTGCAACGCCCAGGGCAGCAGACCTTCGCGGAACTCCGTCACCTGCAACCCGTCGCGCAGCACGATGGCATCGCGCCCGACCAGGTCGATCCGGCTGATATGCGCGTCCAGGTTGATGCGGATCGTCGGCCAGTTGAGCCGCGCCGCCACCTGCTCGATATGCGTGGATTTGCCGGTGCCGTGATAACCCTGCACCATCACCCGGCGATTGTGCGCGAAGCCGGCGAGTATCGCGAGCGTGGTATCCGGATCGAAGACGTAGGCCTCGTCGGTATCGGGCACCCGCTCGTCCGCCTTGCTGAACGCCGGGACTGTCATGTCGATGTCGATCCCGAACGTCTCGCGCACGTCGAGCGTGGTGTCGGGCGCGGCCATCGCGGTGCCGCCTTTTTCGGTGCTGGTCATGTCGTTCATATGGGCCCGGTGCCTAGCGGTGCCACCATCGCACCGCAACACGGTATTCGCGTCACCGGGGTCATCCGGCCTTAGGCGGAAGGGCGAACAGGCCGACGAAACGTTGCGCGAGATCAACGTCGCCCTCGATGACGAGACCAGGCAATGCGCGCGGCGGAACGTCGCCATAGAAGCGGGCCGCCAGCAGCGCGGCGTCGGGCGCGCGGAACACCGCGCCGGCGCCGTCGACCGGTTCGCGCGTCACCGGCATGTCGCCCCCCGCCAGCCGCGCCCGGAAGGTCTGTCCGGCGATCACGAACCCGATATCGCAGTCGAGCGATGCATGATCGTCCAGCATCGTCCTGAGCGAGAGCATGAAGGCGACCGGCGAGAGCGGCAGGGTCGGATCGTGCAGCGGCGAGCGGGCCGCCCACCGCCCCAGTTCCTGTATCAGCGGTTCGGCGAGATAGCCCCATTCGGTCAGCTCGTAGACCTGCACCGCCACGGGCGGATCGAGCCTGCGCCGCCGCAGCACGCCCGCCCGCTCGAGACCGGCAAGCCGTTCGGTCAGCACCTTGGCGCTGATCGAGGGCAGTCCGGCGCGAATGTCGGAAAAGCGCAATGCGCCCAGCATCAGTTCCCGTACCACGAGAAGCGACCAGCGTTCGCCGATGACTTCCAGGGCGAAAGCGGTTCCGCATGCATCGCGGTACCAGCGTCCGTGCAGTGCGCCGGCAGACGCATCCGGATTTGCGGTTTCCTTCCGTAACTTCATCGTTGCTTTTTGTAATGGGCGGGCGCAGGCATTGCAAATGGCGAGTCGCCGACGGGTGAGAGGAAGCCGCGATGCCGAAGTCGATCTTCGTGAACCTGCCCGTCTGTGACCTTGCCCGATCAACCGCGTTCTACGCCGCGCTGGGGTTCGGGAAGAACCCGCAATTCTCGAATGATCAGGCGTCGGCGATGGTCTGGTCCGACACGATCTGCGTCATGCTGCTCACGCATGAATTCTACCGCACGTTCACCGACAAGGCGATCATCGATGCCGCCACGACCAGCGGCGTGCTGCTGTGCGTCTCGTTCGACAGCCGCGAGGCGGTTGATGGCTTCCACGCCGCCGCCCGAGGAGCCGGCGGGCGCGAGCCGCGTCCGGTCGAGGATCGGACAATCATGTATGGCGGCGCGATCGAGGATCCGGACGGCCATGTCTGGGAAACCGTGTGGATGGACGCATCGGCGATGGAGAATGCGGCATGACATATGTGAGCGCCTTCGTGACCCCTGTCGAGGACGCGAACAGGGACGAATATCTCGCCTCCGCCAGGGCCGCCTGGCCGATGTTCAAGGATTACGGTGCGCTCGCCATGATGGAGAACTGGGGCGTCAACGTGCCCGAGGGCAAGCGCACCGATCTGCGCCGCGCGGTCGATCTGCGAGACGGCGAGAGCGTCGTCTTCAGCTGGGTCGTCTGGCCCGACAAGGCAACCAGCGATGCCTGCGAAGCGAGCATGCAGACCGACGAACGCTGGCAGACACTCGCCATGCCGTTCGACGGGACACGCATGATCTATGGCGGGTTCGAGACAATCTTCTCGGCAGAAGCCTGACCGGTGGCCGGCCCCCTCGTCATCCATACGCTCGACTGGGTGCCCGAAGGCCCGCGCGGCTACGTACGCGACCTGCGGCTGCGCTGGGCATGCGAGGAGGCGGGGCGCGCTTACCGGATCGCGGGCGTCGGTTTCGAACACCGCGCGACCAATCACCTCGGCGACCAACCCTTCGGACAGGTGCCCTTCATCGAGGACGGCGACGTTCGCATGTTCGAGAGCGGCGCCTGCCTGCTGCATATCGCCCGGGACTGCGACCGCCTTCTGCCGGGTGACCCCCAGGGGCGGGCAACCGCGATCTCCTGGATCTTCGCGGCGCTCAATTCGGTGGAGGTCGTGACGATGCCCTGGTGGTTCATCGGCCTTTCCCGGCCGGAAACCAATCCGCTCGACGATCTCGTGGATCAGCGGCTCGCCGCGATGGAGCGCGTCCTGAAGGACAGGGAGTGGCTCGCCGCCGGTCGTTTTACCGCCGCCGACCTGCTCATGGCGGACGTGCTGCGCATCCCGGCTCTGCGAGGGCGAGGGGACAGGCCCGCGACCCGCGACTATGTTGCCCGCGTCACCGGCCGGCCGGCATTCGCACGGGCGCATCGCGATCAGCTCGATCATTTCGCCCACGCGGAGAAAGCGCGTTCGCTCAACGAGGGAGTTTGACGATGGCCGGCAAGACCGGCAGCCTCATCCGGTACGAACTGATGACCCCCGATCCCGACGCGGCGAAGACCTTCTACGGCGCGGTGGTCGGCTGGAACATCGACACCGGGGCAACCGGCGACAGCGCGATGGACTATCGCATGATTTGCCGCAGCGATGGCGGCGACCGGATGATCGGTGCTGTGATGAACACGCCCCCTTCAATGCCCCGGCTGGGCTGGACCTACTCCTTCGGCGTCGACGATATCGACCGCGCCGCATCGGCCGTGAACGCGGGCGGCGGCACCGTGGCGCACGGCCCGGACGAGATACCCGGGGGCGCATTCAGCGCAGTCTGCATCGATCCGCACGGCGCGACCTTCGGCCTTGTCGGCCCGCGCCTTCATTAGGCAAACCGGACGCGAAAGGGCGAACGATGGCAAAATATACCTTCTTCCACAATCCGATGAGCCGCGCGCAGATCGCCAGTTGGGCTTTCCACGAGGCGGGCGTCGAACCCGAGATCATCCATGTCGAATGGGAAGACAAGCCCGCCGCGCTGCTGGAAGCGAACCCCATGGGCAAGCTGCCGACGATCGTCCACCATCACTCCGACCACGATCACGTCGTGACGGAAACGGCGGCGGTGTGCCATTACCTCGCCGAAATGGAAGCGCCCGACCTGCTGCCCCGGGCCGAGGAGAAGGCCGCGTATTTCCGCTGGCTGTTCTTTGCCGCCGGTCCGATGGAGGCGGCGGTGACGAACAGGGCGATGGGGTGGGACGTGCCGCCCGAGCGCACCATGATGATGGGGTACGGCGATTACGACCGTACTATCGACGCGCTCGACGACTGGCTGACCGCCCATCCCCATGTCTGCGGGGAGCGCTTCACCATGGCCGATGTCTATGTCGGCTCGCAGGTCGGCTGGGGCCTCCGGTTCGAAACGATCCCGCAGCGAGACTCGTTTGCCGCGTACGAGCGGCGGTTGGCGGAACGCCCGGCCTACCGGGCTTCGATGGACGGCGCGCAGGACTGACGCCCCCCTCGTATTGCCATGCGGACGACCTAGATAGGGAGCATGGCCGAACCGCTGCCCAACCCTGTCGATCTGCTTCGCGGTGCCGTCGTCGGGCGGGTGCGGGCGACCTTCAACGACACTGCCAGGGGGGAAGCCCCGGTTCTCCCGTCCGACGAGGCGTTCTTCGCGAAGGATACACCCATCCGCATGGTCCATGCCGACGTCGTCAGCATGATGGTCGGCGGCATGGCGGCGCTCTTGTTACAGATGCTTCATCCGCACGCGCTGCGCGGCGTGCTCGACCATTCGGATTTCCGCGCCGACATGCACGGCCGGTTGCGACGCACGGCGCGCTTCATCGCGGTGACGACCTACGGGCACCGGGACGAAGCGGAAAAGGCCATCGCCCGCGTGAATCGGATCCACGAATACGTGACGGGGACGCTGCCCGACGGCACGCCCTATTCGGCGCGCGACCCGCGAACGCTCGCCTGGGTCCACGTGACCGAGGCGACGATGTTTCTCGAAGCCTGGCTGACCCATGTTCAACCCGACATGCCGATGGCGGAACAGGACGAATATTTCCGTCAGTTCGCCCTCGTCGCACGCAAGCTGGGCTGCGATCCGGTGCCGGAAACCCGGGGCGAGGCGCGGGCGATCTTCCGGCAGATGCGTTCGGACCTGGCCGCCGGGCCGCAGGCGCGCGAAGTGGCCGACCTGATCGTGCGCCAGCGCCCCGAGGGGCAGTTCGCTGCCATTCAGCCCTTCCTCGCCGATGCGGCGGTGGAGCTGGTGCCGCCGTTTGCGCGCACGATGCTGGGGCTGGAGAGGCCCGGCCTGTCGGCCATCCCTTCCCGTCTGGTCACGCGTGGTCTGGGATCGACGCTGCGCTGGGCGTTCCGGCAGAAGCCCTACCGCTCCTAGGCGAAGGCGTCCGCGCGGCGAAGCAGCTGGTAGGCCTCGACAACGCGCTGCAAATGCCCTTCGCGGCTGCGATCCCCGCCATTGCGGTCGGGGTGATAGCGGCGCACCAGTTCCGAATAGCGGCGGCGCAATTGCGAACGATCCGCTTTCGGCCCCAGCCCCATGACGTTGAGCGCATCGCGTTCGCGCGGGGTGAAGCGGCTGTATTCTCGGTGCCGCCCGCCGGCCTGCCGCCTTATGCCTTCCGCCCGTTCGTTGATCGCATCGAGCGGATCGGAAAAATCGGTCCAGCGCGGCATTCCGTCCGCACCGGTGCTGGCGAAGGCGCGCGTCTCGTTGCCCCATCCCGCGCCCGGAGCCTGCGCGGCGAGGATCTCGTCGGCGCTCATTCCGTCGAACCAGTCGTATCCGGCGTTGAACTCGCGGACATGGTCGAGGCAGAACCAGCGCCATTCACCCGGACCGTCAAAGGAATTGCCGCGCGTGCCGGGCGCGCGGAATTCTCCGGGTTCGTCGCACAGCGGATGCTCGCATTCGCGCCCCGTGTCTTCGAACCGTCCGTGAAATCGCTCGCGCCGCATCGGCTATAGGATGGGGAAGCGGAACCTTCCTGAAAACCCCCCATTGGCAAGACGTATGACAGGATCAGTACAGACAGAGATCGAGGATCGCCTGGAACGGGCGTTCAGTCCCACTCACATGGAGGTCGTGAACGACACCGCGAACCACCTCGGCCATGCGGGCGACGACGGCAGCGGGGAATCGCATTTCACGGTCATCGTGGAGAGTGAGCGCTTCGCCGGAAAAAGCCGGCTGGAGCGACAGCGCATGGTAAACCGCGCGCTCGGCGACATTCCCGGCCAGCGCGTCCATGCCCTCGCCATCAAGGCCCGCGCGCCGGGAGAAGCGGCATGAGCGTTCAGCTGTGGTACTGGCCGCAGATCCCCGGCCGCGGTGAATTCGTCCGCCTGTTCTGCGAGGCGGGCGAGATCGCGTATGAGGACATGGCGCGCGAACAGGACGCGGACGCGCTGGTCGAGCACATGCACGCGATGGAAGGCATCCGCCCGTTCGCCCCGCCCTATATCGTGGATGGCGACATCTGCATCGGCCAGACCGCGCTCATCCTGCAATACCTGTCCGACAAGGAAGGCCTGGGATCGGGCGAAATGGAGGTCGATCTCGGCCTGTTCCAGTTGCAGATCGATATCGCCGACTTCGTGGAAGAGGTGCATTCGACGCACCATCCCGTCGCTTCCGGCCAGTACTACGCCGACCAGATGGAAGCCGCATACGAAAAGGCGCACGATTTCCGCGCCAACCGCATTCCCAAATACCTCATCCATTTCGACAATGCCGTCGCATCGAGCGGCGGTCTATTCGTGCTGGGCCAGCAATGGACTCATGTCGACACCAGCCTGTTCCATATCATGGAAGGCCTCGACTACGCCTTTCCCAACTACATGAAGTCGATGCAGGGGAGCTGGCCGCACCTCGAAGGCGTGCAGGCGATGGTCCCCGAAATCGAGCCGCTCGCCGACTACCTTGCCTCCGAACACCGGATAGAGTTCAACGAGAACGGCATCTTCCGTCATTACGACGAGCTGGACGAGCAATAGGGCCGAACCATGGGTATCATGCAGACCGTCACCCCCGTCAGTCACGACCTGGGCAGCTTTACCGTGCGGCGCGCCCTTCCCAGTCCGAAGCGGCGCATGGTCGGGCCGTTCGTGTTCGTCGACGAGTTCGGACCGGCGCGGCTCGACCAGGGCGACGGAATGGACGTGCGCCCGCATCCGCACATCAATCTCGCAACCGTCACCTGGCTGTTCTCGGGCGACCATGCCGGCGCCATCGAGCACCGCGACAGCCTCGGCACCTTTTCCACCATTCGCCCGGGAACGGTCAATTTGATGACGGCGGGCCGCGGGATCGTTCATTCCGAGCGCAGCCCGCAGGCCGAGCGCGAAGGCGGAGCGGGGCTATACGGGATGCAGACGTGGCTCGCCCTGCCCGACGGGCGGGAGGATATCGACCCCGCGTTCGAGGCGGTGAGCAACCTGCCTGCCATCGCCGGAGACGGCGCGAGCGCAACGGTCATCATGGGCGAATTGTGGGGCGAACGCGCACCGACCACGACCTATGCCGAGACGATCTACGCCGATATCGCGCTGGAGGCGGGCGGTTCCATCCCCCTGGACGCCGAAGCGGACGAACGCGCCGTGATGCTGACCGGCGGCGACGCAGCGGTGGATGGAGAAGGCATCGCGCTTTACGATCTCGTCCTGCTCAAGCCGGGCGAGGCCATGACGCTGACCTCGCAAGGCGGCGCACGGGCGGTGCTTCTGGGCGGGGAGGCGTTTTCAACCCGGCGTCACGTCTGGTGGAACTTCGTCAGTTCCGACCGCGACCGGATCGAGCAGGCGAAGGAGGACTGGCGCGAACGGCGCTTCCCGACGGTTCCCGGCGACGAGGAAGAGCGTATTCCCCTGCCCGATGGCGAACCCAAGACGGTCAGTTATCCATAGATACGCGCGATCGTGGATGACGCGGCACGACGACCGCGCTATCTGCCCGGCCATGAAACGCGCATTTTCCGCCCTCGCCCTCGTCATCGCCACGATCATGTCGGCACCGGTTATCGCCCAGGAGACGCTTGTCCCGGCCGAACCGGGAACCCTCGCCTGGCACAATGCCCAGCAGGCGGCGCTCCATTCGCGCACCGCCGCACAAGGCTGGTCCACGCTCGAGGGCGGGGTCAAGTTTCGCCGCGTCGCCGGCGACGGCACCGGACCTGCGCCCACGGTCGAGGATATCGTGACGGTGAACTACACCGGCAGCTTTCCCGACGGCCAGGTGTTCGACAGTAACGAGGGCGGCGATCCGGTCGAATTTCCGCTAGGCCGACTGGTGCCCGGCTGGCAGATCGCCATTCCCTATATGGGCGTTGGCGATACGGCGGAAATCGCGGTGCCGATGGACCTCGCCTACGGGCCGGAGGGACGCGGCCCCATTCCGGGCGGGGCGACATTGCTGTTCACGATAGAATTGCTGGGTGTCGCACGGCCATGACCGAACTTGTCCCCGTCAGGCTTGCCAACGGCATCACGCTCGACGTCTGGGATAGCGGCCCTCGCGACGCGCCGGCGCTCGTCTTCCTGCACGGCTTTCCCGAAAACCATCGAACCTGGCGTTATCAGATCGAGCATCTGAACGATCGCTTCCGCTGTATCGCCCCCGACCAGCGCGGCTACGGCGCTTCGTCGCGGCCCGAAGGTGTCGAGCATTACGAGCCCGCGCTGCTGGCGCAGGACATTGCCGCACTGGCCGAGGCGCTGGAACTGGGTCGCTACACCGTGCTCGGGCATGATTGGGGCGGTGCGATCGCGTGGCTGGTCGCGGCCTACGGACAGGCAACCGGCCATGTCGAACGACTGGTCATCGCCAACGCGCCGCATCCGGTCGTATTCGGACGCCTGCTGCTGGAAAATCGCGAGCAGCGCGCCGCCAGTCAGTACATCCGGGCTTTCCGCGATCCCGCGAACGATGCCCTCGTGCGCGAACACGGGCTGGGCGGATTGCTGGCCAGGGCCATCAGCTGGGAAGGCCGTGCGCAAAACGATCCGGAGGAACAGGCTCTCCAGGTCGAACAATGGAGCGATCCCGAGCGCGCCTTCGCGATGCTCAACTGGTACCGCGCCAGCGGAATCCACGTGCCGGAAACGCGGGAACCGCTCGCCGCGCCCGAAGGATCGGCGCCGAACTTTCCGACCATCGCGATCCCCACCCTCGTCGTCTGGGGAATGGACGACGAAGCGCTGCTACCGGCGAATATCGAGCGGCTGGGCGAGCACGTGACCGACCTCACCGTGACCCGCATCGAGGGCAGCGGCCATTTCGTGCCTTGGGAAGCCCCCGATGCGGTGAACGCCGCGCTCGACGCGTTTCTCGGCTAGGCCAGCCACTCGACCCATTCGCCATGCGGATGCGCCGTCGCCAGAAGGCGCGCGTCCCCGCCCCCCGGCCAGTATCGCACGCGCAATTCCTGAGTCAGCGTATCGCGGTTGGTTTCCAGCGCCAGCCAGGCCAGCGGTCTGTCTGCGCCGGCGTCCTTTCCGGCGGTTTCCATCGCCTGCGTGATCCGGTCACGCGTTTCGCGCGGAAGATATTGCCACATCACCGTATGGAACAGCACGCGGGTGACGCCTTCGTCCTGCGGCGCGGCCAGCATCTGGTCGACGAAGTCGCCGGCATCCTGCCGGACGATTTCGGGCGGCATCTTTTCCGCCATCGCGATGGCGCGGTCCATGCGCACCATGCGTTCGCGCGCGTCGGGCCAGATATAGGATTTGAGCCGCAGGGCGCGTTCGGGATCGGTCAGGTCGAGGGGCCGCGTATCGCATCCCTTCGCGCCGACGATCCGGACAGGCGCCTCGGGCGGGGCTTCGCCGCGCCATTGCGGCGCGATCGCGATAGACGAAAGGCTCGGCCCGACGTTCACGCCGCCGAGGTCGAAGTGGAACCGCCCCATCATGGTGTTGATGCCCGCACTCGCCCCGATCTCGTTCAGCGCGAATTGCGGACCCAGCCGTTCGGACAGCCACAACAATCCGGCCATGATCGCCGCGGACCGGCCGGCCTCGTTGGTCTGCGGGGGCGTGTCGAGCCAGGGGAGCAGGATGGTGTCGAAGCTGCGCGCGGTTTCTGCCACCAGTTCGTCGATCACCGGCTGATCTGTCATCAGTCCCTGATAGACATCGCCCAGCCGCGGTTCCGCATCGGTCAGGTAGAGGTAGTGCAACCCGCTCGCAACGCGCAGCGGCATCGCATCCTCAAGGCTCAGGCCCTGCCAGTTCGCCATCCGGCGACCCGTGGCCGTGTCCGTTTCGAGGATCGCCAGCAACGCACGGATGATCCGCGCATTGGCGGGCGCACCGTTCGCCTCGGCATGGTCGGCCTGCCAGCGGATCGCCGCGGGCACGCTCGTGATACCCATCGCCGTGTCGCCAGCCCTGGTTTCGCCTTCGGCCATTCGCATTGCCCTTTTCTCGCCATCGCCCTATCGCGCGCAGGACATGGCCTCACCATCATCAACCCAAGACGCGCAGAGCCGTTTCGGGCCGCTCATCTTCGCTGTTCCCAAGGGCCGCATCCTCGACGAGGCGCTGCCGGTCATGGAACGCGCCGGCCTCGTGCCGGAAAGTGCCTTCTACGACAAGCTCGACCGCTCGCTGAGTTTTTCGACGACCGACGATGCGGCGCACATCATCCGCGTGCGCGCCTTCGACGTCGCCACCTTCGTCGCCTTCGGCGCGGCGCAGGCGGGGATCGTGGGATCGGACGTGATCGAGGAATTCGATTACCCAGAACTTTACGCCCCGGTCGATCTGGGCATAGGGGCGTGCCGCCTTTCCGTGGCGGAACCGAGGCAGCCGGTCGAATACAAGTACGGCAATCCGAGCCATCTGCGGGTGGCGACCAAATACCCCGCCCTCACCAGCCGTTTCTTCGAGGAGCGCGGTATCCAGGCCGAATGCGTCAAGCTGAACGGGGCGATGGAACTGGCCCCGTCGAGCGGCCTGGCCGGCCGGATCGTCGATCTCGTCTCGACCGGGCAGACGCTCCGGTCGAACGGCCTTGTGGAAACCGAGGTCATCATGCAGGTGAGCGCGCGCCTCATCGTGAACCGCGCCGCGTTGAAGACCGATCGGCGCGTCGCCGATCTCGTGGACCGGTTCCGCGCCGTCGCCGAAAACAGGAAAGCAGCCTGATGCAACGCCTCATCCTCGACCAGGACGATTTCGAGCGCCGCTTCACCCGCATCGTGAACGACCGGCGCGAGAGCGACCCCAATATCGATCACGACGTGCGCGAGATCATCCAGCAGGTGCAGACGGGCGGCGACGATGCGCTTCGCGAGCTAACCATGCGCTACGACAAGCATCCGCTGACCGCGGATCTGGCGAGCTGGCGCATCGGCAAGGACCAGTGCAAGGCCGCCTACGATTTCCTCGACCAGCCGACCAGGGACGCGCTCGAACTGGCGGCAGATCGCATTCGCGCCTTTCACGAAAGGCAGCTGCCGAAGAATTCCGACTGGCGCGATGCCGCGAATGTCCGGCTGGGATCGCGCTGGAGCGCGGTCGACGCGGCGGGCCTGTACGTCCCGGGCGGACGCGCTTCCTATCCCTCCAGCCTCCTGATGAACGCCATTCCGGCAAAGGTCGCGGGCGTCGGGCGACTGGTGGTTACGACCCCCACGCCACGCGGCATGATGAACGATCTGGTGCTGGCGGCCGCGCATGTGTGCGAGGTGGACGAGATCTGGCGGATCGGCGGCGCGCAGGCGATCGCCGCGCTCGCCTACGGCACCGACCGCATTCGCGCGGTGGACGTCGTCACCGGCCCCGGCAACGCCTACGTCGCGGAAGCCAAGCGTCAGCTTTACGGCGTGGTCGGGATCGACATGGTCGCCGGGCCGAGCGAGATTCTCGTCATTTCCGATGCGCGATCCGACCCGGACTGGATCGCCGCCGACCTGATGAGCCAGGCCGAGCACGATCCGCTCGCCCAGAGCATCCTCATTACCGACGATGCCGGTTTCGCCGATGCGGTGGAGGACGCGATCGACGTGCTCGGGGCGCAGATCGAAACGCAGCGCACGGCGCTCAGGAGCTGGGAAGACCACGGCGTCGTCATCGTCGTGAACGATCTGGAGCAGGACGCCCCCGCCCTCGCAAACCGCCTGGCCGCAGAGCATGTCGAACTGGCCGTGGACGATCCCGACGCGATGTTCGCGAAGATCAGGCACGCGGGCAGCGTGTTCCTCGGCCGCCATACGCCCGAAGCGGTGGGCGACTACATCGCCGGGCCGAACCACGTCCTGCCCACCGGGCGGCGCGCGCGGTTCGCCAGCGGGCTGTCGGTGCTCGATTTCATGAAGCGAACCAGCTTCATTTCCCTCGACGCGGGAAGCCTCGCCGAAATCGGCCCCGCCGCGACCGCCCTTGCGGACATGGAAGGGCTGCCCGCCCACGCCGCCAGCGTGAAGGTACGCCTGTGATGACCGACCGGTCCGACCGACCCAAGCGCTCGCAAGCTCGTTCCGCCGCGCGGCTTGCCGCCGTGCAGGCGCTCTACCAGCGGCATATGGAGAAGACCGCGCTCGCCCGTCTGCTCGACGAGTTCCACCAGCACCGGCTGGGGCAGGAGATCGAAGACGCGCAGTACGCCGATGCCGAGGTCGAATTCTTCGACGATGTCGTGTCCGGCGTGGTGGCGCGGCAGGTGGAAATCGACACCCTGCTGATCGCGCGGCTGGCCGAGGGGTGGACCCTGGCTCGGCTCGACAAAACGATGCTGCAAATCCTGCGCTGCGGCGCTTACGAACTGCTGGCCCGGCAGGACGTGCCCGTGGGAACCGCGATCAGCGAATATGTCGACGTCGCTCACGCTTTTTTCGACAGCAGGGAGGCCAAGTTCGTGAACGGGGTGCTCGACGCGGTGGCGAAAAGCGTGCGCGCCTAACCCTCCGCCGGCACCGTCACTTCCTCCAGATCGGCCTCGAGCCGCAGGCGCACGGCCTCGGCGGCGTGGTGCGCATCCAGCTTTCCCATCATGTTCGCCCGGTGGATTTCGACCGTTCGCGGGCTGATCTGCAAGGTGCGGGCGATGGCCTTGTTGCTGCATCCCTCGCTCAGCAGGTCGAGCACTTCGCGCTCCCGCTTGCTCAAGGCGTCGATCCGGCGTCGCGCGTCGATAAGGCGGCGGCGCGTCTCGGCGTGCCGGCCGGCATCGGTGTAGACGTGGGCGACCATGCGCCGCACCTCGCTCTCGGTAAGGGGCAGTTCGAGAAAATCGAGCGCGCCGGCCTGGATCGCCTCGACCACCTCGTCCACGCCCGGATCGGTTTTCGCCGCCACCAGGGGTACCCATATGCCGGCGTCGGCAAGCTCGTTCAGCAATGCGGATATGCCATCGGCGAGGATGTCCTGCGAAGCGATGATGACCCCGGAGCGCGGCGGTCTGTCGATCAGTTCGACGAGGTCGGAATACACTTCCGCATGGTGCCCCATCGACAGGACGAGCCGCGACTGTTCGGCCCGGGAGCGACTGTTGCCGCCGACGATGTGTATCGTGATGCGCTGTTCCATATGCCGTGTAATGCCGGGAAAGCGCGCAATCGCCATTCCGTAGCAATGCGGATGTGGACGTATAGCGCGCAGGCCGACGCGCCGAGCCGTCGCGCAGCGGGGGATGGTTTCTATCCAGAATGGAGCGATCTCGCCGTTCGCCGGCTACAAGATTCTGCCTGCCCGGCTCGCCCCGGCGATTCCGTAGAAGGGATTACCTATTCGGCATCCTCGTGCGGCTGGTAGAAGCTGTAATCGGGCAGCGAATGGAAGGCCGCTCGCAGCGCGTCGCTCCAGCTGCTGGAGATCGCATCGAAATAGGGATCGGTCTGCTCGATCCGGCGCGCGTGGGTCGGCTCGAACTGGTCGCGGGCGATGACCATCAGGTCGAGCGGCAGGCCCACCGAAAGGTTCGCTTTCAGCGTGGAATCGAAGCTGACCATCAGCAGCTTCACCGCATCCTCGAAACTCATCTCCCGGTCGTATCCGCGAAGAATGATGGGCCGGCCATATTTCGTCTCGCCGATCTGGAAGAAGGGCGTGTCGAAGCTCGCCTCGATGAAGTTGCCTTCCGGATAGATCATGAACAGGCGCGGTTCCATTCCGGCGATCTGTCCGGCGACGATCATCGAGGCGGTAAAGCGCCCGCGTCCGCGCGAGCCGTTGTTGTCCTGCGTCTCGCGCACCGTCTCGCGCAGCAGCTTGCCGGTTTCGGACGCGACCTGGAACATCGTGGGCAGGCCGAGCAGGCTGTTCTGCCTGTCCTCGGGCGCCTTCGTGCGTTCCTCGAGCCGGCTGATGACGGCCTGCGTGGTAGCGAGGTTGCCGGCGGTCATCACCGAGATGATCCGTTCACCCGGCACCCGCCAGTGAAACATCTTGCGAAACACGGAGATATTGTCGACGCCCGAATTGGTGCGGGTGTCGCTCATCAGGACGAGGCCCTTTTCGAGCACCATTCCCACGCAATAGGTCATGCCGGATTCCCGTTCAGCCGTGGCCGCGTCGCGCTGCCGCGCGCGATCACTGTTCGGCTATTTGCTGCTCGACCGCAAGATCGACGGTCAGGTCTTCGGTCATCGCGCCGAAGCTTATCCCCGTCACCGGCGCAGCGTCGCGGTAGTCGCGCCCCGTCGCGACGCGCACGTAGCGGGGATCGGGGCTGATACCGTTGGAGATGTCGAAGCCGACCCAGCCGAGACCCTGCACGTAGGCTTCCGCCCAGGCGTGCGTGGCTTCCTGTTCGACCCTGTCGTTCATCATCAGGTACCCCGACACGTAGCGTGCCGGAATGTCTAGACTGCGGGCCGCCGCGATGAAGATGTGCGCATGATCCTGGCACACGCCGCACTGATCCGCCGCCGCTTCCTCCCCGGTCGTGGTGACGCGCGTCGTGCCGGTCATGTAGGTAACGTTCTCGCGGATCACGTTGGACAGGTTGTGGAGCGTCTCCACCATGCCTTCCTCGCTGCGTTCGACCTTGGCGATCAGCGCCTTGATCTTCGGCCCCGGTTCGGTGAGCGGCGTCTGGCTGAGAAAGGCCCACAGCGGCAGGTGCCCAGCGTGGCTGCCGATGACGCCGGCATTGTCCTCGGTGTGAACGGTGCCGTGGCATGTCACCTTCACCTGCGTCGCGCCCTCGTCCACCGACACCAGCGAGACGGTGTTGAAGTTCTGATCGTCGTAGGTCAGTTCCTCGCTCGCGCCGTCATACTCCATCTGCCAGTCGATGATTTCCTGCCCCTGCGTCTCCTTCGGCGTCAGCCTCAGGCGCTGGATCCCGTGACTCACGGGTTCGCGGAAGCGGTAGGTAGTCGAATGTCGGATTGAGAGGCGCATGATCTTTCGGCCTCCTTCAGGCCGTGAAGCGGTAGTCTTGGGATATGGCGCTGGCGAGCGACTGGTTGGCGGCGATGAATTCGAGAAGGAACTCGTGCAGACCCTGGTCGAAGATTTCCTCGACCTCCTTGCCCGACAGCCTCTGATCGGCCTCGCGCATCAATTCGTGCGCGTTGCCGCTGTGTCCGTGGAGCTGCGCCAGGTCGAACAGGTTCTCGCGCATGGAGGAATAGCAGAACACCAGGCTGCGCGGAAACCGATCGTCGAGGATCAGGAACTGTGCGATGGAGCGCGCATCCATCTTGCCCGCATTGAGCCAGCGATAGGCGCGCTCGGCCGAGAGCGAACGCAGCACGTTGTCCCACTGCCCGGTGTCGAGCGGCGTTCCGACGTAGCTGAGCGAGGGCAGCAGCAGATAGTATTTCACGTCGAGAATGCGGGCGGTGTTGTCGGCCCGTTCCAGAAACGTGCCCAGCCGCGCGAAGGCGTAGGTCTGGTTGCGCAGCATGGAGCCGTGCGTAGCCCCCCGCGCGAGCGAGCTTTCGCGCCTGATGGCACCCAGCGCCATGTTGAGGTTCGAATCGCGCACGGGCTTCGCCAGCAGGTCGCGCAGCGTCATCCAGCCCTCGTTGACCGCCTCCCATACCTCGCCGGTAATGGCCGAGCGGGTCGAACGGGCGTTGGTGCGGGCGCGCTCGAACATCGTCAGCACGCTTTCGGGATTGTG
This sequence comes from Aurantiacibacter spongiae, assembly GCF_003815535.1. Classification (NCBI taxonomy): domain Bacteria; kingdom Pseudomonadati; phylum Pseudomonadota; class Alphaproteobacteria; order Sphingomonadales; family Erythrobacteraceae; genus Aurantiacibacter; species Aurantiacibacter spongiae. The sequence continues at coordinate 2,516,740 of NZ_RPFZ01000001.1, read as the reverse complement.
TTTCGAGCGCAGGACGAAATCGCATACATGCGCGCTCACGTAATCGTCGTAATGCGCCTCGTATTGCTGGCGCAGGCCGAGCGTGGTGAGGACCGATTTCCATTCCTGGCTCGCCATGTCGCGTCCGCGCGTCAGCGACATGCGCTGGCCGGCGGCGAGCAGGCGTGCGGTGTTCTCCGCCCGTTCGAGATAGCGGTACATCCAGAAAATCGAATTGGCGACGCGGCCCAGCATCGGCAGGCTCCGGTGCGGTTCAGTCATCGAGCACCCATGTATCCTTGGTTCCGCCGCCCTGGCTGGAATTGACGACGAGACTGCCCTTCTTCAGCGCGACGCGCGTCAGCCCGCCGGGGGTGATGTCCACGCCATCGGGCGAGCAGAGCACGAACGGCCTGAGGTCGACATGGCGCGGCGCCAGCCCCTTGCGCGTGAAGATCGGGCAGGTCGAAAGCGACAGCGTGGGCTGCGCGATGTACCCTTCGGGCTTTTCCTCCAGCTTGGCGCGAAAGGCGGCGATCTCCTTCTTGGAGGAGGTCGGCCCGATCAGCATGCCGTATCCGCCCGAACCGTGAACTTCCTTTACGACCAGCTCTTCCAGATTGTCGAGGACGAATTTCAGGCTGTCGGGATCGGCGCAGCGATAGGTTTCCACATTGGGCAGAAGCGGCTTCTCGCCGGTGTAGAATTCCACGATGTCCGGCATGAAGGAATAGATCGCCTTGTCGTCCGCGACCCCGGTACCCGGCGCATTGGCGATGGTGATGTTGCCGGCGCGGTAGACATCCATGATGCCCGGCACGCCCAGCACGCTGTCGGGATTGAAGGTCAGCGGATCGAGAAATTCGTCGTCGACCCTGCGATAGAGCACGTCGACCGGACGGAAACCCACCGTGGTGCGCATCTGGACCTTGCCGTTGACCACGCGCAAATCGCTTCCTTCCACCAGTTCGGCGCCCATCTGGTCGGCGAGGAAGGCGTGTTCGTAATAGGCGGAATTGTAGATCCCCGGCGTGAGCACGGCGATCGACGGATTGGCGCGCGAATCCTCCGGCGCGCAGGCGGCCAGGCTGCTGGCCAGGCGGCGCGGATAGTCGGACACGGGGCGCACGTTCACCTTGCTGAACAGCTCGGGGAACATCGCCATCATCGTCTCGCGGTTTTCCAGCATGTAGGAAACGCCGCTGGGCGTGCGGGCATTGTCTTCCAGCACGAGAAACTCGTCCGGCCCGGTACGCACGAGGTCGATGCCGACGATGTGGGTATAGACGCCGCCCGGCGGGGTGAACCCGACCATCTGCGGCAGCCAGGCGGCGTTGTCGCGAAACAGGCGTTCGGGCAGCCGCCCGGAACGGATGATCTCCTGCCGGTGATAGAGGTCGTGCATGAAGGCGTTGAGCGCCCGCACGCGCTGCTCGATACCGCGTGACAGGCGCCGCCATTCGCCGCCGGTGATGACGCGGGGCACCATGTCGAAGGGGATCAGCCGCTCTTCGGCATCGTCCTCGCCATAGACGTTGAAGGTGATGCCGGTCCGGCGAAAGAAGCTTTCCGCCTCGAAATTCTTGCGTTGCATCCAGGCCTCGTCCTGGCCGGACAGCCACTGCTGGTAGCCCTCGTACGCTTCGCGCACGGAACCGTCGCCCGTGTGCATCTCGTCGAAATTGTCCTGCTGGGATCCCGTCATCTGTACCCTGATACCAAGCGTGTCGCATGTTTGCGGCGCGCCAGAGGCCAATGCGCCAGCGCTTACCTCTATCAAAGGTTTATCGGCGTTCCAGTTCCGCGATCAGCGCCTGCACGACTTCGGGCGAGTTGCAAAATCCCATGTGCGAGCAGCGCAGCGCCACCACGCGGTCGCGCTCGGCAGGAAGGCCGGTGGCCGCCCGCCGGGAAACGACACCGTCGCGCGGACTCCAGAACGCGACCGTTTCGACCGGTGGCTTTTCGTGCGTGTCGACATCGACGGGCGGTGCATCGACCGCGTGGCCGGCGACCATCTCGTAGACGTGCCACAGATTGTTCGAATAGGGCGTGTGCCCGAAGGGAGAGCCCAAGGTGATGACCTTCTCCACGCAATCGGGCTGTCGCTTGGCGATCTCGCGGGCGAACACGCCGCCCAGGCTCCAGCCGACCAGCACGACCTTGCGATCGTACCGTTCGCGAACGCTGCACAGGCGCCGCGAGAGGAAGTCGAAATTCTCGGGCGTGGGTCCGAAATTGTAACCCAGCCCCCAGCGCTTGACCTTGTGACCGGCGCGCTCGAGCTGCTCCGCCAGATATTTCATGCGCCAGGCGCTCGTCGCGAAGCCCGGCAGCAGCAGTATCGTTCTCGGCGTAGCGCTTTTCTCGATGGGAAGTTCATCGCGGAACAATCGGCGCACCGGTTCCGCATACGCACCGACTTCGCCGAAGATGTATTTCAGCGGCGGTGTGTGCGCGTTCTCGACGCTGACGTCGCGCCTCAGCAATTCGACGCGCCGGCGCGCCGCCCTGGCGAACGAGCGCGCCGCATCTTCGACCCGGTCACGCAGACCGGCGGAGGTCGGGTCGGACGTCGTCATGGATCTGTAATAGAGGCTCGATCACCTCATCACAACGGTCCGCCGGCGGACGGTTCCCGGTCATGCAGGGGGCGGCGCGTTCGCGCGCCGTCGGCAATCAGGCGCAGTCGCCTATTCGTTCGGAGCGCACGCGCAGCCTGACGCTCGCATCGCCCATTCCGGGGACGGGTTGCTGGAACTGCATCTGCATGTCGGACGAGGTTTCGTCCGCCGTGCCGGTCATGGAAATGGTCCCCTGCGGCCCGTCCGCCGCGCGGCACGTCATCGACAGGTCGACATCGCCTCCCTCGGCGGAGAAGCGCGAGACGGAACAGTCATTGTCCGTCATCTGCGAAATCCATTCCTCCCGGTCCATGTCGCCCGTCACGCAATAGGTGTTGTTCTGGCCGGCGCCTTCGGCGAAGGCGCGGCGAACCATGTCCATCCGGTCTTCGGGCATGCCCGGCAGGCTCATCTCCACCAGCTCGAGCCGGGTGCGGTATTCGCCCGGCTGCGGCACGATGCCGCCATCCTCGGCTTCGGCCATCACGTCGTCCATCGACAGCGCCTCGCCCGACAGATCCTCGTCGGCATCGCTGCCGCAGGCGGCGAGCGTCAGTGCGATGGCGAGGGCGAACACACGGTGGCGGATACGCATTGGCTTTATCCCGTTTCAGCAAGCTGCGCGGACCCTACACCGAATACGCGCGTGCCCAAAAGCCCCATGTTGCGCCATCCGCGCGCGCGTCCCATATCGGCGCACATGGCCGAACTCGTCATCCGCAGGGGTCTGGAAGAACCCGATACCACCGGGGACTTCACACCCCACAAGCCCGCGCGCCCCGACAAGAGCCTGCCCGGCAGGAAATTCAAGCTGGTCAGCGATTACGAACCGGCCGGCGACCAGCCCACCGCCATCGCCGAACTGGTCGGCGCAGCGCGCGAGGACGAACAGACACAGGTGCTGCTGGGCGTGACCGGCAGCGGCAAGACCTTCACCATGGCCAAGGTGGTGGAGCAATTGCAGCGCCCCGCCCTGGTGCTCGCCCCGAACAAGATCCTCGCGGCGCAGCTCTACGGCGAATTCAAGAGCTTCTTTCCCGAGAACGCCGTCGAGTATTTCGTTTCCTATTACGACTATTACCAGCCCGAAGCCTACGTGCCGCGATCCGATACCTATATCGAGAAGGAAAGCAGCGTGAACGAGGCGATCGACCGGATGCGCCACTCGGCAACGCGCGCCCTGCTCGAGCGGGACGACGTGCTGATCGTGGCGTCGGTATCGTGCCTTTACGGCATCGGCTCGGTCGAGACCTATTCGGCCATGATCTTCGACATCAAGGCGGGGGAGAGCGTCGACCAGCGCGAACTCATCCGCAAGCTGGTCGCCCTGCAATACAAGCGCAACGACGCGGCCTTCGCGCGCGGCAATTTCCGCGTGCGCGGTGACAATCTGGAGCTGTTCCCGAGCCACCTGGAAGACACCGCGTGGCGCATCAGCTTCTTCGGGGACGAGATCGAGGAAATCAGCGAATTCGATCCGCTGACGGGCAAGAAGGGGCAGGATCTGGGGAAGGTCCGCGTCTATGCGAACAGCCACTACGTGACCCCCGGCCCGACGATGAAGCAGGCCAGCGCGGCCATCAAGTTCGAACTGGAGGAACGGCTGAAGGAACTGCACGAGGAAGGCCGCCTGCTGGAAGCGCAACGCCTGGAGCAGCGAACCAATTTCGATCTCGAGATGATCGCCGCCACCGGCAGCTGCAACGGCATCGAGAATTACAGCCGCTTCCTCACCGGACGCCTGCCGGGAGAACCGCCGCCCACCCTGTTCGAATATCTGCCCGAAAACGCGCTGCTGTTCGTGGACGAAAGCCACCAGACCGTGCCGCAGATCGGCGCGATGGCGCGCGGCGACCACCGGCGCAAGCTGACGCTGGCGGAATATGGCTTCCGCCTGCCCAGCTGCATCGACAACCGCCCCTTGCGGTTCAACGAATGGGACGCGATGCGACCCCAGACCTTCTGCGTCTCGGCAACGCCCGGGTCGTGGGAACTGGAACAGACCGGCGGCGTGTTCGCCGAACAGGTGATCCGTCCCACCGGGCTCATCGACCCGCCGGTGGAGATCAAGCCGGTCGAGGATCAGGTGCAGGACTGCATCGCCGAATGCAAGGCGACCGCGGCGAAGGGATACCGCACGCTCGTGACCACGCTGACCAAGCGGATGGCGGAAGACCTGACTGAATTCATGCACGAACAGGGCGTGAAGGTCCGCTACATGCATTCCGACGTGGAGACGCTCGAGCGTATCGAGCTGATCCGCGACCTTCGCCTGGGCGTCTACGACGTGCTGATCGGCATCAACCTGCTGCGCGAGGGTCTCGATATTCCCGAATGCGGCCTCGTCTGCATCCTGGATGCGGACAAGGAAGGCTTCCTGCGCTCGGAAACCTCGCTCATCCAGACCATCGGCCGCGCGGCGCGCAACGTCGACGGGCGCGTGATCCTCTACGCGGACCGCGTTACCGGCAGCATGGAACGCGCGATGGCGGAAACCGAGCGCCGCCGGGAGAAGCAGCGTGAATACAACGAGGAAAACGGCATCACGCCGCAGACCATCCGCCGCGCCATCGCCGACATCGTCGCGCATAGCGCGGCCAATGACGGAGTGACCGTCGATACCGGCGATGACGAGGTCAACAACCTCGTCGGGCACAATCTGCGCGCCTATATCGAGGATCTGGAAAAGCGGATGCGCAACGCCGCCGCCGATCTCGAGTTCGAAGAGGCCGGACGTTTGCGCGACGAGATCCGCCGGCTGGAAAACGACGAGCTCGGCCTCGGCGAAGCGGACAGGAAGGCGCCGCTCGTCGGTCGCTCCAACGAGGGCAAGCCGGGAACGCGCAAGCTGCGTTACGGGCGGACCCAGAAGAAGTGGAAGAAGTGAGGCGCACGGGGGCATTTGTGGCGGCCCTGCTTCTCGCCGCATGCCAGCAGCAGCCGGCAGCGCGCGAGGAGACGCAAACGCAGCGCATCGCGCTGGCCGATGCCCGGGCCGTCCACGCCGACGCGATTCCCTCGCCCGACACGAAGGCGGCCCGCTGGCGGGTGCGCGGCGATGGTCAGGGCATAGATTTCGGCGATGCCGGACAGGCTCCGCTGATGACGCTGGATTGCGCGATCGGGGATGGCGAGCCGACCATGCACATCATCCGCCACGCCGCGGCCCTGCCCGGTCAAAGCGCGCTTTTTCCGGTGATCGGCAACGGTATGCGGAGCCGGTTCCTCGCGGATGCGAGGCTGGCGGACGAAGGCGATGCCGGAGAATGGCGGTGGGAAGCGACGTTGCCCGCCAGCGATCCGCAACTCGACGTATTCGCGGGGAACCGCCCGCTCACCGCCACTCTGCCGGGGCGCGGAATGCTGGAAATCAGGGCAAGCCGGATACCGGGAGAATTCCTCGACTGGTGCCGCAAGTCGGGACAGGTCGCGCGGCCTCGTCAGTCGGAGGATGACGGTCCTACCGGCTGAGATTTCGCAAGATCCACCAGCGTGTCCGGCCCCAGAACCTGCGACAGCTGCTCCGGCTCTCCGCCGGCTGCCGGATACCACAGATAGAGCGGCACGCCGGCAACGCCCCGGCTCTCGAGGAAGCGCGTGATCCGGGGATCGCGCCGCGTCCAGTCTCCCCGCAAACTGACGACGCCCGCCCGCGCAAATGCATCGCGGGTCGCCTCGCGCTCGATCGCGACGCTTTCGTTGACCTTGCATGTCAGGCACCAGTCGGCGGTGAACCAGACGAAAACCGGGCGTCCCGTCGCGCGCGCGCGCGCCAGTGTTTCAGGTGACCACGGCTGGGGATCGAGAAGGCTCGCCTGGGCAGCGATCGCACGCTGTTCCACCCGGAACGGCAGCGAACCGGCGAAATACAAGGCGACCACGCCGGCGATGGCCATGACCATGCGATTGCCGCGATGTCGGGCGATCAGGGCAACGATCGGCAGCACGCCGAGCGCGGTAGCGGCAAAGGCGAAGTGCAGACCTCCCGCGCGCCAGGCGAGCCAGGCGAGCGCCAGCGCCGTCAACCCCATCGGAATTGCCATCATCCGGCGAAACCGCTCCATCCAGGGTCCGGGCCTCGGCAACCAGCCTCGCAGGGCCGGCACGAAACCCAGGGCAAGGAACGGAAGCGCCAGCCCCACCCCCAGCGCGGCGAACAGGACCAGCGCGGGCAACGGCGGCAGCAGCAGGGCGGCACCTAGCGCGGCGGCCATGAACGGGCCGGTGCAGGGGGTCGCCACCACCGCAGCCAGCAGGCCCGTGGCAAAGGCGCTTCCCCTTCCCCCCGTGCGGATCGGCAGCATCGGCAGTTCGTACAGGCCCGCAAGGTTCGCCGTGACGAGCGTCGCCAGCACCAGCAATCCGGCGACCACCAGCGGCTCCTGCAACTGGAACGCCCATCCCACCTGTTCTCCGCCTGCCCGCAACACTAGCAGCAGCGCGCCCAGCGCCAGGCAGGCGAGCACTACGCCGGCGGTATAGGCCAGCGCCTCGCGCCGGGCCTGCCCCTCGCTCTCGCCCGCGCGTGCCAGCGTCAGCGCCTTGAGGCTGAGGATGGGAAACACGCAGGGCATGAGGTTCAGCAGCAGTCCGCCCAGTAGGGCGCCGCCGATGAGCAGCAGCAGCGGTGTATCGGCGGCGGGCGGGCCGACCGGCGCGCCGCCCGCCGGGACCGCGCCCGGAACGGCGGCGAAGCGAATACCGTTGCCATCGTCGTCGAGGGCGAGAATGCCCTCCAGGCCTGCCGGCTCGCCGCGCGGGCGGGCGCGCGGAATATCGACGATCAGCGTGTCGCCGTTGCGGGTGAAGCGCTGTTCGCCGCCATAGTCGACGACATCCTTCTGCCGCACGAAGACATGCGGATCGGCAAGGTCGACGGCGGCGGGCAACGGAATGGCGAGGCGCAGCGCATCGCGCATGAAGCCGAAGCGCGCCTGCCGGTCGATCAGCGGCGGGATGGCGGCACGGTATTGGTCGAACTGGTCTCGCAATTCAGGCGTATCTTGCGGATATCGCAGGCGAAGCCGCGCCCGTTCGGGCACGCACAGCGTATCCGAGCAGGCCAGCCACTGCGCGTCGAGAACGACCGGCGCACCCGGCGATGCGGACCCGTCCGCAGGCACGCGAAGCGGAATCAGAACGGCATAGGGGTCTTCGTAGACATGGTTGATCAGGCCGATCAGTTCGAGCGCGTGGGGAACCGGATAGTCGGGTTCTCCCGCCCGCCAGCCACCGGGCAGCGACCAGTCGAGCCGCATTCCCTCCCCCGCGTCGCCCGGATTGGCCCAGTATCCGTGCCAGCCCGTCTCGGGCCGGAACCGCAGCGCGACCGTCAGCGTCTCCCCCGGCACGGGAGCGTGTTCGGCCACCAGATCGGCCTCGATGTGGTTCTGCGCGGCGGCGGGCGCGGATGCCGCTCCTGCCGCGATCAGGATCAGGAGTGCGGAGAGAAAGCGGAAAAGAGAGGAGACGCTTGCCTGCATGGCACCGGGCGATCTAGGAGCGTCAGGCATGGCGGACAAGCGCGAACTCCTCATCCTCGGCGGCGGTCTCGTCGGCATGACGCTGGCGCTCGCGGCTGCGCGCAGGGGAATGGCGAGCCATGTCGTCGACCGTGCCGATCCGGCCGAGCTGACGGCGGAAGGCTACGACGCGCGCGCTTCCGCCATATCCACCGCAAGCTGGCACCTGTTCGAGAATATCGGCCTCGCCGAACGGCTCGAGGCGGACGCCTGCCCGATATCGTCCATCGCCGTGACGGATGCCATGCGCCCCGGGCGGATCGACTTCACGCCCCAACCGCACGAGGGCACGCTGGGGCGCATGTTCGCCAACCGGACGCTCCGGCTCGCGCTGTTCGAGGCGGCGAAGGCGGAAAAGCTGATTGCCTGGCATTCCAGCGCTACAGTCACTTCGCGCGAACGCGGCGAGCACGGCGTCGCTGTCACGCTGGCGGACGGCACGCGGCTGGAAGCGTCGCTGATGATCGGTGCCGAGGGGCGCGGTTCGCCCACGCGCGAAGACGCCGGCATAGCGGTTGCGAAATGGGACTACCGCCACCGCGCCATCATTGCCGGGCTGGCGCACGAGAAGCCGCATGACAACGTCGCCTGGGAAATCTTCTACCCCGCCGGCCCCTTCGCCCTCCTCCCGCTGCTTGACGACGAAGCGGGAAGGCATCGCAGCGCGATGGTCTGGACCGTCGCGGAGGATGATGCGCCAGGCGTGCTGGCGCTGTCGGATCGCGGATTCGCGGTCGAGGTCGAGAAGGCGATGCACGGCATCTTCGGCGCGGTCGAGGTCATGGGCGAACGGTCGAGCTGGCCACTCGGCTTTCACCATACGGCGACCATTACCGCCGCGCGCCTGGCGCTGGTCGGCGATGCCGCGCACGGCATTCACCCCATCGCCGGGCAGGGATTGAACCTCGGCCTGCGGGACGTCGGCGCTCTGGTGGAAGTTCTCGCGGACGGGATGCGGCTCGGTCTCGATCCGGGCGATGCCCAGCTTCTGAGGCGCTACGAGACATGGCGCGGGCTCGACGCTTTCAGCGTCGCGCTGGCGACCGATGGGCTGACGCGAATCTTCGGGGTTCCCGGCAAGCTGCCGAGCGCCGTCCGCCGGCTCGGCATGGGCGCGATCCAGCGTCTGCCGCAACTCAAGGGCTGGTTCATGGACGAAGCGCGCGGCGTCAGCGGAAAGCTGCCCGAGATGCTGAAGGGATAGGGGGCACCGGCGCTTCGGCGTTTCGGCGCATCGGCTCTCGCGCAGGCTATCGCGCCTGCTGCGCCGCCGGACTACGCTGGCGGACCTGCTCGCCCGCCCGATCGCTGACCCCGCGCGGATCGAGCACGGCGGCCGTTTCCAGCGTTTCGAGCGCCCGCTGCGCGGCGGCGAACTGTTCGGCATCGGAAATCCAGCCGGCCGCTTCCGCCGCATTGGGCAGGTTGCGGATCTCGCTCACCGCCGCTTCGGTGCGTCCGCTCTCGAGGAACAGGCGCGCCCGTTCCAGCCGCCGCTCGGCCACCGGCGAGGGCGTATCCTCGCGCCGCACGACGAACAGTTCGGACAATTCGCGGTTGAGGCGGGTGAACACCCCCTCGCCCTCCGGCGCCTCGGTCAGCACCGGGGCGAGACCTTCCAGCCGCGCCAGCAACCGATCGAGGGTGACGGGGTTCTGCGACGCGTCGATCACCGTCTGCACGGCGTTGGGTCGCGCTTCTCCGAACCGCAGGCGCAACTGGTCTGCGAGATAGCCGAGCGGCGCCCCGCGTTCGAGCGCGCGGCGGCTGGCGAAGGCGATCAGCAACCCTTCCGCCCGCGCGGCGTTGCCGGCGGCTGCCTGCGATTGCAGGTCGAGCCGGGTCAGGCGCTGCTCCATCGCGGCGACCCGCGCGTCGAGACCGCCGGCCTGCTGCGCGACCTGCGCCACCTGCTGCACCGCCTCGCGCGCATCGGCGGCGACGGCGGAACTTTCGGAAGCGGAGGGTGCGGGCAGCGGCGGCTCGGGATTGTCGTCGCGCGCCGGGATTTGCGAAGCGGGAACGAGTGCCGCCTCGTCTCCGCGAAGGCTGAAGACGCTGCCGAAATCCACCGCGTCCCTGGTCAGGTAGAGGGCGAGGGCGAGGCCCGTCAGGAACGCCAGCGCCACCCCCAGCAGCACCGGGCGCAAGGGCACCTGCCGCCGCGCCGGTTCGCGCGCCGCCGCATCCGTGCCCGTTGCGCTCGCCGAGCCGCCGGGCCGCCGGAAATCGTGCCTTTGTTCCATACCGTCCTTCGTGAAGGATGCCCGGTCGGGCACCCGTCGCGCATGTCCCTGTGTCGTATAAGCTATATTAATGACACATGTCCCGGGCGAGCGCCAGCAGGGCGCAATCCGCGGGTTTTTCCGCCGCGCGGACCTCGCGCCAGCCATGGCCCGCCGCCGCCGCTATCCGCGGTCCCAGCGCGGCGAGCGCAATGGCGGAGCGCGCCAGTCCGAGGCGGTCGCATTCGGCGGCGAAATGCCGGGCGGCAGCGGCCGAATGGAGGAGCACCAGCGCACCTGGCGAACTCAGACCGACCTGCGCGCTTCCGCCGATGGGAAGGGCGCGCACCTCGTAGACGGTCCGCACGACGATCTCGCTGTCCTGCCCCGGCTCGACATCGACCCGCTCCGCCCCGGCGAGGCGCAGGTAGCGCCTTGGCGCCTTGTCCTTGTCGAGCAGCGCCTGCAAACCGCCCTCGCCGGTTCGGGCGACGGTAAAGCCGGCCTCGCGCGCCGCTTCCGCCGTCGCTTCGCCCACCGCGTGAACCGGCAGGTCCGTCAGACTTTCCAGCGCCTTGCCGCCGTGCCGGAAGGCGTTGCCGCTGCCGGCCAGAAGACCGTCGAACTCCGCATCCTCCGGCGCCTCCCAGGCAAGCGGAATGACCTGGAACAGCGGCATGCCGACGGCCGGCAAACTCAGGTTCCGGGCAGCCTGCAAGGTCGATTGCAGACCCGGCTCGGGTCGGATGACGAAGATCATGCGGGCGGTCCTTCGAAAACGGCGGCGATACCGGGCGTCGCCCGCGCCAGAAGATCGGCGGCGAGGCGGGCGGGAGCCTCGGCGTCGCCGGCAGCGAAGCGCGTCTCTCCCTCGATCCGCTCGGCCCCGTCGGGACTGTAGAGCGCCGCACGCATAGACAATTCGCCGTCGGCAAATACGCATAGAACCGCGATGGGGGAATGGCAGGTGCCCCCCAGGGCATAGAGCAACGCCCGCTCCGCCATGACCTCCGCCCGGCTCGGCGCGTGGTCGAGCGGTGCCAGGAGATCGCGCGCGGCCTCGTCATCGCTGCGAATTTCCAGCGCGATCGCGCCTTGCGCCGGCGCAGGCAGCCAGTCTGCGGGGTCGAGGGGGTGTCCGGTGGCAGTCTCGCCCAGCCGTTCCAGCCCGGCGGCGGCGAGGAACGTCGCATCCGCCCCCCCGGCGGCCAGCTTGGCGAGCCGGGTGGCGACGTTGCCGCGAAAGGTCACGACCGTGCAATCCGGCCGGGCGTGCAGCGCCTGTGCGGCGCGGCGCGGCGCACTGGTGCCGATGACCGCGCCTTCCTTCAGCGCGAACAGGCTTTCCGCACCGATCAGCCGGTCGCGCCGGTCCGCCCGCGGCAGCACGGCGGCAATGGCAAGGCTGGCGGGGCGGATCGTCTCGACGTCCTTCAGCGAATGAACGGCAACGTCGATGCGCCCTTCGGAAAGCCAGTTGTCCAGTTCCCTGGTCCACAGCGCCTTGCCACCGATTTCGGCCAGCGGACGATCCTGTATCTTGTCGCCGCTGGCGATGACGGGGACCAGTTCGACCGCCGATTCATCCCAGCCATGCGCCGCGCACAGCCGGGCGCGCGTCTCGTGCGCCTGCGCCATGGCCAGGGGGGAGCGGCGCGTGCCGAGGCGGATTTGCGGGGAGTCTGGCATCGGGTTCGCTTGCCCTAGCGAGCCGTTCGGCTAAGGAAAAGCGCCATGATACGGGTTCTGGGCATAGAAAGCTCCTGCGACGAGACCGCGGTCGCCATCGTGACAGGAGAACGGGCCATCCTGGCGCAGGCAATCGCCAGTCAGGAGGCCGAGCACGGCCCCTATGGCGGCGTGGTTCCGGAAATCGCCGCGCGCGCCCATGCCGAACGTCTCGCCCCGCTGGTGGAAAGGGTGCTGGACGAAGCGGGTTGCGGCCTTGGCGATTGCGACGCCATTGCCGCCACCGCCGGTCCGGGCCTTATTGGCGGGGTGATGGTGGGGCTCGTTACCGCCAAGGCATTGGCGATGGCGAGCGACGTGCCGCTGATGGCGATCAATCACCTCGAAGGTCACGCGCTCAGCCCGCGCCTCGCCGATCCGAGCCTGCGCTTTCCCTACGCCCTGCTGCTGGTCAGCGGCGGCCATTGCCAGATCCTGCGCGTGGCGGGCCCGGGCCGTTACCGCCGGCTTGCCACGACGATCGACGACGCGCTGGGGGAAGCCTTCGACAAGACCGCCAAGATCCTCGGCCTCGGCTATCCGGGTGGACCGGCGGTGGAGCGGCTGGCGCAGGAGGGCGACGCGAGCGCGGTCGACCTGCCGCGGCCCCTGGTCGGTCGGCAGGAGCCGCATTTCAGCTTCGCCGGACTCAAGAGCGCGGTGTTGCGCGCCAAACAGGCGCAAGGGTCCGCTGACTATAGCGACGCCGATATCGCCGCCAGTTTTCAGCAGGCGGCGCTCGATTGCATCCTCGACCGCACCCGCCGCGCCCTGCGCGAGATGGATGATGTGACCGCGCTGGTGGTCGCCGGCGGCGTGGCCGCGAATCGGACGGTGCGGGCCGGGCTCGAAAGTCTGGCGGGCGAGTTCGCCCTGCCCTTCACCGCCCCGCCCCTGCCCCTTTGCACCGACAATGCGGCCATGATCGCGTGGGCGGGCGTGGAGCGTCTGGCGGCGGGCTTCGCCCCCGATCCACTCGACCTTAAGGCGCGGCCACGTTGGCCGCTGGATCCCGATGCCGAGCCGGCGCGCGGCGCGGGGGTCAAGGCGTGAGCGGACCTGCGATCGGCGTCGTCGGTGCGGGCGCATGGGGCACGGCGCTGGCGCAGATGCTCGCCAGCGACGGCCGCGATATCCTGCTGTGGGCGCTGGAGGATGGCCTCGCCGATGCCATCAATACGACGCATATCAACGGCCTTTATCTGCCCTCCGCCACGCTCGCGCCCGCCATTCGCGCGACCGGCGATCTGGCCGCGATGCGCGAATGCGAAGCGCTGCTGCTGGTGACTCCCGCGCAGCACATGGGCCGGGTGCTTGACCGGATGGATGCATTTCCGCGCGATCTGGTGCTGTGCGCCAAGGGTATCGAGGCGAGCACGCGCCGCCTGATGCACCAGGTCGCCCGCGACGCCGCGCCGGACGCCGATATCGCCGTCCTGTCCGGCCCGACCTTCGCCCACGAGGTTGCCGAGGGCCTGCCCGCCGCGGTCACGCTGGCCTGCGGCGGGGGCGAAGCACAATGGGATCGCCTGTCGCACGCCATCGCCCGTCCCGCTTTCCGGCCCTATTATTCCGACGACGTGACCGGCGCCGAGATCGGCGGTGCGGTGAAGAACGTGCTCGCCATCGCCTGCGGCGTGGTTGACGGGCTGGGCCTTGGCCAGAACGCGCGCAACGCGCTCATCACTCGCGGTTTTGCCGAAATGCAGCGCTTCGGCGTGGCCCTGGGGGCAGAGGCGGAGACGTTGAACGGGCTGTGCGGACTGGGCGATCTGGTGCTGACCTGTTCCAGCACGGCGAGCCGCAACTTCTCGCTCGGCAGGGCTCTGGGCGAGGGGCAGAGCGCCGCCGACGCGCTGGCGGACAGGCGAACCGTGGCCGAAGGGGCGCACACCGCGCCGGTTCTGCGCGACATGGCCGCCGATCGCGGCGTCGCCATGCCCATCGTCGATGCCGTCAACCACCTGCTCGATGGACGGCCCGCGCCGCAAGTCGTCGAGGATTTGCTCGCCCGCCCCCTGAAATCCGAGGGTGCCGGGCTTTGAGCCAGCCGACCAGCAAGCAGGAGGAAGCCGAGAAGCCCGGCGGGGACATCGCCGCGCTGGCCGAAGGCGGCCGGACCAACTTCTTCGGCTTCCTGCTGCGGCTCGCCGCGCGCCTGCCGTTCCTGTTCATCGGCGGGCGGCTCTACGGCGCCGACGCGCTCGGCCGCTTCGCCTCGGCGCTGGTGGTGGTAGAACTGGTGGCGCTGGTCTGTTCGATCGGCGAGAAGCGCGGGCTGGCCCAGCGCCTGTCGGAGAGCGAGCGCGATCCGGCCAACCTCGTGGCGGATGGCCTGCTGGTGGCACTCGTATTGTCCTGCGCCGCGGCGGCGCTGTTCTGGCTGGTTCCGGCGCCGTTGTTTCCCAGCGGGGAATATACCTGGCTCGACCGGCTGATCGTGCTTGCGATACCCGGTTACGCGCTGACCGAGATCCTGCTCGCCGCGCAGGCCTACCGCTACGATATCGCCACCACCGTGCGCGCCCGCGCCATCGTCGAGCCGTGGACCATCTCGATCCTCGCCGGGGCGTTCTGGTTCGTGCCGGGCCTCGCGCGATCGGGGCTTTCGATGGCGTATCTCGTCTCGATCTATGCCGGGTTGCTTGCCGCGGTCATGCCGTTTCGCAAGACCTATGGCCGGCCCGCTTCCTGGCATCCCAATGTCGGACGCATGGCGCTGATGACGTGGCGCGCGCTGCCGCTGGCGCTGGCCGACGCGATCGAGTGGGGCACGCGGCGGGTCGACATCTTCATTCTCGGCCTGTTCGCAGGGCCGGCGGCCGTGGGCGTCTATTACGTGGCGCAGCAGGTCGCCAGCCTGCCGCAGAAGCTGAAGACGAGTTTCGAGCCCATTCTCGGCCCCGTCATCACCCGCAAGCTGAAAGAGAAGGACTATGCCGCCATCGCCCGGCAGGTCTGCCAGGTGGGTTTCTGGATCACCGCCGCGCAGGCCGGGATCGCGCTGGCCCTGGGCATTCCGGGCGAGGCCATCATGGGTCTTGTCGGCCCCGTCTTCGTCGGCGGAACCGCCGCGCTGGCGCTGCTGCTGGCGGCGGAGGTCGTGGCGGCAACCGCCGTCGTCAGCGAGGCCGCGCTGATCTACGTCGCGCGGTTGAAGAACCTGTGGGTTTCCATCGCCACGATCGGCCTTCAGGCGGCGCTGACGGTGGCGGCCATGATCGTGATCGACCGGATCGAGTTCGCCACGCCGGAACGCGCCGATCTCTACCGCGCCGGAGCTGCGGCGGGCGCGCTGATGCTGGCGCTGGGTGTCGCTTCGGTGGTCAAGGCAGTCATGCTGTCGCGGATCCTGGAAAAGCCCGTGAACAACTGGCGCTGGGCGCTGGTCTGGGCCGCCGCGGCGGCGGTGGTCGTGGGCCAGCTCGTCATCCTGCTGCCCGAATGGGCCGAACTGATCGTCGGCGTGCCGCTGATCCTGGGTGTCTACGGCATCATCATCTGGACCCGCGGCTTCGGCCCTGAAGACCGCGTGCTGTTCACCCGCCGGGCCGATCCGGCCGGTCCGCCGCAGGCAGAGATCCCGCCCGCCGCCTGACGCGGGCTGGACTGCCCCCGCCGCGACGCGATAGGCATCGCTCATGTCGCTTCTTCGCCAACCGCATGTCGTCATTCCGCTGGGCGCGCTGCTGGTGATCGCCCTTGCGTGGCTCGGCGGCAACGCCGGAGCGCCCGCCCTAGGCGCGCGTCTGTCAGACCAGGCGAGAACGACCATCGCCAGCGCCGGCGGCGGCGGGCAGGTCGAGGCCCGCTTCCTGTCTCCCAACGGTTTCGACAGCCGCCATCCCGTGCTGGTGGGGGGAAGCGGTCTCGACGAGGACGTTCGGGCCCGCATCGCTCGTTCCGTCGCCGCGATTCCGGGTGTCGGCGGCGTGCGCTGGGCCGATGGGGACGCCCGCGCGGCTGCGGGAGAGCGCGTGTTCCGCCCGATGCACTGCCAGGAGGACGTGCGCAGCCTGCTGCGCGCGCGCACCATCCGCTTCGAGGAAAGCTCGGTCAGGATCGATGCCGCCAGCTACTCGCTCATCGACGAGGTTGCCACGGCGCTGCGTCCCTGTCTCGGCGCCATCATCCAGATCACCGGCCATACCGATTCATCGGGTCCGGAAGCGGGCAACATCGAATTGTCGTCCGAACGCGCGAACGCGGTGCGCCGCGCGCTGATCGCGCGGGGCATTCCGGCAGACGGACTGCGCGCCCGCGGCATCGGTTCGCGCCGTCCGGTCGAAGGTCTCGACCCGACCGATCCGGCCAACCGCCGCATCGAGTTCAGCGTGCTGGCGACAGAAGCCATCTCGCCAACCCCGGTGGATACGCCCGCGGCCCGGTAGCCGCGCCGCCTGGACGATTGCCACGCCGCGCCCGCCTTCTATAGGAAGGGGTCATGCCCATATGGATGGAAGTGATGGTGCTGATGCTGGCCGCCTACGCCGTGGGCCTGGGGCTCGGCTGGCTCGTATGGGGCCGCACCGGATGACACGAAGGGACTGGCGAGACGATGGCTGAACTGTTGCAGGCGAACTGGATCTGGGTGGTGGTTGCGCTGGTGATCGGCGTGCTCGTCGCCTGGTGGATCTTCGCCGCTTCGCGCCGCACGACGATCGAACGGGAGGATCGGCCGGAAGAGGTTGCCGGCGGGGCCAGACGCAACCAGGCGCTGATCGATTCCCCGCCCTCGGCAAGGCGTGACGAACCTTCCGCGAGGGATATCGCCGAGGTCGATACGCAGGGCACCCAGATTCGCGATGCGTCGGCAGGCCCGGTTTCCGCCGCGGCCAACGAGGACAGGACCGCCGCGGCTGGCGAGGCCGCCGATGCCGAAGCCGGTGCGCCTGGCTCCGCCCGCGAAGCGATGAAGCAGGTGCCGCCGAGTGAGGAGACCCGGCACATCGATGGCGAAGACCGCGCGTCGTCCCCGCCTGCCACTACCCCTCCCCCCTCCCCCTCGCCAGCGCCAGCGCCGGCACCGGCGCCCTCCCCGTCGTCCGCGCCGCTTGCTGTCGAAGGCGACGAGTTGACGCGCATGAAGGGTGTCGGCCCGAAACTCGCCGCGCAATTGCGCGAAATGGGCGTCACGACCTTCGCCCAGATCGCCGCCTGGGACGAGAGCGATGTCGATCGCGTCGATTCGCGGCTCGGCCGCTTCCAGGGCCGTATCCGCAGGGACGACTGGGTGGAGCAGGCCCGCCTGCTCTCGCGCGAGGACATTGCGGCTTACGAGGAAAAGTTCGGGCGCACTGCGTGAAGCCGGGAACCTCGGGGCTCTCGGGCCGTAATGTATCCTTGGTGTCGCGCGAATACAGGCAGACGGCCACGACGGCGGAAGGGATAAGCCCATGACGGCAGCAGCAACAGCAACGACCACGCAACCCAGGGTTCTGGTAGTGGAGGACGAGTTCATCGTGGCCCTCGACCTGTCCGAAACCGTGCGCGAGATGGGGTATGCGGTCGATGGCCCCTACGCCTACACCGACCACGCGATCATGGCGGTGCACGAGGAAATGCCCGATTTCGCCATTCTCGACGTGCAGACCGGCGACGGGGAAGTTTTTCCGCTTGCCGACGCGCTGAGCGCGGCCGGCGTGCCGATCATCTTTCATTCCGGGTGCACGCCCCCCGCCGAAGTGGCGCGGCGCTATCCCCGGGCGCAGGCGGTCAGCAAGCCGTGCCCGCCCGACCAGCTCATCGCCATGATGACAAGGGCCAACGCCGAGGCGGCCTGACCCGGCACGGGCGGCCCCGCTTGCCCGATCCCGCATGACTATCTAGGGCGGTCCCGAAGGAGACTACCCGCATGGCCGACATGGTGCCTTTCGACTGGGCCGATCCGCTCGACCTGGCCGACCAGCTGACCGACGAGGAGCGCATGGTGCAGGATAGCGCCCATGCCTTTGCGCAGGACGTGCTGCAATCGCGGGTGATCGAGTCCTACGCCACCGAGAAAGACGATCCGGAACTCTTTCCCCTGATGGGCGAGGCGGGCCTTCTGGGCGTGACGATTCCGTCCGAATATGGCGGTGCCGATGCGGGCTACGTGGCCTACGGCCTCGTCGCACGCGAGATCGAACGCGTCGATAGCGGGTATCGTTCGATGGCGAGCGTGCAGTCGAGCCTGGTGATGTACCCGATCCACGCCTACGGATCGGAGGAACAGCGCCGCAAGTATCTTCCGCGCCTCGCCAGCGGACAGCTGATCGGCTGCTTTGGCCTGACCGAACCCGATGCCGGCTCCGACCCCGGCTCGATGCGGACCTACGCCAGGAAGGATGGGGACGGCTATTCACTGTCGGGCGCCAAGACCTGGATTTCCAACTCCCCCTTTGCCGATGTCTTCGTGGTCTGGGCGAGGTCCGAAGCCCACGGTGACAAGGTGCGCGGTTTCGTGCTGGAAAAGGGGATGGAAGGTCTGTCCGCGCCCAAGATCGGCGGCAAGATGAGCCTGCGCGCGAGCACCACCGGCATGATCCAGATGGACGACGTGAAACTGCCCGCCGATGCGCTGCTACCCGACGTCGAGGGGATCAAGGGGCCGTTCGGATGCCTCAACCGCGCTCGCTACGGCATATCGTGGGGCGCCATGGGTGCGGCGGAGTTCTGCTACGCCGCAGCCCGCCGGTACGGGCTGGAGCGAAAGCAGTTCGGTCGTCCGCTGGCGGGAACGCAGCTCTACCAGAAGAAGCTGGCCGACATGGCGACGCAGATCTCGCTCGGATTGCAGGCAAGCCTCCGGGTCGGCCGGCTGCTCGACGAAGGACGCTTCGCCCCCGAGATGATCTCGGTTGTGAAACGCAACAATGTGGGCCAGGCTCTCGAAATCGCGCGCGCGGCAAGAGACATGCACGGGGGCAACGGCATCAGCGAAGAATATCAGGTCATCCGGCACATGATGAACCTCGAAACTGTAAACACCTACGAAGGCACGCATGATGTCCATGCCTTGATACTTGGGCGGGCTATTACCGGTATTTCAGCGTTTTAGCCCGCCGAGGCGCTGAATTTCTCACCTGGTGCAAATCCGCAACAGGTTGGCGAATGTGTCACGATCACGTTTTTTGGATGGAACAATTTCGCGTTTCCGTCCATTTCGCGGGCAATGTGGGTGTTCCCACATGGTCGTAATGAGGACGAACAATGAAAAAGCTACTTGTAGGCGTATCGCTTGCAGCGCTCGCAGTGCCGGGCGTCGCGCATGCCGATCCGTATATCGGGATCAGCGGCGGCATCATGACCGCCGAGGATTCGGAAAACATGGGCACCTTCTCCCAGGATGTCCCCGAGCTTGGCGGTAGCGGAGCGTATCCCGCCATCCCCAGTGGCGCGGTGTACCAGTATGACACCAATTTCGATCTCGGCTGGAACGCCGGCGCGCAGATCGGCTACGCTTTCGACAACGGTTTCCGGGTCGAGATCGCGGGCGATTACAACGCCTACGACGTCGACTATCACCGCGACCTGTTCGTCGGTGGCAACAATATCGGCCCGCGCGATCTCGAAATCCTCACCCGCAGCGGCCCGACCGGCGTTTCCGTTGATTCCGCCCTCACCACCGGTGGCGGCGACATGGAAACCTATGGCGCCTTCCTGAACCTGCTTTACGATTTCGACCTCGGCAGCATCCGTCCGTATCTGGGCGTCGGCGCCGGCGTGTACACGGTCGACGTCGACTACACGGTGGCCGGCGACTCGGTCCTAGTGAACGACGCCGATACCGACTTCGCCTATCAGGGCATCGCCGGTGTCTCGGGCGCGCTTTCGGACAATGTCGAGCTGTTCGCCGAATACAAGTATCGTCGTCTCTTCAACGACGTGACGGTCGACACGCAGATCATTCCGAGCCGCCTCGATGTCGAAGCGACGCAGCACATCGCCAATCTCGGCCTGCGCATCCACTTCGGTGGGGAGGAGCCGTATGTCGCTCCGCCGGCACCGCCGCCCCCGCCGCCGCCTCCGCCGCCGCCTCCCCCGCCGCCGCCGCCGCCGCCCCCACCTGCGCAGCAGTGCAACACGGGCCCCTACATCGTGTTCTTCGACTGGGATTCGGCCGAGATCACTCCGGAAGCGGCCACGGTGCTCAACTCCGCGGTTACCGCCTACGGCAATTGCGGCACGGCGCAGGTCATGCTGGCCGGCTACACCGACCGGTCCGGCACGGTGCAGTACAACCTCGGCCTCGCGGCACGCCGCAACAACTCGGTCCAGGCCTACCTGACCAACCGCGGCATCCCCGCCTCGCGCATCTCGAGCGAAGCGTTCGGCGAAGCCAATCCGCGCGTCCCGACCGCCGACGGCGTTCGCGAGCTGCAGAACCGCCGCGTGCAGATCACCTACGGTCCGAACTCGGGCATGTAAGCTCTGCCGCTATGGCAAGCGAAAGGGGCCGCCGGACATCTGTCCGGCGGCCCTTTTTCTGTGCCGGCTTCCGCGTCGCCGCCGCCAGGACGCAGGGCGTCCCCCGGCAGCGCGCGCTCTGCCGACTAGCGAACGAAATATCCCACGACGCCCCAGGCGCCGTTCTCGCGACGCAGAACGACGGTTTCCGTCACCTCGCCGGCCGCGGCGTACTGCGCGGGAAACTGGATGACGGCGTATTCGCCGGCGGGTGCGCCCGGCAGGCTGTCCTCCAGCACGCCGCTACCCGCGTCGCGGCTCTGCAGCGCACCCAGCTGCGCGCGAACGGGACGCACCGTGTCGCCCCATTGCTGCGCGCTGACCTGGGCGCGGAACATCGGCCCGGCCCGCTCCCAGCTTTGCGCGTACTCGCCGGCATCGACCAGTTCGACCCACGCACGCGCCGCCGCGACGACGGTTGCGCCGGCAAGGCGGTCGGCCTGCGCCTGACTTGCCTGAGCGGCGGGCGGCGGTCCGGCCGCGCCGGTCGTTGTGTAGATGGCGGCGGCGATCAATAGGCTCATCATCAGCATTCCTCCTGTCAGCCAGGCGAGGCGGTGGCCCCACCCGTTCGGTTTCGAGGTCTGCCGTTGTTCCCGATCGACCACCGCCCCGGCCACCCCCAATTGTCCGGGGGCAAGGATTTGGGGTGTCGTTCCCTCCGCATCCCCCAAGATTCTTGCGGCTTCCCTGCTGCTGGAAACCCCCAGTTTCCGGCGGGCGGCGCGCAGTCGATCATTGATGGCGTGGACCGACAGATCCAGTTCCAGGGCGCTCGATTTCGCGTCGTGGCCCGCAAGCAGCAGGCGGAGCGCCTGCTTCTCCTTTTCGGTCAGGTCGGAGAGGGCTTCACCCATCCTCCTCTTCCCCCCTGGGGAACACCGGCGAGGGGCGACCCAGCGCCAGCTCGGCATCGGAGAAGCGGATCGGCGTTCGCAAGCCGCGCAGGCCCTCTTCGGCCAGGTCGATCACCATGCCGCGCGCCTCGATCTGCGGGTCGTTGAGCGCCTGCTTGACCGTGTTGATCGGGCCGGCGGGAATGTTCTGCGTGTCCAGCCGCTCGAGCAGGTCGTCGCGCTTCCATTCCGCGACGCGGCTGGAGATCGAGGCGCTGAGCATCTCGCGGTTCTTCACCCGCCGCTGGTTGGAGCGGTATTCCTCCTTCACCGGCAGGTCGATGGCCCTGGCGAAGCGTTCGAACTGGCGGTCGTTCCCCACCGCGACGATCAGCCAGCCGTCCTTTGCCTTGAACGCCTCGTACGGGGCGATGTTGGGGTGTGCGTTGCCCATCCGCTTGGGACTGCGCCCGCTGGCGAGCAGGTTGGTCGCCTGATTGGCGAGCGTGCCGACCATGACATCGAACAGCGCCATGTCGACCAGTTGCCCGCGCCCGGTGCTGTCCCGCTGACGCAAGGCGGCCTGGATCCCGATCACGGCGTACAGGCCGGTCAGTATATCGGCATAGGCGACGCCGATCTTCTGCGGCGGGCCGTCCGGGTCGCCGGTGAGGTCCATGATGCCGCTCATGCCCTGGATGATGAAGTCGTAACCGGGCCGCCGGGCGTAGGGTCCGTCCTGCCCGAAGCCGGTGATCGAACAATAGACGAGGCGTGGGTTGTCCTTCGCGAGGCTGGCGTAGTCGAGCCCGAACCGGGCAAGAGCGCCCTGGCGGAAGTTCTCGATCACCACGTCCGCTTCCGCGATCAGGTCGCGGACCCGCGCCAGATCGCGGGCGCTGGTAAAATCGGCGACGATGGAGGTCTTGCCGCGATTGGCGGCGTGAAAATAGGCGGCGTCGCGGCTGCCGTCCTCGCGCATGTGAAACGGCGGCCCCCATTGCCGGGTGTCGTCGCCTTCCGGGCTTTCAACCTTGACCACCTCGGCCCCCAGGTCGGCCAGCGTCTGCCCGGCCCAGGGCCCGGCCAGAATGCGGGCCAGTTCGACGACCTTGATACCTTCGAGCGGGGCCTTGCTCACGCGCCCCGCCCCCGCGACTGGCATGTGTCGGAAGTGGTCATGATCTGCATTTCCCCGTCGGTCGCCCGGTCGTGTCGGACATGGTGGTGCGACGCTTTTCCGCTGTCCCGGTTCCGCCCGATCAGGCGGCGAGCGTCAGGCCCGGGCGCTTCCCAGGCGCAGGGCCATCGTCGTCATTGGCCGGTCTGCGCCCCCGACGCACGGCCGCAATCCGCGCTCGTCGTGCCCGGGCGGACCGGCGACGCATCGCCGCCGGGCGCGCATAGCGCAACGCCGAAACGACCCCGCGAAGCCTCGTCGCGACGGCGGCAGCGTAGGAAATCAGCAGGGCATCGGCGTAGATCGCCAGATCGAGCGCGTAGGCCGCCATGAATTCGGGGCCCATCAGCAAGACGATCTCGCCCCCGGCGGCGAACAGGACGGCGAGGGCAACCGCGAACAGCAGATGGTGCCTTTCCATCGCCGCGAGGCGCCGGGCCGGCCGTTCCACCGCCTGTTCGTGCCAGGCGCGACCGAGGTCGGTTTCGCGGTAGAACAACAGCGCCATCAAGAGACAGAGGCCAGAACCGGTCAGTGCGATCATGGTGGACATCATAGCCGCCGCGTCCGGCTTGTGAAGCCTCGGTTGCCGGCGAAGTCGCGGCATCCTATTGCAGCGACCGATGGGAACGCGACGCGCTCGAAGGATTGGCCTGGCGGCAGGCGCGGCGCTGCTCGCTCTCGTGGCCGCGGTGATTATCCGCTCTCCGCTGCGAACGTTCAACGCGCTGGTGCCAAAGGATGACGGCGGCCTGAAGGTCGCATCCGGCATCGCCTATGCCGATGGCGCGCGGCATAGGCTCGACGTCTACGTTCCCGAGGGTGCGTCGGCGGCCAGCAATTTGCCGGTCGTCGTCTTCTTCTACGGGGGAAGCTGGAGCAGCGGCACGCGCTCGGCCTACGATTTCGCCGGGCGCGCCCTGGCGGCGCGCGGGTTCGTCACCGTCATTCCCGATTACCGGCTGGTCCCCGAAGTGCGCTTTCCCGCCTTCGTCGAGGACGGCGCGGCAGCGGTGCGCTGGGTGCGCGACGATGTCGCGCGATACGGCGGCGATGGACGGCGGATCGTCCTGATGGGCCATTCCGCCGGTGCCTACATTGCCGCGATGCTGGCCCTGGACGATCGCTGGCTGGCGGGAGATCGCGCCGCGATAAGGGGGTTCGTGGGGCTTGCCGGTCCCTATGATTTCGCCCCGTTCGCCGTCCGGTCCAGCATTGCCGCCTTCGGCGACTGGCCCGACGCCGCCGATACCCAGCCGCTCACCTTCGCCGGTCCCGGCGATCCCCCGGCGCTGCTGCTGACCGGGACCGACGACGTGACGGTGAAACCGCGCAACGCGATCGTCCTGGCCGACAAGCTCGCGGCGGCCGGCGTCGCGGCGCGGGCGCGCCAGTTCGACGGTATCGGCCATGTCGCCATCCTGCTCGCCCTGTCCCGCCGGTTCCGCGCGAAGGCGCCGGTACTGCGTGCTGCAACCGCCTTCGCCCACGAAGTGACCGCATCGCGGTAATATATCCGCACCGCTTGGCGATCGCGCCGACGATGCGCTACCGGCCCGGGACGATCAAACAGGAGAGAATGCCATGAAACTCGGTCGCCTCAATCACGTCGGCGTCGCCACGCCGGACATCGACGCGGCGATCGCCTTCTATCGAGATACGATGGGGGCGACCGATATCACCGAACCTTTCGACATGCCCGAACAAGGGGTCCGCGTCGCGTTCGTCAACACGCCCGGCGCGGGCGGCAACATGGACGGAACGCAGGTGGAGCTGATCGCCCCCCTGGGCGAGAACTCCCCCATCTTCGGTTTCATCCGGAAAAATCCGCTCGGGGGCCAGCATCATGTCGCTTTCGAGGTTCCGGATATCCATGCCGCGCATGACTGGTTCACCGGTCGGGGCAAGCGCGTTCTCGGCACGATCCGCACCGGCGCGCACGGTACGCCGGTTTTCTTCGTCCATCCCAGGGACATGAACGGCATGCTGACCGAAATCATGGAAACGCCCCGGCACGACTGAGCGCGCGGGAGACGCTAGGCCAGCCGGCGCGCGGCCTCCTCGAGGTCGGAGGGGCGATCCACGTCGAGCAGCGTTCCGGCGGGGGCCTGAAGGATGTGCAACCCGTCCATCGCGGCCAGCAACGGGGCGGCCCCCAAGTCGCTCCTGAGGGTCGCAAGCCCCGGAAGCGCGCCGAGCGCAAACCGCGCGGGGACGCCCGGTCGCTCGCCGTGGCAGGTCGCGACCGTACCCCTCGAACGGGCCAGCCGGGCGATGTGGCCGGAATCGATCAGGGGCATGTCGGCCAGCAGGATCAGCAGGTCGCGACCTTCGGCGAGCGCTTCTCGCGCCGCGATCGCGAGCGAGCCGCCCAACCCGTTTTCCGGGGCGGGATTGACCACGATCCGCCAGCCTTCGGCCCGTCTGGCAAATCGGGGCATGGCCGGCGGCACGATCAGTATACCTGGCGCCAGTCCGGCTTCCCGGACAGCCCGCAGAACCCATGCCCCCACCGGGCAGCCCGCACACTCCGCGTCGAGCTTTCCGCCACCGAAGCGCGCGCCGCGACCTGCGGCCAGGACGGCGACGAGGGGCGGCCTGTCAGCTTCCGGCATGATGGGGATGCCGCGCCTCGTACTCCCCGGCGACCTGCGCCAGCACCGACAGCGCCAGGCCCGCGGGGTCGCGGCTGTGCTTGACGGTGCCTATGGGGCTGGCGATGCGCCCGATCTGTTCCGGGGCGAAGCCCATCTCGCCGAGCGCCTCGGCCCGCGCCGCGCGGGCGGGCGCCCCGCCCTGCGCGCCGATGAAGAAGGCGGGGGTGCGCAGCGCCCAGTCGAGGATCGCCCGCTCCCATTCGTGATCGTGAAACAGCAGGACGATGGCGCTCCACGGATCGGCGGCGAGGTGATCGGGCGCGCGGCCGAGCGACAGGCCGGAATCCTCGCGGCCATGCGTTTCGACGGTCATGCCCGCGGCCCGCGCGATATGCGCCATGGCGGCGAGTTCCGGCCCCTCCCCCAACAGAACGAGCCGCAGCGTGGGAACGAATCGCCGCTCCTCCAGCGGGCTGGGTCGCGGCATGGAGAGCGCGGTCTGCTGGCGTGCATCGAGCGCCGCCACCGCCGCCCGGCAGGCCCCGCGATCGGGGGCCGGATCGAGGAGAATGTCCAGTCCGCCCCCGCACGGCAGGCGAAAGTCGACGATGTCGGATCCGGCCCCGTAGCGCACGACGCGGCGCTCTCGCGACTGGAAAAGGTCGCTCGCCAGCTGGCGTTCCAGGCAACCGTCGGCCAGGCTTCCGGTCACGCTCTGGTCGGCGTGCACGGCGAGTTGCGCGCCAAGGCGCCGCGAGAAACTCCCGTCGATATTCACGATGGTGCACAGCCCCGCCGCATCGGAGGCGGCGACCGCGCGCAGGGCGGCGTGGTCATCGGCGAAGGGGCGTCGTTCAGGCATGGCGGCTTATCTGGGGAACCGCCCCTGCCGGGGCAAGCCTGCGTGAATTGCCTCCGGAATCGAGCCAACTGTATTGACAGCTCAATACACCATTGCGTAAACCTGGTGCGGGACGGAAGAATGTTGCACGCCGGCCACGCATCGCTCGCTGTATCGGCCGTGTGACTGATACTATGGACATTGCTGGCCGCTGGGATAGAACGCCCACGGGGTTGGATAGGTTGGGGGGTCTCTTGCACCGGGCCAGGGGAATGTATCGGCTTGGAATCGGCGCGCTTCTCGCAGCGGCGCTGTTCGGCTGCGCGACGCCCGAGATCGTCGTTCCGCCCCCCGCCGTCACCGTGCCGAGCGACTGGGCGGAGGTCGATCCCGATCCCGTCAGCACCGACCTCACCCGCTACTGGACGATGCTCGGCGATCCGCTGCTGACCCGGTTCGTGGAGCAGGCGATCACCGCCAACCGCGATCTGGCGCAGAGCGCCGCGCGGGTGCGGCAGGCGCGCTATTCGCTGGTGCAAGCGCGCGCCGGCTATCTCCCGTCGGTCACTGGCAATGCCGGCGTCAACCGCGACGTGGGCGACAATTCCCGTGACGGCATCCAGTTCAACCTGGGCGCCGATGCCGCGTGGGAGATCGACCTGTTCGGGCAGATATCGGGGCAGGTCGCCGCCTCGCAGGCCGATCTCGCCTTCACCGGCTACTCGCTGGCCGATCTGCAACGCCTGATCGTCGGGCAGGTCGCCATCGCCACGATCAACGCCCGCGCCACGGCGGAGCAGTTGCAGATCGCCAACGACACGCTCGCCTTCCAGGACGACAACCTCCAGATCGCCCGCTGGCGCAACCAGGCGGGTCTGGTCTCCAGCCTCGATGTGGAGCAGGCCCGCGCCCAGCGCGCGCAGACCGCCGCCACCATTCCCCTGCTGGAAAGCAGCCTGACGGCGACCGCCAATTCGATCTCCACCCTGATCGGCGAACCGCCGGGCCGGGTGCTTGAGGCGATCGTCGCGACCGAGCCGGAGCCGGTGCCCGATCCGCCCTCGCTTCTGGGATTCGCCCCGCCGGCGGAAGTGCTGCAACGCCGCCCCGACGTGCGCGCGGCCGAAGCCGGACTGGCCGCCGACGTCGCGCGGATCGGTGTCGCGCGTGCCCAGTTGCTGCCGCTCGTGCGGCTCACCGGATCGCTGGGCGCCGGGCCGAACACCGCGGGCAACGTCTTCGACTTCATCACCGGCGGGCTGTTCGCCGGGGTCAGCCAGCTGATCTTCGACGGCGGACGCACCGCCGCGCAGGTCGATATCGCGCAGGCCATCGCCGACGGCTCGCTGGCGCAGTGGGAACAGACCATCCTGACCGCGCTGGAGGAGGTCGAGACCGCCGCGGTCGATCAGCGTACCGCCGATCAGCGCGTTTCCATCAACGAGGAGGGGGTGGACGCGGCAAGCACCTCGCGCCTGCTGGCCAGCAGCCAGTATCAGGCGGGACTGACCGATTTCCGTACCTTGCTGACGGCGGAGAACCAGCTACTCCAGGCCCGCAACCAGCTCGTCGCCGCGCGGGCGGATCGCGCCACCGCCTTCGTTCGCCTGACGCAGGCGCTCGGCGGTGGATGGACGGCCGACGACTACGACCTTGCCCTGCCGATTGCCGCCGCAGCCATGCCCGACAGGATTGACGAATGAGCGAGACCGATACCCTCACCGCGCCGGATACGGGCGCGGCCCGTAGCGAAGACGACGCCGATATCGAAAGCTATCTCGACGCCGGGAAGAAGCGCCCGTGGTACAAGCGCAAGCTGTTCTGGGGCGCCGTCATCCTGGTCGTCCTGATCGTGCTGGCGGTTTCGCAATGCTCGCGCGGGGAGGAGGCGCCGAACTACATCACCGCCGAGGTGGAAAGCCGCTCGCTCGATCTGACGGTCACGGCAACCGGAAACCTGCGGCCGACCAACCAGGTGGAGGTCGGCTCCGAAGTATCCGGCCGCATCGACCGCATCTTCGTCGACGTGAACGACCAGGTTAGCCGGGGACAGGTTCTGGCCGTCATCAACACCGACATCATCGACGATCAGATCACGCAGAACCGGGCCAATCTCGGTGCCGCCCGCGCCGCCGTGGCGCAGGCGCAGGCCACGCTGGAAGCCGATACGGCGCAACTCGAACGACTGCGCGAGGTGCAGAGGCTGTCCGACGGGCGCGTCCCCTCCCAGGCGGAGCTGGAACAGGCGCAGGCGGCGGTGCGCCGCGGCCAGGCCGCCCTCGCCTCGGCCCGCGCCAACGTGACGAGCGCCGAGGCGCAGCTGTCGAGCGCCGGCACGCAGCGCTCCCGCGCCGTGATCCGCAGCCCCGTCTCGGGCGTGGTGCTCGCGCGGCAGGTCGAGCCGGGTCAGACCGTTGCCGCCAGCTTCAACACCCCGACCCTGTTCGTGCTGGCAGAGGATCTGGGCACCATGCAGCTGCGCGTCGGTATCGACGAGGCGGATGTCGGTCAGGTCCAGCCAGGTCAGCAGGCGACCTTCACCGTCGACGCCTATCCGGGCCGCCGCTTTCCCGCGCGGGTGGAACGGGTCGACCTTGCCTCCAACACCATCGCCCAGGGCCAGCAGACGCAGGCGCAGCAGCAGGGCAACCAGGTGGTGAGCTACGAGGCGCGCCTGCTCGTGGGCAACGACGATGGCCTGCTGCGTCCCGGCATGACGGCGACCGCCACGATCGGCACGGCCAGCACCGGTGTCGCCCTGCTCGTACCCAACGGAGCGCTGCGCTTCGATCCGGAAGAAGAGGAGGAAGGCGGCGGCATCTTCGGGCCGCAGCAATTCGGACTGGAAGAGAACGACGAGGCGACGATCGGCATCGGCAGCCGGCAGACCGTCTATACGGTGAAGGCGGACGGCACGCTGGAGGAGCACGAGGTCGTTACCGGGCAGAGCGACGGGCGTTATACCGTGGTTCGCGGCGACACGCTCGAACGCGGGATGAAGGTCGTGACCGGCATACGCGCGGCCGGCGAAGGGGGCTGATCGCGATGCCGGACACCCGAGCGCCTGCCACCGTCGCCGGTCGGAAACGCCCGGAAGGCGCGGCGGGCGAGCCGCTGATCGAGCTGCGGGGGATCACCAAGACCTTCGGCACCGGCGCCGCGGCGTTTCAGGCGCTCAAGGGGGTGGACCTTGCCATCGAGCGCGGCGATTTCGTCGCGGTGATGGGGCCGTCGGGTTCGGGCAAGTCGACGACGATGAACATTCTGGGCTGCCTCGACACGCCGAGCAGCGGCAAGTTCATGTTTCGCGGGGTCGAGGTGCAGGCGCTCGCGCGCGACCAGCGCAGCCTGCTGCGCCGCCGCTATCTCGGCTTCGTGTTCCAGGGCTTCAACCTGCTGGCGCGCACCAGCGCGCTCGAGAACGTCGAACTGCCCCTGCTCTATCGCGGGGAGACGAAGAAGGCCCGGCGCGAAGCTGCGGAACGCTCGCTCGACAAGGTCGGGCTGCTGCCCTGGGCGGATCATACCCCGGCGGAGCTCTCGGGCGGTCAGCAGCAGCGCGTCGCCATCGCCCGGGCGCTCGTCACCGATCCCGACGTGTTGCTGGCGGACGAGCCGACCGGCAATCTCGATACCGAACGCTCGGTGGAGATCATGGAACTGCTGGCCGATCTCAGCCGCACCGGCATCACCGTGCTGATGGTGACGCACGAGGAGGAAATGGCCGAATTCGCACGCACCATCGTCCATTTTCGCGACGGGCTGGTGGAGCGGATCGACCGCAACCACCGCATAGGCGCGCCGCTGGAGGAACCCGCCTGATGCGGATGCTCGGCGCCACCCTGCTACTCGCCTTTCGCGAAATCCGCCGCCACCTGCTGCGCAGCTTCCTGACCACGCTGGGCATCATCATCGGCGTCGCGGCGGTCATCACCATGGTGACGCTGGGCCAGGGCCTGACCGCGGATGTGCAGGAAGACATTGCCGGGCTCGGCTCCAACGTCTTCATCGTGTTTCCCAGCCGCACCGATCCCAACATCTCCCCCCCGCCCTTCGACGAGGATGACATCCGCGCGGTGGAGAACCAGATCGCCGGGATCGAGAACGCCGCCGGCGCGGTCAACGCCAGCGCCACCGCCTTCCATAACGGGCAGGACTGGCAGACCGGCGTGCAGGGCGCGGACAGCGCGTTCTTCGCCGCGCAGAACATCGAGATCGCCGACGGACGCGGATTCAACGAACGCGAGGAAGCCCGCGGCGAAAGCGTGTGCATCGTCGGACCGACCGTGGTCGACAAGATCTTCCAGGAAGATCAGGTCGTGGGCGAGGACATGCGTATCGGCAACGTGTCGTGCCGCGTCATCGGCGCGACCGACGAGCGGGCCGATCCGGGCGGCGGCGGAAACGACGTGAACGATACCGTCTACATGCCGCTGAAGACGGTGCAGCGCCGCTTCATCGGCAATGACGACATCCAGTATTTCGTCATCAAGTACGATCCCGCCTATGACAGCAAGACGCTTCAGGATCAGCTGGTCGCCCTGCTGCGCGAGCGGCGCGTGATCCAGGAGGGCGAGGACAACAATTTCAACCTCGTCGACACGGCGGAAATCAGCGACACGATCGGCAACGTGACGGGCGCGATGACGGCCGTCGTCGCCGTGATCGCGGCGATCAGCCTGCTGGTCGGCGGGATCGGGATCATGAACATCATGCTCGTCTCGGTGACGGAACGCACGCGCGAGATCGGCATCCGGCTCGCCATCGGGGCGCTCGCCAAGGAAGTGCGCCTGCAATTCCTGACCGAAGCGGTCGTCTTGTGCTGTTTCGGCGGGGTGATCGGCATCCTGCTGGCGCTGGGCCTGTCGATCCTGCTGGCGAACGCCATCGACCTGCCCTTCATCTTCAATCCCGCGCTCAATATCGTGGCCTTCGGCTTCTGCGCGGTGATGGGCGTGATCTTCGGCTATTATCCGGCGCACCGGGCGAGCCGGCTCGATCCCATCGACGCGCTCCGCCACGAATAGCCGCCCGCCGAAGCGGGAACCGCCCGGCCGCGCGAAGGCCAAAGCCCTTTCCTACACGATGGCCCGGCGCGCATCGGGAGGTCCGTTGCCGGCAATCGTCAAAGACAAGCCCGCCGAGCCGCGGTGGCGAATTTTCGCTCCGCCCCGGTGTCAACTTCGCAAAGGGAGGTTTAACTCTTGTATATCAAAGCCTTGGACAGGATTATCGTGGGCGACACGGTGTCGGCTTTGTCAACTTCGTCCGCTCAGCCCGCCGTGTCCACCAGCACGATCTCGCTATCCTCCAGCGCCTTGATGGCGAGCTCGTCGACATCGTCGATGGCCGCCCCGTCGCGGGTGTCGACGGCGATGCCGTTCACCTCGAGCCGCCCCGTCGCCGGTACCAGGTAGCCCTTTCGTCCGCCAAGGTCGTAACGCAGCGTCTCGCCGGCCGCGATCGTCGCGCCCAGAACCCGGGCATCGGCGTTGATCGGCAGCGCGTCCTCGTCGCCCGCGCGGCCGCTCGCCAGCGTGACCCAGCGCCCGGCGCGCTCGCCCTTGGGAAAGGGCTTGGCGCCCCATTGCGGCGGGCGGCCCGTCTTGTCGCGATCGGGAATGATCCAGAGCTGAAACAGCGTCGTCTCGACATCCTCGACATTGTATTCGGCGTGCGTGATCCCCGTGCCCGCGCTCATGACCTGCACGTCGCCCGCTTCGGTGCGGCCCTGGTTGCCGAGACTATCCTTGTGCGTGATCGCGCCGCTGCGAACGTAGGTGATGATCTCCATGTCGCTGTGAGGATGCGGCGGAAAGCCGGACCGGGCGGCGATGGCATCGTCGTTCCACACGCGCAGCGCCCCCCAGCCCATGCGCGCGGGATCATGGTAGCCGGAAAACGAGAAGTGGTATTTCGTGTCGAGCCAGCCGTGATTGGCGGCTCCCAGACTGTCGAACGGACGCAGGTCGATCATGGCGAATTGTCTCCTTCGCCGCGCCAGATGGGATCGCCCGCCCGGCGCGGCAAGGCGCACGCGGTCAACCGGCGATCGTCGCCCGGCATTCGCCAAGGCCGATACGGGCGAAGCCGTCCCGCTCTGCGAAAGCCGTCATGATGATCTCGTCGCCGTCCTCCAGGAAGGTTCGCGTCTCGCCATTGGGCAAGGTGATGGGCGTTTTGCCGCCATTGGACAGTTCCATCAGGCTGCCCTTGCCGTGGTCCTCTCCGCTGGTCAGCGTTCCGGTCCCGAGCAGATCGCCGGCGCGCAGGTTGCATCCGTTCACCGAATGGTGCGCGACAAGCTGTGCCGCCGTCCAGTACATCGCCGTCATCGGCCCACGGCTGAGGCGGTGAGGCTCGTCGCCGGCATCGCGCATGGCCTTGGTGGAGAGGTAAACCTCCATCGTCACGTCCAGCGCGCCTGTTTCCTGATCGCTTCTGTCGAGCAGATAGGGCAGCGGCAGCGGATCGCCCTCGGGGCGCTCGGGCTGCGCCACGCGAAACGGTGCCAGCGCATCCATCGTCACCACCCAGGGCGAGACGGTGGAGTTGAAGTTCTTGGCGAGAAACGGCCCCAGCGGCTGGTATTCCCAGGCCTGGATATCGCGCGCCGACCAGTCGTTGAGAATGGAGATGCCGGCGATGTGACGACCGGCCTCGGCGATCGGGATAGGTTCGCCGAGCGCGTTCCCTTCCCCGATCCAGATCGCCATCTCCAGCTCGTAATCCAGTCGCTCGCTGGGTCCGAAACCCGGATCGCCGCCGTCCTCAGCCGGTTTCTTCTGACCGGTCGGCCGCTTGACCTCGGTGCCCGACACCCGGATGGAGGAGGAGCGCCCGTGATAGCCGATGGGCACGTGCTTGTAGTTGGGCAGCAGCGGATTGTCCGGACGGAAAAGGCTGCCGATGTTCACTGCGTGGTGAATGCCGGAGTAGAAATCCGTGTAGTCGCCCACCGTGAAGGGAACGTGCAACTCGCAGGCGTCAGCCTGGTGCAGGTGGCCCTGGGCCTCGCCCTTCCTGCCCCCGTCGGTCAGCAGGCGAAAGACCGCCTGGCGCAGGGCCGAAACCGCCCTCGCGCCCTTCGAGAAGAGAGCGTTGAGGTCACGGGCATCGGCCAGGCGGGCAAGGTCCGCGGCTTCGTCGCCGAGCAGATCGACGCTGGCCGGCAGGCAGAGGATACTCTCGCCGATGGCGACCCCGCCGCGAACACGCCCGTCGCTGGTCTCGAAAATGCCGAAGGGCAGGTTCTGCACAGGGAAGTCGGGGTGGCCGTCGGCGCTCTCGACCCAGCTCGTGGCGGATGGGTCATTGGTGAAATCGGTCGGTGCGGCGGTATCTGTCATTTGGGCAATGTCGCTTTCTCGAAGCCCGTCCAGCAGGCATCGTAGTCGGATTGGAGCAACCCGCCCTGCATGGCGAATTGCGTAGGATGGATCACGTTGCGGCTTTCGAACATGAAGGCCAGCGTGTCCTCGATCTTCATCGGCCCGAGGTCGGCCTGCATCGCCTTGCGCGTGCTTTGGGCATCTGGGCCGTGTCCATTGAACTGGTTGTGCAGCGAGGCTCCGCCCGGCATGAAGCCACCGCCTTCCTTGGCGTCGTACTCGCCGTGAACCAGGCCCATGAACTCGCTCATCACGTTGCGGTGGAACCAGGGCGGACGAAACGTATCCTCCGCCACCATCCAGCGCGGCGGGAAGATCACGAAGTCGCAATTGGCCGTGCCGGGGGTCTCGCTCGGACTGGTAAGGACGGTGAAGATGGAGGGGTCGGGGTGGTCGAAGCTGACCGTGCCGATGGTATTGAACCGGGCGAGATCGTAGCGGCACGGCGTGGAATTGCCGTGCCAGGCGACCACGTCGAACGGCGAGTGGTCGATGGTCGTCTGCCACAACCGGCCCTGGAACTTCTGGATGACCGCGAAATCTTCCTCGCGATCCTCGAACCAGGCGACGGGAGCCTCGAAATCGCGCGGATTGGCGAGGCCGTTGGAGCCGATCGGACCGAGATCGGGGAGGCGGAAGGGCGCACCGAAATTCTCGCAGACATAGCCGCGCACCGGTCCTTCGGGAAATTCGACGCGAAAGCGCATCCCGCGCGGCACGATGGCCACGCAGCCCGGCGAGATCGCCAGACGCCCCAGCTCGGTCACGATCAGCAGATCGCCGGCTTGCGGCACGATCAGCATCTCGCCGTCGCTGTTCTGGAACGCGCGCGTATCCATCGAAACGGCGGCGGTGTAGAGGTGAATGGCGATCCCCCCGTCGGCGGGCGAGCCGTTGCCCCCATAAGTGACGAGCCCGTCGATGAAGTCGACATCGCCTTCCGCCATCGGCAACGGATCCCAGCGCAGCCGATTGGGAGTGGTATGGGATCCGTCAAACCCTCCGCGCTTCAGGCGCGGTGCGCCGTCGAACGGCACAAACCGCCCGTGCGCCGTGGTCGGACGCATCCGATAGAGCCAGGATCGGCGGTTCTCGGTCCGTGGTGCGGTGAAAGCGGTCGTGCTGAACTGTTCGGCATAGAGACCGAAGGCCGGTCGTTGCGGACTGTTGCGCCCCGCTGGAAGCGCCCCCGCGACCGCTTCGCTGGCAAAATGATTGAGGAGCCCCGTCTGGTAATCCATCGTCGCGATAGTCTCTCTTGCAACTTTCCCGCGGGGAGCGATGCCGATTGCCGCCGCGTCATGCAATGGTGGTCGTGTGGACAGGTAACGTGCGAAACCGGTAGAGGTGCCGAATGAAACTTTACGGATACTGGCGCAGCTCCACCTCCTACCGCTTGCGGATTGCCCTCAATCTGAAAGGCCTCGCCTACGAGAACGAACCGGTGAACCTGCTCGAATCCGCGCAAAAGGACGAGGCCTACACCGCGCGCAACCCCTTCGCCGGCGTGCCGATGCTGGAGGCTGACGGGCGTGACCGGGCGCAGAGCATGGCAATCCTCGAATGGCTCGACGAGCGGTATCCGGACCGCCCGCTTCTCCCGAGCGATATCGAGCGGCGCTTTACCGCGCGCGAACTCGCCTACGCCGTCGCCACGGAACTGCACGCGCCGCTGAACCTGCCAGTGCTGAAGTATCTGAAGAACGAACTCGGTCACGATCAGGACGAGGTCGATAGCTGGTACCGACACTGGCTGACGAAGACGTTCGTGCCATTGGAGCAGCGTCTGCGTCAGTTCGATACCGGGGACTTCCTGTTCGACGGGCCCGGACTGTTCGAAGCCGTTCTGATCCCGCAATTGTACAATGCCCGAAGGTTCGACTTCGATCTGTCGGACAGCCCGCGAATGGTCCGGATCGAGCGGGCATGTCTGGCGCATCCCGCGTTCGCAGCCGCCCACCCGGACAAACAGCCCGACGCGCCCTAGGCGGCTTCGGCAAGCTCGGCGCAACTCGTGACCGTCATGTCGCGGGTGATGATGTCCCCGCCCGCCCCGACCGTCAGCGGTTCGGGGGCGGTCAGGCAGATGTCGAGCCGTTCGGCCTGTTCCGGATCGACGATCAGGTCGTAGGTGCCCGGCATGACCTGCTCGAAGAAGTAGTATCCCCCGCGCTCGGTCCGCACGTGATGTGCAATGTTGCCTGACGCGTCGCGCAACTGAAGGCGCAAGCCGGACACGCCGCGCGCTGCATTTGCTCCGGCGAAGGTCACTGTGCCCTCGACCTCGCTGAGCGCCACGATGGGGAAATCCGTCACATGGAAGCGCCCTGCGCGCGGGACGATCTCGATCCCCCGGCTTACCGGTGCGAGAAGGATGTCTGGCAGGCTGCTGGGATCGACCTGGACACTCACGCGGTTACCGTTGCCCAGTTCGCCCATCCGGGCCAGGCCGGCTGAATCGGTTGTCGCGACCGAATTGAACACCGCGAAATTGACATCGGGCAGCACTTCGTCGCCCTCGGAAAAGATCCGATCACCGTCGAGATCCCGAAATGCGCGGATCGCCAGGGCTCCCGACGATGCCTGGCCCGGTTGGTCGACGAAGAACCGATCGCGCAGCGGATCGCGCCCGAAGCTGAAACCCAACCGAAGGGCGAGCGAGTAATCGCCTTCGCGCAACGTATGTCGGCCATCAAGTGCCAAGGTAAACGTGTCGAATTCGCGGATGGCCGAAAGACCGACCCCCAGATCGTCCACCGTGAAACTGTAGACGGCCGATGCGCGCAGGACCGTCCGGTCGTCCAGCGCATGATTGACCTGGGCACCCACCGTGGTCAGCGCGAGTTCGGGCAATGCGCGATAACCGACCGTAGCGCGTAACTGCGTGTCCGAACGGTTGAACGTCGCGAGGTCGAAATTGCCCATCAGTTGGGAGAAATCACGTCCGTCGGCATTCCCGGATCGTGTATATTCGAGGTTGGCCGACGCAATCATGCCAGGAAACCGAAGCGACGACCGCACGGCGCTCTCGAACCGTGCACGCCCGTCCGAATAGGCGATATTGCGCGCGCGCAGCGACACGGGAAGAAAGGCGAACTTCCTTCCTCCCAGCGGGATCGACGTGTTGAAATCCAGTTCCGTCGCGCGGCGCAGCAGTGTCGTACCGATGGTCCGCACTTCGTCGAGGAAATTGCCGCGATATTCGAAGTGGGAAGCAACGAACGATCCGCCAAGCGCCCGGCCGCCCAGCCCCACGCCCGCCGCCACGCCGCCATCGTCGGACAGGGCGCCGTCGGCCCGCAGCGCGAAGGCGCCGATCCCCGTCCTGATACCGCCCGAACCGATCCAGCGCATTTCCCCGTTCTGTTCGAACACCGCTCCGCTCGCCAGCGCCGTAACCCCCGCGCTGACGCCGTAGGAGACTTCGCCCACCGCCTGCCAGTCACCGTAACGCGCACCGCGCGAGAAGTTCGGTCCGCGAACGCCGAGCAGGTTCACTCCGCGCTGCACCGCTCCCAGCGAATAGACCAGCTGCCCCTGCGCCAACTGCCCGCCGCCCACGCTGACGCGCCGCACCTCCTCGCGCCGCTGGCCCTGCGGCCCGTAGAACACCAGGCGGAAGACGTTGAGACCGTAATCCACCGCGACCTGCAGAAATTCGTATTGACCGTTCGTTTCCTCGCGCGTCGAGCCGACAAGAACGTCGTTGCGATACAGCTCGACCTCGTAGCCATCGGGAAGCACGCCGCGAAGGTCGATCTGATCGAACACAGAGAGCGTCTCGAACGGTTCGTTCGTGACGAAGGTGCCCCGGCCCGATGTGCCTGTCAGTCCGATGGGCATGGCCCGCGTCGCGACGTCTCCCATCTGGAACTCGGTCGCCCGAAGCGGACCGAGCAGATCACCGTCGACATCGCGCCGGCCGAGTTGCACCAGCGCCGCGGTCAGGCCGTATTCGGTGTCGCCGCTGAGGAATGTCTGTGCGGTCATCATCGCCAGGTCGCCGGCCAGCCGCAAATCGCCCTCCCCCCGCGCACCCCGGGCGGAATCGGTGACCGCGCGCACCTCCACATCGCCGATGGGAACCGATGCCAGCAGCCATGGTGTCTCCTCGCGCGGCCAGCGCTCCGGTTCCCGCGGGCCGCCGCGCGATGCAAGCCGGGCGCGTTCAGCCTCGCGTGCAAGGCGTTCCTCGAAGGGAAAGGGTTCGCGCGTTTCCAGCCGCACCGCACTCGCCCTAAGGTCGGGTTCAACTGTCAGCGGAAAGATGGTGGCGAAGACATCGCTACGCAGGAACAGCTCTCCGTCCATCGCCTGCGCCAGGCCGCGCGGGAGCGGACGCGTGCCGCCAGCAGTCGTGATCTCGCCATTGCGAAGATCGACGATCAGGCGGCGGTTCTCCGAGAGGAACCACCCGCTCGCATAGTTGCCGTCGTCACTGACCACGATGGCGAGATCGAGCAGGCGCGCCAGCTCGCCCAGCGGAAGATAGACACCCGCGCGCGTACCGTAGGCGAGAATGGTGTCGGTCATGTCGACCCCGGCGACACGGATTTGCAGGATCAGTTCGTCGTCGTAGGTAAAAGTCGGGGCGTCGTCGGCTGCCGGAAAGGTCTGTCGACCCGGCGATAGATCGAAGTCCTGGCGCAGCTGTGCCTCGTCGGCCAAAGCGGTTTCCGGTGTCGCGACGGACCTCTCGCCCATTGGCTGGGCCGCAATCGCAGGGGAATTCGACCCCGGAACAGCGACAGCGGTTTCGGTGTCAGACGCGTGGTCCAAGAAGCCGACGGCACCAGGGTCGGCAGGATCATCGGCAACTGGCACATCGGGATGCCCGACATTCGTTATACGATCCGCGCGAGGCGCCGCTTCGGCCGCCTCGGCCCGGAGAGGAAGCGGGAACTGACCGCGACGGGGCGCTATGGTGCGCGAGGCCGTTCGCGCGCCGTCCTCCCCCCGCTCGAGCGGTCGCACGACTGCCGGATCCGGAGCAGGGTCCGCAACGATCGGTGCGGACACATGAATAGGCTGGACCGAGAGCGCCAGTTCATCCTCCGCCTTCGGCAACGCGAAATTCGGTTCGGGCTCCCGTTCGGCAATTAAGACGACGCTCGCTTCGGCGAGGGACGGGCGAAGTTGCGGCAGCTTGAGCGCGAGCAACGCCGCCATGACCTCACGAGCAGCCAGCCTCGTCTGCGCGCCCTGCGGCAGGTCGAGTTGGCGGACGGCAGGGTTTCGCATCTGGCCCTCCGCCAGGACCGAGGCGGCCGTCACGTCGGTGCCGGACGGAACAAGCGTGCCGGCACCGGGGTGGACCGACAGGGCGGGGTTCAATTGCGCGGCGTCGCTGTGTTCGATTGCCGATGCGCCGAACGCGGGGCGGGGCCACGCGCGGCGCGGCAGGTTGACCCGATGTGGTGAAGCATGGGTGATACCGGACGCACCGCTGATATCGACCGGCGCAAGCTCGTAAGCGCTTGCCGTTCCGGCGGCGCTTGCGTCGGGCGTTTCGGCCCCGGCCGGGGGCGAAGGCTTCTCGGCAAGGGACCGGCCGGGCCGATCCCCCTCTGCGTCGGCTCGGATGAAGAGCGATACCCCGACCAGCGCCGATCCCACCGTGACCGGCCCCAGAATGCGGATCGCACGCTGCCCGGTCACGGCACCTGGAATTCCCGCATGGCCAAAGTGGCGCCCGGCGTCACGTCGTCGTCAAGATAGGTGACGGTCAAGGTCGTTCCCGACCGCAGCAGCGTGCGATCGAAATCGGCGTCGATACCAAGCAGCACGTCGCGCGTATCGACTTCGGGATAGACCCCCACGCCGCGCGCGATGGCAACCGGTTCGTCGCTTCCCGGCGCGGTGACGATCAGGTCGCCGAAGGCAGAGCGCGTCCCGCTCCGATTGATTGTCAGCGCAATGGCCGGGCCGGCGTCGGTCTCGACAAGGCGCGGTTCGGACAGGGAAACGTCGAGCGTCGTCTCGCCCACCCGCACGATCACCGGAATGGCGATGCCGAAGCGGGGGCGGATGCTCACGCCGATGCCCTGGCCAGACGCTGCGAGACCGTTGACGGCATCGTCTATCGACAGCCCCTGGTCCGCATCGCGCGGCTTGGAGATGACCTGGAAGTGCGCGCGATATTCACCGTCGGGAAGGTCGGCGGGCGGACGCGCCATGATCCGCACTGTCTGCGCCTCGTTACCGCGCAGTTCAACCCGGCGCGGGGAGTAGCGCAGCATCGAGGACGCCGCCTGAAGCCGGTCGGCGTTCGCACCGTCGGGGAGATTGTCCAGACGATAGAGATTGCCGTCCGGTCCCATCAGCATGTCGAGGATCGAAATCTCGTAGTCGCCTTTATCCGCCGTGCGATTGTAGAGGCCGATGCTCGCAACGCGCTGGCGACGGTCGATCACCACTCGCTTGGGATAGAGATTGACGTCGCCCATGCCGGAAACCGAGCCTTCGGGCGGCTCCGCGACGCTCGCGGCGGGCGGCGGGCCGAGTTCCAGATCTTCCTGCGCAAGCGCAGGACCGGAAAGAGCCGCAGCGACATACGCGAGACCTGAAAACATGGTTAACGGGCGAAGCGACAGCTTCCCGCAGAATGCGACCAATTTCATCTGAACTGTCTCCCTGGCCCCGTCGGTCCGCCCCGTATGCTCAGGCGAAACCTATGGAGAATCGGCGAGTCGCTGACAAGAGCCCCTATTGCAACAGGACAACCGCCTCGAATTCGCCGCGATAAGTGCCCTGCTCCTGCATGGCGCCTACGTTGAGTGTTCCTCCGACATAGATCGAGAAGAACTCCGAAATATCGAAATCGATGCGCCCGTTGCGAACATTGGCCAGCATATTGGTGATCTGCATCGTGCTCGTGCCGTTCGTTATCGTCATCTTTCGCGGAATCTTGACGATGAAAAACCGGTTGTCGTCGCCAAGCAGGCGAAAACGGGCGGGCCCGCGACCCTCGGCCGGCTGCTGAATGCTCATGTTCGCAAGCAGCTCGCCCGTGGCGGTATAAGAGCCGTTGGGCCGGATCGTGATCGTCCCGGAAGTGCTCGGCTGTATGAAGGCACCAAAGCGCAGGTCTTCCATCCGGGTCAGCGTCCCCGGCTCGACGACCTCGGCAGTGGCCGCGCCCGTATCGGTGCCCGGATCGGCAACCGCTTGCGCATGCAGCGCTGCAGGCATGGCGACGAGCGCCAGCACGAGTCCTGCAAAGATGGTCCCTATGGCGCGCATGACAAGACGGTCCCTGCGGAATTCGGGCGCGAACCGGCGTTCGCCGATCCGCGCCCGCAACGCCTCAGTTGTAGGAGACGGAAACCTCGTAGGTGCCCGAATAGCTGCCCGCGCTCTCGTCGCCGACGACGGTCAGCGTGCCACCGACGTCGAAGCTGTCGGTGCCGCCGGTCAGCGTGCCGCCGGCGGGCGCGTCGACGGTGAAGCTCATGCTGTCGCCGCTGACGGGGTCGGTGACGCTGCCACCGGCTGCGTCGATCGAGTAGGCGCGGTCCTCATCACCCGAGACGGTGAAGGAATCGGCACTGGAAACGGAGTCGCTCATGAGCGTCGGTCCGGTCGCGGTCGGAACACCGGCCTGCGTCACGGCGATGGTCCCTCCGCCGTCGACGGTGAACGAGCCGAAGGCAAGCGCCGCGCCATCGACATGGGTCAGCGTGATCGGCGCGATGACGGTGGCGGTCGCCTCGCCCAACGCTTCATTGTCGGCATCGCCGAATACGGACTGCGCGGCAGCGGGAGTGGAAAGGGCCGCGGTGGCGGCAGCAACGAGAAGAAGCTTTTTCATGATTTGTGTACCCTGGCAGTTGTGATCGAACCCTGCCCCGAGAAAGTTCGGAGCCCACCAGGCGCGGCCCTGGCCGTCACCCGGACGGCGTTAGGTATTAGCCCCTACTGGTTAACGCATTACTAGGGGGGAACACCGAAAATGCGGCGCAAACGCTGGCCCAATCAGTTGCGTCGTTGCCGTTCGGCGGAAATCACAGCCGCGTCGATCGGGATCGGCACGACGATTTCCGCCCCGCCGAACTGGCGGCTGACGTGCAGCGTTCCGCCGACATTGAAACTGCGCGAACAGATGCGGGTACGGCAATTGGAAAGTGTCAACCGGATGGCCTGTCCCGGTTGCACGCGCAGATAGCCGGGAATATCGGTGTCGTAGCCGGAAAGCCGGCCCTCCACACCGCGAACGCGGACCGCCTGGGCAGGTGAAAGCACGAGCTCGAGTTCGATATCGAGTACGTGATTGCTCTCGTTTCCGCGATCGTAGCTGATGGTGAAATGGGCAGGTCCCGTACGCGACCCCTCTATCGGCACGACGGCCAGATCGCTGACATCGCCGCTGGGGCTGACCGAGCGCGATCCGCTGCCGAAAATCATGAATGCGCCGAAACGCAATTGACTGTCGGGTACGATACGGATTTCCGGAACGTCGGCCCTCGCGGGCGCAACCGGAGGCAGAGCCGAGCCAGCGAAGATTACCGCTCCGAATGCTCCGGCATTCGCCAGAACACGGCTAAAGCTGCGTTTGCGCATCATGGGTCAACGGTGCCATCGATAGCCAAGTATCTCTAGCCTACGGCTTTACCGGGGTAATCGGCAAGATTTCGTTAAGGACGATCGCGGATGCGTCTTGCCGGAGCAGCCT
Source organism: Aurantiacibacter spongiae (assembly GCF_003815535.1). NCBI lineage: Bacteria > Pseudomonadati > Pseudomonadota > Alphaproteobacteria > Sphingomonadales > Erythrobacteraceae > Aurantiacibacter > Aurantiacibacter spongiae. The sequence goes on along the minus strand of NZ_RPFZ01000001.1, from coordinate 2,474,698 downwards.
AGCGTTCTTCTACCCAATCCCGTCGCAAACTGCGTCCGGCAAGCGCCATCAGCAGTGCGGAAATACCGTAGAGCAACAGCGAATAAAGCATAGAATAGCGCAAGGATTCGTCGCCGTATATCGGCACCAGGGTCTCTGAAAACGCCCCCAGGGCGTAAATTCCGCCGCCCAGTCCGATCAGGTTGTTGATGAGGAGGAACAGTGAGGATGCGGTTGCGCGGGCCGGTGGGACCACCAGATGCTGCACCGCGGACAAGACCGGGCCGAGCCAGACATAAGCAAGCGCCTGCGGAACCAGGAACAGGAGGAAGGCGACGGTCGCATCATCAGTCAGGATGCCGGCCGCAAACAACGGTGCGCCGACGAAATAGCCGATGCCCGGCAGCCAGCTGTAGAAGGCGCGGTCACGGCTCCCCAGACGGTCGGCCAGGATACCGCCCGCCATGACGCCGACCACTCCGCCGAGCAGCAAAAGCCCGCCGAAGAATTGCGAGGCCTGCACCAGATCGAAGCCGAAGCTGCGAACCAGCAGGCTCGGGAGCCAGAAGGCGATGCCGTAGCCCAGCATCGAACCGATGGCCGCCCCGAAGGAGAGCAACCAGAACGACCGTTTTCCCGCGAGTAGTCGCGCCGTCTCGAGAAAGGTGGGCGCGTCGATTTCCTGCATTCGGTCGCCTGCGCCAACCGGCGCCCGGTCCCGCACAAGCAGTTTGAACAGCGGCGTGATGACGATGCCGATCACGCCCACGGTGAAGAACGCGGCCCTCCAGTCGACGGTTGCGGCTATGTATCCGCCCAGGACGACACCCGCAGCGGACCCCAAAGGAATGCCAAGCGAATAGACCGAAAGCGCGGTGGCGCGCTGCTTGCTGGGAAAATAGTCCCCGATCAGCGCATAGGACGGCGCAACGCCCCCCGCCTCGCCGATCCCAACGCCCAGCCGAGCGAGGAAAATATGCCAGAACCCTTGGGCCAGTCCGCACAGAGCGGTAAATCCGCTCCACGCCGCCAGCGACACGGTGATGACCCAGCTGCGACTGGTTCGGTCGGCCAGAGCCGCAAGCGGAACCGCCATGGTGGAATAGAGCAGCGCGAATGCCACCCCGCCAAGCAGCCCCATCTCCGCATCATCGAGTTCCAGTTCGGCCTGGATTGGTGCCGCGAGGATGGAAAGAATCTGTCGGTCGACGAAATTGAAGACATAGACGAGCAGCAGCATTCCCAGCACGACATTGCGGTTGGGATCGCGATGCGAGACACCGGTTGCCGCGCCCGTCGTCACGACCAGTATTCGCCGAGAAAGGTAAGAATCGCTTTCACCGCCTCCGGCTCGTCGAGCACCGGCGCATGGCCCACACGGGGAACCTCCACGCTCGAGAACGGACCTGCATGGCGCTCCTCCATCTGTCGAAGCGTCGCCGTCGAGAACAAATCGGACAGCGCGCCGCGCACTACAAGCACGGGCGTATCGGCCATCTTTTCCCACAAGGGCCAGAGATCGGGCTGTGCCTCCCCTTCGACTTCGGCGAAACCTTCGGCAATCGCCGGATCGTAGGCGAATTTGATCGCACCGTCCTCTCGTTCCCGGCATACGCGGCGCGCGAAGGCCATCCAGTCTTTGTCGGTCGCATCGGGGAATGCGTAGCCATTGATGGACGCCACCGCCTCGCACGCTTCATTCCAGTTCGCCATGGTGGCGCTGCCGCCGACATATCCGGCGATGCGGGACAACCCTTCGGCCTCGAGCACCGGGCCGACATCGTTCAGCACGACCGGGCCGATGGTTTCGGGCTTCATAGCTTGCATCAGCATGGCTATCAGCCCGCCCATCGACGTGCCGATCAGGGCGGCACGTTCGATTTTCAGTTCCGCGAGGAGGGCAAACATGTCCGCCGCATAAACGGGCGGACGATAATTCGTCGGGTCGGGATCGAACCCGGACAGCCCGCGCCCGCGCTGATCGGGCACGATCAGTCGGTAATCGCTCGCCAGATGCGTTGCCAGGGGCGCGAAATCGGCGCTGTTGCGCGTCAATCCATGCATGAGGAGGATCGGCGGCCCATCGCCCCCGTAGTCGCGAGCGTGCAGATCGAGCCTGCCGCAGGAACTGCGGTAGCGATGGGTCGCATAGGTCATCGGTCCGGCCTCCCTGACCGTGGTTCGTCTGTCCGGCAATCAGAATTCGAAGCTGGCAGTGACGAAGACCTGCCGCGGAGCACCGTAGAACGCGGTCAACGTCCCTTCGGTCCCGAGCGAGGGGACCGGCAAGCCGTTGGCGCCCGTCGCCAGTTCGCCCGTCACCGGATCGGCTACCACGAAGGTATAGCCCGACGTCTTGTATCGCTCGTCGGTCAGGTTCTTGCCATGAACACCCAGGCTCCACCGGCCGCTCGCCCCTGTGTAGACGATGCTGGCGTCGAGCAGCGCATAGCCATCCTGATCGAGATAGGGATTGGGGATCTCGAACTGGTTGACCGAACTGCGATAGGAGACGGTGCTGCCCAGATACAGGTCACCGGCGCCAACCGGGGTGGTATAGGCCAGCGTGGCGCTGCCGCTCCATTCCGGTGTATTCTGGACCTCGCGGAAGTCCGAAACATCGGTCGGCACGCCGCCGATATTGGCAACGTATTCCTTATATTCGGCGTCGATCCAGCCAAGCGAGCCGAGGAGGCGCAGATCGTCCCCGCTCGACAGCATATCGCGCCCGAGCCGGGCGTTCGTCTCGAATTCGAGACCCTTGATCTCGACCTTGCCGGCATTGGTCACGATGCCGCAGAAGGTGGCGATGCCACCGACATTGCAGGCAGCCGATCCGGGAATCTGCACATCGGTATAATCGGCGTAGAAGCCGGCGAGCGCGATATAGAGCGCGTCGTTCAACAGACTGCCCTTGTACCCCACCTCGTAGCTGTCGACCGTTTCCGGGGCAAAGCTCAGGAAATCCGCAACCTCCGCATCGGTAGGCATTCCGGGCGTGGCGGCCGGCGCATTGACCCCCACTCCGCGCGGATCGAAACCGCCACCCTTGAAGCCCTGCGAATAGCTTGCGTAGATGTTGTGATCCGGCGTCGGCTGAAAGCTGATCGATACGCGCGGAGTGAACTTGTCAAAGTTCTCATCACCCTGGAAATCCGTGCTCGGCGTGCCGAACGGAACACCCGCCCCGCCGAAGGTCGGTGATCCCCCGCCGAGATAATTCTGACGGAAGATGTCGGCGCTGCGTTCGTCCCAGGTGTAGCGGCCGCCGAGCGACAGGCTGATCCTGTCGGTCAGGTCGTAGGTCGCATCGGCGAAGACGGCGAAGGTTTCGGTATCGACGTTTGCCTGCGTGAACGCGGTCAGGCCGGCGAAAGTCGTGAAGATGCGGACGTCGAACTGGGTGTCGGCACGCGCGTCGAGGTAGTATCCTCCGAGCAACGCGGTGAAGCGGCCGCCATTGTCGAAAAGCAGTTGCAGCTCCTGACTGACCTGCTCGTTGATGTAGATGGCGGGTACGTCCACATCGACGGCGGGCAGCGCGTCGAAATCAATGGGCGAGGCGCTGTCGTCGTAGCGGTATCCGGTGATCGAGCGGAAGGTCAGCGCATCGCTGAGGTCGAAGCTGGCGTTGATGGCAAAGCCGTAGGCTTCAACGTCCTGCTTCGGATCGTTCAGCGCCCCGCGCGAGTCATACACGTCGTCCAGTACCGGAGCGCCGGACGCCGCCCCCGGAATCAGGCGGTGCCCCCCTCGCGGGTTGCTGCGATCATGCGTGTAGTCGCCAGAGATGCGGATCGAATACGGCTCCCCGTAATCGCCCAGCTCCAGCGTTGCACGGGCGGCCCAGATGTCCTTGTTGTAGTTTTCGAGACCCGTCGTGAGGTTCTCTCCGAACCCGCCGCGGGATAGCCGGGCAACTGAAGCGCCGGCACGCACCACGTCCGCGATCGGGGCCGAAACCGAAAAGATGCCGTCGGCCCGGTCGTAATTGCCGAATGTGCCGCGCACCTTCAGCGAGAAATCCTGGGGCAGCAGGCGGGTCACGTACTTCACCGCGCCGCCGATGGTGTTGCGCCCGTAAAGCGTACCCTGCGGCCCGCGCAGCACCTCTATTCTCTCGACGTCGTAGATGTCGAGGACGGCGGCTTGCGGCCGGTTAAGGTAAACATCGTCGAGATATATGCCCACGCCCTGTTCGAAACCGGATACCGGATCCTGTTGGCCGATCCCGCGGATGAACGCGGTCAGGGTGGAGTTCGTACCGCGGGATTCCTCCAGCGTGGTATTGGGGGTGATCTGTGCGATATCGGTGATGTCGATCGCACCGCGCCGCTCGAGCGCCTCGCCATCGAACGAAGAGACGGCGATCGGAACGTCCACCAGTCGCTCTTCCCGCCGGCGGGCGGTGACGATGATGGCATCCTGGGTATCATCATCGGTGTATCCGTCGACTTCAGGTGTCGAAGTGGAAACCTCTTCCTGCGTCTGCGCAGCGGCGGGCGCGGCGCAGAACGCGGAAATGAAGGCGATGACGGCGGCGGAGTGCCGCAGGCGGGCTTTGTTCACTGGTTCTCTCCCTGACGAACTTTGACGTCCTTGTCGCATTCCATATTGAAACCTGAACCAGCTTTCAACTTCAATCTTTGCCACGTGTCGGAAAACGCGGTAGCGCTGCGATTCTATGGCACCCCCCGCCCCGCCTATGTCGGCATCCGACAAACGACCGCGAACCGCACGCGGCCGGGCGACGATGCGCCGCCTGCTGGATGCGGCCGCGCTGGAATTCGGAGAGAAGGGTTTCCACGACACCTCGATCAGCGGCATCACCGCCCGGGCCGGCACCGCACTCGGGAATTTTTACAATTACTTCGGTTCCAAGGAAGAACTGTTCCGGGCGCTGGTACAGGACATGAGCGCCCGCGTCGGGGAGCGCGCGCGCGGAGCGTTGTCGCCCGGGCTGGGTGCGCTGGAAACCGAGCGGGCGGCGCTTCTCGCCTTCCTAGGCTTCGCCAGCGAGCACCAGGAAATCTATCGAATCATCGATGAAGCGGAATTCATCGATCCCGCAAGCTTCCGACTGCATTACGAGACGACGGCAAACCGCATCGCCGAACGCCTCAGGGCCGGTGAGGACGCCGGGGAATTGCGTCGCGGCATGAGCGACGTTCATGCCTGGGCGATCATGGGAATGAACGTGTTTCTCGGGCTGCGCTACGCGGTCTGGGCGAATGGCGAAGACCTGGAGCAGGTGACCGAAGCGGCGAACGCGATGATAAGCGAAGGCATCCGCAGCAAAAGCTGATATTCGCATATAAAGATATTGCTATATGCGAAATTGCGGCCTAGTAATTGCCCACGATGCGGACCGAAACCGTCATACGCGCGCTCGACGATCTCACCCGGCTCCGTATCATGCGGTTGCTGTCGCACATGGATCTCGCAGTAGGCGAAGTCGCACAGGTGCTCGGACAAAGTCAGCCCCGGGTCTCCCGTCACATCTCCATCTTGTGCGATTGCGGTCTGGTAGAAAGACGGCGCGAGGGTAGCTGGACGTTCCTGCGAAACACCCTGCCACCGACCTCCGGTTCGGGTTTCGACGCGGCCGTGGCCGGATTGCTGTGTTCTGCTGAAGACAACGATGCGGAATTTGCTGCCCGCTGCGCGGAGGACCGCCGCCACCTGTCCGCCATCCGCTCCACGCGCGAGAAGAACGCCGCCGAATATTTCGCGCGTCACGCCGACGAGTGGGACAGGCTGAGCACCCTGCTGTGTCCGGGCGAACAAGTCGAGGCTCGGCTGTCCGAGGCGCTCGAGGATGCACCGCTCGGACGACTTCTCGATATCGGGACGGGAACGGGGAGGATCGCCCACCTTCTTGCGAATTCCACCGAACACATCGTCGGGCTTGATCGCAGCCCGGAAATGCTGCGCGTGGCCCGTTCCCGTCTGCAAGCGCTGCCCTCTGGCGAGTGGGAGCTCATTCAGGCCGATTTCGGCGCCCTGCCGTTCGCCGATGCCAGCTTCGACACCGTCGTGATGCATCAGGTGCTTCACTACGCCTCCGAACCTGCCCTTCCCGTGGCAGAGGCGGCCCGTGTCTGCCGCCCTGGCGGTCGTATCGCCGTGGTCGATCTCGACGCGCACGAACGCGAGGAATTGCGAGAACAGCACGCGCACGCCCGGTTAGGGTTCACCGATGAACAGATTGCGGACTGGTTCCGCGCGAGCGGACTCGAGCCGAGGCGTCCCATAGCGATGCCCGGTCAGGGTCTGACCACGAAAATCTGGATCGCGTACCGCGCGGCGGAAAACGGGCGGTCCCATTCCCACGCGACAGGAGCCGCCGTTTGACCCAGCCAGACCCAGGCACGCGCCTTGCCGATGCGCCGTCACGCTTTGCCGGCCTTCCCGGCGACATTGCGGTATCGTTCGAGTTCTTCCCGCCCAAGGGGGACAAGGGCGACGAACAACTGCAACGCACGGTCGAGCGGCTCGCACCTTACGAACCCGATTTCGTCTCGGTAACCTATGGAGCGGGCGGCTCGACCCGTGCAGGGACGATCACCGCGCTGGAAAGGATCGTCGGATCCACGTCGGTGCCGGTTGCAGGCCATCTGACATGTGTGGGCGCATCGAAGGTCGAAGTGAACGAGGTGGCCGAACGCTACCGCGCCATGGGGGTTACTCACATCGTCGCGCTGCGCGGCGATGCCAGTCCTCCCGGAACGCCCTACAGCCCCCATGCACAGGGGTATCGCGGCGCAGCCGAACTGGTGGAAGCGCTGGCGCGAACCGGCCATTTCGATATTTCCGTCGCCGCCTACCCGGAGGCGCATCCCGAATCCCCCAGCGTCGAGGACGATATCGCCAATCTCAGGCGCAAGGTCGATGCCGGAGCCAACCGCGCCCTGACGCAATTCTTCTTCGAACCGGAAACGTTCCTGCGCTTCCGCGATCGTGCCGTGGCCGCGGGAATCGACGTGCCGATCATTCCCGGCGTCCTTCCGATCACGAATTTCAAGCAGACCTGCAAGTTCGCGGGGATATGCGGCGCGACCATCCCCGACTGGATGGCCAATGCCTTCGACGGGCTGGACGACGAACCCGCCATCCGCAACCTTGTCGCTGCAACTCTTGCGGCGGAATTCTGCGGCAAACTTTACGAGGAAGGCGTGCGCGACTTCCATTTCTACACCTTGAACCGCGCCGACTTGAGCTACGCGATCTGCCATCTGCTCGGCCTCCGCGAGAAAGCACGGGAGCCGGTAGCGGCATGAGCAGACGCGATGAATTCGAGCGGGCGGCGCGCGAACGCGTGCTGGTTTTCGACGGTGCGTTCGGGACGGAGATCCAGCGGCGCCGGCTGACGGCGGAGGACTTCGCCGGCGATTTGGATCTTGCGCGGGATCAGGCAGGGAACAACGATATTCTCGCCCTGTCACGCCCCGATGTCATCGGTGCGATTACGCGCGATTATCTTAATGCCGGTGCGGATATGGTTTCGACCAACACCTTTTCCGCCAACCGTATCAGTCAGACTGACTACGCGGCGGAAGACCTTGTGCCGCAGATCAACCGCGCCTCGGCCGAGATAGCCCGAGCCGCCGCCGATGAATTCGCCGCGCGCGACGGCAGACCGCGCTTCGTCGCCGGCGCGATCGGACCGACGAACAAGACCCTCTCGCTTTCGCCAAGGGTCGAGGATCCCGGTTTTCGCGAGATCGATTTCGATTATCTTTCCGACGTTTACCGCGAGCAGGCTGCAGCATTGCTGGACGGCGGCGCGGACTTCGTCCTGGTTGAGACAATCTTCGATACGCTGAACGCGAAATCCGCAATCCACGCCGTCCGCCAATTGGCGCGAGAGCGGGATGAAGACATTCCGATCATCCTCTCGCTCACGCTGACGGACCTGTCGGGCCGCAATCTTTCGGGGCATACCGTCGAGGCGTTCTGGCATTCCATCCGCCATGCCGATCCGCTGGCCGTGGGACTCAATTGCTCGTTCGGCGCGGAACAGCTGCGGCCTCATGTGCAGTTGTTGAGCCGCATCGCCGATACCCTCTTGCTGACTTACCCCAATGCGGGTCTTCCCAACGAACTGGGCGAATACGACGAACAGCCGCAAACCACCGCCGCCGCCCTTCGCGAATGGGCTGAAGCCGGTCACACCAACATCGTCGGCGGCTGTTGCGGATCGACGCCTGCCCACATTGCCGCGATTGCCCGGGCCGTGGACACGATCGCGCCGCGCAGGCCGGCCCGCGGGGATCACGACATGCGGCTCGCCGGTCTCGAGCCCTTTACGGTGCCAGGCTGATGCCCGTCGATTTGAAGGACGATACCGACATCGATAGAACGACCGACATCGCCCGCTTCGTCAATATCGGCGAGCGTACCAACGTCACCGGTTCCGCGCGGTTCAAGAAACTGATTCTCGACGGCGACTATCCGGCCGCGCTCGAGGTCGCGCGCCAGCAGGTCGAGAATGGCGCGCAGATCATCGACATCAACATGGACGAAGGCCTGCTCGACGCGGAGGAGGCGATGACCACTTTCCTCAAGCTGATCGCGGCCGAACCCGATATCGCGCGGGTTCCGATCATGATTGATTCGAGCCGCTGGAACGTCATCGAGGCGGGGCTGAAATGCGTGCCGGGCAAGCCGGTGGTCAATTCAATCAGTCTGAAGGAAGGCGAGCAGCAGTTCCTTCAACAGGCGCGCACCTGTCTGGATTTCGGCGCCGCGGTCGTCGTCATGGCGTTCGACGAGAAAGGCCAGGCCGACACGAAGGATCGCAAGGTCGAGATCTGTGCCAGGGCCTACGACCTGCTCACCGGCATCGGCTTTCCGCCGGAAGACATAATCTTCGATCCGAACATCTTCGCGGTCGCAACAGGCATGGAGGAACACGACCGCTACGGCCTGGACTTCATAGAGGCGGTGAGCGAGATCAAGGCCCGCTGTCCGCATGTCCATATCAGCGGCGGCCTGTCGAACCTGTCATTCAGCTTTCGCGGTAACGAGACCGTGCGCCGGGCCATGCATTCGGTATTCCTCTACCACGCCATTCCGGCGGGGATGGACATGGCCATCGTCAATGCCGGCCAGCTCGACGTCTACGACACGATCGATCCCGAACTGCGCGAGGCATGCGAGGACGTCATTCTCGATCGCCGAGATGGCGCGACCGAGCGCTTGATAGAACTGGCCGAACGCTACCGCGGGGACGGCAGGCGAACCGAGACGACAAGCGCGGAATGGCGCGGCTGGCCGGTCGCGAAGCGACTCGAACATGCGCTGGTCAAGGGCATCGATACGCATATCGTCGACGATACCGAGGAGATGCGCGCCGCTACGCAGCATGCCGGTGGACGCCCGATCGAGGTCATCGAAGGCCCCTTGATGGACGGCATGAACGTTGTCGGCGACCTGTTTGGGAGCGGCAAGATGTTTCTTCCGCAGGTGGTCAAATCCGCACGCGTCATGAAAAAGGCCGTCGCCCATCTTATCCCCTACATCGAGGCGGAAAAGGACGAGGGCGCGCGCGCCAAGGGCAAGATCGTGATGGCCACGGTAAAGGGCGACGTGCACGATATCGGCAAGAACATCGTAGGCGTCGTACTGCAATGCAACGGGTACGAGGTGATCGATCTGGGCGTGATGACGCCGTGGACGAAGATCATCGAAACCGCGCAAAAGGAAGGTGCCGACATCATCGGTCTGTCAGGACTCATCACCCCCTCGCTCGACGAAATGGTGACGGTGGCAGAGGAAATGCAGCGCGCGAACCTTGCCATTCCGCTGCTGATAGGCGGAGCGACCACCAGCAAGGTCCATACCGCCCTGCGGATCGATCCCGCCTTCGACGGGCCGGTCATTCACGTTCTCGACGCCAGCCGCGCGGTGGGCGTTGCGAGCCAGTTGCTCAGCGACACGCAACGCGATGGCTTCGTGGAGAAGACTGCCGACGAATACGATCAGGTCCGCATCAAGCGCGCGAACAAGGGCAAGTCAGAGGTGCTCTCGCTAGCGGAAGCGCGCGCCAATGCGTTTCAGGCCGATTTCGCCAAGAAGCCCGCGGCCCCCGCTCAGCCCGGCCTGCATGTCTATGACGGCTGGAGCATCGCCGAACTGGTCGACTACATCGACTGGACGCCGTTCTTTCGCGCCTGGGAGCTTGCCGGCACCTACCCCGCCCTTCTGGATGACGGGATCATCGGGGAAAGCGCGCGCAGCCTGCATGACGATGCCCAGGCGATGCTGAAACAGCTCGTGGAAGAAAATTGGCTGACGGCCAAGGGGGTCTGCGGGCTATGGGCTTGCCGACAGGATGGCGACGACGTTCTGCTCGAGGACGGCACCCGCCTCCCCATGCTGCGCCAGCAGGTTGGCAAGAGCCGCGACCGGGCGAATTACTGCCTTTCCGATTTCGTCGATCCGGCCGGCGACTGGATCGGCGGCTTTGCCGTCGCCATCCACGGCATCGAACCGCATTTGGCGCGCTTCAGGGACGACCACGACGATTATTCGGATATCCTGCTCAAGGCGCTCGCGGACCGACTGGCGGAAGCCTTCGCGGAACGGCTGCACCAGCATGTTCGCACGACGCTGTGGGGATATGCCCCGCGAGAATGTCTGGACAACGCGGCGCTCATTCGAGAACGTTATGACGGTATCCGCCCCGCCCCCGGCTATCCCGCATGCCCCGACCATAGCCTGAAGCCGATCCTGTTCGATCTGCTCGGCGCGCAGGAGAACGCGGGGCTGGAATTGACCGAGAGCCAGGCCATGCTGCCGACCGCGGCGGTGTCGGGCATGTATTTCGGCCATCCCGACAGCCAGTATTTCGGCGTGGCTCGCATCGGCCGCGATCAGCTTGAGGATTACGCCCGACGGCGCGGCGTCGGCGTGGAGATCGCCGAGCGGTGGCTGCGCCCCAATCTCGACTGATCACCGGGTTGCCGGGGCGAAGTTGCGGGTGCAGGCGGTGAGCATGTCCGTTATCGCCTGCGGATCGGCGGCGCTGCCTGGCGGCGGCAGACCCTGCGCTTTCTCGCGCGGTGGAAAGGTGCCGTATCCCGCGAACAGCGCCAGCCAGCTCATTGCGGGATAGGGCGGTTCGGCATAGGTTTCGCGATTGACCGATGCGATGTCGCGGTGAGTGAACCATGCGGTCATCATCGTCTTGAGATTGTCGGAGAGAGCCGCGTTCGCGGCGTTCTCCCTCCAGTAGGCGGTATCGCTGCGCTGGTTCATCCGGTAATGAGCTACGATATAGTCGCGGATGCCGTCATACCGCATCGCGGTCCTGGCGTTGAAAGCATCGCGGTTTCGCGGACCGAAGCCGCCCTCTTCGTAGCTTCGCGCGAAATCGAGGGCCGTGGCGATGACGATATGCAGGGCGGTCGCCTCCAGCGGCTCGATGAAGCCCTGGGCCAGACCCGTCGCGAGACAGTTTTGCTGCCAGCTTTCCTCCAGCCGCCCGACCTTCATGCGCACGATGCGCGCATCTACGTCGGCGCCGGCATCGATCGCGGAACGCAATTCCGCCTCGGCGTCCTCGTCGCTGATATGGCGCGAGGAATAGACATAACCGTTGCCGGCCCGCGTCGTCAGGGGGATGCGCCAGCGCCAGCCCGCGCGCATGGCGACACTGTCGGTCTGCGGGTGGCAATCCCGGTTTGCCATCGTCTGCATCACGACGGCTCGGTCGTTGAACAGATTGTCTGAAAAGCTGATATACCGCGCGCCAAGCGCACCTTGCGCGATCATGGCGCGAAAACCCGAACAATCGACGAAGATATCGCCATCGATGCGGATGCCGTCTTCGCATAGCAGGGCCGCGACGCTCCCGTCTGCGGCCATCTCGACATCGTCTACCGTTCGGGACAGGTGATCGACTCCGCGCCTCACCCCCCAGTCACGCAGGAAAGCGCCGAGCCTGTAGGCGTCAAAATGGTAGCCGTAGCTGGGTGCGAAGGGGAACGTATCGGATGCGCGCGGCCCCTTCCCCTCCATCGCCAGCCGGGCGGCGAGGAAATAGTCGTCGGGCAGGGCGGAGATTGCGAAACCGCGTCGTGCGAGCGCGCAATTGCGCGCAAAGGCCGGTTCGGTATGAAGGTCCACAGGCCCGGGAAACGGATGGAAATAGGTCTGAAAGCCCGGCCGCTCGCTCCAGCCCGTAAAGCGGATACCCAGCTTGAAGGTGGCGTCGCACGCTGCCATCCATTCGGCTTCCGCGATGCCGAGATGGTCGAACATCGCTTTCAGCTGGGGCGTCGAACCTTCGCCTACCCCGACGATGCCGATATCCGGGCTTTCGACCACAGTCACCCGTCCGCCCCGTTCGTGCCAGGCGCGGTGCAGCAGGCAGGCGGTGATCCACCCGGCGCTGCCGCCCCCCAAGACAACGACGTGCGGAGGGCGGCGCTCGCTCACTCGACCGGTTGCAGACGGATCGCCAGCCCGCCGCCCGGGGCCAGTCGAAAGCTGTGCTCGTCCCCCGCCCGCACCTCGAAGTCATCGTAGGCGATGGAGTGGCGCGCTTCGGTAAGGTAGGTGGCATCCTCGCCGTCTTTCCATACGCTGGCGCGATAGGTCTTGCCGGGGTCGAGGAATGCGAAGTCGAGCGTGACCTGGCGCTCGGTGGCGTCGTTCACCCCGCCTGCATACCAGTCCTGGGAATTGCGATCCTTGCGGGCGAAGATGGCGTAGTCCCCCACCTCCCCCGCGATCAGATGGCTTTCCGCCCAGTCGGTGGGTACGGCGCGAATGAATTCCAGTTCGCGCGGATGATCGGCGAGGCTCTCGATGAAGTCGGCCGCCATCTGGATCGGCGAGTAGATCGCCAGATACAGTCCCAGCTGCTTCGCAAGCGTCGAGGCCAACGGCACGTCGTTATCGCCTTTCAGCGACAGGATCCCGGGAGTGTAGTCCATCGGGCCGGACAGCATCCGGGTATAGACGAGCGTCGGTTCGTGGTCGGGTCCGTTGTTGAACGGTCCCCAGGCGTTGTATTCCTGCCCGCGAGCACCCTCGCGAGCGACCCAGTTGGGATAGGTGCGGCGAAGCCCTGTATCCTTCACCGGCTCGTGCGGATTGACGGCGATGCGATTCCTCGCCGCCTCCTCGACCACGCGCAGATGATGCTGAACCTGCCGCTGGCCATCGTGCCATTCCATGACCTGCCCTTCGCACGGCGCCGCGATGTCGGCATTGCAACTGATGATGGATCCTGCGTCAGCCACGTAGCCGGTCTTGACCACGTCGACGCCGAGCCTACCGTAAAGCGCCATCGCATCGGCCAGTTGCGCTTCGTAATTCGCGATGTTGCCGCCCGTCTCGTGATGGCCGATCAGATGCACTCCCTTGGACCGGGCGTAATCCGTCACTTCCTCGATATCGAAATCGGGATAGGCCTCGGTGAAGCTGAAGTCGCGTCCGTTGCCGAACCAGGTTCCATCCCAACCCTGGTCCCAACCCTCGACCAGCACGCCGCGAAAGCCGTTTTCCGCCGCGAAGTCGATATAGTCCTTCGTCCGTTCGGTCGTGGCACCGTGGCGCGGCCCCTGTGCCCATGTCCAGCGGTTCGAAATCATGCCCCACCAGATGCCGATATATTTGCCGGGTTCGAACCAGCTGACATCGCCAAGCTTGTTCGGCTCGTTGAGATTGAGCTCGAGGTCGTTCTCGACCAGCCCGGCGGCATCGTCGGCGATCCTTACGGTGCGCCAGGGCGTGGTGAAGGCGCCGCTGCGAACGACCTTGGCTCCGCGACTGGAGGGTGCGAGCGTCGCCCGGAAGCGGCGCTCGTCCATGCGTTGCAACCACATGCCGGAATAGTCGACCAGCGCCGCTTCGTGGATCGAGAGATGGGTTCCGACGCCGAGCCGGAAGGTGATCGGCGTATGCGCTACGCTGACCGCCTCGATGGGGGTGTTCTTGTAAAGATATTCGTAGCGGTTCCAGTCGCCGGCCTGGATCCACCACGCCTCGCCCTCGGGGGCGATGGTGAATTCGGTCAGCTCCTCGGCGATGCGCGTTTCGGGATGAGCGGGCTGTGCGGGCAGTTCGTAGCGAAACCCGACCCCGTCATCGAAAACCCGCATCCGCACGGTGAACTGGCGCGCGGCATCGTCCTGCTGGCGGAACGTGGCGGCGAGCTCGTTATGGCGGTCGGTGACGAATTGCCGCTCTCCCCAAGGCTGCTCCCAAGTGGTATCGGCGCTGTCGGTTTCCTCGGCCACGATCGCGAAGTTGCGCCGCAGGGGATCTTCGTTCTCCAGGTTGAAACCGAGCGCGGACGGAGCGATCAGGACTTCGCCATCGCGAGTGACGGACCAGATCGGCTTGCCCTCCCCATCCACGTCGAGCGTGGCCTCGATACGCCCATCGGGCGATAAGACGGTGCCGGCGAGAACCGCGTGCGAGGTGCCCAGCGTGAGAGCGGTGACGAGGGCGGCAGTGGCTAGGCGCATGGTTCAAATCTCCAGAATGAGCGCACCGAAAGGCGGCAATATGCGAGTGTCGGCCCCGTTCACGCCGGCAAGGATCCGTCCCTGCGCATCGTTCAACGTGACAGGGTTGCTACCCATGTTGAACAGACACCGCACCCGCTGACCATCGCCCGCGCGCGTCAGGTCGAGCAGCGTTTCCCCGGCCCTGCAGTTCGCGACGGAACCGCGGTGGAGCGCGGGGTTGTTGTTGCGCAATTGCAGGGCAGCGCGGGTGTGGTGTAGCAGCGAAGCCGGATCGCCCTCTTGCGTATCGACGGCGCGCCGGTGATTGTCCTCGCCCAGCGGAAGCCAGGGCTCACCGCTCCCGAAGCCACCGCAATTGCTGCGCGCTTCCCACGGCATCGGCGTGCGCGCACCGTCGCGGCTGAGCGTGAGGGGCCAGTTGGCGATGGCCTCCGGATCGTGGAGCTGGTCGAAGGGTATGTCGACCTGCGTCAACCCCAGCTCCTCCCCCTGATAGAGGATGATGTTGCCCCGCAGGCAGGCCAAAAGCAGCATCTTCATTCGCGCAAAGGCATCGCGATGGGCGGGGGCGCACCAGCGTGACAGGGCGCGAGGCGCATCGTGGTTCTCGAACGCCCAGCTCGGCCAACCCATGCCGGTCTCGTCCGGCCAGTGGGACAGGGCTTCGCACACCAGTTGCGGGGTGAGGGCCTCGGCGTAGAGAAAGTCGAACCCATAGGCGGAATTGAGGTGGCTTTCTCCCGCGGTAAACGCCTTCATCTCCGCATCGGCATCATCCCCGCCTACCTCGGCGACGGTGAAGATCGCCTGATAGCGGTCGGTCAGGCGGCGGATGCGTTTAACGAAGGCCGGAATGTCGGCGTGTGACTGATTGTAGATGCGCCGCTGGAAATCGAACGGTCGGGTGCGCTGCCGCCCGTTCGGCGGAGCGGGCGGATTGTCGCGCAGCATGGGATCGTGCATCGCGAAGTTGAGCGCATCGATACGAAAGCCGTCGACGCCGCGATCCAGCCAGAAGCGCATGACATCCAGCACTGCGTCCTGCACCGCGGCCTGGTGCAGATTGAGCTGTGGCTGGCAGGCGAGGAAGTTGTGCAGGTAATACTGCCCCCGCCGCGCATCCCAGGTCCAGGCCGGCCCGCCGAACACCGACTGCCAGTTCGAAGGTGGAGAACCGTCCGGCTTGGCATCGGCCCACACATACCAGTCCGCCTTGGCGTTATCGCGGCTCGAACGGCTTTGCGTGAACCATTCGTGCTCGTCGGACGTATGCGAATAGACCTGGTCGATCAACACCTTCAGGCCCAGCTCGTGCGCCCTCCCCACCATCGCGTCGAAATCGGCAAGCGATCCGAACAGTGGATCCACGTCCCGGTAATCGGCGACGTCATATCCGAAGTCCTTCATCGGCGAACGGAAGAAGGGCGACACCCAGATTGCGTCCACGCCGAGCTTCGCCACATGGTCCAGCCGCCGAGTGATGCCAGGCAGATCGCCCACCCCGTCGCCGTCGCTGTCCATGAAACTGCGCGGATAGATCTGGTAGATCGTCGCGCCTTTCCACCAGGGGAGAGCATCGTCGGCTCCGCTCATCGCGCGCTCTCGCTTACGCGGCATACCGCCCAGCCGAATGCGGGCAGCGAAAATGCCGCGCTGCCCGGAGCGCTGACCCTGTCGGGACACGCCCCCGCCAGCGCCTCGAAGGTTCTCGCGTCGTAGTCCAGCCAGATATTCGCTGCACGCGGCGATGCCGCCGTGTTGAACACGGCCAGATATTCTGTTCCGTCCTCGGGATCGAACCGGCTCACGGCGAACAGGCCGGGTTCCTGCTCGTAGTGGCGGACCTGCTGCCCGCCCCGGGTGAAGGCGGAATGCGCGCGCCTGATCGCGCTGAACCGGGCAATCAGGCGATAGAGGGGATGAGTCTCGTCGAAATTGGACTGCACGGTCGTCGCGTCCGTACCAAGGAGGTCATTGTCGTTATAGACTGCCGTTCGACTGGGAAACATGTCCTCGCGTGCCAGTTGATCGCCCCCATCTCCCACGAAACCCTGTTCGTCCCCGTAATAGATCACCGGGCTGCCGCGAAGCGTCAGCATCATGGCGTGGCCAAGCATCGTTCGCGCCAGCAATTCCTGCTGCGAGATGCCGGGCATATCTTCGCGGATCAGCGTCGCGAAACGGCCCATGTCATGATTGCCGAGGAATGTCGGCAGGGTTCGTGCGGTGTCTTCTCCGCCGTCATACAGCACGTCGCCATCGAAAAGCTGGGCCAGAACCACGGTCCCCGAGCCGCGCCCCAGCACATTTCGCATCGACGCCTGGAACGCGAAATCGAGCACGGCCGGCAATTTGTCGCGCCGGGTATATTCGGCGATGTAGCCGTTTTCCGGCACGTCCTTGTAGACCTCGCCGAACATGTGGAAGTTGACGATGCCCACGCGCTCTGCGCAGCCTTCCATCGCCGGCACGAAAGCGCGCCAGAAGCCGGGGTCGACGTGGCGCGCCGTATCGATGCGAAAGCCGTCCACGCGGGTATCGGAGATCCAGGTGCAGTAGATGTCCTGCATGCCGGCCCGCACGCGCGGATGTTCGGTGAAAAGGTCGTCCAGTCCGGAAAAATCGCCAAACCGGCTGTCTTCCCCGGTAAAGCTGCTGTTGCCCCGGTTGTGGTAATAGATCGGATCGTTGAGCCAGGCCGGTACCTTCACGGTGCGTTCGGCTTCCGGCACCATGGGGACATAGGCGTAGTCGGGGTTCACCAGCTTCGCGAAATTGGCTTCGCTCGAATCCGTGTCTCCGCCAAAGCCCGTGTTGATGGGTGGCCCGTCGGGCCCGCCCCGCGTGGAATAGGGATAGTCGCCGCGGCTGCGATACTCGTAATTGGTCTCGTCCCCATCCGCGTAGCGAATGACGTCGGCGGTGTGATTGGTGATGATGTCCATGTAGACCTTCATGCCGCGGGCATGAGCGGCATCGACAAACTGCGCGAACTCCTCCCTCGTCCCGAAATGGCTGTCGGGGCGGGTAAAGTCCGTGACCCAGTAACCGTGATAGCCGGCGCTCTCCTCGCCCGGCGGACCCTGCACGGCCTTGTTCTGGAAGATCGGCGCGAACCAGATCGCGGTAATGCCGAGGCGTTCGAGGTAATCGAGCCGGGATGTCAGACCCGCCATATCGCCGCCGTGAAAGAAACCTTGTGCGCCAGGATCGTATCCGGTCGACAGGCGATCCCCCGCAAGGCCGCCGGTATCGTTGACGCTATTCCCGTTTTCGAACCGATCGGGGAGGACGAAATAGACCACCTCCTCCGATGGTTCCCGCGCCAGATAGGCCGCGCCGGACGGGGTCGGCGAAGGCGTCGCATCGCGCATTGTCGCACAGCTCGCGAGCGCGGGAAGCAGCATGGCGGCAAGGCATCGCAATGCGCTCACGCGTCCACTCCCTGCCGCTCGGACCGTGCGATGCAATCGCGCAGGAAGTCGAGATGGCGCGGCATCGGCTTGACCTGCTCGATCAGCGCCCGTTCGGTTTCGCCGAGAAAGCGGCGAAGGTCGTCTTCGGGCATGGCGTCGGCCAGCCGATTGTATCCGCGCGCGGCGACGCCCTGCCCCACCAGCACCTGAAACCATCCGACGTCCGTG
This sequence comes from Aurantiacibacter spongiae, assembly GCF_003815535.1. NCBI lineage: Bacteria > Pseudomonadati > Pseudomonadota > Alphaproteobacteria > Sphingomonadales > Erythrobacteraceae > Aurantiacibacter > Aurantiacibacter spongiae. The sequence goes on along the minus strand of NZ_RPFZ01000001.1, from coordinate 2,456,589 downwards.
AACAGTTCCTCGTGCTCACGGTGAATGAAACCGGTGGCGCGCCACTGGTCGAGTTTGGCGGTCAGGGTATCGGGCGGGATCATGGTGCGAACCTGATCCCAGAAAGGCTGCCCCACACGGTCGTTCGCAGTGTAATGCAGGATGAGGAAATCGCGAATGCGCTCCCATTCGAACCGCGCCTGCTGGTTGAACCAGCCGACGATCGCCGGATCGGGCGCGGCGTGGGGCAGAACCGCGAGGAAGCGGCTGATGGCACTCTGCACGAGATGAATGCTGGTCGATTCGAGCGGCTCCATGAACCCCGCCGCCAGCCCCAGCGCGAGACAATTGCGGTTCCAGTGACGGCGGCGCGTGCCGGTAGTGAAGCGGATCGGACGCGGATCGGTCTGCGGCGCACCGTCGAGATTGGCCAGCAGCGTCTCGGCGGCTTCATCGTCGGACCACTGGGCGGAGCAGTAGACCAGTCCGTTGCCCAGCCGGTGCTGCAAGGGAATGCGCCACTGCCAACCCGCGGGTCGCGCGATCGAGCGGGTATAGGGGGTGAAATCACCGCCGCCCTCGCACGCCACGGCCAGCGCGCGGTCGCAGGGAAGCCAGTCGCTCCAATCCTCGAAGCCCGTTTCCAGTGCGCCTTCGATCAGCAGACCGCGAAAACCGGTGCAGTCGATGAAAAAATCGGCTTCGATCCGCCTGTCGCCGTCAAGTAGGAGCGCGGAGATATCCCCGCTCTGCCCGGCGCGTTCGACCTGTTCGATCCGTCCCTCGTACCTGGTCACGCCGCGCTCCTCGGCGAAGCGTCGCAGGTAACGCGCATATAAAGCGGCATCGAAATGGTAGGCGTAGGGCATCTCCTGCCCTCCCGCGGTTTTCCCGCGCTGCATCCGCATGGTGCGCCCCGCCAGTTCGTTGAGCGAGTAGCGCTGGAGTGGTTTGGCGAAGCCAAGCGCGTGCGCGCGCAACCAGTAGTGCTGGAACGGCAGCAGGCCCGCGCTCCGGCCGATATTGCCGAAAGCGTGCATGTACGCCGCTCCCTCGCGGAGCCAGCCGTCGAACTCGATGCCGAGCTTGATGCTCCCCTTCGTCTCGCGCAGGAACTCGGCCTCATCGAGCCCCAGCGCGCCGTTGAACAGGTGAATTTGCGGAATGGTCGCTTCACCCACGCCGACCGTACCGATCGCTTCGCTCTCGACCAGTTCGACCGTGTGGCCGCCGGGCAGAAAGCGGGCGAGCGCGGCGGCCGCCATCCAGCCGGCGGTTCCCCCGCCGGCGATGCAGTATCGGGTGATGGGCCTGTCGGTCATCGCGCTGTCCTTCCACGTCCTGCCCGCAACCATAGCGAAGCGGGTGAGCGGGGCGAGACAGGACCGGCGGGAAACCCCATTTTTTCAGGGAGGAGCAAGGCCTCCCGCCGGTCCGCCCTGTCAGAAGCGGTAGGACGCCCCGATCAGGTAGGTGCGACCGTAGCGCTCGTAATCGATGATCTGCTCCTCGTCGCCGTTCTGGAAGCTGATGAACGGTTCGTCCGTCAGGTTCAGCGCCTGGAGGGTTATGCCCAGCCCGTCGAGCGGGCCACTTTCCCAGCGGTAGCCGATCTGGGCGTCGAAGATCGATTCGGGGCGCGTCTCGCGGAAGGTCCGGCTGGCCGAAATGCCGATGAATTCGGCGAGAAATTCGGTTCGGTAGCGATGGCTGAGGCGCGCTTCGAAGCCTGAATTTTCATAGAAGACGGTCGAGTTGACCACCCATTTCGACAGGCCCGGCACGTCGGTATCGAACGGATCGCCGCTGGGCGGAGTGACCGTCAGGTTGCTGTCGGTGAAGGAAACGCTCGTCTGGAAGCCGAAGCCATCGAACGTGCTGGCCAGGACCGAGAGCGGCAGGGCGAGGCTCGCCTCGACCCCGAAGATGTGACCGGACGCGCCATTATCCGGCCCGCTCACGAAGCCCAGCGTCTGCCCGCCGCTGGCACGGAAAGCGTCAAGCTGTGCGCCGGTCAGCGAAGGTACCAGATAGCTGAAATCACGCAGGACCGAAGCATTCGGGTTCACGAAGTCATCGAGCCATTTGTAATAGGTCGCCAGCGCGATGTAGCCGTCGTTGGCGAAGTAGTGCTCGGCCGATAGGTCCACGCTGTCGGCGATGTAGGGCCGCAGTTCCGGATTGCCGCCGCCGCCGCTGAAGATCGACGCGAGCGAGCCTTGCGGCTGATTGCCGATGGAGGCGTTGGACGAGGCGTTGAGCTGGTCCATCCGGGGACGGGCCAGCGTGCGCGCCGCGCCGAGACGCACGATCGTGTCCGGTCCCACCTCGAAATTCAGCGTCGCACTGGGCAGGATATCCAGATAAGTGTCGCCGCCTTCGGTCGGGATGCGCGTCGCCCCGATGCCGCCGGGCGAACTGAAGCCGGTCGAGCTCTGATCGGTATGGACGAACTGCACACCGACATTGCCCGTTACCGGCATCCGCCCGAGCATCGCGTCGATGTCCAGCCGGGCATAGCCCGTGTAGACCTTCTCGTTCACCGTCCAGTCGCCCGGAAAGGGCAAATCCGAACTCTGCACGTCGGTCAGGACGTAGGTGCCGTCTTCCAGCAGAACGAAGGGATCGTAGGCGACCTGCGGCCCCAGCCCGAGGAAGCCGAGCGCCGCGGTCGGATCGAGCAGGGCGTCGTCCGGAATGGGCAGGCGGGTAACGGCACCCTGTCCGGCATAGACCGAAGGACCGCCGGCCAGGCTCAGGAAGTTCTGCGTGATATCGCGCGATTTCGTACGGTCGTCATAGGCGAAACCGAGTACCACCTGGCCGATGAAGGCATCGCGCACCGGGAAGGCGGCTTCGGCCTTCGCGGTCCACAACTCGTCTTCGGTCGCCGTGTCGTTGATGAAACCGGCCTGGACGATACCGTTCGCGCCCCACCCGCGCGGATCGGTGAGCTGGATGAGGTTGGTGTCGGAATAGTCGATCGTGTTCGAGAACTGGAATGGGAAGCCGCTCGACTGGCGGTTGTAGGTGACGGTATCGGATACCGAACCGCTCGCTGCATAACTGAGTCCGGAATAGCTCTCAATCTGCTGAAGCCGCCGATCCGCGCTCGAATAGGCCACGTCGAAATCGAGAAGCACCGCGTCGTTTTCGTACTTGGTGTTCCAGCCGATCGCGAAGGTCTCGGTATCCTTGCGGTCGAAGTCGTTGCGGACCACCGGTTGCACGCCGGCAAAGGTCGCACTCTGCGCGAACTGGCCCGGATCGCTCACTTCGGTCACGCGGTCGGTCGCGCCCCAACCGGGATTGAGCGGAAATTCGATGCCGCGTTGCGGAATCTTCTCGCGATAGTCCGCATAGAAGACATCGAGCGTGGTGTTGAGCGCCAGGCTCGGCTGCCATTCCAGCGTGCCGAATACCCCCAAGCGGTTGAGCTCGACCGATCGGGCGTAGGGCTTCATGCCGCCGAGCACGGTGGTTCCGGCGCTGCCGGCGGGGGCCACGCCGCCGGCCACGTCACCATCGGAAAGCTGCGGATAGCCCCATGAATTGAAGCGCTCCACCTGCGTCGGGCTGGACTGGTAGGCGACGCCCATCGCCACGCCGAGCGTATCGTCCGCAAACTGGTCGACATAGGTGCCCGTCGCACGCCAGCCCCAGCCATCGATATCGGGATTGAGCGAACCGTCCTCGTTGAATTCGAGGCGGCCACTGACATTGATGATCTGTTCGTTCTTCGCCAGCGGACGGATCGTGCGCAGGTCGACCGTGCCAGCCAGCCCCTGCCCGATGAGGCCGGCATAGGGTGTCTTGTAGACGACGCCGCTGTCGATCAGTTCGGACGGATACTGGTCATATTCCACGGCGCGGTTGTCACCGGAAGAGACAAGCTGGCGGCCGTTGAGCAGCGAGGTCGAATAATCGGGCCCCAGGCCGCGGATCGACAGGCTTTGCGCGCGTCCGTCGATACGCTGGACTGCGAGGCCCGGCAGCCGTCCCAGCGTCTCCGCGATGGAGATGTCGGGCAGCTTGCCGATGTCCTCGGCGCTGAACGCCTCGACGATGACCGATGCCTCGCGCTTGGTGTTTATCGCGGTTTCCAGCGCCTGGCGGAAACCGGTGACGACGATCGCCTCGCTCTGCGGATCGCCTGGATCATCTTCGGATACGGTGGTGTCGTTGGGGTCGATGGACGCCTCCTGCGCCAGCGTCGGCGCGGTCAGCGTCACCGTTGCGAGCACGAAGGCGGCGGTGCTGGTGCCGGCGCGAAGCATGGAGCGAGTTTTCATAAGGTCTGTCCCAATCCCGACCGGACGGGCACGCGGGCCTGGTTCCGGTACATCCTGTTCCCATCGGCGCCGGGGCCGATCGCTGTCGGTCCGGTGCGCCTGCCATACCGTGTGCGCCGGGTTTGCGGGGTTGGGAAGAAAGCATACGTATACACAAAGGTTGGCGCGCAACACCGATGTGACATTCGGGCAACGCCCCGCGGGCGTGTCAGGCGGACAGGAACAGGTTGAGTGTCAAACGCCCGCGGCGCGGGTCGGCGTCGGGCGCAAATCCTTCGGGCAGCGCGGCGCAATGCAAGGTGTTCCCGCGATAGGCGATCAGGCGGTTCGCGCGTCCCCGGACCGCGAATATACGGTCGAACAGGGCATTGCCTTCGCCGATATAACCGACCGGCAAGCCATGTTCGGCAACACCATCGCGCAGGGCCTTCTCGTAAGCGGCGAACCGATCGGCCGTGACGCTTTCGAAGCCGGTGGACCGCTGGCGATAGAAGCCGGTACCGTGCGTCTCGGTATCGCCCAGGTAGAGAAGCACGGCAATCCGGCCCCGTTCGGTTCCATCGAAATGCGGCAGACGCTGAATCGGCGCGAGATCTCCGCCCCCCTTGGTGACGACGGAAAGGAAGCATTCGGCGTAATGCGGCGCGCGATCGAGCGCGAAGATTTCTGTCAGCAGTGCCGTCAGGGGATCGGCGAGTGGCATGACCACCCTTTCGGAAACGGCCGCGCGGATTCCCGGATAGTGCGGTCCGATGGGTCGGAAGCTGTGCCTGGCAGCGATTCCCCGAACCAGGGACAGGTCCGCCAGCACGTCGTCGACCACGAGGACGGGTTGTTGCTCGCTGCCGAAGGTGCGCACATGGGTCCGCGCCCGATCGGAAAGGGCAAGAGGTGATGTCATGACGCTTGTCGCTGTATCCTTGCGGACACACTCGGCCCACCCCCTTTCGCCGTGGTTTTCTTATCGGCATGCATGGGGTAGCATCCTCGTCAGGTCCGCAAGGGAGACGGATCGCTGGGATCAGGTTCATGGGACGTCCACCAACTGGCAAGCCAACCAGTTTCGACATTGCTTATCTTGCCGGCGTTTCTCAGCCGACGGTCAGCAGGGCGCTGCGCGGAGACAGGTCCGTGTCCGAGGCGACGCGCTTGCGTATCCGCAAGATCGCCGATGAACTCAACTATACGGTCGACAAGAACGCGTCTTCGCTGCGCTCTCAGCGATCGAACACCATCGCGCTGCTGTTCTTCGAGGATCCGACGCCCGACGACAGCATGATAAACCCGTTCTTCCTGGCCATGCTGGGGTCCATCACCCGCGCCTGCGCCAATCGCGGGCTGGACCTGCTGATTTCCTTTCAGAAGATGGAGGATGACTGGCACGCTCGCTATCAGGACAGTCACCGGGCGGACGGCCTCATCCTACTCGGCTATGGCGACTACACCGCCTATACCGCGCGCCTCGCGGAACTGGAGGATCACGGCACGCATTACGCCCGCTGGGGTTCGGTCAGCCGCGACCTCTGGGGGCCGACGGTGGGTTCGGACAATGTCGGGGCCGGGCGGCAGGCAGGCGAGCATCTTGCCGGTCTCGGCCGGCGCGACATCGCCTTCATCGGCGAAGTGGGGGAGGACTGTCCGGAATTCGACGGACGCTATCGCGGGCTGGTGGAGGCGATGGGGAAAGCGGGCATCGATGCCGATCCCGCCCTGCGCATGGATGCGATAACCACGGAAGAAGCAGGCTACGATGCGGTTTGCCGTCTGCTGGCGTCGGGCAAGGTGTTCGACGCGATATTCGCCGCGAGCGACCTCATCGCCATAGGAGCGCTGCGCGCATTGGCGGAAGCCGGTCGCAGCGTGCCCGACGACGTGGCGGTGGTCGGTTTCGACGATATACCCGCCGCCAGTCTCACCAGCCCGCCGCTCACCACGATCATGCAGGATATCAAGGGCGCCGGGGAGCGCCTGCTCGAAACTCTGATGGCGCAGATCGAAGAACGCGACCGACCCGACAACCGCCTGCCGACGCGCCTTATCGTGCGCGGCAGCACCGTCGCCTGACAACGCCCGTCCGGGCGCGATACATTCGTATACATGTTGGCGGACGGCGTATTTTCATGCGACCCGTCACGCGCACGGCAAGGGCGGCACCAAGTTCGTCCGGCCGTTCGGGAAAGGACGACCATAATGGAAAAGCCGCGCCAGGGCTTCTGGGGCCTTTGGAACATCAGTTTCGGCTTCTTCGGCATCCAGATCGGCTTCGCCCTGCAGAACGCGAACATGAGCCGCGTCTTCCAGACCCTGGGCGCCAGCATGGACGACCTCCCGGCGCTCTGGGTCGCGGCCCCGCTCACCGGGCTGCTGGTACAGCCGGTCATCGGTCATCTGTCCGATCGTACCTGGAACCGGCTTGGGCGGCGTCGCCCCTATATCCTGACAGGCGCGGTTCTCGCAGCCGTCGCCCTGTTCGTGATGCCGCTCTCACCTGCGTTCGGCGCGCCGCTGATCTTTGCCGCCGCGATGCTGTGGGTGCTAGACGCCTCGCTCAACATTTCGATGGAGCCGTTCCGCGCCTTCGTGGGGGACATGCTGCGCACCGATCAGCACGCCGCCGGTTATGCGGTGCAGACCGCGTTCATCGGCACCGGCGCGGTGGTCGGGTCGATATTTCCCTTCGTGCTCGAACATCTCGGCATCGCCAACGTGGCACCCGGCGGTGGCATCCCCGATACCGTGCGCTGGAGTTTCTGGGCCGGATCGGTCGCGCTCCTGGCTGCGGTCGTCTGGACGGTGGTGACGACCCGCGAATACAGCCCGGACGAACAGGCCGCGTTCGCGGCCGGAGACGGCAAGGTTGCCGAAGCGCCGCCGGCGTCGATGCTGGCGGAAAAATCCTACCTATCGAGCGGCGCCTGGATAGTGCTGGGCGCCGTTGTCGCGCTGCTCGTAGGTCTGCTCGACCTCGAAAAGGAAGTGCTTCTTCTCGGCGCGCTCTTGGCGCTCTACGGAGTGCTGAGCGCGGTTGCGATCGCACTGGCCCGGCGGGGGAAGGCGGCCAACATGCTCTCGAGCATCGTCGGCGATTTCTCCGGCATGCCGGAGGTGATGAAGCGTCTCGCCGTCGTGCAGTTCTTCAGCTGGTCGGCGTTGTTCATCATGTGGATCAACACCACGCCCGTCGTAACCCAGTACGTCTTCGGCAGCACCGATACGACGAGCATTGCCTATAACGAGGGCGCGAACTGGGTGAACGTGCTGTTCACGGTCTATAACGGCATCGCCGCCATTGCCGCCCTCGCCTTGCTGCCCGCCATGAGCCGTCGCTTCGGGCAGGTAGCGACGCATTCCATCTGCCTCACTGCCGGCGCGGTCGGCTTCCTGATGTTCTTCTTCGTACGGGATGCGCAGGTGCTGCTCGTGGCAGAGATCGGAATCGGCATAGCCTGGGCAAGCATTCTCGCCATGCCCTACGCCATTCTCGCCAGCAACCTGCCGCAAGCCAAGCTCGGCATCTACATGGGCCTGTTCAACATCTTCGTCGTCGTGCCGCAGCTGCTGGTGGCAACGGTGATGGGATCGATCATGCAGGCCTTCTTCCCGGGCGAGCCGGTGTGGACGATGCTGTTCGCCGCCGTCACCTTCCTGATCGCGGCCGGCGCCATGCTTCGCGTCGCGGCTGCCCTGCCCTCGACCCCCACGGAGACCGCTCTTGCCTAAGTTCGCTCTCGCCCTGACCCTCGCTGCCCTTTACCTACCCCTCGTCCCCACCGCCGCACAGGACGCCGATCCGTGGCAACCCCGACCCTACGCAACCATCGAAAATCCCGCCTGGTCGCGCGACGCAGTGCTCTATCAGATCAACACTCGCCAGTTCACACCTGAAGGAACCTTCGCCGCAGCCCAGCGGGAACTGCCCCGACTGAAGGCGCTTGGCGTCGACATCCTATGGCTCATGCCGATCCATCCCATCGGGGAGGAGAACCGCAAGGGCACGTTGGGAAGCCCGTATTCGGTGCGCGACTATTTCGCGGTAAACCCGGAACTGGGCACCGAACAGGATCTGAAGACCTTCATCGACGCTGCGCACGCCCAGGGATTTCACGTCATCCTCGATCTCGTCGCCAATCATACCGCCTGGGACAACGAGCTGCGCTACGATCATCCCGACTGGTACGAGAAGGACTGGAAAGGCGACTTCCGCCCGACTCCCTGGTGGGACTGGTCGGACATCATCGATCTCGACTGGTCCAAACCGGGTGTGCGCCAGCATGTCGGGGAGGCGATGGAATACTGGGTGCGCAAATTCGATGTAGACGGATACCGCGCTGACGTGGCGGGATACGTCCCGCTCGACTTCTGGGAGACCGAACGCGAACGGCTGGAAGCGATCAAGCCGGTCTTCATGCTGGCCGAATGGAAATCTTCCGAGATGGTCCGCAAGGCTTTCGATGCGGTCTACGCGTGGGAATGGCACCAGACTATCAAGCAGATCGCGGCCGGAGAGGCGGATGCGACCGCGCTCTATGGATATTACGCCGAGAACGAGAGCGCCTGGCCCGCCAGCGCCATGCGAATGACCTACATCGCCAACCACGACAGCAATGCCTGGGAAGGCACCATGTACGAGAATTTCGGTCCCGCGCTGGGTGCGATGACGGCTCTCAGCTTCACCAACGAGGGGCTACCCCTCATCTATAACGGCATGGAAGCTTGCAACGCCAAACGACTGGAATTCTTCGAGAAAGATCCAATCGACTGGAGCCAGGGAGACGATTGCGCCTATGGCGACCTGCTTGCGAGGCTGATCGACTTTCGAAAGGCCAATCCGGCGCTCGAGAACGGTCGCTGGGGGGCGCGCATAAGCCAGGTGGTGAGCGACAAGCCGCGGCAGCTGTTCGCATGGGTCAGGCAGGAAGGGGACAACAAGGTCGTCGGTCTGTTCAATCTTTCCGCCGAGCCGGTGGACGCGATGCTCCTCGATGCTCACGCAGCCGGCACCTATCGCGATTTTGCCAGCGGCGAAGAGGTGAACCTTGCGTCCCGGGATCACATAACGCTGCCGGCGTGGGGCTATCGTCTGCTATCGAACAGACCGAACTGACGCCGCTTGATCAGATCATGTTGGCGACCACCGCCACCAGCATGGCGGCGGGGAGGAACAACGCCTGTGCCAGGATCGTACCGGCCAGCCGGCTCAACGAAATGGCGGTGATGGTCCGGCGGAAATCGGCCTGCGAAACCTGACCTCCTGCCGCATCGTCGGTGATCACGGAAAGCTGCGGGTCGATCAGAGCAAAGAGCAGGATCGTCGCAACGCCATTGACTATGGCGGAAAGCTGAGCCGCGGTTACCCGGAATTCCGGGTTTAGATAACCTGCGTAAAGCGAGGCCAGCACACCCACAGTCAGCAAGGCCTGCGCCAGACAGTTCGCGGTCAGGACACCCCAGCCCACGCCGGGGGACCGGAGAAATCCGCGCCAGTGCGCCCGCGTCGGCAAAGCAACGGACTGGCGCACCCGTCGCAATCCGCTCGGTGTTGCCAAACGCATCAGAAGACGACCGGTCGACCGATTGACCTGGAAATGGCCTATCGCGCTTACGAACAGGCGCTGTGCTGTCGGAACGGCTAGAACGCCGACCGCTACAGCGATCGATGCCGACAGCAGGACGAGCCTGAAGTCCCCTGCAAGTGCCTCCCCGCCCCCTACGGCGAGCCGCGTTTCGATCCGTTTGGCGAGGAACGGGCCGAGAAAACCGTTTGAAGTGCGCGATACCAGCACGAGGATGTTGAAAAGCGCGAAACTCATGGCGATACGACCGGTCCGCACGCCGGCGATGCGGGCGCCGTAGGCCAGTGTTCCGATCAGGTGTATTCCGGCGGTCAGCAGGCAGATCGCCAGCAATTGTGCGTCCATGACGCTCCATACTCGCGAAGCGTATCACCGCGCCAGCGAATTTGCCTTTATCGTCGCGCCCTTGCCGATATCGCGGAGCGTTCGGACATCCGCCAAAGCGTTCAGCCTTTGGTTTCCGGACAGTCCTGTCAGGAGCGATCCTGCGCGGGATTGTTCCCTCCGCCCGTGCGACCCCGCGGGGTCACTCGCCAGACCGTCCCGCCCGCATCGTCGGCGACGAGCAAGGCCCCGGTGCGATCGACCGCAACGCCGACGGGTCTGCCGTGAGTGGAGCCATCGCCAGTAAGGAAGCCGGTAAGGAAATCCTGCGCCATCCCGTTGGGTTTGCCATCGTCGGCGAAGGGGACGAATACCACCTTGTAGCCGTTGAAATGGTCGCGGTCCCAACTGCCGTGTTCGCCGATGAACGCGCCACCCTCGTAGGCTTCCGGGAAACTGCCGCCGGTGTAGAATGTCAGGCCGAGCGGCGCGACATGACTGCTGAGCGCGTAATCGGGCTTGATCGCCCTCGCCACGAGGTCAGGACGCTGCGGCTGCACCCGGCGGTCGACGTGCTGACCGTAATAACTGTAGGGCCAGCCATAGAAGCCACCGGGCCGTACGGACGTCATATAGTCGGGAACGAGGTTCGGACCGAGCTCGTCGCGTTCGTTGACAACCGTCCACAGCGTATCCGAACCGGGGTAGAACGTCAGCCCGTTCGGATTGCGCAAACCGGTAGCGAATTCGCGAGCGGCCCCCGTTTGCCGGTCGATTTCCCAGATTGCCGCGCGGCCCTTTTCCGCTTCTTTGCCATTCTCCGTGATGTTGCTGTTCGAGCCCACGCTGGCGAACAGCTTGGTACCGTCCGGTCCCAGCGCCAGATCCTTCGTCCAGTGGTGATCGATCGGCCCGCCCGGCAATTGGGTCAGCACATGGGGCGGTGCGGTGATGTGCGTCTGTCCGGGCGAGAACGGATAGGTCACGATCGCGTCGGTGTTGGCGACGTAAAGAGTGCCGTCGGCATAGGCGATGCCGAAGGGCGAGAACAGATCGTCAACCAGGACAGAGCGCATTTCCGGAATGCCGTTGCCATCCGCATCGCGCAGCAGGGTTATCTGGTTGGTCGGCGGCGCCTCTCCACCGCTCGACCCGTGAGCCATCGACATCGCCCACCCCATCATGAAATCCTTCGGACGAAGCGGATCTTCAAGGCCCGGCCCCTTCGTCTCGACGACGAGCACATCGCCATTGTCCAGGGGAAGCATCTGACGCGGTCCCCCCAGATTGCTGGCGAAAGCACGCACTTCGAATCCAGCCGGAGCAACCGGAGCTTCGCCTTCCTCCCAGCCAACGACCTCGGCCACCTTGAACGGTGGAACGAGATATTGCTCGGCTTCGGGCAAGACCGGATCGGCACCGATCTGCGAAGATTTGTCGAACGTGCCGCTGCTGCCGCAAGACGCGACCAGCAGGCCGCTCGCGAGGCCAAGCAGTAAACGGTTCTTCATGCCTCGCTCCTCGCGTAGTACCGTCCACTCAGAAAGGCGCCGAGACAGTTGCCGACAAGCAGCAGCGCAACCGCCACGACCGACAGCGTGAGGCCGGTGGGCACGACGGAAGTGTAGGCGTCGCGGCTGTGAACGAAGATATTGAACAGTTCGATCACGTATGCCCCGAAAACCAGCACGATATGCGCGACGGCGAGGCCGCCTTTCGGATTACGGAAGAAATCGATGATCGCGACGATCGCCGCGAACAGCGCGAACACGAGGCCGGCCGTGATGAGCCAGGCGGAGAAGTTCGTCCACTGCATGTAAGGCGATTGCGCGTAAACGATGTCGGTAAGGAGGGCTCCGGCGAAGCATACGAGCGGCACGCTCGCCAAGGCCGGAAAGACGGGATGTCCCAGGATCGAGATGGCTCTGCGCCCGCCTCGACCGCTGCGTAAGCCTTGATGTTTCATGATTACCTTACGCACTGTCCGCGTCACGGGTTCCTAGGATCTCGCCTTCGACTACGTCTTGGACACCGTGCCATGCGCCAGCGAACGCGGATCTCTAACGGAGCGGCTGCTTGCTTCAGGCAGCGCTTCTGACGATCGGAACCCAATACGCGGCAAGGAGCCGATCAAGTTCCTATCCGGTCCAGTGTCGCAATCGCCTCCGCGGGAAGACGCAGGTTTGCCGCTGCGACGTTCTCTCGCAAATGCGTCACCGAACTCGTGCCGGGAATGAGAAGGATATTGGGCGAGCGTTGCAGCAACCAGGCAAGCGCGACCTGCATGGGCGTTGCGTCGACATCGGCGGCAACGTTGTCGAGCGTGTCCGATTGCAGGCTATCGTACCCGCCGAGAGGGAAGAACGGGACATAGGCAATGCCTTCCCCTGCGAGGTGATCGATCAGCTCGTCGTCGCCCCGATTGGCGAGGTTGTACATGTTCTACACACAGGCGATTTCTGTCATCGAACGCGCAGTCTCGACCTGTTCGGGAAGGGCGTTGCTGATGCCGAGTGCACCAATGCGGCCACGCTCCTTCAGTTCGACGAGCGGATCGAGCAGGGGCCGAACGTCGCCGGGTGCGGGTCCGGAATCCCCCTCGCCGAACATGAGGCGCAAATTCGCGATCTCGACCCGCTCGATCCCGAGGTTATCGCAGTTGCTTTCCACCGCGTCGACGAGTTCGTCCGGCTCCATCGCCGGCAGCCAGGCGCCCGCATCATCACGGCGCGCGCCAAGCTTGGTCACGATCGTCAGCCTGTCCGGGAAAGGGGACAGCGCCTCGCGGATCACGCGGTTGGTATGGTGCGGACCGTAAAAATCGCTCGTATCGATATGATCGATGCCGAGCGCGACAGCTTCGCGCAGCACGGCCATCGCGCCTTCGCGATCTTCGGGAGGTCCGAAAACGTGAGGTCCGGCCAGTTGCATGGCGCCGTAACCCATCCGATGAACGGTGCGACTTCCGAGCGCGAAGGTTCCCGAATTGGCGACCGCGTTGTCTGTCGTGAGCATGAAAACTCCTCTACCTGATCGGGGGCTTCTGGCGCCAACCCCGGCAACGCATCGAGAACCCGGATGCTCCGGGCAGGGGCGCCACGCGACCGGCAAGACCTGATTACGGCGATGCAGCGTGGATGGCGGAGCGGGAGGGATTCGAACCCTCGATACGGGGTTACCGTATACACACTTTCCAGGCGTGCGCCTTCGACCACTCGGCCACCGCTCCGCATGCCTGATCGGGCAGAGGCGTGCCCCTAGCCTTCGTTCCCGACCGTGGCAAGGCAGTGATGACAGATGCCGCGCGCCCTCCTACATTCGCCTTCATGGACCGCACCGTCGGACTGCCCCCGACCGCCTCCGAATTGGAGGCGATGGCCTGCCGCACCCTGGCGCGCCTGCCCGATCAATTCGCCCGGCACCTGGGCGAGGTGATCCTGCAGGTCGAGGATTTCGCCGATCGCGCCCTGCTCGCGCAATTGGGCATCGACGATGCCTTCGGACTGACCGGGGTTTACGAAGGCCTGCCGCTGACCGAGCGTAGCATCGAGCATTCGGGCACCATGCCCGACCGCATCCGCCTGTTTCGCCGGCCGATTCTCGACGAGTGGGCCGAACGCGGCGACGAGACGCTCGAACACCTCGTCGCGCACGTGGTCATTCACGAGATCGGCCACCATTTCGGGCTTTCCGACGCGGACATGCACGCGCTGGAAGACATGGCCGGCTGACCGCGTTTCCGGACCCGCAGGCGGGCTGGTGCGTATGATGTCGGGATGGATTTGCTTGTCAGACGCTTCGCCGCGCTCATCGCGCTCTGCCTCACCACGCTTGCCGCGCCCGCCGTGGCGCAGGGCGACGACGAGGTGCCCAACGCCTCCGAGCCCTATGTCTACCAGGTGGAGACCCTGAACTCCGGCCTCGGCGTGGAGGGCGAGCCGCTCGAACTCGATACGCCGCAGGCGCTGATGGAAAGCTTCCTCGCCGCCGCGGAGGCGCATGAATGGCGGCGGGCCGCCACCGCGCTCGACATGAGCAATCTCGATCCGGAGGAGCAATCGCGCGAGGCGGAAAACCTTGCCGCGATGATGTACGAGATCGTCCATCGCTCCATCGCGCTCGACTGGGCCGGTCTGCCCGACCGCCCCGACGCCGTCGATACCATCGCCAGCGACAAGGATCCGATGGCCGGCACCGAACGCCGCCACATCACCCTCGCCCGCCTCGATCTCGGCCGGCGTTCCGTGCCGATCAGCATCGCCCGGGTGCGCCCGCAGGGCGGCGAGCCGGTATGGGTGTTCAGCCGCCAGTCGGTCGGCAACCTGCCCGAACTCTACGCCCGCTACGGGCCAACCCGGTTCGAGCAGGCGCTCCCGACATGGCTGCGGCGGCAGGCCTTCTGGACGCTGGCCTGGTGGGAGGTCATTGCCATCCCGCTGGTGCTGCTGCTCGCCTTCGTCGCCTCGATCATGACCTACAAGGCGATCGAGCGGATGAAGCGGCGCTTCGACGAGAAGGACAGCTTCGTCGCCGCGATCCTGCGTGCCGTGCAGATCCCCGCGGCACTGCTGGCGCTGGCGGGCAGTTTCGCGGTCATGCGCACCTGGCTGTTCAACTTCACCGGGCCGGTGGACGGGGTGCTCGGCCCGGTTCAGCTGACGCTGGTGGTGGTCGCCATCGGCGCCATCGTGCTCGCCGTGATCGAGGCGCTGCTCGACGTCGCGACGGATCGCAACGTCCAGGAGATCGAAGCGCCGGAAAACGAGGACAGCCGTGATTTCTACACCCAGGCTTCGGCGGTGCGGCGGGTCATGATCGTGCTGATCATGCTGGCGGGCCTCGGCATCGTGCTGGTGCAGAGCGACCTGACGCAGACACTCGGCTTCTCGCTGCTGGCGGGGGCGGGCGTCCTCGGCCTCGTCATCGCCTTCGCAGCGCGCAAGGTGCTGGGCGATGTCATGGCCTCGCTCCAGATCGCCTTCGCCAAGACCGCGCGGATCGGCGACGCCGTCGAGTATGAAGGCCAGTGGTGCTACGTCGAGAAGATCGGCTTCACCCATCTGCGCCTCAGGACATGGGACGAACGGCGGGTCATGGCACCGGTTGCCGAGTTCGTCGGCTCCAGCTTCGAGAACTGGACCAAGCAGGATCCCGCCCTCATCAAGCGCGTGCCGATCCACCTTGACCACCGCGCCGACGTCGCCGCGCTGCGCGAGAAATTCGACGCTATCGTCGCCGAGGACGATGACATCATCAACAAGGACGATGCCAAGCTCGAGGTCATCGACCATACCGACCGTTCCATGATCGTGCGGGCCTGCGTCTGGGCCAGGGATCCGAAGATCGGCTGGTCGATGCACTGCCGCCTGCGGGAGAAGCTGCTCGCCGCCGCCATGGAAATGGATGCCGGCTTCGGCAACGAGCCCGGCCCCGCCTTCATGCCGCGCGAACGCGAGGTGCGGCTGGACGGCAGCGGCGACTGACGCACGGGCACGGCAACCTTGCGAATTGCATTTGCCGCTCCCCGTGGCAAAGTGCGGCGCATGAAACCTCTCTTCGCGCTTTGCGCGCTCGCCATCATCGCCGCAGCCGCCCCCGCCGCCGCGCAGAAGGAACCGGACTACGTCACCCCCGGATCGGTGGTGGAGGCCGCCGCGCAGAAGGAATGGAACGCCATTCCCGCGCAGGATCTGCTGGTGATGGACCTTGCGCCCGATGCGCGGGGCAATCCTCGCCGCGTGATCATCCAGCTGATGCCCCAGCCCTTCAGCCAGCCCTGGGTGGAGAACATCCGTACGCTCGCCCGCGCGCACTGGTGGGACGGGACGAGCGTGAACCGGGTGCAGGACAACTACGTCGCGCAGTGGGGCGACGCGACCGAGGAAAAGCCGCTGCCCGACGGGGTGGAATCCCCGAATGCGTCCTATGAGAGCGGACTTCGCGGCGATGCCCTGCCCCCCGATGTTCCCTACGCCTTCCAGGTCGATCCGGACCGCCCCTCGCCCGCGATGGTCGACGGTTTCCCGGTGTTTCGCGGGCCGGGACCGCGGGACTATGCGGGATTTCTCGGCGGCATTCCCTTCGCCGGAACGATGACCCCGCATTCCAGCGTGATCTGGCCGGTCCACTGCTACGGCTATATCGGTGTGGGCCGGAATGTCGCGCCCGATACCGGCACCGGGGCCGAACTCTACGCGATCATCGGACAGCCGCAGCGGCACATGGATCGCAATCTCGCGGTCGTGGGCCGGGTGATCGAGGGGATGGAACACCTTGCCAGCCTGCCGCGCGGGCATGGCGAACTGGGCTTCTACACCGAGGAGGAGGCGGACCTTCGCACGCCGATCGTGTCCGTGCGCCTCGCCAGCGACATGGCCGAGCCGCCCGCCTTCGAATATCTCGATACCACGAGCGACAGCTTCGCGCGGTACGTGGCGGTGCGCGCCAACCGCGACGACAGCTTCTACACCGTTCCGGCAGGCGGCGCGGACCTGTGTTCGGTGCAGGTGCCGATCCGGCGCACCGCGCCAGAGTGATCCGCCGAAGCAGACGAAGTTGACACCGTGTCAACCGGCTTGGGAACCGGATTTCCCTGATCTATCAACAGCCTGTCGCCGAAAAGCGAAGTTGACACCGCGGACGATGAAAAAACGGCCGGGCCGGGTCTCGACAATGGGAAAGAACGCCGCCCGCGGTAATCCGCCTGCCCGCATGTAGGAAAGCGTTCAGACCCGCTCGGCCTGCGCCACGGCGTCGCTGGCCCGCAGCGCGCTGAGGATGCGGGTGAGATGCGCCAGGTCCTGCACCTCCAGATCGATGCGATAGGTATGGAAGGGATCGTCGCGCTGGGTCAGGTCCAGGCCGATGACGTTGGCGTTGTTCTTGGCGAAGACAGCCGCCATGTCGGCGAGCGTGCCGGGGCGGTGGTAGAGCACGACGTTCAGCCGACCGACCGCGCCCTGCGAGCGCTGGCCCCAGGACAGGTCGACCCAGTCCGCATCGACGCCGTTCGCCAGTTCGAAACAGTCGATCGCGTGGACTTCCACCGCGTCCCCCGGCCGGCGCAGGCCGACGATGCGGTCGCCCGGCACCGGGTGGCAGCATTGCGCCAGCGTGAAGCCCATGCCCGGCGTCAGCCCCTTGATGGAGATGGCCCGCCCCTGCGCGGGTTCCGCCGGCAGATCAGAGGTGCTGCCGGGAACCACCGCCTCCATCACCTCCCGGTCCGACAGCTTGGCGCTGCCGATGGCGAACATGAGGTCTTCTGTATCGTCCATCCCCAGTCGTTCGACAGCCTTGGCGATGGCCTTCTTGCCGACCTTGGCGGGCAGGCGTTCGGCGATCTCGTCGAACAGCTTGCGCCCGATGCCGGCGATCTCCGCCCGTTCGCGCGCGCGCACGAAGCGACGAATGGCGGCACGCGCCTTGCCGGTGACGACGAAGCCGAGCCACGACAGTTGCGGTTCGGCGTTCTTGCCCTTGATGATTTCCACCACGTCGCCATTGCCCAGCGGCGTGCGCAGCGGCATGTGCCGCCCGTTGATCTTCGCGCCGACCGTCTGCGCCCCCAGATCGGTATGCACGGCGAAGGCGAAATCCACCGCGGTCGAACCCTTGGGCAGCTGGAACAGCGATCCCTTGGGGGTAAAGGCGAAGATGCGATCCTGGTAGATCGCCAGCTTGGTATGTTCCAGCAGCTCTTCGGCGTTGTGGCTGGCATCGACGATCTCGATCAGGTCGCGCAGCCAGCCGACCTCGCCATCGTGCCGACCGCCCTGCTTGTAGGCCCAGTGCGCGGCGAGGCCGAAGCCGTTGGTGCGGTGCATCTCACGCGTGCGGATCTGCACCTCCACCCGCATCGACTGATCGTAGAACAAGGTGGTGTGGAGGCTCTTGTAGCCGTTCATCTTCGGGGTGGAGATGTAATCCTTGAACCGTCCCGGCACGAACTGGAACGCCTGGTGCAGCACGCCCAGCGCGCGGTAGCAATCCTGGGCGCTGTCGGTCAGCACGCGGAAGGCCATGATGTCGCTGACCTGTTCGAAGCTGACATGGCGCTCCGCCATCTTGCGCCAGATCGAATAGGGGTGTTTCTCGCGCCCCCACACCTCCACCTCGACCCCGGCCGCGGCCAGCGCCTGCTTGATGTCGAGCGCGATGCGGTCGACCTGGCCGGCATCGGACTGGCGCAGCTGTTCCAGCCGGTTGGTGATAGTGCGATAGGCTTCCGGCTCGATCTGCTCGAAGGCGAGCAGCTGCATCTCGCGCATGTATTCGTACATGCCCACGCGCTCCGCCAGCGGGGCGTAGATCTCCAGCGTCTCGCGCGCGATGCGCTTCCTTTTCTCGGGATCGCGGATGTAGCCGAGCGTGCGCATGTTGTGCAGCCGGTCCGCCAGCTTGACCAGCAGCACGCGCAGATCCTCGCTCATCGCCAGCAGGAACTTGCGCAGGTTTTCCGCCGCGCGCTGATCTTCCGGCATCTGCTCGATCTTGGACAGCTTGGTGACGCCGTCCACCAGCCTTGCCACCTCGTCTCCGAAATGGGTGCGCACATCGTCTATCGTGGCGAGCGTGTCCTCCACCGTGTCGTGCAGCAGGGCGGTGACGATGGTTTCCTGGTCGAGCTTCAGGTCGGTCATCAACCCGGCGACCTCTACCGGGTGGCTGAAATACGGATCGCCGCTCGCGCGCTTCTGGCTGCCGTGCTTCTGAACGGTATAGACATAGGCACGGTTGAGCAGCGCCTCGTCGGCATCGGGGTCGTATTCCTTGACCCGTTCCACAAGTTCGTACTGGCGCAGCATCCTCGTCCTAGATGGGGGTTGCCGCACGCGTTTGGCAATACGAAAACCGCCGGACACAGCCGAGGCGGGTAACATTAATCAGGCGGAACCAGTCGCGTCGCGGAGTCTTGTTGAGAGGCAGGAGAGAGGCACCGACCGCAATGTTCACCCAGCTCAACCCCACCCTCCCCGTCACCATAACCGATCGCGGCAAGGGGCAGGCGGTGGCGGTCATCGACTACGGCCCGGAACATCACCTGATCTGGGTCACCGCGCTCGATGCCAATGGCGAGTTCTGGTGCGCGCCCAACCCCAAGGTCAGGATGCAGAACAACTGGACGATGGGGCGCGGGCCGGCGGGCGCGCCGCGCACCGGCGTGCCCCTGCCCGACATCGCGCCCGAGCCGCACCCGGTGGCGGAGCATCCTCCATGCTGAATGCCCAAGCGGAACGGGGGGAACTGCGCGCCGAGCTGGAGGAATGGATCGCCGATGGCGGTTTTCCCTGCGTCGGTGCCAAATCGGCGCTCGCCAGGGGCACGCTGAAGGTCGTCACCGCACGCGATATCACGAGCGCGTGGAACGACGTGGCGATCCATGACGACCTGCTCGAATGGGCGCACGCCTGGCGCGCGGAGCCGGAGGGGCTGCGTAGCCTGGCCGTGGTGTTCGAAGGGCCGCGCGACCTGTCCGAGACGCAGTTCGAAAGCGCGATGTGGGAACGCATCCAGTCGCTCGCCGACAAGGATCACTGGCGCGGCCAGCCTTATGACGAGCGAGTGAGCGCGGACCCGGGCAGCCCGCATTTCTCGCTCAGCTTCGGCGGCGAGGGATTCTTCGTGGTCGGACTGCACCCCCACGCCTCGCGCCCGGCGCGCCGCTTCGCGCGGCCCACGCTGGTGTTCAACCTGCACGACCAGTTCGAGAAGCTGAGGATGGAGGGCCGCTACGAGCGGATGCGCGAGGCGATCCTGTCGCGCGACGTGAAGCTCGCCGGTGATGTCAACCCGATGCTCGCCCGCCACGGCGAGGACAGCGAGGCGCGCCAGTACAGCGGGCGGCAGGTCGAGGACGACTGGTCGCCGCCCTTCAGCGACAAGAGGGCGGACTGATTTCCCAAGACCGCGACATGACCGTGATCGCGCCGCGTTCCGGCACCGCCTTTCGCCTGGCGCAAGGCGCGACGCTGGAGGTTATCGACGTGGACGGCTGCCAGGTTTCCGACCTGCTCGCCTACAATGCGGCGGACGTGCGCGAGGTCATTTCCAACGGGCGGACCTTCGATTACGAGGAGACGCTGAAGCTGAGCGCGGGGAACACGCTATGGTCCAATCGCTCCAATCCCATGCTGGACATCGTGCGCGACGATGTCGGCTGCCACGATTTCCTGCTGACGCCGTGCAGCGAGGATACCTTCCGCCATTTCTATCCCGATAGGCCGATCCATCGCGGCTGCTTCGGCAACCTGGCCGAAGCGCTGGCGCCCTACGGGATCGCGGAGGACGATATTCCGTGCGCGTTCAACGTGTTCATGAACGTACCTGTCGACGGTTCGAGCGGGCGGATCAGCGTCGATCCGCCGGTGTCGAAGGCGGGCGACGTGCTGCGCCTGCGGGCGCGCATGGACCTGGTGATCGGCCTTACGGCGTGCTCGGCCTATGCCAGCAATGGCGGGACGTTCAAGCCGATCGGCTACCGCGTGCTGGACGACGCTGCCGCCGCGTGATGGCCGGCGCGTGCCGCGCCCGTCAGCCTCCCGCCCCCTCGTAGCCGAGAACCGCGTCCACGCGCCCGCGCGTGAAGCTGTGATAACCGCCGCGCGTCCGGGCATAGATGCGCGTGGCGACGGGGCGGCCCCAGTCGCCCGTCGCCCACAGCGCCCTGAATAGCGGCTCCACGAACTTGTTGCGGCCGACGCGGGCGAGGAACGCCTCGGCCTGCGGGACGGCGGGATCGTATTCGTTGCGCAAGGCCGCCTGCAGCCAGAGGAACAGCACCTCGTTATTGCCGCTTCGCGACAGGCCGAGCTGCCGGTCCATCGCGGCCAGGTCGGTATCGTCCAGATCTTCGGGCAGTTCTTCCAGGAACCGGCGCTGCTCGGCAGCGGTCCAGCCTTCCCAGGTCCGCGTGGCCGGCAGCGTACCGGCCCGGGCGTAAGCCGCCACGGCATCGTCCACCGCCGCGAACGCCGTCGCCTCGGGTTGCCAGGCATTGGACGGGATGCCGGTGCCGTAGACCCACTCGTCGAGCATCAGCCGGTCTTCGAGATCGGAATCGCCATCGATCAGGTTGGCGCGCATGTCCGCGAGGAACATCTCGCTGGTCACGGGCTGGAAGGCGTGGGCATCGAACCACTGCGTCAGCCAGGCGTCGAACCGCTCGCGGCCGACGATATTCTCGACCGTGCGCAGGAAGACCGTGCCCTTGTCGTAGATCGCCTCTCCGACGGTGTCGAAGGGGCTGATCGCGGCGGGGGAACGCATGGCCGTGTTGGGATTGTCGGCGCCGTTTTCCTCCACCGCGTTCGCGAGGGCGGCGTAGCTCAGTGCGTATTCCTGTTCGGCACGCGGCTTGCCATAGACCTCTTCGGTGATCCGGCTCTCGATATAGGAGGTGACGCCCTCGTTCAGCCAGCCGTCGCGCCAGGTGGCGTAGGTGGTGAGGTTGCCCGACCAGCTATGCGCCAGTTCGTGCGCGATCAGGCCGTTGTTCGACCGGTCCCCGGCGATGAAGGTGGGGGTGAGGAAGGTCAGCGTGGGATTTTCCATCCCGCCATAGGGGAAGGAGGGAGGCAGCACGATCATGTCGTAGCGGCCCCAGCGATAATCGCCGAACAGACTTTCGCCCGCCTCGATCAGCTGCTCCGTATCGCCCAGCTCCTGCCGCGCGGCGGGCAGCACTTCCGGTTCCGCCCAGACGCCCGAGCGCGGGCCGAGATCGGCGAACTCCAGATTGCCGGCGGCGACCGCTATCAGATAGGGCGGGATGTTGTTGTCCATCGCGAATTCGAAGGCGCGGCGCCCCCCGCCCACGTCCGTGGGCTGGCCCTGCCGGATACCCGACATGACTACCGTGAGCGGCCTGGGCGCGGTGATGCGCGCTTCCCAGGTCTGGCGGATGCCGGGCGAATCCTGCGTCGGGATCCAGCTGCGGTTGAGGATCGCCTGCCCCTGGCTGAAGACGAACGGATATTCGCCGCCCGCCGTCTGTTCGGGATCGAGCCACTGGAGCGCCGGCGCGTCTGGCCCGCTGGCGTAGGAAATGACGATTTTCCGAGACGAAGCGCCGCCCGAATCGCCCAGCTCGACGATGATCGGCTCCCCCTTGTCGGGCACGCTTTCGCCGATGGTGTAGCCAAGGGCATTGCCCCTGCCATCGGTGATCCCGCCGATCAGCAGCCCGTTCGAATCGAGGACGATCTCGTCCGCACCCGGAGCGGCGGTAACGTCGAGCGTGGCGGTGCCCTGCACCCGGCGCGCCTCGAAATCGAGATCGAGGTCGAGCGCGACATGCGTGACGCGCGCCTCGGTCGGCTGCGCATAGGTAAATTCGTCGCGCGCCTGTTCCGTCGTCAGGATTGGTGCGATGGAACGCGCCGTATCCGCCGGCCCCGCAGTCGTGCAGCCTCCCATCAGGAACGGCACGGTGAAGGCGAGGACGGGGGCGGAAAAACGCATGGACACTCCGGCAACAGGCTGATCGGTTTCGCGCGCAACCATAGCAGCGGGACGGGCGATGTCATCAACCGGGTCATCCACTGGCGGGCACGGCGCATGGCTTGGCTTGGCACATGGGGCGGTCTATGTCACCGATGTGAACGATCACAACGATGGTCGATGCAACGGGGAGAGTTCGATGTTCGCCAGATTTGCCACCGCCGCGCTGGGTTTTGCAGCGCTCGCCGCCTGTCAGACGGTACAAACGCCCGGCACCGCCTCGTCGGCGCCAATGCGCGCCGACCGCCCGCTGCTTTTCGCCGACGAGTTCGATACGGGGACGCTCGACCGGGAAAAGTGGAACGTCGTCGGCCCCGATTTCTGGGTCAACAACGAACAGCAGGCCTATATCGACGATCCCGCCACGGTCCGCTTCACCGGCACCAGCCTGTTGCTGACGCCGCAATTCCGGGAGGACTACCCCACGCCCGACGGCCGACAGCCGGATTTCGTCTCGGGCCGGATCAACACGCGCGGCCATTTCGATTTCACCTATGGCCGGGCGGAGGCCCGCATCCGCATGCCCGATGCGGTCGGGGCGTGGCCGGCCTTCTGGCTGCTTGGCAACGGGCGCTGGCCGCAGACGGGCGAGATCGACATCATGGAATATGTCGGGGAAAAAGACTGGGTCGGCGTCGCGGTGCACGGCGATGGCTATTCGGGCGAGACGCCCATCGTCAACCGCTGGTACTTCGCACCCGGCACCGATGCGACCGACTGGCACGACTACGCCGTCGAATGGACCCCCGAGGAGATCCGTTTCGAGGTCGACGGACGCACCACCTACGTCGCGACGCACAGGATGATCGAGAATTACGGCACGTGGAATTTCGACACGCCCAAGTTCGTGATCCTCAATTTCGCGCTGGGCGGCGCCTATCCCGAAAAGAACAACCTCGTCGCGCAGCCCTATCCCGGCCTGCCGCCGGAGACGGTAGAGCGCGTGAAGGCGGGCGAACTGGCGATGGAGGTGGACTGGGTGCGCGTCTGGGGCCCGCCGGCGCGGTAGTCGTTCGTCCAGCCGTGTCGCCCCTTGGGCGAAGGGCGTTCGCAATCGCGGCGCACCGTCGCTACATGATTGCGCATGACCCCGCTTCGCACATGCCTCGCCCTGGCGACGTCGCTCGCCGTCGCCTTCCCCGCCCTTGCACAGGACGCGGGACCGCCCGAAAGCGATCCGGAGATCGTTGTCGAGGGGCAGCGCGAGGTGGACGGCGCCGAAGCGCGCGACCAGGCGCGCGAAGTGACCGAACGCCCCGGCAGCTATTCCGAGCCGCTGGCCCGCTTCCAGCGCGAGGTGTGCCCCGGAGTCTGGGGGCTGGCGCCGGAAAACGCGCAGGCCGTGATCGACCGCATCTACGACAATGCCGAACGCGCCGATATCGCGATCGATGCCAACCCCGGTTGCGCGGCGAACATGTGGGTCATCGTGGTCGACGATCCGCAGGCGGAATTCGCCAAGTTGCAGGACGAACGCAGCTATCTCGTCAGCGAACTGACCAAGCGCCAGCGCGAACAGGTGGAAGAGGATACCGGACCCGCGCTGGCATGGAACATCGTGTCGACGCGCAATCGCGAAGGGATGCCGATCGCCACCGGCTTCGACGCGGTGACCAACCGGATGCGCAACCCCGCCGAAGGTCAGCAGGTTTTCGCCATGAGCCGTCTTTCGACAGGCATTCGCAAGGACATCGAATTGTCCATCGTCATGATCAGGAGGTCCGAACTCGCCCGGCTCGATGCCTATGCCATCGCCGATTACGCCTCGATGCGCGCGCTCGCGCTGACGGAACCGCCGGAACAGGGTGCCGCCTTCGATACGGTGCTGGCGCTGTTCGACGGGACGGGAACCGCGCCCGACCGCCTCACCTCGTTCGACCGTGCCTATCTGCGCAGCGTCTATCGCGGGTCGGAAACGCGCCCCTCCAACCAGGCGCTGGGCGATATCGGCTATCTGATGGAAGAAGATCTCGAGGAACGCGAATAGCCCGGTCCGTCCGGTTCACGTCGCCGCCCGGTACCCCTCGCGCCGCATGACCGCGCGGCTGGCCAGCGCCAGGCTGGCGGACGCGGCGAGACACCAGGCGGCCATTCCCAGCATCTGCTCGGGCAGCGGCACGCCGCGGTCGATCAGCAGCCCCGTCAATCCCGGTCCGACGGCGGTCGACAGGACCATCGCCGCCACCACTATGGCACGGATGCCGCCGAGATTGGCAAGGCCGTAGACCTCGGGCCACAGCGCACCCACGATGGTCTGGGTAAAGCCGTTGCTGACGCCCAGCAGCATCATGAACAGGTAGATGCCCCAGACCGGCTCGATCAGGCCGACCGCCAGCGAGGCGACCGCCAGCGGCAGCAGGTAGAAGGGCAGCAGGCGCAGTGCGGTGAACCTGTCCACCAGCACGCCGCAGGCCAGGCTGAACAGCACCGTCGTTCCGGCCATCACCGGGAAGGCGAAGGCAAAGGCCAGCGGATCGTAGCCGCGCAGCTCGATCAGATAGCCCAGGTGGAAGAACACGATGGTCCCGATGAAGGGCGGTGCGAGCGTGCCCGCCAGCAGCATGTAGAGCACCGGGTCGCGCAGCACCTGCCCCCGCGTCCAGTCGCGCGCGACGAGGCCGGTGGCCCCTTGCGCCTCCGCCGCGCTCGGCTGCCGCTCGACCCCGATCAGCTTCACGATGACAGGCCAGCCCAGTGCGAGGGTCAGCGCTGCCGCGCCGAACCACGGCCAGTGCCAGCCCCCCGCCGACGCCAATGCGACGAAGCCCAGCGGCATAAGCGCGTTGCCCGCCTGCAACCCCATCGCCGTGAGCGCCATGGCCCGCCCCCGGCTGGCCGCGAACCAGCGACCGATCTCGGTATAGGCGATCTCGGTCATCATCCCCTGCCCGAACAGGCGCAGCAGGTAGAGCGCGGCGCCGAGCCAGACGATGCCGGGGGCGAGCGGCAGCGCGAGACAGGCGAGCGCGAGCGCCGGCAGGCAGAAGCGCGCAACCTTCCATCCCGGCATGATGTCGAGCGTGCGGCCGAGGAAGGGGAGCGTCGCCGCGCTGCCCAGGGTGGCGATCATGTAGAGGCCGCCGAACTCGCCGGCCGACAGGTCGAAAACGCGCCGGATGTCGGCGCCCGAAAGGCCGATGAAGAAGGTCTGCCCGAACGAACTGAACGCGGTCAGCAGAAAGCCGCCGGCCAGCCACCGGGCATTGACGCGGATGAAGCGGGCGGCGCCGGTCGCGCCGCTCAGCTCCACGTTACCTCTGGCGGAAGGCTCATCAGGATGGCATCGATATTGCCGCCGGTCTTGAGCCCGAACAGCGTGCCGCGGTCGTAGACGAGGTTGAACTCGACGTAGCGACCGCGCCATTCGAGCTGGCGGGCCTTGTCGGCGGGCGTCCAGTCCTGCTCCATGCGCTGACGAACGATGGCCGGGAAGGCGTCGAGAAAGGCCTCTCCCACGTCGCGGGTGAAGGCGAAATGGCGTTCGAACTCGGCCTCGTCGCGGCATTCCAAGTGATCGTAGAAGATGCCGCCGACACCCCTGTGCTCGTCCCGGTGGGGAATGTAGAAATAGTCATCCGCCCATTTAGAGAACCGTTCGTAATATTGCGGGTTGTGGCCGCTGCACGCGGCGCGGAGCCGGGCGTGGAAACGGTCGGTATCCTCGCGGTAGGGGATCGGCGGATTGAGATCCGCCCCGCCGCCGAACCAGGCCGTCTGCGTCGTCAGGAAGCGGGTGTTCATGTGGACGGCGGGAACGTGCGGATTGGCCATGTGGGCGACCAGGCTGATGCCGGTGGCGGTGAATTCGGGGGCGTCCTCGCTCGCGCCGTTGATCGTCGCGGCGAATTGCGGGGCGAAGGCGCCGGTGACGGTGGAAACGTTGACCCCGACCTTCTCGAACACCTTGCCCTTCATCGCCCCGCGCACGCCGCCGCCGCCGTCCGAGCCGTCGTCGGTTTCCCGGTCCCATGCGATGTAGTCGAACGCCGCCCCGGACCCCGCCTCGCGCTCGATCGCCTCGAACTCGGCGCAGATACGGTCCCTCAGGGTCTCGAACCATTCGCGGGCGGTAGCGGTTTGGGTCGTCCAGTCCATGTCCAAGCTCCCCCCTCCCGCGTGCGGGAGGGGCCGTGGGTGGGCGCGCGTGGCGCTGGGCCGAAGGGCCCCGTCCCCGATGCGACTAGGCAACCGCCGGGGCGGTTTCAAGTCTCGCCCCCTCGCGCGGCTTCGTCGGGGGTTGCCAGCCGTCGCCAATCAGGCCACTAGGCGGCGCATGGTTCCCGTTTCGTTCGCCTTCCCTTTCTGCGGAGAGGAGTTTCGCCTGACGAAGTCGCGCGCGCTGTTCTGGCCGCGCGAGAACGCGTTGCTGGTTGCCGACCTGCACCTGGAAAAGGCCAGCTTCTTCGCTCGCCACAACCAGTTCCTGCCGCCGTACGACACGCGCGAGACGCTGGAACGGGTGGCGGAAACGATCCGCGAGACGGGCGCGCGGCGGGTCTATACGCTGGGCGACAACTTCCACGATTCGCAGGGGTCGCAGACGCTTGGCGAGCATGAAAGCGGAATGCTCGCCGCGCTCACCCGCGCGGTCGACTGGGTATGGCTGACGGGCAATCACGACCCCGCGATGGAAGCGAGGAGCGGCGGCACCATTGTCGACGAATTGGAAATCGCCGGCATGGTGCTGCGTCACCGGGCGATGCGCGGCGAGACCCGCCCCGAGCTTTCGGGCCATTATCACCCGCGCGTGCAGGTGAAGATCCACCATCGCCGGATCAACCGCCCCTGCGCCGTCGTCGCGCATAGTGGCAACGCGACGTGCGGACGCATGATCCTGCCGGCCTTCGGCGCGCTGACCGGCGGGATGGACGCCGGCGATCCTGCGATCCTGAAAGCGCTTCAGCCGGCAGCGGCGATCGACGCCGTCGTGCCCGCCGGCAGGAAGCTGGCGCGCTTTCCGCTGTGGCGCGAGCGGGGGTGAAAGCCGCGCTCGGCTGCGGCGCGGGCGGTCGCCGACCGCGCGGTGTCACCCGTCCGGCGCGATGGTCGCGCTTCCTGTTTCCGCCGACCTGAAGAACCGCGCCTTCGAACGCGCGGGCGCCGCCGCGCCGACCGGCTGGCAGCGGAGAAGGGAACAGCCGGAGGGCCGGACACCGCGATACACGGTCGCCACAGCAAAAGACTCTGGCGCTCGCCCGCCCGAATCCCTACATTGCCCGATACGTTCAACCACCGAAAGGAGCCTACCCATACCTCGTCCACCCCGCCGATCCATGGCACCGCCGGTCAAATCCGGCCCCCGATACGACAATATGATCCAGGCCGACAAAGTCCGCGTCATCGATGACGAGGGCGAGAATCTCGGCGTGATGTACACCCGCGAAGCGATCGAACAGGCCGCCGACGCCGGCCTCAATCTGGTCGAGGTGTCGCCCAACGCGAACCCGCCGGTGTGCAAGTTCCTCGATGTCGGCAAGTACCGCTACGAAGCCCAGAAGAAGGCGAATGCGGCGCGCAAGACGCAGAAGACGCAGGATATCAAGGAAATCAAGATGCGTCCGAACATCGACGATCACGATTACGATGTGAAGATGCGCAACGTGAACAAGTTCATCGACAACGGCGACAAGGTCAAGGTCACGCTGCGCTTCCGCGGGCGCGAGATGGCGCACCAGCATCTCGGCATGGACTTGTTGAAGCGCGTCCAGTCCGACGTGGAGGAAATCGCCAAGGTCGAGGCCTATCCACGGCTCGAAGGGCGCCAGATGCTGATGGTCCTCGCACCCAAGTAGGGCGCCCCCGCGAGCAGTTTTCGTCGCTGCTAGATCACCGAAAAATCGCGAACCAGCATGCGCGCGGGCGCGGTCGAGAAGACGCCGTGCCCGCGACCGTGTGCCGATCCCAGCGTGAAGCCCATGCGCCCCGCCCGCGCGAGCGTGTCGGCAAACTGGCGCGATGCGCGGTGCGAGCTCTGGCCCATGACGCCCTTCCAGTCCTCGTCGAACATCACCCGCACCTCGTGCTCGCCCGGCTCCAGCCGCTGCATCGCGGGGTCCGGCGAATACCAGCGGGCAGCGGCCCGGTCGCCGCGGCCGCTCCAGTCGTCGCCGTCGCGCTGCACGTAGAGCGAAAGCGTCGCGGGTTCGCGCGGATTTTCCTGCGGAATGAAGCGGGCGCCGGGCGCCGCGTCGATGCGGTAGCGCATTCGCAGCCCGCGCGCTCCACCAAGGCCGTTCGCGCTGGTCGTAAGATAGTGGACATGGCCGTCGCGCGCGGTCGGGCCGGGAAATTCGAAAAACCAGCCGCCGCGGACGGCAAACGGATGGGGCGGCATCCCCTGCGAATAGTTGCGACCGCGGATAACCGGACCGATTTCCCATTCCCGCACCATGTCGAACCGCGATTCGGGCTGGCGGCGGTCCTGCGCCGCAGCCGGCTGTCTCGGCACGAAGAGCGAACCGGTCGCGGCCAGCGCCGACCCGGTGGCGGCGGTCATGAAAAATCGTCTGTCCATGCCAGGTATCATGGTCTGCGGGGCGTTGCGCATCGCTGAACCGGGATGTTGCCCCATTGAAAGGCAAATCGCGCCGCGATAGAGCGCACACCATAGCGAGGGCCACGGCGCAGATGCGTTCCTGCGGAGGTTAGGAACGGGCAGCCCGCACCGCCCGATGACGCCCCTGCCTTCCTGGGGGCACGCCAGCAAAGGAAGGTCCACCGCCATGACCGACGCCGTTGATTCCACCGACCAGCCGACCCCGCGCCGCAAGCCCAAGCCGCAGGTCGAGAAGATCGGCGGATCGAAACTGAAGCCCAGCACGCTGATGATGGGTCACGGCTACGATCCGGCCCTGTCCGAAGGCTCGCTCAAGCCGCCCATCTTCCTGACCAGCACCTTCGCCTTCGATAACGCGGCCGCCGGCAAGCGGCACTTCGAAGGCATCACGGGCCTGCGCGAAGGCGGGGCGGAAGGCCTCGTCTATTCGCGCTTCAACGGCCCTAACCAGGAAATCCTGGAGGACCGCCTCGCCGTCTGGGACGGGGCGGAGGACGCGCTCAGCTTTTCGAGCGGAATGACCGCGATCTGCATTCTCATGCTGGCCTATTGCAGCCAGAACGACGTCATCGTCCATTCCGGCCCGCTCTACGCCGCGTCCGAAGGCTTCGTGGCTAAGGTACTGGCGAAGTTCGGTGTCACCTACATCGCCTTCCCCGCGGGCGCGGATCGCGAGACGTTCGACGGCGTGCTGGAAAAGGCGAAGGCGCAGGCCGGGGAAAACGGCGGCAAGGTCGCGATGATCTACCTCGAAAGCCCGGGCAATCCCACCAACGCGCTGGTCGACATCGAGATGGTGCGCGAAGCCCGCGACGCGGCGCTCGACCCGTCCTGCCCGATCGCCATCGACAACACCTTCCTCGGGCCGCTGTGGCAACGCCCGCTGGAACACGGCGCGGATATCGTCGCCTATTCGCTGACGAAATATGTCGGCGGGCATTCCGATCTCGTCGCCGGCTCCGTCGCCGGGGCGAAGCGATGGATGGACCCGGTGCGCGCGCTCAGGAACACGATGGGCGGCATCACCGATCCCAACACCGCCTGGATGCTGCTGCGATCGCTCGAGACGGTGGAACTGCGGATGCAGCGCGCGGGCGAGAACGCGGAGAAGGTCTGCGCCTTCCTGCGCGATCATCCCAAGGTGGAGGGGCTGGGCTATCTCGGCTTCCTGTCCGACGCGCGGCAGAAGGACATATACGACAGGCATTGCCTGGGCGCCGGCTCCACCTTCTCCGTCTTCATCAAGGGCGGAGAGGAGGAATGCTTCCGCTTCCTCGACGCGCTCAAGGTCGCCAAGCTGGCAGTCAGTCTCGGCGGGACGGAAACGCTCGCCAGCCACCCGGCCAGCATGACGCACCTGTCCGTGGCCCAGGGGCGCAGGGCGGAACTCGGCATCTCCGACAACCTCGTTCGCATTTCCATCGGGATCGAGGATGCAGGCGACCTCATCGCCGATTTCGATCAGGCGCTGGAACAGGTGTAATCCGTCGCAACCCGGCTTGCCCGCAGGGGCGGCCGGGGGCTATGGCATCGCCGGCGCGCCGATGGCGGCGCGTGCCTCGAACCAGTGGACGGGAAGAACCAAGTGCGTCGCAATCTAGCCTATTTGTTGAGTGTCGCCGCCTGCGGCGCGCTGGTCGCATCATGCGGCGGGGGGAACAACGATCCCATCGGTAGCCCCACCCCGACGCCGAGCGAAACGCCAAGCCCGACGCCGACGCCCACGCCGACAACGTCCAACCTCGATTTCGGCCAGGACTTCGAGAAGACGACCACCAACGCGAACATCATCTACGCCTACTTCACTCCGCAATCCGGCGGCACGGAAGTGTTCAACGACGCGTCCCGCCTGAACGGGACGGCGGCCG
Source organism: Aurantiacibacter spongiae (assembly GCF_003815535.1). Classification (NCBI taxonomy): domain Bacteria; kingdom Pseudomonadati; phylum Pseudomonadota; class Alphaproteobacteria; order Sphingomonadales; family Erythrobacteraceae; genus Aurantiacibacter; species Aurantiacibacter spongiae. The sequence continues at coordinate 2,425,496 of NZ_RPFZ01000001.1, read as the reverse complement.
TCCAGTACAGCGTGGACGGCGACACGGTGTTCGCCTTCCCCGGCCTGTCGCAGAACGTCACCTTCCCCAACGGCACGCAGACGGGCAAGACGACCACCAGCGTGACTTACGAGCAGGGGGACGACACGCTGACGCTGTCGATCCCGAACGGCGACGTCCTGCGCGCGACGTTGCAGCGCAGTCAGGATTACACGCAGGACAGCATTGCCGGGACTCTTCGCAGCCAGCGAGTCGCGATCTTCTTCAATCCGGTAACGACGACGACGGCGATCGGATCGACGCTCAGCTACTCCGGACAGCCGCAGGTCGCAGGCGGCGTTCTGGGCGAAACCCCGTCGGGCGCGATTTCCTCCCCCGCCATCACCCTTTCGGTCGCGACCGACGGAACGGTCACGGGCACGATACGCATCTACCGCATGACGGGCGGCACACAGCAGCTCGTCGCCGAACTGCCGATCAGCGAACAAGTCGATGCAAGCGGCCAGTTCGTGGAGGAGGTGGACGATACCGCGCGCGGCCTGACCGGGCGGATCGTCGGCGCGCTGGCGGGCGCCAACCGCGAAGAACTGGTGGTGCTGTTTTCCGTCTCCGACATCGACGATGACGACACCATTACCGAACGCTACGTCGGTACGCTGATCGCCGCGCGTTGAGGGCTTCGGCCTATCCGGTCGGAAAGTTTGCCGCCACCGGATCGAGCGGGGGCGAAGGTGCCGGCGGTGGGGCGGAAGGCGGCGGCGGAGCGGATCGCGCCGGCCCGGGGCGTTCGGCCCGGTCCCGTTGCGTTTCGGTATCGTCCCCGGTCCAGCGGCGGAAGGTGCCGGCCGTGTCGCCGATGCGCAGCGCAAGACGGCCATCGGCACCCACTTGCATGGCGGCGTCGCCGAACGCGAGGCGGCGGTAGGCCTGCTGGTAGGGTATCGGATCGCAGGCGACCAGCGTGGTGGTCGTGATCGGCCGACCCGAAGCGGGATCGGTCTCGCCGGTGCGGCCCCACGCGTTGCATCCGTCATGACCGGCCACCACGTCGCCGCCCTCCACACGCACGAGGAAGCCGCGCGCCGCGACATCCTCGCCATTGAGGGAAAGCGCCAGCCACGTGCCGCGCTCCGGCCCGTCGAACAGCGCCGGCAATTCTTCATACCGGAAGCCCGCCACCGCCGCGACGGTTGCCAGCAGCGCAAGGACGAGCGCGGGCAGGAGCAGGCGCACGGTCCAGACCTCGAACGCGCCGCCCCTGCCGGACCGCGACGCGAGGCGCTTCACCCCTTCCACTCGCGCCGTTCCTCGGCGGACTTGAGGATCTCGTAGGCGAGCTGGAGCTTCTGGAACTCCTCCGCCGCCTCGGTATCGCCCGGCTTCACGTCGGGATGAACCCTTTTCGCCCGCGCGCGCCATTCACGCTTCACCTCGGCGAAATCGGCATCGGCCTCCAGCTCGAGCACCTCGAGCGCGCGCATCTCGTCAGCGCTGCGCGACCCGTCGCCGCTGCCGCCCCAGCCATAATGCTGCGCCTCGGCGTAGCCGGCATTCTCCGCCTGTTCGCTTTTCGCGCGGGAGGCGGCTTCCTCCTTGTCGAGGCCTTCGAAATAGTCCCAGCCGCGATTGTATTCGGCGGCATGCTTCTGGCAGAAATACCACCGGTCGGGGCTGTTGGGGGATTTCGGTGCCGGACAGTCGCCCTTTTCCTCGCAACCGTGCCGGTCGCACAGGCGCACGGTCGCCGCCTCGCGGCCTTCGTCGTAGCCGCGCCAGCGGGGAAAGCCCCAGTCGTTCGAGCGACGCGAACCAGCCATCAGAAAGCGGGGAACCGGGAAATCATGCAGGCCATATAGGGTCTTGCCGCTCCCCCGTGAACCGGGAAAACCCGCCGCGCGCGTTCACGGTAGCGACACCGTTTCATCGTAGATGCCCCGTTGCGATTCTACGGCCACCACCCCGGATCGCCTCGACCAGTCGCAAGGAACCCGTTCGAAGCATGAGCAAGCCCCTGGCCATCGCCGCGGCGTTTTCCATCCTCGCCATGAGCGCCTTTGCCCTGTGCGCGACGCCGGCGGCCGGGCCGTTCTCCCGTGGTGCGACGAAAACGGGCGCGACGATGGAAATCGCCGCGCCCGCTCTCGATCCGGAATGGCCGGGCCTTGCCGGCCTGACCGGTTGATTACTGCTGGATCATCACCGTCACGGCGCGGCGATTGCGCGCCCAGGCTGCTTCGGTCGAACCTGTGGCGACGGGCCGTTCCTCGCCATAGCTGACAGTCCGCAGGCGCGCCTCGGGCACGCCCAGGCTCACCAGGTAGTTCTTCGCCGCATTGGCTCGCCGCTCACCCAGAGCGAGGTTGTAGTCGCGCGTGCCGCGTTCGTCCGCATGGCCTTCCACGGTGGCCCGGGCGGTCGGATACTGGATCAGATACTCGGCCTGACGACGCAGGGCCGCCGCGTCCTCGTTGTCGATATTGTAGCGGTCGGTATCGAAATAGATCGTGTCCGCACCCGCCATCGCCTGCGAGAAGTGGCCCTGCGAACCGGGCTGGTTCATCATGCTCTGCGTCGGCGTCGGCGTGGGCGTCGCGGTCTGGGTGTCCTGCGGGGGCAGCGGCGTGGTTTCCGGCGGCTCCTTCTTGCAGGCGCCCAGCGCCAGGGCGGTTGATAGGGTAAGGACGATGCAGATACGCTTCATGTCGGGCTCTCCTTGAACCTGTTGGGCACGTTGTCGTTATGTTGTCTAGTCGACCCTTGTCCTGAACCAACGCAGTTACGGCAGAACCGGTCCCCACGCCGGGTCCGACGCGCCGACCGGGGTCTGCAGGCGGCGTTCGTTCTCGCCGGTCAGATCGACCTGCCAGATGGAGGTGTCCCCCGATCCGCGCTCGGTGCGGAAGAACTGGATGATCCGGCCGTTGGGCGCCCAGGTCGGCGCTTCGTCGTGCCAGGCGTTGGTCAGCACCCGCATGTTGCCCCCGTCGGGGTTCATCACCGCGATATGGAAGTCCCCGGCGATGCGGGTGAAGGCGATCTGATCGCCGCGCGGGCTCCATTCGGGCGTTGCGCAGCGTCCGCCCGAAAAGCTGATGCGCCGCTGGTTCGAACCGTCTGCATTCATCACGTAGCACTGCTGGGAGCCAGACTGGTCGCTTTCGAAAACGATCCGCCGACCGTCGGGCGAATAGGATCCCCCGACCTCGATCGCGGGGCTGTTGGTCAGGCGTTCGGGCTGCCCCCCGCCCGCGGAGGACACGCGGTAGATGTCGGTATTGCCGCCGATCGCCATCGAATAGAGGATGTGACGTCCGTCCGGGCTCCAGCGCGGGGCGAAGGTCGGGTTGGCGCTCTGCGTCACCAGCGTCTGCTGCCCGGTGCCGATGTCGTAGACGTAGATGCGCGGGTTGCCATCGACGTAGGACAGATAGGCGATCTTGGAATAGTCGGGCGAATAGCGCGGGGTGAGCGCGGTCGACTGGCCATTGGTTATGAAGCGATGGTTGGCCCCGTCGCTGTCCATGATGGCGAGCCGCTTCACCCGGTTATCCTTGGGACCGGTTTCGGCGATATAGGCGATGCGGCTGTCGAAGAACGGGTCTTCGCCCGAGAGGCGGGAATAGACCAGATCGGCGCATTTGTGTGCGGCGCGCCGCCATTCGGCAGGGCGTACTACCCATCCCTCCCGCACGAGTTCGCTTTGCAGCGCGACGTCGTAGACATAGCAGCCCACCGTCAGCCGCCCGTCGTCGGAGGGGCGGACATAACCGTGCACGAGCATTTCCGCCGACCGGCCCTGCCAGGTGTTCCAGGCCGGGGCGGTGATCTGGTCGTAGCTCGGGCGCGGCAGCGCATCGGGACCGACCGGGCGGAACAGGCCGTTATTGCGAAGATCGTTGAACACCACCCGCGCCAGTTCGGTCCCCAATGCGCGTGTGCCCTGGGCGTTGGCGGGGGTGGGCACGTCGCGATTGGTGGCGAAGGCGGGAATGGCGATGCCCAGATCCTGCCAGGCGGAATCGTCGGTAACGGTGCCGGTCAGCGGCCCCTGATCGTCCTCGAACGCGGTGTCGACGCCTGTCGGCTGAGCCTCCGCGGACGGATTGAGGTCGCTCTGCGAAGCGGTCTGCGCGGCCACCGGCATCGCCGTGAAGCTCAGCAGGATGCTGGCAAGAAGGGCGGTACGCATATTGATTACATCCTCTCGTCGAATCGTATGGTGAGCCGGCTCCATGCGGCGTAGTACTGGCGCGGCAGCGCGAACGGTGCCGCCGCTTCGATCGCGCGGATGGCGGCGGCGGCCTGCGCTGCGGCCTCCCGGCGATTGGCGGCGGTCACGCCGTCCTGACTGACAACCTGCGGGGTACGGCTGATCGTGCCGTCCGGGTTCAGTCCCCAGGTCACGACGGTCGCGATGCCGCGGGCACGCTCGCCGCGCGGCGGGTAATGCACACGAAGCTGGCGCAGGACGGCTTCCGCGAGGGCAAGCCGCGTCTGCGCGTCGAGCCCGGCGGCGGCATCTTCCTGCGGAGCCGCGCCCGGTACGGCTCGCAATTCGCGGTCGGGCCGGCGATCCTGCGCCGCGACGGGCAGCGACAGCGCCGCGAGGGCACTCGCAAGCAGGATCGCGCGCATCGTCATAACCTCCTGTCGAACGTCCACTGCAACCGCCGCCAGCGGCTGTAGAACTGTTCGGGCAGATTGAACGGCGCGGCAAGCTGCACCGCGCGCACGGCGCGTTCGGCGTGGAGGTCGGCCTGCGCCCGGTTGGATGCATTGATTCCCGACTGGCTGACCACGCGCGGCTGCCCCTTCAGGCTGCCATCGGGATTGAGCTCCCACGCCACGACCGTCACCAGCAGTTCGACGTCGACTCCGCTCGGAGCGCTCCAGCGCGGGCGTAGCTGGCGCGTGACGGCGGAATTGAGCGCCGCGCTTTCCGCCGCGCCGAACGTGGCGGCCGGCGAGCCGCGATTGCCATCGGCGTTGCTGGCGCCTTCCAGGAAGTCGCTGCCGATGCGCGGCGCGCGCGCCGACTGGCTGCGGGCGGGAGACGGTGCCGGGGTCGGGCGGCTGCTCCTTGCCGGGGACGGGGCGGGCGTTGGCCGTTCCTGCCGCTGGCTGGCGCGCGGCTGCGGCGTTGGTTGCGGACGTGGACGATCGGGCGTCGCACGGCGGGGCGCGGGTGGCGGAGGCGGCGATGTCACCGCCGGCTCCACCGGCGCCTGCACCGTTTCCAGCGGCGCGTCCACCGCCTGCTGCGGCACGTCGCCCAGTTCGGGAGCGAAGGCCCCCACCGGATCGGCGGAAGGGTCGGGCGCGGTGGATTCGAGGCTGATGTCGTTGGCGAGGCTGACGTCGATGCGCTCCGTCGGCTCGATCACCGGCGGTTCGCGCGTCGCGTGCCAGGCCAGCGCCGCCGCCAGCGCGACATGCCCGACCGCGGCAATGCCGACGCCGACGCGTTCTTCGGTGGAAAGATCGGACAGGCTGGCCATCGTCGCTTCCGGCTATGGTTCTTCGGCTGAACCGGTAGTGACCAGCGAGATGGAGGTGAAGCCCGCGCGGTTCAGTTCCCCCATCACGGCCATTGCCCGGCCCCAGTCGATCGAGCGATCGGCGCGCAGGTTGACAAGCGGCTTGTCGGCGACGTCGGCCATATTGAGCGCGTCGAGCGCTTCGGGCAGAGCGCCACGTTCGACCAGCGCATCGTCGATATAGACGAAGCCGCGCTCGTCTATGGCGACGGTGATCTGGTCGGGCGTCTGGTCGAGCGGGTTGGCGCGGCTTTCCGGCAGATCGACGGGCACGCCGCTCGCCAGCAGGGGCGCGGTCACCATGAAGATGATGAGCAGGACGAGCATCACGTCGACGAACGGGGTGACGTTGATCTCCGCCATCGGCGCGCGCCGGCCGGAGCGGGAGCGCCGGCGGCCTTTCATGACACCCATCGCCATGTCAGGCGCCCTCCATCTCGCGGCTGATCTGCGAGTGAACACGGTCGGCGAAGCGGGTCAGTCGCGCCTCGAACCCGTTCACGGTGTTGGACAGGCGGTTGTAGGCGATGACCGCGGGAATGGCGGCGAACAGGCCGACGGCCGTGGCGAACAGCGCTTCGGCAATGCCGGGCGCCACCACGGCGAGGGAGGAGTTCTGCTGCAGCCCGATCTGGAAAAAGCTGTTCATGATGCCCCAGACCGTGCCGAACAGGCCCACGAATGGCGCGACCGAGCCGGTGGTCGCGAGAAAATTGAGCCGGTCGGCCAGCGTGTCCGATTCCACGGCCACCTGCCCCTCCATTGCCTGCGCGACGCGGGCGCGCGCCGCCTCCCTGTCGCGCAGCCCCTTCTTGTGACTGCGGCGATATTCGGAAATGCCGGCGGCGGCGACGCGGGCAGACGGATTTTCCTTGGTGCGCCTGCTGTCCATCACTGAATCGACATCGGAATTGGACCAGAAGTCGTCTTCGAACTTCCTCGCATGGCGGCGGGTGCGCCCCATCCGCAGGGTAAAGCCGATGATGATCGCCCAGGTCCAGATGGACGCGAGCAGCAGCCCGATGATGACGATCTGCACGACGATATCGGCATCGAGGAAGAGCTGGATCGGGTCGAGCCGCGTGGGGGCGGCGGCAACCGGCGATGCGGCGGCGGCGAGAAAGGCGGTAAGCGTCATTCGGGGTCTTTCGCGGCAAAGGTGGCGAAGGCTTCACGCCAGGCGGCAGGCTGGCGTTGCGGCCGGCCATCGGCGGAAACGAAGGCGGCGAGGATGTGGACGTCGGCCAGCACCTCTTCCCCCCGGCGGACCTGCTGGTGCATCCGGGCGCTGGCGGCGCGGATGTCGGTCGCCTGCGTCACCACGGTCAGCACGTCCTCGAACAGGGCCGGCCGGCGATATTTGAGGTTGGCCTCGGCCACGGCGTAATAGCCTTCTCCCGCGGCATGGGCCGCGCGCTGGTCTATCCCGAGCAGGCGCAGGATGTCGCTGCGCGCGCGTTCGCACCATTTCAGGTAATTGGCATGATAGGCGATGCCGGACAGGTCCGTATCCTCGAAGAAAACGCGCACCGGGTAATAATGGCGCGACCCGTCGATAAGGCCGGAGGGCGGTTGCAGTTGCTGGTCCATCGATGAACGGCGCCTTACCGGCGACACCCCGAAAGGCAAACCCCGGCGGGCTTGCGCGACGGGCGTTGCACGGCGAAGCGAGTCATCGAAGCGATCAGCGGCGCGCGATCATCGGGCCGAGCGGTTCGCCGCCGAACAGATGGACGTGCAGATGGGGCACTTCCTGCCCGCCATGCGCGCCGATATTAGCAAGCAGGCGATACCCCGGCGCCACCAGTCCGCGTTCCCGCGCGACGATCCCGACAGCCCGCACGAAACCGGCGATTTCCTCGGCGGACGCCGTTTCGGAAAAGTCGTCCCAGCTGACATAGTCGCCCTTCGGCACGACGAGGATATGCGTTTCGGCCTGCGGGTTGATATCGTTGAAGGCGAAGGCCCATTCGTCCTCGTAGACCTTGTCGCACGGGATTTCCCCGCGCAGGATCTTCGCGAAGATGTTGTCGGGATCGTAGGGCTTGGTCGGGTCGATCGGCATCAATCCTCCTTGCGCGCGGCTTTCTCGGCCAGCCCGGACACGCCCTGCCGCCGGTCGAGCTCGGCAAGCACATCGGCGAGCGGCACGTCCCGCGCGCCGAGCAGCACCAGCAGGTGAAACAGCAGGTCCGCCGCTTCCGCCGTCAGCTCGGCGCGGTCGCCCGACAGGCCGGCGACCACCGCTTCCACGCCTTCCTCCCCCAGCTTGCGGGCGATCACCGGCAGGCCGCGGTCGTGCAGTTTCGCGACGTAGCTTTCCTGCGGCGAGGCGCTGCGCCGTTCGGCGATCGTGCGTTCGAGGCGGACTAGCGTATCCATCGCCCCGGCCATGCGCGAAGCCACGCCGCCGCGTCAAGCCGGTCGGGCGGCGTCAGTCTCCGCGATCGGATCGCCGGATGGAAAATCGGCGTCCGACGAGAACGCCAAGCGCGCCGACGGCGAAGAGCAGCGCGCTCGAACCCTCGGGAACGCTGGCGCTCGCCTGCGCCGCCGCCGGTGCCGGAATGGCGACGAGGACGACAGCGAGCGAGAGGCGGGATGGCATGACGAGGCTAAGGCCACAGTCCGTTCCCGATTCTCAAACCCGGCCGCGCCCCTGTCCCGTGGCGGGACAAGCCCATCAGGTCCGCGCGGGCAGCCCGGCGCGGCGCAGAGCGGCGTGCGCTTGGGCGATGGTATGCGTGCCGAAGTGGAAGATGCTGGCCGCCAGCACTGCACTTGCCCCGCCTTTCGTCACGCCCTCGACCAGGTGATCGAGCGTGCCGACACCGCCGCTCGCCACCACCGGCACGCTTACCCGGTCGGCGATGGCGCGGGTCAGGGCGAGGTCATAACCGGCCTGTGTCCCGTCGCCGTCCATGCTGGTCACGAGCAGTTCGCCCGCGCCCAGTTCCGCCAACTTCACCGCGTGTTCGACAGCGTCGATACCGGTGGAGCGGCGGCCGCCGTGGGTAAAGATTTCCCACCGGCTGTCGGCCACCCGGCGCGCATCCACGCTGGCGACGACGCACTGGCTGCCCATGCGCCGGGCAATCTCCGCGACGAGTTCGGGCCGGGCGACGGCGGCGGAGTTCACCGCCACCTTGTCCGCCCCCGCCAGCAGCAGGTCGCGCGCGTCCTGCGCCGAACGCACACCGCCGCCAACGGTCAGCGGCATGAAGCAGACCGCCGCGGTACGGCGGACTATGTCGAGCAGGGTTCCACGCCCCTCGTGGCTGGCGGAAATGTCGAGAAAGCACAGTTCGTCCGCCCCCGCCTCGTCATAGGCGCGCGCCTGCTCGACCGGGTCGCCGGCATCGGCGAGGTCGACGAAGTTGACGCCCTTGACGACGCGCCCGTCGGCCACGTCGAGACACGGGATGACGCGGACGCGGACGGTCATAGGGCGTCCTGCGGCATTCGCACCGTTACCTGTCCCGGCTCGTCCGGAGACGTAACCTGCCCCGCCAGCCAGAGCATCGCGAAGGCCATGTTGACGTACAGCACGATGGCGAGCCAGAACTTGTCGGGCGTGCCCTTCTTCGTCAGCCGATGGGGGCCGAGCGCGGAGACGCCGCGCACCCCGTCGATCACCGCTATGGCGAGCATGACGAAACAGGCGACGAGAGCAACGGCGGCCCAGCTCATGAGCGCAGCGCCGTCAAAACGTTATCATCGTCGCGACCAGCACCGCCACGGCGCAGGTGCCCGCGGTAAAGCTGGGACTGGTGCGCCACGCCCTCCTGCGTCCGAGCAGCTGGATGATGCCGGCGATGATCGCATATTCGATCCCGGCGATACCGCCATGTACCGGATCGCCGGTATAGACCGCCACGAGGATCACGGTCGCGACCGCGCCAAGCACGAAGGGAAGCCACGCCCTCACCCACGGTTCGCCAGGGCGATGGCGGTGGCGAGGTCCAGCCGGCCTTCGTAAAGGGCACGCCCGGTGATGACCCCCTCTATCCCCTGATCGGCCTGAAGCGCGAGCATGTGGATATCGTCCAGCCCCTTCACCCCGCCGCTGGCGATGACGGGAATGTCCACCGACTGGGCGAGGTTCACCGTCGCTTCGATGTTGCACCCTTTGAGCAGGCCGTCCCGCCCGATATCGGTGAAAAGCAGTGCGGCGACCCCTGCGTCCTCGAACCGCCGCGCGAGATCGGTCACGGGCACGTCGGACATCTGCGCCCAGCCCTCGGTCGCGACCATCCCGTCGCGCGCATCAACGGCGACCACGATGCCGTTCTCCCATTCGCGGGCCATCGTCCTGACGAAATCGGGATCCTTGAGCGCCGCCGAGCCGATCACGACGCGTGCGACGCCGAGAGCGAACCAGCCTTCCACTGCCTTCGCGTCGCGAATGCCGCCGCCCAGCTGGACGTAGCCGGGAAAGCGCGCGATGATACTCTCCACCGCCGCGCGGTTGCGGCTCTCGCCGGCGAAGGCCCCGTCGAGATCGACCACGTGGAGGTGCCCGGCCCCCGCATCGGCAAAGATCGTCGCCTGCGCTGCGGGATCGTCGCCATATACGGTGGCGCGATCAATGTCGCCTTCGGCCAGCCGCACGACTTCGCCGCCCTTCAGGTCGATGGCCGGAAATACGATCATGCCCCAGCGCTAGGCCGCAACGCCTTCCCCCGCAAGACCGCCGATCACGACGGGACGAAAGCGTCCTTGCGAACATGGGTGATGCGGCAGGCGAGATCCGCCTCTCCGCTCGCCACCACGAAATGATCGCCCGCATCGGCGATCCCGGTCGTGAAGACGACATCGTGAACATACATCGCATCCGCCAGCGGAGCGGTGAGGCCGGGATTCGCCTCGATCAGCGGGGGATGGCTGGTGGCGAGGATCGTCCACGGCTCGTCCGGGTCGAGCAGCGACCAGTATGTGCGGTAGATGCCGACGATCTCCTTCGGCTCGACCCCGTGCCACAGCGTGAGCCAGCCGCGCTTGCCGGCGATTTCGGCCATTATCGGCGGCGTTCCCCCGCCGATCCGCGCGGTGGCGGCGGTGCCCGCATGCGGGCGGATACCCGGGTGGACATTCGGTTTCCAGTGCAACGCATCGGGAGAGGTGGCCAGGTTGATCGACGGTCCGGCGTGGTAGGGGCTGCCCGGTGGGTAGGCGAAATACAGGTCGCCCAGGGGCCGCGTCTGCGCCCAGTATTCGCCGCCTACCAGCCCTTCGAAGATCAGCATGTCCTTGTTCTGATGATCGAGCACGATCCCCTCGAATGTCCAGTCGAGCGCATCGTCGCTGGAATAGAGCGTGGTCGAATGGCGTTCGGGACTGACGGAGCAGGTCGTCATCAGCCAGCGATCGCCTATTCGGCTGATCCGGGCGTCCTCCACCCCGTAGCACTGGTAGCTACCTGCCGGCGCGACGGCGCGCCCGTAATGGACGCCGACCACCTCCAGCCCGTCGGGCGACAGTTCGACGGGCAGCAGCCAGCTTAGCGAAGTGAGCGCCATGATCTTCCAGCCGTGGCCGTGCAGCAGGAATTTTCGCGGATCGGCGGTATCGGCAAGCTCCAGCGGCCATGCGTCGAGGACGTAGCCGCCCTCCTCCCATCGGATCGCGCGAACCTTGCCCGCGGCAACCGGTTCGCGCAGCGCCTCCGCCACCCGCACCATCAGCAGGAGGTTGCCGTTCGGCAGCCGCGTCATGCCGGGATTGAAGGCACCCAGCACATAGGTTTCAGCATCCAGCGAACCGGCCAGCGGACTGCGCGACAGGTCGACGTCGCCGGGGGCGAACACCAGCCGGTCGACGGGAAAGCTCACGCGCTCGTGTGGCGCTGGACCACGACCATTTCCTGCACGTTGGCGCGCCTCGGCTGGGTGAGCATGAAGTGCACGGCGACCGCGATGTCCTCGGCGCGCAGCAGATCGTCGCCTGCGATCGCCTCGACCTGATCGGCGCGGTCCATGTCGGGTTTCATGAAGTCGCTGCCGGTCTTGGCGGGAACGACCATGCCGACCTTGATCCCCTGCTGCGCAACCTCGCGCCGCAGCGCCTCGACGAAACCATGCACGCCCGCCTTGCACCCGGCATAGACGGTGCTGCCGCCGCCGAGCTTGTGCGTCGAATAGGATCCGGTGACGACGATGTCGCCGCGGTCCTTCAGGTGATCGACCGCCTTGTGCGCGCCGATGACGGTAGCGGTGAAATCGGCGGCGAGCGCGTAGCGCACATCGTCCTCGCTCATGTCGTCCAGCCCTTCCGCCGGGATGGCGGCATTGAGGACGGCGATATCCCAGTCGCCCAGCGTCTCCTTCGCCTTTTCGAAGAACCGGTCCAGACCGCCCTTCTCCGCCAGGTCGCAGGCGATGCCGTGGCCCGTGCCGACCGCGTTGATGCGCGCGAGGCCGTCGGCCAGATGCCGTTCGTCGCGGCCGCAGGTAAAGATTTCGACCCCCTCGGACGCCAGCAGCACGGCGATGGCTCGGCCGATCCCGGTGGTGCCTCCCGTAACCACGGCCTTGCGGCCTTTCAGCGAGGGCCTGGCGGTATGGGCATCGGAAATGTCGCTGGCGGACTTATCGGTCATATGCGGGTAAATTCCTTTCCCGCCTCAAGCCGCGCAGCCCGCTTTCGGTTCCGCGTCAGGGACGCCATTCGAGGAAGCGGCGCAGCAGTTCGATACCGTAGGCCTGGCTCTTTTCCGGGTGGAACTGCACGCCTGCGATATTGTCGCGCGCCACCGCCGCGACCAGACCGCCGCCGTGATCGGTCATCGCGGCGATGTCGCGGCCGTCATCGGGCTGGAAATGATAGGAATGGAGGAAATAGGCCTCGCCATCGTCGAACAGCTGGTGATCGCGATGATGCGGAGTGAGGCGCACGTCGTTCCAGCCCATATGCGGCACCTTGATGGCCGGATCGGTCCGCTCGATGGCCGTTACCTGTCCCGCAATCCAGCCGAGTCCCCTCGTCGCGCCATGTTCCAGTCCTCGCGAGGCGAGCAGTTGCATCCCGACGCAGATTCCAAGAAACGGAACGGCGTCTTTCAGGACCCGCTCCTCCAGCACCTCGACCATGCCGGGGATGCCCATAAGCCCCTCCCGACAGGCGCGGAATGCGCCGACGCCCGGCAGCACGATCCGCTGCGCCCCGCGCACGATCCCGGGATCGTGCGTCACCGCCACGCCGCGGGCGCCGGCGGCGCCGAGCGCGTTCTTCACCGAATGGAGGTTGCCCGCGCCGTAATTGATCAGCGCCAGCGCCTCAGCCACCAAGTTGCCCCTTGGTGCTGGGGATCGCTCCGCCCTTGCGCGCATCGCGTTCGACTGCCTGCCGCATGGCGCGCGCGAAACCCTTGTAGATCGCCTCGCACACATGGTGATTGTTGCTGCCGTACAGCTGCTGGACGTGCAGCGTCAGCCCGGCGGTCTGCGCGACCGAATGAAACCAGTGCTCGATCAGCTCCGTATCCCATTCACCCAGCTTTTCCTGCGTGAAGCGCGCCTTCCAGACGAGGTAGGGCCGCCCGGATATGTCGACGACCACGCGCGCCAGCGTCTCGTCCATCGGGCTGTGGGCCTCGCCGTAGCGACCGATGCCGGCCTTGTCGCCGAGCGCCTGGGCCAGCGCCTGACCGAGCGCGAGCGCGCTGTCCTCCGTCGTGTGATGCTGGTCGACATGCAGATCGCCCTTCACACGCATGGTCACGTCGATCAGGGAGTGGCGGCTGAACTGTTCCACCATGTGATCGAGAAAGCCGACGCCCGTCGCGATGTCGTACCTGCCGGTCCCGTCGAGATCGACCTCGACGAGGATGTCGGTTTCCTTTGTCGTGCGCTGTATCCGCCCTTTTCGCATGGGTGCGAGCGTATAGGCCCCTGCCCCCCGTGCGCAAGGCGGGAGTCGTGCCGATTTCGGCGATTGCCGCTTGATTTTGCGTCGGCGGGGTTGCACCTGTGACCCCGTAATGACCGACCCGACCCCAGACAGCCTGATCCCCTACGACGAGATCGTGCAGGAGGCCCTGCGCGCCGTTGTCGGTCGCGTGCTCGGAACGGTGGAACGCGATGGCGGCACGCTGCCGGGCGAACACCACTTCTATATCACCTTCAAGACCGGCGCCGCCGGGGTGGACGTGCCGCGCGCCCTGCGCGAACGCTTTCCGGACGAGATGACGATCGTCCTCCAGAACAAGTTCTGGGATCTGAACGTCACCGAAGAAGGCTTCAGCGTGGGGCTCAGCTTCAACCAGATTCCGTCCAAACTGGTCGTTCCCTTCTCGGCCATCACCGCCTTCGTCGACCCGGCCGTGGATTTCGGGCTGCAATTCCAGGCGGTGGATGCCGATGCGGAGCCCGCCGCCCACGACGATGCCGAAAACGACGGCAACGGATCGGCGGAACAGGGCGAGGGTGGTGACGTTGTGGAAGGTGAAGACGGCTCGAACGTCGTCACGGTCGATTTCGGCCGGAAGAAATAGCACCAGCGCCGGCGGCTCCCGAACGCCCCCGCGCATGAAAGCAGGGGCGAAACGATGGCCAAACCCAAACACATCACCGATCGCGGCGCGGACGCGCTGGACGATGCCGCAACGGATATCGGCGGCGAATCGGAAACCGTGCCCGGACCGAGCACCAACCCTTCGACCAATCTCATCATCAACGACATCATGCTGCGCAGCGTCGGGCGTTTGTCGCGGCTTACGGTCGAAAAGGCGATCCTGGGTCGGCGTTACGGCAGCCAGTTCGCCAAGGACGCGGTCGAGAACCGCAGCCTGATGCACACGCTGGCGGCCTATGGCGTCACAAAGCTCGCGACCCGGTCCCTGCCGGGCGCCGCGGTCGTCGGCGGCGGCCTGTTTCTCAAAGTCCTGTTCGATCGCAGCCAGTCCCGGCGCGAGGCGCAGGCAGCGGGCCACGAGACGCTGCAAACACAATCCGATCCGGATGCCGTCATCTGACGGCGCGGTTCGCCTCCGACGCCGTTTTCCGGCAAAGGCGGCCCCTCCACCCTTGATCGCATCCGTGCCATGCGCCAACTGCGCGCATGGCCGTCTTCCCTACCCTGCCCCGACGGGGACTGATGTTCATCCTTTCCTCACCCTCGGGTGCGGGCAAGACGACGATCGCCCGCAAGCTGCTCGCGGTCGAGGACAATCTGCGCATGTCGGTGTCCGTCACCACCCGTCCGATGCGCGAGGGCGAGGTCGAGGGGCGCGACTACTATTTCACCGATCCCGACACGTTCGGCGTGATGGTTCAGAAAGATGACTTCCTCGAATACGCCACCGTCTTCGGCAATTCCTACGGCACGCCCCGCGCGCACATTACCGGCGGGCTGGCCAAGGGGCGGGATTTCCTGTTCGATGTCGACTGGCAAGGCGCACAGCAGCTTTCGCAACGCGCCCGCGAGGATGTCGTGTCGGTTTTCCTGCTACCGCCGAGCCTCGCGGAACTGGAGCATCGGCTGCGCAATCGCGGAACTGACGACGAGGCGGTCATCGCCGGCCGCATGGCGCGCGCCAGTGACGAAATCAGCCATTGGGACGCCTACGATTACGTGGTGGTCAATCACGATCTGGAAGACTGTTTCGATCGCGTGCGAACGATCCTCCATGCAGAACGCCTGAAGCGCCAGCGGCAGACCGGCCTCATAGATTTCGCGCGCACGCTGGCCCGACCCGCCGGCTAGAACGCCCTCGACCAGCGCAACGCGACGCCGGCATCGTCGGGAGCCTGCGCGTAATGGCCGGGTTGTCGGCGGTAGAACACGCTCGCCGCCGCACTTCCGCCCCACAGCCAGCCGCGCCATGCCAGTTCGGATTGCAGTTCGCGCCCCGCGGGGGACAGCGACAGCGAGCGCAGGGAATATCCGGGGGTCATCGTCGCGTAATCCCAGCTACTGGGCAGCGAGAGATTGAGCGTGCCGTCGGCCACGCGCAGCGGCTGCGACAAACGCAAGGCAAGCCGGTCGGCATCCCCGAACACCCCGCTCCGCTCCATATCGAACGACCACGCCCGGCTCGTCAGCCGCGAACCCGGAGCCACGAGCGGCGCATCGGCGACGCGCGTGAATCCTTCGCGGTAGGCAGCGCCCAGGCGCCAGTCGGAGCCGATGTGCCAGCCTGCTCGGGTATCGAGAAAGACGGTGTCGCTGCCCGCCAGTCCGAACCCCTGGTGAAAACGCGCGCCGAGAACGGTATTGTCCTCGCGGTTCAACGTCACGCCGAGCGCGGCGTCGAGGTCGCCAAACCGGCGGTCAACCGCGAAGCCGAAGGCGGAGAACCCGTCGTCGATCCGGCGTCCCTCAAGCTGGGCGGAGCGGCGCATTGCGGCAGCGGACCAGATCGAACCGGTTTCCGCGCTAGCCGTCACCCCCCACGATCCGAACGTGCGGCGAAGCGCGATTGCGGTGTCGGGTTGCGAGAGCATCCCGGCGTTACCGGACGCCTCCCCCGCGATCATGAAGGCCGGGCGATCCTGCCCCTGCAACCCGGCAACCAGCCCGTCCGCGTCCTGCCGATAGCCGAAACCGACCTCGATGTCCGGCGCGACCCGCATGGCGATCCGTGCCGCCAGCACGCGGGCAGGCTCCGCTTCGTCCGTCGACAGGCGCAAGGCCCGTGCCCGCGGCGGTTCGCGACCCGTCGCATCAATGGAAAACGCCAGGCTTGCACGCGGGGAACTGGCGGCAACGCTTCGTTGCGAGCTGGCGAGCGCCCCGTGCAGACGCTGCGGCAGATCGGCACCACGCAGCGTGCCGGCGAGATCGGTGGCGAAGGCGCGGTGAAACTCGTCGGTTATCAACGCGGGAAGGGACGCCGCCGCGAAGGCATCGCCCATGGCGGGGGAGGAGACAGCGGAATTGTCGGACAGCGCCATCATCGTCGTTCCCCCCGCCAGGGCGGTCGCGCCCATCGGCTGGAAGGCGCGCGCGATATTGAGGATTCCGCGTCCGTAAACCGGATCGGACCCCGGCGCCCCGGCGTCGAACGCGCTCCGCAGCAGGATATCGGCGATGTCCTTGCCCGTCAGGTTGGGAAAGGCCTGCGCCAGCAGCGCCGCGGCTCCCGCAACCTGCGGCGCGGCAAAGCTGGTACCAGAGAACAGGTAGGCGTATCCCTCCTCGTCGACGAACAGTTCGCCGTCCTCGTAGGTGCAGCATATGCGTTCGCCGCGCGCGGTCAGGTAGTATCGCTGGTTGGTGCCGGCGCGGTTGGAAAAGTCCGAAATGACGTAGTTCTCGTCCACCGAACCCACCACGAGGACGCCGCCATTGCCGGCTGCCGTCACCTGCTCTCCGAAGGCCTCGAGATCGTCCAACCCTTCGTTTCCGGCGGCGACGACGACGAGGACGCCGGCCGATACGGCGTTGCGCACGGCGTTGCGCAACGGCGTGCCGACACCGTCCGGGCCACCCAGCGAAATGTTGATGACCTTCGCTCCGTTGGCGACCGCGTAATCCACCGAATCGGCGATGGCACCGTCGCCGAAAGAGCATTCCGTCGAGGGATCTTCGGGATTGTCCCCGCCGCAGGTGCCGGGCGTATCCGCGCGGATGGCGAGGACGGTCGAATCCCATGCCATCCCGAGAATGCCCGAGCTGTTGCGTGCCGCCGCCGCCACGAGGGCGACCAGCGTACCGTGATCGTCCGGCCCCTCGACTCCGCGTGAGCCGTAGATGTCCGTCGATGCCGACGAGATGCGCCCGGCGAACTCGGGACTGTCCTGGTCGATGCCCGTATCGACGATCCCGATCGTCACGCCCCTGCCGGTATGCCCGTCGGCCCAGGCGCTGGCGGCGTTGTGCTGGCCGGGTCCGTCGGACCGGGCGAATTCCGCAGTATTGTAGCGTGCCGGGACGTTCTCGCGAGGGAACGCCGCGGTGGTGGGCGTGGGTGTCGGCGTCGGTGTGGGTGAAGGGGTGGGCGTTGGTGTCGGTGTCGGCGTCGGCGTGGGTCTCGGAGCAACCGGGGGAACGCTGCCGATGCCGCCCCCACCTCCACCGCACGAAGCCAGAAACATCGCCATCGCGAGCGTCGCTCCTGCGCGCAATGCCAATTTCCGGCCTACCGGTTTGTCCCTTGTCACGGCGATCCCTTTGAATGTCCTTGCCGAACATCCTGCAAGAATTCGTTGTAACGACTCATGAATGCCCGCGTTCGGCCGCCCGTGTTCGCGACCCGTCCTTTCTGCTCGGGCCGCCGGATGCTCGCCGCCCCGTGCCCGGCCTTGCCTGCCATCGGCGGAGGGTTTAGCCGCGCCGTGTATCGACACTCGTGCCGCCGCCGAAGGAAGCGTCCAGAATGACACAAGACCTTGCCACCGTCATCGAACAGGCCTGGGAAGGCCGGGCCGACGTCACCCCCGCCAGCGACGACGTGCGCCGCCCGGTGGAACAGGCGATCGCTCTGCTGGACCGAGGGGAAGCCCGCGTGGCGGAGCCGGACGGGAATGGCGGATGGCGCGTCAACCAGTGGTTGAAGAAGGCGGTGCTGTTGTCGTTCCGCCTGAACGCCAACACGCTCGTCGCCGAAGGCTCGGCCGGCGCACCCGCTTTCGACAAGGTGCCGTCCAAGTTCGCCGGCTGGTCGGACGCGCAATTCGCCGAAGCCGGCTTTCGCGCCGTGCCCGGAGCCATCGCGCGGCGGGGCAGCTTCATCGGTCGCAACACCGTGCTCATGCCGAGCTTCGTCAATATCGGGGCTTACGTGGCCGAGGGCACGATGGTCGATACCTGGGCGACGGTCGGCTCCTGCGCGCAGATTGGCAGGAACGTCCATTTGTCCGGCGGGGCCGGGATCGGCGGTGTGCTCGAGCCGTTGCAGGCCGAACCCGTCATCATCGGCGACGGGGCATTCATCGGCGCGCGCAGCGAGGTAGCCGAGGGGGTGCAGGTGGGCACAGGCGCCGTCCTGTCGATGGGGGTCTATCTCGGCGCCTCGACCAAGATCGTCGACCGCGCCACCGGCGAGGTTCATCGCGGCCGTGTGCCCGACTACTCGGTTGTCGTTCCCGGATCGTTGCCGGGCAAACCGCTTCCCGACGGCTCCCCCGGCCCCGCGCTTTACTGCGCTGTCATCGTCAAGACCGTGGATGCGCAGACCCGCGCCAAGACCGGCATCAACGAGCTCCTGCGCGACTGACGCCGCGGGGTCACGGTCTTTAGGCCGTGCCTCTCCTCGGTAGCGAGGCAAGCGCCGCGCCGGTGGGCGGAACCATCGCTGTGTCCGCCCGTAACAACGGCAAGGGTCCGCAATAAGAAGAGAAAGCGGGATGAGATGAGCGAGTTGAACAACAACGAATTCGAGAACGACGAGGAACGCGTCAGCGGCGGTTCCAAGGAAAACGTCGTGCGGTGGGTTCTGGCCTTCAGCCTTCTGGCGGTCATCGTGCTGCTTTCGATCGTGTGGATCACCGGCGCGCTCACGCAAGGGGATACCGAGGAGGAAATCACCGCGACGGGCAACGTTCAGAGCAACGAAACCGGTCCGACCGACATCGACGGCGTGATCATCGACGATGGCGTCGTGGACGAGAATGCGACCGACGAGACAAAACAGGAGGATGGCCTCGAGGTCATCGAGAACTGATGAGCAATTCCAATTGCTTCCAGACCGGTCAGTACGTCAAGTGGAACTGGGGCAATGGCGAAGGCAAGGGCCAGATCAAGGAACGCTTCGAACGCGAAGTGACCCGCAAGCTGCAGGGCAGCGAGGTGACCAAGGACGGCGACGAGGACAACCCCGCCTATCTCATCAAGCAGGACGATGGTGACGAGGTGTTGAAGCGGGGTTCGGAACTAGAGGAGCAGGACTGATGCCGAAAGCGAACTCGAAGGATCAACAGATGGCCGCCAGCGCGGCCTTGTCCGCAAAACGCGGCGAAACCAAGGTGTCCGGCCTTCAGGGCGCATCGAAGGATATGTACGATTCGATGTCGGAGGAAGAACTGGACGAGATGGCCAGCACGGACCGGTCCGACCTGCCGGAAAGCAAGGACGACTAGGCGCGGTGGACGACGACGAGAAGGACAAGGTCCGTTCCGGGTTCCAGGACGCCGTGAACATGGCGCCCAAGGAACTGGAGGAATGGCTCGATACCGAAAAGTCGAAGTCCCTGGGCGATGCCGACAGCGGCGAGAGCACGGGCCACCGGTCCGGTCGGCGGATCGTCGAAATCAAGCGTACCAACAAGGACGATCTGACCGACAGTCAGTACGAACACATGCAAAAGGTCGTCGGTTACGTGAACAGGCACAAGGCGCAGAGGCCGGACGGCGATATCGAGGAAACCGACTGGCGCTACTCGCTCATGAACTGGGGCCACGACCCCTTGAAGGAGTGAGCGGAAGCGATCTCGACCGGTTCGTGAGGGCGCAGGCCGGCGTCTACGGAACTGCTCTTGCCGAATTGCGCGGCGGTGAGAAGCGTACTCACTGGATGTGGTTCGTCTTTCCGCAGATCCTCGGTCTGGGTCATAGTCAGAACGCACGGCTCTACGCCATTGCAGATGCGGAAGAAGCGCGGGCCTATCTGGATCATGAATTACTTGGCCCTCGCCTGCGCGAATGCACGGCAGCGATGCTCGCGTGGTCCGGCGAACGAACGCCCTTGCAGATTCTCGGTCCGATAGACGCGTTGAAGTTCCACAGCTCGATGACGCTGTTCGACGCGGCTTCCGGAGACGAGGCATTCAACAAGGCTCTTGATTGTTTCTACAATGGCAAGCGGGATCGGGCGACCCTCGACGCCCTGGGTGAAGGATAGCACGCGTGGGACAGGTAACGGCACGCTGGAACGGCGTGGAATTGGTACGAAGCGACGATACGATCGTCGTCGAGGGCAATCACTACTTCCCGCCCGCCGACGTCGACCGGTCACTGCTTGTCGACAGCGATACCACGACAACATGCCCGTGGAAGGGCGAGGCTAGCTATTTCTCGGTCGTGGCGAATGGCGACGTGAACACGGATGCTGCCTGGGTCTACCGCGATCCCAAACCCGATGCCGAAACCATCCGCGACCGGATCGCCTTCTGGAAAGGCGTGGACGTCAGCGCGGAATGACCGGACCGCGTCCGGTAAGCCAAATCCTATTCGACCGACGATCATGATGAAGGAACCCATCGCATGAGTGACGCCTCCCCCGACAAGAGCATGGCCGACATCGCCGAAGCGATGAAGGACATCGATTTCTGCATGTTGTGCAGCCGCGCGCCCGACGGCTCGATCGCCGGCCGTCCGATGAGCAACAACCAGGAAGTCGAGTATGAAGGGACAAGCTGGTTCTTCACCACCGACGATGCGCAAATGGTCAACGACATCGCTCGCGACAATTCGGTAGGGCTGACGTATCAGGGGTCTGCCGGCCTGAAGGGCGTCGCGGGCGCACCGGGCATGTTCATTCACGTGGAAGGCGAATGCAGGATCGTGCGCGACAAGAGCGCCTTTCGCGAACATTGGGTGAAGGATCTGGAACGCTGGTTCGAACAGGGCGTCGATACGCCGGGCCTCGTCATGCTCGAGGTCGTCGCCAAGCGAATCCATTACTGGGACGGGGAAGACGAAGGCGAGGTCAAGGTACCCGCTTGACCCCGGACCAGGCCATCCTGCGCCTGCTCGAAGAGCGCGGCGAAGGGAAAACCATCTGCCCGAGCGAAGCTGCCAGGCTCCTGACCGAAGAAGGAAGCGATTGGCGCGAGCGGATGGGCGATGTTCATGCGGCTGCCGGGCGTTTGGGTGAACATGGGCGCATCCGCACGACATGGCGGGGCGAACCTCGCGCGGTCGGCGACGGCCCTTACCGCATCGCACGGGCCGATGCACGCGGGTAGCCGAGCCAGGACCGTCTGGAGATTGCTGCTGGGCGTATTCTACGCTTATGCCGGTTATCGGCACTTAACCGATCCGGCACCGTTTCTGCGCATTACCCCGGACTGGGTTGCGTTCCCCGACTGCGTAATCGCGTGGACGGGTATCGCCGAGTTGGCTGGGAGCGCTGCGCTACTGCAACCCTGGTCGAAGCGGCTTCGCCGCGCCGGCGGAGCCGGGCTTGCCTTGTATGCCCTGTGCGTCTGGCCCGCGAACGTCAATCACATGCTGATGGATCTGGCGGCGCCGGACGGGGGCTGGGGAATGGCGTATCATGTCCCCCGCATGATAGCGCAACCGGTGCTGATCTGGCTCGCCCTGTGGACCGGCGGGATTATCGACTGGCCATTGCGGCCCAAGCGGGAAAGCCGGCGCACCAGCTGAAGGACGGGCGGGAAGCACGGATCTTCCCGCCCGCCCGGAAGCTTGCGCGCGAACGCCCGATCAGCTCATGTGCTTGGACACGGCGCCCGTCATCTTGAACATCGAGATCTGATCGTTGCCGATCACCTTGCCCAGCTTGTCGTCCGGGTTGATCTGACGCTTGTCCTTGGAATCCTGCAGATCGTTGGCCTTGATGTAATCCCACACCTTGCTCGTCACCTGAGCGCGCGTCATCGGTCCCTTGCCGACCACGTTTTCGAGCTCCGGTGTCAGATTGACGGGCTTGTTCAGCGCGTTGTTCTTGGCAGCCATTAATCGGGTATCCTTTCAGTCGTATAAGCCGGCAGGCGGTCTAGCACCGTTCAATCGGCCTCGTCCCCGTCAGCGACATCGTAATCCCCGCCTTCTTCGCGTTCGTAGGTGCCGGTCAGGATTGCGACGCCGATGACGTGGTTCTCCATCGCCTTCACCAGGTCTTCCCGCGTGGCGCCGGGCATCAAGGTCAGCGGCAGATCGAGTGCGAAGAGCTGGAACACGTAGTCGTGCGCTTCGTGGCCCGTCGGCGGATCGGGCAACAGCCATTCGGAATTGCCATAGGAATTCTTCCCCACCCGGGGCGGCACCTCGCCTTCCAGCAGCTGGCCCTTCTGGGGTTGCAGGCCCCAGACGAGCCAGTGACAGAACGGATCGGAAGCAGGCGCGTCGGGATCTTCGACGATCAGCACGAGTTCCTGCGTGCCGGAGGGCGGCGCAGTCCACTCGAGCGGAGGGGCTACCGCATCCTCCTCGTCCGCGGTGAAGCTCGGATCGAGCGGCTCGCCATTGCGGAAGGCGGCAGATGAAAGGTCGAACCCGTCGCGGCCGATCCATTCCTCCCGCCCGAGCCTCGCAACGACAAGCTTGTGATGGCCTGCGCGCACGTTCTTGAGTGCCTTGCCCAGCCAGGCGGGTACATGTTCGAGCATTCGTGAGGCTCCCGTTTACTATCGTCTCGCTTCGCTTGCGTGGGGCGATGTGACGACTGCCCCCCTGCATTGCAAGGCCGGATGGCACGACAGCGCGCCGTGCTTGCCAGTAGCTTGCCGCCCGATTACAACACCACTTCTCGGGATCGTCATCAACAATCTGAATATCGGGGGTTTTATGCGGACGTCGAAGATCGCCCTGTCGCTTGCCTGCCTTGCCATGACTGCATGCGGGGGCGGCGGCAACGGTTTCACGGGAGGCCCTTCTCCCACCCCTACGGCAACGCCCACGCCAACCCCCACCAGCGGTAGCGCGACATGCTCGCTTGCAAACCGCAAGCAGTTCGCGCTCGACGTGCTGAACGAATGGTATCTGTTCCCCGACCTGCTCGACAGCAGCGTCAATCCGGACAGCTATGCGACGGTGCAGGACTATATCGATGCTCTGGTCGCGCCGGCTCGGGCGCAGGACAAGGATCGCTACTTCACCTATCTCACCTCCATCGAGGAAGAGAATGCCTATTACGAACAGGGTGCCAGCGCCGGGTTCGGCATCCGGCTGATCTACGATACGGACAATCGCCGCCTGTTCGTCGCCGAAGCGTTCGAGAACGCTCCCGCCCTCCAGAACGGGATCGACCGGGGAACGCAGATCGTCGGGATCGGCACCTCGTCGAGCACTATTCAGTCGGTGAACAGCCTCTATGCCCTCGGCGGCGCGCGCGCGGTCTATGACGCGCTCGGTCCGAACGAGGTCGGCGTGACGCGCGTGCTCGACGTGATCGATGCGAGCGGCGTCCGGCGCCAGGTCAGCGTGACCAAGACCGAGTTCGACCTCGATCCGGTATCCGACCGCTACGGAGCGAAGATCATAAACGATGGCGGTCGGCAGGTCGGCTACGTCAATCTGCGCACCTTCATCAGCACGGCGGACCCCGATTTGCGCGCGGCGTTCGACCGGTTCCGCAATGCGGGGATAACCGAGGTGATCGTGGATCTGCGCTACAATGGCGGCGGCGCGATAAACATCGCCGAACTGTTCGGCGATCTGCTGCTTGGGGACGAGGTCGGCAACGTGTTCGAGACGATCGCTTTCCGCCCCTCGAAGTCGGATCGCAACGAAACCTACCGCATCATGGCACAGCCCCAGGCTATTGCCGCGACCCGGATCGCCTTCATCGGCACTCGCGCTACCGCATCGGCGAGCGAGTTGGTCATCAACGGAACGCAGCCCTATCTCGGGAACAACATCGCGCTGATCGGCGAGAACACCTACGGCAAGCCCGTGGGCCAGTCCGCCTTCGACCTTTCGGAGTGCGACGACCGCCTGCGCGCGGTGACTTTGCAGCTCGAGAATGCCAACGGATATGGCGGATACTACCGCGGCCTGGCCGATCACGTTCCCAATACCTGTAGCGCGCAGGATGACCTTTCCTACCAGCTGGGTGACCCGCGCGAACAGATGGTGGCGACAGCGCTCGATTTCCTGGCCGGGCGCTCCTGCACTCCGATCACCGCCGGCGCGACCACGCAGTCGGTTCGTGACCGCGGTTTGCTGACCGTGCCGCACCCCGACACCGCTGCACAGCGCGAGACCCCGGGTCTGTTCTGATCGACCGGCGCACCGGCGGGCCGCACTATGGCTCGCCGGTGTCGTCACCTTCCCGCCAGGCACAACCCAGCCGTGTTTCCCCGTCAATCTGAAGCGTAGCCGTGAAGGGATAGGTGCGTTCGCTCATCTGGTCGGAACACCGACCGGGGGTGATCATCAGATCGACCGGCGCACCACGGTGCGTCCCGCTGTAGGAGACGCCTCCCCGCCCGGCGAAACGCTCGACCGCGATTCTGTCCCCGTCGATGTTCTCGGGCGTGGCGTAGGTAAAGGTGCCGTCCGCGACGGTCCCGTTCCAGAACGGCTCGGTCCCGATGAGGTGGATCGTCGCATCCTGCGAAATCCCGGCATAGGGCCGGCTGTCGGACGTATCCCCGGGCGCGCCCCCGGCCTCCCCCGATTGACACGCCGCGAGTAACAGCGGCCCGCCGGTCAGCGCGAGGATGGTGCGCAGCGAAATCATCGGCGGCCCTTCCCCAACCGGCGGCGATTGGCTTCGACCGGACGTGCATAGTGCGCCATCGCCTGGGAGACGAGTTCCGCAGGCCCCGCCATGGCTATCATGCCAGGCAGCAGGGCGAGGCCGAGCGTGGCGTTTGCTTCGACCTTTTCGCTCACCATTCGGTGCGCTTCGCGTTCGGCCAGCCGTCCACCCTGCGCGAGGCGCATCGATCGCAGCCACACCACGGTTCCTGCAGCAGCCCAGAGACGCCACCCTTCCATCGAGAGCGCGAAGATATCGTCGAAAGGATTGGTATGATCGGTCATGAACCATCGATAGCCCTTTTTCAGTCATTTGTGCAGCCGGTTTCCGCTGTTCCCCTTCCCATTGGAGCGCGGCCACCAAAGCATGGTTTCCGGAACCTTGACGCGCGGCAAGGCGTTGATCGGACAAGCAAACATTCGAAGTTCTGGAGTATCCGATGAAGTTTTCGCCCTGGATTTTGGGCGCCGCTGCCCTTGTGCCCGTAATGGGCGCTTATGCCGGCGCGAATGTGGGCACCGATCCGATCGGACCCGGCGCCGACGTGACCGCGGCTCTCCCCGCATCGTCAGCCAGCGTCCGCGATGCGGCTCCGGTGACGCACGAGCGGTTGCCCGACCATTACGCCATGGAAACCCCGGAAGGGCGCGTCGAAGTGGCAGATCTGGCCTGGCGGGGCCGCTATCGCGATCATTCGATTTCGCGATACGATCCGGAACGCGTCTCGTTCGACGAAGCCGATTTCGACAGGCGCATGGCAAGCCTCGACGCACGCTGGCAGGGCGATGATCTCGATGCGCGGGCCGCCGCCTCGCTGGATGTGCGCCAACCCGACATGCCCTATCCTCCTCGTTTCGAAGAAGCGCCGCATTTCAGCGAAATGGCCCGCGCGCGGACGGGAGAGGCGGCTGCGGTGCCTCCGGCGAACCTCGAACAACCCGTCGAGATCCCGTCCGATATGGCGGTAAGTGAGCCCATGACGATCAAGGCAGAAAACAGGCAGCGTGTTCGGCCGCGCACCGTCGATGTCGCGGCGCAACTGGCGGTTCGCTGAGCGAAAAATCAAGATCGTCATGAAAAAACCTTCCGCATTCCAGCAATGCGGAAGGTTTTTCGTTGTCAGGTCCACCGCAGACTCGTCGGTCAGGAGGGACGGGCCGTCGCAACCGTGACGCACGGAACGCGCTGGTCCCCCCTTCCGCTGAGGGTCGTGGCTGCGCTGGACGGCAATCGACGCGAAAAAGGCGGCCTCCTTGCGGAAGCCGCCTTCCTCGGATTGGCGTGAACGCCAGAAGACAAGGGTATCGCTTACTGGGGCATCAACACGGCATCGATAGCGTGGATAACGCCGTTCGAGGCATCGATATCCGTCTGCGTGACCGTTGCCGTCCCGCCGGTCGCATCCGTCAGGATGACATTGCCGCCGTCCATCGTCGCGGTCAGCGTGCCACCACCCAGCGTCTCGATCTCGTAGCCGGCGTCCCCTGCATCGGTAATGGCCTGGGTCAGGGCCTGCGAGGTCACGTCGCCATTGACCACATGGTACTTGAGAATCGTGGCAAGCTGATCGGTGTTGTTCGTCGTCAGATCTTCCACCGTGCCATCCGGTAGAGCGTCGAACGCGGAGTTTGTGGGGGCGAACACCGTGTAGGGGCCGGGGCCGGACAGCGTTTCGCCAAGGTTCGCGGCATTCACTGCCGCGACGAGCGTCGAGAAATCCGGATTGCCTTGTGCAATTTCGACCAGTGTGCCGTCCGCCATGGCGGTGTCGTTCGCCATGGTATCGGCCATGGCCGTATCTTCGGTCACCGGCTCGTCGGCCGCGGTATCGCCGCATGCTGCGAGAGCAAGGGCGGCGGATGAAGTCAGGGCTATTGCGAGCTTGTTCATAAATCACGTCCTGTAAGAGTGGGCGAACGCAGGCGCGCCGGGTGCATCCCATCGGCGCCATCGGTTCACCTGGTGAACGAGCCGTTCGCGGCGCTTGTTCCGATTATGGCCAAAACATGGCCTAAAGACCGTAGCCCTACGCGCTCTCGGCGCCCTGCTCGCGGACCAGATCCTCCTGCCGATCCATGCTTGCGCGCATTTCGCGGGCCTGAAGGTGGAGGGCCTTGGACGAGATGCCGATTTCCCGGCTCGACTGGAAGAAGCCCAGCACCAGCCACAGGAACGCCAGCGGGCTGGACACGCCGCCCAGGAAATCACCCAGCTCGTTCAACCTCAGATCCACCGGGTTCTGCCCTTGCGCCATCAGATAGCCGACCAGCCCGGCGACGTAGAGCGCGCTCAGTGCCAGCCCGATGCGCGGCAGGTGCTTGCGCTGCCGTTCCCGATCGTCGAGCACCCTTGCGAGCGCTTCCGCCTCCATCGCCTGCCTGTCCGTCATCACCGCCCCCTCCTCTCGCCCCCTACCACGCCCCTTGCCATCGCGCGATGGCGAAGGCAGCATGACGGTCGATGAGCGAGCGATCCGCCTCCTTCGCCGAGTTCTGGCCCAGCTACCTGCGCGACCATGCGCTCCCCCGCACGCGGGCGCTGCACTATGTGGGCACCACGCTCGTCATCGCTGTGGCGGTGTTCGCGGTGGCGAGCGGGCGATGGTGGTGGCTGCTCGCCATGCCGGTGGCAGGCTACCTGTTCGCCTGGATCGCCCACTTCGCGGTAGAGCGCAACCGGCCGGCCACCTTCACCCATCCGTGGTGGAGCCTGATCGCCGACTTCCGCATGTACGGACTATGGCTGACCGGCAGGCTCGCGTCCGAGCTGGAGCGCGCCGGCATCCCCCCGCGCCCGGTGCCGCCGGAGGTGTGACAGGCGGCACACGGTCCGGGTCCGAAACCCGCGATCCGTTACCTTCCCCCGCAAGGTTGTCACCTTCCCCCGCCAGATCGTTACCGTCCATGCCAGACTGTCACCCTCGCCCCCCGCGAGTGTGACCCGCGCGCTAACCCAGAACGTCACCCTGCCGCCCGCTCGTCGTTACCCTTCCCGCCCCGATCCGTCACCCGGCCGCCCCGACCGCTCCTCGCCCCGGCACGAGGCCCGCGGTCGCCGGTCGAGCACCGGATGTACCACGCGCCGCCGCAGCCGCGCGACCTCGCGCATCTGCCGCCAGTCATGGAGTGCCACCTCCCATGCCTGCGCAAATTGCGGAGCGCGCGCGCGCAGGGAATAGGCCGACTTGCGGCTCATCCCCACGGCGGCGGCGGCACGCGTCGCATTGCCGCCGAGCGCGAGGTGCCTGAGGAACGCGGCGGCCTTAACTCCTGTCCAGCGGCTGTTGTCACGGGCGGCGGAGGACGCGCCAGGCGCGGATGCGGTCATGCTCATGCCATCCGGCAAGGCACGGCGGCAGGGATGTAGGAAAGCGAATGACGGTTGCTCAAGCCGAAACATGATCGGCGGAGGACTGGACAGACGTGACCAAGTATGACGTTTTCAAAACGCATTCAAATTATCACACCAGAATTTTTCTTCGCGAAGCACTTACTTAGCCGCTCCATGCGTACAAATGTTTCAGTCGCCCAATAAGTATTTTTCCGGTTTCTTCACCGGTTTACCCTCACAGTCCGATCCGCTAACCGTTTCGATGGGGTCGAACGGACGAATTGGGAAGGGATCACCTATTGGCTAGAATCATCAAACTCGATTGCGAGGAACAGCACCAGACCGACGCGAAGCGGCTTCTGGCTTGTCTCGAAGAGTCGCGCGAGCTGGCCGAAGGACTGGGCCTGTCGATTGCCGCAGCCTATGTGATCCAGGCTAGCGAAAATGCGAAGAACAAGCTCGGACTGAGAGACACTTGATTTTTTGAGAAACTTACCGATGGCAAGGTCCCATGTCACTTGTCACTGAGATAGCAATGGCCGACGCGCCCACGATCGAGCTCACGAAGCGCCAGAGGCAGGTCGCCGATCTGCTTTCGCGGCATTTCGGTCTGAAGGAGATCGCGCTCGAACTCGGCATTGCGGTCTCCACCGTCAGCGATCACGTCGCTGCGCTCAAACGCATCTTCGATGCCACTTCACACGCGGAAATCGTCTCCGGCTATCTGGCGCTAACTGCCGGAATCGCGCCCGATGATGGCCCGGAAAAACGGTCGCGTCACTTTTTCCGGATAACCGAATCGTCGTCTTCGGGATCACAAGCGGTCCCGGACGATCCGGGCAAGCTGGGGTTCGGCGACGGGGCGGATTATCCGCTCGAATGGCCAACCCTGGCGGAACCACAGGTCGTTCCGAGGTTGCTCGACGGTAACAATGCCACCACCTGGCGCCTCGCTGTCATCGCGTGCGGTGTATTCGGACTGGTAGCCGGTCTGGTTCTTGCCATCAGCGCGACGATCAGCGTGAGCCAGATGGTCAACGGCAGCGAACCCGACCTCGCGTTACGAGAACACTCCGCCACCTGAGCCATGGCGGACGAAAGGTCCGCAAATGAATACCAAACTTACCGATTCCGCTCGCAATCATGCCATCCGCGATGCCGCCTCGATCCGCCAGCAGCTTCGCGTCACGGAGGCGCTGAACGACGAAACGCTCTTCAATGCACTGGAATTGGGCAAGCGCATGCTGACCGCGCGTCGCAATCCCGCCGTCGCACCGCATACGGGCCAGGCTGCTCTGATCCGCCTGGTCGAAGCACAGCGAAAGATCCTGTCCGGCTCGACCGACCTTTTCCGCGTCCATGATGAACTGAGCAAGGTCGGGATAGAGGTTGGCGTACTCGACGAGAATGGCTCGACCCCGCAATCTGGATTCTCGGAAAACACCGAAGTCGCTGATTTCACAGCTGCCGACGCTTGATTGTCGCGAGCCGGTGACCGACAGGCGCGGGATGGTCGCAGAATTTTTCCGTTACAAGGAAGAACTTCAATTCGCCGTCCTTCTGGTCACCGCGCTCGCAGCATGGCGCTGGGGTGCCGGTCCCGAGCGCGCAAGCATTGCCGTCGTCCTCGTGGTGTTTGGTCTCGGAGACGCTATCAACCACTGGCTCTCCCACAGCGGACCCCGGTTCACGACAATCGAGGAGGGGCATCTCCTGCTCGACATGGTCGCTTTCATTCTCTTCGGCGCAATCGCGCTGCTGGCCAACAGGGTCTATCCGTTATGTCTGACTGCCCTGCAGGGGCTCGTCCTGCTCATTCATTTCGCGGTTGGTCTGTCGACGACGGCGCCGCTTGCCTACTCGATCCTTTCCCTGGCACCATCGTATTTGCTGACACTCACGTTGGTCGCGGGGATGATCGCGCACTGGCGGCGCCGCCGGCGCTACGGTCCCTATCGTTCCTGGCGACGCGATTTCGAGGTTTGGCTGGCCCGACGAGGATGACGCCGGCCGGAGAGGCGGCGTTTCGCGAGTGCCATGCCCTGTTGTCCGACGACGGACAGGAGCGACTCGCGGGTGTTTTCCTTCGCGAGAACGAACTCCTGCGCGCGGAAGTGCTCGCTGCGGGTGATCGAAGCTTCGTCTCGCTGCGAATGCGACCGATAGCCGAACGCGCGCTCGCCTGCGGGGCCGACAGGCTCGTCATCGCTCACAATCACCCATCGGGCGATCCGCGCCCCAGCGCCGAGGATTCGGAATCGACGCGCCGCCTTGGCAAGATTTGCGCGGCGCTCGACATCGAACTGGTCGACCATCTCATCTTTGCGCCGCCGCGAGTCTGCAGCATGCGCACGGGAGCGACGTCATGGCTGTAGAAAAAGGGTTTGATCGGCAAAGCCTCAAGCAGATCGTGCAGATCGCCAGCACACTGCTCGCCGAGAAACCGGCCAACGATCAGGAACCATGCACCGGAAAAGCAAGACGCCGTTCCAAGCCCGCCTACGATCGTGATGCCCTCGCGAAGATCGCCGAAAGGGAATATCGTGCTCGTCGCGAGCGAGCCGTTTATTTCCCGCAGGACTTCCTCGCCGAACCGGTATGGGATGTCTTGCTCGATCTCTATGTCCAGAACCGGAAGGGAAAACCGGTTTCGGTTACCAGCGCCTGTGCGGCAGCGTGCGTTCCGCAAACCACGGCGCTGCGCTGGCTCAATGTTCTGGAAGAAGAGGGTTTCACGGTCATCGAAGCGGATATCAGCGATCGTCGGCGCCGGTTCGTCAGGCTCAGCGAGAAGGGCCGTACCTCGCTGGAGGGCTATCTCGCGTCTCGCATGGTTTCCCGCGACTGGTAGACGACGCCATAGCCTCGCGCGGGCGGTGTTTCATTTCTACCCGGCGCGGGTTGCCGCGCGTAGCGCGCGCCTTACTCCTCAGACGACCCCGCATAGCAGCGTTGCGATTCCCAGCCCCACCGATAGCGGCCAGCGCAGGCTCATCCACCAGTCGGGCGCCAGCGGGCGCAGCTTGCGGTCCACCAGCGGCGTCAGGAGGATCGCGATGCCCAGCACGATGAGCGAGGGGCCGGGCCACTCGGCTCCGAACACCCAGGGGGTATAGGTGGCAAGGGCAATCAGGCTCGGGAGGACGGCGGCGATCCACACCCAGCCGTCAACCCGCTCTACGCCACGCGCGGCCAGTCCCCACCACATTCCGCCGAGAAAGCTGAAGATGAGCGCGGCGTATCCCCAGGCGAGCGCTAGCGCCGCGAAGCGCCAGTAATCGCCTCCCACCGCCAGCACAAACAGGAGCGTCCACTGCGGCAGTAATCCGGCGACGCCGAGCCAGCGGGGCCAGGGGGGAATACGGCTCATCGAAGGTCAGTCATGCTCACGGTCACCCTGCCCGATGTATAGCTCGCGCCCGGTTTCCTCGTAGACGCGGCTCATCTCCTCCATCCCCTCGCGCGCTTCTTCGGCCTCTTGCGGAGAAGTCTCGCGCTTGATGTTCTCGCTCGCCAGATAGCTGTCCGAGTTCTGCCTGGCCGCGAAGTCGCGCACTTCCTGCGTGATCTTCATCGAGCAGAACTTCGGGCCGCACATCGAGCAGAAATGCGCGGTCTTGGCGCCTTCCGCGGGGAGGGTCTGGTCGTGGTATTGCTCGGCGGTGTCGGGGTCGAGCGACAGGTTGAACTGGTCGCGCCAGCGGAATTCGAAGCGGGCGCGGCTCAGCGCATCGTCGCGGACCTTGGCCGCCGGGTGCCCCTTGGCAAGGTCGGCGGCGTGGGCGGCGAGCTTGTAGGTGACGACGCCCACCTTCACATCGTCGCGGTCGGGCAGGCCCAGGTGTTCCTTGGGCGTGACGTAGCAGAGCATGGCGGTGCCGTACCAGCCGATCTGCGCCGCGCCGATGCCGCTGGTGATGTGGTCGTAACCCGGCGCGATATCGGTGACGAGCGGGCCGAGCGTGTAGAACGGCGCCTCGCCGCAGGCCTCGAGCTGCTTGTCCATGTTCTCCTTGATCTTGTGCATCGGCACGTGGCCGGGGCCTTCGATCATCACCTGCACGTCCTGCTCCCAAGCGCGCTTGGTCAGCTCGCCCAGCGTGTAGAGCTCGGCGAACTGCGCCTCGTCATTGGCGTCGGCGATGGAGCCGGGGCGCAGGCCGTCGCCCAGCGAGTAGGCGATGTCGTAGGCCTTCATGATCTCGGTGATCTCGTCGAAGCGCTCGTAGAGGAAACTCTCCTTGTGATGCGCGAGGCACCATTTCGCCATGATCGAGCCGCCGCGGCTGACGATGCCGGTGACGCGTTTGGCGGTCATCGGGACATAGGGCAGGCGCACGCCGGCGTGGATGGTGAAATAGTCGACGCCCTGCTCGGCCTGCTCGATCAGCGTGTCGCGGAAGATCTCCCACGTCAGGTCTTCCGCGATGCCGCCAACCTTTTCGAGCGCCTGATAGATGGGCACGGTGCCGATGGGGACGGGCGAGTTGCGGATGATCCATTCGCGCGTGTCGTGGATGTTGCGCCCCGTGCTGAGGTCCATCACGGTGTCCGCGCCCCAGCGGATCGACCAGACCATCTTGTCGACCTCACTCGCGACGTCGCTGGCGACGGCGGAATTGCCGATATTGGCGTTGATCTTGACCAGGAAGTTGCGCCCGATCGCCATCGGCTCGCATTCCGGGTGGTTGACGTTGGAGGGGATGATCGCCCGGCCCCGAGCGACCTCGTCGCGGACGAATTCGGGCGTCACGTATTCGGGGATCGCCGCGCCCCAGCTGTTGCCATCGGGCGCTTCGCGCAGCTTCTCGCGGCCGAGATTCTCGCGCTCCGCCACGTATTCCATCTCGGGCGTGACGATGCCGCGCTTCGCGTAGTGCATCTGGCTGAGGTTCGCGCCAGGCTTTGCGCGCAACACCGTTTTCGCGACGTTGGGAAAGGCGGGGACGCCGCCCGAGCGGTCGGGGCCGAACTGGCCGTTATCCTCCGGCTTCACGTCGCGCGCGGCGTATTCCTCGACATCGCCGCGGGCAAGCTGCCATTCGCGGCGCAATGGCGGCAGACCGGCGTGGATGTCGATGGCGGCAGCGGGATCGGTGTAGGGGCCGGAGGTGTCATAGACGCGCACCGGCGGTTCGCCGGAGCCCGGTTCGAGGTCGATCTCGCGCATGGCGACCTTGCGCGGGCCGACATGGATCTTGCGACTGCCGCGAATGGCGCCGGTGGTGACGCCGATTTCCAGCTTGCTGTTGATGTCGGCCATTGCGGTTCTCTCCTCGTGGCGGAAAGAGTGGTTGCAGGCGCGATACGTCCGCCACTCCCTCCGCCGATGCTAGTCGGTTCAGGTTCGACGGGTCGGACGCAGCCACGCGCCCCTCTCAGCCATAGCTGGCTCCCCGGGGTGCCTTCCGATGTAGAGCGCCTGGCGCCCGCCCGCAAGCGATTGACTTGACCGGTGCCCCGCCGCACCGTCGCGTGCATGGCGTCCACCCCTGCCCTCCCCGAAGCCGACGTCGCCGTTCATCGCATGGGCGAGGAAGGCGAACCGCTGGTGGTGATCGACAACTTCTCCGGCCTGACCGAGCGGTTTCTCGAAGGCGGACGGGCGGCGACGTACAGGCCCGCCGGCGCTTCCTATCCGGGCCTGCGCTCCCCCGTCGATCCGTCCTACCTCGATCTGCGGCGCGAGCTGATGATGCAGTTGATGGGCCGCGTCTTCGGCATCCGGCGCGGCATCGGGTGCGAGGCGGCGAGCTTCTCGCTCGTCACCCTGCCGCCCGAAAGTCTCGCCCCGCTCCAGCGCATCCCGCATCACGATCACGATCTGAAGGGCGACGGCAGCCAGGTGATCGCGGTCATGCACTATCTGCTGGGCCCCGAAAGCGGCGGCACCGCCTTCTATCGGCACCGGCGTACCGGGTTCGAGACGATCACGCCTGCGCGCTTCCCCGCTTTCGGCGAGGCGCTGGAACAGGACGCGCGCGAGTATGGCGAGCCGCCTGCCCGATACTTTTACGGCGATGACGAACGCTACGAACTGATCGCGGAGGTGGAAGCGCGGCCCGACCGGCTGATCCTCTATCGCGGGCGAACTCTTCATTCCGGGGTCATTCCGGACGCCCGGGCACTCAGCGACGACCCTGCAAAAGGCCGGTTGACGGTGAACATGTTTCTCGTCGGATCATGAACCTGCCAGTCCTGTTCCCCGCAAGACGGCAGAACTACTGTAACAGTTGCAGAACAAGACCTGTATTTCCCCATTCGGATAGGTGAACGCTACCCGGTTGGTTTAAGGTTCGTGGCGAGAAAGCAACATCATCGGACGTTCGCCAAGAAATCGTATCTCCGGCACTGGGTTTTGCAAGAATACCCGATTGACTGGACACCGGTTTTCTCCACTAACCTCGTCATCCGGGAATCCCTTCCGGTGTTTGGGATCGTTTCCACGATATGAGGATATCTGTTCGCTCGTCGCTTTACGCGACGCTGTGCCTTTCCGCCTGCGCGGTTTCCCTGTCCACCCCGGCTTCTGCCGAAGACTGTCTGCTCGACACCAATGACGACGGTGTCGCCGACGCCGCCGATACCGACGGCAACGCGGCGTCGGACGGCACCGACACGTCGCTCGCCTGCGGCGCGGGTGCTTCCGCGCTTGCCCAGTTTACCACGGCGACCGGCTATCAGAGCCAGGCCTTGCAGGATTCAGCGACGGCCGACGGGGCTTATGCGGCCGCGCTCGGCTACTACTCGACAGCCCTCGGCGCCTATTCCTCCGCGCTGGACTACGCCGCCACCGCGGTAGGCGTGGGCGCCACCGCACAGGGGGAGTATTCGACCGCGCTCGGGACCGGAGCCTACGCCTATTACGATTCGAACTTCGGCTACGCCCCGGCAACCGCGGTGGGCGCGAGCAGCTTCGCCTACGCCCCCAACGCCACCGCGGTCGGCACCGGAGCCAACGCCTCGGCTGAGAACGCCTCGGCCTTCGGCGCATCCGCCGCGGCCTATGCCGCGAATTCGGTCGCCATCGGGTCGTTCTCGCAAGCCTATGAGGAGAACGTGGTGTCCATCGGCAGCTACGCGGCGGAACGCCGACTGGTGAACCTGGCGGCGGGCATCTACGATACCGACGCAGTGAACGTCGGGCAGTTGTATGCCGCGCTGGCGATGATCGGCGGCGGCGGCAGCAACAGCGATCACGACGGAGCCGGCTTCGAAAGCACGCAGGTCGGCTCCTATTCGCAGGCGGCGGGCGATCAGGGCACGGCAGTCGGCGATTACGCCTATGCCGATGTGCAGGGCACGGCCCTGGGCGCGCGGGCGGCGGCGTTTGTCGGTTCGACCGCGATCGGAGTCAATTCCTATGCCGCCGATTACAGCTCGGCCTTCGGATTGCAGGCCTTTGCCTTCAACAACAGCCTGGCCGTGGGGACCAGCGCCTATGCCGGCGGTTTCAATTCGACGGCACTGGGCAATTACAGCGGCGTGTACAACAACTCCGGCGTCGCCATCGGCAGCGGGGCGCAGGTCTATGGCTACAATTCGGTGGCGCTGGGTGCCGACACCTATGCCTATCGCGACAACACGATAGAGGCGGGCTTCCGCACGATCAGCGGCGTCGCCGACGCGGTGGAGGGCAACGACGCGGTCAACCTCAACCAGCTTAACGCGGCCATTGCGATGTTCGGCGGGGGCGGCATCGGCGGCGGCGGGCTGGCGAGCGATCACGACGGCTACAACGTCTTCACCACGCAGATGGGCACCGGGGCGTTCGCCGATGGGTTCTACGCCACCGCGATCGGCGATACCTCCTTCGCGTCATCGTACCTGTCCACCGCGGTGGGCGGCAACGCCCAGGCCACCGGCGATTACGGAACCAGCGTCGGTTTCGGAACCGACGCCATCGGCCTCAGCAGCACGGCCGTGGGCACCCTTTCGGCGGCCGTGTCGGACTACACGACCGCGCTCGGCACGGTCGCTTTCGCCGAGGGTTATGGCGCTACCGCGCTGGGCGTCGGGACCGAGGCGTCCGGCGATACCAGCATCGCCATCGGCACCGGGTCGCAGGCGCTGGGCACCAACGCCATCGCCATCGGGGCGTTCGATTTCGACAGCGGAGCCGCTACGCCTACCGCGGCCATTGCCTCGGCGAACAACGCGGTCGCCATCGGCACCTATTCCTCCGTTACCGCGGACGGATCGGTGGCGCTGGGCTACGCCTCCGTCGCCGACAGGGCGAACACGGTGTCGGTCGGTTCCGCCGGGGCGGAGCGGCAGGTCGTAAACGTCGCCGCGGGCACTCAGGCGAGCGACGCGGTAAACCTCGCGCAATTGCAGCAGGTGGAAAGCGCGGCGGCCACCGCGCTGGCGGCCGAAGCGACGGCGCGCGCCGCCGCCGATACGCAACTGGCCCAGGACATTCGCGACGAATCGCGCGAACGGTCGAACGGCGATCGACAACTGGCGGCGGCTATCTCGGTCGAGACGAGCGCCCGCCAGCGCAACGATGCGAAGCTCGCCACCCGCATCGATACCGAGGCGATGGCGCGGCGGGATCGCGACCGCGAATTGGCGAGCGCCATCCGCACCGAAGCGCAGACCCGGGCGGGCGCGGATGCGGCGATGGCGCGGCGGATCGACACCGCCATGGCTTCTATCGCCAGCGAGAGCGATGCCCGCATCGCCGCCGACATGGCGCTCGCGAGCGATATCGGCCTGCTCGGCACGCGGATCGACCAGCTCGATTCGCGGCTGGAGGACATGTCGGATCGCATCGCCGCTTCTACCGCCGTCGCCACGGCGATGAGCGGCAATGCCTTCCTGCCGGACATGACCTTCAACCTGACGGCCAATCTGGGCACCTATGACGGCGCCCATGCGGGCAGCGTGCAGATGGGGGCGCTAGTTGCGCCCAACGTGGCGCTCAATGCCGGTGTGGCCACCGGTTTCAACCGCGGCGGAAAGACCGCGGGCCGGGTCGGCGTGACCTTCGGCTGGTAGGGTCGCACGGGGATGGCGGGGCGGGCGCGTGGCGCGGCCGCCCCGTCGCCTGCGCGCGTCAGGTCGGCGCGATCGTTTCGGGGGGGGCGTTCTCGGCCACCGCCTCGCCGACGAACCGCGTGGTCAGCACGCCCGCGGTCATCGATCCGTTCACGTTCAGCGCCGTGCGCGCCATGTCGATCAGCGGCTCTATGCTGATGAGCAGGGCGGCGACCGTGACCGGGAAGCCCATCGCCGGCAGCACGATAAAGGCGGCCATGGTCGCCCCGCCGCCCACGCCCGCCACGCCGAAACTGCCGATGGCGATGATGCCCACGAGCCCGGCGATGAAGCCTGCGCCCAATGGATCGACCCCCATGGACGGCGCGATCATCACGGCCAGCATTGCCGGGTAGATGCCGGCGCACCCGTTCTGCCCGATAGTGGCACCGAAACTGGCGGCGAGGTTGGCGATGGGGGCCGGCACGCGCAACCTGTCCACCTGCGCCTCTATGTTGAGCGGAATGGTCGCAGCCGAACTGCGCGAGCTGAAGGCGAACACCAGCACGGGCCAGACCGCCTTCAGATACCGGGCGGGGTTCCGTCCGGCAAAGAGGCTCAGCAGCACGAGATGAACGCAGAACATCAGCGCGATGGCGACGTAGGACGCGGCGACGAAGCGCAGCAGGGCGAGGATGTCGGCGGCAGACGAGGACGCGACCAGTGCGGTGATGAGCGCGAAAATGCCCCACGGCGTCAGGGCGATCACCATGCGCACCAACCGCAGCACCACCGCCTGGCAGGTCGCGACGAAGCGGCGGATGCCCGCTGCCCGCTCCGGCTCGTCGCGCATTACCGCAAGAATCGCGAAGCCGAGCAGCACGCCGACGATGACCACCGCGATAATGGAGGTGTCGCGCCCCTCGCCGAGATCGCGCACGATGTTTTCGGGAATGAATTGCAGCAGCAGGTCGGGCACCGAGAGATCGGCGAAACCGGCATATTCGCTGGTCAGCTCGGTCGTCTCGGCCGCTTCGCGCATCCCCTCGGTCAGCCCGCGCGCGTCGAGGGCGAAGGCGTTGGCGATGCCGACGCCGATCAGCGCGGCGATCATCGTGGTGCCGACGAGAATGGCGATGATCGTGCCCGCCACCTTGCCGATGGCGGCGACCTTTTCCAGGCTGATGACGGCGGCCAGCATCATCACCAGCACCAGCGGCACGATGATCATCTTGAGGAGCGCGACGTAGCCATCCCCCACCAGCGCGGCCCAGTCGGTGGTCGCCGCGATCACGCCGGGCGCGCCCGCGTAGATCAGGTGGAGCGCGAAACCGAATGCGAGACCCAGCCCCAGACCCGCCATGATCCGTTGCGCCAGTGTCAGCCGACCGAGCAGGGCGAGCGCGAACAGCAGGGCGGCGAAAACCGCGAGATTGGCGAGGACGGGCAGGCTCATGCCGCGCTACCTAGGCGGGCCGGCAGGGCCTGGCAATCGCGCTGGGGTCCGCCCCGTGCCCTCAGAAGGTGTAGCCGATCCCCGCGCCGACGAACCACTGGTCCGCGCTGCCGCGGATCGCGGTCAGCGGGCTGTCCTTCGCATCCCCCAGCATCCGCGAATAGCCACCGATGCCGAACAGGCCCAGACCGCCGTTCCTCAGGTCGCCATCGAGATCGTAGGCGAGCAGCAGGTTGACACCAGCCTTGTTGAAGCCGCCGCCATCGGGATCGAAGACCGGCAGCCCGCTCGCCACGCTGCCCGCGGGATCGACCGCATAATAGTAGTCGGCGAAATCGCCGTCCGAATATTCGGCGCTGACCGAAAGCGAGGCGGCCATGCCCTCGCTCAGCGGGGTGAAATAGGCGATGGAGGGGGAAACGACCATGCCGTCATGCGCGCCGGCAACGTCGAACAGCACGTCGGTGGTGAAGGTCAGGCTGTCATACGGATTGAGCACGGCGGGCATGCTGACCCCGGCGGTCGGCCCGACTTCCCACGCCGTGTCCAGCTCTCCCAGCCGCTCCACCACCTCGTCCTCGATACGGCTCGCCCGGTTGCGGCGGATGCGCGCGACCACGCCGGCATCGAAGCCTGGACCGGTTTCGGGATCGGGCACGAAATCGAGCGCCACGCCCGCCGCGCGCGGATTGATGCCCACGCCGCCGAGCGACCCCTGCACCAGCGGCAGGGGAAAGACTACGTAATCGTCCGACCCGTCGTAGCTGGGCGCAAGGCCCGCCCCGATACCGATGGTGATATAGTCGCCGTCGAACACCGTCGCGGGGGCATCGCGCGGCTCGGCGCGCATGTCGGGCCCGTCCTGCGCGGCGACCGGCGCGGCGAGAAGGGCTGACGCGGCGAGAAGCGCCAGCGCGGCCAGCGGGCGAGAAGGCTTGGTCATGTGCGAGATGTCCCCATTGTGCTTTGCCCCGTCAACGGCGCGCCGGGGTCGCGGTTCCGCCTGTCGCCGCCCGGCCACGCGACTGTCGCCCTACGGCAACAGGGCCATGATTGCACCGGCAACGATATCCGCTAAGGCACCAGACGATGACCGAAACCGCCACGCCCCCCAAACGCGATTGCGATATCGCGATCGTCGGTGGCGGCCTGTCGGGCGGGTTGATCGCGCTGGCGCTCGCCTGGCATCGGCCGGAACTGGTCGTTAGGCTGATCGAGGCGGGTCCGCGGCTCGGCGGCAACCACCGTTGGAGCTGGTTCGCCAGCGATCTCGATCCCGCCGGCACCGCGCTGATGGAGCGGTTTCCGGCAGCACGCTGGAACGATGGCTACGACGTGTGCTTCCCCGATCATTCGCGAACCCTCCGGGCATCCTACCGGTCCCTGGCGAGCGCGGATTTCGCCGCCACGCTGGAGCGCGAACTGTCGCCCGGCACGATCCTGACCGGGAGCGAGGTGGCCCAGATCGGCGGCGACGGCGTGACGCTGCGCGACGGCAGCCATATCCTCGCGCGCACGGTCATCGACTGCCGCGGCTTCAGCCCGACCGGGGATCTGACCGGCGGCTGGCAGGTGTTCATGGGACGCCGCCTGCGCACGGACAAGCCGCACGGTATGGACCGCCCGATCATCATGGACGCGACCGTGGATCAGGTCGGGCCGGCGGGCGATGACGGCGCGTACCGCTTCGTCTATGCCCTGCCGCTGGGCGAGGACGAACTGTTCGTCGAGGACACCTATTACGCCGACGCCCCCCGCCTCGATCGCGCCGTGCTGTCAGGCCGGATCGACGCGTGGTGCGGTGCGCGCGCCATCGCGGGGCAGGAACTGGGGTCGGAAACCGGCGTCCTGCCGGTTATCATCGGTGGCGATTTCGACGCCTATCGCCGCACTGTCCGCATTCCGGGTGTCGCCATCGCCGGGGCGCGCGGGGGTTTCGTCCATCCGCTTACCAGCTATACCCTGCCGATCGCAGTGCGGATCGCCCGCGTGGTAGCGGTTAACGCCGATCTGCCGGGCGACAAGCTGGCGCGCCTGCTGGAAGCGCACGCCCGTCGTCACTGGCGCACCACCGGGTTCTACCGGCTGCTGGGCGCGATGCTGTTCGGCGCGGCCGAGCCGGCCGAGCGCTACCGCGTGTTCCAGCGTTTCTATCGCCTGCGCGAACCGCTGATCGAACGGTTCTACGCCGCCCGTTCGCGCATCACCGACAAGGCGCGCGTGCTGATCGGCCGGCCGCCCGTTTCCATGTGGCGCGCGATACGCTCGCTCGCCGCCAGACCCTCCACCCCGCTCGCCCCAGACCGGAAGGACATCCAATGACATCGCCAGAAGGCAAGCGCGCCTGCGTGATCGGCGCAGGCTTCGGCGGCATGGCGCTCGCCATCCGTCTGCAATCCGCCGGTATCACCACCACCGTGGTGGAAGGCCGCGACAGGCCCGGCGGCCGCGCCTATTACTGGGAGCGCGAGGGTTTTACCTTCGATGCCGGCCCCACCGTCGTCACCGATCCCGATTGCCTGCGCGAGTTATGGGCGATCTCGGGGCGCGACATGGACGAGGATCTGGAACTGATGCCCGTCACGCCGTTCTACCGGCTCAACTGGCCCGACGGCACCAATTTCGACTATTCGAACGACGAGGAAAACCTGCGGAAGGAAATCGCCAAGCTCGATCCCGGCGACATTGCCGGATACGAGGCGTTCCTCGACTACAGCGCGAAGGTCCATCAGGAAGGCTACGTCAAGCTGGGGACCGTGCCGTTCCTCGATTTCAAAAGCATGATAAAGGCCGCGCCCGCGCTGATGAAGCACCAGGCATGGCGCAGCGTCTATTCGATCGTATCGAAATACATCCGCAACGAGAAGCTGCGCGAGGCGCTGAGCTTTCACACGCTGCTGGTGGGCGGTAATCCGATGAAGACGAGCAGCATCTACGCGCTCATCCACAAGCTGGAAAAGGACGGCGGCGTGTGGTGGACGCGGGGCGGCACCAATCGCCTGATCGCCGGCATGGTCCGCCATTTCGAGCGGCTGGGCGGCACCATGTGCGTGGGCGACCCGGTGGTGCGGGTGGAAACGGAAGGCAAGCGCGCCCGCGCCGTGCATTGCGAAAGCGGGTGGACCGAGCGCTTCGACGCGGTCGCCAGCAACGCCGACATCGTGCATTCCTACCGCGATCTGCTGGGCGACAGTCACCGGGGCAGGTCCAACGCCAGGAAACTGGCGAAGAAGAGCTTTTCGCCCGGTCTGTTCGTCGTCCATTTCGGGGTCGAGGGCAGCTGGCCCGGCATCCCGCATCACATGATCCTGTTCGGCCCGCGCTACAGGGGGCTGCTCGACGACATTTACGACAACGGCATCCTGCCGGCCGATTTCTCGATCTACCTGCATCACCCGACCGTGACCGATCCGAGCATGGCGCCGGAGGGCACGAGCACCTTCTACGCGCTGGTGCCGGTCGCCCACATGGGCAAGCTGGCGGTGGACTGGGACACGGTCGGACCGGAGCTGGAAAAGCGCATCCTCGACGAGGTCGGACGCCGCTTGATTCCCGATATTCACGATCGCATCGTGACCAAGTTCCACTACGCACCCAAGGATTTCCACGCCGATCTCAACGCGCATCTGGGCAGCGCCTTCAGCCTGGAACCGGTGCTGACGCAAAGCGCCTTCTTCCGCGGCCACAACCGCGACGATGTCATTTCAAACTTCTACCTCGTGGGGGCGGGCACGCATCCGGGCGCGGGCATTCCGGGTGTCGTCGGCAGCGCCAAGGCGACGGCAGGGCTGATGATCGAGGACATGAGCGCGTGAACCGCCTCGCCATCTATTGCGGCTCCGCCACGCCGGCCGATCCGCGCTACATGGAACTGGCGCGCGAGGTCGGCGCAGCGCTGGCCGAACGGGGCATCGGCGTCGTCTATGGCGGCGGCAAGGCCGGGCTGATGGGGGCCATCGCCAATGCGGCGTTGGCTGCGGGCGGCGAAGTGATCGGCGTCATCCCGCAGGCGCTCGTCGACATGGAGGTGGCCAATCGCGACTGCACCGAACTGCACGTGGTCCAGACCATGCACCAGCGCAAGCAGGCCTTCACCGATCTGTCGGACGGCTTCGTCACCCTGCCCGGCGGCGTGGGCACAATGGACGAATTGTGGGAAGCGGTCAGCTGGGCGCAGCTCGGCTACCACGCCAAGCCGGTCGGTTTGTTGAACGCTTTTGGATATTATGACGGCCTCGTGGCTTTTAACCGGCATATGGCCGAAACCGGCTTTGTCAGGGAAGCACACCGCGGCATCATGATCGTGGGCGAGACTATCGAGGAACTGCTGAGCCGCATGGCCGACCACACACCTGCCACCACGATCACCCAGATGCGCGCGAGCGAACTGTGAAGAAGGGCGTCAAGAAGGTCCGTCCCCGGCCGCTGGTCGCCAGCCAGGTGGTGAAGATGACGCCCCGCCAGATGGGCGGCGGCCGCTCGCGCGAGGCGCTGGTGCGGCGCAGTCGCGAAGCGATCCGCAAGGGCTCGAAGAGTTTCACCGTCGCGTCCATGCTGTTCGACAAGGACACGCGCGACCGGTCGCACATGCTCTACGCCTGGTGCCGGCGCTGCGACGACATCGCCGACGGGCAGGACCACGGAATGCGGCCCGCGGAGGAACTCGACCTGTCGAGATCGTCGCCGGAAGACCGGGTCGAGGCGATCCGCGTCCTCACGCACCGGGCGATGGACGGACAGCCGACCGCCGACATCGCGTTCGACGCGCTGGGCCAGGTGGCGAGCGAGGCGCGCCTGACACCCGACATGGCGGATGACGTGATCGACGGCTTCGCGCTCGACGCGGCGGGCTGGCGTCCGCGGACCGAGGGCGACATGATGCGCTATTGCTACCATGTGGCCGGGGCGGTCGGGGTGATGATGGCCCGCATCATGGGCGTGCCGGCCGACGCGGGCGATACGCTCGACCGCGCCTGCGACCTCGGCCTGTCCTTCCAGCTCAACAACATTGCCCGCGACATCGCCGAGGACGACGCCGCGGGCCGGTGCTATCTGCCCGAGGAATGGCTGGCCGAATACGACATCCCGCCCGGCCAGCATATGAAGCCGAGATACCGCAAGGAGCTGGTGACGCTGGTGCGCCGGCTCGTCGCCATGGCGGAGCGGCACGAGGCGGCGGCGCGGCTGGGCGCGGGGCGGCTGACCTTCCGGCAGCGCTGGGCGGTGCTGGCCGCGGCCAACATCTACGGCGCGATCGGGCGCGAGGTGGTGCAGCAGGCCGAACTCGCCTGGGACCACCGCGTGCATATCGGCTATTTCGAGAAGCTGGGCCACGTCGCCTCGGCCTTCCGCGAGGCAATTTCCGGCTCGTGGGAGCCGGCGCGCCTGCCCGAATGGGACCGCGGCAAGCTGCTCGTCATGGCGCGGATGGCGGGCCCGGTCGCGGGCGTGCCGAACACCCCCTTGCGCGACGAGGACGTGCGCCGCAAGGAGGATTGATGTTCGACAAGCTCCTGATTGCCAATCGCGGCGAGATCGCCTGCCGCATCATCCGCACCGCCCGGAAGATGGGCCTCGCCACGGTCGCGGTCCATTCCGATGCCGACGCGAACGCGCTGCATGTCCGCTCCGCCGACGAGGCCGTGCATATCGGCCCCCCGCCCGCGGCCGAAAGCTATCTGGTGGGCGAGAGGATCATCGCCGCCGCAAAGCAAACCGGGGCGCAGGCGATCCATCCGGGCTACGGCTTCCTGTCGGAGAACGCCG
Source organism: Aurantiacibacter spongiae (assembly GCF_003815535.1). Taxonomy (NCBI): domain Bacteria; kingdom Pseudomonadati; phylum Pseudomonadota; class Alphaproteobacteria; order Sphingomonadales; family Erythrobacteraceae; genus Aurantiacibacter; species Aurantiacibacter spongiae. The sequence continues at coordinate 2,381,123 of NZ_RPFZ01000001.1, read as the reverse complement.
GGTTCGCCGAGGCGGTGCAGGAGGCGGGGCTGATCTGGGTCGGCGCCCCGCCCTCCTCGATCCGCGCGATGGGGCTGAAGGACGCCGCCAAGAAGCTGATGCGCGGGGCGGGCGTGCCTGTCACCCCCGGCTATGACGGCGAGGACCAAAGCGCCGAGCGCCTGAAGCAGGAGGCCGACGCGATCGGCTATCCGGTACTCATCAAGGCGGTCGCGGGCGGCGGCGGCAAGGGAATGCGCAAGGTCGATGCCGCCGCGGATTTCGACGCCGCGCTGCAATCCTGCCGGCGCGAGGCCAAGGCCAGCTTCGGCAATGACGACGTGATCCTCGAGAAGTGGATCACCTCGCCCCGCCATATCGAGGTGCAGGTGTTCGGCGACAGCCACGGCAACGTCGTGCACCTGTTCGAACGCGACTGCTCGCTCCAGCGCCGCCATCAGAAGGTGATCGAGGAAGCCCCCGCCCCCGGCATGGACGAGGCGACGCGCGAGGAAATCTGCGCCGCCGCCGTGCGCGCCGCCAAGGCGGTCGATTACGAGGGCGCGGGCACGATCGAGTTCATCGCCGACGCCAGCGAAGGGCTGCGCGCGGACCGCATCTTCTTCATGGAGATGAACACACGGCTCCAGGTCGAACATCCCGTCACCGAGGAGATCACCGGGGTCGATCTGGTGGAATGGCAGCTGCGCGTGGCGGCGGGCGAGGCGATCCCGCTGTCGCAGGACGACCTTGCCATCGAAGGTCATGCCATCGAAGCGCGGCTGTATGCCGAGGATCCTTCGTCTGGCTTCCTGCCCTCGACCGGCCCGCTCGATCATTTCGACCTCGGCACAAGAGGGCGTATCGAGACGGGCGTGAGCGAGGGCGACACGATTTCCCCCGACTACGACCCGATGATCGCCAAGCTGGTGGTCTGGCGCGAGACGCGCGAGGATGCGGTCGAGGCGCTGGCGGACATCTGCGAGGGCGTGGAAGTCTGGCCGGTGAAAACCAACGCCGCCTTCCTCGCCAACGCGCTGCTGGAGGACGACTTCCTCGAGGGCCATCTGGACACCGGCTTCATCGAACGCAAGCTGGAGCGGTTGGTCGGCGATGCCGAACCCAACGACGCGATCTGGCAAGCTGCGGCCGATTTCACCGTGCTCGACGCCATCGACGACACCGCCCCCGCCGCCAGCGGTTTCCGCCTGAACGCCGATCCGCGCATAGCCGCGACCCTGTTCCACAAGGGCGAGAGCCGGACGCTGGCGGTGACGGGTGAACGCGACGCGGCACACGCCACCGGGTTCGTCGAGGATACCCGGACTCTCGTCTTCGCTGACGGGCAGAGCTTCGAGTTCGCCCGGGAGGCGCGCGGCGGCGGCGCGGCGGCGGCGGGCGATGGCGCGATCCTGGCGCCGATGCCGGGCAAGGTGCTGTCGGTGGACGTGGCCGAAGGCGACACGGTGGAGGCAGGCCAGCGACTGCTGGTGCTCGAGGCGATGAAGATGGAACACGCGTTGACGGCACCGTTCGACGGGGTGGTGGCGGACCTGTCGGCCAGCGAGGGCGCGCAGGTGCAGGTCGAGACGCTGCTGGTGCGGGTCGAGGCGGCGAAGTAGCGCGCCCCCGTCCCCGCGCCGGGCGGACCTATCCGCCCAGATAGTCCCGCAATCCGTCGCGCTGTTCGGCATCCATCCGCAGGCCCAGCTTACTCCGTCGCCAGAGCACGTCCTCGGCGGTTTGCGCCCATTCCTCGCGGCGCAGGTAATCCACTTCCGCCTCGCTCAGGCCGCAGCCGAAATCCCGGCCCAGATCGGCGCGCGTTGTCGCCCCGCCCAGCCAGTCGAGCGCGTCGAGGCCGTAGGCGCGCGCGATGCGCAGCGCGTCGTCGCCCGACAGGAACGGATATTCCGCCGCCAGTTCGCGCACCAGCAGATGCTGTCCGCCCCGCGCGAAGTCGCCGCCGGGCAGCGGTTCGTCGCCGGTCCAGTGCTGCTGCGCCAAGCCATCGAGCCGGGCGGCCAGCATGTCCAGAGACTCCTGCGCCACGGCGCGGTAGCTGGTGATCTTGCCGCCATAGATACCAAGCATCGGCGCGCCCTCCCCCGGATCGGACAGGGACAGCCGGTATCCGCGAGTCGCCGCCTCGGGCCGGCCCGTGCCGTCGGCGACGAGCGCGCGCACGCCGGCAAAGGCCTGAACCACCTTCTCGCGCGGCAGGGGCAGATCGAAATGACGGCGAAAACCGGTGAGCAGATAGGCGATCTCGCTCTCGCTGGCACGCACGTCGCCAAGCTCGCCCTCGTGATCGGCGTCCGTCGTGCCAATCAGGGTGAAGTCGCGCTCGTAGGGCAGGACGAACATCACGCGCGTGTCGGGCAGTTGCAGGATGTAGGCGAAGTCGTGATCGAACTGGCGCGGCACCACGATGTGCGATCCGCGCACGCGGCGAATCCCGAAAGCGGGGCGTTCGCCGGTCAACAGCGCGACATCGTCGGCTGCCGGACCCGCCGCATTGACGATGGCGCGGGCGGTGAAGCTTTCGCTGCCCGCCTCGATCCGCCAGCTTGCGCCCTCCCGGCGCGCGGCGGTGACGCGGCGGCGGGTCAGCACGCTGCCCCCACGCCGGGCGGCGTCCTTCGCGTTCAGCACGACAAGCCGGGAATCGTCGACCCAACAATCCGAATAGGCAAAGCCGCGCGGCGGCGCTCCCGCCAGATGCGCGCCGGCCGGATGATCGGCCAGCTTCACCGGGCGCGCGGGCGGCAGGGCGCTCTTCCCGCCGAGCCTGTCGTAAAGGAACAGTCCGGCGCGCAGCATCCAGCGCGGGCGCATACCCCGGGTCACCGGCAGCACGAAGCGCATTGGCCACACGATGTGCGGTGCGATCGACCACAGCGTCTCGCGTTCCCCCAGCGCCTCGCGCACCAGCGCGAATTCGCGGTATTCGAGATAGCGCAGGCCGCCGTGGACGAGCTTGCTCGACCTCGACGACGTGCCGCTCGCCAGGTCGTCCGCTTCCAGCAGCAATACCTTCGCCCCGCGCCCGGCAGCATCGCGCGCTACGCCTGCGCCGTTCACACCGCCGCCGATCACGGCGATGTCGAAGGTGGCGGTCACTCGGCCTCGGGCCGCGGCGGACCGAACAGTTCCCCGCGTTCGGAAAACAGCACGAAGATCAGGCTGAGCGTCGCGGTCACGAGCAGCGCGGTGGCCAGCGGGCGCGCGGTGCCGTCATAGGCGTAGCCGATCGCCGCGCCGAGCGCCGCGCCGCTCGACATGCGCAGAAAGCCCTGGGCCGAGGACGCGGCCCCGGCGATCTGCTTGAAGGGTTGCAGCGCGATCGAGCCGAAATTGGCGCCTATGAATCCGAGCAGGCTCATATTGGCGGCCATCAGCGGCACGAAGGTCCACAGCGTTTCGTCCGGCTGGTTGGCGAACCACAATTGCAGGGCCGCGACGATGATGAAGCCGAACAGCGCGATGTGGCTGACCCGGCGGGCGCCGTAGCGTTCCACGATGCGCGAATTGGACCAGCTTGCCACCGCCATGCAGCCCGCGCAGATGGCGAAAATCATCGGGAAGGCATCGCCGGCGCCGAACGCCTCGCCAATCAGTTGCTGACTGGAGTTGATGAAGCCGAACAGCCCGCCGAACACCAGCGCGCTGCCGAGCGTGTAGCCCACCGTGGTGCGCAACGTCACCGCCTTGCGCATGTTGCGCGCGATGACCGCGACACGAATCGGCTGGCGGTCCTTCTCGTCCAGCGTCTCGGGCAGGCGGAACCACACCCACAGCCCCATGGCGCTCGCCGCCGCGGCGGTGGCGACGAAGATCCAGCGCCAGTTGCCGAACAGCGCGAGAATACCCTGCCCGATGCTCGGCGCGATGGCCGGCACCAGCAGGAAGATCACGAAGATCAGGCTCATCATCCGGGCCATCTTGTCGCCGCCCACCCGGTCGCGGATGATTGCGGGCGGCAGCACGATGATCGCTGCCGCGCCCAGCCCCTGAACGGCGCGCAGCACGATCAGCGTGGTAAAATCGGTCACGAACACGCAGGCCAGCGACAGCGCGATGTAGATGCCCAGTCCGGCGAACAGGATCGGCCGCCGCCCGAATCTGTCGGCAAAGGCGCCCGGCCACAGATTGCCGATACCGACCGCGAACAGGTAGCTGCCGACGATGAACTGGCGGTTGTTCCCTTCCGCGCCCAGCGTGCGCGCCAGCTCGTCAAGGGCGGGGAGAATGGCGTCGATGCCGAGGGCGTTGAGCGCCATCAGCAGGGCCATCATGGCGATCAGTTCGCGCTCGCCCAGCCGGCGGGCGGGCGCGGCGGCGGCGCTGGGTCGGGTTTCGTCGGGCCCGCTGCCGGTGATTTCTCTTCGCATCTGCACAAAGCGGCAGGTGGCGCGAAAGGTTCCGATTTGCAACCTCCCCCGCTATCATGACCCCCGCAATGAACGAGCGCGCGGCAGAATCGGACGGGCAGGAGGAGGAGGACGAGGCACCCGGCCTGCGCAAGATCATCCATGTCGACATGGACGCCTTCTTCGCCAGCGTGGAGCAGCGCGACAATCCGGACCTGCGCGGCAAGCCCGTCGCGGTGGGCGGATCGAGCGGGCGCGGCGTGGTGGCGGCGGCGAGTTACGAGGCGCGTGCCTACGGCGTGCGCTCCGCCATGCCCAGCGTCACGGCCAGACGCAAATGCCCCGACCTCATCTTCTGCAAGAGCCGCTTCGACGTCTATCGCGAGGTGAGCGAGCAGATCCGCGCGATCTTTCATCACCATACGCCGCATGTCGAGCCGCTGAGCCTGGATGAAGCCTATCTCGACGTGACCGAGGACATTCACGGGATCGGCTCTGCCACGCGCATCGCGCAGGAGATCCGCCGCGCGATCCGCGAGACGACGCAGCTGACGGCGAGCGCGGGGGTCAGCTACAACAAGTTCCTGGCCAAGCTGGCGAGCGACCAGAACAAGCCCGACGGCATCTGCGTTATCCGCCCCGGAGAGGGCGCGGCCTTCGTGCAGTCGCTGCCCATCCGTCGGTTTCACGGCGTCGGTCCCAAGGGGGCGGAGAAGATGGCGCGGCTGGGCATAGAGACAGGTGCGGACCTCGCACAGCGGGATCTCGCCTGGCTGCACCGACATTTCGGGAGTTTCGGGGACTATCTCTACCGCGCGGCGCGCGGCGTCGACCTCCGGCCGGTCCGCACCAACCGCATCCGCAAATCCATCGGCGGAGAGCGAACCTTCGGCGAGGACATTTCCGCCGGCGAGGCCTTGCGCGACACGCTCGACCGGATCGTCGACATCGTCTGGGAGCGGATCGAGGGCAAGCAGGCGAAGGGGCGCACGGTCACGCTGAAGCTGAAGTTCACCGATTTCCAGATCATCACCCGCGCCCGCTCGCTCGGCCAGCCGGTCACCGACAAGGCCCGCTTTTCCGCCATCGCGCACGAGATCCTGGCAGACGAGCTGCCGCTGCCCATGCCGATCCGCCTCATGGGGCTGACGCTCAGCAATCTGGAACGCGAAGGCGAGGATGCGCCCCGCCGGCGTGACGAGGCACAGCTATCGCTGCTCTGATCGCTCGCCCTCCAGCATCGCCAGTCGCGGGCGGACCCGGCGTTCGAGCGCATCTGGCAGCTCGCCCGGGGCGAAGAACCGCGCCTCGATCACTTCGCGCATGTCGGGCCGAACCTCGCTCGCGGCCTCGGCGGCGAACAGGAAGGTGCGGCTCGGTGCGCCGTGCAGCGTGTCCTCGTGCCGGGCGAACAGCGAAAGATGCGCGAGTTCGCAACCCAGCTCCTCGCGCATTTCGCGGCGGATAGCATCCTCGGCGCTTTCCCCGCGCCGCTTTCCCCCGGCGGGCAGCAGCCATTTTGTCGTAGCGTAGGACTGGCGCACCAGCAGCACGCGCCCTTCCCCGTCGCCGATCACCACGCTGACCCCTTCGACCTGCGGCCTGCGCCAGCGCAGCCATGTCCGCCTGACCCGGTGGGCCAGCGGCATGAGCGCGCGGTGGGCGCGCGCGGGGATCAGGTGAAGCATGTCACCTTCTGCCGCGCCGCGCCAAGCAGCCGCGCCACCGGAAGGTCGCTCTCCCCCGCGGCGGCAGCGTCGAACGTGGCACGCTTGTCCCCGCCCCGGATGACGAACATCAACAGGTCGGTATCGAGCAAGCTCGGCATGGTCAGCGTGATGCGGTCGAACGGCGCTTCGGGCGGCAACGGGTCGGGGGTCAGGCGGCGGACGGGGGCGGGATCGTCGATGCGTGGATCGGTATTGGGAAAGAGCGAGGCAATGTGCCCGTCCGCCCCCATGCCGAGCCACACGAGCGTGAAATGCGGCACCTGCTCCATCACGGTCAGCGCCACGACCTCCGCCCCGGCGGGTTCCAGCAGCGCGCGGATTTTCCCGGCATTGCTGGCCTCGTGATCTTCGGGCACCACGCGGTCGTCTCCCGGCCAGACGGTGACGCGCGCCCAGTCGATTTCGGCCTTTGCCACCAGTTCGAGTATGGGGAACGGCGTCGACCCGCCCGGTACGCTGATGGCCACGGGCTGATCCGTCGCGGCCAGCGCGCCGGACAGCGAACGGACGAGGAAATCCGCGATCTCCTCGTCCGCAGCGTCTTCGATGATTTCGATCTCTGCCATGCCGCCAGCGCTAGCGTTTGCGCAGCGGCTTGGCGAGAGGCGAGACTATTTGAGGAAGGAATTGAGAAACCACACGCGCTCCTCCGCCATGTCCGTCCACTCGTCCAGCAGGCCGTCGGTGGCGTTGTCTCCAGCCTTCTCGGCCGGTTCCTTGAGTGCCTTGAGGCGGGCGACCACGGCGCGGTTGTCGTCGCGCAATTCCTTCACCATCGCATCGGGCGGCAGGGTCGTGTCGTCCTGATCCGCGACCTGCGTATAGCGCGCGATGGCGCCGATCGAGGTCAGCGTCATCGCATCGTTTTTGCGCACGCGCTCCGCGATCGCGTCGACCTGCCCCTGGATTTCCGCTGCCTGCTCGTCGAACAGCAGGTGCAGGTCGCGAAAGCGCGGACCTGTGACGTGCCAGTGAAAGTTCTTGGTCTTGAAATAGAGCGCCATGTGATCGGCCAGCAGGGCGTTCATTCCCTCGATCAGTTCGGTCTTCGAATTATCGCCGGTATCGGCCATGAAAATATCCTTCCTTCCCGTTTGCCTGGTTCATCTGGACAATGGGCAGGACCGGTGATCGGTTTCACCTAATATGACTGCCACACTAATCGCCTTGATAGATGATTTCGGTCCTCAGAGCGTCAGGAACGCGGTGACGCCGCCGCCCGCCATCAGTGCGAACCCGACGGACCGGGCGATGCGGGGTCGCGGTATGCGCTCCCAGTCCGGTCCGGCCATCGCGGCTATTCCCAGCGCGGCAGACGCACCCGCCGCACCGCCGAAACCCGCCAGAAGCGCATCGTCGTGAAGCATCGCGTTCGCCGCGATCGCCAAGCCTGCCGCGTCTCCCGTCACGCCCGCCAGCAATTCGGCCCCGCCGAGCACGAACGCGGCCGCCAGTAGCAAGGATGTCAGCGGCGCGGGCGCGGAGGGAGCGAGAAGATGACCTGCCCACGCTGCCAGCGCCGCCCCGCCGGTAGCGGACAGCATGACGGCGAACCACAGCGCCGCACTCGCCAGGCCCGCACCCTTCAGGCCCGCCACGCGGTTCGCCTCCCGGCCGGGCAAGAGAATAACGATGACCGATATGAAGGTGACGAAAAATGCGCGCATGACGGTCAGATATTCACATTCATCTCGAATACACTAATATATCTTTATTGCTTTTTTCGGAAAAGGTATGGAAATGGAACTGATTTGCCGTGAAACCTGCTAGGGTTTTGTGACTATATGACCGAACTGACCCAGCTGTTTCCGCGATCCACCACGCCCCGGGCCGATTATGCGCGGGCCGATCTGACGGCACTCGTAACCCGCCTTCACGCGTTCGACCGGCGTGTGCAACCGTCCGTATTCGAAGCGGTCTTTACTGGCCGGCGGAATTTTGCCGTCGATACGCCGATCTGGTCGCAGGACGACGTCGCCGAAAATATCGCGGTGATCGAAGAGGGCTTCGCCTACCGCTTTCAGATCATGCCCGACGGCCGGCGCTATGTCAGCGATATCTACGGTCCGGGTGCGATCTGCAACTGGTCGCGCGATCAGGACGCGCCGATCCGCTCCGACATCCTGTTCAAGAAGCGCACGGCGGTATCGTTGTTCGGCAAGGATGCGCTGCGTGAAGTCTTCGCGGAAACGCCCGGAATCGAGACGGCGATCCTGCGGCACGAGCACGCTCGCGCGCTGCGCGCCTCGCAACGCACGCGCACGCTGGTGGTAGGCCAGGCGCCCGAACGTTTCCTGCATTTCCTGCTCGATCTGAAGAGCGAATACGCCGTGGCCGGGCTTCGCTATGACAACGCCCGGAGCGGCATGACGCAGGCCGAGATCGCCGATATGCTCGGTATCACGCCCGTCCATCTCGGCCGCACCATTCGCAGCCTGCTTGCCGAGGAGCGGGTGATCCGCAAGACGCTGACCAACCATATCGTCGTCCGTCCCGAGGAAGAGAGCAGGTCGCTCGCCTATGTCGATCACATGCATCGCCCTCCGGCGGACAGCGCAAGGTCGGCTTGACCCGGCTGCGTGCGCATCGTTGGCCTTGCCGCTAGCCGGCGGCAATCACCTAATCTTAGTTAGCTTCCGCCGGTGCCCGGTGTAACCGCCTTGAACCGGCAGGCGTTCTCGGCCACACCGGGAAAGTGAAGGCGAGGTGAACGAAGTCGTGCCATCGACTTTCCAAACAGCGACCGCGAGCGGGATCGCGGCAAGGGTGCGGCGATGACAGACTTCACGCATCCGATCGTCGCGGTAGGGGCGTCCGCCGGTGGGATCGAGGCGCTCAAGAGCTTCGTTTCGCAAATCCCCGCCGACATTTGCGCCAGTTTCGTCATCCTCCAGCACCTCGCCCCCGATCACGAGAGCCAGCTGACCGGCATCCTGTCCCGCGCCGCGCCGCTTCCTGTACAAGAGGCCGAGCAGGATGCGAAGGTCGAGCCGGGCCATATCTACGTGCTCACCCCCGGCGAATACATAACGCTCGTCGATACCGGCCTGTTCGTCGAACATCCCAGCGAGCCGCGCGGAAAACGGATGCCGATCGACCATTTTATGCGATCGCTGGCGGAAACCGCGGGGGCGCAGTCGGTCGGGGTGGTGCTGTCGGGAACCGGCTCGGACGGAACACTGGGGCTGCGCGCCATCAAGGGCGCGGGCGGCGTGTCGCTGACCCAGTCGCCGGAAACCGCGCTCTATGACGGAATGCCGCGCTCCGCCATTGATGCCGGCGCGGTGGACGAGGTAGGCGACATCGGCCAGCTTTGCGCGACCATCGCGGAACTGGCCCGGCGGATGGCCGAACCGCGCGAGAATGCCGGCTTCAACCGCAACGACCTGTCGGGCGTCGTCTCCCTGCTGAAAACGCGCACGGGGCATGATTTTTCTGCCTACAAGGCCGGCACCCTCGCCCGGCGCGTGCGCCGCCGCATGAATTTGCTGCGCTTCGACGGGCTGAACGACTATCTTCAGCATCTGCGCGACGATGGTGACGAACTGAAGCGCCTGTTCGACGACCTGCTCATCAACGTGACGAGTTTCTTCCGCGATAGAGAGGTCTGGCCGGCGGTGGTCGACCAGGCGATCAAGCCCCTGGCGCGGCGCGCTTCGGAAGACGGCGATCCGGTGCGCATCTGGGTTCCGGCCTGCTCCACCGGAGAAGAGGCCTTCACCCTCGCCATGCTGATGGAGGAACAGTGCGCGGCGACGAGCGAGGCCTGCAACTGGCAGATCTTCGCCACCGATCTCGACGACGAGGCCATCGCCCACGGGCGCGAGGGCGTTTATGCCGAGAGCATCAGCAACGACGTGTCGCAGGAGCGGCTGAGCCGCTTCTTTGACCGGGAAAACCACGGCTGGCGGGTAAAGAAGGCGTTGCGCGAGCGGGTCGTCTTCGCCCAGCAGAACATCCTGTCCGACCCGCCTTTCTCCAAGCTCGACTTCGTCAGCTGTCGCAACCTGCTCATCTATCTCGAGACCGGGGTGCAGGACGAATTGCTCGAAACCTTCCATTTCGCTCTGCGCGAGGGCGGTTTCCTGTTGCTGGGCACGTCGGAGACGACGGGAGCGCACAAGCGCGAATTCGCCTCGGTCGACAACAAGGCGCATCTCTACACACGCCTTCCGGGCCGTGCGTCGGCGCGGCTGTCGGCGCAGGGGGAGCGGCATCGCGGCGACGGAAAGATCATTCAGATGCCGGCGTCCCGGTCGCGGCGCGACAGGCGATTCGAACTGGCTGAGCAGGTGCGTCGCTCGCTCCTGCAACGCTACGCGCCCGCGGCCATCGCGGTCCACAGCGACGGGGAAATCGCCTATTTCCACGGTCCGGTACGCCGGTTCCTCGACCACCCGGAGGGCGAACCGAGCACGTCGATCTACGATCTGCTGCCAGCCCCCTTGCGATCCCGCGTGCGAGAGGCGCTGACCAAGGTGAAATCGGGCAACCGGCCTTCGCACCGCAGCGCCAAGGTCCGTTTTCCGGATCGCGACACTACGGTCTGCGTCGAGTGCGAGCCGGTGCGTGACGGCGATCAGACGCTCTATCTAGTGACCTTCATCGAGCAGGAAGACAAGGACGAGCGCGACGCCGGAAGGGACGCAGAGCGGACCGGCGGCGAGGGCGACTACGCCACGCAACTGGAAAACGAACTCGCCATCGTGCGGGAGGATTTGCAGACGACCGTGGAGGAGCTGGAAACCTCCAACGAGGAACTGAAGGCCAGCAACGAGGAAGCCGTCGCCGCGAACGAGGAACTGCAGTCCGCCAACGAGGAGCTGGAAACCAGCCGCGAGGAACTGCAGTCGCTCAACGAGGAACTGATCACCGTCAACAACCAGCTGGAAGAAAAGATCGTCGAGGTCGAACGCTCGAAGGACGATCTGCGAAACCTGTTCACCAGCACGCGCCTACCGGTGCTGTTTCTCGATCCCGATCTCGTCATCAACGGGTTCACCCCGGCGATGAACCAGCTCGTGGAGTTGCGCGAAGGCGATATCGGCCGGCGGGTGACGGACCTCGCCTTCAAGGTTGCGGACGACGACCTGCTCGCCGACGTGCAATCCACTCTGGGCGACCTGTCGCCCTCGGAACGGCAGGTGCAGGCGGAAGATGGCGGCGTCTATGTCCGCCGCGTCCAGCCCTATCGCACCGCCGACCAGCGCATCAGGGGTGTCGTGGTCACCTATGGCGACATCACCGAGCAGGCCGAGGCCGCGCGCCTTCTCGCCCGGCGCGAGCGGCAGCAGCGGATCATCGCCGAACTGAGCCAGACCGCGCTCGCCGCGCGCGAACTGCCGCACTTTCTCGATGAAATGTGTGCCCTGCTGCGCGTGGCGATGGACTGCGACTATGCCAAGGTGCTGGAGCTGGACGAGGACGCGGACCGTCTCGTCCTGGCTGCGGGCGCGGGCTGGAAGACCGGCCTCGTCGGATCGGCCAGCGTCGAAACCGGGGTGAAGAGCCAGGGCGGCTACACGCTCAAGGTCGAACATGCCGTGCTGGTAACGGATTTCGACGGCGAACGCCGCTTCGACCCGCCGCCCTTGCTGACCGATCATTCGGTGCAGTCGGGCATCAGCTGCCTGATCGAGGTGGGCGGCAAGCCGTGGGGCGTGCTGGGCCTGCACGACCGCAACGCGCGCAAGTTCACCGAGGAAGACCTCAGCATCCTCAAATCCGCAGCCAATGTCGCCGCGGCCACTATCATGCAGATCGCGCGGGAAGCACATCTGGCGCGCGAGAGCCTGCTGCTGTCGCTGGCGATCAAGACCGCCGAGATGGGCGCCTGGCGCTACGATCCCGAACACGAGTTGGTGGTCTGGGACGAGCAGCTGCGCGACATGATGGGGCGCGGGTTCACCCGCCGCAAGCCGTCGCGCGACGAGTTCTTCGATATGATCGTCGAAGACGATCGCCAGCGTATTCGCGATGCGTTCGATGACACGGTCCGGCAGGGCACGCCGTTCAACGCGGAATTCCGCCTGCGGCGCGGCGACGGCAGGACCATCTGGATGACCGCGCGGGGCGAACGCCTCGTGGAGGATGGCAAGACCACGGTACTGGGGCTGAACGCGGACATCACCGAGGCCAAGCTGGCCGAGGAGCAGAACCGCTTCATCATGCGCGAGCTCGATCACCGGGTGAAGAACGTACTCGCGATCATCAGGTCGATCGCCAAGATCACCGGCAAGAACGCGCCGACCTTCGAGGAGTTCATCAAGGGTTTCGAGCGGCGCCTGCACGCCATGGCGCGCACCCATTCCCTGCTCGCCGATGCGCGCTGGCAGGGCGCGCGGCTGCGGACGCTGGTGGAGGACGAACTGGCCCATTCGCGCTCGGGCGGCAACGTCGTCATCGAGGGCGAGGAGGTCGCCGTCTCACCCGCTGCCGCACAGGCGCTGTCGATGGCGTTTCACGAACTGACCACCAACGCCCTGAAATACGGCGCGCTGTCGGTACCAGACGGCACGCTGACGGTGGAATGGAGCAGGCGGACGGCGGAAAACGGCAAGGACATGCTCGATCTGTCCTGGACCGAGACCGGCGGACCGGATGTGGAAGCACCGGTTAGCGAGGGGTTCGGCTCGACCGTGATCGAGCGTATCCTGGGCGCGCAATTGCAGGCCACCGCCAAGATAGATTATCGCAGGTCCGGACTCGTAGTGACCTGCAGCTTTCCCATGGAACGGCTGACAACCGCACCCAAGGCCGCCGCGGCGCCGGTTGCGGCCGTGCCGCCCGAGGCCGATCTCGCCCCCATCGCCGATGCGCGTGTGCTGGTGCTGGATGACGAATGGCTGGTCGCCGAACAGCACGCCCGCGCGCTTATCGCAGCAGGCGCGCACGTTGTCGGCCCGTACCACTCGCTCGAAGAGGCGCGCACCGCGTTGAACGAGGAGGCGGTCGATCTGGCGATGCTCGATTTCAACATCGACGGACGGGCCGTGACGGAACTTTATCCGGACCTGGACCGGCTCGGCATACCCTGCCTGATCGTGTCGGGCTATGGCTCGGATCTCGACATCGAGGAGGATGCTCAAGCCCGCGAATTCCTCGCCAAACCCGCCTCTCCCGCGGCAATGCTGGGCCGCGTCGCCGGAATGCTTCGCGCCGCCGGTACGGGCGATGACAAGGAGACCGCCGGCGACGGGGACGAGAACCACGACCGGGACGACGCCGAAGCGTCCGTGAACAGGGAAGCGTCTCCCTCGCGTTCGTCATAGACCCGGCGTGCAACGGACCGTCCGCGCCACAAGGGCGCCAGTGCCTATACCAAAGCGGTAATCCGCCAAGACAGGGCTCGATACTTAAGGGCCTATGGCGTTCGAATGTCTGCCTTTCTAGCCTCTGTTCCAACGCGGCCAGTGGAACACGGCGTCTCCGGCCAGGACGCAAGCGGCACGCACGCATCACCCACCGCAGCTCGGGAGAGACGCAGATGGCCGGCACCGGACACGAAACCTACGAGGATCATCGCGAGATCGCGGGCCCGTCGGACCGCTCGTTCGGCCTGACCGTCGGCGGCATTCTCGTCGCCATCGGCCTCGTGCGCCGCCTGTTCCTGAGCGCCGGACCGGGCAGCACGCTCGCGCTGCTGATCGTCGGCGGCTTGCTGGTGCTGGCGGCCCTGACCAGACCCGCGCTCCTGGCCCCGCTCAACACCGCGTGGACGAAACTGGGTCTGCTTCTCGCCGCGATCGTCAATCCGGTGATGATGGCGCTGATCTACACGTTCGTCTTCCTGCCGGTCGGCCTTGGCATGAAGCTGTTCGGACGCGACGCGCTCAACCGCAGACGCGCCCCCGGTTCCCGCACGCAATGGATTTCGCGCGACCCCGCCGGGCCGCCGCCCGACACGATGAAAAACCAGTTTTGAGAGGATCGAGATGGAACTGACAAGGGAACTATGGGCCTTCCTGCGCGCCCGCAAGAAGCTGTGGATGGCACCGATCCTGGCGATCATGTTCGGGTTCGGCCTGCTGATCGTGCTGACGCACGGCACCGCAGTCGCGCCGTTCATCTACACGATCTTCTGACCGCCGGCAGACCCATGCGCATCCTCGGCATATCGGCCTTCTACCACGACAGCGCGGCAGCACTGGTCGAGGATGGCAACATCGTCGCCGCCGGGCAGGAGGAACGCTTCAGCCGGCGCAAGCACGATCCGCGCTTTCCGCGCGCCGCGATCGAGTACTGCCTCGCCGAAGCGGGCTTCACGATCGCGGACGTCGACCATGTCGTCTTCTACGAAAAGCCGTTCCTGAAGTTCGAGCGGCTGCTGGAATCCTACTTCGCCACCGCGCCGCGCGGCTTCGCGTCCTTCCGCCTCGCGATACCGTTGTGGATCAAGGAAAAGCTGTTCCAGAAGAAGATGCTGCGCGAGGAGATCGAGGAGCTGCCGGATGGCAGGCGATGGAACGGATCGCTGCTGTTTACCGAGCATCACCAGTCGCACGCGGCCAGCGCCTTCTTCCCCTCTCCCTATGAAAGCGCCGCCATCCTGACGATGGACGGGGTGGGCGAATGGTGCACCACTTCGCTTGGCCACGGTGTCGGGAACCGGCTCGAACTGCTCAAGGAACTGCACTTCCCGCACTCGCTCGGGCTGCTCTATTCGGCGTTCACCTTTTATACCGGGTTTCGTGTCAACTCGGGCGAATACAAGGTCATGGGCCTCGCGCCTTACGGCACACCGCGCTACGTCCAAACCATTCTCGACAACCTGATCCATGTGAACGAGGACGGCACGTTCCACATGGACCAGCGCTATTTCAACTACATCACCGGGCTGACGATGACCTCGCCCGCATTCGACGCACTTTTCGGCGGCCCGCCGCGCAAGCCCGAAGACCAGCTCACCCAGCGCGAGATGGATCTCGCCGCCTCGATTCAGGCGGTGACCGAGATGATCGTGCTGCGCCTCGCGAAATCGATCCGGACCGAGACGGGAGAGCGCAATCTATGCCTGGCGGGCGGCGTCGCCCTCAACTGCGTCGCGAACGGCAAGTTGCTGCGCGAGGGCATTTTCGATTCGATCTGGATCCAGCCCGCCGCCGGTGACGCCGGGGGGGCGCTGGGCGCGGCGCTGTCCGCCTGGCACCAGTATCACGATCAGCCGCGCAGCGTGCGGCAGGACCGACGCGACACGATGGCAGGCTCCTATCTCGGACCGACTTACAGCCAGCCCGAGATCGAGCGCCGGTTGCGCGAGGCCGGGGCAACCTTCGAGGTGCACGACGACGCCGATACCATAGAGCGCACCGCCGACGCGCTGACCGAAGGCAAGGCGGTCGGCTGGATGCAGGGGCGCATGGAGTTCGGCCCGCGCGCGCTGGGCGGACGTTCCATCCTTGGCGATCCCCGCTCGCCGACCATGCAGAAGACGCTGAACCTCAAAGTCAAGTATCGCGAGAGCTTCCGCCCGTTCGCGCCTTCGGTGAAGCGCGAAAGCGTGGCGGACTGGTTCGATCACGACGGCGACAGCCCGTACATGCTGATCGTGGGCGACGTGGCGAAGGATCGCCAGCGTACCATGACCGACGAGGAGCAGGAGCTGTTCGGGATCGACAAGCTCAATGTCGCGCGTTCGGAAATACCGGCGATCACCCACGTCGATTATTCCGCGCGTATCCAGACCGTGCACCGCGAGACCAATCCGCGTTACTGGGATCTTCTGACCGCGTTCGAGAAGCGTACCAACTGCCCGGTGCTCATCAACACAAGCTTCAACGTGCGCGGGGAACCGATCGTGTGCACGCCCGAAGACGCCTTCCGCTGCTTCATGGGCACCGGGCTCGATCACCTGGCGGTCGGCAATTGCGTCATGACGAAGGAGCGGCAGGATCCGGCGCTGGCGCGCGACTACAAGACCGAATTCGCGCTCGACTGATGAACAGTGTTTCCCCCATCGCGGCGGCTCATGCCACCCCGTCGGCGGAGATGGGCCGAGCCGTTCCCAGCCGCTCGCTGGCGATGCTGCTGTGCTTCGTTCCCGCGCTCTATTTCCTCGCCATCACCGCCTATGCCCTGTTCAATTTCAGCTCCTACGGCGCGGATCTGCCGCGCTTCCTGCGCTACGTCGCGGCACCGGGACTGATCGCCGCGGCGCTGATCTGGGCCTCGCGGGCGCTCGCGCCGAGGCGGGCGGCGAATATCGGGCTGGCGGCCACCGCCATCCTGTTCGCGCTGCTACTGGTGGAACTGTTCCTCAACGCCCGCCTCATCATGGCGATGATGAGCCTTGTCTCCACGCTTGGCACCGGCGGGGCGCAGGGCGATGCAGCCATGCGCGGCCAGGCCGGCATTCCTCCAATGTACACCAGCAAGCAGTTGTCGAACGCGATGCCGGTGAAGCGGCTGGACGAGGCGATCCTCGGCGGCGTTCCGGGCGAGGAGGTGCTGCTGTGCTCGCACGACGGGCACCCGCTCTATTACACCGCCGACCGGTTCGGCTTCAACAATGACGATGCGATCTATGCCAAGCCGATCGAGACGATGATCGTGGGGGATTCCTTCGTCGAGGGGCATTGCCAGCCGCGCGCGGACACCTTCGTCGGGCGCATGCGCGGCCTGCGTCCGCAAACCGCCAGCATCGGAATGCGGGCGGGCGGTCCATTGTTCGAACTCGCCCTGCTCGGCCGCTACGGGCGCGAGTTCAGGCCCGACTGGACCGTCATGGCCTTCTTCGAGGGCAATGACTGGCAGAACCTGAGGAAGGAAGCGAAGACCCCGTGGCTGGCCGAGGCGCTGTCGCCCGGCGCCCGGTTCGGTCAGCCCCGGCCCTCGCCCGCGCAGGTCGAGCGGGCCAGTGCGGTGATAGACGAATGGTGGAACAAGGACGTTTCGCCCGGCGTGGTGTTCGCCAAATCGTCTTTCGTGCGCAACATCTTCGCGTTGAACGAGGTATGGGGATTTCTCGGTCTCGACTATCCGCGCGTCACCGGCGACCAGCCCGTCTATCGCGACGTGCTGGCCCGGGCGAAGTCGCTGAGCGATGAATGGGGCGGCAGGTTCATCCTGGTCTATATCCCCACCGACACCCGCTATCGCGGCCTGCTCGACAAGTCCTTCACCTATGACGGGCTGCGCGACGACGTGCTCGAGGCAGCCGCGGCGAACGGCGTCGAGGTGGTCGACCTCACCGACATCTTCGCCCGAAGCGACGATCCTGCTGCCCTGTTCGCGGCAGACGGTCATTTCAGCCCCGCGGGATCACAGGCCGCCGCGGAAGCGGTGGAGGAGCGGATCGAGGCGCTGACCGCGCGCCGGGTCGCCTCGCTGAGATAAGCGCAGGCGTCAGGGACCGGTGAGAGTGAACGTCACCGGCGTGCTCGCTTCCGGACCCGACGAGGGAGCTATCCAGAGCTGGAACTCTCCCGGTTCCCAGCCAAAGGTTCCGTCCGCCCGGGTGAACGCCAGATCGGCGGGAGAAAGCGAGAAGCTGACCGTCCGGGTTTCGCCGGGTTCGAGCGCGAATTTCGAAAAGCCACGCAATTGCTGCACGGGGCGCGTCACCGAACCAACCAGATCGCGCACGTAGAGCTGGGCCACGGTTTCGCCGGCCCGGTCGCCGATGTTCGTCACCCTCGCACTGGCGGTTATGGCGCCGTCCGGCTGCATTGTGTCGTCGCTCAGGCTGACATCGGAAAACGCGAATTCGGTGTAGCTCAGGCCGAAGCCGAAGCGGTAGAGCGGCGAGTTCGGCGTATCGAGATAGCGCGAGACGTATTTTGCCCCCGGCTCGCCCAGTTCGATCGGGCGTCCGGTGTTCTTCATGTCGTAATGGATCGGCACCTGCCCCACGGTACGCGGGAAGGTCATCGGCAGGTGGCCCGAAGGGTTGTAATCGCCCATCAGGACATCGACCACCGCCGCCCCGCCCATCGTCCCGGGATACCAGGCATGGAGGATGGCGGGCACGTTCTCGTTTGCCCAGCCGATCGAATTGGGCCGTCCGCTCATCAGCACGAGCACGACAGGTTTGCCGGTAGCGACGAGTTGTTCGAGCAGCGCCTGCTGGTTACCGGGCAGGTCGAGCGAGGTACGGCTGGCGGCCTCCCCGGTCATGTCCCAGCGCTCTCCCATTACCGCAATCACCACGTCGCTGTCGCGCGCCAGCGCCAGCGCCTCGGCGAAGCCGTCGCTCGTTCCGGCGGCGGCGAAATCGTAATCCGCGCCGCGGGCGTAGCCGACCCTCCCACCCTCGCCCAACCTGGCCTGCAGCGCCTCGCGCACGGTGACGGGCCGCGTCTCCCTGTCGCCAGCCGCCGCCCAGCTGCCGATCATGTCGGGCTTGCTGTCCGCCAGCGGACCGATAAGGGCAATGGAGCGCGCCTCGCCGGTGAGTGGCAGCAGGTCGCCATCGTTCTTCAGCAGGACCATCGAGCGCCGCGCCATGTCGCGTGCCGCGTCGAGGAAGTCCGCGCGGTACACGGTCGCGTCCTGCCGCGCTGTATCGGAATAGCGATAGGGATCTTCGAACAGGCCGAGCCGGTACTTCGCTTCCAGTACCCGGCGAACGGCACGGTCGATCGTGGCGACGGTAACGCTGCCCTCTTCCACCGCGCCCCGCAGATGCTCCATGTAGGCGGCGCCCTGCATGTCCATGTCGACCCCGGCATTGATGGCCTGCGCGGCGGCCTGTCGCAGGTCGGCGGCATAGCCGTGGGGGATCATCTCGTTGATGGAGGTGTAGTCCGTGACCACGAACCCGTCGAATCCCCATTCGCCGCGCAGGATATCGGTGAGCAGGTATTCGCTGCCCGTCGCGGGCACGCCGTCGAGTTCGTTGAACGCGGTCATGAAGCTGGCCGCGCCCGCCTCTGCCGCAGCGCGAAAAGGCGGCAGATAGACATCGCGCAAGGTCCGGTCGGAGATGTCCACCGTGCTGTAGTCGCGCCCGGCCTGGGCCGCGCCGTAGGCGGCGAAATGCTTTGCCGTCGCCAGTACCGTATCGACATCGGCAAGGTCGTCCCCCTGATACCCTTCGACCCGGGCACGGGCGACGGCGCTACCGAGGAACGTGTCCTCCCCCGCCCCTTCCGACACGCGGCCCCAGCGCGGATCGCGCGCGATGTCGACCATCGGGGAAAAGGTCCAGTGGATTCCCTCCGCCGCCGCTTCGGTCGCCGAAACGCGGGCGGCGTTGCGGATGGCATCCATATCCCAGCTCGCCGCCTCGCCCAGCGAGATCGGGAATATCGTGCGGTGGCCGTGGATGACGTCGTAACCGAACATCAGCGGTATGCCGAGCCGCGTTTCCTCGACCGCCAGACGCTGCAACTCGCGGGTGTAGTCTGCCGTGTAGGCGTTGAAGATCGCGCCGACCCTGCCGGCACGAATGTCCTCGACATAGGTGTCGCGCATGCTCGGCCCGGTGGATTCCCAGTCGCTCGTGAGAACGTTGAGCTGGCCGATCTTCTCGGTCAGCGTCATGCGTGCCATCAACTCGTCGATGAACCGGCCCATCGCGACGTCGTCGGCGGCCCAGTCCGGTTCGGCCTGGTCGAGCACCACGGAACCCACGCTGCTTTGGGCAAGCGCAGGCTGCGCCAGACCGAATGCCAGTACCAGCGCGCTCGCGAATACGAGCGGTGTCGAATTCCGCATAAGTCTCTCCCGTCCCGCCCCGTCCCCACGATTGCGACTTTCGCGCAACGCTGTGCGAGCCTTGTCGGGGGCAGCTATACAATGCAAATGAAACCGGTTACAAGACTTTCCGGAAGAGCAAATCGAATCGCACGCAGCCAGCATAGGCCGCGGCATTTTCGGGGGAGGATCAGATGTTCCAGTTCCGTGACGCCCGTATGCGCAAGTTCCGCCGGCTTGCAGCTGCCCTCGTTATCTCCGTCGGGGGCGGCGCGCTAGCTATCGGCCTCGCGACGCCCGTCCACGCGCAGGAAACCAGCGCGTCGTTGCGCGGGACGATCAGCGGCCAGGGCGTCGAGTCGGTGACGGCAATCGACACCGAGACGGGGGCGCGCCGCACTGTCGCCGTGCAGCCCGATGGAACCTACGTCTTCAGTTCCCTGCGACCCGGAACCTACTGGCTCGAACTGAGGACCGCCGCCGGCGTGACCAGCACCGACCAGATCACCCTGCTGGTCGCTCAGGACGCGGTGCTCGACTTCGACGCCGCCGAAGCGGTCGCCCCGGTCGCGGACGAACCGGCCGCCCTGGGGGAGGCGATCATCGTGACGGCCGGACGACTGCGCGCCGACGACGGGGGCGAAGTCGCCACCAACGTCACGCGCCAGCAGATCGAGAACCTTCCGCAGACCGACCGCAACTTCCTGTCCTTCGCCGCGCTTGCGCCGGGTGTCACCTACCTCGATGGCGAATCGGATCGCGGAATCCAGGCGGGCGCATCAACCCGCAGCCAGGTCAACGTGTTCATCGACGGTGTCAGCCTGAAGAACAAGCTGCGCGAAGGCGGCATCGCCGGCCAGCAGAACAGCCGCGGCAATCCGTTCGGCCAGTCCGCAGTGCAGGAGTTTCGCGTCCTCACCCAGAACTACAAGGCCGAGTACGAACAGGCTGGATCGGCGATCATCACCGCCGTGACGCGGTCTGGATCGAACGAATTTCACGGCCAGGCCTTCGGTCAGTACACCGATGACAGCCTGACCGAAATCGACGCGATCAACGAACGCCAGGGCCTGCCGAAGCCCGATTTCAAGCGCGTCCAGTACGGTGCCGCACTGGGCGGCCCGATCATCCGCGACCGGCTCTTCTTCTTCGGCTCCTACGAAGGCAACGACCAGGACCGCGCGTTCAACGTGATCGCCGGCGGATCGCCAGAACTGCGCGCCGCGTTCGAGGCAAGCTCGGGCCGTTCGATCAGCGAATTCGAAGGCTCGTTCGTCAGCCCGTTCCGCAGCGATTTCTTCTTCGGCAAGCTGACTTTCATCCCGGACGATCGCAGCGTCGTCGACCTGTCCTTCAACCGCCGCGACGAATCCGACATTCAGAACTTTGGCGGCACGGTTTCCTACGAGGCGGCCGAAGACAAGCAGAACAGGGTCGACAGCGCCCTGCTGCAATGGACCTATGACGGAGACGATTTCGTCAACGAATTCCGTGCCAGCTATCTCAACTACGTCTTCAACCCGACATCGCTCAATCCCGACCTGCCGCAGTTCGAATACGCCGGCATCATCACGTTCGGGGGCAAGGATTCGACCCGTCGCGAAGAGCAGGAAGGCTTCACCTTCCGCAACGACTTCACCTACACCGCGATCGACAACCACACCTTCAAGGTGGGCGCGAGCGTCGAGTTTCTCGACGTCAATTTCGACAACCGCTCCTTTGTTCAGCCTCGCTATACCTACTTCGTCGATGCCGCGAACAACCTCGATTTCAGCTTTCCCGCGGAAGCGCGCCTCGGCCTCGGCAACTCGCTGATCGAGACATCGAACACGATCATCGGTGTCTATGTGCAGGATGACTGGCTGATCACCGACCGGTTCGAGCTGAACGTCGGCCTGCGCTGGGATTACGAGACCAACGGCTTCAACAACGATTACGTCACGCCCGACAGCGCGGCAGCGGCGCTGCGCGCGCTTCCTTCCACGTTCTACTTCGATCCGGAAAACTACATCTCGGACGGTAGCGAGCGCGATCCGTTTCTCGGTGCATTCGCCCCGCGCCTGGGCTTTTCCTGGGATCTGACGGGAGAAGGCAACTGGGTGCTGTTCGGCGGCGCGGGGCGGTATTACGACCGCAACACCTTCAGCAACACGGTCGACGAAATCTCACGCCTGCTTAACCCGATCGGCGTCTTTCGCTTTTCCGAGGACGGCAGCCCGCGCAACGGCCTGCCGACCGTCGCCTGGGATCCGCGCTACCTGACCCGCGACGGCCTGATCGAACTGCGCAACACCTCGACATCGGGCCTTCCCGAACTGTTCGCGGTTCCCGAGAACGCCCGTCCGCCGGTGAACGACCAGTTCACTCTGGGTATCCGTCACCGTTTCGGCGACTGGACCGCGACCGTCACCGGCGCGTACCAGAACGGCCGCAACGGCTACACCAACCTGTTCGCCACGCGGCGCGACGGCGGGCTTGGAAATTGCTGCGACACCTCGCCGGTGGTCCCCTTCGGCTATTCGAACGTGCTGATCGGCTATGACGGTCTCGATACGACCTACCGGGCTGTCTACTTCACCCTCGACAAGCCCTATTCGGTGAATGATGGCTGGGGCGTCGACATCGCCTACACCGTGGGGCGCGGCGCGCAGAACGGGAACGACCTGTTCAGCCTCGACGGAACCGTGCCCGATGCCTACGGCTTCCGCGCACGGCCGGGTGACGAGCGGCATCGGCTGGTGCTGTCCGGCATTGTCGATCTGCCGCTCGGCCTGCGGTTGTCCACCCTTTCGACCTTCGGCAGCGGGCGCGCCTACCAGGTCGTCGATGCCACCAACGGCTTCGACAACGGGCAGCTGCGGATCATGTCCGCCTACCCGGAAAAGACCTGTATCGACGGTATTTTCCAGTTCTGCGAGGTGAACCTGACGCTGGCGAAGATCATCGGCCTGGGCGGCGATCACCAGATCGAGCTGGCGCTCGACGTATTCAACGTGTTCAACAATCCGAACTATGGCGGGTTCGACGGCTTCTTCAGCGCGACCGATCCGCTCGATCCGGCGGTCAACGGCAATTTCGTGCAGACGCTGCCCCGCCGCCTCCAATTTCGCGCCCGCTACCAGTTCTGAGGGATTGCGGACCCTCCCTCCGCAAGGCGGCCATGCGACTGGCGATGCTCGCCGGCTGCATGGTCGCCGCATGCGTTCCGGCCCCCGCGCCCGCGCCGCCGGTGGTGCCACCGGCCGGTAAAATGTCGAACGCTGCGGTCGGTCGCTTCAGCGAGGACCTGACCCGCCGCACCTTCCGCTATTTCTGGGACACCACCGATACCGAACGGTGCCTCGCCCCGGACCGCTGGCCGACCCGCAGCTTCTCCTCCGTCGCGGCAACGGGGTTCGCGCTGACGGCTTACGGCATCGGAGCGCACCGGGGGTATGTCAGCCGGGACGAAGCGGCCCGTCGTACGCGCGACTGCCTCGCCTTCTACTGGAATGCGCCGCAGGGTCCGGGGCGCCGGGGAATCACCGGCTATCGCGGTTTCTTCTACCACTTCCTGCGCTACGAGGATGGAACTCGCTTCGGCGAAACCGAGCTTTCGACCGTCGATACGACGCTGTTCCTGGGCGGGGCGCTGTTCGCGCAGGGCTATTACGACCGCGACGATCCGGTCGAGGCGCAAATCCGCGATCTGGCGGAGCGCATCTACCGGCGGGTTGAGTGGGATTGGGCACAGCGCCCTGCAACCGGCACGCAGGCGGACAATCTCGCAAATTCGCAAGGAATTACGATGGGCTGGCGCCCGGAACGCGGATGGGAACCACACGACTGGGTCGGCTACAACGAAGGGATGCTGGTCTATATCCTGGCGCTTGCCTCCCCTACCCACCCGGTCGGGAAAGAGGCGTGGAACGAGGGCTGGGCCGACACGCTGGAGAACCAGTGGGCCACCTATTACGGATATGATTACCTGCAGTTCGAACCGCTGTTCGGCCATCAGTACAGCCACGTCTGGATCGATTTCCGCGGCATCCGCGACGACTTCATGCGGGAAAAAAATATCGACTATTTCGAAAACAGCCGCCGGGCTACGCTGGCTCAGCGAGCCTATGGCGCCGACAACCCCAATCGCTGGGTCGGATATGACGACGCGGTCTGGGGCTGGACCGCTTCGGACGGACCGGCCCATTCGACCGGCGAGTACATGGTCAACGGAAGACCGCGCGAGTTCTTTACCTACCGCGCGCGGGGCGTCTCCGCCTTCCGGGTCGTCGACGACGGCACGATCGTGCCGACCGCCGCGGGCGGTTCCATCCCCTTCGCCCCGCGCGAGACCATCGCCGCGCTCATGACGATGAAGCAGCGCTACGGCGATCGTCTCTACGACGAGTACGGATTTCGCGACGCGTTCAATCCGAGCTTCACCTTCGTCGAAGCCGGTTCGCCGTCCGGGACGGTCGATCCGGCGTCGGGCTGGGTGGCGGGCGACCATCTGGGGATCGACCAAGGACCGATCCTGGCAATGATGGAAAACCACCGCAGCGGGCTGGTTTGGGCGACGATGCGCCGACATCCGCATGTCCGAGAAGGGTTGAAGCGCGCCGGCTTCTCCGGCGGCTGGCTGGACGAGCCGGCGCCCTAGCTGCGCGGCGGCGCCAGGCCGGCGGTCGATCCGCGGATGGCGAGTCTCGGGCGGATCACCGTGGCCTGCCCTTCGCTGGCAAGCGATCCTTCTATCAGGGCGAGCAGCTTGTGGGCCGCCAGTTCTCCGAGCCGCGGTATTTCCGAGTGAACGGTCGTCAGGCCAGGCGAAACGTAGCGGCTGAGCGGAATGTCGTCGAAGCCCGCGACGAGCATCTCGCTGCCGATAGCGTAGCCGGCATCGCGCAAGCTCGCCATCGCCTCCACGGCCATCACGTCGTTCCCGGCGAACACCGCATCGAACCGTTCGCCGGATTCGAGAAGGCGGGAAATAGCCGCTTCGCCCGAACCCTCGCAGAAATCGCCCGTCAGCACGATCGGATCGGCATTGTCCAGTTCCCTGCAGACGACGTTCCGGAACGCCGTCTCGCGCTCTATCGCGTCGTGATTGGTCGCAGGGCCGGAGATATGGACTATCCTGCGCGCGCCCCGCTCTATCAGGTGCTGGACGACCATTTCCGCCCCCGCCCTGCTGTCGACGCTGACGGAGGGCAGCTCCCCGCCCCCCGGAACGGCGTTGAGGACGACCATCGGGAAGGCGCCGAGCGGTTCTGTGTGGAGTGTCTCCGCTACGGAATTGGGCGGCATGATGACAAGCCCGTCAACACGGCCGCGCATGGCCCTGATGGCCTGCGTCGTTTCCTGCTGGCTACCGTGCATGTTGCCGAGCAGCAGCGTCTTGCCCTCAGCATGGACGGCCCTGTCGATCCCGCGGATGAGTTCCGAGAAGAATTCGCCGAAAAGGTCCGGCAGGATGACCCCGATCGTGTCGGTTCGGCGCCTAGTCAGATTGCGCGCCCCGCTATGTGGGACATAATTCAAACGCGCGGCGGCCGCCTCGATCTTCTCGCGCGTGGACCGCGTGACGTTTTCCATGCCGTTCAGAGCGCGCGAGGCAGTGGCTACGGATACGCCGGCTTCCTTGGCGACTTGCCGGATCGTTACCATCGCGCATCCATCACTGCTGCCTATCGGGCTCCTGCGATTTTTGCCAGCCGATCTCAGGGCACGCAGGCCGGTGGGCACGACACCCGGGTTACAGGTCGACGTTTCTACCGAGGATGCTGATAGCGCTAACTTGCAGGCACCGAAAGGCACGATTCGGTCCACATCCGAACTTCCAGAGAAACCCTCCGCCCCGATGGTGCAGCACGGCCGATGTCTCTTTCCGGTCGATGATCATACTATTACCGAGCGCGCGCTTATACATATGCTAAGCAAGGATTTCGGCGCTCTCTGACCATTCGAACCGTGGGACCGTTCTTGTAATGCATTTCGTCGCGGGGCTGGCGCAACTCGTCGTTCTTTTGCGGAAATACTACTGCATTCCGACAACGGAACAAGGACACGTCTTGACGACGGCGACAATTGGTATAATAGGCTGTGTTAGCGCTACCATAAGCATTATAATTACGGAGTGCGGAACGGTATGTCGCAAAGGCAGCCGGAGGATAGGGAGAAGGACTGATGGCCGTGGACCAATCCATTCGCCGATTTTCGCTTAACGCCGCTTTTAGACCTGCACGTCTGCTGGCGGGTGCGTCGCTGCTTTCGCTCGCTTGGATTGCCGCTCCGGCGCATGCGCAGGACGAAAGCGCCCAGCAGGATCGCGAACCCATTCCCGAGAACGCCGATCCGGACGATGAGGGCAACGCGATCATCGTTACCGGTATCCGAGCCAGCCTCGAGCGGGCCATGGACATCAAGCGCGAATCGAGCGGCGTCGTCGATGCGATCTCGGCCGAGGACATCGGCAAGTTTCCTGATACCAACCTGGCAGAATCGCTGCAGCGCATTCCGGGCGTGTCCATCAACCGCGTCAACGGCGAAGGCTCGCAAGTCACCGTGCGCGGCTTCGGTCCGCAGTTCAACCTCGTGACCGTCAACGGACGGCAGCTTGCCACTTCCTTCGTCAACGCGGCGGGCGGCGACCAATCGGTCGATTTCAATCGGGCGACGAGCCGTTCGTTCGACTTCAACAACCTCGCCTCCGAAGGCGTGCAGCGCCTTGAAGTCTACAAGACCGGCCGCGCCTTCGTTCCGTCCGGCGGCATCGGCGCGACGATCAACATCGTCACCCAGCGCCCGCTCGACGCCGCGGGTTACGGCCTTCGCGGCAGTGTCGCGGCCAAGGGGCTATACGACCTCAGCAACGAGGATTTCCGGATCGATCCGGAATTTTCGGGCATCGTAACCTGGACCGATCCGGAGGACATGTTCGGCGTTTCGCTGTTCGGTGCCTACCAGAAGCGCAACAGCACGGCTGCCAGCGCGACCTCCAACGACTGGAATATCGCGCCGTTCTCCGCCTTCCCGGGCCGGGGAAGCACGACCGAGGTCAATGGCGCCCCCAGCGATCCGGACGCGCTCGTGGCGGTTCTCAACGACAGCCGCTATCACTATTCGGAATATGAGCGCGAGCGGATCAACCTGTCGGGTTCTGCCCAGTACCAGCCGCTCGAGACGCTGACCTTCACGGCGGACGCCCTGTTCGCGAGCAATGCGGTCAGCGAGGCGCGCAGCGACCAAGGCAACTGGTTCAACCGCCCCTTCGATACCATCACCTTCGACAATTCCGATACCGTTCCGACCGCCGTCTTCATCAGCGAAGGTGCGGGATACGGCACCAAGGACATCGGTTTCGAACAGCAGTACCGTGCCACCAAGACGGACCTGTATTCCTACGGCCTGAACGCCGAGTGGGAAGCGGCACCGAACTTCATCGTCTCGCTCGATGGCAACCACTCGATCTCGAAGTCCCGCCCGGACGCATCGAACGGAGCCAGCTCGACGCTGGTTTCGATCGGAGCCCCGGTGGTGGACGCGCATTCGGTGGATTATTCGGGCGAAGTCCCGCAGCAGATGTGGGTCTTCGACGATAGTGGTGCCGGCACCGATGGCATCCTCGGAACCGCGGACGACCGCGGAAACAACAACGGTGTTCTCGACCTCGGCGATCTGGGTACGCAGGTGCAGCGCACCAACGCCGCCAGCCAGCGCCAGCGCGTCGATCAGGTCAGCGGCAATCTCGGCTGGGAGTTCGCCGGGAACAGCCGCTTCGACATCGGCATGAGCTACATCGATTCCAACATGACCAGCGCCCGTATCCAGACCCAGCAGACGCTGGGCGACTGGGGCATCGGCAATGTCGGCGACGTACAGCAACTGGCGGGCGACCTGGTCGAGGAATTCTGCCTCGAATGCCAGTTCGATCACTACAACGTGACCAACGCGCAGACGGCCTTCCGCGGCAACGCAGTGGATCTCTACAACATCTTCGCGCCCTATTACGAGGATCGGGGCAACCCCATCAATGTGACCGGAAACGATTACGACGAGGTCAGCGAGCGGATTTTCGCACTCTACGCCCAGCTTACCTGGGATGGTGACTTCATGGGTCGTCCGGCCGGCCTTGTTGCGGGCATCCGCTTCGAGAACACCAACGTCGAAGCCTATTCCCGGGTCGCGCAGCCCGACCGGATCGAATGGGATTCCGACAACGATTTCAGCATCGTGATCGGCGACACCGTTACCGAGATCACCCGAGACGGCGAATACAGCAACCTGCTACCCTCGATCGATTTCCGGATAGAGCCGGCCGATGACCTGGTCGCGCGCATATCCTACAGCAAGACGATCGCCCGGGCCGACTACGGAAACCTGTTCGCTTCGCAAGCCGCCGGCGCCCCCAATCGCCCGACGGCACTCGGCGGTGTGCCGGGTGGCAACCAGGGCAACCCGAACCTGCTGCCGCTGGTCGCGGACAATTTCGATGCCTCGCTGGAATGGTACTTCGCTCCGACGAGCTACGTGTCGGCAGCCTTCTTCTACAAGAAGGTCAAGAACTTCGTCGGCGTCGGGCAGGAAGACCTGAACCTGTTCGGCCTGCGCGATCCGAGCTCCGGTCAGGCCGGAACACGGTCCGGCGACGCGCTGGCGGAAATCGACCGTCTCGGCGTGGAACTGAGCGATGTGAGCCTGTTTACCCTCACCGCCTTGATCGACAAGTACGAAGGCGACCTGGCGGCGGCCTCGGCCGAGTTCCAGGCCAACCTCAACGCCAACGGTCAGCTCGACCAGGCGTTCGTCGATACCGTTCTGGCGGATCGCGATGTCATCGCCAACGGCGCCGACCCGCTGTTCGACTTCCAGGTACAGACACCGATCAACAACCGGGAAGGCAACATTCACGGCTTCGAGTTGCAGGGCCAGTACTTCTTCGGAACGACGGGCTTCGGCGTTTCGGGATCGTTTACCAAGGTCTATGGCGACGTTAATGTCGACATCCTCTCCGATCCGGGGACCAACGTCTATGCCCTGGTCGGGCTGGCCGACAGCTTCAACGTCACCGGAATCTACGAACAGGGGCCGCTGTCGGCACGCGTATCCTACAACTGGCGCGACAAGTTCCTCGCCGCGGTCAACCGGGGTGCCGGGCGCAGTCCGGTGTTCTTCGAACCGTTCGGAACGCTCGACGCCAGCCTCACCTACGACCTGACCGACAACGTCTCGCTTTCGCTGGATGCCATCAACATCCTCAGCGAACCGGTGCGATCCTACGGGCGCGACGAGAAGCAGATCTGGTTCGCGCAGGAACTCAAGCCGCGTATCCTGGGCGGAGTACGGTTCCGCTTTTAGGCCAAACCTCCCTTGGCCTGATGGATCGGGCCGCCGCACGGCTGCGGCGGCCCGATTTGCAATTGAGACAGGCTTCCGGATAGGTCAGAACCTTGCCCGTACGCATCGCAATCACCGGAAAAAGACCGCCTTGTCTGCCGAACTGCTGAACAATGTCGATCATCACGATCTTCGTCTCCACATGCGATGGGGACGAGGCGGCGGCGACATGCTCAGTCAGGTTCTGGTGTTCCCCAACGAATTTCAGAGCGTACAGCGCCACTATCCGATCGTTTTTCGTGAAAGCGCCGATGGCCCCCTTCGGCCGGTCGCGCTGCTGGGTCTGGCAGCTGGCCAGAACCTGTTCGTGACGGAGGACGGCGGCTGGGCGGAGGGCCACTACATCCCCGCCGTGCTGCAACGCGGTCCGCTCGCCATCGCGCAAGGGGAGTCGCCCTCGGACGATCCGGTCATCCTCGTCGATCCGGCGCACTCGCAAGCCTCGAGCGAGCGGGGTGATCCGCTGTTTCTGGCGCAGGGCGGCAATGCTCCGGCGCTCGAACGCGCGCTGGAAGCGCTGCGCGTCATCTATGTCGGCAACGATCTGTTCGATCCCATGATTGAAGCATTCCACGCCGCCGGCTTGCTCAACCGCGTCAACCTCGAGGCCCGGGTGTCCGAAGATGCGACCTACGCCGTTCCCGATGTGCAGATCATCGACGCCAAACGGCTCGCCTCGCTCAGCGACAGTGATCTGGGCGCACTGAACCGCGCGGGTTTCCTGCAATCCGCCTTTATGGCCGCTGCCTCTCTCGGCACCATGCAGCGGCTTGCCGATCTTGCCGCCGGAGTCTCTGCGTGACGTCGGAGGGAACACCGGTGGCGCGGATGGAGGGGATCGACCCCGCCGCCATACCGTTTGGCGAGCTGATCGAAGCCCAGCGGCCGGTAGTGCTCGCCGAAGTGGCGGCAGACTGGCCATTGACCCGGGCCGGCCGGGCCGGCGCGAGGGAAGCGGCGCATTATCTCCAGCGATACGCATCCGATGCTCCGGTCACGGTGTTCCACATCCCGTCCGAGAGCGGGGGACGGTTGCATTACGCCGCCGGCGGCACAGCCTTGAACTTCACGACCTCTCGAGGCGATCTGGGGCAGACGCTGGCCGACATGCTGGAAACGGGCGATGGCGAGGCGCTTTACGTTGGATCGGCCGATATCGAGCGCTTCGTTCCCGGGCTTGCCACGGAGAACGGTCTCGACCTCGAGCATCCGGACTTTCGCCACCGGGAGCCGATCAAGAGCATCTGGATCGGAAACCGTACGGTCGTGCCGGCGCATTACGATACCTCCAACAATCTGGCGTGCTGCACCGTCGGGCGGCGGCGCTTCACTCTGTTTCCCCCCGACCAGATCGCCAATCTCTATCCGGGACCGCTCGACCTGACCCCCGCAGGCCAGGTCGTCAGCATGGTGGATTTCGACGAACCCGATCATGCCGCCCATCCCGGTTTTCGCGAGGCGCTGGCCGTATCGCAGGTGGCCGAACTGAAACCGGGCGACGTGCTGTTCTATCCGGCCCTGTGGTGGCACCGGGTGGAGGCTCTCGATCCGTTCAACGTGATGATGAACTACTGGTGGAACCCGGTGCCCACCTTCGTCGATACGCCCGAAACCACCGTGCTTCACGCCATACTCAGCCTGCGCGACCGGCCAGAAACCGAGAAGCGCGCCTGGCAGGCGGTGTTCGACTATTACGTCTTCGGCGATGCCCGGCGGGCCGCAGAACACCTGCCTCCGGAAGCGCGCGGCTTGCTCGGCCCCCTGGACGAGATGGCGGCGCGCCGGTTGCGGGCGCGGATCCTGCATCGGATGAACCGGTGAGCGAGGCGGGAGACAGCGGGCCGCGGATCAGCAGAGTCGTCGTCGCCGGAGGCGGAACGGCCGGGTGGACGGTCGCCGCGGCGCTGGTAAAGGCGCTCGGACGGTTGCTGACGATCACCGTCGTCGAATCCGACCAGATCGGTACGGTCGGAGTGGGCGAGTCCACTATTCCGACGGCGCGCCGGTTTCACGAATTGCTGGGGATCGACGAAAAGACTTTCGTCCAAGCCACGAATGCCAGCTTCAAGCTCGGCATCAAGTTCCAGGACTGGCTGCGCGAGGGGGAAAGCTATTTCCATTCCTTCGGCACTTCGGGTCGATCGAACTGGCTGGCCGATTTTCATCATATCTGGTTGCGCGCCCGCGAACTCGAACTGGCCGAGGAATACGGCGCCTATTGCCTCGAACACCATGCCGCGCTTTCGGGCAAATTCGCCTGCGGAGCAGGGTCGGGCCTCAACTACGCCTACCATCTCGATGCGACGTCGTATGGCGGTTTCCTTCGCCAGCACGCCGAAGCCAACGGCGTCCTGCGCCGCGAGGGGCGGATCGCCCGGGTGCGCCGCGACGGGGAAACCGGCGATATAGCAGCCCTCGAGATGGAAGACGGCGAGGCGATCGAAGGCGATCTGTTCGTCGATTGCACCGGGTTTCGCGCTCTCCTGATCGGGGAAACGCTGGAGGTTCCTTTCGCAGACTGGACGCACTGGCTCGGCTGCGACCGCGCGCTTGCCGTGCAGACCGAACCCGTCGGCCCTCCCCCTCCCTACACGAGAGCGCGCGCCCACCGGGCCGGGTGGCAATGGCGCATTCCGTTGCAGAACAGGGTCGGCAACGGCCTGGTCTACGCCAGTGAACGACTTTCGGAGTGCGAGGCGCAGTCCCTGCTTCGCGAACGGACCGACGGGGCGTACGTGACCGAACCCAGGCTTATCCGGTTTCGCACCGGAATGCGTCGCACGATGTGGGAACGCAACTGCATCGCGATCGGTCTTACCGGCGGCTTCGTCGAGCCACTCGAATCGACGAGTATCCATCTCATCATGACCGCCGCGATCCGACTGCTGCAGCTATTCCCGTTCGACGGGATGACCGCCGCCGGACAATCGCGCTTCAACGTTGTCGGTCGGCGCGAGATGGAGCATATCCGGGATTTCATCGTATTGCATTATCATCTCAACCGGCGCCAGGAACCGTTCTGGCGCGAAGCGGCCGACATGGAAATTCCCGATACGCTCACCGCCCGCATCGAGGCCTTTGCGGAGGGTGCGATCGCCTGGCAGGAACCTGATGAACTGTTCCGGATCGATTCCTGGGTTCAGGTCATGCTCGGTCAGGGTATCGTGCCTTCATCCCACCATGCCTTTGCCCGCATGATGGAAAGGGAAACGCTTGCGAAGTCGCTTGCCGGTCTGTCGGGCAACATCCGCTCCGCGACATCACAGCTTCCCGACCATGGTGATTTCCTCTCGCGATACCCGGCAGGTTGAGCGTCCGGGAATTTCCGAAGGCAGCCGTTTCAGCCGTTCCAGGCGTGAACCAGTCCGAGCGACAGGGCCGGAACATAGGTGATGAGGATGAGCGCGACGAGCAACGTCAGGTAGAACGGCCAGATCGTGCGGATCATCCGTCCGACCGACACTCCGCCGATAGCCGCGCCCGCGAACAGCACCGCGCCCACCGGAGGGGTAATGAGGCCGATACCGAGATTGAGCATCATCACGACGCCGAAATGGACCGGATCGACCCCCACATCCATCGCTACAGGCAGAAAGATCGGCGTGGTGATCACGATCAGGGGGGCCATGTCCATGAAGGTGCCCAGCACGAGCAGCATGATGTTTATGACCAGCAGCGTGAGGACCGGATCATCGGTCATCCGTCCGATGAGCTCGCCCAGTTCGGCCGGCACCTCCAGCAATGCGAGCGCGTAGCCGAACGAGGTCGCTGCGGCGATGATGAACAGCACCATCGCTGCCGTTCGGACGGACCGTTCGGCCGCCTGCCAGAACTCCCGCCAGCCAAGCGTGCGATAGACCAGAGCGCCAACCAGGATCGTGTAGACGACGGCAACGGCGGAACTTTCTGTCGCGGTGAATATCCCGCTGAGGATGCCGCCCATGATGATGACGGCGGTCATGATCCCGGGCACGGCATAGATGGCCGCACTGGCGAAAGCCCTCCAACCCGGGAACGTGCCGCGCGGCAGCCCGAGCTTTCTGGCGACGACCCATGCGGTGCCCATCAGCATCAGCCCCGTCACCACGCCCGGCACGATGCCGGCCACGAACAGGTCGCCGATGGAGACACCGATGCCCGACGCCGCTGCGTAGATGATCATGTTGTGAGAGGGCGGGATAAGCAGGCCGACGATGGCGGCGGTCACCGTCACGTTCATGGCGTATTCGCCGGGATAGCCCTTTTCCCTCATCAGCGGGGCCATCGACGATCCGATTGCCGATGCACTGGCGATGGCTGATCCCGAAACCGCGCCGAACATCATCGATGCGCCGACGTCGACCAGCCCCAGCCCGCCCCGGACCCGCGCGAAAGTGGCGTCCGCCACGCGCACCAGCCGCTCGGCGATGCCGGCCCGGTACATCAGATCGCCGGCGAAGATGAAGAAGGGGATGGCCATCAGCGCGAACACGTTGATGCCGGATGCGGTGCGTTGCACGGCCAGGACCGGGGGAAGGCCGATGGCGAGAAAGCACAGGAGCGAAGCTCCGAACAGGCAGAGCGCCACCGGTACACCCAGCGCCAGCAGAAGGAGTAAAGCCCCGAACAGGACCGCCAGCTCCATCAGTCCTTCTCCCTGCCGAGCGTCTGTTCAAGCGCGAACCACGTCATCAACGCCCCGGAAACCGGCAGGGGGAAATAGGCGACGGCGCGGCTCAGCCCCAGCGAGGGAATGACGTTGCCGCGAACGCTGATGCACAGTTGCACGCCGTAGATCGCCAGGACCAGACCGAGTGCGGCGACAATCAGCGACACGATACGCCGCACCGGTCCGGCGCGATCCCCGAGCAGTTCCTCGAGCAGGGCAATGCGGATGTGAAATCGCTCGTGTATGCCGGCGGCCGAGGCGAACATCACGTACCAGATCATCAGCATGAGCGCCGCCTGTTCCGTCCATGAAGGGCTGGCCGACAGCACGAAGCGCCCGAATACCTGCCACGCCACGATGGCCGTCATGGCGACGAGACCGATAGCGCCGAGACGCACCAGCCACCGGGAAAGCCAAGCCGTCATGCATCATCTCCCATCGCCACGATGCGGCGTACGAGGGAGGCCTGTTCCGGCGTACTGACGAAGGTATCCCAAACAGGTCGCATGAGGGCCGAGAACGGAGCGATGTCGACCTCGTTGACTGCCACGCCGGCCGCCAGCACGGTGGAGCGCGCCTTTTCGACGCGCGCGTTCCACAACTGTCGCATGACCGGCACGGAAGCTTGCGCGGCCTCGCGTACCAGCGCCCGGTCGCTGCCCGTAAGCCTGTCCCAGGCCGTGACGCTCATCGCCAGCATCTCCGGCGTTAGCAGATGCCGGGTCAGGCTGTAATAGGGGGCAACCTCGAAGTGGCGCGCGCTCTCGAAACTGGGCCAGTTGTTTTCCGCCCCGTCGATGACCCCCTGCGCGAGCCCCTGATACACCTCGCCATAGGCGATCGGCACCGCGTTCGCGCCCAGTGCATTGACCATCGCGACATAGAGGTCGGACCCCGGCACCCGGATCTTCATGGCCCGCATGTCGGCTGGCGTACGGATCGGGCGCAGCGTGTTGTAGAAGCTGCGCGCGCCCGAATCGTAGAAAGCCAGGCCGATCAGGCCGTGGGGCCTCATCGAGGCGAGAATTTCGTCCCCCACCTCGCCATCGAGCGCCCGGTGAAGATGATCGGCCGAGCGGAAGAGGAAGGGCAGCGATGCGGCAATGGTCAGCGGCGCGATCGAGTTGAGCGGGGCGAGATTGACCCGGACAATGTCGAGCCCGCCGAAACCGGCAATCTCCAGCGTTTCGGTTTCCGAACCCAGTTGGGCACCGGCATACAGCTTGATCGACAAACGGCCGCCGGTCCGCTGTTCGAGATAGCGGCCCATCCATTCGACCGCCTGCGAAGTCGGGTAGTCGGCCGGCTGCGCATCAGCGGCAAGGAATGTCCCGGCGAGCCGCGACCGGCACCCGGCAAGCGCCCCCCCGGCAGCAAGAGCCGCCGCGCCTGCGAGGAGATCTCGCCGCTTCATTCCGGGAAAATCCCAGGGCAGGGAATTAAAGGCCCGAACCATGCTGCGGCGGCTTTCGATGCAACGTCCACCGGCTAGGTTCCGTTGTTCCTGTCGTCCGCGGCGACGACGCCCGGCTGCCAGATTTCGCGCTGCCGGCGGCGTTCCCAATCTTCGCGGCACTGCGCTTCGTTCCGCAATTGGTCATCCGAAAGCTCGTCGGCATCGATGACGGTCAGTTCGGCATCGTACATCCAGACATCGCCGCTCCGCAAAATCACGCCGAACCCGAGCCACGATGCTCTGTAGGAAACGGGACTCCATTCTATGCTGATCGGTGTCCATTCCCGATCCCCGCCGAACTCGATCATCTCGGGTCGACCGTATCCGTTCAGCCAGATCAACGCCCTCGCGTCGCGCGCGGCGGCGAACATCGTTAAGCGCACGGATTTGCAGCGGTAGTCGTCCGGTGGAAGCTGCTGTTGGAGTTGCACCTCGCCGGCCGGGCTATGTCGCTTCTTGCCGATGCACAGTGGCGTTCCGTCGTCCGGCTGCCGGAAGGTGAAGGATCCCATTCCCCGGCCCGCACGCCGCCAGCTGCCCGGCGAAGTGAACTCGCCGGGCGGAGGTGGCGCGTCGGGATCGGTTCCCCCCTCGATGAAACGATACCCCCCCTCGCCATCGGGCACGGTGAAATACCACTGGTCGCGCGGCGCCCGCGCCGTCACCTGGTCCAGCGGATCGCTGACCAAGGGTTCGCAGCGCGGCGGTCGTCCGACGACGACGATGTCCGGCCCGGGAACACCCTCCGGCGGCGCGACCGATTGCGTTCCTGCCGACAGGATCAGGGGGGCGGACAAGACGGCGAGCACAGCTTGCATGGCTTCGATCCTAGGGTCTTCCGGACCATACGGCGAGCGGACGTCTCACCGGATCGGCAGCTCGACCGCGCTTCCGTCGTAAACGATCGTCCGGACCGCGTTCGCGGCGAAGACGGGCCCGTTTCCTTCGCCGTCATGGACAACCACGCCAATACGGCGCCGCGCAGGCATGCCGGGGTAGCTGCCGCGGCGTGCGCCGATCCGCAACGTTTGCGCGGCCTCGTCCCAGATCAGCGGGATGCGCGAGAATTCCCCGTCTTCATAACCCATGTCCGTTCCCTCGTCCTCGTACAGGGTGAAGCTTGCATCGCTCCCTGCAAAGACATGCACGGTCAGGTTGCCTCCGGTATCCTCACCGGTCGACTGGACGAGGGGACCGGCTGGCACGATGGATCCGGCGCGCACGAACAATGGCATCCGCTCGCGCGGGGCGGCGGCGGAGATCGTCTGCCCGCCCGCCCGACGCTCACCCGTGTTCGCGTCGATCCACGCGGCCCCTGCCGGCAGGTAGACATCGCGCGCGCGCGCCCTGAACTCTGTGACCGGGGCGACGAGCAAAGCGGGGCCGAAAAGATACTCGTCGTCGATATCCCAAACCGCATGATCGGCTTCGAAATCCATCACCAGCGGTCTGATAATCGTGCCGTCATCGAAATACGTGCCCGCCGCGACGGTATAGATATATGGCAGCAGCCTATAGCGCAGGCGATGATAGTAGGTCAGGCTTTCCATCATCGCCGGATCTTCAGCCGCGATGATGGGCGTTTCGCGTTGCGGGTATTCGCCGTGACTGCGAAACAGCGGGCTGAACGCGCCGAACTGGAACCAGCGGGTATAAAGCTCGCGCCATTCGGGAAGATGGTCGGGATCCTCCCGGCTGTAACGGTCTTCCACAGCGAAACCGCCGATATCGTGGGTCCAGTTGGGCACGCCCGCTACGCTGAGATTGAGGCCAGCGCTGATCTGGTCGCGCAGATCGTCCCACCGCGCCGCGACATCGCCCGACCACAGGGCGGCCGAGGCGCGCTGTACTCCGCCGAAACCACTGCGCGTGAGGATGAAGGGCCGCCTGTCCGGCTGCGCCTCGCGCAGGCCCCGGGCCACACCTTCGGCGTGTGGCAGGGGATAGGAATTGAAGATCGCCGCGCCCGGAACGCCCGTGGCGGGGCTGGTCATCTGGTACTTGCGCTGCTCGACCGAAAGGTTGGAATGCCAGTCGGGCTCGGTCGCGTCCATCCACCAGGCATCGAAGCCAAGGGGCAGCAAGGTTTCCCGGATCTGCCGCCAGTAGATGCTACGCGCATCACGCGTGTAAGGATCGTAGAACGTGTTGGCATAGCCCGGACCGACCCAGTCGAGCTGCCCCGCCTCGAGCGGTCGCGGATAGAGATAGCCGCTCGCAGCAAGTTCCTGTCCATGCGCGGTCGCGGGATAGAATTTCGGCCAGACCGAAATCATGATCCGCGCGTCCTCGTCGTGCACAGTCCGCACCATCGCGGCGGGATCGGGAAAGCGGTCCTCGTCAAAGCAGTGACAGCCCCACCTGTCCTCTGGCCAGTAGAACCAGTCCTGCACGATGGTGTCGATCGGAATGTCGGCTTCGCGATAGGCGCGAAGGACAGCGAGGAGTTCGGCCTGGGTCTCGTAGCGTTGCCGCGACTGCCAGAAGCCGTAGGCCCATTCGGGCATCATCGGTGCCCTGCCGGTCAGGCGACGGTAGCCGGCAATGGCGGCGTCCATCGTCGGCGCGGGGACGATGTAATAGTCGATGGTCTTGCCCGCCTCGCTGGCGAAGCTGACCGAATGGCGATCGGCTTCGGGCAACGGATCGGCGTGTTCGAGGGCAATATAACCCTGGTTCGGCTCCCAGTCGACTTGCAGTTCGACAGGCTTGCCCGCCGTCAGGTCGAGTTCGAAATTGTGATACCAGGGGTTCCAGTTCTGCCGCCAGCGCGTCAGAACCTCCTCCTCATCAGCGCGGACGGTCACGTAGCTGCTCGAATAGAGGCGGAACTTGTGCGTGCCGCTTACCTCGGGAGTGAAGGTGCC
Organism: Aurantiacibacter spongiae; assembly: GCF_003815535.1. Classification (NCBI taxonomy): domain Bacteria; kingdom Pseudomonadati; phylum Pseudomonadota; class Alphaproteobacteria; order Sphingomonadales; family Erythrobacteraceae; genus Aurantiacibacter; species Aurantiacibacter spongiae. The sequence continues at coordinate 2,343,060 of NZ_RPFZ01000001.1, read as the reverse complement.
CGTCCACACGACGCGCTGGCGTTCAACCGAATTGCCGGCGGTGTTCTGTCCCATGGTCGCCGCCTCGACCGCCGCCGTCGCCGCATTCGGCCAGCGGGCCTGATCTTCGAGATACTGGTAATCGATGGCCGCTTCCCGGCGCGAGAGCACCAGTTCGTCGCCGAGGTAATAGTCGGCTTCCCAGCCCCCCTGCACGCCGGCGAAGCCCCGATCGGACATCACCACGGGCGGCAGTGTCAGCTTCTCGTAGGGCCGTGGATCGCCCACGTGGGTGATCGAGTTGTTGTCCCACAACAGGCCGTAGCCGCGTGTCGAAACGAGATATGGCACGGCGATCGCCATGTTGTGCTGGGCAAGCTCCACATCCTCGCCGTTGTAGTTCATCTGCCGGTTCTGGTGCTGGCCGAGCCCGTAGAGCCCTTCGTCCGTGCCGCGATTGAACTGGACGCGGGTGGCGAACCATTCCTGCCCCTCCAGTTCGACCGGTACGATGCTGCGAGCCGACGCATTCTCGTCCAGCAGCAATTCGCCATCTTGCCCATAGACCACCAGCCGCCCGTCGGTCAGCTGGACCATCGCCGTGCCCTGCGCGGAGGAGAGTTTGGCCCACCCCTCGTCCGCCCGGAACCGGGGCGTGCCATCGGCTTGCGCGATCACCATGAGGCTGTTCACCGCCTCATCAACGTCGCGCGCGACCGTCACCCGGAAGCTGCCGTCGGCAAAGGCGAGCACGCGCACTTCATCGCCAGCATCGGTCATCACGATCATGCCGTGATCGACCTGCCGGACCTCGCCAGCCAGTACCGGGGTCGTGAACGCCAGAAGGCTGGCGGTGGCGGCAAGTGCCAATCTCATCGGTAAGTCCCCATTTGCACGCGGAGCCAGACAGGCTGCTGCCCGAAATTGAACCCGTAATCCACCTGATCGCCGTTCCAGCGCCGGCGCATGACCGATTCGCCCTTGACGAATGTGCCCTCCTGCGCTTCGATCAACTGCGCCTTCTCTCCCTCCGACGGATCGGTCAGCGCGATCCGCAGGCGGACGTTGCGGCCCGCGATCAAAAACGTATCTGGTTCAAGCTGCATCGCCACAGCACCGCCGGTCGGTACATCGGCGAGCGGGTGCGGGTCGCGCGCGATCCATGTCCAGTTATCCTCTCCGAAGGGCCACCGGGCATATTGCGCGGTGATGCGCCAACGACCCATCGAATGCGACTGATCGGCGGCATCGTTCCCGCGCGCCGTACCCCAGGTGGCATGGTCCATAGCCAACCGCGCCCAGTGGCGCGCGACCGGGGCAAGCAGCGCATACGGCGCAGCAAACGAATCGAGCGTGGCCTCGTCGAGTACCTTCGCCCCCAACGGGTAGTTGGGGGGGCTGGCCCGGTCCATGCCGAACGGGCTGTAGAGCACGGTCCCGCGGCCCAGCGCAGGCCAGAAGAAGCGCGCATACTCTGCTGCATTTCCCGTCTCGGGCACCACGAGGGGCGCGCCGTCCGCCCCGAACCTTCCGAGAAATGCCATCACCGCGTCCGCATCGCGCGTGTAGATATCGGGACCGTAGGCGTCGATCGAGGGGGCAGCGATCCTCCAGATCGGCAGCGCGTTCCAGTTCGGACCGCCACTCGGCCCGACATCACCAGCTTCGGCGGTGAACGCGTCGCCGAGCGCGGCGTTGACCATCACCGGCAAATCCCATTCTGCGAGACCGGCGCTGGCGACCGCCTCGACGTAGCGGGCCATGTGCCAGCTCATGAAGAACTGTTCGGCCCGCGGGCCGAAAGCTTCCGCCCACGGGGCGCGGGCGATACCCATGCCCCGCGCCAGCTCCGCCGGGATCGGCCGGGCGAACAGCCCGTCGGGGCCAGGGGCGTGATCGCGCGCCAGACCGTAGCTGCCCGTCTCGTTCTCGACCTGCACCATGATGACGGTATGCTGCGAATCTATCTTGGCGAGGCGGCGCATCACGGCGGCAAAGGCCCGGGCATCGCCCTCCCGCGTCGCCGCGCCGTGCGGCGAAAGCGCGTAGTGAGCGGTCCCGTCCGCCGTTCGCATGCGGGGAAACCTTTCGCCGTCCCGCTTGACCCAGACGGGCGCGTAGCCAGGTGCGGTATTCTTGAAGGCGCCATACCATAGCAGGACGAGGCGTTTGTCACGTGTCCGCGCCTCTTCGATCAGCGTGTCGAGGAAACTGAGATCAAACTCACCCTCGGCCGGCTCGATCTGTTCCCACGCCACGGGCATCAGCAACGTGTTGGCGTGCAGGCGTTCCATCATCGGCCAGACCGCATCGAGCATGGCAGGATAGTTGGACGAATTGTTCGCCTGCACGGCCAGGGCGAGGTAGGGTCTGCCATCCACGATCAGACCCGTGTGCGCGCGGCCCTGCTCGAAATGCGGGGCCGGGGATTGCGACGCCGCCGGGATCGCGATCAGGCATGCGAGAACGGCGCAGGCCATCACCCGGAGCATTCGCGCGGGCTTCAACGCAGTCTTGCGACGCCTGCCGTCCTGCCGGAAAGGGGCGTCGCAAAGCTCGTTCGCATGAGAGGGCGGGAGCAGACGCACCTTCCCGCCTCATCCCCGCGCTTTCAAACGCACGCGCGCGAGCATGTCGTGCGAGGTGAGGAACAGCGTGCGTCCGTCACTACCCCCAAAAGCGCAATTGGCGACCGCCTTTCCGGTCGCGATGATGCCGAGCACCTCGCCGCGGGGCGTCGTCACGTGAACCCCGCCCGGTCCGGTAGCAAAGACATTTCCGGTGCGATCGACCTTCACTCCGTCGGGCAGACCCGGCAGCCCGGCAGCAAGTCCGGACTGCATGTCGAGGAACAGGCGCGATCCGGTCGGCATTCCGTTCGCGTCGAGATCGTAGGCGAGAACCTGGGGTCGCTCCTCGTCCGACAGCGCGAGGTAAAGCGTGCGCTCGTCCGGCGACAGCGCGACGCCGTTCGGGCGTCGGTGGCTACCGTCGAGCAACGCGACATCGCCGCCGGGCGCGATCCGGTAAAGGCCGTTGAACGGCACCTCGCGCAGCGGGGATTCGTCGGCTTGCGAAAAGCCATAGGGAGGATCGGTGAAATAGATCGCCCCGCTGCGCGAAAGCGTCAGGTCGTTCGGACTGTTGAACCGCTGCCCTTCGTAGGTGGCGGCCAGCACCACTTTCTCGCGCGTGGCTAGATCCATCCGCGCGATCGTGCGCGTGCCGCTGTCGGCCATTACCAACCGCCCCCGATCGTCGATGCGAAGACCGTTGGCGCCGGCCTCCCGAACGCCCGCCGGGATCGGACCGGCCAGTCCCGACGGGGTGAGGAAGGGCGCCGCGCCGATGCCGGGCGTCCAGCGATGGATGACGTTGTTGCCCGGATCGGTAAACAGCAGGAAACCGCCGTCGCTCACCCATACCGGACCTTCGGCCCAGGTGTAGCCGGTGGCGAGCTGCTCCACCGGCGCGTCCGCATCCACGATCGCGTCGAGGCGTGCATCGAGGCGTTCGATGCCGCCCACGCGCGGATAGCGCGGCGCTGAACCGGGGTGAACACAGCCGGCAAGGGGCGCGAGTGCAAGCGAACCGAGAAAAGTACGGCGTCCGATCATGTAAAACTCCAGAGCAGCATGGCGATTGCGAACATGACGAAACCCGCGATCGTCGCGCTCAGCGTCCAGCTGCGGAACGTCTGGGTTTCGGTAAGGCCGAGATATTGTTTGACGAGCCAGAAGCCGGTGTCGTTGACATGGCTGGCGACAGACGCGCCTGCGCCTATCGACACGGTGACGAGGGCGACCTGGCCAGGGGAAAGGCCTGCCTGCGCGATCAGGGGCGCGGCGAGCCCGGCGGCGGTAACCATGGCGACCGTCGCCGACCCCTGCGCAACGCGGACGAATGCCGCGAGCAGGAAGGCGAACACCGGCACCGCCAGCGCAAACGCCGATACGGCGGCCGTGATCTGCTCTCCGGCACCGGACTGGATCAGCACTTCCTTGTAGGCCGCACCCGCACCGACGACGAGCACCATGAGCCCGGCCGGGGCCAGTGCGCGGGTCATCACGTCCGAAATGGTCTGCAGCGGGGCATCGAGCCGCAGGCGCAACCACAGCCCTACGAAAGCGCAAGCGAGTATCAACGCTGTGAAGGGGTGGCCGATGAATTCGAGGAAGCTGCGTGACGGCCCCTGTGGAAGTACGCCCCCCGCCAGCGCCGCCAGCAGGATAAGCGACAGCGGAATCAGCATTCCGCCTAGCGCCGGGACGAACCCGATCGCGGCGATTGCGGGTGCGTTCTCGTCGAAGCGCGGCGGCGGACCGCCCTCGCCGAAGCCGCTCTGTCCGTGCGCCAGGACCGCAAAGACCGGCCCGGCGATAACAGCGGCGGGAATACCGCAAGCAAGACCATAGAGGGCGAGCAGGCCGTAATCGGTGCCGATCAGTTCAGCCACGGCGACAGGTCCGGGATGCGGCGGCAGCAGGGCATGCATCGTCAGCAGCCCGGCGAGTAGCGGGAGCGCGAAATACATCACGCGCCGCCTCGCTCGCAGCGACAGGGTGACGACCAGCGGAGCAAGCACGATGAACCCGACGTCAAAGAACAACGGTATGCCGACGAGCGTGCCGATCACCACCAATGCCCAGGGCGCCCGACGCTCTCCGAAGGCGTCGAGCAGCCGGTTGGCGAGCACCCCGATCCCGCCGCTAGCCTCGAGCAATCCGCCCAGCATAGCGCCCAGCCCGATTACCACCGCCACGAACCCGAGCGCCTCACCGGTACCCTTGCGCACGGCCGCGATCACGTCGGCAGGCGGCGCGCCGAAAGCGATCCCGGTGCCGAGCGCGACGACAAGCAGCGCGATGAAGGCCGGCACCTTCCAGCGCAGAACCATCGCAATAAGCACGACGATGCTGACCGCCACGACAGACAGGCTGGCCCAGGGTTCGGACATCATCCGACGGAAACGGACGTCGCCGGGGCAGCGCCGGCCATTTCGCCAGCGCCGAGCGCCCGGTCCACGGGATTGTCGAGTTGGCCGCGCAACCGGATATCGTCCGACGACGATCCGACCATCACCTCCACCCCGCCGGGCGCAATTCGCCACCCGTCGTGCCAGTAGGCGAACTGTTCGGGCGTGAGCGCGAAGCTTATCCGGCGCGCTTCGCCGGCGGGAATCGAGAGCCGCGCGAAGCCCCGCAATTCCTTTACCGGCCGCGCCATCCCGCGGACGGGGGCGTGGATGTAGAGCTGGATCACCTCCTCGGCATCGCGCGTTCCGCTGTTCGCTACGGTCGCGCGAACGGTCCAACGGGGGAAGCGGCCACCGGTATGCCCATCGATTTCCAGCGCCGAATAGGTGAAGTGCGAATAGGACAGTCCATGTCCGAACGGGAACAGGGGCCCGATACCGACATCGCGGTAGCGCGCGCTGTCGACCGAAAGGTCGGGATTGGCCGGGCGTCCCGTCGGCGGATGCGCGTAATATTGCGGAACCTGTCCGGTAACGCGCGGCATACCCATCGGAAGTCGTCCGGCAGGAGATACCGCCCCGAACACTATGTCGGCGATGGCGGGGCCGCTTTCGTTACCCAGAAACCAGGTTTCGAGCACCGCGGGAATCCCCTCCAGTGTCGTCTCGAGCGCCAGCGGGCGTCCGTTCATGAGAATTGCGACAATGGGCTTGCCGGTCGCGCGGATCGCATCGACCAGTCGGCTCTGGGCACCGGGCAGACCGATGTCGGAACGGCTGCGCGCCTCGCCGGAGAAATCGAAATCCTCCCCGATCGCGAGCAGCACGACATCCGCGTCCTCGGCCGCCGCGACGGCGGCGGGGATGCCGCTCGTGTCGTTTTCGCGCAGTGAAACGCCTGGCGCGTAGGTCACGTTCATCGGTTCGAGCGCCGCGCGAAGAGTGACCGAATCCTCCATTTCCCCGCGCGCGCGCCACGATCCGATGGTCGAGGACGCGTCGTCCGCGAGCGCTCCGATCAACGCGATCCGCGCATCCCGCCGCAGGGGTAGCACGCCGCCGTCATTTCGCAGCAGAACGATCGAGCGCCGGGCCGCCTCGCGGGCCACCAGTCGATGCTGCGCCGAACCCAGTACGGTGCGCTCGCGCGCGGCGTCACCGAAGCGGTATGGATCGTCGAACAGACCCAGCCGCGCCTTGGCGTGCAGGATGCGAGTCACCGCCTCGTCGACCAGCGGCAGCAAGGCCGGATCGGCCGCGATGGCCGCTTGCAGATGGTCGGCGTAGGTATTGCTTGTCATGTCCATGTCGACACCGGCGCGCAGCGCGAGCGCGGCGGCTTCCACCGGGTCGCTCGCGGCACCATGCGCGACCAGTTCGAGGATCGCGTTCCAGTCGCTGACCACGACACCCTGGTAGTTCCACCGGTCGCGAAGCAGCGCGCGAACGAGGTCGGCATTGCCGGTGGTGGGCACGCCGTTGAGTTCGTTGAACGCCGTCATGAAGCTGCCCGCGCCCGCCTCTGCCGCCGCCCGGAAAGGCGGAAGATAGACCTCGTGCAACGTCGCTTCGGAAATATCGGCGCGGTCGTAGTCGCGCCCCCCGGCCCCGGCCCCGTAAGCGCCGAAATGCTTGGCGCAGGCCATCACCGCGTCTTCGTTCGAAAGGTCGCCGGTCTGGAAGCCACCTACCTGCGCTTCGGCCATGCGGGAACCGAGATACGGGTCTTCGCCCGCACCCTCCACGACGCGGCCCCATCGGGCGTCGCGCGCGACGTCGATCATCGGTGCGAAGGTCCAGTGCAGTCCGCTGACCGAAGCCTCCGTGGCCGCGACGCGGGCGGCACGGCCGGCGATTTCCGGATCGAAGCTGGCGGCAAGCGCGAGCGGCACCGGCATGATCGTGCGGTAGCCATGAACCACGTCCATCGCGAACAGGAGCGGTATCCCGAGCCGCGATTCCTCGACCGCAACCCGTTGCAACCGCGCCAGCGGTTCGGCCCCCGCGACGTGGAGATAGGATCCGACACGCCCCTCGCGAACGCGCGCAAGGGCGGAAGCGTCGATACGCGAATTGAGCGCCTTCTGACGCCCGCCGGCAAGCTGTGTCATCTGACCGAGCTTTTCGGTCAGGGTCATCTGCCCGAGAAGGGCCTCGATGCGCTCGGCGTCTTCCGCCGGCGGAACCGTCCGGGCCCGGGCAAGCCCCGGAAACCGGGTGCTCGCCGCCAGCAGGGCGCCCGCGGCGAGGAAGGCACGGCGATGGATCGGCGCGTTCATACGGCAGCTACCGCCACGCGGCGCCCCTCCCGCGCCGATCGGTAGATCGCCTCGATCGCTACCAGGTCGCGCAGCCCCTCTTCCCCCGGGACGATCGGCTCCCGCTCCGTAACGACGCACTCCGCTAGGTGATCGAGCTGCCCGACGAACTGGTTTTTCCCCGGCTCGACCGGACTGCGCGGCTCTATCGTTCCGCCCTTGCTGACGCGCATGGCCTGTCCCGAATACTGCGTCGCCGGTTCGAGGTCGATCCAGCCCTGGGTGCCCGTCACGCGGTAGGCGTTGTGGGGACTGCTGTAGGATGATACGCAGCTGGCGAGCACGCCCGAGGGGAAGAGCATTTCCCAGTCGATCCTGTCTTCCACCTCCCGGAATCGCGGGTCGGAACGATCCGTCGATTCCACCGCGCTGATATATGTCGGCTCCTCCCCCGTCAGGTAGCGTGCGGCATTGAGGCTGTAGATACCGATATCCATCAGCGATCCGCCGCCCGCCATGTCGCGATCGAGCCGCCATTGGTCGGGCGATATCGGAAAACCGTGTTGCGCAGTGATCACCCGCGAAGGCCCGACATGACCCGAACGGGCGAGATCGATGGCCAGCCGGTTGTACGGCTCGAACCGGCTGCGATATCCGATCATGAGCTTCTTCCCGGCTTCGCGGCATGCCGCGATCATCATCCGACATTCGGCCGAGCTGGTCGCCATCGGTTTTTCGCACAGGACATGCTTGCCGGCCTGCGCCGCGCGCACCGTGTATTCGGCATGCATCGCGTTCGGCAGGACGACATAGACGATGTCGATGTCGGGGTTCGCGCTCATCCGGTCGTAGCTCTGGTAGTCGTACCGGTGGGTGCGGGGAATGTCATATTCCGCGCCGTAGCGCGCAAGCTTCTCGGGCGTTCCGCTTACCAGGGCAGTCAGCTTGGCGAACTCGCAATTCCTGAATTGCGGCATGATTTGCTGCGTTGCGTAATAGCCGAGCCCGACCACCGCGTAGCCTAGCTTTCGCCCGGTCTGCCGCGCCCTGTCCCGCGCCCACCCGGCGGACCCGCCAAGTCCGAGTGCGGCGAGCGAACCCATGCCCTGCAACACCGCACGCCGATCGGTCCTGCCCATCTCGTTCCCCCCTCCGCTTCCATCGCGTCTGGCCCGACCTTCTCGAAGGAGGTTCGGTGTCCGATTCGCACTTCCATGGTAGCGCTATCAGCAAACGGCGTCGGGGACAAAAGTCTCGCCCGCCCGGAGCCCGGAAAAGGGATATGGCCGGGTGGCGGAGAGGGAGGGAGAAAGCGCCACATATCAAAAACCCCGGTTTTTCAGGGCATTGCTGCCATACCTGATAGCGCATGTGTAGCCGGAAATGTAGCAGCAGATTATTTGATAACGTCAATCGCGATTATGGTGAGCCGTCTCTCGCCGGTCGCCCCAAAGACGCTTCGCCCCCGATCTCAAATTGAAGATAATGGCCTCGAACTCTCGGGAGCGAACTTCGGTCGAAGCGCGTTGCACCGTGTTACTCCCTTATCTACGCTATGGGCATCAAGTTGCGAGAGCATGGACTGCAATCAGTTCGCCAAGGCTGCCGTCGCTTCAGGATCAGCGTCGGGCATTAGATGTTCAATGCACCTCGATGAAACTCTTGCCCGTTGGAGCATCGCATCCGGGTCATTGCCGGTAGTTGCCAGCAACACCTCATCGCCCTTCACATAGAATTGCTGAAATCCAGCATACCCGCCGAAGGAGTTGCGTGCGTTTACCTCGCCACAGACCCTGTCCCCTACCTGCTCCACGTTCCTGAATTGGGCCGACGAAGGGTCTTTCAGTTCCGCCGCCACTCTGGATTGCGCTGCCGCAATCTGATCGGGGCCGACATAGGTTTGATAAACATAGGCAGCCACGCCGACAGTTACAGCGACATAGAAGATCGCCTTCAATTTCATCAGCCTACTCATCCTTTCGTCGCTGGGCTATCGGTTACAGCCTCCCGAAGAAGGCTATTTGATTTCCGTGCAGATGGATCGACGTTAAGTCGTGCAGCCCATGAACAACGTCTAGCACACAGAAACTGACGAAGTGTTACCGATAGTATTCACATTGCACTCTATGGAATGTGGCGGAAATCGGGGCTTGATGGCCTGTGATGGCCTATGGACATCTGCAAGCATTTCGGGGCGAACGTGCGCCGCATCCGCCGCGCGAAGGACATGTCGCAGGAAGAACTGGCGCACCGCGCCGACATCCATCGGACGTATCTCTCGGCGCTCGAACGATCTGGCGGACGGAACCCGACGATTAGAGTAGTGGACCGCTTAGCACGCGCACTCGAAGTCACGCCCGGCCAGCTTCTCGACTATTCCCACCAAGGGACATCTGTCCGATAGGTTGGGCGTTTTCCTATCCGGCTGTTTCGGCGCTCCCGAATGGTCTGCGCGATCCGCATGATTTCAGTGTGCGGCGGAAGTGGCGCGAAGTTCTCGCCATCCATCTCCAATGCTATTTCAGCTAAGGGCATGGTGCGCCGATACCTACGACGCACAAGCTCTCGGACATGATGGCGGGCGAAGAACATGTCGTTCCCGTCCAGATGAGCCCGGACTAGTGGAAACGATGACCACCATGATTTCATATATCGTCGAAAGCGCAGGAGTGCCTTCGCGTGTCCCGCCTCGGCTTCAAGGATGTAGGCGCAGGTCTTGGTGTTGAACTTGATGAGGTTCTTGTCTGCGGGCTGGCAAATGACGGTGCCGCGCCTTGACCTGAAATGGTAGCCCAGGAACTCGAAGCCATCAGCAACGCGTCGCGCGGTCCCGTGAACCTTGTTACGAAGTTGGAGGCACCCTGCCGGACTGTGCGCAAGCGCACGGACCAAGGATTGTGCAATCGTCGTCACCTCTCGCTTTGTGCGAGCCATAACGCCGAAGTCGTCAGCATAGTTGATAACCGTCGCCGGGCAATGAAGCCCATCGAGGATATGCTTGATGACGATGTCAGCCACTATGGGTGAGGTGCGCGAGCCTTGACTTACCCCGGATTGGGAAGCCTCCGCCAATCGTAGAACATCAACAAGACCATTATAACGCACACGAACGTCATCCATTGCCGGAGGGCAGATGACGTTGTCGATGATGCGACGAGGTAGTGGTATGAGGTTGTGCAATCTCCTTGTGTCAATCGAAGGGTAGTAGTCGGTAATATCGAGGCCGATGAACCAGCGGGCATCTCCGTCCACTGCGTTGAGGACCGCTTTCGCTGCTTCGTTGCGACCGTCCTCGCCTTCTTGCATGGCATGTTGCCTCGGGTCTGGCCTGTGCAATCGGCAAAGCAACTGTTGCACCATCCGCTGTTCTGTTGACCGCTTCAGTCCGAACAGTGTCAGCAACCGGGTGCTACCGTTGTCCTTCTTGATCGGCACAACGTGGGCTTGCTCCCCGGCAGGCCGGAACGGATCAATCGTTCTTGCGGTTGCAATCAGTTCCTTAGACTTTGCTCGTTCACCTCCTTTCAGGATTGTGTTGACCTTCGCCGTCGCTGCCAGCTTGACCGAGTAGGAGCGCAGATAGCGATCCGTCAGGTATCTGACTTGCCTTCTGTCCCCAGCATCCCGCGCCCGCTCGATCCGGCGAAGTAGCTTTGCTGTTGCCTTCTTGGCTCTGCGGATAGGGACACGCGCGGGCTCCCATTCATCCGTCGGGGGATGATTGAGAGGCACAAGGCCATAGGTGCGAAGGGGTCGGTATGGTGTCATGGCGCGCTCGAATAATGCACGTGGGTATTGGCTGCTTCGAGCGCGCCTAGACGCCAGCCAATACCACACGTGCCCGCCAAGGGATCAATCTTGGCGTGATCTATTTAGTAATTAAGCCGCCATTAGTCAAACATTTCATAATATCTACTTTCATTGTCAATGTTGACAAAAAATGTGGGATATAGAGGCATAGTAACGAAAGTTGTCTATTAGATGCTCTCTGAATAATCAGAGCAATCGGCCTTGCCGATCCTCTCGTTCCGCACTCTCGATGCCATGCAGGTTTCGGGGCAGCTTGTCGGCAATCCCGTAGCAGGCGAACAAGGCCGGATCGGCGCGCATGTCGCGCAGTTGCTCCCCCCGTGTAGCGCGAAGGTAACCAGCTAGATCATAGTCGATTGCCGGGATCAGGGCGAACCACTCGTCGCCAGTGCGGACGTGCGCCTGCATCAGGTCTCTCCATGCAGCCGGACGTGAGAACCGGCGATGCAGTCGCTGATGGCAAAGGCCGCACAGCGCGGGCGAGCACAGGACAGAATAGTAGTTCTCGCTATGGAACCCAACCTTATCAGTGCTGGCGCAAATCGCGCAATGCGTCGGCACAGTGATGCAACCTGCGGCGATGAGCCATCGGGCAATCTGCCAGTGCTGAACTCGCTCTACGGGCGTGAAGCCCATATAGGGCAATATCGGTGGCCAGCGCCACTTCAGGAAGCTCCTCGGTGCTTTCGGGCCGGGCGGACGCAATGGCAGCGAGGGGAGTGCGGCCAACAGCCGCTCGGGATCAAAGCTCGCCATACCCTTCAACGCTGGCCGGAGATGCCAGCGCCGGGCAATCGGCGCATCAGGGTCTCGATACGGGCAAGACCCTGCCGGATGTGCCCGGCGAGCGGAGCAACCATGTCTATGGTCAGATCAGATGACTGGCCTTGCACTGCAATATCGTGAACATCCTCAAGAGCCGCCGTGACATCGGCGAACACTTGCCGGGGATTGTCCCACTTCATGCTTCCGCCCCGTCAGCCAGAACACGATAGACGCTTGCCCTGCTTATTCCGAGCCGGGTGGCGATCTCGGTCGCACCAAGCCCGGACTGACGAAGTTCTGACACCTGCGATGCCTTCCGGCGTGCAGTGGGTGCCCTGCCTTTGTAGCGACCTTCCTGCTTGGCCTTGTCGATCCCGATGCGCTGGCGAGACCTCATCGTCGCCAACTCCCATTCCGCTACGGCAGCGAACATCGTCAGAAGCATCCGGCCTGTTGGAGATTTTGTGTCTACCTCACTACCGCCGAAATCGAGGATGCGCAGTGCAACGCCTTTGGTTTCCAACTTGGCGACGATGCCGAGCAAGTCTGTCGTTGATCGCGCCAGCCTGTCGATTTTGCAGACTACGAGCGCATCGCCCTCGCGGACGAACTCCAATGCCGCCTCAAGCTCATCGCGCTGCGCAATCGAGGATGTCATCTCCCCGAAAATGCGAGTGCAACCCGTTGCAAGCAACTGCTGCTCTTGCGCTTCGTATCCCGCGACCTGCTCGGTCGTCGATGACCGTTTGTAACCAATAAGCATCTGACAAGCCTCGCATTTCCTAAGAAATGTTGGCATCAAATCGCGTCTAAGTCACGGATTTATTGACAAAAAATCTCGACATTGGTCTCGCCCAACGAGGGCGTGAAACATCCCGCGTGTCAAAGGAAGGTAGAGATGCGCCGCGTGATGCGCGGACGATGATGCACGCCGCTGCTGCTAAGGGTGTCGGGCTCAACCTGCCGGATCGAACTCAATGTCTGTGATGGTAGCGCGGGCGTTGCCTTCACTCCATTCGCTAGGCACGTTTTTAGCCGTGTAGAAACGATCACTTTCCTGTTGCCAGATGTAGTTCGGGCGAAGCGGCCTGTCCTCATTACCCATGCTGAACCCGCCCACGTTGACCGGGTAATAGAGTTCTTCGGCAATGGGCTGATCGTCGGCGTCGTAGAACACGACCTTGACGGTAAGGCTGTTGATGGTGCGATCACCCTCGTTCTTGATTTTGAAGTCCACGCCCGGCGTCCGGCCATCCAACATGCTATCGTAGTATTTCGCCTCGAACTCGTAGAGGCGCAGGCTGTCGCTGATGTAGTTCGCTTCTTCAGCAGTGGGGCCCGAACTCGTTTCTGATTGGGTGACGGGTGACGACAATACGGAGTTTGCAGTCGCAGTCTCCTCCGCGTCTGGTGCCGTGAAATATCCCCATGCGTCCTGCACTGGTGCTATAAGGAGGGCGAGCACCGAAATGCCAGCGGCGATCCGTTCGACATTGTCACCAGCCGAAAACATCGAGGAGCCGTCCGCTTTCCGATCCTGAACGGCTACATAGACCAGCAGAGCCGGTCCTGCGGCAAGGATAAGCCAACCCCACTGCAAGCCCACCGACGCCATCGCTGTTTGCGCGAGGCCCGCAAAAGGGTTGCCTTCCAGTTCTTCGGCCATGCCAGTGCGCATTTGCGTCATCGCCCATTGCATCCGTCCGAACATGTAGATGACGGTGAGGAGGGCAGCACCGCCTGTCCAAATGAGCGTATCGCGCCGTTCTGCCCAAGCCAGAAAGCCGCTAAGTAGCCCCAAGATCAGCAACCCGATGGCGACGATATTGAAGCCGTTGCTCATGAGGGTCACGTTGCCCAAGAACGGCAGCGTTGCGATAGGCAGGAACAATCCCACAATCAGCAAGCCAGCGCCCACGAAACTCATTGCTTTGCTGTTCATTTAGGTCACGCCCCCAATAATTCTTCGTTTTGCACCATAGAGTTGCGCGGAGTGATCGCACCCTTGTCTGAAAATCTGGTTATTGAACGGCATGGCAAATGCCGATGCGGCGTTCCGCTAGGCTCTAGAAGCTGCGAGAAGGTGTCCCACTGATGCGGAAACGACTTCAGTGACACAAATCCCCATTGGCCGGTGAATGTCCCACATGGGCAGGGCCATGTGGCATCAAAGCGAGCCAGTTAGCCCAACTGCCTTAAAGCCTTCCTGCAAATCCTTCAAAACCCTAATGCCATCTAGGAAGCTGTGTCGGCAATCACGATACTTCTGATGTGCTTGCTTCTGGGATTTGGGATAATGATGTGCGGCGTTTCTTATCCGAGAAACGAAGGCCCCGGCACCACTGAGCTTAATCTCCGCCTTCCCGAACTGAGCAAGCGAACGCATCTTGATTATTACGTTTGCGAGGGTCGAATTAGCATCTTTTTTGGTCATCCACCCCTTTCTTACAGCCTCCTTGGCTGCCTTCATCACCATCCCTTCCACCAATTCAGTGATGCTTGCGACACCCGCAGGGCTGTCTCCTTTATAAACCTCAAACGAGGATTGGACTTCCCGCCGAACTTTGGGCGTCAGTCCTTTCACGTCAGCATTGTAATCACTGTCCGTAATATGCTGAACAATGGGAATTGCGGCAGATTTTTTGACTACCTCCCCCTCTGCGTTGACTGTGAACAGTCCAAATCCGTGCCGGATGAGATCGTTGGCATCCTTTTGGTCATTCAAGTATGCCTCCTCAGGGCATACGCAATAGACGGCTATTGGCTTCTGAACCTCTGCCATATCAGCATGTCGCATCCGAAAAATTGCAGGGTAGACTTTCTCGGACACCTCGATGAGCATCAGATGCTTGTTCACGGCGCAATTGAGCGTCGGAACCCAACGTAGGTTCTTGTCAATCTCTGTTCCGACCTTGATTGGAGGATTGGCATAGTTCGTCTGCAAGTAGGATTTGATTGCGTCCGTAAGAAAGTCCGTTGCTGTAGTGATACCGTCGCTCATGGTTTCACCCCGCCAGCAGTCTGCTCAGGGTTCCATGCAGCTTTTTCAGGCTTTCAACCAAATCATCGTCAAGATCGTCGGCCCTTTCCTCCTCAAGAACCTCGATAATGAAGCCCTCTATGTCCTCGACGTATCGGAAATACTTTCTCTCTTCATATTCAAACGCAACCGATCTTTCGTATGCCTCGCGTATCGATAGATTGTTGTTTGGATCGAATATCTCACCAATTATTTTTCGGGTCTGGCCCCGCTTGACATCCAAATTGTCAAGGGCAGTTGCAATCTTGGACAACTGCCGAAAATCAGTAACAGCACTGATTGTTCCTCTCTGGAACTTCGCAAGGAGCCCATCTCGAATTTCGTCAAGACGGCTTTCATATTCTGGCACGCGCTTCACGACAGTTTTCAATGACCTCTCCATTTCAATGAAGAAGTCTTCAGATAGCTTCTGCTGGAGCTTTGGCTTTTCCAACTCACCCAAAAGCAAGTCTTTAAATCGATCCGGCAGATTGATGAGTAGTTGGCAGCGACGAATTGCGCCTCTGGTCAATCCTGTCATCTCAGACAGTGTCACTTCGTTCGGATATTCACCGTTCTCGGCAAAAAAGAGATCGATCACCCTCTCTAGCTTCGATGCTATTGTGTAATAGTCCCACTGCTCTCGAAGCGCATGGATGTTATACATGAGCACGAGGTTCTGAAGCTCGGTAGGCTTTGCCTGAACGATGGCTGGAATGGCCCTCAGGCCCAGCTTTCCTGCGCATCGCCAGCGACGCTCACCGTCTAGCAGATAGTATCGTCCGCCGTCTAAATAAACCGTGATCGGCACCTGTATGCCATACTGGTCAATAGAGAGCATTAGGCTCTCCATTTCTTCCTGCCGGAAGATGAGCCTCGGATTTTCCGGGTTTGGACTAATGTCACCCGGCGCAATCATTTTTAGCGACTTTCCGTCACTCTGGGCCATGCCTAGCTCCGCGCTCGATAGAGTAATTCAGTAACCTGCCTCTTTGCATCGCCCTTCGATGCACCCATGGTCGAATGATTGTGGAAGATAGGGAACACTTCTGGTGGACGACCAAAGTGCTCCTTGATCATTTCCCCGATTTGAGACCGTGAACTGGGCAGCAAACCATCGGCAGGGTAACTGAGAATAAGGTCTGCCTTGAGACGCGATGTGCGAGCAATTAGCTGCTCGATGCTCGCCCGCACTTTCGACGCATGAGAAAACTGAGAAACTGGTCGATTGTCTCTATACAAGCCGCGCCCCCTAGCTGCGGGATAGTCATAGAGAATTGCCGTTTCATAAAGATGGTAATACCGAGAATACTGATCTGCCGTATAAGGCGGATCGGCATATACCACTCCAACTTCGGCATGTGGGATTAGCTCTGCCAGTAGAGATGCCGCCTCGGTTTGGAAGGCCCGGTTTCCTGCTCTCCAATCAGGCTCTCCTATTGCTTCCAGCCTATCAAACGCGGACAAGAACTCATCCCAAACTGACCTCATGCGCTGCCCCAGCACCTTGCCGATGTTGCTTTGCTTTGGATTTAATGCCTGAGCAAAGTGCCCTGTAGTGTTGGCACACCGGGCCATTGCACTGCATAATGCGACAAGCAGCCAATCCTTTTCGGCACATTCCCCATCCAGATGATCAATAGCATACCTAATAGCATCGATCTCTACGGATTGAGAAATGCCAAAATAAGTGCCCGAATACCGATCTATGAAAAGTTGATGCCTACTCCCTTCTCCATGGCTAATCCGATTTGCCTGAAAAATGCCATCCTCGAACAACTTACTGAGGCGTTCAATACTCTGCTCACTCAGTGCCTCAAGCTCGACATCGATCTCTCTGGACAGCGCGGTTGCTAACCTTTGCTTGTGCAAGGAATAATGGGTCACGAGTTGATCTTCGGCCCACTTTCGATCTGGTGCATCAGATCGACCGCAAAACTGGCATGTCGCCACAAGATAGGCAAACCGCTGAAGGTCATTTGACCATACTTGCCGAGCCGGGGCGACAGCCTGACCGACCGAACACATGCCGGAGAAGAGATCGAGAAGTGGCCCTGATTGACTGTCGTCGACCAAATCGGCCACAACTGGAGCCAAGTGGCGCTTGGTTCCCATGTAACTGACAGCTAACACATTCTTCCCCCTTGACATGTCAGTATTTGGCAATCGAATACCAATCAATATCAATCTTCGTTCTCATCCAAGCCAGAGGCTGCCCGGCACGTCTTGGCTAGTGGGATAGCGAACGCCCATCATGCACCTCCCACGAGGAAGTTGGCGGACAGCGTGGATTGATGGCGATCCAACCAAGTTCGCGATTGCCCGAAGTCAGGGATCA
This sequence comes from Aurantiacibacter spongiae, assembly GCF_003815535.1. Lineage (NCBI taxonomy): Bacteria > Pseudomonadati > Pseudomonadota > Alphaproteobacteria > Sphingomonadales > Erythrobacteraceae > Aurantiacibacter > Aurantiacibacter spongiae. Next base: position 2,325,916 of record NZ_RPFZ01000001.1, on the reverse strand, counting down.
GTTTGCCTAGCAGTGTCCAGAACTCCAGCCCGTGAGACCGAACGCGCAGATGCGCGAGTTCATGCGCCACGACATATTCCAGCACCTTTCGTGGCGCAAAGATCAGGTGCCAGTTGATAAAGATATTGCCTTCCGGCCCGCATGATCCCCAGCCATTGACAAAGTCGGCGACGCGGATCGACCGGGGGATGAGGCCGAACCGCTTTCCATAAACGGCGGCGATTTCCCTCACATCGCGGCGGGCACGCTGTTTTAGCCAGTGCTGCAACTCGCTGGCGACGAGGCTGTCGGGGTATGATCCTGCCCAATGTGGCAGATCGACGACAAAGCCATTCCGATAGGTAACGGCGCATCGCTCGGCATCGGTTCGCCGCACGGTCAACGGCATCTTTCGCCCTCGATACGGTATCTTAGAGCCTGTTGCGAACCGGGGCACCGCGTGGCGATTAGCGGTGATCCGCTCCATGTCCCGCACGGTGTCGAATAGCCACTGGCGCTTCCGGTCGATGAATTGAGCAACCTCCAATTCGTCGTCAGTCGCCGGTGCTAATACCTCGACGTGGCCGGGTGTCACAGTGATGCGGCGTTCGGACGCCGTGGCGGAGTGGCGAAGCTCGTAAGGTATGGCCTTCTTACCTATCTGGACGGTCGGCATCAGGCATCGCCTCCAAAGGTGTGAACAGCGAAAACCTCCACCTTTTCGCGGATGAGCTTCGTCTCACCGATGCCGCGCTCGGTGAGGATACGCCGGGTTTGTTGGCGCAGACTGCGCAGGTAATCCTCCATGTGCGTGAAGGCGGGCTGGGTCGCCGCAGCATCCGCGTAAATTGCCCCGATCCCTATGGCGGCATCCTGCATTGCGCGCGCATCGGCGTCCGGCACAATGGCTTCGATGATGCGCAGAATTGAAAAGGTGTGCTCATCCATGCCGAGATCAGAGTGCGCGCCCTTCTCTGCCTGAATGTCGCCGGTCAGGTTCTCGAAGTCTCGCAGGCCATCAGCGGCGGCAAGCTGACCTTCCTCGAACCGGCGAATGATCTCGATCACGCGCTCGGAGAAGCGACCGTATTGCGCCGGGTTCTTGTCTAGCAGTTCGCGGGTGACACGGCGAAGTTCGGCGGATTTGCGCACGAAGGCTTCCTGCAAATCGTCGTCGCTCATGTCGGCGGTATCGAAGTCGTCGGCGAACTCGGGATCGGTGATGTTGCGCAGCTTGATCGTTGTCGAGAGACCCGTCGCATGGACGTGCTGCTCAAGCATTTCCCTGATCTTGCCGGAATAGCTGCGGTGATCGAGGCTCTCGTCCTTCGAGATAGCCTGCGTTGCCAAGCGCAGGAAGGCGGCTGCCCATTTCACTTCGGCGGTGAAGTCCAGGATTGCCGGATCAGGCGAAAGGTCCGCATAGGCTTTGATGAAGGTGCGGGTCAGGCGCTGAAGGTCGAACCAGTCGTCCTCATCGCCTTCGGCAGCGAGCTTTGCGGCGGTGTAGGCAGCGGCCTTCTCATCGAGCCCGTCGAGCTTCATCGCCCGCTTCTGCGCGCGGTAACGGGCGTGCGCTTCCTTCAGGTCATTGCGCAGTATGGCGATGTCTCGCATCGCGTTCTCGACATCTTCCGAACGGTAGGACTTCAGCGCCTCGTCGAGATTGTTGGTCACGCCGATGTAATCGACGATCCGGCCATTCGGCTTTTCGATGGTTCCGCCATCCTCGCCCGTGAACGCATGGGTGCGATTGGTCCGGGCAATGGCTTGGAGAAGGTTGTGCTCCTTCAGCGGCTTGTCGAGATACATGACATGCTCGACCGGGGCGTCGAAGCCAGTCAGCAGCTTGTCGCACACGATCAGGAACTGCGGATCGGCCCCGCGCACCTTGAAGCGTTTCTTCACTTCCTTCTCGGCCTCGTCGTCGAGGTAATGCTCCTCTAGCGCGCCGCGCAGCTTGGCAACGTCCGCGTTCTCGCTCGGTTTGTTATCCTCTTGGCTTTTGGAATAGACGCAGGCGATCATGGCATTGGCCCGCTCCTCTGCTTCCCCGGCCTCCATCCTGTCGCGCACCAGATCGGCGGCGATGACAGTGGAGAGCGCGGCGCGGTAGAGCACCACAGCCTCACGATCCACGGCCACGATCTGCGCCTTGTATCCATCAGGCTGGCAGACCGCCTTGAAGTGCTCCCAAATGTCCATCGCGATCAGGCGGACCCGTTCCGGGTGCTTGGCGATGGTGGCGAGCGTCAGGCCCTTGGCCTTCAGTTCCTCGCGCTTGTCATCGGGCAGATCGACGAACCAGCGGTCGAATAGGATGTCTATTTCCGCCTCGTTGATCGCCCAATCGGTTTTCCGGCCTTCGTAAAGGATTGGCACCGTGGCACCGTCGCGCACGGCGTCGTCGATGCCATATTTGTCGAGGTATCGCTCGTCAGCGACCGAGAACCGCTGGAAGGTGTTCTTGTCGTCCGATTTGATCGGCGTGCCGGTGAAACCGTAGAAATGGGCATCCGGCAGCGTCGCTTGCAGAAACGCGCCCAAGTCCTTCTCCTGCGTGCGGTGGCACTCGTCTACCAGCACGATCCAGTTGGCCGAGTTCGGGATGGGTTCCTTCGATCCGGCGAACTTGAAAATCGTCGAGAGCAGGATTTGCCCGTTGCCGCCCTTATTCACTGCCTCGCGCAGCGCCGCCACCGATCCGCATTGTGACGGGTTGGGTAGACCGCAGGCGACGAAGGTCTTGGAAATCTGATCGTCGAGGTCGATCCGGTCGGTGAGCACGAGAATGTTGGGGTTGGCCAGCGTCGGCGCATCGAGCGTTAGGTGCGTTTTCAGCTTCAGGGCAAGGAACACCATGGTGAGGCTCTTGCCGCTGCCCTGCGTGTGCCAGACGAGGCCCTTCCGGTGCTCTCCCGCTGCAACCCGTTGCACCGCCTTGTTGACCGCGCGGAACTGCTGATAGCGGCAAACCTTCTTGATCTTGCGGCCCGTCTCCGGATCGGTCTCGAACACGATGAAGTGCGCGAGCAGATCGAGCAGGCGGCTTGGCTCGCATAGGCACCATAGGTCTTTCGCCAGCGCATCGGCGAAGTCCTCGCGGACGCGCGGCCATGCGTCGTTCCACGGGCCGTAGAACTGCGCGGGTGCGCCGGTTGCCCCGTATTCGGTTTTCATCCCATCGGTGAGGATGTTGTAAGCGTTGGAGTGAAACAGCCGGGGGATGTCCCGCTCATACTGGCGGATTTGCTCATGCGCCTCGTCGCCGGTGGCCGTGCCCTTCAGCGGAGACTTGGCCTCGATCACTACCAGCGGGATGCCGTTCACGAACAGCACGATGTCCGGCACGCGAGGCCGCTGCGCGGCGACGCGGAACTGGTTGGTGACGTGGAAGCTGTTACGGCTGGGGTTCTTAAAGTCGATCAGCACCACGGTGCTATCGCGGTTCTCGCCGGACAGGCGGCGCGAATAACTGCCGCGCAGCTTCTTTTGCCATTCCTCATTGTCGGACAGGGTGGCGAGATCGTTGTAGATCGCCTCGGCATCCTCCACGCCAATGCCATTAAGCCTGCGGAGCGCCTCCATCAGCACCGGCTTGAGGATTACGCGGTTCTCCTCCTCGCGCTTCGCCAACGCCTGCGTCGGGGACAGCAACTGCCAACCCATCGTGGCCAGCGCATCGAGCGCGGGCTTCTCGGCGAGGCGGTATTCGCTCATGCAGGAACTCGCACGCGACCAGAGAGAAGGTCGGCCATCAGGGATTGTTTCGTTGCCGTCAGTTGCGCCAGTGCATCCGACTGCATTTCGATAGCAGCGTCCAAGTCACGCATGGTTTCCACAAACTCCTCCTGTGCCGCCCTATCCGGCACTGGGATCATGATCTGGCCGATTGTGCGCTGGTTCACGGAAGGGACAGCACCCGGCTGGACGTAATCTGCCATGTCGATGGTGCAGAAGGCGTAATAGAGAAACCAAGGGTCAATATCTGTGGCGACCGCGCCCATTACATTGTTGTCCACCAGCATCTCGACAGCGGCAATCCGACGCTTGTTTGTCAGCAGCGTGGCTCCGACCTTCGGGAAGAAGGTTGTGCCAACCGGAAATGTCTTTGCTTTCAGCGTTCGGAGGTCGGCTTCATCAACATAGTTCTCTGCGTTGCGCATCTGCACCTCATTGCCGGGCCGGTTCATGTCGGAGACCTTAGCGAATGGGTATTGGCCTGCTGCTTTGCCTTGATGCTTGATTGGGAAACCGTTGCCGCCGCTTAATCGGCAGACCTCATCAATCCGGCGATACGTTCCCGGCAGAGCCATCAGTGCTTCAAGTCGAAGGCCCCGTGTCTCTTGCAACTGGGAAATGACGCCATCCGCCGCAGCAATCGCCTCATCCACCGACCGCAGCACCTCGGCGATCCGCCGCTGCTCGTCGAGGGGGGGGACAATCGTGCTTTGCGACGAAAGCGTCCCCTTTCGGATATGCTTCATTGTGGTGCCGTGTGCCTCATCGGCAAGATCGGGTATCGAAGCATCAAGTCGAAACTGGAGCCAGTCACGGTCGATACCCTCAGCGGGCGTTACTTTGAACAAGTGCTGATTGAGGACCGCTGGCCCCTTGCGCCACCGCATTACAGCCAGCGTGGCTGACCATGAGAAGATCAGGTCATCGTCGTCGATCAGGTTACGCGGATCGACCGCACCATCAAAGAAGTTGGTCTCGGCGTCGGGGTTGGTGATCTGTGCGATCCGAATGATCGGCAAGCCCTCCGTTCCCCAATCCTCTGGCTTGAAAGCCCGGCCATTCACGTAGTCAGCCAACGCACTGAATGGCGCAGTGCGCCACCCTTCCGGCATCGCATCTGTATCCCGGATCAGTTCGGCCATGTTACTCGACATAGCCGAGCCTCCGCAGGTGCATAAACATCACGGCTTCCGCCTCGTCGCGCTTGGCGATCAGGTCTTGCAGCTTAGCCACTTCTGCCGCGACATCGACCTCCTCGGCATCCGCGTGGGTCTGCACATAGCGGCTGATGTTGAGGTTGTGGCCGTTGGCGGCAATCTCCTCCACCGGAACCACCCGCGCCAGCTTCTCGACATCGACGAAGCCATGCACGGCCTCGGCCAGCGTGCGCACATGCTCGTCGGACAGGAAGTTCTGTGCCTTGCCCGGCTGGTAGGTCGCATCGCCGTTGACGATCAGCACCTTGCCCTTGCGCTCGGCATGCTTTTTGGCCCGGCACACCAGCAGAGCCGCAGGTATGCCCGCTCCGTAGAAAAGGTTGGGCGCAAGGCCCACGACCGCCTCGATCACGTCTGCGGCCAGCATGGCCTCCCTGATCCGCCCTTCGGCCCCGCCACGGAACAGGACGCCGTGCGGCACCACCACCGCCAGCATCCCGTCATCCTTCAGGCTGGCAAGCATGTGCTGGACGAAGGCGAGATCGCCATAGCCCTTGGGCGGGCAGCCATAGGTATCGCGCCCGAACGGGTCGCCGTTCTTCCAGACCTCATGCCCCCACTGCTTTTCCGAAAACGGCGGATTGGCGAGCACCCGGTCATAGGCCCCCACCCCTTCCACGAACTCGCCCGCCTTGGGATCGTATCGCTTGGGCGAGAGGATCGTATCGCCCTTGGCGATGAAGGCGTCGTTCACATCGTGCAGGAACAGGTTGATCTCGGCGATGCCCCAGGTGGCGAAGTTCTTTTCCTGCCCGTAGAGCGATAGGCTGCGCGCATCCTCGCCCCGGTCCTTCAGATACTGCACCGCTTCGAGCAACATGCCAGCCGAGCCGCAGGTGGGATCGTAGATCGACATGCCGGGGCGCGGCTCGACGATTTCGACCATGAGCCGGACAATGGAGCGCGGAGTGTAGAACTCGCCGCCCTTCTTGCCCGCGCCTTCGGCAAACTGCTTGATGAGATAGAGATAGGCATCGCCCAGCATGTCGGCAGGCACATCGGCGTTGCGCAGCCGGTATTCCTCGAAATGGGCGAGCAGCTTTTCCAGCAAAGCGTCGGAGAAACGATCCTGATTGGCGAAGTCCACCGATCCAAAAACGCCGCGTAGTCGCAGATTGGCATCTTCGATGGCTGCCAGCGCGTTGTTGAGCCGCTGGCCGATCTGTGTCGATTGCTGGCGCACCGCATCCCAGCGATGCTCTGCGGGGACGTGGAAACGGTGTTCGTCCGGGTCGGCTGCTTCCTGCCTGTCGCCCGTCTCGGCAAGCAGCGCCTCGAACTCCTCGTCCCACACGTCGCACAGGCGCTTATAGAACAGCAGGCCGAAGATATATTGCTTGTAGTCACCGGCATCGACCGTGCCGCGCAGGATGTCAGCCGCGCCCCATAGATGCCGTTCAAGTTCTTGTTGCGTCAGCTTCGCCATTGATCCCCCGAGCGCCCCGGCGAACCCATTGATCGAGTGCCAAGATTGAATGGGCTCACCCTATGCGGGGAAGAATTGACAATCAATGTGGTCGTAGCCGTGCAACGGGTTGCACGCGCATTTACCTGACCTTCAAGCAATAGTTCTATCCGGATCAGGTAGTCCTCGACCAGCGAAGGCCCTGTTCAATGAATATCGTGCTCACTGCGGATGACCTCGCACGGTTCAGCCAATCCACCCGCGACGAAATACTCCGGCGCTTCGTAGATGAGGTGGGCAGCCTTCCGGTTTCGGCTCTTGTCCCTGCTCCGGACTGGCGCGATGAGTTCGAGGGCGTCCATGTGGCGAACCTAGAGGACATCACTCACAAATACATCGGCAGGTGGATGGAGCGGGCATCGGACGAGGTGCGGGCAGGCGCTCGTGTCATCGCCGAGCACGGACCCGTGGTCAACGCGCACCAACTAACCGAGCTTGGGATCGACATCCGCAAGTTCCAGTCAGCCACCACACGACGAACCCGCGCGCTGACCGGCGACAGGAACGCCTACTTCCTCGCTTGGAACAACTGGTCCGGGATGGATGATCCGGATGGGAAATATGCGGTATCACCAATCACGCATCAGTCTCTGCGACGATATTTCGGACTGCCTGTATAGGAAGCTGGCGCGCGAAACGGTTTACAGCGAAAACCGCAGGAGACCATTGGTTGCGCGAGCTTGGCAAGCTGCCGCCGATCAGACACCTTCTATCCTATAACGGGGCAATTTCTTGATCTCTCGCCATGATACCTCCGCTGGCGTGCCACCGTAGGCTTCCCCCTCCGTCCTAGGCACGTGACCCTGAATGGCGTCGCGGGTTTCGGGGTCCATTCCTACGATGCGAGCCTGCGTCTTGAACCGATGTCGCCATCCATGGTTGGGCCACACACCGGGATCAGAAACACCAACCTCCCGCACCCAGCGCGCCAGATATTCACCCACCTTTTTGTATTGCGGATGACTGCGGCTGCCTCCGCGATGAAGGGATGGATCGTAGAACAACGGGCCGACTTTCCCCGAGATCGCCCGAAGGAAACCCTGATCGAGAATGTGCGGATGAAGCGGCACCGTCCGGGGGTTGCCGTCCTTTACCCCGCCCGCTTCGGGAGTGATATATATCGTCCAGATGCGGCCATCTCTCTTTACATCTTCTGCCCGAAGTTGGGTCATCTCGTTTACTCGCGCCCCCGTGTAGGCGCAAAGCCAAGGAACCCAACGCCGGGCGAACTTGCGCTCCGGACTTAGACGATCCGGGGGCAGCGTCAGGGTGGCGGCCAGTATTAAATGCGCCTCATCATCCGTAAGCCCCTTATCCCTGATGGGCGGCTTGCGCTTCCCGGCCATCACGACACCCGCTACAGGGTTGTGAGCTATTTTGCCGTTTCCCGCCGCCCATTTGAACACAGAGCGGACGGCAGGGAGATAGCTGTCGCGAACGGTTCGGGCACTCTTGGCCTTGCCTCCCTCGGAAGGCTGCTCAAGCAAGCTGAACTTCCACGCCACCACATTGGCGAGCGTGACCCGCGTGGCATCGTTATGTCCAAGGAACTCGATGAAACGCCCAATATGCCGTCGCCACACTTTCTCGGTGGCCGGTGTAGGCTCATGTTCTTTCAGGTAACCTTCTAGCATTTCAGTGATCGGGACCGGGGCGCGCGCACGGCGCTCTGCCAACCGCTGCTCGTCGAGCCGATATTGTTCAGGCGCGAACCGGGTGTCCTGAATAGTCCGTGCATCGCCATTCAGGTCAGCAGCGAGCCAGTCATTGGCCTCTATCTGCCCCCGGCCCAACAACCGGAGAAGTTGCTGCCATTGGCTCGAACCTTGCTCGATCTCCCAGCCTGCTGCCTCGCAAATGCTTTCTGCAAGCCAGACGGTTGTGATAGCCGGTTCGTCTGCTCCGAGACCAATCCCCTGCCTCACGTTCTCGACTTGTGCCTGAAGCCCTTGCCATAGGCGTTGTGCATCATCGTGATGGATTGAGACCAATTCGCTGGCTGCGGCCCGCTCGACACGTTCAGCAAGCCATTGGCGAACCGTCTCCTCTATCTCGACCCGGCTAGGCTGCTTGCCGGAAGCGATTTGCCGCAGTGCATCTGCCACAGGCTTTCCGGCAGCATCCGCAATCATCTTGTCGAAAGTGGCCACCTCGATCGCCAGAAGATGCCGAGCTTCGGTGATGGTGCCGGTGCCCAGCGACTTCTGGACTTCTTTGCGATTATCGAACGCAGCCCGTGCACTCAATGGCACCCTGCGGCGAAAATATAACTGATCCCCGCGCCTAAACAGGTAGCGGTAGCCTTTGACCGCCTTCATAGGAAAGCCACCCCCTGCAACGGCACATTGTGTAGCAGGAAATGTAGCAGCAGAAGCGTTAAAAACCTCTGAAATGCTGGGATTTCAGCAAAACTGCGGCACTTGGGAATGATTGGCGGAGAGGGAGGGATTCGAACCCTCGGAACCCCAGAAGGGCTCAACGGTTTTCGAGACCGCCCCGTTCGACCACTCCGGCACCTCTCCGCAAGACAGGCATCGTCAACCCGCGGTCGCTTGGGAAGCGCGGCGGTTAGCGAAAGGGGCGCGGCTTGCCAAGCCCCTGCGGCCACACTCGACGCGAAAAGCGGGGACGAGAGTTTGCGGACCGCTTGTTCCCGCGTCAAAGGGGCATATATTCGGCGCGTATGGACCGTTCGCAATTCTATTCCGCCACTGCCGGTCGCACCATCAAGGTGCCACGCCGTTCGCGTGCGCGCTTTGCCATCGGCGACGTTGTGCGGCATCGCAACCACGACTTTCGCGGCGTGATCTTCGACATCGACCCGGTCTACGCCAATTCGGATGAGTGGTACGAACAGATTCCCGAAGGTCAGCGTCCGCGTCGCAACCAGCCTTTCTACCATCTGCTCGCCGAGAACGAGGAAAGTTCTTACGTCGCCTATGTCAGTCAGCAGAACCTGCTGATGGACGACGATGGCGAACCGATCGACCATCCGCAGGTCGATCAACTGTTCGAGGAATTTCGTGGCGGTCGCTATCGTCTCAGGCGCAGTCTGACGCACTGACGCCGGGACGGCAGGCCATCGTCGCCTAGCTCTTGATCTTCCAGCCGCTCTTCAGCACGCGGTAAGTGACATATCCCAATACCAGGTTGAGCACGCCCACACCGATCGCGGCGCCGACGACGTGCGCGTTGTCGTTGCCGATGTCGCTCACCCCGAGGAAGCCGTAGCGGAAGCCTGAAATCATGTAGAAGAACGGGTTGGCCCGGCTTATCGTCTGGAACAACGGAGCGAGATTGCTGATAACGTAGAACGTCCCGGACAACAGCGAGAGCGGCGCGACGATGAAGTTGGTGATGGCGGCGTTGTGATCGAACTTCTCCGCCCAGATACTGGCCAGCAAGCCGAATATCGACAGCATCGCCGCACCCATCAGGCCGAACCAGACGATAGCCCAGGGGTGCGCGGCATGGAGGTGGACGTCAGGATAGAGCCACATCGCAAAGGCTACCGCTGCGCCTACCATGACCGCGCGGGTCATCGCGGCACCGACGATGGCGATCATCAACTCGGCTTCCGACAAAGGCGGCATCAGCAGGTCGATGATCGTCCCCTGCAACTTGCCGGCGAGTAGCGAGAAGCTGGAATTGGCGAAGGCGTTCTGCATCATGCCCATCATGATGAGGCCCGGCGCGACGAAGGTGCCGAAATCGTAACCCAGCACCTCGCGCCCCGAACGGCCCAGCGCGACGGTAAAGATGACCAGGAACAGCAACGTCGTCACCGCTGGCGCCCAGACCGTCTGCGTCTGGACCTTGAGAAACCGGCGTATCTCCTTAATATAGAGGCTCCACAGCCCGATCCGGTTGAAGCCGGTAATCTGCGGCTCCCCCTTGGGCGCGAAGCGGCGTCCGGCGTTCGCGCCGTGCCCCATCAGGTCCATGGCGTGGGAATCGGCGTTCGCGCCGGATCCGCGCTGGTCAGTCGGGCTTTGCTCGGGCATGGGGCCGCGACTATCCGCCGACAGGCGGGCTGGCAAGCGAAGACACGACAACTGGACTGAGACATTTATGAGCTGGACCGAAGAACGCATCGCGACGCTGACCAAGATGTGGGAAGGCGGATCGACCGCCAGTCAGATTGCCGACGAACTGGGCGGCGTGTCGCGCAATGCGGTGATCGGCAAGGCGCACCGCCTCGGCCTCAAGGCGCGGCCGAGCCCCGTGAAGGCCAACGAGAAGAAGGCTGACGGCAAGAAGAAGAGCGCGGCCCCCGCGCCCTCGCCCAAGCCCGCCGCTCCCAAGGCGAAGCCGCGCGGTGCCGCGGCGGCCCCTGCGTCGCAACAGGCCGCGGACACGTCCGAGGGCACCGCGGCCAAGCCGGCTGCCGCGAAAACGCAGGACGGCAATGTTCAGCCCAATCCAGAAAAGCGGCCTGACCTGCCCAAGATCGTATCCTACGGCCCCGGCGGTTTCCTGCGACAGGGACCGGGCGATCAGCAGCCGCCGATTCCGCCCGCCCCGCCGCGGCGGCTCGTCCCGGCCAAGCCCAGCCCGGAGATCGCCGACAAGACCAGCCTTCTCGATCTCAACGACCGCGTCTGTCGCTGGCCGATGGGGCACCCGGGTGAACCGGACTTCCATTTCTGCGGGGACAAGGTGAATCCCGGCTTCCCCTATTGCGTCGAACATTGCGGGCGGGCCTACCAGGCGCAGCTGCCCCGCGGCGCGCGCCGTCCCCCTCCGCCCCTGCCCTTTGGCGGGCCGCGCGTGCGCTAGACCTGCGCGATCACGAGGCAATGAAGGTCCGCCCCTTTTCGCAAGGGGCGGGCCTTTTGTGTCGAAACCGGCTGGCCGTGGTCATCCCGACCGGCGCTTGCGCCCGGCCCGCGCAGGTGGCAATTGCGGAACGCAAGGGAGCGCAGGGCGCCCCTGCAACTGACAAGAGGAACCCACTTCCCATGACCTTCTCGCTCTACCAGGCCACCATTCCCTCGATGATCCAGATGCTCGCTGCCGGACAGGGCTGGATCGAGAAGGCGAAGGCCTGCGACCTGTCGGAGGAGGAGATCGCCCAGGCCCGACTGGCGGACGACATGTTGCCATTCGCCTACCAGATCAAGAGCATGGTGGTGCATTCCGTCGGGGCGATCGAGGGTGTCCGCAAGGGCGAATTTCAGCCTGACATGGAAGAGCCTCCGCAGGAGCTGGAAACCATGCGTCTGAAACTTGGTGCGGCAGAGAATACGCTGAAAGCGCTATCGCAGGGAGAAATCGAAAGCTTCATCGGTCAGGAGATGCATTTCAGGATGCCGAGCAAGGGCGTCGACCTTCCCTTCACCGCCGATAACTTTCTGCTCAGTTTCTCTCAGCCGAACCTGTATTTCCACGCCACCGCCGCCTACGCGCTGCTGCGCCATCTGGGACTCAAGATCGGGAAGCAGGACTTTCTCGGCCCGATGCGCGTTCATCGCGGCTGAAACGGACAAGGTTCAGGGCCGGCGCGCAAACCAGATGGTATGGCGCGGCCCCTTGTTGTTCGGGCGGGCGCGCACGATGCGCTCTTCCACTGCGAACCCCGCCTTTTCCAGCCGCCTGGCAAACCGCGGGTCGGGCGCGGCAGACCAGATTGCCATTATGCCTTCCGGCTTCAGGGCAGCCTTGGCCGATCGCAGCCCGGGAAAGGCGTAGAGCCGCGTATTTTCCGGTCGGACGATGGCATCGGGGCCATTATCGACGTCGAGCAGGATCGCATCGTATGGCGCGGCGGTGCCATCCGCCGCATCGTCAATCAATGCGGCAACGTCGCCCAGCTTCACCGTCAAGCGCCTGTCACTAAGGCTATCGCCCGTCAGATGCGCCATCGGCCCTCTCGCCCAGTCGAGGATGTCGGGCACGATCTCCGCGACCACGACCTGCCCCCCATCGCCGAGGCGGGCAAGCGCCGCGCGCAGGGTGAAGCCCATGCCGTAACCGCCAATCAGCACGCGCGCGTTCTCTCGCCCCAATCGGTCCAGCGTCAGGTCGGCCAGTTGTTCTTCGGAATACTGCATCCGGCTGCTCATCAGTTCGTTGCGGCCGAGCATGATGATGAAGTCGCGCCCGTGGCTGACGAGTTCCAGCGTCTCTCCGCCTTCGACGATAGCAGTTGCAAGGGGAACGCGGGGAAGCATCGCTTCTCCCTACGCCATTACCACCCGGCCCCGCCAGCGCCAATCGACGCGGAACCGCCGTGCCGGTTCATCCCTTGTCTAAGCAAGAAAGACAGGAGAATTCCCCCATGCAAGTCATCGGTTTCGGCGCGAAGAAGGCCGGCAAGGATCTGGTCCCCATGATTTTCGACCGCCAGAATCCGCGCGCCGGCGAGGTTGCCATCGACATAACCCACTGCGGTGTATGCCATTCGGATCTGCACCAGGTGAACGACGACTGGGGTAATACGGTCTGGCCATGCATCCCCGGTCACGAGATCGTCGGCACCGTGACGCATGTCGGAGAAGGGGTGTCGAAGTTCTCCGTCGGCGATACCGTAGGTGTCGGCTGCATGGTCAATTCGTGTCAGGAATGCGAGCAGTGCAGAATGGGCGAAGAACAATACTGCACCGGTCCGCGCAGCGTCACGCTGACCTATAACGGTCCGAAGAAGCCCGATGGGACCAATACCTATGGCGGCTATTCCACCGCGATCATCGTGCGCGAGGAATTCGTGCTGGCCATCCCCGACAAGATCGATCCGCGCGACGCGGCCCCGATCCTGTGCGCGGGCATCACCACTTACCAGCCGATGAAATATTTCGGCCTGAAGGAAGGGCAGGTGCTTGGCGTTGCCGGGATCGGCGGCCTGGGACATATGGCGATCCAGATCGGCAAGGCGATGGGGGCAAAGGTCATCGCGCTCACCACCAGCAAGGGCAAGAAGCCCGCCGCTGAGGTGCTCGGCGCCGACGAGGTGATCGTGATGAAGGACAAGGACGCGCTGGAAAAGCACGCCAAGTCCATGGACCTCATCGTCAACACCATACCCTACAAGCACGACCTCAACCCCTATATCGCGCTGGTGAAGGAGAAGGGCACGATCGCGGTGGTCGGCAATTTCCTCGGCTTCGACGATCTCGACACCGCCACGATGGTGTTCAACCACGTTGGCGTCGCCGGATCGCTGATCGGCGGGATCGCCGATACGCGCGAGGTTCTGGAGATGTGCGCCGAACACGATATCCGCCCCGTCACCGAGCTGATCGAGATGCGCGATATCCAGAAGGCGTTCAAGCGCATGAAGAAGGAAGACGTGAAGTTCCGGCACGTCATCGACATGGCAACGCTCAAGAACGACCTGAAGGCGGAGAAGGAAGCGATCAAGGTGGACGATCCGGTGCGCGGCGTCGTCACCGGCTGAGAACCGCAATCGAACACGAAAGGGCCGCGGCTGGCACATGCCGGCCGCGGCCCTTTTCGTGCGAGGCGGGACCGGCGAACCGGCCCCTGCCTGGTCTCAATCGTCCTTCAGGAAGGCGGGCATGTGGTCGTCACCGCCGCCGTCTCCGCCACGGTCGTTGCCGCCATCGCGGTCCCGGCCACGGCCACCGCCGCGTCCGCCGCGATCACCGCCACGACCGCCGCCGCCACGCGGCCCGCGACGATCGCCGCCACCCCGGCCGCCGCGATCACCGCGCGGTTCGCGCGGAGGACGGGTGTCCTCCAGTTCCTCGCCGGTTTCCTGATCGACGACCCGCATCGACAGGCGAACCTTGCCGCGATTGTCGATCTCGAGCACCTTGACCTTCACTTCCTGGCCTTCGGAAACAACGTCGGTCGGCTTCTCGACCCGCTCGTTCTTCATTTCGGAGACGTGGACCAGACCGTCCTTGCCGCCCATGAAGTTCACGAACGCACCGAAATCGACGATGTTGACGACCTTGCCGGTATAGATCTTGCCGACCTCGGCCTCCTCGACGATGCCCTCGATCCACTTCTTCGCGGCCTCGATTTCGTCGGCGTTGGAGGACGAGATCTTGATGACGCCCTCGTCGTCGATGTCGACCTTGGCACCGGTTTCGGCAACGATCTCGCGGATGACCTTGCCGCCGGTGCCGATGACGTCGCGGATCTTCGACTTGTCGATCTGCATGGTCTCAATGCGCGGAGCGTGCTTGGACACCTCGCCGCGCGCCGAACCCAGCGCCTTCTGCATCTCGCCGAGGATGTGCGCACGGCCGGCCTTTGCCTGCTCCAGCGCGGTCTGCATGATCTCCTTGGTGATGCCGGCAACCTTGATGTCCATCTGCAGGCTGGTGATGCCCTGTTCGGAGCCGGCCACCTTGAAGTCCATGTCGCCCAGGTGATCCTCGTCACCCAGGATGTCGGACAGCACGGTGAAGTCGTCACCTTCCAGGATCAGGCCCATCGCGATGCCGCTGACGGGACGGGCCACGGGCACGCCGGCATCCATCATCGACAGGCACCCGCCGCACACCGTCGCCATCGAGGACGAGCCGTTGCTCTCCGTGATGTCGGACAGGATACGGATGGTATAGGGGAAGTCCTCATGGCTCGGCAGCACCGGGTGCAGCGCGCGCCAGGCCAGCTTGCCGTGGCCCGTTTCGCGGCGGCTGGTGAAGCCGAAGCGGCCAACCTCGCCCACCGAGTATGGCGGGAAGTTGTAGTGCAGCATGAAGTGGTTGTAGGACAGGCCTTCCAGCCCGTCGATCATCTGCTCGGCGTCCTTGGTGCCGAGCGTCGTGGTGCAGATCGCCTGCGTCTCGCCGCGGGTGAACAGCGCGGAACCGTGCGTGCGGGGCAGCAGGCCGACCATCGCCTCGATCGGGCGAACCTCGTCGGTCTTGCGACCGTCGATGCGCTGACCGTCCTTCAGGATGGCCTTGCGCACGATGTCGCTCTCCAGCTTCTTCACCAGCTTCAGGCGGCCCATGTACTCGGCCGTATCGCTCTGCTCCAGTTCGGCGTAGTGTTCGCGCGCCCTGGTGCGCGCGGCATTGACCGCATCCTGCCGCTCACCCTTGTCGGTGATCTTGTAGGCGGCGGCGAGGTCGTCGCCGATGACGCCGCGCAGTTCCTCGAGCTTGGCGGACTTGTCCTCCACCTTGTCGAGTTCCCACGGTTCCTTGGCGGCCTGCTCGGCGAGGTCGATGATCGCACCGATGACCTTGCGGCTTTCCTCGTGCGCGAACATCACTGCGCCGAGCATTTCTTCCTCGGTCAGTTCCTTCGCCTCGGACTCCACCATCATCACCGCGTCCTGCGTGGCGGCGACGACCAGGTCGAGGCGGCCTTCCTCATCGAGCGCGCTGGAAAGCGAGGGGTTGAGTTCGTATTCGCCGCCCCGGAAACCGACGCGCGCGGCGCCAATCGGACCCATGAACGGCACGCCGGAAATGGTCAGCGCGGCGGAGGCGGCGATCATCGCGACGATATCGGGCTCGGTCTCGCCGTCATAGGACAGCACCTGCGCGATCACGTTGATCTCGTTGTAGAACCCTTCCGGGAAAAGCGGCCGCACCGGGCGGTCGATCAGGCGGGAGGTCAGCGTTTCCTTCTCCGTGGCGCGGCCTTCGCGCTTGAAGAAGCCGCCCGGGATACGGCCCGCGGCGGAGAATTTTTCCTGGTAATGGACGGTGAGCGGGAAGAAGTCCTGGCCTTCCTTCACACTGCGCGCGGCGGTCACGGCGCACAGCACCACGGTTTCGCCATAGGTTGCCAGCACGGCACCGTCAGCCTGACGGGCGATGCGGCCGGTTTCGAGGGTGAGGGTCTTTCCGCCCCACTCTATCGATACGGTTTTTGTGTCGAACATTGATTTTCCTTCTGAACCCGCGGGGCCACATTGCCGCGCGGGGCCTCTTTGTGCCGGGTAGTCCGTCCCGGTCCGGTGCGGGGCGTTTGCGTATGCCCCAAAGGCCGGCAGCCGGATGCCACCGCGCCCCAGATGCGAGAAAGGCGACCCTTTCGAGAAAGAGCCGCCTTCCTGCGAAACTCGTTATTTGCGAAGACCCAGCTTCTGGATCAGCGCGTTGTAGCGCTGCAGGTCCGTCTTCTTGAGATAGGCCAGCAGGCTGCGACGCTTGTTGACCATCTTGAGCAGGCCACGACGCGAATGGTTGTCCTTGTGGTGGTCCTTGAAATGCTCGGTCAGGTTGCGGATACGCTCGGTCAGGATGGCGACCTGCACCTCGGGGGAGCCGGTATCGCCCTTCGCGGTGGCGTTATCCTTGATGATTTCCTGTTTCTTCTCGGCGGTAACCGACATGCGCATTCACCTTTCGCGGTATCCTTTCAGACGTTGAAGCCCCTGACGATCTTCGTCGCGCCGCCGGTCAGCTGGATGAGCGCCACCGGAACATCGCGTTCCGACGTCGCGAACCAGAGCCCGTCGGCATGGGGCAATCCGGAAACGACACGGCCCTGGCGGACCGCCTGCTCGCTCTCCGGGTCGAGGGTGAGGGCCGGGATACCGTCCAGCCCCGCCTCCAGCGGCAGGATGATGTCTCGAAGTGGCGCGCCCTTGCCGATTTCATTCAGCAAGTCCAGCGAAATCGCCCGTTGCTCGTCGAACGGGCCGGCCTTCGTGCGTCTGAGGTAGGTGACATGGCCCACCGTTCCAAGAGCGTGCGCGATGTCCCGTGCCAGCGATCGGATATAGGTGCCCTTGCTGACGCGGGCGACAAACGTTGCAGTCTCGGCCAGTTCGAGCGGAGCCTGGGGGTCATACGGGTCCGGTCGCCCCAGCGTCGTGGCGAAGGTGGAGGAAACGCGCTCGTCCGCCCCGCCGCCAAGCAGATCGAGCGAATGGACGGTGATCGCCCGCTTTTCCAGATCCACCTCCTCTCCCGACCGGGCAAGGTCGTAGGCGCGCCTGCCATCCACCTTCAGCGCGGAATATCGGGGCGGCACCTGCTCTATCTTGCCGGTGAAATGCTCGCAGACTGCGGCAATGGCGGCGCGCGGCGGGCGATTGTCAGAGCGGGCGACGACTTCACCTTCGGCGTCCAGAGTGTCGGTCTCCTCCCCAAATTGCACGCTGAATTCATATGTCTTGTCGCTGTCCAGCATCCGGCCCGACAGCTTAGTCGCCTCTCCCAGTGCGATCGGCAGCACCCCTTCGGCCAGCGGATCGAGCGTGCCGCCGTGGCCCACCTTGACCTTCGGATAGCCGCCTTCGCGCAGATTGCGCTTCACCGCGCCGACCGCTTGCGTCGAGCCGAGGCCCGGCGGCTTGTCGAGGATCAGCCAGCCGTGGGGTTTGGCGCGATCATCGCTCATCCCGCCACCAGCTGCGCGACCGCGTCGGCGTAGGTGAAATAGAGGTTCTGCATCCACAGGACCGGGGGAAGCACGACGCTCTCCACCACGCCGCTGCCGGGAAAGGCCCAGGTCAACGCGATCAGCACGAAAATGAGCGCCATGCCCATCGCCTGCGCCCGCTGCCAGTGGCGGGCGTAGCGCCGGGGAAGCAGTCCGCCGACGATGTGCGAGCCGTCGAAAGGCGGGATCGGGAGCAGGTTGAACAGCGCCAGGAAGACGTTGATGAGCACGAAATAGCCCATGGCCGTCATCACGATCGCGGGCGGCTCGCCAGGAAAGGCAAACCCGGCGACGAGCCCCGCCAGCGTCGCTCCGGCAAGCGCCAGCGCGAGATTGGTCGCAGGGCCGGCGGCGGCGACCGCCATCATGCCGAAGCGCGGGTTGTCGAGCCGGTCCTGTCGCACCGGTACCGGCTTGGCCCAGCCGAAGATCGGGCCGCCGAACAGCGCCAGCGCGCCCGGCACCACCAGCGTGCCGACCGGATCGACGTGGCGCACCGGGTTCAGTGACAGGCGGCGCTTCTCCTTCGCGGTGGGATCGCCCAGTGCCAGCGCGGCCCAGCCGTGGGCAACCTCGTGAAAGACGATGGCCACCACCAGGCAGGGGACCAGGATCAGGGCGAGCAGCAGCGTTTCGGTCATGGCCGCCCTAGATGGGGTGCGCGCGGGCACTGGTAAAGAGCGATGCTTGCGGCCATGCTGCGGCCTGCGGACAGGCAGCGAGGGGATCGGCATGGCGGCACAAGCAGGGGCGACATCGGCGGCTGGCGGCGTTCCGGAACAGACCGGCTTTCTCGGCTGGGTGGAGCGGACCGGCAACCGCCTGCCCGACCCTGTCTTCCTGTTCCTCTGGTTCATCCTCGCCCTCGTCCTGATCAGCGTGATCGCCGCGGCGAGCGGCTGGTCCGCAGCGCATCCGGTGGAGATCGACCCCGCAACCGGCGCCCACCGGGTGATCGCGGTGGAAAGCCTGCTAAGCGCCGCGAACATCCGCCGCCTGCTGACCGAGGTGCCCGAGACCTTCACCCATTTCCCGCCGCTGGGCTACGTCCTTACCGTGATGCTCGGCGCGGGCGTGGCGGAGCGTTCCGGCCTGTTCGCCACCGCCATGCAGGCGAGCATGGCGCGCGTGCCCCGCCCGCTGCTGACGCCGGCGGTGGCGCTCGTCTCGATGCTGGGCAATCACGCCGCCGATGCCGCCTTCGTGGTGCTGATCCCGCTGGCGGGAATCATCTACCACGCCGCCGGGCGCCATCCGCTGACAGGTATCGTGGCGAGCTTCGCCGGCGTGTCGGGCGGCTTTTCCGCCAACCTCCTGCCCGGGCAGCTCGACGCGCTGCTGCTGGGCATCACCGAGGCGAGCGTCAGGACCGTGTTCGCCGGCTGGACCGCCAACATCGCCGGAAACTGGTATTTCATCGCCGCGATGACCGTCTGCTACATGCCGGTGATCTGGTACGTGACCGACCGCATCGTGGAGCCGAAGCTGGGCCCATACTCGCCCGCCGCCGCGCCCGCCGACGCCGCCGATGCCCTCACCGACGATACGGCGCCCGAACCGCCGGCGGACCGCCAGCGCCGGGGGCTGCGCCGCGCCGGCCTGGCCGTGCTGGCGCTCGTGGCGGTGTGGGCCGCGCTGACCCTGCTCCCCGGTGCGCCGCTGATCGATGCCGCGGCCCCGCCGGAGGGGCGGCTGACCCCCTTCTACCGGAGCCTGCTGCCGTTCTTCCTGCTCGTCTTCCTGCTGCCCGGATGGGCCTACGGCAAGGCGGCGGGCACCATCGCCGATCACCGCGACCTGGTGGAGATGATGGCGGGAGCGATGAAGGACATGGCCTATTACATGGTACTGGTCTTCGTCGCCGCGCATTTCGTGGTGATGTTCGGCTGGTCCAACATGGGGATCGTGCTGGCGGTGGACGGGGCGGACGCGCTGCGCGCCAGCGGCCTGCCCGCCTGGGCGATGCTGGCAGCCGTGCTCATATTCGGCGCGTTGCTCAACATCGTCATCGGTTCGGCGAGCGCCAAGTGGGCGGTGCTGGGGCCGGTCGTGGTGCCGATGCTGATGCTGCTGGGCATCTCGCCGGAAATGACCACCGCGGCCTATCGCGTGGGCGACAGCGCGACCAACATCGTCACGCCGCTCCTGCCCTATTTCCCGCTGGTGCTGGTGTTCTGCCAGCGCTGGGTCAAGGATTACGGCCTCGGCAGCCTGACCGCGACCATGCTGCCGTACTGCGCCGGCATCCTGGTGGCCGGCATGGCGCTGACCGTGGGCTGGGTGGTGCTCGACCTGCTGCCGGGACCGGGCGCGAGCGTGTTCGCAGAGGTTCCCGCCGCAGCGAACGGCGGGTGACGAAGTTGACACCGTGTCAGCCTGGCCGATCGGGCGCATCGCCTTGTTCGGCAAGCATTATTGCGGGCAATCGCGAAGTTGACACCTGCGCGATGGGAAAAATCGGACGGGGGACTGACGGTTTGAAAGAGCCGCCGCGACCATGAGGCGCGCCGACCTTGTAGGAAAGGGCGCAACGCCTAGACTGCGGACATGAGCCCCGCCCTCCTCATCGTCTGGTATTCGCGCACCGGCGGCAGTCGCCAGCTGGCCGAGGCGGCGCGCGCGGCGGCGGCGAAGGCGGCGCAGGACGCCGGCGACCTCGCCATTCGCTGCCTGCCGGCGCAGGAGGCGCGGGCCGAAGACCTGCTGAGGGCGGACGGATACATCTTCGCCTGTCCCGAGAACCTTGCCGCCATAGCGGGCGTGATGAAAGCGTTTTTCGATCGCACCTATTACGAGGTGCTGGGGCAGATCGAGGGCCGCCCCTACGCCGCGATGATCTGCGCCGGATCGGACGGCGCGAACGCGAAGCAGCAACTCGAACGCATCTGCACCGGCTGGCGCCTGAAGCGGGTGGCGGACACGATCATCGTCAACGTCGCGGCGCAGACGAGGGAAGAGATACTGGCGGACAAGACGATTGCGGAAGCGGAACTGTCGCGGGCGCGAGAGATCGGCGCGACGCTGGCGGCGGGACTGGCGATGGGGGTGTTTTGAGGGATGGCGGGACGTCAGGTTCTGGAGACTGGCAATACTGGATCGGACGTCCGGAAACGGGGTGGAAAACGGACTGTCTGCTATGCAGCGACGAAAGCCAATTGCGGACGATCACAACCGATGTAAGCTGGTTCTGTGACTGAACGAGAGATGCTGACTCAAATCGATGGACCGCTTCTCGCTGAGGCATTTCCATCGAGACACCGTCCCAATTCCGTCCGAGGCAGTGAGGCAGCAGCACATCTTCTTACTGCACGTCAATGGACGGAACGGTTTGCAGTGAGGGTTGAGGACCAATCTGTCTTAATCCCCGCGCGCTTGCACTTCGCCTCCGAACTTCCACCACTAGATCGAACAAACGACGCGTGGAGATTTGCGCGGGCTTTGCAAACCCGCAGTAACGATGGGTTCCAGCGCCAGCGCGCTGCCCGTGACCTACTCAATGACTTAGAACCTTGGGGCGCACCCTTCATAGTCGCTCTCATTGGAGAGTATATCGTCCAAATTCTCGATGACATCGCGGCAGCATTAACGCCCGAGAATGCTCAAACGCTGGGGAGTTATATAGCTCAGAATTCAGGCTATTGGCAGACGACGAAGCGCCGCGTGACGAGCTACTGGAATGTCTATTACCGCTCAGAACTAGCTTCTGGTTCGCGCCCAAAATGGGCTCGGGATTTTCGTCCTCTCTTCAAAAAAAACGAATATGTCGGTTTTAGACTTATCGAGCGTCTGGAGGCTGCGGCTTTTGGGCGCGGACAAACCGCTGGCGCATGACCGCAATTAGGGTCGTCAGCGGAACGTCAGGTATCCAGCCCTCTGTCCCAGCAAATCATCTCCGCATTCCGAGCCTCTCGCCGAAATGCGACTGCCGTAAACAAGGGCAATCCTTCGACAAGTTCAGGATGAGCGGGTCGGGGAGAGGCAGAAGGTCGCCTTCACCCATCACCCCCACATCCCCAGCGCCTCGCTGAAATGGCGGCGGCATAGCGCGACGTAGCGTTCGTTGCCGCCGATCTCGGTCTGGGCGCCTTCGCCGACCGCCTTGCCGCTGGCGTCGACGCGCAGGTTCATCGTGGCCTTGCGCCCGCAGTGGCATACCGCCTTCAGCTCGATCAGTGCGTCCGCGATGCCCAGCAGGACGGCGGAGCCGGGGAAGAGGTCGCCGCGAAAATCGGTCCTGAGGCCGTAGCACAGCACGGGAATGTCGGCCTCGTCCGCCAGCCGCGCGCATTGCCAGACCTGCGTGGCGGTGAGGAACTGCGCCTCGTCCACCAGCACGCAGGCGAGCGACTGCGCGCCGTGACGATCCATCACCTGCCGCCACAGGTTCGTACCCGGCGTGTAGCGGTTGGCCTCCGCCTCAAGCCCGATGCGGCTGGCGATGGGCGCTTCGGCGCGCGTGTCGATGGCGGCGGTCCACAGCATCGTTGCCATGCCGCGCTCGCGGTAGTTGAAATCGGCCTGCAGCAGCGTGGTCGATTTGCCCGCATTCATGCTGGCATAGTAGAAATAGAGCTTGGCCATCGGCCCCCACCCTAGCCGCATTCGTCGCGGCGGCAATTTCACGGGCGGCGGTTATTCCCCGTCGAGATCGCGCCGCACCTTCGGATCGTCCAGCAATTGCTCGATCCGGCTCGCCTCGTCGAAGCTCTCGTCGGCGCGGAATTGCAGTTTCGGCGCGTATTTCAGGCCCAGGCGCTGGGCGACCTCGCGCTGGAAGAAGGCGGTGTTGGTCCTGAGCGCCTTCAGCACCGGCCCCTCGTCCTCGCCCAGCAGCGGTTTGACGTAGACTTTGGCGTTCCTGAGGTCGGGCGACATGCGCACCTCGGTCACGGCGATGGTATGCGCGCGCAGCACCTCGTCATGCGCCTCCCCGCGCGCAAGCAGTTCGGAGAGGATATGGCGCACGCGCTCCCCCACCTTCAGCAGGCGGACGGACTGGTCTTCGGGCTGCGAATGGCGGGGCATCAGCGTTCCATGGCCTCCATGATGCGGCGGATCGAGCGGACGTTGCGCGCCGTGCCCCGGCAGCCGAGGCGGCGCTCGATGAAATCCCTGGTGAGTTTCGAACCGGCGACGCCATCCACGTAGTCCATATGCAGCGCGCGGTCGCCGGGGGCGAGCCTTTCCGGGCCGCGGCCGGCGTGGTCGGCCGCCAGCCTTGCGAAAGCGGCGGCGTCGGGCTGGGCTTCGAGGAACATGACATGCACCATGTTGTCCGCCCCGCCGGCGGCGAAGGGACTGTCCGATAGGGCGCGGGCCAGCTCCTCGCGCGTGCGGACGGCGGCGAAGGTGTCGATGCCGGTGTTGTCCTTCACCAGATCGGCGATCCGGCTCGCGAGGGCGGCGTCCGGCTCCTCCCCCGCCTCGAACACGACGTTGCCGCTTGCCGCGACGGTGGCGATGCCGGCGAAGCCGTCAGCGGCGAAGGCGGCCTTCAGATCGGCCATCGCGACGCGGTTGCCGCCGACATTGATGGACCCGAGCAGGGCGACGCGGCGGGTCATGCGCCCCGCCCCTTGTCCCCGGCTCCACCCTGGCTCTCGCCCGGCCACCCCGTCACCAGCGTGGTCGCGGTCGCGCGGGCGGACAGCTTGCCCTCGTGATCGAACAGTTCGGCTTCCACGAACGTCACCTTGCGCCCCGACCGGACCGCGCGCGCCTTCACCGTGAACCGTTCCATCGCGACGGGCCGCAGGAGCGAGAGATTGATGTCGAGGGTCAGTTGCAGCTTGCCCCCGGTGGCGAGGTAGACGGCGGCGCCCATCGCCTCGTCCATCGGACCGGCCAGCAGCCCGCCCTGCACGCTGCCGCGCATGTTGGCGAAGCCGTCTGGCGGGGTGAAGGCCATTTCCACCGTCCCGCTCGCCTCGTCGTGGGAGACGAACTGCGCGCCCATCGTCCGCGCGCTGGGCCAGGATGGCGAGAGGTGCTGTCCGGCCACGCCTCACGCCCCTCCCGCAGGCGGAAGGGGCGCGCTCGTCACAGCGTGCGTTCCTGCTCTGTCACCTCGAACACCTCCAGCTGGTCGCCGGCGCGAATGTCGTTGGTGTCCTCCAGCACGACGCCGCATTCCAGCCCCGCGCGGACCTCGTCCACGTCGTCCTTGAAGCGCCTGAGCGACTGGATGACGGTCGCCGAGACGATGACGTCCTCGCGCGTGAGACGGGCGTGCAGGCCCTTGCGGATGACGCCTTCCTCCACCAGCAGACCGGCGGCCTTGTCGCGCTTGCCGGCGGGGAACACCTGCTTGACCTCGGCGCGGCCGACGACGTTCTCGACCTTGAGCGGGCCGAGTTCGCCGAGCAGTTCCTTCGTGATCTCGTCCGTCAGGTGATAGATCACGTCGTGATACATCATGCGCACGTTGTCGCGCTTCACCAGGTCGCGCGCCTTGGCGTTCGGGCGCACGTTGAAGCCGATGATCGGCGCGTTCGAGGCGGCGGCGAGCTGCACGTCGGTTTCCGTTATGGCGCCGACGCCCGCATGCAGGATGCGCACCTTGATGTCGTCGTTGGAAAGGTTGTGCAGCGCCGAGTTGATCGCCTCGACCGAGCCTTGCACGTCGGCCTTCACCACCACCGGCCATTCGATGACGTTCGACTTGTTGAACATCGTGTCGAAGCTGCTGGGGGCGAGCGCGGTGCGCTTCTCGGTCGCCTTTTCCTGCCGGTATTCGGCCACCTCGCGGGCGCGCTGCTCGTTCTCCACGACGGTCAGCATGTCGCCGGCGGACGGCACGCCGCCAAGGCCGAGCACCTCGACCGGCATGGACGGGCCGGCTTCCTTGATCTGCTTGCCCTGGTCGTCGACGATGGCGCGCACCTTGCCGCTCTCGGTACCCACGACGAAGGTGTCGCCGCGCCGGAGCGTGCCGCGATTGATCAGCACCGTCGCCACCGGGCCGCGGCCCTTGTCGAGCTGCGCTTCCACCACCGTCGCCTCGGCATCGCGGTCGGGCCGCGCCTTGAGTTCGAGCAGTTCGGCCTGGAGCGCGATCTTCTCGATCAGCTCGTCGAGACCGGTGCCCTTGGTCGCGGATACCTCAACGTCGAGCACGTCGCCCGACATTTCCTCCACGATCACCTCGTGCTCCAGCAGGCGCTCGCGCACCTTCTGGGCGTTGGCTTCGGGCCGGTCGATCTTGTTGATCGCCACGATCAGCGGCACCTGCGCCGCCTTGGCGTGGTTGATGGCCTCGATCGTCTGCGGCATGATCCCGTCGTCGGCGGCCACCACGAGCACCACGATATCGGTGACGTTGGCGCCGCGCGCCCGCATCTCGGTAAAGGCGGCGTGGCCGGGCGTGTCGAGGAAGGTGATCTTCGACTTGTCCTTCGTCGTCACCTGATAGGCGCCGATATGCTGGGTGATGCCGCCCGCCTCGCCGCGCGTCACGTTGGTCTTGCGCAGCGCGTCGAGCAGGCTGGTCTTGCCGTGATCGACATGGCCCATGACCGCCACCACCGGCGGCCGCGGCCGCAGCGTGTCCTCGGGATCCTCGTCCTCGGTCGTGTCGATGTCGACATCGGCCTCCGACACCTTCTGGATGTTGTGGCCGAACTGTTCGACGAGCAGTTCCGCGGTATCCTGGTCGATCGTCTGGTTGACGGTCACCATCATGTCGAGATTGAACAGCTCCTTCACCAGGTCGGCGCCCTTCTCGCCCATGCGCTTGGCCAGTTCGCCCACGGTGATGGCCTCGGGCACCACGACGTCGCGCACCTGCTTCTCGCGCGGCTGGTTCGATCCGCCGCCCTGCGCCCGCCGCTCCTTCTCGCGCGCCCGCTTCAGCGCCGCGAGACTGCGGGCACGGCGGCCCTCGTCCTCGTTCAGTGCGCGGTTGACCGTGAGCTTGCCCGAACGGCGCTTGTCGCCGCGATCGGGCGTGGTGGACGCACCCCCGCGCTTGGGCTTTTCTTCCTTCGCCTTGGGCGGACGCTTGGGCTCGGGCCGGGCGACCGGGGTGAACTTGCGTGGCGAGGGCGCGGCAGGCTGGCCGCCCTCGTCGCCGCCTTCCTCGGCCGGGGTGGCCGGTTCCACGCCGCCTTCCGCCTCCAGTTCCGCGGCAGCCTCTTCCTCGGCCCTGCGCTGCTTCTCGGCTTCCTCGTCGGCCTTGCGATTGGCCTCGATCCGGCGCTTCTCTTCCTCGGCGTCCTGCTTGGCCTGCTCCTCCTCGCGCTTGCGAGCCTCCTCGGCCAGCCGCAGCCGCTCTTCCTCGGCCTCGCGCTGAAGCCGCTTCACGCGCTCCTGCGGCGTCTCGTCCGAGGGAGCGGGCGCCTTCCTGGGCGCAGGCTTCTTCGCCGCCGGGGCCGGGGCGGGGGCGGGAGCGGGCGCAGGCGCGGGAGCGGGAGCCGCCTCCGGCTCGGGTGCGGGAGTGGGCGCGGGTTCCTCGCCCGGCTTCACGAGCTTGCGGCGACGCTTGACCTCGACCGCCACCTTGTTGGTGCGGCCGTGGCTGAAGGTCTGCTTGACCTCGCCGGCATCGACAGCGCGCTTCAGGCCCAGGGGCTTGCGGGTGCGCTTCGGTGTCTCGTTGTTATCGCTCATACGCTTCGTTCGGTCCTTCAAATTTCACTTCGTCGCGAAAGCAGCCGGGTCGCGGCCCTTACGCCACCCGGTCTTCGCTCGTATCGGCCGGGGGTCCGGCCGCCAGAAAGGTCTGCAGACGCCCCAGCGGTATCTCGACCCGCTGCGCCGATCTGGTGTCGGCAAGCGCCAGATGGACGACATTGTCGCGGCCCAATGCCACAGACAGGGCGTCCCGGTCCAGTGGCAGCCGCGTTCCGCGCAATCCGCTGCCTTCCGCGTCGCTGCCCATGCGCCAGGCCTGATCCAGCTTGCGCGCCCCGTCCTCGCTCGCATCGGCGGCATGGTAGAGCGCGGCAACCTTGCCCATGCGGGCCTCTTTCGCAATCCGGTCGGAGCCCAAGATAAGACGCCCGGTGCGCATTTCGAGTCCCAGCCGATCCAAAAATGCGCGGGTCAGCGCGGCTTCGATCCGCGCGGGCAGGTCGTCGGGAATGGCCAGCCTGCCGGTCCGGAACGCGCGCGCCAGCGCGCCCCGCAGCCGGCCGTCCGCCATCGCCCTTTCCAGCGCCGGGCGATCGACCCCGATCCATGCGCCCCGCCCCGGCGCCCTGGCGTGGGCATCGGGCAGGATATGGACAGCGCCGTCCGCGTCGGGCGGGGAGCCGGCCAGCCGGATCAGCGCGTCGCGCGCGGCATGGCTGCCGGTCAGCACGCAGCGCCGTTCGCTCCCGCCCCCGTCATCCTGGCCGGGGCGGGCGCTGGCGTCCTGTGGTGCGGGAGAACCTAGCGGATCATTGCGAGGATTCCGCATCGGCGGCCTCCTCTGCTGCGGGCGCGGCTACGGTCGCCTCAGCGGCCTCTTCCTCGTCCTCGAACCAGTGTGCGCGGGCGGCCATGATGATCTCGTTGCCCTGTTCCTCGGTCAGCCCGAACGCGCCCAGCACGCCGCCCTTGTCCTGCTCGCGCTGCGGACGCCGGACGGGCGGGCCGTCGGCGCCGGCGGGCGGCTGGCGGCGGCGCGGCGCCTCGCGCTTCCTGGCGATCAGTTCGTCGGTGGCGAGATCGGCCAGATCGTCGAGATCCTTGATCCCCGCCCTACCGAGCACGACCAGCATTTCCTCGGTCAGGTGCGGCAGGTCGGCAAGGTCGTCCTCCACGCCCAGCTCGCGGCGCGCCTCGCGGTGCGCGGCCTCCTGGCGTTCGAGCGCTTCCTTGGCGCGGCTCTGCAGTTCCTCGGCCAGTTCCTCGTCGAAACCCTCGATCGCGGCGAGCTCGTCCAGCTCGACATAGGCGACCTCCTCCAGCTCCACGAAGCCTTCGGCCACCAGCAGCTGCGACAGCGTCTCGTCGACGTCCAGTTCCTCCTCGAACATGTTGGAACGCTCGGCGAATTCCTTGCTGCGCTTCTCCGAGGCTTCCTCCTCGGTCATGATGTCGATCTGGCTGTCGGTCAGCTGGCTGGCGAGGCGCACGTTCTGGCCGCGCCGGCCGATGGCGAGCGAAAGCTGATCGTCGGGCACGACCACCTCGATGCGGCTTTCCTCCTCGTCCAGCACCACGCGGCTGACGGTGGCGGGCTGGAGAGCGTTGACGACGAAGGTGGCGGTATCTTCCGACCACGGGATGATGTCGATCTTCTCGCCCTGCAATTCCTGCACCACCGCCTGCACGCGGCTGCCCTTCATGCCGACGCAGGCGCCGACCGGATCGATGGAGGAATCGTGGCTGATGACGCCGATCTTGGCCCGGCTGCCCGGATCGCGGGCCGCGGCCTTGATCTCGATGATGCCGTCGTAGATCTCGGGCACTTCCTGCGCGAACAGCTTGCGCATGAAATCGGGCGCGGCGCGGCTCAGGAAGATCTGCGGGCCGCGATTGTTGCGCTCGACCTTGCTGATGAGCGCGCGCACCCGCTCGCCCACGCGGGCAGCCTCGCGCGGGATCTGCTGGTCGCGGCGGATGACGCCCTCGGCCCGGCCGAGATTGACGATGACGTGGCCGAACTCGACCGACTTGATGACGCCGGTGATGATCTCTCCGGCGCGGTCCTTGAATTCCTCGAACTGGCGCTCGCGCTCCGCATCGCGGACCTTCTGGAAGATGACCTGCTTGGCGCTCTGCGCGTCGATGCGGCCGAGATCGTCCATCGCGGGCAGCGGATCGACGATGAAGTCGCCGACCTTGGCGCCCTCTTCCAGCTTCTGCGCCTGGGCCACGTCGACCTGCTTGAAGTAGTCCTCGACCTCCTCGACCACCTCGACCACGCGCCACAGGCGCAGGTCGCCGGTCTGCGGATCGAGCTTGGCGCGGATGTCGTTCTCCTGCCCGAAACGCGCGCGCGCGGCCTTCTGGATCGCCTCTTCCATCGCCTCGACGACGATGTCCTTGTCGATCATCTTCTCCGACGCGACGGCGTTGGCGATCGCGAGCAGCTCTGCCTTGTTGGCGGAAATGGGACTGGCCATCAGTCTTGTGCCTCTTCTTCCTCAGATGTCTCTTCGATGTCTTCCACACCGGAGATGTCCAGCGGGCGGGTGGCGGCGATCAGCTTGTCGGTCAGGATCAGCTGGCCGGAATGAATTGCCCCCAGCGGCACGGCAATCGTGCCGGCGCGGTTATCCTCTATCGTGACGGTATCGCCCTCGATCCCCGCCAGCTGTCCCGTCAGCGTGCGGTGGCCGTGGACCTTCTCGGACAGCGACAGCCTGGCCTCATGGCCGGCCCAGTCGGCGTAGTCCTTCGCCCGGGTGAGCGGACGATCGATGCCGGGGCTGCTGACCTCGAGATTGTAGGCGCCCTCGACCAGCACGGTGCCTTCGGCCTCCAGCGCGTCCAGCT
This sequence comes from Aurantiacibacter spongiae, assembly GCF_003815535.1. Classification (NCBI taxonomy): domain Bacteria; kingdom Pseudomonadati; phylum Pseudomonadota; class Alphaproteobacteria; order Sphingomonadales; family Erythrobacteraceae; genus Aurantiacibacter; species Aurantiacibacter spongiae. The sequence goes on along the minus strand of NZ_RPFZ01000001.1, from coordinate 2,296,768 downwards.
TCTCCGACACGCGGCGGGAAAGGGCGGCGCATTGCTCGACGACGAGCTGGCCGGTTTCCGGATCCTCCGCCATGATCTGCAAGGTGCGCTCGCCCTGCGAACCGGTCATCTTCACACGCACGAGTTCGAAGCCGAGCGCCTCGGCTTCGGGTTCGATCATGTCTTCGAGGCGCGCGATATCGGCCATCGGGTCTCCGTCAGGGATGACAAGGGCGGACAAGGCGGTTCGTGCCGGCCCCTTCCGGCGCCAGCCCCACTTCGTCTGCGACAATGTCGGGATGAAGAGCCATGTAGGCCGCCCGGCCGGCAAAAGCAACACGCGAGTTTTCACAGGGCCGGGAAATTCGGCGCTAGTCCTTGTCTTCCATCAGGCCGTGCTTCTTGATGCAGTGCCGGAGCTGGTCGTAGGTCACGCCAAGCGCCTTGGCCGTCTGCCGCTGGTTCCAGCGGTTCGCGCCGAGCGCGTGCTCGACGATGGCGCGCTCGTGACCGTCCACCGCGGCGCGCAGATCGTCCACCTGGTCGTAGCGCGGGCCGGACGGGGCGGATTGCGGCGCTGGACCGGCGTCGTCGGACCGGCGGCCGCCGCCGCGCTCCTCGATCGGCGTCCACGGCGATTCGAACGGGTCGAACACCACCTCTGCGATGGGCTGCGACCAGTCGCCCCAGCGATAGACGGCGCGCTCCACCACGTTGCGCAGTTCGCGCACGTTGCCGGGCCACGGATGGTTCTCCAGCGCGTCGGACACGTGATCGGCGAAGCCGGGCCATTCCTCCCATCCCAGTTCCGCCGCCATGCGCCGGGCGAAATGCGCGGCCAGCACCTCGATATCGCCCTCGCGCACGCGCAGGGGCGGCAGGGTGATGACCTCGAAGCTCAACCGGTCGAGCAGGTCGGGACGGAAGGTGCCGTCGTGCGCGCGGGCGGGCAGATCCTCGTTGGTGGCGGCGACGATGCGGACATCGACCCGCACCGGGCGCGAGGATCCGATGCGCGTAACCTCGCCGTATTCGACCGCGCGCAGCAGCCGTTCCTGCGCCCCCATGCTGAGCGTGCCCAGCTCGTCGAGAAACAGCGTGCCCTTGTCCGCCTCCTCGAACCGCCCTTCCCTGGCCCTGGTGGCGCCGGTGAACGCGCCCTGTTCGTGCCCGAACAGTTCCGCCTCGATCAGCGTTTCGGGGAGCGCCGCGCAATTCATGGTGACGAGCGGTTCCCCCCAGCGGTTGGACAGGCGGTGAAGTCGTTCGGCGATCAGTTCTTTACCGGTCCCGCGTTCCCCGATTACCAGCACGGGCCTGGACAGCGTCGCCGCACGGCTGGCCCGCTCGACCGCATCGAGAAAGGCACCGGACTGGCCGATGAACTGGGTTTCACGCTCCATTCCCCGGATATTAGCGAGATTTCCCAAGTCTTGGCAACTGGAACCAATTGCCATTCGCGGAAGTGGCGGAAAATGCGCGTCTTTCTCCCGATATTCGCAACTGGCACGCAGTTTGCAACGCTTCGGACAGAAAGGAAAATCCGACAATGTTCGACAGCCGCTTCTTCTCCTCTCCGCTGGGCCATGCCGCCCTGGTGAGCATCGCCGCAATGGTGACCTTCGCCGTGTTTGCCGGTATCCAGCCGGATCAGGCCGGCACGACGGTGCTCGCCGGCGTCGAGATGGTGGAGCTGGCATGACCAACGAACCGCGCAATCCGCTGATGCCGATCGGCGGCGGCAAGGCCAGCGACGGCGCGCGCATCGATCGCGAGATCGAACGGCTGCGCACCAGCCCCACCCCGACCGCCTCTTCCGGCCGCGCGTTCAACCAAGGAGCCCCATTGATGGGAATATTCAACCGCGCCCGCGACATCTTCGCGGCCAATTTCAACGAACTGCTCGATCAGGCCGACGATCCGGCCAAGATGATCCGCATGATCATCATGGAAATGGAGGAAACGCTGGTCGAGGTACGCGCCAGTGCCGCGCGCACGATCGCCGACCAGAAGGAAATGCACCGCCACACGGTGAAGCTCGACCGGCTCCAGGCCGACTGGGGCGAGAAGGCGCAGCTGGCCCTGTCCAAGGATCGCGAAGACCTCGCCCGCGCGGCGCTGGTCGAGAAGCGCAAGGCCGGCGACATGGCCGACCAGCTCAAGCAGGAGATCGAGGTGCTCGACGACGCGCTGCGCGCCTACGAACAGGACATCGCCAAGCTGCAGCACCGCCTGCACGAGGCCCGCAGCCGCCAGAGCCAGATCGCCGCACGGCTGGAAAGCGCAGAAAATCGCGTGAAGCTGCGCAGCCTGATGACCAACGAGCGCGTGGACGAGGCGCTGACCCGCTTCGACCAGCTCGAACGCCGCGTCGATTACGCGGAAGGGCGCGCCGATGCCCTGGGGATGGAATCGAACCGGCAGACCCTGGCCGACGAATTCGCGGCGCTGGAAGGCAACGACAAGGTCGAGGACGAGCTCGAGGAAATGAAGCGCGCGCTCGGCAAGGGCGACGGCGAGAAGGGAGAATAGACGATGGAAGAATTCCTGTTAGCCGCGTGCTTCATCGCCATTCCCTGGATCATCTTCCACTACATCACGAAGTGGAAGACCTCTGCCAGCATCACGACCGACGACGAGGCGTTGCTGGAGGAACTCTACAACCTCGCCAAGCGCCTCGACGAGCGCATGGATACGGTCGAGCGGCTGGTCGGGCAGGACAATCCCGATTTCCGCCCGGCGCGCATCCAGCACGACAAGGCCATCGACAATGCACCGCTGCGCGAGCTCGAGGAACTGCTCGCCGAGAAGAAGGACGCCCGCAAATGAACACGCCCCGCACCACTCTCTATCGCGACAAGCAGAATGCGAAGCTGATGGGCGTGTGCTCGGGCATCGCCGACTATTCCGGCATCAACGCCTTCTGGATACGCATCGCCTTCGTCGTCCTCCTGTTCGCCGGGATGGGCATGGTCCTGCCGGTCTACTTCGTCGCCGGACTGTTGCTGAACAAGAAGCCGCCGCACCTCTACCGCGACGACGACGAGCAGCAGTACTGGCAGGGCGTGCGGCAGAACCCGAAGCGCACCGCCCGCGAGATCCGCGCCCGGATGAAGGACGTCGATCGCCGCCTGGCGGATGTCGAGAACTACTACGTCAGCAGCAATCCGCGCCTGACCGCCGAAATCGAACGGCTGCGCTGAAACCTTAACCGAGGAGAACGACCATGGGGGAAATCGGCGTATTCATACCGATCATCGCCTTGATGATACCGATCGTGGCGATCTGGACGAAGCATCAGCAGAAGCTGGCGGAAATGCATCTGCACTCCACCGCCGAGAACAGCGCCGAGAAGGCCGCGCAATATGCCAGTCGCGTGCAGCAGCTGGAGGACCGGGTGCAGGTGCTCGAACGCATCGTCACCGATCGCGGTTACGACGTCGCCACCCAGATCGAGGCGTTGCGCGACAGCCGCAGGGTCGAGGACGCAGACAGCGGCGTGCCGATGGACTTCGGCAGGAAGGAACGCGCCTGATGGGCCCCGATCCCGACCTGATGCTGATCTTCGGCTTCATCATCGCCATCCTGATGATCGCGCTGCCCTTCGCCTACATCGTGAGCAGGCGGCAGAACGAGCACGAGGAGCGCAAGCTGGAACTGGAAGCGCGGCGGGCCGAGGCGGAGCGCGGCACCGATCCCGCCGGTCGCAAGCTGGAGGAGCGGGTTCGCGTGCTCGAACGCATCGTCACCGATCGCGGACAGGATCTTGCCCGGCAGATAGAGGATCTGCGCAGGATCGAGGGCGCGGTGGACAAGGAGCGCGCGCGATGAGCTTCTGGCCGGCCATCGTGCTCATCGTCCTGATCGCCTCCATCTTCGGCTACCTGAAGGAGCGGAACAAGTTTTCCGGACCCGGCGACAACCGGCTGGCGCAGGAAAACGAGGCGTTGCTGGAGGAACGCCGGCGCGACCGCGAGGAGATCGACGAGCTGCGCGACCGCGTCGCGGTGCTGGAACGCATCGCCACCGACCCGGCCCGCCGCACCGCCGACGAGATCGAGAAACTGCGTGACGACAGTCAATCCGAAAGGAACCGATGATGACGCAAGTGGACCTGTTGATCGCTGCCAGCGGCCTCGTCGCGCTGGTCATCCTGGCGGGCGCGGCCCTGTATGGCTGGACCCAGTGGCTGGCGCTCAAGCGCCGCGAGCTGGACCTGCGCCGCCCCCTCCCCGAATTCGAGAACGGATCGCGCGAGGGCATGGCGAGGATCGAGATAGCCGACCTCAAGGAACGCATCCGCAAGCTGGAGGCCATCGCCAGCGGGGTGGACCTGTAGCGCCGAGCCGCTAGATGGCGGGGATGCGATCACTTGGCGACATTCATGAAGAATACGATTTTCTCGAGGGCGACGAACGCTACCGCCTGCTGATCGAGCTGGGGCGGGAACTGGAACCCATGCCGCCCGAACTCAAGACCGATGCCACGCTGGTGCGCGGCTGTTCCGCACAGGTCTGGGTCTATCCGACCGGAGAGGCCGAGCGGCTGCACTTCCTGGCCGACAGCAATGCCGCGATAACCAAGGGCATAGTCGCGCTGGTGATCGCCGCCGTGCAGGACAGGCCGGCGGGCGAGGTGGCGAAGATGGACGTGGCGGAACGGCTCGAACCCTTCGACCTCAAGAACCAGCTCAGTTCCAACCGCACGCAGGGTGTTCCCAACATGATCGCGCTCGTGCGCGAACACGCGGCCCGGATCGCGGGCGGGCCGGCCGACGACCCCTGAGTAATCCACGCGGACGGCAGTAAATACCAGATGTCACGGTGCGTTGCGGCGGATGACACTGGTGGACGAGGCGATTCTGCGGCAATGGGTGATCAACCCGCGAATGCGACCGGACTGACGCCGGTTCACGTCAACCGGGTGATACAGAACCTGCGCGCCGACGGATTGATCGAACTGAAATCGCGGTCGCTGTTCATTCCGGACGTGGAGGCACTGGCCCATGCCGGCGGGTTCGACGACAGCTACCACTTGCGCAAGGGGGAAGAACGCAGGGGCGAGTAGGCCGGGCCGCAAGCCTTACCGACCATCCTTTCCGGTTTTCCACGGTCCGCACTAGGCCTCGACGCTTGCCTGCCAGGTTTCGCCGGTGGCGGCGCGGCGGCGGCGGGTCATCTCGAACAGGCCGTTCATGTCGCAAAGGCTCCACACGCCCGTAACGGTATCGCCGTCCGGCGAAAGCTGGCCGACGTAATCGACCGGGTTCTCGTAACCCATCGCCGCACGGCGATAGGTCTTGGTGAAATCCACGCTGCCGCCCGAAACCACTCCCACCACCGTCGCCACCGCGCTCCGACCGCGCGCGTACAGGTCCGGTTCGGCGATTTCGCCCGTGAAGCTGCCGCCGCGCTGGACGAGTTCGGCGCGAAAGGGGGTGTCGGGCAGACGCTTTCCCGGATAGGTGAATACCCCGTCCCAGATGCCGGTCAGATCTTCGGGCATGGCCGCCATGCGTAGTGCCCGGCGCGGCCCCTCAGGCGCCCGCGCTGTCCCGCACCACGGCCACGCCCGCCTGCCGCTGACGCCGCAATTCGGCCTTCAGCTTCGCCGGGTCGGCTGCGAACACGAAACCGAAGCTGACGCCGCCCTCCTTGCCCACCGTGGCGTGATGCAGCTTGTGCGCCTGCACCAGCCGCTTGGCGTAGCCGGAACGCGGCACCCAGCGGAAATAGCGCTGGTGCACCAGCCCATCGTGGATCAGCGTGTAGATGATGCCGTAGCACAGCACGCCGACGCCGATCCAGGTCGCCGGCCACCACGCCGCCTCCCCCAGCACCAGCGGACTGCCGAGCGCGAACATGGATATGCTCAGCGCGGCTCCGACCACGGCGTACAGGTCGTTCCTCTCCAGCAGGTTGTCATGCGGTTCGTGATGGTCGCGGTGCCAGGCCCAGCCGAACCCGTGCATGATGTATTTGTGGCTCGCCCAGGCGACCCATTCCATCGCCAGCACGGTGGCGATCACGATCAGGATGGGCGCGAGGACGGTCATGACAGAAAACAATATAGGCCCGCCCGCCGCATCACGCAAAGCCGGACATGCCGCCCGGCTCAGCCGGCCTTGCCGGGAAGCCCGAAATGCCGCTCCGCCACGTCGCGGTCGATGCGCGCGGGGCGGTGCGTCTCGCTGTCGATGCAGCACCACATGGATTGCACCTCGGCCAGCACCTCCTCCCCGCGGCGAATCACCGTGTTGTAGAAGCTGCGCGCCCCCTTGATCTTTTCCAGGACCGTTTCGGCGATCACGTCGTCGTCGAGAAAGGCCGGTCGGCGGTAGGTGATCTCGTGCTTGATCGCGACCCACGCCTTGCTCGCCACCTCTTCCGCCGGGGCGAGCTTGCGCCAGTGTTCGAGCACCACGTCCTGCACCCAGCCCAGATAGCGGGCGTTGTTCACATGGCCCATGAAATCGATATCCGCGGGCACGATGCGGATGGGCATGGCGAAGGCTCTCGTTGACATGGGTGTAAATTAGCGCCGAGCCGTGAACTTTCAATTACAATCGCCCCCCTTGCCCCCGATTGCTTGGCGAGTGTGACATGGCGCGCTATTCGAGGCCGCATGACGGCGCGCACATTGTACGAGAAGATCTGGGCCGAACACGTGATCGAGCGGCGGGAGGATGGCACCTGCCTGGTCTTCATCGACCGCCACCTGGTCCACGAAGTCACCAGCCCGCAGGCGTTCGAGGCGCTGCGGATCGCCGGGCGGGAGGTCCGCCGACCCGAACTCACGCTGGCCGTGCCCGATCACAACGTGCCCACCACGGCGCGGGTCGACGGCGACGGCGTGCGCCTGCCCATCGCCGATCCGCAAAGCGCCCTTCAACTTGCCGCGCTGGAGCGCAACGTCGCCGATTTCGGCATCCGCTATTTCGAGGCGACCGCGCGCGAGCAGGGGATCGTCCATGTCGTCGGTCCCGAACAGGGCTTCTCGCTGCCGGGCACCACCATCGTCTGCGGCGATTCGCATACCGCCGCGCATGGCGGGGTCGGCGCGCTCGCCTTCGGCATCGGGACGAGCGAGGTCGAGCATGTGCTGGCGACGCAGACACTGCTGCTCAAGCCATCGAAGATGATGGAGATACGGGTCGCGGGAGAACTCGGCCCCGGCGTAACCGCCAAGGACCTGATCCTGCACATCATCGGCCGGATCGGCACGGCGGGCGGGACCGGCCACGTCATCGAATATCGCGGCCCCGTGTTCGAGGCGATGAGCGTCGAAGCGCGCCTGACCGTGTGCAACATGAGCATAGAGGCCGGGGCGCGCGCCGGCCTGATCGCGCCCGACGAGACGACCTTCGCCTATCTGAAGGGCCGCCCCTTCGCGCCCGGCGGGGCCGGGTGGGACGCGGCGGTGGATTACTGGCGCACGCTGCACACCGACGAGGGCGCCCGGTTCGACAGGTCGGTCACGATCGATGCCGCCGACGTGGAACCGACCGTAACCTGGGGCACCAGTCCCGAAGATACCGTCGCCATCGGCGGCACCGTCCCCTCTCCCGAAAGCTTCGCCGATCCTGCGAGGCAGGAGGCGGCCCGCGCCAGCCTCGAATACATGGGCCTCGCCCCCGGCACCCCCATGTGCGAGGTGGCGGTCGAGAACGTCTTCATCGGGTCGTGCACCAACAGCCGGATCGAGGATCTGCGCGCTGCGGCCGGCGTGCTGCGCGGGCGGCACAAGGCGGACAGCGTGAAATGGGCGATCGTCGTGCCCGGCTCCGGCCTGGTGAAGGCGCAGGCCGAGGCCGAGGGGCTGGACCGCGTGTTCACGCAGGCGGGTCTCGAATGGCGCGAACCGGGCTGTTCGGCGTGCCTCGGCATGAACCCCGACAAGGTACCGCCGGGCGAACGCTGCGCGTCCACCAGCAACCGCAATTTCGTTGGTCGCCAGGGACCGGGAAGTCGCACCCACCTTGTCAGCCCGGCAATGGCGGCGGCAGCGGCGGTTACGGGACGGCTGACCGATGTGCGCGAGCTGGGCGATGTATCCTAGAATCCTGCCGGCGATAATGTTCGCGGCGCTGTCGCAGCCCGCGATCGCCCAGATGCAGTCGGCCGAGGTCACGCTGACCCGGATCGATTGCGGACGGGCGAGCGAACCGATGCCGCTTGCCGCTTTCGACGATACCGGCGCGTCCGACGCCATGGCACGCGCGCTCGTGGTCAGCTGCTATCTCGTGCGACATGGCGACGATCTGCTGATCTGGGATACCGGCATCGACCCGGCCACAAGCGGAGATCCCGATGGCGGCTTCACCATGACCGCCACGCTGGTGGACGAACTCGCCGCACTCGGCATCGCGCCGGCCGATGTCGATTACGTGGGCATCAGCCACTATCACTACGACCATACCGGGCAGGCGCGCGATTTCCCGCAGGTGACCCTGCTGATCGGCGCGCAGGACTGGGAGGTCATCGAGAACGGCGCACCCTTCATCGACCGGTCGCTGTTCGCCCCGTGGCTGGACGGTGGCGGGTCGGTCCGCAAGATATCCGGCGATCTGGACCTGTTCGGAGATGGAACGGTGCGCCTGCTCGCGATGCCCGGACATACCAATGGCCACCATGCGTTGCTGGTGCGGCTGGCCGGAACGGGGCCGGTCATGCTGACGGGCGACCTGGCGCACTATACCGAGAATTACGAGAAGGAGGGCGTTCCCACCTTCAACGATGACCGCGCCGATACGCTCGCATCCTTCGACAGGTTCAAGCGCATGGCCGCCAATTATCACGCGACGGTGGTGATCCAGCACGAACCTGCCGATGTCGGCCTGCTTCCCGCCTTCCCGGAGGCCGCGCGCTGACCTCCCCGCGCCATTCGTCCTTCCCGCCCGTCATCGGGCCCGATACGCGGGTGCTCATCCTCGGCAGCCTGCCGGGTGCGAAGTCGCTCGAGCGGGGGCGGTACTACGCGCATCCGCAAAACCGGTTCTGGCAGCTGGTCGGGCGCGTCATCGACGAAGACCTGCCGGCAATGGCGTACGAAACCCGGCTCGAAACGCTGCTCGGCCACCGCGTCGGACTGTGGGACACGATCGCCTCGGCCATGCGCGAAGGCTCGCTCGACGCGGCGATCCGCAAGGCCGAACACAACCCGCTCGCGGACCTTGTGGCGACCCTGCCGGACCTGACATGCGTGGCCTTCAACGGCGCGGCAGCGGCGCGGATCGGAGGGAGGTTGCTGGACGCGAGCGACCCGAAGCTGATCGCCCTGCCCTCCTCCAGCCCGGCCTACGCCGCCATGCCGTTGTCCGAGAAACAGGACCGCTGGATGGCGCTGCGCGATTACCTGTGAGTTTTCTTGAAACATGGGCGGGTCCGACGCATTGGACCGGGTATGACACAGCGAATTCCCAGTTCGAAAGCCGCCATCGCGACCGCCGCCATCGGCTCGGCCGTCGCCGCGGCGATGCTCTACACCACGCGGCAGCGCCGGGGTAAGGACCGATCCGCGCAGATCAACCGCGTCCCCAACGGAGAGAACCCGGAGACAGACTGAATGGACGCCATCGCCCGCGTGGAGGGACGCGCCATTCCCTTCGGTCGCAAGAACGTCGATACCGATCTGATCATTCCCGCCCGCTGGCTCAAGACGGTCAGCCGCGAAGGGCTTGGCGAAGGCGCGTTCGAAGCGGTGCGGGCGAAGGATGCCGACAATGTCTTCGACCGCCCCGAATTCGCGGGCGCGCCGATCCTGATCGCGGGCGACAATTTCGGTTGCGGGTCGAGCCGGGAACACGCCGCCTGGGCGCTTCTCGACATGGGCGTACGCGCCGTCATCGCGCCAGGCTTCTCCGACATCTTTGCCGGCAATGCGTTCAAGAACGGCATACTGACGGTGGAACTGCCGCAGGAGCAGGTCGACCGGCTGCTGGAAGTCGCGGCGACCGATCCGCTGACCGTCGATCTGGAAAACCAGACGGTGACGACCCCGTTCCAGGATCGCTTTCGCTTCGCCATCGATGCGTTTCGCAAGCAATGCCTGCTGGAGGGGCTGGACGAGGTCGGCCTGACGCTTTCGCGCGCAGTGGCCATCGCCGATTACGAAGGCCGGCTCGCCGCGGACAGGCCCTGGCTCGCGCGCGGAACGGGGATTGCGGCCTGACCGCCATGTGCCTATTCGCCGTGGGGACGATTTCGCTGGGAGCTGCACGAGACATGACCGACTTCACCGACCGCCGGAAGGGCGAGGAAGCCAAGTACGCGATGGACGAGGATACCGCCTTTCGCGTCGCGGCCCGGCGCAACCGGTTGCTGGGCGAATGGGCGGCGGGGTTGATGAACCTCACGCCCGAGGAAACCGAAGCCTACAAGAAGGCGGTCGTGCAGGCCGATTTCGAGGAGGCGGGTGACGAGGACGTGATCCGCAAGCTGCTGGGCGATCTGACCCAGGCCGATTGCGACGTGGACGAGGCGACCGTGCGTGCCCAGCTTGCCGAAAAGTCCGTCGAGGCGCGCCGGCAACTGATGAGCGAGTCCTGATACGATGCCCATGGCCGCCGCCCGGATCGAAGCGCTCATCAAGGAGGCTTTGCCCGATGCCACCGTCGAGATGGAACCGCTGGTCGACGACAACGATCACTGGCTCGCCCGCGTGACCTCCGCGCAGTTCGCCGGCAAGAGCCGGGTGCAGCAGCACAAGATGGTGTTTGCCGCACTGGGAGAGAGAATGGGCGGCGAACTGCACGCCTTGCAACTCCACACCGCCGTTCCCAACTGACCTGCCAACATAATTCGCAATTCAGGTGGGACCGATGTCCGAGACGAACGAACGCATTTCCAAGATCGTGAACGACGCCGACGTGGTATTGTTCATGAAGGGCACGCCGCTGTTTCCGCAATGCGGCTTTTCCAATCGCGCGGTGTCGATCCTCGACCATTGCGGGGTCGCCTTCGACAGCGTCGACGTGCTTCAGGACATGGAAATCCGCCAGGGGATCAAGGCCTATTCCGACTGGCCGACGATCCCCCAGCTTTACGTCAAGGGCGAATTCGTGGGTGGCAGCGACATCATGATGGAAATGTTCGAGGCCGGCGAATTGCAGACGCTCATGAACGAGAAGCAGGTCGCCAAGGCCGAAAGCGAATAGGTCGGCTTCCACCGCGGCTCGCCTCGGTGGGTCCGTATTCGTTCAGGCTCGTCATGCCAGGGCGCTTGCGTTCAGTCAGTTCAGGATCGCCGATGTCCCGTTCTCTCGCTTGTGCCGCCCTTATCCTTTCCGCCGTGCTGACCGCCCCGTCCGTCGCCACCGCGCAGGAGCCGGCCGTGCAAGGCGACATGGCGGCCCGCACGGCAGGCGCGCGCCATTCCGAAGACATCGGCCGGCAGATGACGGCGGTGCAGGCCGCGACGGCCTCTGCCCTGACCCAGTATCTCGGCATGACGGGGGCGGGCGACGAGGGGTTGATGGGCGCGGTCGCCCTGCCTTCCGATACGCCCGAGGTCTGGACGGTCCATGTCATCGCGGAGCGAGCGGGCGAAATCGTCTCGCTCGCCGATTACGAGACGTCTCACGGCGAAATCCTTGCCGAGACGATCCACCGGGACAACCCGCCGCCGCTGACGGGGCCGGCGCACCAGATGGCTCTCGCGCAGGCGATGGCGGCGCGCAAGGTGTTCGATTCCGATCCGGAAAGCTTTTGCGTCGGTGGGGAGAATGACGCTGGCGATACCGCCGCCCCCTCCATCGCGCTCACGACCATCGTCCTGCCGCCCGATGCGCAAGGGGTGGCAATGGCCTATGTCCTCAACGGACCGTTCGAGGAAGGCAGCATCCCGCTCGGCCAGCACTTCCGCGTTCCCTTCTACGCCGAGGGGGTTTCGGGCGAGGTGGAGCGCATGACGAGCGGCTGCGAAGTAGTGACGTGGAACGCCGCCGATCCCGATCTGGCCATGAGCGTCTATGTCACCGACTATCCCGGGGGCGCATGGCCGAACGAGGTCCACGCCTTCCTTTCCGGCCAGTTGCCCATGAGCCTCGGCGTGGTGACGGGCGAGATAATCTGGCCGATGGCGGGCGGCGCGATCGCCCCGCCCGTCCCCGCCGCCGAAGCCGGTTACGGATCGCAGTAGCAGGCCCCGTCGATGTGCAACCTCTACCGCATGAGCAAGTCGCAGGACGAGGTCGCGCATTTTTTCGATGCCATCGCGCAGGACATGGCCGTTGCCCCCCAGGGCAACGCTCCGGCGGAAATCTATCCCGGATACCCGGGACTGGTGCTTGCCGATGGCAGGCTGGCGCAGATGACCTGGGGCTTCCCGCTGCAACGCAAGGGTGCGAAGGGCCAGCCCCTGAAACCCAAACCGGTCAACAACGCCCGTGCCGACAAGCTTTCCAGCCCGTTCTGGTCGTCCAGCTATCGCGAACGTCGCTGTCTCATTCCGGTAAGTGCCTTCGCCGAGGCAGAGGGACCAAGGGGCGGCAAGACGCGAACCTGGTTCGCCATGTCCGGCGAAGCGCTGTTCGCCGTTGCCGGGCTGTGGCGCGACAGCGCCGAGTGGGGGCCAGCCTATACGATGGTGATGACCGAGGCGTGCCGGCACGTCCGGGGCGTTCACGACCGGATGCCTGTCATCCTGGCGCAGGCCGACTGGGTCGACTGGCTGGACGGCGCGCCCGACGCCGCGAGCCTGCTGTGCCGGCCGTGGCCCGGCGACATGCAGGTGACGCGCACCGACGAACCCTGGGCGGGCGGTCGTTGAATGTCTGTCTGCCGGGAGCAAGTCTTCGGGGAGGCGGAGCCGGGAGACCGGTTAGGGGACCGTTTGGCAGCCCCGCCTCGTTCGAAGAACTTCAGGTACATCCGGAACATTGCAACCGCCATGCCAGTTTGGTCCACGATCGCATTTCCGCGCAACACGATGGTTAGCGAAAGATTGATGAGACAGGGCAGTGTAAACTTTCCCGACAGAACCGCCGCGTGAGCAAGCCCTTTTCGATGTCCTGGCTGACGGAGAACGTCGTCCTGATCGGCGCGCTCACCGCCAATCTGGGCATCGCCATCGCCAAGTTCGTCGCCGCCGGGATCACCGGCTCCTCCTCCATGCTGTCGGAAGGGTTTCACTCGGTCGTCGACAGCATGAACCAGGTGCTCATGCTGCTGGGCGAACACCGCGCCACGCGGCCACCCGACAAGCGCCGCCCGTTCGGTTACGGGCGCGAACTGTATTTCTGGGCGTTTCTCGTCGCGATCCTGATATTCTCGCTCGGCTCGGGCCTCAGCCTCTACGAAGGCTACATCCACATCACCAATCCGGAGGAACTGGGCGATCCGACCATCGCCTACATCGTGCTCGGCGTAGCCATGCTGCTGGAAGGGACATCGTGGACCATCGCCATGCGCGAATTTTCCCGGCAGCGGGGGGACCGCGGCTTCTGGGAAGCCATCCGCCATTCGAAGGATCCTTCCGTATTCATCGTCCTGTTCGAGGACTCAGCAGCGCTTTCCGGCCTCGTCGTCGCGGCGCTCGGCATCTGGTCGAGCCGCTATTTCAACGAACCGCGCCTCGACGGGGCGGCGTCCCTCGTCATCGGCGCGATCCTGGCAACGGTGGCGATATTCCTGGCGCGCGAGACCAAGGGGCTGCTGATCGGCGAGCCTGCCAGCCCCGAACTCATCGCCAGGATCCGCGAAACCGTGGGTAAGCGCGACTGGGTAACGGGGGTCAACCACATCCGCACCATCCATACCTCGCCCTCGCAGGTGTTCACCGCGATCAGCGCGGACTTCGCCGACGATCTGTCGATGGGAGATGCGGAAAGCCTGGTCGAGGATCTGGAGCGGGAACTGAAGGAGGCGCTGCCGGAGATCACCTCGATCTACATCCGTCCGGAAAAGGCGGCGGATGCCAAGACGCTGCCGGAACAGAAAAACGAATGATGGCGCGCCCAGCAGGAGTCGAACCTGCGGCCTCAGGATTAGAAGTCCCGTGCTCTATCCAGCTGAGCTATGGGCGCGTGGGCGTTGCCATAGCGGGGATTGCGCGCGGCGCAAATCGGGTCTGGAGCGTTGGGGTGAAACGATCGGCGGCTGGCGGTATCAGTTCGCCAGCAGCCAGATCGCCAGATAGATGAGCACGAAGCTGCCAAAGCCCAGCAGGGCGCCAAGCACGAAGACGACGCGCACGATCGTAATATCGAAGCCGAAATAATTGGCGAGACCGGCGCAGACCCCGGCGATCTTGCCGTCCTGTTTGTCGAGACGGAATTTCGCCGGGGATTTGCCGGGCTTCCTGTCGAGCTGGCTCATGCCAGAATCCCCACGACGGTGGTCGCATGCGGATTGGCAAAGCTACTGACGATCAGCGTCAGCGTCATGGTGACGGCACCCAGGCCGGCTAGGATGCGGGTGGAAACGGCGTTGAAGTTGGTCATCTTGAAAGTCCTTTCGGTGTTCGGTTGCGGTTCCGGCCTCAGGCCAGGATGGTGGTGAAGACGCTGGCCTGCGGCGTGGAGAAGCTCGCGGCGAACAGGCTGGCGGTCATGGCGACGGCGGCGAGGGCGGCCATCAGGCGGGCGGAGAAGTTCGAAGTGGTGGTCATGATCTGTATCTTTCCCTCAGAATGCGAACCGTGATTGGTTCGTATCCCATGCTTTGCAGGCCCTGTGCCAAACTTGCAGAACCGCGCATTTCTGCGATTCTCGTTCACCAGGCAGTCATGTCGGGCCGAAGGGGAACCCGCCATGTGGGAAAATTTCCCAACCTTTGGCAAGCGCCGTTTCGGCTAGCGCGCAAAGCGTGTGTCGCATAGGCCGGTTGCCACTCGCATGGCGCTCGATCGCATCACCCTCTCGACCTTTCGCAACCATGCCGGCACGCGGCTGGACGACACCCGCGCGCTCAATCTGCTGGTAGGCGAGAACGGCGCCGGCAAGACCAACGTGCTCGAGGCGCTGTCGCTGTTCGCACCGGGGCGCGGCCTCAGGCGCGCGGCGCTCGCCGACATGGGATCGCAGTCGGGCGATGGCGGCTTCGCGGTCAGCGCAAGCCTGCTGACGCGCGACGCGGGAGAGCCGGTACGACTAGGCACCGGGGTGCAGGCGGTGCGACCCGGGCGGCGCATCGTGCAGGTGAACGGCGCGGAAGCGACCGCGATCGGCCTTGGCGAATGGCTTTCGGTCAACTGGCTGACCCCGGCGATGGACCGCCTGTTCGCCGACAGCGCCGGGGCGCGGCGGCGCTATGTCGACCGGCTCGCCGTCGCGCTCGATCCGCTCCACGCGCGCTACGCCTCGCGCTACGAGGCAGCCCTGCGCGAGCGCAACAGGTTGCTGTCCGACGATACGGCACCCGATCCCGCCTGGCTCGAGTCGATAGAGGCGCAGATGGCGGCGGTGGGCGCGGGGCTGGCGCAGGGCCGCGCGCGGCTGGTTGGCGCGCTGGCGGCAGAGCTGGAAGCGGTGCCGGACGAGCCCTTCGCCCGCCCCGCCCTGTCCTACCAGCCGGGCGGCGACCTGACGGAGGACGCGCTGGCGGCCTCGTTCAGGCAATCGCGCCCCCGCGAACGGGCCGCCGGGCGGACCCTCGTCGGTCCGCATCGCGACGAACTGGGCGTCCGGATGGCGGGAAAGGACATGCCGGCGGCGGACTGTTCCACCGGCGAGCAGAAGGCGATGCTGATTGCCATCACCCTCGCCCATGCGGCGCTCGCCGCGCGCGGGCGGCCCGGCCTGTTGCTGCTCGACGAAGTCGCCGCGCATCTCGATCCCGTGCGGCGCGAGGCGCTGTTCGACCGCCTGCGTGGCAGCGGAACGCAGGTCTGGCTGACCGGGACGGAACGCGCGCCCTTCGCGGGGATCATGGCGGAGGCCGCGGTCTGGCAGGTGGCTGGCGGCGCCGTGAGGCGCGACTAGGCGGTCAGGAAGCGGGTTCGCCATCCGGCAGCGCGTCCACCACCTCGCCGAGCGAGTTCCGTACCAGTTCCTCCACCCCTTCGGCAGTGGGATGAACGCGGTCCTGCTGGATCAGCCGGGCGTCGTTCGCCATCGGTTCCATGAAGAACGGCACAAGCCCGGTATCGTACTGGCGCGCGAGTTCGGTGTAGAGGCCATCGAAGTCCTGCTGATACTGTGCGCCGAGGTTCGGCGGCGCGCGCATGCCCATGAGGACCACGGGAATCTCGCGTTGCTGCAATTGCTGGAGGATGCCCTCGAGATTGGCCCGCGTCCGGGCCGGGTCGATGCCGCGCAGCAGGTCGTTGCCGCCCAGTTCGACGAGCGCGAGGTCGGGGCGCGCAGGTGCGTTGTCGAGCACGAAGCCGATGCGCTGGCGTCCGGCCGCGGTGGTGTCTCCCGACACGCCCGCATCGATCACCCTTGCATTGATGCCGCGCGCCCGAAGGGTTCGCTCCAGCACCTCGGGATAGCCTTCCTCCTCGCCGAGATTGTAGCCGGCGAAAAGGCTGTCGCCGAAGGCGAGAATGGTGACAGGGTCGCCCATGACCGGCATCGGCTCCGCCGGCGCGGTCGGCGCAGCGGTTCC
Organism: Aurantiacibacter spongiae; assembly: GCF_003815535.1. Taxonomy (NCBI): domain Bacteria; kingdom Pseudomonadati; phylum Pseudomonadota; class Alphaproteobacteria; order Sphingomonadales; family Erythrobacteraceae; genus Aurantiacibacter; species Aurantiacibacter spongiae. Next base: position 2,280,242 of record NZ_RPFZ01000001.1, on the reverse strand, counting down.
GGCGGCTTGCGTAGCCGCCGGGGCATCGCCGTCGCAACCGGTCAGAATGGCGACAGGCAGCAGCGCCACGGCGAGTTTCGCAACCTTGCTCATGCGGTATAGCTATGCCATCGCACGGGCGTGACAAGTCCCCACATCGCAGAACCCGTCATCGCCGCCCGCGACCTTCGCCTGACGCTGGGCGACGGCGCCGCTGCGGTCGAAATCCTGAAGGGCATCGACCTGACCGTGACGGGCGGCGAGACGCTGGCGCTGCTCGGCCCGTCGGGAAGCGGCAAGAGCTCGCTGATGGCGGTGCTCGCGGGACTGGAACGTGCAACGTCGGGATCGCTGAGTGTCGCGGGCAAGGACTTCGCCGCCCTGGGGGAGGACGCGCTGGCCCTTGCGCGCCGGGGCCGCATCGGCATCGTGTTGCAGGCATTTCATCTGCTGCCCACCATGACGGCGCAGGAAAACGTCGCCACCCCGCTCGAACTGGCGGGCGCGGCGGATGCCTGGGATCGCGCGGCGGCGGAACTGGAGGCGGTGGGCCTCGGCCACCGGCTGGCGCACTACCCGGCGCAGCTTTCGGGCGGGGAACAGCAGCGCGTCGCCATCGCCCGCGCCATCGCGCCCGCCCCGCCGCTGATCTTCGCCGACGAACCGACGGGCAACCTCGATGCAGCCACCGGGGAAAGCGTCATCGACGTGCTGTTCCGCAGACGCGAGGAGATGGGCGCAACGCTCGTCATCATCACGCATGACGCAGCGCTCGCGCGGCGTTGCGACCGGGTGGTGACGCTGGCCGACGGACGGGTGGCCGAGGACCGGTGAGCCTGCGCACGGCATGGATCATCGCCAGGCGCGATCTGGCCAGCGGGTTTCGCGGCCTGCGTCTCCTGCTGGTCTGCCTGTTCCTGGGTGTCGGCGCGCTGGCTGCGATCGGAAGCCTGACCTCGGCTATCCGGGGCGAACTCGATACGCAGGGCCGGGTGCTGCTGGGCGGGGATGTCGAGGTCGAGGTGTGGCAGCGCCCGCTGGACACGAAGGAACAGGCATTTCTCTCGCGATACGGCACCCTGTCGCGCGGCTTCCGTTTGCAGGCGATGGCGAGCGACGGCGAGGTCGCCGTGCCAGTCGAACTGAAGGCGGTCGATGACAACTACCCGCTCTACGGCACGTTGAGGCTGGAGGGCGGCCGGGTGGCGCGCGCGCCTGCGGGACATACCGCCTATCTCGCCCCCGGCGCGGCGGAGCGGCTGGGCGTCGAGGTCGGTGACAGCTTCACCGTGGGCACCGCCAGTCTGCGCGTGGGCGGGATCATCGCGGACGAACCCGATCGCCTGTCCGAAGGCTTCGCGCTCGGCCAGACCGTCATCGTGCCGCTCGACTTTCCAGAAAGCGCCGGGCTCATGGCGCCGGGGTCCATGTTCCAGAGCAAGACGCGCCTCGCCTTTGCCGGTCCGCGCGATGCGGGAAAGGTGGCGGAGGCGATCGAGGACGCCTTCCCCGGCGCCGGCTTCGACATCCGCACCCGCGAGCGCGCCTCCCCCGGCGCGGATCGCTTCGTCAGCCGGATGGGCGAGTTCCTGACGCTGGTGGGCCTGGCCACGCTGGTGATCGCCGGGATCGGTATCGGCGGCGGGGTCAACTCCTATCTGGAGACGCGGCGCAACGCCATCGCCACGCTGAAGATCCTCGGGGCGACGTCGCGGGACATCGCCCGCATCTACGCGCTGGAGATCGGCGCGGCGGCGCTTGCCGGATCGCTCGCCGGGCTGCTGGCGGGCTTTCTTGTGACGCCCCTGCTGGCGAACGCCCTTGGCTCGCTCCTGCCGGTCGAGACGGGCCTGGTGTTCGATCCGCTGGCGCTGTTCCGGGCGCTGGCCTTCGGGCTGCTGGTCGCGCTGGTATTCGCCGCGCCGCCGCTTGCCCGCGCGCGCGACTTTCCGGCGATGGCGCTGATGCGGGCGCGGGTTTCGCCGCTGGCGCGGGGCTGGCGCGGCGCCGTCCGGCCCGTGGCGCTTGGCCTGCTGGGCATCGCCGCTCTTGCGATCGCCGGGTCGCCCCATCCGGGCCTGTCGGCGATGTTCCTGGCGGGAGCGGCGGCGATCCTGGGCCTGCTGGCGCTGATCGGCCGGGCAATCCGCACCGGTTCCGCTCGCCTGCCGCGCCCCGCCAATCCGATCACGCGTGCCGCGCTGGCGAACCTGAACCGGCCCGGCGCCGCGACCGGATCGCTGGTGACGGCGCTCGGCTTCGGGCTGTCCGCCTTCGTCCTTCTGGCGGCGGTGCAGACGAGCCTGGACGGCAACATCCGGCGATCCGTTCCCGAACGCGCGCCCGACTATTTCGTGCTGGACCTGCCGCAGGACGGCGTGGCCCGTTTCCGCTCCATCGCGCGGGGCATCAGCCCGCAAGCGCAGATCGAGACGGTGCCGACATTGCGCGGTGCGGTCATCTCCTACGGTCCCCGGAACGATCAGACGGTGGTGGCCGATCTGGACGAACTTCCCGAAGGCGCGTGGGCGCTGCGCGGCGAACGCGGACTGACCTATGCCGATACGGTGCCGGAGGGCAACGTCCTGACGCAGGGCCAATGGTGGCCGGCGAGGTATGATGGCGAACCGCTCGTCTCGGTGGACGAGGATCTGGCACAAGCTGCGAACATCGCCGTCGGCGACTACCTGACGGTCGAACTGCTGGGCGTGCAGCGCACGGCACGGGTCGCGTCGCTGCGACGGATCGACTGGGACAGCCTTGGCTTCAACAACGTCCTCGTCTTTTCGCCCAACGCCCTTCGCGACGCGCCGCACAATCTCGCGGCGACGATCAGCCTGCCGCCCGGCACCGACACCGGCGGACTGCTGCGGCAGCTGGTGCAGGCCTTCCCCTCCGCCAGCGTGATCGAGGTCGGCCCGTTGCTGACCGAGGCGCGCGCCATTCTCGATCAGGTGTCCGTAGCCATTCTCGCCGCCGCGTCGGTCGCGGTGCTGGCGGGCATCGCGGTCCTGCTTGGCGCCATTGCCACGGCGCGGGCGGCGCGGATCTACGACACCGTGATCCTGCGGGTGCTGGGCGCGAGCCGGCGGCAGTTGCTGGCGCTGCAATTTGCCGAGTTCGGCCTGCTGGCCGCGGTGCTGGCCGGGGTGGCTCTCATGCTGGGAACGGGCCTCGCCTGGCTGATCGTCACGCAGATGTTCGAATTCGACTGGCTGCCCGACTGGCCACGCATCCTTGCCGTGCTGGCGGCGGGGCTGGCGATGGTGCTGGGCTTCGCGCTCGCCGCCTCGCTGCCGCTGCTGCGGGCACGCCCGGCGCGCACACTCCGTTCGCTCTAGGCGAAGACCTCGACCTGGTGCGGATCCTTCGGATCCGGGCCATGGCGGTTCGGACCGGCCGTTCCCGGCAGGGCACATACCACGATCAGGGCGAGGAAGCCGAGCCAGGCGACCATGTTCACGAACGGAACGAAGCTGGCGATCAGCAGGCCGCCATACCACCATCCCGACATCTCGCGGTCGTGCAGCCGGCGCACCGTCACCGCCAGGTAGGGCACGAACATGGCGATGTAGAACAGGGCGTAGAGCACGCCGCCGGTTCCCATCAGCCAGAAATTCATGTCCAGCCCCATCGGGGCGAGCGATTGGGGATCGCGGCTGGCGCCAAGCATTTCAACCCAGGGAAAACCGGCGAAGATGATCGCGAAGAGCACCGCGCTCACGCCGTAATAGAACAGCATGAACCACCAGAATTCGGCTCGTTGCGCCCGGCCGCGAAACTGGCCGTAGCGCTTCAGGGGCTGGAGCATCCAGTCGAAGGGGGACATCGGATCGACGCTTTCAGGTAAACGCCTCGACCTGCGAGGGATCCTTCGGATCGGGGCCGTACCTGTTCGGTCCGTCGGTTCCCGGCAGGGCGAAGATCACCAGCATCGCGATACTGGCGATGAAACCGACGAACGGCACGAGACTGAGAACCACGAAGCCGAGATACCACCAGCCCGACATGTTCCGGTCGTGCAGACGGCGAACCGAGACAGCTATGCTGGGAATGAGTATGGCGAGGAAATACAGGCCCAGCAGCAGGCCGACACCGCCGGTGAAGAACCCCAACACCGAAGTCGGATCGCCGTTCGCGACGGTGTTTATGCCCGTTCCCACGATACCGGCAATGAAGCTGAGGACGACGACGACGATGACGTTCAACAGCACGAACATCCAGTATTCCTTGCGCCGCGAGCGCCCGGTGAATTCGGCATACCGCTTGAGCGGCAGAATCATCCAGTTCATGTGGAAACTCCCCTGTTTCGCTCCCTGATCGAAGGGTGAACACAATCGCACGGAAGGCGCAAACGAAAAAGGGGGCCGCGAAGCCCCCTTTTGCGTAGCATGGCGGACCCGGCCGCAATCAGAAGCGGTAACGCGCCGTGATGCCGTAGGTGCGCGGATCGTTCGGGTAGCCCGATACGCTGCGCGGTTGCGCGGGGGTGTCGAACACCGTGCCGAGGTAACGATCGTCGAGCAGGTTGCGGCCCCACAGCGAGATCGCGTAGCCGGCATCGCTTTCGTAGGTGATGGACGCCGTCAGGTCGTTCACCTCCCGGCTGAACGGCGCGGCGGCGTCGAGCGCAGGCTGTGCGTCGACGAAGGAGCCGTCAGGGCCGCGCACGGCAAAGGCGGGCAGACCCTCGACCAGCTGGGTGTCCGATGACCACAGGTAATTGACCCGCGGGATCAGCAAGGCGCCGCCCAGATCGAACTCGTACTGGCCGCCCACGATCACGGTCCACTCGGGAATGCCCGCGGGCCGCGTGCCCGAAATATCACCCTGCGCCGACTGCACGAAGCTGTCGTAGAGCGGATCGAGATAGGTGACCGCGGCATTCAGAGTCAGGTCGGAAGTCGGGAAGACGGTGCTTTCGAACTCGACACCGAACGTGCTCTGGCGCCCGGCATTGGCGAGGACGAAGCCCGACCCGTTGAAGATGTTGGACTGGAACCCGTCGATGGTCTGGTCGAACACGGTCAGCGCCGCCGAGACATAGTCGAAATTGGCTTTCACGCCCGCTTCGAGAACCTCAGAATCCTCCGGCCCGGCGAAACGCGAGCCGTAGGTCTGGTTGGGCTGCGCCAGCCCGGCGGCGATGATCGCCTGCCGGTCCGCCAGTGAGGGGCGCGCATCGCGCGACAGGTTCACGCTGCTCGCCTTGAAGCCGGTGGCGTAGCTTGCGTAGACGTTCACGTCGGGCGTCACGTCATAGGCGAGCCGGATCGTGTAGCTGAAATTGTCGTCGCTGATCTTGCCGTCTTCCACCGCGTTCGGAACATTGAGGAAGGGCGGCAGGAATTGCAGCGCGCGCAGCGGATTGAGCGGGTTGGCCAGCGGATTGTTGACGTTCGCCGCGGCGAATTGCTGCGCCCCTGCCAGGATCGTCGGGAACGCGGCGGCACCCGCGGCGCCCGCCGGGCTCATCCCGGTGGCGAAGGCCTGCACCTCGGCCGCCGTCGCCGGGCGGCCGAGCCCGAGTTGCGCCCCCACCGTCTGCGCGAGAGCGCCCTGCGTGAGCACCTGCCCCCGGAACGGAGCGAGCTGCGCGCTGTCGAAATCGATCGCGGAGAACACGTCGGTCGAATTGGCGTTCTGGGTGAACTGCTTGCTGTCGTCGGTATAGTTGCCGCCAAGCGTCAGCACGAGGCCGGGGACGATCTCGAAATCGACCTGGCCGAAGATCGAGTAGGCTTCCGAATCGAGCGTGTAGGCTTCCGTGAAGCCCTGCCCGTCCTGGAAGAACTGGTTGGTGAAGTCCTGGCCGTAGGCAGCGCTGAACACCTGTTCCAGCGCGGGCACGGTGAACGCCCCGCCCGACGCCTGCGTGACCAGCAGGTTGGCGTAGTTGCGGAAGTCCGAACCGTAGAGAAGCTGGTTCGCCTGCTCCACGTTCTCGTTGATGTAGAACACGCCCAGCAGCGCATCGAGGCCGGGAAACAGCTCTCCGGTCACGCGGAATTCCTGCGTGAAGGTGCCGATGCCCAGATCCTGCGAATTGGGATAGATGAGATCCGCGCTGGAGAAGTCGGAATCCTGCACCGTTACCGCCTCGGTATCGCGATAGGCGGTGATCGAGGTCAGCGTGAACGCGCCGACATCCCAGTCGGCCTGCGCCGACAGGCCCCAGTTGTCGATCTCATTGGTGGAGGGGAAGTTGTTGTAGATGACATCCGCGAACGGATCGTTCGGGTCCGTCACCTGCCCGCCCAGCGCCAGGATGGCGGCGGTCGAGGGGCCGGACTGGACGTTCACGACACCGCAGCACCGCTCGTCGATGGAATCGTAGTCGGCGATGAAACGGACCGAGAGGTTGTCGAAATTGTCGAGCAGGAACTGCCCGCGCGCGAACCAGCGGTTGCGGTTGTTGCTGTCTTCTCCGGTTCCGAGATCCTCGAAGAAGCCGTCGCGCCGGTTGTAGCCGGCGGCCAGGCTCGCGGCCATGTTCTCGCCGAGCGGTCCGGTGATGTAGCCCTTGGTCACGAACTGGTCGTGATTGCCGTAGGTCGCTTCGGCCGATCCGCCGAGATCGAATTGCGGCTCCTGCGTGGTGACCGAGATCACGCCCGCCGACGCGTTCTTGCCGAACAGCGTCGATTGCGGTCCCCGCAGGATCTCGATCCGCTGGACGTTGGGCAGATCGAACAGCTGGCTGGCGGTGCGGCTGCGATAGACGCCATCGACGAAGACGCCGACCGAAGGCTCGATCCCGGCATTGTTCGCACCGTTGCCGAAGCCCCGGATGAAGAAACCGGTATTCGCGCTCGACTGTCGTTGACCGACCGAGAGCGAGGGCACGACGGTCTGCAAGTCCTTCAGATCACGGATCTGGTCGCGTTCCAGCGTCTCGGCCGTGGTCACGGAGACGGCAACCGGTACTTCCTGAAGCGTCTGCTCGCGCTTGGTGGCGGTCACGACGATGGCATTGCCGATCGCCTCTTCCTCTTCCGGCGGATAGATGTCCTGACCGGTTTCCGCCTCGTCCTGGGCGAAGGCGGCGGCGGGCGTCATCAGGGCGAGCGCGGCGACGCCGCACAGGAACTTGCGCGAAAAGCCGGCGCTGCCGGCAGCAAAGCTGGTCATTGAAATCTCCATCTCTCTCCCTCGGACATCATCGCGCCGCCGTTTTCCCGGTCCATGCACAAGGGGCCCGAGCGACCCGAAAAGTCCGCGACCTGATAAGGCGCGGCCCGCCGTGGCACAATCGGCGCGGATTCCCGCGTCGTGAAAGCGGTTTCCGGTGTAACATTCACGCCACAGTCAGCCTCTTCACCTATACGTCACAGGCAGAATGCGGCGGTCCGGCGTCCGATCATGCGATGACGCAGCTTGCTCCTAGCGCGCATTGCAGCTAGGGGCGCGCGCATTCGCAGGTGCAGCATCACCCCCGCCGCATCGCCTAGCGACCCGAGAAACCAGGAAAACCCGCATGTCCTCCGCGCCCCTACGCAACGTGGCGATCATCGCCCACGTCGATCACGGCAAGACCACGCTCGTCGATCAGCTTTTCCGTCAGTCCGGCACGTTCCGCGAGAACGAGCGGGTGGAAGAACGCGCGATGGATTCCAACGAGCTGGAAAAGGAACGCGGGATCACGATTCTCGCCAAGCCGACCAGTATCGAGTGGAAGCCCGAGGGCGGCCAGCAATCCTATCGCATCAACATCGTCGATACGCCGGGCCACGCCGATTTCGGGGCGGAAGTGGAACGCATCCTGTCCATGGTCGACGGCGTCATCCTGCTCGTCGACGCCGCCGAAGGGCCGATGCCGCAGACCAAGTTCGTGACCGGCAAGGCGCTGGGTCTCGGCCTCAGGCCCATCGTCGTCGTCAACAAGATCGACCGCTCGGATGCGCGCGCGAGCGAGGTGCTGGACGAGGTATTCGACCTGTTCGTCAATCTCGATGCCAATGACGAACAGCTCGACTTTCCGGTCCTGTACGCCAGCGGCCGCTCCGGCTATGCCAGCGAGGATCCCGAAGCGCGCGAAGGCGACCTTGCTGCCCTGTTCGAGCTGATCGTGAACCACGTTCCCGCGCCCGATCTCGATCCCGACGGCGATTTCGCCATGCTGGCGACGCTGCTGGACCGCGACGCCTTCCTGGGCCGTATCCTGACCGGCCGGATAGAGAGCGGCAGGCTGGAAACCGGCATGCCGATCCGCGCGCTCGACGTGAACGGCAATGTCGTCGAAACCGGCCGCGCCACCAAGGTCTTCGCCTATAACGGGCTCGAGCGCGAGCCGGTGCTGCATGCCAAGGCGGGCGATATCGTCGCCATCGCCGGCCTGACCGACGCGACCGTGTCCAACACGCTCGCCGCGCCGCACGTCACCGCGCCGATCCATGCCCAGCCGATCGACCCGCCCACGCTGTCCATGACCTTTGCCGTCAACGACAGCCCCTATGCCGGACGCGAGGGCGACAAGGTGCAGAGCCGTGTCATCCGCGAGCGGCTGGAGCGCGAGGCCGAGGGCAACGTCGCCATCCGCATCACCGAAGCCGCGGGCAAGGACGCCTTCGAGGTTGCCGGCCGCGGAGAATTGCAGCTCGGCGTGCTGATCGAGACGATGCGGCGCGAGGGCTTCGAACTGTCGATCAGCCGTCCGCGCGTTCTCTATCGCGAGGAAGACGGGCAGCGCATGGAACCCTACGAAACCGTGGTGGTCGACGTGGACGAGGAGTTTTCCGGCACGGTCGTCGAGAAGATGGCGCAGCGCAAGGCGGAGATGACCGACATGCGCCCGAGCGGCGGCGGCAAGACGCGCCTGACCTTCCTGGCGCCCAGCCGCGGCCTTATCGGCTATCACGGCGAATTCCTGTCCGACACGCGCGGCACGGGGATCATGAACCGACTGTTCGACAGCTACGGCCCCTACAAGGGCAAGATCGAGGGGCGGCAGAACGGCGTGCTGATCTCCATGGAAATGGGTGAGGCGCAGGCCTACGCGCTCAACGCGCTGGAAGATCGCGGCGAGCTGTTCGTGAAGCCGGGGGAGAAGCTCTACGAGGGCATGATCATCGGCGAGAACGCGAAGCCCGACGATCTGGAGGTCAATCCCCTCAAGTCCAAGCAGCTCACCAATTTCCGCGCCAGCGGGAAGGACGAGGGCATTCGCCTGACCCCGCCGCGCCGGATGACGCTGGAACAGGCCATCGCCTATATCGGCGACGACGAGATCGTGGAGGTGACGCCGCAGAACATCCGTCTGCGCAAGCTGCATCTCGATCCGCACGAGCGCAAGCGCGCCAAGCGCAAGGCCGACGCCTGATCGGCCGCCCGAAGAAGTTGGGGGGGGGTGGCTACACCAGATGCCGCTCCGCCAGCACCAGCCCGGCATAGATCACGAGTCCGAGCGCGAAGGGGCGGAAGTAGCTTTCCCGCTCCTCGGGCAGTTCCTCCTTCAGCACGGTCAGCACGATGCTGCCCGCCAGCAGCGCGAACAGGCAGCCGATCAGGACGCCCGACAGCTGCGTCGCAAGGCCCAGCCCCCAGCCGGCGATCACGGCGGCGGCGATGACCCAGCGGCCGATCCTGTCGTAAGCCGCGCTGTGATCGTTGCGCATGCCGAAATCGGCGGTGACGAAGTGCAGCGCGAGGGCGACGAAATACAGCGCCAGCGCACCCGCACCGCCCTCCTCCCGGTGGACCAGCAGATATCCCACGAGCATGTTGAACGCGCCGTATGTGGCAAGGTGCAGGTAGAGCACGCGGCGTTCCAGCCGGTCGCCCGCCCCCTTTGCGCGCGAGCGTGCCCGGCTGACCTTTACCGCCCTCTCCAGCCCGTAAAAGACAGCGAGCCCGGCGAGCGCGAGCGAATAGACCGTGCTTTCCGCCACCAGCGCCGGCACACCCATTTCGGCAGCGAAGGTACGCTGGTGCGCGCCGATCTCGGGCAGGACGTGCAGGAAGACGTAGGAAACCGCCACGCCGCCGGCGAATGACAGCCACTTGCTTCGCGGAGTCGAATCGAGGAAGCGCAAGCGCTTCGTGAACAGGTGGATGGCCGCGAAAACCAGCACCATCGCTCCGGTAACGAGCGTTTCTGCGGTCGACATTGTCCCCCCTCGCGATGGCGAAGCGCGCGCCTAGCAGAGCCGGCCGGCGGTGTCTTCACCCGCGGGCGGTCGCAAATCCGTCACACGGCCGCGAATTGCCGGCACAGGCTCCCGCTGCCCCTCGCCAAGCCATCCGCGCTTCCCTAGAGACAAGGAAATGACACCGGCCGATCTTCGCGTCGCGCTGTTCAGCGGCAACTACAACTATGTCCGCGATGGCGCGAACCAGGCGCTCAACCGCCTGGTCGACTACCTGCTGCGACAGGGCGCGACGGTCCGCGTCTATTCGCCCAAGGTCGACAACCCCGCCTTCGAGCCGGCGGGCGATCTCGTGGGACTGCCCAACATGCCCATCCCCGGTCGCAGCGAATACCGCATGTCGCTCGCCCTGGGTGCGGCGGCGAAACGCGACCTGGAAGGTTTTGCGCCCAACGTCCTGCATGTTTCCAGCCCGGACATCGCCGGTCACCGCGCGGTCGGCTGGGCGCGAGAGCGCAACATTCCGGTGCTAGGATCGGTCCATACCCGGTTCGAAACCTATCCGCGCTATTACAGGATGGGTTTTCTCGAACCGCTGATGGTGCGGATGCTGCGCCGCTTCTACCGTCGGTGCGACGCGCTGGTCGTTCCGTCCGAGAGCATGGCAGCGGTGCTGCGCGAGCAGGGCATGAACGACGACATCGCCATCTGGGCGCGCGGGGTGGATCGCGACATCTTCTCGCCCGCAAGCCGTGACGAAGACTGGCGCCGCCGGCACAACATCGACGGAGACGACGTCGCCGTCGGCTTCCTCGGTCGGCTGGTTCTGGAGAAGGGACTGGACGTCTTCGCCGAAACGGTCGGCCTGCTGAAGCAGCGCGGCGTACCGCACAAGGTGCTCGTGGTCGGGGAAGGGCCGGCGCGCGATTTCTTCGCGCAGGCCGTACCCGATGCGATCTTTACCGGCTTCAAGGGCGGAGCGGACCTGGGCCGTGCGGTGGCGAGCATGGACATGCTGCTCAACCCGTCGGTTACCGAGACCTTCGGCAACGTCACTCTGGAGGCGATGGCCTGCGGCATTCCCGTTGTCGCGGCCCGCGCAACGGGCAGCACCAGCCTGGTAGAGGACCGCGTCACCGGGCGCCTGGTCGAACCCGGCGACACCGAAGCCTTCGCCGATGCCGTTGCCGCCTACATCCGCGATCCCGCCACGCGGGAGGCGCATGGCGCAGCGGGAGAGCGGCGTGCGCGCGACTTTTCGTGGGACGCCATCAACAAGGCGGTGGCCGACGCCTATCTGCGCCTCGTCTCCCGGCACGCGCCTCGCTCGGTCGACGAATCAGCGCGGATATCGGCCTAGCCCAGCCTAGCGCAGCACGCCGCGATCGCGCATCCTCCTTGCATACCAGATCAGCGCGATCTGGCTGATGAAGATGACGATCGTGATGACGAGACCGGCCCCGTCCATGACGCCCGGGGGTGCCGGATTGGTAAGGTGATAGACGCTGGCGCCAATCAGTCCGACGACTCCCAGCACGAAGGCCGTCAGGGCAAAGCGACTGCGCGCCAGTAACAGCACTGCGCCGGCGGTCGCGCTCCAGACCCCGAGCGCCCAGAACGCGATCATCCAGGCGGGAAAGCCGTAGAAATAGTCGAGCTGCGCGGGGGTAAACGCCGCCATGTAGCTGGCGTTCTGCGTCTGCGTCATCAGATAGTCGTAAGCGGAAAAGCCATTCCAGATCAGCGCCAGCACGCCGACGACCCACAGGTGCCAGGGTGCCCGCGAAAAGCGTCCGCGCGTGACGCGATCGGCGAAACGAGTAGCCATCGTTCCCTCTCCTCTCGATGAAAGATATGCCCCGCCCCCGCGCGATTGGCAAATCCGGCTTGCTCTACCTATCTCGCGCACAGCATGGCCGACCTGTTTTCCGACGATCCCCCCACCCCTCTCGCTCCGCACGGACCGGCGGAGGATGCGCCGCTAGCCGACCGGCTACGGCCCCGCTCGCTGGACGAGGTGATCGGGCAGGAGCACATCACCGGCCCGGAAGGGGCGATCGGAAGGATGGTGTCCGCGGGCAAATTGTCGAGCACGATCCTGTGGGGTCCGCCCGGCACGGGCAAGACCAGCATCGCCCGCCTGCTCGCCGCCGCCGTGGGGATGCGCTACGAGGCGGTAAGCGCGGTGTTTTCGGGGGTCGCGGATCTCAAGAAGGCCTTTGCCGCCGCCGAACAGGCGAAGAAGGCGGGTCAGCGCACACTGTTGTTCGTGGACGAGATCCATCGCTTCAACCGCGCCCAGCAGGACGGTTTTCTTCCGTTCGTGGAGCGGGGCGTGGTGACGCTGGTCGGCGCCACGACCGAAAATCCCAGCTTCGAACTAAACGCCGCGCTTCTCAGCCGCGCACAGGTGCTGATCCTGCATCGGCTGGACGCGGCGGCGCTCGGCAGGTTGCTATGCCGTGCAGAAGAGCTCGAAGGCGCCTTGCCCCTGACCGATGCCGCGCGCGATGCCCTGATCGCCAGTGCCGACGGCGACGGGCGTTTCCTCCTCAACCAGGCGGAAACGCTGTATAATGCGGGGATCGACGAGGCGTTGGGACCGGGGGAACTCGGTGCCTTCCTGCAACGCCGCGTTGCCGTTTACGACAAGGACCGGGAGGGGCATTACAATCTCATTTCCGCCCTTCACAAATCGGTGCGCGGGTCCGATCCGCAGGCCTCTCTCTATTATCTGGCGCGAATGCTGACGGCGGGGGAAGAGCCGCTCTATCTGGCACGGCGGCTGGTGCGCATGGCGGTCGAGGATATCGGACTGGCCGATCCGCAGGCGTTGCAGCAATGCCTGGCGGCGAAGGATGCCTACCAGTTCCTCGGCAGCCCGGAAGGCGAGCTGGCGCTGGCGCAGGCGTGCCTCTACCTCGCTACCGCGCCCAAGTCGAACGCCGCCTACAAGGCGCAGAAGGCCGCCTGGCGCAGCGCCAGGGAAACCGGCAGCCTGATGCCGCCGATGAACATCGTCAACGCGCCGACCAAGCTCATGAAGGATGCCGGCTACGGCAAGGGCTACACCTACGACCACGATGCCGTTGAGGGCTTTTCGGGGGACAGCTGCTGGCCCGAAGAGATGGAGCCGCAGACCTACTACACTCCGGTCGAGCGTGGTTTCGAGCGCAAGATCGCCGAGCGCCTCGCCTATTGGGACAAGCTGCGTCGCGAACGCGGGTGAGCCGATTTTCCCACTTCATCGCCATCGACTGGTCGGGTGCGGCCGGCGAGCGGCACACCGGGATCGCTGTCGCCTGCGCCGATGCGGACGGCGGCGCGCCCGCCTTGCTGCACAGCGAGGGGGGATGGTCGCGGGTCAGTGTCCTCGCGCTGCTGCGCGATGATCTGCCGGACGATACGCTCGTTGGTCTCGACCTTGGTATCGCCCTGCCATTTGCCGATTGCGGCGCGTATTTCCCCGGTCATCCGGACTCGCCGCCCGACGCCCGGGCGCTGTGGGCGATGGTCGACCGGCTGTGCGCCGACGATCCCCATCTGGGCGCACGCGGTTTCGTCGATCATCCCGATCTCGCACCCTATTTCCGCCGCCACGGCGGACGCGAGGGCGCCCTGTTCCGCTGCGACGACGCAGCCCACGGGCGCGGTCGCTTCAGGGTGACGGAGCGCGCGCAGGAGCGTGAAGGGTGCCGCCCCACGTCGAACTTCAACCTCGTCGGCGCAGCGCAGGTGGGCAAGTCCAGCCTGACCGGAATGCGGATGCTGAACCGCCTGGCCGGCAGGCTGCCGGTCTGGCCCGTCGACCCGTTGCCCCCGCGCGGATCGGTTGTGGTCGAGATCTACACCACGCTTGCCGCGATTGCCGCTGGCAGGCGGGCGGGGCGCAGCAAGATCCGCACCCGGGAAGGCCTGGACAATGCGCTGCGGGCGCTCGCAAGTCCGCCGATCGGGGGCGCGGGACCGATAGACGATCACGCGACCGACGCCCTCGTATCCGCCGCCTGGCTGCGCCGCGTTGCGGATCGCCGCGAGCTCTGGACGCCGGGCTCCATGACGCGGGAAATCGCCCGAACCGAGGGCTGGACCTTCGGTGTCATGTAAAAAATGTTAGATATCAGGGGATTGATCGGAGGTCATTCGATGAATCGAGGCAGGTTTGCGACATTGCGGGGCAATTCGCCGGGTTTCGCGTGTTGAGAAGGTAACACCCGACAGGAGACACCTCATGAGCACCGAGAACGAAAGTGATTTCAAGCACGCCGTCGACAAGACCATGGATGCCGCGGGTGGAATGGTCGGCAAGGCGAGCGCGTCGATGACCAGCAGCGCCGACAGTTTCGTCGAAAGCGCCGCGATCAGCGATCAGTACGAGATCGAGGCCGGCCGTATCGCCCAGCAGCGCGCGACCTCGCCCCAGGTCAAGGAAGTCGCCGCCAAGATGGTGGAAGATCATACGGACAGCACCACCAAGCTGAAGCGTGCGGTCGAACAGTCCGGCAAGGTGTCCGCGGACGATATGCCTTCGAAGATGGACAGCCGCCGGCAGAAGATGATCGAACATCTGCGCGACGCACCGGCGGACAAGTTCGACGAGACCTATCTCGACCAGCAGGTTTCCGCGCACGAGGAAGCGGTCAAGCTGATGCACCACTTCCGGGACGAGGGCGATTGTCCGCAGCTGCGCAGTTTCGCAAGCGAGGTCAGCCCGATCATCGAAGGCCATCTCGAACGGATGAAGACCCTCTCTCGAACGTGAACCGACAGTTCAATTCACCACTGGACCTTTCTCACCGCCTGCCGCAATAGCGCGCAGGCGGTGCCGGTTTAGCTCAGCTGGTAGAGCAGCGGTTTTGTAAACCGAAGGTCGCGGGTTCGATTCCTGCAACCGGCACCATTTCCCGCGGAGAAAAGGGCGTCAGCGACCGACGCCGATATAGGTGAAGCCCTGCCGCTCCACATCGCTGCGACTGTAAAGATTGCGCAGATCGACCAGCAGGGGCTGTTTGAGAAGCGATTTCGCCCGCGTCAGGTCCAGCGCGCGGAAAGCGTCCCATTCGGTCACGATGACTGCCGCGTCGGCGCCCTCGAGCGTTTCGTAGGGACCGGTGCAATAATCGACGTTGTCGAGAACCTTCTTCGCCTGATCCATGCCTTCGGGATCGTAGGCGCGCACGGCAATGCCGGCATCCTGCAAGGTCTGAATGACCGCGATCGCCGGACTGTCGCGCATGTCGTCGGTATTGGCCTTGAAGGTAAGGCCCAGCACCGCCACTGTCTTGCCGTGCTGGTCCCCGCCGCCCAGCGCGTTCACCACCTTGCGACCCATGGCGCGCTTGCGCGTGTCGTTGCTGGCGACGACCGATTCGACGATCCGCAGGGGCGCCTCGTAATCCTGCCCGGTCTTGAGCAGGGCCAGCGTATCCTTCGGAAAGCACGATCCGCCATAGCCGGGGCCGGGCTGGAGGAAACGATTGCCGATGCGCGAATCGAGCCCGATGCCCTTCGCCACGTCGCGCACGTCGGCGCCGACCTTCTCGCACAGATTCGCGATCTCGTTGATGAAACTGATCTTCGTCGCCAGGAAGGCGTTGGCAGCGTATTTCGTCAGTTCCGCGCCGCGACGGCTCATGATCAGCAGCGGGGAATCGTTGCGGGTCAGCGGGCGATAAATCTCCTGCAGCACCTGCTCCGCATGATCGTCATTGACGCCGACCACGACGCGATCGGGATGCTTGAAATCGTCGATCGCCGCGCCCTCGCGCAGGAATTCCGGGTTGGAGGCGACGGAGAAATCGAGATCCGGACATGCCTCGGCAATGATGCGCTGGACCTCGTCGCCGGTACCGACCGGCACCGTCGACTTGGTGACGACCACCGCGCCGTCGCGCAGCATCGGCGCCATCTCGCGCGCGGCGCCATAAACGTAGGACAGGTCCGCATGCCCATCGCCCCGCCGCGACGGCGTTCCCACGGCGATGAACACCGCGTCCGCGTCGGGCAGCACCTCTGCAATGTCGAGGGTAAAGGACAAGCGCCCGTTGGCGACGTTCTTGGCGACGAGCTCGTCCAGCCCCGGCTCGAAGATCGGGATCTTGCCGTCGAGCAAGGCCTTCACCTTGCCTTCGTCCTTGTCGACGCAGGTGACGGTATGGCCGAAATCGGAAAAGCAGGCTCCGGAAACAAGCCCGACATAGCCGGTGCCGATCATCACGATACGCATTTGCGACAGATCCTCATGCAGCGGCGGCGTCGCGCGTTTCGCGTCCGCCCACCGTGGTCTTGCTGGCGCGCTCCTAGTCGAAGCGTGTCGCCGATGGCAAGCTGGGGACCGATCCCGTCCCGCCCCGGGTCAGCCACGCCCGCGGTAGGACGCGACGCCCTGATCGGGCAGCCACAGCCCGGCGGGCGGTTCCCCGCTCTGCCAGAACACGTCGATGGGAATGCCGCCCCGCGGATACCAGTAGCCGCCGATCCTGAGCCAGCGCGGGCGCATTTCCGCAAACAGCCGCTGGCCGATGCCCACGGTCACGTCCTCGTGAAATCCGCAATGGTTGCGAAACGAGCCCAGAAACAGCTTCAGGCTTTTCGATTCGACGATCTTTCCGCCGGGCGCGTAATCGATCACGAGATGGGCGAAATCGGGCTGACCGGTCACCGGACACAGGCTGGTGAACTCGGGTGCGGCGAAGCGGATGCAGTAGAGCGTCCCCTCGCGCGGGTTGGGCACGTAATCGAGTGTCGCTTCTTCCGGAGAAGAAGGCAGGGCACTTTGCCGTCCGAGATGTTTCGGGGCGCCGGGATCGCTGTCGCTCATGGGCGCCCAGATGGCCCACCGATACGCGGGATACAAGCCGCGCTTCCCCCGCACCCGCCTTTGGCCTAATCCGGCAGGCGCGATGCCGACCGAAGCCCCCGCCCGCCGTTCCTACGATGCGCCCGCCGGGGTGCTCGATCTGACGCTCGAACCCGAACGGCTGAGCGTGGGCATGGTCAACGCCATCTGCAACTGGCGACTATTGCTGCGCAATGCGGGAGACACGCATGTCGTAGGGCTGCGCGTGGCCAGCGATCTTGCCGCGGCCCACGCTACGCTGGGTGAACGCGAACAGCTGGGCGGCCCCGGGGCGGGCGCGCGCATCGATACGGTTTCGCTGCTGGCGCCGGGCCAGGAAGTCTCGCTCAAGGGAGAATGGACGCTGCCGCTGTCGGAAGCGCGGGTGGTATTCGTGGCCGAACGCGCCACCATCCTTCCCCTCGCCCGGTTGCGCATCGTCGGGGCGGGCATCGCGCCGCAGCGCATCGCCATCCTGATCGGCGTGCCGGCGGAGGAAGGCGGGCGCGTCCATCCCATCGACCTCGAATCGACCCGCACCGTGTTCCGCAAACTCGCCGCTCGCCGGATCGAGCGCGCGCTCGACTGAAACCGAGGCGTTTACGCGGGGCCACGCGCGGTCTAACCTTAGGCTCCATGTCCGAACAGCAGCAAACCTTGATCCCTCCCCTTGTCGATGCGCAGTGGCTGGCCGAGCGCCTGGGAACGCCCGATATCGCAATTCTCGACGCCTCGGCCCACCTGCCCGACGCCAACCGCGATGCGCGCGCCGAGTTCGAGGCGGCGCATATCCCCGGTGCCCGCTACCTCGATCTCAAGACACTCGTCGACGAAAGCAGTGCGGTCCCGTCCGCCTTTCCCACACGGATCCAGTTCGACAGGCGCATGGGTCTGCTGGGCGTAGGCGGCGATGCCGCCATCGTGCTCTACGACGACAGCGATCTGCGCTCGGCGGCGCGGGCCTGGGCCATCTGCCGGTTCTACGGACTCGAGAACGTCGCCATTCTGGATGGCGGGCTGGCCGGATGGAGGGCGGCGGGCCATGCAACCCAAAGCGGTGGGGCCGCGATCGAGCCGACCGCCTTCGCATCCGCAGGCGGCGCGGGCGCGGTCCGCGACAAGCAGGAAATGCTCGCGAACATCGATAGCGGGCGCGAACAGGTTCTCGACGCCCGCGACGCACCGCGCTTTCGCGGCGAGGCGCCCGACATTCGCCCGGGCGTACCCGCGGGCCACATACCCCGCTCCCGAAACCTGTTCTTCCGCAAGGTGCTCAATGACGATGGCACTTTCCGGGATCCGGAGGCCATCAGGGGCGAACTCGCGGCCGCCGGCGTCGAGGATGACCGGCCCGTAGTCACCACATGCGGCAGCGGGATGACCGCATCGGTACTGCTGTTCGCACTACACCTGACAGGACGCGACGATACCGCTCTCTACGATGGCAGCTGGGCGGAATGGGGCGCCGACCCGGACACGCCCAAGGCGATCGGCGCGCCCTCTTGAACAGAAGCGATCGCAGGCCCGCCACCCGGCTCGTCGAACTCGGTCGTCGGCGCGAGTGGACGGGCGTTCCGGGGCAGCCAGGCGGGGTCGTCAGCCCGCCCGTCTGGCGTGCAAGCACCCATCTCTACGACGATTGTGCCGATCTTGCGGGCGGCCGCCCGAACGAGGACGGACATTTCTATTACGGGCGCCGCGGCGGCCCGACGCAGTGGGCACTTGCCGATGCGCTCACCTCCCTCTCGCCCGCCGCCGAGGGGACCGAACTGTTTCCCAGCGGGGTTGCCGCCCTCGCCTGCACGATGCTCGCCCTGCTGCGCCCGGGGGACGAGGTGCTGGTCACGGACAACGCCTACGAACCCACGCGCAACATCGCGATGGGGATGCTGGCGCGAATGGACATCGCCGCGCGACCCTTCGACCCGCTCGACCCCGCCGGCTTCGCCGCGATGATCGGCGAAAACACGAAGCTGGCGATGCTCGAGAGTCCGGGCAGTTTGACGATGGAGGTGTGCGACGTCCCCGCGCTCGCCGCCGAGGCACGCAAACGGGGCGTCGTCACCGTCATCGACAATACCTGGGCCAGTCCGCTGGGCTTTCCCGCGCTCGAGCATGGCTGCGACATTGACCTCATGAGTCTGACCAAGCATGTCGGCGGCCATTCGGACGTGATGATGGGGAGCGTCACCGCCGCCCGGCCCCTGATCGACCGTATTCGCCGGCAGGCTCAGTTCATGGGTCAGGTCGTCTCGCCCGACGACGCGGCGCTCGCCCTCAGGGGCTTGCGAACGATGGGCGTGCGACTGGAACGCAGTACGGCGACCGCGCTCGAACTGGCGCGCTGGCTTGACGAGCGTCCCGAGGTCGCCGCAACGCTGTCTCCGATGCTTCCGGGGGCGCCCGGTCACGATCTGTGGCAGCGCGACTTCACGGGCGGCTGCGGGCTGTTCAGCATCGTGCTGAAACACGCCGACGTGGCCGCCCGCGCGCGGTTGATCGATGCGCTCGACCTGTTCGGTATCGGTTTTTCCTGGGGCGGCTTCGAAAGTCTCGCCATCCCGTTCGACCCCGCCCCCGTCCACACGCTGCGCGCCTGGCCACCGGGAATCGATACCGGCAGCGGCCTCGGCATCCGTTTTTCGACCGGGTTGGAAGATGCCGGCGATTTGATAGAAGACCTCGCCCGCGGGTTCGCCGCGATGGGGGATCCATGAGCTTTACCGATCCGCTTGCCGGTACCGAAAGCACCGCCGCGCCCGAACCCGCGGGAGTCGCCGATGCGGGGCAGGCGGCGGCGGGCGGCATCGCGCGCGTCGCGGGCGATACGCGCGACGCGGTGGGGCAGGTGGTCGACATCTCCAGCAGCAGCGCGGCGCCTCCACCCGAAATCGGGGGCGACACGGTCGGCGGCGCCGATGCGCTGAAGGACGCGGTCGCCGACGCAACCCCGGGCTTCGCCGACTTCGTGGAGAAGCTCGACAGGATCGGCTTCTCCATCGCCGACACCCGGTTCTCGTTGTGGACGGTGCTGGTCGTCATCATGGTGGTGCTCGGCGTCATCCTCATCGCCCGCATCGGCACCGCCCTCGCCCGCCGGGCGCTGCGCAAGTTCACCAAGCTCAATTCGACCCAGCGCCTGCTGGGCGAGAAGCTCGTCACCATCCTGATCTGGGCGGCGGCGATCCTCCTGGGTCTCGATCTGCTGGAGATCGACCTTACCGCGTTGACGGTGTTTTCCGGGGCCTTCGGCCTCGCCATCGGCTTCGGCCTGCAAAAGACCTTCGGCAACCTGATCGCCGGGATAATCTTGCTGATGGACCGCTCCATCAAGCCGGGCGACGTCATCAACATCGCCGACCAGGCGGGGAACGAGACCTTCGGGCAGATCCGCAAGATCGGCATTCGCGCCGTCTCCATCACCACGCGGGACGAGCGCGAATATCTGATCCCGAACGAGAACCTGATGGTCAATCAGGTGGAGAACTGGTCCTATTCGTCCAAGAAGGTGCGGATGCAGGTCAATGTCGGCGTCTCCTACGGGTGCGACATGAAGATCGCGCAGGAACTCATGCTCAAGGCCGCCGCCGACTGCGACCGCGTCCTGAAGAACCCGCCGCCGACGGTGTGGATGTCCGAATACGGCGATTCCTCGGTCAATTTCACCATCCATTGCTGGATCGACGATCCGGAAATGGGCGTCGGCAACGTCCGCTCCGCCGTGCTGAACCGGCTGTGGAATCTGTTCCAGGAAAGCGATATCGAGATTCCCTTCCCGCAGCGCGACCTGAACCTGCGCGACAATGCGCAATTCCAGCAGCTTGTCGCCGCGATCTCGCAACGGGTCGAGGCCAAGCGGGACGACGGGTAAAGCTTACCTAAGGCCGGCCCAACCCATTCTCGCTGGCATGTCGCCGCCGATCACCGCACCTTCGTTGTCATGGAAAACGGTACGATCTATCTGGTGGGCGCCGGTCCGGGCGACCCGGACCTGCTCACGTTGCGCGCCGCGCGGCTTATCGAACGGGCGGAGCTGATCGTCCATGACGGGCTGGTCGACCGCGCAATTCTCGCCACGGCCCGCCCCGAAGCGCGGCTGGTCTCGGTCGCCAAGAGCCGCTCGAAGCACACCTTGCCGCAGGATGACATCAATGCCCTGCTGGTACGCGAGGCGCGCCGCGGCGTCGACGTGGTGCGTCTGAAGGGCGGCGATCCGTTCGTGTTCGGTCGCGGCGGCGAAGAAGCCGAGGCAGCCCGCGCCGCCGGGATCCGCGTGGAGATCGTGCCCGGCATTTCCGCCGCCAACGGGGCCGCCGCGGCCGCGCAGATCGCCCTCACCCACCGCGATGATGCCAGCATCGTCAGCTTCGTCGCTGGCCAGTGCAAGGGCCTGTCGGAACAGGACTGGGCCGGGCTCGCCGGCAGGGGCCGAACGCTGGTGATTTACATGGGCGTCAAGACCGCGCCGCAGATCGCCGAAAAGCTGATGGCCGACGGTCTTGCCCCGGACATGCCGATCGCCGTCATCGAGAATGCCTGCCGCCCCGCGATGCGCGTATTGCGCGGTCCGCTGGCCGGCCTGCCCGATCTCATCGCGGACGAGGCGGTTCGCAGCCCCGCACTCATCATCATCGGCGATGTCACCGCGCGTGAGGACGCCGCCCTTGCCACCCTGCTGGAAGAGGCCCGCGCGTCATGAAGATCCTCACCGGAAACGACCTCAAATCAGGCGCAGTCGTCTGGTGGGATGGCGAAGGCTGGTCGGTCCATCTCGCCGACGCGGTGGACGCGGGCGACGAGGGTGAAGCGATCATGGCCCGCGAGGAAGCCGCGCGCCGCGTGAATGTACCCTACGCCATCGCCGCCGAGTTGACCGCGGACGGCCCCCGGCCGGCCCATATCAAGGACCGCGTCCGTGCGCTCGGGCCGACCGTAAGGCCCGACCTTACGCTGAAACCGAAAGACCCCGCGGCGCTGGATTGGGTGATCTGATGTATAGATACGACCAGTACGACCAGGCGATGGTGGACGCGCGCGTGGAGGAGTTCCGCGATCAATGCGCGCGCCGTCTCGACGGCAGCCTGAGCGAGGACCAGTTCAAGCCGCTGCGGCTGATGAACGGCCTCTACCTGCAGCTGCATGCCTACATGCTGCGGGTGGCGATCCCCTATGGCACGCTTTCGGGCGCCCAGATGCACGCGCTGGCCGATATCGCCGACAGGTACGATCGCGGATACGGGCATTTCACGACGCGGCAGAACATCCAGTACAACTGGATCCGGCTGGAGGATGCGGGGGACATCCTGGCGGACCTCGCGAAGGTCGAGATGCACGCGATCCAGACCAGCGGGAACTGCATCCGCAACATCAGTTCCGACCACTTCGCCGGCGCCGCCGCCGACGAGGTGACCGATCCGCGACCCTACGCCGAATTGCTGCGGCAGTGGTCGAGCTTCCATCCGGAATTCATGTACCTGCCGCGCAAGTTCAAGATCGCCGTGATCGCTTCCCCGAAGGACCGCGCGGCCATGCGGCTGCACGATATCGGCATCTCTATCATCCGCGACGAGTCCGGTGAGCTCGGCGCGGCGTTCTACGTCGGCGGCGGCATGGGCCGCACCCCGATGATTGCCCCGTGCATTCGGGACTTCGTGCCGCTCGATCAGCTCGTTACCTATGCCGAGGCGTGCCTGCGGGTGTACAACCGCCACGGTCGCCGCGACAACAAGTACAAGGCGCGCATCAAGATCCTCGTTCACGAACTGGGCGCGGAAGAATACGCGCGGCAGGTAGAGGAGGAATTCGCTCACCTTCTCGAACAGGGCATCGAACCGCCGTTCGCCGAACTCGAACGCATCCGCGGCTTCTTCGCCGATCCCGCTTTCGTCGACAACGATGGCGAAACGCCCGACGCGCAAGACCTGTCGGGCGCGATCGAGGCGAGCGGGGATGATGGCTTCGCCCGCTGGGTTCGTCGCAACACCCACCCGCACAAGGCGCGCGGCTACGTTTCGGCGGTCATCAGCCTGAAGCCCGTGGGCGGCATTCCCGGCGACGCCAGCGCCGCCCAGATGCGCCTGATGGGCGATCTCGCAAGCGAATACAGTTTCGACGAATGCCGCGTGATGCACACGCAGAATATCGTTCTGCCGCATGTGGAGATCGCGCGCCTGCACGCGCTTTACGCGACGCTTGCAGAGGCCGGCCTGGGCACACCCAATCTCGATCAGGTGGACGACATCATCGCCTGCCCCGGGCTCGATTATTGCAGCCTCGCCAATGCGCGATCCATCCCGGTGGCGCAGAAGCTGTCCGAACGCTTCGCCGCCACTGGCAAGGGCGATGCGCTGGGCGAACTGAAGCTGAAGATCTCGGGCTGCATCAACGCCTGCGGGCATCACCACGCCGGCCATATCGGTATCCTCGGCGTCGATCGCAAAGGTACAGAGAACTACCAGCTTCTGCTCGGCGGCAGCGAGGCGGAGGACGTATCGCTCGGCAAGATCACCGGCCCCGGCTTCGACGAGGCGGGCATCGTCGACGCCGTCGAGACCGTGGCCGACCTCTATCTCGACCGGCGCGAGGAGGGCGAGCGTTTCCTCGACACCTATCGCCGTCTCGGCATGGAACCGTTCAAGGAGGCGCTTTATGGCTGAGCCCACCCAGTCGCCTGCGGGCGGCGGCCTTGGCACGGGCCGCGACGAGGTGCAGTTCCGGTTTCGCGAAGACGATATGGTCGACCACGCCGCGGTGACGGTCGATTCCTTCCTCGCCCAGTCCAATGCCAGCGCGGTTCGCATCGAGCCGGGCGACGACGTTCAGGACCTTGTCCCCCATCTGGACCGCATCCAGCTGGTCGAGGTCAACTTTCCCGGCTTCGGCGACGGGCGCGGCTATTCCGCCGCCCGGACACTGCGAGAGAATGGCTACGCCGGCGAATTGCGCGCGGTGGGCGACGTTCTGGTCGATCAGTTGCCCAACATGCGTCGCTGCGGCTTCGATTCCTTCGCACCCGATCGCGCGCTGGACGAGGGTGACGCACGGGCCGCTTTCGAGCGCTGGCCGCATGTCTACCAGCCCGCTGCCGACGCCCGTACGCCGATCTGGTCGCTGCGCCACGGGGGCAGGCGCGATGGGTGAGCTCGCCCGCCGCATCGACCGGATCGACACCGCTCCTGCCTTCGCGCAGGTGGACGCCGACAGGCTGAACGCGCGGTTCGCTGGCGTCGACGCAGGACGGATGCTGCGGACGCTGTTTGCCGAGGGAACGCCCGGGCGCGTCGCCGTCGTCTCCAGCTTCGGCACCGAAAGCGCCGTCCTGCTGCATCTGGTAGCCGAGGCAGACCGGGACGTTCCGGTCATCTTCGTCGATACGCTCAAGATGTTCGACGAGACGCTGGCCTATCGCGACACGCTGATCGAAACGCTCGGCATCCGCCACGCGGAGGTCGTTCGGCCCGATCCGGTCGCGCTCGCGCAGAAGGACGAAAGCGGGCTTCGCTGGTCCTACGATCCCGACGGTTGCTGCGCCATTCGAAAGGTCGAGCCGCTGGCGCGGGCCAAGCGGGGGCTCGACAGCTGGATTTCGGGACGCAAGGCGTTCCAGTCCGTCACCCGGCAGGACATTCCGCGCTTCGAGGTCGAGGATGGACGGCTCAAGATCAACCCGCTCGGCGACTGGACGAAAGCCGACCTGGAAACCTATTTCGCGGCCCACGACCTGCCGCGGCACCCGCTGGAGGCGCAAGGCTATCTCTCGGTAGGCTGTGCGCCGTGCACCAGCAAGGTCGCGCCGGGAGAGGATCCGCGCGCCGGGCGCTGGCGCGGCTGGGACAAGACCGAATGCGGTATCCATTCGCCGAGCAATCCGCAGGCCGACCAGACCGACCAGGCCGAGCGGGACGGCGATCTGCCGGCTGGATACGAACCTTTTCTGTAGGCTAGAGCCAGCCTTTCTCGCGATACCAGGCAACCGTCGCGGCGAGGCCTGCCGGTGTCCCGATGGCGGGTTGCCAGACATCGCCGGGCACGCGCCTGTCCGGATCGCTCACCCAGTCGGGATGACACATATAGCCGGCACGGTCGGGGGTGAGTTTCGCGTCCTCGCCGCGAAGCCGCCTGTCGATCCGCGCCGCCGCCATCAGCCATGATGCTGGCATGTTCGGCGACCAGACCGTTCTCCCCACCGCGTGGCCAATTGCGCGGGCAAGCTCGCGGTGTGACCAGCCCCCTGCGCGGCCATCGTCGGGTTCGAAAATCCGCTCCGCCGCCAGATCGCCGGCGCGGACGAGGTCGAGCAGAAGGCGGGCCAGATCCTCGGAATGCAGCATGGAAGCGCGCCCGGGCGGGGGCATCGGCACCACCCGCCAGCGCGCCGCGCGGTAAAGGTCGAGCATCTCGGTGTCGCGCGGGCCGTAGATCGCCGGGGGGCGCACGATCGTCCAGTCGAGACCGCTGACCTGCACGACCTCCTCCGCGAGCCGCTTCGAATGGCCGTATTCGGACAGGCCCGGTTCGCGCGCGGCGAGGCTCGAGACATGGACGAAGCGGCTGACGCCGGCTTCGCGCGCGGCCTGCACGATGGCCTGCGTACCCTCGACATTGCCGGTGTGGAAGCCCACCCGATCGGGCGCATTGACCACTCCGGCGATATGAAGGACGGCGGTTGACCCTCGCGCCAGCCGGACCAGCGCGTCGGCATCGGCCAGATCGCCGCGGATCCAGGTGACACCTTCACGCAAAGGCTGATCCCGCCGGGTCAGGGCGCGCACGGAAACGCCGCGTCGCGCCGCTTCATCGAGCACTGCCTGGCCCACAAAGCCCGTTCCTCCCGTGACCGCTACGCTCACAACAGCACCAGATGATCGCGGTGGATGACGGCGGAACGCGGCGCGTGGCCGAGCAGCGCAGCATGGTCCTCGTTCCGCCGCCCCATGATCGCGCGCACCTGCCCGGACGAATATTCCGTCAGACCTTGGCCCAGGATACGCCCGCGCGTGTCCGCCACGGCGACCGGCGCTCCGCGTTCGAAGGCTCCCTCGAGGCCGACGATACCTGTCGCCAGCAGGCTGCCCCTGTCTTTCAGGGCCACCACACAGCCATCGTCGACCGTCAGCGTGCCCATCATGCGCTGGCGTCCTCCGAGCCAGACCTTGCGCGCCCGGTCGTGCCGGCGGGGCAGGAACAGCGTGCCGATTTCCTGCCCGATGGCGCGGGTCAGCGCCCGGTCATGCGTCCCGTTGACGATGGCGAGCGCGATTCCGGCTCGTTCGGCGATCTCGGCCGCCTGCAACTTGCTCGCCATTCCGCCCGACCCCATGCCCGAACCAGATGCGCCGCTGGCCATCGCACGCACAGTGTCGCTGACGCCGTCCACCAGTGGTAGCAATACCGCGTCCGGATCGCGCGGATCGCGGTCGTAAAGCCCGTCCACGTCGGACAGCAGCAGCACCGCGTCGGCTCCGGCGGCCTGCGCGACGCGTGCCGCCAGCCGGTCGTTGTCGCCGAACCGGATTTCCTCGGTGGCGACCGAATCGTTCTCGTTGATGACAGGCACCGCGCCGGCACCGAGCAATTCGCCGATCGTGGCGGCGGCGTTCAGGTAGCGGCGGCGATCATCGAGATCGTCCAGCGTCAGCAGCAACTGCGCCGCCGCGATCCCGGCCTGGCCGAGCAGTTCCGCCCACAGTCCGCCGAGCGCGATCTGCCCGACGGCGGCGGCGGCCTGCGCCTGCGCGAGGGTGGCGCGCCCGCCTCTGGCGAAGCCCAGTCGACGTGCGCCGAGCGCGATCGCGCCCGAACTGACGACGACCACACGCTGCCCCCGCCCGCGCGCCTCGGCGATTTCAGCGACGAATCCGGTCAGCCATTCGCGTCGCGGCGCACCGTCGCCTTCCACCAGAAGGGCCGAGCCGACCTTCAGTACGACCAGCGGCGCCAGCGCCGGATCGGCGAGGTCGGACAGTCCGGTTATCGAACCTGTTGCGGTCATCGCGACCCGACTAGCGCGTCAATCGAGCGGCGACCACGGCTTCTCGACCATTTCGGGCGATCCGGCCTCTTCCGGGGTTGCCGGCTGTTCGGTCGCGGTGCGTTCGGGCAGGTAGGCGAGAACGGCGTCCAGCAAGTCCTCGATCCCCTGCCCGGTCGCTCCGGAAATGGGGAAGACCCGCTCGGCCCCTGCGTCGATCAATTCGGCGCCGAAACCCTCGGCCAGTTCGGCATCCGCCAGATCGACCTTGTTCAGCGCCACCAGACGCGGCTTTTGCGACAGGTCGACTTCGTAGGCGGCGAGCTCCGTCTCGATCACGCGCATCGCCTCGACCGGATCCTCGCCGTTGATGTCGATGAGATGGATCAGCACCCGGCAGCGTTCGATATGGCCCAGGAACCGGTCGCCGATACCGGCCCCTTCCGCCGCGCCCTCGATCAGGCCGGGTATGTCGGCAAGCACGAATTCGCGGCCCTTGTGGTGAACGACCCCGAGTTTCGGGATGAGCGTGGTGAAGGCGTAGTCGCCGACCTTGGCCCGTGCGTTCGAGACGGCGTTGATGAAGGTCGACTTGCCGGCATTGGGCAGGCCGACCAGTCCGGCATCGGCGAGCAGCTTCAACCGCAACCATACCCACATCTCCTGCCCCGGTTCGCCCGGCTGATGCTGCCGCGGGGCGCGGTTGGTGCTGGTCTTGTAGCTGGCGTTGCCGCGTCCGCCCATGCCGCCTTCGAGCAGCACCAGCCGCTGCCCCTCGGTCGTGAAGTCAGCGAGCACGGTTTCCCGGTCCTCGTCCAGCACCTGCGTACCGACCGGCACTTCGATGACGAGATCGTCCGCGCTGGCGCCGGTGCGGTCCTTGCCCATGCCGTGCCCGCCGCGCTTGGCCTTGAAATGCTGCGCGTAGCGAAAGTCGATCAGCGTGTTGAGACCGGGCACCGCCTCGAGCACGACATCACCGCCCCGCCCGCCATTGCCGCCGTCCGGGCCGCCGAACTCGATATATTTCTCACGCCGGAAACTGACCGCACCCGGTCCGCCCGCGCCGGACTTGAGGAATATCTTGGCCTGATCGAGGAAATGCATGGAAAGAGTCCCTAGAGGATTTGGGGGCGCAGGGGTGATTTTTGTTTTGCCGCGAGCGCCGCGTCATCCCGGTCGCCGAGCGGTTCGGCACGAACTGTCCAGGATAGGACGTGTCGGCGCGCGCCGGCCGCACTGCCAACGCAGGCGGGATCCCTCGGCGATCCGGGCAGAGCGGCCACGGGAAAGGCTAAGGGGGCGGTCGGCTGGCCGGCACCCGGGGAAACACGGAAAGACAACTGGTGGAGCCGAGCGGGATCGAACCGCTGACCTCGTCATTGCGAACGACGCGCTCTCCCAACTGAGCTACGGCCCCGTTCCAGTTTCATCCCCGCGAAGAAGCGCCAGAACCGGCAATCCCCGCGAGAGGCGGGGGCTTTAGCGGGCAATGCACGCGCTTGCAAAGGGGAATTTTACCGCCCCCTCGCAAGGCAAGGACTTTTCGGCTCCGGGCGGCCTATTCCCCCGATGCCGCCTCGTCGCCCTCCCCGCTCGGGACAGGCTGGACGACCGGCTGGCTGCTGGCGTCCTCGCGCACCGGGACGACGGGGATGGCCGCGCCCGTATCGGGATCGCGAACCTCGCCGACCATCTCCGGCTCCGGCGCGGCGAGCATACCGGCGGCGATCTTCTGCGCCTCCGTGCCGTAAAGCGCCACCCAGCCGGGTTGCGACGCGCCGTAACGGGCGCCGTATTGCCGATCCCAGGCGTCCGAGGCGGTCTTGTACTCCTCGTATCTGGACCAGAACTGGTCGAACGCCATCTCGTAGCGCTGAAGTCCGGCCATCGCGAAGGTGCCGAAATCCTCCGGCGGCGTTGCAAGGTAATCGTTCGCGACAGCCAGGGCAGCCTCGCAGAACGCGGTGCGCGCGCCGGGGGTGGCGAAATAGTTGTACATCTCCGTCGAATGAGCCTCGCGCAGACGGATCGCGGCACGCCGCGCCTCGTTCGCGCTGCGCGCCAGGCCAGCCTCGCGCCGGTCCTCTTCCGCCTGGCTGCGGAAACGCGCTTCGAGCGCGCTGTTCGCCTCGCTCAGCCGGCTGGCATGGTCCTGCAGCATCTGGCCGTAGGCGTCGAGGATCGGTTGGTCCTGCGGACGGGTGCAGTTGAGGGCGGCCACGTTCCAGCCCGAGCGGAAATGCCACACCGCCTCGTCGGTTTCGAGCGCGGTGTTGATGGTCGTCCGGTTGCCGAGCGCGTCCTTGGCGGGCAGCGCCATGTCATAGGCCGCCTGGGGCGGCGGCAGCGGACGATAGGGAACAGCCTCCACCACCGGCGCGGGCGGCGGGGGCGGCGGGGGCGGCGGGGGCGGCGGTTCGGGGGTCGCGCAGGCGGCCAGCGCGGCACAGACGCCGACAGTGGCGATCGTGCGTATGGTAAGCGGGGCACGGGTCATGTCGGGCAGGCTTCCTCTCTTCCGGACAACAGGGCGCGATGCGCGTCGAATTGCGCGTAACCGATTGTTACGCGGCGCTTCCTACATGCCACGTGAACATAAGAAAATGCCCGGGATGCGAAATCCGCGTCCCGGGCATCTTTTCTCGAATCCGTCGTGCGATCAGTCGCGGGCGACGCCCATGAACCGCAGCAGGAACAGGAACATGTTGATGAAATCGAGGTAGAGCGACAGCGCGCCCATCACGACCATCTTGCCGGCAGGATAGGCCGCGGCGACGGAGGGGTTGGTCATCCGCGCCTGCTGGACGGCGAGATATTCCTGCTTCAGTCGCTGCGTATCGTAGGCGGTGAGGCCCGCGAAGATCAGCACGCCGATGAAGCTGACCACCAGATCGAGTGTCTGCGAGCCGATGAACATGTTGACAACCATCGCCACCAGAAGGCCGATGACGCCCATGATGAGGAAGCTTCCCCAGGCCGAGATATCCTTCTTGGTCGTGTAACCCCAAAGGCTGAGGCCGGCAAAGGCGCCCGCGGTGGCGAAGAACGTCGCCGCGATCGATCCACCGGTGTAGACGAGGAAGAGCGTCGACAGCGACAGCCCCATCAGGACGGCGAAGCCCCAGAACATCGCCTGCAAAGTCGTGGTTGAAAACTTGTTGCGACCGAAGCTCATCGCGAACACGATGGCGAGCGGCGAAAGCGCGACGATCCACATCAGCGGACCCTGCGCGAACTGCACCGCCAGCCCCGACCGCGCAGTCAGCAGCGCGACGATACCGGTCAGCAGCACGCCCGATGCCATGTAATTGTAGATGGAGAGCATATGCTCCCTCAGGCCCGCATCGAATGTCGTGCGGCCAGCGACATCACCCGTCTGGCTCGGCGACACGCCGAAACCCTGGCGGGCGCGGTTGTCGTTCCAGTTTGCCATCGTAATCCAAACTCCTATGTCCGGCCTCACTCGCGGGCCGGGTCAGCCAGCAATATCGCCATTCCGCCTGCGTTTTTCAAGGAAAACCGGGCCTGCGCGACAGCTTGCGACATTAACCTTCGAACCCCGCCAGCATGGCCGATGTCACGCTTCTCCGGCGGCATCCACGAGTGCTGCGTCCAGTGCGCTGCGCGGGGATTTGTCGCCCCACAGGACGAACTGGAAGGCGGGATAGAACCGGTCGCATTCGGCCACGGCGCTTTCGATCGCCAGCTGTGCCATGTCCACCGACAGCAGCCCCTCGTCTCCCAGCATGAGGCCGTGGCGATAGAGCAGCATGCCGCCCTGCGACCAGATATCGAAATGGCCGAGCCACAACTGTTCGTTGACCAGGGCCAGCAATTCCACCGCGTCGCGGCGTTTGCCGTCGGGCACGCGGGTATCGGGCATGCACAGAATTTGCAGCACATTGTCCTCGGTGCGCCAGATCGCGCGCACCTGATAGGTCGTCCAGCTGCCGGGAATTTCGCCGGAGATCTCGTCCTCGCCGACCTGTTCGTGCGCCCATCCGCGCGCGGCGAAGAGGGCGGACAGCATCTCGACCGGGGCGGCATCCTCGACCACCTCCTCGATTCGTTCGCGTTCCATGGTCATGCGTCTGCTACCCGTCGTCCTGTCATGCGATGCTTAATGCGTCGGCAGGCATGATACGCGCAATCGCGGGCCGGCATTGTGTCGGGCAAAACTTGTTTCGGCTGTTGGAGACTTGTGAACAAGCTTCCGGGGATAACGCGCGGCGCCCTCTAACCGCCTAATCCAGCGGCGATATTTCCTCACCCGCCGAGCTTGAAAAGCGGAACGCGTCGACACCCGCCTCACCCAGTTCGCGCACGAAGGCATTTGCGTCGGCGGCGCTGGCGAAGGGACCGGTGAGCAGCCGATTGGTCTGCCCCCAGGGCGCGGTGAAGGCGTCGTAATTGTCGAGCAGGCCGTCGCTGGCGCGCACGATACGCCGCCAATCGAAACGGAAAGCGTCGACGTCCTGCCCGGTTGCGACCTGCACCCAGTGCCGCGCCGGGCTGACCGGCGGAGCGGGAGCGGCTGCGGAAGGCGGCGCCTCGCGGCGCGGCTGGATCGCGGTGATATCGACCGCCCCCGCTCGCGCCGAGGAGGATGCGGGCGAGGCCGCCAGATCGAAATCGGCGAACGCACTGGCGAGATCGACGCGTTCGGCTTCTTCGGCGGAGTCTTCGCCGCGTTCGGAAATCGAGAAGGACGGACGTGCATCGCGACGCTCGTTCCGCGTGGCCGGTTCGTCAGCGAGGCTCGCGACGACCGTAGCTTCGCGGCTTGCCGCAGACGGGTCGATCGCCGGCAATTCGCCGCTGGAATCGACTGCCGTAGCCGGGTCAGAGGCGGAAAGAGCCGGGCTGGGAGCGGGAGACGCCGATGGCGTCGGAAGCGCCAGTCCGGCTGGGGCGGGGTCTTCTTCGGCCGGCTGGACCGTTACCGTGCCGCGAACGCTTTCGCGTATTCCCGGCAATTCACGGGCCTGCTGCACCGGCCGTGACTGGAACCCGCGCGTCCGCGTATCGCTCGCAGGTTGCGAGCGCGCATCGGACGCGTCCGCAAGCCGCCGCTGCGCGGGAGCGGCGGCGGTTGCGGGCGGCGGAGCGACCGGTTGCACCGCAGCCTGGCGCGCCGGTAGTTCGCCGCTCGCGGGTGCGGAGGGCGTGGCGGACCTCGCAGCCGGTCCCAGCGGTTCGCCGCCGGGCACGAGGCGGTCGGCGGCACGCGCCTGCGAACGCGGCGGAGCGTTCTGTGAAGCGACGCGGGACAACGCCGCGATCTCCGGGGTATCGCGACCGATCTGCGCGGGCGTGGGGAAACGCCCGAGATTGGCCGCCGCCGCCTGCTGCGCCGCCGTCAGCCGGTCCATGTCGCGCAGGAACGGTTCCA
The DNA here is from genome assembly GCF_003815535.1 of Aurantiacibacter spongiae. Classification (NCBI taxonomy): domain Bacteria; kingdom Pseudomonadati; phylum Pseudomonadota; class Alphaproteobacteria; order Sphingomonadales; family Erythrobacteraceae; genus Aurantiacibacter; species Aurantiacibacter spongiae. Next base: position 2,247,975 of record NZ_RPFZ01000001.1, on the reverse strand, counting down.
TCTGGTTTGCGAGCCGTTGCGGCAGCATGGTGGACGCGATCGACACCGCCTCCTCCCCCTGGCCCAGGATTGCGAGAACGAAGGCGCGCGTGCGGAAGGCCGCGCGATCCTGCCGCTGCAACAGCGGGAGCAGGGTCGTCTCGGACGCGTCGGCGTCACCGGCAATGGCGTAGCTGAGAGCCAGCCGGCGCACCGTCTCCGCCGTCTCGCCGCGCGACAGGGCTTCACGGTAATACCGCTGCGCCTGTGCGTTCTGGCCGGTCAGATCGTAGGCCAGGCCTCGATCGGCGGCATAGGGAGCAAGCGATTCGCCGGCAGCCTCGGCGTCGTCGAACAGGCGCACCGCGGTTACGGCGTCGCCCTGTCGCACGGCGATCAGGGCAAGTCCGGACAGCACCCGGCCATCCTCGGGCGCGATCGAGAGCGCGCGGTTGAAGAATCCCTGCGCCGCGTCGGCGTCGCCCAGTTCGAGCGAGGCCCGTCCCGCGGCGACCAGGGCGGGCACCGATTCCGGGTTGCTACCCAGCCGACGCATGGCGTCCGCCAGATCTTCCTGCGCCGGGTTGGGAAGCTGCTGCACCACCTCCTGCGCCTGCGTTGCGGATAGCGGCACGCTGGTCGCGGCCAGCAGCGCGGCAAGCGCGAAGGCGGAGCGTGGCGGGCGGGGGGTTCGGGTCATCGGGCGCGGTGGCGTCATGCGTGCCGTCTACACGCGAAGGACTGAATACGGCTAGAACGACATTCGGCGTTGCGACCGGCCTGCCGCGCGAACGCGTCCGCCGGTCGCGAAATGCCTACTGGTTGCTCTGCCGGCCGAGAAAGCGCGGAATGCGCATGGCCGAGCCCTCGTCGTCATCCTCGTCGTCATCTTCGTCCGCGGAATTGCCGGGCGACTGGCGGGAAAGGTTGGCCATGCGCTCGAACAGGGTGCTGCCGCCCGAAGATGGCGCCGGCGTCGGCGCGGTCGGCGTACCCGCCCCCACATTGCCTGCGCCGTCACCCGGCCCGGTATCGCCCGCTCCGCCGCCCCCCAGCATCCGCGCGCGGCGTCCGCCGGCGGGTTGCACGTCGCCACCGCCCTGCGCCAGCCGGCTGGCGTCGAGCAGCAATTCGTCCTGCCCCGGCGTTCCGGCGGCCTCGTCCGCCTCGTCGGTCAGGTCGAAGGCGGTGTCATCGGCATCCTGGTCGTCGTCCTGCGCGTCGGCGTATCCGCTGCCGCGATCGCTTCCGTATGCGTCGTCGTCCGCAGGGGAAGCGAGGTAGGCGTCCTCGCCCTCGCCCGCTTCGCCTTCGGACGAAGCGGCGCCATCCGGAGTTCGCGGAGCGCCTTCGTCATCGCTCGCCGATACCGCTTCGGAATGGCTCTCGCCCGGAACGTCCTCGTCCCCTGCACCCAGTTCCAGCGTATCGTCGTCGAAGTCGTCAGCCTCGTCGATCGCGGCAAAGTTGTCCTCCGCCGCCGGGATGCTCGGCTTGCGCGGACCGCGTGCTGCCGACAGGTCGAGCGGGCGCGAGGCGGTTTCCGCCTGCTGCGCGGTCTGCTCGATACCGGTGGCGACAACCGATACGCGGATCTTGCCGTCGAGTTCGGGATTGAACGCGCTGCCCCAGATGATGTTCGCTTCGGGATCGACCAGTTCGCGGATGTGGTTGGCGGCTTCGTCCACCTCCAGCAGCTTCATGTCCTCGCCGCCGATGATGGAGATGATGACGCCCTTGGCGCCCTGCATGCTCACGCCGTCGAGCAGCGGGTTGGCAATGGCGCGCTCGGCGGCCTCCAGGGCGCGGTTGTCGCCCTCGCCTTCGCCGGTACCCATCATCGCCTTGCCCATCTCGCCCATCACTGAGCGCACGTCGGCGAAGTCGAGATTGATGAGGCCAGGCATCACCATCAGGTCGGTGATGGACCGCACGCCCTGCTGCAACACCTCGTCCGCCAGCGCGAAGGCTTCCTTGAAGGTGGTGTCCGCCTTGGCCACCAGGAACAGGTTCTGGTTGGGGATGACGATCAGCGTATCGACGCACTTCTGCAGTTCCTCGATACCCGATTCCGCCTCCCGCATGCGGCGCGTCCCCTCGAACAGGAACGGCTTGGTCACGACGCCCACGGTCAGGATACCCTTGTCGCGGGCGATCTTGGCCATGACGGGCGCCGCGCCGGTGCCGGTGCCGCCACCCATGCCAGCGGCGATGAAGACCATGTTCACGCCTTCCAGGGCGCGTTCGATCTCCTCCACCGTCTCTTCGGCTGCTGCGCGCCCGACCTCGGGCCGGGAGCCTGCGCCGAGGCCTTGCGTGATGTCCGGTCCCAGCTGGATGCGATGCTCGGCGGTCGAGGAATTGAGCGCCTGCGCATCGGTGTTGGCGACGATGAAATCGACCCCCTCGATATCGCCATCGATCATGTTCGCGATGGCGTTGCCGCCCGCGCCGCCGACGCCGATCACGGTGATGCGGGGACGCAGTTCCTCGACCGAGGGCGGACCGATATTGATGCTCATACCATTCTACTCCTGGGGAGCCCGAAGACTTCGTGTCGGACCCTACCTTGCCATAAAGCCTGTTCCGGCGTGAACCGTGGCGATAGCGTATCCACAGCTACGCGTTAAACGAAAACCGGTCAGAAATACTCCTTCATCGCGCCCCACACCCGAACCAGCGTGGCTACGGGTCCGTATGACGAGGTGCGGGTGAACCGCGAGCCTGCGGCGCGAATGTCCACCGGATCCTCGGCGGCGTAGAGGACGAGACCGGCCAGCGTGGCGAAACCGGGGGCGGAATGCGCCTCGGGCAGTCCCTTGAGCGCCACCGGACGACCGATCCGCACCGGCACGCCGAGCACGCTTTGCGCGTAGTCCGCCAGCCCCGAAAGTTCGGCCCCGCCGCCGGTGATGACCACCTGCCGCGCGCGCGATCCGGGTTTGCCGCCGGTAAAGCCCATGCGGTCTAGCGACTTGGCGACCTCGCTCATCAGCGTGTCGAGTTCGCCGGTGATGACCGCGATCAGTTCGGCGCGCGGCACCTGGTTGCGATCGTCGGCGCCGCGCGCGACGGGACCGCGCTTGTCCTCTCCCGGCGCGGTGACGGGAATCAGCTCCCGGTGATCGGTGGGACTGGCGATGGCCGAGCCGGACACGCATTTCAGCCGTTCCGCCTGGAACCGGCGGATGGAGAAGGCGGACGCGATGGCATCGGTTATGTCTGCCGAACCCTTGGCAATCGAATGCAGGCCGACCAGCATGCCGCCCGCATAGACGGACACGTTGGTGACCTCGCCCCCCAGTTCGACCATCGCGACGCCGAGGTCGCGCTCTTCCGCCGTCAGGCAGGCGAGACCGGTGGCGAGCGGGGAGGCGACGATGCCTTCCACGTCGAGATGTGCGCTCTGCACCGCCTCGGTGACGTTGCGCACCGGTGCGCCGTCGGCGAGCATGACGTGGATGTCGACACCCAGCCGGTCGGCATGCAGGCCCTTGGGATTGGCGACGCCGTGCGCACCGTCGAGAAAATAGCAGGCCGGTTGTGCATGCAGCACCGTGCGCCCGTCGGGCTCCAGGCTGCCCCGCGCCGCGACTAGCAGCGCCTCGATATCCTCTTCCTCGATCCGGCGACCGCCAATGGCGATTTCCACGGGGCGGATCTGGCTTGCCAGCCCTGCCCCCGAACAGCCGATCCAGACCTGGTCGACACTCGTGCCCGCGAGCTTCTCCGCCCGCTCCAGCGCATCGCGCACGGCATAGGTCGCCGCTGCCATGTCGATGACGTAGCCCCGCTTGATGCCCTGCGCGGCGCGGTGGCCGCTGCCTAGCACCTGCATCTCGCCGTTTTCGGTCAGTCCGGCGATCATCGCCGAGATCCGGAAGGATCCGATATTGATCGCCCCGATCACCCGCGCGATGCGCGGCCCTGTCGGTCTGGGTGTGCTCATCGTTCTAGCTGCTCTGCCCCACTGCCAGTTCCTGGCTTTCCGCCCGCCCCGGAACGCGCATGTACATGCGCGGCGGGTTGCGCATGTCGAACGCCACGGCCTTGCCGCCGATCAGGCGGTGGACGCCGTCGGCCTGCGCGAAACTGATGAGCGCCGCCGCGCTCGCCTCGTCGCCTTCCGGCAAAGCGAGCTGCTGGTCGGTATCGAAAGTGAGGTTCCAGCGACGATTGCCGACCCATTCGGCCCCCGTCACCTTCGGACGCAGCGCGGGCGCGGCATCGAGCAACCCGTCGAGCGCCGCGACCTGCGATTGGGCGCCCGGCCCCTCGATCAGCATGTAGTCGCTCGCCTCACGCGCCCCGATGGGTTCGAGCTCGTTGCCTTCAGGGTCGATCAGCACCAGCCGGTCGGGCTTGCGCAGGACCGCGTGCGGCGTGCGCTCGACGATGTCGATCACCAGCGCATCGGGCAACTGCCGCGAGACGCGCGCATCCTTGACCCACGGCAGCGTCAGCAGATCGTCGCGCAGCCCGGCGAGATCGACCCGCGTCATCGCCAGATCGTTCTGCCCGAGCGCCTTCTCGTAGACGGTCTGCACGTTCATCCGCTCGACCCCGTGCGGTTCGATATGGCGGACCTTGAACCCGGCATTGGACGCGATGTGCGCCATCCGGTCCGCCGCCAGCGCCGTCGCGCCGGAAACCTGGGCTATGAACAGCGCCAGCGCGGCCGCGCCGGCGATGATGAGGATGGTGAACGCCCTTTGCAGCTGCTCTTCGGTGAAGGGCAGCAGCGCCAGCGCCTTGCCGAGCGCCGACTGGCCGTGCCTGCGCGCCTTGCGCACGCGGGTGCGGTTGCCCTCCGCCCGCGCCTGCCGCCGAACGCCCCTGGTCTTGCGGGTCGCGGTGCGCGCCATCAGGACAGTTTTCCGGCGCGGCGAAGCGCGTCCTCGACGATCAGTTCGCACAGTTCGGGATAGCCGATGCCCGAATGCCTGGCCTGTTCGGGCACCAGGCTGAGCGGGGTCATGCCCGGCTGGGTGTTCGTTTCGAGCACGAACAGGCCGTCCTCCCCGCGCTCGTCGTCCCACCGGAAATCGGTGCGGCTGGTGCCGTGGCAGCCGAGAACCCGGTGCGCGCGTACCGCGTAATCGCTGCACAACCGGGCGATGTGGTGCGGGATTTCGGCGGGAAAGACGTGGGTCGTGCGACCCTCCGTGTACTTGTGCTCGAAATCGTAGAAACCGCTGTCGATGACGAGTTCGGTCACGCCCAGCGCGCGCGGTCCGTCTCCGGTATCGATGACCGCGGTGGTCAGTTCGCGCCCGCGGATGAACGGCTCGCACAGCAGGCGCTCGAAATCCTGCCACGGCCCCTTCGCGTCGCGCGCGATGGGATTGCCGCAATTGCTCTCGTCGGTGACGATCGCCACGCCGACGCTGCTGCCTTCGTTGACGGGTTTGAGGACGTAGGGCCTGGCGATGGGATCGGCATCGAACAGCTCCGCCGATTTCACGATCCGCCCACCCGGCATCGGAATGCCATGAGGCACGAGCGCCTGCTTGGTCAGCTCCTTGTCGATGGCGACGACGGACGTGGCCAGCCCCGAATGCGTGTAGGGCACCTGCATCAGATCGAGCATCCCCTGCACCGTGCCGTCCTCTCCCGGCACCCCGTGCAGCGCATTGAACACCACGTCGGGCGCCGCCTCGGCGATGCGCGCCGCAACGTCGCGCCCCATGTCGAGCCGCGTGACCCGGTGGCCGGCACCTTCCAGCGCATCGGCAACGCCGTTGCCGGACATGAGCGAAACCTCGCGCTCATTGGCCCAGCCACCCATCAGCACGAGGATGTGAAGATCGGCGGGAATCGTCACGGGCGCCCTACCCTGCGGATTTCCCACTCGAGGTTGTAGCCGGTCCTTTCCGCCACGCGGCGGCGGATTTCCTCACCCAGCCCCTCGATATCGGCGCTGGTCGCCTCACCGGTATTGATGAGGAAGTTGGCGTGTTTCTCGCTTACCCTGGCCCCGCCCTTGGCGAGTCCGCGGCAGCCGGCTTCGTCGACAAGCTTCCAGGCCTTCGCGCCCTCGGGATTCTTGAACGTGGAGCCGCCGGTCTTGGTGCGCAAAGGCTGCGAGTTCTCGCGTTCGTCGGCAATCCGGTCCATCTCCGCGCCGATGACCTCGGGATCGCCCTTCGCACCGCGAAAGCGGGCTGCGACGACGATGGCATCGTCGGTCAGGCGCGAATGGCGATAGGTGTAATCGAGGTCTTCGACCGGCAGGGTCACGAGGTTGCCATCGGAGATGACGACGTCGCAATCGACGAGGATATCCGCGACCTCGCGCCCGTAGGCCCCGCCGTTCATCCGCACGAACCCGCCGACCGTGCCGGGTATGCCGCGCAGGAATTCCAGCCCGGCGATACCGGCATCGCGCGCCTTCGAGGCGACAAGAATGCCCGGTGCGCCGCCACCGCATTCGAGCATGTTGTCGCGCAGCACCTCTACGCTCGAAAACGGTTTGCCCAGTCGCACCACGACGCCGGGAATGCCGCCGTCGCGCACGATCAGATTGCTGCCCAGCCCCAGCGCCATGACCGGTGTGCCCGGCTCCAGCCCGGACAGGAAATGGATCAGGTCTTCGGTATCGGCCGGTTCGAACAGCCAGTCCGCCGCGCCGCCGCTCTTGAACCAGACCAGCTTGGCAAGCGGCGCGTCGGGCGTCAGGTCGCCGCGCGTACCCTTGGGTACGTCGACCCCGAAGCCGGGATGTTCGTGCGCGTCGGGCGCGGTTTCGGCCCAGTCGTCTTCGCCGATCTGCATCATTGCTCGATCCCCTCGCGAACGCGGAACGTGGCGACGTCCTTCGCCAGGCCCGCCGCCCATTTCGTGATGTCTCCCGCCCCCAGGCACACGACCATGTCGCCCGGCTCGAGAACATGCGCCAGCCGCTCGGCGAGATCGGAGGGGCCGGCCACCGCCTCGGCCAGGCGGTGCCCCCGCGCCTTCAGGCCGGATACCAGTTCGTGCTCGTCGACGCCTTCGATGGGTTCCTCCCCCGCCGGATATACGGGCGTTGCATAGACCAGGTCCGCGTCGGCGAAGGCCCCCTGGAAATCCTCCATCAGGTCGCGCAGGCGGGTATAGCGATGGGGCTGCATGACGGCGACGACCCGCCCCCCGGCGGCGTCGCGCGCGGCGGACAGGACGGCGCGGATCTCGACCGGGTGATGCGCGTAGTCGTCGATCACCTTGACCCCGATCTCGCCCCCCAGGTCGATATCGCCGACATGGCTGAAGCGCCGCCGCACGCCGCCGAAGCGGGCGAAGCCGTCGCGGATCGCTTCGGCCCGGCACCCCATTTCCAGAGCCACGGCAATCGCCGCGCAGGCATTCTGCACGTTGTGGCGTCCCGGCATGGGAAGCTCGATCGCATCGATCCGCATGACCGCCCCGTCGCGCGCGGTCTGCACCGCATCGAACCGGGTGACGGCGCCATCGGGCGTCACGTTTTCCGCCCTCACGTCGGCGTGTGGCGAGAAGCCGTAGGTGATGACGCGGCGATCCTGCACGCGGGCGATGACGTTCTGAACCTCGGCGTGGTCGATGCACAGCACCGCCGCGCCGTAGAAGGGCACGTTCTCGATGAACTGCGCGAAGGCCGCCTTGACCGCGTCGAAATCGCCGTAATGATCGAGGTGTTCCGGATCGATATTGGTAACGACCGCGATGGTGCCGTCGAGCCGCAGGAAGCTGCCGTCGCTCTCGTCCGCCTCGACCACCATCCACTCGCTGTCGCCCAGTCGCGCGTTCGACCCGTAGCTTTCGATGATACCGCCATTGATGACAGTCGGATCCACCCCGCCGGCGTCGAGCAGCGCGGCGATCATGCTGGTTGTCGTGGTCTTGCCGTGCGTACCGGCGACCGCGACCGTGCTCTTCAGCCGCATCAGCTCGGCCAGCATTTCGGCCCGGCGCACCACCGGGATACGCGCATTGAGGGCGGCGGCAACCTCGGGATTGGTGCGCCTGACCGCGGTGGAGGTAACGACCACCGCGGCATCGCCGAGATTACCCTCGTCGTGTCCGATGCTGACCGGAATACCGGCATCGCGCAGCGCATCGACGCGGGCGCTGTCGGCAAGGTCGCTGCCCTGAACCCGGTAGCCGAGATTGTGCATGACCTCGGCAATGCCCGACATGCCGATGCCGCCGATGCCGACGAAATGGATCGTGCCGATCTCCGTGCCGACACCCTTCATGCCGCACCCTGCCCGGCGACCTGGCCCTGCGTCGCTCCGCGCGCATTGTTGCCACCGACGCGAATGACGTCCTGCAAGGTATCGCCGCCCAGGCTTTCCACCAGGTCGGCGAGATCCGATGCGGCGTCGGGCCGTCCGCAATTCCACGAAGCATGGGCGGCGTTGGCGAGCGTTTCGGGATGCTGCGCCATCGCGTTGATCTGCTTGGCAAGCTCGGAGGCGGTGAATCTCGCCTGTCTGATCGACCGCGCCCCGCCGGACCTTGCAACCTCCCGCGCATTGGCGGCCTGATGATCGTCGGTCGCGATCGGCAACGGGACAAGAATGGCGGGCCGCCCCACCGCCGTCAGTTCGGCGATGGTCGAGGCCCCGGCCCTGCCGATGAAGAGATGTGCGTCGGCGAGCCGGCTCGCCATGTCCTCGAAATAGGTCGCCAGCTCGGCCGGAATGTCGTGACTGGCATAGCGCGCACGCACCGCCTCCAGATCTTCCGGCCGGCATTGCTGCGTAACCTGCAGCCGTGAACGCAGGGCCGGGGCGAGCATGGAAAGCCCGTCCGGCACCACCTCGGACAGCACGCGCGCGCCCTGGCTGCCGCCCGTTACCAGCACCCGGAACAGGCTGTCCTGCGTGAAGGCGGGAAACGGCTCTTCGCGCAGGGACAGCACGCCCGGTCGTACCGGGTTGCCGACGACATGGACCTTCTCGCGATGCTTGCCGTCGAGCCGGTCGACCTCCTCGTAGGATGTCGCTATCGCGTCCACCCGGCCCGCCAGAAGCCGGTTGACGCGGCCCAGCACCGCGTTCTGTTCGTGAATGACGCTCGGCACCCGGTCCGCATTCGCGGCCAGCAGGGCAGGCAGCGCGGGATAGCCGCCGAAACCGATGACCGCGGCGGGCTGGAACGTTTCGAACAGGCGCCGCGCCATGCCCCGCCCCTTCATCACCGCGGCCGCGCCCTTGACCCAGCCGAGCGGGTTCTTGCCGAACCGACCGGCCGGCAGGACATGGGCGGGCAGGAAATCGGGCTTGCCGGGAATGGCAGCGCCGCGCTCGTCGGTGATGAGTGCGACGTGATGCCCGCGCCGCTCCAGCTCGTGCGCGAGCGCGAAGGCCGGCGTCAGATGCCCGCCGGTGCCGCCTGCCGCGAGCACGAAATGGCGCGAGATGCCGGGCGTGTTGCCGCTCATCGGCGATCCTCCCTGTCGCTATCGCGGCCCGCGTCCCTGTCCAGCGCACCGCGGAAATCCAGCGGCTCGCGAGCCAGGAACGGGTTGCGCCGCATGATCGCCAGCAGCAGCCCGATGGTAAAGCACAGCGCGATCGTCGACGATCCGCCATAGCTCACCAGCGGCAGCGTCATGCCCTTGCTGGGGAACAGTTGCAGGTTGACGAGGATGTTGATGAACGCCTGCCCGCCGAACAGCGCCACCAGACCGCTCGCGGCGAGGATGATGAACAGCCGGTCCTCCTCCACCAGGCGGATCAGCACACGCAGGATTATGGCGAGGTAGAGCAGCACGACGACCACGCACACGATAAGGCCCAGCTCCTCTCCGATCACGGAAAAGATGTAGTCGGTATGCGCTTCGGGCAGGCGCATCTTGTTGGTACCGAGCCAGAAGCCGCTGCCGGTCCAGCCACCGGCGGTCAGCGTGCGGTTGGCAAGGTCGACATGATCGTAGGCGCTGGGACCGCCGAGGAAGCTGTCGATCCGGTTGCGGGCGTTGTCGTAGAACAGGTAGGCGCCCAGCATCAGCGCCGCCCCCGCGCCCCCCAGCATTCCGATACGCTGGAGCGGCAGGCCGGCCAGCATGACCATCACGAACCATACGGCGATGAACAGGATCGCCGCACCCAGGTTCGGCTGGGCAAGCAGCAGCAAGGTCACGAACCCGACCACCGCGCCCGATATGGCGATGACGGGCAGCTCCGGGTCGCGGACCTTCCACGACAGCACCCAGGCGAGCGACACGATGCAGACAGGCTTCAGGAACTCGCTCGGCTGGAACTGGATGCCCACGGTAAGCCACCGCTTGGCCCCGTTCACCTCGGTCCCGACGAAGGGCACCAGCAGCAGCGCGAACAGCATGATGCCGGCCAGCACGATGCACATCCGGCGCACCGGCTCGCGCGGCAGCATGGACGTTCCCAGCATGACCATCAGGCCGAGCATCTGCCAGCGGATATGCGCCCAGAAGAAATAGAGGTCGGGCAGCTGCACCGCCTCGGTCGACAGCCGCCGCGCGCTGGCCGGAGAGGCTGCGGCAACCGACAGCGTACCGACCGCCATCAGCATGAGGATGAAGGCGAGCAACCAGCGATCGATCTCCCGCCACCAGATGCGCAGTTCCCGCTTGCGGTCGCGTGGCAGCCGTGGAGACCGGACTGGTCCTTCTTCGCCGCTGCGGGGAATGTAGATCTCCGCACTCATGCTATCGACCTCGCCGTCATCGTCCCGCCGGGGGAACGTTCGTCGGTACAACCCATCTCCACCGCGAGTTCGCGAAAGGCCTGTCCGCGCGCCTCGTAATCGCGGAACTGATCGAAGCTGGCGCAGGCCGGGCTGAGCATGACCACGTCCCCGTCCTGCGCCATTTCCTTGGCGCGGCGCACCGCCTCGCTGAGCATTTCGCAGCGTTCGACCGGAACGTGACCGTCCAGCAGCTGCGCGAAGAGCGGCCCGGCATCGCCGATCGTGTAGGCGCGGGCGACGTTCGGATAATAGGGCGCACAATCGCGCAGATTGTCTTCCTTGGGCAGACCGCCGCAAATCCAGTGGATGCGGGGCCGCCCGCCCTCGGGCGCGAAGGCCGCCAGGGCAGGGGCGGTGGAGGCGGGGTTGGTCGCCTTGCTGTCGTTCACGAACAGGACGCCCTTGCATGTCCCGATCCGTTCCATCCGGTGCGGCAGTCCGGCGAAGCTGGCCAGCCCGTCCATGATCTGCGCGCGCGTCACGCCCATTTCGCGCACCAGCGCGGCGGCAATCGCGGCGTTCTGGAGGTTGTGCGGACCCTGCAGGCTCGGCCAGTCCTTCTGATAGGCCGACCACGCCCAGGCGTCGACGCAATCGGCGCGCCCCTCGGCCCGGCGCGCCGCCTCCGCCTGCTGCACCGCGCTGGTCGGCGCGTCCTCGCAGCCGAAGACGGCGAACTGTCCCGCGCCCTGCATCGCCAGCAGCCGCCCCTTGGCGAAGGCGTAGGCGGCGAAATCGTCGTAGCGATCCAGGTGGTCCGGGGTGATGTTGATGAGCGCCGCCGCCTCGCAGGCGAGCGATCGGGTGAGGTCGATCTGGAAGCTGGACAGTTCCAGCACATAGACGCCCGGCACGTCACCGGCCGGCTCGAGCGGATCCTCCGCCAGTATGGGCACGCCGATATTGCCGCCGAGCCGCGCGGGGATGCCGGCTGCCTGCAACAGGTGGTGGACCAGCGCGACGGTGGTCGACTTGCCGTTGGTGCCGGTAACGCCGATCACCTTGTGCGGGGGAAGCTCGGCGCGCGCCTGCGCGAACAGTTCGATATCCCCGATCACCGGCACGCCCGCGCGCGCCGCCTTGTCGCGCAGGGGATGGGTGTTGAGCGGAACGCCGGGCGAAGCGACGATGCCGTCGAACCCGCGAAGATCGATTTCCAGCGGATCGGCGATGGTCGCGCGCCCGCGAAGCCGCTCCTTCGGCTCGTTCCGGCGATCCCAGGCGGTTACCTGCGCCCCGCTCGCCAGCAGTGCTTCCGCCGACGCCATGCCCGACCGGGCGAGCCCCAGCACGCAGTAGCGCCGACCGGCAAAGGCACGCGCGGTAATCACCGCAGCTTCAACGTCGCGAGACCCATCACCGCGAGCACGATGGCGATGATCCAGAAGCGGATCACCACCGTCGATTCCTTCCAGCCGAGCTGCTCGAAATGGTGATGGATGGGGGCCATGCGGAAGATGCGCCGGCCCGTTCGCTTGAACCAGAACACCTGGATGATGACCGAAAGCGCTTCCAGCACGAACAGGCCGCCGATCACGCCCAGCACGATCTCGTGATGGCTGGCGACGGCGATGGCGCCCAGCGCGCCGCCCAGGGCGAGGCTGCCGGTATCGCCCATGAAGACGGCGGCGGGCGGCGCGTTGAACCACAGGAAGGCGAGGCCCGCCCCCATGATGGCCGCGCACATGATCGCCAGCTCGCCCGCCAGCGGAACGTGCGGGATACCCAGATAGTCGGAAAAGTCGACACGGCCGACGAGATAGCAGATGACGAGGAAGGCACCCGCCGCGATGACGACGGGCATCGTGGCGAGGCCGTCCAGCCCGTCGGTCAGATTGACGGCATTGCCCGCACCCACGATCACGAAGGCCGCGAAGACGTAGTAGAACCAGCCGAGCTGCACGCCCGTTTCCACCATGAACGGCACGTAGAGGACGGTGTTGATCTCGCCCACGATCAGCCAGCTGGCGATGCCCGCCACGAGGAATTCCAGAAGCAGGCGGACCTTGCCCGGCACCCCCTTGTGGCTGCTTTTCGTGACCTTGTCGTAATCGTCCATGAAGCCGATGATGCCAAAGCCCATCGTGACCGCGAGGCACGCCCATACGAAGGGGCTGGCAAGGTCCATCCACAACAGCATGGCGACGGAAAGCGAGGTCAGGATCATCAGCCCGCCCATCGTCGGCGTGCCGACCTTCGCCTGGTGCGATTGCGGGCCATCCTCGCGGATCGGCTGCCCCTTGCCCTGCCGCACGCGCAGCAGGCGGATGAAGCGCGGACCGATGACCAGACCGATCAGCAGCGCCGTCATCATGGCGGAGCCGGCACGAAAGGTCTGGTAGCGGACGAGGTTCAGGATCCCGTCGAAATCAAGCAGCTGGGCAAGAAAGTAGAACATGATCCGTTGCGCGTCAGCCTTCCCGGGCGGCGAAGTGATCCACGACGCGGGCGAGGCCGACCGAGTTGGAACCCTTGACCAGCACGGCGTCTCCGCCGGCAAGGCCGAATTCCTGCAACGCGGCTATGGCTTCGCCCGCATTCTCGCAATGCGCAAACGGAATCGGATTGCCAAGCTGTGCGGACCGGTCTTTCCCCATCTCGCGCGCAAGAGGGGCCATTTCCTCGCCCACCAGCACGGCGAAGTCGATATGTGCCTTCGCCACGGGTTCGGCGAGCTGGGCATGGAAGGAGGGGCCGAAATCGCCCAGTTCCTTCATCGCGCCGAGCACCGCGACGCGGCGGGTGGCGGGGGTGTGGCCGAGTTGCGCCAGAGTGGCGCGCATCGAGGCCGGATTGGCGTTGTAGCTCTCGTCGATCAGCAGCGCGTGGCCGCCCGGCACCTTGACCCGTACCCGCGCTCCGCGACCCTTGAGCCCGCCCATCTCCGCGAGCGCCAGTCCCGCCGCGCCCAGATCGCCCCCGGCGGCGTGGACGGCGGCCATGACGCACAGCGAATTGTCGATCCAGTGCTCGCCCGGCTCGGCCACGCAATAGCAGATGCGGATCGGCCCCATCGCCGCCGTGACCAGCGCCCCGCCGCTGGCATCGGGCACGGCGTCGAGCAGGCGCATGTCCGCCCTCTCCCCGCGCCCGAAGGCGATGATCCGCGCCCCGGCCCTGATCGCGGCGTCGCGCAACCGGTCGAAATGGGGGCTGTCGGCGGGGATGACGGCGGTGCCGCCCTTTTCCAGTCCCGCGAAGATTTCCGCCTTGGCATCGGCGATGGCCTCCTCGCTGCCCAGGTTCTCGATATGTGCGGGCGCGATGGTGGTGATCACGGCGACGTGCGGGCGAACGTGGTCGGTCAGACGGGCGATTTCGCCAGCATGGTTCATCCCCATCTCGAACACGCCGAAACGGCTGGGCGCCGGCATCCGCGCCAGCGAGAGTGGCACGCCCACATGGTTGTTGTAGCTTCGCACCGAGCGATGCGCAGGCCCGCGCCCGGATCGTTCGAGCGCGGTGAAGATCGCCTCCTTCACGCCGGTCTTGCCGACCGATCCGGTGACGCCGACGATCTTCGCCTCGACCCGCTCGCGCGCGGCGGCGGCGAGCGCCTTCAGCGCCACGGTCGTATCGCCGACCAGCACGTGCGGATAATCCACCGGCCGGTCGACCAGCGCGGCGGCGGCGCCGTTGCGGAAGGCGGCGTCGATGAAGCGATGGCCGTCCATCGCCTCTCCCTTCAGCGCCACGAACAGGTCGCCGCGCTGCACGTCGCGCGAGTCCATCTCGACGCCGCTAACCTCAAATTCACCATAAGCGGATCCGCCTGTGGCGGTCGCGATCCCGGCCGCATTCCACAGGGAGAGCGGCGCGCGCGTGGGGACGTTTCGCGGCCATGCGCGCAGGGCGGGATGGCGTTTCAGCGCTGCACTCATCTGTCCGTATCCCGGTCGTTGGCGTTGATCTTCGCGGCGCATTCGCGCGCGACTTCGACATCATCGAAAGGCAGGGTACGCGCATCGTCGCCGCTGCCGACGACCTGCCCGGTCTCGTGCCCCTTGCCCGCGATCAGCACGATATCGTCGCATCCCGCCATCTGGATCGCGTGGCCTATCGCGGCGCGGCGGTCACCCATGTCCTGCGCGTTGTCCCCGGCTCCCTCCATCACGGCGGCGCGGATGGCGGCGGGGTCCTCCCCGCGCGGGTTGTCGTCCGTCACAACGACCGCATCGGACAGGCGCGAGGCGACTTCGCCCATCGGCGCACGCTTGCCCTTGTCGCGGTCCCCGCCGGCACCGAACACGGTGACGAGCCGCCCCGCCACATGCGGCCGCAGGGCCTTGATCGCCGCGGCGAGCGCGTCGGGCGTATGGGCGTAATCGACATAGACCGGCGCGCCCGAAGGCGCGATCACCGCCCGTTCGAGCCGGCCGCGCACGGGTTGCATCCGCGCCAGTGCGTCGAACACCTGCGCCGCGTCGCTGCCGCTCGCCAATGCGAGACCCGCGGCGGTGAGGGCGTTGGCGACCTGGTACGCACCGATCAGCGGCAGCCGGATCGTATGGGTATCGCCGCGATGCTCGACGCGCAGTTCCTGTCCCAGCTGCGTCGCCTCCCGCGCGGCGATGCGGATGTCCTCGCCCTGCTCCCCCACAGTGAACAGCGTCAGCCCGCGCTCGCGCGCCACGTCCATGACGCGCTGCGACCAGTCATCGTCCGCCCAGATCACCGCCGTGCCGCCATCATCCAGCACCTCTGCGAACAGGCGCATCTTGGCGGCGAAATAATCTTCCATGTCGGCGTGATAGTCGAGATGATCGCGCGACAGATTGGTGAACGCGCCCGCCTTCACCGGGAGTCCCTCGTTGCGGAACTGGCTGAGGCCGTGGCTGCTCGCTTCGTAGGCGACGTGGGTCACGCCCTCGCGCGCCAGCCCGGTCATGTTGGACAGGAAGGTGACGATGTCGGGCGTCGTCAGCCCGGTGGATACGCTTTCGTCGGGCGTGGTGACGCCGAGCGTGCCGATGCTCGCCGCGCGCAGCCCGCACATGTGCCAGAGCTGGCGCGTCATCTCGACCGTCGAGGTCTTTCCGTTGGTCCCCGTAACCGCCACCACCGTTTCCGGGGTCGGGCGAAAGAAGCGGCTGGCCAGTTCGGCGAAGGCGCGGCGCGGACGTTCGCTGGCGAGATGCAGCGCGCCCGGCACCTGCGCCTGCGGCCGGGCGACGACCGCCACCGCGCCGTTGGCGACGGCGGCCTGGATGAAATCCTCGCCATTCACCTTCGTCCCGGGAAAGGCTCCGAAGACGTTGCCGGGGGCGACCTTGCGATGGTCGATCGCGAAACCGGTCACGTGCGTATCCCCGGCGGAAACCGCATCGAGGTTCAACAGACGGGCGAGATCGGCGAGCCGCATCAGTCGTGCCCGACCAGCGGTTCGAGATCGCTGAGGTCGATGTCGCGATCGGCGTCGGGCAACACGCCCAGTTGCGGGCCGATACGCGGCACCAGGCGGCCCACGATGGGCGCGGCGTTCCACGCGGCGGTGCGCTGAAAGCTGCTGGCGACGGTGCCCTGCGGTTCATCCAGCATGGCGATCACGACGTAGCGCGGGCGGTCCATCGGGAAGGCGGCGGCAAAGGTCGATACCAGCGTGGAGCGGCGATAGCCGCCGGCTCCGGGCTTTTCCGCGCTCCCGGTCTTGCCGCCGACGCGAAAACCGGGCGCATCCGCGTTGCGGCCGGTGCCATAGACCGCGATCATGCGCAGCAACTGGTTCATCCGCGCGCTGGTGCTGGCCTTGAACACGCGCCGGCCTCGCGGTGCCTGGCCGGGTGCGAGCTTGCGCAGGGTCGCGGGGCGCCATACGCCGCCATTGACCATTGCCGCATAGGCCGAAGCTAGGTGGAGCGGCGTCACCGCGATCCCGTGCCCGTAGCCCACCGTCATCGCCCGCAGTCGCGGCCAGTCGCCGCTCGGCCAGATGGGAAAGCCGCGAGCGGGCAGTTCGATGTAGGGCCGCTCGTTCATGCCCAGATCTTCCATGTAGCGCTTGAGCGTGCCGGCGCCGACCTCGTCGACGATCTGCGCGGTCACGATGTTCGACGAATGAATCAGCATCTCGGGCACGTTCAGGCTTGCCCCGATCGTGTGGCTGTCGCGAATGTGGAAGCCGCCGATGGCGATCGGCCGGTTGGCCGGATAGCGGCGCGCCAGATTGGTCACCTTGCCGCTGTCGATGGCGGCGGCGACCGTCAGCGGCTTGAAGGTGCTTCCCAGTTCGTAGACCTGGTTGGTCACGCGGTTGAACATGCGTGACTGGCCTTCTGCGTCGATATGATTGGGGTCGAATTCGGGGAGGGAGGCGAGCGCCATCACTTCACCGGTGTCGACATCCAGCACCACGCCCGCCGCGCCCACCGCGTTCACGGCCAGCATCCCGCGCCGCAATTCGTCTTCCAGCGCGCCCTGCACCCGCGTGTCAATCGACAACGCCACGGGCGTCGCGCGCCGCGCCGGGTCCGTCAATTGCTCGTCCAGCACCGCTTCCATCCCGACACGGCCGTGACCGTCGGCCGCGACGTAGCCCATGACATGCGCCGCCATCGCGCCCTGGGGATAGTGGCGATCCTCCTCTCGCGGCAGTTCCAGAGCCAGTTCGCCGATGGCCATGACCTTGTTGGCATCGCGCGGCAGCACGCGGCGGCGCAGATAGCCCGCGCGGCCCGAGGACAGCTTCTCGCGCACTTCGTATTCGTCCAGGTCGGGGAAGATCGCCTTCAGTTCACGGGCCACCTCGCCCGCACTCTTCACGAGCGGCGGCCCGCCATCGCCGCCCAGTTCCATCGCGCGCGGATTGAACCACAGCGCATAGGCGGGGAAGGCCCGCGCGAGCGGCACGCCGTTGCGATCGACGATCTCCCCGCGCGGAGGCAGCAGCTGGTCGGCCATCGAATGCCGGGCGGGGCCGGGTTCCACCGTGCCGATCCAGGCGATACGCGCGAAGGCGGCCAAGCCAAGGAACACGAAAACCGCGGCGACCAGCAGCAGTCGCAGCCGTGCGACCAGCAACGCATGCCGGCGATAGTCGATGCGGCCCGCCGGTGTGGCGGCGAAGCCGTGCGGGACGGCGAAGGCGGTCATCGACCGGCAGAAGCGGCGATGCCGCCGATCGCGACGCGCACCGGTCCGCCCGCGAGGCTGACCGCGAGGTGATTGGCGGGCGCGTGGCCGCCGCCGGCCGCGTGATTTTCGCCGCCCTCGCCCAGCACGTCCGCTTCCACCGGCTTCCCGGTCAACGGCGACACAAGGCGCGGGAACGCCGGCATTTCGCCGTCATCGCTCATGCCCGCGAGTCGAATGGGCGCAGGCGCGTCAGCCTCGCGCGGGGAGCCGAAGCGCGCCAGCTGGCGCGGGCTTTCGATGAATTGCTGCGCGGTCGGCGCCTCGAAGCCGAAATCGACCCGGTTCCATGCCGCCAGCTGCACCTGGTTCGACCGGGTGAGGAATTCGGTTTCCAGCAGCATGTTCTCGTTTTCCAGCGAAACGATCTCGCGTTCCGCCCGCACGACCTCGGAATGGAGCGCGTTCACCTTGAGGTGCAGCATCGCGTAAAGGACGAGACAGACCCCCAGCGCGGCCAGCCAGCCTATGCGACGAATGCGATAATGCGGTGTCATGCGGCATGCTCCCTTGCCGGCGCTGCGGTGCGTGTCGCGGCGCGCAGCGTGGAAGAGCGCGCACGCGGGTTGCGGTCGATCTCGGCGGCGGAGGGCCGGATCGCCTTGGTAAGATGCCCGAAGCGGGGGGACGGGGTATCCTTCGCTTCGGGCAGGTGCCGGGAACCGCGAGGGGAAACGTTCGCGGCATCCCGGAGAAAGGTCTTCACGATGCGGTCTTCCAGGCTGTGAAAGCTGACGACGGCCAGCCGGCCACCTTCCTTCAGCAACCTTTCGGCCGCAGCCAGGCCGCGGCGCAGTTCGTCCAGTTCGCCGTTCACGTGGATGCGGATTGCCTGGAAGCTGCGCGTCGCCGGGTCTTTCGGCTGGCCGGGGCGATGGCCGAGCGCCTTTCGCACCACCGCGGCCAGTTCGCCCGTGGTGGTCAGCGGACGCGCGGCGACGATGGCGCGCGCGACGCGGCGCGACTGCCGCTCCTCGCCAAAGGTGTACAGCACGTCGGCGATCGCGGCCTCGTCGGCGTCGTTGACGAAGTCCGCTGCGTTGGGCCGGGTGCGATCCATTGTCATGTCGAGCGGGCCGTCGCTGGAAAAGGCGAAGCCGCGTTCGGCGCGGTCGAGCTGCATGGAGGATACGCCGATGTCCATCGCGATGCCGTCGACCTGCGCGATGCCGGCCTCCTCCATGGCCTCGACCATCTCGGAAAAGCGGCGCGCATGCAGCACGAGTCGCGGGGGAACCTCCCGCGTTTCGGGCCACTGGGCGCCCGCGGCGATCGCGTCCGGGTCGCGGTCGAAGGCGTGCACGGTGGCCCCGGCGTCGAGGATGGCGCGGGTGTAGCCCCCTGCCCCGAAGGTCGCATCGATGATGACATCGCCGGGCCGCGGATCGAGTTCGCGGATCACCTCGTCCAGCAGGACGGGAACGTGGGGCGCCGGCGCGGGGGTCACTTGCGCTTTCCCCTTGCGCCCTTGGCGTCTGCATCGGCGGCCATCGTGCGGCATGCGGCCTGCGCGTTCTCGAACCCTGCGCCCATCGCCTGCAGGCGCCGGGGATCCCAGAGCGTGATGAACTGCCCGCCGCCCTGGAAGTAGATGGCATCGGCGAGCCCGCCCAGATCGGACAGATGATCGGGCAATATGAAGCGACCCGAGGAATCGAACGGAACCTCGGTAAACCCCCACAGCTGCATGGAGCGCAGATCGCGGTCGAAGTCCACGCCGCGGCGAATCGCGCTTTCCTCTTCCTTGTCGAGCTGGTCCTCGAACCCGTCGGTGCGCGACAGGCCGAACGCGGTCAGGCATGGATATTTCTCGTGCTTGGCGAGGCACAGGACGCGTTCGTCGTTATTGTCGGCGAACACCTTGCGGAAGCTGGGTGGCAGGACATAGCGACCCTTCTCGCCGCGAAGCGAAAAGCCCTGTCCCCTGTAGCCTGAAGGCCGATCCGCCACGAACCCCGTCCCCGGTTTTGCAAACACCCCCGGACACATCTTCCCCGCGACGAACCGCGCGCCGGCGCGGCCGCCTCACCCCGGATACGGGATGCGGCACGGGAAACTTGTCCGATGACCAAGGTAAATAACCCGGTAGCGAACGGGATGGAAGGGGAAAATGCGGGATTTTTGGGGATCGTCCAGTAAGATACTGAATAGTATAATCTTTATGGACTTTCCGCTCGTCTGACCTGCGCCATCGAATGCGGGTCGCGAGGGCGGTTCCGCGCGCCTTTCGCGCCCGCCGTAGCGGACCCGTCGCCATTGTCCCGCGAAATCCCCAACCCTTCTGCCAACAGCCGCCGGAGCGCGGCTGGCGCGCCGTCGTGCGGCCCGTCCAGATCGAGCAGCGCCGCGTCCGCCACGATCAGCGCTTCCCCCGCGCCCACCGTGCAGCGCGCCACCATATCGGCCGCGAAAAGCGCACATCGCGCGAAATCGCTGCCATGCACCGCGAACGTGCCGGATAGCGCCACGGGGATGTTCGTTCCCGCAAATTCCCGCATGGCCATTTCGCCGTCCTGTTCCGGGTCGAACAGCAGTTCGAGCCCCCAGTGACGGAGGATGGGAGAAAGCAACGCCACGTCCTGCGGGCGTCGCCTGTCACCGATCGCAAAACGCGATTCGCCGGTCATCATCGGATCGGCGAACAGCAGCAGGCGCCCCCCGCCGCGCACCCAGGCATCGAGCGCCACGTTCTCTTCCGCGGTCAGGCCGCGCGGCTGGGCCAGCAGCAGGCGGTCGAAGCCGGCAAGCGCTTGCCCGGACAGGTAATCGACCGGTTGCAGGGTAAAGTCGCGCGCGATCACCGGACGCGCCCAGTGCGGCCGCGCAGTGCCGGCAAGCATCTCCTCCAGCCCCGCCGCCTCGCCCCAGTAGATCGGTATCGTCCCCATCAATCCAAGCGACGGCGGCGCGACCTCGGCCTCTTCGACCGGAGCGCCGATGACGACATCCTGCGCAGCGGCGCTTCCCCCGCCAAAGGCGAGCAGCGCGGCGGCGACAAGCCCCGCAAGATCAGGGACGCAGCGGCTCTGCACGATCAGCATCGGGATCGACGACTTCACCACCACGGGCGGGCGGCTGCGCGGCGGGGGCATCGGTTTCCGCCGGCAGTTCGGGCGCAACGCCTGCGTCGGCCAGCGGATCGCGCGGCGACGCAGTCTCGGTGGCCACGACCGTCGGTGCCGCTTCGGGCACGGCGCTGGCGGAGGTCTGCTGCGCGCGGGTTATGACGATGTCGGCCAGCCCCACCAGCAATACCATGGCACCGATGCCGAACAGCCCGACCTGGAGGCGCTGGATGCGCTGCGCCCGCGTGCCCGACAGGGGCGCGAGGACCGGGGCGGCTTCGCTATCGCTCGCGCGTTCTTCGGCGGCGCGACCGCGAAACAGATCCCTCGGATCGATTACCATGCCGGCCCGCCTACCCCGGTCAATCTGAACGCAGCCAGTCGAACACCGGCAGCCCCTTCGATTCCAGCCACTCGGCATTGTAGAGCGTGGAGAGATAGCGGAAACCCGTATCGCACAGGATCGTCGCGACGCGCGCGTCCTCGCGCCCGTCGGCGACCAGCTGGCGGCCGAGCGCCACCGCGCCGGCCACGTTGATCCCGCTCGACAGGCCGAGGCACAGCCCCTCCTCGCGCAGCATCCGGGCAACCCATTCCAGGCCTTCCTCGTCCGCGATGCGGAACTGGGTATCGACCGGCGCCCCTTCGAGGTTCGCGGTGATGCGCCCCTGCCCGATCCCCTCGGCCACGGAAGAGCCTTCCGATGCCAGCTCTCCGTTGGCGTAGTAGTTGTATAGCGCCGCGCCGTGCGGATCGGTCAGCGCTATGCGGATGGCATCGTCCCTCGCCTTGAGGCCCAGCCCCACGCCCGCCAGCGTGCCGCCGGTCCCCACCGCGCAGGTGAAGCCATCCACCCGGCCCCCCAGCTGTTCCCAGATTTCGGGGGCGGTGCCCTCGATATGCGCGCGGCGATTGGCGACGTTGTCGAACTGGTTGGCCCAGATCGCGTTCTCGGTCTCCTCCGCGATGCGGCGGCTGGTGTGGACGAAGTGATTGGGATCGGCGAACTTGGTCGGCGGTACCGTGATCAGCTTCGCACCCAGCGCGCGCAAGGTGGCCATCTTTTCCTGGCTCTGGTTGTCGGGCATCACGATGACCGTCGCGTAGCCCAGTGCATTGGCGACGAGCGCGATGCCGATGCCGGTATTGCCCGCCGTGCCCTCGACCACGGTGCCGCCAGGCTTCAATTCGCCGCGCGCTTCGGCGTCGCGGATGATCCACAGCGCCGCGCGATCCTTCACCGAAGCGCCCGGATTGGTGAATTCGCACTTTCCCCAGATCTCGCATCCCGCCGCCTCGCTCGGCCCTTCGAGCAGGACGAGCGGCGTGTTGCCGATAAGGTCAAGCGTGTCGGTGCGAACAGGTGCGGTATTCATGTCGCCGGAGGTAAGGCCGCGCAGGGATGCGCGCAACTCAATCCTCCTCGGCGATCCGTACCTTCAGACCGTCAAGGGCGGGCGTGAACGGTATCTGGCAGCCGAGCCGCGAATTCTCGTTCCGGTGATCGCTCGAATCGAGCAGGTCGTCCTCGTCCTCGCTCATGTCCGGCAGCCGATCCTTGAAGGCCGGGTCCACGTGGACGTGGCACGTCGCGCAGGAACAGCACCCGCCGCACAGTGCCAGCAATTCATCGAACCCGTTGTCGCGGATCGCTTCCATCACGGTCAAACCGTCTTCGACCTCGACGCTGGTTTCCTCGCCCGAGCGGGTGACGACGGTGAGTGTGGGCATGGGCTTGCAATTCCTCTGGTAACACGCGAACGCGGG
The DNA here is from genome assembly GCF_003815535.1 of Aurantiacibacter spongiae. Taxonomy (NCBI): domain Bacteria; kingdom Pseudomonadati; phylum Pseudomonadota; class Alphaproteobacteria; order Sphingomonadales; family Erythrobacteraceae; genus Aurantiacibacter; species Aurantiacibacter spongiae. Next base: position 2,225,347 of record NZ_RPFZ01000001.1, on the reverse strand, counting down.
GGATCGCTAGGCAATCGGCCCGGCAATGGCAAGCGGAGCGATAATGGGTCTGGCGGCGCAGGACTTACGCGGCGATCTCGATGCGGTCGCCGCGATCGAACCCCGGATCGCGACCGCGCTGGAGCGTGCCGGCTATCCCGAGGAACGCATCCGCCCGAAAGGATATCGCACGCTCTTGCGCACCATCGTGGGGCAGCAGGTTAGCGTCGCCGCCGCCGCCAGCGTCTGGGCGAAGCTGGAAGCGGAACTGGGGGAGGACATGCCGCCCCGCGACCTTCTGGCCCGCGATTTCGACACCCTGCGCGGCTGCGGCCTGTCCCGGCAGAAGCAGGGCTACGCCCGGTCGCTGTGCGAACTGGTGACGACGGGACAGATCGACCTCGCCAACCTGCCCGCCGATGACGAGGACGCCATCGCCGCCCTCACCGCGATCAAGGGGATCGGGCGCTGGTCGGCGGAGATATACCTGCTGTTCGCGGAAGGTCGCCGCGACATCTGGCCGGCGGGCGATCTTGCCGTAATGGCCGGGATCGGTTGCATCATGGGCCTGGAGGAACGCCCGGATGAGAAGGCCACCCGCGCACTGGCCGAACCCTGGCGGCCGCACCGCAGCGCGGTCGCGATCTTCACCTGGCACTGCTACAACAATCCGGCACTGTAGCGGCGCGGTATGCGCAGCGGGGCTGGCATCGAGATCCCGCCCCCGCCGCTTCACAACCCCTGCCACAGCGCCTACCTCCCTCCCTAACAACCGGGAGAAACCATGACCGCCACCGATACCGCCGCCGCCCGCGTTTCCGACGTCGAGCTGATCCTGCGCGATCACCTGTTCGGCAATCCCACGCGCTCGGGCGGGAAGATCAGTCCGGACGGCAAGTGGGTCAGCTGGATGGCGCCGTGGGAAGGCGTGATGAACGTGTTCATGGCCCCGTTCGACGATCACGGCGACGCGCGCCGGATGACGAGCGCGACGGACCGCCCGATACCGATGTATCTGTGGGCGCCCGACAGCCGCTCCATCCTGTACATCCGCGACAAGGCGGGAGACGAGAACTTCCTGCTCTACCAGGTCGGTCTGGACGGCAAAGAGGAGAAGTGCCTGACCCCGTTCGAGGGCGCGCGGGTCGGCCTGGTGGGCGGGTCCGAAACGATCAAGGACCGTCTGCTCGTCGGCATCAACGACCGCGATCCGCGCTTCCACGATGTCTTCATGCTCAACCTGACGACCGGCGAACTCGACCTCGTGTTCCAGAACGACGAATGGGCCGGGTTCGAGGCAGATGACAGCCTCACCCTGCGCTGGGCGATGCGCCAGAATGCGTCGGGCGGCACCGACATGCACGAGATCACCGATGGCGAAGTGGCCGAGGAGCCGACCGAGAGCACCGGTCTCGACGATGCGCTGACCACGGCGATGGCGGGCTACACCACCGATGGCAACACGCTCTACTGGCTCGACAGCCGGGGCCGCGATACCGCCGCCCTGTTCGCGCAGGATACGCGGACCGGGGAGCGCCGGTTGATCGCCGAGCATCCCAAGGCCGATATCGGAAGCACGCTTCGCCATTCGCAGACGGGGGAGGTGCAGGCGTGGAGCGCCACCTATCTGCGCACCGAGCATCATGCCATCGACCCCGGGATCGGCAAGGCGCTGGACTGGCTGCGCGAGCGGCTCGACGGCGATTTCGGCGTGCAGTCGCGCACCGATGACGATCGCCGCTGGCTGGTCTGGAACGATCCGCTGACCACGCCCATCAAGTCCTACCTGTTCGACCGCGACGCCCGGACGCTGACCGAATTCTACACCACGCGGCCCGAACTCGACGGCGCGCCGCTCCAGCCGATGCACGCGACCGAGATCCGCTCGCGCGACGGGCTGGCCCTGCCGAGCTACCTGACACTGCCGCCCGGCAGCGATCCCGATGGCGACGGTGTTCCGGAAGAGCCGGTACCGCTCGTTCTCGACGTGCACGGCGGGCCGTGGGCGCGCGACACCTACGGCTTCGACCGCAACCACCAGTGGCTCGCCAATCGCGGCTATGGCGTGCTCAACGTCAATTTCCGCGGATCGACCGGTTTCGGCAAGAGCTTCATCAACGCCGGCAATCGCGAATGGGCGGCGAAGATGCACGACGACCTGATCGACGCGGTGGAGTGGGCCGTCGGCCACGGTATCGCCGACCGCGAGAAGATCGCCATCATGGGCGGTTCCTACGGCGGTTACGCGACGCTGGTCGGTCTGACCTTCACGCCCGAGGTCTTCGCCTGCGGCGTCGATATCGTGGGGCCTTCCAACCTCGAGACGCTGCTGGAAACGATTCCCCCCTACTGGGAGCCGCTGGTGAAGCAGTTTCACGAACGCATGGGCGATCCGACCACCGAGGAGGGGCGCGAGTTCCTCAGGAGCATCAGCCCGCTCTACCGCGCCGGGGAGATCGTGAAACCGCTGCTGATCGGCCAGGGGGCCAACGATCCCCGGGTCAAGCAGGCCGAGAGCGATCAGATCGTATCGGCGATGGAGCGCGACGGCGTACCCGTCACCTACGTCCTCTTCCCGGACGAGGGCCACGGCTTCGCCAGGCCCGAAAACAACATCGCCTTCAACGCCATAACCGAGAATTTCCTGGCCCAGTATCTCGGCGGCCGGGCCGAACCGGTGGGCGATACGCTGTCGGCCTCGACGGCAGAGATACGCGCGGGCAGGGAAATCGTGGGGATGGCCGACTGATGCCGCCGGCGAACAGGGGGAGCAAGACATGAGCAAGTCGATTTTCGTTACCGGCGGCGCATCGGGCATCGGCCGCGCCATCGCGCGTCGCTTCGCCGAAGAAGGCTGGACGGTCGGGCTGGGCGACGTGGACGAAGGCGGCATGGCCGAAACCTGCGCCATGCTGCCCGAGGGGCGCTGCCACGCCTTCAGGCTCGATGTCACCGATCCGCAGCAATGGGACCGTACACTCGCGGCCTTCGCGGACAGGACCGGCGGCGCGATCACGGTGCTCGCCAACAATGCCGGCGTGCCGCTCGGGGGATCGCTGATGACGAACGGCACCGCGGAAATCGAGCGCTGCATCGCCATCAACCTGACCGGCGTGATCCACGGCGCGCGCGCTGCCCACGATCTGCTGGCGCGCGCCGGCGAGGGCGCGTGCCTGCTCAACACCGCCAGCGCGGCGGGTATCTACGGCACGCCCGGCACGTCGGTCTACGCGGCCACCAAGGCGGGCGTGCGCTCGCTGACCGAAACGCTCGACGGGGAATGGGCGGGCGACGGGATCGCGGTGCGCTCGCTGTGCCCGGGTTTCATCGACACGCCGCTCCTCGATCATAACGCCAGCGCCTCCTCCAACGAGCAGATTCGCCAGCGGGTCCGCGCCGCCGGGCTGGAGATCACCCCGGTCGGGGACGTCGCGGAAGCGGCGTGGCGGGCGGTTCACGGCAAGCGGCTGCACACGCTGGTCGGGAAGACCGCCAGGCGCATGAACTTCGCCCGCCGTTTCACGCCGGGGCGGCTGCGCAGGATGGTCGGCGCGGCGGGGCGGCCGATGGGGCGATAGCGGTCAGAGCAGCGCGTCGATCGCCTTGGCCAGCTTCATGTCGCGCAGGGAAAGCCCGTCCGCATCGTGCGTCGTCAGCGTAATGTCGACCCTGTTGTAGACGTTGAACCACTCGGGGTGGTGGCCGTGCGCGTCGGCCAGCAGCGCCACGCGCGCCATGAAGCCCCACGCCTCGCTGAAATCGGCGAACTCGAATTCCCGGCGGATGGCATCGCCGTTCCGGTCGAACCTCCAGCCGTTCAGCCCTTCCATCCAGTTTTCCGCATCCTCGCGGCCGAGCTTCTCGGGTGCCATGGCGCTTTCCCTCGCTTGCGTGTGTGACGATTGCTGGCCTAACGCGCGAGGCGATGGATACGTGCCGACTTTCCGCGAGCGACCTGGCCTGCCGGCGGGGCGAGCGGCTGCTGTTCCGGCGGCTCGACCTGGCCCTGTCGCCGGGCGAGGCGCTGCACGTGACAGGCCCGAACGGCACCGGCAAATCCAGCCTGATCCGTATTCTCGCCGGCCTGCTGCGTCCGCTGGCGGGCGACGTGAGACGTGCGGGGCGGCTGGCGCTGCTCGACGGCAACCTCGCCCTCGACGAACACCTGCCGCTCGGCCGCGCGCTGGCCTTCTGGCACCGGCTCGACCGGCGCACGGGCCATGCGGCGATGAGGCCGCTGGGTCTGACCAATCTGCTCGACGTGCCGGTGCGCTTCCTTTCCACCGGCCAGCGCAAACGCGCCGCGCTTGCCCGCCTGCTGGAACAGGAAGCGCCGATCTGGCTGCTGGACGAACCGCTCAACGGGCTGGACGCGGATGCGGCGGCGCTGGCAGAGACACTGGTGGGCACGCATTGCGAGGCGGGCGGCATCGCGCTCGTCGCCAGCCACCAGCCGTTGGCCCTGCCCGGTCTTTCCACCCTGCACCTGCCCGACTACGCGGCATGAGCGCACTCGCCGCCCTCCTGCGCCGCGATCTCGCCCTCCTCCTGCCCGGCGCGCGGCGCGGCAATACGCTGCTGCCGCTGCTGTTCTTCCTTGCCGTCGCCATGCTCTATCCCTTCGCGGTCGGGCCGGATGCGGCGCTGCTCGCACGGACAGGCGGAGGGGTGATCTGGGTTGCCGCGCTGCTTGCCGCGATCCTGCCGCTGGACCGCCTGCTTGCGCCCGATCTGGACGCGGGCTTCTTCGATCAATGGGCCTTGCGCGGCGTCAGCGAGGAAGCCGTCATCGCCGTGCGCCTTGTCGCCCACTGGCTCAGTTTCGGGCCGTTCCTGATGCTGGCCGCCCTGCCCGCGAGCGCGCTGCTCGGCCTCGATGCCACCACGCTGCGTACGGTCGAACTGGGCCTGCTTGCCGGAACGCCGGGCCTTGCCGCCATCGGCCTGATGATCGCCGCCGTCACCGTCGGGCTGAGGACAGGGGCGGCGCTCGCCGGACTGCTGGTGATCCCGCTCGCCGTCCCGCTGCTGATCTTCGGTGCCGGCTCGCTTTCGGCGGGCGGCGAAGGCGGCATCGCGCTGACCGCGGCCATCAGCTTGGTGCTGGTGGCGATAGCGCCCTTCGCCGGCGGCGCGGCGATCCGGGCCGCGCGGGAAGGATGACGGGACGCGGGCGCGGCGCGAAGGATCAGCCGTAGGGCGGCTGGTCCAGCCCGGTCGGGCTCTTGGTGAAGATCTCGCACCCCTCCTCGGTAATCCCGATCGAATGCTCGAACTGCGCGGACAGGCTCTTGTCGCGCGTCACCGCGGTCCATCCGTCGTTGAGCAGCTTGACCGGCGCGCGTCCGAGATTGATCATCGGCTCGATCGTCATGAACATGCCGGGGCGCAATTCGGGGCCGGTCCCGGCGCGCGCGGCGTGGACCACCTCGGGCGCGTCGTGAAACAGGCGGCCGACCCCGTGGCCGCAGAATTCGCGCACCACGCCGTAGCGGTGACGCTCGGCATGCTTCTGGATCGCGGCGCCGATATCGCCCAGCCGGGCGCCGGGCCGCGCCTCGGCGATACCGATCATCAGGCACTCATACGTCACCTCGACCAGCTTGCGCGCCTTCAACGCAACGTCGCCGACCAGGAACATGCGGCTGGTATCGCCGTGCCACCCGTCCAGCAGCGGGGTCACGTCGATATTGACGATGTCGCCTTCCTTCAGCCGCTTGTCCGACGGGATGCCGTGGCACACCACATGGTTGATGGAGATGCAGCAGCTATGCGTGTAGCCACGATAGCCAAGCGTTGCGGGCACGGCGCCGCCGTCCAGCGTCATCTCGCGGACCCGCGCGTCCAGCTGCGCCGTGGTGACGCCCGGCGCCACCATCGTCGCCATCTCGTCGAGGATCTCGGCAGCCAGCCGGCCCGCCTTGCGCATGCCCTCGTAGCCTTCCGGCCCGTGCAGCTTGATGGTGCCGTCGCGGTAGACGGTCATGTCGTCGGTTACGTGCTGGTAGTCTGTCATGCCCGCAACATAGCGAGCGCGCCGCCTAATTGCGAGCGGTGAACGCCTCGCGGAATTCGGGCCGCACCTTGTCCAGCAGTTCGGGTGTCATGTCGAAGGTGAACTCGTATGTCCCCTCGGCATAGGGGCCGGCGAGATAGGGGGCGATCTGGATGCCGATGCGGTCGAAGGTACGACCGTTCGAACTGCCGAGCAGCAGGTTCGTCTCGTCCGCCTTCACGCAGGCGCTGAAGGCATCGTCATACGGGCTGTCGTTCGCCGCCGGATCGTACTGCTCGCCGCGCCGCTCCTTGCGCTCGGCATCGAGGGCATCGCACAGCCTGTCGCCCAGCGCGTCGTCGAGCGCTTCGGCCGACGTGAAGAAGGACATCGGCTCGCGCGGGCGGTTTTCCCGCTTGTCCCAGATTATCGAATCGAACCCGTAATTGGGGTGCGCGCCCCCCGAATAGCTGTCGATCTGGGCGGACAGGCTGAGCCAGTCGGGCAGGTCGGCGATGACCTTCCATTCCGCTCCGCTCGAATACTTGTTGAAGGGAAAGCCGTTGTCCCGCGCCTCGCGCTGGCCGCGCGCCGCCTGTTGCGCCAGCCGGTTCCGTTCCCGCTCCAGCCGGCTATCGAGCCATCGCGCCAGCCCGGGAATGTCGCCCGCCTCCTTGGGGTAGGAGTAATCGAAGACGAAGGTGTCGGTAACCTCGTTAACCTGCCGCGCGCCGCCCTGCGCTTCGGCGGGGGTCGTGCCGGTCGGCGTGGGGGTCGCCGTCATCGCGGGGGTGGCGGTGGCGGTGGCGACGGGATCGGGGTCGCCGGCCACCATGTCGCAACCCGCCAGCATGGCGGGGACCGCGATCCAGGCGATTCCTCTTCTCATCACGCCACAAGCCTTTTCAAACCGCGACGAAAACGGCAAGCGCAAATCCCATGAGCATCGACAAAGACCTGATCCAGCCGGATCGCGGGCAGGACGCCATCGCGATCCACCTCGTCAATTCCGACGGTTTCGGAAGCTTCGCCAAGGGGCTGAACGCATCGCAGCGCGCGGCGCTCGCGGCGCAGAAATTCACCGGCGCGGGCTATCAGGTGGGGATCGTGCCCGATGGCGAAGGCTGGTTCGCGGTCGGCGGCGTGGCCGATCCGGACGAACTGTCCAGCTGGTGCATGGCCGCCCTTGCGGAAAAGCTGCCGGCGGGCACCTATCGCCGCGCGAACGGCGATCCCGGCCCCGCCCTGCACGGCTGGCAGACCGCGCAGTACCGGTTCACCCGCTACACCGGCGACGAGGACGCGGAGGGGCCGCGCATCCTCCTGACCGGGCAGGTCGGCAAGATCGACCTCGCCGTGGCCGAGGCGCAGGCGGTCGCCATGGTGCGCGATCTCGTCAACACCCCGGCCGAGGACATGGGGCCGGCGGCGATAGAGGAGCGGGCCGAGCGTATCGCCGGGGCGCACGGGGCCGATTTCGACGTGACCCGTGGCGATGCCCTGGAAAAGGACTTTCCGATGGTTCACGCGGTGGGCCGCGCGGCGGAGCGCAAGCACGCCCCGCGCCTCGTGCAGATCGAATGGGGCGACGAAAGCCACCCCCGGATCGCCATCGTCGGCAAGGGCGTGACGTTCGATTCGGGCGGGCTCGATATCAAGTCGTCCACCGGCATGGCGCTGATGAAGAAGGACATGGGCGGCGCGGCCCACGCTCTCGCGCTGGCCGACCTCATCATGACCGCCGGGCTGAAGGTACGGCTGCACTGCGTCGTGCCCACGGTCGAGAACGCGATAGCGGGCAATGCCTTCCGCCCCGGCGACGTGCTGCAAAGCCGCAAGGGAATCACGGTGGAAATCGGCAATACCGACGCCGAGGGGCGCCTGATCCTGGGCGACGCGCTGACGCTGGCGAGCGAGCGGAAACCGGCCCTGCTGATCGACTTCGCCACGCTGACCGGCGCCGCGCGCGTGGCTCTGGGCCCCGATCTGCCGGCGTTGTTCACCCGCCGCGACCAGACGGCCGAGCAGCTTATCCAGGCCGGCCGTGCGCACGACGATGCGCCCTGGCGCATGCCGCTCGAACAGACCTATGCCGAATGGCTCGCCTCGGACATCGCCGACACCAACAACGCGCATGGCAATTCCTTCGCCGGATCGACGGTCGCGGCGCTGTTTCTCGACAAGTTCGTGGGCGAGGACATCGACTGGGCGCATTTCGACACCTTCGCCTGGCGTCCCGCGGCCAAGCCCGGTCGGCCCAAGGGCGGGGAGGCGCTGGGCCTGCGCGCGGCGTTCCACATGCTGCGCGGTCGATATGGCTGAGCGCCCGCCTTGCGGGCCGCCGGCGCGCGGTCTAAGCGGGCGGTTTCACACATGTGTCACGGCGATTTGACGGGTAGAGCGACGCTTGAGCGAGGGCGATCACAACAGGGGCGCGAGGCATTCGGGCAGTAGCGCACACGGGCCTTACGCGCTGACCGGGCCGGTCGCGCGGCCCGATCCGCGCGCCGTCCCCATTCGCGGCGATTTGGCCCATGTCGCCCTCGCGGGAACGCATTTCGTGCCGCATTATGCCGTGCCCCAGCCGCGCGGCGTGATGCCGGGCGGCGCCACGCTGATGAGCGAGCCGGGTGAGCGCGGCGAGGAGATCTGCGCCCTGCTGGAAGGCGACAGTTTCGAAGTGCTCGACGTGATCGGCGGCTGGGCGTGGGGTTGCCTGTCGCTGGAGGGGCCGGTGGGCTACATCCGCACGGACCGGCTGGAGAGCCTGGGCTGATGGCCCATTGCGTCTTCATCGACGGCGCGGCCGGGACGACCGGGATAGAGATTGCCGAGCGGCTGGAGGGCCGGGAGGAATTCGACATCGTCCGCCTGAACGAGGCGGAACGCAAGGATCGAGACTGCCGCCGGACCGCGCTCAATTTCGCCGATTTCGTCATTCTATGTCTGCCCGACGACGCCGCGCGCGACGCGGTCTCCATGATCGAGGCGAACAGCAAGACCCGCATCATCGATGCATCGAGCGCGCACCGCACCGGATCGGGCTGGATCTACGGCTTTCCCGAACTCGTCGGCACGAAGGCCGTGGAAAGCGCGCGCAAGGTGTCCAATCCGGGTTGCTACCCCACCGGCTTCCTCGCGCTCGTCGCGCCGCTGGTGCGCGCCGGATTGCTGCCCCGCTCCTGGCCCTATTCGGTCCACGCCGTCTCCGGCTATTCGGGCGGGGGCAAGGCCCTGATCGAGCGCTTCGGGGAGGAGCGCGACATCGCTTTTCGCAGCTACGGCCTGTCGCTCGATCACAAGCACCTGCCAGAGATGCAGTCGAAGGCCGGGCTCGATCACGCGCCGGTCTTCTCGCCCGCCGTGGTGCCGGCCATGCGCGGCATGATCGTGGAGGTGCCGGTGCCCGTCGCCGCCATGCGCAACGCCGCCTCCCCCGCGGTGCTGCGCGAAGAACTCTCGCGCTATTACGCGGACGCACCGCTGGTGCGGGTGCACCGCGACAACCCCGACGAACTGCTGCTGCGCGAAGGGGCGGAGGCGACCGACCGCCTCGACCTGTTCGTGTTCGGCGGACCGGACGAGAAGGCCGCGCGGCTCGTCGCCATGCTCGACAATCTGGGAAAGGGCGCCAGCGGCGCCGCGGTGCAGTCGCTCAACCTGATGGCGGGGTGCGATCCGCTGGCGGGATTGCGCATCTGATGGCTGACCGTCCTGCCCGCGATTTGGGCAGCGCTGCCCAAAATGCCGCCACCAACTGTCCCGCCCCCGCGCCGTCCACCGCGCGACTCGCGGGTCTTCCGACGGAGGGGACAGGCCCGCGTCTGGCACGAAACTTGAATCGCACGCGGGCGAATGGTCTTCCCCCCAAAAGGGCGGGAGCAAGCGGGCCTTCGCTGCGTTGCCATACCGGACCACGCGACGCGGAAGCTGCATGACGGGGAACACGTGAAGAAGATCGAAGCCATCATCAAACCGTTCAAGCTGGACGAGGTGAAGGACGCCCTGCACGAGGTCGGCGTGTCCGGCATCACCGTGACCGAGGCCAAGGGCTTCGGTCGGCAGAAGGGCCATACCGAGCTTTACCGCGGCGCCGAATACGTGGTCGATTTCCTGCCCAAGGTGAAGCTGGAAGTGATCGTGCCCGCCACGCTGGCGGATCAGGTCGTGGAAGCCATCGCCGGCGCCGCCAAGACCGGTCGCATCGGCGACGGCAAGATCTTCGTCTCCGACATCGGCTCCGCCATCCGCATCCGCACCGGGGAGCAGGACGAGGCGGCGCTCTGACACCTGCCGCGGCGATACGCGGCGCGTCAGCGAACCCGACTACCGAACGAACACCAAGCAACCCAGGAAGGGAAACAGCCACATGGCCACCAGCGCATCCGACATCATCAAGCGTATCAAGGACGAGGAGATCGAGTATGTCGACCTTCGCTTCACCGATCCCAAGGGCAAGTGGCAGCACCTGTCGATGGTCGCGGGCGCGCTCGACGAGGATCAGCTCGAAGAAGGGCTGATGTTCGATGGCTCTTCCATCGCCGGGTGGAAGGTCATCAACGAATCCGACATGATCCTGAAGCCCGATCTCGACGCGGCCTATATCGACCCCTTCAGCGCCACGCCGATGATGGTGCTGTGCTGCGACATCGTGGAGCCCTCCACCGGGGAAGGCTACAACCGCGATCCGCGCTCCACCGCCAAGCGGGCCGAGGCCTATCTCAAGAGCACCGGCATCGGCGACACCGTATATGTCGGTCCGGAAGCCGAGTTCTTCATGTTCGACGACGTGCGCTTCGAGGACGGCTATGCCGGATCGGGCTACCAGATCGACGACGTGGAGCTGCCGACCAACTCGGCGACCGAGATGGAAATGGGCAATATGGGCCACCGCCCGCGCGCCAAGGGCGGCTACTTCCCCGTCGCGCCCGTCGACAGCGCTGTCGACATTCGCGGTGAGATGGTCTCGACCATGCTCGAAATGGGTCTGCCGTGCGACAAGCATCACCACGAGGTGGCCGCCGCGCAGCACGAACTGGGCCTGACCTTCGGCACGCTGGTGGAAACCGCCGACCGGATGCAGGTCTACAAGTACGTCGTGCACCAGGTCGCCCACGCCTACGGCAAGACGGCGACCTTCATGCCCAAGCCGATCAAGGACGACAACGGTTCCGGGATGCACACCCATATGTCGATCTGGGACGGCGGCAAGCCGACCTTCGCCGGAAACGGCTATGCCGGCCTGTCGGACACCTGCCTCTATTACATCGGCGGCGTCATCAAGCACGCCAAGGCGCTGAACGCCTTCACCAATCCCACGACCAACAGCTACAAGCGACTGGTCCCCGGGTTCGAGGCGCCGGTGCTGCTCGCCTATTCGGCGCGGAACCGCTCGGCCTCGTGCCGCATCCCCTACGGATCGGGCGAGAAGGCGAAGCGCGTGGAGTTCCGCTTCCCCGATGCGATGGCCAACCCCTATCTCGCCTATTCGGCGCTGCTGATGGCGGGCCTCGACGGCATCCAGAACAAGATCCATCCCGGCGAGGCGATGGACAAGAACCTCTACGACCTGCCACCGGCCGAACTGGCCGATGTCCCCACGGTCTGCGCGTCCCTGCGCGAGGCGCTGACGGAGCTGGAAAACGATCACGACTTCCTGCTCGCCGGCGACGTCTTCACCAAGGACCAGATCGACGCCTATTGCGAACTGAAATGGGAAGAGGTGATGCGCGTGGAAACCACGCCGACGGCGGTTGAATTCGATCTGTACTACAGCGCCTGACGCGCCGCGATCAGCAGATCACCAAGGGGGCCGCTCGGGAAACCGGGCGGCCCTATCGCGTGCAGCCCGGCCCGATCACCGCATGGCCAGCAGCCCGCGCTTGCCGCCGGCGATGAAGGCGGCGAGCAGCAGCAGGCCGGCGAACATGGTCAGCCAGTCGAGCGGTGCCGGAGCCGGGGCGTAGCCGACATGGGCGAGCAGCGCCCAGCCGCCGCCGATCAGAAACAGCAGGTAGAAGCCGATCGAGGTCGCCTCGCGCGAGACGCTGTTCATCAGTTCGTCGGTATGGCGGCGCTGGCGCGCACCGGCCCACCAGGCGAACGCCACCAGAAGGACGACGGCGACCAGCGCCACCGTCTCCGGGACCGGCCCGACCGGCGCGGCGAGCGCGGCCAGGATCAGCGCGACGCCGAGTGCGACCATGCCGGCGCTGCTGTAGCCGAGCATCCGGCGCTGCTCGCGCAGTTCCTCCGCGTCCTCGACATTCAGGAACCGCGCACCGAAGCCGGGGCTGGCAAGGCCGATGCCAACCGCGAGCGCGGTCACGAGGTAGATCATCGCCACCAGCGCCGCGATTTCCTGCGACGGCCCGAAGTCGCCCAGCATCCCGCTTTCGGCCAGTTCGGTCACGGCCATCGCGCCGAGAAAGCCGGTCAGCCCCCCGCCCGCCGTCGCGATGACGGTCTTCTTCGTCTTGCGACGGGGCTTGCCTCGCGAATTGTCCGTCTCGAATGCCATGGCCATCACTCCGCCTCCGGTGTCCAGTCGTCGATGAAAATCTGCGGTACGCCGACGGCGAAAAGCTTCGCCATGCGCAGCGCCAGCGGCAGGCTGGGATCGTACTTGTCGGTTTCCACCGCGTTGATCGTCTGCCGCGAGACGCCGAGCCGGCGGGCGAGTTCGCCCTGGCTCCAGCCGGCGGTTTCGCGAAAATGTTTCACGCGGTTTTCCACCGGCCCCCTTCGAATCGCTGCCTCTTGTAAAGAGCTCTTTACTGACAAGAGCTCTTTACAGTCAAGAGCTCTTTACAGCTTTCCTACACGTTCCCGTGCGTCCTAGCCCCGCCGCCCCCATTCCTGATAACGAAGGCCGCACCGCCATGTCCGATACCCGCCGACCCCTGTTCGACCTCATCCGGCACCTGATCGGACGGCCCTTTCGCCAGTCCGAGGTTGACGCCCTCGACGACCTTCTCGACTCCGCGAACCCGGGCCGGGGCGCTTTGGCCCAGGACACTGTCACACCTGTCACACCTTCGCGCACGGCCCGCGAAATCGGGCCTGCGGGGATCGCGCTCGTCAAGGCCTACGAAGGCTGCGCGAAGCGGCGCGGCGACGGGACGCTCGAAGCCTATCCCGACCCCGGCACGGGGGGCGAACCGTGGACCATCGGATGGGGTGCGACGGGGCGGGACCACGTCCACGGCGGACGCATCGGACGCGGCACGGTCTGGACCCAGGGGCAATGCGACGCGCGGCTGGAAAGCGACCTCGCCCGCTACGCCGCGGACGTTGCCGATGCGATCGGCAACGCATCCACCCGCCAGACGCAGTTCGACGCGCTGGTCAGCTTTCACTACAACACCGGCGCCATTCGCTCCGCCACGCTGACGAAGCTGCACCGGGCCGGCGACCACGAGGCTGCCGCCCGCGAATTCGCTCGCTGGCGCTTCGCCGGGGGGCGCGAAATGCGCGGTCTCGCGCGGCGCCGCGCCGCCGAAGCTGCCCTCTACCGCAGCTGAACGGCGCACAACGACCTGGTCAACGGAACCCGCCGCCGCGCGCCGGCGTTTCATACGGCAAGATCAGGAGATACACGATGAAGTGGATGATAGCAGGCGTCTCGGCGCTGGCGCTCGCCGCAACCCCCGCGCTGGCCCAGGGCAACGGCAAGGGTCACGGCAATGGCAATGGCAATGGCCACGGCCCCGGTGCCGACCGGGCCGGTCCCTCCAGCCTCGGCAACGGTAACGGACGAGGCAACGGAAACGGCAACGCCAACAGAGGCAACGGCAACGCCGATCGCGGCAACGGCGGGAACGGCACTGCGCGCCGCGACGCGCGCCCGTCCGACCGGGGCAACGGTAATGGCAATGCGGCCCGGGTTCAGCGCGATGTTCAGGGCAACGCAAATGGCAATGCGCGGCGCGACAATCGCGGCGTCGGCAACGCGAACAGCCAGGCCCAGCGCCGGGAGACAACCGTGCGCCGGGGCGACAACCGCGATTCCGTTCGCCGGGAGTACGATCGCCGGGTCGGCGACTACCGCGAAGGCTCGTACCGGGAGCGCGACTATCGCGACCGCGATTACGGCGGCGCCGACCGCTATCTCGACCGGAGCTTCTACCAGCGAACCGGCATCATCGACGGCTGCCCTCCCGGCCTCGCCAAGAAGCGCAACGGGTGCAATCCGCCGGGCCAGGTGAAGAACCGAACCGGCGACTATCGCTATCGCTATTCGAACTACCAACCGGACTGGTGGGGCTATGGCGGCTATGACGGACGCTACTATTACGACGACGGCTATCTGCTGCGCTACAACGGCGATGCCGTTTCCGGCTTCATTCCGCTGCTCGGCGGCGCATTGTCGGTCGGCAATCAGTGGCCGGGGGATTACGGCTATCGCAGGATGCCCGCCTACTACCAGGACTATTACGGTCTCGGCTCGCCCGGTTCGTATCGGTACGCCGACAACGTCGTCTATCGCGTGAACCCGCAAACGAGCGCCATCACGTCGATCGCCGCCCTGCTGACGGGTGACCAGTTCTCCGTCGGGCAGCGCATGCCGGCGGGATACGATGTCTACAACGTCCCCTACAGCTATCGCGATCGCTATTACGACACGCCCGACGCGCATTATCGCTACAATGACGGTTACGTCTATCGGGTCGATCCGACCACGCAGCTGATCCAGGCCGCCATCGAGCTCATCGCATGAGCGGCGGATGGACACGGATGAAGCCTGCCCTGGCGGGCGTCGGGCTCGCGGCGCTGCTGGCGCTTTCGGCTTGCGAATACGATCCGCAGGCTGACGAAACAGATGCTGCTGCCCGGACCGAGGCCAGTACGCAGACCGTCGCGGCCATACTCGGAGACGAGGCCGACCTGTCGCAGCTGGCCGACGCGCTGAACGAGGCGGGGCTTGCCGGCGTGCTCGACGGCAATGCGCCCTACACCGTCTTCGCACCGACCAACGAGGCTTTCGGCAAACTCGGCGATGCGGCCGGCGAACTGGGGAGCGAGGACAATCGCGCCGCGCTCGTCGCCGTTCTGCGTGGCCATATCGTCCCCGGTACGCTCACCAGGCAAGACATCGCCGACGCGCTTTCCGGCGCCGATGGAGAGGCGGTCACGATGGAGACGATGGGCGAAGGCCCTCTTACCTTCGGCGGTTCCGGCGATGCCATCACGGTGACGGCCGCCGACGGTACGAGCGCGCGGCTCGCCGGCGCGGGAACGCGGGGATCGAACGGAGCGGTCATTCCCATCGACGCGGTGCTGAAGGATTTCAGCTCCGGCGAATGAGCGGGTAAATCCGGTACCGGGAAAAGGGGCGGCGACCGACCGTCCCTTTCGCTGCCTCGACCCGGCCTGGCCGGATCAGTAGTCCCGCCGGTATTCCGCCGCGACGCTTTGCCGCCCGATGGTGCTGACCGTGGCCAGCAGGTTGAGCCAGCTCGTTACCCGGAACTCGAGCGAGGTCGCGTTGTAGCCGGCACCGTCGGTAATGACTTCGCCATACAGCTTGCGACCGAAATTCTTGCCAAGAGCCACCGACGTTCCGCGATCGAGCGCCGGATCGGCCGGCACGATCCGCAGCCGGTCCAGCCCGATGGCATCGCGCAACTGGTTGATCGGTCCCGCGCCTCCCCCGCCACGCAGCGACGCCACGGCCGAGCCGAGTTGCAGGGCATCGGTAGCCGACAGGTTGGCGATCGAACCGCCGAACAGCAATTGCGCGAGCAGTTCCTCCTCGGGGAGCGCCGGTACGCTGGAGAACGTGATTTCCGGCTGGCTGGCATTGCCGCGCACATTCACCGTGACGGACAGGTTCTGCGTATCGGTTTCGGCGATGAGGTCGATGCGCGGGTCGATCGGCACGTTGCGGTCGAAATAGATCTCGCCGCGGGTGATCTCGAACCGCACGCCCGCAAATTCGTAGAACCCCTGACGCGGCACGATGCTGACCGACCCGTCGACCCGGGGATCGTCGGTCGTGCCGCGCACCTGGAGGTTCTCGGTCCGCCATTCGCTGTCGAGGCCCATGCCATCGACCTTGATCCCGCCCGGAGCGCGAATGTCGAGCAGATAGCGCCACGGCGCCGTGTTCTCGTTCACCGGCGCGATGTCGGCGGGCAGGTTGACCTCGGTGATCTCGACGCTGGGAAGCTGGGCGATGGCCTCGGATCCGCCCAGGCTCCAGCGCGCTTCGTTGACGGTCAGCCGTCCGGCGATGGTGCCGCCCACGCCGTTGCTCACGATCCGCATCGGTCCGGTCACGGTCGCGCCCATGTTCTCCAGATTCAGGATGCGGGCATTGCGGGCCGCCATCCGCAAATCGATCCTCGGCCCCCTGCCCGCGCCCATATTGGCGAGGTCGACGAAGCCGCTGCCGTTGATACGTCCGCCGCCCGGCGCGTCGCCCGCGAAACTCGTGAGGTTGAGGCGGGATCCGTTGAAGCGGCCGCGCGCCGCGACATTCGTTATGTCGGTTCCGGTCAGCGTCGAACGCACGCGCAGATTGTCACCCGAAAGCGATCCGCGGACCTGCGGATTGCCGAGCGTGCCGCGTATGTCCGCCGCCACCGCCACCGGACCGGTCAGATCGATGAGGTCGATGGCCGCCAGTCGCCATAGCGCCGCCGCCGATCCGCTGAAGCGCATCTGCGCGAAGAGATCACCGGCGTAGAGCCGCTCGGCCAGCCCGCCGCCTTGCGGCAGGTTGGCGATACGCGCCTGCACGCGGCCTTGCGCACCCCGGCCATCGGCCATAACGGCGCGCGCCTGCAACAGCGAGGGCGACAGGTCTGCGACCAGCGCGATATCCATCGGGGATGACGTCAGCAGCGCGCTCGACCGGGTAAGATCGTCGATCTTGATGCGCGCCTCTCCGGTAGGCAAGCCGCCGGGCCCGGTGGCGAGGTCGACCACGCCCGAAATGGTGCCCCCCAGCCCCAGCCCCGAACCGGCGACATCGGCGAGGTCGAGCGGCAGGTCGGAGAAGGCGAGCCGGCCCTGCGTCGGTTCGCTGCCCCCGAAACGGCCGCTGGCGATGACGAAGCCGTCGCCATAGGTAAACTGGCTGCGCTGCAATTCCCAGCCTCCACCGGGCGCGCGCGTCAGCACCGCGCGGCGCGGCATGGAGATGTCGCGTCCGGCGTAGGAGCCGTCCACCGCGACCGCGATCCGGTCCGATGCGACGTCGCCATTGACCAGAAGTTCGAACCGTCCGCCACGCCGCCCGTTCAGCGCCGCGTCGAAATGGCCCGCGCCGTTCACGACCTGCGCCTGCGCCGCAAGGCGACCGACGAAGAAGCTGCCGTAATTGAGACCCTGGATGCGCGCATTGCCGGTAATCGTCGTGTTGCCAGGAGCGATCAGGCCGGTGGCGTCCACGCGGCCCTGCGCGATGGTGAGCGGCGTCGCCCCGCCGAAGCGGGCGTTATCCATGGTCAGATCGACGTCGAAACCCTGCCCGCCATCGCGCACCGCCAGGGCCACCGTGCCGTCCACGCCGCCACGGCTGATGCCCAGATCGCCGGCGATGCCTCCCTCGACCAGTTGCAGCGTGCCTTCCACCCGCGTGTCGGCGACGTCTAGGCGCGAGATGTCGATGCTCGTCGTGCCGTCATTCGCGATGTTGAGGAACACCAGCCCGTCGAACGCACCGAGGGACGATCCGCCGTTCGTCTCGATCTGGAAGCCGTCGGGCGTAGGCGCGAGCGTCACGCGCACATCGGTCAGTCCGGCAGCCGGGAACGGATCGGCGAAGACAAGGGTGGCTCGCGGTCCATCCTCGGCGATGGTCGCCTCGACGGTGAAGGGTCCGTATTCGACATGCCGCCCGCGGCCGGCCAGCGTCGTCGTCCCGTCGTCCACCCGCCCGTCCAGATGCGCGGTGAGCTTGGTCGCGTCGATGTTGAAGTCGCTGAACACCAGCGGCGCGGCGCCCCCTATGGCGATGCCGCCGTCGAAGCGCACGTTTGCGCCGGCGAGGTTCACCAGCGTCTCGTTCGTGACGTCGTCCAGACGGCCCTGCAATTGCGCCGCCAGCTGCCACGGGGCGCCTCCGCCGATGCGGAAATCGATCCGCGCGCCGGCATCCACCGTGCCGATGTTTTCCAGCATGAGGTCGGCGATGTTGACCGGCCCGGTCAATTGCGTGACGCCGGTGGCGAAGTCGGAGTTCAGGCCGAGCCTCGCCTGAAGGCCGGGAAACTGGATATCGAGGTTATCCGACAGGAGGCGCGAGCCGGAATAGACCAGCGTGCCCATGATCCGGCCGTTGTTAAGGCGAGGATCCACGAGTTCGTTGCCGCTCACGACCCGCCCGATCCGCGCGTCCAGCGGCAGGGTGAAGCGCGTCCCGTCGTAGGTCAGCGTGCCTTTCTGCACCAGATCGCGCACGATCGTGCCGCCTGCGTCGATCTCGCCCACCCGGATGGTGTGGGGGACGTCGAGCTCGCGGAAGGCACCGTCCAGCACCGCGTCGACCCGGGCATCGGTCAGCGTCAGGTCGGGTCCGAACAGCGCGGGATCGAGAAGCTGCGCATTCAGTCGCAGATTGTCGAAGGCGTTGTTCGCGAGGTCGATCGCGCCCACGCCCGCCGCCGCGACGCCGCTCCCTTCCAGTTCGAACCGCCCGTCGAGCACGCTGTTCTCCAGCGTCCCCTCCGCGACGAGCTGCACCGTCTCGCCCAGTGCCTGCGCCGGTAGCCCCTCGAGATAGGGGCCGGGGCGGGCTGCGCCGGCGATGCGATAGCGCCCGTCGCGATTGGTAATGTCGAGATCGGCGAGACGGATGTCGCCCTGCTGCGCCACGAACTGCCCGTTCCACTGCGTCCAGGTGCCGGTACCGTCGAGGTCGATGACGAGCGTATCGGTTGCACCGACCATTTCCGCGAGGAACCCGCCCCGGGGCGCACGCCAGTCGAGATCGAGATCGAACCGGTTGCCGTCGGGTTCGGCGTAAACAAGCGCGCTGAACACGTCCCCGCCGCCGAAGCTGCCTTCGCTGTCGAGAGAGACCAGCCCGTCGCGAATGTCTGCCTTCGCCTGGAAACTGACTGTGCGCTCGTCGCCGATCAGCCCCTCTGCGATGGTCAGGTCCTGGATCGCGAACCGGTCCACGCGAATATCGAAATCGGGCAGGATCGGCGCGTCGGGATCGCCCGGATTGAGTTCTGGCAGGGCATAAAGCGTGCCCCCGTTCACCACCAGACCGCGCACGTCCAGCCCGCTCCACAGGAACTTGTAGGGGCGCCAATTGAGGTCGATCGACGGCACTTCCAGGAACAGCGTACCGTTCGCATCATAGACCTTCACGTCGTTGAGCGTGCTGCTCCACAGGACCGAGCCGTCTATGCTGCCCACGTCGACGGACAGGCCCGATGCGGGCGCGAAGCTGGAAATCTGCTCCACGATGAAGTCGCGTCCGGGCTTGGTATGGAGGAAGCCGATCAACAGGACGATCAGCGCCAGCAGGGCGATGACGATCCAACCCAGGATCCTTAGCGCCTTCCACGCAAGCGCCCGCTTGTGCCCGCCGTCGGGCGCTTCTTCCGGCGGCCGCTCCTCCAGGTCCGGGCCGTCGCCGTCGATGGTGATCCCGTCCGCCATCAGAACGCCTGGCCCAGCGCGACATAGACCGCGATCCAGCCGTCATTGGGACCGGGATTGAGCGGGAACGCGACGTCGAGGCGGAGCGGACCGAAGCCCGAATGGTAGCGGACGCCCACGCCCGCGCCCACGCGCACGGTATCGAAATCGGGCGTGTCCTCCAGCCCGACCGTTCCTGCATCGACGAAGGGAACCACGCTCAGCAATCCGTCGAGATAGCCGGTGCGGATGCGCGCCTCCGCCGAAAGTTCAACCAGCGAGCGGCCGCCCGTCGGCACGCCGGCGTCGTTGAGCGGGCCGATCTGGCGATAGCCGTAACCGCGCACCGATCCGCCCCCGCCGGCATACAGCCTGCGCGATGGCGCGATCTCGTTCACATCGACACCCGGAATGCTGGCGAGCCGCGTCCGCCCCGCCAGCACGACGTTCTCGCTGACCCGCTGATAGTAGGAGGCATCGACCTGATTGCGGACGTAGAAACTCTGCGTCGCAAGATCGTTGTTGCGCGAAATCTCGGGAGAAATCCTGGCCGAGACGCGGAAGCCCTCGGTCGGGTCGAGCAGATCGTTCGATTCGTCGATCTGGGCATAGAGCGGCAGCGCGGCGATGAAATAGGTCTGCCGATCGAGCGTGTTGCCGTCGATGTCGCGCTCGCTCTCCTGCGTGGCGACCAGTTCCAGCCCCGCCGACCAGCTGAATTCCTTCTGGTAGAGAAGCGTGCTCTTCTTCTCGAACGTGCCGATCGCACTGATCGTGCGGGCATCGTAGAGGTCGTAGTCGATGGTGCTGGCATAGGCGTCCAGCGTCAGCACCCGGTCGCGACCGGTGAAATTGTTCTTGCGGAAGGTGACTCCCGCAAGCTGTTCCTGCGTGCCGAGAATGCCGCGGACCCGCAGCAGGCCCTCGGGCGGGAACAGGTTGCGGTGCTCCCACGATCCTTCGATGCGGATGCCCTCTTCCGTGCCGAAGCCGATGCCGGCGGTGATCGTGCGCAGCGGCGCCTTGGTCAGGTCCGCACGGATATCCACCACGCCCGGTTCGCCCGCGGTCGGTTCCTCGACCACCACCGGCGTAAGCTCGACCGAACCCACCAGGCCCGTGGCCAGGATCGCGCGGCGCAGGTCCATCTCGTCCGAGCGCATGTAGAGATCGCCCTCGTCCCAGCGTGCGATCATCGAGAGATGCTCGCTCGAGAGGAAATCCGGCAGGGTCGAGACGACCGAGCCGAAATTGTACTTGCCCCCCGGCTCCACCGGCATCGTCACGTCGCCTTCGTCGCGGGCGTGATCGACCAGCAGGCTGGGCGCCTCGATCGCGGCGAAGGGATAGCCGCTCTCGCCCAGCGCCTCGTCGAGATCGAACTGCTCGTTCTCGATCGCGTCGAGCGAGATCAGGTCGCCGGGAAATACCTCGTAGGTGGCGCGCAGCTCGTCGTAGTCGGACCCGGTTGCCGCGAGATTGCCGAGGTCGACAGCGCCGATGGTGTAGCGCGGACCGGGAATGATGTCGAAGCGTACCGCCGGCACGTCCAGCTCCGCGTCGGACGCCGCATCGACGTCGCCTACCGAGCGGATGATCTGCGAATCGAAATAGCCGTAGACGCGCAGCAGGCGTTGCAGCAATTCCTCGTCGGTCCGCGCCTGGGCGGCGAGACGCGCGATGTTGTTGTCGTCGTCCAGCTCCTCGATGGTCGACAGGCCCTCGAACCGCTCGAGGAATTCGTCGCGCACGGGAAACAGCGATTCATCCGACGGGAAGACCAGCACGAGTTCGTCCGACAGGCGGTTGTCGCTGCCCATCTCGACCTGCGGCACGTCCTCGTCGAAGGTGACGAACTCGACCGGCGGGTCGTCCGGTTCCAGCGGCTGGATATCGGTTAGCTCGATATCCTCCGGCCAGGGAATGGTGACGAGGGGCATCTCGGCCAGCGGGGCGTCCGCCTCGAGGGCCGGCTGGGCCGTGTCGTCAACCGTGTCGGAAGGCACCCCGCGCGAAGCCCAGTCCTCCGGATTCTCGACCGCCTCGTCGGGGATCAGATCCTCCAGCCTCGGCGTGTCCTGCGTCTCGCCCTGCTCCTGCGCCATCGCGGCGAAGGGCTGCGCACCGAGCGACAGCACCGCGGCGAGCGCGGTGGCGGCGCGCAGGCTTCGCTTGGGCAGGTTTCGTCGAAAAAGGGCGATGCGGTCAGACGAGCTTGTATTCGCGTTGCAGCCCCGGGGTGTTGTCCTTCGATCCACCGTCGACCGCGGGAGCGCGGTCGTGCCCGGCGGCTGCGACGCGCTCGATATGGGCGCGTTGCTCCTCGTCGGACATGCGGTGCCAGCCATCGGGACCGAGCCGCTCGAGCGGGCGGAAACGGACCTTGTACTGCATGCGCTCAGAACCCTCGACCCAATAGCCGAGATAGACGAAAGGCAAGCCTTCGTCCGCCGCCCGCGCGATATGGTGGAGAATGACATAGTTCCCTAGACCCGAACGTCCTTCGTGCTCCGGGTCGTAGAAGCTGTAGATCATCGACAACCCGTCACCCTGCCTATCGGTTAGGCAAGCGGCGACCAATCGTCCAGCTTTTCCGTTGTTTGCGGGTTCGCGGTACTCGGTTACGACGGTGGTGACGCTGGTGTGTTCGACCATGTCGGCATAGTCCACCTCGTCCATCGCAGCCATGCCCCCGCCGGGATGGCGATGCTCCAGATATCGTTGCAGCAGCTCGAACTGCTCGGCCGTCGCCCAGGGACGGCATTCGGTGACGACGAGGTCGCGATTGCGCTTTGCGATCCGCTTCTGCGATGAGGACGGACAAAATTCGTCCGCCACGACGCGCACGGATACGCAGGCGCGGCAATCGGCACATGACGGGCGGTAGGCGACGGTCTGGCTGCGCCGGAAACCGATGCGACCCAGCGCATCGTTGAGCTGTTCGGCATGCGGCCCCTTCAGCTCTGTGAACACCTTGCGCTCCGTCCGGCCGGGCAGATAGGGGCACGGCGCGGGGCTGGTCACGAAAAAGCGGGGGAAGCGTACCGGAGCCGTCACGTAAGTTCTGCCAGTCCTTCTTGTTCAAGATCGGTTCGCGCCTGGGCGCTTCCCGCTGCGCCCACATCTATGGACCCGGGATTCGCCCGATGTGAATCATGTTAACCACAAATCTTGGGCAACGTGGAATTATTTTCCACAGGCCTGCCGTTCCCGAGTCGCAATCGCCCCGAATCGGGGCAGGCCAGACCGGGGAACCCCTCAGTCGAGTGCGACGGAGCTTACCGAATAGCCCTTCTGCGTCAGCGAACGGACGAGGTCCTCGATCTGGCTGCGGTCGCGCGCCTCGCATTCGATGTCGGTCACGAGGCCTTTCGCCGGAAGGCTGGTGAAGATGCGCTGGTGGTAGATCTCGATGATGTTGACATTGTGCGCCTCGAACTCGCCCATCACCCTGGACAGGGCGCCGGGGCGGTCCTGCAACGTGATCCGCAGGCGTGCCAGGCGGCCGGACCGCGCGAGATCGCGCAGCAGCACGTTGGCGAGCAGGCGGGTGTCGATGTTGCCGCCGCACAGGACCAGGCCGATCGTCTGCCCGGCGAAGCGTTCCGGGTAGGACAGGACCGCGGCCAGCCCCGCGGCGCCCGCGCCCTCGACCACCGATTTCTCGATCTGCAGCAGGAGAGCGACCGCCTCCTCGAGATGGGCCTCGTCCACCAGCAGGATGTCGTCCACCAGCCGGTCTATCACGCTCTGCGTGAACGTGCCGGGCTGCTTGACCGCGATGCCTTCGGCCAGCGTGTCGCCCCCGCACGGCATCGCCTCGCCCTTGCGGGCATTGTAGCTGGAAGGATAGAGCCGCGCCTCCGCGCCGATCACGGAAATGTCGCGTCCCGAAGCCTTGGCGACGGTCGACATCCCGCTGATCAGCCCGCCGCCACCTATGGGCACGACCAGCGTCTCGATGTCGGGCGCGTCTTCCAGCATTTCCAGCGCGACGGTGCCCGCGCCGGCGGCGACGCGGGGATCGTCGAAGGGGTGAACGAAGGTCAGGCCCATTTCCTCTTCGAGCCGGCGGGCGTGGGCATAGGCATCGTCGAAGGTTTCACCCTCCAGCACGACCCTGCCGCCCACGCTCTCGGTCTGCATCACCTTCACCGTCGGCGTGGTTCGCGGCATGACGATGGTGACGGGCACGCCCAGCCGGGTGCCGTGATAGCTCAGCCCCTGCGAATGATTGCCCGCACTCGCCGCGATCACGCCGCGCTCGCGCTGTTCGTCCGTCAACTGCAGCAGGGCGTTCAGGGCACCCCGCTCCTTGTAGGCGGCGGTGAACTGGAGGTTCTCGAACTTGAGGTAGATCCGCGCCCCGGCGATCTTGGACAGCGTGATCGAGTGCATGGTGGGCGTGCGCACCACCTGTCCGGCGATCCGCTCCGCGGCGGTGCGAACGTCATCGATGGAGAGGGTGGCGGGATCGGCTGTCGTGCTCATGGCAGCCGCGCCTATAGCAATCGCGCGGGCAAGGGAATTGGCGATCGGCCTTTCGCCACGCGGCCATTGCCTTGCGCCGCGCGAGCGGGCATCGCGCGAGGCCATGAGCACTATCGCATTTCTCGGCCTCGGCGTCATGGGCGCACCGATGGCCGCACACCTTGCGCGGGCGGGTCACCGCGTCACCGCCTATAACCGCACCGCCGCCAGGGCCGAGGAGTGGAAGGCCGCCCTCTCGCGGGAGGGGTTGGAGGTCGCCACCGCCCCCACCCCTGCCGAAGCGGCGCACGGCAAGGATGCGGTGCTCGCCTGCCTCGGCAACGACGACGACCTCGCGCAGGTCGTGCTCGGCGATGGCGGCGCGCTTGCCGCCATGCGCGACGGCGCGCTGTTCGTCGATCACACGACCGTGTCCCCGGCCCTTGCCAAGCGCGTCGCCGCGCGCGCGCAGGAGCTTGGTCTTCTCGCCGTCGACGCGCCGGTTTCGGGCGGACAGGCGGGGGCCGAGAACGGCAGGCTCGCGATCATGTGCGGCGGCGGCCAGCCGGCGATGGCCGCCGCTACCCCGGTGATGGAAGCCTACGCGGCGCGGATCGTCCATGTTGGCGAGGCCGGCGCCGGGCAGGCGTGCAAGGCCGTCAACCAGGTCTGCATCGCCGGCACGTTGGCGGGCCTGTCGGAAGGTGTGCGGCTGGCGCAGGCGAGCGGTATCGACACCGGCAAGGTGCTCGAGGCCATATCGGGCGGGGCCGCGCAGAGCTGGCAGATGGACAACAGATGGGAGACGATGGTGCGGGGAGAGTTCGATTTCGGGTTCGCGATAGACTGGATGCGCAAGGATCTGGCCATTGCCCTCGCGCAGGCGAAGGAGGCCGGCGCCTCGCTCCCCGTCGCCGCGCTCGTCGATCAACTCTACGCGCAGGTCCAGAACGACGGCGGCGCGCGGCAGGATACCAGCGCCCTTGTCCGCCACCTGCCCGAGGTGAAGCCATGATCCGCCGCCTGCTGGGGAGCGCCGCGCTGGCCGCGCTGACTGTCGCCGCGCCAGCCGCGGCCGATACGCTGGTCGACAACGTGCAGGGTATTTCCGTCAATCGCGACGGCACCATCGATCGCTTCACCGGCATGGTGATCGACCCCGACGGGCGTATCTCCGAACTGCTCGACAGCGGCGACCGGGCCACGCGCGACATCGATTACCGGATCGACGGCAAGGGCCGCACGCTGGTTCCCGGCTTCGTCGACGGGCATCTGCACATAATGGAACTCGGCCTCGGCACGCTGACCCTGGACCTGACGGATACGCAAAGCCTGGAAGAGGCGCTGGCGCGCATCGCCGACTACGCCCGCCAATATCCCGATCGCCCCTGGCTGATCGGTCGCGGCTGGAACCAGGAGCAATGGGGGCTGGGCCGCTTTCCCACGTCGGAGGAGCTCGATGCCGTGGTGCCCGACCGTCCGGTGTGGATGGTGCGGGTCGACAACCACGCCGCCTGGGGCAACAGCCTCGCGCTGGCGGCGGGTAACGTCACCGCCGAGACGGCCGATCCCGAGGGCGGCCGCATCGAGCGCCTCGCCGGATCGCGCGAACCGGCGGGCGTTCTGGTGGACGGGGCGCAGGCCTTGGTGGCGAACGAAATTCCGCCGCCCCTGCCGGAAGACCGCGACATCGCCTTCTACAACGCCCAGCAGATCCTCCTCAGCCACGGCGTCACCGCCGCCGCCGACATGGGCACCAGCGTCGATGACTGGATGACCTTCCGCAGGGCGGGGGATGCCGGCCGGTTGCAGATGCGGATCATGACCTACGCCCTATCCGTAGAGGCCATGCTGACCATCGGCGGGCCGGGCCCGACGCCCTGGCTGTATGACGACCGGCTGCGGCTGAACGGCCTGAAGATCTATCTCGACGGGGCACTCGGCTCGCGCGGGGCGTGGCTGCTGGAAGACTATTCCGACGATGCCGGCAATCGCGGACTGCCGCTGCTGAACGGCACGCAGCTGCGCAACCTGATGAGCCGCGCCGCGCTCGACGATTTTCAGGTGGCGATCCATGCCATCGGCGATGCCGCCAATCGTGAGGCGCTCGATGCGATCGACGAGTTGTCGGACGATTATCCGGGCGACCGGCGGTGGCGTATCGAACATGCACAGATCGTCGCTCCGGTCGATATCGCGCGCTTCGGGGCGCACGGGATCGTCGCGTCCATGCAGCCGGTTCACCAGACCTCCGATCGCCTGATGGCTCAGGCGCGGCTGGGCGAGGATCGGCTGACCGGCGCCTATGCGTGGAAATCCATGCTCGGCGCGGATGCGACGCTCGCCTTCGGCACCGATGCCCCCGTGGAGCCGGTCGATCCGCTGCCCGGCCTCGCCGCCGCCATCAGCCGCACCGATGCGCAAGGCCAGCCGTTCGGCGGCTGGCACCCGGAGCAGACGATCAGCCGCGAACAGGCGCTCGCCGCCTATACCGCCGGTTCCGCCTATGCCGGTTTCGCGGAAGGACGCTTCGGCAGCCTGAGACCCGGCGAACGCGCCGATTTCGTCTTCCTTTCCGGCGACCCGCTGATGGCCAACCCGCAGGAGATGCGCGATATCCGCGTTCTGGAAACATGGGTGGCCGGTTATCGCGTCTACGATGCGGCACAGGGCCGCCAGGACATGCGACAGGCGAGCGAGGGGCGATAGCGGTCTTGTGTCTAGCCCGTTGTCTCGCCTTTGTCATCCGCCCGGATTAGCGTCGCGAACACAACCCGCAAGGAAGGTCCGCCGGCCCATGTTCAGCCGAGTTCTCGATGCGACGCTCGCCGTCAGCATCCTTGCCGCGGTGCCCGCATCGGCCAGGGTGGCCGCCGCCGGGCGCGCGCCGGCACCTGTCTCGCACGAGGTCGAGGGGGTCGGCGGCGGCGGGGTGATCGTTGGCCTTATCGCGCTCGCGCTGATCGCGGCCGCGGTGGTCGTCGCGCTTGACGGGGACGGCGACGCCGACCTGCCGACCAGCCCCTGACCGCGCGCGGGCCAACAGCCGGTGGGCTAGTCGCCCTTCGCCTCGACCGCCTCGCCCGGTTCGCCTGCCCCTTCGGCCTCGCGCCGCGCGGTGTCGCGCTTCTCCGTGAACCGCATCAGCATCAGCGACCCCTCGAACAGCAACAGCAGCGGGACGGCGAGCAGCAGTTGCGACCCGGGATCGGGCGGGGTGATGATTGCCGCCAGCGTCACCACCGCCACGATGACGTAACGGCGCGCACCGACCAGCTGCGCCCGCGTGACGATGCCGGCCCGGTTGAGCAGCATCAGCAGCACCGGCAGCAGGAAACTGATGCCGAAGGCGAGAATGAAGCGCATCACCAGGTCGAGATAGTCGCCCGCCGCCGGCAGCGCCTCGATCGCGACGCCCCCGGCCGAACCCTCGAACCCCAGGAACCATCGGAACGCGGTCGGCATGACCACGAAATACGCCAGGGCCGCACCTGACAGGAACAGGATGGGCGTGGCGATCAGGAAGGGCAGGAAGGCCTTCTTCTCGCGCGCGTAGAGACCGGGCGCGACGAATGCCCAGAGCTGGTTGGCGATGATCGGAAAGCTGAGCATGAAGCCGGCGAACAGCGCCACCTTCAGTTCGACGAAGAACACTTCGTAAAGCTTGGTGAAGATCAGCCGCCCCTGTCCTTCGGGAAAGGCATCGTAGAGCGGCCGCACGAGGAAGCCGAGGATGTCGTCGGCGAAATAGAGGCAGATGCAGAACGCGACCGCCAGCGCGAGGATCGCCTTCACCAGTCGCCCGCGCAGTTCGATCAGGTGATCGAGCAGCGGTGCCTGCGTTTCGTCGAGATCGCTGATGCGAAACGCCATCGGCTCAACCTTCCCGCCGGGCGTCGGGGGCAGAACCCTGCGCGCGGTCCACCTCGCCTTCGGTCACACCGGGAATGTTGCCGGTCGTACTCCGCGGCGGGGCATCGACGGGCCGGGCGGCGCTTTCGGCGCCGCTGCCGGAGAGGGTCGACTGCTCGTCGGTCAGTCGTTTCATCTCGACCTGCTTCGCGGGCGGGTAGGCGCCGGTCGGCTCCATGTGGGCGGGGCCGCCGTCGGGATGGTCGCGCATCACCTTCTCGTTCTGCGCTTTCCACTTCTTCTCCATGTCCTCCAGCTCGGCCTCGCGCACCATCGCGTCGATGCCCGCGCGGAAATGGCCGGTAAGCCGGCGGATCTTGCCGATCCAGCGGCCCGCGGTCCGCATGGCGAGCGGCATGTCCTTCGGGCCGATCACCACCACCGCGACGATCACGATGACGAGCAGTTCGGTCGCGCCGACGTCGAACATGGATTACCCCTGTGCCGGCCGGGGGGCAGCCTCAGCCATTGGTGGTATCGCGCGCCTTGTCGGCGTTGCTCTCGACAGTCTCGCCGGCGGGTTTCGCCGGGTGAGAGGGGCCCTCGATACGCGCGCTCGGGGCGGGGGCGGCCGGGGAATGGCGATCCGCCTCGGCTTCCTCGTTCATCCCCTTCTTGAAGCTGGAAATGCCCTTTCCGAAATCGCCCATCATTTCGGAAATGCGCCCGCGTCCGAACAGGACGAGGATAATGACGGCAATGATGAGAAGTTGGACGGGACCGAGACTCATGATCGAAATTCCACAAATTGAACTGCGATCAATCTAGGCGTTTCCGGTCGGATTTTCCAGCGCTTCCCCATCGGGGCCGGCGGTTTCCCCATTATCGCCCGGATCGCCCCTTCCCTCGCCCTCCTCGTCCCTTTCCTGTCCGTCGCCGCCCATCAGGTCGTCATAGGCGTCATCGACCGGATCGAGCAGGCCGGCGGCCTTCAATTCGTCGATCCCGGGCAGGTCGCGTCGCGATTCGAGGCCGAAATGGCTGAGGAAATCGGGCGTCGTCGCGTAGATCACCGGCCGCCCCGGAACCTCCCGCCGGCCGGCTACCCGCACCCACCCCGCTTCCATCAGCACGTCGAGCGTCCCCCCACTGGTCTGCACCCCGCGGATCGCCTCGATCTCCGCCCGGCTTACGGGCTCGTGATAGGCAACGATCGCCAGGACCTCGGTCGCGGCGCGCGAAAGCCTGCGCGACTGCTCCTTCTCGCGGCGCAGGAGATGCGCGAGATCGGGTGCGGTCTGGAACTGCCAGCGCTTCCCGCGCTCGACCAGGTGGACGCCGCGCCCGGCGTAGAATTCCGCCAGATCGGCGAGCGCCTGCCGCACGTCGACACCCTGAAGATGCTCGGAAATCTGCTCCCGCGTCATCGGCTCCTCGGCGGCGAACAGCGTCGCCTCGACCGCGCGCGCAAGGTCGTCCGTCATGCGGTGATGCGCCGCAGGTGCAGCGGTCCGAACGTTTCTTCCTGCCGGATTTCCGCCTTGCCGCGCTTCGCCAGTTCGAGAGCCGCCACGAAACTGCTGGCGAGTGCGGAGCGTTGCAGCCGCGGTTCGGCATCGCCCGGCAGGAAACTGCGGATCTCCAGCCATTCCAGCGTCACGCCGAGCATGGCCGAAACACGGTCCAGCGCCGATTCGAGCGTCATGACTGGTCGCTGCGCAACCATGTGAACCACAGGTTCGGTCCGTAGCTTCATCTGCCCGTAGGCGTGGACGAGGCTGTACCAGTCGCACTTCCAGGCGTTCGTTCTCAGCACCTTGAGACCTTCGGGCGCGCCGCGTGCGAAAACGTCGCGACCCAGCCGGTCGCGCGCCAGCAACCGCGCCGCCGCCTCGCGCATCGCGCCAAGGCGTTGCAGGCGCAATTGCAGCCGCAGCGCCAGTTCCTCCGGCGAGGGGTTCTCCTGCTCCTCCCTCGGCAACAGCAGCGCGGATTTCAGGTAGGCGAGCCACGCCGCCATCACCAGGTAATCGGCGGCAATCTCCAGCTTCAGCGCCTCTGCCCGCTCGATATAGGCGATGTACTGGTCGACCAGTGCCAGGATCGAGATGCTCTTGAGATCGACCTTCTGCCGCCGCGCGAGGTCGAGCAGGAGATCGAGCGGCCCTTCCCAGTCATCGAGTTCGAGATAGAGGGCATCCTCGTCCGACTGTGCGCTCGCGGGGGCCGACCAGTCTGCGGCGTCCTCGTCCGCGGACCGTCCCTCGAACAGGGCCGCGCCCTCGATCATGCCTGCCGCGCGAGCTCGAGGAGGCTGTCGCGCTGGGCCAGTAACTCGGCACGCGGGGTATCGTCCGTCGTCCCGGCATAGGCCAGCGCCCGGTCGAGCCGCTGGCTCGCCTCGTCCGCAAGCGGGGGAAGGGCGTCGGCGATGCCGATCATGTCGTCCATCCTGCCCCAGCAGTTGAGCACGATGTCGCAACCCGCCGCGATCGCACGTCGCGAGCGGTCGGGGACCGTTCCGGACAGCGCCTCCATGTCGATGTCGTCGGACAGCAGCAGCCCGGAAAAACCGATCCGCCCCCGGATGATGTCCTCGATGACCGCGCAAGACTGCGTGGCCGGATGCTCCGCATCCCAGGCGGTATAGCGTATGTGCGCGCTCATCGCCATCGGCGCATCGGCGAGCGTGACGAAAGGCGCGATGTCCGTTTCGAGCTCCTCCGCACTCGCCTCCACGACCGGCAGGTCCTTGTGACTGTCGACCGTGGCGCGGCCGTGCCCGGGCATGTGCTTGACGCAGCCGATGACCCCGCCACGGGCCAACCCGTCGAGCGTGGCACGCCCCAGCGCCGCCACCTGCATCGGATCCGTTCCCAGGGCCCGGTCGCCGATCACGTCATGCGCGCCTGTCACCGGCACGTCGAGCAGCGGCAGATAATCGACGGTGATGCCGACCTCGGCAAGGTCCATGGCCAGCAATTGCGCATTGGCGCGGATCGCCTGGATGGCGCTCGCCGGTGCGGTGTCGTAAAGCGCGGCGAAGGCGCCGGGCGCGGGATAGGCATCCCATTCCGGCGGTTTCATGCGGGAAACGCGCCCGCCCTCCTGGTCTATCGAGATCAGCAGGCGTTCGCGCCCCTGGATCGCGCGCAGATCCTCGACCAGTGCGCGAAGCTGGTCACGATTTTCGATGTTGCGACCGAACAGGATGTAGCCGGCAGGATCGCTGTCACGAAAGAAGGCGCGTTCATCGTCGGTCAGGCCGGTGCCGGAAAAGCTGAATATGGCTGGCGTCATCGGACGATGGGGAATCGCACCAAAGATGTCGGCAAAGCAAGTAATTCCGCGCCTTTCGCGGGGGAAAACGCCCACGGCGCTCAATTGCGCAGGTAGCAGTCCCCGCCATTGTCGCGGATGGCGCGGCACGTTGCCTCCCCGCTTGCCCGGTCTCCGGTGATCGCCTGCAGACGGTAGACGGTCGCGCCATTCACCGTTCCCTGAGCGACACGGTGGCTCTTGCCAGACAGAACCTCGTAACGCCGCACCGCCTCGCCCCAGGCCGAATCGGCATCCGCCCGGGAGGTATAGGCACCGATCTGGACATAGACGGCGTTCGCGGGAGCGGGCTGATCCTCGCCTTCGTCCTCGCCGCCCGAAGCCGATGCGGCGCCCGCCTGCTCGCGGTCGATGCTGGGGCGCGGCGTGCCATCGTCGCTTTCGGCAATGCGGCCCCGGCGCGACTGGCCCTCGGCGACCTCGTAGGCGGTGTCGCCCGTGCCCGCGACCTCGCTGCCGCCGGGATCGTCCGGACGCTGCTTGTAGGGCGTGGCCGGCGCCTCGATCGTGCTGCCGTCGGCCACCACGTCGCCGCTTTCCCCATCGTCGCGCGCGAGCCACCAGCCGCCGACCAGCAGGGCGGCTACCACCAGCAGCCCGACCACCGCGAGACCCACGATGCGCATGTCGACGCCTCGATTGTCCTCGTAATCGTCCTCGGATTCGAGCCAGGGCAGACGCTCGTCCTCGTCGGCCAGGGCGAGCTGCTCCTCCTCGATCGGATGGGGTGCCTCGCGCGGTTCGCCGTATTCGTCCTCGTTTTCGGGATGATTCATGCGCCCTCGCCCTTCACCTGCCGTCCGCCCTACAATTCCTCGACGGCCTCGACCCCCAGTATCGCAAGACCGTTACGAATTACCTGCCCGATTTGCGCGCTCAGGAACAGCCTCGCGGAGGTGACATCGGGCGAATGCGCCAGCATGATACGCTTTTCCGGGTTGTCGATGCCAAGGTTCCAGTAGGCATGGAAGGCGGCGGCGAGGTCGTAGAGGTAGAAGGCGATGCGATGCGGTTCGCGCGCCCGGGCGGCCGCCTCGACCTCGCGCGGGAATTGCGCGGCCTGCTTGACCAGCGCCAGATCGTCCGCGTCCAGTGCCCCCGGGTGATCGCCGGACGGCGCGAAGCCCTCAGCCTTGGCCTTGCGGAGAATGGAGCAGATACGGGCGTGGGCGTACTGCACGTAGAAGACCGGATTGTCCTTCGACTGCTCGACCACGCGGGCGAAGTCGAAATCCATCTGCGCCTCGGGCTTGCGGGTCAGCATGGTGAAGCGAACCACGTCCTTGCCGACCTCGTCCACCATCTCGGCGATGGTGACGAAATTGCCCGAGCGCTTGGACATCTTGGCCGGTTCGCCGTCGCGCAGCAGCTGCACCATCTGCACCAGCTTGACGTCGAACGGCAGCGCTTCGCCCTGCCCCTGCGACAGCGCCGCGACGGCGGCCTTGATCCGCTTGACCGTGCCGGCATGGTCCGCACCCCAGATGTCGATCAGCGCATCGGCCTGTTCGGCCTTCTGCATGTGATAGGCGAGATCGGCACCGAAATAGGTCCATTTGCCATCCGACTTCCTGATCGGACGATCCTGGTCATCGCCGAACCTGGTGGAGCGGAACAGCGGCAGCTCGACCGGCTCCCAGTCTTCGGGCGGCGCCTTGCCCTTGGGCGCTTCGAGGACGCCGTCATAGACGAAATCGTGCTCGCGCAGCCAGGCTTCCGCCTGTTCCGGCTTTCCGGCGCGCTGCAATTCGGCTTCCGAGGCAAAGACGTCGTGCGCGATACCGAGCTGCGCGAGATCGGCGCGGATCATGTCCATCATCGCGGCAACGCTGCGTTCGCGGAACGGGGCGAGCCATTCGCTTTCCGGCGCGTCGCGATACCGTTCGCCGAATTCCTCCGCCAGCTTCGCGCCCACGGGTTTCAGGTAGTCGCCGGGATAAAGGCCCGCCGGAATCGCCCCGATATCCTCGCCCAGCGCCTCGCGATAGCGCAGATGGGCGGAGCGGGCGAGCGTATCGACCTGGCCGCCGGCATCGTTGACGTAATATTCGCGCGTGACCGCGTGGCCCGCCGCCTCGAGCAGGTTGGCCAGCGCATCGCCCACCACCGCACCGCGGCAATGGCCCATATGCATCGGTCCTGTCGGATTGGCGGAGACGTATTCGACGTTCACCCTTCTGCCCTCGCCCAAGCCGGATTTGCCGTAACCGGCGCCCAGGTGGGCGATGGCGGCAAGCTCGTCGGTCCAGTTCACGGCGGTCAGGCGCAGGTTGATGAAGCCCGGCCCCGCGATCTCGGCGCGTTCGATCAGCGGATCCTTCTCGAGGTGAGCGACGATCTTCTCGGCCAGCGCCCGAGGATTGGTTCGAGCGGGTTTTGCCAGCACCATCGCGGCATTCGTGGACAGATCGCCATGCGCCGGATCGCGCGGCGGCTCCACGCTGACATTCGCGCGCGGCGTATCGGGCGGCAGCGCGCCTTCCATCTCCAGCGCGGAAAGGACGGCGTCGATCCGCTCCTGAAAGGCGGAATACAGCGTATGGATCTCGGTCATGCCGGCGCCGTTAGCCTGTTTGCCGGAAGCCGGAAAGCCCGCGATCAGCGTGTCGCGTTGTAAGCCAGCTGATCCTCGGTAAGCTGGAAGCCGACCAGCAGTTCGAACGTCGCGCGGGCGACGGCTGCGCGCACGTCGGGCTCGGTCAGCGGGTCGATCGCCGCCGACTGGTCGCCGGCACGGCGGCGGCGGGTGATGCGGTCGCGGATATCTTCGGGAAGGGTGGCGGCCGCACGGTCGACATAGGCGCCGGCGCGCGCCTGCGCCTGCGCCCGGTACTCGCCGTCCGCGAAATCGATCCGCACCGTGCCCAGCCGCTTCGCGACGACGGCGTTGCCACCGCGCATGACGGTCGAGAAATAGGGCAGCTCTATGCTGCGCGCACCCGCCGGGTCGCGGCGCTGCGCATAGACGTCGAAGGTCGCCTCGGTATAGACCTGGTCGCCGGTGTCGTTGCAGGTGCTGCGCACGTTGGTGATCGCCGCGCTGACGTCCAGCGCGTCGGCGGTGCGCGAGGTTCCCGGCGCGAAGGTCGTGATGTCGCCGGTATAGTCGGGAACGCCCACCGCCGGGCATACCGAACGCAGCGCCGTGATGCCCACGCCCTGCGCCACCACCAGATCCCCTTCCTTGCTGCATCCGGCGAGTGCCGTCGCGGCAAGAGCCAGTACCGGAAGCGCGAAACGTGCGTGCATCGTCAATCCTTACAAAACATGCGTGGCCTTGTGCGCT
The DNA here is from genome assembly GCF_003815535.1 of Aurantiacibacter spongiae. Taxonomy (NCBI): domain Bacteria; kingdom Pseudomonadati; phylum Pseudomonadota; class Alphaproteobacteria; order Sphingomonadales; family Erythrobacteraceae; genus Aurantiacibacter; species Aurantiacibacter spongiae. The sequence goes on along the minus strand of NZ_RPFZ01000001.1, from coordinate 2,190,827 downwards.
GGGTCGTCCGACGCCACCTTGGCCCAGCCCCTAGCCCTTTCGCCGGGGAGCGACAACCGCTAGAGATGCCGACATGAACGCCCCCTTTCATCAGAACGACGCGCAGCAGGCCAAACTTTCGCTCACCGTGCTCATCGCCGCGCCCCGCGGGTTTTGCGCCGGCGTCGATCGCGCGATAGAGATCGTCGAGCGCGCCCTCGAACGCTACGGCGCGCCCGTCTACGTCCGGCACGAGATCGTGCATAACCGCTACGTGGTCGATGGCCTGCGGGCAAAGGGCGCGATCTTCGTGGAGGAACTGGACGAGGTGCCTGACGATGCGCCGGTCGTCTTCAGCGCGCATGGCGTACCCAAGACCGTGCCGGCGGAGGCGGAGCGGCGGGAGATGATCTATGTCGATGCCACGTGCCCGCTCGTCAGCAAGGTGCATCGTCAGGCCGAACGGCAGATCGAGAAGGGTCAGCACATCATCTTCATCGGCCATGAGGGCCACCCAGAGGTGATCGGAACGATGGGTCAGGTGCCGGCCGGACGCATGACGCTGGTGGAAACGGTCGAAGACGTCGCCGACCTGCCCTTCGGTCCGCAGGACGATCTGTCGTTCCTTACCCAGACCACGCTCTCGGTTGACGACACGGCGCAGATCGTGGACGCGCTGAAGCAGCGCTTTCCGCATATCGTCGCCCCCAAGGCGGAAGACATCTGCTACGCCACGTCCAACCGGCAGGCGGCCGTGAAGGAAATCGCTCCCGCCGCCGATCTGGTGCTGGTGATCGGCGCCCCCAATTCTTCCAATTCCGTCCGGCTCGTCGAGGTTTCCGAGCGTTGCGGCACCGATGCCCGGCTGATCCAGCGCGCCAGCGACATCGACCCCGCCTGGCTCGATGGCGTTGGCACGCTTGGCCTCACCGCCGGGGCTTCCGCCCCGGAAAGGCTCGTGCGTGAAGTGGTGGACCAGCTTGCCCAGTGGCGTTCGATCGAGGAGCGCAAGATCCGCACCGCGGAAGAAAAGATGGTCTTCAAACTGCCCCGCCAGCTGGTCGACTAGGGTTCGCCCGGGGGCGTGGCGGTCTACACGCAGCTTTCGGCGGGCACGCTGGGCGACCTCGTCGCGCAATACGACGTCGGGCAGCTTGTTTCGGCCAAGGGCATTGCCGAAGGCGTGTCCAACTCGAACTGGCTGATCGAGACGACCGGCGCGGGCGCGGCGGGAGACACGCGCTTCATCCTCACGATGTACGAACGGCGCATCGATCGGGGCGACCTGCCGTTCTTTCTCGATCTGCTGGATTTCCTCTCCGCCCGAGGCCTGCCCGTGCCGCGCACGATCCATGACCGGACGGGCGCGTCCTTTCGCCTGCTGGACGGGAAGGCGGTGGCGCTGATCGAGTTTCTGCCGGGCGTGTCCGTCGATTCGCCGACGGCAGAACAGGCGCACGATCTCGGCGCGGTGCTGGCCCGAATGCATCTCGCCGCACAGGGGTTTTCCGGCACGCGCCGAAACGATCTCGGCCCCGCCACCTCGTCCCGCGTGCTGGCAGAGTGCGGAGCCGATGCCCTTGCCGCGATCGATCCGGCCCTGCCCCGCGCGATCCGGCTCGCCCGCGAGGTCGCAGAACGGTGGCCGGCCGACCTTCCGCAATCCGTGATCCATTCCGATCTCTTCCCGGACAACGTGCTGATGCTGGGAAGCGCGGTCGCCGGTCTCATCGATTTCTACTTCGCCTGTACCGATGCGATGGCGTACGATCTTGCAGTCACGCACGCCGCCTGGTGCTTCGGCGAGGGCGGAAAGGATTTCCGCCACGACATCGGGCACGCGCTGATCGTCGGCTATGAAAGCGTTCGGCCGCTGCTCGGGCCAGAGCGCGCCGCACTGCCGCTGCTGGCGCAGGGGGCGGCGCTGCGCTTCGTCTCCAGCCGGGCCTTCGACTGGATCGATACGCCAGCGGGCGCGATGGTCACGCGCAAGGACCCGATGGATTTCATGGCGCGTCTGGAATTCTACCGCGAAGCGGGCGATAGGGCCTTTGCATGAAGAAGGTCGAGATTTTCACCGATGGCGCGTGCAAGGGCAATCCCGGGCCCGGCGGCTGGGGCGTGCTGCTGAGAATGGGCGCGCACGAGAAGGAGATGTCGGGTCACGATCCCGACACGACCAACAACCGCATGGAAATGACCGCGGTGATACGCGGACTCTCGGCGTTGATCGAACCGTGCGAAGTCACGCTTGTCACCGATAGCAAATACGTCATCGACGGCATGACCAAATGGGTTGCCGGGTGGAAGAAGCGCGGCTGGGTCAACGCCAGCAAGAAGCCCGTCCGCAACGCCGATCTGTGGCACGATCTGATCGAAGCCGCGGGGCGGCACAAGGTTCACTGGCAATGGGTCCGGGGCCATGACGGCCATGCGGAAAACGAACGGGTGGACCGGCTCGCCAGCGACGCGGCGACCGCTCCCCGGGAAACCTAGCCGGGGCGATCGGCGAACCGCTCCGGAGCGTAAAGCGCGGCGTCGAGTTCGCCGGTCATCGCATCGCGTTCCCGGCCCAGCAGCAATTGCGCGCCGAGCCTTGCCGCGGCCGGTGCGGTCTGAATACCGTAACCGCCCTGCCCGGCGAACCAGAAGAAGCCCTCGACCCGCGGATCGTAGCCATAGACGGGCAGGCGGTCGGGCGAGAAGCTCCGCAGTCCGGCCCATTTCCGCTCGACCGCCTCGATGTGCCAGTCGACCACCTCGCCCAGTCGGTCGAGCGCGAGTGCGACGTCGATCTCCTCGGGCGCGGCGTCGCACGGGCCGGAGGGGATTTCGTCATGCGGGCTGAGCCACAACCGCCCGCTTTCGGGCTTGAAATAGAACCCGCCCGTCAGATCGAGGACGAGCGGCATGTCGGCGGGCGGCCCGGGGTCGGTCCGCACCTGCGCGACCGTGCGCCGCAGCGGCTCGATGCCGAGCGGCGTCGCCCCGCACATTGTCGCCACCGGATCGGCCCACGCGCCGGCGGCATCGACCAGCGTCGCGGCGCTCAGCGTCCCGGCCTGGCCGAAATCGAGCCGCCACGCCCCTCCTGTCCTCTCCGCGCTCAGCAGGCGGTGCCGCACGCGCAGGTCGACGCCTGCAGCGCGGGCTTTCGCAAGATAGTGCTGATGCAGCGCGGCGACGTCGATATCGGCGCAGTTCGGCTGGAACAGCGCGTGGTCCCAACCGGCGCGCAGGCCCGGAACGATCGACGCCAGCCGATCGCGGCCGAGCCGTTCGATCGTCACCCCGGCATCGGCGAACCGATCAAGAAAGGCGGTTGTCTCCGCTTCCTGCCCGCGCCGCGCGACGTAGAGCGCGCCGCGCCGGGAAAGATATCCACCCTCGCGCAGATAGCCGCCCGAGGCGAGGGTCAGCGGCACCAGTTCGGGGCCGCCGTAACATTCCTCGTAGAACGCGGCCGAGCGCCCGGTCGTATGGTAGCCCGGATGATCTTCCGCCTCCGCCAGCAGCACGCGGGCATGGGGGGCGCATTCCGCGGCGATGCTCGCCCCCGCCATTCCGGCCCCGATCACGGCGATATCGAAGCGTTCGGTCATGAAGGCGGCGCGGCGTCCAGCTTGCGCGCGAGGAAATCGTCGATGGCGGCGAGCGCGCGGTCGCGCACGGGGTCCACCTCGCGCAGGATTTCGTGCCGCGCCTCCTTGCCGAAGAACACGCCTTCGGCATCGGGGATGCGGGCGAAGGCGGCGCGCGTCGCAGCGGGGCTGACAAGCTTGTCGGCATCGGTCGCCACGATGAGCGTAGGCACCGCGACGCTTTCGAGCGCACCGCGCCGATGGATGCGCGCGATCGAATCGGCCGCACCGCGAACCCAGCCCCAGCTGCCAGCGCCGAGCTTCAGTTCGGGCCGCGTTTCGCGCCACCATTCCTCGTCGGCATAGCGATCGTGGTCGTGGGTCAGGAACCGGCGCCGCGCACTGACCAGCGTGATCGGCTTCTCCTTGCTGCCCCAGGCCGGACGGCGCGGATCGCCCACGCTCGTCATGATCCGCGCCATCGCCCGCTTGGCAAAGGTCGGCAGGTGTTCGGGAAAGACATCGAGCATGGGCGCGGACAGCACCAGCGCATCGGGCCTGGGATCGAGCACCTGTTCGATCACCGCGCGCAGGACCAGATGCCCGCCCATCGAATGCCCCATCAGCACCAGCGGCCCTTCGCGGCTGTCGGCCCAGTCCGCCCATAACAGCGCGAGGTCGGCGATCCAGAGCGCGAAGTCGTCGATATGGCCGGTGCTGTCGTCCGCGCCCAGCCGGCCCGATCCGCCCTGCCCACGCCAGTCCGCCGCGCTGACCCGCCAGCCGCGCTGCCGCCAGTGCTCGAAGCTTTCGAGATACTTCTCATACGCATCGCCGCGCCCGGACATGAACAGGATGCTTCCGCGAGCATGCGTATCGTCCGTGGGCGGGGTCCAGTCGATCCGGCGGATCAGGTGCCCGTCGCCCGCCGCCCACATGCTTTCCCGCGCCCCGCCCGGGATCGCGCGCCGGTCGAAGGTCGGGGGGACGGTTTCCCCTGGAAGAGCGTGATGAATACCGGCCTCCTGCCTGTGGTTACTTTTTGGTAAGTCATGCGCGCTAGCACACGCTTCGAGGGATTTACCGGGGGCTTCATGCTAGACGATCCGATCAAGTACGGTCTGCTTGCCGCATTGGCAATCGCACTGCTGGTGGCAGCGTTCACCGATCTCAAGAGCCGCCGTATCGCCAACTGGCTGAACCTCGCCATCGCAGCGGGCGCGCCTGTCTTCTGGATCGCCAGCGGCATGGAACTTTGGCCCGACATCGCCATCCAGTTCGGTCTGGCGCTCGGCACCTTCGCCGTCCTTTCCGTGCTTTTCGCCCTGCGCGCCATGGGCGGCGGAGACGTGAAGCTGCTCACGGCGCTCGCGCTGTGGATCGAACCGTCGCTGTTCCTGAAGCTCGTCATCATGATGGCGCTGCTCGGCGGCCTGCTGACACTGGGTTTCGGTGCCTGGCACATCATGCGCCGGCAGAAGGACAGGATCGCCATCCCCTACGGCGTCGCCATCGCGATGGCCGGCCTGTGGGTGATCGCCAGCTTCTACATGCCGGCCTCGGCCATGGCCGGGACGACGCACTGAACCGGCGAGACTGGTCGCAGTGAACCCGATTTTAACCATTCCCGCCGTATCCGGCACGAACCTTATCGCAAGGACCATTGAGGGGGCTTGACGCACCATGGACAAGAAGAAGCTTTTTCTGCTTTTGGGAGCGCTGATCATCGCGGTCGGCACGGCGCTTGCCGCCAGAAGCATGTTCGCAGGCGCGGCGGCTCCCGAAGCCGAAGCCGCCCAGGTCGAACCGCAGGGGCCCAAGGTGCTCGTCGCCAAGCGCAGCCTGCCGGTCGGCACGATCATCACGGCAGATGCGGTCGCCTATCAGCTGTGGCCGCAGGAACTGGTGCAGGACGCTTACTTCATCGACGGCGAGGCCGACATGGAGCAGCTGCTGGGCACCGTGGTGCGTCACAACATCACCGCCGGTGAACCGGTCACGCAAGGCTCGCTCGTCGCGCCCGGCGATCGCGGCTTCCTCGCCGCGGCGCTCGGCCCGGGCATGCGCGCCGTCACGGTCCCCGTATCCGCCCGCACCGGCGTTGCCGGCTTCGTCTTCCCGGGCGACCGCGTCGACCTGGTGCTGACCCAGACGGTCAGCGGCAGCGAGGGTCAGGAGCTGCGTGCTTCCGAAACGATCCTCACCAACCTGCGGGTGCTCGCCACCGACCAGTCGACCGAATCCACCACGACCGAGGACGGCCGCACCGTGGTCCGCGCGTTCCGTACGGTGACGCTCGAAGTGACGCCCCGGATCGGCGAGAAGATCGCCGTCGCGCAGACCATCGGCACGCTGTCGCTGTCGCTGCGCTCCATCGCCGACAACCAGGCCGAACTCGAACGCGCCATCGCCGCGGGCGAGATCGAACTGCCGGACAACGCCACGACCGAACAGGAAGAAGCGCTGCTGCGCGCCGCCGTCGCCCGTCCGGGCGAAGGGGCCACCACCTTCCAGACCGGCGGGGACGTGTCGCGCTTCCAGCGTCGCACCATGCCGCCGCAGAACACCGGCCGCAGCAACGATCCCGCCCCCTCGGGTGCGCCGGAACAGCAGGTGATCGTGCAGAACTCGCCCGGCGCCTCCGCTCCGGCCCTGCCCAGCGGTCCGACCGTCCGCGTCAGCCGCGGCAAGAACACCACCGTCGAATCGGTCGGCCGCGGCGCGGGTGCGCTGCTCGACCGGGGCCGGTGAGCGCCATGACCACGAACAACGTTACGACCCCGAGCCAGCCCGAAACTGGACATCCGAAAGGCAGGACGATGACCAATCGCCTACTTAAGACCGTGCTGAGCGCCGCGTGCGCCATCGCACCCCTGGCACTCGTGCCCGCCATGCCGGCCACGGCCCAGGCGCAGACCGTCGCTCCGGCGCAGGACATCGTCCTGTCCATCGGCCGCGGCGAACTGGTGACGGTGCCGCAGACGATGGCCGATATCTTCGTCTCGAACGAAAGCGTGGCCGACGTCCAGGTGAAGTCGCAACGCCAGCTCTACGTCTTCGGACTGTCAGGCGGAGAGACCACGATCTACGCCAGCAACGCAGCCGGCGACATCGTCTGGTCGGCCAATGTGCGGGTCGGATCTAACATCGATTCGATCGACCAAATGCTCGCTCTGGCCATGCCTGAAGCGAACATCTCCGTCGCCACGATGGGCAGCAACACCGTCCTTCTGACCGGCACCGTCGCGGCGCCGGAAGACGCGGCGGAGGCCGAACGGCTGGTGTCCGCCTTTGTGGGCGATGCCACCAACGTCATCGCCCGGCTGCGCATGGCGACGCCGTTGCAGGTCAATCTGCGCGTCCGCTTCGCCGAGGTCAGCCGCTCGCTGGTGCGCAACCTGGGCGTCAACCTGACGACCGTGGACACGACCGGGGGCTTCCAGTTCGGCATCCAGCAGGGCCGGGCCAACGGTGTCACGATCAACAATGACGGCACCGCCGAATTCACGGGCATTTCGCCGGGCACGACCATCGCCGGTTTCGGCGAGCTGCTGGGCCTCGACCTTGCTGCCGCCCTCGACGCGGGCGAACGGCGCGGTCTCGTGACCACGCTGTCGCAGCCGAACCTGACCGCGCTGTCGGGCGAGACGGCGGAATTCCTCGCCGGCGGCGAGTTTCCGATCCCGCTCAGCCAGGGCCTCGGCACCACCACGGTCGAATACAAGAACTACGGCGTCAGCCTCGCCTATTCGCCGACCGTGCTGGCCAACGGGCGGATTTCCATCCGCGTACGGCCCGAAGTGTCCGAACTCTCGAGCCAGGGGGCGGTGACGCTCAACGGCTTCCAGATCCCCGCCCTCACCATCCGCCGCGCGGAAACGACGGTGGAACTGGGTTCGGGCGAGAGCTTCATGATCGCCGGCCTGCTTTCCAACAACGCGCAGAACACCATCGATCAGGCACCGGGCGTGGGTGACATCCCGATCCTGGGCAACCTGTTCCGCAGCACCGAATTCCGGCGCGGCGAGACGGAGCTGGTCATCGTGGTGACGCCGTATCTGGTGCAGCCGGTCAATGATCGCGACATCCGCCTGCCGACCGACGGTTTCGCGGTGCCCAACGCCGCCGAGCAGTTCCTGCTCGGCCGGGAAACGGCCGGGACGTCCGGCGGAAACCGCCCGATGCCGCGCGCCGCCGCGCCGGCCGCGGGTCAGGAACCCGCGGTCCCCGCCATCAGCGCGAACCAGCAGGACGCCGTGCAGCCCGAAGCGGCACCCGCCCAGACCGCCCAGGCCGCAACGCCGGGCTTCAGCTTCGCCAACGGAGAGTGATTGCCATGACCAACAGCATCAAACGTGCATCCGCCTCGGCACTCGCCCTCGCGCTGGGTCTGGGTCTCGCCGCCTGCAGCTCCGGTCCGCAGGAAGCGAACTACTCGCTCAACAGCGTCAACCAGCCGGTCGTCGAACGCGCCAACTACGCGCTCGACGTCGCGACCGGTCCGTCCGGGCTCTCCGTGCCCGAGCAGCAGCGTCTGGTCGACTGGTTCGACATGCTCGACCTGCAATATGGCGACCGCATCGCCATCGACGATCCCGCCGCCAGCGCCGCCGTTCGCGAGGACGTGGCCGCCGCCGCCAGCCGCTACGGCCTGCTGCTGTCCGACGGAGCGCCGGTGACGCAGGGCTATGTCGATCCGGGCAGCGCCCGCATCGTCGTCACCCGTACCGTCGCCTACGTGCCGGGCTGCCCGAACTGGTCCGACGAATACGGCTTCCAGGTCGGCAACGCCACGTCCGACGGCTTCGGTTGCTCGGTCAACGGCAACCTCGCCGCGATGGTGGCCGATCCCGAGCATCTTCTCGAAGGCGCGCACGGCACCGGTGAAACGGTCGTGATGACCTCGAACCGGGCGATCGTCACCTATCGCAACCAGGAACCGACCGGCGCAGGCAGCCTGCCCGAAGTCTCCAGCCAGGGAGGAGGAAGCTAATGTCTTCGCAGTGGAAATCCGGCCCGATGGGCAATCGCGAGCCGTTCTCGGCCTTCATCTGCGACGACAGCGCGCTCGACGTGCTGCGTCCGGTGGTCATCGAGATGGGCTGGCAGCCTGAAAAGTGCAACAAGGGCGGTCTTCGCAACGCGATCCAGTCGCTGTCCATTTCCGCCAGCCCGGCCATCCTGATGGTCGATCTGTCGGAAAGCGGCGATCCGCTGAACGACATCAACGCGCTGGCCGAGGTCTGCGAACCCGGCACGGTCGTGATCGCGGTCGGCCAGGTCAACGACGTGCGGCTCTATCGCGATCTGTTGTCGAGCGGCATCCACGACTACTTGCTCAAGCCGCTATCCGCGAGCCAGTTGCGCGATGCCCTGACGCAGGCGCAGGCGGTCTTCGCCAGCCCCCGCAATGCCGAGGGCGAGGGCGACCGCGAGCATGTGGCCACGGCCGTCGTCGGCACGCGCGGCGGCGTGGGCGCATCGACGCTGGCCACCTCGCTGGCCTGGCTGTTCGCGTCCGAGCATCAGCGCTCGACCGCGCTGCTCGATCTCGACGTCCATTTCGGCACCGGCGCGCTGGCGCTCGATCTGGAACCGGGCCGCGGCCTGACCGACGCGATCGAGAACCCCAGCCGTATCGACGGCCTGTTCATTGAACGGGCCATGATCCGGGCGAACGACAACCTCGCGATCCTGTCGGCCGAGGCGCCGATCAATTCCCCGCTGATGACCGACGGCACCGCCTTCGTGCAGCTGGAGGAGGAGTTTCGCCAGGCGTTCGACATGACGGTGATCGACCTGCCGCGCAACATGCTGATCAACTTCCCGCACCTGCTGAACGAGGTGAACGTGGTGACGCTCGTCACCGAGCTCACCCTCGCCAGCGCGCGCGATACGATCCGCATCCTGTCGTGGCTGAAGGCCAACGCGCCCGGCGCCCATCCGATGATCGTCTGCAACCGCATGCAGACCGGCGCGGCGGAGATCAGCAAGGCCGATTTCGAGGCCTCGATCGAGCGCAAGATCAACTTCCAGGTGCCCTTCGACCAGAAGGCCGCGGCCAACGCCGCCAAGCTGGGCCAGACCTTCATCGAGGCCAACAAGGGTTCGAAGACCGTCGCCCCCTTGCGGGATATCGCCAAGACCATCGTCGGCGTGGCCGAGGACGACGGCGCCTCGCTGGACGAGGCGGGCAAGCAGGGCTCGATGCTGGGCAAGTTCGATCTGAAGTCGTTCCTCGGAGCGGCGAAGAAGGACAAGGCCGCGGCCGAACCGGCCGAATGACCGATGCCGCGGGGAAAGGGGCGGACGGGCAACCGCTCCCCTTTCCCCGGACGTCACGCACGCAAATCAGGATTAGGAAGGGCCAGACATGAACATCATCCAGCTACTGCTCGTAGGTGGCGGCCTGATGGGCCTGATGATCCTGGGCTACGTGCTGGTGAACGGCAAGTCCCCGGCAAAGGAAGGGCAGCGGCGCCTGGAGGCGCTGCGCTACCGCCATTCCGAAAGCACCAAGGACAAGGTCGAGAGCCAGCTCAAGAAGGCGATCGCCGCGCGCAAGCCCTCGCAGTTCGTGAAGGCCGGCTCCGGCTCGCGCATCCAGGCGCTCGCGGTACGGCTGGACCGGTCGGGCCGGGCATGGACCATCACCCAGTACATGTACGCCTCCGTCGGTCTCGCGATCGCTATCGCAGCCCTCGTCTATCTGCAGACGGGCGCGGCGCTGCTGGCGCTCGGCATCGGCGTGCTGGTCGGCGCGGGTCTGCCGCACATGGTCGTCAGCTTCTTCATCAAGAAGCGCACCAACGACTTCAACGCCAAGTTTCCGGACGGCATCGAATTGCTGGTCCGCGGACTTCGGTCCGGTCTGCCCGTCGCGGAAACGCTGGCCGTCGTCGCGCAGGAAGTCCCCGGCCCGGTCGGCGCCGAATTCCGCGCCGTCGTGGAGCGCATCAAGATCGGTCGCACGATGGAAGAAGCGCTGCAGGAAACGGCCGACAAGCTGGGCACCGCGGAATTCCAGTTCTTCGTCATCACCCTCGCCATTCAGCGCGAGACGGGCGGCAACCTCGCCGAAACGCTGTCGAACCTTGCCGACGTGCTGCGCAAGCGCGCGCAGATGAAGCTGAAGATCAAGGCGATGAGCTCCGAATCCAAGGCCTCCGCCTATATCGTGGGCGCCCTGCCCTTCATCGTGTTCGGCATGATCTACTGGATCAACCCCAGCTACATCGGTGGCTTCTTCACCGACGACCGGCTCATCATCACCGGCCTGGGCGGGCTCGTGTGGATGAGCATTGGCGCCTTCATCATGGCCAAGATGGTCAGCTTCGAGATCTGAGCGAGGAAACGAGACAATGCTTGACCTTCTCATGACCGCTTCCGCGCCCGGACCGACCCTTCTGGGCGTCGACGTCATCCTCGTCGGCACGATCCTTGCCGGGATCGCCGCCCTGGCCACCGTCTTTGCCATCTACGCGGCGGTGACGGTGAAGGATCCGATGGCGAAGCGGGTGAAGGCGCTGAACGCGCGCCGCTCCGAACTGAAGACCGGGATGCTGACCCAGTCGGCCCGCAAGCGCCAGTCGCTGGTGCGCAAGACCGACACGACAGAGAAGATGAAGGACACGCTGCAGGGCATGAAAGTCCTGCAGGAAAGCCAGGTCAAGCTGATCCAGCAGAAGCTGGCGCAGGCGGGCTTCCGCAACAAGGAAATGGCGATCGTCGTCATCTTCGCGCGCATGGTGCTGCCCGTCGTGCTCGGCCTGCTCGGCATCGTCGTGTTCTACTGGACCGACACCTTCCCCGAATGGGGCAGTTTCAAGCGTTTCATGGGTTTCGCCGCGCTGGTTGTCGCGGGTTACAAGGGACCGGAAACCTATCTCAAGAACATCGCCAACAAGCGCACAAAGGCCATCCAGAAGGGGCTGCCGGACGCGCTCGACCTGCTGGTGATCTGTGCCGAGGCGGGCCTGACCGTCGACGCCGCCTTCAACCGCGTCGCCAAGGAACTGGGCCGCGCCTACCCGGAACTGGGGGACGAATTCGCCCTGACCGCGATCGAACTGTCCTTCCTCACCGAACGGCGCCAGGCGTTCGAAAACCTCGCCTACCGGGTCGATCTCGATGCGGTGCGCGGGGTGGTGACGACGATGATCCAGACAGAACGCTACGGCACCCCGCTCGCCAGCGCGTTGCGCGTCCTGTCCGCCGAATTCCGCAACGAGCGCATGATGCGCGCCGAGGAAAAGGCCGCGCGCCTGCCCGCGATCATGACCGTGCCGCTGATCCTGTTCATCCTGCCGGTGCTGTTCATCGTCATCCTCGGCCCGGCCGCCTGCTCCATCGCCGACGCCTTCTCCGGCGACGGCCCCGGCAGTCACTAGGGCGAAGGCCGGCCGGTCCGCAACGAAAAGCCCCGCCCGGTGCGACCCGGGCGGGGCTTTTTCCTGCGTGTCGCCAGCCCTACCGCTACTTCACGCCGAAGGCTTCTCCATCCGCCGCGTCCTGGTCCAGCTCGTCTCCCAGCAGATCCTCGGATCGCTGGCGCGCCCGTTGCAGGAGGGACCGGAACAGGTCGAGCTCGTCGCTCGAAAAGCCGTCGAACAACTGCCGCTCCATCGCGAGCGCCAGCGGCATGATCTCGTCATGCATGGCCCGGCCCGCTGGCGTCAGGTCCAGCAGGTGGGATCGGCCGTCCTGTTCGTTGGGTGTGCGATGCGCCAGATCGCGTTCCTCCAGCCCCTTGCACGCGCGATTCACGGCCACCTTGTCCATCAGCGTGCGCCGGGTGAGATCGCGCTGCGTCAGGGCGCCGCAATCCCCCAGAACCGCCATGACCCGCCACTCCGGTATTCCCAGCCCCCAGCGGTTGCGATATTCCAGCGCGATGCGACCGCTCACCGCGTTCGAGGCAAGGGAGAGCTGGTAGGGGAGAAAATCGGCAAGGGGCGTGTTCGGTTGCATATGCAACAAGCTTGCGGGATTTCGCCCGGTTTGGCAAGTTTACGTCGCCCGCGTCAGCCCTTTGCGCGAGGAAACCGCTCGATCAGTCGCCCCGCGACGGCATCCAGGCGGGTGGTGGCGGCCACGTCCCAGCGTTCCCGTGGGGTCACGATGGCGGTATCGAGGCCCGTGTCGATCGGGCTGGCGGAGCGGGTCTTCGGCAGGATGGTCGCGAACTCGCCCAGCATGGCGCGGGCGGTCTCGGCATTGGCGCGCATGGTTTCCAGGATGTCCGCCACGTCAACGTCGCTGTTCTCCCGCCAGCAATCGTAATCCGTAACCATGCCCACCAGCGCGTAGGGCAGCTCAGCCTCCCGCGCGAGCCGCGCTTCGGGCATGGCGGTCATGCCGATGACCTGCGCGCCCCACTGCCGGTAGAGCAGGCTTTCCGCGCGGGTCGAGAATTGCGGTCCCTCTATCGCGACATAGGTTCCGCCGTCATGCACGGCGGCGCCGGCCTTTTTCGCCGCCTTGAGCGCGTGGCGCGACAGGCGCGGGCAGACCGGATCGGCGAGCGGGACGTGGGCGACCATGCCTTCCCCGAAGAAACTTCGCTCGCGCCCCGTCGTCCGGTCGATCAGCTGGTCGATGACGACGAACGCCCCGGGCGCGATCTCTTCCGCCAGGCTGCCGATAGCCGAAACGGCGAGAATGTCGGTCACGCCGCAGCGCTTGAGCACGTCGATATTGGCGCGGTAATTCACGTGCGAGGGCGACAGGCGGTGGCCCGCACCGTGGCGGGCGATGAAGGTGAAGCGCACGCCGCCGAGCATGCCGGTCACGACGGGGCCGGACGGCTCCCCGAAGGCGGACCCGACCGCGATTTCCTGCATCTCGTCCAGCGCGCCGGGCTCGTAGAGACCCGAGCCGCCGATGACGCCGATATGCCAGGGCGCGCCGGCCTTCGCCATGTCAGCGCGGACCCATGCGGATCGCACCGTCGAGCCGCACCGTGGCGGCATTCATGTAGATGGTCTCGATCAGGAAGGTGGCGAGTTGCGCGTACTCGCCGGCCCGCCCCAGGCGCTTGGGAAAGGGAATGCTCTCGGCCAGCGAGGCCTGCGCCTTCTCGGGCAGGCCGGCCATCATCGGCGTTTCGAAGATGCCGGGCAGAATGGTGTTGATGCGAATACCCTCGCCCATCAGATCCCGCGCGATCGGCAGGGTCATTCCGGCGACGCCCGCCTTCGAGGCGGAATAGGAAACCTGGCCGATCTGCCCGTCCTGCGCCGCCACGGAAGCGGTGCACACGATCGCGCCGCGCTCCCCGTCCTCGCGCGGTTCGAGCGCCATCATCCCCGCCGCCGCCTTCGCAATGCAGGTGAAGGTGCCGAGCAGGTTGATGGTCACGGTCTTGCGGAAGACGTCGATGTCGAGATGGGAGATCTCTCCGGTATCGCGATCGCGGCGGGCGGTCTTCCCGACCGTGGCGATGCCGGCGCAGCAAACCAGGATGCGCGCCTCGCCATGCTCTTCGCGCGCCCGGGTAAAGCCCGCCTCGACCGATGCCTCGTCAGCGACGTCGACCTTGCAGAAGATACCGCCGAGTTCCCTGGCGACGCTTTCGCCGCGCTCCTCGTTGAGATCGAACAGCGCCACCTTCGCACCCCTCTCGGCAAGCGCGCGGGCGGTCGCCTCGCCCAGGCCCGAAGCACCCCCGGTGACGATGGCGGGGGTCGAACTGTCGATCTGCATGAAGAAGCCTCTCGATGGATGGAACGGCGCAAACGGGAGGCCTTGCTCTTAGTCCCCCTCCCCCGGCGGTCAAGCGAAGCGGTAGGCAACCGCCCTTAAGAAAAGGGGCCCCGCGACCGAAGTCGCGGAGCCCCCGTTTCCCTTTCGGGATCGCTTGTCTTTCAGGATCAGAAGCGAACGCTGATCGATCCGAAATACTCGCGACCATCGAAGTCATAGCCGTTGCCGATCGGGGTGTTCGAGATACCGAACACTTCGTCGGTGTCGATCAGCGGCGGCTTCTTGTCGAACACGTTGGTCACACCGGCACGCAGCGTGATGTCGTCGTTGAACTCGTAGCGCAGCGACACGGTGTGGACGAAGTAGTCGTCCGCGAAGCCGACGTCGCGGCAGAACCGTCCGTCGCCCTCGACCACGCCGTTCGGCGATCCGCCGCCGGTGCAGGTGTCGCTGATGAAGCCGGTCGGCTCACCATCCGGACCGTTGCCGAACGCATCCGAGAACGCGTCCACGCCGGCCGGATCCTGAGCGACTTCGCCGATGTAGCGGGTCTGCCAGCTCAGGGTGAGGTCCTTGTAGCCGATCGTCGCGGTCGCCCGGCCCGTCCAGGACGGGAAGCCGAATTCGCCGGCAACGTCGTCGAACACCGCGTTGCCCTGATCGTCCAGCAGCGTGCTGCTACGCTCGATCAGGTGGTTCGCCCGGATGTTGAGGCCGAGATCGACGATTTCCCCGCCGAAGCCGAGATCGTACCCGAAGTTCGCGTTAAGATCGATGCCCTTCACGTTCTCTTCGTTGATGTTCACGAAGCCCGCGAACACGTCGGTGATGAGCTGGCGGCTGGCCGGATCGGTGTCGTAGTCGATCGAGTCGCAGTAGTTGCTGCGGACGCCGTCGTCGCGCAGGAAGCACTGGTTGACCACGAACTGACCGGTCGGCTCCGCGATGGCACCTTCAACCTGGATGTCGAAATAGTTGAAGTTGAACGCGAAGTCGAAATTGCCGTAGCTCTCGCTGACGGCGACGCCGGCGGTAAGCGAGGTCGAGGTTTCCGGATCGAGATCGAGGCTACCGCCCGAGGTAATCTCGACGCTGGGAACCTGAACCGTGTTCGAGCCACCCGAGTCGATACCCACGCGGGTCGGGTCGCGACCCTCGCGGCGGCAGTTTTCCAGAACCTGCTGGTCGCGGTTATCATCGGCCGCGCTGTAACCGCCACCGAGCGGGAAGAACGCATCCGACGGCACGGCGCAGGGATCGGTGAGGCCACCGAAGCCCGACTGACCGGCCAGGAAGTTCTCACGCAGGTTCGGAGCGCGGAACGACGTGCCGTAGCTGATCTTCAGCAGCACGGCCGGAACCGGACGCCAGCCGCCCTTGAGCGAATAGGTCTCGTTCGTGCCGTAGTACTCGTCCTTACTGATGCGGCCCGAGGCGTTAACCTCGAAATCGCCCAGGAAGTCGTTGGAGAAGACCGGCAGGTTCACCTCGCCGAACCCTTCGAGGATGTACTTGTTACCCTCGCCGCCCTGGTCTGCGAAGTAGCCGAAGAACAGACCCTGAGCCGCGACGGCATCGGGCTGGGAGTCCAGCTTGTCGTAGCGGTATTCACCGCCGACCACGACCGAAAGCGGTCCGGCCGGAAGCTCGACGATGTCGCCCGTGGTGTAGGCGGAGATGACCGTCTGTTCGTAGACCGTGTCGAAGTCACGCGAATCGAACAGGTAGTCACGCTCGGCCTGCGTGGCGAAGTCGCCCACGGCCTGATCGTACAGCGACGGGGCGAACAGGTTCACCGGAACACAGCCGTCGACCACGTCGGGCTGCAGGATGTCCGGGTTCTGGAAGCCGCTGGTAGCGCACGCACCGCCCGGGAGGACGACGGGGCTGGCCGCATTCACGCCCTGCGCCGAAGTCGGGTCGATGCCGAGAGCGAGCGCCAGGCGATCGCCGCGGATACCGGCACGCGAGGACTTGCCGATCGAGCGCGAATAGACGCCCGAAACCTCGAAGGTCCAGCTGTCATTGATGAACGGCAGGTCGCCGCGCACGCCAAGGACACCGCGGTACTGTTCGAGAGTGGTCTCGACGAAGCTGCGATCGCCACGGACCGATACCACCGGTCGCACGACGTAACGCACGCCCTCGGGCAGCGCGTAATCACCGCCGGCATAGGTATCAAGGCCGTCGAACTGGTTCTGTGCCGCGGCGCAATCGACACCGTTGGGGTTGTCGATGAAGTTACACGGGTTGAACTGGTTGTTCGCCGGAACGTAGGGGAACAGCTGCGGCACGGTGCTGCGCGCAGACACTTCGGACCGGCTGTAATTGGCCTCGAAGAACGGGGTGATGTTCAGGCTCGTGCCGAGTTCGTACTCGCCATACGCCATGACGTTGTACAGATCCTGGGGACTGATGAACGACGGCGTCAGGTCGGTGCCGTTGCGCGAGACCTGGGTGAAGTCGACATCGAGGAAGCCGTCACCGTTGCGGTCGACCGGATCACCGAACGCGTCGAACGCATCGCTGAAGCCCGGAATGCCGGTGTTGCCGGCCTGACCGGTCGAATCGTAGACGGTCGGATCGGCGTAGATCGAGCCGAAGAACAGGTTGCCGCCCGGAATGATGCGACGAACCGCGGCCTCGATCTTGCAGGGCGTGGTGCGCTCCTGAATCGTGCCGCCGCTGTCGGCCAGGGTGTTGGCGTTGTCGGCGACGCCGACCGTGTAGATGTTGCCGTCCTGGTCGATTTCGTAGTTGGTGTTGCAACCCGACAGGAAGTCGCGGTCGCCGATGCGGACCTCGTCACGCTTCGAATATTCGAAACCGATGCCGAAGAAGCCGCGATCGAAGGTCTTACCGTAGGCAGCCGAGAGCGTGTAGTCGTCGCCGCCGCCCTGCTCGTTGATGTTGCCGCTGGCGAACAGTTCGACACCGTCGATATCGGTGCGCAGGATGATGTTACCCACGCCCGCAACCGCGTCCGAACCGTAGACCGAGGACGCACCGTCGAGCAGCAGGTCGTAGCGCGCCACGAGCGACGCCGGGATCAGGTTGATCGACGGGTTGGTCGGCGCGCCTTCCACGCCGGCCGGCGCCAGGCGGCGGCCGTTGACGAGCAGCAGCGTGCGGTCGGCACCCAGGCCACGAAGGTCGAGCGTCTGCGAACCCGGACCGTTGTTCAGCACGAAGCCCTGGAAGGTCGCATCGATCTGCGTACCGGCGGCCGCTTCGGAACGCTGCAGGATCTGCGCGGCATCGAAGTTACCGACGTCGCGCTCGGCTTCGGTCGAGAGGACCTGGAGCGGCGAAATGCTGCTGTAGGTGTCCTGGCGGATACGCGAACCCGTGACGACGATCGCGCCGTCATTGTTGACTTCGCCATAGGCGCCCGGATTCGAATCGACCACGGGCGTGAGATCGCCGGCATCGTCGGATACCACGCCGTCGGCGCGGACCGGCTGTTCGCAATCCTCGTCAGCCTGGCCCTGCGCGTTGACCTCGCACTCGTCGTCGGTGTCCTGCGCATAGGCGGGCGCACCCGCGACCATGGCCATCGCGGATACGGAAACCGCGAGACCCGTCAGATACTTGGTATGTACTTTTTTCATGTTAGCTCCAGCCCCATCACGTTGGGGATCGAAGCTCTCGTGCGACCCGGCATGATCAGATTCCGGCCAACCGGCTCGAATCAAGCGGCAATTTACGAAGAGTCCCCGATCCTTTGCGGATGAACCTTGACTGCATGACACGGGGCCGCCCTGTCAAACGCGGTTTATTCGTTTTGTAACAGATGTGACCAAAATCACACAGTTGGTCGAAAGCTAGGAGCCGTTGGTCGAATTGTCGGGAACCCCGACGCCCGGCCGGGGCGCGGCGGGCCGGTGTCCTAACCGACCCGCATCCGCAGTTCGCCGTCACCCTCGTCGACATGGACCGTGCTGCCGTCGGGCACCTCGCCGCCGAGCAGCAACTCGGCCAGCGGATCCTGGAGATAGCGCTGCACCGCCCGCTTGAGCGGGCGTGCGCCATAGACCGGATCGTAGCCCACCCGGCCCAGCCAGCGGCGCGCCGCATCGGTCAGGTCGAGGGTGATCTTGCGATCGCGAAGCAGCTTCTGCACCCGGCCCACCTGGATATCGACGATCGGCGCCATGTGTTCGGCGGCAAGCCGGTGGAACAGGATGATCTCGTCCAGCCGGTTGAGAAATTCGGGGCGGAAATGACCGCGCACGACTTCCATCACCTGATCCTCGACATCGCTGACGGTCTGCTCGTCCGTCAGGTTGGACAGGTACTGGCTGCCCAGGTTGCTGGTCAGGATGATGAGCGTGTTGGAAAAGTCCACCTGCCGCCCCTGCCCGTCGGTCAGTCGCCCGTCGTCGAGCACCTGCAACAGCACGTTGAAGACATCGCCGTGGGCCTTCTCGACCTCGTCGAACAGCACCACCTGGTAGGGCCGGCGGCGCACCGCCTCGGTCAGGACCCCGCCTTCCTCGTACCCGACATATCCCGGCGGCGCGCCGATCAGGCGGGCCACGGCGTGCTTTTCCATGAACTCGCTCATGTCGATGCGGACCATCGCCTGGTCGTCGTCGAACAGGAAGGCGGCGAGCGCCTTGGTCAGCTCCGTCTTGCCGACGCCGGTGGGGCCGAGGAACAGGAAGCTGCCGAGCGGCCGGTGCGGATCCTGCAGTCCGGCGCGCGCGCGGCGCACGGCGCGGGACACGGCCTTCACCGCGTCCTCCTGCCCGATCACGCGCCGGCCGAGCGCGTCCTCCATCTTGAGCAGTTTCTCCCGCTCGCCCTCCAGCATCTTTTCCATCGGCACGCCGGTCCAGCGGCTGACGACGGAGGCGATGTCGTCCTCGGTCACTTCCTCCCGCAGCAGCGCCCCCTCGGTCAGCGAGCCGGCCTCCGACAGCTGCTTTTCGAGCGCCGGGATGCGGCCGTATGACAACTCGCCCGCCCGGGCGAGGTCGCCGGCGCGCTGGGCCTGCTCCAGTTCGATGCGTGCCTGGTCGAGTTCCTCCTTGATCCGCGCCTCGGCATGGATCTTGTCGCGCTCGTTCTGCCAGCGGGTCGTCAGTTCGGCGGAGCGGTCCTCCAGATCGGCGAGATCCTTGCGGATCGATTCGAGCCGGTCCTTCGATGCCGCATCGCTTTCCTTCGCCAGCGCCGATTCCTCGATCTTGAGCTGGATGATACGCCGGTCGAGCTTCTCGATTTCCTCGGGCTTGCTCTCCACCTCCATGCGGATGCGGCTGGCGGCCTCGTCCATCAGGTCGATCGCCTTGTCGGGCAGGAAGCGGTCGGAAATGTAGCGTTCGGAAAGCTGCGCGGCGGCGACCAGCGCGGTGTCGGTGATCCGCACGCCGTGGTGCAGCTCGTACTTCTCCTTCAGCCCGCGCAGGATGGAGATGGTGTCCTCCACGCTCGGCTCGTCCACGAAGACGGGCTGGAAGCGGCGTTGGAGCGCGGCGTCCCTCTCGACGTATTTCTGATACTCGTCGAGCGTGGTCGCGCCGATGCAGTGCAGCTCGCCGCGCGCCAGCGCCGGCTTGAGCAGGTTGCCGGCATCCATGCTGCCTTCCGAAGCGCCCGCGCCGATCAGCGTGTGCATCTCGTCGATGAACAGGATGATGTGGCCTTCGGCGCCCTTCACCTCGTCGAGCACGGCCTTCAGCCGCTCCTCGAACTCGCCGCGATATTTCGCGCCCGCGATCAGCGCGCCCATGTCGAGCGCCATCAGCGTGCGATCCTTGAGCGAATCGGGCACGTCGCCATTGGCGATGCGCAGCGCCAGCCCTTCGGCAATGGCGGTCTTGCCGGTGCCGGGCTCGCCGATCAGCACGGGGTTGTTCTTGGTCCGCCGGGCGAGGATCTGCACCGTGCGGCGGATTTCCTCGTCGCGCCCGATGACAGGGTCGAGCTTGCCCGCCTTGGCCGCCTCGGTCAGGTCGCGGGCGTATTTCTTCATCGCGTCGTAGGCGTTCTCGGCGCTCGCGGTATCCGCCGTGCGTCCGCCGCGCAGATCGTTGATCGCACCGTTCAGCTTTTCCGGCGTGACCCCGGCATCGGCCAGCGCCCTGCCCGCCTTGCCCTGCTTCGCCAGCGCGAGGGCGAGCAACAGGCGCTCCACGGTCACGTAGCTGTCACCCGCCTTCTCCGCGACCTGTTCCGCCTGGTCCAGGATGCGCACGGCATCGTTGTCGAGACCCGGCGTCTGCTGCGCGCCCGAGCCGCTGACCGAGGGCACCTTGGCGAGCAGCGCGTCGACCGCCTCGACCGCCTGTGCCGGGTCGCCCCCGGCACGCTGGATCAGGCCGGACGCCATGCCCTCTTCATCCTCCAGCAGGGCCTTCAGGATGTGTTCGGGGCTGATGCGCTGGTGCGAGTTGCGGATGGCGACGGTCTGCGCGCTCTGGAGGAAGCCGCGCGCCCGGTCGGTGAACTTGTCCAGATTCATGTCGTGACCTCGTCTGTCGAAATCCGTTGTCAGATAGTGTTGCACATGGGCAACACAAGCGTCGCCGGACCGAAATTTTCATGCGCCTGTCGAATGCAACGATGCAACCGGGCAGGAGCGGTTCACCTCCCGATTTCGCCCCGCGCCATGGACGAAACGGCTTTCGTCCGCGGCAAAGCGTGCTATCGGTTGCATATGAAAACAAAAGTCGCGCTTCGTTCGCTCTTCCTGTCCGCCGCCGCCCTGTCGCTCGCCGCGTGTGCGTCGACCCGGACGATGGAGCCGATCTCGGCGACCGCCACTCCGCTCCCGGCCGCGGCAGAGCCCGCGCCGCTTGCCGAACTGATCGACGCGGTCGACATTCCGTACGAGACGTTCACGCTCGACAACGGCCTGACCACCATCGTCCATACCGATCGCAAGGCTCCGATCGTGGGCGTCACCGTCTACTACCGCGTCGGGTCGAAGAACGAGCCGCGCGGCCGCACCGGCTTTGCTCACCTGTTCGAACACCTGATGTTCGGCGGCAGCGAGAATGTCGACAATTTCGACAAGCCGCTCGTCAATGCCGGGTCCACGCCCACCAACGGCTCCACCTATTACGACCGCACCAATTACGTGGAGACGGTGCCGACCGGCGCGCTCGACCTGGCGCTGATGATGGAAAGCGACCGCATGGGACACCTGCTCGGCGCGGTCACGCAGGAGGGGCTGGATAACCAGCGCTCCGTCGTCCAGAACGAGAAACGGCAGGGCGACAACCAGCCCTACGGCCTGACGCGCTACGCCATCGCCGAAGGGCTGCTGCCCGTCGGCCATCCCTACCGCCATTCCACGATCGGTTCGATGGCCGATCTCGACGCCGCCTCGCTGGCCGACGTGCGCAGCTGGTTCGCCGACAATTACGGGCCCAACAACGTGGTGCTGGCGCTCGCCGGCGACATCGACGTCGCCACCGCGCGCGAAAAGGTGCAGCGCTGGTTCGGCGACATTCCGCGCGGGCCGGACGTGGAACAGTACGAAGCCGATCCGGTGACGCTGGCCGCGCCGGTGACGCAGGTGATGACCGACCAGGTGCCGCAGACGGTGATCTACCAGGCGTGGACCGGACCGGGCATGACCCATCCCGACGCCACCGCGCTGCAGGTCGGCATGTACATCCTCGGCGGCCTTGCCAGTAGCCGGCTCGACAACGAACTGGTGCGCGGCGAAGAGGTGGCGACCAGCGTATCGGCCTATTCCAACCAGCAGGAGCAGATCAGCTTCCTGCAGAGCCAGGTCAGCGTGAAGCCCGATGGCGACGTCGCCGAGGCGCGCGCGCTGCTCGAACGCGAAACCGCACGCCTGCTGGCCGAAGGGCCGACGCAGGACGAGCTGGACCGCGCCACCACGCAGATCGCGTCGGGCACCATCGGCTCGCTGGAGCGGGTCGGCGGATTCGGCGGCAAGGGCATGATCCTGGCCGAAGGGCTGCTCTATACCGGCGATGCCGACTACTACCGCGAGGAACTGGAGCGCATGGCCGCCCTGACGCCGGCAGACGTGCAGGCGGCGATGCGGCGCTGGCTGGGTCGCCCGGCCTTCACGCTGGTGGTCGAGCCGGGGGAACGCACGCTGGACGGCGGCACCATGGGTGGCTGGGGGGACGAGGCAAGCGTCGCCTCTCCGCAACCCGATGCGGGCGGTCCCGCACAGGCCACCGCCGCGCCGCGCGACGGGCCGGAACGCCCGCTGCCCGATGTCGCCCCGGTCGGCGACCTGACCTTCCCCGCCGTCCAGACCGCGACCCTGTCCAACGGCATCGAGGTGCGACTGGCGCGGCGCGAGGCCATTCCCAAGGTTTCGGTCGCGATGACCTTCGATGCCGGTTCCGTCGTCGATCCGGCTGACCGGGCCGGAACGCACGAGACGATGGTCGACCTGCTGACGGAGGGGACGACCTCGCGCAGCGCGCTCGACATCGCCACCCAGCAGGAAAAGCTGGGCGCCTCGATCAACACGAGCGCGGGAACCGAAGTCACCACCGCCTACGTCACGGCGCTGACGGAAAATCTCGTTCCCTCGCTCGAGCTGTTCGCCGACGTGGTTCGCAACCCCTCCTTCGCGCCCGACGCGGTGGCGCGGGTGAAGAGCCAGCGCGCCAGTGAGATCGCCAACCAGCTGACCTCGCCCGGCGGGCTGGCGAGCCGCGCCTTCGGCCAGCTCGTCTATGGCGAAAGCCACCCCTACGCCCACGCGATGACGGCGGGCGATGCCGATGTGGTCGCCAGCCTCACGCCGGCGGACATGGCGGCCGAACACGATGAATGGATACGCCCCGACCTCGCCGCCATCACCGTCGTGGGGGACGTGTCGATGGACGATCTGCTGCCCGCGCTGGAGCGGACCTTCGGCGACTGGCAGGCACCGGCCACGCCCGCACCCGCGCGCGATATCGACAGGGTCACGCCCGCTCCGCGCCCCCGGCTCGTGGTGGTCGATCGCCCGAACTCGCCGTCGAGCTACCTCATGCTCGGTCGCCTCACCCCGCTAAAGGGGTACGAGCCGGGCATGGAACGCATCGACCTCGCCAATGAGGTCATCGGCAGCGGCTTCCTGTCGCGGCTGATGCAGGACCTGCGCGAGACGAAGGGCTGGACCTACGGGATCGGCTCGGGGATCGCGACCTTGCAGGGCCAGCGCTTCTTCCGCGTGCAGACGCAGGTACAGGCCGACCGGACCGCCGATTCGATCCGCGCGATCCTCGATCAGATGCGTGCCTTCCCGTCGGCCCGGCCGGTGACGGCGGAAGAGGTGCGGCGCGTGACTGATGGCAATGTGCGTGGCCTGCCCAACGAGTTCGAGACCAACGGACAGGTTCTCGGGGCGCTGTTGCAGAACCGCCTGCTCGGCCGCGACGACCGCTACCAGGCGCGCCTGCCGCAAATCTATCGCGGCATCGACGCGGCCCAGATCGACGCGGCGGCGCGCGAGTATCTGAGCCCAGAGAACTTCACCATCGTGGTGGTGGGCGATCGCGATACGATCGAGCCGCAGCTCGAAACGCTCGACATGCCGATCACCTGGCTCTCGCCCGACGATCTCTGACGGCGGGGCGTGCGTGCCCCGCCTGATCGCCTTCAACAAGCCGATGGGTGTGCTGTCGCAGTTCACCGACCGCGGCTCTCCCACCACGCGCGCGACGCTGTCGGATTTCATCGCCTGCCCCGGCGTCTATCCGGCCGGCCGGCTCGACCGTGACAGCGAGGGGTTGTTGCTGCTGACCGACGACGGCCGGTTGCAGGCGCGCATTGCCGATCCGCGCTTCAAGCTGCCCAAGACCTATCTGGTGCAGGTGGAAGGCGAACCCGGTGCCCGCGCGCTCGGCGAATTGCGTGGCGGGGTGACGCTGAAGGATGGTCCCACCCGCCCCGCCCTCGTCGAACGGATCGCGCCGCCCGACCTCTGGCCGCGCGATCCGCCGGTCCGTTTCCGCAAGAGCGTACCCGACAGCTGGCTGCGGCTCACGATCCGGGAAGGGCGCAACCGGCAGGTGCGCCGGATGACCGCCGCCGTGGGCCATCCGACGCTCCGGCTGGTGCGCTGGTCCGTCGGCGACTGGACGCTCGACGGCTTGCCGAGCGGCGAGTGGCGCGCCATTTCGTACTGACGGCCCGTTGCCCTGCGCTGCCAAACCGCTAGCAGGGCAGCTTGGCAATCGCAGGAGAATCCAGATGGCAGTCGCCGGCAAATACGATTTCGTCGCCTCCACCCCGATGGGCGAGCAGAGCGGCACCTTTACCGTCGTGCCCGGCGATGACGGGGAAAGCTTCACCGGATCGCTGGAAGGCGGCATGGGTTCGATGGACGTGGAGGACGGCACCATAGACGGCGACGTCCTGCGCTGGACCATGAAGATGGGCATGCCGATGCCGATGACGCTGGAAGGCGAGGCGGTAATCGCCGGGGATACGGTCAGCGGCACGATCAAGGCGGGCATGATGGGGACCATGCCCTTCACCGCCGAGCGGCAGGCCTGATCGCGCGCCACGGGAACGAAGCGGCGCGCGGCCCGCTTTCCCCGGCAGACCCCATGCCGGACCCCTTCGCGCCATGAACGACGACGATGACGATCGGCCGGACCGGCGCGAACGCCGCGTGCCGAGCAGCCGCGCCGGTCGCCTC
Organism: Aurantiacibacter spongiae; assembly: GCF_003815535.1. Classification (NCBI taxonomy): domain Bacteria; kingdom Pseudomonadati; phylum Pseudomonadota; class Alphaproteobacteria; order Sphingomonadales; family Erythrobacteraceae; genus Aurantiacibacter; species Aurantiacibacter spongiae. The sequence continues at coordinate 2,165,930 of NZ_RPFZ01000001.1, read as the reverse complement.
GGCGCGTTCGGGCGGCTGGCGGGCGGCGTCGCGGGCGGCATGCTGGCCGAGGGCGCGCGGCGTGTGGCACGCGGCGAACGCCCGCGGCTGCGCGACGCGATCCTGACGCCCGCAAACGCCATGCGACTGGCGGACCGGCTATCGCATCTGCGCGGCGCGGCGATGAAGCTGGGGCAGATGATCAGCATGGATGCCGGTGACATGCTGCCCCCCGACCTCGCCGCGATCCTCGCCCGCGTGCGGGAGCAGGCCGACAGGATGCCGCCGGGACAGCTGCGCGACGTTCTCGATGCCGAATGGGGCAAGGGCTGGCTCGGCCGCTTCGAGCGTTTCGACGTGCGCCCCATCGCCGCCGCAAGCATCGGCCAGGTCCACCGCGCGGTGACGAAGGATGGGCGCGAACTGGCGATCAAGGTGCAGTATCCGGGCGTGCGGGAGAGTATCGACGCCGACGTCGACAATGTCGCCACGCTGCTGCGCGTGTCGAACCTGCTGCCGCGCGAACTCGACATTTCCCCGCTGCTGGCCGAGGCCAAGCGCCAGTTGCACGAGGAGGCCGACTACGTGCGCGAGGGCGAACAGCTGATGCGCTATCGCGAACGGCTGGCGGGCGAGGAGGCCTTCGTCGTGCCCGCCGTCGCCGCCGATTTCTCCACCGCGCGCGTGCTGGCGATGGACTTCGTGCCCGGTCGCCCGATAGAGGAGCTGGAGAGCGCCCCGCAGGACGAACGCGACCGGGTGACGCGCGCCATCATCGCGCTGGTGCTGCGCGAACTGTTCGAGTTCGGGGTGATGCAGACCGATCCCAATTTCGCCAATTATCGCTATCAGCCCGACAGCGGCAGGTTGGTGCTGCTCGATTTCGGGGCCACGCGCGCGGTCGATGCGGACGTGGCGGAGAGTTATCGCAGGCTGCTGGCCGCCGGCATGGCCAAAGATCGCGATGGGGTGCGGCAGGCGGCGCTGGGCGCCGGGTTCGTCGGAGACGGCGTCCTGGCCGGGCACGGCGAACGGTTCGACCGGATGATCGACATCATCATCGCCGAGATGCACCGCGACGGCCCCTTCGATTTCGGCGACCGCGCCTTTGTTGCCGTGCTCCGCGACGAAGGGCTGGAGATGGCGCAGGACCGTGCCACCTGGCACATTCCCCCGGTCGAGACGCTGTTCGTCCAGCGCAAGATCAGCGGAACGGCCCTGCTCGGCGCGCGGCTGAGGGCGAAGGTGGACGTGCGCGCGCTGGTGGCGCCCTATGTCGCGGATGACCCGCGCAGCGCCTGATAGGCCACCGCCGTGACGGTGTTCGCCAGATTGAGCGAGCGCACATGCTCCGAGCGCATCGGCAGGTGGAACATCCGGTCATCGAGAGCGGCGGCGATGGCGTGCGGCAATCCCGCCGTCTCGCGCCCGAAGACCAGATAGGCATCGGCCGGATACTCGGCGTCGTAGAAGGACCGCGCGCCGTATTCCTCGAAAGCGAACACCTGTTCGCGGCGCGGTTGCCGCTCGCCCAGAAAGGCATCCCAGCTGTCGAACTCGGCCAGCCGCACGTGCTGCCAGTAATCCAGCCCGGCGCGCTTCAGCAGCTTGTCCGACAGCACGAAACCGTAGGGCCGGATCAGCACCAGTTCCATGTCCAGCGCCACGCAGGTGCGCCCGATGGCGCCGGTATTGTGCGGGATTTCCGGGTGGACGAGTACGATGGCGGTCACCTGTCGCGGCGCGGTTCAGCGACCGGCGCGAAGATCGATTTGCCCGCCCTGCGCATCATAACCGAACACGCCATCCATCGCGGTAACGCGCGTCGGAATGGCAGCGCGCCAGTTCGGCAAGTCCGCGACCGGAGTGAATTGCGCCATCGTCACCCCACCGGCTGCGATCTTCGTGCGCCACAGATCGCTTGTCGGGTGCCCGACCTCGATGGCGCGAAAGGCGAAATGGTCCGTCTCGCTGCGTCCACGCGGCACTTCGTTCAGCCTGTTGCCGATCGCGACGGTGTCGCCGTTCCTGTCGAGCACGGCGGTTTCGACGCGCACTGCCGTCACGGTGCCGGGTTCCACCGCGAAGCTGACCGACCCCATGCAGGCGCAATCGATATCGTTGGGCGTGTAGAGCCACGTGATGTTCGACACGAAATATTCGCCCGCCGGAATCTCGTAGAGCCAGAGCGAGACATCGCCTTCGTTCGCGAGCCGGTTCTCGCGCGGAATCTCGATATAGCCGCTGGCCGCGAATGGCGTGGCGCTTCCCGCACGCACGAAGGTGATGAGCGGGCGACGGTTGCGCGATTCCACCAGGAGGTAAGCCTTGCCCGCTTCCGGTACGAACAGGCCGCGCGGCGAAATACGCTCCATCGACAGCTCTTCCAGCCGATCCTGCGCGGGCACAGCGTGCGAAACGATGCCCAGCGCGAGAGCGGGGAGGATCGCCCACGACTTCACAGCCCCAGCTCCGCGCCTGCCGGTTGCGGCCCGGAGGCGAGCCGCGCCTGTTGCGCCAGCATCCTCTGCATCGCCTCTTCGCCCAGATCGCCGCCGTCGCGCGCGAAGTTGAAGCTCTCCCACATATCCTTGCCGACCCCGTACCGACCATAGCCCTTGAAGAACATGCAGCGTCTAAGCGTTGCACGGCGGGCAAGTCGGTCCTGCGCCGGACCGAAGATCAGCGCCTGCGCCGCGCCCCCCACGAGGCCGTAGGGCGTTGAGAAATTCTCGTCGTTCGAAGCCGCCGCCGAAGCGACCCGCCAAAATCCGCGCGCCCGCGCATCGCATTCGCGAATGTCGGTCAATGCTTGGGCGAAACCGGTATCGGCGCGGTGGAAGTAGAAATACTTGTCGAAATCGTCGGCTTCGTCGGGACGTGTGCCGCCAGCCACGTCGACGAGCGCGATCTCGGCAGGGTCGGGCTGCCAGGCGCGCCATTCCTCATCCGACCGTTCGGCCTGTGCCCAAGCGCATGCAGGCCAGGCAAGCGCGGCCACGGCCACCAGCAAAGCTTTCATCCCGCATCCCTTTTTCGCGAAGTTGCGACGCGCGTGATTTACTCCCGCCCGCAACCAGCGACAAGCGAATTAGGCCAGCTTTGCCTTCAGGATTTGGTTCACCACCGCCGGGTTGGCCTTACCCTGCATCGCCTTCATCGTCTGACCCACGAAGAATCCGAACAGCTTGTCCTTGCCGCCGCGATACTGTTCCACCTTGTCCGCATTCGCGGCGAGGATGGCGTCGACCTCGGCTTCGATCGCGCCGGTGTCGCTGACCTGCTTCAGCCCCTCGGTCCCGGCGATCTCGTCCGGCTCGCGGCCTTCCTTCAGCACGATCTCGTAGATTTCCTTGGCCTGCCCGCCGCTGATCTCGCCGGCATCCTGCATCCTGAGGATCGCCGCCTGCCGCGCGGCGGTGGCGTGGGCGGGATCGGCCTCGTCGCCCAGCGCCTTCATGACCCCCGGTGCGACGGAGAGCGACCAGTTGGCGACCTGCGTCGCGACATCCCTTTCCGCCTTGCCCAGCGCACCGGCGGTTTCGGCCAGCAGCGTCTCGAACCGGGCGAAGGTTTCCACCTCCGCCGTCAGCTCGCGCGCGTTGTAGTCGCTAAGGCCCAGCTCTCCGGTATAGCGCGCGCGCTTGGCGTCGGGCAGTTCCGGAAGGCTGGCGCGGCATTCGTCGAGGAACGCCTGGTCCAGTTCCACCGGCAGCAGGTCGGGATCGGGGAAATAGCGGTAATCGTGCGCGTCTTCCTTCGATCGCATGGTGCGCGTGGTGCCGGTGCCGGGATCGAACAGGCGGGTTTCCTGGTTTACCGTGCCGCCCGATTCCAGCACGTCCACCTGCCGGTTCGCCTCGAACTCGATCACCTGCATGACGAAGCGCACGGAATTGACGTTCTTCGTCTCGGTCCGCGTGCCGAACTCCTCGCCCGGACGGCGCACGCTGACGTTGACGTCCGCGCGCATCGAGCCTTCCTCCATATTGCCATCGCAGCTTCCGACATAGCGCAGGATGCTCCGCAGCTTGCGCACATAGGCGCCCGCTTCGGCGGGGCTGCGCATGTCGGGCCGGCTGACGATCTCCATCAGCGCGACGCCCGTGCGGTTCAGATCGACATAGGACATGGTGGGATGCTGGTCGTGCATCAGCTTGCCCGCATCCTGCTCGACATGGATGCGCTCGACCCCGATGATCTTGTCCTCGGGGATGCCCGCCTTCTCGTCCGCCTCGATCGTAAGCTGACCCTCGCCCACGATGGGGTGGTAGAGCTGGCTTATCTGGTAGCCCTGCGGCAGGTCGGCGTAGAAGTAGTTCTTGCGGTCGAAGCGGCTCCACGCGTTGATCTGCGCGTCGATCGCCATGCCGGTCCGCACCGCCTGGCGCAGGCATTCGCGGTTGGGCACGGGCAGCATGCCGGGCATCGCCGCGTCGATCAGGGAAACCTGCGTGTTCGGCTCCGCCCCGAAGGCGGTGCTGGCGCCGGAGAACAGCTTGGCGTTGCTGGTGACCTGCGCATGGACCTCGAGGCCGATCACGACCTCCCACTCACCCGTCGCGCCCTGAATGCGATAGTCACTCATCGTCGATCACCTTGCCGGTCTTGCTGTCGAAACGCGCCTCGCCATGCTTCACGCGGCGACGGATCAGCGCGGGTATCAGGAGAACGGCGGCAACCGCCACACCGGCGATCAGGTCGATGACCGCGATGCTCACCACCACCGCTCCGGCACGGCGTCGAAGCCGCTGCGCTGTTCTATCGCCAGTCCTGCGTCCAGCACGCCCTGCTCGTCCATCGGCTTGCCGACGATCTGGAGGCCCAGCGGCAGACCGTCGCCGTTGAGCATGGCGGGCACGCTCATCGCCGGCAGCCCCGCCAGCGAAGCGGGGACGGCGAACACGTCGTTCAGATACATGGCCAGCGGATCGGCCTGCATCTCGCCCAGCGGGAAGGCGGCGTTGGGCGATGTCGGCGCCAGGATCATGTCGCACTGGCCGAAGGCATCGGTGAAATCGCGCTGCACCAGCGTGCGGACCTTTTGCGCCTGCGTGTAATAGGCGTCGTAGAAGCCTGCGCTGAGCACGTAGGTGCCGATCAGGATGCGCCGCTTCACCTCGTCGCCGAACCCCTCGGCGCGCGTGGCGGCGTACATGTCCTGCAATCCCGCGCCCTCGGGCAGATCGCGCAGGCCGTAGCGCACGCCGTCATAGCGCGCGAGGTTGCTGGAGGCTTCGGCAGGCGCGATGATGTAATAGGCGGGCAGCGCGTATTTCGTGTGCGGCAGCGACACGTCGACGATCTCCGCGCCCGCATCGCGCAGCCATTCCTTGCCGCGTTCCCAGCTGTCGAGGATCGACTGGTCGGTCCCCTCCATCCGGTATTCGCGCGGGATTCCCACGCGCTTGCCTTTCAGGTCAGCGTTCAGCGACCCCGCCCAGTCGGGGACCGGCGCGTCGAGGCTGGTCGAATCCTTGGGATCGAAGCCCGCCATCGCGCCCAGCATGATCGCGCAATCGTCCACGCTGCGCGCCATCGGCCCGGCCTGGTCGAGGCTGCTGGCGAACGCCACCACGCCCCAGCGCGAGCAGCGGCCATAGGTCGGCTTGATGCCGGTGATGCCCGTCACGGCGGCGGGCTGGCGGATGGAGCCGCCGGTATCGGTGCCGGTCGCCGCCGGGCACAACCGCGCGGCGACGGCGGCGGACGATCCGCCCGACGAACCACCCGGCGTCAGCGCGGCATTGCTGCCGTCCTTGCGCCACGGGCTCTTCACGTCGCCGAAATAGCTCGTCTCGTTGGACGAGCCCATGGCGAACTGGTCCATGTTGAGCTTGCCCAGCATTCCGCAACCCGCATTCCACAGGTTCTGCGACACGGTGCTTTCGTATTCGGGCACGAAGCCTTCGAGGATGTGGCTGGCCGCGCTGGACTGGACGCCGCGCGTGCAGAACAGATCCTTCATCCCGATGGGCACGCCGGCCATCGCCGGCAGATCCCTGCCGGCGGCGCGATCGGCATCGACAAGATCGGCGTGCCGCAGCGCCAGTTCGGGCGTCGGCGTGATGAAGGCGTTGAGCGCGCTCGCCCCCTCGACCGCGGCGTTGAACGCCTCGGCCACTTCGCGCGCGGTGAAATCGCCGCCGGCCACGCCGTCGCGAATGGCGCGCACGCCCAGCTGCGTAAGATCGCCTATCATCACTCGATCACCTTGGGAACGCCGAAGAAGCCGTGCTCCGCCACCGGCGCGTTGGCGAGGATCGCCTCGCGCCGGCCGCCGCCGGTCAGCGGGTCGGCATCGACCACGTCTTCGCGCAGGCGCAGCGCCTGCGGGATCACCGCCGTCATCGGCTCGACCGTGGAGGTATCCACCTCGCCCAGCTGCTCGACCCAGGCGAGGATGTTGTTCAATTCGGGCACCATGCGATCGAGCGCGGCATCGTCCATGTCGATGCGCGCCAGCGAGGCGATCTTGGCCACTTGTTCTCGAGAAACTGACATGGCGCCTGCGTTAGCGACGCTCGCGCACCGCTTCAAGCGGGCGCGAGCGGCTTTTCGCCCGCCCTTGCACGCCTATTGCGGAGGCACGCCCTCGGGCAGATCCTGCGCGCCCGCTGCATCCGGGTCGCCCGCGCCGCCGGCCCCGCCCGGCGCACCGGGGAAGCCGCCCATCTGCTGCACCCGCTGTTGCAGCAATTGCACACGCTGCTCGAATTCGGGGCGGGACATGAACCCCATGACCTCGACATCGAAGCTGAGATCGGCATCGGGCGGGATCGGGCCGCCCGGCGGCACCTGGTCGCCATAGCCGGATTCGGACGGGATGAAGATCTCGTACTGGCCGCCCTCGCGCGTCTGCACCAGCGCCTCGCGGAAGCCGGGTATCATGTCGGACAGCGGCAGCGGCGTGCCTTCCGGGAAGATACCCTGAACAGGGATCGGCAGCGGCTGCGATTGATCGAACACGGTGCCGTCGGCCAGCTTCCCGGTATATTTCACGAACACCACGTCGTCCGCTGCGGGATGCGGGCCCTGCCCCTCCCGCACCACATCCACCGTCACGCCCTCGGGCATGGCCGCCCAGGCCGCGCCGCCGGCCAGCAGCAGGGCGGCGATCACGGCCAGCCACAGCTTCGTGAGCGAGCCCTTGGCAATCGGCTGAAGAGGTACGCGGGTAACTTCGGTCATGTGGTGTCGATCCCAATACGAAAAGGGCGCGGAGTTGTCTCCACGCCCCTTTGGCTTAGCTGTCTGCGGCTTTCAAGCGCGGCGGCGCCTTCGCGTCAGCCGTCGCGTTCGGCGCGCTTGCGCTCGAGCTTGCGGGCGCGGCGCACGGCGGCGGCCTTTTCCCGGGCGCGCTTCTCGCTCGGCTTCTCGTAATGGCGGCGCAGCTTCATCTCGCGATAGACGCCCTCGCGCTGCAGCTTCTTCTTGAGCGCGCGCAGGGCCTGTTCGACGTTGTTATCGCGGACGATGATCTGCATAAACTTAAGCCACCTGTTCTGATCGAAAGTGCGTATCTGGCCCGCCCTGCAGGCGCGCGCGGTGCACCGGATGTGAATATAACGAAAAACGCGCCGAATCCGTTCCGGATCGGCTGTTCGGAGCGGCGGATAAGCGAATCGCGGCACAAAAGCAAGCGCGAAGCGCCTTTGCGGGTTCCGCAGCCGCATCCCGGTCGCTATGTGGGGCGCCATGTCGCAAGCCACACCTCAATTCTACGCCTCGCTCTCGGTGGCGCTGGGCGGCGGCCTCGGCGCGTTCCTGCGCTACCAGGCCGGCCGCGCGGTGACTGCCTGGCTGGGGGCGCCGGCCGTCACCTTCTTCCCCTGGGCGACGCTGACCGTGAATACCGTGGGCAGCGTGCTCATGGGCGTGCTCGCCGGCTGGCTGGTGCGGAGCGGCGGCGCCAATTCGGATCAGCTGCGGCTGCTGCTGGGCGTCGGTCTGCTGGGCGGCTTCACCACCTTTTCCGCCTTCAGCCTGGAAATGGCGCTGCTGATCCAGCGCGGGCAGGTGCTGATCGCGGCGCTCTACGTCATGCTCTCCATCGGACTGGGCGTTACCGGGCTGATCTTCGGCCTGTCGCTGACGCGCCTGTTCTCATGAGCAGGACCGGGGCCTCCGACGATGTGCGCCAGTTCACCGTCGCGGCCGACGACGAGGGCGTGCGGCTCGATCGCTGGTTCAAGCGGCACCTGCCCAAGATCGGCTTCGGCACCGTCTCGCGCTGGGCGCGCACCGGGCAGTTGCGGGTGGACGGCAAGCGCGCCCGGCCCGAGGATCGCCTCGCCGCCGGACAGGTCCTGCGCGTGCCGCCGGGCGGAGAGGAGACGGGCAAGGCCCCGCGCCAGCGCCGCGAACTGACGGCGGAGGAGGAAGCGCTGGCCGAGGCGATGCTCGTCAGGCGCACCGATGCCGCGCTGGTGCTGAACAAGCCCCCCGGCCTCGCCACCCAGGGCGGGACCAGGACCAATCGCCATGTCGACGGCCTGCTCGATGCCTATGCCGGCGAGGACGATTCCCGCCCGCGCCTCGTCCACCGGCTCGACAAGGATACGTCGGGCGTGCTGCTGATCGCCCGTACGCCGGGCAGCGCGGCGTTCTTCTCGAAGCGGTTTTCGGGACGCAGCGCGAGGAAGATCTACTGGGCGCTGGTGGTCGGCGTACCCGACGTGCACGAGGGCACGATCGACGCGCCGCTCGCCAAGCAGCCCGGCTCGGGCGGCGAGAAGATGCATGTCGACATGGAGGGCGGCCAGCCGGCGCGCACCGTGTACCGGGTGGTGGAACGGGCCGGCAACGCCGCCGCCTGGGTCGAACTGCAACCCTTCACCGGGCGCACCCACCAGCTGCGCGTCCACCTGGCGGCGATCGGCCACCCCATCGTCGGCGACGGGAAATACGGCGGATCCGGCGCCTTCCTGACCGGCTCGATCAGTCGCAAGATGCACCTCCATGCCCGCCGCCTCATCATCGACGCGCCCAAGGGGCAGACGCTGGACGTCACCGCCGACCTGCCCGAACATTTCGCCGCCAGCATGGAACAGCTCGGGTTCGACCCTGCGCTCAGCGACGCCGGCCCGATCGCCGCGCCTCCGCCCGAACGCACGAAAGGCGAGAAGAAGCAGGCGGCGAAGGCCCACGCCAAACAATATCGCAAGGCCCGGCGCGGCGAACGCAAGGATCGCGGCAAGCCTGGCGGCAAGAAGCGCGGTTCGAAGAAGCCCGCCGCGCGCAAGGGGCGCTGATGCACCCCAACCCGCATTTCCGCTCCGGGGACGCCGCGGCGCTCGACGCGGTGGCACGATCCATCGGCTTTGGCATGATCTTCCTGACCACGCCGGACGGGCCGCGCGTCGCGCACACGCCGCTGTTGCTCGACGACGATGGCACGATCCGCTTCCACCTGGCGCGGGCCAACGCCGTTACCCCCCATCTGGACGGTGCGCGGGCGCTGGCCTGCATCAACGGACCCGATGCCTATGTCTCGGCGCGCTGGTATGCGTCGCCAGGCGAAGTGCCGACGTGGAACTACGTCGCGCTGGAATACGAAGGTCCGGTGCGACGGCTGGACGATGCCGGCCTCATGGCCGTGCTGCACGATATCGCCACGCGCGAGGAGAACCGCGTCGCATCGGGCGGCAGGCCGTGGTCGATGGACACGGTGGCGGCCCCGGTGCTGCGCGGGATGATGCGCGCCATCGCCGGTTTCGCGCTTACCGTCGAGGATCGGCGCGAGACGGTCAAACTCGCGCAGCACAAGTCCCCCGGCGAAGTGGCGCGCCTTGCCAGCGGGGTAGAGGCCGAGGGCCGTCACGCGATGGCCCGCCTGATGCGCGAGGGACTGCCGGCGTGAACGCGCTGCGCCTCGCCGTGTTCGATTGCGACGGCACGTTGTGCGACGGGCAGGCGGGCGTGGTCGCGGCGATGGAGACCGCCTTCGCCGAAACCGGCCTGCCCGCGCCCGGACGGCATCAAATCCGCCGCATCGTGGGGCTGAGCCTGCCGCAGGCGATCCGCCTGCTCGCCCCCGACGCCACCTCCGAGAGCCAGCGCGAGGCGGTCGAGGCCTACAAACGCGCCTTTCGCCGGTCGCGCGAGGACGGCAGCCTGCGCGAACCGCTGTTCGAAGGGATCGCGCCGCTGCTAGAGCGCCTGCGGGCGAGCGAGTGGACGCTCGGCGTCGCCACCGGCAAGTCGGACCGCGGCCTCGCCAGCACGCTCGCCGCGCATGGCCTCACCGATCTGTTCGCGACGCTGCAAACCGCCGACCGCCACCCCTCCAAGCCCGATCCCGGCATGCTCGACGCCGCGATGGAGGACGTGCTCGCCGCGCCCTGGCAGACGGTGATGATCGGCGATACCGCCTACGATATCGAGATGGCCCGCAATGCCGAGGTGCGCGCCATCGGCGTCGCCTGGGGGTATCACGAACCGGCCGAACTGCTCGAAGCGGGCGCCGAAATCGTGGCCGGGAGCGTGCGCGAACTGGAGGACATCCTGCATGGCTGATCCCGATACGAGAGCGCGCAATCGCTTCCTGGCGTTGGTCATGACCCGGCTCGGCGGGGCGATGCTGGCGATATTCGGACTGCTGGCGCTGAACGGCAAGCTGGCGGTCCCCGCCGCGCTCGGCTGGATCGCCCTGGTCGCCGGCGTCCTCGCCTTTCTCGTCGTGCCGCTGATGATGGCGCGGCGCTGGCGGACACCGCGCGGGTGAGGCGCTTCTACACCGAAGTCGCACTCGAGGCGGCGGGAGATGGCTGGCGCGTCATGCTGGATGGGCGAGCGATCAGGACGCAGATGGGCTCGGCGCAGATCGTGCCGACCCGCGCGGCGGCGGAGTTGCTGGCCGGCGAATGGCGCGCGCAGGGTGAGGAGATCGACCCGAAAACCTTCGTCCATCGCGACCTGACCGACTACGCAATCGACGTGGTGCGCGCCGATCGCGGCGCGGCGATCGACAAGCTGCTGTCCTACGCCGGCACCGACACGCTGTGCTACCGCGCCGATCCGGGCGATGCGCTCTGGGCGCGGCAGGAGGAGGTGTGGGAGCCGCTCGTCGCCGCGTTCGAGGACGCGCACGGCGTGCGGATGGAGCGGGTCAGCGGCATCGTTCATCGTGCCCAGCCCGAAGCGAGCATCGCCCGCCTGCGCGCCCGGCTGGAGCAGGAGGACGACTTCACCCTCGCCGCGCTGCTGACCCTCGCCTCGCTCGCGGCATCGCTGATCGTGGCGCTGGCGGCGCTGGAGGACGATGCCGATGCGCAGGCGCTGTTCGCCGCCGCGAATTGCGAGGAAGACTGGCAGGCCCAGCTTTGGGGCCGGGATGCCGAAGCGGACAGGGCGCGGTCCGCGCGGGAGGAAGCCTTCGCCCGGGCGATGGCCTTCGCCCGCGCCGTGCGAAGCTAGGTCAGGGCCGCCTCAGCCGACCCATTCGGCAACCTGGTCGGCGACCGAGTTGGCTGCCTCGTTCAACGCCGCGCCGACCGGCACGGCTTCGGGCGCGATACCCGGAACGCTGGCTTCGAACCGGCGGGTGATGATGCGCCCGCCCTCCAGCCGCAGGATCGCGTCGTAGCGGACGACGACGCTGCCGGTGACGGCATCGTAGCCCATATCGACCAGTTCGCCCGACAATTGCGTCTGCGCTACGTAGTCCAGCTCTCCACCGCCGATGACCATGCGGTTGCCCTTGGCGCGGATGGTGTCGGACAGCAGATCGCGGAACAGTTCGGCCGGCTTTTCCACCCATACCGCATCCTGCAGATAGGCGAGCGAGCTGTCGCTGGTCATCACCGGGACGCGGGTGACGTTCAGCCGCTGGGAAACGGCGGGCGTCTGCACCGCGAGCGCGCTTTCCGCGCTGCCATCGGCGGATGCGCCGGCGGGAATGGTCGCGTTCGGCGTCAGCGTCAGCAGCTGGTCGGGCGCGTCGGGGCCGAAGCTGATGCAACCCGACAGGGCGGCGCAGGCGGCCAGCGCGCCGAGGATGGATGTGCGTATCGTCATTGCGTGTGCTCCCCGCCTCATTCCGGCTCGTAATCGGGCAGCGGCGGTCCGCCCAGCAAGGATGTCGCGCCCTCGGTCTCGATCCGCTCCGTCACCATGCGCAGGTTCTCGCTGGTGCGGCGAAGGTCGCGCAGCGTGGCGTTGGCCGCGGGCAGCGTGTCCTGCGACAATTGCCGCGTCACCGGCTCCACGTTGCCCATCGCGTCTTCGAGCGAGGCGGCGGCCTGCCGCGCGGAGGCCAGCGTCTCGCGCAGGTCGGCGGCGATGGCCTGGCCCTCGTTCTCGAGCAGGCCGTCGGTCGAATCGAGCGTATCCTCGAACGCGGCGAGCGTCTGGGTGGATTGCGCCAGCGTGGATTGCAGTTCCACCAGCGTCGCGTCGATCTGCGGCGCGGTGGAGGTGAGGTCGCGGCTGATCTGGTCGGTGTTGCGCAGGATGCCGGCGATGGACGCCTGGTTGTCGTCGTCCAGCACGCGGGTCAGCCGGTCGGTCAGCGTCGCCAGCCGCTCCAGCAGCAGCGGCGCGCTCGCCAGGATCTCGCCCACCGCGCCCGGCGCCGGCGGTATGACGGGCACGCCTTCGGGGCAGTCGGTCGTCTCGCAACTGATCGGCGGCTGGTCGCTGCGCCCGCCCGACAGGCTGATGTTGGATGTGCCGGTGAAGCTAGCCGAAACGCTGGCGGTGGTGCCGACCAGGATCGGGGCATCGCCGTCCACCTCGATACGAACGCGCACGAATTCGGGATCCTTGTCCCAGATGGCGATGTTCGTCACCTGGCCGATGGGCACGCCCGAATAGGTGACGGTCGAGCCCTTCGCGACGCCCCCCACGGACTGTTCGTAGAAGATGTCGTATTCCTTGTTGTCGCGGTTGCCCAGCTGCGCCAGCCACACGAAGAACACGGCGGCCGCGGCCAGCAGCAGCAGGGTTATGGCCCCGACCCAGACGTAATTGGCACGTGTTTCCATTTATCCGGCCCTATGCCTTCCTGTCCGCGCCGTTGTCCAACGCTTTCCCCCGCGCGTTCGTCTCGGCGGCGGCGCGCGATCGCGGTCCGTTGAAATATTCCTGTATCCACGGATGCTCTGTCTCGAGCAGTTCGGGGATGGTGCCGACCGCGATCACCTTCCGGTCCGCCAGTACCGCCACCCGGTCGCAGATGGCGTAGAGCGTATCGAGGTCGTGGGTGATGAGGAACACGGTCAGCCCCAGGGTATCGGCCAGCTCGCGGGTCAGGTCGTCGAACTTGGCCGCGCCGATGGGGTCGAGGCCGGCGGTCGGCTCGTCCAGGAACAGCAGCTCCGGATCGAGCGCCAGCGCGCGGGCGAGACCGGCGCGCTTCTTCATGCCGCCGGAAAGCTCCGAGGGATACTTGCTCGCCGCTTCCTCGGGCAGACCGGTCAGCACCACTTTGTAGCGGGCGATCTCGTCGAGCAGCTGCTGCTCCAGCTCGGGATAGAACTGCTTGAGCGGCACCTGCACGTTTTCCGCCACCGTCAGCGTCGAGAACAGCGCGCCGCCCTGGAACAGCACGCCCCAGCGGTTGCGAACGCCTATCTCCTCGTCGGGTTCGGCCTCGGTGATGTCCCTGCCGAACACCTCGATGCAGCCTTCGTCCGGCTCCTGCAGACCGATGATGGAACGCATCAGGACCGACTTGCCCGTGCCCGATCCGCCGACCACGCCCAGGATTTCCCCGCTCCTGACGTCGAGGTCCAGGTTATCGTGGATGACGGTGTCGCCGAAACTGTTGCGCAGCCCCTCGATGCGGATGGGAAATTCGCCCTCGAAGCGCTCGGGCGCGTCGCCGTGCGCCTGGTCGTCCACCCGGTCGCCATGCTGGAAGATGCCGCCGTCGTCGTGCCGGTCGGGAACGCCGGCGGCAGAGCGCAGCGCGTCGGTCTCGCGGGGATCGGGTCCGGTCTCGCTCATGCCCAGCCCACCTGGGTGAAGAACACCGCGAAGAACGCGTCGAGCACGATCACGAGGAAGATTGCCTGCACCACCGCCATCGTGGTGCGCAGGCCCACCTCCTCCGCATTGCCCTTGACCTGCATCCCCTGGTAGCAGCCCGACATGGCGATGATGATGCCGAACACCGGCGCTTTCACCGTCCCGACCCAGAAATCGTAGGTCGGCACCACTTCCTGGATGCGCGCGAGGAAGGTGAGGAAGGGAATGTCGAGCAGGATGTCGCCCACCACGGCGCCGCCGATCACCGCCATCACGCAGGCGTAGAAGCCAAGCAGCGGCATCATCAGCACCGCCGCCAGGATGCGCGGGATGATCAGCGCCTCGGCCGGGGAGACGCCGATGGTGCGCATCGCGTCGATCTCCTCGGTCAGGTTCATGGTGCCGAGCTGCGCGGCAAAGGCGCTGCCCGAGCGGCCCGCCACCATGATCGCCGTCATCAGCACGCCCAGTTCGCGCAGGGTGATCCGGCCGACCAGGTTGATGGTCAGCGTCTCGGCCCCGAACTGCTGCAACTGGACCGCGCCCTGCTGCGCGATCACGATGCCGATGAGAAAGCTCATCAACCCGATGATCGGCAGCGACGACACGCCCACCAGCTCCATCTGCCGGACCAGCGCCTTCATGCGGAAGCGGCGCGGATGCATGAGCAGATTGCCCATCGCCATCATGACCATGCCGAGAAAGCCGATGTTCCGGCGCACGCCCATCACGAACTGGACGACCAGCTCGCCGACATGCTCGACCACGCGCTTGACCGTCCTGGGCCGTTCGGGCTTGATCCGGGCGCTGCTTTCGGCCCGCTCCACCGCGTCGAGCAGCACCTCGGCCTGCTCGCTTCCGCCGATGATCTCGGCATGGTGATCGCGGGCGAAGCGATAGACGATCCACGCGCCGACGGTATCGACCCGCCCGGCGCCCGACAGATCGACGAACTGAACCGATTCGTCGTCCATCTCGCGCAGGGCGGGATCGAGCTTGCCGACCGACGCGACGGTCAGCGGCCCGGTGATCGTCACCGTCGCCCTGCCCCCCGCTTCGTCGACGCTGTGTTGTGCCCATTCGCGCATCGCCGGTCGCTATGCGAGGAAATCCGGCGCCCCGCAAGCGCCGTGGCACCTGCCGCACGCGCCAGCGAAGCCATTGCCCTTGCGCGGGGGCGCTGGCAAAGCGCGGCGCATGACACGCGAGCTGCCCAAGACATTCGACCCCGCCGAGCTGGAAGCCAGATGGTACGCGCACTGGGAGGACAATGGCTGCTTCCGGCCGGAGCGGCCCGGCGCAGCGCCCTTCACCATCGTCAACCCGCCACCCAACGTGACCGGTTCGCTGCACATCGGCCACGCGCTCGACAACACCTTGCAGGACATCGTCATCCGCTACGAACGGATGCGCGGCAAGGATGCGCTGTGGGTGGTCGGCACCGACCATGCCGGTATCGCCACGCAGATGGTGGTGGAACGCCAGCTAGAAGCGCGGCAGGACAAGCGCACCAACCATTCGCGCGAGGACTTCGTGCAGAAGGTGTGGGAGTGGAAGGAGGAAAGCGGCGGCACCATCACCCGCCAGCTGCGCCGCCTGGGCTGTTCGATGGATTGGAGCCGCGAGCAGTTCACGATGGATCCGCATTTCACCCGCGCCGTCACCAGGGTGTTCGTCGACCTTTACGACAAGGGGCTGATCTACCGCGACAAGCGGCTGGTGAACTGGGATCCCCGGCTGAAGACCGCGATTTCGGACCTGGAGGTGGAAACGCGCGAGGTGCGGGGCCATTTCTGGACGTTCCGCTATCCGCTCGCCGATGGCAGCGGCGACATCCGCGTGTCCACCACCCGGCCCGAAACCATGCTGGCCGACATGGCCGTCGCGGTTCATCCGGAGGACGAGCGTTACACGGAACTGGTGGCGCGCGGGGCCAAGGTGCGCCTGCCGCTCACGGGCCGCGAGATACCCATCGTGGCGGACGAACACGCCGATCCGGAACTGGGCAGCGGCGCGGTGAAGATCACGCCGGGGCACGATTTCAACGATTTCGAGGTGGGAAAACGCGCCGGCATCGCGCCCGCCGACATGCTCAACATGCTCGATGCCGATGCGGCGGTCTGCCAGACGGCGGACGGACTGGTGCCCGAAGAGCTGGTCGGCCTCGACCGGTTCGATGCGCGCGCGCGCGTGGTCGCGATGCTGAAGGATAGCGGCCACCTTGTCCCCCACGTGACGAAGGACAAGGACGGCGAGGAAACGCAGGCCGACGCCGAACCGCGCACCATCGCCACGCCGTTCGGCGATCGCGGCGGCGTGGTCATCGAACCCTGGCTGACCGATCAGTGGTACGTGAACGCCGAAGAACTGGCGAAGGCCCCGATCGAGGCGGTTCGCAAGGGCGAGGTCGAGATCGTGCCCAAGAGCTGGGAAAAGACCTTCTTCAACTGGATGGAGAACATCCAGCCCTGGTGCGTCAGCCGCCAGCTATGGTGGGGGCACCGTATTCCGGCCTGGTATGACGGGAACGGCAATGTCTATGTCGCCGAGACCGAGGAAGATGCCCGGGCCCAGGCCGGCGAGGGTATCCCGCTCACCCGCGACGAGGACGTCCTCGACACCTGGTTCTCCTCCGCCCTGTGGCCCTTCGCCACGCTCGGCTGGCCCGAGAGCACCGATCTGCTGGAAAAACACTATCCCAACGACCTGCTCGTCTCGGGCTTCGACATCCTGTTCTTCTGGGATGCGCGGATGATGATGATGGGGCAGGCGCTGACGGGCCGGAATCCCTGGCCGCGCCTCTATCTCCACGGCCTCGTGCGCGCGCCCGACGGGGCGAAGATGTCGAAATCCAAGGGAAACGTGGTCGATCCGCTCGGCCTCATCGATCGCTACGGCGCCGATGCGCTGCGCTTCTTCATGGCGGCGATGGAAAGCCAGGGCCGCGACATCAAGATGGATGAAAGCCGGGTGGAAGGGTATCGCAACTTCGCCACCAAGCTGTGGAACGCAGCGCGCTTCTGCCAGGCGAACGGCATCGGCGCGTCCGGCACCATCGCCGCCCCGCCCGCGCGGCTGGCGGCGAACCAGTGGATTGTGGGCGAGGTGATGCAGACGGTCGAGGCGCTGGACGCCGCGCTTGCCGATCTGCGCTTCGACGCGGCGGCGAACACGATCTACCATTTCGTCTGGGACCGGTTCTGCGACTGGTATCTGGAGCTCATCAAGCCCGTCTTCGCAAACGGCGCGGGCGAGGATGCCGCCGCCGAGACGCGCCTCGTGGCCGGCTGGGCGCTCGACCAGATCCTCGTGATGCTGCATCCCTTCATGCCCTTCGTGACCGAGGAATTGTGGCACGCGATGGCGGCCGGGGACGATCCGCGCCCCTACGACCTGATCCTGGCGCGCTGGCCCGAGCCACAGGCGGAAATCAGCCAGCAGGCGGTGGCTGCGATCGACTGGGTGATCGCGCTCACCACCGCGACGCGCGCGGCGCGCAGCGAACTGGGCATCGCGCCGGGGGCGAAGCTGCCCGCCTTCTGCCCCGACCCATCCGACACCGCGCGGCGCGTGGTGGATCGCAGCGCGGCGGCCATAGAACGGCTCGCGCGCCTGACCCCGGTTCAGCTGGGCGAAGCGCCCGGCGGGGCGGCCATGCAGATCGCGGCGGGGGAGGACGTGTTCGTCGTGCCGCTGGAAGGGGTGATCGACCTCGACGCCGAACGCGCCCGCCTGACAAAGGCCCGCGACGCGTCGGAAAAGGAGGCGTTCAATCTCGCCCGCCGGCTCGACAATCCCAACTTCGTGGAAAAGGCCAGGCCCGAAGCGGTCGAGAAGGCGCGCGCCGACCATGCCCACCACGCGGCGGAGGTCGAGCGGCTGGACGCGGCGCTGGCGCGGCTCGGGTAAGTGCGGGCCGCCCCCGGGCGGGGCGGCCCGAAGGCGGCAGGCGGGCCCGCCGGCGATACGGGTTCACGGCCCGATCACGCTTGCCGCTTCCCTACAAGGGCGGCGCTGTGGCAGGGGGCGGGCATGGATCCGATCAACCGTCCCGCATTTCCGTCCGCAGCAGTGTCAACTTCGCTGATCGCGCCTAACTGCCTGGTTTTCAAAGGTTCATTCCGTCAGATCCCGGCTGACACGGTGTCAACTTCGTCAGCTTCGCAAACCGCATGACCCTGGTTCTCGCCACCGACGATACCGGCGGGCCGGAAATCTTCGCCTCTGTCCAGGGAGAGGGGCCGAGCGCGGGAATGCCGGTCGCCTTCCTGCGCCTGTCGCGCTGCAACCTCGCCTGCGTGTGGTGCGATACCGCCTACACCTGGCATTTCGACGGGGACGAGCGACCGCACCGGTCGGGCGCGACGTTCGACCGTCGCGCCAATCAGGTGAGGATGTCGGAGGCCGAGGCCGCGCGGGCGGTGACGGCGACGGGTGCGGAACGGCTCGTCGTCACCGGCGGGGAACCTCTGCTCCAGGCGAGCGCGCTCGCCGCGATGCTGGGTCATCTTCCCGGCGTCGCGGTTGAGGTGGAGACCAACGGCACCATCATGCCGCCGCCCGCGCTCGACGCGCGCGTGGCGCAGTACAATGTCAGTCCCAAGCTTTCCCATTCGGGCAATCCGGCCGAGCTGGCGCTGAAGCCCGCGATGCTCGCGCACTGGGCGGGCGAGGAGCGCGCGTATGTCAAGTTCGTGATCGCCTCGCCGAGCGATGTGGAGGAGGTGCTGGCACTGGTGCGCACGCACGAAATCGCGCCGCGCCGCGTCTTCCTGATGCCCGAAGGGACCGACAGCGCCACCCTGCGCGCCCGCATGGAATGGCTCGTCCCGCTCTGCATCCGCCACTCTTTCCGCCTCAGCGACCGCCTGCACATCCACCTGTTCGGCGACACGCGGGGGACGTGATCAGCGTGTTACGCTCACCCATCCGGGCGAGCATCCCCGGCGCTGTTCCCTTCGCTCCGCTGCGGGGCACCTGGGGGCGCACGGTCGTGCTTGCGGCGCGCTTGCGTCGCGCCCCGAACCATTCCGGGCAGCTCCGGGGTTGCACGAAACCGGTCGGCGACCAGCCGACCGCTAGGGCGACTGCCCGCCCGGACCGGCCCCGCAGCGAAGGCGAAGCCGAGCAAAGGGAACAGCCGGGAGGACGGACCCGCGGATGCGGGTTCTCGAACAAAAAACGCAAGGAAGTGTCAGCTTCCCTGCGCCCGCCAGCGCTGCACGGTGCGGAAGACGACTTCCTCCTCGCCCCCGCTCTGGTTCCACAGGTCGACGAAGCTGGGGTCTTCCGAGGCCGGGCGCTTGGCTTCCTCCAGATTGTCGAACGCCACGCGGATGGGGATCGACACGCCCTCGCCGCAGATGATGCATTCGCGGTTGCGCAGCGCCGGGATCGAATCGAGGAAGCCGCGCGCGCCTTCGGGCATGGCCGCCTTCACGAAGGCCTGGTCCCGGTCGTTGTTGAGGCGCATCGAGATGATCGTGCCGCATTGCGACAGCACGCCCTCGGCAAGGTCCGACGGACGCTGCGTGATGAGGCCCAGGCTGATGCCGTACTTGCGCCCTTCCTTGGCGATGCGCGAGAGGATGGTGCCGACCGAATTGCCGTCCGAATTCTTCTCGTTCGGCACGTAGCGGTGGGCTTCCTCGCACACCAGCAGGATGGGGTTGGTCTTCTCCCCCCGGCCCCAGATGGCGAAATCGAAGGTCAGCCGGCTGAGCACCGCGACAACGGTGGAGGTGATGTCGGAGGGAACGCCCGAGACGTCGACGATGGAAATGGGCTTGCCGGAGCTGGGCATGCGGAAGATCTTGCCGAGAAATTCCGCCATGGTGTCGCCCACCAGCATGCCGGAGAACATGAACTGGTAGCGCGGATCGGCCTTCAGCTCCTCGATCTTGGTCTTGATCCGCATGTAGGGCGCGGTGTTGGTGGCCTTGTCGAGCTTGCCCATCTCGTCCTGGATCAGGTTGGTGAGGTCGGACAGGAGATAGGGGATCGGCGAATCGACGGTGATCTTGCCCATCTGCTGCGCCAGCCGGTTCTTCGCCCGCGCCGCCAGCAGGCACTTGGCGAGGATGTCCCGGTCGTTCTGCAGGTCGTTGCCGGAGGATTTCAGCAGCACCTCGCAGTGCTCCTCGAAATTCATCAGCCAGTACGGCATCTGCAGGTTCGTGACGTCGAAGATCATCCCGGTGTTGCGGAACGCCGCCGAATATTCGCCGTGCGGGTCGATCATCAGGATGTGGCCCTCGGGCGCGGCCTGGCAGATGCGGTGAAGGATCAGCGCCGCGCTGGTCGATTTGCCCGTACCGGTCGAGCCGAGCAGGGCGAAATGCTTGCCCAGCATGGCGTCGATATACATGCCGGCGCGGATGTCCTTGGTCGGATAGACGGTGCCGATCTGGATCGAACTGCGCCCGTCGGACGCATAGATCTGCCGCAGGTCTTCCGTGGTCGACGGGTAGATGAGCGCGCCGGGCACCGGGTAGCGGGTCACGCCGCGGCGGAAGCTGTGGATCTTGCCCGTCAGCTTCTCCTCCATGCCCTCGCCCAGGAAGTCGATATTGGCGACGACCGAATTGCCCTCGCCGCGCCGGTCCTGCTTCTGGTTGCGGACCGAGGCGAGCAGCCAGCCGTCATTGGTCTTGATCTTGATCTGGCTGCCGACCTGCCCGGCCAGCCCGATCGAGGGATCGTCGTGATCCATGCACTCGTTCAGCCGTTGCAGGTCGAGCGCGATCTGCGAGCCCGAGCCGGCGATGTCGAGGACCACGCCGATCGGCTGGCGCGCGCAATCGTCGTCGGCGCCGCATTCCGCCCGCGGGGGCGCCGCCACCGGGCTGTTCGCCGGGTTGGCGGGATCGAAGGTCTGCCTCGGCATGTCGTTCATGGTCGTCGCAAGCTCGCATTGTTCTGGACGCACTGGGATTTACGGCGAACGCGGTTAAGAACGCGTCAATGGCCGGCCGCCGCCGGTTCACACCAGCGAGAACAGGCGGCCGGCCCCCCAGCCCATGAACACCGACAGGCCTACCGCAAACAGGCCGTAGAAGAAGGCGTTGTCGCGCGATTCCTCCTCGACGGTCAGTTCGAAACCTTCCTTGCGCACTGCGATGACCGAAGTCGCCGAGGTGATGACCCGGCCATCGGCGATGGCGAAGGTTTCCGCGACATATTCGCCGGCGATGACGTTGGAGGGGATGAACAGCCGGGCACGATACAGCACGTCCTCGGTCAGGCGAACGCCGTGCTCGTCCTGGGTGTAGAGGTTCTGCCGCCGGCGCAGATCGACCAGCCCGGTGGAAAAGCGCGCCTGCTCTTCGGGATTGATCTGCCCGGTCGGCGAAAGCTGCAGGTAGTCGAGCCCCAGTTCGTAGATCGCCGCGGTCCGCTCGTCGACCATGTCGAGCACCGGCCGCGAACTGGCCATGGCGTAGAAGCTGGGGACCGAACGATATTCGGTGGAATCGGCGTTGACCCAGATGCCGAGCCAGCTCAGCCGCTGCTTCTCGCGAATGCGGATCGGTTCGGTCGGCCCCTTGAGGACGATGACGACGCCGTATTCCGTATCGCTGCGCACCCCGTCGGGGGGCAGGATCGCCCCGAACAGCAGCACGTCGGAACCGGTGAAGCCCTGACGCAGCACGATGGTGTGTTCCGATATGTCGGGCACGAGAATCGGTTCGCGCTGCTGTGCCGCCGCCGGCATCGCGAGCGCTGCGGCGAGGACGAGGAGCAGCCAGCGTATCACAGCGGCACCACCGTATAGACCTCGTCCGGCGTGACGCCGAGGCCGTAGGCCATCCGCAGGGCGACGGCGAGAACGATCATGGCGAGCGCGAGACGCAGGTGCTCGGGCTTCGCGAACCCGGCGATGCGCGTGCCGATCTGCGCCCCGGTGACGGAGCCGACCAGCAGCAGACCGGCCAGCACGATGTCCACCGCGCGGGTGGTGAAGGCATGAACCATCGTCACCAGCATGGTGATGAACAGGATGTTGAACAGGCTCGTCCCGACCACGACCTTGGCGCTCATTCCGAGGATGTAGAGCATGGCGGGAACCATGATGAAGCCCCCGCCCACGCCCATCAGCATGGTCAGCATTCCCACCACCAGGCCCAGGATGAGCGGCGCGATGGGAGAGATGTAGAGGCCCGAGCGATAGAAGCGCCAACGATAGGGCAGCGCCGCGATCATCGGGTGGTGCCGCCGTTTCGCCGCGCGGCCCGTGCCCTGCCCCTCCCTGTCGAACAGCACGGTCAGCGCCTCGCGCCCCATCAGCGTGCCGATCGTTCCCAGCAGCACGACGTAGAGAATGTTGATGACCGTATCGATCTGGCCGAGCGAGCGCAGGAGGGTGAACAGGCCGGCGCCCACCAGCGCGCCCATCATGCCGCCAGCCACGATCACGCCGCCGATCTGGTAGTCGACGCCCTGGTTGCGGCTGTGGGCGAAGACGCCCGAAACGCTCGCGCCCGTCACCTGCGTCGCGGCGGAGGCTGCGGCAACGGTGGGGGGGATACCGTAGAAGATCAGCAGCGGCGTCGTCAGGAAGCCGCCGCCCACGCCGAATACCCCCGACAACATGCCCGTCACCGCGCCCAGCGCCACGATGACCAGTCCGTTGACCGCCAGATTGGCAATGGGGAGGTAGACGTCCATCGCCCGCGCCTAACCCATGCTGGCGGTCGATCAAAGGCGTATGGTGGCGGTCGGCTAAAATCCGGCGGAAAGTGTGAGCGCCGGGCCACTCGCGGGCGTGGCATCGCCCGCAACGCGCAGGCGATAGTCCATTGCGAGGCGAGCCCTTACCTGCCCGATGCTCAGCCGCGCCACCGCCGTTGGACCGATATCGAGGCGCGCGGCATCCTCCTGCGCCCCGCCCCATGCCCCGCCCCCGACTTCGAGCGCGGCGCCCTCGAACGAAACGATCGCACGCGTCACTCGCGCCTGCCCGTCGACAAAGGCGGTGGCGAAATCGCCGCTGACATAGCCTGCCTGCAGATAGGCCTCGCCAACCGCCCCGGCGGGCAGGGCCAGGGGCGCAAGCTCGCTGACCGCATAGAAGGCGGCCCGCGGTCGCAAGCCGCGACCATCGGCCGTTGCACGCATTTCGGCAGCGACGCGCACGGGCACCGTCGCGATCGGGCGCGCCGAAAGACCGAGCGCGACCTCGCTCTCCCGTTCGCCCACCAAGGCTTGCGATCCGCGCAGATGGATCTGCGGCGCGTGCCGACTGGATGGGGAGAGCCGGTAACGCAGCACCGCACCGAGCTGGCTGCCGCCATATCCGGGGGTGCCAGCCGCGAAGGAGCGCGCCTCGCTGCGGCGCAGCAGCGCCCACCCATCCATGCTCCAGCGGCTTCCCGGGGGCGCGGGGGACAGGCGCAGCGCACCGCCGCCGCCCTCGACGCCCACGGGACGAGCCACGCTGGCGAAGGGCGGTTGGCGGGGGCTGGCCGCCACCCGCGGCCGCGCCTCGATTCTTTCCCCGCTGTCCGACCGCATTGTCGGTGGTGTCGGCGCGGCGGAACGGACCGCCCCGGGGGGCAGCGCTTCTTGATGTCGCGCGCCGCGCGGTGAAGCGAAAGGCCAACCGTCGGCGGCGATAACCCTGTTTGACCGCGTTCCCGCCGCGCCGCCGGGCGCCGAGGCGGCAGGCGGCCTCGCTCCGCCGCGCCGCGATGCGTTGGCGGAGGCCGGCGACGGGGAGAGCGATATTATAGGCGCATCCTCGGCGATCGCGAAGGGCGCTTCCCAGACGAGAGTGCGCACCGCGACCCACGCGCCCAGCACGAGAAGCAGCGAGGACAGGGGGCCGCCCCTGTTTGGCAGGAGGCGTTTCGCTCCCGTCATGGTCGCGCGGGCGCGCAAAGCCCTGCGTCCGCGGGATGCAGGTCATGCGCCGTCTTCTCCCATGGCGGGATCTCCCCGCGCAGGCTGCGGACATAGGAGGACAGCGCGCGGCGACCGGCCATGATCGAGATGACGTTGGTCACAGGAATACGCAGGATGGCACGCACGCCTTCCCGCCAACCGAACTCCCGTGCCGCGAAAGCGAAGCGCACGAACGATCGCCAGGCGAAGCTGATAAGGGTGATGACGATCATCGCCCGCACCAGCGGCGACAGTCGCAGCGCAGGTTCGTGTCCGAAGATCTGCCACGCGAAAAGAGCGGTGGAGAGGGCGAGCAGGCTGTATCCTGTCGCCAGCACGACCGCGGCGAGCGGTCCGCGCCGGTCGCGCAGCCGCATCCACCATTCCGCCGGTCCCGCGGTCCAGCCCATGCGGTTCCAGCCCTGGAACGCGATGCCGTGAATCCAGCGCGACTTCTGGCGCACCGCCCCGGCCAGTGTCTCCGGGAAATAGGCACGGGTCGCCACGAGCCTGCCGTCGTTTCCGCGCACCCGCAGGAAACGCGAGCGGCCACCCTCGGCAGACACCCTGAGACCGAGCTCGTAATCCTCCGTCAGCGTATCCGTAGAGAAGGGACCGCCACCGTCAGCATGCCGTTCGAAACGGGCGAGCATGCCGCGCGAGAACGCGCAGCCGACCCCCGCGGCCGGCAGCGCCGCCCCCAGCGCGGCGCGCACCACCATGGTGCGTCCATGCGCATCGCAGAACTCGTCCAGGTAGTGGCTTCCCACCCATTTCGACCGGGCCTGCGGCATGGGCAGGACGGGAATCTGGACGAAATCCGCACCGTCCATCGCACCGTCGATCAGCGCCAGCGCGGCGGCGTCGACCATGTCCTCCGCATCGTGCAGCAGGACCAGACGAAACCGCTTCCCCTCGGACGTCTCGTCCGCCTTCATCTGCCGGTAGAGATGGTTGAGGCAGTCCGCCTTGGTCGTCGGGCCCGGTACATCGAGCCTGACGATCCGCAGACGGTCGTCGCCGCAGGCCCCCGCCCGGGCAGCCTCGCAGGTGTTCGCATCGTTGGCGTAGCAGCCGACATAGATTCTGAGGTCCGGCTGGGGCCAGGCGCGCAGGGCATGGGATACGGTCTGGCCGATCACGCTTGCTTCCTGCCAGGCCGGTATGAACACGGCGGCCGCCCCGGACAGGCGGCAGCTTGCGAGCCGGTTCCTGTCCACGCGGGGCGTCGATGCCTTCCCCGTGATCCTGAGCCATGCCCAGCATAGGTCCACCGCGAACTCGTCGAGAGCGCCCAGCAGAAAGAACGCACCGGCGAAAAGCAGCATTTCGTTTTCCACCAGCGCCAGCCATTGCAGCGCGGTCCAGCCCCCCGAACCCATGATGCGACCCCCGACCCAAGTACTTGACCTTAATCGTTATAGCCTGGGCGGGAAAAGGCAACGCCAATCCAGAACAGCTTCGATGCGGGACGCGCGGCGGGGTTGCATCTTGGGCGCTATTCGCAAATAGGCAGCGCCATGTCCGAACCGATCATCGCCAAGGCCGTTCGCAACTTCAAGACGCTGTTCAAGGCGGATGCCTTTGCCGGCCTGCTGCTGATCTTCGTCGCCGCCATCGCCATGATCGTGGCCAATTCGGCGGTACACGACGCCTATCGCGAACTGTTCTACGGCCCGCTGTGGGACAAGGACGTGTTCTACCTCAACACGCTGCACCTGTGGGTGAACGATGGGTTGATGGTGATTTTCTTCTTCGTCGTCGGGCTGGAGGTGAAGCGCGAGATCATCAGCGGAAACCTGTCCGATCCCAACGCGCGCACCCTGCCGATCATGGCTGCGGCGGCGGGCATGGCGGCCCCTGCGCTGGTCTATCTGCTGGTGTCGAGCGGCGAATCCGGCCTGTCGCACGGATGGGCAATTCCCGCCGCGACCGACATCGCCTTCGCCATGGGGGTCGTCGGCCTGCTGGGAACGCGCGTCCCCTCGTCCCTGCGGCTGCTGCTGCTGACGGTCGCCATCGTCGACGACATCGGCGCGGTCGCCATCATCGCGCTCGCCTACACGGCGTCGATCAAGATGCAGTTCCTGATCGCCGCGGTCGTCGTGCTGGGGGTGATGCTGGCGATGAACCGGATGCGGGTGAAGTCGATGATCCCGTTCGTTCTCGCCACCGCGCTGCTGTGGTACTGCGTGCTGTATTCCGGCGTCCACGCGACCATTGCCGGCGTGCTGGCGGCGCTGACCATCCCGATGCACAGCAGGGACGGCAATTCCATGCTCGAGAAGATGGAGCACGGGCTGGTCGGCTGGAATGCCTATGTCGTGGTGCCGATATTCGGCTTCGCCAATGCCGGGGTCAACCTGTCCGGGCTGGGCCTGTCGAACCTGTTCGACCCGCTGCCGCTCGCCGTTGCCGCCGGTCTCGTCATCGGCAAGCAGCTGGGGATCTTCTCCTGCATCGTGGCGGCGGTGAAGCTGAAGATCGTGCCCAAGCCGCCGGGCTGCACCTGGCCGGAGATCTGGGGCGTATCCATCCTGTGCGGCATCGGGTTCACCATGAGCCTGTTCATCGGCGAACTCGCGTTCAGCAACGAATTGCTGCGCGAGGAAGCGAAGATCGGCATTCTTACCGGCTCGGCGATTTCCGCGGTAATCGGCTATGTCGTTCTGCGGTTGACGACGACGCATCCGGACGAGCAGGACGATCCGAACAGCCCGGTGGTCTGAGGGGCGACGCCCCCCGGTCGGCTAGCCGGCCTTCGCCACCGGCGCGTTCTCGCCCAGATCCTCGAACCAGGCCTCGACCGGGCCGTTCAGCCTGATCGTCAGCGGGCGACCCTTGCGGTCCACCGTCTTGCCCGCCTGCACCCTGACCCAGCCTTCGGGTATCGAGTATTCCTCGATGTCCGTGCGGACGCGATCCTTGAAGCGAATGCCGACGCCGCGTTGCAGCACGTCCGCGTCGAAATGCTCGCTACGCGGGTCGATGGAAAGACGCTCGGGCGGCGTATCCTGGTTATCGTTGTCGCTCATGGCCAAGGGCCCCTAGCGCCGCGCCGGCGAATTGCAATCGCGCATCAATCGGGCGGGGTGGTGATTTCCGGCGGGATCTCGGCGGGAGCGCGGCCGGGATTGTCGATGTCCCCGCCGCGGTCGGGCCGGTCGAGGCCGCCATCCTTCCCAGGCCGGTCGACGTCTCCGCCGCGCCCGGGATGGTCGGTGTCGCCGCCCTTTCCCGGGTGATCGGTATCGCCGCCGCGCTCTATGTCGATTTCCGCCACCTCGGATCTTCCCTCCGCCATGCGCCCGGGGTCGCGGGCATCGCTGGCGGTGAAGGGTTCGTCCGTTCCGGCATCCTGCGCAAGTTCCCCGGCTCGCAGGGGCGTTGCTTGGGGATCGATCTGCACGCTCGTCATGGCGCTTTCCTTTCGTGACATGGAGGGAAAACCATCCACGCCGCGGGCCCGTTCCGGCCCGCCGCATCGCCTTGCCGCACGGCTTGCCCTTTTGGCCCCGCCCCTCTAAGGGCGGCGCTTCGTTTTCGCAGGCATCGCCTGCAAAGGGTTCGTCGGGCCGCGGGCGTGGCGGAATTGGTAGACGCGCCTGGTTTAGGTCCAGGTATCGCAAGATGTGGGGGTTCGAGTCCCTTCGCCCGCACCAGTTTCGCCGCGATGCGAGCGCCGCTCGCGGCGAGCCTTCGTTAGACCATGAAAAGGCTTGAAATGCAGATCGTCGAAAACACCAATGAAGGCCTCAAGCGCGCCTACACGCTGACCATTCCGGCTTCCGACATCGAGGCGAAGATCGACAGCGAGGTGAAGCGCGTTGCGCCGCAGGTCCGCATGCCCGGCTTCCGGCCCGGCAAGGTGCCCGCCAACCTGGTTCGCAAGATGCACGGCGAGGCGCTGCACGCCGACATTCTCAATGCGACGGTACGCGAATCGGTGGACGAGCTGATCCGCGAGAAGAAGCTGCGCCCCGCCCTCCAGCCGCAGGTCGCGATGGGCGAGGGGTACGAGCAGGGCAAGGATGCGAAGGTCGATGTCGAGCTGGAGATCCTGCCCGACATCGAGGCGCCGTCCGTCGAGGGGCTCAAGCTGGAAAAGCTGACCGTTCCCGTATCGGACGAACAGATGGACGAGGCGCTCGGTCGCATCGCCGAGAGCCAGAAGAGCTACAAGGACGCGCCGAAGACGAAGAAGGCCGCCGATGGCGACCAGCTCATCATCGATTTCGTCGGCCGCGTCGACGGCGAGGAGTTCGAGGGCGGCAAGGCCGAGGACGCGCCGCTGGTGCTGGGTTCCGGCCAGTTCATTCCCGGCTTCGAGGACCAGCTCGCGGGCGCGAAAACCGGCGATGAAAAGACCATCACCGTCACCTTTCCCGAAGATTACCCGGCCGAACACCTGGCCGGCAAGCAGGCCGAATTCGACGTCACCGTGAAGCAGGTGAAGGTCGAAGGCGAAACGAAGATCGACGACGAGTTCGCCAAGGGTCTCGGTCTCGAGAGCCTCGACAAGCTCAAGGAACTGATGCGCGGCCAGATCGAGCAGGAATCGGCTGGTCTTACCCGTACGCAGATGAAGCGGCAGCTGCTCGACAAGCTGGCGGCTGATCACGACTTCCCCGTACCCCCCTCGATGGTCGATGCCGAGTTCGAGCAGATCTGGCGGCAGCTGGAGGCCGAAGCGGCGAAGGAAGAGGATTCCGAAGCTGCCCTCAAGGAGATCGAGGGCGAGAAGGACGACTATCGCCGCATCGCCGAACGCCGCGTTCGGCTCGGACTGCTGCTGAGTGAGATCGGTCAGGCGAACGGTGTCGAGATCAGCGCACAGGAAATGCAGATGCTGATCCAGCAGGCGGCCCAGCAGTACCGCCCCGAGGACCGTGAGCGGTTCGTCGAATACGTTCGCAACGAACCCATGGCGCAGGCCCAGCTTCGCGCTCCGCTGTACGAGGACAAGGTCGTCGACTTCCTGTTCGACAAGGCCGAAGTGACCGAGCGCGAAGTCACGCGCGAGGAACTGGAAGCCGCGATCGAGGCGGACGAGGAAGCCGAGGCCGAGGCCGCCAAGAAGGCGCCCGCCAAGAAGAAGGCTCCGGCGAAGAAGAAGCCTGCCGCCGGGACGGCCGGCAAGAAGGCGAATGCCGACGAGGCAAAGGCCGCACCCAAGACGAAGGCTCCCGCCAAGAAGACCGCCGCGAAGCCGGACGAAGCCAAGCCGGACGACGCCAAGCCGGACGAATCCAAGCCGGCGGCGAAGAAGCCCGCGGCGAAGAAAGCGCCGGCGAAGAAGACTGCCGCCAAGGAAGACGGCGAAAAGGCTACGGCCAGGAAAACGGCTGCCAGGAAGCCGGCCGCCAAGAAGGCTCCGGCCAAGAAGTCCGCGGCGAAGAAGGACTGATCATCGGCTGACCGATCGAACGAAAAGGCCGGGCCGTTTGGTCCGGCCTTTTCATATGCGCGGCGCGGTCCGGCCTAGCGGGTCGCGGGTTTCCAGGCTTCGAGGCTGGGCTCGGGCAGTTCCACGCTGCGCGCGCGTTCATAGGCGGCGCCCGCTTCCAGCACCGCGTGATCGTTCCATTTCGCGCCGATGAAGGACAGACCCACCGGCAGTCCTTCAACGTGCCCCATGGGAACGGTCAGGTGCGGATAGCCGGCAATGGCCGCGAGCGATCCCGCGCCCACGCCGCCGGTGATGTGATCTCCCAGCACGAGGTCGGTGGTCCAGGCCGGTCCCTGCGTCGGCGCGATCAGGAAAGCCACGTCGTTTTCGGCCAGCAAACGATCGATGCCTTGGTCGCCGGCCAGGCGCAGGGCGTTCTCCCGAGCGGCGAGATAGGCGTGCTCGTCGGTCGTCTGCATGGCCTGTTCGAAGATGTCCTGTCCGAACCAGCGCAGTTCGCTCAACGCGTGGACGGCGTTGAAGTCGATCAGGTCGGCGAGCGAGCGCACCGGGATGTCCGCGGGCGAACCGGTCAGGTACTCGTCCAGCCCCTCGCGCGTTTCGTAGAGCAGCACGGTGAATTCGTCGCGGTACATCTCCCCTTGCGGATCGTATTCGATATCGACCAGCACCGCGCCCGCTTCCGCCAGATCGACCAGGGCCTGCTCGAAAATCTGTGCGGTTGCGGCCTGGCTGCCGATCTGGTTGCGCAGAACACCGATCCGCACCCCGTCGAGCGATGCGGTATCGAGACCGCTCATGTAGTCGCCCTTGTGCGCATCGGCGTCGGCGGTCGCCGGATCGAGGGGATCGCTGCCGGCAATGGCGGAAAGCAGCAGCGCGGCGTCGGCGACGCTCCTCGCCATCGGTCCCGCGGTATCCTGGCTGACGCTGATCGGAACGACGTGGGTGCGGCTGACGAGGCCGACCGTCGGCTTGAAGCCGACCACACCGTTGACGCTGGCCGGGCAGGTGATCGAACCGTCCGTCTCGGTGCCGATCGCGGCCCACGCGAAGCCCGCCGCAACCGCCGCGCCGCTGCCCGACGACGATCCGCAGGTATTGCGGTCGATCGCGTGCGGATTGCGCGTCTGCCCGCCCACCGCGCTCCATCCGCTGGTGGAGTTCGAGCTGCGGATATTGGCCCATTCGGAAAGGTTTGTCTTGCCCAGCACGACGCCACCATTGGCGCGCAGCCGGGCGATGAGAGGCGCGTCGCGGCCGGTGCGGTTGTCTTCCAGCGCCAGGCTGCCCGCGGTGGTCGGCCATTCGCGCGTCTCGATATTGTCCTTCACCAGCACCGTGCGGCCGGCCAGCAGGGATCCGCCATCGGCCCGGGCGCCGGCCTCGGCGAAGGCGTTGCCGTTCACCGCGATCACGGCGTTGAGCATCGGGCCGGCATCGTCGTAGGCGGCGATCCGGTCGAGCTGCTCCATCGCCTCTGTCATGCGAGCCTGCGCCGCCGGCGAGGCCGACGACGCCGCCACCGCCTCTCTGGAGGTCTGTTCGCGCACCTCGTCGGCGAGGATTTCCGGCGCGGGCACCGGCTCCTCGCCCTGACCGCGTTCCCGCGCGAGCGCGTGACCGGCTAGGGCGAGTTGGGCGGCGGTGAGGATGAGCGCGAGGCGGGTTTTCATGCCCCCCTGATGCCGTCCGCAGGGCACGCTGGCAACCTGTTCAGAAGTCTCCGCTCAACTCGAACATGAAGATCGGCCCGACCGCCTGGTTGCGCACCTCGCGCAGCAGCAGCCCGGTGCGGTCGCGATAGCCGCCGTAGATCAGCCGTTCGGAGCGCGCCCTGCCGTCCGTCAGGTTGAACACGGTCAGCTTGGCGGTCATGCCGAACACGTCCTTGTTCTCGATCGAGGCGAAGGTGTAGGTCGGCCCCTCGTACTCGCGCCCGAATTCGCCGAGCCGGTAATAGGGCAGCGTGTGGTTGTACTGGAAACCTGCGGTCCACGCCCAGTCGCTGCCCGGAATGTCGTGCCGCAAGGTCACGTCCAGCTCGCGGTCCTCGATGCTGCTGAACGCGCGCGGCAGCCCGGTCAGCGGATCGTCGAGCGAGCTTTCCTCCGCCTGGGCGAGAATGTCGAGCTTGGCGCCCGCAAACCCCAGCGGATCGAGGTTGAGCGTCGTGTTCCAGCGCAGGCCGTAAAGCGTAGCCCTGTCGATGTTGCCGCGCGTTTCCAGCCCGCCCTCGACGGGGATCAGTTCGATGTAGTCCTCGATCAACCGGGCATAGAGTCGCAGGTTCGTGCTGCCCCAGCGCCCCAGATCCCGGGCCGCCTCCACCTGGGCCTCCCAGCTCTGCTGCGGCACGAGTTCGACATTGCCCGCATTCTGCTGACCCTGCTGAAGCGAAACGCTGGCGAGGAAATCGCCGAACGACAACTGCCCGACGCGCCGCGCGATCTCCAGCGACAGGTCGAGGCGATCGTTCACCTTCCAGGCAAGGTTGACCGAACCCTTGGGGCGCAGGAAACTGCGAGTGAGGCCCTGCGGCCCCGATTGCGACAGCGTGGAATGTTCGAGACCGGCACCGATCTGGAGGGTGAGGTTGCCTGCCAGCGAGCGGTTGTGGGTGAGGATCGTCTCGTACCGGTCCTCCGTCACGCCGCCCGATGCGCCGGGAAAGGGCACGTCCACATAGTCGCCGCCCGCATCGAGATCGAACAGCTGCGCCTTGCGCGAATAGCGGTTGAAGGCGGCTTCGGCGTCGATCTGCCAGCCGCCGCCGAGCATGTCCCAGCGATATTCCGCGCGTCCGATCCGCTCTCCCGTTTCGGCGCGCGTGACGAAGCGATTGCCGGTATCGGGCGACCCGTCATCGAAATCGAGCGTCGAATCGTTGGTGGAGCGGCCGCGCGTGTAGCGTTCCAGCCCGATCAGCTTGAGCCGACCGCCGGCCAGCGCGAAATCGATGTCGCCGCCCAGTTCGTAACTCCAGGCGCGATAGCGGTTGTGGAACAGGCGCAGCCGGTCGATGCCGGTTACCAGATCGCGGTATTCCTCCTCGGTGAAGTCGGAATATTCCCGGTCGTAACTGGCGTTGGCGTTGATGAGCGTTCCGCCGCCCGTCGTGTATTTCGCCGTCCCGGACACCCGTGGAAAATTGCCCTTGTACAGACTTTCCGGATAGCGCTGCTCCAGCAGGACGCCGTCGCCGTCGTAGAGGAAGGCCTCGCCCCCGCCCGCTCCGCCGGTGCCGGTTCCGTTGCCTGCCGCGACCGTCCATTCGAAACGGTCGTTCGATCCGGTGAGCGAGACCTCGGCGCCGAGGAATGTCGGTTCGCCGTATTCCGGCCGGGCGCTGGCGTGATATTCGAAGCGACCGCTGATATCGCCGGCGCGGGTGATGACGTTGGCGACCTGGCCAGACAGGCCGGGTATGCCGAGGCTCGCCCCGTCGACGATCTCGATCCGCACGACCCGGTCGGTGGGAATGCGCTGCAACTGGGCGAACACGCCGTCGGACTTGCTGGCGATCCGCTCCCCGTCGATGACGACGTTCGCGCTCGCCTGTCCCAGTCCGCGCTGACCGTCCTCGCCGCGCAGCGTGAAGCCCGGCACCCGGTTCAGCATGTCCAGCGCGTTGCGGGGTGCGAAGCGCTCGAAGTCCGCGGGCGTGAAGACGCGGGCGCCGCTCGCCGCCCGCGTCGCTACCGGCGCGGCCTCGTCTGCACCCGGATCGACGGACGCTTCCTGCGCCCGGGCGGGGACGGACATTGCGAACATCAGGGCGAGAGCCGCCGAGCCCGCGAAGAATTGCGATCTCATATTGCGTGGTTCGTCCCTGCGACATCTTATCGGTTCCCGGGCCGGTATCGGCCGAAACCATATTCGTGCGCGCCCCTATCGACCGCAGTTGCCCGTTCGTCGATCCCCATCGACCAACCGCCGTCGCCCACCGACGA
This sequence comes from Aurantiacibacter spongiae, assembly GCF_003815535.1. Classification (NCBI taxonomy): domain Bacteria; kingdom Pseudomonadati; phylum Pseudomonadota; class Alphaproteobacteria; order Sphingomonadales; family Erythrobacteraceae; genus Aurantiacibacter; species Aurantiacibacter spongiae. The sequence continues at coordinate 2,132,735 of NZ_RPFZ01000001.1, read as the reverse complement.
ACCGCAATCCCCCGGTTCGGGCGTACCGGCCCCTTGAACATGCACCGCCGAGGCGCGACATAGGCGCTCTCATTCAGACGAGAGGACCATCCATGTTCGACCTGTTCGGCGACAGCAAAGACCGTTTTACCACCGACCCCGTCACCGGCGCCCTGGTGCCCGTCGTCGTCGAATCGACCAGCCGCGGAGAGCGCAGCTTCGACATCTTCTCGCGCCTGCTGCGCGAACGGATCGTGTTCGTGACCGGCCAGGTGGAAGACAACATGGCCTCGCTGATCGTCGCCCAGCTGCTGTTTTTGGAAAGCGAGAACTCGCAGGACATCTCGATGTACATCAACTCGCCCGGCGGCGTGGTGACGGCGGGCATGGCGATCCACGACACGATGCAGTACATCAAGCCCAAGGTGCGCACCGTGGTCGTCGGGCAGGCGGCCAGCATGGGCTCTTTCCTGCTGGCGGCGGGCGAGCCGGGCATGCGTGTCGCGCTCCCCAATGCGCGGATCATGGTCCACCAGCCCAGCGGCGGTGCGCGCGGCATGGCCTCCGATATCGAGATTCAGGCCAAGGAAATCCTGCGCATTCGCAAGCGCATGAACGATCTTTATGCCGAATATACCGGACAGAGCCTGACCGACATCGAAAGGGCGATGGATCGCGACACCTTCCTCGAAGCGGAAGAGGCGCAGAAATTCGGCATCGTCGACAAGGTTTTCGCCCATCGCCCCAAGGACGACGAGGCTGGCGAAGCCACCGGTTCTGGCGGAGCGCCCGAGGAATAGGTCGCCATTCGCACCTGCAAGCGGCGGTGCGGAGCCGCCTGGTTCGGCGGCTTCTCCGCTTCACCCTGGCGCAAGGCCCGGACGCTATGGTGCGTTGCGATTGATATTGTCGCCACGATCCTTAGATTGGCGAGACGATTCTGGCGCCAGCGACCACGCCCCTCGCACGCCGCGGGGGGCATCCCGGACAGGGAATTGGCAAGATTTGGCGCCTAGGAAAGGACTATGACGAAGTTGAGCGGATCCGATAGCAAGAGCACCCTGTATTGCAGCTTCTGCGGCAAGAGCCAGCACGAGGTCCGCAAGCTGATCGCCGGTCCCACCGTGTTCATCTGCGACGAATGCGTGGAACTGTGCAACGACATCATCCGGGAAGAAGCCAAGAGCGGTCTTGGCGGACGCAAGGACGGTGGCGTTCCGACGCCGCAGGACATCTGCGGCACGCTCAACGATTACGTGATCGGGCAGGACCGCGCCAAGCGCGTGCTCAGCGTCGCGGTGCACAATCACTACAAGCGGCTGAAGCATTCGGGCAAGTCGGGCGACGTCGAACTGGCGAAGTCCAACATCCTTCTGGTCGGCCCGACCGGCAGCGGCAAGACCCTGCTGGCGCAGACGCTTGCGCGCACCTTCGACGTGCCCTTCACCATGGCCGACGCCACCACGCTGACGGAGGCGGGCTATGTCGGCGAGGACGTCGAGAACATCATCCTCAAGCTGCTGCAATCGTCCGACTACAATGTCGAGAAGGCGCAGCACGGCATCGTCTATATCGACGAGATCGACAAGATCACGCGCAAGGCGGAGAACCCTTCGATCACGCGCGACGTGTCGGGCGAAGGCGTGCAGCAGGCGCTGCTCAAGCTGATGGAAGGCACCACGGCTTCCGTTCCGCCACAGGGCGGGCGCAAGCATCCGCAGCAGGAATTCCTGCAGGTCGACACCACCAATATCCTGTTCATCTGCGGCGGAGCCTTTGCCGGTCTGGACAAGATCATCGGCGACCGCCTGCAGAAGCGTTCCATCGGTTTCGGTGCGAACGTCGCCGATCCGAGCAAGGCCCGCATCGGCGAGATGCTGGAGAAGTGCGAGCCGGAAGACCTCCTGAAGTTCGGGCTGATCCCCGAATTCGTCGGGCGTCTGCCGGTCATCGCGACGCTGCACGATCTCGATGCCGACGCGCTGGTGACGATCCTCAGGGAGCCGCGGAACGCGCTGGTCAAGCAGTATGCCAAGCTGTTCGAGCTAGAGGATGTGGAACTGACCTTCACCGACGATGCGCTCACGGCGATCGCCCGGAAGGCGATCAAGCGCAAGACCGGTGCGCGCGGTCTGCGCTCGATCGTGGAAGGCCTGCTGCTCGACACGATGTTCGATCTGCCGAGCATGGATAACGTCACCGAAGTCGTCGTCGATGCAGACGTGGTGGAGGGTCGCAAGGAACCGATCCGCGTGCTCGCCAACGACAACGGCAAGACCAAGAAGGAAGCGGCGGCGTAATCGCCTGCCGCTCCGCCTTCCCCCCGGCTCCCCATCGTCGGACTTTCATCGTGCCGCGCCAGGCACCCTTTCCGCGCGCCCGTTCCTGACGCCGGCGCGCGTCCATTGTCGCGCGCTGTGCGCACGCGACGTCAACAGGAGAAACCCCATGGCCAGGACCAACGAACTCGCCGCCAAGCTGCTTCGCGACGCGGGCATGTTCTTCCGCAATGTCGGCGAACAGAATCCCGACGTGAAGGACCAGATGGACCAGAACGCGCAGGTTTACGACCAGGTCGCGGGGATGGTCGAATCCGATCCGCTGGCCGAGTTGCCCACGCAGGACGGCGCGGACCAGAACGCGGGCTGAGGACGTTCCCGCACTGCGGCGCAAATGCGGGCGCAGCCTTGCGGCTAGTCGTCGCCGGACGGTGGTAGCGGCTTCGCGGGCGGGTCGGGAAAGTCCGGCGGCTGGATGATCTCGCTCAGATCGCGCCGCCTTTCCCGGCAATCCCCGTCGCCGGCGCGCCCTGCCTTCAGGCACCCTTCGCGCTGCTCGCGCGCGATGGTTTCGCCCAGCGTTTCTGGAAGCGGCGATTGTAGCAGATCGCCCCGCTCCGCCACCCGGTGTTCAGGCGCCGCGCAGGCTGACAGGGCCAGCGCGGCGATGGTCGCCATTGTCGCTGTCGCCGTCTTTCTCATCCGCCCCTCCCGTCATTCCCCACGCCTGCCGCATTGCCAGCGGTCCGCAGGCTTTCTAGGTTGCTAGCACGAGGGGGGTGAGAATGTCGAAAAGGATTGTGCTCGCGGTGATTGCCGTGTCGCTGGCGCTGGTCGCCGGGTGGTACTGGGCCAGTCCCTACTTCGCCCTGCGGGACTTGCGCGACGCGGCGAGAAGCGGCGACGTCGCGGCCCTGGAGGAGCGAGTGGACTTTCCCGCGCTGCGGGAGAACTTCAAGCGGGATTTGCGTGCCCGCATGGCGAGCGAGATGGCCGCGCCCGAGGATGGCGAGGGTCTCGGCGTCTTCGGGGCGGCGCTCGGCATGGCGATGATCGATCCGATGATCGACGGCTTCCTGACATCCGAATTCATCGGACGGGCGATCCGGCGCGGCAAGGTGGAGCGAACCGGCGATGCCGAGCGGCGAGACGACGCGCCCGATCTCGACTGGGACATCGCGCGAAGCGGTCTCGACACCTTCAGTGCGACCCCCGACGACGAGGGTCTGGGCAATCCGCCGTCGCTCGTGTTCGCCCGCGACGGCCTGGGTTGGCGCCTGGTCGCCATTCACATCCCCGGCCCGGACAACGCCTCTGGCCAGTCGCTCTAGGCGCAGGCCTCGCAATCCTCGCGGGTGACTTCCACCTGCACCGTCACGTGACCGATGGCGTGATGGTGTTCCAGCTCTTCCTGCACCTCGCGCAGGAACGCATCGCCGGGATGGCCGCCGGGCATGACCAGATGCGCGGTAAGCGCGGTTTCGGTCGTGCTCATCGGCCAGATATGCAGGTCGTGGACCGCCGCGACGCCGTCCAGACCCTCCAGAAAGCCGCGGACTTCCGCCTCCTCGATGCCTTCGGGAACCGCCAGCAGGCTCATCTTCACGCTATCCTTGAGAAGGCCCCAAGTGCCCCAGGCGATGACGGCCACGATCACGAGGCTGACGACCGGATCGATCAGCAGCGCGCCCGTCATCAGGATGGCGATGCCGGCGATGACGACGCCGACCGAAACCAGCGCGTCCGCCGCCATGTGCAGGAACGCACCGCGAATGTTGATGTCGTTCTTGCGCCCGCGCATGAACAGCAACGCGGTGGCGGTGTTGATGAGAATGCCGATGCCCGCCACCCAGATCATCGTCCAGCCCTCCGGCTGGACCGGCTCGATCAGGCGGTGGATCGTCTCGTAGAGGATCGCTCCGATCGCAACAAGCAACAGCATCGCGTTCGCGAGCGCCGCCAGGATGGTGCTGCTTTTCAGACCATAGGTGAACCGCGCGCTGGCGGGCTTCTTCGCCGCCACGCTGGCGCCCCAGGCGATCAGCAGTCCGAGCACGTCTGACAGATTGTGTCCGGCATCGGCGACCAGCGCCATCGAGCCGGAAATGTAGCCGAACGCCGCCTCCACCGCGACGAAGCCCGTGTTGAGCAGGACGCCGATGGCGAATGCGCCGCCGAAATCGGCGGGCGCATGGTCATGACCGTGCCCCTCGCCGCGTGCCTGAGAATGAGAATGCCCCGCGCCCATCGCCCTACTCGTAGACGCAATCATCCAGTCCGTCACGCCTGACCTGACCGATGCGGGCCTCGATGGTGTTGCCGTAACGGCGCGTGAAGCCGGTCGGGTTTACCGCTTCGCGCGTTTTCGGGCTGGGCAGCACGGCGGCGATGCGACTGGCCTCATCGGGAGAAAGGCGTGCGGCGGAATGGCCGAAATAGCGCTGGGCCCCGGCCTGCGCGCCATAGGTGCCCAGCCCCGTTTCCGCGACGTTGAGATAGACTTCCATGATCCGCCGCTTGGTCCACAAATTCTCGATGAGGAAGGTGAACCACGCTTCCAGTCCCTTGCGAAAGAAGCCGCCCCCCTGCCAAAGAAAGGCGTTCTTGGCGGTCTGCTGGCTGATGGTGGAGGCACCGCGTTCGCGCTTTCCGGCCTGCCGTTCCTCTATCGCCTGCTCGATCGCCTCGCGGTCGAAGCCGTCGTGGGAACAGAACTTGCCGTCCTCCGCCGCGATCACGGCCGATACCATGTTGCGATCGATGCGGCTCAGCGGCTCCCAGTCCTTGACGATGGCGTGTTCGTCCATCGCCATGGTCGCGGTGTAGGGCACCGGCACGAAGCGATAGACGATCACCAGCGCCAGGCTCAGCAGCACGAAGCCGAAGACGACCTGGGCGACGATGTTGATGAGCTTCAGGATCATGGCACCTCGTGCATAGGCAAGGGGCGGCGGGGTCGCAAACGGCTTCGCGATTGGCGATCGGGCGATGGCGGTATAGCATACGGCGATGCGCGCCCCCGCCCTGTTCCTGTCACTCCTGATCGCCACGCCCGCATGGGCGCAAGGGACGCGCGAATACGAGGCGGACGAGGAATTCGTAACGGAGCGCGTCCACGCCGACCTGCCGCTCTACACCTTCGACTGGGAGCAATTGTGGCCGCGCGGCATGACGGGCGAGAATATCATCGCCGGCTGCGAAAGCCGCGTGCGCTTCGGCGACTGGATCATGCAGCCCAACCCCGCCGACGAACATGCCGACGGTCCGGAATGGTATCGCTTCACGAATTACGGAGCCTTCCATTGCAGCGCCGGTATCGTGTTCGCCGATGAGCGGGAAGAGCTGGAAAAGGGGAATGCCTCCACCGGGTTCTTCGCCCTGATCGGAATGACAGCTGACGGATCGCGCGAACTTTGGGCGCTACAAAGAGGCTTTATTCCCGGCAGCGATTACCTGCTGCTGGCCCGCAAACCGGACGCGGATATCGTCACCCGCTTCGATGTCCTGCAACTCCGCTGTCCGCCCGGCCACTGGCGCGCTCTTGCCGACCCGGATGCCCTTGACATAATGCGAACGGGCTATTGCGCGATCAATTCGCAGGACGATCTGTTGGCGCTGGCGCGGGCGATGGCCGCCCTTCCGCCGCTGGGCACGCTGGAATGGCACGCGGGGCCGGAAGACAGCTCTCCCGACCCCGCCGAAATGTCCGGTGATGTCATGTCGGACTAGGCCGCCGCGGGCATCAGCCTTTCGCCGGCGATGCGCTGCATGGCCTTCTGGATCTTCTCGAAGGCGCGCACCTCGATCTGACGGATGCGTTCGCGGCTGACGTCGTAGACCTGGCTGAGTTCCTCCAGCGTCTGCGGGTTTTCCGTCAGACGCCGTTCGGTGAGAATGTGCTTTTCCCGATCATTGAGCGATTCCATCGCCTCCACCAGCATCTCGCGCCGGACTTCGGCCTCTTCCGCGTCGGCGACGATGGTGTCCTGCAACGGGCGGTCGTCGGTCAGCCAGTCGAGCCACTCGCCAGAGCCTTCCTCCCCATTGCGCATCGGCGTGTTGAGCGAACCGTCGCCGCCCATCATCATCCGCCGGTTCATGTTGATCACTTCCTGCTCCGGCACGCCCAGATCGCTGGCGATCTTGGTCACGTCGTCGGGATGCAGGTCGGAATCCTCGTATGCCTCGAGCTGCTTCTTCATCCGGCGAAGGTTGAAGAACAGCTTCTTCTGCGCCGCGGTGGTGCCCATCTTCACCAGGCTCCACGAGCGCAGGATGAATTCCTGCATGCTCGCCTTGATCCACCACATGGCGTAGGTCGCCAGGCGGAAGCCGCGCTCCGGCTCGAACTTCTTGACGCCCTGCATCAGGCCGACATTGCCTTCGGAGATGAGGTCGCTGACCGGCAGGCCGTAGCCGCGATAACCCATGGCGATCTTCGCCACGAGTCGCAGGTGACTTGTCACGAGCTGCGCCGCGGCATCGGCATCGTCATGCTCGCGATAACGGGTCGCCAGCATGTATTCCTGTTCCGGCGTCAGCACGGGAAACTTCTTGATTTCCGACAGATAGCGGTTGAGGCTCTGCTCTCCGCCGAGGGCCGGTACTGTTGGTCTTGAATTGCTCACTTCGGTCCCTAACCTTTCTTCGCGTCGACCGCCGCTTCGGGGCCCCTGATGGGCACCCCGCCTTGTCGGCCACTTCGGGTCTCTTACATATAGGGTCGATTTGTCCGTTCGTGGACGTCTTTCATCGATTGGAATGACCGGTTTCATCGATCAGTTCCCGCATGTCCGCCGGCAACTGGCTGGAAAACGACAGGCGGTTGCCGGTGACGGGATGAATGAAGCCCAGCCGCGCCGCGTGCAGCGCCTGCCGGCTGAAATCCAGCCGTTTGAGCAATGAGCGGAGCGCCGTGGGAGTTCGACCGTAGACAGGATCCCCCAATAGCGCATGACCGATTGACGCGAGGTGAACCCGTACCTGGTGGGTTCGTCCGGTTTCGAGCCGACACTCGACCAGCGCGCATTCATCGAGCGTTTCGATCGTTCGGTAATGCGTGACCGCCCGCTTCCCGCGTTTCGATCCGTCGGGCAGGACGGCCATCTTCTTGCGGTTGCCGTCCGACCGCCCGATCCGCCCCGCGACGGTACCCGCGGCCGGCAGCGGATGTCCGCCGCATACCGCCAGATAGGCCCGTTCGAGCGAGTGGTCCGCGAATTGCCGGCTCAGGCCCTCATGCGCCGTGTCGGACTTGGCGACCACCAGCAGTCCCGACGTATCCTTGTCGATCCGGTGGACGATCCCCGGCCGCGCGACGCCCCCGATTCCCGACAGCGCGCCGGCGCAATGATGCAGCAGCGCATTGACGAGCGTTCCGTCGGGATTGCCCGCCCCGGGGTGGACGACCATGCCGGCCGGCTTGTCCACCACGATCAGGTCGGCATCCTCGAACACCACATCGAGCGGTATCGGTTGTGGACGGGCCTGTGGATCGTCGGGGGGTGGCATGTGGATCGTGAACGGCGTCCCCGCCTCGACCGATGCCTTGGCGCTGCCTGCGATCTTTCCGCCAACGTCGATTTGTCCATCGGCGAGCAGGGCCTGTACCCGGGCGCGCGACAAGCCCGTGGCGTCGGCCAGCGCCTTGTCGAGCCGCCGGGCGGCGGGCAGCGTACCGGCGAGGATGCGCGGGTCGGACATGGCGCCCATCTAGAGCGGTTGCGAGCAAACCGACACCCTTTGCCTTGTCGTCGCTTGCCCGGAACGAAGGCCTCGCGCTAACGCCCGGCACAGGATCGCCGCTAGGGGACCGGGCATGGGACAGACGGGGTTGCATATTGCGCGCAGCGTGCTCGACAAAATCGCGGCGCACGCCGCCCGCGAACATCCGCGCGAATGCTGCGGCATCCTCACCGGCAGCGGCATGGACGTAACGGGCACCCTGCCCGCCGGGAACGTCCATTCCTCGCCCGAGACGCATTTCGAGATCGACCCGCAGGCGCTGATCGACGCTCACCGGGCCACACGCAGCGGCGGTCCGGACGTGCTGGGCTATTACCACTCGCATCCGCATGGCCCCGCGCGCCCGTCGCCTACCGACGCGCGCATGGCGGCCGGCGACGGGCGGATATGGGCGATCGCGACCCGCGGCGAGGTAACGTGCTGGAGAGACGACGAAAGCGGCTTCCTCGCGCTTCCCTACATCGTAACGGGCGCGTAAGGCGGCGCCCATGACGACACGGTTTCTCCCTCCCTTGCCGATCGCTTTTCCCGCAGGTGGTGGCATGGCGGTGTTTTTGTCCTAGGACACTGTCACACCTGTCACACCCTTCCCCTCACCAAGGCCCCTTCCTTCGCAATGACCACCCAACTCGACCTCGCCGCCCTGCTCTGCTCGCGCCTGTGCCACGACATGCTGAGCCCGGTGGGCGCGCTCAATAACGGGCTGGAGCTGCTCGCCGACGAGAAGGACCCGGCCATGCGCCAGCGCTGCATAGAGCTGCTGGAACAGAGCGCGCGGGTCAGCGCGCACAAGCTCAAGTTCTTCCGCCTCGCATACGGCGCCGCGGGCGGCTTCGGCGAACACGTACCCGCCGAGGAACCGCACGAGCTGCTTACCGCGCTGACCAGCGCGGACGAGCGGGTCACGCTGGAATGGGCGGTGAGCGAGGCCACGCTATCGAAGCCAGCCGTCAAGATGCTGCTCAACTTGGCGGCAATGGGTCTCGATTCGCTGGTACGCGGCGGCACGCTGTCCGTGGGTGCAGAGCGCAATGACGGCGCGACCGAGATCGCCATCCGCGCCGCGGGTCCACGCATCGCCTTCGACAAGACCATCGGTCTCGCGCTGACCGGCGATCTGCCGGCGGAGGAGCTTTCCGGGCGTACGGCGCCCGCCCACATGATCCATCTGCTCACCGAGGCGGAAAACGGCGGGGTGCAGTATCATCACGGGGATGACGCGCTGGTTCTGGGCGCGGTCCTTCCCGATGCCGACGGGATGATCGGCTAGTGTCGGATTTCGGCGATATCGGCCGCAAACTGCCGCTCAGCGACGACGAGCTGGTCGACCGCGAAGTCCTCTCGCCCAACTTCGACGAGCGGAGCCTGCCCATCTCGATGGTAGTGATCCACTACACCGAGATGGAGGACAAGGGCTTCGCCATCGAACGCCTCACCGATCCGGAGGCCAAGGTTTCCGCCCACTACATCATCGGCGAACAGGGCGAAGTCGTCCGGCTGGTGCCCGAAGAGAAGCGCGCCTGGCACGCCGGCGTTTCCTACTGGCGCGGACACAGGGACGTGAACTCCGCCAGCATCGGCATCGAACTCGATCATCCGGGACACAAATACGGCTATCGCGACTTCGACGAGGCGCAGTTCGAACGGCTCGTGCCGCTGGTGGCGCGCATGGTGAAGCGCTACGACATCCCCCGCGCCAACGTGGTCGGCCACTCCGACGTCGCCCCCGGTCGCAAGATCGATCCCGGCGAGCTCTTCCCCTGGGACCGTCTTGCCGAATACGGGTTGTGCCTCCCGCGCCCCGACAAGCTCGAACGCGGCGATCCGTTCGCCAACGATGCGGCGTTCTACCTCGCGCTGGAGCGGTTCGGCTACGACATCACCGATGGTCACAGCGCGGTCGAGGCATTCCAGCGCCGATGGCGGCCCGAACGGATTGATGGCGAGATCGACGGAGAGGTGCGCGCGATCCTGTTCCAGTTGCTGCTGGACAGGGACCGGGGGAAGACTAGATAGGCCACCGTGCCGGGGAGCCGGGCAGCCGCGCCGCCGTTACGGGCGTGCGAGGAAAGTCCGGGCTCCACGAAACGAGGGTGGCGGGTAACGCCCGCCCGGCGAGAGCCGAGGGAAAGTGCCACAGAAAGCAGTCCGCCGATGGTCCGCTCGCGGACACAGGCAAGGGTGAAAGGGTGCGGCAAAAGCGCACCGGGGGTCTGGCAACAGACCTCGCACGGCAAACCCCACCCGGAGCAAGACCGCATAGGGGTCTCGCGCCAGCAATGGCAGGAGCGTTTCGCTCCGAGAAGACCCGGGTTGGTCGCTGGAGCGGTCGGAGCGATCCGCCGCGTAAGATGAATGGCTGCCCCCGCGCCGCTGATGCCGAACGGCATATCGATCGCGGGACAGAACCCGGCTTACAGGCTCCCCGGCACGTTACGTCACCGCCATCCTAGGCGATGGCGCATGCGGCGAGGGGCGAGGCATCGGGCGGGGAATAGCGGGTCCGCAGTCGTCCCCCATCGTCCACCGCTTCGAGATAGCAGCGCTTCTCCCCCTCGAGCAAGAGCGCCGTCAGCCGACCGGTGTCGTAAGCGCCGGTGTCGATCCCTATCCGGTTGCCATTGTCCTCAGGCTCATCGCTGATCGTGTGGCCGTGGACGACCACCACACCGTGCGATGAAGTGTGACTTAGAAACGGCTCGCGGATCCAGCGGAGGTTGGCCCGACGCTGGTCTTCCAGAGGCACACCCGGTTCGATTCCGGCATGGACGAACAGGTAGTCGCCAATCCTCACCATGTCCGAGAACCCGGAGATGAAATCTCGATCGGCAACCGGCACGCAGTCCTTCATCATCTGCTGGATCGCGGAAACGGAAGCGGACGTGAATTCGCGTTTGTCGACGCCGTAACTCAGCACCGTATCGCGTCCGCCGTGGCGCAGGAAATGGCGGAGCATGTCGAGGCTGGTGAAACTTTCGAGAAACATTTCCTCGTGATTACCGAGCAGGATGCGCACATCGCGCTGCGCCTGCCATTCGCGCGCAAGGGCGATGACCCGGGCGCTTTCCGGCCCCCGATCGACGAGGTCGCCGAGCAGGATCACGGTTGTCTGCGCCCGCGGGCGGTTGCCGTCGTCCACCTCGATCGCCGCGATCAAAGTCTCGAGAAGGTCCGCACGGCCATGAATGTCGCCAACGGCGTAGACCCGTTCCCCGTCAGGCACCCGCGCGCTCTGCCGCGCGGCAACATCGTCGCCGAATATATTCTTGAATAGCCTGATCATGCCGCTTGTCTAATTGCTGTCCCGCTGGTCTTTCGCAAGTGCGCTCTTGCGCGGATGCGACGATCGAACACCTGCCAAAGCCATGCTGTGCGAACGCTGAATGTGGTGCCGAAAACCCACAGCTCGCTGCCATTACAGGCAATCGCGCAATAAACCTTGTGCATTGCAGCGAAAAACTGCATATTCGTTGTGCATTTGCGAAGAGCGGTCCGCGAAATGAGGTCGTTCGCGCAAAAGCGCAGGTGGGACGAAGCAGAATCCTCCAAGCAATCAAGGAATTGCCCATGCTTACGTCCATCCGCGGCCTTTCGGTCGCTTCCGTTTTTTTCGCAAGCGCGTGTTTCGCTGGTCCGGCGATGGCGCAAACGGTGCTTCCGCCCGAAGAAAGCGAAACCGATTCCGGCATTGGTATCGAACTGTCAGCCAACGCCGCGATCGTCAGCGAGTATCGTTTCCGCGGCGTCGATCTGTCAGGGGGCGACATCGCTATCCAGGGCGGGATCGACGCTGCGCTTCCCGCCGGCTTCTATGTCGGCACGTGGGGCTCCTCGCTGGACGAGGATACGGTCGGCTACGGACACACCGAGCTCGATCTCTATGGCGGCTGGGGTGGTGAGTTCGGCAGTTTCACGACCGACGTGGGCGTCATCATGTACGTTTATCCCAACGCCGGCCCCGGCGATTTCGACTACGTCGAATTCTACGGATCGGTAGGTACGCAGGTCGGTCCGGTCGAAGCGACAGTCGGTGTGGCTTACGCCCCGGATCAGGATTCCCTGGGTGGTACGGACAATTTCTACGTCTACACGGATCTCGGCACCGGGATTCCCGGAACGCCGCTTTCGCTGACCGGGCACCTGGGATATACCGACGGCTTTCTCACCTTCACCGATGACGGCAACGCGTTCGATTGGTCCATCGGCGCCGAAATGGCGGTAGCTGGTCCGGTGTCCGTAGGGGTTGCCTATGTCGGCGCAGATGGCGACTACCTGCCCGGCGATTACAACTTCACCGACGACGCGATCGTCGCGACGCTGTCCGCCAGTTTCTGATCGCACAGCGGTTCGAAGCGGAAGGGTTCGCGGCGAAACCGGCGCGGACCCTTCCGCTTCACCATTCCGAAACCTATCTGACTACCCGAATGAAAATGTTCGGAAGGTTCGGATGGTACAGTATCTGCACACGATGATCCGCGTCGCCGATCCGGAGGCGACGGTCGAGTTCTTCAAGCTCCTCGGTCTGGAGGAAGTGCGCCGCAAGGACAGCGAAGGCGGTCGTTTCACGTTGATCTTCATGGCTGCACCCGGTCAGGAAAGGCAGGCGGAAGTCGAACTCACCTACAACTGGCCGCCCGAGGATGGCAGGAAACCCGAGGAGTACACAGGTGGCCGCAATTTCGGTCACCTCGCCTACGCCGTCGAGAATATCTACGAGACCTGCGAGCGGCTCGCCGATGCCGGCGTCACGATAAACCGCCCACCGCGCGACGGACGGATGGCGTTCGTGAAGACCCCCGATGGTATTTCCGTCGAATTGCTCAACGCCGGGGGCGCCCGCGAACCGCAGGAGCCGTGGGCGAGCATGAAGAACACCGGAAGCTGGTAATGCGCAACTTTCACCTGTCCTAGGCTCTTGCCAACCGGTCCCGTCCAAGCCACCTGAGCGACCTCATGGCGCAACGCAAACTCCCCAAGGTGGTCATCATTGGCCGTCCGAATGTCGGCAAATCGACATTGTTCAACCGACTGGTCGGCAAGCGGCTGGCGCTCGTCGACGATCAGCCCGGCGTGACCCGCGACCGGCGGATGGGCGAAGCCGGCTTGCGAGGACTCGAATTCGAGGCGGTAGATACCGCCGGCTGGGAGAATGAGGACGATGCCTCGCTGCCCGGGCGGATGCGCGCGCAGACGCAGGTTTCGTTGAAGGATGCTGACGCGGCCCTGTTCGTCTATGACAGCCGGGCGGGGCTGACCCCGCTTGACGAGGAAATCGCGCAATGGCTGCGCGAACAGCAGGTGCCGGTCGTTCTCATTGCCAACAAGGCCGAGGGGAATGCGGGGCAAAGCGGCATTCTTGAAGGATACGCGCTCGGGCTCGGCGATCCCGTCCCGATCAGTGCCGAGCATGGCGAGGGCGTCGCCGACATCTACAATGCCCTGTCACCGCATATCGCAGATCGCCAGCCGACGACGGCAAATCTTGCCGATCCGACGGAAGAGGAAGCGGAACACGACGAAACGCGCCCGCTGCAACTCGCCATTGTCGGGCGGCCGAACGCCGGCAAGTCCACGCTGATAAACCGCTTGCTGGGTGAAGACCGGATGCTGACCGGGCCGGAAGCCGGAATCACCCGCGATTCGATCGCGATCGACTGGCGCTGGACTCATCCCGGTGACGGAGACGAACGGACGATCAAGCTGATCGACACGGCCGGGATGCGTAAGCGTGCCAAGGTGACGGACAAGCTGGAGAAATTGTCCGTCGCCGACGGTCTTCGCGCGGTCGATTATGCTGAAGTGGTCGTCCTGCTGCTCGATGCGACGCGCGGTCTGGAGGTGCAGGATCTGAAGATCGCCAACGCCGTGATCGAGGAAGGGCGGGCGCTGATGATCGCGATCAACAAGTGGGACGTCGCGGAGAATGCCAGCGCCCTGTTCAACGGTGTGCGCATGGCCCTGGACGAGGGGCTGGCACAGTTGAAAGGTGTTCCGCTTTTCGCCGTCTCCGCGATGACCGGCAAGGGTCTCGATCCGATGCTCGCTGCTGCGTTCGATCTGCGGGCAGCGTGGTCGCGCCGCGTGCCGACCGCCGCGCTCAACCGGTGGTTCGACGATGCGCTGGCCGCCAATCCGCCGCCCGCGCCCGGCGGAAAGCGGATCAAGCTACGCTACATCACCCAGGTCGGTACCAGACCGCCTCGCTTCGTCGTTTTCGGGACTCGCCTGAGTGATCTGCCGAAAAGCTACGAGCGCTACCTGCTGAACGGCATCCGCCGCGAGCTGGGATTCGGCGCGGTTCCCGTCCGGCTGAACCTCAAGAGCCCGAAAAATCCATACCAGTCCTGAGTGCTGCGGTTGATCGACTATCTTTCCCTCGCCGGCGATCTGATCGAGCGCACTTCGAGCACGCTGCGCGTGCAGAACATCGTCCAGCTCAGCCTCGCACCGGTGTTCCTGCTGGCGGCGATCGGTGCGGTCCTGAACGTCATGAACGCCCGCTTGTCCTGGCTGACCGACCGGATAGAGTTCGTCGAGCGGCGTACCGACAAGGGGCTCGGCGGCCGCGAGGGGGAGGAGATGCCCGCACTTCGCCAACGTCAGCAATATGCCCAATGGGCAGTCAACCTCGTCACCTCGGGTGCGCTGACGATCTGCCTGGTCATCGCGGCACTGTTCATCAGCGCATTCATCCGCCCGCAGATCGGTACCTTTGTCGCCGTGGCGTGGGTGGTGACCATGGCGCAACTCGTCGCAGCACTGGTTCTGTTCCTGCTCGAAACGCGGCTCGCCACCGCCAGTGCGCGAGAGCGTCGGCGTCGCAGTCGCGCCATCCTCGAACGCCGCGGTGAGATGGCGCGGATCGACGACGATCTCGACGACACCGCCTTGTAGCGAACCCGATGCCTCGAGAGATTTGCGAGACGATGACGGGTTAAGCATTAAGCAATTGTTATGCCAAAATGTACGCGGTTCGTGTATGGAGGTATCGGAGAGGAACTCGACATGGGCCGCTATCGCGTCATCAGTATTCCGGGAAACCGCATCGATACCAAAGCTTGGGAACTCGAAGCCCCGTCGATCAATGCGGCCTTGATCGTTGCCGATATCAATCTCGACCATGATCGCCATGATGGCGCGGAAATACTCGAAGGCGATCGGCGGGTGGCAAGCATTCGCCGCTCGCTGGTGGGCAAGGCCGGTCTGTGGGAAGTATGCTGATAGGGCGCTGCTTAATGCGTGCGCCGGATGTCGAAAATCCGCCAGTAAGTCAGGCATCGCCAGAGCCATTCCAGAGGTCCGTACCGGAATCTCGACAGCCAGAACCGCGATACGGTAAGCATGATCGCCCAACCCAGCGCGACGACCGGTAGCAACTCGATGCGGTGAAGCGTGCCGAACAGCCCGCCGGCCCACCCCTGAAATATCAGCATCATCACGAAGGATGTGAGTATGTAATTGGTGAATGCCATGCGCCCCGCCAGTCGCAAACGCTCACCAAGCCAGGTTGCGTCTGAACGATCAGCCCATTGCGTCAGGAGGAGGATACCTCCGAGCAGCAATGGCAGGTTGAACAGCAACGCTAGCGCGAAGTAGGCGAACTGGGTCAGGTAGGGCGGAAAGCCCATCCGCATCAGGGTGATGGCAGTCGCCAGCAGCAGCGCCGCGCCGATGATCGCACCACCCCATGCCCAGCCGCGCCATCGGCGGCGCAGGGCGGGGTCGGTGAACAGGCCAGCTTTGAAAAGACCCATGCCGATCAGCATCTGCGGTATCGTTTCATAGAAGTTCAGCCTTACGGCCAGACCCGCTTCATCCGCTCCGGTCGAGATGCGCTGCGCGACTACATCGAGATAACTGCCCGATGCCAGTACGCGCGCATCGTTCATGATGTCGGCAACCCGGCCCTGCCAGTATGCTTCGAGCGCCGGATACTGATCTGGCGCATGACCGGCCATCGCCTGCAGTTCCATGATCGCGTAGGGCGCGAAGTCCCCAGCTCGCAGCAACGCCGCGACCGCCGCCCAGAGCACTCCGGTAACGAACAATCCGCGCGCACCATACGGCAAGGCGAGTAACGCGAACATGCCCGCAATGGCGTATGTGAACAGGATGTCGCCCCCGAACAGAAGAGCGAAATGAGCGAAGCCGAACAGGGCCAACCAGAAGAGACGCCGCGCCTGCAATTGCGTCGCAACCTCTATCTCTCCGGCCTTCCGGGCGAACAGAACCAGCCCCGCGCCGAAAAGTATCGCGAAGATTCCGCGCATCTTGCCGTCGATCAGCGTGAACTGGACAACCCAGATCCAGTCATCTCCGGCTGTCGCTCCGCCCGGTAGCGCCGGGGGCCAGTAATAGGCGAGCTGGTTGTGCGAAAACGCGGTGATGTTGGCGACGAGAATGCCGAGTATCGCCACGCCGCGGATGAAATCCAGTGCGTGAATTCGCTCACCCTTAACGACCGGCGTTGCCCGCGCGGTCGGCAGGTTGTCGTCCGAAGCCGGATCGTGAGTACTGATGGCGCGTTTCCTCTGCCGGAAAGCTCGCGTTTAGCCGATCAGTCCCGCGTCACAAGGCAGTCGTAACCAGAGCGCCGCAGCGAGTTGCACGCGTCTTGCGCATCGGCGCGGCTCGCATACCCGACCGCCTGCAGCTTCGTTAAGCGCCCGGCGGGTATCAGACGTCGCTCTCGGCCAGCAATTTCGGCACGGTTGGAAAGCCTGTTCCACAATCGCTCGGCATTGCCGTCCACCGAGAAGGCACCCAGTTGGATTCTCCACGGACCGCTTTGTCGGGCAGCGTTGGCAGGAGACACCTCGAGCCGGGACATGCGTTCGGGAGACGTGTTCGCATCAGGGTTCTGGGAAGACACGGGATGGCTCGCTGCCGCCACGGTCGTTGTGGAGGGGGCCGCGCGCCCGCTGTCGCGAAGAGCGTAACTGACCCCGGCATCCGCGGGACTTGCCGTGCCGGTTGCGATGCGCGCCTGCATCACCGCGTCACGTGCAGCCGCGACCGAAGGCGAGGCGTCGGCGCGGGTCGGGGACGGGGAAGGCATGGATACCGGCGCCCCCTGCACCGAAAGGTCGGCAGCCGTCAATTCGACCGAACGCGCATCGACCGCCTCTGATTCGAGCCGGCGCGCTAGGGCCGCGCCGCGCTGGCGCTGGTCCAGCGGAATATAGCGATCCATCTGGGCGATCGCGGTGCTCGCCTGTGGCAATCCGGTGGCATTGGCGAGCGTCAGCAGTGCATAGGCACGTTCCCAGTCCCGTTCGACCAGGTCTCCGTTGAAATGTGCGATGCCAAGGAGATACTGGGCACGCGGGTCGCCCCGCCGCGCGGCGGATTGCACATAGGGCAGCGCCTCGGCGCGTTGTCCGTCCTGGAACATCATCAGGCCGTAGGTATCGGCGGCCTGCGGATGGCCGGCTTCCGCCGCGCGGCGGTAAAGCGACAGTGCGCGACCTTCGTCCCGCGCGACGCCCCGCCCCAGGCGATAAGCCTGCGCGAGATTGAACATCGCGTCGGGATCGCCGGCCGCCGCCGGCCCTTCCCATTCGGCGATGGCCGCAGCGTAGTCCCCCCGGCTCCAGGCGTCGACCCCGGCGCGAACGTCGGCATGGAGCGGGGCGGCAAGCGACATTGAGAATGCCAGTGCGAAACCGGCACCGATCAAACCACCGCGCCGCCGTAGCGGAGTCGAATACGACTGGTCCATCGTGACAAATTCCCCGTTTGCGGACGCCCGCTTGCGGAATGCCATAGTAAACGATGGCTTAGCAAAGTCTTTATGCGGGCAGGAACGATCCTTCCGTCACGGGGACACCTTCACGGCGAGTGGAGATTGCCAGTGCAGGAGATGCCGATCCGAATTAACTCAAAATAAACGGTAGTCTGCGATCTCCCTTCGAGGAAGGCCCGTTCAGCGACGTGTTGCGGGCCATGGACTTTAGGGGGAATCGCCTTGCGCGTATTGGCATTGGCATCGCAGAAGGGTGGATCCGGCAAGACCACCTTGTCGGGGCACCTGGCCGTGCAGGCCCAGCGTGCGGGCGCCGGCCCGGTCGTCCTGATCGATATCGACCCGCAGGGGTCCCTCGCCGATTGGTGGAACGAGCGCGAAGCCGAGTTTCCGGCCTTCGCCCAGACGACGGTCGCCCGGCTTGCAAACGATCTGGCAATCCTGCGCCAGCAGGGGTTCAAACTGGCCGTCATCGACACCCCGCCGGCTATTACCATGGCTATCCAGTCGGTGATTTCGGTCGCCGAACTGATGGTCGTACCGACCCGTCCCTCTCCGCATGACCTTCGCGCCGTGGGCGCTACCGTCGATTTGTGCGAGCGCGCCGGCAAGCCCCTGATCTTCGTGGTCAACGCGGCGACGCCCAAGGCCAAGATAACCTCGGAAGCCGCTGTTGCCCTCTCGCAGCACGGCACCGTGGCGCCCATTACCATTCATCACCGCACCGATTTTGCCGCCTCGATGATCGACGGGCGCACGGTTATGGAAGTCGATCCCGAAGGGCGCAGCGCGCAGGAAGTGACCGCGCTGTGGCACTACGTCGCCGATCGACTGGAGAAAAACTTCCGCCGCACTGTATTCGCGGCGCCGAACAGCAAGGCTGCCGCTGCCGCGGGCGCACATCGCGCTCAGGGCAATTTCGGCCGCCGGGTGGCGCAGTGATGGGCTCCGCGATGAACGGTCCGAGCTTTGCCTCATTGGGTCCGATGCTGCTGGCCCGCAAAGGTACGGCAAAGCCAGCGATGCGTGCCCAGCTGACGCAGAACGACCGTACCGCCGAACTGGGCGACGAGTTCGACGATCTGGCCGACAGCCAGTCCGCGCTCGGCTGGAACGACATGGGCGAGGACGAACAAACCTGCCTCCGACCCGTCGCGAACGATGCCAATGTCACGCCCATCCCGGTTCGGCCACGAAACCGAGCGAAGGACAGCGGTCGCCGCGCGGCCTTCACGCTGCGTCTCGATGCGGAACGCCATCTCAAGCTGCGCCTCGCTGCCACGATCCGCGATTGCAGTGCGCAGACGCTTGTTACCGAGGCGCTCGACAAGCTGCTCGGCGACATACCCGAACTCGATTCGATCGCGGCGCACGTCGCCGGCAAATCCAACAAATCCTGAGGGGGTTTCGCACCATGAGTGGATCGCACACCGTCAACCCGATGCTGCGCCTTGGGCTGGGTACAGCCATGGCCGCCGCCATGCTCAGCGGCTGTGCCGGCCACCCGGCGCCCCGCGCGGACGTCGCCGCCGCAATGGCACAGGACGAATTGCAGGAAGGCCAGACTTCCCGCGCCATCCGGCTTGCCGAAGCCGCCGTACTTGGCGAACCGCGCAACGCGGCGTACCGCTTGGTTCTCGGAAATGCCTATCTTGACGCGGGACGCTTCGCATCGGCGGCCGACGCATTTTCCGACGCCATGACGCTGGGCGACAACAGCCCCCGCGCAGCGCTCAGCCTGGCACTCGCCCTGAACGGCGAAGGCCGCTTCCGGGAAGCCGCCACGCTGCTGAATGATCGGGAGGGAGAGATCGCCGCTTCCGACCTTGGTCTGGCCCTGGCCCTCTCGGGCGAGCCGGAACGTGGCATTCAAATCCTTTCCAACGCCATTCGCGCCGGACAAAATACGGTCAAGATGCGTCAGAACCTGGCCTATGCCTATGCCGTGGCGGGTCGCTGGCGCGAATCGAGGCTGATGGTGGCGCAGGACGTGCCCGCCGATCAGGTCGGTCAGCGCATGGCTGCCTGGGCGCAGCTCACCCATGCCGAAGCCTATCGGGCCCGCGTGGCGCAGCTGCTCGACGTGCCCGCGAACGTGCGTGATAACGGACAACCGGCGCAGCTGGCACTCGGGAATGATCCGGGTCTTGACCATATGGCCGTCAACGCAGACGCCGCGTTCGCTGCCGCAGCGACGATGGCCGAAGCGCCCCGTGACGTAGAGGGCGAACTGCCGGCCGTGACTAATCCCGAGCCCGGCCTCGACACCTACGGCGAACCGCGAGAGCCTTCGCCCGTTACCTTCGCCGCGGCTTTCGTCGGCCAATCATCTGCAAACGGAGCGCTGGACGCTGTCGCTACCGATTCGACACGGTTCGTCGATTCTCCCGTCGTGCAGGATGTTTCCGCCCGCCGCAGCGCGCAATCCGGGCAGAACGCGGTCGAACGCGCCCGAGCGGAACCAGCCGCGCGCTCGTCGGCTCGCCTTGCTTCGGCACACTCCGCAGCGCGCACCGAACCGGCTCGCCCCGTTCGCCGTACAACGACAATCGGTGCGCCTGTCGAGAATGCGACCCATCTCGTGCAGCTTGGAAGCTTTGCCAGCCAGCAAGCTGCGCAGCGCGCTTGGGGTATTTATGTCGGGCGCTATCCCGAACTCGCCAATCGCGAAATGGTGATCACACAGGCCATCGTCAGGGGCAAACGCTACTGGCGCGTGTCAGCCGGTGGCTTCGATAACGCTTCCGCGCGCGCCATGTGCAGCGCCGTATCATCGCGCGAAGGCGACGGTTGCATCTCCTGGGCGGCGGCAAATCCCCTGCCGGGGGCGGTGGACACCGGCGTGCGTCTCGCCCGGCGCTAAGGCTTTGGATGGGGGTCTGCGTCTTCAGGCCCGGGGCACTACAACGTGTATCCGCCATCGCTGACGAGAACCGTACCGGTTATCGTAGCCGCGTCATCGGAAAGCAGAAACGCGATTTGCGCAGCGACTTCCTGCGCCGTCCCGAACCGCCCGAGGGGCGTTGACGCTGCCAACGATGCGAACGCCGCCTGGCGATCGCCCCCGTATTCGGCGACCAGATCGCGAAAGAAAGCCGTTCGCTCCCATATGGGCGTGTCCACACCGCCCGGGGCAATGGCATTGACCCTTATGCCACGGCCCGCCCCCTCCTTCGCGGCAACTTTCGCCAACTGGATCACGCCCGCTTTCGACGCACCGTAAGCGGCAGTACCGGCTTCTGCCTTCAGCCCGCTTGCCGAGGCCGTGCAGACGTTGGCCGCGCCGTCCCGAGCCATTCGCATGACCGAGCGAAGCGAGAGGAACATGCCATCCAGGTTGGCGCGTAGTGTTCCGCGTCAGTCTGCAAAAGACAGGTCAACAATGTGCGAGCCGGTAGAAACGCCCGCGTCGCGCAAAGCATAGTCGAGCGATCCCGCGCCCGAATTCTCCAGTTCGTGCCACAAACCCTGATCAGCTACGTCACCGACAAGCCATTCGACATGGCAATCGGTCGTCAGCGGACCGGGGCTTCCAGATTCCCGATCGACCAGGATAAGCTTTTCGATGCCCCGTTCGGCGAGCAGTCGTGTGCATGCCGCGCCGATGCCCAAAGCGGCGCCTGTAACGATGCAGGTTTTCCCTGAGAAACTCACAGGGCGATTTCCACTCCACCTTTCCAGAGCGCCTTCACCCTGCCCTGAACGGGTTGTCGATCGAACGGTGTATTCCCGGCGGCCGCCTCCATCTTGCGCGAATCGACGACCCAAGGCTCCTCGGGGTCGATCAAGGCAAAGTCGGCCGCGAACCCGCCGCGCAGTTCGCCGGCCTTCACTCCAAGAAGATCCGCGGGATTGCGCGCCAAAAGGTCGAAGGCGCGAGCCATGTCGATCACGCCGTCGCGCACGAGTGTCAACGTCATGGCGAGCAGGGTCTCGGCCCCCGCCATCCCCGGCGCGGCGTCCGCGAAGGGGAGGTTCTTGTCCTCCGGCCCCCGGGGGTCATGGCCCGAGGCGATGACGTCTATCGTCGCATCGGCGATGGCTTCGACCACGGCGCGCCGGTCCTCTTCGGAACGAAGCGGTGGCGAGAGCCGTGCGAAGGTGCGAAAATCCTGCAAGGCGAGGTCAGAAAGCATGAAATGAGCGGGTGTGACACCTGCTGTAATAGCGACCCCTCGCGCCTTCGCTTCGCGCACCAGAGCGAGGCCTCCGCGCGTCGTCACCTGCCTTGCATGAATACGGGCCCCGGTCATTTCGGCCAGCGCGATATCCCGAGCGAGCGCAAGACTTTCCGCCTCGCTCGGCGCACTCGGCAAGCCGAGACGGGTCGCCATTTCTCCCGCAGTAGCGGCCGCCCGGCCCGAAAGGCCTGTATCCTCTGAATGGGTGACCACGACCAGATCGAGCATCGCGGCATATTGCAGCAGCCGCAGCATGACGCCGCTGTCGGCGATCCAATGCCGTCCCGTGGCGACTGCGCGAGCGCCGGCATCCTGCATCAGAGCCAGTTCGGCCAGTTGACGTCCTTCGAGCCCAACGCTGGCCGCCGCGAGTGGATGAACCCAGAGACCCGGCTTGCCGCTTTGTGCTTCGAACCGCACGCGAGCCGGATGATCGAGCGGCGGGGTCATGTCGGGCATCAGGCCAGCACGGGTAATTCCGCCAAAATGAAACGCCGGCTTGTCGATAGCGAACACCCCGAGATCGACGAGACCCGGTGCAAGCAACCGACCGCGCGCGTCGACGATCCTGTCGCCGTCCAGGGGGCCTGTGGAAGCGCCGAAATCCTCGATGCCGTCTCCCGCACAACGGAGCGCCCCCTCGACAATGCCGGCCGGGGTAACGACCTGCGCATTGACAATCGACAGCGTGGGCTCGGCGGTCAAACCCATTCCGCATCGCCCCATCCGGAGATTCCGCGAGCTCGCCGCGTCAGAATGTCGAGGCAGGCCATGCGAACGGCTACGCCCATCTCGACCTGCCGGGTGATGATGGCACGGTCCTCCATGTCGGCCACAGCACTGTCGATCTCGACCCCGCGGTTCATCGGCCCGGGATGCATAACGATCGCCCCAGGCGCAGCAAGCGTCAGACGTTCGGGCGTCAGACCGTAGAGGTGGTGATATTCGCGGGGCGAGGGAATGAATTGCCCGTCCATCCGTTCGTTCTGAAGACGCAGCATCATGACCACGTCCGCACCGCAGAGAGCGTCGTCGAAGCGATGATGGAGTTCGACTTCCATGCGATCGATCCCCGAAGGCATCAGCGAGGGAGGAGCGCACAGCCGAACGCTGGCACCGAGCGCATGCAGACACAGGATATTGGACCGGGCAACACGGCTGTGCAGGATGTCGCCGCAAATCACCACCTTCAGCCCGGTGAAATCGTCTGCCGCGTTCCCCTGCTCCCGCAATCTGGACCGCAGAGCCAGGGCGTCCAGCAACGCCTGCGTCGGATGCTCGTGACTGCCGTCTCCGGCATTGAGAACAGGACAATAGACCTTCCCCGCTATAAGGCCCACCGCCCCGCTGGATCCGTGGCGGATGACGATGGCATCGGCGCGCATGGCGTTGAGCGTCATCGCCGTGTCGATGAGCGTTTCGCCCTTCTTCACGCTGGACTGCGCTGCGTGCATGTTGATCACATCGGCCCCGAGCCTTTTTCCGGCGATCTCGAAACTGAGCAGGGTGCGCGTCGAATTTTCGAAAAAGGCGTTGATGATCGTGAGGCCAGCAAGGCTGTCCGAATGCTTGGCCGCCTGCCGGTTGAAGGCTACATACTGTTCGGCCTCGTCGAGAAGATAGAGGATCTCGTGTCGCTCGAGTTCGCTGATAGCGATGAGGTCGCGGTGCGGAAAGGCACGCTTGCCCGCCGGATAGCGGCCACTCGATGAGGGGTCTTGCGCCGATGTCATTAAAGCCACGCCACTAACGGACCACCGATCATCGCTCAAGCGCTTATCTCTTTCGCTTGAAGCAGCGAGGCCGTAAGCGGGAAACCGCACGGCTACACTCTCGGGATATGAATATGGGTTTCGCTCGCAAGGTCTGGCGTTTGCTGGTCGGCATCAAGGATGCGCTGGCGCTGATACTGCTGTTGCTGTTCTTCACCGCGTTGTTCACGGTGCTGAGCGCGCGTCCCAATCCCGGCATAGTGCGAGAAGGCGCGCTTCTCCTCGACCTCAACGGCACGGTGGTGGAAGAAGTCGCGCCCATCGATCCCCTTTCCGCGATCCTGTCGCAATCGGTGCCGGTGCGCGAGTACGCGGCGCGTGACCTGGTGCATGCCATCGATGCTGGCGCGAGCGACGACCGGATCGGCGCTTTGGCGCTTGACCTGTCGACCTTTCTGGGCGGCGGCGCCGTCCACATGGCGGAAATTGCCGATGCCATCGATCGGTTCCGCGAAACCGGGAAGCCCGTTTATACCTACGGTATAGCCTATAGCGACGATGCCATGGCGCTCGCCGCCCATGCTGACGAGATCTGGATCGATCCGTTCGGCGGGGTCGCCGTTACGGGGCCGGGCGGCGAGAACCTCTATTACAAGGGCGCTCTCGATCGCTTCAACGTGAAGGCCAACGTCTATCGCGTGGGTACGTACAAGAGTGCGGTCGAACCGTTTACCGAGACGAACATGTCCGAACCGGCGCGGGAGAACCTGTCGCAGCTCTACGCGACCCTGTGGCAGGAATGGCGCGCGGGGGTGAACCGCGCGCGTCCCGAAGCGAACATCGATCTCGTGACGAGCGACATCGATAGCTGGCTTTCGGCATCGAACAACGATCTGGCCGAAGCGGCACTGGCCGCTGGTCTTGCGGACCGGATCGGCACGCGTGCCGAATGGGGCGAACGGATCGCACAGGTCGTCGGTGCTGACGAATGGTCGAACGAACCGGGCAGCTTCAATGCCACCGGGTTCGATCCGTGGATTGCCGATATCGACGATGATCTCGAGTTCGGGAAGGAAGGCAAAGTAGGCGTTATCACAGTGGCGGGCGAGATATCGGACGGCGACGACGGTCCGGGATCGGCCGGAGCGGCGCGGATCGAGCGATTGCTGAACGACGCTCTGGACGACGATCTGGACGCTCTTGTCGTTCGGGTCGATTCGCCCGGCGGAACGGTCACGGGTTCAGAAACCATCCGGCGCGCTGTCATGCGACATCGCAAAGCGGGCGTTCCCGTGGCGGTTTCGATGGGCAATTATGCCGCAAGCGGCGGATACTGGGTGTCCACAGCCGGGCAACGCATCTTCGCCGAACCTCAGACGCTTACCGGTTCAATCGGGGTTTTCGCGGTGCTGCCCAGCTTCGAGGGTCTGCTCGCCGATTACGGTATCAACAGTGACGGAGTGCGAACCACCGGTCTTTCGGGCCAGCCCGACCTGCTGGCCGGCTTCACGCCCGAAGTCGATACCGTGCTGCAAGCCGGCGTCACGAGCGTATATGGCAAGTTCCTCGCGCTCGTGGCCCAGTCGCGCAACATTACGCCAGAACGCGCCGACGAGCTTGGCCAGGGCCGCGTGTGGGACGGCGGTGCGGCGCGCCAGCTAGGGCTGGTCGATCAGTTCGGCGATCTTGATGCGGCTATCTCCTGGGCAGCCAAGGAGGCCGAACTCGGCGGGGATAGCTACGACGTAGTCTACCTGGGCGAGGACGCCGAGCCGTTCGGCTCGATCTTCGCTCGTATGCTTGCGGACGATGAGAACGCGAGAGGATCGAGCGACATGACGGGTTTCCTGGCCCGGCGAGAGACTGCACGGCTTAGGCGGGTCGTGGCCGATTTCGACCGATTCATGGCGGTGGAAGGCATGCAGGCGCGCTGCCTTGAATGCGCCGCCTTCCCCGCCGCCTCCTCGCCTGCCGGCGGATCGTCCGGGCCGGTCGGATGGCGGAACCTTTTCGACCTCTTCGCCGCCTTTCGATAAGACAGACGCGACGGCATCTTGTCAGGCGGGGCCACCCGTGGCAAACGCCCGCCCCTGCCAAGAATCGCCCGAGCGGCGAGCATATCCGGCGGGCGCGTAGCTCAGTGGTAGAGCACACCCTTCACACGGGTGGGGTCGCAAGTTCAATCCTTGCCGCGCCCACCATTCTTCCGTCCGACCGGTCGTTGCTCGGATACGCAGGTCACGTTTATGCCATATAACCGGATTACCCGCGCCGCCATGATCAGACCCCTCGCTGTCGCGCTTGTCGCCATTTCCGCTCTCGTCGCCCGGCCCGCCCTTGCCTGGGGGCCGATCGGTCACCGTGTCACGGCAACCATCGCGCAGGACAATATCAACGGAAACACCCGTGCCCAGATCGCCATGATCCTCGGCGAGGAGGGGCTGGCGGAGGCCAGCACGTGGCCCGACGAGGAACGGTCCAATCCCGATCCCTTCTGGCAGGAAACCGCCTCCCCCTATCATTATGTGACCCTGCCGGAAGGGCGTACGGTCGACATGCTCGAGCACCCTCCCGAGGGTGACGCCGTAACCGCTCTCGAACGCTTTACCGCAACGCTGCGCGATCCGGAAGCCAGCAAGCAGGACAAGGCGCGGGCGTTGCGCTTCGTGGTTCACATTGTTTCCGATCTTCACATGCCGCTTCACGCCGGCAACGGAACGGACCGCGGCGGCAACGACTTCATCGTCAGCTGGTTCGACGAGCCGACCAACTTGCACTGGGTATGGGACGAGGGGATGCTTCGTCGGCAACAGCTCTCCTTTTCCGAATACGCGGACCGGCTGGAGCGACACATCTCTCCGGAACAGGCGGTTGCGTGGTGGGACTACGATCCGGCGGACTGGATCGCCGAAAGCGTCGCCCTGCGCGACCGCATCTACCCGATGACAGGTACGGAAGAAGACGTAGGCATGGGGACGCAGGAATCGCCCGCGATTCTCTCCTACCATTATCAGTGGGAATGGGTCGGGACGGCCGAGCAACGCCTCGCGCAATCGGGTATCCGCCTCGCCGCCTATCTCGACCATGTCTTCGCCCAGCCATCCGACAGGTGATTTCGCCGATCCGGCGATGGTAATTCGCCGCGGATTGCGCCAGAGGGCGGGTGCATGACAACGACAGTCGACGATATCGACGGCATCCTCGATGATCTGGAAGCCATATACGACCGCTCTCGCGCGAACCTGGTGGAGGCGCTTGCCGCCTTCGCGGACGATCGCACCCCGCCCGATCCAGACGCGCGCCACTCCGGTGCCTTTGCCTATCCCGCCCTCACCTTGCGCTACGCGGACGAGGCACCTGCTTCGCATCCCCCTCGCTCCTATGCGCGTCTGAACGCACCGGGCACATATCGCAGCTCCTTTGCCGATCCGGCCCTGTTCCGCCCGTACCTGCGGGAGCAACTTGAGCACATCGTACGCGATTACCGGGTCGATGTTCGCGTCGAGCGATCGGCTGACGAGATGCCGTATCAGTACGTGCTGGACGGGTCGGGGATCGCCTTGCAGGAGGTCGGCAGTGCGGAACTGACGCGCCACTTCCCCTCCTCCGACCTGGTCAAGATCGGGGACGAGGTGGCCGACGGCACATGGATCGGCGGGAACGACGATGTCCGTCCGCTGGCGCTGTTCGACGCGCTCCGAACCGATTTCAGCCTTGCCCGTTTACGACATTACACCGGTACGCCAGCACGCCACTTCCAACGCTACGTGCTGTTCACCAACTACATCCGCTATGTCGAGGAATTCGTCGATTTCGCGCTCAATGCGCTCGACGACAGGGATAGCGGCTATGTCGGGCTGTCGGTACCGGGCGCCAAGCTTACGCGAGAGGATCTGGCAGACGCCAAGGCGCAGATCGCCGCAGGAACCTGGCGCAAGCACCAGATGCCCGCCTATCACCTGATGGCCAGGGACGGGACCGGTATCACGCTCGTCAATATTGGCGTCGGTCCATCCAACGCCAAGACAATCTGCGATCATATCGCCGTCCTTCGTCCCGAAGTGTGGCTGATGATCGGACACTGCGGCGGGTTGCGACCCAGCCAGACGATCGGTGACTACGTGCTGGCGCACGCCTATCTGCGTGATGACAACGTTCTCGATTCCGCCATTCCGCCCGAGATACCGATTCCCCCCATTGCCGAAGTACAGACTGCGATGTTCGGGGCGGCCAGAACGGTGACGGGAGACAGCGAGGAGACGCTGAAGGGGCGGTTGCGGACGGGAACGGTCGTGACCACCGACGATCGCAACTGGGAACTGCACTTCACCCGCTCCGCGCTGCGCTTCAACCAGAGCCGGGCGGTCGCCATCGACATGGAGAGCGCGACAGTCGCCGCGCAAGGCTATCGCTTCCGCGTTCCTTACGGCACGCTTCTATGCGTTTCGGACAAACCGTTGCACGGCGAGATCAAGCTGCCGGGTCAGGCCAACAGCTTCTACGAACGCTCGGTCAGCCAACATCTGCGCATCGGAATCGAAACGCTCGCAATGCTCAATCGCGAGGGCGACGACTTCCACAGTCGCAAACTGCGCAGTTTCGACGAGCCGCCGCTGCGCTAGTCGAGCGCAGTCGCGCGTCTAACCCGTCCGCAGACCGGCACCGAGGCCTTTCCCCCAGCGACATAGGCTTCGAGTGCGTCGACGTCGAAGCCGGCGTTGAGCAATTGCTCGGCCTCGCCGAACTTGCCGAAGCCGTCGCCCCCGCCGGTAAGGAAGCTGTTGGTGGCAATGCGGTACGTGCGTGCCGGATCGATAGCTTCCCCGTCCAACGCGATGCTGACGGCCCGCTGCCCTACCGGCGCGTCGAGATCGGCGACGTAACGCATGTTTCCGGACGGTGTCAGTACGGACTGGCAGATCTTCGCCGGTCCGTTATCGCAGAATTGCTGTTCCAGCAGCGCCCTGAGGTTCGTGCCCGTCATCTCGACGACCATGATGGCATTGCCGAACGGAGCCATCGCGGCGATCTCGCCGTAGGTGAGCAAACCATCTTCCGCTCCCGAAAGGTCGGTGCGCACGCCGCCCGAATTGACGAAAGCGACATCGACCGGTTCCTCGCTGGCCGCGCGTGCCGCTGCGAGATAGGCGTCGGCGACGAAATCCTGTGCCGGCTTGTCGATACAGTCCTCGCCGCGCTCGGCGCTGACATCGATCGGGCCCACCGCACGGTCCGCGACGGGTGCTGCGGCGGCGACATAGCGGCGCACGATCGCATCGGCGGCAGCGTTTCGTCCCGCGCTTTCTTCCACCGGGACGTTGCGTGCGTCGAGGGCGATCACGCGGCCCGTGGCCGCATCCACGTCCATCTCGATATCGGTGACGAACGAGCCGTAGCGGCCGGCCGAAGTCAGCAGAACTTGTTCCCCGGCAGCGGTGGGAACGCGGCACACATACGCCTGGTGTGTATGGCCCGATACAACCAGCGCGATTGACGCATCGAGCCGCTCAACGATGGGAACGACGGCCCCCGACAGGCCGGGGCAGCCGGTCAGATTGTAGCGCGGATCGACATCGGCCCCTTCGTGCAGCAGCAGTACGACCGTGTCCGCGCCGGCGCTGCGCAACTCCCGGGCCAGGCGGTTCGCAGTCTCCGCCTCGTCCAGGAAGCGATACCCTTCGGTAGCGGAATCAGCGACGAGATTGGGCGTGCCCTGCAGGGTCAGGCCGATGAAGCCGATCCGCGCGCCGCCTATGTCGCGGATCGCGGTACCGGGAAACACCGTGGTCCCGGCCTCGTCGACGACGTTTCCGGCGAGATAGGTGAAGCCGGCGCCGGCGAAGGGTTCGACCGCGCAAGGCTGGCGCCGCGTATGGGTTTCGCAACCACCGTCCTGCATTCTCCGCAATTCGGCGATGCCCCGGTCGAATTCGTGATTGCCCACCGAGGCAAGGTCGAGTCCGATCTCGGAAAGGACGCGCACGGTCGGTTCGTCGAGAAACAGCGCCGAAGCGAGCGGGCTTGCGCCGATCAGGTCGCCCGCGGCGACCGTGATCGTGTCCTCGCTACGCAGATTGTCCAGCGTCGCGCCGAGCGCGGCCGCCCCGCCGAGGCGCACGCTGCGTTCGGTGCCGTTTTCAAGGAATCGGGTTTCGCCGGAGGGCGTTTCGAGATTGCCGTGAAAATCGTTGATCGCGAGTATCTGCACATGCGTCGACGAGGTCTCGACCGGTAAGGAGGCGCAGGCGGCAAGCGCGGAAGCGATCAGCAGGCAAAGCGCGCTACGAAGTTGGTGAAGCGACACGAGGGTTTCTCTCATCGAACAGAAAAGGGCGGCGGCATCTGACTGATGCCGCCGCCCCTTTCGTTTGGCAATCGCCGCTCTCGATTAGTAGCCGAGAATCAACGAGACGCTGGCGGCACGCGGTGCGCCGATCTGCGCGAACGGGAAGCCGTCCAGCGAACCACCGAAATACCCGATGTAGTATTCATCGAAGATGTTGGTGACGTTGAACTGAACCGCGGCGTTGGTGCCGTTGGCGAGCTCGGCGAGGCCGATGCGCAGGTCGAGGTCGACCAGCGTGTAGGACGGCGCCTTGTCGGTGTTGAGGTCGTTGATGAAGCGCGGTCCGGTCTGCTTCACCTGAACACCGAGCTCGGCCGGGCCGAAGGCAACCTGTCCGCGGCCACCGAAGCTGTATTCCGGCGTACCGGATTCGCGGTTTCCGGCGGTGGCGAGGAAGCCGTCCTCCGTCTCCACGTCGTCCTGGATTTCGGATTCGTTGAGCGACCCGAAAACATAGAGCAGCGTGTTGTTCGTGGGACGGTAGGCGATCGAGCCATCCACGCCATACTTGTCGACGCGGCCGAGGTTACGGAACACGACGGCGCCTTCGCCGTTGCGGGCCGTCGGATCGAAGGCCGAAGCCAGACGGTTGTCGTACTGCGTGTACCAGCCGGTCAGCTGGGCCTGGATACGGCCGTTGGTGTAACGCAGGCCGGCATCGAAGCTGTCGGTCGTCTCCGGAACCGGGCGAGCGCGCTGGTCCTCCGCGATGTAGAGCGAATCGTACAGCGGATCGGTGCCGGGAACCGACAAGCCCTTGGCGTAGTTGCCGAAGGCCGACATCGCGCTACCGAACTCGTAAGTGAAGCCGATGTTGGGAAGCAGCTTGTTGTAGTCGTAGGTCCGCGAAACCGGCGGCACGTAGTCGGGGTTATCCGCTTCGTACTGCGTCAGATCCTGTCCGGGTGCCGGGCAATCGACGTAGCCATTGTCCGACGTGGTGTAGCAATACTGGTTCAGCTCGCGCGTGAAGAACGGCGCGCGCAGACCCAGAACGGTCGTCAGGTTGCCGAAATGGCCGGCATATTCCGCCGAAACCTGGTTGAGGATGGCGTAGGACAGACGATCGCGCTTGTTGACCTCGTTGCCATAGACATCGAGCAGCGGTGCATCGATCGCGAACACGTCCACCGGCTCGCCATTGGCAAGCATCGCGGCAATCTGCCCGGTCTGGCGGTGACGGGCATGATCGAGCGTATAGGCGATACGGGCCCGGTGATCGGCGTTGAAGTCGTAGATCAGGTTCGCGACGATGCCGTACCGATCGGTCGTGGTCTGGCTCGGGTCGTTGCCGGCGATGCGATCCTGCATGTCACCATCGCCGTTCAGGTCACGACCGAAATAGTAGCCGCCGTTGAACGCCCCGGTCAGACCGTCGAAGAAGCCTTCGCGCAGATCGTCGGGTCCGCCGCCATTCGCCTTCACGTACTGATAGGACGGATCGAAGGTGAAGGTGAGGTTGTCGGTGATCGAGAACAGCGACGCCAGGCGGATATTGCCCGTATCGGACGGGTTGTATCGACGGTAGAAGGCCGCGCCGCACCCGTTGTAGTCGTCGTAGCGCTCGGATACGTCCGGATCGCCGCCACCCCCGACGATGGTGCTGGAATCGATGGTGCAGGGGTATTCGCCGCTGCCCTGGTAGAGCGTGAAGCGATCTTCCTTGTTCAGGTCGCCATCGTAGAATGCGAGCAGATCGGACAGGCTTTCGGAACCGGCGAAATTGTTGCGGTTCTTGTTGAAGTGGCCGGTGATGGACACGAAATCGCCGTTCGTGCCGATGTCCTGCCAGACGCGGGCATTGTACTGCGTCTTCCGGATCTGGCCGTACGGGTTGTAGGGCACGCCGTAGGTTGTGTAGCTTACCGCACCGAAGGCCTTCAGGCCGTGACCGGTGATGTCGCCGGTATCGACCATGCCGAACACACGGTAATAGGCGGTGTCCTCGGCCCCGTCGGCCAGGATATCGCCATAGGTTCCGGTCGCGGTGATGGCGGCGAAGTCACTCGGCTCGCGTGTGCGGATGTTGATGGTGCCACCGGCAGCCGAGGCGGTCGGGCTATCGACGTCGGTGCTGCCGAGGTTCACGCTGACCGAGGACAGCACCTCGGGGTCGACCTGCTGGTTGGTGTAGAGCGCGTAGTTGCCGCTATCGTTCAGCGGCAGGCCGTCCAGCGTCTGGGAGACGCGATCGGAGCTGAAGCCGCGCACGGTGAAGCCGCCGCCCGAAGAGCCCCAGGGGTCGTTGTTCTGGAAGCTGACGCCGGGGACCAGGTTGACGATGTCGTTGACCGTCTGACCCGGACGCTGACGTCGGATGATCTCTTCGCCGAGAACCTGCTTGGCCTTCGGCGTTTCAGGAATCTCCACCCCGCCGACGTCACGGTTCAGCGCGCCGGTCACGATGATCGTGCCTTCCTCGAAATCGGTCGAACCGGTCGACTGAGCAAAGGCGGTTGCCGGCATGATGGCAGCTGTCGCAACGGTCGCGAAGCTGGTGGCGAGCAGATAACGGAATTTCATCGCGGAAGTGACCCCTAGGTGAGAAAGTTCGGATGTTCTGAATTGCGCCGTGTTCGGCTACGGCGTCGCGCTAAGACGATTTCTGTGACCGTTGAAAGTCATCGCCGGTCTTTTTTCCTCATGGGGCCCGCAAAAAGGTTCCGCGTCGAAACGAAAATCGCGCGCTGTTGCTGCACTGCAACACAAATGGCACTTTTGTTGGGTTCGGCAGGGTCGTCCCGCCCTCCATGCGCGAATCAGGCGAGACCGATTTCGCGCAGGCGCTGCTGGAGGAAATCGTGCGCCGTGATGGGTTCCGGCGCCTGTTCGCCGGGTCCGACGCATGCATCCAGCGGCTCGATCAGAAAATCGGGTCGGAAGTGCAGGAAGAACGGCATGGAATAACGCGCGTGCCGTGCTCGTTCCCCACCGGGGTTGACGACGCGGTGGGTGGTCGAACGCAGATGCGAGTTGGTCAGCCGGTCGAGCATGTCGCCGATATTGACGGCCAGCGCGCCTTCCGGCGGGGAAATCGGAAGCCAGTTGCCGTTGCGATCCAGCAGTTCGAGACCCGCTTCCTCCGCTCCCAGCAGCAGGGTGATGGTGTTGATGTCGCCATGAGCCGCGGCACGTAGCGCGCCTGCGGGCGCATCATCGGGCAGCGGCGGGTAATGCAGCAGGCGCATGACAGAATTGCCGTCCTTCACGGTCGCATCGAACCAGTCGCGCGAGAGGCCGAGATGAATGGCAATCGCACTCAAGATTCGGCGCCCCGTATCCTCGAAGGCGCCATAGAGTTCGGAGAACGTCTCGCGGAATGCCGGTATTTCGTCTGGCCAGACGTTGGGCGCCATGACCCCGGCCAGTTCGTGACCTTCGGGCAGACTGCGACCGACGTGCCAGAACTCCTTGAGGTCGTGAACCTTGGCATCCTTGGCGATTTCGGTGCCGAACGGCGTGTAGCCCCGCGCCCCGCCGCCGCCCTCGATCCGGTAGGCGCGCTTGGTCGCCTCGGGAAGCGCGAAGAATCGTCTGGCCAACTCTTCCGCGCGATCGATCAGATCCTGCGGAATGGCGTGGTCGCGCACGATGGCGAAGCCGTATTCGGCAAAGCTGCGGCCAAGCTCGTCGGCAATGTCGTTCAGCGGACGGGCGAGCGATATGGAGGCGATGTCGGACATGGCAAGCGCGTCTATACCGGCAACAGCAATCCCGCCAGAGCCGCGCTCATCAGGTTGGAGAGCGATCCGGCCGCCAGCGCCTTCAAACCCAGTCTGGCGATGACGGGGCGCTGATTGGGGGCAAGGCCGCCTGTCACCGCCATCTGAATTGCGATGGAACTGAAATTGGCAAAACCGCACAGCGCGAAGGTAACGATAGCCTGCGCCCGCGGGCTCAACGCGCCCGCGGCGATGTCGCGCAATTCGATGAAGGCCACGAATTCATTGAGAACGATCTTGGTGCCGAACAGTCCGCCCGCGAGACGGGCCTCGTCCCACGGAATGCCGATCAGGTACATGATCGGAGCGAACACCCAGCCAAGCATTCGCTGAAAGGTAAGGTCTTCCGCTCCGACCCAGCTGCCGATCCCGCCCAGTATGCCGTTGGCGAGCGCGATAAGCGCCACGAAGGTCAGCACCATCGCTCCGACCGCCACGGCCAGCTTGAGACCGGTTTGCGCGCCTTGCGCGGCGGCTTCGATGATGTTCGTCGCGCGGCCGGTTTCGTCGAAATGCTGGGCCACCTCCACTTCGTGCGGCGTCTCCGCATTCTCGGTGATCGCCGCCGGCCCTTCCGCGCTGATCCGCGTGCGCGGCAGGACCAGTTCGCCTTCGGCCTCCGGGGAGGGAGCGTCGGTGTCGGGCATGATGATCTTGGCCATCAGAATACCGCCGGGCGCCGACATGAACGCCGCTGCCAGCAGGACGGGAAGATAGCTTTCCCCGAGCAGGCCGGCGTAAGCTGCGAGGATCGTGCCGGCGACACCCGCCATGCCGACGCTCATGAGAGTGAACAGCCGCGAAGGCGCGAGCGCGGCGAGATAGGGACGCACCACCAGCGGGCTTTCGGACTGGCCGACGAAGATATTGGCCGCCGCGCCCAGCGACTCGACCTTGGAGATGCCGGTGATCCAGCCGATGGCGCCGCCCACCCAGCGTACGACGCGCTGCATGATGCCGAGGTGATAGAGAATCGACACCAGCGAGGCAAAGAACACGATCACCGGAAGCGCGCCCAGCGCAAAGGTGTTGGAAAGGGGATTGTCGGCGCTGTTGCCGAACAGGAATTGAGTCCCCTCGTCGGCATAGGAAAGCAACGCGGCAACACCATTGGCCATGGTCTGGATTACGGCAGCACCGCCATCGGTGCGCAGGACGATGGCGGCAATGGCGGCCTGCAGCAGGAACGCCGGACCGACGATGCGCAGGCTGATCTGCCGCTTCGCTCCGGACAGCAGAAAGGCGATCAGCAGGATCGCGGCGATCCCGGCAAGCGAAATGAGTTGTGGCGGCAATGCAGTTTCCCCGTCCTCGCGCGTGACGGGCTGTGTCCTTTGCCCAACGACGCACTTTATACAAACGATTCCGGTGCGTTTCCCCCAGCCGAGCCTTGCGAATCGACCGGCTGCCGCCCTAGCGAGCGTCCATGACAGACCGCACGCTTTCCGCCAGCCCGCTGCCCGTTGCCCGATCGCTGTTCGTGCTCAGCCTGCTATATGGCGGGATGACCGTCATTGCCGGGGTGCTGGCCTACAAGCAATTCGCCATCGGCCCGCTGGTGGTCGAAAGCGGAATACTCGCCTTCCTTCTGCTGGTGGTGATCTCGAGCACCGTATCGCAGCTGCACGGAAAGGCCGCCGCGGACAGGCTGGTGCTCTGGGGGTTCCTACCACTGGCCGTGTCGATTGGTCTGATCTGGCTGGTCCTGGCATTGCCGCCATCGCCCGATATGCCAAGCGAGAACATCGCCGCCTTCAGCCTCGTCCACGGGCAGACCCCGCGCATCATGGCCGCCGGACCGGTTGCCTACGGCGTATCGCTGCTGCTCAACGTGTGGATCTTCGATCGGCTGCGCGGACGCGGCGATGGCGGCGGTTTCTGGCTGATGGCCCGCGGTGCCATCGCTTCGGCCATCAGTCAGGCCGTCGATACGCTGATCTTCATCACGCTCGCCTTCTACGGCGAATTTCCGATCGGCAACCTGCTTGTCGGTCAGGCCATCGCGAAGATCGTGCTGTCCTTCGTGCTGGTGCCCTTCCTGATCGCGGGCGCGGTGGCGCTGGCCCGGCGGATGGACGGGTTGCAGTCATGAGCGCCCCGAACGCCCTGATCGACGCCGCGCGCACGGCGCGCTCAAAAGCGCACGCGCCGTATTCGCACTTCCTGGTCGGTTGCGCGGTCGAAAGCACCGACGGGCAAATCGCGGTAGGCGCGAACATGGAGAACGCCTGCTACCGTCTCGGCATCTGCGCCGAGCAGTCCGCGCTCGCCGCAGCGGCTCAGACGTTCGGCCTCGCCAATGTCAGGCGCATTCTCGTACTCGGCGGTCCGCAGGACGGTGCGGCGGACGGTTCGGCCATCGTCACCCCGTGCGGGGGATGCCGCCAGGCGATCCAGGAAGCAGCCGCGTTGTCGAACCTCGATATCGAGGTCGTGTGCTGCGACCGAAGCGGAAACAACCGGACCGTGACCACGATCGGCGAGTTGCTTCCGGCGGCATTTTCTCTCTAGCCGGTGGCCGCGTTTCGCTCGCGGCTCACGCCATAGGCGGCGATGTAGTCCGCCAGTTCGCTCGTCACCTGCCGTTGTGTCAGCCCGAACTCGGCGAGGCTGTAGCGATGGGGCTTGCGCTTCAGGGCGGCGGCACGCGCCACATAGGTCTCCATCGCTGGCCAAGCCCGCTCTATATCAAGGTCGAGGAAGTCGTAGATGCGACGCATCGCCGCGCGCCAATCCGCATCGACATCCTCGAAATGCACGTCGATACGCCGATCGGCAGGTACGAGTTCGCGCCCCTCGCGCATCCGTTCGACCTGTACGCTTACCTTGCGCAGCCATTCCTTCCCGACCTTGGCCGGATCGGCGTGATCGGAATAGATGCAGGTCTGGTTCCATGCGAGCGACGCGGAACTTGCGACAACCTGCACCGGATCGCGGTGCGTGAAGATGAACCGCGCCTGGGGGAAGACGGTCAGCAACGCGGGCAGGTCCATCATGTGCTGCGGAGTCTTCAGCACCCACGGCTTGAGCGAGCTGGCCTGCTGCGAC
Organism: Aurantiacibacter spongiae; assembly: GCF_003815535.1. Classification (NCBI taxonomy): domain Bacteria; kingdom Pseudomonadati; phylum Pseudomonadota; class Alphaproteobacteria; order Sphingomonadales; family Erythrobacteraceae; genus Aurantiacibacter; species Aurantiacibacter spongiae. The sequence continues at coordinate 2,095,978 of NZ_RPFZ01000001.1, read as the reverse complement.
CAGCCGACGAGTTGCAGCAACCGCGCCATTTGGCGATAGGCGGGTGCCGCGTCCTCCTGCTCGCACCAGCGACCGTATGTGGGCACGTACCACTGCGCCTCGTGCTTCATCCCCCAGAAGGAATTGACGAGCAGGCCCAGCTCCTCTTCCGGCTCCATCGGCCCGGTCGGATGAATCGACAGCGTACGAGGATTGGAGAGATTGGCGACCGTGCGGATGCGCTTCGCCAGATCGACGCGAGGATCGTGGCTGCCGGGTTCGAACCCGGGGCGCGGGACCGGACTGATCGTCTCGAAGCTGCGCATATGGGTGAAGCGTTCGTCCGCCGACAGCAGACGGTGAAGGCGGGTCGTACCCGTTCGCATCGGTCCGACGATGACTACCGGATTGCGCAAGGGCCGTGCCTCTATTTCCGGGTGTGCCGCGAACCATTGTTCGGCCCACAGGCGATCGACCAGCACCTTCTCGATCTGCTTCATCGCCACCAGCGACCCCGCATCGTGCAGGAGGGCTTCGCCCCGCAACGATTCGAGCAACTTGTCCAGCGGCCCCACGAACCACGGATCGCCAAAATCATCGGACCCGGCGATCCGCCTCGCCCGGTCCATGAGGATGTCGCGATCAAGGACCGGTTCGTCCAGCAGCCCTGTCTTCAGACCGGCTTTCGTCAACAGGTTCACCATATCCACGAAGCGGGTCCGCCGGGGAGCCTGCGTGATCGATCGGTCCAGCAATACGAATTCCTCTGACACGGCGGTAGTCACCCTCCAGCGCTCGTCCCTTTCCGATGTTCCCGCCACACCGCGCCACGGCCAGGCTCGTCGCGGGTGGACAAGCACTGGAGCGAGCGGGCATAGGCCGAGCCCATGCACGACCTGCGAACCATCCGCGACGATCCGGAAAAATTCGATGCCGCCCTTGCCGCGCGCGGGGTCGGGCAGGCCGCCAGTCGCCTGCTCGCACTGGACGAGAAACGGCGCGACATCACGACCCGATTGCAACAGGCGCAAGGGCGTCGAAACGAGGCTTCCAAGGCCATCGGCTCCGCCATGCGAGAAGGCGATACCGAGACGGCCGATGCGTTGAAGGCCGAGGTTGCCGACATAAAGGAGGAGATGCCCCAGGTCGAGGCGCGGGAGCGGGAGATCGGCGCTGCCCTCTCGAACGAGCTCGCATCGCTTCCCAACCTGCCCGCGATAGGTGTTCCGCACGGCGAGGACGAAGGTGACAACGAGGAGATCGCACGCTGGGGCAGCCCGCGCGACTTCGCCTTTTCGCCCAGGGAACATGCCGATATCGGTCCTGCGCTTGGCATGGAGTTCGAAACCGGCGCGGCGATGTCGGGCGCGCGTTTCACGTTCTTGCGTGGCGACATGGCTCGGTTGCACCGGGCGCTGGCGCAGTTCATGCTCGATCGGCAGACGCAGGACAACGGTTACACCGAATGCAACCCTCCCCTGTTGGTGCGCGACGAGGCGCTGTTCGGCACCGGTCAGTTGCCGAAATTCGCCGACGATCTGTACCGTGCCGGTGAGGATCACTGGCTGATCCCGACCGCGGAGGTGAGCCTTACGAATTCGGTACGCGATCAGATTGTCAGCGACCTGTCGCAACCGATCAGGCTCACCGCCCTCACCCCCTGCTTCCGCTCCGAGGCGGGTGCGGCCGGACGCGATACGCGCGGCTTCATACGTCAGCACCAATTCGAAAAGGTGGAGCTCGTCAGCATCTGCCGACCCGAGGACGCCGGCGCAGAACACGATCACATGGTCGCCAGCGCCGAAGGAATATTGCAGGCGCTCGATTTGCCCTACCGCAAGGTCCTGCTCTGCACCGGAGACATGGGCTTTACGGCGAAGAAGACATTCGATCTCGAAGTCTGGCTGCCCGGGCAGAACGCCTACCGCGAGATCAGTTCGATAAGCTGGTGCGGCGATTTCCAGGCGCGGCGGATGAATGCCCGATACCGGCCCGAGGACGGCGGAAAGAAGACCGCTTTCGTCCATACCCTGAACGGTTCCGGTCTCGCGGTCGGTCGTACGCTCGTGGCGGTCCTGGAAAACGGCCAGCAGGAAGACGGTTCCGTTGTCGTCCCCCCGGTCCTTTCTTCCTACATGGGCGGCCGCGAAAAGCTGGTGCCGCACGGCTGATGCGCATCCTTCTGACAAACGACGACGGTATTCACGCGCCGGGGATGGCGGTTCTCGAACGGATCGCGGCAGAGCTGGCGGACGAGGTCTGGGTCTGCGCGCCGGCCGAAGAACAGTCGGGCGCCGGCCATGCGCTGACGCTGCACAGCCCGGTACGCCTGCGCGATCATGGCGAACGGCGGTACTCCGTAACCGGCACCCCGACCGACTCCGTCAACCTCGCGTTGCGCAAGTTCTTCGCCGACAGCCGCCCGGACCTGGTGATCTCGGGGGTGAACGCCGGGGAGAACCTGGCCGACGACATTACCTATTCGGGTACGGTTTCCGCCGCGATGGAAGCTGCGCTGGCCGGCATACCGGCGGTAGCCTTGAGCCAGGCGTTTCGCGACAACGGCCGCAGCTTCGATGCGGCTGAGCGCTGGGCGGTCGAGGTACTGCGCCCTCTGCTCGACACGCCCATGGCGAGGCGCACTCTCGTCAACGTCAACTTCCCACCGCTTTCGGGCGAAGACGTGGCCGGCATCCGCATCACGCGCCAGGGCTTTCACGAATATGCGCGCGGCAGTCTGGTCGAGAACACCGACCCGCGCGGGCGGCCCTATTACTGGTTCGGGCTGGAAGAGATGGAGCATACTCTCGACCACGGCACCGATCTGGAAGCAGTCGCCGACGGCTACGTCTCGGTCACGCCGCTCCAGCTCGACCTGACCAACCACGGCGCGATCGGCGCTCTCGCCGAGCGGTACGGCGCGTGAGTAGCGCAGCCTGACATGGCGCGCTCGCACACCCGGACCGAGGCGCGCCGCGTCGGCAAGAAGCGCTTCACTCCGCTGAAACGCGCAGTCAGGCTGCCGGTCTGGGGCGATCTGGGTATCCGGCTGAGCCTGGCGCTGGGTCTGATCTTCCTCGTCGTGATGATACACTGGTGGGACCGCGATGGGCTGGTCGACAACCTCGACGGGCATGTCAGCTTCCTTGACGTGATCTACTTCACCATGATTTCCATTACCACGACCGGTTTCGGCGACATCGCCCCGATCAGCGATAGGGCAAGGCTGGTGGAGGCGGTGATCGTGACGCCGGTGCGGTTCGCCGTGCTGTTCATCTTCGTGGGCACGGCCTACAATTTCATCATCAAGCGCAGTTGGGAGAGATGGCGCATGGCCCGCATACAGGAGCAGCTCACGGATCATGTCGTCGTCCTCGGTTTCGGCGTTTCGGGATCCGAAGCCGTGGGCGAACTGATCGAACGCGGCACCGATCCCAGCTGCATCGTCGTCATGGATGGGAATGCCGAACGGCTCGAACAGGCCGAACTGCTCGGATGCAACGTGATCGAGGCCGACGCGACCCGGGACGAGAACCTCGAGGCTGTCCGCATCGCCCAGGCGCAGACCGTGCTGGTATCGGCAGGGCGCGACGATGCCTCCATCCTGATCGTGCTGACCGTCCGCCATCTCGCGCCCAATGTCCCGATCAGCGTGGTGGTGCGCGCCGCCGACAACGAACTTCTCGCGCGTCAGGCGGGCGCTGACAACGTGATCAATCCCGTGCGCTTCACCGGCCTTCTGCTGGCGGGCAGCGCGCAGGGGGCGCACATTTCCGAATACATGTCCGACCTCGCGTCGGTTTCGGGCCGGGTGCAACTTGTCGAACGCAAGGTAAAGCCAGAGGAGATCGGTCGGCCGCTGAGCGATCTCGCAACCGGGGGGCGGGGGCTGCGCATCTATCGCAACGGTGCGGCCTGCGGTTTCTGGGAGGATGAGGCCCTGTGTCTGCAGGAAGGCGACGTGGTGGTCGAGATCCTGCCGACCGACGAGCGCCCCGAACAGCCCGAAGGGGAAGACGCGCAGATCCTCTGAGGCGGCTCCTGCCTGTCAGCCGAGCGCCCAGAACGCCGCGCCCATGGCCAGGTAGGCGAGAACCCAGAAGCCGTAGTCGGCCCACGCCGCGCCCTGGGGGTATTCCCGCCTCGCGTAGGCGATGAACAGGACCGGTCCGGTGAAGGCCAGCGCCAGCCCGCCGCTCATCATCGGATACAGCCAGGGCTTGGCCGTCAGCGTCGCTTCTCCCACGCGGGCGAACATGTGCCCCATCATCGCCGCGACCAGCAGCAGCAGAGCCGCCGCCGTGGCGTGGCGCAGTGCGCCGCCGCGCACCGGCATGGCGCGTTGCCCATAGAAGGCCACGCCCAGCAGCGCGGCGACGAACCACGCGACAACGACGGCGATCCAGTTCACGGGGCCCATACACGCCCCCTAGCGCAAGCGGCGGGCGAGGTGTAGGGGCGCTCGCCATCATGGCAACGCAGATTCCGCAAGCCCCGCGTGTGGGGATGGTCAGCCTCGGCTGCCCCAAGGCACTCGTCGATTCGGAGCGTATCCTGACGCGCCTGCGCGCCGATGGCTACGCCATGAGCCCGGATTACGCCGGGGCCGACGTGGTGCTGGTGAACACGTGCGGCTTCCTCGATTCCGCCAAGGAGGAGAGCCTGGAAGCCATCGGCGAGGCGATGGCCGAGAACGGGCGCGTCATCGTGACCGGCTGCATGGGGGACGAGGCCGACGCCATTCGCGCCCGTTTCCCGCAGGTGCTCGCCATCACCGGTGCGCAGCAGTACGAGGCGGTGGTCGGTGCGGTGCACCAGGCCGCGCCGCCGGCGCAGGGGCCGTTCGTCGACCTCGTCCCGCAACCGTCGGACCAGATGGTGAAGCTGACGCCGCGTCACTACTCCTACCTCAAGATCAGCGAGGGGTGTAACCACGCCTGCGCCTTCTGCATCATCCCGCAGCTGCGCGGCAGGCTGGCGAGCCGCCGCATCGACGCGGTGCTGCGCGAGGCGGAGAAGCTGGTCGCCGCCGGCACGCGCGAGCTGCTCGTCATCAGCCAGGACACTTCGGCCTATGGCGTGGATACCCGGCACGAGAGCCGCACCTGGCACGGGCGCGAGGTGCGCGCCCACATGACCGACCTGGCGCGCGAGCTGGGCCGGCTCGACACCGGCGGCGGCACCCCGCCCTGGGTCAGGCTGCACTACGTCTATCCCTACCCCCATGTCGACCAGGTCATCCCGTTGATGGCGGAGGGGCTGCTGACCCCCTATCTCGACATCCCGTTCCAGCACGCCAGCCCCGCCGTCCTGAAGCGCATGAAGCGCCCCGCCAACGAGGCGAAGGTGCTGGAGCGGCTGCGGGCGTGGCGCGGCGTGTGCCCCGACATCGCCATCCGTTCCAGCTTCGTGGTCGGCTTCCCGGGGGAGACCGAGGACGACTTCGCCTACCTGCTCGACTGGCTGGAGGAGGCGCAGCTCGACAGGGTCGGGGCCTTCCGCTTCGAGCCGGTCGAGGGCGCCGCCGCCAACGCGCTGCCCGACCCGGTGCCCGAGGCGGTCAAGGAGGAGCGCTTCGCCCGGCTGATGGAGGTCACCGCCCGCATCAGCGCGGCCAGGCTCGCCGCCAAGGTCGGGCGCACCCTGCCCGTCATCGTGGACGAGGTGGGCGAGCCGGACGAGGACGGCGACATCGGCGCTACCGGGCGCAGCCAGGCCGACGCGCCCGAGATCGACGGGCAGGTGTTCCTGCGCGACGTGCCCGCCACGCTGGCGGCGGGCGACATCGTGCAGGCCCGCATCGAGGACGCCGACGAGCACGACCTGTTCGCCGTCCCCGCCTGAGGCCGCGCCCCCCCGCTTCCCCGCCGCTTCCCCGCCCCGCCCCCTGCAAGGTGTGACAGGTGGCACACGGTCCAGGGGCACAATTTCCGCCCCGTTACCCGGCCGCGCCGATCCGTCACGTGGCGGCGGCGAAATCGCAACCCTCGTGGCCCGGGGCGTCACCCTGCCGGCCCGGGGGCGTCACCTGCGTGAAAGGCGCGAGGCGTCACCCGTCCGGGCCTGACCCGTCACCCTTCCGGACGCGAATCGTCACCCGCCGGGAGCGCGCGCATGAGGAGGACCAGCGATGCGAAAGAGCCGATGGCGGCGCTAGGCGGCGGGGGGCGTGTAGGAAAGCCCCGCCCCCGCCCTCGGCGACCGGTTCCGGCTGCGCGGACGGTACGCCCTGCCGCCTGCAGCAATGTCCATCTCTCGTGCCCCGCAAGGTTCATCGCGCCGATTCCCCGCCCCGCGAGCCCAATCACATTATCCGATCCGTCATTCGGCGCGATGGCTAGTTCCCGCGCCCTGCAAGTCACATGCGGGTCAGATTTAATGATATGTCGCTTTCAAGACATGGTTAATTCATAAATACTTGTTCGGTTGACAGTTCTACATGTAGTAACCACTCAAATTGTTGTCATGTTTACTCGCAATTAAGGGTTCTGCCCCACCCTTCACGCTCGCCAGACACGACCTGGAGGAAGCGATGGAACAGCGGGGATTTCTTTCCCGACTACGCGAGGACAAGGCCGGCAACGTGATCGCCATCGCGGCGATCGCGTTCGTGCCGTTCGTTATCCTTATCGGCTCCGCGCTCGATCTGAGCGTCGTGTACATGACGCGGGGCAAGCTCCAGAATGCGTGCGACGCGGCCGTGCTGGCGGCGCGGCAGAAGATGGAGGGCACCGACTTCACCGACGACGTGCGCGACACCGGCGACCGCTTTTTCCGGTTCAACTTCCCCGATGGCGTCGCCGGTTCCTACGACGTGGTCTTCGATCTCGATCAGAACGAGGACGATGGCGGATTGCTGGTCGGATCGGCGAGCGCGACCATTCCGACGGCGCTGGTCAAGATCATCGGGGTGGACGAGATGGACATTGCCGTCCAGTGCGATGCCACGCGCGACATGGGGCACAACGACATCGTCCTGGTGCTCGACGTGACCGGGTCGATGGCGCAATCGCCCAGCAATGGCGGCGGCACGAAGATCGGGCGGCTGCGCGAAGGGGCGATGGGACTGTATCGGGCGCTCGACGTGGATGACGGGTCGATCACCCGCTACGGAATCGTGCCCTATTCGCACACGGTGAACGTCGCCCGCAGCCTGCAGAACCGCGACATTCTGGTGAACCAGTGGCACACCGATGGCGACTGGGACTACAAGTGGTGCGATACCGACGGGCGCTATGTCTGGAACTGCGAGGAACGCAGCAGCGACACCGAGCCGACCCAGGGACTTTACAACGGCAACCGGAAATACCTCTACGACATCCGGTTCCGCTATACCGGGCCGCTCAGCGTCCATATTAGCGATTCCACATGGAACAATGCGAACGGCCTGTATCCGGGCAACCGGCAGGGTTTCCGCACCAGCGGCGATGGCTGTATCGAGGAACGCCCGACCATCGACCCGCTGAACCCGGCGCCGAGCGGCGAATTCGTCATCCGCGACTACGTGACGCGCGCCGATATCGACGACCGCGTTCGCAACGGCAACGACGAGCCGCGCCAGTTCGGGCGCTACGATCCCGGCGTGCAGAAGGGGGAGAGCCAGTCGGGCTGTCCGTCCGAGGCGAGCAGGCTGGCGCAGTACGATTCGGAAAGCGATTTCCAGACCGCCATCAACAGCGCCACCGCCCGCGTGACCGGGGGAACCTATCACGACGTGGGGATGCTGTGGGGCACGCGGTTCGCCTCGCGCACCGGCTTCTTCGCTGGCAACAACTTCAACCAGGGCGACAACGTCACCCAGATCGATGGCATTCCGGTCAACGCCCATATCGTGTTCATGACCGACGGAATGCTGGATACCGGGGGCACGCTGTACTCGGCGCACGGCATCGAATCGCTGCAGGATCGGACCCGCGGCGACGGATCGCTGAACGATCAGCACATTGCCCGCTTCCTGAGTACCTGCGACCTCGCCCGGCAGATGGGCATCACCGTGTGGGTCATCGCCCTCGACGTGACCGATACCGATGACGTCGCGCGCTGTGCCACCAGCGAGGAGCATTTCTATACCAGCGACGGATCTGACCTGGAGGAGGTGTTCACCGCCATCGGTCAGGGCATCGGCAATCTGAGGCTGACGCGATGATCGCCCGCCGCGTCATCGGCGACGAGCGGGGCGTCACTATCGTGGAGTTCGCGATCGTCGCGCCGATTCTGCTGCTGATCCTGATCGCCGGTTTCGACCTTGGCCATCGCAGCTATGTCGGCGCGGTGTTGCAGGGCGCGGTGACGGATGCGGCGCGGCGCGCATCGGTGGAGGCACCGGCGCTGCGCGGCACGGGCGCGCTGGAGGACAGGGTGGAGACGATGATCTGGGCGCAGATCCGCCCTGTTGCCGCCAACGCGGAGCTGACCGTCACGCAATCCAACTTCTACGATTTTTCCGGCATCGGCAATCCGGAGAAGATCACCGTCGATCGCAATGATAACGGCGTTTACGACGAGGAGGAAGGCGACTGCTTTTCCGACCTCAACGAGAACGGCGAATTCGATCTCGACACCGGGCGCGACGGGCGCGGGGGGGCCAACGACGTGGTGTTCTATCAGGCCCGGCTGGAAATGGAATCGCTGTTGCCGATCGCCAGTTTCCTGGGCGGATCGAACCGGTATGCCATCGTCGCCGAAACCGCGATCCGCAACCAGCCTTGGGAAACCCAGCGCACCCCGCCCGTCGTGTGCGGAGTACCCGCATGACCGCTCGCTCGCGCAATGTCCTCTTCCGGCTTCTGCGCGACGAAGACGGTCTCGCCTTCGTCGAGTTCGCTTTCGTTGCGCCGCTGCTTCTGCTGCTGATCCTGGGCGGGCTGGAGCTGGCTTATTACGCTTTGTCGCAGATGCGGGTGAACCAGATCGCCATGACCGTCGCCGACAATGCGGGGCGCGTCGTCACCGGCATCGACGAGGCTAATGTCTACGAGGTGTTCTCCGGCGCAGAGGTGATCGGCGAGCCCATCGATTTCGAGGCCAACGGGCGCATTGTCCTGTCATCCCTTCAACCCAACGGCCAGCGCGGACGGCGCGCCGGACAGATGATCAACTGGCAGCGCTGCTGGGGCGATCTCGACGTCGATCCGGCCTATGGCGGCGAGGATACCGGGCGCAACGACGAGACGCTGGAAGATGGTATGGGATCGGCCGGCAACCGCATTACGTCCGACGAAGGGACGGCGGTGATGGTGGTCGAGGTAACCTACGACTACCAGCCGCTGATCAACGCCGACTTCATGCCGCTCAATCCCGTGATCCGCCACGAAAGCGCCTTCAACGTGCGCGGGCGGCAGAACAACAACATCACCAACAGCCAGGAGCTTTCGCGGCTCACCTGCTGAGGGTGCGCGTTTCGGCTTGCCCGATCGCCCCGGCCCGCAAGCCCTATCGCATCGTCCGGAACGTCACGCTGCGGCGCGTTTGCGCCATCGGTGCGATGGAGTGTTCCCACAGTTCGCGCACCTCGCCCGACAGGCGGTAGAGCGCGCGCGGCTCGAGCGGGACGGCGCGGCGGGCGAAGCCGTCGCCCTGCGCGCGGCGGCGGCGCAGGCGCAGGGTGGCCGGCGCGGTCAGCGACAGGCCGACGACCTCGCCATATTGCGGGCGATCGCGGTGCCAGCCGATGCCCGCGCCCGGATCGTAGCGGATGACCAGCGCCTGCACGAGCGCGTGCGGTTCGAGCCCGGCGAGCGGGGCCAGCCGCTCCCGCAGCGCGGCGAGCCATGCGGGCAGCGGCGGCGCGGGTGTCACCTGTCCGCGCTGGTAATCGTAGGCCGAACCGTAGCTGGCGGTCAGGCGCTTGCCCTCCCACTGGCCGAAGCGGAACGGGGCGAGCGGGGCGGCGTCGATCCGCCGCTCCAGCTCGTGCGCGAGATGGGGGGGCACGGCATTTTCCACCACCGTCAGGCCGGGGATGGCGGGGCCGGGATCGCCGAAGAGGTCGTGCTGGATGGCCATCGCCGCTATATAGGGTGCCATGCGACAGGATCAGGCCCGCTTCGACATCGCCACGAACGGCAAGGCGCTCTACGAATTCACCGACCGCGCGCAGGCGTTCGTCGCGGCCGGCGGGATCGCCACCGGCCTGCTCACCGTGTTCTGCCGGCATACGAGCGCCAGCCTGCTGATCACCGAGAACGCCGCCGACGCGGTGCAGCGCGACCTGCTGTGCTGGCTCGACCGGGCGGTGCCCGAAGGCCCGCAATACGAGCACGATGCCGAGGGGCCGGACGACATGCCCGCGCATATCCGCACCATGCTGACGGGCGCCTCGCTGGCGGTGCCGGTGGCGGGCGGGCGGATGCTGCTAGGCACCTGGCAGGGTCTCTACCTCGCCGAACACCGCGCCCGCCCGCACCGGCGCGAGGTGGTGGCACATTTAATCGGCGAATGACGAAACCATGCGGGGCGTGCGCTCGTTAGGCGCACCATGCCCATAGACATTACCGCGAAATTCGATTTCCACCTCGAAAACCCGACCGACATCCTCCTCCAGTTCGAAGCGGCCGCCATTCCCGAACAGGAGATCGTCGGTTGCGAGACAAAGCTGCCGCGCGCGATGCACACCGCGCGCGTGCCGGCGCACAACAGCATCGGAGAGCGCATCTGGGTGCGCGCGCAGGGCGACTATCACGTCGAATACACCGCGCGCGTCGACGTCAGGCGGATGCTGACGGACCTGTGCGATCTCGACCGGCTCGACCCGCACGACCTGCCGGGGGAGACGGTCGAGTACCTGTTCGATTCGCGCTATTGCCAGGCGGACCGGATGCAGAGCTTCGTGCAGGACGAGTTCGGCCACCTCGCGGGCGGCGAGCAGATCGTCGCCATGCGCGACTGGATCGCGGAGCATTTCGACTACGTGCCAGGCGCCAGCAACGCGACCACCACGGCGCTTGACAGCTTCGTGGAACGGCGCGGGATCTGCCGCGACTATGCCCACGTGATGATCTGCTTCGCGCGCGCGGCGACGATCCCGGCGCGCTTCGTGAGCTGCTATGCCCCCGGCGTGGAACCGCCCGACTTCCACGCGGTCGCCGAGGTGTTCCTCGCCGACAAGACGACGCCGGGCGGCGGGGCGTGGTACATCGTCGACCCGACCGGGATGGCCGATCCCGACACCACCGCGAAGATCGGCATCGGGCGCGACGCCGCCGACGTCAGCTTCCTCACCAGTTTCGGCCTGGCGGAGTTCCGCGACAAGACCGTTAGCGTCACCCGGAGCGGTTGAGACGCAATATTTGCATACGAATGTCGGGTCCGCCCTATTGCGATGCAACACATGCCGTCTAGAACGGGGCCGAACGAGCCCCGCGGGGCGCGACAGGGATATTCGATGACGCAAAAGGCCAAGACCCTCCTGCTGTTCGGCGCGACCGGCGATCTGTCGAAGCGGATGCTGCTGCCGTCGCTGTGCGCGCTCGACGCGGACGACCTGCTGGAGCCGGAGCTGAAGATCATCGGCACGGCGCGTTCCGAGCTCAGCGACGGGGAGTTCCGCAACTTCGCCCGCGACGCGGTGGAGAAGTTCCTCCCCGCCCACCGGCGCGGCGGGATGGCCGATTTCCTCAACCGGCTGAGCTACCAGTCGCTCGACGTCACCACGCCCGAGGGATACCGCGAACTGGCGGCCCGCGTGGGCGAGGACCGGGAGATCGCCATCTTCCTCTCGACCGCTCCGAGCCTGTTCGAACCGACCATCCGCGGGCTGGGCGCGGCGGGGTTGGCGGGCGCACGCTCGCGCATCAGCCTGGAAAAACCGCTCGGGACCGACCTCGCCAGCAGCCGGTCGATCAACGACGCGGTGGCGGCCGCCTTTCCCGAAAGCCGCATCTTCCGCATCGACCATTATCTGGGCAAGGAGACGGTGCAGAACCTCATCGCGCTGCGCTTTGCCAACATCCTGTTCGAACCGCTGTGGAACGCCCAGCATATCGAGCACGTCCAGATCACCGTGGCCGAGACGGTGGGGCTGGAGGACCGCGTCGATTTCTACGACGATGCCGGGGCGCTGCGCGACATGGTGCAGAACCACATGCTGCAACTGCTCTCGCTAGTCGCGATGGAGCCGCCCAGCAGCTTCGATGCGGGGGCGGTGCGCGACGAGAAGGTGAAGGTGCTGCGCGCCCTGCGGCAGGTGCGGGCGGACGAGAGCGTGACCGGTCAGTACAGCGGCGGGGGGGTCGATGGCGAAATCGTGCCCGGCTACGACGAGGAGCTGGGCCGCGACAGCGATACCGAGACCTTCGTGGCGCTGAAGGCCCATATCGACAACTGGCGCTGGCAGGGCGTGCCCTTCTACCTGCGCACCGGCAAGCGCCTGCCCGAACGCGTCACGGAAATCGTGGTGCAGTTTCGCTGCGTTCCCCACTCGATCTTCCCCGGCGCGCGGCTCCGGCAGAACCGGCTGGTGATCGGCATCCAGCCGCAGGAGAACATCACCTTGTCGCTGATGGCCAAGGTGCCGGGCATCGAGCACGAGGGCATGACGCTGCGCGAGGTGCCGCTGGACATCCGCATGCCCGACGCCTTTACCGGCAAGCACAAGCGCATCGCCTACGAACGCCTGCTGCTCGACCTGATCGGCGGCGACCAGACCCTGTTCGTGCGGCGCGACGAGGTGGAGGCGCAGTGGCAGTGGATCGACGCGGTCCGCGAAAGCTGGGCAAGCGAGGGCAAGACGCCCCGCACCTACAGTGCCGGCAGCTGGGGGCCGAGCACCGCGATCGCACTGACCGAACGCGACGGAGTGACATGGCATGAATAGAGGCAACGCAAATCGAGAGGACCGTTCGTGACCACCCTTCACCCCGCCATCGAGCGCGTTACCGACCGGATCATCGAGCGTTCGAAGGACAGCCGGCAGCGCTATCTCGACCTCATCCGACGCGAGGCCGACAACCAGCCCGATCACAAGTCGGTCAGCTGTTCCAACCTCGCCCATGCCTTTGCCGGGGCGCAGGAGGATCAGGAGGCGCTGAAGACCGGACGCGGCCCGAACATCGGCATCGTCACCGCCTATAACGACATGCTTTCCGCGCATCAGCCCTACGGTCGCTACCCCGAACGGCTGAAGGTGTACGCCCGCGCCGTGGGTGCCACCTGCCAGGTGGCCGGCGGCACGCCGGCGATGTGCGACGGGGTGACGCAGGGCGAGATGGGCATGGAGCTTTCGCTGTTCAGTCGCGACACCATCGCGCTGGCCACCGCGGTCGCGCTCAGCCATGCGATGTATGACGGGATGCTCCTGCTGGGCATCTGCGACAAGATCGTGCCCGGCCTGCTGATCGGCGCACTGCGCTTCGGCCATCTTCCGGCCGTGTTCGTGCCCAGCGGGCCGATGCCCACCGGCGTTTCCAACAAGGAAAAGCAGCGTGTCCGCCAGCTTTACGCGGAGGGCAAGGCGACGCGCGCCGAACTGCTCGACAGCGAGCTGGGCAGCTATCACTCGCCCGGAACCTGCACCTTCTTCGGCACCGCCAATTCCAACCAGATGATGATGGAGATGATGGGGCTTCACGTTCCCGGCGCGGCCTTCATCCAGCCCGGCACCAGGCTGCGCCAGGCGTTCGACAGGGCGGCGGTGGAGCGGGTCGTGGCGATGAACCGGGGCGGCAACGACTATCGCCCGCTGGGGCACTGCGTGGACGAGAAGGCGATCGTCAACGCCGCGGTCGGCCTGCTGGCGACGGGCGGATCGACCAATCACGCGATCCACATCCCGGCCTTCGCGCGGGCCGCCGGCATCCGCATCGACTGGACCGACCTTTCCGAACTGAGCCACGCGGTGCCGCTGCTGGCGCGCGTCTATCCCAACGGTTCGGGCGATGTGAACCACTTCCACGATGCGGGCGGGATGGGCTACGTGATCCGCCAGCTGCTCGATGCCGGACTTGCCCATGCCGACGTGATGGGCGTGGCCGAGGAACGGGGGCTCGACGGTCATGGCCGCGAGCCGTGGCTCGACGAGGAAACGCTCGCCTGGCGCGAGGTCGGCGAGAGCGGCGATGCCGAGATGCTGCGCCCCGCCAGCGACCCGTTCCAGCCCGATGGCGGAATGCGGCTGGTGGAGGGCAATCTGGGGCGGGCGTGCTTCAAGTCGAGCGCGGTCGAGCAGAGCCGCTGGACGATCGAGGCGCCGTGCCGGGTGTTCTCCACACAGAAGCAGGTGGCCGACGCCTTCGCCGCCGGCGAACTCGACCGCGACGTGGTGGTGGTCGTGCGTTTCCAAGGGCCGAAGGCGAACGGGATGCCCGAACTGCACAAGCTGACCCCGGCGCTGGGAGTGCTGCAGGATCGCGGATACCGCGTCGCGCTGGTGACGGACGGGCGCATGTCGGGCGCCAGCGGCAAGGTGCCCTGCGCCATCCATTGCAGTCCGGAAGCACTGGGCGGCGGGCCGCTTTCGCTGTTGCGGGACGGCGACGTGGTGCGCGTGTCAGCCGACGACGGCACGCTCACCACCACCGCCGACCTGTTGGGCCGCACGCCCGCACCCGATCCCGAACCGGACATGGGCACGGGCCGCGAACTGTTCGCCATGTTCCGCGCCTTCGCCGACGAGGCCGAGAAGGGCGGCAGCGCGATGCTCGCGACGGCGGGGCTGTGATGCCGGAGGCACCGCGATGACCGATCTCGTCACCGTCGATATCGGCGGCACCCACGCCCGCTTCGCCATCGCCAGCAGCCATTCGGACGGATCGATCACGCTGGACGAGCCGATCACGCTCCATACCGAGGATCACGCCAGCTTCCAGACGGCGTGGGAGGATTACCGCGAACGCAAGGGCGGCTCGCTGCCCCCGCACGTCGCCATGGCCATCGCCGGGCCGGTGGGCACGGTGGACAGGCCCGTGGAAGTCATCCGCTTCACCAACAATCCGTGGATCATCCGCCCCTCGCGCATCGCCGACAAGCTAGGGGTCGATACCTACCGACTGGTCAACGATTTCGAGGCGGTGGCCTATGCCGTCGCACGCGCGCCGGCGGACCAGTTCGTGCATGTCACCGGGCCGGATACCGAGCTGCCCGCCGCCGGAACGCTCAGCGTGCTCGGCCCCGGCACCGGCCTCGGCGTCGCGCATCTGTGGCGTGACGGAAAGGGCTTCGTCCACGTCCAGGCGACCGAGGGCGGGCATGTCGATTTCGCCCCGCTCGACCCGATCGAGGACGCCATCCTCGCGCGGCTGCGCAAGCGGCACAACCGCGTCTCGGCGGAGCGGGTGGTGTCCGGCCCCGCGATTTCCGACATCTACGCGACGCTCGCTGCGCTCGAACATCGCAGCGTGACGGAAAGGGACGACGTGGCGATCTGGACCGCCGGCATGGACGGCACCGACAGCCTCGCCGCCGCTGCGGTCGACCGCTTCTGCCTGTCGCTGGGCGCGGTGGCGGGCGATACCGCGCTGGCGCAGGGCGCGGCGGGCGTGGTGATCGCCGGCGGGCTGGGGGCGCGGCTGCGCGACCACCTGCCGAAATCCGGCTTTGCCGAGCGCTTTACCGCCAAGGGCCGCTTCGCCGGCCTGATGGCGGGGCTGCCGGTCAAGCTCATCACCCATCCGCAGCCCGGCCTGTTCGGCGCGGCGGCTGCCTATTGCGACGAATTCGAAAGGTAATTGCGATGACCCATATCGGCGACCTCATGCGGATGGCGCCGGTCATCCCCGTGCTGGTGATCGACGACCTGGACGAAGCGAAACCGCTGGCCGAGGCGCTGGTGGCGGGCGGCCTCAGGGTGCTCGAGGTGACGCTGCGCACCGAATGCGCGCCCGATGCCATGCGCGCCATGGCCGAGGTCGAGGGCGCCATCGTCGGCGCGGGCACGGTCAACACCGCCGCCGATTTCGAAACGGCGAAGGCGGCGGGCGCGCAGTTCATCGTCTCGCCCGGCCTGACGCCATCGGTCGCGGACGCCGTGACACAGGCGGGCCTGCCCTTCCTTCCCGGCGTCGCCACTGCGGGCGACATCATGCGCGGGCTGGAAATGGGGCTGGATCACTTCAAGTTCTTCCCCGCCGTGGCCGCGGGCGGGGTGCCGGCGCTCAAGGCGCTCGCCGCGCCCTTCGCCGGGTGCCGCTTCTGCCCCACCGGCGGTGTCGGCGCCGACAACGCGCGCGAATGGCTCGCCATCGAACAGGTGCTGTGCGTGGGCGGCAGCTGGGTCGCTCCGCGCGGCGGCGAGCCGGAGTGGATCACCCGGCTGGCCCGGGAAGCGTGCGGGCTGACGGCATGAAGACCGTCGACGAGCTTCTCGCCCGCCTCGCCGACCTGCACGGCCGGACGGCGGAAACGCCGATGTTCAACCCGGTGTTCCAGCTGTCGCTGGATCTGTCGCGCAAGCTGGAAGGCGGCGAGATGACCCTCGACCAGATCGAGGCGCTGATCGCCGAGCTGGAGGTGGACGCGCTGGAGGAACGCGCCGCGCGCCTGGCCCGCATGGTCGAGCCGATGGATGTCGACGCCAATTCCGCCGACCTGGCCGGCGCGTTCGAGGAAGGCGATTTCGCCACCTTCGCGAAACGCTGGCAAAGCCCGCAGCTCCACGCCGTGTTCACCGCGCACCCGACCTTCCTGCTGACGCCCGGACAGTCCGACGCGGTGGCCGAGGCGGCCTCGGGCGACGGCACGATCGACGCTGCCTGCGTGGGGCAGGAACGGCCCGACATCACCCTGCCCTACGAGCACGAGCGGGCCATGCGGGCCATCGGTCATGCCCAGGGCGCGCGCGACGCCATCGTCGGACAGATCCTCGATCACGCCCGGCGGACCTGGCCGGACGAGTGGCACGCACTCGCTCCGCTGCCGTTCCGCTTCGCCACCTGGGTCGGCTACGACATGGACGGGCGAACCGACATCACGTGGTCCGCCTCCATCGGCTTTCGCCTGGCCGAGAAGGCCGAGCGGCTCGCCCGCTACGTCGCGGCTCTGCGCGATATCGACGCCGATCACGCGCTGCTGGGCGAACTCGTGCCCGCCGCCGATTACGCCGCCGAACGGGCGGAGGATTTCGCCGGCGACCTGACCGACCCCGCCGCCCTGTCGGTCGCCGCCAACCGCCTGACCGCCAGCGATCCGCGCAAGCTGCTCTCGCTCGCCCGCTATATCGACGCGCTGGAGGACGAGGCCCGGGGGAGCGAGGACGGCGCGCGCGCCGTGCGGCTCAAGACGCTGGCCGCCGCCATGCGCGCCGACGGCCTTGGCATGGGGTGGATCCATTTCCGCGTGAACGCCAAGCAGCTGCACAACGCCATCCGCCGCCGGCTCGACCCCGAGGGCAATCTCGACCTCGCCAGCAAGGGTGCCGTCGTGCATCTGCGCCGGGCCATCGCCGACGTCACCCCACGCGCCAGCAATTTCGGCGCGCTGGCGATCGAGGCGAGCACCGCCATCCGGCAATTCCTGGCGATGGCGCAGATCCTTCGGCACGTCGACGCCGACGCGCCGATCCGGATGCTGATCGCCGAATGCGAGGAACCCGCGACCGTGCTGGCCGCGCTTTACTTCGCCAAGCTGTTCGGGATCGAGGACAAGGTCGATGTCTCGCCCCTGTTCGAGACGGAAACCGCGCTGGAACACGGCGGCCGCCTGCTCGACGAA
Source organism: Aurantiacibacter spongiae (assembly GCF_003815535.1). Lineage (NCBI taxonomy): Bacteria > Pseudomonadati > Pseudomonadota > Alphaproteobacteria > Sphingomonadales > Erythrobacteraceae > Aurantiacibacter > Aurantiacibacter spongiae. The sequence goes on along the minus strand of NZ_RPFZ01000001.1, from coordinate 2,078,356 downwards.
TTGCTGGCCGAGGAGGTATATCAGGATTACGCGCGGCGGCGCGGCCGCGTGGCGATCCAGACGGGCTTTTCCGACGCCGGGCGTTTCGTCGGGCAGGTGCCCGCCAGCCTCGCCATCGAGCGGTTGCAGGGCCGCCTGGCGGGGGCGATGGCGGCGAACGGCCTGACCGGGGCCGCCGCGCTGATCTTCAACACGCACGGCGAGAGCATGGGGCGCGGCGCGCATCCCACGAATTTCCGCGACCGGCTGGAATGGCCGCTGTCCCCCTGGGCGCGGCGCCGCTTCGCGCGCGCCGGCATCGCGCTCGAACCGGAAGTCAGCTTCCAGGGCGGCGACGGCTATCTGTGGTTCGCCACGCCCGACCTCGCCCGCGCCACGCTGACGCGCATCGCTGCGCTGCGCCCGGCGGAAACCGATCCCGACGCGCCGGTCGATCCGTTCTATCGCCGCACCGATCTCAGCCTGGACTTCTACCGCGCGGTGAAGGAGGAGCAGCGCGATCACCTGGAAAGCCGCACCTACAGCCGGGCGATCACCGCCTTCGGGCTGGGCCTGCTCAATTCCACCGGCAGCCGGGTCAGCCGCCGCCAGTCCGACCTGTCGGCGGACCGCGAGATGTCGCTGCGCCAGATTCGCGCCATTCCGCACAATTCCATCCTCCAGCAACTCGGCTTTCCGGTGAACGTGATATCCGGCATCGGCCACGCGGCAGAGGGCAGTTACGAGGAAATCGGCCAGCTTCTGTCCGAAAGCCCGCGCGGACGGCAGTTGATGCGTCTCGCCCGCTCCGCCAATGCGCTCGCCAGTGTGAAGACGGTCGCCGCCTATGGCGAGCTGTTCAATTCCGCCTACTGGGCGAGCCGCCCCTATCGCGGCACCGAAAGCCACCTCGCCCCGGCGTGCGAGGCGCTGAGCGAATATCTGGTCAAGGACGACCGCGTCGGCACCTTCCGCCGCCTTGCCAGCCGGTTGCGCGTTGACGTGATGAAGTTCCACCGGCTGATGGACTTCGTGCCCGACGACGCGCCCACGCCCGATCGCGAGGACAAGCGACGCATGATCGGCGTGCTCCAGGCGCTGCGGCTAGCCTTGCTGCAAACCATGTTCATCCGCGCCGTCAGCGTGCCGGTGTTCAGCCGCGCCAACGACGTGTCGCGCGACGACGTGCTGGAGATGGTCTTCACCCTGCGGGTGGACGAGGCGCTGGCGCAGTTGCGGCGCGCCTACCCGGTCAGCTTCCCACGCATCGACCGCTTCGATCTGACCGAGCAAACCGACTGGCCCGATGGCGCGGACGAGGGATACGAGGCGATTCATCGCGACTTCATCGGCCCGATCGAGCGCGCCCATGCCCTGTCCCTGAGGATCAGCACGGCCATCGCCAATATCTTTGGCGCGCACGGATAGCGCGTCTCGCAACGGGACGCGGGCGGGCGCGGGGCTGGATTTACGTCGCACGCGCGCGCATCCTCTAAGCATGGATTCGGGCTTCAAGTTGATCGCCGGGCTGACGCTGGGCGTGGTGGCGACTATCGGCACGACGCTGGTCGCCGGGCGCTCGCTGCACGCGCAGGACGTGATGGATGGCTGGCTGACGAGCGAGGACGTGCTCGCCGGCGACAGCGGGGTTACGGCCGGTGACCGCGCAACCGCGACCACCGCCGCTCCGGAGGACGGCGCCGACCCCGTGCCGGCGGAGCAGCGTACCGCGATACAGCCGAAATCCGATTCCGCCCGCGACGATCCCTTCGTCATCAAGCGTATCCTGCCGATCGACGGCCCCATTCGCTACGGCGAATGGCACTGGGACGATGCCGGCGTGCCCGACGGTCCGCTGCGCGTGACGGTGGACCTTGAAGCGCGCACCATCAGCGTCTTTCAGGGTGGCTACGAGATCGGCGCCGCCGCCGCGCTGCTCGGCACGCCCGATCATCCCACGCCCACGGGAGTCTTTCCGATCCTGACCAAGGAACGGCACAATGTCAGCGAGAAGTACAACAACGCGCCGATGCCCTGGACGCTGCGGCTGACCTGGGACGGGGTGGCGATCCACGGCGGATCGACGGTGCAACTGGGATATGCCAGTCACGGCTGCATCGGCGTGCCGGACGCATTCGTCAGCCGGCTCTACGATATCGCCGAGGTGGGCGATGTCGTCATCATCACCGATGGGCAACGCGCCGGCGTGGGATCGTCGCTGGCGAGCTAGGCTCTCCTGCGCGGCGGTTCGGGGGTGAATCGCAGATATGCCCCGCCCGCCCGCTCCACCCGTTCGGCGACGACACCAGCGAGGTTCGCGCGGTTGCCGGCCACGATCGCGGTGTCGAGCTCGGCCACCGCGCCGCCGCGCGCCCGCCCGCCAAATTCGGCCAGCGCCCGAGCAATCAACCGCAACCGTACGAGGCGTGCGGCGTGAAGGCGGACCAGGAGCGCCCCGCCCTCCCGCTCTCCCTGTTCCCCGCCGTCCCCTTCGCCCTCGCGGAAGCTGTGCGATTGCCAGTGCGTTTCGGCCACGAAAGCCAGCGCTTCGTCGGCTTCCGCGAGAAGCTGCGCCGATTTCGCGACGGCCAGCGGATCGAGCCAGGGCGCTGCGGCTAGCGCGCGGCGGATGCGCGCGCGGTCGTAGCGTTCGTCCGCGTTCGATGGGTCGCTCGCCGCTTCCTGCCCGGCCTCGCGCAGGACCGAATGCAGTTCCTCGCGGCGAAAATGCAGGAGGGGTCGGATGAGCAGCACGGCACCGTCGGCGATCGACCGCGCCTCGCGCACCCCCGCCAGACCGGCTACGCCGCTACCGCGACCAAGCCGCATCAGGAGCGTTTCGGCCTGGTCGTCGGCGTGGTGCGCGGTCGCGAGGACAGCAAGATCGCGGCGGATCGCCCATTCGCTCAGCGCCGCATAGCGGGCCTCGCGCGCGCCGGCCTGAACGTTGCCGTCGCCCACGTCGACGCGAAGCACCTCGCATGGCACGCCGCGCCCGGCGCAGGCCCGCACGACCAGTGCGCATTCGTCCGCCGACTCCGGGCGCAGACCGTGATCGACCGTCGCCACCTCGAACATGCCCGGCATCGCCTCGCATGCGAGCAGCAGCATCGCCATGGAATCCGGCCCGCCGCTGACCGCAAGGCCGATGCGCTTCCCCTCCGCGCCGAGCCGGTCGAGAGCGACTCCAAACCGCTCGACCAGCGCCGGATCAGGAGCAGTCGACGCGGCTTCCAAGATTGTCATACATGGTCTGCAGCCGGCCCACGGCCAGCGCCGGGTAGGTGTCGCCGAATTCGGCGAGCGCGATGCAGGCGCGGCGGGTATCGCCCAGCTCGATCATCGATTCGGCCAGGAAAAGCAGGCTGTCGGGCGCGCGGGCTGCGGTCTTGTCGGCCTGGTAATTGTCGAAGAAGTGCGTCGCCGCGGCGCGCGCATCGCCCGCATCGAGGAACGCCCTGCCGAGCAGATTACGCCCGTAGGAGATCATCGGATGGTTCGGATACCGCTCCACGAACAGCGCCAGCTGCTGCTGCGCCTCGGGATAGAAGCCGGCATCCCACAGGCGGAAGCCATAGGTGTATTCGTCCTCCCCGGCATCCCCCGTCGCGGGCTTCGCGATGGCCTGCACGGCGGCGACGCGCTCTGGCGAGGGGCCGGCGGCGGGCGGAGCGGGCGGCGCGGGGTTGGCGGCGGGCAGTTCGCCCCGGCCGCTGCCGCCCTCGCCCGGCACCGGAATCCGGCCCGTAGGCTGGCGCGGCGTGGCGGTGTTGGCGGCAACCCCACCGGCGGCAAGGCCGGCATCGGCGGCCAGCGCTTCCAGCGCATCGAGCCGCGCGGAAATGGTCGAGAGTGCGTTCTCGTTCACCTCGGTCGCCGCGGTCAGGCGGGCAAGCTGCGTCTCGATCGCGTTCAGCCGCTCCAGCACATCGGTCAGCGCGGTGGTGCCGACTTCTGGCGTGGTCGTCTGCTGCGGGCGCTGTTCGGGGCGGATTTCCGGTTCGAAATACCGCTCGTCACCGCCCGGAAACACCGCGCGCTGGAGCGCCTGGATCTGCTGTTCGAGCCGATCGATCCGGCGACTGTCCTGCGCCGCGGCGGGCGCGGCGCCGAGGCCCAGCGCCAGCATGGCGGCCAGCGCGCCGTGCGCGGCCCTGCGCCGCAGGGCGTTGCGGATCGGGGGGAAGAGGGTCTTGCTGTCCATCGCCAGCGGGGTCTCCTTGGGGTTGGTCATGGCTGACGCCATTGCCACAAAGCGCCAAGATAGAGGATTAACCACGCCGCGAAAGCCGGGGCGAGGCATTTATGCACCGCGCCGCGCCCGCGCCGGGGATCAGGTGGCGGGCGTCGGCGAAGCCGCCGGCAAGGCGGGCGCGGAAGGCGCGGGCGCGGCGTTCGGCTCGCCCTGCCCCACGGCTGAACCTGCGCCTGCACCTGCACCGGACCCGCCGCGGGCCAGCAACGCCTCTGCCGTCACCGGCACGTCGGAGACGGTTTCCAGCTCGTTCGAGATCTTGCGCACCTCGCGCCCGCCGATGGTGATGGCAAGCAGATCGGGCCGGCCGGTCAGAAGCTGCGGTCCGTTCGCGTCGCTGGGCACGGTGTAGGTATCGCCCTCGCTCAGCGTCTGCTCGCTCAGCACGCGGCCCTGCGCGTCGTAGAAGCGGACCCAGGCATCGCCCTGCGCGGTGAACACGACATCGCCGGTCGCGTCGACCGGCTCCGCCTGCTGCTGCTCCCGCTCGCGCTGCGCGGCGAGTTGCGCGGCCCGCTCCGCCTCCTCCTGCTCGACCAGCGAGGGCAGGTCGGCGGCGGGTGCGAACAGGACGCGCGCGGCGAAGAAGATGCCCACGGCAAGCAGGATGATCGCGAACAGCGAGAACCACACCAGCCGCCCGCCGGGGGAGCGGTTGGGATCGCCCGGCTCGAACGTGCCCGCGCGGTTGGCGCCATAGCGCTCGGACGGGCGCTCGACGTTCATCTCCTCGCGCACCATGGCGGCGACGTCGGCGGTATCGAGGCCCACGGTCTTGGCGTAGGTCTTGGCGAAGCCGACGGCGTAGGTGCGGCCCGGGAGCGCGTCGAACTCGCCCGCCTCGATATGTTCGAGATGGCGTTCGGAAATACGCGTCTCGGCGGCCACCTGGTCTATCGTGAGGCCGCGACGCTCGCGCGCGGCGCGCAGCTGGGGGCCGACGCCGGCGGCCGCGGTGTCCGGCATCGCTGCGTCGTCTTCGTGAATCGTATCGTCGGTCATTGCCGCTCCGGCTGGGAAGGGATGTCGGTTGCGTGCCCCGTTGCGTTGACGAGGGAAGCCACGCCGCCCCGCGTCTCGTCAAGGCCCTATACCAACATATGCGGTTATTCGACCTCGATTTCGCGAGCTTCGGCCCAGGCCTGCAATTCGGCGCGCAGATCCTCCGGCGGATTGGCGAGCCAGCCCGACATCGCCTCGGTGATCTCGCGCGTGTCGACCTTGCGCACCAGTTCCTTGATCCGGCCCACGCTGGCCGGCGTGATCGAGAGGCGGCGGATGCCGATGCCCAGCAGCGCCAGCGCCTCCAGCCGGCGTCCGCCCATCTCGCCGCAGACGCCCAGATCGATCTTGTACCCCACGCAGGACTGCACCACGCGGCGCAGGAACCGCAGGATCGAGGGGCTGAGCCAGTCGTAGCGTTCGGCGAGCATGGGGTTGGCCCGGTCGGCGGCGAACAGGAACTGGGTCAGGTCGTTGGTGCCGATGGAAACGAAGGACAGGCGCGGCAGCAGCAGGTCCAGCGTTTCCGCCAGCGACGGCACTTCCAGCATCACGCCGTAGCGGATCGCGTTGGGCAGCGGGTGCTTGTGCTGCTTGAGGAAGGCGATCTGGCTGGTGAATACCTCCTTTGCGGCGTCGAACTCCCAGGGTTCGGAAACCATCGGGAACATCACGTTGAGGTCACGCCCCGCCGCGCCTTCCAGCAGCGCGCGCGCCTGCACCTTCATCAGCCCCTCGCGCTCCAGCGCCAGGCGCAGGGCGCGCCAGCCCATCGCCGGGTTCTCGTCCTCCTTGGCGACGTCGCTGCGCAGATAGGGCAGCGACTTGTCGCCGCCGATATCGACGGTGCGGAAGATCACCGTCTTGCGCCCCGCCGTGTCCAGCACGTCGCGATAGAGGCGCGCCTGCCGCTCGCGCTGGGGCAACTGGGCGGAAACGAGGAACTGGAATTCGGTGCGGTAGAGGCCGATTCCGTCCGCGCCCGTCACCTGCAGCATCGCGACATCGTCGCGCAGGCCGGCGTTCATCATCACCTCGATCCGCTCCCCGTCGCGGGTGAACGGCTCGACGTCGCGAAGCCTGGCATAGCTCGCCTCGCGCCGCTTGCTGGCGGTGACGCGCGCCTCGAACGCATCGAGCACGCCGTGACCCGGACGCATCGTCACCGTGCCGGCGTCGCCATCGACGAGCAGAGTGTCCCCGTCGCGCACCAGCCCGCGAAGGTTGCGGATGCGGCCGACCACCGGCACCCCCATCGCCCGCGCCACGATCACGACGTGGGCGGTGAGCGACCCCTGTTCGAGCACCACGCCCTTCAGCCGCCGCTTGTCGTATTCGAGCAGTTCGGCCGGCCCGAGATTCTTGGCGACGAGGATCGTGTCCTTCGTCAGCCCTTTTTGCGCCGCGGTGCCGAGCTGGCCCGACACGATGCGGATGAGCCGGTTGGCGAGATCTTCCAGATCGTGCATCCGGTCCTGCAACAGCGGATCGGAAATCTCGCGCATTCGCATCCTGGTGCGTTGCTGCACCCGCTCGATCGCGGCCTCCGCCGTCAGGCCGGAATCGATCGCCTCGTTGATGCGCCTTGCCCAGCCCTCGTCATAGGCGAACATCTTGTAGGTTTCGAGCACCTGCTCGTGCTCTCCGCCCACGCCGAATTCGGCCTGGTTCGACATCTGGTCGATCTGTTCGCGCATCCGGTCGAAGGCGAGATAGACGCGCTGGCGCTCGGCCTCGGTATCCTCGGCCACGGTCTGTTCGATGGTGACGCGCGGCTGGTGAAACACGGCCTGCCCGATGGCGAGGCCCTTCACCAGTTTCAGGCCGGTGACGACCTCTGTTCCGGTGCGCGCCTCGCTGTCCTCGTCGAGCGCCTCGGCATCGACCATACCGGCATTGTTGATGAGTTCGGCCAGCACCATCGCGACCGTCTGCAGGGCGACGATCTCCACCTCGGCGTAACGGCGCGGTTCGGTGTGCTGCACGGTCAGCACGCCCACCGCGCGTTCGCGCCGGACGATGGGCACGCCGGCGAAGGAGTGGAACTTCTCTTCCCCGGTTTCGGGCCGGTACTGGAATTCGGGATGGGTCGCCGCCTCGTCGAGGTTCAGCGTCTCGATGTTCTGCGCGATGGTGCCGGTCAGCCCCTCGCCCACGCCCAGCCGGGTGACGTGGACGGCGGCCTGGTTCAGCCCGCGCGTGGCGTACAGTTCCAGCATCCCCTCGCGCAGGAGGTAGATCGAGCAGACCTCGCTATCGAGCTCCTCCCCGATGATCTCGACCACCTGGTTGAGCTTGGCCTGCGCATGGGTGCGCGCCGCCATCGTCTCCTGCAGGCGGATGAGGATGGAGCGCGCGGCGGTGGAGGAAACGGCCATGCCGCGGGCCTATAGCACATCGGGAATTTTGCCAATGCGCCGGCACCTGCCCGGCCGCGCCGGGGCGAGGCGGGGCGGGACCGGCGCCGGGGGCGCGTCAACTGCGGGCGATGGCCTCCTTCACCGCCAGCTTCTGCTTCTTGATTGCCTGGATCGTCGCTGCGTCGGGGACCGGTCGGCTCATTTCGTCCTTCAGCCGCCGTTCGAGGCCGCGGTGCTTGGACTGGAGGGCCGATGCATGCGAGGATTCCATATGCGAGTCTCCTTTGCGTAAGGTGCCGGAACGCGATCCGGCTGTTCCCGCGGCGACTCGCCTGTGCGGACGAGCGCCGCGATTGTCATCAAACCATAATATCCCTAATCGACCAAACCCGCAGGCGACGAACCGACGCCAGCGGACGACGGGCACGAAAGCGGGTCGGCGGGACATGACCGAAGAAGAAATGCGCAAGCGTCTGGCCATGCTGAAGGTCGAGCACCGCGATCTCGACATCGCCATCGCCGCGCTCGTCGAAACGGGCGGTCCGGACCAGTTGCAGGTCGCCCGGCTGAAGAAGCGCAAGCTATCGCTGAGGGACCAGATGGCGATCATCGAGGATTACCTGACGCCCGACATCATCGCGTGACGGCGGGCAAGCAAGTGCAAAGCCGGCCGCACGATTATTTCGTGCTGCAACGGGACATCATCCGAAACCGGGGAAAATTAACCATCCGGGGAATGGATCGCCGCCCGTCGGCGGGTTAGCCCCGCCGCATGTCGAAACCCGTCACCATCAGTCCTGCCATCATCGAGACGCTGTACGAGGAAGCGCTGGTGCTGGCCGGTGCGTCACGCGCGGCGTTCCTGCGCGGCGAGGACGATGATGACGGTACGCCCGGAGAAATATCGCCCGCCGCCTGCGACCGGCGCGTCGCCATGAGCTGCGAGGCGCTGCGCACCACGACGCGGATGATGCACGCCATCGCCTGGCTGCTCAACCAGCGAGCCTATCACTCGGGCCAGATCACCGAGTTCCAGCTGCGGCGCCACGGCCGCCTGCCGCCAGCGCAGCCCGAGGGCGATCCGCGGCAACTGGCCATGCTCGATGGCGAGATGCGCGCCCTGGTTGACCGGACGCGCGCGCTCTACGCCCGTGTGGAACGGCTCGACCGGGCGTGGCGCGCCCGCTTCGCGATGCAGCCGAGCGCGGTGCATCGCCTGCGCGACCGGCTGGGAACGGCCTTCGGGTAGAGCGGCGTCAGACCTTCGCCAGCGCCGCTCCCCAATGCCGCAGCCGCTGCGCGCGCACATCCCCTGCCATGCCCGGTTCGAAGCGGCGGCCCGGACCGATCATGGCCGCGGCTGCCTGCTCCAGCGTATCGTGCAAGCCGCAGCCGACCGCCGCGAGCATCGCCGCGCCGAGCGCGGTCGTCTCGACGAAATCGGGGCGCGTCACGGGCAGGTCGAGCAGGTCCGCGATGTCCTGCGCCATCCAGTCGTTCGCGGCCATGCCCCCATCGATCCTGAGCCCTGTCCATGCGCAACTGTCCGCGGCAAAGGCCCCGGCCAGATCGCGTGTCTGGTGCGCCATCGCCTCCAGCGCCGCGCGGGCGATGTGCGCGCGGCCGGTATCGAAGCCCAGCCCGGCGATGATCCCGCGCGCGTCCGGCCGCCAGTGCGGTGCGCCGAGGCCCGTCAGCGCGGGCACGATCACCACTCCGCCATTGTCGGGAACGGAGCGGGCCAGCGCCTCGGTTTCGCCGGCGCTGGCGATCAGGCCGAGGGTGTCGCGCAAATACTGGACGAGGCTGCCGGCCACGAACACCGAGCCTTCCAGCGCGTATCGCCGCGTGCCGTCGCGCTGGGTCAGCACGGTGCCGAGCAGGCGGTTACCGGATGTCGGCGGGGTGTCGCCCTGATTGGTGAGGATGAATGCGCCGGTGCCGTAGGTCGCCTTGGTCTCGCCCGGCGCCAGGCACCCCTGCCCGACGGTCGCTGCCTGTTGATCGCCGAGCATGCCGGTAATGGGGATGGTGCGAGCGAACCACGCATCATCCGCCTCGCCGAGCGACCCGTGCGTATCGACCACCTGAGGCAGGGCGCTTTTCGGAACTCCGAAAAGGTCACACAGACCCTGGTCGAAGACATTACCCCCAAGCGGCAGCAGCGAGGTCCGGCTGGCATTGCTGGCGTCGGTCATGCTCGCACCCGCCGTCAGTTTGAAGGCGAGCCAGCTCTCCACCGTACCCAGCCGCAACGTGCCCCGCTGCGCCGCGCCGCGCACCGCCTCGTCGCGCTCTATCAGCCACGCCATCTTCGTGGCGGAGAAATACGGGTCGAGAACGAGCCCGGTCATGCGCTGGACGCGCGGTTCCTCACCCGCCGCGCGCAACCTGTCGCAAACGTCGGCGGTACGCCGATCCTGCCACACGATCGCGCGCGCCAGTGGCTTATGCGTGTGCACATCCCACGCGACCACCGTCTCGCGCTGGTTGGTGATGCCGATGCACGCGATTCGCCCGGCATCCTCGCCCGCAACCTCGCGTGCGCAAGCCAGTGTCTTGTCCCAGATTTCGCCTGCATCGTGTTCGACCCAGCCGGGGCGCGGATAGTGCTGGGTCAGCTCCGCCTGAGCGATGCGTTCGACCTTGCCGTCGAGGCCGAACAGCATCGCGCGGGTCGAGGTCGTGCCCGCATCCAGCACCAGTATCATATCGTCCATCGCTCGCCCTTCTCCCGCGCGGCGTGACATGCGCCAGCCCGGCCCCCATATGCAACCCCATGGCAGGACCGCCCCTGAAACCCTGGCCCACCGGCACGATAGAGCGTATCGAACCGCTGGTCGCGCGGGTGCTGGCCCCCAACCCCTCGCCCTTCACCTATACCGGGACGCAGACCTATCTCGTGGGGAGCGAGGGCGGAATGGCGGTGATCGATCCCGGCCCCGACGATCCGCGCCATCTCGCCGCGCTAGAGACGGCGATCGGCGACGCATCCGTGACCGCAATCATGTGCACGCACACTCACCGCGACCACTCGCCCGCAGCCGCGCCGCTGGCCGCCGCGACCGGCGCCCCCGTCATCGGCTGCGCGCCGCTCGTGATCGAGAGCGACATGCCACGCGCCGATGCGCCGTTCGACACCGCCTACGCCCCCGACCGCGTGCTCGCCGATGGGGAGGCGGTATCGGGCGAAGGCTGGACGCTGCGCGCCGTCCATACGCCGGGCCACACCTCCAACCATCTGTGCTTCGCGCTGGAGGAAACCGGTGCGCTGTTCACCGGCGATCACGTCATGGGCTGGTCGACCAGCGTGGTGGTGCCGCCCGATGGCGACATGGGCGCCTATCTAACCAGCCTGCAACGCCTGTACGAGCGCGCGCAGGACCGCGTCTACTACCCCGCCCACGGGCCGGCGGTGACGAAGCCGCGCCAGCTGGTGCGCGGAATGCTCGGCCATCGCCGCGCGCGCGAGCGGCAGATCGGCAAGCTGCTGCGCGAGGAGCCGCGCTCCATCGGCGACATGGTGCCGGTGATGTATGCCGGCATCGACACCGCGCTGTGGCCTGCCGCCGGGCAGAGCGTGCTGGCGCATCTCATCGACATGGAGCGGCGCGGAGAGGTCTCGCGCGAGGGCGAAATCTGGGCGATGACCGAGAACGGCTAGCGGCGGGCGCGGCGCACTGGCCGCGCCATGCCTTCCGTGGTCTCGACGATCGCGGCCATCGCAGTGGTGCGCGGCAGGGTGCGGAAGGTCTGCTGGTCCTTGCTCGGCACCGGCTCGCTCGTCGCCATGCGCCAGCCGGCGAAGCCCGCCCCCGCCAGCGCAATGAGGCCGATGGCGGCGAACAGTCCCTGCGGCCCCATCGCGCCCATGCCCGCGGTGCCCCAGAGCGGTCCGGCCGCCGCGCCGACCGAATAGACCAGAACCAGTCCGCTGCTCGCCCCGACGCGTTCGTCCTCTCCCAGATGATCGTTGGTATGCGCCACGCAGAGCGGATAGAGCGCGAAGGCGAACCCGCCGAACAGCGCGCCGAGCGCGAAGATCGCGCCCGGTCTCGCCACCAGCGAAAGCAGCAGGCACACGGCGAAGGCTGCGACGAAGCACGCCGCGATCACCCGCCGCCGGTCGAACCGGTCGGACAGCAATCCCAGCGGATATTGCAGCGCCACGCCGCCGGTGATGACGCAGGAGGCGAACAGTGCCACCTGCGACAGGCCGAAGCCGCTCCTCTGCGCGAAGACCGGGCCGAGCGCGTAGAATGCGCCGAGCATCACCCCCGTCGCCAGCGATCCCACCGCGCCCAGCGGGGAACTGTCGTAGAGGCGCCGCACCGGAAACGGGCGGAACGGATCCAGCACCGGCTGGTCGATGCGGGTTAGCACGACCGGCAGGCTGGCCAGCGAGAGCAGGATGGCCGACGCCATGAAGGGCAGCGCCGGGCCGTTGTCGCCGAGGTTCAGCAGGAACTGCCCGACCGCCTGCCCGGCGTAGAGCGCGACCATGTAGGCGGCCAGCACTGCGCTGCGGTTGCGTGCATTCGCCAGCCGGTTTAGCCAGCTTTCGAGGCATACGAACACGCCCGACATCACGAAGCCATCGATGAAGCGCAGGCCCGTCCAGAGCGCCGGATTGTCGAGGATGGCGTAGGTCAGGCTGGTGGCCGAATAGATCGCCACGAAAGCGGCGAAGGCGCGAATATGGCCGATGCGGGCAATCAGTTGAGGGACCCGCAGTGCGCCCACGGTCAGGCCGGCGAAATAGGCGGTCGCCACCAGACCGATCCAGAACGAACCGGCCCCCGCCTGCTCCAGCCGGATGGCGATCAGCGTGGACAGGAATCCGCTCCCCGCCATCAGCATGAAAATGGCGAGCAGGATCGTGCGTACGGAGCGGAAGGTGGCAAGCATGGCGGGCGCGCCTACACGCGGCGATTCCGATTCGCCAGCGGTGTGTGCGCCCCCGGTCGCAGATGCAGCTCCGCTGGCCGGGAAGGCCCCCGGATCCGCCGAGTCGCAAGCGGCGGCGCAACCCCGGTTCGCGCCAAACCGGCTTTCATTCGAAGCGCTTAGCCGGCGTGATTGCGCGCCCCGTCGCCGCGCGGTAAAATCGACCGAGCTTCCGGGGAGGTTCGGCTATGGCGACTCTGGCATCGGGTACGCGGAGCGTTGCGGGGCAGACCCGCTTCTTTACCATCATGGCATGGGCGATGGCGCTGGTCATCGTCGCGGGCTTCGTCCTCAACCTGGCCGCCGGCCGGTCGAGCTTCCGGGTGCCTGCGGCCTACCATGTCCACGCCGTGATCTTCATGGGCTGGGTCGGCCTCTACGTGGCGCAGGCGACCACCATCTCGGCGGGCGCGATCAGGCTGCACGCGGCGCTCGGCCGGCTCGCCTACGGCTGGGTGCCGGCGATGGTGGCCGCGGGATCGGCGGTGATGATCGTCGTCGCGCGGCGCACGGGCGGGCCGTTCTTCTTCAACCAGAGCGAATTTCTCATCAGCAACCTGGCAACGCTGTGGTGCTTCGGCGGGCTGGCCTTCTGGGCCTTGCGCCGCCAGCGCTACAATGGATGGCACCGGCGCCTGATGCTGTGCGCGATGGCGATCCTGACCGGGCCGGGGATCGGGCGGTTGCTGCCCATGCCGCTGTTGATCCCCAACGCCTGGCTTATCTGCATCGTGCTGACCTGGGCCTTTCCCGCCATAGGCATGATCGCCGACCGGCGGCGCATCGGCCATGTGCACCCCGCCTATCTGTGGGGGCTGGGTATTCAGGTCGCGGTGTTCGCCGCGTCCATGCTGATCGCCTATTCGCCCCTGGGCTATGCCGTGACGCGCTGGGTCGTGGACGGCACGCCGGGGGCTCAGCGGCCGTTGGAAGCCTTCCTGCCACCCGGCTTCGCGATGTAGCGCGGAACCCGCTCGCCAGCGCGCCCGTTGCTCCTATATACGGGATCAACGCACGCTTTTCAGACGGGACCCACATCATGACCGCCGAAACCGCCATGCCGACAGGCACCGACCTGCGCGAGGAGATCGAGCGCCTGCGCAAGGAGCGCAACGCCGTTATCCTGGCGCATTACTACCAGACGCCCGATCTGCAGGACATCGCCGATTTCGTCGGCGATTCCCTCGAACTGAGCCGCAAGGCCGCCGATACCGATGCACAGGTCATCGCCTTTTGCGGGGTCAAGTTCATGGCCGACACCGCCAAGATCCTCAGCCCCGAGAAGATCGTCGTCCTGCCCGACATGGAAGCGGGCTGTTCGCTGGAGGACAGCTGCCCGCCCGACAAGTTCCGGGCGTTCCGCGAAAAGCACCCCGATCACATCGCGCTCACCTACATCAACTGCTCGACAGAGGTGAAGGCGCTGTCCGATGTGATCGTGACCAGTTCCAGCGCCGAGACGATCCTGTCGCAGATACCCGACGACCAGCCGATCATCTTCGGGCCGGACCGGCACCTGGGCGGCTATCTCAACCGCAAGTTCGACCGCGACATGCTGCTGTGGCCGGGTGTGTGCATCGTGCACGAGGCTTTCAGCGAGCGCGAACTCCTGAAGCTGAAGGCGCAGCATCCCGGCGCCCCGATCGCCGCGCATCCCGAATGCCCGCCGACCATCATCGACCATGCCGATCATGTCGGCTCGACCAGTTCGATCCTGCAATTCGCGCAGACGTTCGAAGGCGACACGCTGATCGTCGCGACCGAGCCGCACATCATCCACCAGATGGAAAAGGCGCTGCCCGACAAGACCTTCCTCGGCGCGCCCGGGGCGGACGGCAACTGCAACTGCAATATCTGCCCCTACATGGCGCTCAACACGATGGAAAAGCTCTACGTCGCGCTGCGAGACCTCGAACCGCGCATCGAGATCGAGGAGGAGCTGCGGTTGAAGGCCAGGCGCAGTCTCGACCGGATGCTCGAAATGGCTGCCGGAACGATCGGCAAGGGCGATCTCGGCCGGGTGTGAGGCAACCATAAGCCCGGTGCCCCGTTATTACCCTGCCAATAGCGTTCACCCGGGAAACCATCGCCTTGCCCCAATCCCCTGCGTCGGCCTCGCTATCGCGCGGCGGCTGGCAATTGCACCGCATCGTCGCGAGCTACTGGTCGGTGCCGCTCGTCGCGGTGCTGGCAGCGCTGCCTGCGGCGCTCATCACCATCGACCTCGACCGCGCCGGGCTGACCGCGTGGATCATCGAGCACGATCTGGCTCCCGTCGCCACGGCCGATACCGCGAAGGATCTGACAGCGGTCGCCATCGGCGTGAACGCCGCCTTCATCACCCTGTATTTCTCGATCACCCTGCTCGTCCTGACCGTCGCCAGCAGCACTCTGGCGGTGCGGCTGGTCGATCGCTGGCTCGAAAAGCGGCTGGTGCGCGTTTCGCTGGCCGGGTTGAGCTTCACGCTGGTGTTCTGCCTCGGGGTGATGGCCGCGATCGACGCGGAAGGCGAACTGGCCGAGCAACCGCTGGCCGCCTTTGCCGGCGTGATCTTCTTCCAGGCGCTCAACATCGTGATGCTGACGGTGGCGCTGCACGATCTGGGCCGGACGATCTTCGTCGACCGGTCGATCGAGGCGCTGGGCTCTCAGCTTGCCGACCAGGCGGTCTGCATCGTGCCGGGTGAACCATACCGCGGCGCGTGGGGCGATACCTGCGTGGCGAAGCGCGAAGGTTACGTGCAGGGGATCGCGCTGGAACGGCTGGCGAAGGCGCTGCGCGCTCATCCCGGCCGCATCCGCCTGTGCGCACCGCCGGGCCGCCACGTCCTGCCGGGCGAACCGCTGATCGCCTTCGAGACCGGCGGCGCGCCGACCGACCGGCTCGATGACGCCATCGCCATCGGCGACTATCGCAGCGATGCGCAAGGGGCGGTATTCCAGGTGCGCCTGCTGGTGGAGATCGCGACGCGGGCGATGTCGCCGGCGCTCAACGATTTCTATACCGCGCTCGCGGTCGCGGACCGGCTGGCCGCCGCCATGCCGGGGCAGGCGGCGGGCTGGATCGGCCCGGACAAGGTGCCGGTGTGGCAGGAGGACGAGCGGTTCGAGCTGCCCGGCCAGGATTTTGCCGGCCTGTTCGAAAATCCGCTGAGCGCCCTGCGCCAGTCCGCCGCGGCCTACCCGGCGGTCGCGATTCGCCTGCTCGAGAATTTCGCCCGGCTGGAGGAATGCCGGGGCGGGGTTGCTGCGTTCCTGCGCGACCACGGCGAGACGCTCGCCCGGCAGGCGATCGCCACGGCGCAGGACGAGGAAGACCGCGACGCGCTGACAAAGGCGATGCAGGCCTTGCGCGACGCCGCCGGAACCGACACCACGGTACCGATGATCGGTCCCGACGCATGACCCGGCTCCGCGCCTTCTGGCACGAGGTGAACGCCAGCTACTGGTTCTACCCGGCGCTGTTCTCGATCCTCGCCGTCATGCTCGCCTTCGCGACGATCTGGATGGACCGGCAGGGCTGGGCGGGCTTTCTCGGCGACATACCTTCGCTCATCCCCGCGCGTCCCGACGGGGCCAGCAACATGCTGACCGTGATTGCCGGCTCCATGATCGGCGTCGCCTCGACCGTGTTTTCCATCACCATCGCCGCGGTCGCCTATGCCAGCGGCAATTACGGCCCGCGCCTGCTGACCAATTTCATGGAGGATCGCGGCAACCAGCTGAGCCTGGCCGTGTTCATCGCCACGTTCGTCTACGCGCTGGTGGTGCTGCGCAGCGTGCGTGGCGGCGACGAGGCACCGACGGACCTGACCGAGGCCGTCGCCGACGCGATTCCCGGCTTCGTGCCGCAACTCTCGCTGCTGGTCGCCTTCGCCCTTACGGGCGTGGCGGTGGCGGTGCTGGTCTATTTCCTCAACCATATCCCCGCCTCGATCCGCATTAATACCGTGCTCAAGGGCATCGGCCAGCGCCTGCTCGACCAGATCGATCACCGCTTTCCCGACGAGGCCGACGGCGACGAGCGGCCCGAAAAACCCAAGGGCAAGCCGATTCGATGCGCCGGGACAGGTTACATCCAGCTGATCGACTATGACGCCTTGCAGAGCGTCGCGCACGATCATGGCGGGGATATCGTGATGGATGTGCGCGTGGGCGACTTCGTTCATGCCGCCGTCGCCATCGCCGACTGGTGCCCGCGCGAGGATGGCGACGCGGAGCCGCCCTATGCCGCCATCCGCGACTGCTACGCGATGGGCAGCCGCCGCACGCCGAGCCAGGATCTCAACTTCCTGGTCGACGAACTGGCCGAAATCGCGCTGCGCGCCCTGTCGCCCGGCATCAACGATCCCTTCACCGCGATCACCGCGCTGCACTGGATGGGTGCGGCGGTGGCCGAGCTGGGTCAGCGCGACCTGCGCCACGATCTGCATATCGAGAACGTCGCGCCCGGCGCCTCGCGGGTCTGGCCGCTCAACGACACCTTCCAGGATTACGTCGATCGCGGATTCGGGGCGATCCGCTCCGGCGCCGCGACCAACCGGATCGCGGCCGGCGTGTTTCTCGACGTGCTGGGCGATGCCGCGACGCTGATCGGCGCGCGCGAACGGCGGGCCTGTCTGCTGCGCGAGGCGAACCTGCTGCGCGAGCAGGCGCGCCTGGAATTGCGCGGACCGGAGCTGGAGGAGGTCGAGGCGCGCTACGATCTGGCGCTCAAGATCCTCGCCCGCGAAGGACTCGAAGCAACGCTCGACGGGCTGTGATCAGCCCTCGGCGGCGTCCTGCGCCGTATTCTGCGTGCCGCCGCCTTCCGCCGGAGCGTTGTCATCCTCGCCCGGCGCGTCCTCGCCGGTATCTTCTCTGACGAGCGGCGGTTCGGAGCGCAACCGGTCGACCGGCAGCATGGCGTCGCTGATCGTGCCTTCCAGGATTTCCCCCGATGCCGTCGCGCCGTCGCTGTCTTCCACCGGCGCGGCATCGTCGCCGCAGGCGGCGAGCGCGGCAAGCGGCAGCAAGCCGGCAAGAAACAGGCGGGAAATGCGATGGCTCATGCCCGGTCAGACCTCCGATATGGCGGCGAGGAAATCGCCGGCGCGCTGCTGCAATGCCTCATCCCATTCCTCCGGCGCAACCTGCAATCCCAGCTTCGCCAGGCTGGTCACGCCGTATTCGGCGATGCCGCACGGTACGATACCCCCGAAATGCGACAGGTCGGGCGACAGGTTCACCGCGAAGCCGTGCATCGTCACCCAGCGCCGCATGCGCACCCCTATGGCGCCGATCTTCGCCTCGGCGCCATCGATATCGTGCGTCCAGATACCGACCCGCTCGGGAACCGACCACGCCTTCACTCCGAAGCCCCCGAGCGTGCCGATCACCCAGCCTTCCAGCGCGTGGATGAACTTGCGCACGTCCTTGTCCCGCCGGGCGAGGTCGAGCAGCACGTAGGTTACGCGCTGGCCCGGACCGTGATAGGTATAGCGCCCTCCCCGCCCCGTCTCCACGACCTCGAAGCGCGCATCGACAAGTTCCGCCGGATCGGCGCTAGTGCCGGCGGTATAGACGGGCGGGTGTTCGAGCATCCACACCATCTCCCCCGCCGTCCCCTCGGCGATGGCGCGGTTGCGCGCCTCCTGTTCGGTGAGGGCGGCGCGGTAGTCGACCGCGCCGGCGGAGCGGCGCCATTCGATTTCGCCGGAATGGGTTGTGTCGGACATGCGAGCTTGCAGTTGCGCGAGTATGGCGAGGCGGCTTATCAAGCGCGCGAACAGGGACAAGGAAAATCAACGCATCATGGCCAGAACAGACGATAGGGGAAAGCTCGATCTGGGCCGCGCCTGGAACCAGGCGACCGCCATGCTGGCGGCCAACAGGGACGTGGTGCTGATCGTGGCGGGCGTGTTCGTCTTCCTGCCCAACCTCGTCGTCAGCATCCTGATGCCGCAGGCCGACGCCATGACCGAGCTGGAAGCGCGCGGGCCCGACCTCGCGCCGGAGGAGATGATGAACCTGCTCGGCGCCTTCTACGCCAGTTACTGGTGGGCCTTCATCCTGCTCGGTCTGATCCAGGCTGTGGGCCTGCTCGGTCTGCTGGCCCTGCTCACCGACCGCTCCCGCCCGACGGTCGGTCAGGCGCTCGTCTTCGGGGTGAAGGCGCTGCTGCCCTATTTCGTGGCGCAGTTGCTGGTCTCGCTCATCGTGCTGGCGGTCGCGGTCCTGCTCGTCGCCCTGGGCGCGATCATCAATCCGGCGCTGGCGGTGTTGCTGGGCCTTGTGGCGCTGATCGTCGCCGTCTGGCTGTGGATCAAGTTCTCGCTCGTCTCGCCCGTCATCGCGATTGAGAAGGTCATGAACCCGCTGCGCGCCCTGCAGCGGTCCTGGCACCTGACAAGGGGCAATTCACTGCATCTGCTCGCCTTCTTCTTCCTGCTTGTGGTGGCGATGGTCGTCGTGTCGATCGTCGTCTCGCTGGTGCTGAGCCTGTTCGCGCTGGCCGGCGACGATGTCGGCACGCTTGCCAGCGCCATCGGCGGGGCGCTGGTGACGATGGTCTTCGTCGCGGTGTTCATGGCGGTGCTGGCCGCCCTGCACCGTCAGCTTGCCGGCCCCGGGGACGAGGCCACGGCCGAAACCTTCGACTGATCCGCCCCGCTATTCGGCAGGGTCGATGTCCTTCCAGCCCCAGGCGAGGACGCAGGGCGGGATGTTGCGCCAGACATATCCGGTCTCGACCCGCGGGAACACCCGCGCGGTCAGGTCGCGCGCGACCCCGGCGAACTGGTAGGTGAGGAACGCCCCCCCTTCCCGCAGCACCCGGTGAGTCGCCTTGACGATGGCCGGGCCGACGCCGTCGGGAAGGGTGGAGAAGGGCAGACCCGAAAGGATGTAGTCCGCCTTCTCGTGACCGATTGATCGCACGATGTCCTCTACGTCCGCCGCCGAGCCGAGAACGGCATGGAAGCGGGAATCGCGAATGGTCCGCTTGAGATAGTCGATGAACAGCGGGTTGGTGTCGATCACCAGCAGCTCGCCGTCGCGCGGCAGGCGGTCGAGAACCGGCTGGCAGAAAGTGCCGACGCCAGGCCCGTATTCGACGAACAGCTTGCAGCGGCTCCACTCGACCGGTTCGAGCATGGCGTTGATGGTGACGCGCGAGGACGGGATGATCGATCCGACCATGCGCGGCTCCTCCAGGAAACCGCGGAAGAACACCCCCGCCGGGCCGAGGGCACGTTGCATTCGTGCAAGCAGGCCGGTCTTCTGCGGCTGCGCCAGTTCGTTACCATTCATTGCGTGCGGTGCTTCCCGGGTGGACAGAGTTCAGTCGGCGAACGCCCTCGCAAAAAAAGGCGTAGAATGCAAAGGGCCGGTGGCCGGGGCCGGTTCCGAAAAAGGCGTTTGCGCACCAGCTAGAGAATATCCTCAATGCGCTCTTTCGGGCGGCACAGGCGCACGCCCCTGTCGGTTTCCACCAGCGGCCGGTTGATGAGGATCGGATCGGCAACCATCGCATCGAGGACGGTATCGGCATCGGCGTGAGGCAGGCCGCGCTCCTGCGCGTCGGTGCCGCGCAGGCGCAGCCCCTCGGCCGGCGTCATGCCGGCATCGGCGAAGAGCTGAGCCAGTTTCGCGCGGGTCGGCGGGGTTTTCAGATATTCGACGACGCTGACCTCCACGCCCTCACGATCCTCCAGCAGAGCGAGCGTGCTGCGCGACGTGCCGCATTTCGGATTATGCCAGATCGTGGCCTTCATTCTCGTCTTCGCCTGTGGCCCCTTGCGTGAATGCCCGACCTAGCCCGGCGGAAATCCCACGCCAAGGTCAGATTCCCTGTTGCCAGTGATAATCATTCTCAATAGACGGTGCTTCTGCAAATCAATCGCAATAGCGTCCCACACGATACGAATGAGGCTTTCTTGACGTTTTCCGCTCTCCCCTTCCGTCCCCTTCTTCTTTCCGGTGCCGCGCTCGCCGCGTTTCCCGCAACCGCCCTTGCCGACGATCAGCAAGCGCCGCGCGACTACGCACCGGGCAACATCGTCGTGACGGGGCAGCTGGATGGCTACCAGGCCGATGACGGCAGCACCGCGACCAAGACCGACACGCCGCTGATCGACGTGCCCCAGGCCGTCACCGTGCTAACGCGGGACCAGCTGGAGGATCAGAACGCCCACCAGCTGGGCGAGGCGCTGCGCTACGTTCCCGGCGTCTCGCTCGAAAGCGGAGAGGGGCACCGCGACGCGGTGTTCATCCGCGGCCAATCGACCACCGCCGACTTCTATCTCGACGGCATCCGCGACGATGCGCAATACTACCGCTCGCTCTACAACGTGGAGCGGGTGGAAGTTCTGAAGGGGCCCAACGCGCTGATCTTCGGGCGCGGCGCGGGTGGCGGCGCGATCAACCGGGTCAGCAAGACGGCGAGCACGCGCGACGCGTTCGTAGGCCTGTCCGCCAGCGTCGGCACCTTTGGCGACTTCGCCCTGGCGACCGACGTGAACCAGCCCCTCGGAGACAATGTGGCGGGCCGGCTCAATGCCACCTACGAGGAATTCGACAACGATCGCGATTTTTATGAAGGCCGCTTCATCGGCATCAGTCCTACCGTTACCGCGCGTTTCGGTCCCGATACGACGCTGACCGCGAGCTACACCTATGACGACGACCGCCGCGTGACCGATCGCGGCCTCCCCTCGCTGAACGGCAGGCCGCTGACCGGTTATGACGACGTGTTCTTCGGCGATCCCGACTACAATGACAGCTTCGCCCGCGTGCACATCGCGCGCACCCGCATCGACCACCGCTTCGGCGACGCCGTCAGCGCCAACGCAACGTTGCAATACGCCAATTACGACAAGTTCTACGCCAACATCACGCCCACCAGCGGCACCACCGCGACAACGACGCGCCTGGCTGGCTACGAGAGCGGGACGCAGCGCGAGAACCTGATCGGACAAGCCAATCTGATCGCGGAATTCGCCACCGCCGGCATCGGCCATACGGTCCTGATCGGGGCCGAATTCGCGGAGCAGTCGACCGATGCGAACCGTGGCCAGGTGGTGTTCGACAATGGCGAGACAAGCGTGACGGTCCCGCTGGAAGAGACAATCTTCGTGCCCGCCTTCACCACCGTGCCACAGCGGGCCAGCAAATCGGACCTCGCCACGCAGTCGGTCTATGTCCAGGACCAGGTCGATTTCGGCATTCTCCAGCTCATCGCAGGCCTGCGCTACGACCGTTTCGACCTTGAGACGGTCGACCTCACCGGCGGATTTGCGGGCGATCGTGTGGACGAGGGATGGAGCCCGCGCCTGGGCATGATCGTCAAGCCGTTCGAAACGCTGTCGCTCTACGCCAGCTATTCGGAAAGCTTCCTGCCGCAATCGGGAGACCAGTTCAGCCTGATCGACGAGCTGGAAGAGACGCTCGATCCGGAGGAATTCGAAAACTACGAGATCGGGGTGAAATGGGCGCCGCGCACCAACCTGCTGTTGAGCGCGGCGGCCTTCCGGCTGGAACGGTCGAACACCCGCGCCGCCGATCCGCTCAATCCCGGTTTCACCATCCTCGCCGGCGAATCGCGGGTCGAGGGGTTCGAGGTCAACCTGGCGGGCGAGGTGCTGCCCGCGCTTCAGGTGAACCTCTCCTACACCTATCTCGACGGCAAGATCACGCAAGATACCGAACGCGCGCCCGCCGGCACGCGGCTGCAACAATTGCCCGAAAGCCAGATCGGTGCCTGGGCGCGCTATGACCTGACCGACAGGCTGGGCGTCGGCGCCGGC
This sequence comes from Aurantiacibacter spongiae, assembly GCF_003815535.1. Lineage (NCBI taxonomy): Bacteria > Pseudomonadati > Pseudomonadota > Alphaproteobacteria > Sphingomonadales > Erythrobacteraceae > Aurantiacibacter > Aurantiacibacter spongiae. Next base: position 2,056,028 of record NZ_RPFZ01000001.1, on the reverse strand, counting down.
ATCGTCCATCAGTCCGAGCAGTTCGCGAGCCTCGGCAGCAACGTGATCCTGCCCGGTTACACCCGGGTCGACGCGGCGGTGTATCTCGAAGCGACCGACCGGCTCGCTCTCCAGCTGAACGTGGAGAACCTGCTCGACGAGGATTACTACCCGTCAGCCCACGGCACCAACAACATCCAGCCCGGCGAACCGGTAAACGCCAGCATCGGCGCGCGGTTGCGGTTCTGATATCAGGGGTGCGGCGGCGGGATCAGTCGGTTCCGCCGCCGGCGCCGTCTCCGCTCCCCCGCATTCCCGGCACGGCGCGCGCCGCGTCTTCCTGGTCGATTCCGGGCGCGGGCGCGGCGCTGATCCGTTCGCGCCGGCGCGCAACGCGGCCCGCTCGCTGGATCGCACGCACAAGCCGCGGATAGACCCCGCAACGGCACAGGTTCGGGATGGCGGCGTGGATTTCCTCTGCGCCCGGGTCGGGATTGCGGCGGATAAGCGCGGCGGCGGCGAGGGCGATGCCCGGCGTGCAGAAGCCGCACTGGATCGCCTGTTCCGCCACCAGCGCCTGCTGCACCGGGTGGGAGCGGTCGCGGCTCAAGCCTTCGATCGTGGTGATGGAACGCCCCTCCGCCTCGGCCACGGTGACGAGGCAGGAGCGCAGCGCCTCGCCATCGACCAGCACCATGCACGATCCGCAATCGCCGACCCCGCAGCCGTATTTGGTGCCGGTCAGGTTGGCGACGTCGCGCAGCGCCCAGAGCAGGGGCGTGGCCGGGTCCACATCGAAATCGACCGGCCGTTCGTTCACGGTCATGGCTGTCATCTGCGCGCACGCCTCATGGCGTTCGCCTTGCCACACCCTCGCGCGCCGCTCAATCGGCTCGACACGGTTGATCGCCTGCCGCCCCCGCCCTAGGGGCAGCTTGCGGCCGGCCGGTCGCATGGCGACGAAGGGCGCATGGCGGACAATCCGAACAAGCGGGCGAAGCTGGTCCACGGCTCCATCCCCGGGCATCTCGTCCGCCAGACCAGCCCTGCTGTCATCGGCGTGGCTGCGATCATGTCGGTCGGCATCATCGACGCCTATTTCGTGGGTCGCCTGGGCGGACGCGAGCTGGCTGCGATCAGCTTCATCTTTCCCGTCGTCACCGCGCTGCAATCGCTGGGCGTAGGGGTGATGGTGGGCGTCAATTCGGTGGTCAGCCGGGCGCTGGGCGAAGGCAGCGACGAGCGCGCGCTGAGCCGTGCCAATCTCGGCATGATGCTCGGCGTCGGCGCCGGGCTCGCGGTCGGGCTCGCCCTGTTCGCGCTGCGCCAGCCGCTGTTCGCGCTGATGCAGGCCGACGCCGACATCCTGCCGCTGATCGACGAGTACATGCGCCCATACTCGCTCGGATTTCCGCTGTTGATGACGATGATGGGCATCAACGGCGTGCTGCGCGCGCAGGGCGCGGCGAAAAGCAACACGGCGGTGCTGCTGGTCTATTCGGGCGCGAACTGGATACTCGATCCGCTGCTGATCACCGGGGCGTTCGGGATCGGCGGGTTCGGGGTGGCGGGTGCGGCCTATGCGACGGTGCTCGGCTGGGCCATCGCCATCGTCATGGCGCTGTACCTGCTGGCCAGGCACGAGCTTCCGCTGCGCCCCGGATCGGTACGCGGCAAGGATCTGAAGCCCGGGATAGCATCCCTCGCGCGGGTCGCCGGGCCGGCGGCCTTCACCAATTCGATCAACCCTGCGGGCCTCGCCGTCCTGACCGCCCTGCTTGCCCCGCTCGGCGATGCGGCGGTCGCCGGATTCGGAGCTGGCGGGAGAGTGCAGAGCTTCGCGGTCGTGCCGCTGCTGGCGCTGTCCGGATCCATCGGGGCCATCGTCGGCCAGAACTGGGGCGCGGGCGAGCATGACCGGGCGCGCAAGGCGCTGTGGCAGGCGGGGCTGTTCTGCGTGGCCTACGGCCTGGCCGCGGCCCTGGTGCTGTTCACCTCGCGCCGCTGGTTCGCGGGCCTGTTCAGCGGAGAGGCGGACGTGCTGCGCGCGACCACCGAATATCTGGCGATCTCGGTCTGGGGCTATGCCGGATACGGCTTGCTGATCGTCGTCAACGGGGCGCTGAACGCGGTCGACCGGGCATCGAACGCGCTGGCCCTTTCTCTGGCGCGCGTGCTGCTGGTGATGGTTCCGGTCGCGTGGCTGCTGCGCGGCGCGTGGGACACGCAGGCAATCTACGTCGCGGAACTGTCGGCCAACCTGCTTGGCGGACTGGCGGCTGCCGCAATCGCCTGGTGGGTGTTCGTCCATTCCGCCGGCGGCGCTTCGAACGAAAACGCCGCCGAACCCGCAACCGGGTCCGACGGCGTGGAAGCCAATGCCTGAGACAGCCTAGTCGAGCGGGCGGCTCGATCCGAAGAACAGCGCCTGGCTTATCGCCGCGCGTACCGTGTCTTCCTGGAACGGCTTGGTGATGAGATAGGTCGGCTCGGGCCGGTCGCCCGTCAGCAGGCGCTCGGGATAGGCGGTGATGAAGATCACCGGCACCGAATCGATGGCAAGAATATCGTCCACCGCATCGAGCCCCGATGACCCGTCGGCCAGCTGGATATCGGCCAGCACGAGGCCGGGCGTCGCCTTGGCGACCACTTCCTGCGCCTGCGTCCGGGTGGCCGCGGTGCCGCAGATGTCGTGACCGAGCGAGCGTACCAGATCCTCGAGCTGCATGGAGATGAGCGGTTCATCCTCGATGATGAGCACGTTGGTCGTCGTTTCGCGCTCGATCTCGGACACCGCCTCGCGCACCAGCGAATCGACGTCCTCCTCGCTCATGCCCATGATCTCGCCCGCTTCGGCAGAGGTGAAATCCTCCACCGTCGTGAGCAGTAGCGCCTGACGGTTTACAGGGGTGATGCGCTTGAGCTGGTCACGCGCCGCGTTCTCGTGCGCGCTGCCCTCGCCCTCACCGTCCTCGACCTCCATGTAGGCGCTGGACCAGACCTTGTTGAAAGCGCGGTAGAGCGGCACGCGTCCGCCGCGCAGGCTTTCGGCCACGTCGTCATCGGCCAGCGCCGCCTCGAGCGTGGCCTGGACGAAAGCGTCCCCGGTGGATTGCGAACCCGTCAAGGCGCGGGCGTAACGGCGTAGAAACGGAAGATGTGCGGCGACTTCGGCCCCGATCGACATAGATACCCTTCCCGGTCAATTCGTGGCCCCAAACGAACGGCACCCGTGCTGGTTCCGCGCCTGCGACCATTGTCGGTAATGCGAATGCGAGGTCGCAGATGGCTGGTCGCAGCCGGGTTTGCAAACGCCATCGAAAAAAATTTCGAAATTTTCGAAACCGTCGGGAACGCTACTTCCGCTTGGCCATTTAGGGTATGTCACCGCCGAGACCCCCCCTCCCGTCCAAGCGGCAGGTGATACGATCCCGAAAGGCCTTCGCTCAACAAAGAGCGGAGGCCTTTTTTTCGGGCAGGGTCCGGCCTCGCAAGTCAAGCGGGGCAACCCGGCGAGGCAAGGCCGGGCGAAGCGCGGCGTCCGCGCTACCGGTGTATCACGTGTCGGCGGGGGGCGCCTGGCTAGCCGAGCAGGCGAGCGAAGAGGCCGCGCTTGCGGTTGGCTGAGGCGAGAACGTCAACGAGTTGCGCGGGATCGTAGGGCTTTTCGAACACCGGGCCCATCTCGGCGATCTCGGGCGGGATCGATTCGGGCGAACCGGTGGAAAAGGCGATCCGCGGGCGCTTGGGTCCGAGCATCGTCACCAGTTCGGCAAGCGCCCAGCCATCGCTGCGGTCGGCGAGATGCACGTCGAGCACCATCGCATCGAACTGTTCTTCCTTTTCGAGTTCTTCCATCGTCGCCTGCATCGTCTGGCAGATGACGACATCCTCCGCCCCGCCATCGCGCAGCGCATCTTCCAGCGACATGGCGAGCACGGCGTCGTCCTCGACCAGCAGGACGCGGCCGAGGGACACGCGCCTGTCCGCCTTCCCGCTTTCCGCCTTGTCCCGACTGCCCTTCGACGCCTTCATCTGCGATCCCGTCACGCGCGTGTTTTCGTGCGCCCTCAACGCGATGAAGCGCGGCGTTGTTCCCGCCCGGGCGGACCCTAAAGCCGTTTGTCGTAGAGCCGGTATTCCCGGTTAATCTTCGCCTCGATCGCCTCGGCGATGGCGTTCATGCCCTGGTTGTCGTCCAGCACCCAGCCGATTTCGGAGCGCGCCGTGGCGTGGTTGGCGACTGTGTAGCGACGAATATACTCGATCATCATGAAGGCCAGCTGGCTCGCGAGCCGTGTATTCTGGTACTTCTTCACCACGCCCATCAGCGGCACCCGCATCGCCGCCTGCGGGGGATTGCGCAGCCACCACAGGATGCGCGCCCAGTTGAAGGGGAACAATCGCCCGTTCATGTGGATCAGCCGCTGGTTGAGATCGGGCAACGCCAGCATGAACGCCGCCGGTTCGCCCTCCACCTCGGCGATCATGTTCGCCCCTTCCAGGATCAGCGGCTTCAACTTTTTCGCGCCGTATTCCTTCTCCGATTCGGTGAAGGGGACGAAACCCCAATTGTCCGACCAGGCATCGTTGAGGATATCGATGCAGATCGCCGCGTCGCGGTCGAAATGCCCCAGGTCAACGGTTCGCACCTTGATGCGGTCGCTGCGTTCACCCGATTTCACGATCCTCTCCACGATGCCGGGAAAGCCACCGCTGACATCGAGATCATAGGTGTAGAGCGACTTTGCCTTCTCGTAGCCCAGAGCCTCGATCCAGCCCTGATATTCAGGGCTGTTGTGGCCCATCATCACCATGGGCGGGTGGTCGTGCCCCTGCACCAGCAGGCCCGGCTCCTCCCAGATAGACAGGCTGATCGGCGCCAGTACGCGGGTCATGCCCTGCTCGCGCAGCCATTCCTCGGCCCGTTCGATCAGGGCGCGGGCGACCTGCTCGTCCTGCGCCTCGAACATGCCCCAGTTGCCGGTGCCCGGCCCCATGCCCTGCTCGCGCGGCTGGGCGAGTGCGAGCTCGTCGTAATGGGCCGAGATGCGGCCCACCACCCGTCCCCCCCGGCGGGCGAGGAACAGCTGGACCTTCGCATGTTCGAAAAACGGGTTCTTCCCCGGCGTGAGCAGTTCCTTCACCTCTGCACGCAGGGGCGGGACCCAGTTGGGATCGTCGGCGTTCAGGCGGTAGGCGAGGTCTATGAACGCCTGCAGGCCGGCCTTGTCCGAGACCGGTGCAATATCTATCTGGACGGCCATCGCTCCAACCCTTTCGTTCACGGCAGGTTCGCTCTGTCTATGGTTGGGCAGGAGTGTCAAGCGCGGCGCGACCGGCACCGCTGGCAACAGCAACGGGACCAGACAACGACATGGCAACGACGCAGGACATGACGAGGGAAACGGCGGAGCGTACTGCCGCGCCAGCCGGCGCTCGTCGGCGCGTGCATGCCCAGATCCCCGACGACAAGGCGATGATGCGCGCCGCTGCCGAGCTCACGCGCGACATCAACACCGCGCGCGCGGCGATCTACTGGCCGGACATGCTCGGCTCGGCCCTGCTCGGATACGCCGCGCTGGCGGGCGCTATGCTTCTGCAAACCCCCTGGCTGGCCGTTGCCAGCGGTGTCGTCGCGGTGCTGGCGCTCTACCGCGCGTTGCTGTTCATACACGAGATAAGCCATCTGCACCGCGACGCGCTGCCCGGCTTTCGCCTCGCTTGGAACCTGGTCATCGGCATTCCGATGCTGACGCCCAGCTTCATGTACGAAGGTGTTCACACGCTGCACCATGCGCGGACCAAATACGGCACGATCGAGGATCCCGAATACATGCCGCTGGCGCTGATGAAGCCGTGGAGCCTGCCGGTCTTCGTCCTTGTCGCAGCGCTCGCGCCGATCGGCCTCGTCATTCGCTTCGCCGTGCTCACGCCGCTCGGCTGGCTGTTTCCGGCGCTGCGCCGCGCCGCGTGGGAGCGGTTCAGCGCACTGTCGATCAACCCCGCCTTCCGCCGCCGCCCGGCACAGGGCAAGGAGGCCCGCCGCTTCCTGCTGCTGGAGATCAGCGCGACGGCATGGGCGATCTCGCTGGTCGCGCTGGTGATCGGCCTCGGCCTGTGGCGCGAAATCGCCATCGCTGGCGCGGTGTTCGCAGCGGTCGCGGTGTTCAATCAGCTGCGCACGCTGGTCGCGCATCTGTGGGAGAACGAGGGCGAGGCGATGACCGTCACCGCGCAATATCTCGATTCGGTCAATGTGCCGCCGCCGTCTCCGCTGGCGGCGATCTGGGCGCCGGTGGGCCTGCGCTACCATGCGCTGCACCATCTGATCCCGTCCATGCCCTATCACTCGCTGGGCGAGGCGCACCGCCGCATCCGCGACCATCTTGGCGAAGGGTCCACGTTTCACGAGGCGTCTCATCGCGGCATGGTCCCGCTGGTCGGTCGCATCGCCCGATCCACGATGGGTCGCCCCGGACCTGCGGACTAGATCCTATTCTTCGGTGCGGACCAGCACCGTTTCCCCGACAAGCGCGAACAGCACGAACGGCGCCCATGCCGCGAGCAGCGGCGGATAGCCGCCGAAGCTGCCCATAGCCAGCGCGGCGTTGTCGACCACGAAGTAGGCGAAGCCGAGCGCCATGCCGATCACTGCGCGCGCGAAGACATGTCCCGACCGGGCGAGGCCGAACCCCGCCACCGCGCCGAGCAGCGGCATCAGTAACGCGGAGAGCGGCCCGGAAATCTTGTGCCACCATTTCGCGGTAAGCTCGCCGGTGCGCCTGCCCGAGGATTCGAGCGCCTCTATCGACCGTCCCAGTTCGCCGATGTTCTCCGCTTCCGGATCGACCCGGCGCAGGGCGATCTGCCCCAGCGTGACGCCGGGCGCGACGACGACGGTACCGAGACTGGCATCCTGCGCCGTGGAAACGACGAAGCCGGTCGCGTCTTCCAGCCGCCAACCCGGTTCGGCATAGCGCGCTCGCGGCGCCTCTATCTGGCGCGTGATCATCCCGTCATCGTCGCGTTCGTAGAAGGTTACGCCGGAAAGAACGCTCGCCGCCCCGCTCCCGGACAGCATGCGCGCCATCAACACGTCGTTGCCGTCGTTGAAGTAGACATTGGTGCGCTGTTCCCGGCCCGGCGGGACGGGCGCGTAATCCACCGACTGCCAGGCGGTCAGCGTCGCGGTCGCACGAGTCACGATGCGCTCGTTGAAGGCGAAGGAAGCCACGGCGACGAACGCCGCGACGAGCAGCAAAGGGGCGAGGATCTGGTGCGCGGACAGGCCGGCGGCCTTCATCGCGGTCACCTCGGAGTTCTGGTTGAGCCCGGCAAGCGTGATGATCGTCGCCAGCAGCACCGAATAGGGCAGGAAGCGTGCGACGAGCTGGGGTATCCGCAGCGAGGCATATTCCACCAGCTGCGCCTGCCCGTTGCCAGGGGCGGCAAGGATATCGCCCGTTTCGGCCAGCAGATCGAGCATCATCAGCACCAGCACCAGCATGGCGAGCACCGCTGCGATGCGCACGGCGAACATCTTGCCGAGGTAGATGGTCAGCCGGGTAGAGGGAAAGAAATCGAAGATCATGCGGGCAACGCGCTGTCGATTCGCTCGCGCTGCTCGTCTCCGGGATCTTCCTCCTGCCGACCGAGCCTCGCGCGACGCCCGAACAGGCGGCGCACCTGCCGCGCGATCTTCGCGTAGATCGCTTCGAGGAAGCCGATGGCCTGGCCGCCCGGAACATAGGCGACCTGGTAGAACATCCAGAAGATCACGGCTGAAAGCGCCGCGAACGGTCCCCACAGCGCCAGATAGGGATCGACGCGCCCCAGCGCGGCGACATCGGCCCCGTACTGGTTGACCTTGTGATAGGCGACCACGATCACGATGGAGAGGAACACGCCCAGCGCCGAGGTGCTGCGCTTGGGCGGTATCGCGAGCGCCACCGCCAGCAGGGGCAGCAGCAGCATCATCACGACCTCCACCATCCGGTAGTTGAAATTGGCGACGCTGGCGGCGCGGGTATCCTTGGGCACTTCCCTGTTCCAGCCGATCTTGAGCAGTTCGGGCAGGATGTATTCGCGCTCGTCCTCTCCGCGCCCGCGAAAGTTCTCGATTGCCGGGAGGTCGATCGGCAGATCGAGCTGACTGAAACTGAGCACGCGCGGGGTGCCCGTCGGCACCTCGTGCACCTGGGTACCGTCGAGCAGGCGCAGGATGATCGTGTTGCGGTCGTCCTGATTGGCGAGGAAGCGCCCCTCGCGCGCGGTGATGGAAAGGGTCTGCCCGTTATCGTCGGCGACGCGGGCGAAGATGCCCATCAGCTGCCGCCCGTCGTCCCGGCTCTCCTCGATACGCAGGGCCATGCGATCCTCGATCGTGTTGAACTCGCCCACCTTGATTGACGCACCAAGCGCGCCCGAGCGCAGATCGAACTGCATTTCCTCGTAGGCGAAGCGTGATTGCGGCTGGATGTAATAGACGATGGCGAAGTTCAGGCCGACGAGCAGCAGCGTGATGAGGTAGGGTACGCGAAGCAGGCGCAGGTAGCTCCACCCTACCGCGCGCATGACGTCGAGCTCGCTGGAGACTGCCAGCTTGCGAAAGGCGAACAGCACCCCCAGCATCAGGCCGAGCGGAATGGCCAGCCCCGCATATTCGGGCACCAGGTTCAGCATCATCGAAAACACGACGTTGACCGGCCCGCCCTCGGTACTCACGAATTCGAACAGGCGCAGCATCTTTTCCAGCATCAGGAGGCTGGCTGCCAGAACGAACACGCCGATCATCGGCACGATCGTCAGCCGGAGAATGTAGCGGTCGAGAGCGGTGAAGAAGCGGGACAAGTCGCGGGGGTCCGGAGGATGGCGGGGCTTGGTTTGCCGCTCTAGCGCGTAAACGCCATGCCGTCATGCCCCAACGGTCATCGATCGGCGCGGATCAGGCCTTTTCCAGCGTGCATTGCAGGGGGTGCTGGTTCTCGCGGGCGAAATCCATCACCTGATTCACCTTCGTTTCCGCCACCTCGTACGGGAAAATGCCGCATACGCCGACGCCCTTCTGGTGAACGTGCAGCATCACCCGGGTCGCCTGTTCCAAATCCATGCGGAAGAAGCGCTTGAGAACCATGACGACGAATTCCATCGGCGTGTAATCGTCGTTCAGCAGCAGCACCTTGTACTGGCTGGGCTTTTTGGGACGGGTGCGGGTCTTGGTGGCGATGCCGACCTGTCCCTCGCCATCCTTGTCGTCGCCGACCGCCTCGTCATCGTTCCCGCAGCGGAACGGACGGAGGGTAACGGAACTGCGGAGGCTGGGGTAATCTGACATCGTGGGCTGGAATATCGTATCGGATCGGCAGGCTGCAAGGGTGCCGATACCAAATCGCCGCGAGATGGCGCCTCCCGTCGCCGGACGCAAAAAGGCCGGGCAGCCTGCGCTGCCCGGCCCTTAATCGGTCACCTGCGGGAGAGGAGATGAGGTGACCGGAAAAAGCGTCAGTCGCTCGATGTACGATCAGGCGACCTTGGACATCTTTTCGGTGGCGACGTTGATGCGGCCGGTAATCGGCGCCATCGCGTCATTGGCCAGCTTCATCGCCGCGTCGGTGTTCTTCGACGTGGTGGCGACGAGCATGTCGAAATTACGACGCAGGATCTTGCCCTGCAGCTGGAACAACTCGGTCGGGCTCTTGATCGCGGCCATTTCCTTCATGTCCGCGGTCGCCGTCTCGTAGGCGGTCTTCGCCTCGTCGGCATAGGTCTTGGACATGGACTGCATACCCTCGGCCAGGATCTTGCCGCTCTCGACCATCGCCTCGACATTGCCCTTGGCGAAGTCGGTCATCTCGCCCATCGAGGCAGTGCCCTTCTCGTAGGCGGCCTGCGCGCGGGTCTGCATCTCCGTGACGGCCTGCGACATCGTATCGGTCATCTGGGTGCTGTAATCGGTCTGCTTGGTAGCCATGATCTTTTCCTTCAATTCGGTAACGCTGGGGGTTGTGGGGTCTGCCTTCACCGACTTCGCGATCTTGGCGGTCGCGCGCCGGGGTGCAGATTTCTTCGCGGGCTTAGCCTTCGCCTTGCCGGCGGTCGACTTCGCGGAGGAAGGCCTGCGCTCCTTCGCCGCGGTCTTGCCGGTCGAGGTCGAGCGAGCCTCAGCGGGCGCGGTCCCGACCTTCTGTGCCTTTGCGGCGGATTCGGCAGGCGCCTTGCCCGTTGACGTCGTTGCCTCCGCATCCGGCTTGTAAGCCGGCGTGTCGGCAACCTTCGCCGCAGCCGCTTTCGTCGCGGACCCGGCGGACTTCTTCTCGGCAGCCGCGTCGGCGTAAGCCTTCTCGGCAGCCTTGTCGGCGCTGTCTTCCGTCTTCGACTCTGACTGTGCCATACTATCCTCGTGCTACGGTCGCATCGAACGCGACCTTTTGTTGCACTGCACAATATAGGTGTGGCGAAAGAAAGCGTCAAGGAAAATTGTGCACTGCACAATAGAAGATTCAGGAAGTCATCTCAACGCGTTGGCCGGCGGATGACGCGCTCAGCGCTGCGCCACGTAACGTCCGGGCGCATCCTCCAGCGCGGGGTTTTCCTTCCCGCCCGGGCAACGTGCACCGGTCGCCTCGAGCGTATTCCCATCCTGTCCGCGCAGCCAGTCGAGCCAGTCGGGCCACCAGCTTCCCGGATGCTCTTCGGCGCCCTCGACGAACTCCTCCAGCGAGGCGAACTCGCCGTCATTCGTCCAGTACTGGTACTTCCTCGCATCGGGCGGATTGACCACGCCGGCAATATGGCCGCTCCCCGCCAGAACGAAGCGCGTCGGACCATTCAGATGATCGAGCAACCGGAACACGCTTTCGGGCGGCGCGATGTGGTCTTCCCGGCCCGCCTGGATATAGGCCGGCGTCTCGATCAGCGACAGGTCGATCGGTGTCCCCCCCGCACTCAGCGCGTCCGGCTGCACCAGCTTGTTGTCGCGGTACAGATCGCGCAGGTAGCTGTCGTGCCAGCGCGAGGGCAGGTTGGTCACGTCGCCGTTCCAGTAGAGCAGGTCGAAGGCCGGATAGTCCTCCCCCAGCAGGTAATGGTTCACGACCGTGTTCCAGATGAGGTCGCTGCCGCGCAGCATGTTGAACGTTGCCGCCATGTAGCGCCCGTCCAGATAGCCGCCGCGCGCGGCCTGCCTCGCCAGTTCGAGCCGTCCGTTCTCCACGAACAGCTTGAGATCGCCGGCATGTTCGAAATCGACCTGCGCGGTGAAGAAGGTTACGCTGGCGACCTTCTCCGCCTCTTCCCGCCGCGCCATGATCGCCAGCGTCGCGGCGAGCGTGGTGCCGGCGACGCAATAGCCGATCGCATGGACGCGCGCGACGCCCAGCCGCTCGCGCGTAACGTCGATCGCCTCCATCTGCGCGGCGATGTAATCATCCCATTCGATATGGGCGAGGCTCTCGTCCGCCGATTTCCAGCTCACCATCAGTACGGTAATGCCGTTCTCTACCGCCCAGCGCACAAAGCTCTTCTTCGGATTGAGATCGAGAATGTAGAACCGGTTGATCCACGGCGGAAAGATCACCAGCGGCGTTTCCAGCACCGTCCCCGTCGTGGGCGAATACTGGATCAGCTGGAACAGCGGCGTCTCGTGGATGACCTTGCCCGGTGTCGCCGCGACGTTCTCGCCCAGCACGAACTGGCTCGAATCGCTGTGGGTCAGCTGGCCGCGGTCGAGATCGGTCGCCAGCCGCTCCATCCCGCGCACGAGGTTCTCGCCGCCGGTTTCCATCGTGCGTTCCAGCACGACGGGGTTCATCATCGGGAAATTCGCGGGGCTCATCGCATCGAGCACGGCGGTCGTGGCGAACCGCAGATTGTCGCGTTCCGCATCGGTCAGGCCGCGCGCGGTGTCGATGCTCTCGGCCAGCCGCTCGGCAAACAGCAGATAGGTCTGGTGGATAAGCGCAAAGACCGGCTGCGCGCGCCATGCCTTGTCGGCGAAGCGCTTGTCCCGGCGCGGCAGGTCGGGATCGGCCGGCGGCGCCGTCTCGCCGCCGGGGGCGTATTGCGACAGAACATCGCTCCACAACTGCACCCCGTCCGCCCACAGGCGCTGCTGTTCCAGCGGATCGAGCATGGGCATGGCGGCGGTCCATTGCTGCATCGCCTTCATCCAGCCCGCCGGGTCCGCCAGCGGGGCGGGCGGCGCGTCCTGCGGCGCGCCTTCGTCCGGCAGCCAGACGCGAAGCCAGTTGCGTTGCATCTCCAGCATTGCCTGGCCCATCGCCTCGACCGGGCCGGCGACATCCCCCTTCGCCGTGTCTTCGGCCCACGGATCGACCGCATACGCTTCCAGCATCGCGCGCGCCGATTCGCCCTGCATGCGCAGCATCTGCATGAACAGATCTTCGCTCTCGCCCGGCCCCGGGCCGCTATCTCGGTCGTCGTCGGTCATGGCATCCTCTCTCCGGCGATCAGAATGCCGGTCAATCCGCGGCAAGGCAATCGGCAACGGGGCCGCCCGCATTGCGTTGCGTCTGCCCATCGCTTGCGGCAACAAGGTTGCCCGATCGGCGCGACGGGATGCCGCGTCACCAGCTTACCCTGACCCGAAGGATACGATGGACAACGATTTCTACCGCATCAAGCGCCTGCCGCCCTACGTCATCGCCGAAGTGAACGCGATGCGGGCGGCGGCCCGGGCGGAAGGACGCGACATCATCGACCTCGGCATGGGCAATCCCGACCTGCCCCCGCCGCCGCACGTCATCGACAAGCTGTGCGAGGTGGCGAGGAAGCCCGATGCGCACGGCTATTCGCAGTCGAAGGGCATACCCGGCCTGCGTCGAGCGCAGGCGAGCTACTACAAGACCCGCTTCGGTGTCGATCTCGATCCCGACAGCGAGGTGGTCGTCACGCTGGGATCGAAGGAGGGGCTGGCGAGCCTCGCCACCGCGATTACCGCGCCGGGCGATACCATCCTTGCGCCCAACCCCTCCTATCCGATCCATACCTTCGGCTTCATCATCGCCGGTGCCTCGATCCGTTCGGTTCCCACGACGCCGGACGAGACGTACTGGGAGGCGCTGGAAACGGCGATGAACTTCACCGTTCCGCGGCCCACGGTACTGGTGGTCAACTACCCCAGCAACCCCACCGCCGAGGTTGTCGATCTCGAATTCTACCGCAAGCTGGTCGACTGGGCGAAGGCCCACAAGGTCTGGATCCTGTCCGATCTCGCCTATTCCGAACTTTATTACGATGGCCGGCCGACGCCCTCGATTCTTCAGGCGGATGGGGCGATGGACGTGGCGGTGGAGTTCACCAGCCTCTCCAAGACCTATTCGATGGCCGGCTGGCGGATGGGCTTCGCCGTCGGCAACCCGACGCTGATCGCGGCGCTGACGCGGGTCAAAAGCTATATCGACTACGGCGCCTTCACTCCGATTCAGGCCGCCGCCGTCGCCGCGCTGACGGGGCCGCAGGACATCGTCGAGACGAACCGCTCCCTCTACCACAAGCGGCGCGACGTGATGGTGGAGGCGTTCGGCCGCGCCGGGTGGGACATTCCGCCGCCGCCCGCTTCCATGTTCGCCTGGGCGCCGCTGCCCGAACCGTTGCGAGGCATGGGCAGCCTCGAATTTTCCAAGCAGTTGCTGACCAGGGCGCATGTCGCGGTCGCGCCGGGCGTCGGTTACGGAGAGGACGGCGAAGGCTTCGTGCGTATCGCAATGGTCGAGAACGAGCAGCGCCTGCGCCAGGCGGCGCGCAACGTGAAGCGCTATCTGCAGGACATGGACGCGCTCGCCGGCTCCCCCTGAACCCGGCTATTCGCCCTCCGCCCCGCGGGCGGGCGCTGCCAAGCTTTATTTCGTCAGGAACCGACCTGCCGACTGAGATGGGTGAAGACCGCTTCGTGCAGCGGCTGTTCGAAGGCGATGCCGGCGCGGCCGTCCTCCTTCCACACCAGCGTCGCCGGCTGGGCGGCGAGGCCCGGCAGCGTCGCCAGCACGCGTTCGCCTTCCGAGGCGGACCAGCCGCGGCATTCGACCATGCAGCCGCCTTCGGAAATATCGAGCACTTCCAGATCGGCATTCATGCCCGACCGGGCCCGGCACCGTATTCGCAGCGCATCCTCATCCTTCGCTTTCAGCGATTGCATCGCGAATTCGGTCTCCAGCCTTGGAAAGCGCCAGGCTAGCGGGCAAAGGGTAAACGTATCCTTTCGCCGTACCCCCCGCAGGCATCGCGCATCGTGCGCTTCAATCCGGTTGCCGGCATACGCCGCAGCTGTCCACGGCCTGTCCGACGGTACGATGATAGTTGCAGATCGTCTGGTCGAGCGCCCGCAACTTCTCGTGGACCGGCTCGTGCAGGGCCGCGAAATGCAGGGCGATATCCATTCGTTCCAGCCGTTCGCCGAGCCGGCGCAGCATGGCGACGCCGCTGGCATCGACGTCGTTCACCGCGCGCATGTCGAGCACCAGGCATTCCACCCCCTCGTGCTGTGCCATGCGCTTGAAAACCTGGTCCTCCACATGCGCCTCGTTACCGAAAAAGATCGAACGGTCGATACGCACCACCAGCGCCGGCAGCGTTCGCACCTCCACATCCTCTCGGTCGACGCTGCGGTAGGATTGCCCGCCATCGTCGGTCCCCACCCGCGTGACCCGGGGGACGGAGGAGAACCACAGGAAATGCAGGATCGAGACGCCCGCGCCGATGGCGAGTCCCCAGCGCACGCCAAGCGCCAGCGTCGCGAGGAAGCAGATGAGCACAATCAGCCCCTCCAGCACGTCGTGGCGCCAGACGAATCGGATTGCCCGGGGCTTAATGAGGCCGAACACCGCGCTGATGACGAGCGCGGCCAGCGCGGTCTTGGGCAGGAAGGCGAGCAGCGGCGCCAGCAGCAAAAGGGTGAGCACCACGATACCCGAGGCGACGACCGACGCGACGGGCGATCGCGCGCCGCTATCCTCGATCAGCGCCGACCGGCTGAGACTCGCGCCCACGGCATAGCCGCCCGTCAGGGCCGCACCGATATTGGCCGCGCCCAGCGCCACCGCTTCCCGGCTGGTATCGAGACTGGAGCGGTCGCTGCCGGCCAGCGACTTGGCCACCGCGGTCGCCGTCACGAAGATGATGACCGCGACGGCCAACGCGCTCGGCAGCAGCGTGAGCCACAGCGACCAGCCCCCGGCGAGGACGGGCAGGCCTGGAAGACCGGCCGCGACCGGTTCGACGCGCGGCACCGCGGCGGGGGGATAATGGGTCGCGGCCAGCGCGGCGGCAACGATGATCGCGAGCGGCAGCGACTTGGCGATGGCCTGCCGGTAGGGTGGATGAACGCCCAGCTTCCACAGCAAAGGGGGAGCGAGCTTGCCGATCACGATCAGCGCCGTCAGCGCCGCCCCGCCGATGATCGTCGCCGGCCAGCTGAACTGGTTCATGCCGGAAAGCAGATGCGACAATCCGGTCGGCAGATCCCCGGCGCGCGCGACCTCCATGCCCATCAGCGTGGGCAATTGGCTGTCGGCGATCAGGAAGGCGGCGCCTGCGGTAAAGCCGAGCAGAGCGGGTTCCGACACGAAGTTCACCAGTCGTCCCAGGCCGGCCGCGCCGACCGCCAGCAGGATCAGCCCGGCCTCCACCGCGATGATCAGGACCGCCCCGCCCCCGGGCCCGCCATTCGCGGCGATCGCCTCGCCCACGATCAGGGAAACCAAGGCGACCGGCCCCATCGAGACGAAGGCGCTGGTGCCGAACAGCAGGTACAGAACCGGCGGAAGGATGGCCGCGAACAGGCCGGTTTCCGGGGGCAGGCCGGCCAGCTGGGCATAGGCCATAGCCTGCGGGACGAGGAGGATCGACAGGATCAGCCCGGCTATGACATCCCTGACCAGCGCCGAGCCGCCGTAGCGCCCCAGCCAGCCAAAGCGGGGAATCAGCGCTTCTCCGGCCATGCAGTCTCCTTCGGCGATCCGGCGACGGGCGGCGTCCTGTCCGGATAGTCAATGCGCAAGGCGGAGGAATGGGGCCGACAACCTTTGTCATACGGAGCCAACTCCGCGAGCCGCGCACCGGGGCCGAGCCGGCAAGAAACCGTTGCGCGCCGCCCGATCAGTCGCTACCCCGCCGCTTCCCGGTGCGAGAGCCCGGGTCCGGCCCGATGGCGGAGTGGTTACGCAGAGGACTGCAAATCCTTGCACGCCGGTTCGATTCCGGCTCGGGCCTCCACCCCTTTCGTGCGAATTGGCGTTGCGAGCATCGCCCCGGCGCATTAAGGGGCACCGCCGGAGCCGCTTTAGCTCAGTTGGTAGAGCACATCATTCGTAATGATGGGGTCACTGGTTCGAGTCCAGTAAGCGGCACCAGCTCCCCTTCCCTCACACCGCCGGCAACCGGTCGAGATACTTGTCGACCGTGATCGGATAGTCGCGCACCCTGATACCGGTGGCGTTGTAGAAGGCGTTGGCGATGGCGGCGCCCGGCCCGCAGATGCCAAGTTCGCCCACGCCCTTGGCCTTCATCGGCGAGATCACCGGATCGAGCGTATCGAGGAAGACGACCTCCTGGTGCGGAATGTCGGCGTGGACCGGCACTTCGTAACCGGCCAGATCGTGATTGGCGAAGAAGCCGAAGCGCTTGTCGACGTGCAGGTCCTCGGTCAGCGCGGCGCCGGCGGCCATCACCATGCCGCCGATCACCTGGCTGCGCGCGGACAGCGGATTGAGGATGCGGCCCGCGTCGCACACCGCCAGCATCCGCTCGATCTTCACCTGCCCGGTATAGGCGTCGACGCGCACTTCCGCGAAATGACCGGCGTAGGTGCCGACATCGTATCCGCGCTGGAAATCGCCGAAGGTCATCTTGCCATCGGCGGATAGCTCGCCCGCATCGGCGATCGCCCAGCTTTCGCCGCCAAGCGAGGCACTGCCGTCGGCAAAGGTCGCCGCATCGCCGTCGAAGCCCAGCCGCTCCCCGATGGCGCGGCGCAGGTTGACGCAAGCGGCATAGACGCCCGCCGTGCTGCTTGCCGCACCCCACTGCCCGCCCGAACCGGCGGCGGCGGGATAGGCCGAATCGCCGAGCTCGACCGTCACGGAATCGAGCGGAACGCCCATCACCTCGGCGGCGGTCTGGGCGATGATGGTGTAGCTGCCGGTGCCGATATCGGTCATGTCGGTTTCTACCGCGATGCGACCGTCACCGCTCGAACGCACGCGGGCGGCGGATGTCATCGTCGGTGCCGCGCGGTAGCCGGCGGCGACGCCCAGACCTTTCAGCCAGCGTCCCTCCCGCACGGAACCGGGCGTCGCCTCTCGCGCTGCCCAGCCGAAACGGTCCACCCCTTCGCGAAGGGCGCGCACCAGGTTGCGGTCGGAAATCCGCTTGTCCGGCAGGCCGGGCACCGTACCGCTGGCATCGTTGCGGATACGCAGCTCCACCGGGTCCATGCCCAGCTTCTCGGCCAGCTCGTCCATCGCGACTTCGAGCGCCATGTGCCCGGGCGTCTCTCCTGGTGCGCGCATGGCGTTGCCTTCGGGCAGATCGAGCTGCGCGGTGTGGTTGGCGATGACGCGGTTCGCGCCGGTATAGAGCTTGGGCGTCTGCAGCGTGGCGTTCTCGCCATCTGTCCCGGTGATATTACCTGACCAGTTCTCGTGCGAGATAGCGGTGATGCGGCCGTCACTTTCGGCCCCGATGCGCAGGCGTTGCATCGTGGCGTGGCGGTGGGTCGAGTTGTTGAACATCAGCGGGCGCTGCATGGCGATCTTGACCGGTCGGCCCGCTGCCTTCGCGCCCAGCGCCGCCAGCACGGCGTCGGCGCGCACGAACAGCTTGCCGCCGAACCCGCCGCCGATGAAGGGCGAATCGACACGGATGTTGTCGGGCGGCATCTTCAGGATCGAGCCGAGCGCCAGCTTCGACCAGTTGATCATCTGGTTGGAGGTCCACAGCGTCAGCCTGTCGCCGTCCCATGCGGCGATGGTCGCGAAAGGCTCCATCATCGCGTGGGCCTCGTCCGGGGTGGTGTAGCGCGCATCGAGCTTCACCGCCGCCGCGCCGAAAGCCGCTTCGAAATCGCCCAGCGATTGCCGGTTGGGCATCCGCTCGCTTTCGAGCGGGGCGCCGGGCGCCACCTCCGCGAGATCGTAGGCACCGTCCGCCCGGTCGTAATCGGTGCGGATGAGGCCGGCGGCAGCGCGCGCCTGCTCGAACGTCTCGGCCACCACCACGGCCACGGCCTGGTGGTAATGGGCGATGTCCCGCCCGCCGAACAGCGGGGCGTGGTTGAAATCGCTGGTTCCGACCGGCTCGTGTTCGGTAGCGGCCACGATCGCCAGCACGCCGGGAGCGCGGCGCGCATCGTCGAGGGTCATACTCGCGATGCGGCCCTTGGCGATACCCGCGCCCACGATCCAGCCATAGGCCTGGCCGGGGACGACGCCGTGCCGTTCGTAGGCGTAGGGGGCGGTGCCCGTCACCTTCAGGGGGCCATCGATGCGACGAGTGGATGTGCCGACGATTTTCGCGTCGTCGAACAGGTTGGTTCCGGCAGGTGCGGTGAATTCCATGATGCTCAGCTCCTCGCCTCGGCCAGAATGCCCGCCAGCGTGCGTTCGGCCAGCGGGATCTTGAAGCGGTTGTCCTCGGTAGGCCGGGCATCGGCGAAGGCCGCGGCGATGACCGCACTCGCCCCGCCGGGCAACTGCGCGTCGGCTTCCGGGGTGCGCCAGGGCCGGGGGGCCATGCCGCCGAAAGCGACCCGCCCCGTCCCGTCCGGCTGGATGATCGCCGCGACCGAAACCAGTGCGAAGGCGTAGGACCGGCGATCGCGCACCTTGTGGTAGAAATGCCTTCCACCGACGGGCCGGGGCAGGCGGACATGGGTGATCATCTCCCCCGGCTCCAGCGCGGTCTCGATATGCGGCGTATCGCCCCACAGGCGGTGGAAGTCCGCCGCCGCGATGGCGCGCGTGTCGCCACCGGGCCTGACCGTCTCGACCACCGCGTCCAGCACCCGCATG
Source organism: Aurantiacibacter spongiae (assembly GCF_003815535.1). Lineage (NCBI taxonomy): Bacteria > Pseudomonadati > Pseudomonadota > Alphaproteobacteria > Sphingomonadales > Erythrobacteraceae > Aurantiacibacter > Aurantiacibacter spongiae. The sequence goes on along the minus strand of NZ_RPFZ01000001.1, from coordinate 2,037,021 downwards.
GCGACGGCCATGTCGCCGGGATAGGTGGCGATGCAGCTGTCCGACGTGCCGATCACGCCCAGTTGTCGTGACACGCCGCCGATGGCCGCGCAGCCGCTACCGGGCTTGCGCTTGTTGCACGGCATGTTGGTATCGTAGAAATAAGCGCAGCGCGTGCGCTGAAGCATGTTGCCGCCCGTCGTCGCCTTGTTGCGCAGCTGGCCCGATGCCCCCGCCTGGATGGCCCGGGTAAGCACGGCGTAGTCGCGGCGCACCCTTGGATGGGCCGAAAGCGCGGTATTGCTGACGAGGGTACCGATGCGAAGGCCGCCATCGTCGGTATCCTCGATCTCGCCAAGGGCAAGATCCTGCACGTCGACGAGATGCGCGGGCGTCTCGATCTCCAGCTTCATCAGATCGAGGAGGTTGGTGCCGCCGGCGATGAACTTGGCGTCGGGGTGGCGGGCCACCGATGCCGCGGCCTCGGCCGGCGTTCGCGCGCGTTCGTAGGTGAAGCTTCGCACTGCTCAGCCCCCCTGTCCGTCGGCCGCGGCCACTTGCGCCATGGCATCGGCGATGTTGGAATAGGCGCCGCAGCGGCAGATATTGCCGCTCATGCGCTCGCGCATTTCCATGTTGGTCGCCCGCATCGGCCCGGTCAGGTCTTCGGTGACATGGCTGGGAATGCCCTTGCGGATTTCCGCCAGCGTGGCGACGGCGGAACATATCTGTCCCGGCGTGCAGTACCCGCACTGATATCCGTCATGCTCGACGAAGGCATCCTGCATGGGGTGCAGGTTGCCGGGCTGACCAAGCCCCTCGATTGTCGTGACCTGGTCGCCCTGGTGCATCACCGCGAGGCTGAGGCAACTGTTCACCCGCTCTCCGTTGACCAGCACCGTACAGGCACCGCATTGACCGTGATCGCAGCCCTTCTTGGTTCCGGTCAGTCGCAGATGCTCGCGTAGCGTATCGAGCAGCGTCGTGCGCGTGTCGAGATCGAGCGAGTGGGCCGTCCCGTTCACCGTCAGATCGACATTCATGCGCTCCACGTCTCCAGCCGGGCGCCCATCTTCGGCCTCCTGCGCCAGTGCCACCGATGCCTGGCCAATGGCGACCGAGGCCACACCGCCCGCCAGGACGCCGCGGCGCGACACGTTGAAAATTCCGTCATCCATCCTGCGCGATCCCCGTCAGCGTGCAACCCGGTCAGGCGTTATCGCAGCTTTGCGTTGCAAAGCGCAATGCATGATTTTGCCGCAGGGTGTCGCGCGCTTCCCTAGGCCAGTGTGACGACATGGCCGGCAAGCCGATCGACCTCGTTCGCAGAATGGCTGACGAGCAGGATCGGCAGGTCCAGCTCGTCGCGCAGCCGCTCGATCAGCCGCAGCAGGCGTTCCGCGCGTGCCGGGTCGAGCGAGGCGAGCGGTTCGTCGAGCAGCAGGAAACGGGGTGCGGAAAGCAAAGCGCGTCCGATCGCCACCCGGCGCGTTTCGCCGCCGGACAGCGTCGCGGGCCAGCGATCGAGCAGGTGCCCGATGTCGAGCAGGCGGGCCACGTCCTCGTACGAGATGATGCGCCGCTCGCCGTGCGCGTGGCGCTCTCCATAGGCGAGATTGGCCGCGACGCGGCGATGCGGAAACAGGCGCGTGTCCTGGAACACGTAGCCCGACCGCCGCCTTTCGGGCGGAAGATCGACGCCGCGCGGCGCGTCGAACAGCGTCTCGTGCGCGACGGTGATGTGCCCTGTAGCCGGTCGGCGCAGGCCGGCGATCGCGTCGAGCACGCTCGTCTTGCCGACGCCCGATGGCCCGACCAGCGCCGTCAGCCGGGCATCGGATCGGAACCGCAGGACGATCCGCCGTTCCCCGACGTCCAGGGCAATATCGACGTCAAAGGACATGCGCGCGCCCCTGCGAGGAACGGTGGACCGATCGCCGCACCAGCCATTCGGACGCGAGCAGGGCTCCCAGCGAGAGCACGATCGCCATGACCGCCAGCCGGGCCACGGCCGCCTCCGACCCCGGAACCTGCAGCCCGGTATAGATCGCCAGCGGCAGGGTGCGGGTCTGTCCCGCAATGTTGGAAGCAAAGGTGATGGTCGCCCCGAACTCCCCCAGCGACCGGGCGAAGCCGAGCATCGCGCCTGCCGCGACGCCCGGCACGCTCAGCGGCAGGGTGACGGTCGCGAAGGCACGCCAGGGGGACGCGCCCAGCGTGCGGGCGGCTTCCACCAGCCGCCGGTCGACCGCCTCGATCGAGAGCCGCATCGCGCGCACCATCAGCGGCAAGGCCATCACCCCCGCGGCGATCGCCGCACCTGTCCATTCGAACACGAAGGTGATGCCGAACCGGTCGTACAGCCACGCGCCAATGACGCCGCCGCGCCCCAGCAGCAGGAGCAACAGCCAACCGGTAACGACCGGTGGCAGCACGAGCGGCAGATGGATCGCCGCGTCGAGCAGCATGCGCCCCGGGAAGCGCCGCCGCGCAATGACCCATGCGAGAGCATAGGCGACGGGCATCGTCACCAGCACCGCGACCACGCTCACCTTCAGCGACAGGGCGATGACGGTCCATTCCGCCGGGGTCAGCCAGCCCACGCCTCAGCGCTCCGCAGCGGGTGCGGGGGTGAATCCCTGCGCGGCGAAAGCCGCCTGCCCCCGGGCGCCGAGAAGGAATTCGAGCAGGGCCGGCGCTTCGGCGTGGTCCGACACCCCGGTACGGGCGACGTAATAGACGATGGCATCGTGCGTGGCGGGAGCGAGACGTTGAACGATGCGGACCTTGCGGGAGGCATTGGCGTCGGTCGCATAGACGATGCCCAGCGGCACCTCGCCGCGCTCGACCAGCGCGAGGGCGGCGCGCACGTTCTCCGCCGGCACGATGCGCGATCGGACCAGTTTCCACAGATCCAGGCTTTCGAGCGCCTGCCGGGCGAACTGGCCCGCCGGCACGCTTTCCGGCTCCGCGATAGCCAGCCGCCCGCCGTCCGGATCTGCGGCGAAGGCCGAAAGCGAAGGAGGGGTTCGCGCGCTGGCCGGGGCCACCACGACGAGCGCGTTCGCCACCAGCGGGCGCGGGTTTCCGTCAAGCGCGCCCTGCCCCGCCAGCCAGTCCATCCACTGACTGTCGGAGGTTATCACCAGATCCGCCGGCGCCCCCTCCCCCACCTGCCGGGCGACGGAAGCGCTGGAGGCGAAAGAGAGAACCGGCCGCTCGTGCCCACTCGCGGCCCAGCGGTCGGCCGCGTCTTCCATCGCGTCCTGCATGCTCGATGCGGCAAGCACCACCGGCCCGTCGTCGGCAACAGGCGTACAGGCTGCGAGAAGGCCCGCCAGCAGCGCGTTGGCCATCGTTGTCAGAAGTCTGCCGAGCGGGAGGGCGACCGGACGCCGGACAAGAGCAAGCGCGGGCAATGTCACCCGTGCGCCTACTTGCCGGACGGTGCCGGCCTGGCCGAAGGTTCGGGACGATTGGCGCGGATGAGGAATTCCGTCGCCCGGCGCACGGGTATCAGCAACACGCAGCGCACGCCCTCCTCTTCGAAATCCAGTTCGACCGGGTTCTTTAATTCATGCGCCACGATCCGTTCGATCAGGTCCATGCCGAAGCCGCGCGTGCGCTTGGTCTTGACCGGCGGGCCGCCGCGTTCGAGCCATTCGACGCGCACGAGCGCTTCGCTGACCAGCTTCCAGTGCACCTTGACCTCGCCCCCCGGCGTGCTCAGCGCACCGTATTTCGCGGCGTTGGTCGCCAGTTCATGGGTCGCCAGGCCAAGCGAGAGCGCATCGTTGGGCGCCAGTTCCACGTCCGGCCCGCGCATGTCGACATGGTGTTCGCTATCGTCGGCGTAAGGGAGCAGTTCGGCATCGATCACCGCCCGAACCGGGGTCGATCCCCAGTCCGACTGCGTGAGCAGGTCGTGCGTCGCCGAGAGCGCGCGCACCCGCCCGTCGAGGCCGTTGGCAAATTCCTCGACATTGTCCGCGCGCCGCCGCGTGAGCGCGATGATGGACAGGACGTTGGCGAGCGTGTTCTTGACCCGGTGATTGAGTTCGCGCGTCAGCGAATTGCGGATGGAGGCCTGTTCTTCGAACCAGGCGAGCGAAGCCTCGTCCTCCTGCGCCTGCTGGGTCAGCATCTGCACCAGGAGCATGAGCAGGCTGGCGACCAGCAGGCCGAAGATCAGCGTCGCCATCGACAACCCCGAGAGCCCGCCTGAAGATTTCTTCGAGATGACCAGTTTCGACGGGTTGTTGGCGATCGTCACCGTCTTGATGATGCCCTCGCGGTCGTTCATGTCGCCATCGAACGTGCCCGCCAGCAACTGCCGGCCGTTCTCGCCCTCGTCATAGAGCCGTACGCCATAGGCGCCCGCATCCTCCAGCTCGAGTGCGCTCTGGAGGAAATCCTGCGCGTTGAAGGGGCTGTAGATGAAGCCCTTCAGAACGCGTCCGCCGCCCGCGGGCTCGAACACCGGCATGTAGATGAGAAAGCCCGGCGCCTCGCCAGATCCTTCCTGTTGCAGCACCACGCGCCCGGTCGCCGTCGGGCGCGACGTGCGCTCCGCCTCGATCATGGCCTCCCGGCGGGTTGTTTCGGAATACATGTCGAAGCCGAGCGCACGCCGGTTGCGCTCGGTATCGGGCTGGAGGTACGTCACCGGAACGGCGAAGGGCTGGCTGCCGTCGGGACGTGGATTGAGATGGACGTTGGGTCGCTGCGCTTCCATCATCGCGTCGAATTCGTCGATCTCGCCCGGCAGCACGACCTTCGCCCAGCCTATGCCCTCCGCCCCGCGGTAATCGGCATCCAGGCGCAGTTCCGACACGAAGCGGCGGAAATCGTCCGCCGGAACGGTCTGCATCGTCGACAGCAGTGCCGCGCCGGCACGCAGATAGGCGCTGCTGGCGTTGGCCCTGCGCTCCAGCGCGCCGGCGATGGCCGTCGCGCGCGCGTTGAGCTGCGCTTCCTCGCGCTGTGCCTGCCCCCGCTCGATGGCGTACATCGACAGGAGGGTGATGCCGAAGATCAGCGCGAAGATGCCGAGAGGCATCGCGCGCGGATAGCGCAGGAGCCACCTCCTCGTCCTGCTGCGCCGGCCGGTCTGCTGTTGCAAAACTACTCCTCGGCGGACCGGCTGGCGACCCGCATTTGTCTGGTCCCATGCATCGCCTGTTGCCCTGTTGCAACATACGTTTACATGATGAGCGATCATCCGGGGAACCGGAACCGGGACGTTTCGTTCCGGACCAACACATATCGAACGTCCGCAATGACCGCCCGCCGAAATCGCGAGTCAGATGACGGGAGAACATTTAAGTGACGACGGGAACCTTGAATCTGATGTCATCGTCCGAGCACGAAAAGAAGCTTGCCCCCGCCTCGCACAAGTCCGAAGGTGGCAAGGCCGAGAAGGGCAAGCGGAAGGAACCGGACTGGACCTCCGGCCTCAAGCGGCTGTACGATCAGGTCGTCGACGAACCCCTGCCGGATTCGTTCAACGAACTGTTGTCCAAGCTGGACAAAAACGAGGGTAAATGAGTCAGGCAAAGGAAAAGCGCGAACTGCCCAAGCGCAGTGCGGACGACAAGCGCGCCTTCAAGCGGGAACTGACCGAGGTCGTCCCGCACCTGCGCGCGTTCGCCCGCGGTCTGTGCGGTCGTCCCGACATGGCGGACGATCTGGTGCAGGAGACGCTGCTCAAGGCCTGGGCGGCGCAGGAGCGGTTCGAACCGGGCACGTCCATGCGCGCCTGGACCTTCGTCATCCTTCGCAACGCCTATCTCACCGACATGCGTCGCAACCGCTTCCGCGGCGAATATGACGAGACTGTCGCCGAGCGCATTCTGACCGCGCCCGCCGGGCAGGAGGAACCGCTGCACCTGTCGGATTTGCACCGCGCCTTGCTGACCCTGCCGCCGGAGCGGCGCGAGGCGCTGTTGCTGGTCGGCGCGGGCGGCTTCTCCTACGAGGAAGCGGCCAACATCTGCGGTTGCGCCGTCGGCACGATCAAGAGCCGGGTGGGCCGCGCCCGTGCCGCCCTGTCCAGCATGATCCAGGATGGCGACATCCCCGACCGCAAGATCGACGATCCCACCGCCCACCGCGCCATCCTTGAAGAACTGGACGAGGTGGCCGCCGGCCGGGGCGAAGCCGCGGCGACGAAGTGAACCCGGCGCCAGCGACTCGCCCGGGCGACGGAGGCGAGCCTGCCATTCGCGGAGCGAGCCGGTGATCGGTTCCGACGCCGCCGCCGGCAATGATCGCACCGAAGACCGACCGGCCACGGCATCGGCCGAACCGCCTGCCGGCGCCGGCACACCCGGTCTTCTCCGGCACCGGCGCCTGACCTTCGCGGCGCAGGAGGTGCGGCTCATCTCCTCGCTCGTGGTGCTGATCGCGATCGGCCTGTTTCTTGCCCTGCCCTTCGTCCTGTCCATCGGCTCGGTGGTGTTCCTGCCGCTGGTCGCGGCGCTGATCCTCACGATCATCCTCTCGCCGCTCGCGGACAAGCTGGCCATCTGGGGGGTGCCCAACTACCTGTCCTCGCTGCTGTCGCTGCTGGTGTTCCTCGGTATCGTCGCGCTTGCTCTGACGGCTGTCTTCAGCCCCGCCGCCGTCCTCCTCGATAGGGTTCCGGCCATGGTCGAACAGGTCGGGCGGCACTTCGCCGCCCTCCAGGACAATTTCGACTGGGTCGCCGACATCAACGACCAGATCGTCGACCTGGCCGGCACTGACGAGGGGCAGCAGGTGGTCATCGCCTCGCCCTCGATGCTCGAACAGGTCGCCTTCGCCACGCCGACCGTCCTGCTCGAGACGCTGCTGACCTTCCTCATGGCGTTCTTCATGATCGAGGCCCGCATCCGCCTTCGCCGGCGCCTGCTGCTCGACCGGCAGCAGGTGGGGGCGAGCCTGAAGGCCGCCCGCGCCATTCGCGAGGTGCAGGACCGGGTGGCCGCCTACATCCTCACCGTCGCGCTGATCAATGTCGGTGTCGGCGTGGTGGTGGCCGTCGCGGCATGGGCGATGGGCATGGATGCGCCGATCATGTGGGGCGGCCTTGCCACCCTCTTGAATTTCGTGCCCTATGTCGGCCCCATTGCGATGATCGCGCTGCTCGGCCTGTTCGGGCTGGGTACGTCGGCATCACCCTTTGTCGGCATGATCCCGGCGGCGGCCTATCTGAGCCTGCACACGATCGAGGCGAACGTCATCACGCCGTCCATTCTTGGCGCGCGCTTCACCATGAACCCGGTGCTGATCCTGCTGGCGCTTACCTATTTCGGCTGGATATGGGGGGTGGCCGGCGCGCTGCTGTCGGTCCCGATCCTGCTGACGCTGACCGCGCTGATCGACCATCTCGGTCGTCCCAACCTCATCGGCTTCATCTTCGGCGAACCCCTGTTCGCCAGCGATCCGCTGTCGAGCGAACCCGAACCCTGAGCAGCAAAAGGCCCGCCACGCCGTGCCGGCGGGCGGGCCTTTCGGACAGCTTCGTTCGGTTCAGGAGGGGTACGACCAGGTATTGCCGCGGGCGAGGTTGTCCGCCGCGAATTCCCAGTTGATATGGTCATCGAGCACCGCGTCGAGATAGCTCGGCCGCGCGTTCTGGTGATCGAGGTAGTAGGCGTGCTCCCATAGATCGATGGTGAGCAGCGGGTTGGCGTCTTGGTCCGCCAGCGTATCGCCGTCATGGGTTTCCATGATCGCCAGCTTGCCGTCCTTTTCCGCCAGCCAGACCCAGCCGCTGGCAAAATGGCCCGCGCCCTTCTCCTTCAGCTTGGACTTGAGATCGTCGAGCGAACCGAAGGCCTCGTCGATCTTGCTCGCGAGGTCGCCGCTCGGTCCGTTGGTCTTGGGGGTCAGCGAATGCCAGTAGAAACCGTGGTTCCAGCTCTGCGCCGAGTTATTGAACAATCCCTGGTCGCTGCCCCGGGCAGCGGAAATGACCTCGACCAGCGCCTTGCCTTCGTGATCGGTCCCTTCGATCGCCTTGTTGGTCTTGTCGATATAGGCCTGGTGGTGCTTGCCGTGGTGATAGCTGAACGTCTCGGCGGAGATCGCCGGAGCCAGCGCTTCCTTGTCGAACGGCAGCGGGGTCAGCTTGAATGCCATGTCGGTTTCGTCCTTCCTGTTGATTGGGTGTCACCCAACCAATGCGCGAGATACCCCACAAGTTGCACGATCCGCGTATTTTCGCGGCGAGTCACCACTGTACCGGGTCCACGCGTGACTTTGCCGGTCCGGGCGGGCATTGAGCAGGCCGCAGATCAGACCGGACAGAAGGGCCAATCACGACATGGGACGCACCTATTTCGGCACGGACGGCATTCGCGGCCGCGCCAACGCCGGCAAGCTCAACGCCGATACCGCGATGCGCGTCGGGCAGGCGGCGGGCACGCATTTCCTGCGCGGCGAGCACAAGCATCGGGTCGTCATCGGCAAGGATACGCGCCTGTCCGGCTACATGATGGAAAATGCGCTGGTCGCCGGCTTCACCAGCGTGGGCATGGACGTCATCATGACCGGCCCGCTCCCCACCCCCGCCGTCGCCCTGCTGACGCGCGAGATGCGTGCCGATATCGGGGTCATGATCTCCGCCAGCCACAACGCCTATGCCGACAACGGCATCAAGCTGTTCGGTCCCGACGGCTTCAAGCTGTCCGACGAGGACGAGGAGCGGATCGAGGCGCGGATGGCGCAAAGCCAGAAGCTGGCCGAGGGCGATGCCATCGGCCGCGCCAGGCGGATCGAGGACGCGCGCGGTCGCTACATCCACGCGGTCAAGCAATCGCTACCGCCCGATTGCCGGCTCGACGGACTAAAGATCGTCGTCGATTGCGCACACGGCGCTGCCTACAACGTCACCCCGACCGCGATCTGGGAACTTGGCGCGGAAGTCGTGGCGATGGGCGTCGCGCCGGACGGGCTCAACATCAATGACGGCGTCGGCTCCACCTCGCTCGCCGCCGTGCAGGCCCGCGTGGTCGAGGAAAGCGCCGATCTCGGGATCGCGCTCGACGGAGATGCCGACCGGCTCATCGTCATCGACGAGAAGGGGCGGCCAGTCGACGGCGACCAGATCATGGCCCTGATCGGCAGCCGCTGGGCGAAGGACGGACGGCTGACGGGGGGCGGCGTGGTCGCCACGGTCATGTCCAATCTCGGCCTGGAACGCTTCCTGAAGGGCGAGGGGCTGGACCTCGTGCGAACCAAGGTCGGCGACCGCTACGTGCTCGAAGCAATGAAATCGGGCGGCTACAATGTCGGCGGGGAGCAGTCGGGTCACATGATCCTGCTCGATCACGCGACGACCGGCGATGGCACGGTCGCCGCGTTGCAGGTGCTCGCCGCGCTGGTGCGGACCGGCCGCCCGGCAAGCGAGATGCTGCACCTGTTCGACCCGGTGCCGCAACTGCTCAAGAACGTTCGCTACGACGGGGGCGACCCGCTGGAAACGGACGGCGTGCAGGACGCCATCGCTTCGGCCAAGGGGGAGCTTGGTGCGAACGGTCGCCTGGTCATCCGCAAGTCCGGCACCGAGCCGCTGATCCGTGTCATGGCGGAAGGTGACGACGAGGCCGAGGTGGAGCGCGTGGTCGATCACGTCTGCGACGCGGTGCGGGCGGCGGTCTGAGCGGACAGGGCCAGTGCGATGACGAGCCGCCCGCCCCGCATCCTTGCCATAGCCGGGTCCGATTCATCGGGCGGCGCGGGCGTTCAGGCGGACATCAAGACGATCACCATGCTGGGTGGCTACGCGATGACCGCGATCACCGCCCTGACAGCCCAGAATACGCACGGCGTGCGCGGCGTGGCGCCGTGCTCGCCCGATTTCGTCGCCGCCCAGATCGATGCCTGCGTGGAAGATATCGGCGTCGAGGCCGTGAAGATCGGCATGCTGGGAAGCGCTGATATCGCGGAAGTCGTGGCCGACAGGCTGGAGGATTGCGGCGCTCCGATCGTGTTCGACCCAGTCATGGTCGCCACCAGCGGAGCGGTGCTGGCCGATGCGGCCACCGTGGAGGTGTTCGAATGGCTGATGGAACTCGGCACGCTGACCACGCCCAACGTGCCCGAACTGGCGGCGCTGGGCGGTCCGTCCGCGATGGTTGCGCGCGGCGTTGCCTATCTCGCCAAGGGCGGCGATGCCGACGGACCGATGGTCGAGGACAGACTCGTGCGCCCCGGAATGCCCGACGAGGTGTGGTCCGATGCCCGCATCGTCACGCGCCATACGCATGGCACCGGCTGTACCTTGTCGAGCGCGATTGCCTTCCACCTCGCCCGTGGTCTGCCACTGGACAAGGCCGTCGGCGCGGCGCGGACCTTCGTGCGCGAGGCGATGAAGCGTGCGCCGGGCTTTGGCGGCGGCAACGGGCCGCTCGGCCATCAGGCGGTGCGCTAGGTCGTTTCCGGACCTGGCTCGACCGTCGCGGCTTCCGCTGACGCGCCTTCCTCCGCCGCTTTGAAATCGCCTTCGCGCACGGCTTCGCCGGAGGCGATTCCGCGCATTTCTCCCAGGATCGACACGCTGACGAGGAACAGCGCCGCCACCACCGGGCCTATGACGATTCCCGACAGGCCGAACATGGCGATGCCGCCCAGCGTGGTGACGAGCACGACCCAGTCGGGCAGGCCGGTATCGCGGCCCACCAGAATCGGACGCAGGATGTTGTCGGCCATGCCGATCACCAGAACACCCGAGGCGATGACCACCAGTCCCTGCCATACCGCTCCGCTCAGCAGCAGGTAGGCCGCGGCGGGTATCCAGACGATCGCCGGACCCAGAGCGGGAACCAGCGAGAGGATCGCCATGAGGACGCCGAACAGCGCGACCGACGGCAGGTCGACGATCCAGAAGGTGATCGCGCCAAGAAACCCCTGCACCACGCCCACCACCACCGACCCCTTGATCGTCGCGCGCACGACGGAAAGAAAGCTGTCGCACAGCCGCATCGAGGCGGCGGGGTCGAGTGGCAGCGCATCCCGGATCGCGCGGCCGAGGCGCGGCGCGTCGCGAAGCAGGAAATAGCTGGTGTAAAACCCCACGATGAAGGTCAGCACGAAGGCGAAGACATTACCGCCGATATCGACCGCCCTGCGGGCGATCAGACCCAGCGAATCGCGCAGGAATTCCGATAGGCGCGCCTCGATTACGGCGTAGTCGCCATAGCCCGACCGGTCGAGCGCGACACGCGCCTGTTCGGGCAGGAAGGCGTGCGCGCGGTCGAACCAGCCGGCGGCGTCGATCCCTCCGCCATCGCGCAGCAGCACATAGACCTGCGTCGCCTGCCTCACGACGATGGATCCGATCACGATCGCCGGCACGACCACGGCAAAGGTGATGATGAGGAGCGTGAGCAGGGTCGCGCGGTTCTCTCCGCCCACGACGGGGCGCACCGCATCGACCAGCGGGCGGAACATGATAGCCGCCAGCGCCGCCCAGAACAGCGCCCAGACGAACGGCCATACGGTATAGAGCAGCGCTGCCGAGACGAGCGCGGCGAACAGCAGGAAGCCGCCCCGGTTGATGCGCGCTGAGCCCGACCCGTCCATTCGCTACCCTTCCCGCCTGTCCCGCTCCGCCCTTACCGGCAGGCGGTCCGCTGCGCAAACCGGGTAGCGATCGCGGGTCAGTCGCCGGCCTGCATCTCGCCGTTGCCGTCCTCGATCTCGTAGAAGTCGCGGATCGCCTGCCATCCTTCCTCGGCCGTTTCGCACCAGGTGATGAGATCGAGATCGCGGCGGCTGACCGTGCCTTCCTCGGCCAAAGCCTCGAAATCGATCACACGGTTCCAGAAATCCTTGCCGTAGAGCAGGATGGGAATGGGTTTCATCTTGCCGGTCTGCACCAGGGTCAGCAGTTCGAACAGTTCGTCGAACGTGCCGAACCCGCCCGGGAACGCCGCCACCGCCCGGGCACGCAGCAGGAAGTGCATCTTGCGCAGGGCGAAATAGTGGAAGTTCAGCGACAGATAGGGCGTGACGTAGGTATTGGGTGCCTGTTCGTGGGGCAGGATGATGTTGAGGCCGATGCTTTCGGCACCCGCGTCGCTGGCGCCGCGATTGGCGGCCTCCATGATCGACGGCCCGCCGCCCGAACAGATCACGAATTGCCGCTTGCCGTCCTCCACGATGCTCTTCTCGCTGACCATGCGCGAAAGACGGTAGGCTTCGGCGTAGTACTTGCTCTTGGCGACGAGGTTGCGGACCACCAGCGCCTCGTCCTCGGGTAGCTGCTCGGCCTGCTTGAGCGCTTCCTCCTGCGCTTCGGGCGGGGGGATGCGGGCGGAACCGTACATCACCAGCGTGGACCCGACGCGGGCCTCGTCCAGCACCATTTCGGGCTTCAGCAATTCGAGCTGGAAGCGGACCGGACGCAGTTCCTCGCGCAGCAGGAAATCCTGGTCGCGAAACGCCAGGCGATAGGCCGGATGGCGCGTCTGCGGCGTGCCCGGGTCCGACTTGTCGGCGAACCCTGCCTCCATGTCGGCGTGGTAGAACTTGTGGTCGGTCAGATCCTTGTCCGGCTGGTCCGGTGTGGCGGGATCTTGGTCGGTCTTCGCGCTCAGCGTCTCTCTCCTGTCCGGCGCAGGCAGCCGGTCCCGCGAGCGAAGCGCGCCCGCCGCAAAGCCTGCGATGGATGCTGGATGCCCCGTGAGGATTCGAACCTCAATTGACGGAGTCAGAGTCCGTAGTCTTACCATTAGACGACGGGGCAATGCAGGGCCGCGCCTCTAGACGGCGCGTTCCGGCCGGTCAAGAGGGTGTCAGCGAGCTCGCGGCCAGTCGACCGTGCGGCAGAACAGCGTGACGCAGCCCTTCACCTCCAGCCCGCCATCGTCGCCGGGATTGACGACGGCGCGGTAGGTGCCGCCATCTTCCGGATTATAGACCTGGCCGCGCCAGGCGCCATCGTCCCAGCGCAGGTTCTTCAGCACCTTGATGCCCGTGATCGGGCGGTCCCTGAGCGCCGGATCGTCGTTGTGCCGATCGCGGTTCGTTTCGCCTTCCTTCATGCGGATGATCCGCGCGATCGTGCCGCAGCGGGCGTTGCCGCACGGCGCCACCGTGATCTCGGTATAGCCATCCTGGTCGCGGTAGACGCCGTCTATGCTGGTCTGGGCGAGCGCGGCGGCAGGCGACAGGGCGATGGCCGCCGCGGCGAGAGGAGCGAGAGGGGCGAGCGTTCTGGAAGCAGTCATGCAGGCCAAACGCGCCGGCGAACGCAAAAGGTCCGGCTCATGCCGAACAACTTGCCCCGCCGAGCACGCAGAAGCGCGCGCAGTGCGGATGGTTGAGCGGCACTTCGCGGTCCGCCTCGGCGACGCTGGCTCCCAGATCGAACTGCGGATCGTAGGGCAGAAGCGTGCAGGCGACGACGCGCGGGGCCGGCTCGCCCTTGCGGTGCACGACCATGCGGCTGCTGGAACACATCACCGCGTCCGGCGACTTGCCCAGGATGGACCAGCACTCGGTGGTGATTTCCGGCACGTCGGCATCCGCGTCCATTTCCGGAAACAGGACCAGGCGCGACGGGTCGGCGGCGTCGATCGCGATGCCTTCGCGCGCGAACAGCAGGCCGTAGGCGCGTCGCGCCAGCTCGGCGGTTTCGCCCGCCACGCTGCGCCCTGCAGCGGCGATCGAAAAGCCGTTTGCCGACAACCAGCGCAGCCCGTCCAGCATGATCTCCCACGTTCCCGGTCCGCGCTCCGCCTCATGCACGGCGCGGGTATGGTGATCGATGGAGACGCGCAGGGTCAGCCGGTCGCCGAACCGCCGGCGCAGATCGATCAGCGCGGCCTCGTGACGGCGCATCGGTTTCATCGCGTTGGTGAGAACGAGAACCTCGTATCCGCGCTCCAGCCCTTCCTCCAGCATCGCGACGATGTCGGGATTCATGAACGGCTCGCCGCCGGTGAACCCGATTTCACGCAACGGTCGGCCCTCGGCCTCGATCTCGTCGAGGAAATGCGAGACGTGGCGGCCCTCCATGTAGATCAGCGCGTCGTTGGTCGGGCTGCTTTCGATATAGCAGTTGGCGCAGGCGAGGTTGCACAGCGTGCCGGTGGCGAACCACAGCGTGTCGAGTTTGCGCAGCGAGACGCTGGCGCGCGCCGAACCGTCCGCGGTCACGTCCGGATCGGCGAACTTGGCGCGGCCCAGCCGCTGCCCTTCCACCGCGAAAGGGGAAGCGCCGGCAGGCTTGTTGCGAGCTTTCGATCGGTTTGCCATCAGCGCGCCCGCCGCATTTTCTGCACCAGTCCGGCCCAGCGGCGGGGGCAGGTGCCGAAGACGGTCGGCTCCCATGCGCTGAACGCGGCGGCCTTCAGGATCTCGGCGCGCGTCGGATAGGCGACGACCGCGCTTCCCAGCGCGAACGTGCTGGCCTTGCCGGTGATAAGCTGACCGATGGGCAGCAGCAACTCGCCGGCCCGCTCTCCGCAAATGCTGGCACCGACGACCTTTTTCCCCTTCAGCATCAGCTTGATGTGGCCCCTCGTGCGCCCTTCCGCAATCGCGCGCTCGTTATCGTCGAAGGGTTCGCGCACCACCGTCACCCTGTCGCCATAGCGCTTGCGCGCCTCGCTTTCGGTCAGGCCAACCTGCGCCACCTCGGGAGAGGTGTAGGTGCACCACGGCAGGGCGCGCCAGTCGACCCGGGCAGGAACACCCAGCGCGATCTCGAGCGCGACGTTCGATCCCTCGTACGCCGATACGTGCGTCAGCCGGGGTCCGTCGCGGCAATCGCCGATGGCGTAGATGTGCTTCAGACTGGACCGGCGGCGTGCATCGACCGCAATGCCGTTGTCGCCCATCGCGATCCCGAGCTCCTCCAGCCCGAGCCCGCCGGTCCGCGCCCGGCGACCCGTTGCGACGAGCAGGTGCCTCGCCAGGAGAGTTGTCCCGCCCCCGACTTCCACGGACACGCCGCCGCCCTGGCGCGATACCCGGTTCACCTTGCCCTGCACGAAGGCGACGCCCTCGGCTTTCATCGCTGCGACAAGGACGGCGACCGAATCGCGGTCGTCGCGGCCCATGATGGCGTTCGCCTCGATCACGGTCACGTCGCTGCCCAGCCGGCGAAAGGCCTGCGCCATCTCCATGCCGACATTGCCTCCGCCCAGGATCACGAGGTGTTCGGGCCGTTCGTCCAGGTCGAACAGGGTCTCGTTCGTCAGGTAGGGCACCTGCGCCAGCCCCTCGACCGGCGGCACCGCCGGCTCGCTGCCGGTGGCGACCACGATGCGCGGCGCGCACAGTGTGCGTCCGCCGGCTTCGACCGTCTTCGGCCCGGTCAGGCGCGCATGCTCGCGGATGACCTCGCAGCCCATGTCCTCAAACCGGTCCTGGCTGTCATGCGGGGCGATGTCGGCGATGGCGCGCCGGACGAAGGCGCGCACGCCCCGCCAGTCGATGTCGGGCGCGGCAATGGTGACGCCCGCCCGCTCCTCGACGCGGGCCTCCGCCGCGCGGGCGGCTGCGGCGATCAGGGCCTTGGACGGCACGCAGCCGGTATTGAGGCATTCCCCGCCCATCGCCCCGCTTTCGATCAGCGCCACACGCAGGCCGAACAGCGCGCACCCGCCCGCCGCGGTCAGGCCCGCCGCGCCGCCGCCGATCACGATAACGTCATGGGAATAGTCCATTCGCCAGACGCGATACCGGATCGGGGCTGGGAAACGAACCCGAACCTTGGCATGTATTCCGGGAAACCCCCCATCGAGGATGCGAGACGCCGCATGAACCTGGAAAATTCGCGCCGCTATTACGGCAAGGTGCTGGGCGGATCGGCGGACCTGCGCACCGATGCCTGCTGCACGTTCGAAACGCCGCCCGACGCGGTGCGCAACGCGCTCGCCAACGTGCACGAGGAGGTGAAGGCCCGCTATTACGGCTGCGGCCTGGTGGTGCCGCAACTGCTGGACGGATGCCGCGTGCTCGACCTGGGATCGGGCAGCGGGCAGGATGCCTACCTGCTGGCGCAACTCGTCGGGCCGGACGGTCACGTCACCGGTGTCGACGCCACCCCCGAACAGCTCGCCGTCGCCCGCGCCCATCTCGATTGGCACGCCGACCGCTTCGGCTACGCCAATGTCGATTTCGTCGAAGGCGATATCGAACGGCTGGACGAGCTGGGGCTCGAACCTGCGAGTTTCGATGTCATTGTCTCCAACTGCGTCATCAACCTCGTTGCCGACAAGCCGGCCGTCTTCGCGGCTGCCCATCGGTTGCTGAAGCCGGGCGGGGAACTGTATTTCTCGGACGTCTATGCCGACCGCCGCGTACCCGCGCATCTTCGGGACGATCCGGTGCTGCACGGGGAATGTCTTTCGGGCGCGCTCTACTGGGGCGATTTCGACCGGATCGCCAAGGCTGCCGGCTTCGCCGACCCGCGCCTAGTGACCGACCGGCCGCTCGCTATCGGGGACGCCGACGTGGCGGCGAAGCTTGGCAGTATCGCCTTCGTCTCCGCCACCTACCGGCTGTTCCGGCTCGGCGATCTGGAACCGCAGTGCGAGGATTACGGGCAGGCCGTCGTCTATCGCGGAACCGTCCCCGGCGCGCGGCGCGTGTTCGATCTGGACGCGCACCATTCCATAGAGGCGGGGCGGGTCTTCCCGGTCTGCGGGAATAGCTGGACAATGCTCGCCGACACGCGCTTTGCCCCGCATTTCGACTTCATCGGCGATTTTCAAAACCATTACGGCGTCTTTCCCGGTTGCGGCGCGACTACGCCCTTCGGACAGACGAGGGCGAACACGCAGTCGGGGGCGCCGGGCGCAGCCTGTTGCTGACGATTCTCGTCACCGGGGCAGCCGGTCTGATCGGCGGCGAGGTCTGCGCGCGTCTGGCGAAGCGGGGACACCGGATGATCGGGATGGTGCGCCGAACGCCGGACATTCGCGGCAATGACGGCGCGCCGGTGAACGGCGTTACCGTGGTCGCTGGCGATGTCAGGCAGCCGCTGATGGGGCTCGAGCCCGCGGCGTTCGACCTCGTCATCCATTGCGCCGCCTCGCTCGAATTCGATGCGCCGCAGGAGGAACTGAGCGCGGTCAATGTCGAGGGCACGCGCAACGCCATGGACTTCGCGAAGGCCGCCGAAGCCGGCTTCCTGCATGTCAGCACCGCCTATGTCTGCGGCCAGCGCGACGGACCTATCGCCGAAGGACCGGTGCCCGAGGGCACGCGGTTCACCAATCGCTACGAGGCGAGCAAGGCCGCGGGAGAGCGGGTGATCGAGGAGGGTGGAACCGCCTTCGCCATCGCCCGCCCCTCGATCGTGCTGGGCGACAGCGCGACCGGTCGGATCCGTCAGTTTCCCTCGTTGTGCAATGTCTTCCGCCTGATGGCGCGGGGCAAGGTCACGCGCTTTCCCGCCGCCGGGACCGCCTCGCTCGATCTCGTACCCATCGATCACGTCGCCGCATCCATCGTCGCCCTCGCCGAGCGGTTCGATGCCGCAGCGGGCGGACATTACCATCTCGTCGCCGCCGACCCGCTACCCGCTGCCGAACTCGCCCACGGCGTAGCGCGAGCCGCGCACCTGCCCGATCCGGTGGTCGTGCGGCCGGCGGATTACGACCCCGCCGCGCTGTCCCCGGCGGAACGGCTGCTGGCGGGACGGATGCTGGCCACGTTCGGCCCCTATTTCACCCGCTCGCCCCGCTTCGACGACACCCGCCTTCGCGAGGTGACGGGCCTTTCCTGCCCCGCCACCGATAACGCCTGGCTGGATCGGCTCATCGCGTACGGGGTGGAGCGCGGATACTTGCCCCAACCGGCCTAGCGGATATCGGGATAGTACCGCTCCAGCCGGTTGCGCAGGCCCAGACCCCATAACGCGCCGACCTTGAGGTAAATCCAGTTTGCCTTCAGCGCGCCCCACTCGGCGATCCGCCGGTCCGAGGTAACGATGGTCCGGCGCAGCAGGCGAACCCTGCCGAAACGCGCCAGCCGCACGCACAGGTCGGCTTCCTCCATAACCATGGCCCCGTCCTCGCATCCGCCGCATTCGAGAAACTGGTCGCGGCGGAAGAACATCGCATGGTCGCCGAACAGGAGCCGCACGCCCCGGACGAAGAGGTGCGGGCGAAACAGGAGCGGCGCGTACCAGGTCTTCGCGAAATTGTGCGCCGTGGTTCCCCATCGCGTCTTGTCCCGGCCGCGAATGACGGGCGTGAAACCGGCCAGCGCCACCCTGCCATTCGCCAGCGTGGCATCGATCACGCGCACCATGTCGCGCGGCGGCAGGGTGTCGGCATGCAGCACCACGACATGCTCCGCGCGCGCTGCCGCGACCCCGGCATTGATCTGCCGCCCCCTGCCACGCTCGCACCGCACCACGCGCCAGCCGGCGATCTCGGCCACCAGCACAGAGGCATCCCCGCTGCCGCCATCCACCGCGATCACTTCCAGCGGCGGCGGATCGAGCCGGGAGAGGCGCGCCACGAGGTTCGGCAACGCCGCTTCCTCGTCGAGCATCGGAATGACGACCGAGACTGGTTTCACGCGGTCAGGTCCGGCCAGCGCGCCAGATCCTCCGGCCGGTCGCAGTCGTGGAGGGTTTGCAGGACCGCGCAGGACAGTCCCGCGCCCGATATGGCCTTCATCGTCCCTTTCCTGACCGTCTTCGTGCCCCACGCGATTCCGGTGAAGAGCGCGGGGCATTCTGTCGTAAAACCAAGCAGATAATAGCCGCCATCGGCTGCCGGACCGATGACCGTGTCGTGATCGCGCAATGCCCTCGCCGCTTCGGCGAGATGGCGTTCGGACAGGTCCGGGATATCCGCTCCGAGCAGGATAGCGGGGGCCTCGACGCGCGCCAGCCGTTCCCCGAGATCGCCTTCGCCCTGCTCCGTCAACGGCACGTCCCCGCCAAGCCAGGCGGCGAAATCCCCAGCACTCGCGCCGGTGTAACGGACTGCGAAGGGCAGTCCGCTCGCTCGCACCCTTGCCAATGTCCGCTCCGTCAGACGGCGATGCAGCGCCGCCGCGCCCTCCGGCCCCAGGGCCGGGATCAGCCGCGTCTTCGCCTTTCCCGGCACCGGGAACTTCGCGAACAGATTGACGGTGGGAACGCGCATCCTCCCGGTCCTAGCCTATGGCAATCGCGCTGGCGACGGACCATGTTGTTTCGCGTGACCCTGCGACGAACCGCCCTTTTCGCCTTCGCAACGGCTGCGATCGGCGGACTGCTGCTGGCCGAACGCCTCGCGCCCCTGCGCCGCCGGACCCGCAAGCAGCTACCCCGACTGATCCGCAACGCCGCGATGGGCGCGGCCTGTCAGGCGGCTATCATGGTGAGCGAGGCGCCGCTCTCGAACGCCGTCGCGCAGCGCAATGCACGCAGGCGGCGGGGCCTGCAACATGGGCTGGGGGGCGGCATTCCGGGACGGATCGCGGCCTTTCTGGCGATGGATTACGGCTTCTATCTGTGGCACGTCGCCACGCATAAAGCGCCGTTCCTGTGGCGATTTCACAGGGTTCATCACGTCGACCCCGACCTCGACGCCTCGACCGCGGTGCGCTTCCACTTCCTCGACATGGTTCTCTCGACACCCTGGCGCCTGGTTCAGGTCCGCATCGCCGGAATCGACCGGCCGACGCTGCAATGGTGGCGACGGTTCTTCCTCGCCTCGATCCTGTTCCACCATTCGAACCTGCGCCTGCCGCGCAACATCGACGCGGCCCTGTCGCGTATCGTCACGACCCCGCGCATGCACGGTATTCATCACAGCCAGGTCCGCGCCGAAATGGACAGCAACTGGTCGAGCGGGATTTCGTGGTGGGATTACCTGCATCGCACCTATCGCGCGCGACCGCCGCAGTATGCCATCGCCATCGGCGTCGACGATGCACAGTCAGACCGGGACGTGCCGATTCTGCCGGCGCACCTTGCCCCGTTTCGCATGGCCGGCGATCGCAAAACCTGATCCAGAACCGCACGAATTGGCCATTCGCTTGTAATTTTCCCCCCGTCGGCCTACCTAGAAGGCAGGTTCCGCCGAACTGCCGGCGGTGATGGTTTTTTGGAAAGTCCCAGCATGGCGGAGATACAGCCGCCGGAAGGACGCGACGAAACCGAGCGATCGGCGCCGAATGACAGGGCTCGGCGCCGCCAGACGAAGCCCAGCTCGGCCCGCGCTCCCGGCAACGGCAAGAAGACGGAAACGAAGTCCGTCGGATCGGCAAACGGCGGCAACGGCCACGCTGGCGAGAACCGCAACTGGCGCCGTCCGCCGCATCGCTCCTACCGCCAGTCCTATGCCGCGATCGACCTCGGCACCAACAATTGCCGGCTCCTGATCGCCCGCCCCGCCGACGAGAACTTCGTCGTGATCGACGCCTTCAGCCGCGTCGTCCGCCTCGGCGAAGGCCTGGCCCAAACCGGTCGGCTGTCGGATGAGGCTATGGACCGGGCACTGGGTGCGCTGAAAGTGTGTTCGGACAAGCTCAAGAAGCGCAACGTCCACCTTGCCCGCTCGGTCGCCACGGAAGCGTGTCGCCGGGCGTCGAACGGCGAGACGTTCATAGAGCGGGTGCAGGAAGAAACCGGCATCGTCCTCGACATCATCAGCGCGCAGGAGGAAGCGCGTCTTGCGGTCCTTGGCTGTCATATCCTGCTGGAGGACGGCATCGGCCCGGCTATCATCTTCGATATCGGCGGCGGCTCGACCGAGCTCGTGCTGATCGAGCCGGGCGCCCCGGTCCCGCGCATCATCGACTGGCAAAGCGTACCGTGGGGCGTCGTCTCGTTGACCGAGACCGTCGGCCCGGAGGGCGAAACGCGAGAGGGACGGCTGGCGCGTTATGCCGAGATGAAGCGCCGCGTGACCGACAGCTTCGCCGAATTCGCGGAACGCATCGATCCCTACCGTTCGCCCGATCAGCGCCTTCTCGGCACCAGCGGTACCGTAACGACGCTCGCCTCGGTCCACCTCGGCCTGCCGCAATACGACCGCAAGGCGGTGGACGGCCTGATGGTGCCCATGCAGTCCATGCGCGACATTTCCGCTCGTTTGTCCGCCATGTCACCCGAGGAGCGACGCGAGCTCGATTGCATCGGGCATGAGCGTGCCGATCTGGTGGTGGCCGGATGCGCGATCCTCGAATCCATCCTGGATATCTGGTCCGCCCCGCGTCTGGGCGTCGCCGACCGGGGGATTCGCGAGGGTATCCTGCGTTCGCTGATGTCGGCCGACGCGGAAGGCCAGCAGGCGCAGGCCGCGCTGCGCCGCCTGCGCGATGCGGGGCACGGCGTCTGATGGCACGCTCTGGCCGCGATTCGGACAGGCGGCTGAAGACCGCGAAGAAGCGCAAGGCAAGCAGCCAGCGCTGGCTCGAACGCCAGCTCAACGATCCTTACGTCAAGCGGGCAAAGGACGAGGACTATCGCAGTCGGGCGGCGTTCAAGCTCACCGAGCTGGACGACCGCTTCGGCCTGGTGAAGGGCGCGCGGCGGGTGGTCGACCTCGGCATCGCTCCGGGCGGCTGGGCGCAAGTGGTGCGGAGGCGCGCGCCGAAGGCGGCGATCGTCGGCATCGACATCCTGGAAACCGAGCCGATCGAGGGCGTCGAGATCCTGCAGATGGATTTCATGGACGACGCCGCGCCCGATACCCTGATCTCCGCGCTGGGCGGCGCACCGGATCTCGTCCTGTCGGACATGGCGGCCAACACGGTCGGACACAAGCAGACCGATCACCTGCGCACCATGGCGCTGGTGGAAGCGGCGGCGTGGTTCGCGGTAGAGGTTCTCGAACCCAGGGGCGCATTCGTCGCAAAGGGCTTTGCCGGTGGCACCGACAAGGATCTGCTCGACTTGCTGAAGCGGCACTTCGCCAGCGTGAAGCATGCCAAGCCACCGGCCAGCCGCAAGGGCAGTTCGGAATGGTATGTCGTCGCGCAAGGGTTCAAGGGACGCGAGCCGTCCCGTTACGGGGACGAAGCCTGACGCCATGCAGCAGCGCCGGCGCGAACCGGCGCCGGGTCAGTCGACGCTGCGCTGCTCACCCGTAGTGGGCTGTTCGGCACCCATCGCGCCAACGGCTTCCATCTCGTCGGCTTCCGCACCGTCGGCCGGACCCGGACCTTCGCCGGCGCCGTCCACCTGTTCCGCCCCCTCGGCCGGTTCCTCGGCTTCGGGCTCGGGCAGCGGCGGGCCGCCCCCGTTCGCACGCAGATACAGGGCTACGTTGGCACGGTCCTCGGCGCTCGAAAGACCCGCGAAGCTCATCTTCGTGCCGGAGGCGAAGGCGCGCGGGCTCTTCAGCCAATCGTTGATGTTCTCGTAATCCCAGACACCGCCATGACCCGACAGGTCACTGGAATAGGCGAAACCCGCCGCGTGCTGTCCGATCGGCTTGCCGAGCACGCCCCACAGGTTCGGGCCGATGCCGTTCGAACCGCCCTGCGCGATGGAATGGCAGGCAGTGCATTTCTGGAAAATCGCCTCGCCCGCTTCGGCCGAGCCGCTGGCGAGCAGCGTCGCGAAGGACGGACCGGCATCCGCCTCCCCTTCTTCCGCGGCCTCGATCACATAGCCCGGTTCTTCGGGAGATTCCGGATCGTCGGCATGGAAGACCCGTGAACTGATGGCAGAAAGCCCCCACCCCACGATGAGGCAAGCCAGCACCCAGCCGAAAATGGTATTCATGCGATCGTTCATGACAACAGACGTTCTGCTTTGAAGGGGAAATGGTTCTGGCGACGCGCTCTAATGGCGGTGGCCCTCGCGCGCAAGGGGCCAGTCGCCGCGGTAACGGATGCATCGCGCTTGTCGAGGTAACGACCCGGCGCTAGGCGGCACGAACCATGCAGTCCTTCCCCGAACCCGCCCTGGAAAAGGTCGCGATCATGCGCGACGCGGCCGCCGGCGAACCGATGCGCGCGATCGCCTTTCAGGGCGCTCCGGGCGCGAACTCTCATCGCGCGGCGATGGAATTCGCGCCGGAATGCCTTCCGCTGCCATGTTTCGCGTTCGAGGACGCGCTGGATGCAGTAACAAGCGGCACCGCCGGCGCGGCCATAATTCCAATCGAAAATTCGCAGCATGGCCGCGTCGCCGACATGCACTTCCTGCTTCCGGGCAGCGGCCTGTCCATCGTGGCGGAGCATTTCATGCCCATTCGCCATGCGCTGATGGCGCTGCCCGGTACCGACGGTTCGTTGGGGCCGTTCGCCGCGGCCTACAGCCATCCCCAGGCGCTCGGCCAGAGCCGCGAGTTCCTGCGCCGACGCGGGATCGTGCCCCTCAGCCATGCCGATACGGCTGGTGCCGCGGCGTTCATCGCGCAGAAGGGCGATCCTGCGCTCGCCGCCATCGCTCCGGCGCTCGCCGCTGATCTCTATGGCTTGCAGATCGTCGAGAACAATGTCGAGGACGCAGCCGACAATACCACCCGTTTCGTGGTGCTGGCGCGCGAAGCGCTCGATCCGGCGACACTGGCCGGGCAGGATGCGTTGACGACATTCGTGTTCGAGACGAACAACGTGCCCGCCTCGCTCTACAAGGCGCTGGGCGGGTTCGCCACCAACGGTGTCAACATGACCAAGCTGGAAAGCTACCAGGACGGAGCCAGTTTTGCCGCGACCAAGTTCTACGCCGACATCATCGGCGCTCCCGGCGATCCTGCAGTGGACCGCGCGCTGGCGGAACTGGAATTCCACTGCAAGACCCTGACCATGTTCGGATCATACCCGCTCGCCCGCAAGCGGGGGTGATGCGAGGTCATTGCTTCGTAACCAAGCCCGTGCAAGGCATGACCGGGTGACGAGGGAACAGGGGAACGGCGCGGCGGTCGCAGGCGGGGATGACTTCGCGCGGGCATGGCGGCACATGCGTGCCGATGACAGCCTCCAGTTCGCGCCGGTGGACATGCCCGCCGCGCCTGAACCGCCCGACTGGCTCGTGCGCCTGCAGGACTGGCTTGCCGAGGTGTTCGCTCCGCTCGCCCGGTTCCTCGCCGGGATCTGGCCTGTCTTGTCCTGGGTGCTGCTGGCGCTTGCGATAGCCGCGGCGCTTTTCATCGTGTGGCGACTGTTCGGCCCGGATCTGGGGGCGCGGCGCGCCAGGCCGGAGCAGATGGAGGACTGGGCACCTGAAGAAGGTGTCGCGCTCGCTCTGCTCGAAGAAGCGGACCGGCTGGCGAGAGAGGGGCGCTTCGACGAGGCGACCCACCTTCTGCTGCAACGTTCGGTCGGCCAGATCGCCGAGGCGCGTCCGCACCTCGTCGAACCGTCGAGCACCGCACGTGAAATCGCCGCAGAACCCCGCTTGCCCGCCGCCGCCCGGAATGCCTTTGCCATCATCGCGGGGCGCGTCGAGCGCAGCCTGTTCGCACTGACCCGGCTGACGGCGGAAGACTGGCACGCCGCCCGCGCCGCCTATGCCGATTTCGCCCTGGCGAATGGCCGAGCCTCCGCATGACCGGCCGCCCCGCCAACCCTTTTCGCCCGGGCGCGGTGCTGGCCGTGCTGACGACAGGCGCGCTCGCTTTCCTCCTGCTTCTCTATTCCATCGGGCAAGGCTGGACCGGCAGCGAAGATCGCAACGGGGGCGAACACGCGGCCTCCAACGGCTTGACGGGATTTGCGGGGCTGGTCAGTCTGCTCGAGGGAACCGGGCACGACGTGTCGCTATCGCGCAATCCGGGCGGTTTCGCGGACTACAACCTCACCATCCTTACCCCGCCGCTTTGGAGCGATGGCGAGAAGATCGGCGAAATCATCGCGCATCGCCAATCGGGCAATTGGGGGCCGACGATCTTGGTCCTGCCCAAATGGCAGGCGGGCGCGATACCCGAAGACGCCGGCGTGGAGGCTAAGGATGGCTGGGTGTTCATCGACACCGCCATCAGCCCGGGTTGGTTCGCGCAAACGGAGCTGACCGGCGATGCCCGTCTGGCCACGGGTCCGACGCGCGGCTGGCGAGGCTTCGGTCTTTCGGGAAGCCTCCCCGATCCGGAACAGGCGCAAGCCTTGCTGGAGGGGGGAGCGTCCGGGATCGAACCTCTGGTGAGGGACGGAGAGGGCGATATCCTTGCAGGTATCGTGCGGCCGCACAGCGACGATGCCTGGCCCCTCATCATCGTCTTCGAACCCGACCTCATGAACAATTACGGTCTCGCCGCGCCTACCCGCGCCTGGGTCGCGGTCTCGCTGATCGACGAGGCGATGGACGGGGAAGACATGCCCGTGGTCTTCGACTTGACCCTGGCTGGCCTCGGGGCGAGCGAAAATCTGCTTACGCTCGCGTTCTCACCGCCATTCCTGGCCGCGACCCTTTGCCTGCTTCTGGCAGCGCTGGTGATCGGATGGCGCGCCTTC
Source organism: Aurantiacibacter spongiae (assembly GCF_003815535.1). Lineage (NCBI taxonomy): Bacteria > Pseudomonadati > Pseudomonadota > Alphaproteobacteria > Sphingomonadales > Erythrobacteraceae > Aurantiacibacter > Aurantiacibacter spongiae. Next base: position 2,011,695 of record NZ_RPFZ01000001.1, on the reverse strand, counting down.
AACCGCTTCGGCCCGCCGCGCGCGGAACTGCCGGGGATGGCGCGGGGCAAGCGGCAGCTTGCCCGCAACGGCGCAGCGCTGGTCGCGCGGGTGAAGCGCTTTCACTTGCTCGCCGAACCCTACGCAGCGCTGGTCGGAAATCGCATCGCCCGCGATCTCGGCATCCACGCCGCCGACCGCGAGGCACGCGAAGGAGCCATCGACGAGGCCTTGCAGGGCGCAGGACACGATGGCCCCGGTTTTGCAAGAACGGCGCACGATCTGCGCAACGCCCGCCACCCCCGCGAGATCATTCGGTCCGCCGGTGCCCTAAAATCACTCGAAAGGACGGTTCGCAAATGAGCATGACACTCGAACAGACGGCGCGGATGGCCGGCGCGATCCGCGACGAGGTCGGCAAGGCGATCGTCGGCATGGACAATACGATCGATCATTTACTGATCGCGATGGTGGCCGAAGGACATGTGCTTCTGGAAGGGCCGCCGGGAACGGCCAAGACCTTCCTTGCCCAGTGCTTCGCTTGCGCGACCGGGCTCGAGTTCGGCCGCATCCAGTTCACGCCCGACCTGCTGCCGGGCGACATTCTCGGCTCAAACCTGTTCAACTTCCAGACCAGCCAGTTCACGCTCACCCGCGGGCCGATCTTTCGCGAACTGCTGCTGGCGGACGAAATCAACCGCACGCCGCCCAAGACCCAGGCCGCGCTCCTCGAGGCGATGCAGGAACGCAAGGTCACGCTGGACGGCGAAACGCACGCGCTCAGCGACAATTTCATGGTTGTCGCGACGCAGAACCCGATCGAGAACCAGGGCGTCTATCCGCTTCCCGAAGCGCAGCTCGATCGCTTCGCCTTCAAGTTGCTGATTCCATATCCGGATGCCGAGGAGGAAGCGCGTATCGTCGCACGTTTCGGCGAACGCAGCGGGCCGCAGAAACCAGCCGATTTCGGTATCGCGACGGTCGCGAATTCCGATAGCATCGCCGCAGCACGCCAAGCGGTAAAAGGCATCACGCTGTCGGACGAGGTAATAGGCTACATCGTCTCGCTCGTACGCGCCACCCGCGAGAACGCCGACATCGCCAGCGGCGCTTCGTCTCGCGCGGCGGTCTTGCTGGCCAACGCCGCCCGCGCCCGCGCTGCGCTCGACGGGCGCGACTACGTCATTCCCGACGATGTGAAGGCGCTCGCCACCGCCGTCCTTCGTCACCGCCTGCAACTGAGTCCGGCAGCGGAAATCGAGGGGAAACGGATGGAAGACCTCGTGGCCCGCATGATCGAACAGACGCAGGCACCCAGGTGATAATGACCGGCTCCTCACTCGAGCGGGAGACTCCTTGAAGCTTCCACGCATCTCGCTGCCGCCCGCGCCCATCGTGCCGACAGCGCGAACACTCGTGCTGTTGACGCTGCTGGCGCCCGTCGCGGTCGTCATCGCGGCAACCGCGCCTGGTGCGTGGACCGTAGCGCCCGCAGCCACGCTGACAGTGCTGCTGGTTGCGATGATCGACGGATGGCTGGCGGGCGGCCTGTCACGCTTCGATTTTCACGCGCCACCCGATGCAGAGGTCGGGCAGGCCGCCCAGCTGCGCGTCGAGGTGGAACTGGCGGGGGCCGGACCGGCGCATCCGGAAGCGTCCATCGGTTTCGATCCCCGCCTGGGAGAACACGGCAAGCTGACCTTTCCGCTCCTGCCGACCGACGTTCCGGGCCGCTTCGCCGGCAGCGCACCCGCCGTACCGCTGCGGCGCGGAACGGGCGAACTCACCGACCTCTGGTTGCGCTGGCCAGGGCCGCTGCGTCTCGCGGCGCGGCAGAGGCACGTCGCGCTCGACGCGGCCATCCGCGTCTGGCCCGATCTCTCCCCGGTGCGATCTCCGGTTCTCCAGCATTTCCTGCGGGACAGCCAGTTCGGGACCGTCGCCCGGCGTATCCGCGGCGAGGGAACGCAGTTCGAGGCTCTTTCCGAATACGAACCCGGCATGGACCGCCGCCGCATCGACTGGAAGGCGAGTGCGCGGCATACCGCGCTCTACGCCCGCGAGAACGAGGCGGAGCGCGACAACCAGATCGTCTTCGCCTTCGATTGCGGTCAGGCCATGTGCGAACCGGTGGATGGCCTACCCCGTATAGACCGCGCCGTTTCCGCCGCGCTGACCGCCGCCTATGTCGCGCTGAAAGGCGGGGACCGCGTCGCGCTTTTCGGTTTCGCCCAGCAACCACGATTGATGACCCCCTTCGTCACCGATACGCGGGCCTTCCACCGCTTGCAGAGTGCGGCCGCCGACCTCGATTACAGCGTAGGCGAGCCGAACTTCACGCTCGCCTTGGCTACGCTTGCCGCGCGTCTGCAGCGACGGTCGCTGATCGTCCTGTTCTCCGACTTTTCCGATCCGACATCGGCCGAACTCATGGTGGAAAGCGTCGAGCGACTGGTCCGTCATCATCTGGTGATCTTCGTCACCTTCACCGATACCGAACTCGATGAACTCGCGGACGTCGATCCCGATACGATGACCGACATCGCCGTGGCAGTCAGCGCCGACTCCCTCGCCCGGCAGCGATCCATCGTGCTGCAACGGCTGCAACGGTTGGGCGTCGCCGTAATCGAGGCCGCGCATGACCGGATAGGCTACCAGGTGATCGATCGCTATCTGCAAACCAGGGCGGCAGAGGCGATCGGATGATGGGCCTGCCGTTCTTCAGGACGCCCGAGATCGAGACACCGGCGGAGATCGAGGCCGCGTCGCTGCGCTCGGATCGCTTCAGGCTGCAAAGGCAGGTCGACTGGCAACGTCTCGATTCCATCGTCACCGCGCTGGAAAATGGACGGCCCCGGCGCATCAGCGACGAGGATCTGCTTGATCTGCCGGTGCTCTACCGCAAGACCGCGTCCGGTCTCGCCGTGGCTCGCGAGACATCGCTCGACGCCGCCACCCTCGCCTATCTCGAGGCGCTCGTTCAGCGCGCCTGGTTTCAGGTCTACGGCCCCCGGATGGGCTTTACCGGCTGGTTGCGCCGGTTCGTCGGGGGCGGCTGGAGCGCGGCAGTGCGGGCCATCTGGCTCGACATCTGCATCGCCCTCGCCGTCATGGCGGCCGGGACTCTGGTAGGCTGGCTGCTGGTAAGCCGTGAGCCCGACTGGTTCTACGCCCTCGTTCCCGGCGGGATGGCCGGCGGCCGTACACCCGGAGCGGGAGCGGCGGCGCTGCGCGAGAGCCTGGGAACGAAGCCCGGATCGGACGGTCTCTCGATTTTTGCCGCCTCGCTGTTCTCCAACAATACCGGCGTCGCCATTATGGCCTTCGCGCTGGGTTTCGCCTTCGGCGTTCCGACCCTGTTGCTACTGCTCTACAACATGGCGCTTCTGGGGGCGATGCTGTGGGTATTCGCCGATGCCGGCCTCGGGTGGGAATTCGCCGCCTGGCTGAGCGTTCACGGCACGACGGAACTCGGGGCGATCATGCTGGCGGGTGCCGCTGGCCTGCATGTCGGGCGCACCATGGCCTTTCCGGGAGACCGCTCGATCCTTGCCGCGATGCAGGCCGCGGGGGTTCGTGCGGCGCAGGTGATGGCAGGTTGCACGATCATGCTGATCGTCGCCGGTGTGCTCGAAGGCTATGTCCGGCAACTCGTCGGCGACGCAGCCGCACGCGCCGCGATCGGAACGGGAATGCTGCTTTTCTGGCTCGGATATTTCATCCTGTCGCGCCCTCCGCGAGAGCGCGAGACGTGACCGCAGGCGTTCCCGCAAGAAGCCGGGAGAAGACCGGACGCGACCGTCAACTCGTGACGCCGGAGGGGCTCGCCCTTCCGCTGCGCGTAGGCAGTCGCGGGGCGCGGGCCGGAGCGTTGCTTCTCGACCTGACGTTCATAATCGTCGGCACCATCCTGTTCTTCGTGGTTCTCGGCTATCTGGGCATCGGCGTGCTGGGTCTGGGCGACATGGAAGGAGCCGGACCGCTGGTGGAAGCGCTGGTCGTGCTCATCATCCTGCTGCTGTTCCTCGCTCGATACGGCTATTTCCTGTGGTTCGAGCTGGGGCCGCGAGCCGCCACGCCGGGAAAGCGCCTCTTGGGACTGCGCGTCGCGGCGCGCGATGGCGGTCGGCTGACCGCGGAGATGGTGATTGCCCGCAACCTGGTGCGTGATGTCGAGGTGTTCCTGCCGGCCTTTTTCATGTTCGGAGGCGGGGGAAAGGGGCTTGGCATAGCCGGTTTCGCCGCGTTCGTATGGCTCGCTGTATTCGTCCTGTTTCCGTTCTTCAATCGCGATGCCATGCGCGCGGGCGACCTCGTGGCAGGCACCTGGGTGGTCGAGGCGCGTCGGGCAACGCTCGCCGCGGCCATGTCGCTGGCGCCGGACCGGTCGCGCGAATACCGTTTCGGCGAGGCGGAACTCGCCGTTTACGGCGAGCATGAACTGCAGGTTCTCGAGAATGTCCTTCGTCAAGGCGACGACGCGGCCATGAACGATGTTGCCGCTGCCATAGCCCGCAAGATCGGCTGGGAACCGGGATACGATGACCAGCGCGAATTCCTCGAAGCTTTCTATGCCGCCTTGCGTGGACATCTGGAAAGCGGGCTGCGCTTCGGTCGGCGCAAGGTCGACAAGTACTCCTGACCCCGATCAGGAACTTTTACGATTCGGAGCGCATTTGAGGTTTCACGGCTCGTCGTGATACGAGTGCAACAAGTCGCAAGAGACGCAGAGCTAGAAACAGGGAGCTGACCCATGCGGATGGGAAACTGGAGATTCAACGAACAGTTGGCGATGGAAATCCTGGAAAAAATCATCATCGCCGCCGTGATCCTCGTCGTCACCTGGCTGCTGGCGCGCGCCGCCAAATGGGCCTTCGCCAAGCTGGTCGACAAGGTATCCTTCCTCCAGCACAGCACGTCGTCGGGCGATAGCCTCGGGCTGCAACTTGGCAAGATCGTCAGCCTGCTGATCTGGCTGCTCGGCCTGCTGGCCATCCTGCAGGTCTTCAACCTGGGCGGCGTGATGCGGCCGGTGACGACCCTGCTCGACGATATCATGAGCTTCATTCCGAACCTGATCGGCGCCGGGCTCATCTTCTTCATCGGGTTGATGGTGGCCAAGATCGTGCGCGATCTGACCGTCACGGCACTCCAGACGGTCGATTTCGACAAGTGGATCAATCGCGGCGGGGCGGAAACGCTCACCGGCAATTCGCGCCTGTCCAGCACGATCGGCACGATCGTCTACGCGATCATCGTGATCTTCGTCTCTATCCTCGCGCTCGACGCGTTGAGTCTGGAAAGCGTGTCCGAACCCGCGAGCGACATGCTGGCGATGATCCTCAACGCCATTCCGCGAGTGATCGGTGCGGCTATCCTGCTCGGCATCGGCTATCTGGTAGGCCGCTTTGTGGCGCAACTCATCAAGGAGGTGCTTCCCGGCCTTGGCGTCGATCGCGCGATGACCAGCAGCGAACTGCTCCCGAGCACCACCAGCGCATCCTCGATCATCGCGCGCATCGCGCAGGTCGCCATCGTGCTGTTCTTCGCCATCGCGGCAACGCGCCTACTGAACTTCCCGGAACTGACCCGCATCCTGGACGCGGTTCTCGAACTTGGCGGACGCGTAGTGTTCGGCGCGGTCGTCATCGTCGCCGGCTTCTTCGTCGCGCGACTACTCGCCAATCTCATCGGCGGTACGGGCGGCGGCATGGCGGCGTCCATCGTCAAGTGGGCGGCAATCATACTGTTCACCTTCATGGGCCTGGAGTTCATGGAAGTGGGCGACGATATCGTGCAGACAGCGTTCACCGCCCTGGTTATCGGCGGCGCGGTAGCGGCGGCGCTGGCCTTCGGCCTCGGCGGACGCGAATGGGCCGGTCGCAAGCTGGAGCAGGTGGACAACCACCTCGAGAACCGCTCACCGACGACCACCAGCGGGCCGGTTTCCGCGCGGGTCGAGGGTCGCGACGCCAAGGCCGATCCGAAGGATCTGCCGCCAGGCGCCTGATCGACCGGAGACGCGAAGGGGGCGCGGATCAGCCGGATCCGCGCCCCTTTCTCATGTCACCAAACCTGCGCAATTGCCTTGGTGCGCGTGCACACCTAACGAGAGCGCGATGATCCTTCGCCCCGCCACGCCCGACGATGCGGACGCCCTCTCCCGCCTCGGAAAAGAGAGCTTCTGCGCGGCCTTCGAACATCTGTATAGACCCGCAGATCTTCGCGTCTTCCTCCAGGACGTCTACGCGCGGTCGGTCATCGCCGACGAGATCGCCGATCCGGCCATTACCCATCGTCTCGCCGAGGACGCCGTGGGCGACGGTCTCACCGGTTTCGTCAAGGTCCGTCAGCCGAGCTGGTATGCCCATCATTCCGATGCGGCAAGGCCAATGGGGCTGGGTCAGCTCTATACCGATCCGGCACGGACCGGAGAGGGCATCGGCGCGGCGCTGATGGACTGGGCGATCACGTTCGCCCGGCAACACGATCACGACGCCATCCAGTTGTCGGTATGGAGCGAGAATGACGGGGCGCAGCGGTTCTACGCGCGTTATGGTTTTAGCAAGATCGCCGACATCACCTTTCGCGTGGGCGACCAGCTCGACGAAGAATTTCTGCTCGAACTAGAGCTCTGAGGGCAAAAGCCCCGCTGGTTAAGACGACCTTAGCGATTGCCTGCGCATATGCGGAAGCCGATGGGAGAACTCGCACCTCAACTGCCCGATTTCGAGGCGCCCGCCCGACCGCTGGCCGACGAACTCGTGAACGATCCGGGCATCGATCGCATCCTCAACACCGTGCGCGGACATCTTGGCGTCGATATCGCGTTCGTCGCCCGGTATGTCGAAGGCGAGCAGCGCGAGCTGACCCATGTCAGCAGCGATCTCGACCTGCCGATGGGGCCCGGATATCGCAACCCGCGCGAGGAAGGCTATTGCTGGCACATCCTGAATGGGCGCCTGCCCGAACTGATCCAGGATCCCGCCGATCATCCGCTCTGCGCGACCATGGACATCACCGATTTCCTGCCGGTCGGCTGCCATATCAACACCCCTTTGCGACTGGCGGACGGCACGGTCTGGGGAAGCTTCTGTGCACTGGGCCGTAAGCCCGACCGTTCGATGACGCAGCGCGACCTCGACATCCTGCGCAGTTTTGCCGGGCTGGTAGGCGAACGGATTCAGTCGTCTCTCGAAAGGGAAATGACGCACGAACAGGCCCGCTCCCGCGTCGAGGCGATGCTGGACGGGCATGCGGTGACTATTTTCCAGCAACCGATAGTCGCGCTCGACACCGGGCGGCCGAGGGGTGTGGAATGCCTGTCACGCTTCCCCGATGTTACCAAGCGCGGGCCCGACGCGTGGTTCGAGGATGCCGAACTGGTTGGCCTTGGCACCCAGCTGGAAATGACCGCCGTGCGCTGCGCCCTGGAAACCCTGCCGCATATTCCGGAAGGTGTGTATGCCGCCGTCAACGTCTCTCCCGAAACGGTTGCGAGCGGCACGCTGCGCGCCGAACTGGAACAGTGTGAGCCGGCGAACCTTGTCGTCGAAATTACCGAGCACTGCCAGGTCGCCGACTTTGCCGCGCTCCGGCGCGAGATAGAGGCGATCAAGGCCCATGCGAAAATCGCCATCGACGATGTCGGCACAGGCTATTCCGGCCTGCGCCACATCGTCGACCTGCAACCCGATATCCTCAAGATGGACATGGTGCTGACGCGGGACATACACATGGATCCCGCGCGGCGTGCGATGACAGCCGCGATGGTGCAATTCGCCGGCGATATCGGCTGCACGCTGGTGGCGGAAGGTATCGAAACGGCAGAAGAACTGGACGTGATGAAATCGCTCGGGGTCGATTGCGGGCAGGGTTATTATTTCTCGCGCCCGCTGCCCGTGGTGGCGGCACAGCAATATCTGCTCGGCGCCGGTCGTGCCTCCGACTGACGGCGCCTCAAGCCTCGCCCCGGAGCGCGCGTTGCTGCTCGCGCGTCATTTCCTTCGCCGCGTAGATGTCGCCGCCCTCGATTTGTACCTGCATTCGCTTGCGATCGTTTTCCCGGTAGGTCGCCTCGGCCTCGTCCATCTCCTCTTCGCTGACACCGACCTCTTCCAGTGCCATCAATGCCATGCGGATTGCGGATTCGAACACTTCGCGCATGATATAGCGTGCCGGACCGCCAGCAAGGTCGATGACACTCCGCCGATCATAGCCGCGAACGTAGATGGCGGCTTCGGGGAAGGCGTCGTGGACCGACGCGACGAAGTCTGCATCGGGAACGGAATCAAGGCAGAACATGATGAGCTGCGCCTCCGCCCCGCCGGCCTGGCGCAGCATGTCGAGCCTGAGGCCGTCCCCGAAATAGACCTTGCTGCCGAACTCTTCCGCAACGTCGATCTGGCTTGCCTTGTTGTCGATCAGCGTGACCGTCAGTCCGCCTGCCAGCAGCGTCTGCGCTACCGTCTGTCCGAAGCGTCCGAAGCCGACGATGAGCGCACCGGCGGTTTCGCCATCGGGTTCCTCGCGGGCTTCTTCGCTGGACGCGGGCTCGCGGCGGATGCGACGGGTGGCCATCATCAGGAACGGGGTCGAGGCCATCGACAGGGTAACGATGGCGCCGAACAGGCTGGAGGACGCATCTTCGATCAGCAACGCGGATTCCGCCTGGCTGTAGAGGACGAAGGCGAACTCGCCCCCCTGGCTCAGCAGCAGGCCGAGCGCGAGGGCAGAACGCCACGACATCCTCAAGAGCATTCCCAGCCCGGTTATGATCGCCGTCTTCACCACGATGAGCATGGCGGCAAACCCGATCACGAAGTTCGGATTGTCGGCGATGACATTCAGGTCCAGCATCATTCCGACCGAGACGAAGAACAGCCCGAGCAGCACGGCGCGAAACGGTTCGATGTCGGCTTCCAGCTCGTGCCGGTAGGGGGTATCGGCCAGCATCACGCCCGCCACGAAGGCCCCAAGCGCCGCCGAAAGGCCGAGCGCCTGCATGACGAAGGCGCTTGCGGTGACGGTGAACAGCGCCGCCACAATGAACAGTTCACGCTCTCCCAGCCCCCCGATCAGGCGGAACAACGGGCGAATCAGGAGCCGCCCCGCGGCAATCAGCCCGATGATCGCGCCGATCGTCAGCAGGCCGAGAACCCAGCCCGACGGACCTTCCTCCGCCGCCGGATTGCGGCTCATCGCCGAAACGATCGTGAGCAGCGGAATGATCGAGAGATCCTGGAACAGCAGGATGGAAAAGGCGCGTTCGCCGAACGGCGTTCGCAGCCGCCCCGCCGATTGCAGCATGGGCAGGACCTGCGCGGTGGAAGACAGGCCGAGCGGCAGGCCGATGGCAAGCGCGGCCTGCCAGGTGTATCCGGTCAGGGCCAGGACCGTCGCCGTAACCGCCAGCCCGCAGGCTATCACCTGCGTCAGGCCAAGACCGAAGATCGCGCCTTTAAGGCGCCATAGCCGCGCCGGACTGAGTTCGAGGCCGACGATGAACAGCAGCATCACGATACCCAGTTCCGCGACCGCCGCCATTTCCTCCGCATTGCCGACCAGGCCCAGAACATCCGGCCCGAGCAGCGCGCCGGCCACGAGATAGCCGAGCGTCGCGCCCAGTCCGGCACGGCGAAAGGCAAGCACGGCGACCATCGCGAAACCGAGCATCAGCAACCCGTCGCGAAGCACCAGGCCGGCACCGTGTTCTTCCATGTCCGCCCTCTCCTACCGCCGGCGAAGTGCCGCCAGTCTCACAGCCACTTCCACTTCCAGAACAGGGCCAGTTGCACGCACAGGATCGCGCTGCACAGGCCGACGACGATCCAGAACGCATCGCCATCGTTTACGCCAGGCATTCCGCCGACATTGATGCCGAGCAGTCCGGTGATGAAGCCGAGCGGGAGGAAGATGGCGGCAACGATGGTGAGCAGGTAGTTCGTCCGCTCCGCGCGAGAGGCGGCGCGGGCGCGAATATCGTCCTGAATGACCAGCGCGCTTTCCTTGGAGATGTTGATATCCTCCAGATAGCGGCGCAGCCGGTCTATGCTCTCGGCGATCTCGCGCCTGTCGTCCGCCTCGAACCAAGACGGAGCGGTGCGCGAAATCGTCTCCAGCGCCTCGTGCTGCGGTGCCATGTGGCGCTGTAGAGCGAGGCAGTTGCGCCGAATGGAGGCGATGCGGGCGAGCGTCTTTTCCGGATCGCCGTCCTGCGCGCCGGTCTCGTCCATGTCGTCGATCGCTTCGTTCATGTCGACGATGGAAGCGTTCATGCGGTTGATGAGCGCCTCGACCAGTTCGGTGATGATGCGTCCCGCATCGACCGGTCCGTGGCCCTCGTCCAGGCTCGCGAGAACGTCACGCGGGCTTTGCAGACGATGGCGGCGAAGGGTCAGCACGCGCTCGCCGTCGCTCCACACCTGTAGCGCGACCATATCCTCGGGTTCGGCACCGGGGTTGAAATTGATACCGCGCAACGTGGCGACAAGCGCGGTCCCTTCCCGAAAAGCGCGCGGACGGGTGCTGTCGGAGGTGAGCAGTTCGGCGGTGGGTTCGGGAATGTCCTGCTTTTCCAGCCATTCCTCGATGCCCGGCTTGTTGCGACACAGGTGCAGCCACATAACCTCGCCATCTTCAGCGCGCCGCCATGTTCTGGCCTCATCCCAACCGATAGGGCGCGCCCCGCCCCGCCCATCGAGCACGCGCCCGAAAAGCAACGGGCCGTCCAGCTTCACGTCGTCCGTTTGTTCCATCGCACGCGATCATGGCGTGCCGCGGCGGGCTTGCCTAGTGGGGCATTGCTGCTCTCATCCCTCGCGCCGGGTCATGGGCAGCGTTGGCGCGTAGACCCGCGCGAGACGGGCGGATTCGGCAGGTTCGACGCCGAGTTCGATCAAGGCACGGGCCAGCGCGTCGGCAGGGTCGGTCGCAATATCGGGTTGAACGCCATGACCCTCCCAATCCTCCCCGGTCGCCGGATCATAGGTTCGCCCGATGGGGATGAATGCGGCGAGCCCGCCGGGCAGATCCATGCCGCCGCCGAAATGGTTGGCGCCGGCCGTGGCCGAACCTATCAGCGTGGCCCGCCCCGTCGCCTTCATCGCAAGCGCGAAATGCTCCGCTGCCGACGCGGTGCGCGGACCGGTCAGCAGGATGACGCGCGCATCCCAAAGCCGCGAATCGCCGTTCGGCAGTGCCCAGTGCTCGGCTGTAGCCATGTCCGGCGTTTCGATGCGTCGCAGGGTGGCGAGTTCCTCTTCGGGTACACCGTGCTCGTCCGCCACCGATCGCCGCATCTCCATCCGCACCAGCGGGGTCGGTTCGGCGAACAGCCATTCGAGGATGGCGTCCATTTCCTCCAGCCCGCCGCCGTGGTGGGTCCGAAGGTCGAAGATCAATGCCTCGGCATCGGCGTGATCGGCCATGAACCGTGATACCTCTGCGATGGTGGCAGGGTCTCGGGTAAACTCGTTGATACGCAGGTAGCCGATGCCCGGGGCTATCCAGTCACCCTGTTCGAGCAACGGGATGTCGCTGGCGAAATTCCGTGCGCCACCTTCACCCCGCTCGGGGGCGGGCTGGACACGGAGATGACCATCGGGCGCAACGGCCTGCAGGTCCGCGGTCATCCGCCGTGCAGCATCTTCGCTCGCCAACCCGCGATAGCGACCCTCCGCGATTGCGGCGCGTAACATGGCGGCATAGCGTGCCCCTGCTTCCGGAAAGATGAAATCACTTTCGAGAGTTCGCGCCAGCACGCAGGCGGCGCCATCATTGCCATCGACTAGCGCTTCGCAATCAGGTCCGGCTCGCTGAACCTGTTCCTGGGCGGCGGCGTGGACCCCGGCCGTGCTGGCAAGGAGGGCGGCGAGAGCGAGCGGTCTGAACATGAGGCAACTTTCACAGCGGTCCCGATTTCCCCTTTGCATACGACGGAAGCGATCCCGACACTGTTTACCGACCGGCAACGCTCGGGCCTCGATCAACGGCCTTGTCATTGCCCCTTCATCATGCGCGGCCTATATCGAGCGCCATGTCAGCAGACGCGATCACCAGCATCCGCCCCTGGCGCACGATAGAGCGCCGGCCGTCCCGCCAGATCATGGTGGGATCCGTCGCTGTCGGCGGCGATGCGCCGATCAGCGTGCAGACCATGACCAACACGCCGACGCAGGACGTGGGCGCGACAATCGACCAGATCCGTCGCTGCGAGGACGCGGGTGCGGACATCGTGCGCGTCTCCTGTCCGACGGAGGAAGCGACCGCTCGCTTCGACGAGATCACTCGGGCCGCGAACGTGCCGATCGTCGCCGACATCCACTTCCACTACAAGCGCGCGCTCGAGGCAGCGGACAAGGGCGCCGCTTGCCTGCGCATCAATCCGGGCAATATCGGCAACGACAAGCGCGTCGCCGAGGTCGTGCGGGCAGCGAAGGCCAATGGCTGCGCCATTCGCATCGGTGTCAATGCCGGCTCGCTGGAACGCGACCTGCTGGAAAAGTACGGCGAACCTTGCCCGGAGGCGCTGATCGAGAGCGCGCTCGATCACATCAAGCTGCTGCAGGACCACGACTTTCACGAATACAAGGTGGCGGTGAAGGCATCCGACGTGTTCCTCGCTGTCGCCGCCTATCAGGGGCTGGCAGAGGCGGTCGATTGTCCGCTGCATCTCGGCATTACAGAGGCCGGAGGGCTGATCGGCGGCACGGTCAAATCCTCGATCGGCATGGGCAGCCTGCTGTGGGCGGGTATCGGCGATACGATCCGCGTATCGCTGTCCGCGGAGCCGGAAACCGAAGTGCGCGTCGGGTTCGAGATGCTGAAGGCGCTCGGTCTGCGGACCCGGGGGGTTCGCGTCGTGTCGTGCCCCAGCTGTTCGCGCCAGGGTTTCGACGTCATTCGCACGGTCGAGGCTCTTGAGAAGCGGCTCGAACATATCAAGACGCCGATGAGCCTTTCGGTACTCGGTTGCGTGGTCAACGGCCCGGGCGAAGCGCGCGAGACCGATATCGGCATCACTGGAGGCGGCGCGGGCAAGCACATGGTCTACCTTTCGGGCGTCACCGACCATCACGTGCAATCCGACGACATGCTCGACCACATCGTTGCACTGGTGGAAAAGAAGGCCGCCGAGATCGAGGCCGGCACCGCCATTGCCTTCGATCCCCATGCCGAAGCAGCCGAATAGGCGGAACGCCTCCGGTCCGATACCGTAGGTTGTCAGGTCGCCAACAAAAGCGGAACACTGACATGATCGATGCCGAACATCTGGCTGCCCTGCCCGCGCGCGACGATGAAGGACTGCTGCACGCCTTCATCGAATGTCCGAAGGGTAACACGCACAAGATCGATCTCGACAAGAAGCTTGGCATATTTCGATGGGCGATCGAACTGCCCGAGGGTCTGGCCTTCCCGGCCAATTTCGGCTTCGTACCCGCCACGCTGGCAGAGGATGGCGATGCGCTCGACGTGATGGTGCTGACCGGGGGCGCCCTCCCGTCGGGTACGCTGGTATCGGTCCGACCGGTGGCGATCCTGCGGATGGCGCAGGAGGAAGACGGGGAAATGGTCCGCAACGACCGGCTCGTGGGCGTGCCTCCGTTGAGCCAGACATTCGGCGGGGTGAAGCGGCTCGACCAGCTGCGCGACACGATGATGTGGGAGCTGGGCGTGTTCTTCCGTACCTACAACCAGCTCATCGATCGCAGGATCGAAATACTGGAGCCAGGCAACGAGCTCGAGGCCGAGGAACTTGCCGAAAAGGCCATCGCCGCCAAGGCAGACGCCAGCGACTGAGCAGACATGCTGCACGTCGTTCATCACGTGGATTATATGGCGCCGACGCCAGAGCGCGGCACGTTCAGGTTCGACAAGTATCAGCTGGTGATGATCGCACTGCGCGAAAGCGGATATCCTCTGACCGAGCACGCACCCGATCCATGCCCGCGCGAATGGCTCGAGGCGGTTCACGATCCCCGGTACGTCGAGCAGGTTTTCACCGCCAGCGTCCCACGGGAGAAGGAGCGAAGCATCGGTTTCCCTGTCACGCAGCGCATCGCTGCGCGCGTACGGCACACGAACGGCGGAACCTGGCTCGCCGCGCAACTGGCGATGAAGCACGGCTACGCTGCCAATTCCGCTGCCGGAAGTCACCACGCGCTCCACGATACCGGAGCCGGGTACTGCGTGTTCAACGATCTCGCGGTAACCGCCAATCGCCTGATCGCGCAGGGCGATGCGGGCCACGTGCTGATCGTCGATTGCGATGTGCATCAGGGTGACGGCACCGCAAGCCTGTGCGCCGGGCGCGAGGATATCTTCACACTGTCCATCCACGCGGAGAAGAACTTTCCGGCCCGCAAGGCACGCTCGTGCTGCGATATCGCGCTGCCGGACGGGACGGGCGATGCAGATTACCTCGCTGCTCTGCGCGATTATCTTCCCGCAATCATCGACGATTTCGAACCCGACATCGTGCTGTACCAGGCCGGTATCGACGCGCATGAGGGCGACAGGCTGGGTCGCCTGGCGCTGACCTCGCAAGGGCTCGCCGCGCGCGACCGCCTCGTCATCGGAGAAGCGCGGTCGCGAGGTTTGCCTATCGCCAGTGCGCTGGGTGGGGGATACGGTACGGATCAGCGCGAGGTCGCAGACCGCCACGCCGCCTCCATGCTCGCCTGCGCGAAAGCCAACGCCCTTTACCCGGTGGAAAGTCTTGGCCGCTAGATTCGCGGGCGATGGACTATCGCATACCCCTCGCCTGTGTCCTGATTGCGGGCGGCGCGGTTGGTCTCGCCGTGCCGATGTTCGCCCTGGAGGACGGACTTGCCAGCACGACGGTAGAACCTTCGCCCACTGCTTCTCCGGATGCGATGCTTGCCGCGCTCGGGGACGGCCAGGTTCGTTGGAACGAGGAATTCACGCTCCAACGCCAGGTCGACGGTCATTTCTACGCCGAAGTCAGCATAGACGGCGTTCCGAGCCGGATGCTCGTCGATACTGGCGCCTCGATCGTCGCCCTGACCGGAGAGGACGCGTCCGCCGCCGGCATCTACTGGGATGATCACGCCATCGCGCCGGTTGCGCAGGGTGCCAGCGGCCCGGTGTTTGGCGTGCCCGTCATGCTGCCACGCGTTTCGCTGGGCGCGTTCGAGGCTACGGATGTCGACGCCATCGTGGTGCCGGACGGTCTCGCCATATCGCTGCTCGGTCAATCCTTCCTGTCGACGGTAGACAGGGTCGAGATCGCCGACGATCGCATGATTCTCGGCCAGTAGCGATGACGCGGATGAGCTTCCTGCCGCAGCGCTGGCGCACCAAGAAGGACGCCGCACGTCATGCCGACGCCATCGCCGGCATACTCGACACCCCGCCCATCGCCCCGCGCGAGGACGGCCTCGTCCTCTTCTCGATGATCGGAACGGGCGTGCTGCTGCCCTATCTGGTCGCAGTCAAATCGCTCTGGCAGGAGCTGGGTCGCGGTCGCGTCGCGCTGCTCGACGACGGTTCGCTTACCGCGCAGGATCGGGCGGTGCTGGCGCATCACTGCGGCGACCCGCAGATCGTCTCGATCGGCTCCGTCGATACCGGGTCTTTTCCGCGCGGCGGGTGTTGGGAGCGGTTTCTGACCATCCTCGATCACCGCGCAGGCGAGTACTGGATCCAACTCGACAGCGATACGGTGACGCTCGGTTCCGTGCCCGAAGTGATGCAGGCAGTGACGTCGAATCGCAGCTTCACGCTCCTCGGCGGCGCGGATGCAGGCAAGACCCCGCTCCCCCTCGAGGAATTTGCGACAAGCCGCTACCCCCGCGGACCCGAGGACGGGCATGTGCAGACGCGGATGGAAAGCCGGCTCGGCCAGATCGACAGGAGCGATTGGCGCTACGTACGGGGTTGTGCGGGCTTTGCCGGGTTCGCCGCCGGCGGACCGGGGCGAGGCCTTGCCGCCGCCTTCCTCGCCAGAATGTCGGCGCTTGTCGGTGCCGACGGAATCGCAATTTGGGGCACGGAGCAGATCGCGAGCAATTTTCACATCGCCAACGAACCGCAGCCCGTCTTGCTACCGTACGACCGCTACCTGAATTACTGGGCCGAAAAATTGAGCGCGAAAGCCGCCTTCGTGCATTTCGTCGGCACCCATCGCTACGACAACGGCGCCTATACCGAGGCGAGCCGTTCCGCCATCTGCCGGTTGAAGGCGCGGATTTGAGCGACCATACGGGCACCATTCATCCGCCCGACGGTAGAAAGGTTCGCGTGAACCGACGAAACTTCCTGAACCGTACCTGCGTCGCCGGCGCGGCACTGGCCGCCGCCCCGCGCACCGTCTTCGCGCAGGCTGCGCCCGATGTTCGGACGCGGCGCCTGCTGGACGTTGCCCGGCGCGAGGTGGAGCGCAATGCCGCGACGCTCTGGCGGAGCGATATGGTCGGAATCGCCGATTTCGGTCTCCATTCGTCCCTGCCGCGCTTCCATTTCGTCGATCTGGAAGGGGGCCGCGTCGAGAGCGTCCTCGTCGCCCACGGCAGCGGCTCCGATCCGGAGCATGATGGCTGGCTGAACGGCTTTTCTAATCTGCCGAGCAGCTGGGCGACGAGTAAGGGCGCCTACATAACCTGGGAATGGTACGAAGGGCGCTACGGCACCTCGGTACGGCTCGGCGGACTGGACCCTACCAACGACAACGCCTTCCCCCGCGCCATCGTCATGCATCCGGCCGACTACGTCACACCGGCCCACGTCGCCGAATGGGGTCGCTGCGGTCGTTCGAACGGCTGCTTCGCCTTCGGTCCGGAGGTTTTCCCGCAGGCGCTGACCCGTCTGATGGGGGGGCGGCTCCTCTTCGCCGATACGCTCGGGATCGGGCCCGCCGGAGAAGACGTTACGATGCCTCCGCAGGCGCCAGTCAATTTCGAAACCGTCGCAGCCAGGAACGCATCGCGCGAGAACGGCTGGCAGACTTCTCCCGACGCTCAAGAGGTCGCCGACACCTATCGTCAGGCTAATCCGGCGGTCGTTTTCTGATCTGATCCGTGCGCCGCGAAGCCTAGCTGGTCGTGCTGAACGGGAATATGCCCTCGGAAATGACGCCGATATTGGCTTCGACGTTTCCGATGGTGTCGCAATGGATCAGGCGAGGCGCGGTCCAGGCCTTCTTGCTGGACGAGGCAGGGCGGGTAGATGCATGCATTTCTATGATCTTTCGTGGGTTGAACCTTGGGTCGTTTCCTACCCGCATTCGGTTAACATTGACTGAGCAGGGCCATAGCGGCGCCCCGGGGGGCGTTCGCTGCGACCGCGGCGGTGAGCGCATCTACGTGATCGGGCCGAGGTCGTCTACGATCTCGATCACGTCCTCGCTAGTTTCCCGTGCGCGATTGCCGACCCTGGGGGCATCGAGGGCGGCCAGGACCGGGGCGTCACGATCGTAGATGTCGTCGAAGCGGCGCAGCGTGCCGTCGATATCGGTGCCGAAAGTGAAATAGGTGATGTACACCGGCATCGTCCGTTCGACCGGAACGCGGGTATATTCACCGCTGGTGGAAATCTCCACGGCCTCGTCGCGCGTGGCCCCGCCCCCGAGGATCGCGACAGTCATGGCGAGTTCCAGTGCGCGCTCGGTCCGTATGCAACCGTGGCTGAGTGCGCGTTCGTCACGCTGGAACGCGGCCTTCCCGGGCGTGTCATGCAGGAAGATCGCGTGGGGATTGGGCATGTCGAGCTTCATCACGCCCAGGGAATTGCCCGGCCCGGGTTGCTGAACCACGGTTATGGTGCCGTTCTCGGCCCGTGTCGCGGTGTAGCCGTTGCGCCGCGCCCATGCGGGATTGCCAAGCACCCGGTTCCCCAGCCCCTCTCCCTGCACGATGCTTTGCGGAACGGTCCAGGTGGGATTGAAGATCACACCCTGCACCGTCTCGGCCAGTTGCGGAGTGGCGGTGCGCCCTGGCGCGCCGACAATGGTGCGATAGGTGCGGATAATCTGGTCGTTCACGGTCAGGCGAAGCTGGTATTCGGGCACGTTGGTAATGAGATACTGACCGCCGAGGTCTCGCGCCAGCCACCGCCAGCGATCCATGTTGGCTCGAATGATCCGCCGCTTGTCTCGCTGGCTGGCGGGCGTCTCGGCGAGCGCTGCGCGCAGCTTGGCATAATCGGGATGGGTGGGGTTGAGGGCGCGCAGAACGCCCGCCACGTCGCCTGTTTCCAGCGCCTCGACCATGATGTCGTTGGTGGGGAGAAGATCGGGATCGGGGTCGACCACGAACCATTGGCGACGCGCTTCCATCGGCGTGCGCCCGTCGCGCAGGTCCTCCACAAGCCATGCGAATACGCCGCTCGCCCGCCGGTTCAGGGCTTCACCCGGTCCGCGCGCGATCTCCGCGCGCAAAAGGTCGGGCCGGTAATCCGCGGGATCGAGGCCTTCCGAAGCGATTCCCTCGATAACCGCTGCCAGCCTTTCCGCATTGCGCGGCGACCATTCCATGACCTGCGGGATACGCGGATCGTCCTGCACGACCGGCGCGGATTGGAATGCGGTGTCCCCGCTGGTGACGATCGCAGCGTCCTCGTCCTGCAAAGTATCTTCCGCGAAGACCGTTTGCGCGCCTGGCGACGCCGGCGCGAAAAGGACGGTTGCGAGTCCGGTGAAGGTAAGCGCCACGCGCATGAAAATCGTATCCCTGATGACCTGCGGCAATCCCCGGTTCGGGGAATGCCTGCCGCATATATCAAATTCGCGCGCTTTCGCATGGCTGAATATCGTTCGCGAGACTAATGGCGGCCAGGTGTTGCACCGAGGTTCCGTCCTGATTCCGTTGCTAATCACGATCTTCGCGGTCGCCCTGATGAGCCTGATGGACGCGTTCATGAAAGGCGCCTCGCTTGCGGTCGGCGCCTATAGCGCCGCGACCCTGCGCTCGGTGATCGGTGCAGCGGCTTCCGCGCCCTTCTTCCTCGCAAGGGGCGGGCGCTGGCCCGTTCGCGTGGTTCTGCGGGTCCATTGCATTCGCGGAACGGTGGCGGCGTTCATGATGGTCCTGTTCTTCCATTCACTGACCGTCCTGCCGCTTGCCGTAGCCATCGCCTTGTCCTTTGTCGCTCCGATCATTGCCCTGTTCCTCGCAGCGATCCTGCTCGGCGAAAGCATCGGTCGGCGCGCGATCTCTGCGTCACTTCTCGGCCTCGCCGGCACCGGCGTGATTGTCGCCGGCCAGTTGACGCAAGCGCGTCTGACCTTGCAGACCCTTCCGGGACTTCTCGCCTTGTTGGCATCGGCGCTGCTGTATGCCTGGAACCTGGTGCTGCAACGGCAGCAGGCTTTGCTGGCCGGACCGGTAGAAATCGCAACATTCCAGAACATCGTCGTGACGCTCGTCCTCGGCGTCGCCGCGCCTTTCGCCCTTACCGTTCCCGCCTGGCCCGTGCTTGCCGACATCACGATCGCAGCGTTCCTTTCGGTCTGCGCGTTGATGCTGCTCGCCTGGGCCTATGCGCGGGCGGAGGCGCAGGTGCTGGTCCCGCTCGAATACAGCGGCCTCGTCTGGGCTGCGCTGCTGGGCTGGCTGTTTTTCTCGGAAGGCGTCGACCCCGAGACCGTTGCAGGGGCCGCGCTCATCGTGGGGGGATGCTGGATCGGTGCACCGCGCAAGCCACCTGCGCTCGACGCGATCCAGCCGCCGATGCGGCCTATCAGGCGTCGGGCGAATCGACGGTAACGGTCTCGGTTTCCGGCTCGTGCCCGAACCAGTCGCTGTTGAGCCAGAGCATGCCCGCGCCCGCACCGATAGCCGAAGCCAGCGCCAGCGCGATGGCCATTACCCAGACATTGAGTGGAGGCTGTCTCCTGTCAGGATTGCCCAGCGGCATGCCTATTCCTTTCCAAGGCTGTTTGCGGGAATGGAACAAGCGCAGCGTCCGGTCCGTTCCCCTTTCGACCACTTGACCTAACCCCGCCGAACGCGCAGGTCCGCGGCAAAACCGGCCCGCCGCATTCCGATGCGGGCTGGCAGGACGATATCAGGCACAACAGTCAGCAACAGGACGATCACACCCATGACCCAGGTCGGCGCCAACTCGCTCGATACCCGCAAGCATCTCGACGTCAACGGAAAGACATACGCCTATTACTCGCTGGCTGCGGCGGCGGAGAAGATCGGCGATGTTTCCCGTCTGCCCTTCAGCATGAAAGTGCTGCTGGAGAACATGCTGCGCTTCGAGGACGAGGGTTTCACCGTCGGCGAGGAGCACGTGCGCGCGATCGCCGACTGGGCGAAGAACCCGGTGACGGGAAACGAGATTCAATATCGCCCGGCGCGCGTGCTTCTGCAGGATTTCACGGGTGTGCCCTGCGTCGTCGATCTCGCCGCGATGCGCGATGCCATCAAGGCGCTGGGCGGCGACACGCAGAAGATCAATCCGCAGGTTCCCGTCAACCTTGTCATCGACCACTCGGTGATGGTCGACGAATTCGGCACGCCGCAGGCGTTCGAACATAACAAGGCGCTCGAATACCAGCGCAACGCCGAGCGGTACGATTTTCTCAAATGGGGCGCCAAGAGTCTCGAGAACTTCATGGCCGTGCCCCCGGGCACCGGCATCTGCCACCAGGTCAACCTCGAACACATCGCCCGCGGGGTATGGTCCAGCGAGGACCAGAATGGTGAGCTCACCGCCTATCCCGATACCTGCGTGGGCACCGACAGCCATACAACCATGATCAACGGCCTCGGCGTACTGGGCTGGGGCGTCGGCGGGATCGAAGCCGAAGCCGCAATGCTCGGTCAGCCTATCTCCATGCTGATCCCCGAAGTCGTCGGCTTCCGTCTCGACGGCAAGATGGCCGAGGGGGTGACCGCTACCGACCTGGTGCTGACCTGCGTGCAGATGCTGCGCGAACACGGCGTGGTCGGTCGATTCGTCGAATTCTACGGGCCGGGCGTCTCGAACCTCTCGCTCGCCGACCGCGCGACCATCGCCAACATGGCGCCCGAATACGGCGCGACCTGCGGGATATTCGGCATCGACGACAAGACGATGGACTACCTGCGCCTGACCGGGCGCGACGAGGAAAGCATCGCCCTTGTCGAGGCCTATGCGCGCGAACAGGGCATGTGGTTCGATCCCGAGGCCGAGCCGGTCTTTTCCAGCACGCTGCAACTCGACATGGCGCAGGTCGTGCCGAGCCTCGCCGGACCCAAGCGTCCGCAGGACAAGGTCGCCCTGCCCCAGGTCGACGAACTGTTCAATGCGGACCTCAAGCGTCTGTACGACAAGGATGCGCCCGAACGCGCCCCCGTCGCGGGAACCGATCACGACGTGGGCGATGGCGACGTGGTCATCGCCGCCATCACCAGCTGTACCAACACCTCGAACCCGGACGTGCTGATCGCCGCCGGTCTCGTCGCTCGCAAGGCGCGCGAGAAGGGTCTGGCGCCCAAGCCGTGGGTAAAGACCAGCCTCGCCCCCGGCTCGCAGGTCGTCACCGACTATTTGGAAAAGAGCGGGCTGCAGGACGATCTCGACGCCATCGGCTTCGACCTCGTCGGCTACGGCTGCACGACCTGCATCGGCAACTCCGGCCCGCTGGCCCCGCCGATCAGCGACGCGATCAACAGCAACGATCTGGTCGCGGCGTCGGTGTTGTCGGGCAATCGCAATTTCGAGGGGCGCATCTCGCCCGACGTGCGCGCGAACTTCCTCGCCAGCCCGCCGCTGGTGGTCGCCTATGCGCTGAAAGGCACGGTAACGCAGGATATTACCGAAACGCCCATCGGCCAGGACCGTGACGGCCGGGACGTCATGCTCGCCGACCTGTGGCCGTCCAGCGAGGAAATCGCGGACCTGCGGGCCGCCAACATCGATCGGGGGATGTTCGAGGCACGCTATGCCGACGTCTACAAGGGCGACGCCGACTGGCAGGCGATCGACGTGACCGCGTCCGACACGTACAGCTGGAACCCGTCCAGCACCTATATCGCCAACCCGCCCTTCTTCGACGGGATGGGCAACGAACCCGATCCGATCGGCGATATCGTGGGAGCGAAGCCGCTCGCGGTGCTGGGCGATTCGGTCACGACCGACCACATCAGCCCGGCGGGTTCGATCAAGGAGGACAGCCCGGCGGGCCGCTACCTGCTCGATCACCAGGTGCCCCGCAAGGACTTCAACTCCTACGGTTCCCGGCGCGGCAATCACGAGGTGATGATGCGTGGCACCTTCGCCAACATTCGCATCAAGAACGAGATGGTTCCGGGAGTGGAGGGTGGCTACACGACCTACAAGGGCGAGCAGATGGCGATCTACGACGCCGCCATGAAGCACCAGGCCGACGGAACCCCGCTGGTGGTCGTCGCCGGCAAGGAATACGGCACCGGTTCCAGCCGCGACTGGGCGGCGAAGGGCACGATCCTGCTGGGCGTCAAGGCGACCATCGTGGAAAGCTACGAACGCATCCACCGCTCCAATCTCATCGGCATGGGCGTGCTGCCGTTGCAGTTCAGGGATGGCGACACCCGCAAGACGCTGGGACTGTCGGGCGAGGACACGTTCACCATCAAGGGCCTTGGCGACCTCAAGCCGCGGCAGGATGTCGAGGTCGAAGTCACCCGCCCCGACGGTTCGACCGACAGCTTCACCGCGTTGTGCCGGATCGATACCGAGAACGAGATGGAATACTACAAGAACGGCGGGATCCTGCACTACGTGCTGCGCAAGCTCGCCGCCTGACGCAATGCCGGCGGGCGCGTTTCCGCGATCGAGACGCGCCCGCCATTGGCGGCCCCGAACGCAAAGTGGGGCGACCTGCCCCCAGGCCGCCCCTCCCCCCTTGCTCAATCCGGCGGGCCGATCAGGCGGCGGTGGCCGCCCCGCGATCGCCGTTCCGGTCATCCTTGCGCCGGCGCCGCATGAACACGGCTCCCGCGCCCGCGCCGAACAGCAGCAGCATTCCCGGTGCCGGGACCTGTGTACCCGTGCTGCTCGGCGGCATTTCACCCGATGACGAACTGGTGGACGTACTCGTCGACGTCGATGTCGAGGAGCTTGTCGAACTCGACGTGCTCGACGACGTCGAGGTCGTGCTCGTCTGCTGCTGTTGCTGCTGTTGCTGCTGGTTCTGTTCCTGGCTCTGGTCCTGATTCTGGCTCTGCTCGTTCGAGTTGTTGTTCTCGTTCGAGTTGTTGCTGGAATTGTCGTTGCTGTTGTTGTTCGAGTTGTTGCTCGAATTGTCGTTGGTGTTGGTGTTCTCGCTCGAGTTCGAATTGTCGATGTCGACATTTCCCGAACTGGTCGAGGTCGACGATCCGCCGCTGGAGGTCGAGGTAGAGGAACCGCCCGACGAGGTGGATGTCGAGGTCGACGACCCGGTGCTCGAATTGTCGATGTCGATATCGATGACGGTATCGCCGCCGGTACTCGATCCGGAGGACGATCCGCTCGTCGTCGTGGTGGTGCTGAGATCGACCACCGCCGAGGCGCTGCCGCCGCCTCCGCTGCCGCCGAAGAAGCCGCCGAAGAAGCCTCCGCCGAAACCCCCGGAACCCCCGACCACGACAGGCGCCACGCCGCCTCCGCCCCCGCGCACCGGGGCGGCGGGAAGGGGCGGCAACGGCAACGGCATCGGCGCCGCGACCGCGACTTCCTGCTCGCAGCATTCGCGCTCTATCGTGCGGCGCAGGCGGCGTTCGGCACGCGGCCGGGGCGCGATGGTGCGCTGTGCGACCCGCTGCGTCTTGACATCGACCAGCTCGCCGCCCTCGACCTTGTCGCCCTTGTAGCGGACCTGCGCGGATTGCGGTTCGGCGACGTGGACGGCGCCGCCGCCGACGGCGGCCGCTCCCGCCGCGGCGGCGGTCAGTTTGGCGATGGCCGTGCGTACCGACATGCGCTTGTCTCTCTCTTCAACCTTGGCGGAAAAGATTCGCCCGGCAGGTTGCCGGGGGCTTTCCCCGTTCCTGCTAGAGAGACGTCCCGCACGGCAAATCGCAATGCCGTTAACCCTGATTCCGATCGTTCGAGACAAGAAAAATGGCAGATTTTCGGGCCTTTGCCCGGTTCTGTCCCGATATGGAACCGAATCGAGCCGGCATCGGCCTTAACCATCACCCGCCCGCGTCGAACAAGCCCCCCTGACCGCCATGCCCATCGGTAGGCGCCGGCAGGCCGAGATGGCGCCAGCCCGCATCGTTGAGGCACCGGCCGCGCGCCGTGCGGGCGACCAGGCCGAGCTGGATGAGGTAGGGTTCGATCACCTCCTCCACCGTGTCGCGCGGCTCGGCGAGGCCCGCGGCCAGCGTCTCCACGCCGACCGGCCCGCCCCCGTAGGTGTTGGCGATCATCGAGAGGTAGCGACGATCCATCGCGTCGAGACCGAGCGAATCGATTTCCAGCATGGTCAGCGCGCGGTCGGCGATGGCATCGGTCACGCGGGCCTGGCCCTGCACCTGCGCGAAATCGCGCACCCGGCGCAGCAGGCGACCGGCGACCCGCGGGGTTCCCCGGCTGCGACGGGCGATCTCGCGCGCGCCATCGGGCGCGATCTCCATGCCCAGAAGGCGCGCCCCGCGACTGACGACGCACATCAGTTCGTCCTCGGTATAGAACACCAGCCGCACCGGGATACCGAACCGGTCGCGCAGCGGCGTCGTCAGCAGGCCCTGCCGCGTGGTCGCGCCGACCAGCGTGAAGGGCGGCAGGTCGATCCGCACGCTGCGCGCCGACGGTCCCTCGCCGATGATGATGTCGAGCGCGCGGTCCTCCATCGCCGGGTAGAGCACCTCCTCCACCACCGGATTGAGCCGGTGGATCTCGTCGATGAACAACACGTCGTTCGGCTCGAGATTGGTGAGCAGCGCGGCAAGGTCGCCCGCCTTGGCGATTACCGGCCCGCTGGTGGCGCGAAAGCCGACGCCCAGTTCCTTCGCCACGATCTGCGCCAGCGTGGTCTTGCCGAGGCCGGGCGGGCCGAAGAACAGCACGTGGTCCATCGCCTCGCCCCGGCCCTTCGCCGCCTCGACGAAGACGCGCAGATTCTCCCGCGCCGCTTCCTGACCGACGAATTCGGCCAGCGATTTCGGGCGCAGCGCGGCGTCGGGATCGTCCGGCTGGCGGTCGGGGGTATGGAGGGGTTGATCGGTCAAAACGGATTCACCGGATAGCCGCGCTGTTGCAGGAGGGCGTGGGCGGTCATGGCGGACAGGCTGATCTCCACGCCATCCAAGAATTCTTCCCGCGAGAGGCCCGATCCGGCGGCGCTCTGACCGCAGACGATGACACGCACCTCCTCGTCCAGCATCGCGCGGACCATCGGAGCGGACGCGTTCGCCTCCCCGAAATCGTGCGCGGCGTAGGCCTCGTCGGTCAGCAGGTCGCGCAAGGCGGCGCCGTGAACGACGATGGCGACGCGGATGTTGTCGGGGTCGACCCCGTTCGCCACATGCATGTTGATGAAGCGCGCCGCGCTCTCGATACCGCGATTGCGGCTTCCCGCGTCGGCGGGCTGCGAAACGTCGAAATCCACCGCCAGTTCGGTGTCGGCGGGCAGGTCCACCCCCTCGACCGCGGCGTGCGGGCCGAAATCGGCGAAAACCGGGCCGTTGGCGAAATCCTGCGCCCCGGCCGGGAAGGTCAGGAGCAACGCGGTGCAGGCCGCTGCAATGCATCTCATCATCCGCCCGCCTTCCTCAATGCCATGCGGATCAGGTCCGCTTCGCCCGCGCCCTCGCCCAGTTCGGCGGTCGCATGGGCGACCGCGCTCGCCGCGACGGCGGGCTTGAAGCCGAGGCCCTGCAAGGCCGCTACCGCGTCCGCGCTCGCCCCGCCGGCCGGAGCCACGCCCCTGGTGCCGCCGATTGCACCGCCACCGGGAAGCGCGCCGGCCTTTTCCGCCAGTTCGCTAACGATCCGTCCAGCCAGCTTCGGACCGACGCCTTGCGCCCGCGCCACGCTGGCCGCGTCCCTGGCCGCGCAGGCATCGCGCAATTCGCCGGTGGAGAGCGCGGAGAGGATGGCCAGCGCCACCTTCGATCCCACCCCCTGAACGCCCGACAGCATGCGGAACCAGGTGCGCTCGCCCGCCTCGGCGAAGCCCAGCAGACGCATGTCGTTCTCGCTCACCTGCAAGTCGGTGTGAATGGTGCAGGCATCGCCGCGCGATCCCAGCGCATCCAGCGTCCGAACCGAGCAGTGGACGAGATAGCCCACGCCGCGCACGTCGATCACCGCCCAGTCGGCACCGGCTTCGTCGAGCGTCCCGGTCAGTTTCGCGATCATCCCGTTCCTTTCGCACTGCCGTTCTTGCCCGGCGGGGGCGGTTTGTCCCGCAAGCCCCGCGGCTTGGCCTTGAGCGCGTTTTGTTCCCTGCCCGCCCTGGCCGCCGCGCGCCAGTCTTAAGCGGCAGAAAAATGACGAAGTTGACACTGTGTCAGCCAGGTTTTCCGGACATTTCCCCTTTTATCGGAAGAGTTTACTGGCGTTTCGCGAAGTTGACGGTCTGACGATGGCAATTTCCCACCCCCCGAACCGCGATCCGCCATTCGCCCATGGCGCGCGGTCATCGCGTAGGAAAGGGCCGGGCGGCAATCGCAGGGCAACCCGGCCCCGGCCCCGCACGCAAGGCGGCTCGACACGCCAGCCAGCGCGGCTATGAGCGGAGGCATGAGCTGGAACAGTTTCGGGCGGGTCTTCCGCTTCACCACCTGGGGGGAAAGCCACGGGCCGGCACTGGGCGTGGTGGTCGACGGGTGTCCGCCGGGCATCGCCCTGAGCGAAGGCGACATCCAGCCCTTTCTCGACGCGCGGCGCCCGGGCACCAGCCGCTTCACCACGCAGCGACGCGAGGCGGACGAGGTGCGGATCCTCTCCGGCACGTTCGAGGGCCGGACGACCGGTACGCCGATCAGCCTGATGATCGAGAACACCGATCAGCGTTCGAAGGATTATTCGGACATCGCGAAAGCCTATCGGCCCGGCCATGCCGACTATGCCTATGACGCGAAATACGGCCTGCGCGATTATCGCGGCGGCGGCCGCTCCTCGGCGCGGGAGACGGCGGCGCGCGTGGCGGCGGGCGCGGTGGCGCGGCTGATCGTGCCGGAGGTGACGATCACCGGATGGGTCGAGGCCATCGGCACGCACGCCATCGATTACGACCGCTTCGACGGCTCGGCCATCGGCGATAACCCCTTCTTCTGTCCCGATCCGCAGGCTGCGCGGGAGTGGGAAGGCGTCATCGACGAGACGCGCAAGGCCGGCTCCTCGCTCGGAGCGACCGTGGTGGTGGAGGCGACCGGCGTTCCGGCAGGCTGGGGCGCGCCGGTCTATGCCAAGCTCGATGCCGAGCTGGCGAGCGCCATGATGGGCATCAACGCGGTCAAGGGCGTGGAGATCGGCGACGGCTTCGACGCAGCGCGGCTGAGCGGAGAAGCCAATGCCGATCCCATGCGGCCAGGGGTCGCTGGCGAAGGGCCAGACTTCGCGGCGAACCACGCGGGCGGCATCGCGGGGGGCATTTCCACCGGGCAGCCGGTGCGCACCCGCATCGCCTTCAAGCCGACCAGCTCGATCCTCACGCCGGTCGATTCGGTCACGCGCACGGGCGAGGCGGCGCAGGTCCGCACCAAGGGGCGACACGATCCGTGCGTCGGCATTCGCGGCGTGCCGGTGGCCGAGGCGATGATGGCGCTGGTGCTGGCCGACCAGAAGCTGCTTCACCGCGCGCAGTGCGGAAGGGACGAGGCGTGAGCGAATACCATTCCTACGACCCGGGCGAGGGGCACCGGCTGGCGCACGATCCGCTCAACGCCATCGTCGCGCCGCGACCGATCGGCTGGATCTCGACCGTCAGCGCCGACGGCGTGCGCAACCTGGCCCCCTACAGCTTCTTCAACCTCATCAATTACCGCCCCCCGCTGATTGCCTTCGCATCATCGGGGTGGAAGGATTCGGTTGCCAATGTCGAGGCCACGGGCGCGTTCGTGTGGAACCTGGCGACGCGGGCGCAGGCGGAAGCGATGAACGCCACCTCGGCGCAGGTCGCCGCCGGGGTCGACGAATTCGCGCTGGCCGGTCTCGGCGCCCTGCCTTCCGCGCAGGTGACACCCGACCGGGTCGCGGGCAGCCCGGTGCATTTCGAATGCCGGCTGACGCAGCTGATCCGGCTGCAAAGCAAGGAGGGCGATGCGCTCGACCAGTGGCTGGTCATCGGGGAAGCGGTCACGATCCATATCGATACCGCCCTGCTGGAGGACGGCGTGTACCAGACGGCGCGAGCCCGTCCGATCACCCGGGGCGGCGGGCCTGCGGACTATTTCGAGATTACCGAGGATGCGCTGTTCCGAATGCGGCGGCCAGGCTGACCCCCGGGCCCGGTTGCATCGTCGGCAACACCTGTTGCATTTTTCGAAAGTTCCAGATCGGTGATCGATTATTTCGATACCGACAATCGCTTCAAATCGCTTTTGTGCGTTGCAGCACGCCCTATCTCCGGTCCACGCAGTTTTCACTTCTGACATGGAGATATTCAGCATGGGTACCATCGGGACCACCATCAAGCCGTTCAAGGCCACCGCGTTCAAGGCCGGAGAGGACTTCTTCGAGGTCACGGACGAGGACGTGAAGGGCAAGTGGGCCGTGTTCTTCTTCTATCCGGCGGACTTCACCTTCGTCTGTCCGACCGAACTGGAAGATCTCGGCGAACATTACGACCAGCTGCAGAAGCTCGGCGTCGAGGTCTATGGCGTGTCCACCGATACGCATTTCAGCCACAAAGCCTGGCACGACACCAGCGAGCGGATCGGCAAGCTGAAGTTCCCGTTCCTGGGCGACCAGCTCCACACGCTGTCGAAGAACTTCGACGTGCTGCGCGAGGACATGGGTCTGGCCGACCGGGCGACCTTCGTGGTCGATCCCGACGGCGTCATTCAGATCATGGAGCAGACCTGCGAAGGCGTGGGCCGCAACGCCAACGAACTGGTCCGCAAGATCCGCGCCGCCCAGTACGTTCGCGAGAATCCCGGCCAGGTGTGTCCGGCGGCGTGGGAAGAAGGCAGCGAGACGCTGTCGCCCTCGCTCGACCTCGTCGGCAAGATCTGATGCGCGCCTGACATCAGGTTGCGAGCGGGCACCCCCCACCCCCGCCCGTCTCGCACCGCCCGAACCATCCCGTATGGTGGTCGGGTCGCACAAGGGCCCGGCGCATCCCCCGCTCCGGGCCCTTCACCGCTCTTATCCAGACAGGAAATCCGCCCATGCTCGACAAGGCCATGACCGATCAGCTCAAGACCTATCTCGGCAATCTGCGCGAGCCGGTCGAACTCGTCGCCAGCCTCGGCGACGATCAGAAGTCGGCACAGACGCGCGAACTGCTCGAAGAGATTGCCGCGCTGCATCCCGACGTTTCGGCAAGCTTCGACGGCGACGCTGAACGCCGGCCCAGCTTCGTCATCCGGCGCGCGTCCGATCCGGCACGATGGGTGCGCTTCGCGGGGCTGCCGATGGGGCACGAATTCACCAGCCTCGTCCTGGCGCTGCTATGGGCCGGGGGCCACCCGCCCAGGGTCGATGCCGAGATCATCGAGCAGATCGAGCGGCTGGAAGGCGATTTCGCCTTCGAGATGTATTTCTCGCTATCCTGCCACAACTGCCCCGACGTGGTGCAGGCGCTGACGCTGATGGCGCTGGTCAATCCGCGCATTACCGCCACGCTGATCGAGGGCGGCACCTATCAGGACGAGGTCGAGGCGCGCAACGTGATGGCGGTGCCGGCGACGTTCCTCAATGGCGAGCCGTTCTACAACGGCAAGATGAGCCTGGAGGAGGTGCTGGCCAGGGTCGATACCGGGGCGGGCCGGCGCGCGGCGGAAAAGCTGGCGGCGAAAAAGCCGTTCGAGGTGCTGGTGATCGGCGGCGGACCGGCGGGCGTGGCCGCGTCGGTCTATACCGCGCGCAAGGGCATCCGCACCGGCATCGCCGCCGAACGCTTCGGCGGACAGCTGAACGATACGCTCGGCATCGAGAACCTGCCCGGCACCGAATATACCGAGGGGCCGAAGCTGGTCGCCGATCTCGAACGCCAGGTCGCCGCGCACGATGCCATCGACGCGATGAACCTCGCCCAGGCCAGCCGGCTCGTTCCGGCACGCGAGGCTGGCGACTGGCACGAGGTCCACATGGAAAACGGCGCCGTCCTGAAAGCGCGGTCGCTGATCCTTTCGACCGGTGCGCGCTGGCGGGCGCTGGGCGTTCCGGGAGAGCAGGAGCTGCGCAACAAGGGGGTCGCCTATTGTCCGCACTGTGACGGGCCGCTGTTCAAGGGCAAGCGCGTCGCCGTGATCGGCGGCGGCAATTCCGGCGTGGAGGCGGCGATCGACCTCGCCGGTATCGTCGGCCATGTCACGCTGATCGAATATGACGGCCAGCTTCGCGCGGACGAGGTCCTGCAGAAGAAGCTGCGCTCGCTTTCCAACGTGGACATCCTCACCAGCGCGCAGACGACGCGTATCGCGGGCAAGGACAAGGTCTCGGGCCTTACCTGGAAGCACCGCGAAAGCGGCCAGGAGCACGATCTCGAACTGGAGGGCGTGTTCGTGCAGATCGGCCTCGTGCCCAACACCGAATGGCTGAAGGACAGCGGTATCGCCCTGTCCCGGCACGGCGAGATCGAGGTCGATGCGCGCGGCGGCACCAGCGTGCCGGGCGTGTTCGCCGCGGGCGATTGCACCACCACCCCCTACAAACAGATCGTCGTGGCGATGGGTGAGGGGTCGAAGGCGGCACTGTCGGCATTCGACTACCTGATCCGAAACGAATCGGCCGGAAAGGTCGCGCAGGCCGCCTGACCCCGTGAGCCGATACCGCTTGTCGCGGCCCGCTTCCCCGACCGGGAGGCGGGCCGTTTCGCATGCCGTCGCGACGGGGAAACGCATCATCCGAGAAATGGGTTTTTCGATCAAAGACTACCAACTAATCGATTGGACTAATCACCGCGAACCCGTCACGCTCGCCCTCTATTCCACCCTTACCGACCCCTTGGAGAGAGGATACCCGACATGGACGTAGCAACAGGATCGATGCCCGGCGGCGGCTGCCCCTTTACCGGCGACGGCGGCGTGCGCTCGTTGCTCGGCCGTACGAACCGCGACTGGTGGCCCGATGCGCTGCAACTCGAAATCCTCACCCAGAACGGCAAGTCGCCCGATCCGATGGGGGAGGATTATGACTACGCCGAGGCGTTCAACGCGCTCGATTACACGGCGCTCAAGGCCGACATCAAAGCGCTGATGACCGATTCGAAGCCGTGGTGGCCCGCCGATTACGGGCATTACGGGCCGTTCTTCATCCGCATGGCCTGGCACGCCGCGGGCACGTATCGCACGGCCGACGGGCGCGGCGGCGCCGGTAGCGGTCAACAGCGCTTCGCCCCGCTCAACTCGTGGCCGGACAACGCCAATCTCGACAAGGCGCGGCGCCTGCTTTGGCCGATCAAGCAGAAATACGGCAAGCACATCAGCTGGGCCGACCTGTTCGTGCTGACCGGCAACATCGCGATAGAGAGCATGGGCGGGCCGGTATTCGGCTTCGGCGGCGGCCGGGCGGACGTGTTCGCGCCGGAAACCGACGTCTACTGGGGGACCGAGGAAGAGTGGGTGAACACCGGCGCCGAAACGCGCATTCAGCCGGACAAGGAGATGGCGCTGGAGAACCCGCTCGCGGCGATCCAGATGGGCCTCATCTACGTCAATCCCGAAGGTCCGGGCGGCGATCCCGACCCGGCCGCCTCGGCACGCGACATTCGCGAGACCTTCGCCCGCATGGCGATGAACGACGAGGAAACCGTGGCGCTGACCGCCGGCGGGCACACCTTCGGCAAGTGCCACGGCGCGGGCGATGCCAATCTGGTCGGCGCGGACCCCGAAGGGGCCGACATCGCCTTCCAGGGCCTCGGCTGGACGAGCGGCTACGAAAGCGGCGTGGGCGAGCATACGATCACCTCGGGCCTGGAAGGCGCGTGGACGCCCGACCCGACCAGCTGGGACAACGGCTATTTCGAGATGTTGCTCGGCCACGAATACGAGCTGACGACCAGCCCGGCGGGCGCGAAGCAGTGGCATCCGGTCGGCGATCCCGAGGATACGCTCGCACCCGACGCGCACCGCGAGGGCAAGCGCGTGCCGACCATGATGACCACCGCCGACATGGCGATGAAGGTCGATCCGGAATATCGCAAGATCTCCGAACGCTTCCGCGACAATCCGGATCAGTTCGCCGACGCCTTCGCCCGCGCGTGGTTCAAGCTGACCCACCGCGACATGGGGCCAAAGCACCGCTATCTCGGCCCCGACGTGCCGGCAGAAGACCTGATCTGGCAGGATCCCGTTCCCGCCGGCACCGATCCTTCCGACAGCGACGTCTCGAGCTTCAAGTCGAAGATCCTCGATAGCGGCCTGTCCGTGGCCGAGCTGGTCAAGGCCGCCTGGGCGTCTGCCAGCACCTATCGCTGTTCCGACCACCGCGGCGGCGCCAACGGCGCGCGCGTGCGCCTCGCCCCGCAGAAGGGCTGGGCGGCGAACGACCCGGACGAGCTGGCATCGACGCTCGCGAAGATCGACAGCTTGCGCGGTTCGCTGTCGATGGCCGACGCCATCGTGCTCGCCGGCAGCGCGGCGGTGGAAAAGGCGGCGAAGGATGCCGGCTTCGACATTTCGGTGCCTTTCACCGGCGGGCGCGGCGACGCGAGCGAGGAGCAGACCGACGCGGAAAGCTTCGAGCCGATGGAACCGCACGCCGACGGCTTTCGCAACTACCTCAAGACCAAGCATTCGGTGAAGACCGAGGAGATGCTTCTCGACCGGGCGCAGCTGCTCGGCCTGACCATTCCCGAAATGACGGTGCTGGTCGGCGGTCTGCGGGTGCTGGGCGCCAACCATTCGAGCGCCGGCGACGAAGGGCAGTTCACCGATCGGCCGGGCAGACTGACCAACGACTTCTTCGTCAACCTGCTCGACATGAACACGGCCTGGGAAGTGGTCGACGAAAGCGGCGACGAGAAGTTCGTCGGCACCGATCGCGCCACCGAGGAGCACCGGTGGAACGCCACCCGCACGGACCTCATCTTCGGCTCCAACTCGCAGCTTCGCGCCGTCGCCGAAGTCTATGCCGAGAACGGCAATGAAGAGAAGTTCGTCCGCGATTTCGTGGCCGCCTGGACCAAGGTGATGGACGCCGACCGCTTCGACGTGCGCTGCGCGAAGTACCACCGGTAGCATCCCGCCAGGCGCTGTCTCCTCAGGGGCTCTCCGGCAGGCGCCGGGGAGCCCTTGATTTTTGTTCGATCGGGCGGGTTTTCAGCGGCCCGCGGCCCTTCGCGAGGAACAACACGCACCGGCTCACGTAGGCTTACTGATACCCTCCCCTCCCCCCGCAAAGGACGATCAGATGGCCGACGAATTCGAACTGTCGAAAGGTGGCGCAAACCATCAGAAGCCCAAGGGCGACGACGACGTGATGACCACCGCGCAGGGCGCGCCCGTCGCCGACGACCAGAACTGGCTGACCGCCGGCCCCCGCGGCCCGCAGCTGCTGGAAGACCAGATCGCCCGCGAGAAGATCTTTCACTTCGATCACGAGCGCATTCCCGAACGCGTCGTCCACGCCCGCGGCTACGGCGTTCACGGGCATTTCGAGCTGAAGAAGGCGATCCCGGAATATTCGCGCGCCAGCATCTTCAACGAGGTCGGGGTCAAGACGCCCACCTTCACGCGGTTTTCCACGGTGGCCGGCAACAAGGGTTCGCCCGACCTGGCGCGCGACGTGCGCGGTTTCGCGACCAAGTTCTATACCAGGGAGGGCAACTGGGACCTGGTCGGCAACAACATCCCGGTGTTCTTCATCCAGGACGCGATCAAGTTTCCCGACCTGATCCATGCCGCCAAGCCGGCGCCCGACCGCGGCTTCCCGCAGGCGCAGACGGCGCATGACAATTTCTGGGACTTCGTCTCGCTCAGCCCCGAATCGATGAACATGATCATGTGGATCATGTCGGATCGCACGATACCGCGCTCCTTCCGCTTCATGGAAGGTTTCGGCGTGCACACCTTCCGGCTCGTGAACGAGGAGGGAAAGAGCCATTTCGTGAAGTTCCACTGGAAGCCGAAACAGGGCCTCCAGTCGGTCATCTGGAACGAGGCGCTGAAGGTGAACGGGGCCGACCCGGACTTCCACCGCCGCGACATGTGGGACGCCATCGATGCGGGCGACTATCCGCAATGGGATCTGGGCATCCAGGTCTTCGACGAGGACTTCGCCGACAGCTTCGAGTTCGACGTGCTCGACGCGACGAAGATCATTCCCGAGGAACAGGTGCCGGTCGAGATCATCGGGACGCTGACGCTCGATGCCAATGTCGACAATTTCTTCGCCGAGACCGAACAGGTCGCGTTCTGCACGCAGAACATCGTGCCGGGTATCGACCATTCGGACGATCCGCTGCTGCAAGGGCGCAACTTCAGCTATCTCGACACGCAGCTGAAGCGGCTGGGCGGCCCCAACTTCACGCATCTGCCGATCAACGCGCCCAAGTGCCCGGTGCGCCACTTCCAGCAGGACGGGCACATGGCGATGACCAACCCCAAGGGTCGGGTCAATTACGAACCGAACAGCTGGGGCGACGGTGACGGGGCCGAGGAGGATCGCGGCCCGCGCGGCTGCCCGATGCGCGGTTTCGAATCCTACCCCGAGGAAGTGCGCGGCCCGAAAATGCGTGTGCGCAGCGAAACCTTTGCCGACCACTACAGCCAGGCGCGCCAGTTCTACGTCTCGCAAACGCCGGTCGAACAGACGCACATGGCCAACGCGCTGACCTTCGAGCTGTCCAAGGTCGGCCGCATGAGCATCCGCAAGCGCATGGTAGGGCACCTGCGCCACATCGACGAGGATCTCGCGCGCGAAGTCGCGGACGGCATCGGTCTTGCCGACCTGCCCGAGAAGGTGCCGCTCGCTCGCGAACCGATCACCGACCTGCCCGAAAGTCCGGCGCTTTCGATCGTCCTGAACGGACCCGACAGCTTCAAGGGGCGCAAGCTGGGCATCTACATCGCCGAGGGCGCCGATGCGGGCGTGGTCAACGCGCTCAAGACCGCGGCCAAGGATGCCGGCGCGATGGCCGAGATCGTCGCTCCGCACGTCGCCGGCGCGAAGCTTTCGGACGGTTCGATGATGGAAGCCGACGAGAAGATCGATGGCGGGCCGTCGGTCGTCTACGATGCCGTGGCCGTCGTCATGAGCGAGGAATCGGCAAAGCGGTACAACACCGACAAGCCGAGCATCGATTTCGTCAACGACGCCTTCGCCCACGCCAAGTTCGTCGCCTACGTTCCCGCCGTCCGGCCCCTGTTCGAAACGGCCGGCGTATGGGACTGGATGGACGATGGTTTCGTCGATGTCTCGACAGGTGACGACGCGGCGAAGTCCTTTATCGAGAAATGCGCGAAGCTGCGCTTCTGGGATCGCGAGAGCGTCAAGCAGGACTGACCGCGCAACGCACGGGGCGGGAGACGGCGACGTTTCCCGCCCGTGCCGCAACCCCGCCGTATTACAGACGATATCAGGGAGGCCCGCCTTGGCTGCCTACGACAATCTCGATCGCATCTACCTCGCCGGCGAATGGCGCCGCGGGGGCGGCGACACCCTCGCCAATATCTCCCCGTGGGACGAGAGCACGATCTTCGAGATGGCCGGCGCCACTCCGGACGATGTCGACGAAGCCTACCGCGCCAGCGCCGAGGCGCAGAAGCAATGGGCGGGCCTGCCCCCCGCCGCGCGCTCGGCCAGGATGCACGCGATCGCCGATATCCTCGAGGCGCGCACGGACGAGATCGCCGACTGGATCGTGCGCGAGGTCGGCGGCACGAAGCTGAAGGCCGCGCTCGAGATGATGCTGGTGACGCAGGTTGCGCGGCAGGAAGCCGCCGCCCTGCCCTTCATGGTCGAGGGTGCGATCCTGCCCGAGGACATTCCCGGCAAGGAAAGCCGCGCCTACCGCCAGCCGGCGGGCGTGGTGACGCTCATCAGCCCGTGGAACTTCCCCCTGCAACTGACCGCGCGCACGCTGTTCCCCGCGCTCGCGCTCGGCAATGGCGTGGTGGTCAAGCCGGCGAGCGATTCCATCGTCACCGGCGGCACGATCTTCGCGGCCATCGCCGAGGAAGCCGGACTGCCGCCCGGCCTCGTCGCGGTCCTGCCCGGATCGGGAAGCGCCATCGGCGATGCGATGGTGCAGCATCCGGTTCCCTCGGTCGTTTCCTTCACCGGCTCCACGCCCGTCGGGCGCGGGGTAGGCAAGGCGGCGCTCGAATCGGATCGGCTGAAGTCGCTCGAGCTGGAGCTGGGCGGCAATTCGCCCATCGTCGTGCTGGACGATGCCGATATCGACTATGCCGTGGAGGCGAGCGTGTGGGGCAAATTCGTCCACCAGGGCCAGATCTGCATGATCGCCAACCGCCTTGTGGTCGAGGATGCGATCTACGATGACTTCGCCGCGAAATTCGTCGAGCGGGTGAAACGGCTCACGGTCGGCAAGCGCGACGATCCGGCCTGCATGATCGGGCCCATCGTCAATCGCGACCAGTTCGACGGCATCATGGAGATGATCGGCACCGCGAGGGATCAGGGCGCGACCTGCGCGCTGGGCGGCGATCCCGACGGTCTCGTCATCCCGCCCCACGTCTTCACCGATGTGGAGGAGGACAACTGCCTCGTCAGCAACGAGATTTTCGGACCCGTTGCCCCGATCCAGCGCGCGCGCGACGAGGATCATGCGCTGCATCTTGCCAATGCGACGGGCATGGGCCTGTCGAGCGCGGTGTTCAGCCGCGACGAGGGCCGCGCGCTCGCCTTCGCCAGGCAGGTCGAGGCGGGCATGACGCACATCAACGACCAGACGGTGAACGACAGCCCGTTCAGCCCGTTCGGCGGAGCGAAGAATTCGGGGATCGGGCGCTTCAACGGGCGCTGGGCTGTCGACGCCTTTACCACGACGCACTGGATCAGCGTCCAGCACGAGAAGCGGCAATTCCCCTTCAGCGCGGACGACATCTGAAGCGCGCTCAGCGCTGCCGGCGAAGCACCAGATAGAGCGCGCCCTCGCCCCCGTGGCGGCGGGCGGCGGGCTTGACGGCGGCGATGTGGGCCGCGTGCGGACCGGCGGCGAGCCAGTCGAGTATCTTCGCCCGTATCGCGCCACGCCGGCTGCCCCTGTCGGCGGGATCGACCGGGCGCGACTTGCCCGTCACCACCAGCACAACGCGCGCTTCCATCGCCCTGGCCTGGCGCAGCCCGCGGTCGAGCCGCTGCCATGCCTGGTCGAGCGTGTGACCGTGCAGGTCAAGCGTGAAATCCGGTTCCCCGCGTGCGAGCCGGCGGTTCCAGTGCGAATCGAGCTTCGTAGGCGGCGCCGGCACCGGCGCGGGCCTCGGCGGCGGGGGCGGCGGGACGCGGCCCTTCGCCGGCGGTGGGGGCGGCGGGGCCATCGGCGCGCCGGGCGATGGCGCTTTCCCGGCATCGGGCTGGCGTGTCTTCGCGACCGGCACGCGGTCCAGCGGCTTGACCGTTCCGGCAAGGCGCGCCCACGCCGCCGCCTCCGCTTCGGTGAGGCCGCGGGGCGGGTTCACAGGCCCAGCCGTGCCGCCGCGCTCCGTGGCAGGAAGATCAGCGCCTCGCCCCGCCCGCTCATCCCGCCGGCGATGGCGCGCGCTTCGTCGCCTGCGCCCCAGAAGGTGTCGAAGCGGTTGGCCCCCCGGATCGCCCCGCCGGTATCCTGCGCCACCCACAACCCGTCCGCCTCCGTCCGGTCGAGGTCCAGCCAGACCGGCGCGCCGTAGGGGACGAAGGCCGGGTCGACCGCGACGCTGCTCTGCCCGCGTACCGGCACGCCGATACTGCCGAGCGGCCCGTCGCCGGTCAGCTCACGGAAGAAGATCCAGCTCTGGTTTTCGCGCATGATAGCGCGGCCTTGCACGGGATGGTCGCGCAGCCACGCCATGATGCCCTGCATCGAGGTGGCATAGCCCGTATCTGCGCCGATAAGCCCGCGCTCGTGCATCAAGGCGCCGATGCCGGTATAACCGCGCCCGTTCTGCCCGGCATAACCGATGCGGATGACGTCCCCCTCGGGCGTCACCAGGCGGCCCGATCCCTGGATCTGCAGGAAGAAGAACTCGACGGGATCGGCGGCGTAGGCAATCACCGGGGCGACGCCGTCGAGCGCGCCCTCCTCGATCGCGGCGCGATCCCAGTAGGGCACGAAGTCGCCGTTCTCGTCGTAGCGGCCGAGCGGCGCGCGGCCTTCGCGCTGCGACTCCGGCGTGTCGGCGGGCCAGGCGCGCACGAGGTCGGGCGGCATCGCGTAGACGGGCACGTCGGTGGGCGAGCGCCGGGTGCGCGAACCGCGAATCTCCGGCTCGAAATAGCCGGTCGCGAAGGCGTTGCCGCCGGCCACGCGCACCGGCACGAAATAGCGTTCGAAGAAGCCCGCGGCATCGGTCGCGGGCCATGCGCCAACGGCCGCGCACGGCTCACGCCAGTCCTCGGGCCGGGTCAGACCGGAGGCATCGGCCCGGCTGACGGCGACGGGGCAGCTTTCGCGAAAGGCATAGAGGGCCTGCGCCGCGTCGTCCGCTGCCAGCGGAAGCGAGGCGATGGACGGTCCGCGCGCGAGCGAGGAGACGGCAGCGGTCACGCCCTGCGCCCCGGGCGGGGGCGGGGTTTCGGCCAGCGATTCGGGAATGATCCGCCCGCAAGCGCCCAGCAGGACGCAGGCGACGAGGCCCAGCACATTCGGGGCGAGGATGCGGCGCGCCGGATTCACGCGCCCGGCGCTATCACCCGGCGTCGGTCTCGTCGAGCAGCCACTGCGGATCGGTGCTGCGGGTATCGCGCATGAAGGTCCACACGTCGACGCTCTCGATCGCATCGTCGAGCGATCCGCCGATCACGTTGCCATCGGCATCGCGCGTCACGCTGGCGATGTCGGCGACGAAGCGCACGGCGATCCGCGCGGTGCGCCCGTCGAGTTCGGCCCCCTTGATGGTGCTGTCCTCGATGCGGATCAGGCGGTTGTCGAGCGTCTGGCCGGCGGCCTCCCGCTCGTCGATGGCGGAGGCGAAGCTTTCGTAGACGTCGTCGTCGCACATCGCTTTCAGTTCGTCCTTGTCGCCCTTCCAGAACGATTCGAGGACGATCTCGTACGCGCCGCGCGCCCCTTCCATAAAGCCGATCAGATCGAAATGCCGGTCGGCCGCGGCGATATCGCGCAGACCGCGCTCGACGGCGGGGGGAAATCCCGTCAGGGCGCGGTCGTGCGCCGGTGCGTCGGTGGCGGCGGCGGGCTGCTGTTGGCGCGGGGCGTCGGTCTCTTCCGCGCGGTCGAAGCGGCTCGCGGGAATGATCTCCTCCTCCTGCTCGGCCCGGCGGCCCAGCACGGAATAGAGCCGCATGCCCAGGAAGGCTGCGATCATGGCGAGGATGACGATTTCTAAAACCACGAAACTATCCCAATCTGCCCGCGGTATTATCCAGACCGCCCGCGGGTCTTTCGGCTTCTTCATGTAGCAGATAGGCAGCAATATCAAATGAACAAGCTGGACGTAAGTGCCCCCGCCGCAGCGGGCAGCCGTGTCACCCTGCCCCGCGTCGCAACCCGTGCCCTGCGCGCGAGCGGCGTTGCGGCCCCCGGCAACTGGTGATAGGCGCGCCTCCGCGCTTACCGAGCGAACCGTTTGCCGCGGCCGGACCGACAATTCCGGCCGCTCCACACCGAAACGAAAGACGATGACCATCATGGCCGACGAAGGCGACGTCCTGAAGAACCTCGATCCCGCACAAGGCGGCACCGATCCCAACGCGAACCCGATGGGCAACGGCACCGACACCCAGCCGGTCGCCGGAATCGTTTCGCAATACGTGAAGGATCTCTCGGTCGAGAATCCCAAGGCGCCGGACAGCTTCAACTGGCGCGAGCAACCGCAGACGGACGTGCAGTTCAACATTTCCGCGCGCAAGGTCACGGACGAATTGAGCGAGATCGAGCTGAAGGTCATCGCCACCGCCAAGACCCAGCAGGGCACCGCCTATATCGTCGACCTGTCCTATTGCGGCCTGGTGGGGATGCGGAACATGACCGACGAACAGGCCCACGCCTTCACCTATGCCGAGGCGCCGCGCATCCTGTTCCCCTTCGCCCGCCGCGTCGTCGCCGACGCGACGCGCGATGCCGGCTTCGCGCCGCTGATGCTCGATCCCATCGACTTCCAGGGTCTGTATCTCCAGCAGTTGCAGAACCGCCAGGGCGGCACCGAGAGCGGACAGCCCGCCGCCGGGGGCGAAACCCCGCCGCAGGGCGGCATCGCCTGACCGGGAGGGGCGTCCGCCGCGTGATTGCGCGCCGGTCGCCCCGCCAGCGGGCGAGGGGATAGGCGATGAGCCTGCTCAAGCATGTCGGCACGATCGGCTCGCTGACGATGGTCAGCCGCGTCGCCGGCATGGCGCGCGAGATGATCTTCAGCCGCGTGCTGGGCGCCAATACGGTGACCGACGCCTGGTTCCAGGCATTCATCATTCCCAACGTCTTTCGCCGGCTGTTCGCCGAAGGGGCCTTTTCCGCCGCCTTCGTGCCGATGTTCTCCAAGCGGCTTCACGGCGGCGAGACCGAGGCCGACGGGCTGGACCAGGCGCGCAGCTTCAGCAACGATGTGCTGAGCATGTTCCTGCCGGTGCTGATCGCGCTCGCCATCGTGCTGGAACTGGCTATGCCCGGGGTGATCTGGGTGCTGTCGGAAAAGCCGGTGGACCCGGCGCGCTTCGACATGGCGGTCGATTTCGCGCGGATCATGTTCCCTTACATCGTGCTCGTCAGCCTCGTGACGCTGTTTACCGGAATGCTCAATTCGGTGTCGCGCTTCGCGCCGGGTGCGAGCTTCCCCATCATTCTCAACCTGGTGCTGATCGCCGCGCTCCTGATCGGGGAGCGGTGGTCCGATGCCACCGGCGCGGGCGTCGACCAGGTCGCCTACGCGGTCGCCTGGGCCGTCACGTTCGCCGGCGCGGTCCAGCTCGCCTGGCTGATCTACTGGACGCGGGTGGAGGGCTTTCGCCCGAAGATCCTGTGGCCACGCATCACCCCCGAGGTGAAGCGCCTGTCGATCATCGCCCTGCCCGCGGCCATCGGTGGCGGCGCGTATCAGATCAACACGCTGGTGCAGCTCTATTTCCTCAACCAGCTCGACAGCGGCTCGGTCAGCTACATGAATTACGCCGACCGTCTGAACCAGTTGCCGCTCGGCATCATCGGCATCGCGCTGTCGACCGCGATCCTTCCCACCCTGTCGAGGTTCGTGGGGGCGAAGAATGCCGAAGGCGCATCGCGCATCCAGTCCGACGCGATCGAGCTGGCCATGCTCCTGACCATCCCCGCCGCCGTGGCGATGGCGATCTGCGCCACCCCCTTCATCACCATGATCTTTCAGGGCGGACGCTTCGACCTCGCCGATGCCGGCGTGACGGGCGGTGTGCTCGCGGTGCTCGTGCTCGGCCTGCCCGCCTATGTGCTGGTGAAGGTACTGGTGCCCAATTTCTACGCCCGCTCCGACACGCGCACGCCGGTCTATGCCGCCTTCATCTCGCTCGCGGTCTTCGTCGGCTTCAACATCGCCTTCCTCCAGCGCTTCGGCGTGCAGGGGGTCGCGGCGGCCAGCGTGATCGGGGCGTGGATCAATGTGGGCTTCCTCTACGTGGTGCTGCTGCGGCGCGGCTATTACCGGGTTCCGGGCACGCTGCTGCTGCGTATCGCGCGCCAGTTGATAGCAGCGGGCACGATGGGCGCGGCGCTGTGGTATGCGCAGGGCCTGCTGGCGGACT
The DNA here is from genome assembly GCF_003815535.1 of Aurantiacibacter spongiae. Lineage (NCBI taxonomy): Bacteria > Pseudomonadati > Pseudomonadota > Alphaproteobacteria > Sphingomonadales > Erythrobacteraceae > Aurantiacibacter > Aurantiacibacter spongiae. Next base: position 1,969,803 of record NZ_RPFZ01000001.1, on the reverse strand, counting down.
GGTATTCGGCCGGTCTCCTCGCCCGGCTGGCTGCGCTGGCCGTGCTGATCGGTTGCGCCGCCATCGTCTATTTCGCCGTCGCCTTCGCTGTCGGAGCGATCGACCGGCAGCGCATCGTAACCCTTACCAGGAGGTCAACCGCGTAAAGCCATGCGTGTCGTTTCCGGAATCCAGCCCACGGGCAAGCCGCACCTTGGCAATTACCTCGGTGCCATTCGCAACTACGTGAAATTGCAGGACGAGGCGCATGATGCGGGGGGCGACTGCCTGATCTTCCTCGCCGATCTGCACGCGATCTCCATGCCGCACCAACCGGCGGAACTGCACGCCTCGACGCTGGAAATGGTCGCCACGCTGGTCGCCTGCGGGCTCGATCCAGCGCGTAGCGTGCTCTTCAATCAGGCTCAGGTCGCCGCCCATGCGGAACTGCAATGGCTGCTGATGGGTACGGCGCGGATGGGCTGGCTGAACCGGATGACGCAATGGAAGGACAAGGCCGGCAAGAACCGCGAAGGCCAGTCGGTCGCGCTGTTCGGCTACCCCGTGCTCCAGGCCGCCGACGTGCTGCTCTATCAGGCAACGCATGTTCCGGTTGGCGAGGATCAGAAGCAGCATCTGGAACTGGCGCGCGACATCGCGCAGAAGTTCAATTCCGACTTCGCCGCGGAAGATGCGCCGGTCTTCACCCTGCCCGACCCGTTCATCCCCGAGGATGCGGCACGGATCATGTCCTTGCGCGACGGATCGAAGAAGATGAGCAAGTCGGACGCTTCCGACATGAGCCGCATCAACCTGACCGACGATGCCGACACGATGGCGCAGAAGGTGAAGAAGGCGAAGACCGATCCCGAACCGCTGCCGAGCGAACCGGCGGGGCTGGCCGGACGGCCCGAGGCGCTGAACCTGGTGTCGATCTACGCCGCCCTGGACGAAACGACGCCGGAGGCGGTGCTGGCCGAGCATGGCGGGCAGGGCTTCGGGCAATTCAAGCCGGTGCTGGCGGAGCGACTGGTCAGCGTGCTCGAACCCATCCGCGATCGCTTCGTAGAACTCAGGGACGATCGCGAGGCGCTCGACGCCATTCTCGCCCGCGGAGCGGCCCGGGCGCGCGAGATGGGTCGACCGACACTCGATTCGGCCTACCGGGCGCTCGGCCTCGTTCGCGGGTAAGGCTGACGGCGGCTAAGAGCCTCTAATCTCGACTTTTTCGCGGGTTGCCATTAAAGGGTGGTTCAGGCCGCCCTTGATAGTGCACGTCTCACCGTAGGAATTCACCGTGTGCGCCAGCGACCGATCGGGTCTTGAGGGGCAGCGCGCGACCGCTTCGAGAAAGAGAGTACGATCATGTCCATCAGAAAAGCCTTCAAGCGCGGCATGACCCTGGCCGCCGTTCCCGCCCTGGCGCTGGGCCTTGTCGCCTGCGCGACGCCGTTCCGCGCCGATGTCTCCCGCTTCGAGAGCCAGATGCCCGCGCCGCAGGGCGAAAGCTTCTTCGTCGTAGCGGACGATCCGGCGCTGTCGGGTGGTCTCGAATTCAGCATGTATGCCGACGACGTGGCCGAGCAGATGCGCGAACTGGGCTATGCCCAGGCGCCGTCCGCCGAAGCCGCCACGATGCTGGTCCGCCTCGACTACGGCGTCAGCGAGGGGCGCGAGCGCATCCGCTCCACCGGCTTCTACCGCGATCCGTTCTACAACGACTGGTACGGCTATGCCCGCCCGGTCGTGGTGCGCGACCGGAGGGGCAATCGCCGGATCGTCTATCTGCGCGACCGGCGCTGGGGCTACGGATGGAACGATTCCTTCTTCGGACGGGGCGCGTTCGGGCCGGACATCACCAGCTACACCGTCTATACCAGCGGCGTGGACCTGAAGATCGACGACGCCGCTACCGGCCAGCGCCTTTTCGAAGGCCAGGCGGAAGCCGCCTCGACCTCCAACCGGCTGCAATATCTCGTGCCCAACCTGGTAGAGGCGCTGTTCACCGACTTCCCCGGCAATTCGGGCGAGACGGTGCGCATCTCCATCGCCCCGGAGGATCAGCCGGTCCGCCGCGGCGAGCGCCGCTGACGCGGAAACGATACGAATATCACCAGGGGGCGGGTCGCAGCGATGCGGCCCGCCTTTTCGCAAGACCGGCAGACCTTCCGCCCCATATGGCGCGTGTTCCGCCGGGTGCGGCGTAGCGGGCCGTGCGAAGGTTACAGCCCCGCGTGTCCTCCGGTGGAGCCGAAGCCCCCTTCTCCGCGCGCGGTTTCGTCGAGGTCGGCCACTTCCTGCCATCGCGCCATCGTCACCGGCGCCAGAACGAGCTGCGCGATGCGGTCGCCGCGCGCGATGGCAAAGTCCTTGTCCCCCAGATTGAGCGTGATGATCTTCAACTCGCCGCGGTAGTCGCTGTCGATGGTGCCCGGCGTGTTGGGAAGCGTGATGCCGTGCTTCAGCGCGAGGCCGGAGCGCGGGCGGACCTGCACCTCGAACCCCTCGGGAATAGCCAGCGCGAAACCGGTGGCGATGGCGTGGCGCGCGCCCGGCGCCAGCGTCACGTCCTCCGCCGCCAGCACGTCCATTCCCGCCGCACCGCCAGTGGCATAGGCCGGCAAGGCCAGTCCCGCCCCGTGCGGCAGGCGGCGAATGCGGACAGCGACGGGTTCAGGCATCGACGGAGAGCTTTTCGCCGACCTTCTCGATCAGGCGGGTGGCGACGTCCTGCTTGGTCATCTGCTCCCAGTGCTCCACCATGCCTTCGAGCACCAGGTGGACCTCGTTGTCGGAACCGCCCATGACCTCTCCGGAAACGTCGTTGGCGACGATCCAGTCGACGCCCTTGTTCTTGCGCTTCTTGCGCGCATTGTCGACGACATCGCCGGTTTCGGCGGCGAAACCGATCAGCAGTTCGGGTCGGTTGGCGCTCGCCGCGACGCTGGCGAGGATGTCGGGATTTTCGGTCAGCACGAGGGCCGGCGGCGCGCTCCCGCGTTTCTTGATCTTTTCGCCCTTGTAGTCGCGCGTGCGCCAGTCCGCGACGGCGGCGACCATGATGGCGACATCGGCGGGCAGCGCCTCGCGCACGGCGGTGGCCATGTCCTGCGCGCTTTCGACGTCGATCCGCTCCACCCCCAGCGGGGTCCGCAGATGGACGGGGCCGGAGACCAGCGTGACCTTCGCACCGGCGGCGGCGGCGGCGGCGGCGATGGCGAAGCCCTGCTTGCCGCTGGAGCGATTGGCGAGATAGCGCACCGGATCGATCGGCTCGTGCGTCGGGCCGGCCGTGACGAGGACGTGCTTGCCGTAGAGCGGGCGATGTTCGACCGGCACGTCGAAATCGGGCTGTCCGGCAAGGGGATCGAACTCGTCCAGCGGCGGTCCGACATGCAGCTCGCTGGGTGCGTCGAGCGGGTTGACGGGCGCGGCGGCCTCCTCACCCTCGAACGGCTCGGGCGCTTCCTGCCGGGCGTTGACCTCGTGATTGATCGCCTCGCGGTCGGTCGGCGGGGCGGCCTTGGCAAGACCCTTGGTGGCGAGCAGGCCCGACAGTTTCGACAGGTCCGGTCCGGGCGCGTCGCCTTCGGGCATATCGCTCTCGGCCATCTCGCCCTCGGGCAGATCGCCGTCCTCGTAATCCTCTCCGAGATCGTAATGAACCTCGTCCTCGTCTATGCGGCGCGGGGTGGAGCGGGGAATGATGTTGGCGAGCATGCCAGCGAGGCCGCCGGGCCTGTCGCCGCCGATGTCGTAATCGTCTTCCTCGCCTTCTTCCGCCGGATCGTATTCGAGTCCGCGCAGATATTCCTCGACCTCCGCACCGACCGCACCGGGATCGAGGCCGAGCGCGTCGGCGATTTCCAACCACACCATTTCCGGTTCGGGCAGGCGGCCGGGACCGAATTCGCCGCAGGCCATCGGCCCTTCCTCGGGCTGCATCACCCGTACCCCGGCATCGCGAAGCGACGCGACGTTGCGCTGCGTGGCGTCGTGTTCCCACATCTTCACGTTCATCGCCGGCACCGCGAGCACCGGCTTGTCGGTGGCGAGGATCAGCGTGGTGGCGAGATCGTCGGCGATGCCCGCGGCCATCTTCGCCATCAGGTCGGCGGTGGCGGGGCACACGACGACGAGGTCCGCTTCGCGCGACAGCTGGATATGACCGATCTCGGCCTCGTTCTTCAGATCCCACAGCGAGGTGAAGACCTGGTTGCCCGACAGGGCGGCCAGCGCCATCGGCGTGACGAACTGCGCGCCGCCGTCGGTCAGCACGCAGGATACCTCGCCCCCGCCCTTGCGGATCAGCCGGACGAGTTCGCACGATTTGTAGGCGGCGATGCCTCCGCCCACGACAAGCAGGATACGTGGATTGGTCGCGTCGCCCTCCGATAACTCCATGCGCTGTTCGAGCACAGCCTCGTCCCCGCTCATAGTCCAAGCGCGCTGCATGGCAAAGGATGGTTAAGGATGGCTTGAGGCCGGTCCACGCGCGGCGGAAAGCAGATCGGCCGCCGCTCTCGGCACGAAGGCGAAACCGGCGCAGTAGGCGGGCAGGATCAGCTGCGCCCAGTAGAAGTTCTCCGGCCGGGCGAACAGCGACATGGCGGCCAGGAACCCGGCAGACCACGTGAACGCGAAGTATCCCGCCCGCCCGCCCAGCCCGAGCCAGCCGAGCAGCGGCAGGACGACGAGCGGCGCGGCCAGCCAGGGCGGCAACACCAGCAGTGCGGTCAGGCGGGAAAGCGCCATGATCGGCAGCTCCGGCCCCGCCGTCGCGTTCCAGCCGGGCGACGGCCGGTCGCCGGGCAGCGCATGCGCCGCGACGCCGAGGTGATGCAGCCAGAGGGCGATGGCGAACAGCGCCAGCAGTCCGGCCACCGCCGCCGCCTCCCGCCAGTCGCGCCGGATGACCGCGAAGGCGAACCACAGCATGACGAAGGGCGCGGCCAGTTCCCGCACCGCCAGGGCCAGGGCCGCGGGTATGAGAGCGGGCCACCAACGCCGAGGCCGGTACACGGCGAAGGCGAGCGACAGCATGACCCCCGCCGCGACTTCGTGGATCAGCGCGGCATCGGGGATGACCGCGGCTACCCCGCCCAGCAGCATGGCGGCCCCCGCTCCGAACCGCTCGGCCGGAGCGGTCAGGGTTTCGAGGCGCGCCATCAGCAGCAGGATCGCGGCCGGCAAGGCGAGCGCGATCGCGAGGCGCACACCTGGCTGCCCGACCCAGCGATGCAGCCATGCGAGCGTCGGCAGGCGCACGGTCACGAAGGGGCGCGTCGGATAGTCGGCGGCGCGCTGTTCCTCCATCGCGGCGGCGTAGTAGTTCTCCCCCGCCGCCACCCGTTCCGATATCCGGGCGTAGAGCGCCAGGTCGCCGCCATCGCCATCCGTCACCGCGGCGGCATCGGCGGGAGCGACCGGTGGGGCCGAAACCGCCGCGAGCGCGCTCCAGGCCATTGCCATGATCGTGAAGGCGAGCACCGCCCATGCCATCCAGCGTGGCAGGAGGCGCAAGGGGCGCGATACATCGAGCCAGCCGGCCCTGGTGGCGTTCCCGGAACTCACCCCGATACCGTCACCGCCCGAGCGCGGTGAGAACCAGGCTGCGAACCGCACGGGGAACGAAGGCATAGCCCACGAACCACACCGGCATGACGACCAGTGCCCAGTAGAAATTGTTGTCGCGCCCGGCGATCATGAACGCCAGGAAATACCCCGCGCAAAGCAGGAAGCCGGTCAGACCGAAGGCGCTGCGCCATGCCAGCCAGCCAAGCAGCGGCAGCAGCGCGAGAGGGGCGGCGATCCAGCCGGGCAGCAGGTGCAGCGGGCTCGACAGCACGATGTTGGAAACCGCTCCCGAAAATCCGCGCAGGGCGAACCAGCTCGGCGAAAGGGGATCGGCGGGTTCGGTATATTGCGCGACATGCGCGATGTGGGCGAGCAGGGCGGCGATGAAGGTCAGCGTAAGCAGGCCCCAGGCGAGCGCTTCCCCCCGCTGCCCACGGGCGAGCGCCATGGCGCCCATCAGCAGGACGTAGGGCAGGGCCAGTTCGCGCACCGCCAGGGCCAGTGCCGCGACCCCGACCGCGCCGAGCCAGCGGGCACCGAGGGGTTCTCCCGGAGAAAACGGCTCGGCCCGGTCAGGTTCGGGCCGGTGCAGGCCCAGCGACAAGGCGATCAGCATCCCCGCCCAGACCTCGTGCAGCGCCAGGTAATCGGGCTTGAACCCGGCGGCCGCGCCGATCGTCAGAAGCAGCAGGACGTATTTCGAATAGCCTGCGCCCAGCGGCGTCTCGCGCACGCGTACCCACCAGGCGAACAGGGTGAGAATGGCAAGAACGATGGCGAGCGTGCCCATCCCCGCCGGGCCCAGCAATCCGCCGAGCACGGCCAGCGTGGGCAATCTGACGGCGAGGCCGGGCCGTACCGGGAAATCGCGGGCCCGCTGCTCCTCCACCGCCACCCTGTAGTAATTCTCGCCCTCGCCAACCCGTTCGGCGATGCGGTCGTAGAGGCGCAGATCGGTGTCGCGCGGGGCATCGGCGGCGGGCCGGGCGGTTCCGGTCGCGGCCGGCGCACGCACCGGCTCGTCGGCGGTCCCGGGCGCGCCGAGCGCGGCGGCAAGCAGCAGCGCCAGCGCGACGACAAGCGTCAGCAGCGCCGCACCGGGCGGCCAGCCGGCGAAGCGATCCCAGCCCCCGTCGCGGTAGAGCGCCCTGCCCCTTACCCGAGCCAACCCGCGATGCTCCCCAGCCAGACCAGCGCGCCGCCCCCCAGTGCCGCGACGAGATAGCCGAGCAAGCCGTTGCCCTTGCGCTCCCGCCTTTCCCAGACGAGTTCGATATCCGGGAGCGGCGGCGGTTCGGGAGCGCCGCCCTTGGCCGGGTAGCGTTCCTCTATCCGGCGCACGAGGTCGGGCAGGCGCAGCAAGGTTTCCACATCGGTGCGGATGCGATCGGCCAGTGCCGCCTCCGGGCCGAGTTCGTCGCGAATCCAGCTGCGCACGAAGGGTGCGGACACGTCCCACATGTTGATCGTCGGATCGAGCTGGGTGGCGATCCCCTCCACCATCACCATCGTCTTTTGCAGCAGCAGCAGATGCGGCTGGGTCTGCATGTCGAAATCACGGGTGATGGCGAACAGCCCGTCGAGCATCTGGCCGACCGAAAGTTCGCTGACCGGCTTGCCGCGCATCGGTTCGCCCACCGCGCGCAGCGCCGTCGCGAATTCCTCGACCGAATGATAGCTCGGCACGTATCGCGCTTCGAAATGGATCTCGGCGACGCGGCGATAGTCGCCGGTGATGAGGCCGTAGAGGATTTCGGCCAGCCATTGCCGGGCGCGCCGGTCGATGCGGCCCATGATGCCAAAATCGATGGCGGCGATGGTGCCGTCCGCCTTCACGAACAGGTTGCCCTGGTGCATGTCGGCGTGGAAGAAGCCGGCGCTGATCGCCTGCGTCAGGAAAGCGATGACGAGCCGGCGGGCGATGTCGGGCAGGTCGTGCCCCGCCGCGATCAGCGCCTCCCGGTCGGAAATCTTGATGCCGTCGATCCATTCGATCGTCATCACCCGGCCATTGGTGCGATCCCAGTCGATGTCGGGGATGCAGTATTTCTCCACCCCGCGCATGGACGCGGCCAGTTCGGACGCGCTCGCCGCCTCGCGCCGCAGGTCCAGCTCGCTATTCGTCCAGCGCTTGAAATTGGCGATCGTCAGGCGCGGCCGCAGACGCTGCGCCTCCCCGCCCAGCGCCTCCAGATGGGCGGCGGCCCATTCGTAGGTGGCGATGTCGCGTTCGAACTTCTCGCGAATGCCGGGACGCAGCACCTTGATCGCCACGGTACGCCCCTCCGTCGTGACACCCCTGTGGACCTGCGCGATGCTGGCCGCGCCGACAGGCTCCGGGTCGACATGGGCGAAGACGTCTTCGAGCGGCTGTTCGAAACCGCGCTCGATCTGCTCGCGGATCGCGGCGAAGGGGACGGGCGGCAGGGAATCCTGCAAGGAGAGGAGATTCCTCGCCGCGTCCTCCCCGACCAGATCGGGCCTGGTGGCGAGCGTCTGGCCCAGCTTGATGGCGGCGGGGCCGATGGCGCGGAAGGCGCCCGCATAGTCCGGCTCGCGCGGCTGGATGGTGCCGAGCCGCGCCCAGCGCACCAGCCGCTGCACCGGGCCGGGCGTGTTGGGATCGCGCTCGATCCCGCGCAGCGCGCCGTGCCGGGCGAGCGTGCGCCCCCAGGCGAGCAGGCGCCAGATATGCGTGGCGGGTTGCGTCATTCGCTGGCGCCGGGCGTCACACCTTCCACCCGGAATGGATGGCGACCAGGCCGCCCAGGATCGGCTCCACCCTGGTGCGCGCGAAACCCGCGGCGCGGATCATCCCTTCGAATTCGGGCATGGGCGGGAAGCGGCGGATGCTTTCCACCAGGTAGCGATAGCTCGCCTCGTCACCCGCCACCGCCTTGCCGATCCGCGGCACCATCCGGTGCGAATAGGCGTCGTAGACGTCCTTGAAGCCTGGCCAGGTGGTGGTCGAGAATTCCAGGCAGAAGAACCGGCCGCCGTATCTGAGCACGCGGTGCGCCTCGGCCAGCGCGCGGTCCATGCGGGTGACGTTACGGATGCCGAAGGCGATCGTGTAGGCATCGAACTGCCGGTCGGTGAAGCTCAGCTCCTCGGCGTTCTGGCGGCTCCAGACGAGACCGTCGATACCCCGCTTCATCGCCCGCTCGATCCCGACGTCGAGCATGTCCTGGTTGATGTCGGCGACCACCACGTCCGCCCCCGCATCCGCCAGGCGGAAGGCGATGTCGCCGGTGCCGCCCGCCATATCAAGGACCTGTTCGCCGGGCTGGGGTTTCACCGCCCGCACGAAGCGGTCCTTCCACACCCGGTGCAGCCCGCCCGACATGGCATCGTTCATGATGTCGTACTTCGCCGCCACGCCCGAAAAGACGGAGCCGACGCGCGCGGTCTTTTCCGCCGGATCGACATCCTCGTAACCGAAGGAGACTGTGTCGTTCGTCATGCCCCCTCCCCTAGGGGCGAATTGCGCGACGCGCAAAGGGTGTTAGAGCGCGCGCGACATGCCTGAACTTCCCGAAGTCGAAACCACCGTGCGCGGCCTCGCGCGCGTACTCGAGGGCGAGCGGATAGACCGCGTGCGGCTCGGGCGGCCCGACATGCGCTTCCCCTTTCCCGAGGGCCTGGTGCAGTCGCTGACGGGTGCGCGCGTCACGGCCCTCGGGCGGCGGGCGAAATACGGCCTGCTGCATACCGACAGGGACACGACGATGATCTTCCATCTCGGCATGAGCGGGCGCTGGCGCATCGACCCGGAGGTGCCCGACCGGCACGATCACCTGCTCCTGGAAGCGGGCGGACATCGTCTCGCGCTCAACGACCCGCGCCGCTTCGGCTATGTCGATCTCGTCGATACCGCGCGGCTGGAGGAATGGCCCGCCTTCGCCGTCATGGGCCCGGAACCGCTGGGCGACATGCTGAGCGTGGACCGGTTGCGCACCGCGATCCGCGGGCGGCGGCGGGCGATAAAGCTGCTGCTGCTCGATCAGCGGGTGGTGGCCGGTCTTGGCAATATCTACGTGTGCGAGGCGCTGCACCGCGCCCGCATCGATCCGCGCAAGGCCGGGGGGCGGGTCTACCGGCCGGCCCTTGCCCGGCTAGTGCCGGCCATCCGCGAGGTGTTGCGGCAATCCATCGAGGACGGCGGTTCGACCCTGCGCGACTATGCCCGCCCCGATGGCGAGCTGGGCTATTTCGCCACGCGCTTCGCTGTCTACGGGCGCGAGGGCGAGGCCTGCCGGCGCAGCGATGGCGGAATCGTGCGGCGGATCGTGCAGGGCGGGCGCAGCACGTGGTTCTGTCCCGTTTGCCAGAAATAGTTGACCTTCGCGCCTCTGCCCCCTATGTCGCGCGCTTTCCGGCGGGTCGTACCGTCGATTCTCGCTACAGACCCCGATGAACGATACCGGGCGGCCTCGCTGCCCGAGAGACAAGGACAGACATGGCCAATTCGCCGCAAGCCAAGAAGCGCATCCGCCGCAACGCCAACCGGGCCGAGATCAACGGCGCGCGTACCAGCCGCATCCGCAACTTCATCAAGAAGGTGGAAACCGCCGTCAACGAAGGCGACCGCAAGGCGGCCGAGGAAGCGATGAAGAACGCCAAGCCGGAAATCGACCGGGGCGTGGCCAAGGGCGTGCTGCACAAGAACACCGCCGCGCGCAAGAAGAGCCGGCTGAGCAAGCGAATCGCAGCGATGTGATCGTTCGCCGCGCGCGACGCGATTCGGTCTGGCGGATCGCGGGCGGCGCGGAACGAAATCGGAACATCCGAACACGGGGCCGGCGCGCGAAGCGTCGGCCTTTTTTACATCCGGCAGCAGCCTCGCCACCGCCCCGCGACAAGCGAAGCAAATCCCGCGATTCGCATTACCGTCATCAAAAAATCCCCGGAATTGAGCGGTTTCGACGCACGCCTGCGGGGCGGCGACGAGTCAATGCACATTTTTTAAGTTTTTTTGACAGGCCGCTCTTGCCCGCCGGCTTCAGTTCTTCATAAACGATCCCCGGAACGCCGATGCGGACAAGTCGGCGCTTCTCACGGGACGAGTATCAACCGTCAGGACAGGCCGGGTATCGCGTCGCGATTCCCGGAACGGGGAAGTCATGTTCCGGATCGGCGCGAGGGCGCCGGGCCCGGGGCGGCAACGGGGTGTGTCGTATGATGCGGATAGGATCGACCGGCGTTCGCCCGGTCAGCAACAGGGCAGAGGATTTCGGGCAGGACATGGAAGATCAGGAGGCAATCGATCTCGCGGCGGACTGGGCTGACATCAGCCAGGGACTTCGCAAGGATCTTGGCCACCAGCTTCACACGCAATGGATCCGGCCCATCCAGCTCGGCAAGTTCTGCCGCGATTCGGGTACGCTGGAGCTGTTCCTGCCGACCGAGTTTTCCGCCAACTGGGTGATGGATCGCTATCACGATCGGCTTTCGCTCGCCTGGAAGATCGCCGAGAACGGCGTTCGCAACATCAAGATCGCCGTCCACCCGGGCCGCCGCAAGATCGCCGATCTCGATCTGCGAGGCGGCGATGACGGGTTCGGCCACCGCGCGGCCAACGATTCCAAGCTGGCGATGGAATCGATCGGCGACGATGGCTTCACCTCCAGCGTCGGGCTCGACCCGTCGCAGACCTTCGCCGCCTTCGTGACGGGTACGACCAACGTGCTGGCGAAGAACGCGGCCGAGCGCATGAGCCGGACCGAGCAGCCGCAGTTCAGCCCGCTCTATCTCAAGGCCGCGACCGGCCAGGGCAAGACCCACCTGCTCCACGCGATCGGCCATTCCTACCTCCAGGCCCATCCGCGCGCGCGCATCTTCTACTGCAGCGCGGAGCGGTTCATGGTCGAGTTCGTGCAGGCCCTGAAGTCGAACGAGATGATCGAGTTCAAGGCGCGGCTGCGCGGGTTCGACCTGCTGCTGGTGGACGATATCCAGTTCATCATCGGCAAGGCTTCGGCGCAGGAAGAGCTGCTCTACACGATCGACGCGCTGCTGGCCGAGGGCAAGCGGCTGGTCTTCGCCGCCGACCGCGCGCCGCAGGCGCTCGACGGGGTGGAGCCGCGCCTTCTTTCCCGCCTGTCGATGGGGCTGGTCGCCGATATCCAGGCCGCCGATATCGAGCTGCGCAAGGAAATCCTCGAATCCAAGCTCACCCGCTTCGCGCCGCTGGAAGTGCCGGCCGATGTGATCGAATTCCTCGCCCGGACCATCAACCGGAACGTGCGCGAACTGGTTGGCGGCCTCAACAAGCTGATCGCCTACGCGCAACTGACGGGGCAGGAGGTGTCGCTGCAACTGGCCGAGGAACAGCTTACCGACATCCTCTCTGCCAACCGCCGGCGCATCACGATCGACGAGATCCAGCGCACGGTCTGCCAGTTCTACCGGATCGACCGCTCCGAGATGAGCAGCAAGCGCCGGGCGCGCGCCGTGGTTCGTCCGCGGCAGGTGGCCATGTATCTGGCGAAGGTCCTGACGCCGCGTTCCTATCCCGAGATCGGGCGCAAGTTCGGCGGGCGCGATCACTCGACGGTTATCCACGCGGTGCGGCTGATCGAGGATCTGCGGCAACGCGATGCCGACATGGACGGCGATGTGCGCAGCCTGTTGAGACAACTGGAAAGCTGATCCACGCATTCTGGCATCTCCACAGGCCGCGAGTGGGCGGTCCACAGGTCCGTGCACAGGGTTGAGCGGGGAGAGCAGGATTGAGCGGATATACCGAAATCACGCCCGAAGTGGCACGAACGCTGCGCGAAGGCGCGCATGCCGGCCCCGTCACCATGCTCAACCTGCTGCGCTTTCGCGAAGAGGCCGACTATTCCCATGCGCCCCATCTCGCGCCCGACGGGCCGATCAGCGGGCGCGAGGCCTATGCGCGCTACATGAAGGCGACCCAGCCGATGATCGCGCGGGCCGGAGCGCGGCTGGTGTTCAGGGGGAATCCCGCCGGCTACCTGATCGGACCGCGGGACGAGCAATGGGATCTGATGCTGCTAGTAGAATACGACGATCTGGAATCCTTTTTCGCCCATACCGGGAAAGAGGATACGCGCGAGACGCTGCACCATCGGCAGGCGGCGCTGGCCGATTCCCGCCTGCTGCCGGTCTTCGGCTCCGCCTCCCCGGCCACGCGAGGAAGCTGAGCGACCGCTCGCCGCCCGCTTTGACACCGGCCGCCGCTCGCCTATGGGCGCACCCATGACCGACCGCCCGGCCCCGTTATCCGAAGATCGCCTCGACCGTTTCGCGCGCCATATCGTCCTGCCCGAGGTCGGCGGTGCGGGGCAGCTTGCCCTGGCGCAGGCGCGGGTGGTTCTGGTCGGCCTCGGCGGGATCGGTTCGCCTGCCCTGCAATATCTCGCCGCCGCCGGGATCGGTCGGCTCACGCTGCTTGACGACGGCGATGTGGAGGCGAGCAATTTGCAACGCCAGACGATCTACACCACGCGCGACATCGGTCACGGCAAGGCGGTCGCCGCACGGCGCTGGCTGGCCAATTTCGACGATGCGCTGGCGGTTTCCATCCATGACACCCGCGTGACCGCGGACAATGCCGGCCGGTATCTGGCGGGCGCCGACCTGGTGCTCGACGGGACCGACAATTTCGCCACCCGCCTCGCCGTGGCGGATGCCTGCGTGGCGGCGGGCGTGCCGCTGCTATCCGCAGCGATCGGGCGGTTTCAGGGGCAGGTCGGGGCGTTTGCCGGGCACCTTGCCGAGCAGGCCTGCTATCGTTGCTATGTCGGCGATGCCTTCGATGCGGAAGATTGCGATACCTGCGCCGAGGACGGAGTGCTGGGCGCGATGGTGGGCTGGGTTGGGACTTTCGCCGCGTTGCAGGCGATCCGTCTGCTGCTGGACGGCCTGAGGCCCGGCGACGATGCCCAGTTCGGACAGCTGCACCTGATGGACGGCCTGAAGCCTGCCATGCGCACCATACGGATCGCCAAGGATCCGGAATGCCGGACATGCGGCCCGGGGCACTAGTCTTTCCGTTCGCCTGACGGCTTCGGCTCGCCGTCGGGGAACCGCCCGTAGGCTGGCGAGGCTAGGTCAGCCGCCCGCAGGACAGCGCACGACCTGCCGCACCGGTTCGCCGTCACCGGGGCGATAGCGCGCCGTCCCCTCGCCGGTAAGGGCGAGATAGATGTCGCGCAACGTCTCGGTGTCGCCGATGCGTTCGCGCAGGGTGATGGCGATGTGCTCGCCTTCCACGTCGACGTTCGTTACCGGCCCGCCCGTCTCGAAGAAGCTTACCTCATCCGCGCCGATGCGAACACGCTGGAAAGCGGGCTGGTATGTGTAATCCTCGGCGCAGGCGCGCGCGTCCGGTGCGTAAAGACCCCTGAAGCGAACGGGTACGGTGGTCGCGCCCTGCGCGGTCTGCTGGCGCGAAACCGTACCGCAGCGCCGGTAGATTTCGCTATCGCCATCGCCCCTTCGCACGCGCAGCCGCCCGTCGCCCTGGCGGGCGAAATAGACGACGCGCCGCTCTGTTTCGCCGGCGGGGTTTTCGAAGGGATACGTCACCGCGAGCGCATCTCCGTCGCTCCGGATGTCGCTGGCGATGCCGCCGTCTTCGAAGAAACTGATCCGGTCTCCCGACACGGATAGACGATTGAAATTGCGTCCGTCGCAATCGTCCGCGGACTTCGCCCAGGTTCCCCGGAAGGGCGCGGGGATGCGGCGCAGGGCGTTCGCCTCCACCGCCCCGCCCCCGCCGCTGTCCGCCGAGGCCAGTTCTTCCATCGCGGCTTCGCTATCGCCCGTAAGGGCCGTATCTGCCACAGCGGGGACACGGTTGGTTCCGGCACCGTTCGCACCGTCGCCGCCGGCGTCCCCTCCCCCGGAACAGGCGGCGAGGGTGAGAACGAGGGCGACCGCGCTGAGATGATGGTTCATGCCTCGCGGAATGAATGGACCTGTTGCCGGTTCCCCCCGGCGCTCAGGCGCGCAGCACCTCGTCGACCCAGCGCGGCACCAGTTCGCTCGCCGTGCCGAGCCGCGTCTCGTCGAACAGGTGCGAGCCTTGACTGCGTTTGAGGTTGAGTTCCAGCGTCCGCGCGCCCGCGCGACCAGCTTCCTGCACGAACCCCGCCGCCGGATAGACCGCTCCGCTCGTTCCGATGGAGACGAACAGGTCCGCACGGGCCAGCGCAGAGAAGATGCGCTCCATCCGGTAGGGCATTTCGCCGAACCAGACGATGTCGGGCCGCAGGGCCGCCGAACCGCAAGCCGGGCAGGCCGGTCCATCGCCCAGCCCTTCGTCCCACCGGTGGCGCGCATCGCATGCCGTGCACCACGCGCTCAGCGCTTCGCCGTGCATGTGCAGCACACGCCGCGCCCCGCCGCGTTCGTGGAGGTCGTCGATATTCTGCGTGACGATCAGCAGATCGCCTTCCCATTCGCGGTCGAGCCGGCCCAGCGCCTCATGCGCAAGATTGGGTTGCGCGTTACGTATCTGCGCCCGCCGCTCGTCGTAGAAGCGATGCACCAGCGCCGGATCGGCGGCGAAGCCTTCGGGCGTGGCGACCTGTTCGACGGGGTGGTTCTCCCACAATCCGTCTTCCGCGCGAAATGTCTTCAGGCCGGATTCCGCGCTGATCCCGGCGCCCGTCAGGATGACGATGGTCTGGATGTTCTCTCTCATGCCGCCTACCTATCCCCTCGCTCAGGACGGACAAGGGGGCAGGCATGGCGCGGATCGGCATCATCGGCAGCGGGGGGCGCATGGGGAGGGCCATCGCGGACGTTCTCGCCGCGAGCGACGAGCACGCTTGCGCCGGAGGGGTGGACCGCGACACCGTTCTGACGGACCTGGCAGGCCATGCGGATGCGCTGGCCGATTTCTCGGCCCCTGATGCGCTGGTCGCAAACCTTGCCGCCGCGCGCGAGGCCAGAACGCCGATCCTGATCGGCACGACGGGCCTGACCGGGGAGCACCACGCCGCGATCGAGGAAGCGGCCGCCGTCATCCCCGTCATCCAGACCGGCAACACGTCGCTCGGCGTCACCCTGCTGGCGCACCTGGTCGGGGAGGCGGCGGCGCGCCTCGGGCCGGACTGGGATGTCGAGATCCTCGAGATGCATCACCGGATGAAGGTCGATGCGCCTTCGGGCACCGCGCTGCTGCTGGGCGAAGCGGCGGCGCGGGGGCGCGGCGTCGAGCTGGGCGACAAGCGCGAGAGCGGGCGCGACGGGCATACCGGCAGGCGGGGGGAAGGCGCGATCGGCTTCGCCGCGCTGCGCGGCGGCACGGTGGCGGGCGAGCACTCGGTAATCTTTGCCGGAGAGCAGGAACGGCTGGTCCTGTCCCACTGTGCCGAAAGCCGCGCGATCTTCGCCCGCGGCGCGGTACGCGGAACGGCCTGGCTGATCGGCAAGCCGCCCGGGCGTTACACGATGGAAGACGTGCTGGGTCTCCCCTCCTTGCGCGCATGACGAAGGACCAGATCTTCGAGTTCTTCCGACGCCTGGCGGAGGCGAACCCGGCGCCGGAGACGGAGCTGGAATACGGCAACGCCTACCAGCTCGTCGTAGCCGTGGCGCTTTCGGCGCAGGCTACCGATGTCGGCGTCAACAAGGCGACGCGCGCCCTGTTCGCCGAGGTCGAGACGCCGCAGCAGATGCTGGCACTGGGCGAAGACGGACTGAAGGACCACATAAAGACCATCGGCCTGTTCAATTCGAAGGCGAAGAACGTGATCGCGCTCAGCCAGCTTCTTGTGCACGAATATGGCGGGGAGGTGCCTGACAATCGCGACGATCTCGTCCGCCTACCCGGCGTCGGGCGCAAGACCGCCAATGTCGTGCTCAATTGCTGGTTCGGGCAGGAAACCTTCGCGGTCGATACCCACATCCTGCGCGTCGGCAACCGCGCTGGCCTCGCCAGGGGCAAGACACCCCAGCAGGTGGAGGCGAAGCTGGAAAAGCGCGTGCCGCAGCCCTTCCGGCTAGGCGCGCATCACTGGCTGATCCTGCACGGCCGCTACGTCTGCAAGGCGCGGACGCCCGAGTGCTGGCGCTGCCCGGTGATCGACCTGTGCGCCTTCCGCAAGAAGGTGCTCGAGAAGCCGAAGGGGCGCTAGGCCGGCAGCGGACTGCGTGCCGATGGCCGCCGCACGGGCGGGTGCGCCTGCACGATCCATCCCGCGCCCAGCCACACCGGCATCACCAGCACGGCGGCGACGATCCCGTCTAGCGCGTAATGCCAGCCGAGGTGGACTGAGGCGACGAACACCACCGCCTCGAACGCGACGGCGAGCCACAAGCGCCAGCCCATGCCGAAGCGATGGTGCGTCATGACGATCAGCAGCAAGTAGAGCGCGTTGTGCATCGACGGCATAGCGCTGATGCCCTTGCCGAAGCCCGGCTGACCGAAATTAGCGAGGAGGTAAGCCTGCGTCTGCACCGCGGTAAGATCGGCGGGCAGGGCATCCCCCAGCGCGGCGAAGCGCGGATCGCCATAAAAGTGCGCGGCATAGACCGGCCCGGCTGACGACAGAACGAGTGCCGCCCAGTTGCCAATCAGGAACCACGACGCCATGATGGCGAGCACGGCGCGGCGGCTGAACGCCCGATCGGCGGCGAAGCACGCCCACACCGTCATCCCCAGCGTCACCACCAAGCATGGCAGGACGTAGAACCAGTCGAGGAACCGCGTCGCCGCGTCGCCGAACATCGCATGGGTAATCAGCCACGGGTCGCGTCCGAACAAGGCGGCGTCCATATCCGCCAGCAGCGGATCGGCCCAGAACGGGACGAAGCGCGGGATGGCAACCTTCAGCATCATGTAGGCCTGCATCATCAGAGCAAGCGCGAGCAGGAAGGCTGTGCCCTCAATATAGCGGTGCCGCCGCGCCCACAGCGTGTCGCGCATCAACCGCAACGGGCTGGCGGGCCGCTGCCGCGCGACCTCCACGCCTAGCCAGGCGAACGCGCCGAGCGCGAGGAAAGTGAGGATCACGAGGTTGGCTCGTAGCGCCTCGGTAAGCACGACGGGGTCCGGCCGCACAAGCACCATGCCCAGCAGCAGGTGCGCCGCCAGAAGCCAGCCGATGACGAGCCGCGCGATCATGGTGAAGCGTTACCCGGTCATGCTTGATTTAGGGTTAAGACGAGGACGGTGGCGGAACGCGCGAAGTTAAATGCAAGCGCCGAAGGCCCAGCACTCGAAGGCGAGGACGAAGACGATATGCGCGAGGACGGCGAGCGGCGCGTAAAGGGTCGCGATCGCAATCCTGGCGAGCGGGGGGATGGGCAACCGGTCGACGCCGACAGCGCCAACGGCGAGCACGATTGCCAGCGCGCCGTAGCCATTGAGCGGCAATCGCCATTCCGCCAGCTCGCCAATGGTGAGGATCGCCGCTGACAGTGCGAAGGGCGCGATCAGTGCCAGGAACCCACCGAGGAGCCAGCTCCGTCCGGAATGCGTGCTGTCCTTGCCCTCGCCGCCCTCGTAATCGCCGTATCGGGTCATCACGTCAGATGACGCAACGCGCGGCGGAGGCCGTGACGACGGTCAGCGCTTCCGGATCGTTCCATTCGCGCACGTGGCGAATCAGCCGGCCGACGGTGAGCGCCCCCCTTCGTCCTTTACCGCGTCGGCGAAGTCGGAGATGCCCTTGATCTGGCTCACCGAGAGATCGTCCGCCCAGATTTCCGACATGCAATTGGCCATGCCCGAAGGCAGGCCCGCGTCGACAAGCGCCGTCTCCACGCGGTTCTTGATGATAGTCTCGCAGCCACCGAGAAGCAGAGCGAACAACGCGGCGAGCCGAGAGAAGCGCCTAGACATCGTCCGCCGACACCATCTCCGCGCGGTCGATCTCGCCCGTCATCACCGCTACGGTGGTGGCGACGGCGGCGTCGCCCGAGACGTTGGTGGTGGTGCGCATCATGTCCATGATCCGGTCCACGCCGGCAACGAAGGCGATCGTTTCCAGCGGCACGCCGACCGCGCCGAACACCAGCGCCATCATAATCAGCCCCGCGCCCGGTATCCCTGCGGCTCCCACCGCGCCCAGCGTCGCGAGGATCGAGATGAGGAAATACTGCCCCCAGGTCAGGTCCACCCCGAAGATCTGCGCGCCGAACAGCGTGGCGAGCCCGAGATACATGGCGGTGCCGTTCATGTTGATGGTGGCGCCCAGCGCGATGACGAAGCTCGCCACGGAATTGGAAACGCCGAGGTTCCGCTCCGCGCAGCGCAGCGTGACGGGCAACGTCGCGTTGGAACTGGCGGTGGAATAGCTGACCGCCATCGCGTCGATGATCCCGCGGAAGAAGTCGCCCACCGGCAGCTTCGCCATGAACTTGATCATCGCCGAATACATGACGAAGATGATCAGAAGGCAACCCGCGTAATTGAGCGCGACCAGCTTCGACAGGGCGATGAGCGCATCGAAGCCGAGCGTGCCCGCCACCCACGCCATGAGCGCGAAGACGCCGAACGGGGTCAGCTCCATGACGAGGATCGTCACCTGCTGCATGACGACGGAGCCGGAATCGAAGATCTTCTGGACCGGGCCGCCGTCTTCCCTGGCCATCAGGATGCCGACCCCCAGCAGCACGGAAAAGACGATCAGCGGCAGGACATTGACGTCCGCCATGACCTGAACCGGGCTTTGCGGCACGATCTCCAGGATCATCTGCCGCCACGTCGTCTCGTTGGGTTCCGGCACCGCGCCCAGCTCGATCGCGCTGGTGTCCACGCCGCTTCCCGGCTTGACGAGAGTGCCGAGCGCCAAGCCCAGCCAGACGGCAATCTGGCCGGTAATCACGAACAGCAGCAGCGCCCTCCCGCCGACCGCGCCCAGCTTGCGCAGATCGCCGATGGCGGCGACGCCCGATACCAGGCTGAAGAAGATCAGGGGCACCACCAGCATCTTGATCGCGGCGATGAAGACATCGCCGACGATCTTGATGCTTTCCGCGTCCGGTCCCCACAAGCGGCCCACGATGATGCCGAGCACCAGCGCCGCGATCACGCGCTGCCACAGCGGAGTGGCGAACCAGGTCTTCATCGATGCAACCCCTTACTCCCTTTGCCCCTCGCTACCTGCGCGGACGGCAAATGGGAAGTCAGGCGTGAAGGCCGGCGAGTGCGACGCGGCGATAGATGCGCGCGAGGGTTCGCAGATCCTCGAGCGCGACGGCCTCGTCGGTCTTGTGCATCGTCGCATTGACCAGACCGAACTCGATCACCGGGCACAGATCCTTCAGGAAGCGGGCGTCGGACGTCCCGCCGCTGGTGGAGGCTTCGGGCTCTATCCCGGTTTCCGCCTCGACGGCGCGCGCGACCAGACCGGAAAATTCGCCCGGCGGGGTGAGGAAGCTCTCGCCCGATATTACCGGATGCGCGGTGCCGCCATGCCGCTCCGCGATGGCGCGGACGCGTTCGGCCAGCCCCTTGCCCGAATGCCGATCGTTGAAGCGGATGGAAATGCGCGCCCGCGCCTTGCCGGGAATGACGTTGTGCGCACGGTTCGGCACGTCGAACTCGGTGATTTCGAGATTGCTCGGCTGAAACCAGTCGGTTCCGTCATCCAGGTGCAGGGCATCCAGTTCGGCCAGCATGGCGACCATACGCGGTATGGGATTGTTGGCGAGGTGCGGATAGGCGACGTGACCCTGCGTGCCGGCAACTTCCAGCCAGATGTTGATACTGCCGCGCCGCCCGATCTTCATCATGTCGCCCAGCCGGTTGACGCTGGTCGGCTCTCCGACGAGGCAGAGGTCGGGAACCGCGTCGTCAGCGGCGCGGATATGATCGATGATCGCCCGCGTGCCGTGGAGCGCCGGGCCTTCCTCGTCGCCGGTAACGATGAAGCTGATCGTGCCGGCTTCGCGGGGGATGTCCGCCACCGCCGCCGCCATGCAGCCGATCGCTCCCTTCATGTCGACCGCGCCCCGCCCGTAGAGCAGATCGCCCCTGACCTCCGGCACGAAGGCCTCGCTTGTCCAGCCATCTCCGGGCGGCACCACGTCGAGATGGCCGGCGAAGGCGAAATGCCGGCTGCCTGTCGATCCGCGGCGGATGGCGAAGAGATTTTCGACCGGCTCCTCGTCGCTGCCTTCCGGCCCCTCTCCGCGGACGAAGCGGTGAATGTCGAAGCCGAGGGGCGCGAGCATACCCGCAAGGCCATCGAACACCCCGCCCCGCGCCGGGGTGACGCTCTCGCACGCCATCAGGCGGCGCGCGCAATCGACCGGATCGAGGGCGGCGCTCTCGCTCACGCGGTTTCGCCGACCTCGAATTGCGAGATCGTCCAGGCCTCGTCCTGTGCGGCGCCGATCCAGCTCTGCATCCAGTCGTGCTCCCACACCGCCTGCATGTAAGC
Organism: Aurantiacibacter spongiae; assembly: GCF_003815535.1. Taxonomy (NCBI): domain Bacteria; kingdom Pseudomonadati; phylum Pseudomonadota; class Alphaproteobacteria; order Sphingomonadales; family Erythrobacteraceae; genus Aurantiacibacter; species Aurantiacibacter spongiae. The sequence continues at coordinate 1,948,879 of NZ_RPFZ01000001.1, read as the reverse complement.
CTGCGCGAAGCCGGGCACGCCGATACCGTAGGTGAGGAAGCGGCTGACCACCGGGGCGTAGAAGATGTCCGCCGCGCCGAACGTGCCGAACAGGAACGGCCCGCCCTTGCCGAAGCGCGCCCTAGCTTCCGCCCACAGGCCGAGGATGCGCACGATGTCGGCCTTGACCTCGTTGCTCAGCCCGACCCGGTGCTGGGCGCGGATGTTCATCGGGCAGGCCCGTCGCAGCGGCAGGTAGGACGAGTGCATTTCCGCCACCATCGCCCGCGCCATGCCGCGCGCATCGTCGGACTTGGGCCAGAACCGGTCGCGTCCGACCTTGTCGGCCAGATATTCGAGAATGGCGATCGAATCCCATACTACGGTGTCACCGTCCCACAACACCGGCACCTTGCCGGCGGAGGGCTGGAACTCGCCGTCCTGCTGCTTCATCGCTTCCCAGTCGTCACCATCGATGTGAACGGTCAGCTCCTCGAACGAAAGGCCGCTCTGCTTTGCCGCCAGCCAGCCGCGCAGCGACCAGCTGGAATAGTTCTTGTTGCCGATGATGAGCTTCATGCGCCTGCTTCCCTGTTCGCTCAGCGAGGTAGGGCCTGGGATCGGCGGTGTCGAGGCTGAACGGGAGGAAAGCCCGCTGTTGCCGCGCGGCCACTCGGGCGAACATGCCGGCGATGCTCGTGAATTGTTAACCATCATATGCGACCCGCTGGATGGAACCGGTGTCAGGCCGGACGAAACCGAAGGCAGGGCGTGAGTCAGAAACGATCCGAAGTGAAGGCGAAAAGCCCGCGCGCCGAGCGGGTCATGCAGGTCCTGTGGGCGGGCGCGATCGCGCTCGGCCTCTACGCCCTGACGCTGCTCATGCCGGTCGACCAGTTCATCTGGACGCTGCAGTCGCGGCTGGCCGAACACAGGGCATCGGGCGACATCGTCTTCGTAGGAGCGGAACGCGAACTCGCCGACGCGGACTTCCCGGAAAGGCGGACAGAACTTGCGAACATCCTCGACAAGTTACGCAAAGCCGGCGTGGGTGACGTTTACGTCGACGTCGTGTTCGATCGCCCCGGAACGCCTGCAGATGACGCTCGTTTGCGACGCGCGCTCGAAAACCTCGGATCGCGTGCGCATCTAACCAAGGCTTTCACGACCGATTTCGACGGGCGGATGGTAGCTCGGAAATCGATTCCGAAAATTGGTAAAGGTATTTCGGAGGTCGGTAGCTACACCTGGATGAACGTCCTAGGATACGCATGGTACATGCCGTACCGCGTTCCGGAAATTTCTGAGGACCTACCTACCCTTCCCGCTGCGATCGCGGGAGATAGCGGGGATAGCAGCCGGGATTTCCCCATCAGCTATGCGTTCTCCCTAGACTCCATCCCGTCGTATCGAATTGAAGACTTAGAAGGTGCAAACGAGTTTGCGTCCTTCGCCGGCAAGTCGGTCGTCATTGGACAAATGCGAAGCGGCGACATGCATCCGCTTAACATTCCCGGCCACGTGGGCATTCCCACTTCTTATGCTTCCATCTTTGCGGCGGAAACACTCAAGGCAAGCCAGACCGTTATGATCGACGCTATTGTTCCGATCATTACGGTGTTCCTGCTTTTGCTTTCGGGTGTTATCGTTCGCTCTGTATGGCTGCGCTATACAGCATATGGCGTTTCCGTCCTTTTAGTTCCGGCTTTCCTCGCCATCACGGCGGAAATGGCAATCAGGGCAAACACTGCCGACGCGGTCGCTCTCTTAGCAATCTTTGCTGCCTTTCGGATTCGCGCGCGCTGGAAACGCAATTTGCGCCTCGTCGATGGGGAGACCGGCCTGCCCACCTTTCTCGCCCTCGAAACCGACAAGGACGTGGCCGAACACGTTCCCGCCATCATCGTCGCGCGCATTCAACGCTTCCAGGAGGTGCGCCGCACCCTGCCGACCGAACTGCACATAGAATATCTGCTGAGCATCGTCAGCCGGCTGCGAGCCGCGACCCAGGACGCGGAAATCTATCTGGGGGAGGGGCACCTGATCGCCTGGACGATGGCGGAGAAGGATCCAACTCTCCTGCGCGAACATCTCGAGGGCCTTCGCGCGCTGTTCTCTTCGCCGCTTGTCGTGGGCGACGAACAGGTTGACGTGGGCATCACCTTCGGGATCGATCTCACCCCCAGCCCGGCGGTGTCGCGACGCTTGTCTGCCGCGGTGGCGGCGGCGGAAAAGACCACCGAAACGTTCGAACCGATCGCCATCGTCGATGCCGCCTCGCAGGAAGACCTGCTCTGGAACATCTCCCTCCAGGCGCGGATCGACCAGGCCCTGGCAAGCGGCGAGATATACCTCGCCTTCCAGCCCAAGATACTCGTCCAGACGGGCGAGATCATCGGCGTCGAGGCGCTCGTGCGGTGGAGCGATCCGGTCCGCGGGCAGATTCCGCCCGACCACTTCATCCGCCAGTGCGAAACAGCGGGACGGATGGGCCATCTGACGCGCTACGTCCTCGAACAGGCCTGCATGGCCGGTAACGCGTTCGAGGATAACGGGCTCAACATTCCCGTGGCGGTCAACATCTCGGCAACGCTCCTCCACGAGCGCGAGATCGTCTCGATGGTACGCGAGGCGCTCGACAAGACGGGCTTCGAACCGCGACGTCTGACGCTCGAGATCACCGAGACCTTCCGCATCTCCAATCTCGACGTCGCCAATGAAATCCTGGCTGAACTGGGCTCGCTCGGCACCAAGATTTCCATGGATGATTTCGGGGTCGGAGCGGCAAGTCTCGAGGCGCTGCTGCGTCTGCCCTTCGACGAACTCAAGATCGATCGCATGTTTACCGCCCGGATCTGCGACGACCCGAAGGCCCTGGGAATAGTCAGGAGCGTTCTCCAGCTGGGGCGCGATCTGCGAATCATCGTCGTGGCGGAGGGCGTGGAAGATGCCGAAACGTTAACCAAACTGCGCGAAAATGGCTGCTTGGTGGCCCAGGGTTTCGGCATTTTCCGCCCCGATCGGATCGAGAAAATCATTGAATCGCAAGGGCTTGAACAAGAACCGTTGCGAAACATGGTTTAGAATTTGCAAACATTTGTGGTTAACGCTAGACCTGTCTCCGAAGGCAACAAGGAGACAGATCATGGGCCGTGGTTTTTGGGACTGGCTTTTCGGCGGACGCGTCGGCTGAACTAGCCATGTAATACACGTGAAAAAGGCGCCCGCTCGGCGCCTTTTTTATTGTCTGGATCCCATGTCCGCGGTGCAGGCCAGGTCCTATTGCCGAACGTCAGAGAGGATTGCCGCGCGCAGCTCGTCCACGCCTGCGCCCTTTTCGGCGCTCGTCACGTGAATTTGCGGATAGGCAGCGACATGCTTGCGCGCTTCGGTCGCCGTCCGCTCACATGTTGCCGCCAGTTCGCTCGCCTTGATCTTGTCGGCCTTGGTCAGGACCACGCGGTACCCCACGGCAGCCTCGTCCAGCATCGTCATCATGTCGCGATCGCTATCCTTGAGCCCGTGCCGGGCATCGACCAGCACCAGCGTGCGTTTCAGCACCGCACGCCCGCGCAGATAGGTTCGCACCAGACTGCGCCACCGTTCGACGACTTTAAGGGGCGCCTTGGCGAACCCGTAGCCGGGCATGTCGACCAGCCGGAAGCGCGTCGGTTCTCCGACCTCGAAGAAGTTGAGTTCCTGCGTGCGGCCCGGCGTCACCGAGGTGCGCGCGATGGCCTTGCGTCCGGTTACAGCGTTGATGAGCGAGCTCTTCCCCACGTTTGATCGTCCGCAGAACGCGACTTCGGGATAGTCGCCTGCCGGCAGGAATTTGAGTTGCGGCGCGCTGAGCAGGAATTCGACCCGCCCCGAGAACAGGCGGCGAGCTTCCTCAGCCAGCGCCTCCTCGCTCCCGTTCTCGATCATCGTCCTTCGGCCCTGGCCGCCTTTTCCCGCTCGGCCTTGCGCGCCTTTTCCTCTCGGTCCTTCGCCATCTGCGCCCGCAGTTGCGGGTTCTTCGCATACAGATAGCGCTGCTGCGCCAGGGTCAGCAGGTTGGAGGTTATCCAGTAGATCAGCAGTCCGGCGGCGAACGGCGCCATCACGAACATCAGCACCCATGGCATGATCATGAAGATCTGCTGCTGCATCGGGTCTGTCGCCGCCGGGTTGAGGCGGAACTGCAGGAACATGGTGCATCCCAGCAGCACCGCAAGCACGCCGATTCCGAGAAAACCGGGAGGCGTGAAATCGAGCAGGCCGAACAGGTTGAGAATATGCGCGGGATCGGGCGCCGACAGATCCCTTATCCAGCCGAAGAAGGGCTGGTGACGCATCTCGATTGCCAGCAACAGCGTCTTGTACAGCGCGAAGAAGATCGGGATCTGAAGGAATATCGGCAGGCAGCCGGCGAGCGGATTGACCTTCTCGTCCTTGTAGAGCTTCGCCATCTCCTGCTGGAGCTTCGGCTTGTCGTCCTTGTAGCGTTCCTGCAACGCCTTCATCTTGGGCTGCACTGCGCGCATCTGCGCCATCGAGGCGAACTGCTTTTGCGCGATCGGGAACAGGATCGCCCGGATGATGACGGTCAGACAGATGATCGCTACGCCGAAATTGCCCACGAGCCCGAACAGGAAGATCAGCACCTGCCACATCGGCCAGGCGATGAAGCCGAACCAGCCCCAGTCGATGGCGTTGCCGAATTGGGTGATGCCTGCATCCTGGTATGCGCTCAGCAGGCCGCTTTCCTTTGCCCCCGCGAACAGACGCGTGGTGCGCGTCACGCTTCCGCCGGCGGGGACCGTAACGGGTTCGTAATAGAGGTCGGCGCGGTAGTCGGAATTGCCCAGCGAACGAAACGCGCTGGTCGCCCCGACCGCATCGTCGGGGATGAGTGCGCTCATCCAGTAAATATCGGTGAAACCGACCCACTCGGTCTCGCCGGGATTGTCGACGACGCCCTGTTCTTCGACGTCATCGTAATTCCATTCGAAATCGATCGCGCCATCGAGCGCGGCGAGCGGCCCGGAATGGACGTTCCAGGTGCTGCGGCTGGCTGTTTCGCTGGTGCGCGCGACGAAGGCATAGGGGCGCAGGGCGACCGCCCCGCTGCCGGTGTTGCGAACCATCTGCGTGACGGTGAACATGTAGTGCTCGTCCACCGCGAAGCGCAGCAGGAATTGCTGCCCCTGCCCGTTGTCCCAGGCTAGCGTCACCGGCGTTTCGTGCGTCAGCCGGTCGCCGTCGACGACCTGCCAGCGCGTCTGTGCGGTCGGCGTCGCGATGCCGTCGCCGACCCAGCCGAACTGCGCATATTGTTCGATGTCGGTTCCCGCCGGCGCGAACAGGCGGATCGGGCCGCTGTCCGGCTCGACCGTTTGGCGGTGAGTCTTCAGAAGGATGTCGTCGACCCGCGCCCCTACGGGATTGATGGTGCCGGCGACTTCCGGCGCGTCTATCGTCACGCGGCCTTCGCTGGCGAGCTCGGTTTCGACGTCACGCACGACGGATTGATCCACCGCGTCGCCGCCGACGCTTATGCGGCCCGCAGCCAGGTTGTCGCCTTCACGCTCGAGCGCGCGCTCCGCCGGAATGTCGTCGCGGCTCGCCATGTTGGCGGGAACGTCGTCGGCCGGATCGGGATAGAACGTGCGCATGGCGAAGTCCCACCCGAACAACAGGACCGCGCTCAGCACGACGGCGAGGATGAGATTACGCTGATTGTCCAAGATTACATATCCGTCGGCAGTGAATGGCGGGCGCCTCAGGGCACCGGATCGTATCCGTGACCCCCCCACGGATGGCAGCGCATTATACGCTTGATCGCCAGCCATCCACCCCGAATCGCCCCATGGGTCTGGAGAGCTTCGATGGCGTAGGCACTGCAACTCGGCTGAAAGCGACAGGTCGGCGGCAGGATGCGGCTCGGGCCAAGCTGCCAACCGCGCGCGAGGAGGACCAGCAGGTGCTTCATGACCGCGGTTGCCGCCGGTTGCGCGGGCGCGGACGACGGGGCGGATCGCCCTTGCCGGCGGCGGCCCGTTCGAGAGCCTTGCCCAGTTCCGCCCCCATCTGCGCGAAATCGCGCTCGACCCCGCCCTCCCGGCCGATCAGGACGTGATCGTGATCGGGCAGGCCCGCTGTCGGCAACGCAGCGCGCAGAAGTTCGCGCAAGCGCCGCTTCATGCGATTCCGCACCACGGCATTGCCGATCTTCTTCGTTACGGTGATGCCGTACCGCACCCCCTTGCCGCCATTGGGCCTAGCGAGAAGAACGAAGCCGGGGCGCGCCACCCGCACCGCCGAACGATTCGCGCTCAGGAAATCGGCGCGCCGCGTCAGAACAGTCGGCTTCATGCCGGCAGGATAGGTATTGCGATGGTGCCAGTCACCCGCGACGCACACGAAAACGGGCTCCCGAGGGAGCCCGCATGGTCCGCGACGGTCGAGGACAGGGGTGTATCGCCGTGCCGCCCGAACACGGATGACCGCGCACGGGTTCTACCGGCAAGGATCAGGCGCAGAGCTTCTTGCGACCGCGACGACGGCGGTTGCGAAGAACCTTGCGGCCACCGGGGGTCGCCTTGCGCGCGAAGAAGCCGTGGCGGCGGGCACGCACGAGATTGCTCGGCTGGAAAGTGCGCTTCATGATGCGTATCCTCGAAAATCGAAAAGAAAAGGGCCACCGACCAAGCCGGCGGCCTCTGATATGGAGGCGCGCTTACTGAAGTGTGGGCGCCAAGTCAAGATAGGCGAGTCGGGGCTGGGCCTGTTCGACAGCCTGCGTTCCCCCGCTTCCGTCCATCCAGTCACGCATCTGCGCACCTGTCAGCCAGCGGGCGTCCTCGAACGGCACCGAATTGGTCATCGCGTAGAACGCCCGCGCCTGTTCGGCGTCCATGCCCATCTCGGCGTAGTAGTCGAGGTAGCGACGGTGTTCCGCGGCGCCTTCCGGGTAATCCTGCGCGCCGCGCCCCTGGTCGTCGAGCCATCCGTGAACGGCGAATTCGCTGCCGGGCGCGATCTCGCGCGTGATACCTGCAAGGAACAGCTCGACGGCACCGGAGCGCACCGAGCCGCCGTCGCGAACCCGCGTTGCCAGACCGTGCGCGCGTATCATGCGGCCAAGGGCGAGATTGGCGCGGTCGTCATGCGTTCCCGGCGCTTCGACGAATTCCAGCGTGGCGATGCCGGGAAACGCATCGAGCATGGCGGAAAACTGCGCCGGGGATCGGTCGTCGGTAATGCCGACAAGCGCTACCGTGCGATCGTCCAGAACGCGAAACGGCCCGAACGCCGCAACCGCCACCTGTTCGGCATGGGCCTGCTGGGGGGAGACGTACCGCATGGCTGCCGGCGAAACCTCGACCCATTCCTCCTCCGCCACGCTCGTCGTGTGCGCAAGTGCTGCTGTGGGCGAAACGGTCACGGCGAGAAGGATGAGGCGGCCAAGAGCGGACATGGCGGCAACCTGCCCCGCCCCCGTTTCGCAAACCGCCAACGAATGCGGTTGCAACCGGGTTAACGTCGTCCGTTCCGGCGACGGTTCCCCTCGACACGCGGGCGGGCGGCGCTATCAGACCGAAGGCAAAGGGGGTTCGCGTGGTAGCTCTGGTATCGACTGTCGCCTATCTCGGGCTGGAAGCGCGCGCCGTGGAGGTGCAATGCCAGCTCGCTGCCGGCATGCCACGCTTCTCGGTTGTCGGACTTGCCGACAAGGCGGTCGCCGAAAGCCGGGAGCGGGTGCAGTCCGCGCTCGCCGCTATGGGTCTGGCCTTGCCGCCCAAACGCATCACCGTGAACCTCTCGCCCGCCGATCTGCCCAAGGAAGGGTCGCATTACGACCTCCCCATCGCCCTGGCGCTGCTTGGCGCGATGGGCGTCGTCGATGCCGAGGAACTGAGCGAATGGGTGGTTGTAGGCGAATTGTCGCTCGACGGACGCATCGCCTCCTCCCCCGGCGTCCTGCTTGCCGCCCTTCACGCCAGCGAGACGCAAAAGGGTCTGATCTGCCCCCGCGCGCAGGGGCCGGAAGCGCGCTGGGCGAGCGGGGTGCGGGTATGCGCCGCGCCCGACCTCGCCAGCCTGCTCAACCATCTCAAAGGCGAGCGTGCGCTGCCCGAACCCGAGCCGGGAGAGGTGGAAGATGCCGCACCCGGACCGGACCTGAAACGCGTCAAGGGCCAGGAAACCGCCAAGCGCGCGCTGGAGATCGCCGCGGCGGGCGGCCATAACCTGCTGATGAACGGCCCCCCGGGCGCGGGCAAGAGCCTGCTCGCTTCCTGCCTGCCCGGAATATTGCCGCCGCTGTCGCCGTCGGAAGCGCTGGAGGTCAGCATGGTGCAATCGGTCGCCGGAACGCTGGAAGGCGGGCGTATCAGCCGCAACCGACCGTTCCGCGCCCCGCACCATTCGGCCAGCATGGCGGCGCTGACCGGCGGGGGCCTGCGCGTGCGGCCCGGCGAGGTAAGCCTCGCGCATCTGGGCGTGCTGTTCCTGGACGAGCTGCCGGAATTCCAGCGCGCCGTGCTCGACTCGCTGCGCCAGCCGTTGGAGACGGGAAAAGTCGATGTGGCGCGGGCCAACGCGCATGTCGCCTACCCGGCGCGGGTGCAATTGGTGGCGGCGATGAATCCCTGCCGTTGCGGTCATCTGGGCGATCCGGCGCTCGCATGCAGCCGCGCCCCAAGATGCGCGGCCGATTACCAGTCCAGGGTCAGCGGGCCGATGCTCGACCGCATCGACCTGCATGTGGAGGTCGATCCGGTCAGTGCCGCCGACCTTGCACTCCCCCCGCCCGCCGAGGGGAGCGCGGAGGTTGCCGCGCGGGTCGCAGCGGCGCGTGCGGTGCAGGCCGGGCGCGGAGTTCGCTCGAACGCCGAACTCGATGGAGACGCGCTCGAAGATCACGCGACCCCGGACGAGGCGGGGCGGCAATTGCTCATGCAGGCGGCCGACGCCATGCGGTTGTCCGCACGCGGCTACACCCGGATGCTCCGCGTCGCGCGCACGATCGCCGACCTTGCCGGGTCCGAGCGGGTCGGGCGCGTTCACGTGGCCGAAGCGCTCAGCTATCGCAGACAGGCGCCCCGCGCCTGATTGTGCGATGCCCGAGCGGACCGACCTGCCGCTGGCCGTTTCCGCCATGTTGCTCGCACAACTGTCCATCAATGGCGGTGCGGCGCTCGGCAAGAGCCTGTTTCCGCTGGTCGGACCAGAAGGCGTCGCGGCCCTGCGGACCGGGATCGCGGGCCTGATCCTCCTGGGGCTCGCGCGGCCGTGGCGCGCCTGGCCATCGGTAGGCCAGATGCGGTGGCTCGTGCCGTACGGACTGGCGCTGGGCGGAATGAACCTGCTGATCTACTGGGCGTTCGCGCGCATTCCGATCGGCATCGCCGTCGCCATAGAGATTACCGGCCCGCTCTCAGTCGTGCTCGCCATGTCGCGCAACGGGCGCGACCTGTTGTGGTTCGCGCTGGCGGCAACCGGTGTAGCGCTGCTCGTGCCCTGGCCGGGCCGGTCATCCGCGCTCGATCCGCTCGGTGTCGCTTTCGCGCTTGGGGCGGCGGCCTGCTGGGCCTGCTACATACTGTTCGGCAAACGGGCCGCGCAGGTGCCGAGCCTGACGGCGGTTTCCGTCGGAATGATGTTCGGATGCCTGCTGACGGTGCCGCTGGGCGTGGCCGAGGAAGGCGCGCGACTGCTCGATCCGGATATCCTGATGCTCGGCCTGACCGTGGCGCTCCTGTCGAGCGCTTTGCCCTACGCACTGGAAATGCGCGCGCTTGCCGGGTTGGACAGCCGCCTGTTCGGCACGATCAGCAGCGCCGCACCGGCGACCGCCGTGCTGGCCGGCTGGGTCTTCCTGGGCGAAGCCCTGCGACCCGTCAGCATTCTGGGCATAGGGTGCGTCATCGCGGCCTGTGCCGGGGCATCCCTCACCAGCGGAGCGCCGCTCGCTCGCCCGCGGGAGAACCTGGCGAGCTAGGAGTTCGTGCCGAGGTGTCGAAACCAGTCTGCATAAGGGGTGTTCTCCGCCATGTGCCGGTTCAGGTCCGGCGAGCCGTCGTCCCACCAGACCGGCCCGCGTTCGCCCAGCTCCCGCTTGGCGGCATCGACCCGCCGGCGCGCGGCTCGCAGCGCGTCTTCGTCCTCGGTCTGCGTCGCCTCCCGCACCGCGCGCCGCGCGGCCATGAGATCATCAACGAGACGCTGCCGCCTGTCTTCTGGCAGATCGGGGTTGCTTGCGCGCCACAAGCGTCCGCGCACGACGATGTAACGACCGTCGGGCGTTTTGGGCGGCCCCTCGCTCAGGATCCTGCCTCGTCCAGGGAAAGCTCGGCGGTCTCCGCCCAGTCGAGATCTTCCCAGGCGAGATCGCGCCCGTCATGCGCGCGGACCGTGATGCGTTCAACCGGCTGCCGGTCGCGGCTGTCGACCAGGGTCAGGTGAGGCGCGATGTTGACGCCGTATTTCTCGCCCCACTGGCGCAGGGCCAGCATGGCCGGCAGAAGGTCGCGCCCCTTCGCGGTCAGACGATATTCGACCTTGCGACGATCATCCTCGCACTGCTCGCGCAGCATGACACCGTGCTCAACCAGCTTGGCGAGGCGATTGGAAAGAATGTTTCGCGCGATACCCAGTTCGCAGGAGAACTCCTCGAAGTGGATGATCCCGGCGAAGGCCGCGCGCAGGATCATGAAGGACCACCGCTCCCCCATCACATCCAGCGCATGCGGCAGCCCGCATTTGGTCAGGTCGCGCAATGATTGTCGTGTCGCCATGCGATGCGTGCCTTATGCCTTGCAGGCCGCGTGATACATCGAAACGCAACAAATCCAAACCGGTAGCAGTCAGGGCGTTCGGAACAGGACAGGTTTTCGTGCTCGCTCACGGAAGCAGTCCGGCGTTGCGAAGGGCCACTTCGAGAGTGCGCGAATCGGTAAAGAGATGACCGTGCCAGCCGCGCGCCTTTGCGGCGGCGATGTTGTCGGCCCGGTCGTCGATGAAGAACAGTTCGCCCGGCGGGTGGCCGAACCGGCGTTCCGCGATGGCATAGATTTCGGGATCGGGCTTCGCCACCTTCTCGCGTCCGGAGACGACGATATCGCGGAAGCCGTCGAAGATATCCTGGCCGGGGCGAAAGCCGTCCCAGAACTCCGCGCCGAAATTGGTAAGGCCGTAAACCGGCACGCCAGCGCCGGTCAGGCGGCGAACTATGGCATGGGTGCCCTCGACCGGGCCGGGAATCGTCTCGTTGAAACGGGTTCTGTAGGCCTCGATGACGTGCGCATGGTCGGGATGGCGCGCCTGCAGTTCGGGGACCATTTCATCCAGCGGTCGGCCGGCGTCGTGCTGAAAATGCCATTCGGGCGTGACGACGTTGGCGCAGAACCAGTCCAGTTCCGACTCGTCTTCGATCAATTGACCGAACAGCAACCGCAGATCCCAGCGGTAGAGGACCATGCCGACATCGAACACGACGGCGGCCGGCACCGCGGAGGCGTCAACGCCGGACATGCAAAAGGCCCCCGGTCGCCCGGAGGCCCCGCCTCGACCGGCTGCCGCGAGCGAAGTCGCGGCCCGGCACTTCAGCCCTGGCGAGCCTTGAAGCGGCGGTTGGTCTTGTTGATGACGTAGGTACGTCCGCGACGACGGATCACCCGGCAATCGCGATGGCGGTTCTTCAGCGACTTCAGGCTGTTGCGGACTTTCATGACTGTTCTATCCCGTCGAAATAACAAGCGGCACCGGAGATGGGTCTCCGATGCCGGAAAATCAAGGCGCGCGGATAGTCCGGTGCCGGGTGAAGGTCAACCCTCCTGGCGAATGTCAGCCAGCCGGCGCTCCCAGGCGAGCGCATGGGCGACGATCGTCTCCAGATCGTCGTAAGCCGGTCGCCACGGCAGCGCCGCCTTGATGCGGGACGGATCGGAAATGAGCGAATCGGGATCGCCCGCCCGGCGGGGCGCGAAGTCCCGCTCGATCCGCATGTTCGTTACCCGGTCCACAGCGTCGAGTACTTCGAGCACCGAGAACCCGCGACCATATCCGCAGTTCATGGTCATCGAGGTTTCCGGGTTCGCCATCAGTTCCTCGAGCGCCAGCACGTGAGCTGCCGCGAGATCGCTGACATGGATGTAGTCGCGCACGCCGGTACCGTCGGGCGTATCGTAATCGCTGCCGAACACCGCCACCTTGTCGCGCTTGCCCAAAGCTGCCTCGACCGCAACCTTGATGAGATGCGTGGCGCCCGCGGTCGACTGCCCGCTGCGCGCCTGCGGATCGGCGCCAGCGACGTTGAAATAGCGCAACGCGCAGTAATTCATGGGATGCGCCGCGGCGGTATCGGCCAGCATCTGCTCCGTCATCAGCTTCGACCAGCCATAGGGATTGATCGGCCGCTTCGCGCTGTCTTCGCCAACCGGGGACGTGTCGGGAATGCCGTAGGTCGCTGCGGTCGAGCTGAAGATGAAATGCGGTATGCCCGCCCGCACCGCTGCCTCGATCAGCGCGCGGCTCTTCGCCGTGTTGTTGCGATAGTATTTGAGCGGATTGTCCACGCTTTCCGGCACGATGATGGAGCCTGCGAAATGCATGATCGCGCGGGTTGCGTGCTCGGCGAAGATGCGTGCCAGCAGATCCGCGTCCTCGATATCACCCACGTGAAGCGGAACGTCGTCAGGCACCGCGAAACGAAAACCCGTCGTGAGATTGTCGATGACCGCGACCGGCCAGCCGCGATCCCTCAGCGCGAGAACGGCGTGGCTTCCGATATAGCCGGCACCGCCGGTCACGAGAACGGGGATGGGTTCGCTCATGCCGCGGTGCCTAGCAGGTTAAGACTAACCGGCAATTACCGTCCACCGGATGCGGGGCCAGGCACCGGCGCGGCGTTCGTGCGTTTAGCGGCACATGAGAAGATCCGCCCTGACCGCCCTTGTCGTTCCGCTGCTCGCAGCCGGATGCGCCGCACCCGCCTACGTTTCCCCGGTCGAGGTGACGCGCTTCGTCGGCCCGTCCCCGGCCTATCTCGGCCAGGGAACGATCGAACTGGTCGCCGGTCCCGGCGAAGCTGCCGACAGCCTCGAATATTCCGTCTATCGGGATGCCGTCCGGCGCGAACTGGAAATGCTCGGATACCGCGTGGTCGCGCAGAACGCGCAACAGGTGGCGAGCGTGCAGTTCGAGGATTATGTCGGCGACGAGATACGTCGGCGCGGACCGGTCAATGTCGGGGTGGGCGGATCGACGGGCAGCTACGGCTCCGGCGTGGGCGTCGGCGTAGGGCTCGACCTGACGCCGCGCCCCGCCGAGCGTATCCTGCGCGAGATATCCGTCGCCATCCGGCCCGCCGGGGGTGGCACCAATCTATGGGAGGGCCGCGCCAGCATGACCGCCACCGTCAATAGCGACATGGCCGACGACCGCGCGGCCGCCGCGCGAATCGCCGATGCGCTGTTCGCGGGATTTCCCGGCAATTCCGGTGAGACTATCGAGGTAGAATGACAGACACGAACGATACCGACATCATCATCGATTCCGCATTCGACAGCGGCAATATCGAAGTCCTTTCCATCGACGGCGCCAAAGCGAGGCTGCGCATTCCGCGCGATCGCAACAGCGAATTCGCGCAGTGGTTTCATTTTCGCGTCGGCAATGCGGCCGGGCGCGAGGTCACGCTGGTCATCGATCAGTTGAAGGAAAGCGCCTATCCCGAGGGCTGGCCCAATTACCGCGCCTGCGTCAGCGAGGACCGCGCCTTCTGGGGCCGCGCGGACACGACATACGACAAGGATACCGGGGGCGGAACGCTGACCGTTACCTACACCCCGGTATCCGACATGGCCTATTTCGCCTATTTCGCCCCCTATCCCTACGACCGGCACCTCGATCTGATCGCCGAGGCGGCAAGCAGCGAGGGAGTGCGCCAGCGCCGTATCGGCAAGACTCTCGACGGGCGGCCGCTCGACATGCTGGAACTGGGCGAAGGCGAGACCCAGGTCTGGTTCTACGCACGCCAGCATCCCGGCGAAAGCATGGCCGAGTGGTGGATGGAGGGAGCGCTGGAAATGCTGACCGATCCCGCCGACCCCGTCGCCCGCACGCTGCGACGGCGATGCCGGTTGCATATCGTCCCCAATTGCAACCCCGACGGCTCGTTCCGCGGGCATTTGCGGACCAACGCCCACGGGGTGAACCTCAACCGCGAATGGGACGCGCCCAGCCCCGAAAAATCGCCGGAAGTGCTCGCCATCCGCAATGCGATGGATAAAAGCGGCGTCGATTTCGCGATGGATGTGCACGGCGACGAAGCCATTGCCGCGGTCTTTCTCGCCGGGTTCGAGGGCATTCCTTCCTGGACCGACGAACAGGGGGAACGGATGTATCGCTACCAGCGCATCCTCGCGCGCCGGACCCCGGACTTCCAGACCGCGAAGGGCTATCCCAAGTCGGCGGCCGGCAAGGCCAATCTCGCCATCAGCACCAATCAGGTCGCGGAGCGTTTCGGCGCCTGCGCGATGACGCTCGAAATGCCTTTCAAGGACAACGACGAACTGCCCGACGCGGCTCAGGGCTGGAGTCCGGAGCGCTGCAAGCTGCTGGGCCGCGAGTGTCTCGCGGCACTGGCCGAATGGCTCGGCGAGGAGGACACCGACTAGCCGATCCCACGGCCGGCTAGGGCTGGACCACCACCCAGCGCAGACCGGTCAGATTCCCTTCCCCCATCAGGCGAGTGTTGGCCGTCCATAACGTCCACGGGCGTCCTGCGTAATCAGGCTGGACGAAGTCACGCTCCAGCCAGAGATTGCGCTCGATGCGCGTGGCGATGCCGTACCGCGCCTCGAACGTGGGCGCGATCTTGAGCACGACGGGTTGACCAACATGATTTTCGACCTGGTTGATGAAGGTCGTCAATTCGCTTTCCACCGCCGCCTCGATCACCGGATCGCCGCATTCGCTGGCCAGCTTGTCGAGCGCGATAACAGGTGGCAGCGTCGTCGCGTCGCGCGGAACGATGGTGACGAAATTCGCCGTCTGCCTCTCGGCCGGAACGCAGGGGTCGTAGGCGTGGACCACGCCGTGCGGCAGTCCGATGGCGCCTACCGCATCGAGATTGCGCGGGAAATCCGCGTCGCGTCCGCTCGCTCCGCGGCTCGCCTCCAGATAGGCGAAATCGGCACCGGTGGCGCGCAGGGCGGTGAAATCGACGTCCCCATCGGCCTCTCCGACGAGAACGCCCTGAACCGGGTACTCGGAGCGCGGCGGCTGCCAGTGCAGCGCGCGCCATCCCCCCCATACCGCGCCGACCAGGGCGATGAGGAGCACCAGGCCGGCGATACGCCAGCGCCAGGTTTTCCTGCGTGTCCTGCCCATGCGCGCCCGCCTCAGGCCTTGATGTGAAGAACGCAGATCAGCGTGAACAACCGCCTGGCGGTTTCGAAATCGGTTTCGACCTTGCCTTCGAGCGATTCGAGCAGATGCCGCGTCCCGCGATCGTGAATGCCGCGTCGCGCCATGTCGATCGTCTCGATCTCCTGCGCCGAAGCACGCCGAAGCGCCTTGTAATAGCTGTCGCAGATGGCGAAGTAGTCGCGCACCACGCGGCGCAGCCGGGCCAGTCCCAAGCCGATCGTGCCCGCATCCTCGCCATCGCGATCCTTCAGATGCCAGGCCAGCATTCCGTCGACGACCGACAGGTGCACGCGCCATGGCCCCCGATGCCCGTTACCCGTCGCACGAATCGGACGGAAGCTGTTTTCCTCGACGAGATCGCGCAGGGCGACTTCCCGCTCCTTCTCGATCTGCTCGTTGCGCGCAAGAACCGTTGCCTCGTCGAGCGAGATCGTGTCGATCCGGTTGTCCTGCGCGTCGGTCATCGGGCGGCCCTTCTGGCCCAGGGGAGGGTGATGTTGCAATCGCGAATGATCGGCCGGGAAATTTCGTCCCCGCTATCCACATCCCCGCACTCGCGATTTTCGATGGCACCGTATTGCCGGCGGGCCGGCGCTCTTGCACAAGGGCGATCATGCCCGATCAAGACCTCCTGACCCGTTCCGACAGGGGCGGCATCTCGCCCGCGCCCACCGACAGGGGAGAGGGCCGCACCCTGCCCGCCAATCTGGAGGCGGAAGCCGCCTTCCTGGGTGCGGTACTGATCGACAACCGGGTTCTGGAAGAACTGATGGTCGCCCTTCGGCCCGACCATTTCTACGCCCCGGTGCACGCCCGCGTGTTCGAGCGTATCCTGGTCCTGATCGACCGCCAGATGGTCGTGACGCCGGTCACGCTAAAACCCTATTTCGAGGCTGACGAGGCGCTGGCCGAACTCGGCGGAACCGCTTACCTCGCGCAGTTGACTGCCGACGGGCAGGGGTTGCTCAATCCGCGCGAGCTGGCCCAGCAGATCTACGACCTCGCCCTGCTCCGGGAACTGGTCGCGGTCGGCCGCGACCTGGTCGAGAACGCGCTCGATACGTCGGAAGACGTCGAACCCATGCGCCAGATCGAGCAGGCCGAGGCTCGCCTGTTCGAAGTGGCAGAGGGCGCGACCGGCACGTCCGAGGCGGAAAGTTTCCGCGGCGCGACGGGCAAGGCGCTCGAACTGATCGAGACCGCCATCAATTCGGGTGGTCACGTCTCGGGCAAGACGACCGGGCTGTCCTCCGTCAACGAAAAGGTCGGGGGGCTGCACGATTCGGACCTCATCATCCTTGCCGGCCGGCCCGGCATGGGGAAGAGCTCGCTCGCCACCAACATCGCCTTCAACTGTGCCGACCGCTACATGCGAGACAAGGCGGACGGGATCGAGAAATCGGTTGGCGCCGGGGTCGCCCTCTTCAGCCTCGAGATGTCCAGCGATCAGCTCGCCACGCGCATTCTGGCGGAGCAGGCGGGCCTTTCCTCGGAAGCGCTGCGCATGGGCAAGATCAGTCGCGACGACTTTCAGAAGCTGTCCTATGCGAGCCAGCGCCTTACCGAATTGCCGTTGTATATCGACGACACCCCGGCGCTCACCATCGGCGCCCTGCGCACGCGGGCCCGGCGGCTCAAGCGGCGGCACGACATTGGCCTCATCGTGATCGACTACCTGCAACTCCTTCAGGGATCGGGCCGAGCGCAGGACAACCGCGTGAACGAGATTTCGGAGATCAGTCGCGGGCTCAAGACGCTGGCCAAGGAATTGCAGGTTCCGGTCATCGCGCTCTCGCAGCTCAGCCGCGCGGTCGAGCAGCGCGAGGACAAGCGCCCGATGCTGTCGGACCTCAGGGAATCGGGGTCGATCGAGCAGGACGCGGACATGGTCTGGTTCATCTTTCGCGAGGATTACTACATCGCCGCGCGCGAACCCAAACGCCCGGTCGAAAGCGACGACCCCAAGATTCACGACGCGCACAATGCGTGGGCGGCGGAGATGGAGGGCGTCTTCGGCCTGGCGGAGCTGATCGTTGCCAAGCAGCGCCACGGCGCGACCGGCAAGGTCCGCCTGAAATTCGAACCGAAGATCACCCGTTTCTCCGACCTTGCGGAGGACGATTACCGCAACGGCAACGATTTCGACTGACAGCGGAACGCTTCGCCTACAGTCCCAGATTGAGTTTCCGGCTGACGTTGTAATCGACCACCGTCACCAGGAACCAGCTCGCCCACCACTTCGCGCGGGTAAGGATGTCTCCGCGCCGCTCGTCGAGTTCGCGCGTGATCCGCTGACACGCCGGAAACTTGTCGTGAATGAAGCCGCGCATCCGTTCGGCGAGAGCCGCATCCTCGATCCGTACGACGATCTCCAGGTTCACGTACAGGCTGCGCATGTCGAAATTGGCGCTGCCCATGTACACCGCGTCGTCCAGCACGATCAGCTTGGTGTGAAGCTTGCACGGCATGAATTCGTAGACGTTCGCCCCCGCCGCGAGCAGCTTTCGGTACAGTGCGCGCGCCGCCCCGATGGTCGCGGCGTTGTCGCTCTTGCCCGCGAGTACGAGATTGGTGCGGCCTTTCCCGGCAATCTTGCGAATGCATTTGCGCAGCGCGCGGTTGGGCGAGAAATAGGCCATCATCATGTCCAGTTTCTCGCCCTCGTCGAGATCCTTGCTGACGCATTTCGCCCAGCTTGACAGGCCCTTGGTCGGCCCGCCGATCAGAAGTTGCACGGGCGGTCTGCCGCCGTCCCATTTGCGCACGCGCCGACGGATATCGCGAAACTGGGCCTTGTCGTCGCTCGTCCAGGCGACGAGTTCGTCGAACCATTCGGAAACCTGCCCGACCAGTTCGCCGCCCTCGATGAAAAACGCCAGGTCGTTCCAGCCATTGGCTTCGGGCGGCGCGAAATAGTCGTCCTCCACGTTGAAGCCGCCAAGCATCGCGCGCTCGTCGTCGGCGATCACGATCTTCTGATGGTTGCGGATCAGAGCGCGGCGCGACCATTTCGGAAGAAAGCAGCAGAACTGCCCTCCCGCGGCGGTGAGTTCGCGGAAGAAGTCCTCATCCGCTTCCGCCCCGAAGCCATCGACGATCAGCGATACGTCGACACCGCGCTTCGCCGCCGCCACAAGGGCGTCGCGGATGGTGGTGCCCGACGCATCCTTGGCGAAGATGTAGAAGGCGACCTGCAACGATTGCCGCGCGCCCTCAATCAGCTCCACAAGAGCGCGCATTCGGTCCTTCCCGGCGGGGTAGAAGACAAGATCGACCCCGTGTGCGCTGCCCCGGAAAGGGGGCGGGTCGGTGTAGCTGGCAGGGTCGGCCGGGTCTGCGTTCGTTCGCGTCATTGCGCCCCCCTTAGCACGCCTCGCCGTGGGCGACAGGGCCCCGATTTCCTTGACCTTGGTGCGGCCGCCGGCTAGACGCCGCCCTTTCATCCATCCCAGTTTCATCGGAGTGCCCATGGCGCGCGTTACAGTTGAAGATTGCGTCGACAAGATCCCCAACCGTTTCGATCTCGTTCTTCTGTCCGCCCAGCGGGCGCGGGAAATTTCCGGTGGCGCGGAACTGACCGTCGATCGCGACCGGGACAAGAACCCGGTCGTCGCCCTTCGCGAGATCGCGGAACAGACCGTGAAGCCCAAGCATCTGACCGAATCGGTCGTGCAGTCGCTCCAGCGTGTCCTGCCCGACGAAGAGGACGAAGCGGACGAGATCGGTTCGCTGAGCCAGTCGGCAGAAGCCATGCGCCTGTCGGCCGCCGCGCCGACCCGTTCGACCTCGATCGGCAGCGATTACGACGGTTGAGGGCCGTTATTGGCGAATAAAGGGGCCGCGCCGGCAACGGCGCGGCCCTTTTTCTTTCGTCTTCATGCCCGTCAGGCGCCCCGCCCCGTCCTGTCCTGCAAGGCGTCGATGCGCTTCGAAGCTTCCGCCTTCGACAGTGTCTCGTCGTAGGAGTCCGGCTCGCCGGCTTCCTCGCACAAGGTCTTGAGATAGCTAGCCTGCGCCCCGGTCATGGCTTCGTCTCCGGTGGTCCAGTTGTCGGGATCCTTTTGGGCATTGGTAACCGGATCGGACTTCGGGTGGTCGGATGGTATGGTACTGCTCATGGGCCTTGCTCCTTTTCCGTTCAACCGCTTCGATCACCTTTTGTTCCGTCTCGACATAAGCCCGTCGTGCGGTAGATTGCGCCCGGCGGAGGGGCGGCATGAGCGATCTGTTCGACGGTATCGGAACGGCAGCACAAGGTGGTTTGCTGGCCCGCGCGCTCGATCCCGATTCCGGTGCCAAGCGCCCGCATCCCCACCAACCGGAAGCCTGCCTCAACTGCGGGACGGAGCTGACCGGAGCCTATTGCCGGGCCTGCGGGCAGCAGGGCCATGTCCATCGCACCATCGGCGCGTTCATGCACGATCTGCTGCACGGCGCCCTTCATTTCGAGGGCAAGCTGTGGCGCACGCTCCCCATGCTGGCGCTGAAGCCCGGTTCCCTCACCCGCCGCTACATAGACGGGGAACGGGCGCGCTTCGTCTCGCCGATGGCGCTGTTCCTTTTCGCGGTATTCCTGATGTTCGCGATCTTTCAGATGGCCGGCCTGACTGCGCCCACCGACCTCGAAGGCAGGATAAGCCCGGAAGCGGGCCTCGCCAGCGTCGAGCGGCAGCTCGAGGCGCGCCGCGATGCGGCACAGGCGCAACTTGACGAGATGCCCGCCGACGATCCGCAGCGCGCCGCGACGGAGGCTGCGATCGAGCAGGTCGAAGACGATCTCGACGGTCTGTGGCAGAACCGGCGCTACGTGGTCGATGACGAACGTTCCTTCATCAATTTCGGCACTGACGGGACTGGGATTCCCCTGATCGACAAGCTGGCCAAGAAGTGGAACGACAATCCGGGGCTGATGCTCTACAAGTTCCAGGCGAACAGCTACAAGTTCAGCTGGCTGCTCATCCCGATCTCCATTCCCTTCGTCTAGCTGCTGTTCGCATGGCGGCGCCAGTCCAAGGCGTATGACCACGCGATTTTCGTCACCTACTCGCTGAGCTTCATGACGATGCTGTTCATCGTCATATCGCTGATCGGCGTGGCCGGTTTCGGAACGCTGGCGCTATGTCTCGCGCTCGTCGTGCCGCCGATCCATGTCTACAGGCAACTGCGCGGGGCCTACGGCCTTTCGCGACGTTCGACGATCTGGCGGCTCCTGATCCTGAGCGCGTTCATCTGGATCGCGGTCGCGCTGTTCGTGAACATCCTGTTCCTGCTCGGCGCGATGTAGGAAAGCCCCTCGACGGAGCGAGCCTCAGTCCGTGTTCGGCTCGCGGTCCGCGGGATCGGTCACGGTCTTCTCGTTGGCGTCGTAATCGGCCTCGTCCTCGGCCATGTCGTCGCGCAGGTCGGCCGCCCCTTCGCTGAGCTTGTCGGCGGCGACGATGGCTCCTTCGCGGATACGTTCGCCGGCAACCTTGGCGTTCGCCTCGGTATCGGCGGCGGCGCCCTGGGCTGCCTTCTGAGCGGAATCCTGCGTCGATTCCGAACAGGCGGAGACGCCGGCGACGAGGGCGAGCAAGACGACTGGCGAAACGAAGGTCTTCATGGTCGAGGCACTCCTGTCGATGACCGGGCCGGGTTTCAGGCCCCCTGCGGCGCTTCGCCGCCGCCGAAACGCTTGCCCGCGCGCGGAACGGCGGATCCGTGGCTCGGCTGCACGGCCACCGGGCCACTCGGCGTGTCGGGACGGTCGATCTTGCCGTTTTCGAGCAGCGTCTTGATCTCCTCGCCCGTCAGCGTCTCGTATTCGAGCATGGCCTGCGCCAGCAGGTGCAACTGGTCCTCGTGCTCGGTCAGCACCTCGGTCGCGCGGCGGTGCGAGCTTTCGACCAGATCCTTGATCTCGGCGTCGATGAGCTTGTTCGTCTCCGCGCCCGCCATCGTGCGCTGGGTCTGCCCCATGCCGAGATAGCCTTCCTGACTCTGCTCGTACATCAGCGGGCCGAGCTTGTCGGACATGCCCCACTTGGTGACCATGTTCTTGGCCAGATCGGTGGCGTACTGGATGTCGGAAGAAGCGCCGGACGAAACCTTGTCATGTCCGAAGATGATCTCCTCCGCCACGCGCCCGCCCATGCTGACGGCAAGGTTGGCGTGCATCTTGTCGCGGTGATAGGAGTAGTTGTCGCGTTCGGGCAGGCGCATGACCATGCCCAGCGCGCGGCCGCGCGGGATGATCGTCGCCTTGTGAATGGGATCCGACGCGGGCTCGTGGACGGCGACGATGGCGTGGCCGGCCTCGTGATAGGCGGTCATCTTCTTCTCGTCGTCGGTCATCACCATGGATTTCCTCTCGGAACCCATCATGACCTTGTCCTTCGCGTCCTCGAATTCCTGCATGGCGACCAGGCGCTTGTTGCGGCGGGCGGCGAGCAGCGCCGCCTCGTTCACCAGATTGGCGAGGTCCGCGCCGGAGAAGCCCGGCGTGCCGCGCGCGATGGTGCGGGCGTTCACGTCCGGCGCCAGCGGCACCTTCTTCATGTGGACGGCAAGGATCTTCTCGCGCCCGTCGATATCGGGGATCGGGACGACGACCTGGCGGTCGAAGCGACCCGGACGCAGCAGCGCGGGATCGAGCACGTCGGGGCGGTTGGTGGCGGCGATGATAATGATGCCTTCGTTCGCCTCGAAACCGTCCATTTCGACGAGCAGCTGGTTCAGCGTCTGCTCGCGCTCGTCGTTGGAATTGCCGATGCCGTTGCCACGGTGCCGGCCGACCGCGTCGATCTCGTCGATGAAGACGATGCACGGAGCATTCTTCTTCGCCTGTTCGAACATGTCGCGCACACGGCTGGCGCCCACGCCCACGAACATTTCCACGAAGTCGGAGCCGGAAATGGTGAAGAACGGCACGCGCGCCTCACCCGCGATGGCACGGGCGAGCAGGGTCTTGCCGGTACCGGGCGAACCGACCAGCAACGCGCCCTTGGGAATCTGGCCGCCGAGCTTGGAGAAACGCGAGGGATCCTTGAGGAACTCGACGATCTCCTGCAATTCCTCGCGCGCCTCGTCGATGCCGGCGACATCGTCGAATGTGACGCGGCCCTGCTTTTCCGTCAGCAGCTTGGCCTTGGACTTGCCGAAGCCCATCGCGCCCGAGCCACCGCCCTTCTGAACCTGGCGCAGCGCGAAGAAGGCGATGCCGAGAATCAGCAGGAACGGCAACGTGTTGACGAGAATCGCCGCCCACAGATTGCCCTGATCGGCGGGCTTGCCCGAATATTCGACATTGGCCTGGTCGAGCATGTCGGTCAGCCCCGGATCGCTGCCGACGGGCACGGTCGAGAAGGTGCCGTTGTTCTTCAGCGTGCCGGTGATGAGATCGGGCGCGATCGTGACTTCCTGCACGCTGCCCTCGGCCACGCGGTCGCGGAAGTCGGAATAGCTGATCTGCGTTCCGGCCGTTTCCCGCGATCCGCCGAACATCGAGACGACCAGCAGCAGGGCGAGGAATATCCCGCCCCATACCACCAGGCTCTTCATCCAGGGGTTGGGCGTGTTGTCGGGTTCCTGATTGTCGCTCATCTGAGGCACGATCCTTTCACCCGACAATGTAGGCGCGCGCGGGTGAATGGCAAGATAACGCGGGCGACGTGCTTCGGCGTTTCGGACGGCTGGACGGGTCCGGGTGATCCGGTTGACGAAGTTGACACGACCTCACGTCAGATTGCCAGATATTATTGTGATATTTCAGTATCGTGCGCCCTGAATCCAAAGTTGACAGATTGCCCGACCGATTTTCGGAAGATGTCGAGTGGCGGCGGGGGAGGCAGGGCGGGGGCACGGACTGCATCCCTGCATCCTCACGCTGCCGTAGGAAAGGCCCGGGGCGGACCGAACCGCAAGCCACGTCAAGGACGCCAATCCAATTGACAAGTTAGCTTGACAACATCGCCTCGCATGTCTAGCGTCCTTTACATCAAAGCAAGGGAGCTTGACATGACCACAATCCGCAAGGCCCTCCCCTGGGCCGCCGCCATGATCCTGCTGGCACTGGGCGTCCGCGCGGGAATCGTTGACCGCGACGCGGCGCGGACGATGTTCGTCATCCTGCCCGCACTGGCATGGATTTCGATTTCGGGCCGCTCGTGTCGCCCGTCGTTCAGGCGCGCGGGAGAATGACCGTGGCCAGAACAGACAACCGCCCCGCCATCTGGGCGGCGACCGCCCTCGCCGCGATCGCGACCGTATCGGGTCTGAAGCTGAGCGGCGCGATCGATTCCACCAGCGGCTTCATCCTGCTGGCCCTGGCCTTCGTGCCGGCCGGATTGTTCGTACGCGCGATGGACAAGGCGAAGCGCTCGGCCAACCTGGCCGTGCTGCGCTACAATCGCCGGATGATGATCGCCGGGCTCGGCTACGTGCTCGGCCTGGGCGCGGCGATCTCTATCTTCGACCGGTACAACGTGGGTGAAGCGGCAACGATGGTGCTGGCCCTGCTGCCGGTCGTGCCGATCCTGGCGATGATCTGGGCGATGGCGCGCTATCTCATCGAGGAGCGGGACGAATATCTGCGCTACCGTTCCGCGGTGTCCTCGCTGGTGGGACTGGCGCTCCTGCTGGGGGTCGCCTGCTTCTGGGGTTTTCTCGAAACCTTCGAACTCGTGCCCCATGCGCCGGGCTGGTACGCTTTTCCGCTCTGGGCGATCGGGATGGGACTGGCGCAAGGTTGGCAAGCCCTCGCCAACCGCGCGGGGGCGGACGAATGAACAACCGCCTGCGCGTCCTGCGCGCCGAACGCAGATGGAGCCAGCAGGAACTGGCCGACCGGCTGCAGGTCTCCCGCCAGAGCGTGAACGCCATCGAAACCGGCAAGTACGATCCGTCGCTGCCCCTCGCCTTCAGCATCGCAGACCTGTTCGGCCTGGCGATAGAGGACATATTCCTGCGCGAGTGAGGCGCAGGTCGCTGCGGCAAGTCGCCGGTTCGACGAACCGGTCGCGCGGAGGGCACGGTTAACCTTCATGACGTCGCCGGCGGGAACGTATTGTTCGCACGTGCGATTGAACGGGTAAGCCGTGCGGCGATGCGGCGAAATTATGGAAATGTGTAATTTCATTGCTTTCTCATGCCGAATAACCGGTGACCGCATCAAATATCTTGCACTGCACAACAGAACGTGATGCAGTGCAGCATTAACATACCCGCGAGCTGAGGGGATCGCGGACGACAGGACTGGACGAGACCCCTTGAGCAAATCCGTTTCGCAACCCCGACCCGCTCCCGCCAGCCGCGATGCCGGTGCGGCGAAGCCGGTCTTCCCGTTCGGCAAGACCGCCGCCCGCCCCGCTCGTTCCGATACCCGTCCGTTCGCGCCCGCGCCCGTCGCCCGCCCCCGTCCGCGACGTATCGCCCTGATTGGCACCTTCGCCCCGCGCAAGTGCGGCATTGCCACGTTCAGCGCCGATATCGTCGAACAGCTCGCCCGCTTTCAAAGCCATGTTGAGGTGGACGTGTACGCGCTCGACAATCCCGACCAGCCGATCCGCTACGAAGGCGTGGCGGGGGTAATCGACGAACGCGACCGCGAAAGCTTTTTCGAAACGGCGCGCATCATCAACGAAAGCGGCGTCGATGCGGTCTGGTTGCAGCACGAATACGGGATTTTCGGCGGCGATGACGGCCAGTTCGTCTGCGACCTCGTGGATCGGCTGGCGGCCCCGCTGATCCTCACCCCGCATACCGTGCTGGGGGAACCGAGCGAGCGGCAGGAAGCGATCCTCTCCCATCTGGTGAACCGCGCCAGTTCCATCATGGTGATGAGCTTCCACGCGCGCGATCTGCTCGCCACGCGCTACGGCGCCCCGCACGAGATCCTGACCGTGATCGAGCACGGCGCGCCCGATCGCCCGTTCGGCAGGCAGGCCGAATTCAAGGAACGGCTCGGCCTGACGGGACGCGACGTGCTGACGACGTTCGGCCTGCTCGGCCCCGGCAAGGGGCTGGAATACGTGATCGAGGCGCTGCCCGCCATCGTCGAACGGCACCCCGCCGTGCTCTACCGCATCGTCGGCGCGACGCATCCCAACCTGGTGGCCGAACAGGGTGAAACCTACCGCGAAGGGCTGAAGGCGCGCGCCGCGGAGCTTGGCGTCGCCGACCATATCGAGTGGGTCGATCGCTTCGTCGATACCGAGGAACTGCTCGATCAGCTGGAGGCGTGTGACATCTATCTGACGCCCTACCCCAATCTTCAGCAATCGACCTCGGGTACGCTCAGCTACGCGGTCGCGCTGGGCAAGGCGGTGCTGGCGACGCCGTATCTCCACGCGCGCGAATTGCTGCGGGACGGAGCCGGTTGCCTGATCGAACCCGAATCCGCGCAATCGATCGCACGGGAGGTGAACCGCCTGCTCGACGACCGTGATGCGCTCGATGCCTTGCAGCGACGCGCCTATGCGAAGGGGCGCGAGACGATCTGGCCGCGCTTCGCCGAGGGCGCGGCGCAACTGGTGGAGGGCGCCGTCGCCCCCGCCCCGCGGCGCGCGCCCGTCACCGCGACGCCGGGCCTCACCGGCGTATTCGCGATGAGCGATGCGACCGGCATGTTCCAGCACGCCATTGGCATCGTGCCCGACCGGCGGCACGGCTACTGCCTCGACGACAACGCAAGGGCGCTGATGCTGATGAACGTGGCGGAGGGTCTCAAACCCACCGAACGCGCCAGGTGGACCATGCGCTATGCCAGCTTCGTCCAGCACGCCTGGAACGAGGACGCGCGCGTTTTCCGCAATTTCATGAATTTCGACCGAACCTGGTGCGAGGAGGAAGGATCGGAAGATTCCAACGGCCGGGGCCTCTGGGCCCTCGGCGCCACGCTGGAAAACGCCCCCGACGCCGACATTCGCAGCTGGGCGCAGATGTGGTTCGACCGCACCCTGCCATCGCTCGAGGAGGCCGGCAGCCCGCGGGCGATGGCCTTCACCATGCTCGGCTGCGCGGCGCGGCTGCGCGTCGATCCCGATCATGGCGCCTCGCGCGCGGTGCTGGAGCGCGGTGGCACCTTCCTCGCGCATCTGCTGGATGCGTCGCGCCGGCCCGACTGGGCGTGGTTCGAGGCGGTTCTGGGATATGACAATCCGCGGCTGTCGCAGGCCCTGATCGAGGCCGGAATGGCGCTGGGCCGCCCGGATTTTACCGCCGCCGGACTGGAAACGCTCGACTGGATCGCGCGCCAGCAGACCTCTGCCGAGGGGCACTTCCGCCCCATCGGGTCCGACAGTTTCGGCCATCCCCGCACGCACCTTCCGTTCGATCAGCAGCCGCTGGAGGCGCAGGCCGCCATCGAGGCCGCACGCGCCGCCTTCGCCGCCACCGGCGAGCCGCGCTGGATCGATCATGCGCGCATCGCCTGGAACTGGTTTCACGGTGCCAACGATCGCGGGGTGGTGCTGGCAGACCTCGCCAGCGGGCGTTGCCGCGACGGAATCAATCCGCGCGGCGCCAACGCGAACTGTGGAGCGGAAAGTATCCTGGCCTTCCAACTGTCGCATTATTCCATGATAGCGCTCGAGATGGCCTCTCGCGGCGAATCGGGGAATGCGGACGTTGGCGCGCGAAACGAACGGACCGAAAACACCCTTGCAGCTTCTTGACCAGCGGCTGCACGCCGATCCCTCGCGGGTCGTGCTGCGGCCGTTTCACCTGGGCTGGCAGTCGCGCCGTTCGAAGAGCGGGCGCGCCATGCGGCTGGTCGAGGACGTCGCCTCGCTGAGCGAAACGCGCGCGGCGACCGAATACCGGCGCGTGCGTCGCGATTTCGATGAACGGCACTGGCAGACCGAACAGATGTTCGAGGATCGCTTCGCCGAGGTGGAGACCCATCTGGGGCTCGAGAAGGGTCGGTTCTCGCGGGAACGGCAGCGCCTGATCGGCGCGTATTTCTGCCACGAATACACCTATGCCGCGGCGGCCCTGATGAACCCGTCCATCGTTCCCCATCCCGACCAGAGCGGAATGAAGGGCGATGCGGTGCGCTTCGTCATGTCGCTGCGTGCCGTGGGCGAAGGACACATATCGTCGATCGCCTTTCGCGAAGGGATCGCCACCCCCGACGGCGGTTTCGAACTGTGGCCGCAGAGCGCCTTCGCGACCTCGGTCGAACTTGACGACGAGACGCTGACCGACAGCGATGCCTCCGTCACCGTTCACCGGCACAAGGAAAGCTCACTCGGCAACACGGTGATCTTCCCCATCACCGAACAGCAGGCCGGCGGGCTGGAAGACTTGCGGATGGTCCGGTTCGACCACGGGTTCGGGGACTACGAATGGATCGGCACCTAC
This sequence comes from Aurantiacibacter spongiae, assembly GCF_003815535.1. Taxonomy (NCBI): domain Bacteria; kingdom Pseudomonadati; phylum Pseudomonadota; class Alphaproteobacteria; order Sphingomonadales; family Erythrobacteraceae; genus Aurantiacibacter; species Aurantiacibacter spongiae. Next base: position 1,921,144 of record NZ_RPFZ01000001.1, on the reverse strand, counting down.
ACCGCCTATTCGGGCAAATCGATCCGCTCCGAACTGCTGCGCACGCGCGATTTCGCCAATTTCGACCTGCAACCGATCGAGGGGCGCGCCGGGCGCAACAAGGGCATGGCGCTCTTTCCGGAGAAGATCGGCGGAAAATACGCCATGATCGGGCGGCAGGACGGCAAGAACCTCTATCTGCTCAAATCGGACCGGCTCGATTGCTGGAATACCGAGGGCAAGCTGCTGATGGAGCCGGAGTATCCCTGGGAATTCGTGCAGATCGGCAATTGCGGCAGCCCGATCAGGACGGACGAGGGCTGGCTGTTCTTCACGCACGGCGTGGGCGCGATGCGCAAGTATTCGCTGGGTTGCGCGCTGCTCGACCTCGACGACCCGACGAAGATGATCGGCCGCGTGAAGGAGCCGGTGCTGACCGCGGAAAACGCCGATCGCAGCGGCTACGTGCCCAACGTCGTCTATACCTGCGGCGTGCTCAGGGTCGGGGAACGATTGCTGGTGCCCTATGGTATATCGGATAGCGCGGTCGGCTTCGCCACGGTCGAGATCGCCGAGCTGCTCGATCTGATGCGATAGGACGTCCCGCCATGCTGCTGCCCGTAAAGACCGTCGAGAAGGTTTGGGGGCGCGAGGATCTGCCGCCCCCGTTCGAAGCGCCCGAGGGCAAGCGTATCGGCGAAATCTGGTTCGAGCCGCCCGACCGGCTGCCGCAGCTGCTGGTCAAATACCTGTTCACCAGCGACAAGCTTTCGGTCCAGTGCCATCCGTCGGACGAACAGACGCTGGCGCAGGGACTTGGCCAGCAGGGCAAGGAGGAATGCTGGCTGGTTGTCGATGCGGAGCCGGGCGCGGTGCTGGGCATCGGCTTCGACACGACGCTCGATGAAGACGAGATGCGCGCCGCGGCGAAGGACGGCAGTATCGAGGAATTGCTGACCTGGCACGAGGTGCAGCCGGGCGACTTCTACTACATCCCCGCCAACACCGTTCACGCCATCGGCGCGGGGTGTTCGATCATCGAAATCCAGCAGAATTCGGACATCACCTACCGCCTCTACGATTACGGTCGCCCCCGCGAACTGCATCTGGAGGAAGGAATGAAGGTCGCCAGGGGCGAACCCTACGACATGGGCCTTCACCAGATGCTGCCGCCGTCGGGCGATGTCACGCTGGTCGACGGACCGCATTTCCGGCTGGACCGGGTCGACGGGGTGGCGGACGAAGGCCTGCTGTATGCCTATGCCGGCCCGCTTCTGGTGATCCCGCTGTCGGGGCAGGTCAACGTGACCGGCGGCGACGTGGTCAGTCCCGGCCAGTGCGCGCTCGCCCCCGACCTCGCCAGCGTCACCTTTGCGCCTGACGGCAGGTGCCTGATCGCCGCACCGCCGGGGTGAACGGCGCGGCCGGCGATCCGCCGTCTAACGCCCCGTCCATTGCGGATCGCGCTTCTCGATGAAGGCCTTCATCCCCTCGGCCTTGTCGCTGGTGGCGGCGATGGCCTGGAACAGGCGGCGTTCGAAACGGATGCCCTGATCGAGCGTCGTCTCGAAGGCGGCATCGACCGCTTCCTTGTTGGCGATGGCCGCGAGCGGAGCCATCCTCGCGATCGCCTCGGCAGCCGACATGGCTTCGTCCATCAGCCGGTCGTGTTCGACCACGCGGGCGACGAGGCCGCTGCTCTCCGCTTCGGCCGCGTCCATCATCCGGCCGGTCAGGCACAGATCCATCGCCTTGGCCTTGCCCACGGCGCGTGCCAGGCGCTGCGATCCGCCCATGCCGGGCAGCACCCCCAGCTTGATCTCGGGCTGACCGAACTTCGCGCGGTCCGATGCGATGATGAAGTCCGCCATCATCGCGACTTCGCAGCCGCCGCCGAGCGCGAAGCCGTTGACCGCGGCGATCCACGGCTTGCGCGTGGCGCGGGTGAAGTGTTCGGTCCACCCGGCGAAGAAGTCCTCGGCATAGAAATCGGCGGCCGGCTTGTCTGCCATCTCCTTGATGTCGGCGCCCGCGGCGAAAGCCTTGTCGCCCGCGCCCGTCAGCACCGCGCAGCGCTGCCCCTCGTCGCCGTCGAAGTCGCGGAACGCCTCGATCAGATCGGCGAGAACCGTGGTGTTGAGCGCGTTCAGCGCATCGGGACGATTGATCGTCACCAGCGTGACGGCGCCCTGCTTGCGGGTGGTGATGGTTTCGTAATCGGCCATGATGTCCTCCTGTCAAACGACGCCGAATGCCAGCATGGCGTCCGCCACCTTGCGGAAGCCCGCGATATTCGCGCCTTTCACGTAATCGACCCCGCCCTCGCCATCCGCGCCGTGTTCGACGCAGCGTTCGTGGATGTCGCGCATGAGATCGGCGAGCATGCGGTCGAGCTTGTCGTTTTCCCAACTGATGCGCTCTGCGTTCTGGCTCATCTCCAGACCGGAAACGGCGACGCCGCCGGCATTGGCGGCCTTGCCCGGCGCGTAGAGAATGCCCGCCTCGCGGAACGCCCTCGAGGCCTGCGCGGTGGCGGGCATGTTCGCGCCCTCGACCACCGCCAATATCCCGTTGCCGAGCAGTGCCCGCGCGGCATCGCCGTCGATCTCGTTCTGGGTCGCGCAGGGCATGGCTATGTCGGCGTCGACGCGCCACGGCGTATCGCATTCTTGGAAGCTGGCCCCCCGGTATTCGTCGGCATATTCGCCGATGCGGCCGCGCCGTTCCAGCTTCAGGTCGCGTATCCAGTCGAGCTTGTCGGCGTCTATGCCGTCGGGATCGTGAATGAAGCCGTCACTGTCGGATAGCGTGAGCACCGTGCCGCCTTTCGCGATGACCTTGGCCGCAGCGTGGAGCGCGACATTGCCCGAGCCGGAAATGAGCACCGTCTTGCCCTCCAGCGTGTCGTCCCGGTGGTGGAGCATGTTGCAGGCGAATTCGACCGCACCGTATCCGGTCGCCTCGGGTCGCATCTTCGACCCGCCATATTCGATCGCCTTGCCCGTCATCACGCCTTCCCAGCGGCCGGTGATGCGCTTGTACTGGCCGAAAAGGTAACCGATCTCGCGTGAGCCCACGCCCATGTCACCCGCCGGAACATCCATGTTCGGGCCGATATGGCGGTACAGCTCTGTCATGAAAGACTGGCAGAAACGCATGATTTCTTCGTCGCTCTTGTCCTTCGGGTTGAAGTTCGATCCCCCCTTGCCACCGCCCAGCGGCAGGCCGGTGAGCGAGTTCTTGAAGGTCTGCTCGAACGCCAGGAACTTGAGGACGCTCTCGGTCACGCTTTCGTCGAAGCGCAGCCCGCCCTTGTAGGGGCCGATGGCGTTGTTGTTCTGCACGCGCCAGCCGCGCTCCACCCGGACGCGGCCCTCATCGTCCTGCCAGCAGACGCGGAAGGAGACGATGCGGTCGGGTTCGGCCAGCCGCCGCATGATCTGCGCGTCGTGGTATTCGCCGCGTTCGGCTAACCACGGGAAGATGTCGGCGGATACCTCGCGCACCGCCTGGACGAATTCGCCCTGACCCGGGTTGCGCTTCTCTACGCCGGAGATGAAGGTATCGAGGTCGACCTGCTGGTCGGCTTTGCTGGCCAAGGGTTCGCGTCCTCAGTCGTATTCGGTGATGATGGCGGAAAAGTCGCGGCTGCCGTGGCCCGCGGCATCGAAGGCCTCGTACAGCTCCTTGGCGCGGCCGCCGATGCGTGGATTGACGTGCGCGCCCGCCGCGGCATCCATGGCCAGCCGAAGATCCTTCAGCATCAGCGCTGTTGCGAAGCCCCCTTGGTAATCGTTATCCGCCGGCGATTTCGGGCCGACGCCGGGGACCGGGCAGTAGCTCGTCATCGACCAGCACTGGCCCGAGGATACGCTGGAGATATCGTAGAAGGTCTGCGGATCGAGGCCCAGTTTCTCGGCCAGCTTGAACGCCTCCGCAGTGCCTATCATCTGCACGGCGAGAAGCATGTTGTTGCAGATCTTGGCGGCCTGTCCGTTGCCGGCATCACCGGCGTGGATCACCGCCTTGCCCATGTCTTCCAGTACCGGTCTGGCGCGCTCGAAGGCGGCGGTGCTGCCGCCGGCCATGAAGGTGAGCGTCCCGCCCTCCGCCGCGGCGATGCCGCCCGAAACCGGCGCGTCGACCATGTCATAGCCGGCCTGCTCTGCCGCCGCGATCACGTCGCGCGCGGTGGCCACGTCGATGGTCGAGCAATCCATGAGGACCGCGCCCTCGGACGCATGGCCGATGACGCTGTCGGTATAGACCTGGCTCACGATGTCGCCATTGGGCAGCATGGAGACGACCGCCTCCACCCCCTCGCACGCGCTGGCGGCATCCGCGAAGGTTTCGCAGCCCTTGGCGCGCGCGGTGGCAAGCGCGTCTTCCGCCAGGTCGAACGCGCGCACCTGGTGCCCCGCTTTTGCCAGGTTCGCGGCCATGCCGCCGCCCATGTTGCCAAGGCCGATGAATGCGATTTTCATGTGCCCGCCCCCCTCAAAGCGTCGGAATCATGAAGGCGCTCTTGTCGTCGCCGTCGGCGGTGCCGTCGGGCCAGCGCTGGGTCACGGTCTTGACCCTGGTCCAGAACTTCAGCCCCTCTGTGCCGTACTGGTTGGTGTCGCCGAAGGCGCTGCGCTTCCAGCCGCCGAAGGTGTGATAGCTGACCGGAACCGGGATCGGCACGTTGATGCCGACCATGCCCACGTTCACCCGCTGCGCGAATTCACGCGCGGCATGGCCGTTGCGGGTGAAGATGGCGACGCCGTTGCCGTACTGGTGTTCGCTCGGCAGGCGCACCGCCTCCTCGAAATCGGCGGCGCGCACGATCTGGAGGACCGGTCCGAAGATCTCTTCCTTGTAGCTGTCCATGTCGGGCGTCACGCGGTCGATCAGGGTCGGGCCGACGAAGAAGCCGTCCTCGTGCCCCTGCAGCGAGAAGCCGCGGCCGTCCACCACGATCTCGGCGCCTTCCTTTTCGGCGGTGTCGATCCACTGCTCGATGCGGCTCTTGTGCTCGGGGGTGACCACCGGGCCGTAATGCGCGTCCTTGTCGGTCGAGACGCCCACCCGCAGACCGTTGATCGCGGGGATCAGCTTGTCGCGCAGCCGCTCTGCCGTATCCTCGCCCACCGGCACCACCACCGGCAGCGCCATGCACCGCTCGCCCGCCGAGCCGAAGGCCGCGCCTGCGAGGTCGTTCACCACCATGTCGAGATCGGCGTCGGGCATCACGATGCCGTGGTTCTTGGCCCCGCCCATCGCCTGCACCCGCTTGCCCGCGGCGACGCCGCGCTTGTAGACATAGTGCGCGATGTCGGACGAACCGACGAAGCTGACCCCGGCGATATCGGGATGATCGAGGATTGCATCGACCATCTCCTTGTCCCCGTGGACGCATTGCAGCAGCCCCTCCGGCGCGCCGGCTTCCAGGAACAGTTCGGTGAGGCGCACCGGCACCGACGGATCGCGTTCCGACGGTTTCAGGATGAAGGCGTTGCCCGCCGCGATCGCCATGCCGAACATCCACATCGGGATCATCGCGGGGAAGTTGAACGGGGTGATGCCCGCCCCGATGCCGAGCGGCTGGCGCATCGAATAGACGTCGATGCCCGTGCCCGCCCCGGCGGTATATTCGCCCTTGCCGACCTGCGGGATTCCGCACGCATATTCGATCACTTCCAGCCCGCGCTGCACGTCGCCTTTGGCGTCGTCGATCACCTTGCCGTGTTCGGAGCTGAGCAGTTCGGCGAGTTCCTGCATGTTGGCTTCGAGCAGTTCCTTGTAGCGGAACATGACCCGCGCGCGCTTTTGCGGATTGGTCGCCGCCCATTCCGGCTGGACCGCCTTCGCCGCCTCTACCGCCCTGTCGAGCAGCGCCGCATCGCCCAGCGCGACCTCGGCCTGCACCTCGCCCGTCGAGGGGTTCCATACCTTGTGCGTACGGGCGGACTGGCTGCCGGTCCCGCCGGCGATGACGTGGTCGATGGTTCGCATGATGCGATGTGCTCCTGCTGGTTACTCTCTCGCGGCCCGTGCCCATCAGCGCGGCGGCCGGGCATGAGGCGTCTCTCTCGGCTATCCAACGGGCCGGAGGCGGGTTCGGTCCCGCCCGGTCCGGACTGTCTTGCGCTCAGAGCGTTTCGCGCCGTTCCCACCAGTACGGCGCGCGCTCGCCATCCCCCGTCACCACCTCGTTCATGGTCGCCGAATCGTAGGCGCGGCCGCCGACCATCACCGTCTCCACCCGTTCGGTGTTGCGGATGTTGTCGAGCGGATCGCCATCGATGATGACGAGATCGGCGAGCTTGCCGACCTCGAGGCTGCCGATCTCGCGATCCATGCCGAGCGAGCGGGCGGGCACGATGGTCGCGGCCTGCAACGCCTCCATCGGGGTCATCCCGCCGCGCACGAACGACCAGATCTCCCAGTGGGCGGCGATGCCCGGCTGCTGGCCGTGCGCGCCGATGGAAACGAGCACGCCGCGATCCGCCAGCTTCTTCGCTTCGCGTGCGACGTCGTCGTCGATGAAGTCGCCTTCGGGCGCGGTGGTGCGCCGGGCCGTTTCCGCGCGCAGGGTCGCCGGCGGCATGTGCGCCCGCAGCAGCGGCTGTTCGAACACGTCGGTCGCCTGCCGCCAGTACGGATCGCCCGCCAGCCCGCCATAGCCGACCACGAGGGTAGGCGTGTTGTTGGTGTTGGACTGGCCGAAGAATTGCAGCACGTCCTCGTACATGGTCATGACGGGCACGTTGTGTTCGAGCGTGGAATTGCCATCCGCAATCAGGTTCATGTCCATGCCGAACAGCGATCCGCCCTCTGCCACCACCAGCATGTTCTCGCGCCGGGCGGCCTCCACCACCATCTGCCGCTGGTCGCGGCGCGGCTGGTTGTAGTTCTTGACGCTGGGTGCCCCTTCGGCGCGCAGACGGCGGACGTGATCGAGCGCGTCCTCGATCGTGTCGATCTGCGCATAGGCGTAGGGGTTGCGCGCGCCGTAGATGATGCGGCCCGTGCTGAACATGCGCGGGGCGACGATCATGCCGGTGCGCTGCATGTCCTCGGCGACGAAAAACGAGGTGTCGCTGCTGGGATCGTGGATCGTCGTGGTGCCGAGCGCCAGCGCGACCGTCAGGTTCCAGTTCTGCTGCGGCACGAGCTCGTCGTCCGAGTAGGAGCCGTGGGCATGGGCGTCGACCAGGCCGGGGATGATCGTGCGACCCGCCGCGTCGATGGTCGGCGTCCCGGCGGGTACGGCAACGGAGGCGGCGGGGCCGATGGCGGCGATGACGTCGCCATTCACCAGGATCGTGCCGTTCTCTATGATCCCGCCATCCTCGCTCGCCATGGTGATGATCCGCGCGCCGGTGATCGCCACGCGCCCCTCGTGCCGGTCGGCGGGGACGCGGCGGAGCATGGAAACGCCCGTTTCGGGCTGCACGTAGGCCGTCCGCTCCTCGCCTTCCGCCGGCGGCGCGTCGGCAAACAGGTCGGACAGCGCGGCGGTGTAGAGCGTCGGCCCGAGCGACCAGTGCAGCCGGTCGCCATCATTGGACCAGTGGACGTAGTCGGCCCCGCTGTCCGAAACCTCCACCACCGGGAGGTTCTTCGCATCGGCCGACAGCGTCACGGCCTGTCCACCGGGCATGAGCGGCATGACGAAGGCGTCGTAATTCTCGGTAAAGGCGACGAACCGGCCCGATGGCGAGACGTGATAGCTGGTGACGAGATCGCCTTTCGCGTGCGTGCGCGGATCGTTGCCGTTCAGCGTGGTGGAAACGAGCGTCTGCGCGCCCTCTTCGCTGCCGGTCATGAAGATGCGATCGTTGGATGCGCCGAAATGCGGGCGCGCCATGTCGCGACTGACCAGCACCGGATCGCCGCCCGACGCGGCTACCCGGTAGACGCCGGGATCCTCGCTGTAGGATTCCGCGGTCAGATATCCGCCGGTCGATTTCTCGAACACGATGGTCTGGCCGTCGGGGCTGAAATGCGGACGGGCGTAATGGCCGGGCATGGTCGTGACCGTGCGGGCGTTGCGGCCGCTGGCATCGAGGGTACGGATTTCGCCCAGGCCGGAATCGGTCCAGCGGACGTAGACGATCCGTCGTCCGTCGCGCGACCAGCTCGGATAGAGTTCGCGCACGTCCTCGTCGTTCGTCAGCGGACGGATCGTGCCGCCCGACGCGGGCATGGTGTAGAGCTTGCCGAGGCTTTCGAACACCACCGTCCGTCCGTCGGGGGAAACTTCGGCAAAGCGCGCCATGGTGACATCGACGGTGTCGGTCGCGACCGGGATGACCGGGTGCGGCGCGGGCAGGATCCCGCGCGTGTCGTCCACCGCGAACGGGATGACCTGCATGTTCGAACCGTCCGCGTCGATCCGGCGGATCTTGCCGCCGGCCCAGAACACGATCGAACGGCTGTCGGGCGTCCAGTCCATGTTGGGATAGACGCCGGTGACGGCCCATGTCTCCTGCACGTCCTTGTCGAGATCGGCGTAGATCATGCGTGTCACGCCGGTGGCGATGTCCTTTACATGCAGCTGCGACTGCGTGTTCTCGCGCCGGACGAAGGCGATCATCGTACCGTCGGGCGATGGCGTCGGGCGCACTGCACCGCCCAGGCCCGATACCGCCGTGGTCGTCTCCCCTGTTTCGAAATCGTAGCGCTCGATATGGAACAGATCCGTGTTCGAATCCTGCGCGTATTCGAAGATCGGGCCGGGCGTGATGTTGCGGGTGTAGTAGATCGAACCGCCATCGGCCGAGTAGATCGGTTCGCCCAGTTCCTTCTGGTGCTGCTCGTTCGGGCGTTCGACGAGCGCCACGCCGCTGCCGCCCGATACGTGATAGAGCCACACTTCGCCCGTGCCCAGCGAACGTCCGGTGGTAAAATGCTTCTTGGCCGCGATGAACTGTCCGTCCGGCGACCAGGTGGGCTGGTTCAGGAGGCGGAAATCCTCCTGCGTAAGCTGGCGCATGTCGGACCCGTCGGCGTTCATGATCCAGATATTGTCACCGCCGCCCCTGTCGGAGGTGAAGGCGATGCGCCGCCCGTCCGGGCTGAAACGCGGCTGTACTTCCCAGGCAAGGCCCTGGGCGATGCGCGTCGGCGTGCCGCCCGTGATCGGCATGGTGTAGATATCGCCCAGCAAGGAGAAGGCGATGGTGCCACCGTCGGGCGATACGTCGAGATCCATCCAGGTTCCCTCGTCCACCCGGATGGGGATCTGCGTGATCGGCACGCCGGGCGGGTTGTTGACGTCCCAGTCGGGTTCGCCCTCCTGCGCGCTGACGCCGGCACCGGTCGCATCGTCCTCCACCGACTGGCCGGGGGCGGGATCGGGCGGCGGCAGGTCGGGCCGCAGGTTCTGGTCCTCGGTCGCTTCGGTTTCCTCCACCGGATCGGGCGCGCTGCCCGGTTCGGGCTGCGGCTGCTGGGCGGCGGCGGCCACGGAAAACAGGCCGGCGGAAAGGAGGAACGCGACTTTGCGGATCATGCGGTAAGCCTTCGTCAGAAACGGAAAACCGTTACCCTTGTAACGATGGCGCGCCGGCACGCAACGGCGGGCTCATTCGGAAGCGAAGGCGAAGGGCACGCCGGTGTCGCGGAACCGGTGCGGGGCGATCTCGCGCCCGATCGGCGGGGCCGAGCGGGCCAGGCAGCGCGGGCGCTGGCACAGCCGGCAGGTCACTCCGATAGGCGTTGGCTCCGCGTTGCCCGGCGCGTCGGCGTAGATGGTGCGATCGGCGTGTTTCGCCGCGCAGGTGAGCGCCACCGCGCGGGTGACGCGCGGGGCGCCGTATCCGCCGTGGCCCGCCGAAACGGTCCGCGCAATCGACAGGTAGCGCTCCCCGTCGGGCAGCGCGATTACCTGGGCGTCGACGCGGCGGGGCCGGTCGAAGACATGGTGGATGTTCCATAGCGGACAGGCCCCGCCCGAGCGGGCGAACGGGAAGCCGGCCCCGTCGAGCCGCTTCGACACGTTGCCCGCGCGGTCCACCCGCAGAAAGAAAAAGGGAATGCCCTTCGCGCCGGGACGTTGCAGCGTGGTGAGCCGGTGGGCGGCCTGTTCGAAGCTGACCTCGAAGCGGGCCGCGATCAGCTCGACATCGTAGCGCAACCCCTCGGCCGCCTTGAGCACGGCGGCGTAGGGCATCAGCACGGCGGCCGCCCAGTAGGATTGCAGCGCTCGTCGCGCCAGCACCCGGGCATCCTCGCTCGTCAGCGCGGCGTCTGCCACCAGCGCATCGATCGCCTCGCCCTGCTCCAGGATGGCCAGTTGCAACGCGACCTGGAAGCGCCGCCCGGCGTTTGGCAGACCCTCGTTGATGAGGATCCGGCGGCGATGGTAATCGTGGAAGCGCACCGCCCCTGCCATCAGCCCGTCATCCTCGAACCGGACGGCGAGACCGTGCCGCTCCTGTATCCGGTCGCGCATCCCGGCAAGGTCGGGCATGTCGCGCGCAGCCCGCGCGGCGCTGTCGTCGAGGTCTGGGAAGCAGTTGCGATGCGCCGCCAGGAAACCGCGCACCTGTGCCACCGGATCGGGCTGGCTGGCGGGGCTCTCTCCCTCCCCGCCGGCGCGCAGGTCGGCGAGCGCGACGTGCTCCTGCCGGTAGGCCGCGAACAGCCGCAACAGCGCTTCGGCGAAGGTGGGATAGCTGGTGGCGATGTCGCCCACGTCCAGGCCGGGCAGATCGATGTCGGCGAACAGCGGATCGCGCAGCGCGGCGGCGAGGTTCTCGGCGGTCTGCTCGCTTTCCCCCTGCGCCAGGTCGGCGATATCGACATGATAGGTGGTCGCCAGCTTCAGCAGCATGTCGGCGGTGACGGGCCGCTGGTTGCGCTCCATCAACGCGATGTAGCTGGCCGAGATTTCCAGATCTTCCGCCATATTGGCCTGGGTCAGGCCCAGTTCGCGCCGCACCCGCTTGAGACGCGGCCCCATATACAACGCCTTGCGTGCCATCGCGGGCGAGCATGTGACACGCCTTACATCCTTACAAGCGATTTCTGTAATGTTTGACAACTTCACACCGCTGGCGGTTCGCACGCACCGGCAGGCCGCCGATAGCTGGCCCATCGCAAACGAATCGACGGGATCGTCTTTACCCATGACCTATTTCGAGGAAATCCACCGCCAGAGCGCAATCCGCCAGAAGGCCGGCGAAGGCTGGAGCGACATCGACCCGGAATTCGCCGCGCGCCTGCGTGTGCAGAACCGCTTTGCCACGGGGCTCGACATCGCCCGCCATACGGCCAGGATCATGCGCGCCGACATGGCCGCCTACGACGCCGATCCCGCCGCCTACACGCAGTCGCTGGGCTGCTGGCACGGCTTCATCGGCCAGCAGAAGATGATCTCCATCAAGAAGCATTTCGGCACCACCAGGGGCCGCTATCTCTATCTGTCGGGCTGGATGGTCGCCGCGCTGCGCAGCGAGTTCGGTCCCCTGCCCGACCAGTCCATGCACGAGAAGACGTCCGTGCCCGCCCTGATCGCGGAGCTTTACACCTTCCTGCGGCAGGCCGACGCGCGCGAGCTGGGTATGCTGTTCCGGTATCTCGACGCGGCGCGCGAGGCGGGGGACGAAGCCGCCGCCGCCAGGGCCCAGCAAGCCATCGATTCGCACGAAACGCATGTCGTCCCGATCATCGCCGATATCGACGCCGGGTTCGGCAACGCGGAAGCGACCTATCTGCTGGCGCGGAAGATGATCGAGGCGGGCGCCTGCGCCCTGCAGATCGAGAACCAGGTCAGCGACGAGAAGCAGTGCGGCCACCAGGATGGCAAGGTCACGGTGCCGCACGAGGACTTCCTCCAGAAGATCCGTGCCTGCCGCTACGCTTTCCTGGAACTGGGGGTGCCGGACGGCGTCATCGTCGCGCGCACCGACAGCCTCGGCGCGGGCCTGACCAAGCAGATCGCCTACAGCCGCGAGCCGGGCGATCTGGGGGACAGGTACAACAGCTTCCTCGATTGCGAGGAAATCGCACCCGGCCAGATCGGCAACGGCCAGGTCCTTATCAGTCGCGGCGGCAAGCTGTTGGAACCCAAACGCCTGCCGTCCAACCTCTACCGGTTCCGCCCCGGGACCGGGGAGGACCGCGTCGTGCTCGATTGCATCACCAGCCTTCAGAACGGCGCCGACCTCCTGTGGATCGAGACCGAGAAGCCGCATGTCGAGCAGATCGCCGGCATGGTCGAGCGCATCCGCGCCGAAGTGCCAGGCGCCAAGCTCGTCTACAACAATTCGCCCAGTTTCAACTGGACGCTGAACTTCCGCCAGCAGGTCTACGACGCCTGGGCGGCAGAGGGCCGCGACATGTCGGATTACGATCGCGAGAGGCTGATGAGCGAGCATTACGACGCCAGCGAGCTAGGCCGCGAGGCGGACGAGCGTATCCGCACCTTCCAGGCCGACGCGGCGAAGCGGGCGGGCATCTTCCACCACCTCATCACCCTGCCGACCTATCACACGGCGGCGCTGAGCACGGACAATCTGGCAAAACGCTATTTCGGCGAGGACGGTATGCTGGGCTACGTCAGGCAGGTGCAGCGGGAGGAAATCCGGCAGGGCATCGCCTGCGTGAAACATCAGAACATGGCCGGCTCCGACATCGGCGACGACCACAAGGAGGCGTTTGCCGGAGAAGCGGCGCTGAAGGCGGGCGGGGCGCACAACACCATGAACCAGTTTGCCGCCTGACGAACCATACCGGCACCCATACAATCTGAAAGGAACCGACAATGAGCCAGCCTGTGATCTCCCGTCCGATCTTCTCGACGGACGACTTCCGCCTGATCCGCCGCGCCGTGGTGCATTACATCCGTACCGCCGAAGTGGACGAGGACATGCCCAAGTTCGACAATCTGCATCACCGCCTGGGACGCGGTCCGGCGCGATGAGCGAGGCGGGCGTTCTCGACAGGGCGGAGCGATCTGTCCGGCCATCCGAAGGAGAGCGGGTGGACCGGGCGGGGCTGGCGGTAGACCGGCGTCTGGCAGGGTTCGTCGAAACCGAAGTGCTGCCGCCCGCCGGGATCGAGGCGGACAATTTCTGGCGCGACACAGCCGCGCTGCTCGCCCGGTTCACGCCTGCAAACCGCGAGCTCCTGACCGAGCGTGAACGCCTGCAGGGCGCGATAGACGGCTGGCACTGGGACAATCCGGACGCCCGTTCTGCCGCGCCCGAAGCGTTCCTGCGCGAGATCGGCTATCTGTGCGACGAACCGGCTCCCTTCACGATTCGCACCACCGGCTGCGATGCGGAAATCGCCGAGCTGCACGGGCCGCAGCTCGTGGTTCCGGTGCTCAACGCCCGCTTCCTGCTGAACGCGGCCAACGCGCGCTGGGGCAGCCTCTACGATGCGCTCTACGGCACTGACGCGCTGGGCGACCCGCCGCCCGCCGGCGGCTACGACGCCGAGCGCGGCGCGCGCGTCGTTGCCTGGGCCAAGGCCTTTCTCGACGACGCGGTGCCGCTCGCCGGTCAGGGCTGGGCGGACTGGCAGGGCGGCAAGCCCCGGCTTGCCGAACCTTCGCAGCTCGTCGCCTGCACCGGCAAGGCCATCGTGCTGAAGAACAACGGCCTGCATATCGAACTGGTCATCGATGCCGATCACCCCATCGGCGGGACCGACCCGGCGAACATCGCCGACATCCGCCTCGAGAGCGCGCTGACCACTATCGTGGATCTGGAGGACTCCGTCGCCGCTGTCGATGCGGAAGACAAGGTCGCCGCCTATCGCAACTGGCTCGGCCTGATGCGCGGCGATCTGTCGGCGCGGTTCGAGAAGGGCGGGGAGACGCTCACCCGCGAACTTGCGGGGGATCGCAGCTACGCGCTGCCCGGCGGCGACAGGCTGACCCTGCCGGGGCGCAGCCTGTTGATGGTGCGCAATGTCGGCCACCTGATGACCAACCCCGCCATTCTGCTGCCCGATGGCAGCGAGGTGTTCGAGGGTTTGCTGGACGCCATTCTCACCAGCGCGATTGCCCTGCACGACGTGCAGGCCCGGGGCCGCTATCGCAACAGCCGGTCGGGTGCGATCTACATCGTCAAGCCGAAGATGCACGGCCCCGCCGAATGCGCTTTCGCCAACGATGTGTTCGATGCGGTCGAGGACATGCTCGGCCTGGCCCGCAATACCACCCGGATCGGCATCATGGACGAGGAGCGGCGCACCAGCGCTAACCTGGCCGCGTGCATCCATGCGGTGCGCGAACGGGTATTCTTCATCAACACCGGCTTTCTCGATCGCACGGGCGACGAGATCCACACCTCGATGCTGGCCGGTCCCATGCTGCGAAAGGCGGCGATCAAGCAGGCCGGGTGGCTGGCCGCCTACGAGGATCGCAACGTCCAGATCGGCCTTGCCTGCGGCTTTTCGGGGCGCGCGCAGATCGGCAAGGGCATGTGGGCCGCGCCCGACCGGATGGCGGCGATGCTGGCGGAAAAAACCGCTCATCCGCAAAGCGGGGCGAGCACGGCCTGGGTGCCCTCCCCCACCGCGGCGACGCTGCACGCGACGCATTACCACCGTATCGACGTCGCGCGGCGGCAGGCGGCCCGCGCTGGCGAACCGGTCGCGCCGCTGACGGACCTGCTGACCGCGCCGCTGGCCCGCGATACCGGGTGGAGCGAGGCGGAGATTGCCGAGGAACTCGACAACAACATCCAGGGCATCCTCGGCTACGTCGTGCGGTGGGTGGGGCAGGGCGTGGGATGTTCCAAGGTGCCCGACATCCACGAGGTCGGGCTGATGGAAGACCGGGCGACCTTGCGCATATCCAGCCAGCACATCGCCAACTGGCTGCATCACGGCATCGTCAGCGGGGAACAGGTGGACGCGGCGCTTGCGCGCATGGCGACACTGGTCGACCGGCAGAACGCGGGCGATCCCGCCTATCGGCCGATGACCGGCGACGAGGACGCTCTGGAACTGGCGGCCGCGCGCGCGCTGATCGTGGAAGGGCGGGCGCAGCCGAGCGGCTATACCGAGCCGCTGCTGCACGCCTTTCGCCGCCGCGCGAAGGGGTGATCCCGCCCGCTCTCAGTCGCGGACGCGTTCGATCACCATGGCGATTCCCTGTCCGCCGCCGATGCACATGGTGACGAGGCCCCAGGTTCCGCCCACGCGCGCCAGTTCGTACGCGCACTTGATCGTCAGGATGCAACCCGTCGCCCCGACAGGATGGCCGAGCGCGACGCCCGAACCGTTGGGATTGACCTTGGCCGAATCGAAACCGAGCACCTTGGCCACCG
The DNA here is from genome assembly GCF_003815535.1 of Aurantiacibacter spongiae. Lineage (NCBI taxonomy): Bacteria > Pseudomonadati > Pseudomonadota > Alphaproteobacteria > Sphingomonadales > Erythrobacteraceae > Aurantiacibacter > Aurantiacibacter spongiae. The sequence continues at coordinate 1,905,890 of NZ_RPFZ01000001.1, read as the reverse complement.
CCGCCGCCTGGGCGGCGAAGGCCTCGTTGCTTTCGATCACGTCCATCCGTGCAAGGTCCAGTCCCGCGCGGCGCAACGCGATGGGGACGGCCTTGATCGGCCCTTCGCCCATGTGATCGGGTTCGACCCCGGCATGGCCCCAGGCGACGATCCGAGCGAGCGGTGCGAGCCCCCTCGCTTCGACCGCGCCCGCCGTTGCCAGCACCACCGCCGCCGCGCCATCGTTGATGCCGCTCGCATTGGCGGCAGTGATCGTACCGTCGCCTGCGAAAGCCGGCCGCATCGCGGCAAGCGCCTCGGCGTCGACGTCGGAACGGACGTGTTCGTCGGTGTCGAAACTGTGCGTGCCCTTGCGCGTCTTCACCTCGACGGGGAGGATCTGTTCGGCGAAGCGACCTTCCGCGATCGCCCGGGACGCGCGCTGGTGGCTGGTCACGGCGAGCGCGTCCATTTCCACGCGGCTGATACCGTGACGCCGTGCCACGTTTTCGGCGGTTATGCCCATGTGGTAGCCGCCGATGGCGTCCTGCAGGCCGACGGTCAGCGCATCCTCCTGCGTATTGTCGCCCATCTTGCAGCCCCAGCGCGTGCCGAAGTCGTGATAGGGCACGTTGGACATGCTTTCCGCCCCGCCCGCCAGCGTGATCGACGCCTCGCCAAGCTGCATCATCTGAGCGGCCGAGACGATGGCCTGCAGGCCCGATCCGCACAGGCGATTGAGGGTGAGCGCCGGCACGCTGTCCGGAATGCCGGCCCGAAGCGCGATGACGCGGCTCAGCATCGCATCGCGGGCGCTGGTCGGCATGACCTGGCCGAAGACGACATGCTCTACGTCAAGGGGCTTCACGCCTGCACGCATGATCGCTTCGGCCGAGACGAGCCTGCCGAGTTCGGCCGGCAGGAAGCCTTTCAGCGAACCGCCGAAATCCCCCACCGGGGTACGAACGCCGCTGACGATGTAGATGTCTTCCATGACCCGGTCCTCCGCTTCGTTGCTCAGCGCGATACCGCACCGGCGCCGCGCGATGGCGCCTCGGCCGGATAGTGCGATTCCAGGAACCCGAGGATATTTTCCGTAAAGGGATTGTTCGCGTCGCCCGCAACCATGTGGCCCGCCCCCTCGACCCGCGCAGTTTCGGCATCGGGCAACAACGCCCGCAGATGCGCCACCGATTGCGCGTTCACGACCTTGCTGTGCTCGCCATAGACCAGCATGACCGGAACCGCGATACGCGCGCTCGCCGCATCCAGATCGAAGCGTCGGTTGCCAAAGTCACGGTTGACGGCCGGGTCCATGAAGGCCGGATCCCAGTGCCAGTGGTAGCGACCGTTCTTCAGCCGCAGGTTCTTGCGCAAACCCGCAGCGTTGCGCGGGCGCGGGCGGTCCGTCATGTATCGCGCCACGGCGTCGGCAGCCTCCTCCACCGAAGCGAAGCCATTGGGATTGGCGGCCATGAAATCGAGAATTGGCCCGGTCCCCTCCCGCTGGAACCGGGGGGCGATGTCGACCAGAACGAGCGAGGACGCGGGCAAGGGGTTGTCGCCGCCGAGCGCGGCGATACCGGTCAACCCTCCCATCGAGGCACCGATGATCGCCGGTCTCGCGCCCGGCGGGCAAAGCTGCGCGACCACGGCTCGCAGATCGGTGACGTTGGGCGGTATTCCGTAAGCGTCAGTCCAGTCGCTATCCCCGTGGCCGCGCGCGTCGAAGGTGATCGCACGGTAGCCGGCATCGGCCAGAGCCGCGGCGGTTCTGGCCCAGGCGTGGCGCGTCTGCCCCGCCCCGTGCAAAAGGATGACAGGCTCACCCGCCCCGATACTGTCGCAAGCGAGCGAATTGCCCTCGGGCGTTTCGACCCGCGCGTCTTTCGTCGTCATGCCAGCATGGCGCCCAGCCTGTCGCGGATGATCGCTTCGGCGTCGGCGACCATGCGCGTCACCAACTCGGCGCAGCTCGGGATGTCGTCGATCAGCCCCTGCACCTGCCCGGCCCAGATCAGACCGGCGTCCAGATCACCCGTCTCCAGCCCCTCGCGCCCCTTCGCTCCCGCAACGAGGTGATGGATGTCCGAAAAGTCCACGCCTTCCCGGGCGGAGAGGGTCACGACCTCGTCAGAGACGCTGTTCTTCGCGACGCGTCCGGTGTTGCGGAACTTGCGGAAGATGAGGTTGGTCGCGCGCTCGTCATTGTCGACGATGAACTGCTTCACCCGCTGGTGGATCGGCGCTTCCTTCGTCGCGCAGAAGCGCGTTCCCATGTTTACGCCGTCCGCGCCCAGGGCAAGCGCCGCCGCCAGCCCGCGACCGTCGCCGATCCCGCCCGATGCCAGGATCGGCAGCTTCACGACATTGGCGGCGGCCGGGATGAGGACGAGACCGGGAATGTCATCCTCGCCCGGATGGCCGGCGCACTCGAACCCGTCGATGGAGATGACGTCCACCCCCATTCGCTCCGCGGAAAGCGCGTGGCGCACGGCGGTGCACTTGTGCAGCACGATGATGTCGTGCTCCTTGAAATGCTCGACATGCTCCTGCGGACGCGCACCCGCCGTCTCCACGATCCGCACGCCGGCTTCGATGATCGCCTGGCGATATTCGGCATAGGGCGGCGGGCTGGCGGAGGGCAGGATGGTGAGGTTCACGCCGAAAGGCCTGTCCGTCATCGCGCGGCACCGGTCGATCTCCCGCCGCAGGTCGTCGGGTGCAGGTTGCGTCAGCGCGGTGAGGATGCCCAGACCGCCGGCATTGGAAACCGCCGCCACCAGTTCCGCGCGGCCGACCCACATCATGCCGCCCTGGACGATCGGATGCTCGATCCCGAGCAGTTCGGTGATCCGCGTTCTGAGCGTCATGCGCCCTTCCCTTCGCTTCCCGGCCGGGCGGAGAATTGCGGTTTGCGCCGTGCGAGGAAGGCGGCAACCCCCTCTCGATGATCGACACCACCGGCGGCTGAAACCATCGAGGCATGCTCGCTTTCCAGCTGCGTGGCGAAGTCGCTCTGGAAACTTTCGTGCAGCAAGCGCCGCGCGGCGCCCAGCGACGTCATCGAAGACCCCGCCAGCCGGGATGCGAGCGTACCGGTCTCGTGCATCAGTTCGTCGTCGGCGACCACCTTGCTTGCAATGCCGAGGCGCAGGGCTTCCTCCGCCCCGACCTTCTCGTTGAGCAGAAGGAGGCGCTGCGCCGTTCGCAGGCCGACGATGCGCGGCAGGGTCCAGCTCATGCCGCCGTCGGCGCTCAGACCGATGTCGCCATAGGCGGCAAGAAAGTTTGCCGACCTGCCGGCCATCACGACGTCTCCCAGCAGTGCGAGACTGAACCCGGCCCCCGCCGCCGGACCGTTGACCGCAACCACGAGGGGTTTGGGCATCGTCGCCAGCCGGAAAAGGGCGGCGTGCAGATCTTCGATCAGCTGTTCGAGCATGGTCGCCCGATCACCACCCGCCTGCGCCATCGCGCCGATATCCCCGCCGACGCAGAACATTCGTCCGGCGCCCGTCACGACGATGCAGCGGACCGCCGGATCATCCGCGCAGCCCTCCACGGCCGCGCGAAACGCCGACGCCATCGACACGTCGAAGGCATTACCCACTTTTGGCCGCGACAGGGTGATCGTCGCCACGGTGTCCGCGAGGCGCGTTTCGATCATCGGGCCGCTCATCGCGAGCCCCGCTTCCGGGAGTCGATGCGGGTGCGCCACATGAAAGTCAGTCCTCCTGCAAAACTCGTCTTGCCGGTCCTTTCAGCATCGACGGGCCCATATTGCCAGCCGTGATTGCGTCACGACGTGGTGCGGCCCTGGGCGGATCGGGGAAGCAACCGATCACCTGCCGGCCCAACCGGTGCCGCGCGATTCGATTCACAAAGGCCGTTGCGGACAGGGGGCGATCCGCTGCAAAGGGTCGGCGTGAATTTCGCGCGTCGCCTTTCCTGCCTGCTTGCCATCCCGCTTCTCCTCACCGGATGCTCGCTCGCCAAGGACGGCATCCTGTTTCCGGCGGGCCGGGTGGCGGCGATCCAGCATGACCACCTGGTCCGCACGACGTTGCTGGTGATGATCGTCATCGTGCCGGTATTCGTCATGCTTCCGGTCGTATTGTGGCGCTATCGCCTGACCCGGCGCGACAGCACCTATCGACCCGACTGGGATTTCGCCTGGCCGCTGGAAGTCTTTATCTGGGGCGTGCCTTTCGTGATCGTCGGTCTTCTGTCCTTTTCACTATGGCACACGACCCATCGCCTCGACCCCTATGAGAGGCTCGATCCCGCCGGACGCGATCCGCTACGCATCGAAGTCGTGGGGCTCGACTGGAAATTCCTGTTCATCTACCCCGACGAAAATATCGCATCGGTCAATGAACTGGTCCTGCCCGAGGGGCGCGAAGTTGCTTTCACGCTGACTGCGGACGGACCGATGATGTCATTTGTCGTGCCGCGTCTCGGCAGCCAGATCTACGCCATGGCGGGAATGGAGACGCAGCTGCACCTGCTGACCGACGAACTGGGCGATTTCCGGGGCATGAACACGCAATTCAACGGGCGCCATTTCCACGAGCAGAAATTCGTCGTGCGTGTTCGCGACGATGAAGGGTATCGCGACTGGATCGCCGCGAACAGAGCAGGCGCGCCGATGACCCTTGCTGCCTACGCTCGCCTCGCCCGCCCGTCCACGGTGGCACGGCCGCTGCATTTCGGCGCCGTCGCCCCGAACCTGTTCGACCGCATCGTGGCGAAGTACCGTCCGGCGAAGAATACCGCGCCCATGCTCCACGGCGACGCACCGCATCCCCCGGAGCTCCGGCCGGCCGCGCACGATATCCCGGCGGGGGCGATGCCGTGACCGGTCACGACTGGATATACTGGCTGTTCGGCACGCTGCGCTGGTCGGACTTTCCCCCCAAGGGCGATCTCATTGCCGACTGCGCCGCCGGCATCGCGATCGCGGCACCGCTGGCGGTTGTCGTCCTGCTGACGGTCAAGCATCGCTGGCGGTGGTTGTGGGAGGAGTGGCTGACCAGCCTCGACCACAAGCGGATCGGTATCATGTACACCGTGATCGCCTTCGTGATGCTTGCCCGCGCGTTGATCGAGGCGGGTCTCATGCGGATGCAGCAGGCGCTGGCCGTGAATGCCGACGGCGTCGTCAGCCCCGAACATTTCGCCCAGCTTTTCTCCACCCATGGCACGGCGATGATCTTCTTCACCGCAATGCCGTTCCTGACCGGCGTCATCAATTACGTCATGCCGTTGCAGATAGGGGCGCGCGACCTGACGTTCCCCTTCCTCAACGCTGTCGGCCTGTGGCTGACGGCTGCGGGGGCCGGAATCGTCATGGCAAGCCTTGTGGTGGGCAAGTTCGCGATCGGCGGGTGGAGCGCATATCCCCCGTTCACCGAAACACCCTTCAGCCCCGGTGAGGGTGTGGATTACTGGATCTGGGCCGTTTCGCTCGCGTCCGTCGGATCGATGCTCAGCGGAATAAATTTCGCCGTGACGATCTACAAGGAACGTGCCCCCGGCATGCAGCTGTTCCGCATGCCGCTGTTCTGCTGGTGCGCGCTGTGCACGGCGATCCTGATGATCTTCGCCATGCCGCCGCTTACCGTGGCGACGGGGTTGCTGGCGCTTGATCGCTATGCCGGTTTCCATTTCTTCACGAACGATCTCGGCGGCAACATGATGGCCTATGCCAACATGTTCTGGCTGTTCGGCCATCCCGAGGTCTACATCCTCGTCCTGCCTGCCTTCGGCATCTGGTCGGAGGTGATCTCCACCTTCTCCGGCAAGCGGCTTTACGGCTATCCGTCCATGGTGTTCGCGGTGATGTGCATCGCGGTGCTCAGTTTCACGGTCTGGCTGCACCATTTCTTCACCATGGGGCAGAGCGCCAGCGTCAACGCCGCTTTCGGCATCGCCACCATGCTGATCGGGATACCCACCGGAGTGAAGGTGTATGACTGGCTGCTGACGATGTACCGGGGGCGTATCCGGCTGACCGCCCCGATGCTGTTCGCGATCACCTTCATCGCCTGTTTCGTGATCGGGGGGCTTTCGGGGATCATCCTCGCCAATCCGCCGGTCGATTTCGCGGTTCACAACTCGCTGTTCCTGGTCGCGCACTTCCATAACATGCTGGTACCCGGAACGCTTTTCGGCCTGCTCGCAGGTTACATGTTCTGGTTCCCCAAGGTTTTCGGCTTCCGCCTCGACGAACGTTGGGGGCGCATCGCCTGGGTCTGCTGGAGCGGCGGGTTCCTGGCCGCCTTCATGCCGCTCTACATCCTCGGCCTGATGGGAGCGACGCGACGCACGGCGCAGTTCTACCGCGCCGAATACGAACCCTTCCTGCTGTTCGCCTGGGCGGGCGCGTGGCTGATCGCCTTCGGCTTCGTCGCGCTGCTCGTTCAATTGTGGCTGAGCGTGAAGCGGCGCGACGAGCTGGCCGCACCCATCGGCGATCCGTGGGACGGACATTCGCTCGAATGGTGGACGCCCTCCCCGCCGCCCGAATACAATTTCGCCGTGCTGCCGAAGGTCGTCGATACCGAGACCTTCACCGTCATGAAGCGGCAGGAGAGCGCCTATCGCTCGCCCGATAGTTACGAGGACATCGAAGTCCCGCGCAATACCGGTATCCCGGTCATCATCGGGGCCGCCGCCTGTGTCTGCGCCTTCGCGCTTGTCTGGCATATCTGGTGGGCGGCCGTCGCCGGCTTTGCTGCGGCATGGGGCGCCTTGATCGTGCGCAGCTTCGATACCGACCAGATGCGCACCATCCCCGCCGCCGATGTCCGCAGGCAGCACGAGGCATGGCTGACCCGCGCGCGCGCGGCCACGCCCATCGACCGCTTCGCCGAACTCGAACCTGCAAACCGCGGCCGGGCGGTGGCAACGCAATGAACGATAACGTCGCCCGCCATCCCGGCGTCGCTGCCGAATCGTCGCACCCCGAAGTTCATCGCAAGCCGGAACCGGTCATGTTCGGCTTCTGGGTCTTCCTGATGAGCGACCTCGTGCTGTTCGCCGTGTTGCTGGCAACCTATGCCACGATGAGCGTGCACGGTGTGGCGGGCGGCCCGGCGCCCCGCGACGTGACCGACCTTGCCAGCGCGGCGATCGAAACCGCGCTGTTGCTCGCATCGAGCTTTACCTTCGGTCTGGCCTCGCTGGCGCAGAAATACGAGCAGGATCCGCGGCAGACGGTGCGATGGCTGCTTGTCACGGCCGCTCTCGGCCTCGCCTTCCTGGGCCTGGAGGCGCGCGATTTCGTCCGCCTGGTCGCCGATGGCGCGGTGCCGCAGCGCAGCGGCTTCCTCTCGGCGCATTTCACCCTGCTAGCCTGCCACGGGCTGCATGTCGCCGCCGGTCTCCTGTGGGTGGGCGTCCTGCTCATGCGGATGCGTGTCGGGCGGTTGCAACAGGTGGTACGGCTGCGCATCATGCGGCTGGCGCTGTTCTGGCACATGCTCGACATCGTGTGGGTCGCTATCGTGACCGTCGCGTTCCTGTTCGGAGCGGTGTGATGGCGACCAACCTGCCCGACAGCGAAGATGGCGATCCGCGCCGCGAATGGCGCGATCTCGTGACGGGGCTGGCGGCGGCGATCCTGTTGACGGCGGCGAGTTTTGCGCTCGTCATCTTCAGGCCGGTTTCGACCGGCTGGCTGCTGGCCGGGCTGGGCGCGCTGGCCCTGCTTCAGATCGCCGCCCATTTTCGCTACTTCCTGCATGTCGATCTCGACCGGTCGCATCGCGACGATCTGCAACTCGTGCTTTTTACCGGCCTTGTCGTCCTGCTGATGGTGGGCGGAACGATGTGGATTCTGTTCAGCCAGCACGCGAGGATGGGGTGACGGGCTTCGCGTTTCGCGTCTAGCCGTCAACCACGCCCGCTTCCTTGTCGTCCTCGATTTCCGGACGGACCTGCGCATGGGCAAGAAAGGCGAACAGCACCGCCCCGCCCACGAGGTTGCCGAGCGCCGCGGGCAGAAGGAAGCCGAACAGCCCGTCGCCCAGCGTCACGTCGCCGAACAGCACCGACACCCACATCTCCGCCGCTCCGACAACGCTATGGGCGACGTGCGCCAGCGCCATGAAACCGGTGATGAGCGAGATGGCGAGCATCTCCTGCCGTTCCAGGTTCGGTAGCGACCAGACCAGAACCGCCAGCATGAACCCTGCGGGTATGCCCAGCAGGAACGGGGCGACCATGTAGTGACCCATCGCCTCTGCGGAGAGGCGGCGGATCTCCTCGGAGATTTCCGGCTGGTGGGGGATGTCCCAGTATGTGAACAGGGCGAACATGAAGGTGCCGATCATGTTGCCGGCGAAAACGATGATCCACAGGCGAAGCGTGCGGAGCGTGTTCTTGACGCAGACCGTCGTCGCGGCGGGCAGCACCGCGGTAATCGTGCTTTCGGTGAACAGCTGCATCCGGCCCGCGATCACGGCGACGAACCCGACTACGTAGCCGAGCGAGACGATGATGTCCTTGTACGGCCCTTCGGGCAGTTCGACGCCGAGAATGCCCATTGCGTAGGGAGACAGGCCGATCACGAAGCCGGCCCCGAGCGCGGACCACAAGAGCGAGAAGAACGGGCGCTCCAGTTCCTCGATACCGCGCAGCCGGATGATTTCGTGAACGAGCTTCGCGTTGGCGGTCTCGTGACGCCGGATGATCCGCTTGTCGTTGCTGGAAAGCGCTTCGAGTTCGCGATCCTGCGGACTGTTCTCCACCGAAGTATCGCCCTTGCCGGCGTCCTTGTCCTTGCTCATGCAGGCTACAATTACCGACGAGCGGAAATGGGTCCGGAAGATCGCATCTGGCGCGACACGATCGCGCTCAGCCAGCCCGGTGCGAGATTGGCGATATTGGTCGCCATCAGGCGAAGATGCGCACCGTGCTGCGCCTTCATCATGCGCTTTTCGGTATAGGCGATCCATGTCAGCCGCTGGACGTCGCGGTCGCGGCACAGCGCGACGAACCGCTCCCGCAGCCAATCGGTCCGGTACCAGCAGGCCTGCAACAGTCCGAGCGCGCGAAAGACCTTGCCATGCTCGGCGAGGAAAGCCCTGCGCACCTCGGCGAGATGCCGCAACTCGCCGCTGGCCACGGCCCGCGCCGCCGCCTGAGCGCCCAGCTCGCCGCAGCGCATGGCGTAATAGATGCCCTCGCCGGATGCCGGTGCGACGACGCCGGCCGCATCGCCGACCAGAAGCACGCCGTGGCCGTCCTCCCACCGTTTGAGGGGCTTCATTGGAATCGGCGCGCCCTCGCGGCGAACGGTTCGCACGCCGTCGCTGCCGGTCAGAGACAGTTCGCGTCGCAACTGCGCGACCGCCTCGCGCAGGGCGAACCCCTTGCGCGCGGTGCCCGTGCCGATGCTGATGGTGTCGCCGTGCGGAAATATCCAGCTGTAGAAATCGGGCGAAAGATCGCCGCGATAGATGACGTCGCAGCAGGTTTCCGCAAGGGCCGGAGAGGGCGCCGCGGGGCGGGCCACGATCTCGTGATAGGCGAACACGTGTCGCCCCTTCTGCCCGGGCAGCGCCTGCCGCGCGACCTGCGAATTGGCACCGTCGGCGCCAATGACGATGCGCGCGCGGACCACCGCCACCCGGTTGCCGTCGCGCGGTTGATATTCCAGCCGGTAGCCACCGTCAGGCAGTCGCTGGAGCGTCCTGAAACGCCCTTCCCTGAGTTCTGCGCCGACGGCGGCGGCGCGGCGTCTGAGCCACGGGTCGAACCGTGCCCGGTCGACCATGCCGACGTAACCGTCTGGCAGGCTGTCGCTGATGTCCATCGTCACCGCGCGGCCCGATGGCGCGACGGCCCGAGCGGCGAGAATGCGGGCGCATAGCTGGCTTTCGGGAATGGCGAAGTCGTCGATTGCGCGCGGGGGTATCGCACCGCCGCACGGCTTGATGCAATCCGCGCGATCAAGGAGCATGACCGCGATGCCGGCCTGCGCCAGGGTATGGGCCGCGGTCGCTCCGGACGGTCCGCCGCCAACCACTACGACATCGAATTGCGGTGCAGCGCTAGTGTCTGTCATGCCGTCGCCTCCCTCGCCATGAAATGCTCGCCGCGTGCCAGCCATGCGGGTGCTGCGACGAACAGCAGCGCTTCCAGCGCGAAAACCGACACGTAACCGCCTGTGCTCGATGCGGTAAGGCGGGCGGCGATATCGTAGAGCACCGTGCCGGCAAGCCCGCCGGCACCGAATGCCAGGGCCTGGGCGGCGCCCCATACGCCCATGCGTGTTCCGGCTTCCTCCCCCCGCGTGGCGAGAGCCATCATCAGTGCGATCGCGCTTGCGGCGAACACGCCATTGCCAAGGCCGAGGAGAAGCAGCGCGGGCCGCAGCAGCGCCAGTAGACCTTCGGTTCCGCATAACGCAAGGATCGCCAGCGACAGTCCCGAAATCGCGCAACCGGCCTGCGTAAGTCCGCGCAAGGCCTTTACGCTTCCGCCGAACTGCCGCGCGGCAATCGCAGCCAGCGCCATTCCGGCGAGCGTTGCGCCGTTCTGGATCGAGGTCAGCGCCGTCGTCTGCGAAGGAGACAACGCAAAGACCCGGCCCGCGAACGGTTCCAGGATCAGATCCTGCATGCTGTAAGCGAGCATGGACGCGAAGATGAAGTAGGTGAACCGGCGCGCCTCGCGCTGCGCCCAGACCGCGGCGAAGGACAGTGCGAAGGGCCGCCTGTCGCGTTCGCGCCGCAGCCTGCGCTCGGGCTCCAGCCCGATCAGCGCCAGCAGGGCGAGCGTCAGGGCGCCGAGGGAAACCGAGCAACCGGCCTTGACCAGCGCGCCCATCGTGAACGGGTCGATCATCACGCTCACGATGATGGTGGTCACGACGAACCCGGCAATCATGGTCGACCATACGATCGCCGCGGCAGGTCCGCGCCGGGCGTCCTCGACATGCTCGGCAAGCATCGTCAGCAGCGCCGTTCCGGCCATGCCGACACCGATACCGATCAGGCCGAAGCCGCCTGTCACCACCAGCATTCCGGTGAGATAGTCCCCGTCCAGCAGCGCAGTGCCCAGCGTCGCGACGATGCCGCCCCCGGCCAGCACGGTCATGCCCCCGGCGATGAAGGGAGTGCGCCGCTCCAGCCTGTCGGAAGCGTGGCCCCAGCGCGGCCGAAGAACCTGCAGCACGTAGTGAAAGGCCACGAGCGCGCCCGGCACACTCGCGGCCAGTGCCAGTTCCACCACCATGATCCGGTTGAGCAGGGAAGTCGTCAGCACGACGATGGCGCCGAGCGATGCCTGGATCGCACCCACCCGCATGACGCCGATCCAGCCAAGCAGCGCATCGTCCCGCGACCCGGTCATGCGGACATTCCGTGGTGCACCGCCACGGCGGCGATCATCATGCCGGCGACATACATCAGCACCCCGACCGCATTGTACCACGGAGCATGCGCGCGCGGATCGCGCAGCAGCCGGCGCATGGCAAGAAGCTGTCCGGCCATGAGCGCGGCAATCGCGGCACCGGCCATCGGCTGAGCGAACCAGAAAAGGGAAGCGGATACCGCAACCTGCGGCGCGATCATGACCAGGCAGGCTATTCGCGCGGCCTTCGCCTCACCATAGCGCGCGGGCAGCGATCGCACACCGGTCGACAGGTCGCCCTCGACCGCCTTGAAGTCGTTGAGGACCATGATGCCGAGCGCTCCGAACGAATAGAACAGCGCGAACGGAACCATCAGCGGCTCGGCAAGAGCGCCGGTTCCACCGGCAATCATCGCTCCGGTCAGCCAGGCAAGTCCTTCGTAGGCCAGCCCGGTTGCGGCAGCCCCCGTCCATCCCTCCCGCTTGAGGCGCAGCGGAGGCGCGCTGTAGGCCCAGCCGAGAGCAAGGCCGGCGGCCGTTGCGAGCAGCACTCCGCCGCCGAGCAGGCCGGCAAAGGTGAGAGCGACCAGCGACAACGCCGTCGCGACCCCCAGCCCCCAGCGGCCGGGCACCCGGCCGGAAGGGATCGGTCGGGCCGGTTCGTTGATCGCATCGACATACCGGTCGTACCAGTCGTTCGCCGCCTGCGTGCCGCCGCACACCAGCGGCCCGGCGAGCACCAGTCCGCCAAGGACGAACGCCCACGGGTAGGGTTGCCCAGGCTGCCATCCGGCGACGCTTCCGCAAGCCAGCGCCCATACCGGGGCGAACCAGGTAACGGGCTTGACGAGTTCCAGCACGGCGGAAAATCGCGGTGGGGCGGCAATCGCGGGAAGTCGCGCACTGACCATCCGGCAATCCTACGCACCCCGATACAGTCGTCAACAAAAATTGACAGTTGGAGCGTAACGAAAACTGGACAACAAGAGTTAGGTGGATCGGTTTTGTTTATCGGGGGTGTTACCGACACCGTATCTTTCTATCTTGTCATAGAGGTTCTGACGACTCACCCCCAGCATCTCTGCCGCCGCGGCCCGGTTGTTGCCGGTAAGGTCGAGGGCGCGCTCGATCGCGGTCTTCTCGATCGCGTCGGTCGTCTGCCGCACTATCGCCTTCAGCGGCATCCTGCCGACGCGGTCCTGAACGTCCAGATCGGGTGGCCCGGGTCCGCCGCGCCCGTCGCCGTCCGCCGTCATCGGGCGGCGCGGCCGGATGAGGAAGCAGAAGCGCTCGTCATCCTCCAGCATGGTGCATGCCCCGTCGACGTCGACCTCGATCGGGTCGCCTGAACGCGAGGCGAGCGCGCTGAGGAAATTGTGAAACGACCCGTGATCGCGCAGTTCCGCGGCCATGATCGCCGTATCGAGGCCGCGCGTTCCCAGTATCTCGTCGAGCACGTGGCCGACCAGCGCCGATGGCGTGCCGAGTCCGACCAGCGAGGCCAGCGCCTCGTTCGATCGCTGAATGACGAGATCTCGGTCAGTGAAAACGGCGCCGTAGGGCAGCTTGGCCAGAAGATCGAAAGCGAACTTGTCCTGCTCGCGCGTGCGGTGGACCGCACCCTGGGTCAGGAAATGGACGAGAATGTGCCAGCCCGGCCCGGACTGGAACGGCGAAGCCCGGACGAGCGAACTCGCGCCGTTCTTCAACGTGATGCGCGCTTCCACGGCCCGCCCGCCGCCGCGAATTTTCTCCAGTCCGGTTCCGAACTCGTCCTGATCGGCGTCGGCCACGAAATCGAGCAGCGGCCGGCCTTGCAGCTTGCGCGCATCGCCGCCCAGTATGCCCGCCGCCTCGTCCGACAGTTCCTCGATCCGGTTCATCGGCCCTTCGACCGTCAGCACGGCGATGTCGAGCAGGTTGAGCAGCGACTTGTAGCGCTTGTCGGCGTCGCGCAGCCGCGAGAAGGTCAGTTCGAGCTTGCGCTGGGCGTCGGCGAAGCGGCGTTGCGCCTTGACCAGCTGGGCATCCTCCCGGCCGGCCAGAAGGACGAGGTTGTCCTGCAGGCAGAGCGACCGGAAGGCGACCGGGATGTCAGGCCCGTCCTCGACGGCGAAATTGATCTGTCGCCACTTCTCGGAAGCGTTGCCGAGCATGAGGTCGCGAACCTTGCCCTGCGATTCGCGGGTTACGAGTTCATAGATCGGCCGCCCCGCGTCGTTCCCGTCCATCTGCGAGAGAACGCGGGCCAGATCGGGGTTGCCGTTGGCAAAATCCAGGATCGCACCGGTCCGCGAGTCGCAAACCAGGGCGACATCCGAAACCATCGCCAGCAAACGCCCGAAAAAGTCCGCACTTTCGCGCCCGAGCAGTTCGATGGGGGACTGAAAGTCGCGCAATTTCGCCATCGCCTCAGACGGGGCGCAGTCGGTCGCCTGTGCAAAGGCGGGGCGAGGAAGGCGTTTCCACACCGAGTTTGTCGAGCCATGTCAGCATATCGTCCGCCGTCGTAGCCACGAGATCGCAGGCGACAACCGCGCGGGAGCAGTCGGGTGTGGAGAAAGCCGGACCGCCCACCGCGATGTTGAGCACGCGCGGGCTGCAGCGCTGGCGCAATAGCCGCACCACCGACGCGATCCGGTCGATGGCCTCGGCATGGCCGGCCGAAATGCCGATGGCCAGCGGCCTGCGGTCGAAGGCGTGCTCCACAAGATCGCGCTCGCCCTCGGCTACATGAACCTGCCAGCCCACGTACCGCAGACGATAGGCAAGCAGGCAGAGGCCGAACCCGTGCTGTTCGCCCGGGGCGACCATCAGCGCGACAGTGCCGCGCTCGATCCCGGCCGCGCGCGGGCCGGCCGCGAAACCGAACGTCTCGGGCGCTTCTTCCAATCGCATGAGCAGGTTCGTCAGCAGGTGCGTGGCAAGCGTGACGGCAACGAAATCGACATCGTCCTCGAGCCACATTTCGCCGAGCAGGCGGGCCGTGCCAGCCAGCAGGTTTTCTGCAAGGCGCGTCGGATCCGAACAGATACAGGCAGTCTTGCGCACGATATCGGCATGCGCCGTTTCGTCATGCGGCGAGGCGAGGATCGCGTCGCGGAGCGCGTCCACCAGTTCGGGCCAGCAATCGCCCTGCGGCTCGTCCATGGCGCGAAGGCGCGGGGCCATCGAGACGGCGGGTTCGAAAGCTGCCATGTCACCCCTCCCGATTGCGGGCGCGTTGCCGACGCCGGCGGGAGCCGATCGCCGAACCGCGTGAAGACTTTCGGGCTGTGACGCCATCCGACCGCTCCCGATGAATGGATACCTCTTGCGCAGTTGAGTCAAACAATATCGCCAACACGCGATCTGTCAAACTTTTTGGGCGTCCATTTGATTTGACATTGTTTCGACGCGGTAGCATGTTGCCGCCTCGATTCAGACAGGAGGCCGCATTCGTGCAGCTGTACTCGCCAGCCGAACGACAGCGCCGGAATCAGTCGGGCTGGACGCTGGTACAGGGGATTCTGGCGCCGCTTCAGTTTCTGGCCTTCGCGGTCAGTCTCGCTCTGGTGTTGTTCTACCTCGCCACCGGGCAGGGATACGCCTTGGCGACAGGGTCGATCGTCCTCAAGACGGGGTTGCTCTACGCGATCATGCTCACGGGTTCGTTCTGGGAGAAGGCGGTCTTCGGGCGCTGGCTGTTCGCGCCGGCGTTCTTCTGGGAAGACATTGTCAGCATGGTCGTGCTGGCGCTGCACACCGCCTATCTGCTGGCATTGACTAACGGCTGGCTGGGGCGTGACGCCCTGATGCTGCTCGCGCTTGCGGCTTATGCCTCCTACCTCGTCAACGCCGGGCAATTCCTCGTGAAGTTCCGCACGGCGCGCAGGCAATCCGCGTCCCGGGCGGTGCCTGCGTGACCGCCCCCTCCCCCGTCATCCGCGACCCCGGTCAGCGCGCTGTGTTCTGCGGCCTGACCGGCATTGTCTGGCTGCACCGCAAGATCGAGGACGCGTTCTTCCTCGTCGTCGGCTCGCGCACCTGCGCGCATCTGATCCAGTCCGCGGCGGGCGTGATGATCTTCGCGGAGCCGCGCTTTGCCACCGCCATCCTCGAAGAGCGCGACCTTGCTGGCATGGCCGACGCCCAGGAAGAGATCGACCGGGTGGTCGCCCGTCTGATCGAGCGCCGGCCCGACATCCGCCTGCTGTTTCTCGTCGGATCGTGCCCGTCCGAGGTGATCAAGCTCGATCTCGCCAAGGCGGCGGAGCGCCTGTCGCGCGCCCATGCCGGGCGTACGCGCGTGCTGTCCTGGTCGGGAAGCGGGATCGAGACGACTTTCACGCAAGGCGAGGACGCGTGCCTCGCGAGCCTCGTGCCCGAACTCCCGGCGCCACTCGCCGGAGCATCGCCCGACCTGCTCGTCGTCGGCGCGCTGGCGGATGTGGTCGAGGACCAGTTCGCCCGGCTGTTCGACCAGCTCGGCATCCCGGCACGCTTTCTGCCGAGCCGCCGCGCAGCGCTCGAAACGCCCGTTGGCGCGAACACGCGCGTCCTGCTGGCGCAACCCTTTCTTTCGGACACGCTCACCGCGCTGGAGCGGCGCGGGGCGCGGCACATTCCCGCCCCCTTCCCGCTCGGCGCGGAAGGGACGACTGCCTGGATCAGGGCCGCCGCAAGGGCCTTCGGCATCGCTTCAGAGGTGGTGGACGGGGCGATCGAACTGCCCCGCGCGCGGGCGCACAAGGCGCTTGCCCGGCAACGGACACGCATCGGCGGTCAGCGCGTCGCCTTCTTCCCCGATTCGCAGCTGGAGCCATCGCTGGCTCGCTTCCTGAAAGAGGAACTGAACGCGCAGATCGTGGAGATCGGTACGCCGTATTGCGACCGCCGGATACTCGGTCCGGAATTGCAGCGGCTCGATGGCCTGCCCATTCACGAGGGCAACGATGTCAACCGGCAGCTGGACCGCGTACGCGCCGCCCGGCCCGACCTCACCGTCTGCGGACTGGGCCTGGCCAATCCGCTGGAGGCGGAGGGGCTTTCGACCAAATGGGCGATCGAACTCGTCTTCTCGCCCATCCAGGGGTTCGAGCAGGCGGGCGACCTGGCTGAACTTTTCGCCCGGCCACTGGCCCGGCGCGACAGGCTGGCGGTCTGATGGAGCTGGCGACCTGGACCTACGAGGGGCCGCCCCATGTCGGCGCGATGCGGATCGTCACCGCCATGCGCGATACGCACATGGTCCTGCACGCCCCGCAGGGCGATACCTATGCCGACCTGCTGTTCACGATGATCGAACGGCGGGACCGGCGCCCGCCCGTCACCTACACCACCTTCCGCGCCGCCGATCTGGGCAGCGATACGGCCGACCTGCTCAAGACCTCCGCTCGCGAGGCGGGGGAACGCTTCGCTCCGCAAGTGCTGCTGGTGGCGGCCAGCTGTACGGCCGAACTGCTGCAGGACGATCCGGGCGGGCTCGCCAGGTCGCTCGGCCTGGGCGTGCCGGTCGTTCCCCTCGACCTGCCGGCCTATCAGAAGAAAGAGGACTGGGGCGCCGCGGAAACCTTCTACCGTCTGGTGCGCGGCCTCCACCGCCCCGTCCCGGCGGAGCAGCGGCAGAGGGCCAGCTGCAACATCCTCGGACCATGCGCGCTCGGCTTTCGCCATCGCGACGATATCGCGGAGGTTCGCGCGCTGCTTGGGGCAATGGGGATCGCGATCAATGTCGTCGCCCCCGATGACGCATCGCCCGCCGATCTCACCCGGCTCGGCGAGGCGGGTTTCAACGTCGTCCTCTATCCCGAAATCGCCGGGACCGCCGCCGACTGGCTCGCCCGTACCCATCGCCAGCCGCGCACGCATGGCGTGCCGATCGGCGTAGGCGCCACGCGCGACTTCATTCGCGAGGTCGCGGATCTCGCCGGGGTGGACCCGGCCCCCGCAATGGCGCTGGAACGACGCGACTGCCGCCTGCCGTGGTATTCGCGCTCGGTCGACAGCACCTATCTGACGGGCAAACGGGTCTTCGTATTCGGCGATGCCACCCACGCCATCGCCGCGGCGCGGGTCGGGACCGAGGAATTCGGCTTCGAGCTTGCGGGGCTCGGCACCTACAGCCGGACGTTCGCGCGTGACGTTCGCAAGGCTGCGGATGGCTACGGTCTCGAAGCCCTGATCAGCGACGACCATCTGGAAGTCGAGGCCGCGATTGCCGCGGCCTGTCCGGAACTCGTGCTCGGCACGCAGATGGAGCGCCACATCGCCAAGCGGCTCGGCATCGGTTGCGCGGTCATCTCGGCCCCGGCGCATGTGCAGGACTACCCGGCCCGCCGCGCGCCGCAGATGGGGTTCGAGGGCGCCAACGTGCTGTGGGACAGCTGGGTCCACCCGCTCGTCATGGGTCTTGAGGAACACCTGCTCGCCATGTTTCGCGGCGATGCGGAATTCCACGACGAAGCCGGTGCCTCCCATCTTGGCGTGCACGCGACGATCCCGGTCGCGGCCAACGAGGACGCCAGCTCGACGGGCGGTCCGGTCTGGGACTTTCAGGCCGAGGCCGAACTGAAGAAGATCCCCTTCTTCGTGCGAGGCAAGGCCCGCCGCAATACCGAGGCGTTCGCCGCCGAGCGCGGATCGGCGACGATCACGCTCGACACGCTTTACGAGGCAAAGGCGCATTATGGGCGGTAGCGCACCTCTTCGCATGGTCGTGCTGACGCTGGACGCGCACCTCAGCCACGCGCTCGAACAGGCGGCGGACCGTGTGCGCGCCGACCTGCCCGGGTTTCGCCTGGACATTTTCGTCGCCTCGCACTGGGCCGACGGTGAAAACCGCGCCGCGGCCGCCCGGCGGGCGATAGCCAGGGCCGATATCGTCGTCACCCACATGCTCTTCATGGAAGAGCACTTCATGCCGGTGATCGACGCCCTTGCCGCCCGGCGGCCTGCCTGCGCGGCCATGGTCGGCTGCCTTTCGGCGGGCCCGGTCGTGGAGCTGACGCGGCTCGGCCGCTTCAGTGCCGCCCCGGGGGAATCCAGGGGACCGATGGCCTGGCTCAAGCGGCTGAAAGGCAAGCCCGCCGCCGGCAACAGCGCGACCGCGGGCGAACGGCAGATGCGAATGCTGCGCCGACTGCCGCGCATCCTGAAGCTGATCCCCGGCACGGCGCAGGATTTGCGAGCCTACCTGTTGACGCTCGGCTATCTGCTGGCCGGATCGACGGCCAACATGGAAGGCCTGATCCGCCATCTCGCCTCGCGCTACGGCGAGTGCGACCTTTCCGAGCCGCCCCTGCCGGTCGAATACCCGGAAACCGGCCTGTATCACCCGGGGATGACGGGGGCGATAGGCACGCAGGCGGGCGAACTCCCGACGACGCGGGCAGCGAAGGGGCGCGTCGGGCTGCTGCTGATGCGCTCCTACGTCCTGTCGGGCGATGCCGGACATTACGACGGCGTGATCGCGGCGATGGAGGCCGAGGGCCTTGACGTGGTGCCCGCCTTCGCCGCCGGGCTCGACGCCAGGCCTGCGATCGAGCGGTTCTTCTGCGATGCGGGCGGGGCCGCAAGTGTGGATGCGGTCGTCTCCCTTACGGGCTTCTCGCTTGTCGGCGGCCCTGCCTACAATGACAGCGACGCCGCAGTCGATTTGTTGAAGCGGCTCGACGTTCCCTACTTTGCAGCGCAGGTGAGCGAGTTCCAGACGCTTCCCGAATGGCGCGATTCCGCCCGCGGAATGACCCCGGTCGAAACGATCATGGGGCTGGCCCTGCCCGAACTCGACGGGGCGATCGCACCGGTCCTTGTCGGGGGCCGCGGGGGCGAGGGCGGGCGGATGGAAGCCGACGCGGAGCGTGCCGGGATGCTCGCCCGCCGGGTCGCCAGGATGATCGCGCTGCGCCGCACCCCGCGGTCCGAACGGCGGCTGGCGATCACGGTGTTCTCCTATCCGCCGAATGCCGGGGCGGTCGGCACCGCGGCGTTCCTGTCGGTGTTCGAATCCCTGTGGAACGTGCTCGCCGGTCTCGAGCGGCAAGGCTACGAGGTCGATCTGCCCGCCGACCCCGCCGCGCTGGAGGACGCCATACTCGGCGGCAACTCCGTGCAGTTCGGCACCCCGGCCAACGTCTTCGCCCGCATCCCGGCCGCAGATCACATCGCCCGCGAACGCCATCTCGACGAGATCGAGGCGCAGTGGGGGCCGGCCCCCGGCCGCGAACAGTCCGACGGGAACGCCATTCTCCTGCTGGGCGCGCGGCTGGGCAACGTGCTCGTCGCAGTGCAGCCGAGCATGGGGTACGAAGGCGATCCGATGCGGCTGCTGTTCGAGGGCAGCTTTGCGCCGACCCACGCCTTCGCGGCGCATTACCGCTACATCGCGGAAGACTTCGCGGCGCACGAACTGCTGCATTTCGGCACGCACGGGGCGCTCGAATTCATGCCGGGCAAGCAGGCCGGACTGACGGGCGATTGCTGGCCGGAAAGGCTGATCGGCGACCTGCCGCATTATTACCTTTATGCCGGCAACAACCCGTCCGAAGCCAGCATCGCCAAGCGTCGAAGCGCGGCGGTAACGCTGAGCCACATGACCCCGCCGCTGGGCGAGGCCGGCCTCTACAATGACTGGCGCGACGCGAAGACGACGCTCGCGCGCTGGTACGACGATCCGAGCGAGGCGCTTGCCGCCACGCTGCAGGCGCAGGGTGCCGCACTCGACCTGTGCGATCCCGCGCCGCGATGGACCGACGCAAACGCCGAAGTGGCCAGGCTCGCCGCGCTCATCGAGGAGATGGAAGCGACGCTGGTGCCGCATGGCCTGCACGTCGTCGGCCGGCCGATGGCGCGCGAGGCTGCCGAGGATCTCGCTGCGATCATGGCCGAGGCCAACGGCGCGCCGGTGCAGAAGATGGCAACCGCCCTCATCGCCAACCCGGAACTCGACAATATCCTCGCCGCACTGGACGGTGGATACGTCCCCCCCGTCGCCGGCGGCGACGTGCTGAGCGATCCCGCCATGCTGCCCACGGGCCGCAACATTCACGGCTTCGACCCCTTCCGCCTGCCCGCAGCCCACGCCAGTGCGGAGGGAGCGGCGCAGGCCGAACTGCTGCTCGCGCGGTCGCTCGAAGATACCGGCACGCTGCCGGAAAGCATCGGCATGGTCCTGTGGGGTACCGATACGCTCAAGTCGGGCGGCGTGCCGGTCGCACAGGTGTTGAGCCTGATGGGCGCGAAGGCACGCTTCGACGGCTTCGGTCGGCTGGCGGGTGCCCAACTCATTCCCCTCGCGGAACTGGGCCGTCCACGCGTGGATGCGGTGGTAACGCTATCGGGTATTTTCCGCGATTTGCTGCCCCTGCAGACCCGTCTCATCGCCGAGGCCGCCTGGCTTGCCTCGCAAGTGGAAGAGCCCCTCGATCAGAATTTCGTCCGCAAGCATACGCTGGCGCGGATCGCCGCCGGGGCGGACCCGGAAGAGGCGGCGCTGCGGGTTTTCTCGAATGCCGAGGGCGCCTACGGCGCGAACGTCAACCACATGGTCGAGAACGGCCTGTGGGAAGGCGGGGACGAGCTGGGGCAGGCGTTCTGCACGCGCAAGGGCTTCGCCTATGGTCGCGACGGAAAGGCGCGCGGCCAGAGCGAATTACTCGCGAGCCTGCTGGCCGATGTCGCCTGCACCTACCAGAACTTGGAATCCGCCGAACTGGGCGTCACCACCATCGACCATTACTTCGACAGCCTGGGCGGGATGGCGCAGGCTGCATCGCGTAGCCGCGAGGCCACCGTGCCAGCCTATGTCGGGGACCGTACCGGCCGCGGCGCCAAGGTGCGCTCAATGGCCGAACAGGTGGCGCTCGAGACGCGCACACGCGCGCTCAACCCCGGCTGGTACGAGCCGATGCTCGAACATGGTCGCGAAGGGGTGATCCACATCGAGGCCTCGATAACCAATACGTTCGGCTGGTCGGCCACCACCGGCCAGGTGGACGAGTGGGTGTATCGCCAGCTCAGCGAGACGTTCGTCCTCGACGAGGACATGCGCCAGCGTCTCTCGGCGCTCAACCCGACCGCTTCGGCCCGCATGGCGAACCGCCTGCTCGAGGCGAGTGATCGCCAGTTCTGGACGCCCAGCGCCGAAACTCTCGCCGCGCTCGAAGCGGCGGGCGACGAACTCAACGACCGGATGGAAGGCATCGCCGCATGACCCTCGACATACTCGACAGGCACGCACCCGAGGACGGCGAAGGCTCGGTCCAGGTGCAGCTCGATCCCGATCTGCATATCGACAGCGCGCAGGTCTTCGCGATCTACGGCAAGGGCGGCATCGGCAAGTCGACAACCAGTTCCAACCTTTCGGTCGCCTTCAGCAAACTGGGCAAGCGCGTGCTGCAGATCGGCTGCGACCCCAAGCACGACAGCACCTTCACCCTCACCAAGCAGCTGTGCCCCACCATCATCGACGTGCTGGAAGAGGTGAATTTCCACTCCGAGGAATTGCGGCCCGAGGACTACGTGTTCGAAGGGTATAACGGCGTCATGTGCGTGGAAGCGGGCGGACCGCCGGCAGGCACGGGCTGTGGCGGATACGTCGTCGGGCAGACCGTCAAGCTGCTGAAGGAGCATCACCTGCTCGAGGATACCGACATCGTCATCTTCGACGTGCTGGGCGATGTCGTGTGCGGCGGTTTCGCGGCGCCCCTGCAACATGCCGACCGGGCCATGATCGTTACCGCCAACGATTTCGACAGCATCTTCGCGATGAACCGCATCGTCGCCGCCATCCGCGCGAAGGCGAAGAACTACGATGTCCGGCTCGCGGGGGTCATCGCCAACCGTTCCGCCGGCACCGACGAGATAGACCGGTTCAACGCCGCGACCGGACTGACCCGGCTGGCGCATTTCCCCGATCTCGATGCAATCCGTCGCAGCCGACTGAAGAAGCGCACGATCTTCGAGATGGACGACGAGCCGGAAATTCTTGCCGTGCAGCAGGAATATCTGCGCCTGGCAGAACAGCTCGTGGCCGGGGTCGACATTGTCGAGCCGCAGCCCATGCGCGACCGCGACCTGTTCGACTTCCTTGGCTTCGATTGAGGGAAAGGCCGATGCAAACCGCAACATATGAAGCCCGCAGGGAAAGCCTGACCACCTATTTCGACCGCACCGCGGCCGATGCCTGGGAAGCGCTTACCTCCGATGCGCCGGTCGGCCGCATCCGCGCCACCGTACGCGCGGGCCGCGACAGGATGCGCGATCTGCTGCTCTCGCGTCTGCCGGCGGACCTCGTCGGCACCCGGCTTCTCGACGCCGGATGCGGAACGGGAGCATTGTCGATCGAGGCGGCCCGCCGCGGAGCCGACGTAACCGGCGTCGACGTATCGGGCCGGATGGTCGCCATCGCCCGGCGCCGGGCGACAAGCGAGCTGGGACCGGAGCGGATTGCCTTTTCGAGTGGCGACATGCTCGATCCCGCCCTCGGCCGGTTCGATCACGTGGTGCTGATGGATTCGCTTATCCATTACGACAGGCGCGACATCGTCGGCGCGCTCGCCGGACTGGCCGAGCGAACCGAAAGGTCCATTCTCTTCACCATCGCGCCCGGCACGCCGCTGCTGACGGCGATGCACTCGGTCGGCCAGCTGTTCCCGCGCGGCAACCGCTCCCCCGCGCTCTCTCCGATCGCGCCCGCCCGCCTCGAACAGACGATCGCTTCCGATGGCGTGTTGTCCGGATGGACGCTGAGTTTCAGTGAGCGGATCAAGAGCGGCTTCTACACCAGTCAGGCCATGGAACTGACCCGCCAATGAGCGCGGAGTTGCCCCTTGCCCTCCGGCTCTGGCGCAAGGCGCCGCTGGACCTGCTGCCCTTCGCGGATGCCGCGCGAGGCCTGCCCGCCGGACGGCTGGCGCGCCTCGCACTGGTGCAGGTGAGCGTCGGGCTGGGGCTGGTACTGCTCAACGGCACGCTGAATCGCGTGATGATCGTGGAGATCGGCGTTCCTGCCTGGCAGGTTGCGCTGTTCATCGCGCTACCGCTGCTGCTGGCCCCGCTGCGGGCAGTCTTCGGCCTCAAATCCGATCAGCATCGCTCGGTCCTGGGCTGGCGAAGAGTGCCTTATATCTGGTTCGGCAGCCTGACCCTGTTCGGCGGTCTTGCCCTGACACCCATGTCGATCACGCTGCTGACCGGGGACGGCGCGCAGGCACTCGCCGGGCGGGCCGGCGTGCTCGTCAGCTTCTTCCTCATCGGCATGGGCACGCATGTCACGCAGACCGCCGGACTGGCACTTGCGTGCGATCTCGCCCCGCAGGAGCAGCGCCCCCGGGTCGTCGCCCTGCTCTATGTCGTGCTGCTGTTGGCGATGGCGTCCGGCTCGCTGATCTTCGGCGCGACGTTGCACCAGTTTTCCTACGGCGCGCTGTTCGCGACCGTTGGCTACACCGCCATTCTCGCATTCGCGCTCAACGTGGTCGCCTTGTGGAAGCAGGAACGCCGGGGAGCGATCGCGGCGGACGAACCGCGCCTTTCCCTGCGCGAGGCATGGCGCGGCTTCGATCGCGGCGGACGGGCACGGCGCCTGCTGGTGGCCGTCATGCTCGTGACGGCCGGCTTCAACATGCAGGACGTGCTGCTCGAACCCTATGGCGGCGAAGTGCTCGGACTGACCGTCGGGGCGACGACTTCGCTGACCGCGATCTGGGCGCTGGGAACGCTCGGCGGTTTCGCCCTGGCCGCGCGCGGCATGAGCCGCGGAACCGATTCCTGTCTGCTGGCCGCGCGCGGCGTGCTGATCGGCATACCGGCCTTCAGCCTGGTTATCTTCGCCGGTCCTTTCGCCAGCGTCGCGATGTTCATCGCCGGCGTGGCGGGGATCGGCCTGGGCGGAGGTATCGCCAGCGTTTCCCTGCTGGCGGCGGCCACTGCCCTCGCCGAAACCGAGCGGTTCGGTTTTGCCATGGGCGTCTGGGGTGCGGCCCAGGCACTGGCGGTCGGCCTCGCGGTCGGCTTCGGCGGCGCAATTCGCGATGCGGCCGATGCCGCTTTCGACCTCGGCGGTCGCCTCGATGCCACATACGGCTTTGTCTACCATGTCGAGATAGCGTTGCTGTTCGCCGCACTCGTGGCGCTCGGCCCGCTGGCTTCGCGGGTACGGCGAGGGCCGGCGCGCCTGGCGATTCAGGAGTTTCCCGCATGATCTGGAGGCGGATATGACACAGGGTTTGGAAGCACGTGGCGCATTCACGGCCGGGGGGTATTTCAGCGGATTCGATCTGCCGTTGCTGCTCGTCATCCTGTTCTTCGTGTTCTTCCTCTGCCTCGTCTATTACCTCCGGCGGGAGGACAAGCGCGAGGGGTATCCGCTTGTCGCCAATCCCCGCGACCGGGAGCGTCCGCGTGTTTCCATAGAGGGGTTCCCGGCCGTCCCGCCGCCCAAGCGCTTCATCCAGCCGCACGGTCGTCCCGACGTCTACGTACCCCGAAACGATTCGCCGCGGCAGATTTCGGGCGAGTTCGTCGGCGGCATCGGCGGACCGTTCGTGCCCGCCGGCGACCCTCTGCTGGCCGGGGTCGGTGCGGGAGCGTGGCAGGAACGCATCGACGAACCGGATCTGAGCTTCGACGGCAAGCCGGTCATCCGGCCGATGCGGTGGGGCAACGACTTCCGCGTGGCCAGGCTCGACATGGACCCCCGGGGGCTGCCGCTTGTCGGGCTGGATCACACGGTAGCGGGCGAGGTTGTCGATATCTGGTTCGATCGCTCCGAACATCACGGGCGCTTTCTCGAAGTGCAACTGGCCAGCGATATCGCTTCGCAGCGCACGGTGGACGATCCGCGGTACATCCGGGCCGACGACGAGGACCGCCAGGGCCGCGAACCGGTCGCCGCGGTGGTGACGCGCGAACACATCGAGACGCCCACGGCCGTGGTCGAGACGGTCGAGGTCGACGTCCTTTACGCCGGAACGGACAACGGCAGCCGCAACCCGGCCGACCACGTCCTCGACGATGACGAAATGCGCGACGATGACCGGAACGACGACGGATCTGTCGATCCGGCGGGCTCGGGCGAAGGCAATCAGGCCGGTGTTCAGGAAGCGATCCGCGAAGGGCACGATCCGAGCGAATCCAAGGGTGGCGACGAATACCGCGAAGAGCGGCTTACTCCGCCACCCTCGGGTCGCATCCTCGTGCCGATGGAATTCGTCGCGATCGATACCCGCAACCGACGGGTGCGCACTGCCGCGCTGACCGGTGCGCAGCTTGCCAACGTTCCGGGCCGCAAGTCCGATACCATGATAACGGCCCTCGAGGAGCAACTGGTGCGCGCCTATTACGGCGGGGGGCTGCGCTTCGCCACGCCGCAGCGCGCGGAGCCGCTGCTGTGAACGGACTGAGCGAAGCCGAACGGCGTGCCGGGCTCGATCGGCCGCTGCCCGCGGGCGAGCGCATCCTGTGGCAGGGTGCCCCGTCGGCCCGCGCGCTCGGCCCCGTGGTGTTCCGGTTTCGGCTGGTGGCGGTCTATCTCGTGCTCCTGGTCGCGCTGGCGACGGCCATGATGCGCGATGGCGGCTGGCCGATGGGACCGGCGCTCGCGCTGGGGCTGCTGGCGATCCCTCTGGGCCTGATCGGTCTCGGTATCCTCTGGCTGCTCGGCGCGATGATGGCGCGCACGGCCTGCTACACGCTTACCAACCGGCGGGTGATCCTCCACATCGGCGTCGCGCTCGACCGGACGATCTCAATCCCGCTATCGGCAATCACCGATGCCAGCATCCGACCGCGCTCGAAAATCGGGCTGGGCGACATCGCCTTCACGGTCAAGGACACGGGCGGCCTCAACTATCTCAATCTGTGGCCCCATGCGCGCGCCTTCCATTTCATGCCTCCGCGTCCGAGCCTGCGTTCCCTGCCCGATGCGCCAGCCGCGTGCGAGGCGATCGGAGAGGCCCTGGTGGCCTTCAACACGGCGCCGCGCGCAATCGCCCCCCATGTTGCGACCCCAGAGCGTGAACCGCTGCGCGAACTGGCGGAGGCACAGGCATGAACGCGCAGTTTCCGCCCCTGCCGCAGGAGGCCGAACCGGCTCCACACGATCACGACCAGATCATGGTGCCGCGCGAAGTCGTGATCCTCGTCGCCGGTTTCCTCCTGCTGTCGCTGGCGCTTATCGCCGGTTCGCGGCTGACGGGGATCGGGGAAACCCGCGAAGGCCCGCTCGCCGTGCGGGAGACAGCCTTGTTCACGGTGACGGGCGCCGGCAGGATCGGTGACGATCCGGTCCCCGCCCTCGTCGCCACCACCGAAGGGGGCGAACGCATAGAACTGGCCGGAAAGGGCGAAGAACTGTTCCCGCGCCTGATCGTGCGCGGTATCCTGACGATGCGCGCCCGGCGCGCGATCCCCGCCGACAGGCCCATCGCGCTCGACGTCTCGCAGGACGGCCAGCGCGTCCTGCTCGATCCCGAAACCGGCCAGATATTCCGTCTCGCCGCCTTCGGTCCTGAAAACGGCCATTCCTTCGATGCCCTGCTGAAGGAGCCGGAACAGTGAGCCGGAGCTTCACCATCGGTTGCACGGTCCAGGTGGAAAACCACTTCGATGCACTCGGCGCCCATGTCACGCTCGATGGCGATGTGGCCCTTGCGCCCGGTGATCGCGTACTCGTCCACGGACCGCCCATCACCGTGCCCTTTGGCGAAAGCCTGACCGAGCGCCGCGATGCCACCGTGCGCCGCGCCGGACCCCTGCGCGCCTTCTGGGCGAGGCGCGTGCGGCAGTGGGAATTGCACGAGCTTTACGAAGTCGGCTTCGAGGGAAGGAACGCATGACCCGTCAATCTGCCCCGGATCCTGCCGATAGCAATCACACCACGCGCATGGCGCAGGTCAACACGCTGCTCAATCCGCGCTTCTACACCACCGATTTCGACGCTCTCGACGCGATGAGTGTGGAGGCGGTGCGCGGCGAATGGGATGCGCTGATCGACGAGCTGGCCGAGGACGGCAACAAGCGGCACTTCAAGCGCGAGAACGGGATCGCCGACTGGAACGCGCAGCCGCTGGACGAACTGCCGGCGAAGCTGGCCGAGGAACTGGTCGACTTCCTCGTCAGCTCCCTCACCGCGGAGTTTTCCGGCTGCGTCCTTTATGCCGAGATGAAACGACGCGGCTCCAATCCCGATATCTGCGCGCTGTTCCGCTACATGGCCCGCGACGAAAGCCGCCATGCGGGCTTCATAAACGATGCGCTCAAGGATTACGGCCTCGGCATCAACCTGGGCTTTCTGACGCGGGAGAAACAGTACACCTTCTTCCAGCCGAAATTCATCTTCTACGCGACCTACCTGTCCGAAAAGATCGGCTATGCGCGCTACATCACCATCTACCGCCATCTGCAACGCCACCCCGAACGCTGCTTCCACCCGATCTTCAACTGGTTCGAGCAGTGGTGCAGCGACGAATTCCGGCATGGTGAGGCATTCGCCTTGCTGATGCGCGCCGATCCCAAGCTGACGAGCGGCTTGAATGCGCGCTGGATGCGTTTCTTCCAGATCGCCGTCTATGCGACGATGTACATTCGCGACCACAAGCGGCCGGCTTTCTTCGATGCCATCGGGATCGGGCCGAAGGAATACGCCCATAAGGTATTCGCGATTACCAACGAAGTGTCGAAGCAGGTCTTCCCCTCGCTTCCCGATCTTGGCGACGACCGATTCTGGACCCGGCTCGAAAAGCTGCGGCTGAGGAGCGAGGCTATCGACGCGGCGAAGGCTGCAGGCGGTCTGGCGAGGGCGAAGATCCTGTTGCTGGCCGCTCGCGCCGCCGCGCAATTCGCCGCGCTGTATTTCGCGCGCCCGCTCGCCAACACGCCCCCGGCCGCCAGCCGCCTGCAACCGGCCTGGTAAGGAGATGCCTCGACCATGACCATCGCCATCGCTCTCGTCGCCGCGCTCGTCCTGTGGTGGGCCTCTACGGTCCTCATCATCTATCTCGACGGGCTCAGGCCGTGGACCTTCAAGTACAGCTTCGCCGGGGCGACGCTGGTGATGGCTGCGAGCCTGTGGGGCCTGCACGAGACCGCGTCCGATACCTCGCTGACCGGAGCCTATCTCGCGTTCGTCGCCGGCCTGCTCGCCTGGGGCTGGCAGGAGGTGAGCTTCTACATGGGCATCGTCACGGGTCCGCGGAAAGCCGCCTGCCCCGAAGGATGCGGCGGGTGGAAGCACTTCGGCCACGCCATCCAGACGAGCCTTTGGCATGAACTGGCGATCATCGCGTCGGCCGTGGCGGTGGTGGCGCTGACCTGGGGGCAGCCCAACCAGTTCGGCACCTGGACCTTCATGATCTTGTGGTGGATGCACCAATCCGCCAAGCTCAACGTGTTTCTGGGCGTGCGCAACCTCAACGAGGAATTTCTTCCCGAACACCTGACCTTCCTCAAGGGCTTCCTCAACAAGCGGGCGATGAACCTGCTGTTCCCGTTTTCCATTACCATCTCGACCGTCATTACCGTCGTGGTCGCGCAGGCCGCCTTCGCCGACGGGGCGAGCGCTTTCGAGCAGGCGGGTTACAGCTTTCTGACCGCGATGATGGCGCTCGCGATCCTGGAGCACTGGATGCTGGTGCTGCCCATGCCGACCGCCGCCTTGTGGTCCGCCGGCCTGAAGTCCCGCGGAGAGATCCGCCCCTTCGTGGCGGAAATCGTCGTCGGCTTCCTTGGGGCGGGCAAGACGACATTCCTCCAGCGCCTGCTTGCCGAAGCCGACCCGGCGGAAAAGACCGTGGTGCTGGTCAACGATTTCGGCGAACTGGGGATCGATGCCGGGCTCGTATCGGGCGGAGATGCCGAAGTGGTGGAACTGCCCAATGGCTGCATCTGCTGTTCGCTGCGCGGTGATGTCACCGACAGGTTGCGCACCGTCCTTGCCGACATGCAGCCCGACCGCGTTTTGATCGAGCCATCGGGTGTCGCCGACGTGGGCGCCCTGCTTGGCGTTCTGGAAACCCCGGAAATCAAGCCTCATCTGCGCGAGACACGGCTGTGGACCGTGATCGATGCCGCCGCCTTCGTCGCAGACTATGCGCGGCTGCATGACTACTTCGCCGTGCAGGCGCGACTGGCACCGGTGTTCATCGTCAACAAGACCGATCTGGTCGATGGCGAGGAGCTGGCGACCGTGCTCGATACGCTCGCCTCGCTCAATCCACGGGCGGAGACGGTGCTTGCGCGTCACGCCCAGCCCATCGGCCACGAACGGACTGTCGTTCCGGTACTCGGGGATCGACCCGAACCGCACGTTCACGGCAGTGACAGCGACGATCGGGCGGGACACCATCACCACGGACCCGATGCGCTCGGCTTCGAAAGCGCGAGCCTCGCGCTAGACGGGTCTCTCTCCTCGGCGCAGTTGCGATCACTCCTGGCGCGGCTCGTGGACGGCGAGTTCGGACGGATCGCGCGCGCCAAGGGTATCGCACGCGACGGAGACGGCTGGCTCAAGTTCGACATCGCCGGCGGCCGGGCTTCGGTCACCGCGCATATCCCGCGCGACGAGGATACCGCCCGGGTAATGCTCATCGGCAGCGATCTCGATCGCGAGGGGCTGGCCACGGCCTTCGCCGAACCGGCAGCGGGATTGCGCCTGGTGGCGACGGCATGAATTCGGGAGAAAACGCTATGGATTTCGACACGCTCTTCGACGCGCAACTCAACGAACTGCGGGAGGCCGGAAACTATCGCTATTTCGCCGATCTGGAGAGAGAGGCCGGCAATTTCCCGCATGCCGTTCATCGCGGAGGAGAGATGGCGCGCGACGTCACCGTCTGGTGTTCGAACGACTATCTCGGACAGGGGCAGAACCCGGTCGTGCTGGAGGCCATGCAGGCCGCGCTGGCTCGCTACGGCGCGGGCGCGGGCGGCACACGCAACATTTCCGGGACGACGCACGCGCACATCGAGCTCGAGCGCGAACTCGCCGACTGGCACGGCAAGGAAGCTGCGTTGCTGTTCAGTTCGGGCTACGTTTCCAACTGGGCGACGCTTTCCACGCTTGGCGCGCGATTGCCGGGGTCGGTGATCCTGTCCGATGCGATGAACCATGCCTCGATGATCGAGGGCGTGCGTCATTCGCGCGCAGAAAAGGTGATCTGGCAACACAACGATCCCGAGGATCTGGACCGACACCTCTCCGCGCTTGACCCCGCACGCCCCAGGATCGTGGCCTTCGAAAGCGTCTATTCGATGGATGGCGATATCGCCCCCATCGCGGAAATCTGCGAGGTCGCCGAGCGCCATGGGGCCATGACCTATCTCGACGAGGTTCACGCGGTCGGTCTCTACGGTCCGCGCGGAGGCGGGGTTGCCGAGGAGCGCGGCCTCATGGACCGGGTGACGGTCATAGAAGGCACCCTGGGCAAGGCAGTCGGCGTGATGGGCGGCTACATCGCGGCATCGGCGAGCCTGGTCGACTTCATCCGCAGTTTCGCCAGCGGCTTCATCTTCACGACCGCACTTCCGCCCGTGCTGGCTGCGGGGGCGACCGCGAGTATCCGCTATCTCAAGCACAGCAACGAAGAGCGTCTGTCGCAGCGCGCCCAGGTCGCCTATCTTCGCCGCAAGCTCGATCTGGCGGGCATTCCGCACATGGCGAACGAGAGCCACATCGTTCCGGTGATGATCGGCGATGCGGAAAAATGCCGGCGCCTGTCGGACTGGCTGCTCGACCATCACGGCATCTACGTGCAGCCCATCAATTACCCCACCGTTCCACGCGGCACCGAGCGGTTGCGCTTCACCCCCTCCCCCTATCACACCCATGCCCATATCGATGCGCTGGTCGATGCGCTGAGCGAACTGTGGAGCCAGTGCGCGCTGTCCCGGGTTTCGGTCGCGGCATGACGGAGCGCCGCCCCGCTGGCGGGACGAACCCGGCCAACGGGGCGGACGAGGTCATGCCTCCGACGAGTCAGGCGAATTCGGACGGGAGCAGGAGCACTCGCTACGTGCTGGGCGGATTGCGGGTGGTCCAGCGGGCGTTCCTGGCGCTCGTCGCGCTGATGACTATCCTCGCGGCCTATCAGCTGATCGTCCAGATGACCCATACGGGCGTCGTGGTGCTGGCCGACATACTGCTCATGTTCCTGTTCGCCGAAGTGATCGCCATGACGGCCGTATTCTACAACGAAGGGCAAGCGACCTTCATCTATCCGATCTTCATCGCCATCACCGCCCTCGCCCGGCTGGTCGTCCTGCAAAGCAAGGACATGGCCCCGGAAAACATCGTGTTCGAAACCTCGGCGATCCTTCTTCTGGCACTGGCCGCGCTGCTGCTCAGGCGTTCGGGTATCCTGCATTCAGAATGATCGACAGGGCTTGCGCGAACCATCGCGCGTCGAAATCGTTCAAGGACCATGGTTTCTACTGACAGTCTGCGCGGCAGCTACCCGGCCACGCTTGCCATCGCCCTTTTCGCCCTCATTCCCTACTTGCTGGTCAGCAGCGCGGGGTCGTTGCTCGAGGGCCAGATCCAACACGATCTTGAAGCGAGCCGCGCGGCGCTGGGCTGGGCAGGATCGCTTTCCACGGCCGGATATGCGTTCGGTGCGCTGTTTGCAGGCGACCTCGTGCAACGCCACCCGCGCAGACGTCTCCTGCCCCTGCTGGCGCTGGCGACGTGCGCGGGGTGGCTATGCGCCGCCATCGCGCAGGGTCCGGTGGCCTACGTCGCAGGCCACGTTCTCGCAGGTTTGACCACTGGCATGCTGCTCGTCGTCTCTCTCCCTCCCGTGATCACTGGATTTTCGGAAAAGGTCACGATCAGCGCCGGTTTCATCAGCCTCGGTCTGTTCGGCGCGATCGCTGCCGGTCCGATGGTAGGTGGGCTGGTCGCGGCAGGCCCGGGATGGCGCGGGTTTCATCTCGCGCTGGCCGCCATCGCGCTTTCGGTTGCCGGTTTCAGTCGCGTGGTACTTCGCGACAACGATCCTCCCAATCCGGAACTACCGCGCGATTACGGCGCGCTTGTCCTGGCATTCCTGGGAACGGTCCTGCCGTTTTCCGCCGTGGCTCTGCTGGCGGGACGAAGCTTCGGATCGGCGTGGTTCCTGGTTCCTCTCGGAATCGGCCTCGCGTGCTTTGCAGGAATCTTTCTCTATGAAGAAAGGCGGCAGACGCCGCTCGTACCCATCCACAAGACCATCCACACCTTGCCGATCATAGGTACGCTTATCGCCGCTTTCGCCGGCGGTGTGTTTCTCTCGCTTCTCGAGCTGAGCGTCGGCCGGACGATGCAGCTTTGGCAGTTCACACCGCTCAAAACCGGTCTCACCTTCTCGCCCCTGCTGCTGGGTGCAGCGCTTGCCGCACTGATCCTGGCCCGACTTTTCCGGTCCCGATACCTTCCGGTGCTGATCCTGGTCGGTCTGGTCATGATGATCGGTTCGGGAATAATGCTCATCGCCCTGGCCTCTTCCTCCCCGTGGCCGTGGCTCAGCCTAGCGCTCACTTTGCTGGGATTCGGCGCAGGCGCTACGGTGAGCCCGGCGTTGTTTCTCGCGGCTTTCTCGCTGCGCTCCTCCCTGCTGCCCCGCGTCTTCGCTTTTATCGAGCTCGTCCGTTCGGTCGGCGATTTCCTCATGGGTCCGATCCTGCGCCAGTACGCCGCAACGCTTGCGGCCCCCGAACCGCTTACGGATCATGCGGTCGCATTGAGCATGGCGATCGCTCTGGCCGTCGGCGTGATCGGCACGATCGTGTGCACCGTGCTGTTTCGCGCGGCCTTCCGGCGCCTGCCCGTGCCACAAGTCGATACCTGGCTGGAGGAGGAGGATGCAGTGGCGATCCAGTCCCCGGATATCTTCCCCGATCACCGCCAATAGCCAGCACACGCCGGCCCTGGCGGCGGGAGCGGCAGTTCAACGCCGTCAGTCGCGAGCCACCTGCCGCGGTCCGACACGGGGATGGCGTGCGAGTATGGGAATATGCGGATTGTATCTGGCCACCGAATTGGCCGGTGCCGGCACGCCGTCTCCGACAAGGGCCGGATAATAGACATCGTTCATGCCACCCGCCGGTTCCCGCCGCCCATTGTGGCAGCTGCCGCAATTGATCTTTGCAGCATCGCCCAGCGGCCCCAGAAGATCGCTCGAGACAAGGGGCGTCAGGCGATCGAACACCTGCTGATTCAGCGCCAGCGTCATCTTGATGCCGGAATACCCCATCAAACGGTTCGGAGGGCTTTGCGACCAGTCTGCCGCATACCGGCTCTGATGGCAGAAGGTACAATTGACGCCCAAAGCCTGCGACATCTGCATCATCATGATATAGACGTCTTCCCCGTCTTCGAGATTGTGCTGGACCGGTTCGTCCCCCGACACCAGGGCGGTGTTCGCCTGGACGTAGCGCGCTGGCTGCCCTTCGAGCAGGTATTTCTCGTAAGGGCCTTCCGGGAAGAAACCGCGAATGGTCCGGGCGCGCGTGTCCCACGGGGCGGGCTTGCCGGCCAGTCCGCCCAGTGGCGGCTCCGGCTCGGGCTGGCGATGCCAGAGATACTCCGGCACGTTCTCGTCCTGGTGGCAGGTGAAGCAGGTGACGCCGCGAGAGCCGACGTGGTTCGTCCACCCGGAATTCACGGCGCGCGTCATTTGCAGCATCTGCCGCGCGACCTCTTTGCGTGGATAGTCCGCCGCGTAATTCTCGGTCTGTCCGCCGTGGCAGTATCCGCAGCCCTCCTCCGGGGCGACCCACGCGGTGAGCGCGACCATCGTGCGGTCGAACTCGTCGCGCGACAGACCGCCCAGAACGTGCAGGTTGCTGTAACCCGAAGCCGCCCCGCCACCTGACGTCATGCTGGCAGGTAGTATTTCCGGCTGACGCGGGGGATTGTTCTCGGCGGTCTCATCGAGATAGAGACCCATTGCCGAGGAATCCGGGCCGGTCTGCGTCGTGGCCACATTGGTCGGCACCGTCCACGGCGGGACGAGGACGGCGAAGGCGAGAACCGCCAGAGCAAGGGCGAACAGGACCGAACCGTAGCGCATCATCCTTGCTCCGCTGGAATGGACGTCAGGACGGGATCGACGGGAACGGGCGTCGCGTCGTAGGGATACTGGTAGGCCGGCACGAGGCCATGCTTCATTCCCCACAGATACCAGTTGTCGACCACCGTGCCGGTGAGCAGCACGCCGATGCCGCCGGTGATGACCGTCAGCACCGCGAACCACCAGGCCCACCGGTGAATACTCTCGAAGGTGGCGTTGAAGCCCATCGTCCAGCGCCAGAACAGCGCGCTGCGTTCCGCCGCCGTGCCGCGATCGACGATTTCGCGTCCCTCGCGCTCCGCACCATAGCGGGCAGTCGCCAGGATCGTGCCGCCGTGCATCGCGAACAGCATGGTCGAGCCATACAGGAAGACGATGGAGAGCATGTGGAATGGGTTGTAGTACCAGTTGCCGTAAACGACCGAGACGGTCGCGGTCCAGTTGAGGTGCGGTATGATCCCGAAAGGCGGCGCTTCGCTGAAATCACCCATCAGGACGGGCCGGATGATGCCGATCGACAGGAACAGGAAGATCGCGCAGCCGAATGCCAGCGCGACATGCACACCCATGCCGAGCGCGCGCGATCGACGATAGAGCCGCACCCACCACAGGCACACCGACACGGTCAGGCAGAAACCGGCGATGAGCCACCAGCCGCCATCGAGCAGCGGCGGAAACAGTTTCAGGCCGTTTTCGGCAGATGGAGGACTGACCGAATCCCAGATGATGCCTTTCAGGAAGCGGATCGGGTTCCAGCCATTGGCCGCGGCGAAATTGAGGCCGATGATCTCGAATGCGGCAAAGCCGAACAGCAGGGAGAATATTCCCGACCAGCCGAGATAGAACGGTCCGACTTGCGGATCTCCGAGCTTGCCGAGCCAGTAGGAGAAGAAATGCTTTTCTATGCGCGGGATGTCATCGCCTTCGAGATGCGGCTCGCGCGCCACGGGTCCGCGAACCTGCAGCTGGCTGTAGAAACTTTCGTAGTAGGAGTATTGGAAAGCCATCGCTCAGCCCCTCAGCCGTAGAAGCCCATGCCGTTCCAGATCGGCAGTTGCAGGTACCAGTCGAAGAAGTACGGCCAGCCCAGGATCATGAACGGCCCGCTGACGATCATGCACAGGGCACTGAAAAAACCGGCGCTCAATGCCAGCAGGTAACCCGCCCGGTGAATGCCGATTTCACCCACCGAATAGAAGATCGCATCGCGCGCCCAGGCGTTCTCGTGCTCGGCGAACTTCACTTCCTTGCCCTTGCCCGGATTGACTGCGGACAGGACCAGTCCCCCGTGCATTGCGAGAAACATGGTCGCCGCGAAGAAACAGGTCACGGCGATCAGGTGAAACGGATTGTAGTGGAAGTGGTAAAACTGGTAGCCGACGTTCGAAACCCAGTCGAGATGCGCGATGATGCCATAGGGAAAGCCGTGCCACCACGCGCCGAGCATCATCGGCCGTATGACGACCAGGGAGACATAGGCGAATACGGCGAAGGAAAAACCGATCGGGACATGGTAGCCCATTCCCAGTTTCCGGCAGATCTCCACCTCGCGCAGAACCCAGGAAACGAACGCCCCGATCGCGCACAGGGTGATAAGCTGCCACAACCCGCCCTCTCGGAGCGGGGCGACGCCGAGACCGTATTTTAGAGCGGGCGGAGAGATGGTAATCTGCCAGATCGTGTCGGCATGGCCGATACTGGCACCGTAGAAAATGAGCAGCGTTCCGAGCAGCGCGCAGAAGATCGCGGTCACCCCGAAGAATCCGACATAGAAGGGGCCGGCCCAGAAATCGAACAGGTCGCCGCCTACCAGCGTACCGCCGCGCACCCTGTATTTCGGTTCGAAACTGAGCATGCTCATGGTCTGCGCCACCTTCGTCGCATTTGCAGGGCGGCTTGCGCCATGCAGGTTCGCGTCATGGCGATGCGGACCGCCCGGGTCCGCATCGCCCGCTCGTCATTGTTGTGCAGGCATCGTCTGGGGTGCCGGTTCGCCGGGGGTCATCGCCGGCGGGGGTGCCGTCGTGGTACCCGTCGTCGCGTCGGGCGCACCCGGCTGTGCCGGGGTCATGGTCGAGGGTGCAGCCTCCACGGGCTGCGGCACGATCAGCATTTCCGTCGTGTCGATTTCCGAACTGCCCTGCAGCCAGTTGTAATCTTCGGTTCCCAGCAGGATGAAATGGATCAGCAGCGCCAGGACGAGAAGGAAGGCGAACAGGCCGATGAGGGCGCGCCGCGGATCGAAGATAAGCCAGATTTTCATGATCGGTCTCCGGTAGGGGTGGGAGTCGTGACGATGCCGTTACGCAGGCACGCCCCAGGGCGCCCAGATGTAGGTAAGGATGTGAGCGATGATCGCGATCGCCAGGAAGAACAGGAAGCTCCTCGTGAAATAGCTGTGAAATTCACGCGCTTCGTTCTCGGTCAGGCCCGAAAGGCCGTACCCATCGCGTTCGTGGCGGGTGTCTGGATCAACCATGGTCTTGTTCTCCTGTCGTGATTGAGGTGGTTCCGGTCCAATTCGTGATGTCTATCCGGGCAGTTGGGTTATCATCGAGGCATTCGAACGCGCCCGGGACAGCGCATCGGTCCACACTCCTCGGGAAGTGGTGCCGCGTGCGCCCCGATCGGACAGCGCGCCGACGAAGCAGACCGGGAACAGCAGCGTCGTGACGAAGCTGACGGTCAGGTCGTGCCTTTCGGCGCCCTTTCGCACCCATGCGGGCTGCGTGCCGTGTCGGTTTCGCGAGGTCATCGGGCATCTCCTCCAGTTGCTGCGTTCAGGGTCGCAATGTCGATGTGCTGGCTGTTGCGCGTCCGGGCTTCGGCTTCGGCTGCGTCGCGCAGCGCCTTCGCCGCCGAAATGCGGGCGAGAAGCGGCGCGCGGGAAACCGCCCGGTCGAACATCTCCTGCGCTTCGGGGCTCCAGTGGAAGGGGCCGGATTTCGCGGCCGGCGTAGCCGGTGCTGCGTCCAGCCGGGATGCGAGCGGGATGATCTCGAACAGTGTGTCGAACAGGGCGTTGCACACTTCCTGGACCACCCAGACGGCACCCGAATATCCCATCATCGGAGTACCGGTATGGCGGCAGATGATGGCCCCGGGAAAACTCGCCGGGACGAAGGCGGTGCGCGCATCGCATTCGGCGAGATAGATGCGTTCGTTGATCGACCCGAACATGATCGCGGGCTGATGTTCGGTCAGTCTTGCGCGGACAAGATCGTTGTCCGGCTTCACGCCGGGTTTGCGCGAAATGGCGAAGGCACACGGCATGCCGAGCTCGTTCTCGAGGAAATTCGCAAGACCGCGGGTATGCGTATCGTTCGCCACCACGGCGAAATCCGCTGTCGCGAAGAAGTCCTGCGTGACCGAACGCCACAGATCCCAGATCGGGGCGAGCGTGGTGGCCTTCTCGCGCGTGATGAACGGCTCCGCGTCGAGACCCAGTTCGTGTCCGAGAGCCGTGAGGAACTTCGTGGTCGATTCAAGCCCGACCGGCGCATGGAACCACGGACGCTCGAGCGCATCGCACAGCATTGCGCCGTACTCGCGATAGAGGCAGATGTTGGCATCCGCATCGTTGAGCTTCTTCACGTCGCCAAGCGCACTGCCGAGCGGGAAGGCAAGGTTCACCTCGGCCCCGAGTCCTTCCACAAGGCGCCGGACTTCGGCGAGATCCGATGGCGTGTTGAACATGCCATAGGCCGGTCCGATGATGTTGACCCGGGGCTTCTCGCCGTCCTTGCGCTTGCGGGGGCGCACCTTCCCGCCGAACTGCGTCCACAGCCACAGGAGCGAGCGGTCGGCGGCCTGCCACTGGTCCTCGTCGATCGTGCGGGGTAGGAACCGCTTGACGTGCGAGTCCTCCGGCACCAGGCCGCCGCCGATCATCTCGGCGATCGAGCCGGTCACGACGACGGCAGGCCGAGAGGTATCGAGCGTCGCGCCCGCCCTTTCCAGCGCCTTTTCCGTCCCGTTCTTGCCGAGTTCCTCTTCCGACAGGCCGGTCACGCGGATCGGCAATGCGTGCGGAGGCAGGGCGTCGGTATAATGCAGGACACTCGTCACGGGCAGATTCTCGCAGCCCACGGGCCCGTCGATCACAACCTGCAAGCCTTCCAGGGCGCAGAAAGCATAGACCGCCCCCCAGTAGCCACCTGCCCGGTCATGATCCTGCACCAGCATCAGGCGATCTCCTCGACCGGCGCGAAGAAGCTGCGCATGGCGTCCATCCTCGACTTGCCGCGGATCGCCGCGTTGATCGTCTGCACGACCCCCGCCGGGCCGGCCGGCCCCATAAGGGGACGACCGGAAATGAGATTCGTGAAATAGAGCGCCGGCGTGCCCCGTTCTTTCGCGTGCTGCACGACCGGGGTGGTGCCAATGGCAAGATCGGGTTCGAACGCTTCGAAAGCGGCGAGATCCTGCTCCAGGCTCGCGCGATAGCGAATCTCGACGCCGTGCTGAGCCAACCAGTCGGCATCCTCGGCGCTCCAGCAGGTCTTCGGGCACGCGGTGCCGACATATCGCAGGTCCGCTCCGGCCTCCACGAGCAGACGGGCCACGATAAGCTCGGATCCTTCGTAGCCCGATAAGGTGATCCGCCCCTCGATCCGGTTTTGCGCCAGTGCCGCGCCGATTGCGCCGCGCATGGCGTTCTGCGCCCCGGCGATCCTGTCCTGCGGGACGCCGCACTGCTCTCCGATGGCACCCAGCCAGGCATGCGTACCCTCTGCCCCCACCGGGGCGGAGCCGACGACGGCGCGGCCCGCCGCCTCGAACTCGCGCACGCTGGCCGTGTAGAAGGGATGAACCGCCGCAACGGCCGCGCAATCGAGCGCGGCATAGAGTTCGCGCCATTCGCGGGTGGGAACCGCCGGCCCGGCCGCCAGACCCATCGGTTCGAGCATCCGTCCGATTATCATCGGATCGGCGGGGAAGACCTCGCCCAGTA
This sequence comes from Aurantiacibacter spongiae, assembly GCF_003815535.1. NCBI lineage: Bacteria > Pseudomonadati > Pseudomonadota > Alphaproteobacteria > Sphingomonadales > Erythrobacteraceae > Aurantiacibacter > Aurantiacibacter spongiae. The sequence goes on along the minus strand of NZ_RPFZ01000001.1, from coordinate 1,866,566 downwards.
TGGTGACGGTTGGCAGGTCGCCGGGCCCGTCGGGCAGCGGCATGACCGGTCCTGCGGCCACCTCCTCCCGCGCGTAGGAAAGCATTGCGGCTGCGAGCACGTCCTTCGCTTCCGCGTGGGTGGGTACGCCGAAGCCCGGGACGTCGATGCCGACTATCCGCACCCCGTTGATCTGCTTGGGCAGGAGGCGCAACGGAACGCCGCTTGCCGTGGGGACACACAGATTGGTGACGACGATGGCGTCGTACCGGTCGGGGTCGGCCATGTCGTGAACAGCGTCGCGGATGTCCTCGAACAACTTGCCCGTGACGAGGGTTTCGGAATTGAACGGGACGTACCCGACGCTGCGCCGGGCACCGTAGAAATGGCTGGTGAGGGTCAGACCGTATACGCAGCAGGCCGAACCCGAAAGGATGGTCGCGGTGCGCTTCATGCGAAGTCCCACGCGCAGGCTGCCGAAGGCGGGGCACATGCTTTGCGGCTGATCGTGCGGACCGAGCGGATAGTCCGCGGTCAGTTTTTCGAGCACCGCGCCGGACCCCTGCGCGGCGGCATTTTCGCGGATCGTCCGGCTGTCACCGTGGCAGCTCGTCTCAGCGGGCGGAGCGAGAGTATCGGGAGACGCATTTTCGCTCATGCCAGCAAGGCCTCGTAGACGACCTCGAGCGACGACTTGGCCGGAACAGGGCGTCCGTGCATGTCCTCCTGCGAAGCCGGGACGAGAGTCACGTTGCCGCCGGTATCATCCGGACTGAAAAGACCCAGCAGACCGTCCTGATCGAGCGGAGTGGGGGCGACAGGCGGCGCGGTTGCCACGTTTTCGGAAAGCTGTTCGAACAGCGGCGCCCAGCGCGTGCCGGGCTTGCCGATGATCTGGTAATTCGCGCTCTTGCGGCGAATATCCTCATCGGCCGGTATGGCAGCCAGCACCGGGATGCCCGCCGCTTCGGCAAAAGCTGCGGCCTCGCCGGTACCATCGTCCTTGTTCACCACCATGCCGGCCACCCCGACATTGCCGCCGAGCTTGGAAAAATAGTCGACCGCAGAGCAGACGTTGTTGGCGACATAGAGCGATTGCAGGTCGTTCGATCCGACGACGATCACCTTCTGGCAAAGGTCGCGCGCGATCGGCAGGCCGAAGCCGCCGCACACCACGTCGCCGAGAAAATCGAGCAGCACGTAGTCGAAGCCCCAGTCGTGAAAGCCCAGCTTCTCGAGCGTTTCGAACCCATGGATGATACCGCGCCCGCCGCAGCCCCGCCCCACTTCCGGACCGCCCAGCTCCATCGCAAAGACGCCGTCGCGCTTGAAGCAGACGTCCTCGATGCGAACTTCGTCACCGGCCGCCTTCTTCTGGCTCGAGGTTTCGATGATGGTCGGACATGCCTTGCCGCCGAACAGCAGGCTGGTGGTGTCGCTTTTCGGATCGCAGCCCAGCAACAGCACGCGCTTGCCCTGCTGAGCCATCATGTAGCTGAGGTTCGACAGGGTAAAGCTCTTGCCGATACCGCCCTTGCCGTAGATCGCGATGATCTGCGTTTCCTTCGTGGCCGGGGTGGCGGAAGTGTCCTTGTCGAAGTCCAGCGTATCGCGGGAACGGGCGGGGGTATCGAGCATCAGCAATCGCTCCAATCGAGAACGATCTTGCGGCATGCGGGATCGGTAAAGGCCTGGGGGTAGGCGTCGGACATCTCGCAGGCGGAGCGCCGGTGAGTGACGAGCCCGTCGAAGGCAAGACGCCCATCGGCCAGCAGTCGCCGCACGGCAGCCATGTCGGGCGCAGACCATTCGGCGGCGATCCGCAGCCGCGCCTCGCGCATGAACGCGGGCGCGAAGGGAAACGCGATCGTGCCGCTGTAGAATCCGGCCAGCACGAGTTCGCCGCCCTTCTCAAGCCGATCGATGAGGCCGGGCACGAGCGTTGCATCGCCGGTACAGTCGTAGATCGCGCGGTAGGTCGCCCCTTCATCCTCGTGAGGCGCGATGACGGGATAATCATGGCTTCCCTCGCGGCGACCGGCATCGATTTCCCAGACCCGCGGCGGCGTCATTCCGCGCGCCACCGCTATGCGGGCAAGCAGGCGACCGAGAGTTCCGTGCCCGATGATCAGGTCCGGTGCCCGCGCGCCGTCGGCGCCCAGCGCATGATGCGCCGTAGCAGCCAACGCCAGCAGCACGCCGCGTTCGTCACCCAGAATGTCGTTGCGCACCAGTCGATCTTCGGGGACGAACAGATGCCGGGCGTTCGCACCGAAGAAGCTCCGCGCGTCAGTAAAGGCATGGGCGCCGGGGACGAAGACCTTGTCATTTTCGGTAAAAGAGGAGGAGCCACGGGCATCGACGACGCGTCCGACCGATTCGTAACCCGGCACCAGTGGATAGCCGAAACCGGGAAAGGCGGGCATCGCCCCGTCCCAAAGCAGTTTCTCGGTACCGGCGGAAATGCCGGCATAGTCGATCTCCACCAGCAGATCGCCATCTTTGGGTTCGCGAAGCTGCAGGGTCCGTGTGACGATCCGGCCTGGCCGTTCCAGAACTGCGGCAATGGCGTCCATCGGATCCTCCTGGCGGTGGTTCGAGGTAGCCAGTTGCCACTATAAAAGCGAATTGTCAAACCTATCTGACAGTCGTCAATGTCCAGTTTTCAGGACAGAACACGATGGATAGTGGAGCCAGCGCGGTTTCTCGTCTTTCCATCCGGCTGCTTTGCACAATGCCATGATTTCATCTGGACGGCGCAATCGCCCCGATCCCATCGCGGCGAAATAGGCGGTAAAGTACGCGGTCTGGGTGTCGCGCCCCTCCTTCGCGAGCGGCTCGGCAATCACCAGGCTCGCTCGGGGTGCCGCGAGTTCCCTGCCCCGGGCCAGGAGCGCGATCGCGGCATCATCGTCGAGATCGTGGAGGAGCCGGGATGCCATGACACAATCGAATGTGCCCCGCGCCGCGTCGGAAATGGTGCACGCGGAAAGACGACCATCGAGGCCCGCTTGCGCGATAGCAGCTCTCGCGAAGGGAAGAACATCGGGCAACTCGACAAGGGTAATATCCAGACGCGGGTGGCGGCGGGCGAGCGCGATCGCCAGGGCGCCGTTGCCGCCCCCGATTTCGCAGCAATGCCGCAAACGGGAGAAATCGACGGCTCGCAAGATCGGCTCGAGCGTGAACGGCAGCGATCTTCGCATGAGTTCGCCGTAGTCGCCGGGCAGTCCCGCATCTCCCCGATAAGGCCAGTATTTCGCAACAAGCCCGACTTCGTCGCCAGCAATCAGCGCCAGTGGGTCGCGCATGTCGGCGTAGAGCAGGTCGCCGTGCTCGATCATCGCCCTGACACCATCATCGTCGGCCACGACCAGGCCCTCCACGGTCAGGGCAAACGTATCGTCTGACAGACGCTCGATCAGTCCGGTCGCGACCAGCCAGGAAAGCAGGCGTGCCGTGACCGCAGTATTGAGCCCGGTAGCGCGCTCCACCTCTGCGGCGTTGCGCGGCTGCCCGGCCAAGGCATCGAAGATGCCGGCCCGCAATCCCGCGAGAAGGGCCTGCTGGCGCGCGGCACCTGCGACGATGTCGAACAACGCCTCTCGGTGATGGGCGGCGATTCGCGAACCGAACGGCAGTCGCTCCCACAGGCGGCGCTTCGCGGCCGATCCGAGAAAGCGATAGCGTAGTCGGGCTGAAAGTTTCGACACCAACACCGTTCCATCATGCCCCGCTGTCAATTGCAATGGACATCCAGGCTTCGCGTGATAGTCTAATCAAATGGACAAGTGCGAACTCGCCGTTATCGGGGCCGGCATTGCCGGGCTGACGACGGCGATAGCATGCGCCGGCCGCGGGCTCGATGTCGCGGTAGTCGAGATGGCTTCGGGTCCGGGCGGGAAGGTTTCCGCATCCTATCCCGCCGGACGACCTGTGGATGCCGGCCCAACCGTCCTCACCATGCTGGATGTGTTCGAGCGGATCTTCGACGAGGCGGGGCTTGCCTTCGCCGACTACGTCCGCACCAGTCGGTCCGACGTTCTCGCCCATCACTTCTGGCCGGACGGGTCGAGCCTTGCCCTCTACGCCGATCCGGAAGCCAGTGCCGCAGCGATCCGCGCCCTTGCCGGCCCTGCGGCCGAGCAGGGCTTTCGCGATTTCACCCGCGCTTCCGCAACGATCTTCCGGGCGCTCGACAGGAACTTCATGAGGGGGGACAAGCCGGCAAACCCGCTCGCGATGATGTGGCGCGGCGGCGTTTCGGGTTTGCCGGGCTTCCTCAAGCTCGATCCCTACCGATCGCTGCATCGCATGGTTTCGCAGCATTTCGCCGACCCCCGCCTGAGGCAGCTTTTCGGACGCTACAGCACGTATGCCGGCAGCTCTCCCTTCGCGACGCCCGCTACGCTTTCCCTGATCGCCGAAGTGGAACGGCGGGGCGTCTGGCAGGTCGAAGGCGGGATGACCGCCTTGGCCGAAGGTCTTGCGGCAGCCGCGAGAGATCTCGGCGCGCGGCTGCATTACGATCGCCGGATTACGCGCGTTCTCGTCGAGCGGGGCGAACTTCGAGGTATCGAGACCGCCGACGGTGACGTAATTCGAACAGGTCAATGCGTCTTCAACGGCGATCACGCGGCACTCGAAGCCGGGTGGCTCGGGGCGCCGACCGCACGGCGCACCCGCCGCCTTTATGGGGGAGCGCGAAGCTTTTCGGCTTTCACCATCGCCTTCGACGCACCGCTTTCCTTCGCCGCTGCCGGACATCACAACGTATTCTTCTCCAACGATGAGGCGGCGGAGTTCGCCGCCCTGGCGCGCGGTGAGATGCCCGATGATCCCACTGTCTATGCCTGTCTGCAGGATCGGGCGGCGGGCGGCGACGCGCCGAACGGGGCGGAGCGTGCGCTGCTGGTCTGCAATGCGCCCGCGCGCGGCGACACCCATCCCATGACGCAAGAGGAGATCGAATGGTGCCTGACGAAAGCCTGTCGCACGCTGGAACGGGCGGGCCTCAGCATCCCGTCGAATGCGCCCCATTCGATATCGACACCTTCGGATTTCGCACGCCGTTTTCCTGCGACCGGCGGGGCGCTCTACGGCCGGGCTTCGCATGGGTGGATGGCTTCGTTCCTGAGGCCCGGCGCCCGCACACGGATACCGGGCCTCTACTGCGCGGGTGGCAGCGTCCACCCCGGGGCGGGCCTGCCCATGGCGGCGCTGTCCGGCCAGACGGCGGCGCGTGCGGTTCTGCAGGACCGCGCTTCGACATCGCGCTTCCGCAGGGTGGCTATGCCTGGTGGTATGTCGACGCGTTCAGTCAGGACAAGCGCCACGGGCTGACCATCATTTGCTTCCTGGGAAGCGTTTTCTCGCCCTACTACGCTAGCGGATACCGGGCGGAACCGTGTGATCACGCGGCGCTCAACGTCGCGCTCTACGGGCCGGGAGCGCGCTGGACCATGACCGAACGCGGGGAGGAATGCGTCGAGCGCGACGAACGATCGCTATCCATCGGGCCGAGCGCGATGTGCTGGGCCGGGGATCATTTCGTCATCGACATCGCGGAGAGCACGCCCTGGCTGCGGCGCCGCGTCTCGGGCACGGTGCGGGTGTGGCCGGAGGCCCTCGTCGACCGGCCGCTTGCGCTCGGGCGCAGCGAACGACACTTCTGGTGGCCCCTGGCCCCCTGCGCCCGGGTGGAAGTGGAACTGAAGGAGCCTTTCACATCATGGTCGGGCAGCGGCTACTGCGACATGAATGTCGGAGCCGAACCGATCGAGAATGGTTTTTCCGAATGGGACTGGAGCCGGGCGACGCTGGCCGACGGGCGGACGGTCGTGCTTTACGACCTTTATCCGCGCGACGGCGCGCCGACCAGCCTAGCCGTGCAATTCGATCCCGATGCCGAGGTCAGCGAGATCGAACTGCCCTCCGCCGCCGACCTGCCCCGCACTCTGTGGCAGATGCCGCGTCGCACGCGTGCCGATTCCGGGGCCCGCCCGCGCGTGGTGCGTACGCTGGAAGACACCCCATTCTACGCTCGTACACAGCTCGCCACGCGCCTGTTCGGAGAGGAAGTTGAAGCCATGCACGAAAGCCTCTCGCTCGACCGACTGCGCTCCTCCGCGGTGCAGTTCATGCTGCCCTACCGCATGCCGCGCGTCGCGCAGCGGCGCACGAGACCGCGAGTGCCCTGGCCGATCGTCAATCGCCCTGGCTGGGATCGCTGATACCGGCGAGGTGGCGGATCACCCGGGCGACTCGCTCCGGCGCTTCCTCGTGCGCCAGATGACCCACGCCTTCGAGCCTGGTAATGCTGCTGCCGTGAACCAACGCAGCGACGCGGCGCGCGACGTCTGGTGCCACCATCGCATCCTTGTCGGCAAACACCAGATCGAGCGGCACCGGCAGGTCCGGCAGGTCCGCCGCCAGCGTATCCAGATCCCAGTTCGCCATCAGGGCGAGCGACGCGTCGACATGGGAGGAGTGGCGAAACAACCGGGCGTAGATCTCGCGCTGGGCGACCGGAAGGGTCGATCCCGTCTGCTCGAGCATCCTTTCCACCATGCCCTCTCCCCGGGCGCCCCAGGCCAGGAGCGATGGCACGAACGGGTTCAGAAAGAGAAGTTTCGCCGCGGCGGGAAACAGGCGGTTCGCCGCTCCACCGAAAGGTAGCAAGGCGCCTGCCAGAGATACGATCCGCTCCGGCACCGCGATCCCGTCGAGCGCCATCCGCACAGCGATGGCGGCCCCGGCGGAATGTCCGACGATCACCGCCGGGCGCATGTCGCAGGTCTCCAGCAATGCCCCGACCGCGCGGGCGACGAACGGCAGCGTTGCCCGTCCCCCGGCCCTTTGCGAGGAAAAACCGTGCCCGGGCAGGTCGGGTGCTACGAGGGTCCAGTCCGGGGCGAGGAAGGGCCGGAGGGGTGCCCAGCTGTGCGTTGAGGCGCCCGTCCCGTGAAGCAGCAGCATTACCGGCCCGCCCCCGTCTATCTGGAGGTGCCATTCGATACCGCCCGCGCGCACGAACCGGCTGCTCTCGCGCGCCGGCCAGTCGCGTCCGTCGACTTCCCAGCGCGGCCGGGTCATGGCGTTCTTGCCGCCCTGGCAGCCTGCGAAAGCGAGCCGCGATCCATGCGCGGCAAGGCGAAGTGACGGGCGTTCATCGCCGTTGCCAGTTCACGCGTGAACCCGCGCGGACGCGCAGCACAGTCGACGACGATGGCAGACAGGGACAGGCTGGCGATTTCCCGCGCGGCGACGAGCGCTTCACGCTTGGCCTCAGTGCGGTCGGTGGTCCCGGAAGTGGTCTGGTTCGCATCGCCGTCCGTGACCACGACCAGCAGGGGAGAGCGGCCGGCGGCGCGGGCGAGCAAAGCCTCCCTGGTCGCACGGCCGATCCCTTCGGCCAGCGGAGTCCCGCCTCCGCCGACAAGTCCGGACAGCAATCGGCTGGCACGTGCCAGCGATCGGGTGCGTGGCAAGACCAGTTCGGCGCCGGCATTGCGAAAGGCGATGAGCGCCGCTTCGTCGCGACGGACATAGCTTTCCGCAAGCAGGCTCTCGACCGCGCCCTTGACCTCCGCGAGCCGCGCCAGGGCGGCCGAGCCGGAAGCGTCGATGGCGAAGATCGTCGCCTGCCGCCGGCGCGGCTCGCGCGCGGCGACGCGAAGGTGGCGCGCGGCGATACGCAGGGGCGGTCCACCGCCAGACTGCTGATCCGGTGCGGCGGCGATCAGCGTGGCGACAAGGTCGAGCCGCATCCCGCCGCCCGGCCTGCCCCGCCGCGTCCGCAACTTGCGGCCGCGCTGGCCCGAACCGTTCTTCGCCCGCGCGCTCCCCCCACCGCCCTTCCCGCCCCTCGCGCGGTCCTGGCGCAACAGGGCCGGATCGATGAACGCGCGGGCGGCCTTGATCACGATTTCCGTATCCCCGGGCCGGGTTTCTTCCGATGCCGGACTTTCCGGGGAATTGTGTTCGGGTTCGGGAGGACTATCGCCGGGATCCGGCAACTGCACGGCGCGCGGTGCCAGCACCCGGCGCGCGACGAAAGCCAGAGCTTCCTCGCGGCCGAGCAGACCAGCCGCGACCCTGGCAGTCCTCAACGCGCCAAGGGCGATGCGGGGATCGGCGATGCCAAGATGCGCGGCGGCCTCGACGAGGGTCGGCAGGTCACCATCTGCAAGATTATCGGTTTCGATCCGATCGAAATGCATCCCGCGGCAAGACGCGAGCGTCAGGCCGTCGAGGTCCAGCACCAGTGGCAGTCGATGGTCGAGGGCGGATGGGATGCCGCGACCTTCCTCGCTTTCGTCGACCAGGACGATCGCGGAGTTTTCGGGCGGATTTTCGATCAGGTCCGCGATGATCGCGCCCAGTTCGGCTCCGATCCGTTCCGCACCGGGTACGAGCAGTACCCGTCCCGCACACCGTTCTCGCAGCTCTGCATGGTGAACGACGCGTTGCCTGGCCAGCGAGGCGAGCAGGTCGCGCGAACCGCGTAGCGGGGCCGCCTCGCTTTCGGGAGAAAGCCGGTAGATCGGACGCGCCGCATTGGCGAGCTGGCCGAGGAACCGTTCCAGCACCGGACCATGCCGCGCCCGAACGACGATCCCCGTCGGGGCCCGGGCCAGACAGGCGAGCGCCAGTTCGGCATCCTCCCAGGCAACGCAATCAGGCGCATTCATGCGAGGATTTCGGCGACCGCCCTTTCGACGCGCGCACCCTCCTGCCCACTCTCCAGCGGATCGCGCCGGAGGCGATGGCCGAGCGCCATGGGAGCGGCTTCGCGCAGGTCGTTCGTGTCGACCTCGTCGCGTCCGGCGAGGGCGGCGATCGCGCGTGCGGTCCGCATGAGTACGAGTTCGCCGCGCAGCCCGTCAGTCCCGAGCGAAAGGCACAGCCTGGCAACGCGTTCCAGCATCGCATCGCCGACCTCGACCTCCCCGATCCTGTCGCGCGCTGCCACGACCTTGCGTCGTACGGCGAGGTCGCGCCGCCGCCAGGCCTTTGCGAAGCCCTGCGGATCGCGGTCGTAGGAATCGCGGCGCCGCACGATCTCGATGCGCTGCGGCAGATCCTCCGGAGTCGACACATCCACCGACAGTCCGAACCGGTCGAGAAATTGCGGGCGGAGCTCGCCTTCCTCGGGGTTGCCGCTGCCGACAAGGACGAACCGCGCCGGATGGCGGACGGACAGTCCGTCCCTCTCGACGACGTTGGTACCCGATGCCGCCACATCGAGCAGGAGATCGACCAGATGGTCCTCGAGCAGGTTGACTTCGTCGATGTAGAGAAAGCCCCCGTTGGCGCGTGCCAGCAGGCCGGGTTCGAACGCCTTTTCCCCCTTGCCGAGCGCCCGCTCGAGATCCAGCGCACCGGTCACGCGCTCCTCTCCCGCGCCAAGCGGCAGATCGACCATCGGTACCGTCCGCCGGATCGTCTCGGGATCGGACATGGCGGCGCACCGCTCGCACTGGCTGGCGCCGTCGTCCTGTCGGCAACCGTAGGCGCAACCCGCAATGACGGAGATTTCCGGCAACAGGGCGGCCAGACCGCGGATGGCGGTGGATTTGCCGGCTCCGCGGTCGCCCATCACCAGTACCCCGCCGATGCTCGGGTCGACCGCCACGCACAGCAACGCCTGCTTCAGTCTTTCCTGGCCTACGATCGCGGAAAAGGGAAAGGGCAAGAATGCGGCTCCTGCGAGAGGGGAAGGTGCGCAATTCTCACATGCACGTGGCGAAAGGCAAGCCTCCCCTTCGCTCTACAGGCTGGCCCGGCGCGGGGCGAACGGGCCGTTGCGACGTACGATGGCGAGGTTGAGGATGGCAGCGAAGCTGACCCAGACGAGATAGGGGACGATCAGCCAGCTCGCGAGGACGGACATGGGACGAAGCGCGATGGCGAGCGCGAGTACCGAAGCCCACAGAAACGCCACCTCGACCAGCGCCCAGTCCGGTCGTTTCCATTTGAAGAAGAGCGGCGACCACAGCAGGTGAAAGACGCCGTTTATCGCATAGAGACCCAGCAGCAGGCCTTTCCCGCTCTCGTCAGTCCCGCGCCAGGCAAGGACGAAGGCCCACGCCGCAAGCCCGAGAATGACGGTCCATGCGGGACCGAACAGCCAGTCCGGCGGCTGCCAGGACGGCTTGCGCAGACCCGCATACCAGTCACCCACGTCGGTCAGCAGACCGCCGACCAGCCCAAGGGCCAGCGCCCATCCAACCGCGATGGCAACTTCCATGTGGCGTTCACTCCAGCGAGACGAACCGAACAAAGCACAAGACCGGCTTTACGGAAAGGGCAGAGGGCCCACGATACCCTGTTCAGATGGTGAGAACCGAGCCGGAAGATACGCTGCTTTCCGGCCAGGCACGGATCATCCGCGCGCAATCGGTCCGAGCCTTCGCGCGCAATATGATGGGGATGGAAAGAAGTGGTGCCAGAAGAGGCATCACATTCGAAATAATTTTTTACGTCTTATCAGATAGCTAGGAATTCGGTCGTCTCCAAAAAGCCCTCAAAAGGCCCTCAAAAGCCGTCTAATGCATTGGTTCGATGCCTTTTTCGGGACTCCAAATTCAATTTCTCCCTATGCGAGTTGGGCGATATCAATGTCAGCTTTACGCCCGTATTGTGTTGAAAAAGTCGGCCCCGCCGCGCCGGAGGTTAATTTCGGGCAACAAAAATTCAGAGTGAGCTTGCCGCTTGAATCATTGTTACACTACGAGGCGTGCCAAAGTTCTAGTGTTACCGACCAAAACGGGTGGCAGAGTTTTTCAACACAATACGCCCGGATTCTGGACGTAGCCCGCGCATAGCAAGGTGCCCGAAAGCGGACCGCTTGCTTTTCTGCTCTGGCAGGCTGAGTCAATTGTGAGTGTTGGATGGAACGTTGGTCCGTAGCTTGGATCTGCTGGATTAGCCTTCGCCGGCTAAGCTTTCCAATACCGGGCACCGATCATCACTGGTAGTGCCACACTGCCTGATCAATTTTGTCAGAGCAGTTTCCATGCGCGCGAGGTCCGCCAGCTTGGCGCGGACGTTCCCGAGATGCTGTTCCGCGATTGATTGCACTTGATCGCAATGCACATCGGGCCCCGGTGTGAGGTCGAGCAGCGCCCGCACCTCTTCAAGGGAGAAGCCGAGTTCGCGCGCACGCCGAACGAAACGCAGCCGCTCGATGTCCCGAGGACCGTAGTCGCGGTAAGCGCCCCTTCGTGGAGGCGGGTCGATGACTCCTATCCGCTCATAATATCGGATTGTCTCGATTTTGCATCCGGTCTGTTTCGATACATCACCGATTTTCACACGAAACCCCTTGAGTCTGTAGTTGCTACAGACTGTAAATAATTGCGGGAATCGGGTTTTGGAAAGGGACGACTGGTGCGCAGCTTCAGCACATGGTGGAACGGATTAGCGGCGGGCAGCGGTGTCTTTGCTGCCTTCGGAGCAGCTGCTTGCTGTGCACTCCCATTGACGCTTACGTCAGTTGGTGTGGGTTCCGCGTGGCTTGGCAGCATCTCGCCTGTCGTAGCCCCCTATCGCCTCCCCCTGCTGACCCTCGCGTCGGCTCTTCTCCTCGCTGCGACCCTCCGTTTGCTCTGGCAGTTTAGGCAGGCACAAACATGCCCGGCGGACAGTGCATGCGGATCACCGACCTATCAAGCGCTGACCGCCATAGGGATTGCCATCGGTGCTGCGCTGCTGACAGGTGCCTTCCTCTATGGCTGATCCGATCCTGATCTCGCGCTTGCGCTGCCCCGAATGCGGTCATGAAGAAGACATGGAAATGCCGACCAACGCCTGCATGTTCTTCTACACTTGCACGGGCTGCGGCGTGCGTCTCAAGCCGCTCCACGGCGATTGCTGCGTGTTCTGCTCCTACGGCACAGTTCGCTGTCCTCCGATACAGGAAGGGGACTGCTGCAATGGCTGAGGCTTTCGATTTCATTGCGATCGGATCGGGAACGGCTGCGCAGGTCGCGGTCCACCAGATGGCCGACGCCGGGAAGCGTTGCGCGGTTATCGATTACAGGCCCTACGGTGGCACATGCGCGCTCCGAGGGTGCGATCCGAAAAAGATGATGGTGAGTGGAGAGGAAGCGCTCGCTGCACACAGGCGATTGAAGGGGAAGGGTATCGAAGGTTCTGTTTCGATTGACTGGGGTGACCTCCAGGCATTCAAGCGCAGCTTCACCGACCCCGTCCCTGAAAAGCAGGAAGCTCGCTACGAGCGAAAGGGCGTCGCGACCTTCCACGGCACGGCTCGCTTCGCTGGCCCCGGCCGGATCGTGATAGGCGAGACCGAACTGTGTTTTTCCCACGCTCTTATCGCGACGGGGGCGGAGCCTCGATCACTTGGCATCGAAGGCGAGCCGTTGCTGACCCACAGCGATGCATTCCTAGAACTCGAATCCCTTCCAGATCGGATCGTATTCGTCGGCGGTGGATACATAGCTGCGGAATTTGCCCACCTCGCGGCGCGGGCAGGTGCAAAGGTGACCATCATCCAACGAGGCCGCATTCTGAAAGCCTTCGACCCTGACACGGTCGATTGGCTCATGCCGAGTTTCGACGATCTCGGCATTGAAATCGTGGACGCCGAGGTGAACAGCGTAGCGAAGAGAGGCGGCGTTCTGACCGTCCATGCTGGCGACCGCAGGATCGAAGGGGACTTGGTGGTGCACGCTGCCGGAAGAGTCCCTGCGATCGGTTCGCTCGATCTGGGGGCGGGAGACGTCGCCTGTGACGAGGGTCGCTTGGTGCTTACCGCTCAACTACGAAGCCAAAGCAACCCCAAAGTCTTCGCGGCGGGTGACGCTGCTGCAAATGGTCCGCCACTGACTCCGGTCTCCAGTCATGATGCCAAAGTGGTTCTTGAGAACATACTCGAAGATAGCGGCCGAGCTCCGAACTATTGTGGGGTTCCTAGTGCACTTTTCACGGAGCCGCCGGCGGCGCGGGTCGGAATGCTGGAAAGCGAGGCGCACGAGGCAGGTTTGGATTTCACGGTGAATGCTGGATCGCACCCAGGTTGGTTTTCGGCAAGGCGGCTGAACGAAGAGATCTACGGCCACAAGGTGCTGGTCGAAACTGGAACAGGACGCATCCTTGGGGCTCACCTGGTCGGCCCTGACGCTGACGAACTGATCAATATCTTCGGCTTAGCCATCCGACATGGGCTTAATGCGGACGATATTAAATCGACTATGTTTGCTTACCCTACAGCTGCCTCCGACGCCGGATCTATGTTGGGTTGAGCAGCACCCGATCGCCGGAGTTCTCTCCATTCCAACCCAACGACTGCTTTCACACAGCGGTGTAATGCGACCAATGTCCGCTCACGGGTCGCAAGCCGAATGTCCGCTATCTGCGCCTTGTCGACCAGGACCGGACTGACCACTAGCGGCCCCATCGCAGCCCAACTTAGAAGTCGGCAGAGATGCTGGCTTTGATTGTGCGCGGGGTTCCTTGCAGCAGTGCGGCAGAAAAGACGTCGAACGCGCTGGCCCAGTACTTTTCGTTCGTGATATTATCGGCCGAAAGGCGGAGCGTGACCGGCGTGTCGTCCGCCGCGAAGACGTAGCGCGCACCGAGATCGATACGCGTCCAGCTATCGAGTTCGAGCGTGTTGGCGGCATCGACCCACTGCGGACCCGTGTGCACTGCACGCGCTGTGATCGTCGCGCCAGGCACAAAGCCCAAGTCCCACTCCAAGTCTGCATTGGCGGTGTATTCGGAAACGCCAGGTACCTCGTTGCCGCTGACGAGCTTCGCATCGGTCAGAGCTGCGCCGCCGATCAGCCTCAGGCTGGGTGTCAGATCGCCGTTGACCGTGAACTCGATGCCTTGGTGCGTCTGATCCCCGAGGTATCCGAAGCTGCCGTCGGCAAGCACACCCTCTCCCGGTCGCTCAAGGCGGTAGGCGCCGAGACCGACGAAGACATCGCCCAGTGCCAGCTTGCCTCCAACCTCGTACTGCAGCGACTTGCGGGGCGCGAGCACCTCTCCCGGATTGCTGACGAGCGCCGGATCGAGGGGCGCTGTCGGACCTTGCTGGAGCGCCTCGATCCGGTTGCCATATAGCGACAGGCCATCGAAGGGCTTGAGGACCACGCCGATTACGGGCGTGACTGCGCTTTCATCGTATTCGGTCGCCAGGTCGCCGCCGAAATAGCTGTAGCTCTTCACATTGATGGATTGCAGGCGCAGGCCCGCCGTGACCTGCAAACGGTCTTCGATCATCCCGATCGTGTCCGATGCGAAAGCACTCCAGAGCCGCGTCCGCGAAATCGGGAAGGGATCCTCAAGGTCGCCGCCGACGAGGGCCGAAGACGGCAGTTCGACCTGCGGGGCGTCGTAGATATTGGTGGCGTAGCCGGCAAAACCAGGCCCGTAACGGAAATCATAGGCGTTGCGGTTCACCTGCCAGCTGGCATTGCCGCCGAAATTGAACTCGTGGGTGATCGCTTCGCCCAACTTCACGCGGATGCCAGCTTCGACCGCTTCGTTATTGTCGGTCCGCGGGACGAACAGCGCCGTGCCGCTGGCAGCACCGCTACCGGCATCGAGAACGGTAATGCCGCCGTAAATGCCTTCCTCGCGCCCGTCGCGCGCACCGGCCCTGAAGTATGCCAATGCATTGTCGGCAAGATCGTATTCCACGGCCAGCGCGCCGAAAACATCGCGCAGTTCGGTGTAGGTGAAATCCTGCGCATAGTTCGCATCGCCATCGGGAACGGCGGGGATCGTTGCGCTTCCGACGGTGACCTTCGGCCGCAAGGCGTCGATCCGGACATTCTGGAACGCCAGGTCGAGAGCTGCCCGTAGCGGGCCACTGTCATAATCGATCGCACCGCCCACGACCTGAGTGCGGCGATCTTCACGGTCGATCGACGTTTCGCCGTCACGATAGGCTGCATTCAGGCGAACGCCCCATTCGCCGTTCTGGCCAAAGCGGCGAGCGACATCGAAGCTGCCGCCGAAGTGGGCATTCTCGCTGGCTGAAACGGTTACGCGATTGAGGTCGGTGTCTCCGGCCCTCTTGAGCTGCAGATTGACGCTTCCGCCAAGTCCCGATCCGCCCGGTGCTGCACCGTTCAGGAAGGCGCTGGCGCCGTTGAGGACCTGGACGCTTTCAAACAGTTTTGGAGGGCGGTGCGCTTCTGCTCGTCGATATCCGTACAAGTGCCGATCCAGCGCTGTATCTCACCCTGCTCGTTGAGGATCGGCAGCGCACGACCGATCATCCAGCGATAATCACCGCTGTGATGCCTCAGGCGATATTCAACCTCGTACGGTTCGCCGGTAGCGAGGCTGTGGTTCCATTTATTCCATGCATCGGCCTGGTCATCCTCATGAAACATCCCGGCCCATCCTTCGCCGTCGGTTGATCCGACAGGGACACCCGAGAATTCATACCAGCGCGCATTGTAATAATCGTGGGAGCCGTCGGGAAGAGTCGACCAAACCATCTGCGGCATGGTGTCGGCGAGCGCATGGAAAGCAGCTCCGGCGGATTGCAGCGCATGCTCTGTAGCCAAGGGCAAGACATCCGGCGCCGAGGAGGATTCGCGGCTGCCAAGCTGGAAATTCGTGATGATTTTTGCATTCATGGCCAGCTTGTGACCTTCCCGGGATGAACAGAATCGGACCGATAGGATACCTGTCGTATCTTGTTGATTTTCAAACGCTGACGCTCATCGCACAGGTAGGATTGAGAGTAAATGCAGCGGATATCGCGAGAAGTGAGGTCCTACTTTTCGCAATACCAGATTCTCGGTCTGACTGACGGGAAGGAATTACTAGGTCCGAAATTCACCTCGGTCTCGGAGTCGAACGCTCCATTCAGGTTTCGCCCTTCCGTAATACCGATTATCAGCCTCGCATGCACCACGCCGTCTCTAAACCGCTCGCCCATGATCACAACTTTCTGAGCGCTTCGCACGACGCGCATGAGCAGCGCACGCGCTATGTTGTCGCGTTGACCGCCGCGATGATGGTGATCGAAATTGTTGCGGGGCTGTGGACTGGATCGATGGCGCTTCTCGCCGATGGTATCCACATGGCGACCCATGCAGGTGCCTTGGGCGTCGCGGCCTTCGTCTACTGGTTTGCCAAGCGCCATGCGAACAACCCGCGTTTCACATTCGGTACCGGCAAGGTGGGCGACCTCGCCGGCTTCGCGAGCGCGCTTGTCCTCGCCATCTTCGCAATCGGGATCGCGGTTGAATCGGCTCAAAGGTTCGTCAGTCCGCTCACGATTGCCTATACCGAGGCTATCTGGATCGCCGTGCTCGGCCTCGTGGTGAACCTCGCGAGTGCCTGGCTGCTTGGTGCCGATCATCACCATGGGCATGATCACGACCATCATCATCACCACGACCATGCGCATGCCGATAACAATCTGCGCTCCGCCTATTTCCACGTGCTTGCCGATGCCCTGACCTCCGTCCTGGCTATCGTGGCCCTTCTCGCCGGCATGTACCTCGGCTGGGCATGGATGGACGCGGCAATGGGGCTGGTGGGTGCTTTCGTGATCGGGCGCTGGTCATGGTCACTGCTGCGCGATACCGCTGCCGTGCTTGTCGACGCCGAAGCGGCCTCTGAACGGTACACAGAGGTGCGCGAGGCGCTCGAGGACCGGGACGCCGCGATCGGCGATCTGCACATCTGGCGGATCGGTCCTGGCAAGTATGCAGTCATCGCCTCGCTCATCGCCGATGATCCGCTCGCGCCCGACAATTATGCCAGCCGACTTTCAGAGCATGCAGAATATGTGCACGTCACGATCGAAGTTCATCGCTGCGAGCATCCGCATCCCGAGCTTCGCGCGGCCTGATCGCGCCGTTCTAAAAGACCGAAACAGTATTCGAGGACTGTTATACTGTAACAAAAGACTTATACTTCATCGTGTTACGGAACTTGCAATCTTGATGCGGTTTGCTAGGAGCCGTTGGAATCCATGACTACAAGCTATCGTCGCCTTGTGCTGCACCCTTTCGTCGTCCTGCTCATGCTGGTCGCGATGGTGTTCGTGACGGCGGCGGATGCTGCTGCTTGCGGTGCCGAAGTGGCGCCCGGAAGCACGCCCGTTCTGGCTTCGCTCGATAGCGCGTCTGCGTCATCCGCAGCCGCCGATGAAGTGCCGGGCGATCCGGATGCGCCGGCCGAGCAACACGGCGTGTGTGGACACGGCCATTGCCATCACGGGGCGAGCTTTGCCGGCACCGTGCAGAAGAATTCGGTCCCTCACTTGGTCGTGGTTCCCGATGCGCCTCCCGCCGAAGCGCTCGCTTCCGAAATTGCCGACCGACTGAAGCGCCCCCCTCGCGCCTGACGACCGTCACCGCGCTGCATGCCGCAGCGCAGTTCGGATCGTCAGCAGAGGAATTTTCGAAAAATGTCAGCCATTCATTGGCGAGGGGTCCTCCTTGGAGGGCTGTTCCTCGCCGCTCAAGCCACGACCGTGGCGGCGCAGGAGCGTGAGCTTCTGACGCTCGAAGCTGCGCTCGCTCGTGCGGGCATCGTCGACAGCGCAGATGAGCCCCCAGAAAATCCGCGCCTGATCGGACCGCGGGCCGAAGCCGACGCGGCGCGGGCCCTGGTCGACCAGGCGCGGCTGCGGCCCAACCCCGAAATTGCTTTCGAAGCCGAAAACATTGCCGGAAGCGGCGCATTTTCGGGATTGCAGGCCACCGAGTACACTTTGTCCCTGAGCCAGCGGCTCGAATTGGGCGGCAAACGGAGAGCGCGCGTCCGCGCCGCCCAGGCGGAAGCGCGCGTCGCGGCCCTTTCAGGAGCGCTCTCGGTTGCTCAGCTAGGGCGATCGGTACGCGAACGCTATGTCGAAGCCGTCTCCGCGGCAGCCCGATTGGAACTCGCGCGGGACATAGTCGAGCGCAATCGCGAGCTTGCCAGGATCGCAGGCGTACTGGTCGATGTCGGACGGGAGCCTCCCCTGCGCTCGCTTCGTGCCGAAGCGGCACTTGCGGAGGCGCTCGCGGAGCTTGAAGCGGCCCTGGCCGCCGACAGTGCGGCGAGGACTGCGCTCGCCGCGCTTTGGGGCGAGGCAACACCTGCTACGGACGTGCCTTCGGTGTTCCCCGAGATCGAACCTCCGGCGACGCTGCTCGCCTCGCCTTCGG
The DNA here is from genome assembly GCF_003815535.1 of Aurantiacibacter spongiae. NCBI lineage: Bacteria > Pseudomonadati > Pseudomonadota > Alphaproteobacteria > Sphingomonadales > Erythrobacteraceae > Aurantiacibacter > Aurantiacibacter spongiae. The sequence continues at coordinate 1,848,429 of NZ_RPFZ01000001.1, read as the reverse complement.
CCTTACGTCTTCAGGTCGCCCGTGCCGAACGCGAGGCTGCAGATGCCGCGATCGCCCGGGAACGCTCTTTAGGCATTCCGGATCCGGCGATATCCGCCGGTGTCCGACGGTTCGAGGAAAGCAGAGACCAGGCGTTCCTCGTAGGCGTTTCGATCCCGTTTCCGTTCAGTAATCGCAACCAAGGAAACATCGCTGCTGCCGAGGCGCGGCTTCGCGCCGCGACGGCACGGGAGGCGATTGCCCGCACCGATTTCGAACTCGAAGTCACGCAGGCTCGCGGACAATTTCTGGCAGCCGAAGCGCGGGTCGAGACCCTCGCGGAGACGTCCTTGCCCCAAGCCGAGGAAGCCTTGCGCCTCGTTCGGATTGGCTACCGCAACGGCAGATTTCCGCTGATCGAAGTTCTGGCTGCGGCCGAAGCGCGCGACACCATCCGTGAAGCATTGATTCAAGCCCAGGAAGATCGTGGCCGCCTGGCGGCGACGCTGATCTGGCTCGGCGCACAATGAGGTATTTCCAAATGAACCGTAGACGTCTGGCCGTTTTTATCGGCGTGATCGTTTCAATCGCCGCTGCAGTGTTTATGCTGTGGCCAAGTGGCAGTGCCGACCAGCACATTGAGGAAACGAGCGAGGAGGCCGAGCTTCCCGAAGGGCTTGTCCTGCTTGGCGCCGAACAAATCGAAGCGTCCCAGATAGAGGTCGAAACCGTCGGTCAGGGATCGGCGGTCGAGCTGGTCTTTCCGGCCACCGTCGCGGCAAGCCCGACGGCAAGTGCCCGCATCGATGCCCGCGCAGCGGGCGTAGTCCGCAGTGTCGGCAAAACGCTGGGTGATTACGTGAGGCAGGGAGAGACGATTGCCCGCATCGAGAGCGCCGACGCCGCTGCTCTTGCGGCGCAACTCAGCGCAGCGGGCGCGCGGGTCAACGAATTGTCTGCTGCCTACGATCGAGAGCGCCGCCTTTTCGAAGCCAATGTCACCGCGCGGCAGGATCTCGAGGCCGCCCGAGCCAATCTGCAGGTTGCTCAATCGGAACTTGCGCGTGCCCAAGCGGCAGTCTCGGCGGCGGGTGTTAGCGGCGACGGGCGCTCCCTCGCGGTTACGAGCCCGCTCGCGGGCCGAGTGACCTCGGCGCCTATCGTTCTCGGGTCCTTCGTCGAGGCCGGAGAAGAACTCTACCAGGTCGTGAACCCGAGCGGCATGCAGGTCGAGGTTGCCCTCCCGTCGGCTGAAGCAAGCCGCATCCAGCCTGGCGACGAGGCCACGCTGGAAATCGCGGACAACCGGGAAGTGGGTGCGCGCGTGCGATCCGTCACTCCCTCGCTCGATCCCGAAAGCCGCAGCGCTACGGCGGTCCTGTCGCTGGCAAGGCCGATCCCCGGCCTGCAACCCGGTGCCTTCTTGCAGGCACGTATCCGCCCCTCGGGTGAGGTCGATACAGGCCGCATGTCGGTGCCGGAAAGTGCCGTCCAGACAATCGATGGCGCAGAGGTGGTCTTCGTTCGCACGCGCCGCGGGTTTCAAACCCGTCGAGTGGTCACCGGTGCGCGTTCGGGAGGACGGGTGGTCATCGAGTCCGGTCTCGAAGCAAATTGGCGGATAGCCACCGCCAACGCCTTCTTGCTGAAGGCTGAACTCGAGAAGGAGGAGGCCGAGCATGGACACTGATCACATGCAGGACGCGGATCGCCCCCACCGCCATGGCCTGATCGGCATGATCCTCGACGTCGCCGTGCGCTTTCGCTGGGCGATGGTCGTGCTGACCCTCGGTGTGGCAATCTTTGGCGTGGTGAATTTGCTCCGCCTGCCCATCGATGCTGTGCCCGATATCACCAACGTACAGGTGCAGATCAACACCGAGGCACCAGCCCTTTCGCCCTCGCAAGTCGAGACGCAGGTCACCTATCCTGTCGAAACCGGGCTTGCTGGCATCGAGGGTCTGGAAATGACACGCTCGATATCGCGCAACGGGTTCAGCCAGGTGACCGCGATTTTCGAGGAAGGGACCGACATCTATTTCGCGCGTCAGCAGGTCAACGAACGGCTGACGCCCATAAGCGCTTCGCTGCCCGAGGGTGCCGAACCGGTGATGGGACCCATCTCGACCGGCTTGGGCGAAGTGCTCATGTATACCATCGAGTACGAATATCCTGACGGCAAGGAAGCGCCGCGGGGCGGAGCGGTCGGATGGCAGTCCGACGGGAGCTTCGTGACCGAACGTGGCGACCGGCTCGACAGCGATGTTGCCAAGGCTGCCTATCTGCGAACCATTCAGGACTGGGTGGTTGCACCGCTCATGCGGTCGGTCGACGGTGTGGCAGGTGTCGACTCCATCGGCGGCTTCGAAAAGCAATATCTCGTCCAACCCGATCCCGCACGATTGACCGGTTACGGTTTGTCGTTCGACGAGGTGATCGACGCGCTGGAAGCGGCCAATCTCGCCGAAGGGGCCAATTTCGTCGAACGGGCCGGTGAAGCCCTCCTCGCCCGGGTCGATGCGCGCCTCGGCAGCGTCGAGGATATCGAGCAGGCGGTCGTTTCCACCCGCGAGGGAGTGCCTATTCGCGTAGGGGACATCGCCACGGTCAGCATCGGCGGTGACCTTCGAACTGGCGCGGCGTCGCTGAAGGGCGATGAAGCGGTCGTGGGCACCGTGCTCATGCGCGCGGGCGAGAATAGCCGCACCGTTTCGGCCCAGGCGGCCGAACGGCTTGAGGAAGTCCGCAGCTCCCTGCCGGAAGGAATTGTCGCGGAGATCGTCTACAACCGGTCTTCCCTGGTCGATGCGACGATCGCGACCGTCGAGAAGAACCTTGTCGAGGGCGCGCTTCTGGTCATTGCGATCCTGTTCTTGCTGCTGGGCAACATCCGGGCAGCGATCATCGCGGCGCTGGTCATCCCCTTTTCCATGCTGATGGCATCGATCGGAATGAACCGGCTCGGCGTTTCGGGCAATCTCATGAGCCTGGGTGCGCTGGACTTCGGCCTGATCGTCGATGGTGCCGTCATCATCGTCGAGAACAGCGTCGCGAGGCTCGCGGCTCGACAGGAACACGAGGGCCGACTTCTTACACTTGGTGAGAGGTTGACGGAAACGCGGCTTGCCGCGCAGGAAATGATCAAGCCAACCGTGTACGGCCAGGCGATCATTCTTCTCGTCTTCGCACCGCTTCTCACCTTTACCGGCGTCGAAGGCAAAACCTTTTCACCCATGGCGATCACGGTCATGCTCGCGCTCGCCTCGGCGTTCGTGTTGTCGCTGACCTTCGTCCCGGCAATGATCGCCATCCTGCTCAACAAAAAGCTGACCGAAAAGGAGGTCAAGCCGATCCGGATCGCCAAGGAGCGATACGGACCGCTGGTCCGCAGGGCGATCACCCGCCCCTGGCCGGTCATCGGCGTCGGCGTCGGCATCTTCGCCTTTGCGGCCTTCGTGTTCAGCTTCCTCGGGAGCGAGTTCACACCGCAATTGGACGAGCGCGACATCGCCGTGCAATCGCTGCGTATTCCTTCGACATCGCTCGAACGTTCGCTCGCGATGCAAAGGCGGGTAGAGGACCGGCTCGAGCAATTTCCGCAAGTCGAGCTTGTCTTTTCGCGGACGGGCACGGCGGAAGTGGCCAGTGACCCGATGCCGCCGAACGCTTCCGATGCGTACGTGATCCTCAAACCCCGTGAGGAATGGCCCGATCCCGACCTCGCCAAGGACGAGTTGGTCGCGCAAATGGAGAGCGCCCTCAGCAGTCTCGTCGGCAACCTTTACGAGTTCAGCCAACCGATCGAATTGCGGTTCAACGAATTGATCGCAGGCGTTCGCGGAGATGTTGCCGTCAAGATCTACGGAGACGATCTCAGCGCCATGACCTCAGCGGCAAACGAGGTTGCGGGCGTGCTGCGCAATGTCGACGGCGCCGCGGACGTCAAGGTCCAGCAAGTGACCGGGTTCCCCACCCTCGATATTGCCTTCGATCGGCCAGCGATTGCCCGTTACGGGCTGAAGGTCGAAGACGTTGCGCAATCGGTGGCGATCGCACTGGGCGGTCGGCCTGCGGGCCTCGTTTTCGAAGGCGATCGCCGCTTCGATGTGGTTGTGCGGTTGTCGGACGCGACCCGCGACGATTTCGACCAGTTGGGTGCTTTGCCGGTGCTGCTCCCGAACGGGGCAACCATACCGCTACGCTCGGTTGCCGAGTTCCGTGTGGTGGATGGTCTCGCGGAGGTTCGCCGGGAACAGGGACGCAGACTGGTGATCGTCTCGTCCAACGTGCGAGAACGCGACCTCGGGTCTTTTGTAGAAGAGGCCCAGGAAAGGGTTGCGGCGCAGGTCGAACTGCCCGCTGCCGCGTTTATCGAGTGGGGCGGTCAATACCAGAACCTCCAGGCTGCTCAGGAAAGACTTCAGATAGTCATTCCTATCGCTTTCGCGGTCATTCTCTTGCTGCTTTACATGGCGGTTGGGGGCTGGGTGCCGGCGCTCGCCGTATTCAGCGCGATCCCGTTGGCCCTGGCAGGCGGGATTTTCTCCTTGGCTCTACGCGGGATGCCATTCTCGGTATCTGCGGCGGTAGGCTTTATCGCCCTGTCGGGTGTGGCGACCTTGAATGGCCTCGTGATGGTGACTGCGATCCGTCAGCGGCTCGACAGGGGCATGGCGCTCGATGACGCCATCGTCGATGGTGGATTGGCGCGCCTAAGGCCGGTTCTCATGACCGCGCTCGTTGCATCGCTCGGCTTCGTGCCGATGGCCATTGCGACCGGGACCGGCGCGGAAGTGCAACGTCCCTTGGCGACAGTCGTCATTGGAGGGTTGATCACCGCCACCGCGCTGACCCTTTTCGTCTTGCCCGCAATCTTGAAGCTGGTTTTCGGGACCAGAGAAGATGACCGGACCTGGCGACAGCGTTGGTGGGACAGGCTGCGGCGCAATGTGACAAGCGATGAGCAGCGCGAGCTGAAGGACATCACATGACCGATCGGGAAAGGAGAATACGGTGCTGGCACTGAAGGAAAAGAACGGACTGCTCTGGATACGTGCCGGAGGCAGGCAGGGGGATGAAGCTTATGACCGCTTTGTTCCCCAATTCGAACATATCGCAGAGCGCGAGGCCGGTACCGTCCCGATGGTGATCGAGCTCGCGCCTGACTTTTCGGGTTGGAACTTCGGAGGTCTCTGGCGCGATCTTAAGTTCGACATCCGGCATAAGGATTGTTTCGGCCGGATCGCCATAATCGGCGACAGCGAATGGGAAGAGTGGGGCACGAAATTGTCATCCTCACTCTTCCGCGCCGAAATGAAGTTTTTCCGGCCATCACAGCGTAGTCATGCGGAAAGCTGGGTACAAACCGAGGAGGACGCAGCATGAGTGGCGGACATGAGGTCGATGTCGGGTCGCCTGAAAAGCGCAAGACCCTGTGGGTTGTCCTGTGGCTTAACGTGGCCATCGCGATCGGCTTTTTCGCGGTCGGGTATTTTGCCGATTCTAATGCGCTGTTGGCGAACGGCCTCGATAATTCATCCGATGCCATCGTTTATGCGCTCAGCCTGCTCGCGCTGACCCGCTCACGGACCTGGAAACGCGGGGCCGCACGTTTCTCCGGCATCATGCTGCTGATCTTCTCTGCTGGGGTTATCTTCGATGCTTACCGACGGTTTGTGGAAGGGTCCGATCCGGGCGGGATATTGATGATGGCGATGGCGTTCATCGCGGGGATGGTCAATCTCTATTGCCTGCGCCTGCTGCAGAAGATGGAGAACAAGGACGTCAATATGCGGGCGGCGACCACCTTCAGCTTCAACGACTTTATCTCTAATGGCGGGATCATTATCGCCGGCATCATTGTGATGCTGACCGGAACCAACTGGCCCGACCTCGTTGTGGGCATCGCGGTAGCTTGCATCGCTCTCTATGGCGGCATCGAGATTCTGCGCGACGCTCACATGGATAGCCACGACGATGCGGGAACCAAACACGGCGAGAAGAGGAATTGACCCTATTCGATCTTCCTGCACAATGTGTCCGATGCGCTGGCTTCGGCCGGTGTGATCGTGGCTGGCGTGCTCATTCTGCGATACGAACTTTATATCGCCGATCTGACCATCACGGTGGTCATTGGTGACTTTGTGATCTGGCAGGGCGTTACTTTGTTGCCTCGCACGGTGCGTCTCTTGATGGGCGCGGTGCCGGACGAAAGCGAGTTCGATCGCATTGTGAGCGACCTGCGTGACGCAGAAGGCGTGGCCGACGTCCATCACGTCCAAGTCTGGAGCATCAGCGAGCATTATCGCGCGCTTGAGGCGCATGTCGTTCCTGCCGAATCTTCGTTGCAGGCTTTCGAGGATGTGAAGGCGTGGGCTCGCGGTATGCTCGAGACGCGGCACGCCATCACCCATGCAACGTTCGAAGCCTGCCTCGCTGCCAACTGTGATCCGGTTATGGTCCCGGGCCATCAGGTCGAAAAGAACCAATGCCAAGACCATGATCACGACCATTGACAAGCGCGGCGATCAGGTCGGCCGCTGCAAGCAAGCAGTTTGGTAGCGCACGGCATGAACCGCCCTGCAACTCGTAAAAGAGGACCGACGAATGAAAGCTTCCGATCTTATGGTCGCCGCGCTCGAGGCCGAGGGCGTCGAATATGTTTTCGCCGTTCCAGGCGAAGAGAACCTGGATCTCCTGGAATCGCTGCGAACTTCCGCCATCACGCTGGTTCTGGCCCGTCACGAACAGGGCGCTGGCTTCATGGCGGCGACCTATGGCCGCCTGACCGGCAAGGCAGGTGTGTGCCTGGCAACGCTCGGGCCTGGTGCCACGAACCTGACCGCACCGGCGGCCTATGCCGCGCTCGGGGCCTTTCCGCTCGTCATTATTACTGGGCAGAAACCGATCAAGACATCGAAACAGGCCCAGTTCCAGATTGTCGACGTCGTTTCCCTGTTTACGCCGCTCTGCAAGGCTTCGACCCAGATCGTGAACGGCAATCGCATTCCCTCGCTCGTTCGCGAAGGTTTCCGTCTGGCGCAGGAAGAAAGGCCGGGCGCTGTACTGCTCGAGCTGCCGGAAGATATCGCTGAAGAGGAAACGATCGAACCGGTCATACCTCCGCATTACAGGCGTTATGCGGTCGCCGGAGATGCTGCGCTCGACGAAGCGGCCGAGCGCATCATCGCGGCTGAGCGGCCATTGCTCCTGATCGGTGCCGGAGCGAACCGCCGCCGCGCTTCGAAAGCGTTGCGCAAATTCGTGTCTGATACCGGCTTTCCATTCTTCGACACCCAGATGGGCAAGGGCGTGGTCGATGAAGATAGCGAGCTCTATCTGGGCACCGCGGCGCTATCGTCGGGCGATTATGTTCACTGCGCAATCGAAAAGGCCGATCTGATCGTCAATATCGGTCACGACGTGGTGGAGAAGCCGCCCTTCTTCATGGAGCCGGGCGGGCAGACCGTCATCCATATCAATTACAAGGCAGCCGAAGTCGATCAGGTCTACTTCCCGCAGCTCGAGGTCATCGGCGACATCGCCGGATCGGTCGAGCGGCTGGGAAACCGCCTGGATGGCAAGCTGCAGTGCGACCGCAGCTATTATACCGCCCTGCATCACGAGATTGCATCGCACATCTCCGAGACCAGCGACGACGAACGTTTTCCAATGGTCCCCCAGCGCGTGGTTGCCGACGTACGCAGCGTAATGGCGCGCGATGATATCGTTGCGCTCGACAACGGCATCTACAAGATCTGGTTCGCCAGAAACTACATCGCCCACGAGCCTGGCACCATCCTGCTCGACAATGCATTGGCGACGATGGGTGCTGGCCTTCCATCCGCCATGATGGCTGCGATGCTGGCGCCGGGGCGCAGAGTGCTCGCGGTATGCGGCGATGGCGGGTTCATGATGAACTCGCAGGAACTGGAAACGGCCGTCAGGCTTGGACTGAACCTTGTCGTTCTCGTTCTGAACGATGCAGCATACGGCATGATCCGCTGGAAGCAGGACCAGCTCGGCTTTCCGGACTACGGCCTGACCTTTTCCAATCCCGACTTCGTCACCTACGCACAAAGCTATGGAGCGACCGGTCACCGGGTCGAACGGAGCGCAGATCTTGTGGCGGTCCTGAACGACGCATTCGAGGCTGGCGGCGTGCATCTCGTCGATCTGCCCGTCGACTATTCCGAAAACAAGAAGGTGCTGATTGATGAACTCGGCGCAAAGGTGTGTGAGCTATGAAGACGATCGTTCACAATCCGTTCGACCGCGAGCCGGTTGCAGAAGTGCCGCTAATCGACTGGCCTCAAATCGATGAATGGCTGAGTGAAGCGCAGTTGCTCCACCGCGACCGCCATGGCTGGCTTGCCGTGCACGAGCGTATCGCCATCCTCCGGCGGGCTGCGGATATCATGCGCGAACGAGCCCAGGATCTGGCTCTCCAGATCGTCAGGGAGGGCGGCAAACCCCTGATCGATGCGCGCGTGGAAGCCGGTCGCGCGATCAGCAGCGTCGACTTGTGCGTTCAGGCGCTCAGCGATGGCGGCGGCCACGAGATCCCCATGGACCTGACAGAAGCGGGTGCGGGAAGGACGGCATATACCTTCCGCGAGCCGATCGGTCCTGTCGTGGCGATCTCGGCATTCAATCACCCCCTCAACCTGATCGTCCATCAGGTTGCACCGGCGGTAGCAGCCGGGTGCCCCGTTCTCATCAAGCCTGCGCTGGAAACGCCTCTGTCATGCCAGAGCTTCGTGAGCATTCTCCATGAAGCCGGCCTGCCCGAGGCCTGGTGCCGGTTCGCACCTTGCGGCAACGATATCGCCGAAAGAATGGTAACCGATCCGCGCACGGCGTTCTTCTCATTCATCGGTTCTGCGAAAATCGGCTGGATGCTTCGCTCGAAGCTGGCGCCGGGGACCCGCATTGCTCTCGAGCACGGCGGCGCGGCGCCGGTAATCGTGGACAACGGCGTGGAGCGCGCAGCAGTGATCGCCTCGTTGCTTAAAGGCGGGTTCTATCATTCGGGTCAGGTCTGCGTTTCCGTACAGCGCGTATTCGTCCCTGCTGCAGAATTGAAAGACTTCGCCAATGACCTAGGGCGAGCTGCCGAAAAGCTGGTCGTGGGCGATCCCGCCGATGCTCAGACCCAATGCGGACCCCTGATCCGAACGGAGGAAGTTGACCGCGTCGAACGCTGGGTCGATGAAGCCATCGCAGCAGGCGGCACCCTGGTGTGCGGGGGAAGCCGTCTGAGTGATACTCTTTTCTCCCCGACCGTCATTGTCGATCCTCCCGAAAGTTCCAAGGTATCCCAGGAAGAAATCTTCGGCCCCGTGATCTGCGTGTATGGCTATGACGATATCGACCTGGCTATCAAGCAGGCCAATGCCCTGCCTTACGCCTTTCAGGCCGCTGTATTCACGGATCGCCTGTCAATCGCCAATCATTGCATACAGTCTCTGGCGGGATCGGCTGTGATGGTGAACGACCATACGGCATTCCGCGTCGACTGGATGCCTTTTGCAGGGCTGCGCCGCTCCGGGCTTGGCGTCGGCGGGATCCCCTACACTATGGCGGATATGAGCATTGAAAAAATGGCCGTCTGGAACTGGCCGACAGCAGCATCATAACCCGTTCGACAGACCCGGGATGGCGACACGGGCAGCTTCGCACCCGTCGGCCTTTCCCGAAGTTAAGTCTCTTAGGGGCGGCGGACAAAAGCCGTGCATCGGCGAGCCTGACCGAACTGGCGCACGAGGCGCGGGCATCAAGGCTCGGTGGTACCGGCAAGTACATCGATGATGCGACAATCGCCTACCGTGTCTTGCTCGCAGGCAGCGATCATGCGCCCAAGCTCCGTCCGCAACGCCTCCAGGCTGGCGATCTTGCGCTCGACTTCGCCGAGATGGCTTCTGGCCAGAGCGTCAATGCCCGCGCAGGACCGGTCGGCATCATCGGAGAGATCGAGCAATTCCCTGATGCGTGCCATCGAGAAGCCGAGATCACGCGCGCGCCGTATGAAGTTAAGGCGCGCTTCCTCTGCAGGTCCATAGTCGCGATAATTGGCCTTCGTGCGCGGAGGGGCAGCGAGGATACCTTCGCGCTCGTAGAAGCGGATTGTTTCGGATTTGACGCCGGTTATCCGGGCAAGTTGACCAATTCTCATGACAAAGGCTCCTGCCGCTTGACCTTGTAGTTACTACAAGGTGCATAGGGCGGATCGACGCAAGGAGTCGAGTAAATGGGAAAGACCTGCTGCGGCCCCGATGAGGCCGGTGCAAACAACAACGATCCGACATGGCGGCGCATTCTGTGGATCGCGCTGGGCCTTAATGCAATCATGTTCGGTGTGGAGATCGTGGCAGGCATTGCTGCGGATTCGCGCGCCTTGCAGGCCGACGCGCTCGACTTTCTCGGTGATGCGGCAAACTATGCTATCAGTCTTGGCGTAGCGGGGATGGCGCTCGTCTGGCGCGCACGTGCGGCTCTCGTAAAGGCGGCGACCATGCTGGCTTTCGGCCTGTGGGTGCTCGGCTCGGCCATCTGGGGTTTCTTTGTCGGGGCGTCGCCCGACCCGGGAACGATGGGCGCCATCGGTTCTCTTGCTCTGGCGGTAAATCTCGCCGTCGCCGCGATGCTGTTCCGGTATCGCTCGGGCGATGCGAACATGCGCTCGGTGTGGATCTGTTCGCGCAACGACGCGATCGGTAATATCGCCGTGCTGGCGGCAGCGATTGGCGTTTTCGGCACCGGCCGTGCGTGGCCCGATCTGGTTGTGGCGAGCATCATGGCAGGACTGGCGGTGTGGGGAAGTGCCGAAGTCTTCAATCAGGCACGCGGCGAACTGCGCTCTACCTAAACTCCAGAATATCCCCGCGATCGGGGGTTGGAGGAAATACATTTCCGTCTACACCCTGCTATTGCGAATTAATTGCAACAGATATAGAGACCCCTCATGCATCGCATCGTCTCCGCCACCGTCCATCCGGCACTGCGGCTCATTCTGCTGGCGCTTGCGCTGTGTCTGTCCGTCACCGCGAACGCGGAAGAACCCGACGTGCGAACCACCTGGCGTCTGCTCGATTATATCGCGGTCGACTACGCCTCCGCCGTTTCCGAGGGACGTGTTGCCGACGAATTCGAATATCGCGAAATGGTGGAGTTTTCCGATGTCGTGGCGCGGCAGATCGCTGCATTGCCGGATACTAAAGACAATCAAGCACTCATCCGCCGATCGGACCAGCTGCGAGCTCTGATCGCCAATAAGGAACCCGCCGAGCGAGTTGGGCGCTTAGCGCGCGCGCTGGCAGCCTCGTTGCTGACAGCCTACCCGGTTCCGCTTGCCCCTTCGCAAGCGCCCGACCTTGACCGCGCCCGCACTCTCTTCGCGCAGAACTGCGCCTCGTGTCACGGCGCCGCCGGAAGTGCGCCACCGGCCGCAATGCAGGCACTTGATCCGCCGCCGATCGACTTCACCGATATCGACCGGGCGCGGCAGCGCAGTGCGTTCGGGCTTTACCAGGTCATCACGCAAGGGCTGGAAGGAACGTCCATGGCCAGCTTCGCATCGCTGTCCGACGAGGATCGCTGGGCGCTTGCATTCCATGCCGGCAGCATTGCTTTTGAAGATGTGGCCAAGGGCGAGCGTATTTGGCGGGAAGATGATGGCATACGCCAGCTTGTCCCCGATCTCGAGACGCTCGCCGCGCTCACTCCGGAAAGTCTGGCCGAGCAGATCGGCGAGGACCGTGCGCTCGCCGTCATGGCCTATCTTCGCGCCAATCCCGATGCGGTGGGACAGGCAAATGACGCAGGTTCGCTCGCCTTCGTTCGCGATACGCTCGATCGCAGCCTGTCAGCTTATCGGGCTGGCAACCGAGAGGAAGCGCGGCAGCTTGCCCTGTCTGCCTATCTCGACGGGTTTGAACCCCTGGAGGCCCTCCTGGCAACGCGCGATGGCGGTTTGATGCGGGAGGTAGAACAGGCGCTCGGGCAATTCCGGGCCGGAATAGAGTCCGGTGCGAATCCATCCGAACTACAGCAACTAAGGGCTCGCATCGATAGTCTGTTGGCAAGAGCCGAGGAAGCGTTGGCTCCTGAGGCGGCCAGCGAAATCTCGACCTTTCTCGGGGCGTTCACCATTCTCCTGCGCGAGGGGATCGAAGCAATTCTGGTTGTGATCGCCATGATCGCCTTTGTGAAAAAGTCGCAGCGCTCCGAGGTATTGCCCTATATCCATGGTGGGTGGATCGCTGCTCTTTTCGCAGGTGTCGCCACCTGGGTCGTAGCAACCTACTTCGTAAGCATCAGCGGGGCGAGCCGCGAGATGACCGAAGGGATCGGCGCGCTGCTTGCGGCTGTCATTCTCGTATCGGTCGGGATCTGGATGCACGGCAAATCCCAGGCCGAGGAGTGGCGGCGCTATATCCAGGAAAAAATGGGCAAGGCGCTTTCGCGCGGATCGGCATGGTTTCTCTTTGGTCTTGCATTCGTGGTCGTCTACCGGGAAGCGTTCGAGACTATTCTGTTCTACGCTGCCCTGTGGAACCCGCAGAGCAGCGGCATCATATTGGCAGGTGCCTTGTCCGCAGTCGCGCTGCTAGCGTTCATCGCATGGGTTATGCTGCGCTACAGCCGCAAACTGCCGATCACCCAGTTCTTCCGCTATAGTGCTATCCTGATTGCGATCCTTGCGGTCATTCTCGCGGGCAAGGGCGTGGGCGCTTTCCAGGAGGCCGGAGTTCTTTCCGCCACTTTCATTGCCGGCTTGCCGCGCCTCGCCGAACTCGGCTTCTTCCCGACTGTCGAGACGATCGGCGCGCAATTGCTCACGCTGCTCGCTCTGATTGCCGGATTTCGGATAAGTCGATCACCATCGGGACCGCAGCCGGCAGCTGTCGAGGGATAGGTGATCCCGGTTTGCGATCAGCGGGGTCCGGTGCCGAGACGGCGCGCGAGCCACAAGGAGGCTGTGGGAACCGCGACCCACATCGCGATCGGTATGAGACCGATTTTGGTTCCGGGCACAAGCGGCATGATTGCACTATAGGACCACCCCCAGTCGGCACCGACAGCCAGCACTTCGACCATGGCAGTAATGGCCAGGCCGATTCCCAGGAACACGACAAAACGCGAGATCGGCCAGTCTACGAGCCACGGCGTTTTACCACTGCCGACAGAGGCGCCGAGATAAGCGGCCACCATGATCCCGGCATCGCCGAACGAGGCCAGGCCGCAGCGACGTGCTGCCTCGGCAGGCGACAGACCTCCCGACTGGTAGAAAGGAAGCTGGAGCATCTCCCAGGCGAAAGCGATGAGAATTCCGAATATCGCGATCCAGAGGGCTGGATGAGCACCGCGCCATTCGCGCGATTCCTCAGAGATTTGGTCCTGATCCTGCATCGTCTGATTCGTCACTCCTGCGATCTCCGTCCCGTCCCCATCGCTCAGGTATCGAATTTGGGAAGAGCGAGGCCGCGCAGGCGCAGGGCGTTGCCGATCACCGATACCGAAGACAGGCTCATCGCTGCGGCCGCGATCATCGGGTTCAAAAGCAACCCGGTCCATGGATAGAGGACACCTGCAGCGACCGGAATTCCGAGCGCATTATACGCAAAGGCAAAGAACAGGTTCTGCCTGATGTTGCGCATAGTGGCCCGAGACAGGACGAGCGCCTGAACAACGCCGACGAGGTCGCCGCGCACCAATGTCACGCCCGCGCTTTCGATAGCGACATCGGTACCCGTTCCCATCGCGATGCCGACATGCGAAGCGGCAAGCGCGGGTGCGTCGTTTATGCCGTCGCCGGCCATAGCGACCCGGCGACCATCGCTCTTCAACTGCTCGATCTTGCGATGTTTGTCCTCGGGCGAGACGTTTGCTTCGACTTCGTCGATACCGACCTGGCTTGCTACCGCACGCGCGGTGGCTTCGCTGTCGCCGGTAAGCATCACGATCTTGATGCCGCGCTCATGCAACGCGGCAATAGCGGTGCGGCTGGTTGCCTTGATCGGATCGGCGACCGCGATAAGGCCTGCCGGTGCCCCGTCCACGGCCACGAACATCACCGTCTGTCCGAGGCTTCGGCCTTCGTCCGCCGTTGACCGCCAGCCTTCTTCGAGCGCCCCTATACGCTCCATCATCTTTTCATTCCCGATCGCGACCAGGCGCTTGTCGACATTTGCCTGGATACCTTCGCCGGTCACGGATTCGATATCGGAAGCGTCGAGAATGGCAGCGCCCCTGTTTTGAGCCCCTTCCACGATCGCGTGGGCGAGCGGATGCTCGCTTCCTCTCTCAACGGCAGCGACAAGGCTCAGCAATTCCTGCTCGTCGAAATTTGGCTGCGGTTTTACGTCGACAAGATCAGGCTTGCCCCGGGTCAGCGTTCCGGTCTTGTCGACGACCAGCGTATCGATCTTTTCCAGCGTTTCGAGCGCTTCGGCGTTCTTGATCAGGATCCCGTGCTGCGCGCCCTTGCCGGTACCGGTCATGATCGACATCGGCGTCGCCAGTCCGAGCGCGCAGGGACACGCGATGATCAGAACGGCGACCGCGTTGACGAGCGCGTAGGCAAGGGCCGGTGCCGGTCCCCAGATGGCCCAGACGACAAAACTCACGATAGCGACAAGGACGACGATGGGTACGAACCATCCGGTGACCTGGTCGGCGAGCCGCTGGATCGGTGCCCGGCTGCGCTGGGCCTCCGCGACCATCTGCACGATCTTCGAGAGCATGGTGTCCGCGCCGACCTGCGTCGCGCGCATGGTGAAGCTGCCGGTCTGGTTTACGGTGCCCCCGATCACGGGATCGCCCGCGCTTTTCTTGACGGGAATGGGTTCGCCACTGATCATGGATTCGTCGATGGCACTGCTTCCATCCTCGAGCGTGCCATCGACGGGGACCTTGTCGCCCGGACGCACGCGCAGCAGGTCCCCCGACGTCAATTCATCGAGCGGTACTTCGCGCTCGTCCCCGCGACCGAAGATCTTCATCGCGGTCGGGGGTGCGAGTTCGAGAAGCGCTCGCAAGGCGCTCGATGTCGATCCGCGCGCCTTGAGCTCGAGCACCTGCCCGAGCAGCACGAGGGTCGTGATAACCGCTGCGGCCTCGTAATAGACGCCGACCCGGCCCGCATGATCGCGGAATGCCTCGGGAAAGATGTCCGGGGCGAGGGTTGCCACAAGGCTGAACAGATAGGCGATGGCGACGCCGAAGCCGATCAGGGTGAACATGTTGAGGTTCATGGTCCGGACCGATTGCAGCGCGCGGGTGAAGAAGGGCCAGCCGCCCCAAAGCACCACCGGAGTTGCCAGCAGGAGCTGCAGCCACTGCGCGATAGCGGGTTCGATGACCTGATCGAACGGTCGCGACGGGATCATGTCGCCCATCGCATAGGCGAAGAGCGGCAGCGTGAAGAGCGCGCTCCACCAGAACCTTCGCCGCATGTCGACGAGTTCGGGATCGGGGCCCTCGTTCAGAGTGACCGTTTCGGGTTCGAGGGCCATCCCGCATATCGGGCAAGAGCCCGGCCCCGGCTGCCGGATCTCCGGATGCATCGGACAGGTGTATATCGTACCTTCCGGGACATCCTCGACAGCATCGAGGTGCGCCTTCGAAAGATACATCTCCGGATCCGCGCGGAACTTGTCGAGGCAGCGCGAGGAGCAGAAGTAATGGTCGCCACCCTCGTGTCGATCGACGAAGCGGGCGCCGTCCATCTTCACGCTCATTCCGCAAACGGGGTCGGTCGCCATACCCTCGATTGCATTGTGCCCATCGCTCATCTGTCGTTCTCCCCTAATTGGCCATCACCACGAACTGCCCCATCATGCCTGCGTCCTCGTGCTCGAGGATATGGCAGTGATACATGTAGGGAGTGTCGGGATCGGTATTTTCTTCGAACCGCAACAGCAGCCTGACCTGTTCACGCGGGTTGACGATTACGGTGTCCTTGAAGCCCGCCTCTTCCGCCCGCGGAGGCCGACCGTCCCGGTCGAGCAAGCGGAACTGCACGTTATGAATATGAAAGGGATGGGCCATCATCGATGCGTTGGCGATTTCCCATATTTCCCACTGACCCACCGGTACGCGCTGATTGATGACGTCCATGTCCATGGTTTCGCCGTTGATCGACATGCCCCGGCCCATCATGCCCATATCGAGCACGAAACGGCGGCTGCGAACGGCGAGTGAGGGGTCTGGCGCAGCAAGCGCGGCCAGAGTGGGCGGGAGCATTACTGGAGTTGACGCGCCTGAGGGGCGCATATCGAGGATCGAAAACGTGCGCCCCTGCCTCTCGCGATCGGCCCGGTTTCCCATCATTCCGCCGCCCATCATACCCCCGCCTTGCCCGCCCATCATGCCCATGGCGTTAGCAGGGCTGCTGGCAATCAGCCGGAGCGGGCGCCCTTCGGAAAGATCGACGATCACTTGGGCGCGTTCGCCTGGGGCAAGGGTAAGACTGCGAACCTCGCTTGGCGCGGCAAGCAGGCCGCCATCGCTTGCGATGAGTTGCATCGGACGATCACCTTCGAGCAAGAAGGTGTAGAACCGCGCATTCGATCCATTGAGAAGCCGCAGGCGCAGCGGACCGGCGGTGGCGTCGAAAACGGCATTGGCCGTTCCGTTCACATAGATGCGCTCACCTATCACCCCCATCATCCGCGAGTGCATGTTGAGCGGGTAAACGAGGCGGCCTGAGCTGTCGATCACGCGATCCTGCACGACGAGCGGGATATCATCTACACCGTACCGGCTCGGCAGATCGAGGCGATCCTCTTCCTCGTCGCGCACGTAGATCGGGGCAGCAAGTCCGGCATAGACCTGTGGTCCGGCCCGGCGATGCGTATGAGAATGATACCAGTATAGCGAAGCGCGCTGGCGTATTTCGAAGGACGGGCTCCAGCGTTCGCCGGGCCGCACGAGTTGGTGCGGTCCGCCATCCGCGGTGGCGGGAAGTTCGAAACCATGCCAGTGGACGGTCGCATCCTCGGCAAGCTTGTTGTCGATATGAAAGCGAACCTGTTCGCCGCGGCGCATTTCGAGGGTCGGACCGAGATAGGATGCGTCGATACCGATCGTCGGTGACGGCGTGCCGGGCACGAATTCTTTCTCGCCCAGTGTCAGGGACAGGCGAAAGACACGCTCGCCCCGTTCGATCGTTCCGGCCTGTAGCCGAGGTATGGCAAGAGGATTGCTTGCTCCTCGCTGATCGAGCGACACCCTGCTTTGCGTGTCGCAACCCACCAGCGGCAGCGCCGCGAAACCCGTCGCCGCGAGGCCGGCGCTTTTCATGAAGTCGCGGCGATCCTTAAAGTCGGGCCTGTCGATACCGGGCATATTCACCTGTTTTTGCGTGGGAGGCACCGGCGCAACCGCGCGCCTCCCACCCATCATGCTATCGCGGCGTTACCGAGGTAACGACGCTGCCTTCGGTTCCAGTACGAAATTCAAAGGCTATTCCCTCACCGACACTGACCTGTTCGAGGATTTGCGCGTCGGCTTCGAAGGTCATGGTCATCGCGGGCCATCCGATACTTTCGACCGGACCGTGCTCGATGGTCACGGTGCCCGCCCCGGGATCGATGTCTGTTACCGTTCCCTCCGCGCTGGCGCTCTGCTCGCCGCCGGTCTCCTCCGCCATCGGCATTTCGCCTGACATGGGCATACTGTCCGAGTTCGCCATCTCGTCAGACATCATGGTCCCGGTGCTGTCGTCTGCAGCGTCGCAAGCTGCAAGCGCCAGCGGTGCCGCGAGCAGGATCATGTAGGTTGGGGTACGCATTCTTCTTCTCCTTGAGGGTTCGCCGGTTTTTCCGGACGGGGACGCCGCAACAACAGATAAGCGGCGGGAAGCAGGAACATGGACAGGAGCGGGGCGGTGATCATGCCGCCGACCATCGGCGCGGCGATGCGGCTCATGACTTCCGAGCCCGCGCCGGTGCCGATCAG
Source organism: Aurantiacibacter spongiae (assembly GCF_003815535.1). Taxonomy (NCBI): domain Bacteria; kingdom Pseudomonadati; phylum Pseudomonadota; class Alphaproteobacteria; order Sphingomonadales; family Erythrobacteraceae; genus Aurantiacibacter; species Aurantiacibacter spongiae. The sequence continues at coordinate 1,830,489 of NZ_RPFZ01000001.1, read as the reverse complement.
GATCGGAAAGAGACCCGCAAGGATGACTGCGACGGTCATCGCCTTGGGCCGCACGCGCAGGAGCGCGCCTTCCCGGATGGCCTCGTCCACTTCTTCGGCGCCCAGGTCAGCTTGCCGTCGCTCCAGTGCGGCTTTCAGGTAAATCAGCATCACCACGCCGAATTCGGCGGAGACACCGGCAAGCGCGATGAAGCCGACCGCAGTCGCCACCGACTGGTTGTAGCCCATCAGATAGAGCAACCAGTATCCGCCCGTCAGCGCGAAGGGCAGCGTGCCCATGATCAGCAAGGCTTCGTCCCAGCGCCGGAAAATGAGATAGAGCAGCAGGAAGATGATCGCGAGCGTCGCGGGAACCACGATCTTCAGTCGCTCATAGGCGCGCGTCAGATATTCGAACTGGCCCGCATAGGACAGGCTGACGCCGGGAGGCAGATCGACGCCCGTGGCGACGGCCTCCTGCAGATCGGCGACCACCGAGGTAAGATCGCGGCCACGGACATCGACATAGATGTAGCTGGTCAGACGACCCTGCTCGCTCTTGAGCATCGGCGGACCGTCGCTGACGGCGATACGGGCGACAGTGCCGAGCGTAATCTGTTGGCCGGACGGCGTCAGAACCGGCAGGGCCCTGAGTTCATCGACGCTGTCCCTGATTTCGCGGGGATAGCGCACATTGATCGGATAGCGCGCCAGCCCCTCGACGGTCCGTGCGACATTGGCGCCGCCTATTGCACCAGAGACGATCTGCTGGATGTCGGCAATGTTGAGTCCGTATCGCGCGGCCGCCATCCGGTCGATATCGACATCGACATAGCGACCGCCCGACAGCCGCTCGGCCAGCGCGGAACTCACGCCAGGCACGGTCTTGGCGATACGCTCCACATCGAGTGCAACGCGTTCCAGTTGATCGAGATCGTCGCCTGACACCTTGACCCCGATCGGGCTCTTGATTCCGGTCGCGAGCATGTCGATCCGGTTGCGGATCGGCGGCACCCAGACATTGGCGAGGCCCGGCACCTGGACGACCCGGTCGAGTTCCTCGACCAGCAGATCGGGCGTCATTCCCTCGCGCCATTCTTCGCGGGGCTTGAAGCGGATCGTCGTTTCGAACATCGTCAGGGGAGCCGGATCCGTCGCCGTATCGGCGCGCCCCGCTTTACCGAACACCGTTTCCACTTCCGGGACCGACTTGATCAGGCGATCGGTGCGCTGCAGCAGCGCCGACGCCTCGCCGGGGGAAAGGCCGGGCAATGCACTCGGCATATAAAGCAAATCGCCTTCATCGAGCGGCGGGAGGAACTCGCCGCCAAGCCGGGTGAAGGGGATCGCGGTGGTCAGAAAGATCAGCGCCGCGATCGCCAGCGTTGCCTTGGGGCGCCGCATGACCCAGTCGAGCCCCGGACGATAGATTTTCGTCAGCCAGCGGTTTAGAAAATTGGAATCTTCCGAAGGGATCTTCCCACGGATCAGCCAACCCATCATCACCGGCACCAGCGTTACCGAAAGAATGGCCGCGGCAGCCATCGCATAGGTCTTGGTGAAAGCAAGCGGTGCAAATAACCGCCCTTCCTGCGCCTGCAGGGTAAACACCGGTAGGAACGACAGCGTAATGATCAGCAGGCTGAAGAACAGCGCCGGTCCCACTTCCTTCGATGCATCGGCGATGATCCGCCAGCGTTCCTTCACCGCGAGCACGGTATCGGGATTCTCGTGTTCCCATCGCTCGAGATGCTTGTGCGCGTTCTCAATCATGACGACGGCGGCATCGACCATCGCACCGACCGCAATGGCTATTCCACCCAGCGACATGATGTTGGCATTGACGCCCTGAAAGCGCATCACGATGAAGGCCGCGAGCACGCCCAAAGGCAGGGAGATGATGGCGACAAGTGCCGAACGCGCGTGCCAGAGGAACAGCGCGCATACGAGCGCCACGACGATAAACTCTTCGATGAGCTTCGTGGTGAGGTTTTCTATAGACGCATCAATGAGCTGAGAGCGATCGTAGGTCGTGACGATCTCGACGCCTTCGGGAAGGCTTGCCTGCAAGTCGTCGAGTTTCTGTTCGACGGCCTGTATGGCGCTTCTTGCATCCGCACCCTGACGCAGAACGATGATGCCGCCGGCAACCTCGCCTTCGCCATTGAGCTCGGCGATGCCTCGGCGCAGTTCGGGTCCGACCTGGATCGTCGCTACGTCGCCCAGCGTGACCGGGACACCGCCACTCGCAGTGCGTAGTGGAATTTGCCGAAAATCATCGAGGTCGCCGAGATAGCCAGAAGCGCGGACCATATATTCGGCTTCGCCCATCTCGACGATCGAGCCGCCCGCTTCCTGGTTGGCGGACTGGATTGCGCTCACGATCTCGGCGTGAGTCACGCCGAGCGATGCCATCCGGTAAGGCTCGAGAACGACTTGGTATTGCTTGACCATGCCGCCGACGCTGGCGACCTCGGCAATGCCGGGGATCGTCTTGAGCTCATAGCGCAGGAACCAGTCCTGCAGGCTGCGCAGTCCTGCAAGGTCGTGCCCGCCGCTGCGATCGACCAGCGCATATTCGTAGATCCACCCCACACCGGTTGCATCGGGGCCAAGCGTGCTCGTGACGCCATCGGGCAGGCGGTTCTGCACTTGGTTGAGATATTCGAGCACGCGCGAGCGCGCCCAGTAGAGGTCGGTTCCGTCCTCGAAGATGATATAGACATAGCTGTCACCGAACATCGAATAGCCACGGACGGTTTTCGCCCCCGGCACCGAGAGCATGGTCGTTGCCAGGGGATAGGTGACCTGGTCCTCGACGATCCGGGGGGCCTGACCCGGATAGTTTGACCGGACCACAACCTGCACATCGGACAGATCGGGCAACGCGTCGACCGGCGTCGTGCGCACCGCCCAGAAACCGGCCAGCGTTACCGCGACGGCGGCGAGAACGATAAACAGGCGGTTGGCGATCGAGGCATCGATTATCCGAGCAATCATTGTCCGGCCCTCGTGATAGACTCGATCCGGGGGCCGGCATCCTCCTGGGTGAAGGTGAAGCGCACCCTGTCTCCCGTCTCGAGCCCGCGCATTTGCGCCGCGCTCTTCGTGCGGAAGGTCATGGTCATCGCGGGCCAATCGAGCCGGGGCACAGGACCATGCCGCAGCGTCACCGAACCATTGGCGATCGACTGGATCGTGCCGGTGGCACCGAAGGTCGCTGGTTCGTCCTCGCCGCCGGTGGAAGCGTCATCTGCCTGATCGACCGGACGGACGTCCAGTCCGGTGAGGCTTGCTTCGGAATCGAGCAGGAACTGACCCGATGTTACGACCTGCTCGCCTGCCGACAGACCGGCCAACACTTCGCTCCTTCCACCCGCTTCGCGGCCGATCCGGACCTCGGCGGGCATGAAACCGCCCTCGTCCTGCTTCACCATCACGATGGTTCGACGTCCGGTCCTGATAACCGCTTCGGAGGGGACCAGCAGCGCGCGGCGTGTGTCCGGGGTCAGCGAGACCTGTGCGAACATGCCCGGCTTGAGGCGCCCGGATGCATTGGGCAGTTGCGCACGAACGGTGATCGTACGGCTTGCATCCTGCGCGCTCGGCAGGATAGCGATGATGGGCCCGGAGAAGCGTTCCTCGGGGAATGCGGTCAGCGTCGCGCTGACAGGTTGCCCGACGCGGACAGTCGCCGCCTGCCTTTCAGGCACCGCGGCTTCGAGCCAGATCGGTGAGAAACCGGTTATCTCGGCGAGCGTCTGTCCGGCCATGACTGTCATTCCCGGACGCACGCCGAGCGATGTGATGGCACCTCCAATCGGCGCGGTAACGGTGATCGTGGACTGCGGACGTCCATTGCGCCCTACCGATGAGATCAGGCCTGGAGGCATGCCCAAAAGGCGCATGCGTTCGCGCATGGCCTGCGCAAGTTCTTCATCACCGCTGTTCAGGACGGCCAGATACTCCTGCTGCGCTCCGCCCCATTCGGGAACCAGGATATCCGCGAGCGGCGCGCCCCGTCCAACGACATCGTCGGGCGCGCGGCCGTAGGTTCTTTGTACATAGCCTCCGGCACGTGGCTGGACGATCGCGACGTCGCGTTCATTGTAGGCCAGAACGCCTGTGACGGTTATTTCCGGCTCGAGGACGCCGTACTCGGCTTCAGTGGTGCGGATGCCGAAATTCTGCACCAGGCCGGGATCTATCCTGACGCCTGCAGTGGCCTCCTCGCCCGCGCACTTGGGCACCAGCTGCATATCCATGAAGGGCGACTTGCCCGGCTCGTCGAAGTGCTGCCCCGGCACCATCGGGTCGTACCAGTAAAGGACCTCCTCGCATTCGGTCGCACTGCCGCCCGCGTCGCTTGCACCACCCTGGCCTTCGCCGAGCTGCGAGAGACCATAGCCGGCGGCAAGACTGATGAGCGCGACCGTGCCTGCCATCATCCAGGATTTCTGGCGCGGCGACAGCCTGTCCCACGCGGCTCCCATTGCGGGTCTCATCGGCCATACTCCCCATAAGTCAGTCGCAGGTTCGCGGCGGCCTCGACGGACGCCTCTTCGCGTTGCAGAATTTCCACCCGCAGCATGGCGAGCGTTTTGATGGCGTCGATGATGTCGAGCAGATCCGCGCGGCCTGCGGCAAAGCTCGCGCGTTCGAGGTCCACGCGGCTTTCGGCAAGAGGGAGCAGTTCGTCCGTCGCGCGCTGCCATTGTCGATAAGCGCTGCGCCATGCGGCGAGATCGGTCTCGAACTGGGCTTCGAGTTCACGGAGCCGGTCTGCTCTGGCCGACTGCGCCGCCGCCGCCTCGGCGTCGGCGGCGGCTACACGCGGGTTTTGGCGCCGGTCGGCGAAAATCGGGAGCGTGATCGAACCCATCACCGAGACGACATCGCCAAAGTCGGGATCGCGCCTTCCATAGCTCACATTGACGCCGAAATCCGGACGCCTTTCCGATCGGGCAAGATCACTTCGCGCTTCCGCTTGACGAACCTGCGCAAGCGCCACGACAAGCTCCGGATTGCTTTGGAGCATGGCCCGCAAACCTTCGGGATCGAGATCGGCCGAAGGGATGGTTCCGGTCGCGGTAGCGTTCGGCAGAGCCGTATAGCGCGACAGCATGGCCTGAGCGGTCTCTCGGTCGGCTTCGATCCTGGTCCGCATGTCTTCGACTTCGAGCACGGCACGGCGTACTTCCAGACTTTCGGCGGGTCTGGCCGAACCGGCGGCGACAGAACTGCGCGCGAGTGGTACGAGCCTCTCGATTTCAGCAAGTGCATCGTCGGCGACGGTCAGAGCCCGTTGGGCATAAGCCAACGAAATCCATGCCATTCCTGCTCCCACGCGCACCCTGTAACTTGTTTGACGCAACTGTGCTGCGGCAAGGTCGATGTCGGCCTCCGCCATTCCGAACCGGGCCCGACGTTTCGCGAGATTGGGGATCTCCTGTTCGATACCGACTTGGATCTGCGTTGGGAGCTGGCGATTCAGCTCGAACGCAGCCGGCCCGCTTACCGGCAGGTTCTGGATGCTCGCGCGAAGCCGCGGATCGGGCAATTCATCGGCAGCGTCGGCGATCTCGCGCCGGGCGTCCAGTCTTAGCTCGCTTGTTCGAACCTGGGGCTGGTCGCTCGTTGCTGCTCGCAAAGCTTCCTCATAGCCCACCGACTGGGCATTACTCGCCGGCGCGAGGGCCAGCAGGACCGGAAGCGCGGTCCAGCTTATTCGTTTCATGATCGTTCATCCGCAAAAGGAGCGCGTCAGACACGCGTTCCGGATCACCGGCCCGCGTCGAGCGCAGGCCGTTCATCCAGAGGCAGGAGCGCGCAGGCTTGAGCCTGCACACGGGTCATGCCGGAAGTTGCGGAGGTGGCGGCTCTGGCCCTAGTCCTGTGGCTGCGAGCGAATTGGAGACTAATCTGCTGAACTGAGAAGCCTGCGCCGGTATTTCACCGACCAGGGTCGCATCACCCCCTGGAACGAGGGGCGGGATGCAGCCGAATGCCACGAGACAATCCAGCCGAAGGTTCTTGCAAGGCACGCCGTCATGATCGTCCATGGAAGCTGCGCCCGCCATCATCTCCATCTCGGCGCAGGCCGGTTTGCCTGCATCGACCGCCTGAGGCAGGGCAGATGCATGCGCTGCCGACTGGACGAACAGCCCGCAGGCGATCAGTAGCAGTCCAAGGGTGCGCAAGACTCGCATAAAAAAGGCGTAAAGCTTTGAAGAGCGCAAGACAAGGACCTCGCATCGGGTGCGATGGTTCATCACGACGCGTGCTGCCAGGCACCCATCGAGCCCAGATATATATCGAGCTTTTCGAATCCTTTGCTTTGCAGCCAGCCCGCCGCCACACTCGCACGCATGCCACTGGCACACATGACGGAATAGGCGCGTTCGCGATCGAGCTCGGCGAAGCGGGAATTGAGTTCGCCCACGTAGATGTGTTCCGATCCCTCGATCGCGCTGCTGCGCCGCTCATCGAGGTCACGCACGTCAAGCAAGGTCCAGTTGTCGCGCTTGCGCTCGAGACGATCCTGAACCTCGCTCGTCCCGATCATCGGAAGGTTCGCCATGTCCATTCCTTGCGCTGCAGCCGGGACGATACCGACATAGCCGCCGTCGATCGAGTCGAGCCCGATCCTCACAAGGTGTGTCATGGCCGAAGCCAGCTGGTCTTCCGCCGATCCGACGAGGGCGATTGTTTCACCCTCCCTGATGAACCAGCCCGCAAACGCCGAGATCATGCCGACCGGAAGGCATATCGAACCAGGCAGATGCCCGCTTGCGTATGCAAGCGGATCCCGTACGTCGACGACATGATCGGGGTCGATTTCGCGAATGTCCGAGAGCATGAGACATTTTGGTCGCAAAATCCGTGGCGCAGGAGATGTTCCCTCGACATTCAGGCGCTCCATCAGCCTGAAATAGGGCGGTTGGTAATGATGCTCGGCGAGCTTGGCCTCGATAAATTCCTCGCGATGGGCGATCTGGAGCCGGGGATTGTTGCGACGTTCGTGGCCTATGGTCGAGAATTCCCGGTCCGCCATTCCCGAACCGCAGACCGAGCCTGCTCCATGCGCGGGGTAAATGATCGTCTGGTCACCCAGACCGCAAATCTTCTGCAGTGAATCGTACAGGAGGCCCGCGACCTCCCGCGCGCGCTCGGGATAGAAATCGGTGCGTCCGACGTCGCCAACGAAGAGCGCATCGCCGGTGAACACGCCGATCGGTCCTTCGGGAAAATCGTCGTCATGGAGGACGAAGGCGAGATGATCGTCGGTGTGACCGGGAGTTTCGAGCACCGAAATCCGCAACTTCCCGATCTCGAAAACGTCGCCCTCTCGCGCGGTGTCGGCGAAAACAATCTCGTCCGCAGGGTTTGGACCGTGCAGAACGCGGACACCGGTCATTTTGGCCAATACCGGCGATCCCGTGATGAGATCCTCATTCCTGTGCGTTTCGAAGATATGCGTGATCTCCAGCCCTTCGGCGCGGGCACGCTCGACATAAATCTCGCAGTCCCGGCGCGGATCGATGACCGCTGCCTTGCCCTGCGAACCAATCAGATAGGAAAGGTGGGAGAGGCCGGGGGTCTTTATCTTCTCGAGCAGCATGTTTTGCCTCGTTGTTGGAGTGTTTCCGTGAGACCGCGTCGATCTAGTCGATCCCGAGTTCGGCTTTGAGTGCCGAGACATTCTCGAAGCGGTCTGCTTCTGGCCGGGCGATAGCGGGCTTGGCGTTGACCCAGGTGTTCTCACAGACGAATTCGAGCATGGCTGCCGCGAGGTCGGCGTGCCGGCAACGAAAGCAACCCTCGGCAAGACGCTCGTCGGTAATGACGGCTTCACCCGTATAGGGTTCGTCGAGGAGCCAGCCCGGTCGCGCAGACGTCCAATTCAGGCCTTTCGCGCGCTCCAGAAGATCTTCCATGGCGCGCATCTGTTCGAGAATATTGTGCAAGGCTGGTCTTGCCGTGAGCTCGAACCATGCAGGAACGCTGGGCTGCGGCTCTACAAACGCCGCCGATATCACGACGATCCGGGAAATGCCGGTCGTCGACATCGCTTCCACCAGCTTGCGGGTTCCCTCCGTATAAAGCGGAGGCGGATCGATCGCCGTAGATGGACTAAACCCTATACCGAGTGCGGAAATAACAGCACGGCAACCTTCGAGCTCGCTGCTGAAGTCGTCACTGAGTACATCGCACTGGAGGTACTCGACATTGTCGGCCCGGTCCGATGGTTCGGGCAAGGTGTGCTCGAACGCTCGTACCGCGATGCCCTTGCGGACCGCATGGCGCAATATTTCCGTGCCGGTCTTTCCTCCGGCACCGAAGACCGCAAGGGGGGCTGCATCGCTCACAGGCTCAGCTTCCACTGTAGCACCTCATTATAAATTCGGCCGCGCGTGCCGGGCCGATCATGATCATGGAGCAGGCACCGACGGAAGCCGGCGCCCGCTCGCTCGTGTTCACGCTTCGCTGTTGCCGCAGGTCGTGTACCCCCAGAACCCGAACTCGTCCTTCATCCGGGGGCCGGCGACGATGAGCTCCTGCATTTGCAGGCCCGCGTCTCCTTCGTCATCGAGAAGGCGCGTACGGATACGAAGCTCACCATTCGCATACTCACCCGAGGCGCTTGCCGTGACGGGGATCAGTTTGCCATTGATCTTGATCGCCCCGCGACCGCTGTTGTCGTAGACGAATGACGGGAACGCGACCTCGGTCAGGCGGAACTGGCACGTGTTCTCGGCTCCCAGCGCGGCGAGGTCCGCGTCGCTCATGGTCTCGGGCAGCATGAGGCCGGGGCTGAGATTGGCAAGAGCGCTCGCAGTGCTCTCCATCGGAGCTGCCGTTGCCGGAGGATCGAGCTGTGCTTCGCGGTCATTACCGATCGCGGTGTTGGTATTGCAGGCCGCCAGCGGAAGGGCTGCAAGAGTCAGAAGTGCGATCTTGTTCATTGCTGCATCTCCTCGGGCAGGCGTTCTTCGGTGCGCGGGCCGTTCTCCTCGATGTCCTGGATGAGGTATTTCATCTCGGCGATCTCACGCCGCTGCGCGACGATGATGGCCTGAGCAAGTTCGCGGACACGCGGATCCTTCAGGCTCGCCCTTTCGCTGGTCATGATCGCGATCGAGTGGTGCGGAATCATTGCGGCCATGTATTCGGTGTCGTCGACCGTGGTCTGGCTGCGTACGAGCCATAGCGCGAGTGCGAAGACGACGGCTCCGACACCCAGGATGATGAAATTCTTGGTCCGGTCCTTGTACATGCCCCACATGAAGAGCAGCATGACCACCATCATCATCGCGCCCATGACGAACATCATCCAGAAGCGCGTTTCGCTCCAGAACACGTCGTCCATGTCGAAGCTGTTGGCATACATCAGGAAGAACATGATCACGGTCGAGGTGGATACCATGGCCATAAACCGCCAGTAGTTGCCGCCCCCTCCCTTGTCCGAGTGGGATGTACTTTCAGTCATGCGTTTTCTCCTTCCTTCATCATGGTCCAGAACAGTTGTGCCGAGCAGCTGATGAGCGCGAAGCCGGTCAAGGCTTCGACGCCGGCAATGACGCGCAGGTGCTCGGTCGGGTAGATGTCGCCGAGCCCCAGTGTGGTCACGTTGATCAGCGAGAAATAGAAATAGTCCATCGCACTCATCGCCGGCGTCTTGTCGAACCCGCCGAGGCCCAGCTCCGCGCCCAGCCAGAAACCGCCAGCGAAGAGCGTCGCGACAAGCAGGTGCGATGCCAGGACGAGAAGCGCGACCCCAAGCTTGGCAGAGAAATTTCGGCGTGCGTCGAGCATGCGATGCCCGACACCGAGAATCGAAAGATGCGCGCCGACCGAAGCCAGAAAAAGTGCAATGGCGAGCACAAGTGCGGCGATCATCTATAATCTCCATCGTGAGTGGCAGGCATTTCACGAAGCGCGGGATTTCGACGGAGATAGAACCATTCGGCTCCGAACACTGCGACGATACCTGCGACCGCATAGGCGACGACCGCAGGGTCGGTTTCGAGCTTGGCGAGGGCAAAAGCTGTCAGGACTACGCCGTCTGCCACCAGGGCCGACCAAAGGATCCAGGCGCGCGCGCCTATTTCTTCCCGCAAACCGCGCAGCACGCCCCAATGCACGAGCATGTCCATTACGAGATAGAAGAACGCTCCGAGCGAGGCGATCCGCGAAAGATCGAACAGGACCGCGAGCGTGCCGGCGACCACGACGGTATAGACCAGCATGTGACTGCGGATCGGTCCCTTCATCCCAAAATGGCTATGCGGGATCATCTTCATTTCGGTCAGCATCGTCAGCATTCGCGAAACGGCGAAAACGCTGGCGATGACACCCGAGGTCGTGGCTGCGATCGCGATTGCGACTGTGAAATAGAACCCAAGCTCTCCGAGCGCGGGGCGCGCAGCTGCCGCAAGCGAGTAATCGCGCGCTTGCGCTATTTCCGAAGTGCTGAGGCTGGCTCCGACCGCCACCGCGACCAGAAGGTAGACGACCACGCATACTGTGATCGAAATGATAATGGTTCTGCCAACATTTCGGTGCGGATCGATGATTTCGCCGCCGCTGTTGGTGATGGTGGTGAAACCCTTGAACGCGAGGATCGAGAAGGCGACCGACGCGAGCAACGCGTCGAGACCCGAAAGCGCGACTGGCTCTGAGAAGGCGCCGCCCGAAAATCCGCTGGCCCAGATCGCCGCAATCGCGAACAGGGCGATGCCGCCGATCTTGATCGCCGACATGACGAGAGAGAAACCGCTGACCGATTTGTTGCCTGCCGCATTCACAAAATAGGCGAAGACGATGAGCGCCAGTGCCGCGACGGAAACCAGAATGCCGCTGCTCTCGAGCCCAAAGGGCCGCAAGGCATAGGTCGCGAAGGTTCGAGCGACCAGGCTTTCGTTGATGACCATCGACAGCGCCATCAGGAGCGATGCCGAGGCTGCCACGACGCCTGGTCCGTAGGCTTTCTGAAGGATCATCGCGATGCCGCCCGAGGAGGGCCAGCGGTTCGACATCTTGATGTAGCTGTAGGCGGCGAGCGAAGTAACCAGCGCGCCGGCAATAAACGAAAGCGGAAATAGCGGTCCAGCCAGTTCGGCAATCTGGCCAGTCAGTGCGAAGATACCGGCGCCGATCATGACGCCGGTTCCCATCGCGACACCGCCCAGCAATGTTATCGAGGCCGCACTCTCGTTTTGTTGATCGTCGCCATCTGTCTGCAAGTCTTTCCCCTGTCGATGTCCTCCCGTCCGAGAAACATCACGCCAGACAGTACGTTAGGTAGTGCCTCACCCCTCAAAAAAGTTTCGACATGGTGCGCGCCTGCCCCAGGGGGCGGTTTGGCAAGATAGGGAGTCCGCTTTTCGCGAGGCTTCTCTTAGCACAAGGTGCGTCGATAGGAGGCGACGCGTATCGCCAGGGTGGCCCACTGTGAATTTTCTCTAGCAGGTCTCGCGAGAGGTAACTGGCCCTGTTCGATCAATCTGACGTGCCCAGCAGCCGGATTAAGCTCGACCGGGGGATCGATTGCGCAAATGTGCCTGCGCTTCGCGCACGTCGAGCTCACGCGTGCTGTTTCCGATACGTAACATCAGGCGCGCGGTACCTCCCTCTACGAGGTAGACAGGATCAGCGCTCCTTTCAGCAATGACCCGGCATACCGTCTTTTCTGTCATTTCGTGAAAACGGCAATGGACCAAAGCGCACGCGTGACCGCCGAAACCATCCTTCACGAGGTCCATCACAAGGCGCTCGAACCCATCCCGATTGGCATGTTTGAGTGTCTGCATATCGGCTTCAATGCCAGTGATGTTCCCATCGTCTCCAACCCCGATAAGCAGTGTTCCGCCCTCATGGTTGAGAAAGCCGGCAACCGTTTTGAGTACGACCTGCTGGAGTGACCGGTTGACCCGGTTCTCACGCCTGTCCCACCGCAAGGACGATTTGAATTCCAATCGCTCGCCCTCGCCGCGTGCGATAAGAAGCGGCAACTCCTCGTCGAGTTCGCGTTCGAGAAAAAGTACCTTGGACTGAGCTCGCGCCAACCGCATGTGATACATGCCAAATCCCAGACCAAGGGCGCCGCCGATCACCGCGTAGATGGCGCTCATGGGAAGCATTTCGAACGCGAAAGCATTTACCAGCCGGCCGATCATGAACCCAATGGCAGTATTGCTGCCGGTGTCGTGCGACGGACCGAACTCGTACCAGAAGACGAGGGTGGTTACCGGATGGAGGATCGTGATGCCGAGGGCAGCACCAAGGACCGCATGGGCGGTTAGCGTTCGAGCGCTCTGTGAAGGCTTTGTCCTGTAGATCGCGCATTCCCTTTTTTCGTTTTTTCAGGCTACCGGGCTAATGGCTTCGCGTGCAAAACGTCTTGTCCCGCGAAGGGCATCGGGAAATCAGACCGAATTACCAGTTCGTCTCCGGAAATACCGATAGAGCGGAACCGCGATGAGTGCGATGTACCAGCCATAGAGAAAGCTCCCCACCGCTCCGGCGAGGAACCCGCGCGGCGTTAGCCATTCGAACCATGGCAGCAACGGAGCCCAGGCTTCATGCATGTGAAAACGCTCGGGCGCGAGGACTCCAAAGGCAATGCAAAGGAGATAGCTGACAAGCAGGAACACGCTAAGCGTCCAGCCCCATGCGAATATCGAGCTCTTGATTGATCCTTTTACCATCGCATTTCTCCCACTTCGTGCGTGCTGAAATCATGCAATTGGACGGGTCCGGGGCGGTGGGGGCAGCCAGCCCCGGACCCTGCGAGAATTCGATAGGCTTCTTACAGCCTGTCCCGGTTTTACCGGGTTCTGTGTCGCTTCCCGCAAATAATCTTCATCACCTTCATCCCTTTCACGGTGACGCATGGTGTGGTTCCACACACTCACGGAAAGGACGCGAAGACGCTCCGTCCGGCTGAACCAAAGGCGATGACCTCGAAGGGCTGCACCCGGTCTCCTGCCTCCATGCCGGGAGATCCCAGCGGCATTCCCGGAACCGCGAGGCCGGCAACGCCGGCGGGCCGTTCGCGCAAAAGCTTGGCGACGGCTTCTGCAGGCACGTGACCTTCGATGATGTATCCATCGACCTCCATCGTATGGCATGACCATAACTCTTGGGGTACGCCCCGCGCGGTCTTGATCGCCGCCATGTCGTTGCTGTCGACCGATGCCACCTTCGTGTTCATCCCGTCTTCGACATGGCCTGCCCAGCTGAGACAGCACCCACATCCTGGATCCCGGAACATCGTATAGGTCGCTGCCTGTGCCACGTTCGAACAGGCTGCCAGCACGAGCAAGGCCGCGCCGCTAATCGATCGCCGGAACAGGGCAGGCTTTTTCCAGATCATTGTGCAATTCCTTTCTTGTATCCGCGCCATAGCGAGATCGTCCCGGTCACCGTCGGGAACCGGTGGAGCAGGCATGGCTCGGTGAAGATTTCGGCGAATAGTTTTTCGACCTCGCCGTCGGCGCTGGGCTGCGTGTCGCTTACGCCGTCAAGCGACTGGACGGTCGCCCGGAAGAGGCTCCGCATGAGTGGGCTATCCTGCTTCATATAATCGGAGATCAACACGGTTCCGCCTGGCACGAGCAAGCTTTCGATGGTTTCCAGGATTGCCTGCTTCTTGCGCAAGGGAACCTGGTGCAGGACGAGGCTGCTGACGATCTTGTTCGGCCGCCACCCTGCGGGCAGCTCGAGGCTTTCGAGAAAGCCATTGTGCCATTTCACGAGATCGGCTCCCGCGCCAAACTTGCGCCGCGCAAGCGCGAGCGCCTCCTGGTCGGGTTCGACACCGATCAGACCCGCTTCCGGACAATCCGTCATCAAGGCCTTGAGAAGAGTGCCGGTTCCGCTGCCAACATCGATCACCCGGTCGCCGGGGACAAGGTGCAGTTCTTCGACAATCCTTTGTCGCCAGAGATGTTCGCGGGTGAACAGACCGATCGCCCGGTCGTAAAGGGGCGTCAGAAAGCTCTTGCCAAGAAGAGGCGTAAATTCGCCGTGATCTTCAGGTGCGGTGATATTGTTCACGAGCTGGTTCCCATTCATCCCGGGTTCGACCCGATTCTGACAGACCCGTCTCGGTTACGTATGGCGGTGGACATTCCCTCAAAAAAAGAAGTTTAAGGGATTGTGCAGGCGAGCGCGTATAGGACACGTGCAACCCACAGGAGTTTTTCGGATGCGTGACAATCACTCTCTTGATGCGGTGCTCGGAACCCTTTCCGCCACCGGCACCAGCGAGGTCCCCGCCGACTTCATGGATGGCGTTTGGCAGCGCGCCGGACAGCTTGGCGAAATCGCCGACCGACGCCGCCGGACGGCTCTGTTCGTCGGTCTGTTCGTCGTCGGGCTTGGAGCTGGCGCCGGAACGAGCGGTTGGCCCGGCGGCTATGGCACGTCTTCCGCGTCATTTGGCGAGGGTCTTATCCTCGGCGAACAGCTGTCCCCATCGGCGCTCCTCCATGTGGAGCAATAGGGTTTGAAGACGACGCATATCGTTCTCGCGGTGCTTCTCGCAGCACTTGCAGGATGCCTCGGCGCGATTGCCGCGGATCGCTGGGCCAATCACGAGGCCGGCTCCGGCCTCCACGATTTCGTGCACGACGAGCTCACCCTGACGGCCGACCAGGAGCAGCGTCTCGATGCGCTCGAGGCCCGTTTCGCTGTCGAAAGGGCACGGCTCGAAGGATCGGCGCGCGCAGCCAATGCCCGGCTCGCCCAGGCGATGGAAAATGAGCACGAGTACGGTCCCGAGGTTTCGGCCGCGATCGACGAGGTGCATGCGCGTATGGGCGATCTGCAGAAAGCAACGGTACGGCATGTCTTCGACATGCGTGAAATTCTCGAACCCGAGCAGCAACGCCAGTTCGACCGCAAGGTCTCCGACGCCCTGACCCGCGACCCGCGCGACTGAAGCGCCATGTCGGGGGCGGGCGACACTCCGGATGAGGCCCTTGTCTCGCAGGTGAGGGCCGGTAACAAGCGGGCTTTCAGCAAGCTCGTCGAGCATGAAACCGGTCGGCTTCTCGCGCTTGCGACACGCATGCTTTCCTCTCCTTCTCAGGCCGAGGACGTTGTTCAGGACAGCCTCGCTTCGGTGTGGCTGACGCGCCATCGGCTCGATCCGGACAAGCCGATCGGACCCTATCTGACAACCGTCGTTCTCAACCGCTGCCGGGACCGTTTGCGCAGGCGCAAGGTCGCGGGCTTTTTCGGACTGTCGGGTGATGACGGACTCCATTCCATCGCCGACGATTTGCCGGGTCCTGAAGCGTTGGCCGTTTCCAGGGAAGAGCTCAATCTCGTTCAGGCCGAGATCGCACGAATGCCCGTAAGGCTGCGCGAAGCCCTCGTGCTCGTGACCATCGAGGGGCGTAGCCAGGCCGAGGCAGCCGATCTTCTCGGAACGACCGAAAAGGCGATCGAAACCCGCGTATACCGCGCGCGCAACAGGCTGAAGGAGCGCTTCGAAAAACTTTGAGGGGTTGGCTGGGCGCGCGCGTAAGTAACGGTAAACGCCACGTCAGGAGCCCTTTATGATCGCCGTCAATCGACGCAAGTTTCTCGGAGCCGGAGCAGGAGGAATGGGTCTGCTCGGCCTTGCCGGGGCGATGCCTGCCTGGGCACGGGGCGCGGACATCCTCGCAGGTAACGCCCGCAAGGGGCTGGACGAGATATCCGGCCCCAATATCGACCTCACCGTTGCCCGATCGGCCTTCGCGACCGGCAACAGGCGCGGCGGCGCGATCGCCGTCAATGGCACTATTCCTGGTCCGCTGTTGCGATTGCAGGAAGGCACGACCGTCCGGCTCAATGTCCATAACCAGCTCGAGGAAGATACCTCGATCCACTGGCACGGTCTGCTCGTGCCGTTTCAGCTCGATGGAGTGCCCGGCGTGAGCTTCCCCGGCGTCAAACCGGGAGAGACCTTCACCGCCGAGTTTCCGGTTCGCCAGTCGGGTACCTACTGGTGGCACTCGCATAGCGGCCTGCAGGAGCAGGCCGGGCATTACGGCGCGATCGTGGTCGACCCCGCCGGACCCGATCCGGTCCAGGCCGACCGCGAATATATCGTGGTGCTGAGCGAATTCAGCGAAATGTCGCCCCACACGATTTTCGACAAGCTCAAGAAGGGCGAAGGCTACTTCAACTACAACCAGAACACCTGGACCGACGATTACCCGCTTTCGGGCGAGGATCGCCGGATGTGGGCGAAAATGCGCATGATGCCGACGGACATCCTCGACGTGTCGAGCGCGGCTTATACCTATCTTCTGAACGGCCATGGCCCGCTCGACAATCTGGAATACCTCTTCCGCCCGGGCGAACGCGTGCGGCTGCGCTTCATCAATGCCGGCGCCATGACCTTCTTCAATATTCGCATTCCCGGCCTGCCGATGACCATCGTTCAGGCGGACGGGCAGAACGTCGAGCCGGTGGAGGTCGACGAGTTCCAGATCGGTGTGGCCGAGACATACGACGTCGTCGTGACGCCGGGCGCGCAACAAGCCTACACGCTGGTCGCGGAGTCGATGGACCGCTCGGGCATGGGTATTGCCACACTCGCGAGCGCACCCGGCGCTCGCGCCGCCATTCCGCCGCTGCGCGATCCGCCGCTTCTGACCATGGCCGACATGGGCATGAGCGGCATGGACCACGGCTCGTCTGGCGATGCCGGCATGTCGGGCATGGACCACGGAAGTGGCGGCGACATGGCGGGGATGGATCATGGTTCGTCCGGCCAATCCGAGATGGCAGGCATGGCCGGCATGTCGGGGATGCAGATGCGCGACACGTCGCTTCTGCCGCCCGATGTGAAGGTCGGGCCCGGTCTCGACATGGTCTCGATGAACCCGGTCGACCGCATGGGCGATCCCGGCATCGGTCTCGCCGATGTGCCGCATCGTACGCTCGACTATCGCAAGCTGCGCGCTCTGACTCCACACCGCGAGGGCCGCACGCCGTCCCGGCGAATGGAAATTCATCTGACCGGCAATATGGAGCGCTACATGTGGTCGTTCGACGGCAAGAAGTTCTCCGCCGTCTCAGACGAGCCGATCCGTTTCGCCTATAACGAGCGCGTGCGCGTGAAGCTCGTCAACGACACGATGATGGCGCACCCCATTCACTTGCACGGTCATTTCTTCGAGCTGGTCAATGGCGCGCCGGCCGATCGTCAACCGCTCAAGCACACGGTAATCCTGCAGCCGGGTGGCAGCGCGCAGTTCGACCTGACGGCGGACGAGCCGGGCGACTGGGCCTTCCACTGTCACCTTCTCTACCACATGCATGCCGGGATGTTTCAGATCGTCACGGTCGCCAATCCCGACGGGAGCGAAGCATGAAAATTCGTATTGTCAGCCTGCTCGCATCGGTCGCAGCCGGCTCAGTTCTCGCCTCCCCCGCGGCGGCGCAGCATGCCGGTCATTCGCCGGCGGAGCCGCAGCAAAGCGCCGAGGCGCAGGCTGACGCGAAGACGAAGTGCGAGGAAGAAGCCGAGCGCCATCGCGCGATGGGGCATCCGGTTGCAGATGGAGCATGCGAACCGGCTGCTCAACCTGAAGCCGCCATGGACCGCTCGCAGATGGATCACTCAACCATGGATCATGGTGCGATGACCGCTCAGGATGGCCATTCTGGCATGACAATGCCTGTGGACGCTGCCCGTCCACAGGCATCGCCCGAAAGTCATGAAGGAATGGATCACGGCTCGATGCCGCAGGGCAAGCCCGCCGAAGGCGCGATGGATCATTCGCAGATGAATCACGGCGAGATGGGTCAGGCGGAGGCCAGTTCGTCGATGGACCATGGGCAGATGGATCACAGCCAGATGAACCATGGGGAGACGCCTTCGCAGGACAGGCAGGGCATGGACCATTCGGCGATGCAGATGGGCTCGGACGATGATATCCCGCTGCTGCCGCCTCCTCCAGAAGCAGGGAGCGGCCCAGCGCGCGCGGCGGTCGCCATCTGGGGCGAGGAAGCCATGAACGAAGCGCGCCGCGAGCTTGTCCGCGAGACCGACGGAGGAATGCGCTTCTGGTTTCAGGGCGACCGGCTCGAGTACCGCGCCCGCGAGGGGAAGGATGGATATCTGTGGGACATCCAGGGATATTATGGCGGCGACATCGACAAATTCTGGTTCAAGTCCGAGGGTGAGGGCAGCTTCGGCGAACCCATAGAAGGCGCCGAGGTCCAGGCGCTCTGGAGCCGCGCCATTGCGCCCTTCTTCGATTTCCAGGCGGGTGTTCGCCAGGACCTGACCGGTCCGGAACGCACGCACGCGGTTATCGGTATCCAAGGGATCGCGCCTTACCAGTTCGAGGTCGATGCCGCGGCCTTCGTCTCCACCAAGGGCGATGTGACGGCGCGTTTTGAGGGCGAACTTGATCAGCGCATCACGCAGCGGCTGATCCTTCAACCGCGTGCCGAAATCGCACTTTCCGCTCAGGATATTCCCGAACTCGGCATTGGCGCTGGCCTCGACCGGATCGAGGCAGGTCTGCGTCTTCGCTACGAGTTCGCACGCGAATTCGCGCCCTATGTCGGCGTTTCCCAGGAATGGCGCATCGGCGACAGCGCGGATTTTGCGCGGGCCGCCGGAGAGGATCCGAGCGTCACCAATTATGTCGTCGGTGTGCGATTCTGGTTCTGAAATCTCAAAAAGGATAGAACTACCATGACCAAGACTTTGACACGCATCGCGGCGACTGCGCTTGTTGCCACGCTGATACCGCTGCCAGCCTTCGCGCAGCAGATGGGCCACTCTTCCCATGCGAACCATCAGATGCACGCGATGGACGCTTCGGCGGACGATGTCGCGGGCGCTGAAGAAACCCTCAAGGCCTATCGCACCGCTCTTGAAGCGCGCGACGCGCAGGCAATGCGCGCGCTCTTCGCCGAGGACTCGGCGATCTTCGAGAATGGCAAGGCCGAAGGAAGCTTTGCCAATTACATGGAGCACCATTTGGGCCCCGAGCTCGGCGCGATTGTGAGCTTCACCTTTACCGACCCCACGCTGACCGTCACCCGGATGGGGCACATGGCCCATGCCTATGAGACGTATGGCTATCGCATCGAACTTAGCGATGGCCGGGTGATCGAGCGCGACGGCGTGGCGACATCGGTGCTTGCTCACGATGCGGACGGGTGGAGAATCGTCCAGTACCATTCCTCGTCGCGCGCGCCGCGCAACTGATTACGGCTTTCGAAGAGGTAGCACCGGTTGGCAACGCCGTCGCTGAAGCTGCGCCTGCATGTGCTCGGCAGCAAGATCCACAAATGGCTGGCGATTTTCGTCGGTGTCCAGGTTCTCTTGTGGATGGGAACCGGCGCCCTCATGTCGTTTCTCGACCTGGAAGAAGTTCGCTCCGAACATGTCGTTTCGCGTGAACAAGAGGCGCTGCCCGCCGATGCCCCGCTCCCGGCCTGGGTCGCAAACGACGGTACTCTTGCAGCGGTAACGACACGTTCGCTCGACGGCGATGCCGTGACCGAGGTCCGCAAGGTTGACGGTAGCGTGAGCCTCCACGATCCGGTGACTGGGCGTAAACTCTCCCCCATCTCGGCGGCAACGGCAAAATCCATCGCCTTGCGCGCATGGACCGGGCCGCGCACGACCATCGAGGCCGCACGGATCGTCGATGACCCCATCGGAACCGAGTTTCGCGGCCCTTTTCCGGCCTGGCAGGTCACCTATGCTGACGAGGCTTCGACGCGCATCTACATCGATGCCGCCAGCGGCACGCTCGGGGCGGCGCGCAGCGATACATGGCGCCTGTTCGATTTCATCTGGGGCCTCCACATCATGGACTGGACCGAGCGCGACCGCATCAACAGTTGGTGGCTGCTGCTGTTCGGCATTGGCGGCACGATCATAGCCCTGTCGGGTTTCGTCCTGCTGGCGAACCGGATGCCGAGGCTGCGCCGCCGCGCAAAGAAGAGCAAGCTCGCCTGAGCCCATGGGGCTTATTCGCGTGGGCGAACGCCTTACCCTCGTTCGCCAGGCCGAACGCGGCCAGGAGCCGAATGCGTTCGACGATCGCGATGATGCCGCCAGCAAGCGTGACCACCCGGGCGCACTTCAGTCGCGCTGAACTATCAAATTAATGCGAGGGGCACGCGGCTGCCGTGCGTATCAGGCACATAGGTCGCACTTTAACTGCAGGGTCGGGAGACATACGAGACATGAAAGCCCCCTCATTTCTGGCGCTGCTCGCCGCAAGCCTGCTCTTCGTCGGACCCGTTCAGGCTCATGGCGACGAAAAGCACGGCGAAGAGGCGAGCGCCGCGCCTGCTGCCACCAATGGCGATGTGCACGACCAGGCGGCCATGGCGCAGATGGGCGAGACTGCGGATGCTGGCGAGTCCTCCGGCGCGCACGATGAAGCGGGCGCAGCCCATGACGAGGCCGGTGGCCATGCGGATGAGAGCGAAACCGGCGTCATGGCCGTACTGAAAAAGCTGCATCCGGCAACGATCCACTTCCCGATCGCCTTGTTTTTCATGGCTGCGGCCACCGAATTGTTCGTGATGCGCCGGAAAGGAGCGGGCCTGGAAAGTGCGGTGCGCGTACTCGTCTACGGCGGAGCAATCGGCGCAGTCGTCGCAGTTCTGTTCGGATGGATTCACACCGGTCTGTGGTTCGGCGGCGATACTGTCATGCAAGTCCATCGATGGACCGGTATGCTGATCGCGGTTCTCGGTATTGCGATGGCATACCTCGCGAGCAGGCCGAGCCAGAGCCGCGCATGGTTGCGCGCGTCGATCTTCTCCATGGCGGCACTCGTTCTCATCCAGGGGTTCCTTGGCGGCGAGCTCGCGCACGGACCGGACCATCTTGGCGTTTCGTGGCTCTGAAGGAGTTGAATAACATGCGAATTCTGAAATCGAACACCGCGATAGCATTTCTCGCGACCGCGCCATTGACGTTCGCTCTCGCCGCTTGTGACCAAGCGCAGGAGAGCACACCGGCTGCTGAGGTTTCGCCTATGGGCGAAGCTGCGGTGGTGGCTGGCACGGCACCCGAGGCGGGTCTTGCCGATCCGGCAGCCTCTCCCTCCAAAGATGAGGCAGCGACCGCTCGGGAGGACGCTCTTTCGACAATTGGCGCCGCCACGCCTGCGTCACGGCGCGCTGTCCCGCCCGCATCACGCGCAACCGCCACACCCGCACCTCCAGCAACACGCACGCAACCCGCGAGCGAGGCGACCCAGCCGGCCGATCCCCATGCGGGTCATGACATGTCCTCGATGGCCGATCACGACATGGAAGGTATGTGATCGGACGCGTTTCCCGGTGACACGGCTATCCAGGAGATACCCTCGGCAAAAACACAAACGAACATCGCAAGATCAGGAAAGGACGGCCCCGCCTCCCCCCGACGCCCTGCGGGTCGCAGGTGCCCCCAAGGGGCCGTTCAGGAACCCCGCGTGCAAACCAACCCGACGCGCGGGGTTCCGTTTGCCCGGCTTCGCTGTCGCCGTGCCAGGCGCGTCCCGGCATGGCTTTGTGCTATGTGAGCAGCGCGCAGACAATCGCCTCGGTGCTTATGAAAGGAACCGCATATGTCGGAAACGGGAAAAGCCGGTGCGCTGTCGCGCTGGGAAGACGAAGGCGGGGCATTGCCCTGCGGGCCGCAGGAAGCGCTCGCTGCCGATTGTGAGAAATGGGATATTCCGCCACTTTCCGATGCCGAAATGATCCAGTTGCGCATCAGGGTGATCGCCCTTGAGAACATGGTGCTCGGCCTTCTGTCGAAGGCCAGCGCCAATCAGCTGGCAGCAATCGAAGAAATCGCGGAATTCATATCCCCGCGTGCCGATGCGAAGCCGCATCCGCTTACCTTGCACGCTGCCACGCAGATGGAACACTTCGTCGAGCGCGCCCGCCGGCTTCGCGAGGCACCCTCCCCAGCTGATCAATCTACTGCACGGTAGCTAAGCGCTTTCTATTGGTCACAGGGGATACGTCGAGGTGGCTATGTCGAGTGCGTAATTCGATCGGCCACCCACCCGTCGATCTCGCTTTCCGCCCACGCAACCGAGTATCCTCCGAGCTGCACAGGCCTCGGAAACTTGCCCTCGCTCATCCAGCGATAAATCGTCGAACGGCCAAGCCCGACGCGGTGCTGCACTTCGGGCAAGCGAATAAGCCGCGTCACCCGGCGGGTTTCGGTCGCTCCCTTGTCGATCTCTTCACCCACGATGGCCTCCTTCGGCACCGGCGAAGACATCGCCAAGCAGGACGTCCTTGCGTTCAAGTTCATCGATGTGGTCGGAGAGGAGCCGTGCAACACGGTGCGCCGTGCCCTTAGCCCAGCGCGGCTTCACATCGTGAAGCTGGTTGCCCAGGACACGCTCGAGCGCCGAGGGCAGTTCGCCGGAAAAGTCCTCGAAGAATTGCGCGAGGTCAGACTGCAGCCACGCGATCGCATGATCGCCGCTGCTGACGAGGAACAGAAGCAGGTGTGCGTGCGGCGCGACGCCGCTCGCAGCAAGAATGCGCAAGGCTTCACCGAGGCTGGCCGAGCGTTCGCCGGCAAGGACGCGGCGCAGAGCATCTTTATGGATCTGCGCGTCGCGCGCGATGTCGCAGCGGGCACGGCCGCTGGCTTCGACAGCGGCCAGAAGCAGCCGGGCGAGGTCGGCGCGAACCTGTTGTTCGGCAAAGAGCGCCATGTTGGTCATCGACGAATCCTTATCTCTAGAGGTGATCGACTCACCGGCTACCCGCGAAGGAAGCCTGTAGGAAAACGAAAAGAACACTTGGAGAACATGGAGGAAGGGACGAATCAGCTTCCTTCGGTGATTCGCGCGAATTCCGGTCGTGTTCGCGCAGATCGCGGCTCCCTTCGCGCAGAAGTCGGCACAGTCGGCGCTGCTGTGCCATCAGCCTGCGCGAATCCCGTCCATCGCACCACCCGATGTCGATTTTCGCTTGGTCGGCAGCCCCAAAATCCAGTTCCCGATTTCCTACAGCCCGGCTCCGGGGAGAGGAAAGAACATACAGCGAACGCATCGCTGGCTGATGTTCAATCCCTCGGAGTTTCCATCCATGACCACCAAGACTGCCCTTCCGGTCCAGCAGCGCACGCTCAACCGCGTTCGTGGCCGCGACTACATTCTTCCCGCCTGCGTGGCGCTGGCCTGCGCCGGCGCCGCCTTTGCCGGCGCCGACACTACCTTCGATCCCGCGCTGACCAAGTTCACCGACTTTCTCGAAGGCTCGGGCGGCAAGATCATCACCGTGCTCAGCCTCGCGGGCGGTCTGATCGGTCTCGCCTCCGGGCGCTTCTCGCTCGGCCAGGTCGCTGTGCCGGTCGGCGTCGGGATCGGTGTCGGCACCGGCGTGCCGATCGTCACCTCGGTCGTGACCGCGGTCATCTGATCAGCGGATCCGGTCACGACAGGAGGGCGGCATCATGGCTGACAGGTACCTCGTTCCACGGCGGCTCGACGACCCGGAGCTCATCGGCTTCTGGACCATCGACGAGTTTGCAGGGATCCTCATTCCCTTCGCCTGGGGCATTCTCTCGCAGCATATCTTCATCGGTATCGGCCTGGCCGCCGGAGCTTGGCTTGCCTTGCGGAAGGCAAAGGCACGCGGCGCCGGTTCGGCACTCGTGCATGCTGCGTACTGGTACCTGCCCGGGAGCTTTCTCGGGCTGAAAGCCACGCCGCCCTCCCACTGCCGCCTGTTGGCGGGCTGAGGGAGACGACCCATGCGAGCAGAATTCGCGCACGAACAGGCGCAGACCTACCTTCGGCAACGCAACCGCTTTGCCGTGCTGGCAGGTGTCCTGGGCCTCACCACGCTGGTCAGCCTCGGCGCCGCGGTAACCCGCGACGAGCAGGTGGTGCTGGTGCCGATTACCGCCGAGCGGATCACCGTCTCGAGCGGCGGGATCGACGCGCCCTATCTCGAGCTCGTCACCCGCGACACGGCGCTGATGCTCCTCAACCGGGCACCGGAAAGCCTCGACTACTGGATGGCGAGCATCCTGAAGCTCGCCGATCCCGCCGCGCACGGCCGCCTCAAGGCCGAGCTCGTCAGAATCGTCGAGGAACAGCGCGGCTCGGACATCAGCCAGGCCTTCGTGATCGCGGAAATGCATGTCGATCCCAAGGCCCTGACCTCGACCGTCACCGGCACGCTCAAGACCTTCGTCGGCGCGCAGGTGATCGCGAGCCAGCGCCGCTCCTTCCGTTTCCGCTGGTCGAAGCGTGGTCTCAGCGTCGCGCTCGCCGGCTTCGAGCAACTTCCCACCGACAAGGAGGAACCCGGCCAATGAGCCTTCTCCCATCTCCCCTCGCTGCTGCGCTTGCCGGAACCGGCCTTGCCTGTTTCGCGATCGGCGCGACAAGGCGCCCCGATTCAGGGCTCAAGCTGACCGGCCTCGCCGTACTCGCCTTCGCGCTCGCGCCGGTCCCGGCACATGCCGATCAGTTCGTCGAAGCCGCTGACAATGCGACCATCGACTGCGAGCTCGCTCGCGGCGAACTCACGCGGATCGCGCTCATCGATGACGGCTTCGCCAATGTCTCGAAGATCGCGAGCGGCTTTCCCTACAACGACTTCCAGGTGACGCACGAGCCGGTGCGTGGAGACATCTATATCTCCGTGCCCCCGCAATTTGCCGCAGGTCGGGTCAGCTTCTTTGCGACCAGCAAGGCGGGCTACGTCTACAAGTTCGCCTGCCGCCTTGGCGGCGAGGAAGCGACCCAGCTCTTCATCACCAATCCCGCGCTCGCTAAAGCCGCGGCTACCGAATGGGAGGCCGAGACCGGACCCGAGGACGCTGCGATCCGCCTGATCGAGGCGATGGCGAGCGATGCAGTCCTGCCCGGGTTCACTGCTCGCGCTGAACTGTCTGCTCCGCGCCGTACCGGCGGGATCGAGGTCCAGCTCGTCGCCGAATACCAGGGCGATGAACTCACCGGACAGCGCTTCCTCGTACGCAACCTCGGCCAGGAGAGCCTTGCGCTTGGCTCCGAGCGCGAAGGTCCCGCAGGCGCGCTCGCCTTCGCCTATGGCCGCGATGCACTCGCTCCCGGTGAAGCGACCAGTGCCTTCCTTGTCTTCGCCAAGGGAGGGCTCGACTGATGGCCGAGGCAACACAGAAGGACGCCGAGAAGAGGCCTCTGCCGGGCTCGCCGGAAGCGCGAGAAAGCGGACGGCGCAACCTCAATTCGCAGATCGCGCAGCGCCAGAAGATGCTGCTCGCCGGGATCGGGGCCATCGCGCTTATCGGCGGCGGGATGTTCATCTTCGGCGGCGATGGCGACGAGGGCGGCAGTGATGTCAATGGTGCGGCGACAATCGACACCGGCGGCCTCGTCAATCGCAACCTCTCGCAGCGCGAATTCGTTGCGAGTTACGGCAACCGGCTCGATGCACAGGGCCGCGCGATCAAGGATCTGCAGCAAGCCCAGCTGCCGCGCCCCGAGATCGAGCAAGAGCTCGAAGCGCTGCGCAACGAGAACGCGCAGATGCGCTCCGACGGCCAGGCAGCGATCGACGCGATCTCGGCCGAGAATGCCAATCTGCGGTCACAGCTTAGCGACGCTGCGAAGGTGCCGGCCGCCGCGCCGCCGCTGCCGCCACCACCGGCCTATGGTCCCGGCGTCGGCACCGGCGGGGCTGTCCAGCCACCGCAAGGAGCGCCGGAACCGCAGGGCGGGCAGCTCAGCCTGATGAGTTTCGGCGCGGAGACGGGCAAGGACGGCAAGCCGCGTGCGGCAGAGACTGCGCCAGCCTTGCTGCTCGAAGCGAGCCGCGATTACCTGCCGCCTAACAGCTACGCACCGGCAACGGTCATCGTGGGCGTCGACGCCTCGACCGGCGTTGCCAGCCAGAGCGATCCGCTTCCCGTGGTGCTCCGGATCACCGGACCGGCCCGCTCGGTCATGCGCGGCAACAAACTGCTCACCACCGACATTACCGGCTGCCTCGTCAATGGCGCGGCGCGCGGCGATCTCTCGGCCGAGAAGGTCTACGTCAAGCTGGTGCGCATGACCTGCGCGCAGCCCGGTGGCCGCTTCGCGGTCAGCGAGGTCAAGGGGTTCATCTCCTTTGCCGGAAAGTCGGGTGTGCGTGGCCGCGTGGTCAGCCGCGAAGGCAGCCTTGTCAGCCAAGCGCTGCTGGCCGGGATCGTTGGCGGCTTCGGGCGCGGATTTTCCGCCAACGCCAACGGCATATTCACCGGCCAGGTCGGCGCCAACGGTCAGCGCGAGGCGCTGTCGCCGACCGACATCCTCGCCGGTGGCTTTGGCCAGGGTGCCGGCGAAGCCGCCGACACCGTCAGCCGATACCTCATCGAACGCGCCGAACAATACCAACCCGTCGTCGAGATGCCGACCGGCATCGAGGTCGAGATCGTCTTTCTCGACGGCGTCCACGTCAGGAGCCCCTCCAAATGATCTACAATGACTCGCCGCCAAGCCTGAAGGCCCGCGCCGCCCACCTTGCCCTTGCCCTCTCGAGCGCCGCCGCCGTGCTGACGCTCGGCGTCTCTGCCGTCACTGCGATGCCTGCGAGCGCTGCGGGCATGGCGAGTGATGTCGCGCAGGCACTGAAACTGCGGCTGCCCAAGACCCCGATCGATGCGATCAGCTGCGACACGCTTGGCCCCTGGTGCGAAGTCGTCTCGGGCGACACGCTGTTCTACATCGACGAGACCGCCCGCTATCTCTTCGTGGGCCGTCTCTACGACATGGAAGAGCGGCGCGACGTGACCGCCGCCCGCCTGCTCGAACTCAATCCCGACCTGCTCGCGGCCGGTGCGGCACGCGTAGCCAGCGATGCGCCGGCGGGACGCGACGAAGCGCCTGTCCAGGCGGCCGCCAGCCATGTCGACCTCTCGTCGCTTCCGGTTGCCGGCGCGATCCACTGGGGCAACCCCAAGGGCGAACGCCTGGTCGTCTTCTCGGATTTCCAGTGTGGCTACTGCCAGCGCCTGACCGCCGAACTCGTCAAGGCAAAGGTCTATGTCGAAGAGCGACCAATCTCGATCTTCGGCGCGGCAAGCCGCAAGATTTCCGAGGCCGTGCTATGCGCCAAGGATCCGGCAAAGGCGCTCCATGCAGCCTACGCCGGCCAGGCGCCGGCG
The DNA here is from genome assembly GCF_003815535.1 of Aurantiacibacter spongiae. Classification (NCBI taxonomy): domain Bacteria; kingdom Pseudomonadati; phylum Pseudomonadota; class Alphaproteobacteria; order Sphingomonadales; family Erythrobacteraceae; genus Aurantiacibacter; species Aurantiacibacter spongiae. Next base: position 1,803,368 of record NZ_RPFZ01000001.1, on the reverse strand, counting down.
AGTGCCAAGACCTGCAAGGACGCCAAGGCACTCGATGCCAACGAAGCCTTCGCGAAGGCCAACGGGTTTGCCGGAACTCCGGTCATCGTGCGCGCCCGCGATGGGGCGGTGCTTCATGGCTACCGCGATGCCGCGGCGATCCGCCGCTTCGTCGCCGAGGGCAAGGGAGAGGCGCAATGAACCGGCTCCCGATCCTTCGCGCCGTGGTACTCGCCGCGCCGCTCCTTTTGGCCAGTGGCTGCGCCAGCCTTGGCGGAAACGTCAAAGGCAGTTTCGCCTGCCGCGCTCCCGAAGGGACCTGCGCGCCGACCTCCGCGATCGATGCCGGGGCGACCGGCATCGAAAAGGCCAACACGTCTGACGTGCAGCGGGCGGTGACCACGACCGGCGAAGCGGTTCGCCGCCTGCAGGTCGTGCTGACGCCCTACCGTGACGCGGCGGGCCGCGACCATGAGGCGCGCGTCGTTCACCTGACGCTGCCCGAACAGGCAGGGACAGGCTGGCGCGCCCCGCAGGGCCGCCGCGAAGTCCTGCGCTCGCTGGCATCGACTATTGCCGCGACGCGCGAGAGCAACCCCGCAACCGATTTCCAACCAACAGACACATTGCCGGAACAGCTGTTCATCCCCTCGCAGCCCGTTCCGGCGATGCCCGGCGCTGACGTGCCGGAACCCGGGGGACCTGGCTCGTTTTCCCCTCCCCGCGAGCCGGTCCCCCACCCTGACATGACTGAAGGAGAGAGCCAGTGACGCTATCCCTTGCTGCCGCGCGCGACGCACTCTCGCGGGGCCTGTTTGCCGACACGGCTCGGCCTGAAAATCCGCAAGCACATTTCGGACTCGACATGCTTTCGGACTGGCTGCCCTACCGGGTCTATGACGAGGGGGCGAAGCTCTACCGCAACGCCCGCTCCAAGGGCTTTGTGCTCGAAGTCACCCCGCTGATCGGGGCCGACGAACGGACCGGCGAGATCCTCGGCCAGTTCTTCTCCGAGGGCCTGCCGCAGGGCGCCTGCCTCCAGGTCCTGAACTTCGCATCGCCGCGGATCGGCAGCGTGGTCGGCCCCTGGTTCGCTCCGCGCTACGAGCAGGGCGGGATCTACGAGGCCATCGCCAAGGCGCGCACCAGCCGCCTTTACGATCTCGTCTGGACTTCGGGCTCGGCGCATGCGCCCTTCCACGCGCGCAACGTCCGGCTGATCGTCTCGCTCGGCGTGCCGGTGCCCGGCAGCGTAACCGACGCAGAACTTTCCGAATGCCGCGAAGGGCTGATGGGCATGCTCCATTCGCTCGGCCTCTTCGCGCAAGAGCTGCGTCCAGGCGGGCTGCTGGCGCTGATCGACGAACTTACCTCGCCGACCACCGCGCACGAGACCGACATCCATGCGTGGAACCCGCACGATACGCTCCAGTCCCAAGCGATCCGCCGCGACATCGAACTCGAGGTCGGCGACGATCGCCTGATCCTCAGGACCGAGCGCTTTCGCGAGACCGGCCGAGACGAGGAGGGCAATCCCGAAGTCGGCGAATGCTATCCCGACCATTTCGACGTGCGGCATTATGCCGTGCGCTCTACCCCTGAGCGCTGGGCGCCCTGGGAATGCGCGCGGCTCATCGGCGACATGTTCACCGACAAGCTGCGCTTCCCCTGTCCGACGGCGACCATGCTGTGCCTCGTCTACCCCGACCAGGAAGCCGCCTCGGCGCGCGCTGGCTTCAAGTTCATGCGCACGACCAGCCTCAGCCAGACCAAGAGCGCGCGCTTTCTCCCCAAACTCGCCGAACAGTCGGCCGAATGGCGCCACGTCCAGGCCGAACTCCAGGCTGGCAAGAAGCTCGTCAAGCTGTTCTACGGGCTCACCAGCATCTCGCCGCTCGGCCAGGGCGACGCGCACGAACGCATCATCAAGGCGATCTACAAGGCGGCGGGCTGGGATCTGGCCGACGAGCGCTTCCTCCAGCTGCAGGGCCTCGTCGCTGCCTTTCCCCTGAGCCTCGCCGATGGCCTCGCCGACGACATGGCGCGGTTGAAGCGCCTCAAGACCATGCTCTCGACGACGGCGGCGCATATCGCGCCGATGCAGGGGGAATATCTCGGCGGCGTGATCCCGCACCTCCTGCTCGTTGGCCGGCGCGGCCAGCCCTTCTGGTGGTCGCCGTTCGAAAACACTGCCGGCAATCACAATATCGCGATCTGCGGCAAGTCGGGCTCGGGCAAGTCGGTGCTGCTGCAGGAGCTCTGCGCCGCCCTGCGCGGTGCGGGCGCCAAGGTCGTGGTGATCGACGACGGGCGCAGCTTCGAGCATTCGGTCAAACTGCAGGGCGGACGCTTCGTCGAGTTCACGCTCGCCTCGGGCTTCTCGCTGAACCCCTTCTCGATGGTCGATGATGCCCGCGCGCACGAAGACGAGGATTACCGCCTCGACTGCTTTGCCATGATCAAGGCGATTGTCGGCCAGATGGCGCGTCCGGGTACCGCGCCGAGCGACACCGAACGCGGACTGATCGACCGGGCCGTAACCGCGACCTGGGAGGCCCTCGGAAGCGGCGCATCGGTCGACGATGTCGCGCACGCGCTCCATGGCTCGGAGAGCGAGGCGGGCCGCGATCTCGCCACCGCGATCGCGCCCTTCTGCCGCGGTGGTAGCTACGGCGGGTTCTTTGCAGGCAAGGCGAGCTTCGCGCTCGACGATGATTTCACCGTCTTCGAGATGAGCGACCTTGCAAGCCGCGAGGAACTGCGCAGCGTCGTCCTCTCGGCGATCATGTTCATGACCAGCCAGGCGATGACGCGCTCGTCGCGAGCAACCAAGAAGCTGCTGCTGATCGACGAGGCCTGGGCCATGCTCAAGGGTGGTTCGATGGGCGAGTTCGTTGAGACCTACGCACGCACCGCGCGCAAATATGGCGGCGCGCTCGCCACCGCGACCCAGTCCCTCAATGATTATTACAAGTCGGATGGCGCGCGCGCCGCGCTCGAGAACAGCGACTGGATGCTGGTGCTCCAGCAGAAGGCCGAGACGATCGCCGATTTCAGGGCGAACGCTCGGCTCGACATGGACGACCGCACCGAGACGCTGATCCGCAGCCTCAAGCGTTCGGGTACCGAGTACAGCGAGGTCTTCATCAAGGGCCCCGAGACCGAGGCGGTCGGCCGGCTCGTGCTCGATCCCTTCTCGGCGACGATCTACTCCTCCGATCCGGACACCTATGCCGCGATCCAGGACTGCGAGCGGCGTGGGCACAGCCTCGCCGATGCCATTCGCATCGTGGCGGGAGGCGGACAATGATGGTCTCGCATCTCGCCGACCGGACCCCACCGGCAAACCTCCGCAGCCTGCTGCCGTTCCTGCAAGGGAGCTGCTTCGTCCTCATCGAGACCGCGCGCTTTGCCGCGACTTCGCTGCTGATCGTGCTGGGATTGCCGCTCGCGCTGTTCCTGTTCGTTGCAGGCTGGGACCTTGGCGGCCTCTTCACCCAGCTCGCCAATCTGTCGGACCGCTACCTTGAAGCCGACGGCCTGCGTCGCAGTCTGTTCAGCCAGGACCTCAAGGGCTGCTTCCTCGTCCTCGCTGGCGCGGTGACGCTGGTTCGCATGCCGCGCTTCCTGAAGCGGCTCGCGGCCGATCTCGACAACCATCCGGCCCGGGAGGCGAACCGTGACTGACACACGCAGATTACCATCCCTCAATCGCCCGCTTTTGCTCAGAATTCTCGGCGTGCTCGCGCTCGTGGCCGCGCTGCTCTGGACGGCCTGGGTCAGCCGCGAGCTGTCCGAGCCGCGCCAGCAGATCGTCACCGTCCGGCTTGCCGAAACCATCGCGGCTTTCGTCGATGCCGAAGCGCGAGCAGAGCAGGATCCCGAAGCCAGTCAGGCGCGCGTGCTCGCCTTCCTCCAGGCGTCCGAGCGTGCCGTTGCAGAAATGGGGGCCGATGGCCGCGTGGTGCTGGTCGGCGAAGCGGTGCTCGCGGGCGATGCCCCCGATGCTACCGATGAACTGCGCGCACGGATCGCCCGCCAGCTTGGGCAGGGAGGCGGTCAGTGACGCAGTTTGCCTCTCGTCTTGTCCGCACGATCAAACGGCCGCTCGTCCTGACCGGACTGGTGCTGCTGCCCCTCGGATGGGGCGCGGTCGACGCCTTCGCGAAAGACCATGCCTTGCTCATCAATGCCAGCCCGAGCCTGCCCAACTGGGCGTTCTGGCTCGACAAGCATGCGCGGATCGAGCGCGGCAGTCTGATCTTCTTCGAGCCGCCGGCAAGCGAGCTCGTCGAAGCGCATTTCGGGAAAGGCGCGCAGCTCTTCGGCAAGCGGGTGCTGGGCGTGCCGGGCGATGTCGTCAGCCACCGTGGCCACGAGGTTTTCATCAACGGTCAAAAGATCGCGGCGCGGCTCGATGAGACCCGTCTCGGCATTGCGCTTCATGAAGGCCCCGAAGGACCGATCCCCGACGGGTGCTTCTATACCGGGACCAGCCATCCCCGCGGCCTCGACAGCCGCTACGCCGAGATCGGCTTCGTCTGCCGCGGCCAGATCCTCGGCAGCGGAAGGGCGATCCTGTGAGCAAGCTCATCCTCCCTGCGGTCCTGCTTGCAGTCCTGCTCTGCCCTGCCGAGGCGCTGGCGCGCGACTATGGCCAGCGCGGCACGGTGTTTCCCGTGATCGAGCGCGACCTCCTCGAACAGATCCATTCCCGCCTGACGCAGATGGAACGTTCGGGCGAGACCGCGCGGCTCAATGAAGACCTGAAGCGCCGCACGATCGCACGGGTGGGCCGGCCCGACCCCGTCGCCGGGATCGTCCGGGCCAGCGAAGCCCGACGCTGGCACTTCGATCCGACGATCACGCTCGCTGCCGACATCCGCGGGGCAAAAGGCGAGCTGATCCATGCCGCTGGCACGAGGGTCAATCCGCTCGACAGCGTCGGCCTTCGCGCCGATCTCCTGTTCCTCGACGGCGACGATCCCGACCAGCTCTCCTGGGCGCTCAAGCAGGACGCCAATGCCAAGCTGATCCTGGTGAAGGGCGCGCCGCTCGAGCTGATGAAGGCCCGTCAGCGCCGCTTCTATTTCGACCAGGGCGGCAAACTCACGGAAAGGTTCGGGATCAGGTCGGTGCCCGCACGCGTGCGCCAGCAGGGCCGCCTGCTCGAGGTCAGCGAAATCGCGCTGCCACCGAAAAGGAGGGCAGCCCAATGACGCACTTAAGAAAGCTGGCGCTCGTTCTGGCCGCCATTCTTGGTCTCGCCACCGCAACGCCTGCCATGGCCGATGCCGGTCCCGGCCGCTGCACCGGGAGCTTCGTCAACCCGATCACCGACATCTGCTGGTCGTGCCTGTTCCCGATCTCGATCGGCGGGCTGGACATCTGGCCGTCGAGCCGGCCCGATCCCGACAACCCCGACCTGCCGGTGTGCCTGTGCGGTCTGAGGCCCGGGATCGCGATGGGCTTCTGGGAACCCGTGCGGCTTGCCGATGTCAGCATGAAGCCGTGGTGCTTCGTGAACCTCGGCGGCATGAAACTCGATCCGGGCTTCGATATCGGCTTCCGCTCGATCTCGGGTCCATCGGCGGTGGGCGGCGCGAGCCAGTATTATTCGAGCTGGCATGTCCACTGGTATGCCTATCCGCTGATCTACTGGATGGAGATCGTCGCCGATTTCCTGTGCCTGGAATCGGGCTCGATCGACATTCTCTACATCTCCGAGATCGATCCGCTGTGGCAGGATTCCGAGCTCACCGCGATCATCAACCCCGAAGCCGTGCTGTTTGCCAACCCGCTGGCGCTCGCCGCTTGTGCGGCCGACTGCGTCGCCTCGACCGCGAAGCTGCCGATCGACGAGATGTTCTGGTGTGCGGGCTGCCAGGGGTCGATGTATCCGATGAACGGCAATGTCTCGGCCTCGATCGGCCACGTCCAGGCCTCGCGGCTCGTGCTCTCGCGCTTTGCCTACAAGCTCCACCGCGAACTCGTCTCCTGGGGGACGATGGGGTCCAAGGGCCTGTGCGGCAAATATTTGATGCCGGTGATGCGCAAGCAGCAATACCGCTTCCAGGCCACCAACCCCAACCCGGCGACCTCGGGCCGTTATGCCTGCCCGCCCATCGGCGCCTCCACCACCTTTCAATCGGCCGGACAGGTCATCCCCGCCATCGGAGAAGACATGGGATACCTCGTCTGGCGCAAGCGGAACTGCTGCGCGCTATGACCAAACACCTCCTTCTTTTGCCCGTCGGCCTTGCCGTCACCCTCGGTGGCCTCGCTCTCGCCCAGAGCGCGCCCGAAGGCATCGATCTCGAAGCGATCCGCGAGCGTGCGGCCGAACACGCCGACGATGCGCAGGCGCTCAGCACCAATGTCCGCCAGCGCGCCGAGGCGCTGACCGAGGACGCACAGACTATCCAGGCGCAAGCGCAGGCCAATCGCGCAGCCTATGCGGACAGCATCGAGGCAATCGAGACAAACGCCGTCCTCGACTTCGACGCGATGATCGCGGAGCAAGCCGCCGCCGAGAAGGCATCGCTCGGAGGAGCCCCCCGCTTCATTGCCTTTGCCAGCCTGTCGATGCCGCCCGAGGCGCTGAAAGCACTGGTCCATGACATGACCAGGGCGGGAGGCGTCACCGTGCTGCGCGGTTTCCCGGAAGGAAACAGCGAGGCGTTCAAGAAGCGCCTGGCTGCCATCTGGAGCACCCGCAACGCGGCCGGCTCGCTCGGCATTGATCCAAGGCTGTTCCGCGCCTTTAACATCGAGGCCGCACCGAGCTTCGTCATGCTGAGCACCGAGTTCAGCCCATGCGACGGGTTCGATTGCACCAGCGAGGTGCCGCCACACGACCGTATCGCCGGCAACATCAGCGTAGGCGAAGTCCTCGAGACCTTTGCCTCGGGCAAGGGTCCGGGCGCCGAGCTTGCCCGCCTCCACCTGCGCCAGCTCTCCACGGAGGAACGGCCATGACCGGCAGAACCCTTGCCAATCTCCTTGCGGCACTCGTCGCCCTCGTAAGCGCGGCTTCCCTTCACGCTCAGACCCGCGATGCGGCAAGGGCTGACGGGAAGGACTTTGCCACCGAGCTGCTGGGCGAGGCGCGCGATGCCGCAACGACCAATCCCGACGCGGCGCGCGTTCCCAATTTCGATCCGCAAGCGACGCGCGACCTGCAGGATCTTGCGCGCGATCCCGACCAGATCGAGGCCCGCGGGCGCAGCGCTGCCACAACCAGCACGCCGATGCGGACGATCCGCGACAGCATGGCCAATCGCGCAAGGTTCGAGCCGAACGAGGTCGAGGACGTGATTGCCCGCAGCCTCGCGATCAACGAGACGCCGCTCGACTACACCAGCGGCATGGCAATTTCGGGCAGCCAGGGATCGTGCGTTCCGCTGCCGCCAGGTTCGGGCTCGGCGGGCACCTACACCGCCACCTGCAATACGGGCACACGGATCGATCAGTCGGCAGGCCAATGCACGGTGCCGCTCGTCGCCAGGGTCAGCCAGCAACCGCAATATCATTACCTTTGCAGCCCATTGGGCAGCTTCAACCTGTCAGGTGAGCCGGATTGCGAAGAATTCTCGGGCGCTCTTTGCCGGGTGACCGGACACCGCAATGGTCCTTGCTTGCAGTGGGGTTGGTCCGGCGGGCGCAAGTGGTGCACCGAACCCGGTGATCCGCTAACCGAGCTGACTTGCGACGAAGAGGTCGCAGGCCAAACGCCCTACCGGATAACGACCGCGACCGCCGTCACGACGACCCCGGACGAAAGCCAGTGCACAGGTCTCGCAGGCAATAGCGATTGTACGCTCGATGCCGAGATCTGCACCGATACCGATCCGCAGACCCGCGTGGTCGATGGCGTCGCTGTCACACGCCCCTGCTGGGAATGGCAACGCAATTACACCTGCATCGCCCGCGAAGCGGCGACCGACTGCTCCGACCTCGAAAGCCAGGGAACCTGCCGCTTTGTCCGTGAGGAATGCGTTACCGACGAAGACCCCTGCGAGACCTGGGAGCGCATCTACGAGTGCCCGCTTCCCGGTACCGATAGCTCCACCCAGTATGTCTGCGACGGCGATGTCTATTGCATTGACGGCAGCTGCGAGACGATCGAGCGCACTGCGAACGACGAGTTCAAGGATGCTGTTACCGCGCTCCATGCGATGGACGAGGCTCGCGGCCAGTTCGATCCTGAGACGCTGACGCTGTTCCGCGGCACGCGTAACACCTGCTCCTCCAAGGTCTTCGGCGTGCTCAACTGCTGCAAGGGCAAGGGCTTCCCGCTCATCCCCGGCATCAGCCTGCTCGTCGCGCTCGGCTGCAGCCGCGAGGAAGTGCTGCTCCACGAACGCGATGCGCAGGGGCTGTGCGCTTATGTGGGGACCTATTGCTCGGACAAGTTCCTCGGCGTCTGCCTGACCAAGAAGAAGGTCTACTGCTGCTTCGAGAGCAAGCTCTCGCGAATCCTGCAGGAACAGGGCCGGCGCCAGCTGCCCGAGCCCTGGGACAAGCCCAAGGAAGAGCAGTGCGAGGGGTTCACTCTCGACGAGTTCGCCCGGCTCGACCTCAGCCAGATGGATTTCAGTGAAGTCTATGCCGAGTTCACCGAGGCTGCGCGGCTCCCCGACGAGCTCGAGACCAGCATCCTCATCCAGCAGAAAATCGCAGACTATTACGCAAGGAGTGGCCAATGACGCGCCGCCAATCACTGCTGATGCTGGCGCTCCCAGTATTGGCCATGTGTCTCGCTGCACTGCTTCCCGTTCGGGCAGTCGCCCAGGAAGCGCGCCAGGCAGAGCCAGCTGCCTCGGCAGACAGCCTCTACTGCGAACAGCGCAGGCTCGGCTACTGGTTCTATTGCGTCAGGCCGGTGCCGGCAGAGGAGCCGCAGGTGGAGCAACCACCGGCACAGTCAACCGCCACGCAAGAACTCGACGCGGTCACGGGAGAATTGCGCGAACTTAAGGCGCGCGCGATCCTCTATCCGACGCCGGAAAACGTCACCGCCTATATCCGCTTCCAGCGTGCCCAGCTCGACCGGGCTTCGTTGTTCTCCGATGTCTGGCAGCGCGCGATCTGGCAGGATCCCGAGCTCGACTACACGCTAGAGAGACCGGTTGGCGCGCTCGCCAAGAAGCAATGGCAAGACGCGCGCGCTGCCGACCGGGATGCCGTGATGGCCAAGCTTTCCGAGCGCTATGGCCTGTTCTACTTCTTCGCCCAGACCTGCGGCGCCTGCGAAGTGATGAGCCCGATCGTGCGCTCGGTAGCGGACCGCTGGCATATCACTGTCCGGGCGATCTCGACCGATGGCGGACCGTCCCGGCACTTCCCCGACTACAAGGTCGAAAGCGGCCAGCGGCCGCGCATGGGGCTCGAGCCCGGCATTACCCCGGCGCTCGTGCTGTGGGACAGCGTGGCCAGGCGCCCGATCCCGATCGGATACGGCGTGCTCTCGGCCGACGAGCTGCAGGACCGCATCTACCTCCTCACCTCGAAGGAAGCCGGACATGATTACTAGCATCCGCAATGCGGCGCTCACCATAGCTGCCGCCGGCATGGTCGCGTCCCCCGTCGCCGCAAACGTCGGCGACAGCATGGACCGTTTCATGGACAACATGGGCGCTGCGGCCAATGTCACCGGGCCGAGCGCGTTCGAAGGCCAGTCGGCGGGCTATTACAGCCTCGGCAATGTCTGGACGCGCTTCCCGCAGAAGACGACCAACATCGCCAATCTCCAGCTGCCGCGTGCCCGCGCTGGTTGCGGCGGTATCGATATCTTCGCCGGGTCGTTCTCCTTCATCAACGCGAGCGAGATGGTCGCGCTCTTGAAGGCCGTCGCCAACAATGCGGTGGGGTTCGCCTTCAGCCTCGCGATCGACACCGTCTGCCCCGAATGCTCGAAGATCATGCAGGAGTTCAGCCAGAAGGCGCAGCTCATGAACAATCTCTCGATCAACTCCTGCGAGATGGCGCAGGGACTGGTCGGCGGCGTGTGGCCCAAGGGCGATCTCGCCGACAAGGCGATCTGCGAAGCAATCGGCAATTCCGAAGGCATCTTCACCGACTATGCCGCTGCCAAGCATGGTTGCGGTACGCGCGGTCAGCGTGCGTCGACCAACGAGGGTGCCGGCGCCGACTATGCCGACGTCAATCCCGGTGTGCCGCGCAACTACACCTGGCATGTCCTTAAGCAGAGCGCCTTCTTCAACCCCGGTGGCACCTTCGACCGCGATCTTGCTGAATATGCGATGACGCTGATCGGCACGGTGATATACGTGCCGCCCCGCGACGACGAGCCGGGCAAATTCGTGCCTTTCGCCGGTGACGCCTCCTCGACGCTGGTTACCGCGCTGCTCGACGGCACACAGGGCCAGTCGGTGCGGGTGTTCCAGTGCGACGAGCCCGACCAGTGCCTCAACCCGACTTTCCAGCAGATGAGCCTGTCGAACGCAAAGGCCATCCGGCCGCGCGTTGCCCGGCTCATCGGCAGCATGGTCGAGGCCATTCGCAGCGATACCGCGATTGGCGACGAGGAGAAGGAGCTGCTCCAGGTGGCATCGGTACCGCTCTACAAGATCCTCACCGTGCAGGCGGCCTATGGACGCGGGATGGCCACCGACGACCGCGACACGCTGGCCGAGATCGCCAGCATCGATCTCCTCTATGCCATCCTTGAACGCATCACCGCAGAGGCTGGACGCTCAATGGCGAGTTTCATTGCGGCTGACGAAGCCAAGCTCGCGATCTGGCGCGCGCAGGTCGCCGAGGTTCGCTCTAGCCTCGCCCAGCGGCAAGCCACCGGACAGGCGCGGGTCTCCGCGATCATGCAGATCATCGAGAAGACCGCGATGATCGAGAATATGCTCGCCGCCTCGATGTCGCCGTCGATGGCCGCCGCGCTCGACTGGTCGCGGGGGATGCAGTCCCGTTCCATCGTTCCATAAGGGTCAGGCAGCATGGTCGAGATTTTCACGGTCGGCGGCGGCGAGTATATCGTCAATGTCCTCAACGCCGTTGCCGCCTGGACCGGTGCGGGCGGCTACAAGAGCCTGATCCAGGTCGCGCTGGTGATGGGCATGGTGCTCGCGGTCATCGTGGTCGCGTTCAACCAGGACTGGCGTGCCTGGCTCAACTGGTTCCTCGGTGCGACGCTCATCTACATGTGCCTGATGGTGCCGCGCATGGACGTCCACGTGACCGACCGGGTCAATCCCAGTCTTGCACCGGCAACGGTAGCCAATGTCCCGCTCGGGCTTGCCCTGATGGCAAGTTTCACCAGCCAGGCGGGGGACTATCTGACCCGCTCGGCCGAGCTCGTATTCGGCCTGCCGGACGACCTCAACTACTCGAAGAATGGCATGATCTATGGCGCGCGCCTGCTCGAATCGACGCGGAGCTTGCGCATTTCCGATCCGGAGTTTGCTGCGAACTTCGACGAGCATGTCCGGCAATGCGTGTTCTACGATCTGCTGCTCGGCCGCTATTCGATGAAGGAGCTGTCCGAGAGCGATGACATCTGGACGACGATCGCACCGGGGAGCGCGGCGCGCGCGCAGAAATTCCTGACCCGGCAGGCCGACGACAGCGTGACGGCTTCGATAATAACCTGCCGCGAAGCCTACACCGCGCTTTCGGGGCAATGGGCGAGCCTCATTGACGAGATGACGCTTGTCGCGGGGCGTCAGCTCTATCCGCGACAAACCGAAGCGCTCGCCAAGGCCAAGCTCATGGCGGACCTGCCGATTGCTTACCAGTATCTCACCGGCATCTCGCGTAGCGCGAGCGACATCTTTCGTCAGGTGCTGACGATCAATGCCATGAACCAGGCCATGCACGGTTTTGCCGGGGCGAGCGGCACCGGCAGCATTGACGTCTTCGCGCAGACCCGGGCCGATATTCAGACCGAGCGGACCTATTCCTCGATCGCGCACAACGCGATGAAATGGGTCCCAATCCTCAATGTCGTGCTGACAGTGGTGTTCTACGCGCTGTTCCCTGTCCTGTTTCCGCTGTTCCTGATGCCGCGGACCGGACCCATTGCATTGAGAGGTTACGTCACCGGCTTCTTCTACCTTGCGGCGTGGGGACCGCTCTTCGTCATCCTGCACATGATCCTGATGTTCAAAGGCGCGGGCGATGTCGCCGCCGCTGGCGGCAGCACAGGCCTCAGCCTCGCGACCTTTGCCGGCATGAGCGACGTCAACAGCGATATCGGCATCTTGGCGGGCTATCTTGTCGCCTCGATCCCGTTCCTTGCCGGCGGGGTGGCACGTGGTGCGCTGTCGATCTCGGGCCAGGCAACGAGCTATCTCAACCCGAGCCAGAACGCAGCCGAGGAAGCCTCGCGCGAAGCGAGCACCGGCAATGTCTCGCTCGGCAATTCGAACATCGACAATTCGACAGTCTTTTCCCGCCAGTTTGCGCAGGGCAATCTTGCACCCAACATCGCCTATGGCGCGGCACAGACGCGTGGTTTCAGCGACAGCGGCACGCAAACCACCAGCTTCCCCGATGGCGAGTTCGCTGCTGTCCCGAATTCAAGCTATCCGTTCACGCCGACGCTGGGGCAGGACTTCACCGGCCGCCTCGGAACGATGGCGAGCCAGAGCCGGACGCAGAGCGAGACCTATGCCAACCTCGCTCAGCAATCGACGAGCTCTGCGCTCACCCGGTTCAGCGAAATCCGCAATGCCTACAGCCAGGGTCAGAGCTCCGACACAGTCAGCGGCGTCGGCACGAACGACAGCATCGGCACGGCATTCAGTGAAGTCGACAATGCTTCAAGGACGCTTCAGCAGCAGTTCGGCCTGTCCCGGCGCGCCTCCGACGACATTACTGTGTCTTGGTTCTTGAATGGTGACGCTGGAATTGGTCTGAAGGGAGAAAGGGGGCCGGTACAGGCGTCTGCTGGTTTGCGGGGTGGTCGCAATCAGACTTGGACGGACAGCGATATCGGGATCGCCTCGGAAGATCGCGGCAGGATCATGGGGACGCTGCGGCAGCTTTCGGATAGCCGCAACTGGTCGAATACGCGTGAAGGCTTTCTGCGCGAGACGAGCTCAAGCTCGGTATCGCAGGTATCGACCAGCTCGTCGGGTCTCAGCCGATCGCTGACCGAAGCCGAGAGCTATACGCGAGAGGCGCGTCGGGCCGAAGAGATGGCCAGTCGCCTCGAGAACCAGGCCAGCTGGTACGAGGCCAACAGCGCCGCAGGCACGCTGAACCTGAGCCAGGCCTATCGCGAATGGGGCATGGCCGAGATGGAAGCCAATCGCGACTATTACGGGCCGGTGCGCTTCGACGACATCGAGTTCCAGATGAGCGCGCGCGGCCAGCAGCTGCAATCTCGGTTTGTCGAAAGCTATGCCGATCGGCTGCAGGACGACATCGAAGCCGACCTTTCATTGCCGGACTTCGCTCCTGTCAGCCGCCCCGGGATCGGGAGTGCTGGACAGGTGCGAGCTAGGGGAGCTGTAGGTTCTGCGGGTGGTCCCTCAATGCCCGACGCTCCGGATCGGTCTGACATCACGGATGAGGTCGAGCGGGTTCGCCAGCAGGGTCGTGGAAGGATTGGTACCGTTCGAGGTTACCTGGACCGCCAAACGCAAGGCGCCACGGGCGCAAGCGAGGAAGCTGCCGACGACGTAAAGGAATGGTAGGTGGTCAAAGCACCAAGTCGTAGATCACCACATAGATGATGAATGCTATGAGAAGGATGGCGAATGCAATGAAGCCAACCCGCCCCCATGGGTCAGCCCAGGCCTTCTTCCATGAGTAGGACGTGAGGCGATTTTCGGAGATGGCACGGTCGATCTCTCGTAGGCCCTTCCAGTCCGTCTCGTCATTGTGACCCTTCTCATCATCCATTTCCATCACTCCGACCTAAATAAAGTAGCAATTTTGATGCATTATCGGTGATAAGCTAATTTAGGTCTCGATATTGACACATTAAGTGCCTTCATGTAAAGACGCAAAATCGCTACACAACGCTGCATATTGGAGATAATGTCTCGATAATGCCACATTATGATTCAGCAGATCTGCGCCCTCTCTCGGTACTGCTATCCGACCTCGGGAAGCAGATCGAAGCATATCGCATATCACGCAATCTCAAGCAGGCCGATCTTGCGGAAATGGCTGGCATCTCGCGTTCAACGCTCGCCCGCTTGGAAGCCGGCAATGGCGGGACCATCGATAGCCTTGCCAGGATCATGCGTGCGCTTGAAATTGAAGACCGCCTTCTGGATGTCATGCCGGACGCCAAGCTGAGCCCGCTTGATCCCCGGTCCGACACCGGCAAGGCGCGACAAAGGGTGCGCAAGTCTTCTGAACGTGAGGCTGGCGAGGAATGGAGCTGGGGTGACGAGGCCCCATGACGCGTGCCGTAGTCAATCTCTGGGGCCGTCAGATCGGCGCCGTCCTGTGGGATGAGGATCGCGATGTCGGGGTTTTCGAATACACTCCGGAATTCAGCCGCAGCGGTATCGAAGTCGCCCCGCTCGCAATGCCCCTGCGAAGTGGCGTCTACGACTTTCCCGCCCTGAATTACGAGACCTTCAAAGGTCTACCGGGCATGCTGGCAGACAGCCTGCCCGACAAGTTTGGCAACGCCCTGATCAACCGTTGGCTTGCCGAGCAGGGCCGCACAGCCGACAGCTTCGATCCGGTCGAGCGCCTTTGCTATACCGGTCGCCGAGGCATGGGCGCGCTCGAATTCGAGCCTGCTACCGGTGAGCGCCGTGAACAGGGCCGGCCGGTCGATATCGCTCCGCTTGTCGAGCTCGCCAACAGGGTCATTGCCGCGCGTGAAGAACTCGCCGGTGTGCTCAAGGGTGAAGATGATCATCGCGCACTTCAAGAAATCTTGCGCGTCGGCACATCTGCTGGTGGCGCCCGGGCCAAGGCCGTCCTCGCCTGGAATGAGGAGACCGGAGAATTCCATTCAGGGCAGCTGACTGCAGGGCCCGGCTATACGCAATGGCTGATCAAATTCGATGGCGTGTCGGGCAATGCCGACAAGGAACTCGCCGACCCGATGGGCTTCGGCCGGCTTGAATACGCCTGCTATCTGCTAGCCCGAGAGGCTGGCATCGACATGGCTCGCTCTCGTCTGCACGAAGAAGGTGGGCGGGCACATTTCATGACCCAGCGCTTCGACCGCACGCCTGACGGCAAGAAGCTCCACATGCAGTCGCTTTGCGCGATGCGCCATTTCGATTTCAACCTCGCTCGCGCATACAGCTACGAGCAGGCGATCGAGACAATCCGCATGCTCGGTCTCGGCCGCGAGGCGATCAAAGAGCAGGTACGCCGCGCGCTGCTCAATGTCTTCATTCGCAACCAGGACGACCACACCAAGAACATTGCCTTCCTCATGAATAGCGCGGGTCGCTGGAGCCTCTCGCCCGCATTCGATGTCGTCTACGCCTACAATCCTGATGGCGACTGGACCAACGAACACCAGATGTCACTTGCCGGGAAGACCGATGGCTTCGAACTCGAAGACCTACTGACTTTCGGAAAGTTCGGTGACCTAAAGACAGGCGAGATCAGAGCCATGATTGAAGAAATTAAAGCCGCAATCGGTCTTTGGGAGAAGTTCACAGCCCTAGCGGCCGTTCCCGTGGAAGTCGCAGAGCGAGTAAAAGCCCAGTTCCGGACTGAAGTCATATAGATTCGACGCCCCGGACGCAGCAGTTTGCGCGCCTTAGCGATCACGCGGCAATCGAAGCTGTAGCAGAAATAGGGTAGGCAA
Source organism: Aurantiacibacter spongiae (assembly GCF_003815535.1). NCBI lineage: Bacteria > Pseudomonadati > Pseudomonadota > Alphaproteobacteria > Sphingomonadales > Erythrobacteraceae > Aurantiacibacter > Aurantiacibacter spongiae. The sequence continues at coordinate 1,787,617 of NZ_RPFZ01000001.1, read as the reverse complement.
TACAAAATATTATTTCGATGCCTTCCGAATGCCGCCGAAGTGACGGTAAAAACTATTCGTCTGCTTTCTCCTGAGATTGAAGATGTGTTCTGATCCGTTCAGCAATCACATCCGCTTTTGCCATGAGATCGAGGATCGTTTCGCGGATTTCGTCAAGCCTTCGGTGATCTTCAGTTCGAAGCTGAATCTGATCGATAGAGGAGTATGTGCTGAGATATCGCTCAATTCGAGCATGTCGGCGTCTAAAATCCGCTTTGGCGAGGGGGAGCGTAGCGAGATATGTCTCCCAAGCCTTGTTACCCTTTTTAGAATTGCAAGGCTTGCAACACGGAAGCAGATTTCCAACTCGGTGACCATGCCCACTGAACCGGCTGTCTTTCACAGTGGCAAATATGTGGTCCCAAGTCTCCGCATCGTCGCCGCAGTACGCACATTCCAAATCACCTTCAGGATCGTTCCCAAGCGTAGCCACCGCCGCACGAACTCGATCGACCTCGTATGGATCGTTTGGAGCGATTGAAGCAGCAAACATGTGATTCACCGTAGTACGTCTTTTGCGCACCATTCGATAGGGGCGGAGGTGTCGGGCGATGCTAGCATATTTCATTGAATTGTTTCCGGTTTCTCAGGTTTAAGCCAAGCTCGCCTCGTCAGAGACAATCGGCGCAAAGCGGGTCTTTTTGACGGCCACAGCCCTAAACCTAAGGTCCACCTCAGACTTGCCAAAATTTGACTTTCTACGCACTTTTGCACATTTATGCTAACGACTGCGCATAAGGAGACGCTACGATGCGAATATCGGTCATTCTGCCGGCACCGGATTCCACGCGCTTCCAAGCGTATTGCGATCAAAACGGGTACAAAAAGTCAACTTTGATTTGCCGTCTGATCCGAGAACATTTAGAGAACGAAAACTTCGCGCTTCAGTCTGAGATGAAGCTCGACCATCAGGCCGGGGATAATGAAAATGGATGACAGCGGAAAAGTTTCGAAACGAAAGCGGACCTTCAATTCGTTCTTCGCAGGCATCGGTGGATTCGATTTGGCGCTCGAGCGCGAGGGGTTCGCCGCCGCTGCCCAATGTGAGATCGACACGTTCTGCCAAGGTGTCCTCGCGTCACACTGGCCTCAAGTCACCCTGTTCGACGATATCACGAAGATTGATCCGTCAAACCTGCCTCAGGCGGAGGTATGGTGTGGAGGATTTCCCTGTCAGGACGTTTCAGTTGCGCGGGGGTCGAACAAGAGAGACGGATTGGCCGGCAAGAACAGCGGCCTCTTCTTTAGCTTTCTGGAGCTTGTGCGATCACGGAAGCCGGACACGATCCTGCTCGAGAACGTCGTCGGACTTCTCAGTTCGCACAATGGGCAAGACTTTCGAGTGGTGGTCGAGGAACTGACCTCACTCGGTTACGCTGTTGCCTGGAGGGTGATGAACAGCCGCTATTTTGGTTCGCCTCAGTCGCGACCGAGAGTTTTCGTTTGTGCCTCTCGCACATCCGCGGAACTTCCAATCAAAGTTCTTTATGAAAATAAGCCAGGACGTAAACCAGCAGGTGTGCGTGACGGCTTCCTCCGGGACAGCCGCTGCAATTCTTCGGGAGCAATTGTTGCGGAAGTCGCATACTGTCTGGCCGCGACATCGGGACGGCATACCGGCACCGATTGGAGCCGGACCTATGTTTCCTATGAAGATGCTGTTCGGCGGCTGACCCCGACAGAATGCGAGGGGTTGCAAGGTTTCCCAGTGGGTTGGACCACTAACACTGGTGCGTCGCCCATCCGTCCAGCAGATGAGGATAGTCTCAGGTACAAAGCACTCGGGAACGCGGTGTCTGTGCCTGTTGCCCAATGGATCGCTAAGCGATTGAAGGCGGAGCTGTCCAAGCCACGATCCAAAAATTGGAAAAGTGCGGTCAACCTTGCGCCAGACTTCAAGGGTAGGACACTCCGCAAATCGAGACTGAGCGAATTGCACCTTTCCGAAGATGGGGCAGTGCAGCAGCTCAAATGGCAATCTGGCGGCTACGCCATAGGTGACGACTGTTGGGATTTAGCTGCTCCGCCAGCCCCTAATCGGCCAACAGAGATGAAGCTTATTGAAGTGATCGAGAGGGTCGTTCCTGACGCAAGATACTTCTTGAGCGCAAACGCAGCAGAAGGGATCTTGCGTCGAGTTGACAGCCAGAACCGGACCCTTTTTGGGCCGATGGATCGGGCATTGCGCCATATGGTGCAATACGGCCCAGAAAGTGGAGTTTGCCTTCCCAAGAGCAGTAGGCGAGCTGCCGCCTAGCCAATCCTTACAATGCTTTGAGTTGCATTTGCGCTCAAGGTTCTGCAACTCCTTGGTTCTGACCTGACATGAGGCGGGAGCGAGGGGCTTTGCATGGGATTCGTTGTTGTTCGATTGGGAAAGGATAGCGTTCCGACAATTCGGCGGTTTTCGGACGGAACTTCCGAGCCGCCTTTCGACTTCGAGTTCACGTGCAAGCAGGTCGAGGAAACCATAGATGAGGGCGACTACGCTTTCATCTATCTAGGTTCGGACAACAATCAGGGCGTGGAAACCGCTTGGAAGCAGGGGCTTCGCGGGATCGCCAAGATTGTCGGCCTGGATCGCGGGGAAGGGTTTAATGACGAGAGCACGTTCACCCTTCGCGTAATCTCGGTGTTTCCAAAGAGCTTGGATCAGTTCGATTTTCTCGAACGAAGCGCGACACTTTATAAGTACTTTTCAAAGTACCCTGTTATCGGGATCAAATCGTCGAGGAACAACGCAGTCCAGCGAGTCCGGGATGATCCCCGCGAAAACACTAGTGCCCTCCTAACCGCGATCAAGCTGCTCTACCCGGAGCTTTCAGATAACCTAGTCGCTCATGCAGATGAGCTGCTCGATATGCTGGAGTTTATCCCAGAAAATGAGGTTCCCCAAAATGGGGGGATAGCATCGGCAGACGATCCTGTTCTGCGAATGGTAGAAAGAGCGATCAACGAGCGAAATGAGCTGAATTTTCTCTTTCTCGGCTCACCTGGTACTGGCAAGACATGGCATGCCCACAGAGTGGCGAACGCTCTGACCGGTGCAAATGGAAATCGCATCGCGTTCCTCCAATTCCACCCTTCTATGGCCTATGACGACTTTGTAGAGGGCTATTCTCCGACACTTGCTGCGGATCAGACCTCCATCAAATATGAGATCAAACCGAAGCACTTTTTGAAGCTTTGCGACGCAGCCCGCGCCGATGCGGATAACCACTACGTCATGGTCATTGATGAAATTTCCCGAGGCGATCCAAGCAGGGTTTTCGGAGAAATGCTGACTTATGTGGAGCCAGATTATCGCGACCGAACTTTCACTTTGGGATATTCGGGCAAACCCTACAGCGTTCCATCCAACCTCATAATCATTGCCACCGCCAACCCCTATGATCGATCTGTTGGCGAGATGGATGACGCATTTCTTCGACGGTTTGAAATTGTGGAGTTTGACCCCGACAAGGACGTCCTACGCCGTAGGTTGACCGAAAACGGTATGCCGGAAGACTTGCAGAGAAAGGTCTTGCACCTCTTTGACAACCTTAATGCAACCGTCCCGAATGGCGTAGGACATGCCCACTTTTTCGGGCTCAGAACGGTAGCAGATGTAGAGCAAGTTTGGCGCTCTCGCCTCCGCTTTATGGTGCAGCGAATGCTGCAATTCGAGCCCGAGAAATGGGAAGCTATCGTGCAGAAGTACGAGGAGATGTTTGGCAATGAGGCAGGAAATGCTGAAACCGATCAAGGCGAAACCGACCAAACCGAAGTTGACGCGGCTAACGACGCGGGTGATCAAACGGTGACCGAAGTCACCGGCAATGAGGAAACCAATGCCTAGCCGCCAAACGCCCTGAGAACTCGCGCAACGTGAGAGTCCTTCCCGCTCAAGAACGCAGCTCACTTGAGATACCGCACGAGTATCTATTCGATGACCGTGGCGAACTGAAATTCATACCTGACGCTACCGATCGGTCGCTCGTTCGCGTCACCCAAGGCAGGGATCATATGGTCCTGCAAATCGGCGGCGTAATCGGACGATTGCCAGTTACGGAGAGTCTGGCACTCGATATCTCTCCAAAGTTTTCGATATCAAATCTGGCCCGATTGTTAGCCCTGTCTGACCAATCCCTAGATCGAAGGGTCGGAGTGGATCGACTCTACGATTTCACTGCATGGACAGGTTATCTGCCAGAGCTGCTCTTGCGTAGTTTCGCGACCGAATTGAGAGCCATAAGGCAGGAAGGCTCCCACAGAAACTATCAGCGCGTCTCCCGCGAGGACATCCCCAAGCCAAAGCTGAACTTCCGGCGAAGCGAGCAGCAGTTTTGGGGACGAGGAATACCCACGCGAGCCGTAGTTGAGGGCTTCGATTTCACGATAGACAATCCGACAAATCGCATCCTGAAGGCAGCCCTGCGCCGCGCCATTCCCTTGGCAAGTGGCCAACGATCACTTGCTAATGAGTTGACGGTTTTCGCTGAAACGATCCGCACATACGGATTGGTTTCCGACGCGCCTAGGAGCACTATTGAACGCTCGTTTGCCGATGCGCTCGCCGAATTGCCGAGGTTCAAACCGCACCATAGCAGGGCAATTTGGATCGCTCGCGAACTGATAAATAGGTCGAGCGTGGTACTGGATTTCGCTGATCGAAGGCTGTCTTTGCCCTCCTATTTGATCAATCTGGACCGCGTTTTTGAGTCCTATATTCGCAACGTGCTGCGGAGCCAGCTGAATGCACTCGGTGCACAGATTCTTGTCCAGGATGGAAATCTCAAGGGGTTCACCAAACCACTGTTGAACGACAGCGATAGGTTCGTGGTGATGCCTGACATTCTGATATTTGCGGACGATCAGGTGGCACCAAGACTGGTTGCTGACGTGAAATACAAGACCCGACCCAAGGAAGAAGACCGCTATCAAATCATAACTCATTCTCTGAGCTATCACTGCCGCAAAGCGATGCTAATTTATCCCAAACGCCGGGGTGGCCCGTCGGGTCTAATCCGCCTTGGAGAGGTCGGGCCACCGTCGTTCCCCATTGAGCTATTCGAGTATCATTTCGAACTCGACGGGGTGTTGGAGAACAACGAAGATCAGCTTACTCATGCTGCAACTCGGCTTCTTAGCGATGACCTAGCCGCACCACCACTCATCCTTGCTGACGGCCAACCGATTGCAGTCTAAGGCCAGTCGGTACCCCAAGACTTCGACTGCTCCGATTCCAGAAACTGCCTGCAATATGAGAGTTGCTCTCGGTCCAAGAATGAGCCTCAAAATCTAGCGTATTGATCATTCGCTCTGTAAATTTGGGACCACACGCGCACATTGGGACCTGACCGCACACCGGGCGGAGCATTCGACCATCATTTTCGTATTCCTACGTGCTCGGCCAGGTAGCGCTCCAACTTTTCTACGGTTCGGCGGCGCGGCCTGCGACCAGCCCTCAGATCAAGCACAAAGCGCGGATCGCCAACGGCCCGACGACCAAACCGAGTCGCCGACATGTGCGATTCTTTCAAATGACGCTCAATTCGATCCAGCAATTTCATGGCCTTCCTCGACTCACTCCGCCCTTGTGTTCCTGTTTTGTTCTTAGTAGGAAGGTTCCATCGAGTCTAGGAGATTTCCTTCTCTCCCGAGACCGTCAGAAGGAACGACACGATGGAACATGTCAGAGAGGAGCTTGATCGCCTGATCCAGCAGCGACGGCTCGGATATTCCTCGATCTCGCGGATGATCGGACGAAACTCGTCCTACATTCAGCAGTTCATCAAGCGCGGCTCGCCGCGAAAGCTGGACGATGACGACCGGCGCACGCTTGCCAGCTTCTTCGGGGTCGACGAGCAAGTGCTTGGCGGACCGCCTGCACCCATGCGTGACGGGTTGATCGAAATACCCGTGCTCAATGTCGATGCATCGGCGGGCTTTGGAGCGATTGCCGAAAGCGAGACCGCCCATACCCGGTTCGGTTTCGACGAACGCTGGCTTAGCCGGTTGACCCGGGCAAAGAGCGCCAGTCTCTCTATCATCCACGTCCTGGGCGACTCCATGGAGCCGACACTCAGCGATGGCGATGAAGTGCTGGTCGATGCGTCGGACCAGGGTTCGCGGCTACGCGACGGCATCTACGTCCTGCGCGCCGACGATGCGCTGGTGGTCAAACGTGTGACGCTCAAGCCCGGTGGCCGCAAGATCACCATCAGCAGCGATAATTCGGCCTACCCCAGCTGGGACGATGTCGACCGGTCCGAAATTCAGGTGGTCGGGCGTGTCATCTGGTTCGGACGCGCGGTTTAGGAGCTCCCCTTGGCTTAGATCCCGATTTCGAAAGGCTTGACCCTTTCCTTGGTGAGTTCGGGCTTGTCACTTGCAGGCGAAGCGCTGGCGACATCCTTGTCTTGCGAAAGACCCTTGGCAGCTGCCGCCTTGAGCCTTTGCGTTACTTCAAGAGCCGAAGCTTTCTCGCCGCTGTTGGACTTGATGGCCCGGCCGAGTTTCTCGGCATTGTCTACAATCAGCGTAAGGCCGTCGCGAAGCCGGGTGACCGTAACCAGGAAGGTCTGCCGATTGGCGAGATTGCGTTCGCGGCTGTCCATTACCGCGATCCCGCGATCCGAGGTCAGTCCCTGCGCCATATGCGCATTGAGGGCATAGGCGAGGTCCATGCGTTTGAGCATGGGGTCGCCGCGGCTCAGGCGGAGCTCCTTCCCCCCTGATGTCTCCACCAAGACGCCCTTTGCGTCGATGGCCACGATCCTGGCCTGGTCGGCGTTGAAAAGCCCGCGCTTATGATCGTTGTCGGTCCAACGGATCTTGTCACCCCCAATGATGGACAGCGGTTTGCGTTCGAAGAGCGACAGCCGGCTATCGTCTGCGCCGGGGCGTAGACGCGCGGGATTGAACTTGCGAAGACCCCCCTTCCTGTCCTCAAGCACGAGCTGCTTGCGCGCATGGTCGATGGTTTTGACGGTGTAGTCGCCCTTGGAGAGTTTCTGGGTGCTGTCGCGCGAGCGAAAGTTGAGGACCATGCCCGGTTGGTATGTGCGAAGGTATCGCAGCTCCTCGTGTGTCACATTCACCCGCGAATGAACGGTCAGCCGGCCCGATCGTGGGCCGAGCTCGCCATTGGCCTTGAGTCCGCGCTGGACAGCTTCGTTGACCGCAGATCTCAAGGCCCGTCCCGACGCATAGATTGACGTCCGATCCCGATCCGCCGGGCTGAGCGAAAGCCACTTTTCGGCAGCCACAATCGCACTGTCCCCGCGTGCCTCGATGGTTGAAGGAGCAAGAGCCCGGAGCGCATCGTCGATGCGTCCTTCCTGCGCGGCGGCCTGGGCTCGCCGCAAGACGGGATCGCGGCCGCGCAAATTCACATCCATTTTGGCGCGCGCGATCCCTGCCTGTTGGACGAGGTCGAAGGGCTTACCGGCATCGACGGCGCCTAGCTGTTGCTTGTCGCCGACAAGAACAAGACGATGGACTTCGGCTAGGTTCGCCAGCCGTACCAGCTTGGCCTTGTCCTCGTTCGACACCATCGATGCCTCGTCGAGCAACAGGACATGGTCTCCGAGCGCGGTCCGAGCCTCATTCAGCAACGTGGCATTTCCCGGCTCGTGCAGAAGTCGGCCCCATTGCGCGAGAAAGCGGGCGATGGTCATCGAACGGATGCCGGTGTCGCGCTCGAGCATTTGGACGAGCGTGTTCTGCACCGCGAGCCCCAGCACCTGCTTGCCTTCCTCTCGGAGCAGCTGGGCAACCGGCTTCATCACGCTGCTTTTGCCCGCCCCGGCCATGCCCTGGATCGCTACGATCCTGTCACGCGATGAGAGCACAAGGCTCGCCGCATTCTCCTGCCCTTCGTTGAGCGAAATTCCGTGGTTGAGTGCGGCCACAGCCTGAACCCGCTGCGCGGCGTCCGGTCGATCCAGGATGGGCGACACCGCGCCTCGACCCTGGTCGACATTCGCGAGAATAGTGCCTTCAAGGTCAAGCGCCTCCCGGCTCGCCAGCCAGCCTTTATGTTCGCCTTTGCCGGGCTCGAGTGCGCCGCTTCTGACCAATGCGTTCACACGGGTTTCGATGTGGTCTACCGTCGTCGGCAGCCCGAAATCGAGCGCCGCCTTCAGCAATCCCTCACGGGGAAAGGCTGCCTCGCGCTGCGAGAGATGGCGCACCGCGGAAGCAACAGCCTGCGCGGCCGCGATGGTCGGTGCATCCTGCTTGAGGACATGGGCAGGGATCAGTAGATCCGCCGGATCGCCCTTGATCCGCTGCGCGAACTCTCTCAGCTTCGCAATTCCACGCTGAAGAAGGCTCGCTTCTTTGGAGCTGGGAATGTCCTTCGTTGCAGCCCGCATCTGCGACGCATCGATCAAACCGGCAAGGTCAATCCCGACTTCCTCGGCTTTCTGCCGCCAGGCATCGAGAAGGCCTTCCCGGTCCCTGACGGGCGCTTTGCTTTTCCTCGTATCGAGCACAGCAATGTCGCGGGTTTTCGGGGTGTTCTCACCCAGCTGGCGTACCGCGTCTAGGACTTCTTCGCGCCGCGTGGAAAAGGCCATGACCTGCTCGCGGGCAATGCTCGCGGCTTCGAAGTTGCCATGCTTTCCAACCGGCCCAGCCTCGTAGCACATCTTCTCGACTGCCAGACGAAAGCGAGCCATCGTCATCGAGTTGAGCAGCGTGTTGAACGACCAAAGTTTGTCGTTGCGAAGCGCGCGCCACTTCCCGTCGCTGCCTTGCGTGACATTCGCCACTACTGCGTGAAAATGCAGGTTTGGCTCCTGGTTACGGTTGGTGTCGTGCTGGAAAAGACCAATCGTCAGGTTATCTGTAGCGACCTTCCCGTAACCAGCCTGACTGCCCATCCGGGTCTGCGCCGCGTTCTTTTCTGCCCAGCGCAAGGTCTCGATGACGGCATCCCGATAGGCATCGATAATCCGCTGGTCGCCGCCCACCAGCGCGAGCAGCGACCAGCTTTTCGGGAGCGAGAACGTGAGGTCGGTTCCCGGCCTGTGGGCCTGGCCCGCGTTGCCGACCTGGATACCGCCGGGAAGTTCTCCCCGCAGCAAGGCATCGAACTGCTCGGTGCTGACGCGCCCCTCCAGACCAAGACGTTCCGCTCCCTTTCCGACCCAGGTTCCGGAACGATCGGCATCGGCGCCGGTGTAGTAATTGTCTGCCGCGAAATAGCTCGCAGCAGCCGAAGGGGAGCGCACATTGGCGACGGAAAGCATCCAGTCTAATCCTCGTCGGGCTCCCCTCGCGGCCAGGTAATTCCCTCCCCATTTGCCTTTCACATGTCGGGCTCGAACTCGCCGAAGTCCTTTTCCGGAGGATCTGCGACCGCGCCTTCGCGCAGGTCTTTTTCGACCGGCGTGAGCGACTGACGCCCGTTATCCGCCGCCCGGCCTCGTGGCGTCGAACCGCCCTTTCCAGCTGCATCATCGCCGGCGGTTCCTGGTTCGGACGGATGCTGTTCCGCGCCCATTGCTGGTGCATCCTCACCGGTTTGCACTGCGGCGAGAGGTAGCGTTGGACCTGCATCCAGATGCGTATCGGACCGGGTTTCGGCATCGAGATCACCAATAGCGCGCCCTGCATTTAGCTTTTCAAGCGGCACAGGCTCCTGCCGATCTTGCGGTTCATCGGCGACACGGAGCTGCCCCTCGAGGTCGAATTTGAGCTGCTTTGAATCGACAGGCTTACCGGCACCGTCGTCATTCGAAGCGGGATGCTCGTCATTCGGTTTCGAACACGGTTTTGCCTGGAGCGTAGCTGCCGCAGGACCTTGGGCAGGCTTTATGAGCGGTTTCTCGCGGGCGATAAAACCTTCGGCGATTCGACCACGCGTGCGCGGAATGAGCGAGACCGGCGCAGCGGGAAATCCGTCGGGGAACTTGATGTAGGCCGACAGCCGCGGAAGGTTCATGAATTGGTCGGGCAGGAGCAACGGCTCGATCTGCCGCCTGGGCGTCAGGCTGACTGCATCGCGCGCATTGTTGTACCCGTAGCTGTAGCCCTCTTCCATGTCGCGCACCTGCCGGTGGCCGATGAAATCAGAGCACCAGGTCGCTGTCTCGCGATCGGCCGTCGCCAGGATGAGTTTGGTGCGCGCAAGCGAGGACAATGTCGTGGCCATGTTCTCGCCGTAGACTTCCTTGAGCTTGGCAAACGCATGCACGCCGGTGACGATCGCCCCGCCAAAATTTCGCGCCGTTTGCAGCCCTTTTTCAAGGGCCGGCAGTCGGTGAAGGGCGCCGAGTTCGTCGATCAGAAACCACATCCGCAGGTCCTGCGTGCGCTCGAGCGTCATCAGCGTATTCATCGCCGTGTCGAGCCACAGCGTCAGCAATTGCGAGGAGATGCTCATGTCGACATAGCGGGCAGAGAGGAACAGGATCGAGCCTGCCTGGCAGTCGCCTTTAACCCAGTCGCGGACCGAAAAGCGCGGTCCGGTAGAGGGCAAAAGCTTCAGCACTTTCGCATTCGCATTGAACACTGCGCGGATCGATTCCGCCATGCGTGCCGCTTCCGGAGCGGTCAGCGGATCGGCCATGGTGCCGCGCATCAGCTTATGCACTTCGGACAGGTCAGCGGTCATCAGCCGCCGAGCCAAGGCCTCGTTGGTCGCTGTGCCGGCACGGGCAAGATGGAGACACATCTCCACGAACAACATGCGCGCCGCGAGCACCCAGAACTGTTCTGAACCACCTCCGTCATGGGGCACGAGCGCTTCGGCAGCGGCATGAAACTCAGCTTCCGTCGTGCAGTCGTTGAACACGCTCCACAGCGGACACCGAACATCAACAGGATTGAGAATGATGTCGCGCGCGGGATCATAAAAGGATTCGATAAAGGCCCCTGTCAGGTCGAAAATGACCGCGCGCTGGCCGCGTTCACGTGCTTCGGCAACGAGTTCGGTGAGCGCTACGGTCTTTCCGGTTCCGGTCGTACCGATGAGCATGGCGTGGCTCTGCTCGAGCCGCCACGGCCAGCTCACGCCGGCGAGATGTGCAGGTTGGTAATGGCCCGCCTCGGCGAGCGCCGACGAGCTCGCAAGCCGCCACTTCCAGCCGAACTTGCGTCCCAGTTCTTCGGCCCTGAATGCCTTGTTGTGACGCTCGATTTCTTCTTCGAGTTCGTCGAGCGAAACCAGCATTGCACCGCGTTCGTGTTTTCGTTCCTTCGACCGCCCGCCAAAGCGCTCGGCGAACCACCAGAAGAACACGAAGGCCGGGATCAGCAGTACCGCCGAGACCAGCAATCCCTGCTTCACTGCCGTACGAAATGCTTCGACCGCCTCGCGCATCGGCGGGAACTCGCGAACGATGCCAAACGGGAGGCCGACCCTTTCGCCGTCAAGCAACTCAAGGTTGACCAGCTTGGCAGGATCGAACTCCATGAAGGCATAGAGACTGGCGTAGATGTGCATCCAGACCAGGTAGATCTGGTGATCACTCAGAGCCGACCGCACTTCCCAGTAGCAGGTGCCGACAGCAACAAGGCCTGTGACAATTAGAGGCCCCTTCAGGCCGGCTGCAAACATGAAGCCGAAGTGGCCGAGCAGCTGGCTCCCGCGGGTGAAGTTCAGGAGATTATGCTTCATGGGAATGGCCTCCCATGTTCGCGTTGACGGGGAGGCCAAGACGCTCGAGGCGTCGCCGGTAAGCCTCGTGCGTACGGTCGCGCAAACTCGCGTCAGAATGGCTGGCTAGAAGCGCATCGAGCGCCACCGAAATGAAGATAGCCTGGCGCGCGGGATCGAGCCCTGCGGGGCGTTCTTTCGCCTCGTTATCGCGCTGCCACGCTGCGACGATGAGGTCACGAATAAAGACGCTGACACTCACGCCGTAGTCCGCGGCACACTGGCGAACCCAGTTACCAACCGAGAGAGATACGAATGTCTGAAGCCGATCTTGTCGGGTCATGAAACAGGTTCCTTGTCGGGCCGACGGAACCTGGCTCACCTTGCGGAAGGTGCTGATGAGAATAAATCGTGAACAACTCGCAGTCAATCGAAAGATTCAGACAATATTTCAGAGTGATAAATGGATGTGAGTTGTCTGCGGATCAGCGCAAAGCCGCTCTACTCGCAGACGGGTTGATTCCGCCCAAAACCAAATTCTTCAGCAATAACAGAGAGATAAATCCCGAAATCGCGGGGTAGGGTGTGCTCCCTTGTTCCCAAGTGCGCGAGGTGGTCCAGTCAGCAACGGGGATTGATCAAGGACGACCATTCCCGACCTCCACGATGGAGCGCGAGCAACCAGGCCTGGCACCTCTTCGGATGCAGATCGAGAGCATTTCGACGCTTCCAGCCAACGACAGCACCTGCGAAAAAGGCAGCGGCCAAGGGCGCGTGGGAAGCAAGGCAAACGGGGCATGTCGCGTGCCCAACTTCCCGCCGCCCGACCCGGTGCCGGTTCGCAAGTGCGCGCGGGGCCCAAGAACAAATTACGCCGCACCCTCAGGAGCGCATCGCAAGATGCGCGGGACAGAGTGCGTCCACAGCCCCGCTCCATTTATCGGGCGCCGCCGCATTGCGGTGGGCGACCGTCAGAGCAACCGACCGAACCTGATTCTTGTGCTTGATTGGACTACCCGGCGAACAAGAAAAAAGGGCAGGAACCGTTCCCGGTTCCCGCCCTGTCAGTAGTCTCAGAACTCGTCGAGCATGCCGCCGTGGACCGTGTGGACCACCCGCGCTGCGAGATGCGCTGGCAAGATGTTGTAGTCACCCTCGTCGAGGGCAAAGTACCCGAGTTCGTCATCCTCGATAACGTGCTGATCGAAGAAACTGTGCAGCGCTCTCTTCTCGGCTGTTTCCAGAGCCTCGAAATAGCTCCGTGACGGAAGGGCGCAATGCATCGAATAAGCCATGATAATCCTCCTGATTTCTGTCGCGAGACGACAGGAGGTGCGCGCGATGGTCTTGTGCATCCCGGGTCAGGGATCGCCCGGATGGGCGACCGCGCCAGCGGCGGTGGGGGTAACGATTTTGTTCGCTACCGGATGCAATCCGGTGGCGGGCAAAATGGTGGGGCCCCGCTGTCCTTGAGGCGGGAGGCGCAAGGCCATCATGCTGGGAGAACCGTGAGCAAGGACCCACCACCTCCGCCCCAATATCGAACGCCTGCTGGGTGCGAATTGCCTTTCCTACACCCCGATGACGCGGGCATGAAAACAACCGGGGAGCAGATCTGAGGGGGACAAAAGGATAAGTAACATGCCCCGAAACAGGAGCGCGATTGCAGCCCTGCAAAAACTCGAAGCGGACCGCGAGGCGCTCGACGCCAAACAACGCGAACTTGAAGTGCAAGCGGCCAGGGAACTCGGCGAGATCATCCTGGGAAGCGGCCTCGAAAGCTTCTCGAAGAAGGGTCTGAGGAAGGTTGCCGAAGAACTCGGGAAACTCGGCGAGGATGCCGCGATCGAGAAACTGACTGGGCGCGGTGCAACCCGTGCTTCGAATACAGCGCCGGGAACCCAGTAACCACAGAAGAAGAGGCCCTGCCGCTTGCGGCAGAGCCTCTTCGCAAGGGGAACGATCGAGATCGATGTCAGTCGATCTCGGGAGCGTCGGTGTTGTCGTTGTCGTCGCTCGAACCACTACCGCGGGAGAGGAAGTCGACCTTGTCGGCGAGGATTTCGGTACCGTAGCGCGTGACCCCGTCCTTGTCCTCCCACTGGGTGTAGTGGATGCGCCCCTGGACCGATACCAGCTGGCCCTTGGAGCAGTATTGGCCGACGGTCTTGGCGAGGCCGTTGAAGCAGGTCACCCGGTGGAACTCGCTTTCCTTGGCGGTGTAGCCGTTCTCGTCCTTGTAGGTCTTGCCGTCCTTGTCGCGCGCGGGGCGATCGGTGACGACGGTGATCCCGGTGACATTGGTGCCGCCCTTGGTCTCGCGGGTTTCCGGATCGCGGGCGATGCGGCCGGTGAGGATTGCGATATTGGTCATGATAGTAGTCCTTCAGTTCCTCAAACCGGAGACCATCTCCGGCTTGCGAACATCCAGAAGAAGCAGGGCATGGGAGGACTGCACCGCAGGGGCGAAGCTCCAAGGGAAACCTGTTCCTGACGGGTGGCGCGGGCAGGCAGCGCAGCTGCCAACACGGCCGTCAAAGGAACGGGTTGCCGTCCTCAGCTGACCTGGTTCAGGACTGTTCGCGAAGAAAGCCGGATGGGTATCGGGTGCGGGTCTGAAGGTGCCGTGACCGGCACTTGCAATCAGGCTTCGCCTTCGCCTTCCGATGCCGCCAGCAGATCCATGAAGTTGCGGGCTGCTTCCCGATCTTCTTCGTTCTCGAACGCCACATCGAGATCGGGGGCGGACCCGAACATGTGCAGGAACGACCACAGGGCAAAGCGCTTGCCCCGGTCCTCCTCAAGGCCGAGATCGACCCGGCAATGCTCGATGCCGGCTGCAAAGGTGTCGGGAGCAACCCCGGAGAGGACGGTGGTGGCAAAGTAGCGCTGCAGCAGATCGTCAAGTTGCATGACCGGTCCTTAGTCAGGTCGGTGCCGAATGCACATCCAGGCATTTCAAATATGGATGACGAAGCCCCCCTCAGGACCTTGGAGAGGTACCCAAGAGGCCGCGACGATCGACCACGGTGATACGGCGCGTCTTGGCATCGATCACCAGCCGTTCGGTCACGCCATTGCCCGGAAAGGCGACAACGTAACGCGGATTGAGCGCGAGCATCTGCTCGTTGCGCTTGAACCCAGCGCGGGCACCAAGCCGACGATCGAGCGAATATGTCAGCTGCTGCACTTCGCGGCGTTCAGCCCAGCTGGCGGCGAGGCGATCGGCACCCTTGCCGTCGCCGCCATGGACGAGGAAGAGATCGGGAACCACATCGCGAACCATGTCCAGCGTTGCCCAGACGTTGTCGGCATATCGCTTCGCATCCTCGGCGCTCTCGAAGCTCTGGCGACCACCGGCAAAGACGATTGGAGTGCCTTCCGGGATCAGGGCATGGCGCCGGTTCTCTGCGCGTGCGCGAAGGAAATCGCGGGCATCGATCACGGCCGATGTGAGGTTTCGCGAATGGCTCGTTCGCGAGCCGGACACGGGCTTCCAAGAGGAACCGGTCTCGTCACGGTAGAGTCCTGCTGCAGCCTCGCGCATCTGCTCGAAGACCAGCATGCTGGCTTCGGCGGCCTGCGCGCGTTCGACCTGCTCCTCCAGATTGCTCGAATGTACCTCGGAGCCATCAGCCGATGCGAGCAGGACCCGGATCTCGTCGCTGGCCCGGTCAAGCTGAGCGGATTTGCGGCTGGCGGCACGATGAAAAAGATTGACCACACCCCAGGCAATATCCTCGGCATCTGCTTCCAGGGCCGTGTCGGAAAACATCGCGAAGAGGTCGGACCATACGGCGCCAAGCGTCTGATCGATCGCATCCTCGCAGGGAAAGTCAGTCGCGTTGAAGGGGGCCGGCCTGATGCTGAGGCCTGAAAGGTCAAGGCCGCTCAACTGGTCGATGAAGCTGTCGTACATGGGGTGTCTCCTGATCGCAGGGACAAGGAGAGGAGGCACCATTGCCGCGACCCTGTCCGCCGGAGCCCGATCAGGGCCGGGAAAAGGGGCGAGACGCACCGCGTAGCGGGAAACCTGCGGCCCTAGGCTGGCGCGGGAAACACGGGCTGACGGGCCGCAGGTTGCGGCGCGCCCCGACCGGCCCAAGGGCCTCTCCCGGCGGACAGGGATGAGGCAGGATCAGAACCCGGTGACGCAAGCGGATCGGGAGCGCTCGAAGATCGCTTCGCCATTTGAGAACCGACCGATCAGGCGCAACTCACCAAACAGGTCGATGAACCTACCCGAGACCTGGCCAAGCCAGTGCCGCGCCCTCGCCGTTCGTGGGTTGTAGATGTCGGCTTCCCAGTACCGGGCATCGTCGCGTTCGGCGAGCCAGATCGCGGCAAGGCCGCAATAGGTCGATATGCCGCAATCGGCGAAGGTGTTGCGCAGGAGGATACGGTCTTCGCGGCCGCGCCATCCATCGAAGCGCTGAAAGGAAGGAAAGGCTGCCTTCGTGGTAACGATGACTTCGTCGACGAGGCACTCGTAGACCCAGTCGATATCGTCGTCTTCGCCGTCATCAAGCAGGCGAAAGGCCACCACGGAGCCGGTTGGATAGCTGACGGAACGTCCCATATCACTGCTCCTCAGGCTGCATCAGCGAGATCGACGTCGTCCTCGCTTTCACTGGATTGGTGACCACCCAGTTCGAGGAGCAGGCTGGCCGCTTCCTCGGCCTTGGCCGCAGCGCTCAGGATCGCGCGCTCGTCCGATTTGAGGATCTTGAGCCAGGATGCGATGTAACTGGCGTGATGGTCGAGGTGGGTGACCGGAAGGCCCAGTTCTGCCCCGAGAATGGCCGAGGACAGTTCTGCGATCAGTTCCTCGGCAGCATAGGCGTCGCTGCCGAAGCGGTTCTTGAGATCGCGGTCGAGCCGCGAAGAATGACCCGTCCAGTGCGACAGCTCGTGCGCGAGCGTCGCGTAATACTGGTCGTAGGCTTCGAAGAGTTCGGCTGGCGGCATGGTGACCCGGTCGCGCAGCGGCTCATAATAGGCTTGGGCGCCATGATGGCGCAGGTCTGCGCCCACTTGACCGAAGAAGGCATCGAGCCGGTCTTCGCGTCCTTCGGGTTCAAGCGCGGCAACCAGCGGCTTGGGATGATAGAATGCAGGGAGGCCGTCGCACTGGTCAGCGTTGAACACGGCGTAGGCCTTGAGCACGCGCCGGCTCTCGGTGTCTGCTTCACCTTCGGGGTTCTCGACCTCCTTGATGTAACTCTTGTAGAAGATCGCGATGGTCGATTTCTCACCCTTGCGGACCTGTCCGCCGAGCGCCTGACACTGGCGGTAGGTCATCCAGTAAGGCGAGTCGTAGCCGCAGCCATCGGCCACCATCCACAGCCAGAAGGTGTTCATGCCGCGATAGGGCGTCCCGCAGGAGCGCAAGGGCCGCGAGACCGGCACACCGCGCCACGGCTTTACCCAGGGTTTGGTGCCTTGCTCGAGCTTTTTGATAATGGCTGCGGTAAGGCGTTGGGCAGGCGAAGTCGAAGTAGCGCGGCGGGATTTGGTCATGGGAGTTCTCCTGATCGCCGGGACGAACATGCCCCGGTTCAGGCCGAGCAAAGCTCCCTCTCCTCTCGTTTAATGGAACGCTAAGCGCCCTCTCGCCGGCCATAGAAGAGATGCCGCTGATCTCCTGAATGTGGTCATCGGATCACTCGGCTCAATCTGTCCAAAATGTTGGACGGTCCGGAACGTCTGCTTTCAGCAGCGCTGCTTGGGATAGCAGACGCCCCCCGATGGCGAATCTGCGTCTCGGCTTCGCCTCGCCTCCAATCAGGTTCAGTGCCAGCAGCTAGGTGCCTAGATTGATCTTCGTGCTTCTATGGCAGCATCGCCGGCTAGCGCTCCTAGACCGGTGGCAGATTACGACCTTTTACTGAGTAGGTAGAGGATCCTAGAAGTAATCCAAGTCGGTAGGAATTTGACAAACGCCCTTGTCTTGCCGCTGCTCCTGATTCAATCACATGTCACCGGGGCATCACTTCGCCGCCGAACAATCAGGTGGGGATGATGCGGGTAGCACGGATCGTAATTCAGAACTTTCGCACCTTCGCATCGCTTGACGTGAACGTCTCTGATGATTTGTGCTGCATCATTGGCGAGAACAACACTGGTAAGACCGCTATCCTGCGAGCGATCCAGATCTGTCTCGACAACATGTTGCCCTCGAGCTTTCGGTCACTGCTGCGCGAGGACATCCACTCCGCGATCGATATTGCCGAGCCAAGCCAGGTTCTAATAGGCATTGAGCTGACAGGGTTCGAAGGCAAGGTAAACGAAGAAGCCCTGGTCAGCACTTGGAAGACCGCCGCAGATCGTGCGCGCATATTCTACCGCTTCCGTCCGCGCCCGGCTGTCCGGGAGCAACTTGCGAGTGGTGACATCGCACCCGGGACGCTGACACTTGAGGACTATCAGTGGGAAATCCGCGGTGGTGGTGATCCCGCGATCGACCTCACCGACATTGCCTGGGATGAAGAAGGGATCGGTGAATCCGTGCGCTTCGCTGACCTGCAATCCTACCTTCTCGTTCATCTCCCCGCGCTTCGTGATGTCGAGAACGACCTACGCAATCCTCGCCAGTCACCGCTTATCCGCCTCATTGAGGCGTTCGAGATCGATCAGGTCGAACAGGATGCCCTGATTGCCATCCTCGACCAGGCCAATCAGGCAATCGCGAACTCGGCGACTATCGCCGAGATAGCAGGGGCAATCGACGCGCGGTTCAAGGATGTCTCTGGCCCCGCGTTCGAGATGGACGCCACGCTCGGCCTCTCCGCCGCAACCTTCCGTGCGATCATTCGCAACCTGAAAATCATTCTGTCGGACCTGTCGCTCACCTCGTTCGAACCCGGCCGCAACGGTCTTGGCATGAACAACATCCTCTACATCGCGATCCTAATGGAATATCTCCAGCGGCGCATGGCGCTAAACCGCTCGGCCGGCCAGTTGATCCTGATCGAGGAGCCTGAAGCGCATCTCCATCCCCAGTTGCAATTTTCGCTGATCGCGGCCCTGCGCGCGATCGGCTTGCAGACCATCCTGACCAGTCACAGTACCCAAGTGACTTCACAAGTTCCGCTGAGCAGCATTGTATCGCTCACCAAGCGCGACGACGCGACCATTGCTGCGGGCAATCTCGCGCTCAATGCGGCGCTGACCACGCCAGAGATTGCCGATCTCGAACGCTATCTCGACGCAACCAAGAGCGCATTGCTCTACGCCCGCAAGGTCATGCTGGTGGAAGGGCCAGCCGAGATGTTCCTGATCCCGGCGCTGATCGAGCATGTGTACGGCGTGAAGCTTGAGCGGCTCGGCATCTCGGTTATCGCGATTCATGGCGTCCATTTCGACGTCTATGCCAAGCTGTTCCGCGCCGGCTCGCTCGAGAAGAAATGCGCCATCGTGGCCGACGCTGACATGAAGCCGTCCGACGCCGAGGACTTCGATCCGGAGACCGACGCCCCCGATCTGGTGGCACTGGAAAGCGACTTTGTGTCCACATTCGCGGGCGCCACTACTTTCGAACGTGAACTGGTATCGGTCGGGCGCCTGCCGATGCTGATCGAGACCGTTCGTGCTCTCGGCGCGCCGCAGATCCTTACGCAGATGGAGAATGGGCTCGCAACGCTCGCGCTCGGGGGACTGGGCCTCGCCGAAGAGACGGCGCTGCGCGTCGAGCTTGGCCGTATCACGCTCAATACCGCCAAGCGCTTTGGCAAAGCGCGCTTCGCGCAGATAGCAGCGCGCTACGCAAATCTCGCGTCCGATCTGCCGCCCTATATCGAGCAGGCCTATGAGTGGCTCACCGAATGATCCGGCTGACACCAGAACAGCGTGAGGCGGTCGAACATGACGGCAATCTTCTGCTGACGGCTTGCCCGGGCAGTGGCAAGACGCGGGTCATTCTCGCCAAACTACTGACGCTGGCCGATCAGGTCGTCGGCACGCCCCAATTCATCGGCTGCATCACCTATACCAATGCAGCGGTCGACGAGATCGAGGCCCGGTTGCGCACATACGGCAACAACGCAATCGCGGACCACTGTGAAATCTCCACGATCCACGCTTTCTGCCTGCAATTCATCCTGCGTCCCTATAGCTGGCTGATTCCCGAGGTACCGGCGTCGTTTCAGGTGCTTTCCCGCGAGAACAGCCTGTTCGAGCAGATCGTGACGGCGGTCGAGGATGCCTTCGGTCGAATGCCAGCCGGGCAGGTGTTCGAGGACTATGAATCGCTTCGCATTGACGTGAACGGCGAACCCTGCGGCCAAGGTATCGAGACCGGCATCGTCACGGACGAATCCGCCGCGCTCTATTGGGAACGGGTCCGCGCCCATGGACACCTCGATTTCGCGATGATCCTCTATTATTCTTGGAAGATTCTCCAACAGCACCCGTTCGTCGGACGGGGTATCGCGAGCCGCTTTGCCTGGCTGCTGATCGACGAATTCCAGGATACCACGGATATCCAGATCGCCATCTTTGGAGCGCTCCGGCATTTCCTCCACACCCGCTTCTTCCTCGTTGGTGACCAGAACCAGTCGATCATGCGCTTTGCCGGCGCTCGCCCCGAACTCGCCGAGCAGTTCGGCGATCAGATCGACGCGCACCGCGACACGGCCCTGACCGGCAACTTCCGATGCGGGCCGGCGATAGTCAGCACTGCATCAACACTCATCCCCACCCTGCCGGGGATGCAGTCGGCGGGCGATGCAGCCCAGCTCGCGGCGGAAGTGAACTACGTCCACGTCGACCGGCCGATCGACGCCATCACCGACCATTTCCTGCCCGCCCTGCAGGATGCTGGCATCCCGCTTGGCAAGGCCGCGATCCTAGCGCCATGGTGGACGCATCTCATCCCCGTTGCCCGCGCCCTCCGTGAATTCGACGTCCCGGTCTTCGGTCCGGGCGCGCGCCCCTATAAGCGTCGCCGTCTGCTTGCCGGACTTGCCGAGCAACTTGGGGCCTGCGCCGAAGCCGGCAATTACCTCGGACTCCCGAGTGTCGAGCGAGCACTGTTTCGGCTCATCAGTGATCTCACCGGGAACTCGCGCTATGATATGTTCAGCTATCAGGGGCGTCGCGCGGCACTCGGCCTTATCTATCTCGCTCGCGAACTTGCCGACCAACATCCCGGCGGTGTCGTATGGCTGCGCGCTATCGCCCGCGAGGCGGGCGACTATCTCGAACTCGAGGAATGGTTGCCGGGCAACGCCAAACAGCCGCTGATCGATTCCGCCGAAGAAATGTTATCCGATATGCAGGCCAGCAAGGTCGATCTCGCGAATCTGCAGATCTCCGATATGGGCCTATTCGCCAATCCCGAGCATGCGCTCAAGCTGATCACGCTGCACAATTCCAAGGGGCGCGAATTCGATGGTGTCGCTTTGATCTGCATGAACAACGGCAGTATCCCGCACTTCTCGACATCAACGCAGGAAGCCTATGATGAGGCACGACGGCTGTTTTATGTGGGGCTGACCCGAGCCAAGCGAGTCCTCGTCGTAGCGTCCGATCAGTCTCACTGGAAGAACACGCCAACCCCCTTCATCGCGGAGGCTGGCCTTGGATGAGCGCAGCTTGCTGCGCTTCGCTTGGCGGCCGATTTGTGGTCGGTGCGCGAAGCCTTGGGTACAGGGTAATGCGTTCCAAGATCTCGCCGTCGTGGTCGCGTTCGAAGCGCTCGGCCATGTCGTTACAGCATGCTGGCGACGCTAACTCTGCACTAATGATTTTGTAGATGGAATGGGGGGGAGAATGGCGGTCACGGCAGCAGCCTATGTCGGAGCCGCGGTGATTGCCGCGAGTGCCGCTTTCATCGGCGTGGTTCTAGGCAAGGAACAGAAGACCACCGAGTTTCGTCAGGATTGGATCAACGCGCAACGCAGCGACCTTGCACGCGTCCTCACCCTTGCCAGCAATGCCCGCACTCAGGCCTGTGACAAAAAAGCGGAAATCCTTATCGACTTCGACGAAGCACTGAATCGAATCCGTCTTCGCGAGAACCCCGAGAAGGAAGAGTGGAAATCGGTACTCGAGGCGCTCGATCGCTTACGCGACGCCGCATTCGCCCAAGAATACGGGGTCGATCCGATGAGCGATCAGAACCGTATCATTGCTCTGTCGCAAGTGCTGCTCAAGGCCGAATGGAGCCGCGTGCGCGCGGGCGAGACCTGGTTCAAGGCCGCCAAATGGCTGCTCCCACCCGCCGTCCTGTTCGTCGGACTTGCGCTGGCTTATGGCAAAGGTTTCATCCAACTAAGCTAGAGATTCCGTAGGCGGGCAGCTAGATCGGGGGCAGCCCAGCCCTGACCAGGACGCGACTCATGTCATCGACACAGCACTCGCGCAGGGTTTCGAGGTAGTCGGCAAGGCTTCTGTCTCGGATGTCGAGATATCCGCTGGTCCGCTGAATCGTGCCATCTTTGAGGCCCTGCTCAAGCGCTGACCGTAGCCGGCGGAGGCAGCGATCGATCTCGCCGAGCGTCTCGCGCGCGGAGACGTCGCTCAGTTCGCGATAGCCCCCGATCGCCTTGCGGATGACGTGGCGTGATTCGCGATCGACGAGTTCGCCAGTACGAACCGCTCGCTGCGTATCCTTGAGCGCATCGAGAAACTCGGTCGGCGATTCGCAGTGGAGCGGGATTTCGAAGGCGGGACGCTGAAACGCCATGGCGAAGGTCTGGAGAATGATTTCGTCAAGGTCGGCAGGGGCGCGAACACCGATGACGTCGCGGTAATAGTCGCGCTGGAGCCGGGGATAGTTGTTGAGCGCCGAGATGCACTCATCCCAAGTCCATACGATCGCGATACGGTCACGCTTGGCACGGTCCCATTCGTCGTTGAGCTCATCGACCCAAGCCTGCACGCGGGTGTCGCGGCGCACGGTCGTCGCTAGGATCCAGAGTCTAAGATCGGGCTGGAAGGCGAGCGCCGCATTGGCTTCCTTGCGCAGAAAGGCGCGGTTGATGGGCCCGCCGGGAAAGGGATTGTTGTTCTCGTCCAGTTCGGCGAGCCGCTTGCACTGGATGCCGATCATCCCGAAACGCGCCGACCTTCCGTAAATGTCTACGCCACTTTGCGCCTGGCCAGGTCGACCGACTTGCTGGGCGTTGGGCACATCATAGGTTTCGGTAAGCAGGCCGACGCAGAGCTCCTCGAATTGTTGCCAGTAGAGCGGCGGCTGAAAGAATTGCGAAACACTACCCATGATCGGTTCCACTTGCACGCGGGACCTTGTGCGACCCGCTCGGGATTTTGGCGGCTCCGGCCTTAGTTGTCGGGAAATGTAAATAGCGTTTGCCGTCCCATCGCCGGTAGACGAATTCACCGACGACGGCGGCGTTAATCGCTTTTAGCGTGGTCTTAAGCGCCGCAGGTTCGAAGCCATGGTCATAGAGGCGATTATAGAGAATGGACCAAGCTAGGCACGAATCGGAAAAGTGGACGGTGTCGGCGGTCGAGCCGAACACCCAGCCGAAGATCACGCCGGCCTTGGTAAGCGATTTCGTGAGTTCGCGGTCGCCCCCACCGCAGGTCGCCATCACCAGCGCATGATCCGCGCCCGCAACTGGAGCGATGAGTTCAACGAATTTGTCCCAAGTCAAGCGCTTGCCATTTGTGAGCGTGACGCCCGTGTTGCTCCCGTGCGAAGAAAAATGGAAGATCTTGAATTTCCGCCTCGCCGCTTCACGGATCGCACGTTCGGCAAGTTTGCGCGTGAAAGCCACGCGATATTCGGTCTTGGTTCCCAATATCCGCAGGATTTCGTTGGCGGCATGGCCGTCGAGCCGGCGCTCAAAGAAATCTTCAGGGCTTAAAGTCTCGAGAATGTAGACCCCGTCCAACATTGTAGGCTCCGTTCAAACCGTTGCTCGATCATAGACACGCGCCCGGGCTATTTTCGCAATATTGAAAGAACGACGCTTGGGATGTGCGGATGAACCCGCCTTCTCTTGGGGGCCTTTCGCCCATTGCTGCATCAGCGAGCAACTGAATTGTTGGCAGCTTTTCCAAATTTCCCACCCAAAATCCGACGGTCCGCTCGCGGCCCAATGGCCGCCTACCGGCTTCACATGAACCAACAACAGCTTTTGGCAAGCTGGGCTGAGGTGCTAAACGTCAGCTTTGTCGGCGGGATTGGGTTTTACATATGGTTGAGCTTATTTGACGACAAGCTGCCGGAGGTCCGCGATGCGCTGCTCGATCTCCTCGTCCGAGACCTCAACCTGCAGCTTCTTCTGGACGAACTGGAGCCGGGCCTCGTTCTCGCGTACGACCTCGGCCCAGGTCTTGATCCAGAACTTGAAGTTGTCGCCGTGGAGGAAGAGACCGTGGGGCCGATCCTTCTGATAGATTCGACTGTGAATGTCGGTCTCGAACTCGCTGGCGACTAGGAAGAAGTTCCAGCTGGTGTCGGTGTGGGTGAACTCGACCTCCTGGCGGATCGCATTTACATAGTCCTCAACCTGGTCGAGCTCCTTGCGGCCGAGCTTGAGCAAGGGACGCTTGAGCTCGATCAAAAGGTATTCGCGCTTGCCCTCGTCGGAATGCGGCACCGAGCGGCCGAGGAAGCAATCGACCCGCCCGGTGCTGCCGTCGAGCTTAGTGACCTTGCGCCGGCCCTTGCGTTTGGCGCCTAGGTCCTCCGCGACGCGGTTCATCACCTTCGTCAGGCCGCTCTCGGCCATGGTAATGTGGAACTGCTCGCCAAATAGCCATGTGTTGTCGCGAACCAGCGCGTCGAGCTCGCCGCGCTCCTTGACGGTTCGCCGGAACTTGGGGTCAAAGACCATGCCCTTCAGCACCTCAAGCGTCGTCACGCGATCGGAGATGAGGCTTGATGCGCCGATGATGTTGCCGAGCTGGGTCTTCTTGAGAAGCGCCGAGAACTCCGACTGCTTGGCCTTGCCCAGGTTCACCACGGCCTGGAGGATGGTCGAGAGGTCGTCGGGGTTGTGCTTGATCGCCTCCTTTAGGAGGGTCAGCGTCATGCGCTTGAGCGGGGTCTCGGCCCGCGAGAAGTCGCGCGAGTGCGAGTTGATCGCGTAGGTCGCGATGTCGAAGACCTGCCGCTCGCGTCGCTCGATCTCGTCGCGCGGCTCGCCCTCGTAGGGATAGGCGCCTTGGTCCTTGAGCTCCTGGATGACGCCGAGCGATTGCTCGCTCATCCGCGACCGGAAATAGTCGCCGAGCGCCTCGCGGATGTGGCCGACCACGGCCAGGAAATTCGGCTCGCCGAGATTATCGAGCTCGAGCAGATTGTCGTCGGCGATCTCCTGGAAGAAGGCGCTGTAGGCGTAGGCCGAGAACTCGAAGCCCGGCGCGGTGACGTGCGCGGGCTGCGAGCCGAGGACGATGCCGTCCTCGCCGCCGAAATGGATCTGGCGGGTCTCGCTCGCCGACTTCCACTCGATGACCTTCACCTTGAGGTCGTCAATCGTGCGGTCGGGAAGCTGGATGACCATGGGTGGCAGGTCCTGCCAGCGATGGATGGTGACGTCGGGATCGACCTTGAAGCCGTTGAACCAGATTTCGGCGTTTGGATATTGCAGGACATAGGGCGCGAACAGCGTGCTGAACTGCCGGTAGGCGTCGGGCGTCGAAAGCGCGTCGAACGTGTCCTTGAGCATGGTGAGGAGCACGGTCGTGCCGGTGTTCTCGCCCGTCGGCGCCTCGGCCTCGACCACCTCGCAGCGCTCGAGCGACTTTGCGTGTATCTCTAGCGTCCGCGACGAGAGACCTTCCTCCGAGCGGGTAGTCGTGAACCAGCGCGCCCGCTGCGCGAGCGAGTAGAAGCGCAGGCGGCCGCGGCCCTCCTTGCCGTGAATGGCGCGGCCAAGGCCGGTGCGGTGGGTGTCCCGCTTCCAGCTATCGCCAAGGTTGCCGAAGTCATGCTCAGCGCTCTTAGCCGATATGCCAGAGCCATTGTCGACGACGCGGATCGCGCCGAGGCCGCCGAGGTCATTGCGCTCCAGCGTCACCTGGATGCTGGTCGCGTCGGCGTCGAGCGCATTCCAGACGAGCTCGGCGATCGCGCGGACGGGATCGCGGGTCGCCGCGTCGCGTTCGAGAAAGTCTTGTTTTGCCTGGAGATTCAGTGTGGTCATGCGCGGACGGGTTTCCCTCTTCCTCGACCTTAGCCGAACGGCCACCATCGATAAAGCGAGAGCGGAAAACGAACGCAATGGGCGCTAACGACCGGGCAAGCAGCCCATTTGCGCTCCCTAGCTTCGCCGAACAAACGTCGGCTTTTAAGGAGAGCATCCGGCGGCCGGAACGTCGGCTATGTCAGCGACTACTGACACGCTTCCTCATCACTAGGAATGTCGCTTTCAGAAGTATCGTTTCGGACGCCGCACTGGAAGAACACGAAAAGGCGGCCCGTCGCGAGAGCGACGGACCGCCTGCCGAGTGACCTGGACCTGTCAGGAGGGGTCAGGCAGCCTGCTCGGCAATCTCATCGGTTGCTTCAGCGTTGACCGCCCCGTCTCCGTCGTGGTCAGCCAATTCGACTTCTTCGTAACTGGCGAAACGCATGATCGGCGGAACCCAAGCCTGCGCCCGCTCCTTGACGTCGGCCTCGCCGATGAAATTACCGGAGAAGATGCGCTCGGCTGCACTCGCAAGCTCAGCCTTCTTCGAAGCAGCGTACCGACTGACCAGTTCGGGACCGCCGGCGGCATCGAGCGCCTCGAGCGTGCGGGCCTTAGCCACCCGGTCGAAGTAGTTGTTCGCCGTGGGACGCCACCAATGCGCGGTCTCGATTTCGAGGAACGAGCCGAGCGCCTCGTGCAGCGGTACCGAGCGTTCGCCTTCGCAAGCCAGGCTGGCAACGAGTGTGCGCGAGACGACATGACCAAGCCAGGCCGAGCGCGCCTCATCGGAAAGCGCCCGGAACCTCGCAAACCGCTCCACGTCGCATTCGCCAGCACGCCAGCTTTCATCGAGCGACCCGGCAAACTCGGCCAGGGCATCGCTCGCCGGGGCATCCTTGGCCTCAAACCCGGTGACCGGGCCGGACGCTACCGATCCGACAAGCGTTGACGCCTTCTTCGCGCGCCAGTCATGTCCATCGGCATCTGCGAGCGTGAAGACCATGAAGTCGAGCGCCAGTGCCGGATCGTTGGCGAGATGGATCGCCAGGATATCGCGGCGTTGCATGGCCAATTCGTCGAGCAGGCGCTGCGACAACGAGCTTCCGTTGGGCTTCGCCGGACCGCTCTCTTCAATGGGCTCGACCACGCCTTCGTCGGTGATGACCTCGGTCTGGGTGTAGTACTGCGGGACCAATGTCGGCTCGCCATTGCGCGAGAGGACGAGGAAGGCACCGGCCTCGGGTTTCAGTTCGTCAGCGAGTACCGGCGGCCGATCATTGAGCGCGCGCATCGCGCGGTCGATCACCACGAGTTCCTGTTCGGCCTTGGCGACCTCGTCCTCGTCGCTGTCTTCGTCTTCCAGCACCGCGGCGACGCGGTCGTAATCGGCCTCAAGCTCGCCGAGCTCCTGCGCTTCCTGTTCGGTCATGGGCGCAGGCTCACAGGGCAAGCGACCCAGACCTTCAACAATGTCATGGCTGACATAGGTGCCAAGCGTCGGCCGCACCCAGGCAAGGCCATATTCGAGTGCGGTCTTTTTTGCCGCCTGTTCCATGGCCTTGTGTGCGAGGTCTTCGAGCAGCGCGATATCGATCCAGCTCTCGCTGGCATCATCGTCGAACAGTTCGCGCTCGATCCGGCCGCCTGCGGCGAGGTAGGCATCGCGTCCGACGAGCACAGCTCGCGGATCGGAGCCACGCACCGTGGCATCGAGCACCATGCGGCGGATCGTGTCGGGCGTGATCTGGTACCAGGCATCCTGCAGTTCGGCATAGACATGCGCCTGACGCTCGACGTCGGAAATCGCGCCATAGGCCTTGGCCATGTCGAGCGTGATCGTTCCTTCGGTGAGCGCTTCGAAGACGCATGGCGCAAGAGAGGCCAGGCGCAGACGTCCTTCGACGAACCGGACGGTGAGGCCAAAGCGGCGCGCCACGTCTTCGGTCGTGGCGCCTGCCTCGATGATTGCCGCGAAAGCCTGCGCCTCGTCGGCCGGATTCATCGCGAGACGCTGGAAGTTCTCGGCAAGACTGGCTTCGCGCACTTCGCTTTCTTCGCCTTCGATGACGAGGCAGGTGACCTCGTGGTTGTCGGACAATGTGCCCTCTTCAGCCAGCGCCTGCAACGCGGCGAGACGGCGACCGCCTGCTTCGACCTCGAACTTGCCGCGCTTTCCTTTGCGCACGACGAGGTTCTGCAGCAGGCCGCGCGCAGCAATGTCTGCCCGCAGCTGGAGGTCGGCCAGCACGTCGCTCGACTTGCGAACGTTGCGCGGGCTCGGGACGAGCTTCTTCAAGGGAATCGACTGGATCATGGGTGTTCTCCTGATGGAATGAAGGCGCAGGTGAGGATCACGAGGCCCACAAGCCCAAAGGCTCCCTCCACTCTCATTCTGAGATTGGGGTCTGACTGAGGGATCAGGCGGCCAGCGCGGGGAGGATCGACGCGGCTGCGGAGACTGGCACGAACAGCCGCGTGCGGTAGCGGATGATCTCGGTGAAGCAGCCCTTGTTCTTGTACCAGTCGAGGCGATCGGGCGTGAACCCGGTCAGTTCAAGGCGCTGCTCGCCGCCGACCAGCGAGCGTTTCACGGTGAGTGGATCGTGGCTCGCGAGGCCCAGCGGTTTGCCGCTGGCGAGGACCAGGTCGCCGATCTGCTCTGCAGCTGGCCCGGTAACTCCGCAAAGGCCAAAGGTATCGGCAATTGCCGCGAGATCGACATCGAGCACATCGCGCCCGATGATCGACTGGCCGTCCTCGGCAACGAGCCGGGTGACGCGGACATGATCGCCGGGAAGGCGCTTCCAGACCGGAAGCAGAAGTCCGGTGGCGAGATGGACGCGCTCGGTCACCGGTGACTTGGCCGCTTCTTCTTCCTCGGTCCGCCATGCGCTGGTGAACGCAGCGACGCCAATTTCTTCCCAGTGGCTTTCGCTGAGTGCCTCAAGCGTCCAGTTCGCTGACTTGAGCGGTCGAAGCAGGCGCCGACGTTCGATCACGGTGCCGTCGTCGGCGATGAGGCGCCGGGCAGGAACCGACAGTGCGACCGTTCCTGAGCGCGCATTGCGCATCGGGATTGCGTGTTGGCTACCGATCTCGTGCATACGCACCAGGCGCTGCAATCGCAGAGGCCGAAGGTGCCTCGTCACTTCGAGCGAGACGAGGCGGGTCTCGGCTCCAGTCACGGGATCGGTGCGCAGGAGTTCATCGGCGAGGACCGTGAAGCGATCGACCCTTACGGTCTCCAGTCCCTGGTCGAGCGTTCCGGCTTCGCGCGCAGCTTCGATCCGCGCTTCGACGAGGCCGAGATATTCGTCGAATATGGCGTTCTGGAGCGCGATCGGCAGCGCAAGAATGCGGTTCAGCCAGCGCTGGATGGTGGGGAGATTGTCGGTCAGCCCGCCATCGGGGTTTTCGAGACGGAGGCCGGTTCGCTCGACGAATTGGCCGAAGCTCGTGGCTTCGAGCTTGCCGTCATAGAGCAGCTGAAACCAGCGGCTGAGCGCATCGCGCGCATAGTCGCTTTCGAGATTGTCTGCCGGGTCGAACAGATTTTGTCCGCCGGTCTGGCGCTGGCCGCGCGTCAGTGCTCCCAACGCATCGAGCCTGCGCGCAATGGTCGAGATGAAACGGCGCTCGCCCTTCACATCTGTGGTGACCGGGCGGAAAAGCGGGGCCGAGGCCTGGTTGGTGCGGTTGGTACGGCCAAGACCTTGGATAGCGTTGTCGGCGCGCCAGCCCGGCTCGAGCAGGAAATGAACCCGGCGCTGCTGGTTTCTGCAGCCAAGGTCGGCATGGTACGATCGACCCGTGCCGCCGGCGTCCGAGAAGACCAGGATCCGCTTGCTTCCTTCCATGAAGCTTTGCGCTTCGGCGACATTGGCTCTGGGGCTTCGCCGTTCGAGGCGCTGTTGACCATCGCGGCCCAGGACAAGCCTGCGGGTCCGGCCCGTGACTTCGGCCACCGCGTCGGTTCCGAAATGTTCGATGATCGCATCGAGCGCTGTGGCGATGGGCGGCAGCGCGCAGAGCTGTTCGATCAGCGCATCGCGCGCGGCCATGGCGCGCGGGCAGAAAACGGGATTGCCCTCCCCGTTGCTCATCGCCTCGGAGCGAAGATTGCCTTCCTCGTCGGCGAAGACCTGCATCAGGCGCACCGGGAAGCTCTTCGCAAGGTAGTCGATGACATATTCACGCGGGGACAGATCGATATCGAGCGCTTCGCGTTCTTCCACGGTAAGGTCGGCGAGGCGCCGGTCGAGCATGGCCTCGGCGGTCGAAACCAGCTGCACGACTACCGAATGCTCTTCGCCAAGCGCCGCTTCCATCGCCGGAATCAGGCTGGGCAGCTTCATCGAGAGCAGGAGCTGGGCAAAAAATCGCTGCTTGGTACCTTCGAAGATCGAAAGCGCTGCCGCCTTGGCATTCCGGTTGAGCGTATCGCCGCTGTCCTCATCAACCACACGGGTCGCCTCGAGCGCGGCTTCGAGGTTGCGGTGAATGATCGCCCAGGCCTCGGCATAGGCATCGTAGATCCGCACCTGCGCTTCGGTCAGACTGTGTTCGAGGATCTCGTACTCGACCCCGGCGAAGGACAGCGCTCGGGCGAGGTAGAGTCCCTGGGCCTTGAGGTCGCGGGCGACGAGTTCCATCGCCGCGACGCCGCCAGCGCGGATCTCGGTCATGAACGCTTCGTGGGTCGGGAATGCGGTCTCGGGTCCCCATAGGCCAAGCCGGGAAGTATAGCCGAGATTGGCGATGTCCGAGGCACCAGTGGCAGACGCGTAGAGCACGCGGGCGCGCGGGAGATGGTTCTGCAGCCTGAGGCCCGCCATCCCTTGTTCAGAGCCCTTGACCTTGCCGCGGATTGAAGAGCCTCCGAGCGCATTGGCCATGGCGTGGGCTTCGTCGAAGGCGATCACGCCGTCGAATTCCTCTCCCGCCCAGGCAAGGATCTGGTCGAACCGCGTATCCTCGGCGCGGCCCGAGCGCAGCGTCGGATAGGTGACGAAGAGAATGCCTTCGGACATCGTTACGGGCTGGCCGAGTTTCCAGCGTGAGAGTGGCTGGAGATCGAGCGGCAGCCCGCCAAGCGCTTCCCAGTCGCGACGTGCATCTTCAAGCAGCGCCTCGTTCTTGGTGATCCAGACATGGCGGCGCTCGCCTGCGAGCCAGCGGTCCATGATGACCGCGGCGATCTGTCGTCCCTTGCCCGCTCCGGTTCCGTCGCCAAGGAAGAAGCCTTGGCGGAATGCGTGCCCGTCTTCGGACAGTTCCAGCGCGGTCCCTTCCTGGCTGACTTTGAACTGGCCCGGAAGATCGCGAGCAAATGCTTGGGCGGCGTAGACCAGTGTCTCGCATTGCGCATCGGACAAGAGACCATCAGCCTGCCAATTTGCGGGAAGGCGCGGGTTAACGTCCGGCTGCGGCGCCGCGACCGAACCCATGGCGACCGATTCCACGAGCGGGGTGGGATGGGCCGGCGCGCCTTCGAACGCAATGCGGCTGGGCCGGTAAGGCAGGTAGATGCCTGCCTGCTCGGGCACCGGCGCGGGGTCGGCGAGGACAGAATAGACCAGGTCGACCGCATTCGCTGTGGCTGGTGTTGTCGCTACAAACGGCGCCACCGGCCGGACCGGCGCGCGATGCGTTGAAGTCTTGCCAACGAGGCAGACTGGTTTCCCGATTGGCAGGCGATGGAGGCTGGCGGAGGTGTGTACGCGTGGCGGAAGCGCGTTGAGCAGCTCGTGGAGCGCGATCAGGTCGCAGGTATCTCCAGTGATCGCTGGCTGATGCGCAGCAGGCACTTTATCGATGACGACCAGGCGAACGGCGATCCCCGTCCCTGTCCGGCGAAACATCTGCTGCAAGCGAACATCGAGGAGCAATGAAGCCTCGTGTGCCGGGGAAAAGGTGGAAGCATCGAAGCCTTCGGGCATAATGGCGACGATCCTCGCCCCGTTAGCAGCGGCCCGGATTGCACCACGCAGGTGACGCTTGGCAGTCTCACCGTCTTTGCCGCGTTCCCGACTACGAGCGAATGGCGGGTTCATCAGCACCTCCGATGGGAGCGCGCCGCGATGCAGGTCGG
Organism: Aurantiacibacter spongiae; assembly: GCF_003815535.1. Taxonomy (NCBI): domain Bacteria; kingdom Pseudomonadati; phylum Pseudomonadota; class Alphaproteobacteria; order Sphingomonadales; family Erythrobacteraceae; genus Aurantiacibacter; species Aurantiacibacter spongiae. Next base: position 1,755,786 of record NZ_RPFZ01000001.1, on the reverse strand, counting down.
CGATCAGTTCGCCGTCGTGCGCGGTGATCGTGGCCAAAGGGAAGATGTGACCCAGACTGTCTCGTCTTGCCGGATCGACCTCGTTGAGGGTCAATGAAGCGTTTTGGACACTGGCCCAAACGGCAAGCGCACCAATGCCTGCGGACGGTTCGAGTAGCGCGTCGTGCGCAGAGACTGCTGCGGCCTTCGCCATCAGCCAGGCCAGCATCGGCGGAGTCGAGAACTGCTGGAGTTCGACCTGTGCTTCGCTGCGCACGTGCCGCGGCGGCAAGGCGGCTTCGAGCCAGTCGAACCGCGCGTCGGCTTCGTGCACGCTTGTTGTCAGATCGATGCGTGAAGACTCGCGAAGCCAGAGCAGTGCGCCGATCTCGACCGCGTTGTTGTAGTCGTCGATGGTCCAGGCGCTTCCCCAGTCCATGACGCCGGTCTCTTCGGCGAACAGACCGGAAATGTCGGCACGGGAAAGGTGACGTCCCGAACCGAGAAGCTCGGCAATCCTGGTGCCGATGGCGTAGGCTAGGGGCTCTGACGGCAAGTGCTCGCCGGCGGGAAACAGGTCTGATTGAAACATGGCAATTCGTCCTCCTGATGAGGGCATCGGGACGCGCCCTCTGCCGGTTCAAGAATTCGAGAAGCCTTCTCTCCTCTAACGCGCCGCTTTGCGGCGCAGCCATGCCGTGAGTTCGTCGTTCCAATCGGAATCGTGGGAGGTTGGCTCGCGGACCTGGATCGTCCGCCCATCACGGGCATAAGCGGCCAGGCTACGCGACGCAGCCAGCTCGCCGCCAGCATCGTGATCGACGAAGAGGTGCAGCTCAGTCACGCTCTCAGGCACGCTGACGAGGCCGAAGCGCTCATTGCCCAGGGTCGCCCAGACGGGGATGCCGGAAAGCGCATAGGCCGACATCGCGCTCTCGATACCCTCGGCAAGGCCGAGCTTGCCGGAGGCCGGAGCGAAGAGGCGGACAGCAGCTTCACCGAGCGCGCCGAGCGCGCGTTTCGGCTTTTCGAAAGCGGCCTTGCCTGAAGCCTCGGTAGACAGGAACGTGCGGTGGATGGCGATCGGGCCCTCGTCGAGGCTGACTGCCGCGATCATGGCGGGCAGAAAGCGGGCCCGTCCTTTCGGGCCAAGCGGCGTTCGTGGATGGAAGCGGAGCGCCGGAGATGCGGCGAGGATGCCGCGGCTTTCAAGATATGCCTTTGCCGGACTGGCACGCAGTGGCTGTGCATCGCGCCAGATCCTCAGCGCTACCGCCGAGGGTTTGCGGGTGCTGGTCGATTCGGGTTCGTTGGTGGTCGCAGAACCTGAAAAGAGCACCGGTGCCTCGAAACCTTCACGCGCCAAAGCAGCCAGCACGCTCTGCTGATCGCATCCCGCGAAACAGTGGAAGAGGATGGCCTGTCGGCCGAGTGACACACCGAGTGAAGGCGTTCGGTCATCATGCGCAGGGCAGCGGGCCATGCCCTTTGTGCCGGACCATTTGCCCCCACGCGATTCGCAAATGCGACGGGCGGTCTCGGCAAGCGACCGGTTGGGATGAGTTTGGACAGACAGGGACATGCGAGCTCCTCAGCATGCAAAGTGGCCCCCTCATCAGCGTTCCTCTCCTCTCCCGAAGGCAGACATTCGCTGCTTTCCTACAGGTATAGGTTCTCCTTATGTTCTATCTCGATTCGAATCAATGGAGCACCACTCGAGATGACCTGCCTCAATCGTCAGACCGCGATAGCGGTCGCCTGTTTGGGAATGATCGCGACCTCCTCTCAGCAAGTCCGCGCCCAGGATTTCACCTTGTTCGAGCACGCGATCGTTCCACCGAAGACGGACCAGCAGCCGGCAAGGCAATATCTTCCTGCAATCTACCAAGCCGGGCCAGCGGACGTGTCCTACCGGGAGGGTCTGTATATGGCGGCAATAGCCGAGGCCGAGCGCCGGTACGGGCTTCCGACCAACCTGCTTCGGGCTCTCATCTGGGCTGAATCCCGCTTCAATCCGATGGCTGTGAGTCCAGCCGGCGCTGCCGGGCTGGCTCAGCTTATGCCGGCCACGGCGCGAGAACTGGGCGTCCGTAACCGTCATGACCCTCTTGCATCGATCGACGGTGGCGCCCGGTATCTTCGCGATATGTTGGACCGGTTCGACGCTGTCCACCTGGCCTTGGCTGCTTATAATGCGGGCCCAGGTGCCGTCTCCCGATCACGCGGCATTCCGAAGAATGGTGAAACGCCACAATATGTCCGGTCTGTGTTGGGACGTTGGCAAGCAATTGGTACATACAATTGACGAAATTGCCTGATTTCCGGCTATTATCTGAAATCATGTGCCGGAATGAAGACGGACAACGCTAGTGAATGAGACGCCCGGTGAACCGTTCGACTTTCGCAAGGCGTTGAAGGCACAGAAGCGCCGGAAGCTGAGAAAGGAGATCGCGTTGGGTCTGGGAGCATTCGCGATCGTATTTGCTGGAGGGATGCTGGCACTCAACTGGCCAGTCCATGTTGCCAGCCTTGCTAACGACGATCAGCAGCCTCAGGCTTTATTCCAACACGCAAGCACCCCAGAATTCGACATCTGCGGATCCATCCGGCGCACATGCGTCGTGGATGGAGATACTTTCTGGCTCGATGGCGTGAAGATCCGCATTGCCGACATCGACACTCCCGAGATCAGCGAGCCACGTTGCGACTATGAATACCAACTCGGCATGCGCGCGACGCATCGCCTTGTCGAACTGCTCAATGGCGGACCCTTTGAACTCAGAACCATCGGTAGCAGAGATGAGGATCAGTACGGCCGTAAACTGCGGGTCGTAACGCGCGGCGGCCGCTCGCTCGGCGATCAGCTGGTCAGCGAAGGGCTGGCGCGGACCTGGACCGGGAGACGCGAACCATGGTGTTGAACCGCGACCAGGAATTGTGGGCCGTCGCGCTCTGGGTCGAAAAGAACCATGGCGAAGAGGGAACCGCGTATATCGCGCAGCAAATCCAGCGGCTATCCAACGAAGGGGACGATGCAGGCATAGCAACTTGGAAAACTGTTGCTGAGCGCTTCGATCAGCTTGGCTGCCAAAGCTCGACGAACTGAGGCTCGGCACAATGCGGAATTGGCTTCGAATCTGGGGCATCAGAATTGAGTTCGCCTTGTTGGCTTCTGTGTCCCTGGCGGGACTGATCCTAAGCCTCCAATCCTGCATTGGGTGAGAAGAAATTCGTTCTCTCGATCAACCCTTCGCAAACTTGCCCTGGATGACCTTTCCTCCTGTCCGGAGCTCATCGAGGTAGTCGCTCCACCATTGAGCCATCCGCACACGCTCGTCCCAATGTTTGCCGCGATGGTAGATGCCACGCACAACATTGCTGTCGCCATGTGCCAGGGCACGCTCGATTGCATCCGGATTCCAAAGTCCCGACTCGTTCAGGAATGTTGATGCTGTCGCCCGGAGTCCGTGCGCGGTGACCTCTTCCTTCGAGTATCCCATGCGACGGAATGCGGCATTGAGCGTGTTTTCACTCATGGGACGCTTGGAGCTGCGCGCAGATGGGAAAACATATCCTTCGCGGCCGAGCATCTCGCCCAGATCAGAGAGATAGCCTCTAACCTGCTTGGAAAGCGGGACGGCATGCGCTCTGCGCGCTTTCATTTTGCCGGCAGGAATCTTCCAGACCCCATCGACGAGGTCGATCTCATGCCATTCGGCGTGCCGCAGTTCGCCGGGGCGCACGAACACATGCGGCGCGATCTGCAAAGCTAACTTCGTCACCATGTAGCCAGTGAAGTCGTCGATTGCGCGCAACAGCCCGCCTAGCTCGGTGGGCTCGAGGATGGCTGCATAATGCGTGGCTCTCGGCGTTACGAGAGCACCCTTCAGCATACTGGTCGGATCGGATTTGCAGCGGGTGGTAGCAACACCGTAGCGAAACACGCGGCCTGCGAACGACCGGCATTTCTTCGCAGTCTCGTGTTTACCAGTGGCTTCCAGTCGTTTGAGGGGAGCCAGGACTTCGAACGGCTCGATCTCGTGGATGGGTCGGTTCCCGATGGCAGGCGCAAGCTTGTCGAGGAAATAGTTGGCCTTGACGATCGTGCCATCGGCGCGGCCATTCTGGACCATCATCTGTTCAATATACTCACGCGCGACTGCTCCGAACGTCTGAGCAGACAGGAACTCGGCGCGGATTTTCCGCTTCCGCTTCTCAAAGGCAGGGTCGCCCCCAGAAGCAACTGCTCGTCGCGCCTCGTAGGCCGCGTCTCGCGCCTGCTTGAGGCTGATGTCGGGATAGCTGCCGATGCAGAGTTTCTTTTGCGCACCGCCGATCCGGTATCGGAACCGCCAAAGCTTGCTGCCGGTCGGCGTGACCTCAACATAGAGGCCGCGCTCATCGGTTACCTTGTATGGCTTATCCTTGGGCTTGAGAGCGCGGAGGCGAGTATCTGTCAGCGGCATGTGGGGGCCTTTTTATCTGGGCCTTTGCGAAACGGCCTCAAAAGGCCCACAAAAGTGTCTGGAACCCCCGAGAACAGGTGGGACGATCCGGAACGATCCAAGGGCCAAATCCCTAGGATTTCTGCGGGTTTTATAGATTATTTGGGAGAACGTGAGAAGAACAAATGGTGCCCAGAAGAGGACTCGAACCTCCACGGGGTTTCCCCCGCCGCCACCTGAAGACGGTGCGTCTACCAATTCCGCCATCTGGGCACCGGATCGCGCGGTGGGGCAGTGTCCCTGCCGCGTGGTAGGGGCGGGCCGATAGGACAGCTTTGTCAGGGTGTCAACGCGGGACGCTTCTCGTTGGCGAAGAATCTCTTGCCGCGTTGGCCAAACGTGGGCATTGCCCGGACGCGTCCCGATGTGCCAAGGGCGGTCGAACCCGAACGGCTCGCCGAGGACCGCATCATGGCCAAGATTTCCCCGCTCGCAGACAAGCTCGTCGTCCTTATCGGCGGCAGCGGTTTCATCGGAACCCATGTCGCACAGGATCTGCTCGAGCGTGGTGCCCGCGTGCGTATCGCCGCGCGCGAGCCGGAAAAGGCCTTCAAGCTCAAGCCGCTCGCCAATCTCGGTCAGTTGCAGTTCGCCCGCTGCGACGTGACGAACGCTAGCAGCATCGAAGCCTGCATGCGCGGGGCGGATGCTGCGGTCTATCTGGTGGGCACGTTCGGGGCCAACCAGCGCATTATCCAGGCTCGCGGCGCGCGCGACGCGGCGCGCGCGGCAGCCGAGATGGGTGCCAGCCGGTTCGTGTACGTATCGGCCATCGGCGCCGATGCCCAAAGCGACACCGGTTATTACGCTACGAAGGGCAGGGGCGAGGACCTTGTTCTCGAGGCCTTCCCCGATGCGACGATCATCCGCCCCTCCGTCGTGTTCGGAGAGGAAGGCGGAATGATCCCGATGTTCGCGGACATGATCCAGGTGGCGCCGGTACTGCCGGTTTTCGGTGCCGATTCGCCCATGCAGCCTGTCTGGGTGGACGATCTGGCGCAGGCCATCGGGAACGCACTGGCCGATCCGCGGACGCATGGCGGAAAGGTTTACGAAGCGGCGGGGCCGCAAAGGCTCACCATGTTGCAGATCAACCGGATGATAGCCGAAGGGCAGGATCGCAACCGCACCTTCCTGCCGGTGCCCGGGCCGCTGGCGAAAATGATCGCCGCGCTGCCGCTGGCTCCGATAAACGGCGACCAGCTTGCGATGCTCAAGCGAGGGAACGTCGCAAGCTCGGACATCAGGCAGATCGGTGAACTAGGCGTCGACCCGAAACCGCTTTCCCTGTTTCTCGACCGGTGGATGGTGCGCTATCGCAAGCATGGGCGTTTTTCGGACAAGCGCGCAACCATGTGAGGAAGGAGCCGCCTGCGATAGCGGTGTCGAAAGGGACGATGCACGATTACCTGACTCGCTCGCTTCAATCGCGCGAAGGCCTGCCCTTCGCATCGGGAACTACCGTGCTGCCCTCGTCAACTAGCAGATTAAGCGGTTCGACCAGAAGGATCGCGCCTTCCGTTCCCTTGACCCGCACGCGTTCTCCCGCCGCCATGTCCACTCCGCGCGCAAGCCATTCGCTGTCGCCAAGTTTCACCCGGCCACTGCCGTGTTCGATCGGTTGCGTGACCGTGCCGATTTCCCCGGCGAGGCGCTCCCCCTTGCGATTGAGCATGGGGTCAGAACTGATGATCGGGGAGCGACCGAGGAAGCGCTTCGCCGAGAAAGCGAAGATCAGCGACAGGAACACGAAGCTGATGATCTGCAGCGTGAGGGGCGGAGCCGATACGAATACCAGAAGCGCGGTGACAAGGGCCGCCATCGCCATCCAGATCAGGTAGACCCCCGGTACGATCATCTCGAGACCTGCCAGGAGCAGGCCCAGCGTCACCCAGATCCAGGTGGCGTCGATGCCATCGAAATCCACCTATCGTTCCTGCCGCTCGGTCGCGGTGTCGCGCGTCCGGGTACGCGGGACCGTGGCGCGCTCGCGTTGTGGTGGGATCGGCGTTCCGACATCGCCGGTCTTGTCGCCGATGACTTCCCGCGCAAGTTCTCCGATGCCGCCCAGCGTCCCGATAAGCTGTGTGGCCTCGACCGGAAACAGGATTGTCTTGGCGTTCGGACTGTCGGCGAACTTTCCGACCGCCTTGGTATATTCCTGTGCCACGAAGTAGTTGAGAGCTTGCGTCCCGCTTTCTGCAATGGCCTCGGACACGGCGCGGGTGGCGGCCGCTTCCGCCTCCGCTTCGCGTTCGCGTGCTTCAGCGTTGCGGAATGCGGATTCGCGCTTGCCTTCCGCCTCGAGGATGGCCGACTGCTTGGAGCCTTCGGCGCGCAGGATCGCACTGGACTTGTCGCCTTCCGCTTCGAGGATTTCGGCGCGCTTCAGGCGTTCGGCCTTCATCTGCCGGGCCATCGCCTCGGATATATCTATGGGTGGGCGGATATCCTTGATCTCGACGCGGGTGATCTTGATGCCCCAGGGCGAGGTCGCATGGTCGACCACGGACAGCAAACGGGCATTGATATCGTCGCGCTTGGACAATGTCTCGTCCAGGTCCATGCTTCCCATCACCGTACGCAGGTTCGTAGTCGTGAGCGCCAGAATGGCATTGTGCAGCCCCGAAACCTCGTACGCGGCCTTGCCGGCATCGAGCACCTGGAAGAATACGACCGCGTCCACGCCGACCATCGCGTTGTCCTTGGTGATGATTTCCTGCCCGGGTATGTCGAGCACCTGTTCCATCATGTTGATCTTGTGACCGACGCGGTCGATGAACGGAATGATGAGGTGCAGGCCCGGCTCCGCCGAAAGCGTGAACTTGCCCAGCCGTTCAATGGTATAGACGTAACCCTGCTTGACGACGCGCACGCCCATCATCAGGAACAAGAGAAGTACGAAAACCAGCGCCGCCAGTGCCGCGAAACCCATGGGATCCTCCGTTGATCTGAAACTATCCTAGAGCAAGGGCGGCCCGGGGCAAGCGAAAGCGGAAAACCTCGCCTGCCGCGATTGACGCAAGCTTCGCGGCAGGCGAGGGGTCGCGTCGAGAGAGCCGCCCTTCCCGGCGAATGTTGAGAGAGAAACCATGACCACGCACGTTCTGCAACGCCTCGCCAGAACCAATCCCGACTGCGAAATCTGGTGGGACAGCTCGCCGCTCGTATTTCCGAGCTGGCGGGCCGAAACGCTGGCGGCCGCGCCGGAGGGCAAGCGCGGCGACTGGGAAGAGCAGCTCGACTGGTTCTATGACCAAAAGGCCATCGACGAGAAGGGAACGATGGGCTTTCGCGGCGTTACCACAAATCCGCCGCTGGTCCTGCAGACCGTACAGGTCGATCCGCCGCGCTGGCAGGCGCGCATCCACGACATCATGAAATCCGACCGTGCGCTCGACGTCGAAGCCGTCTACTGGCAGCTCTACCTCGATATCGTGAAGGCGGGTGCGGAAGCGATCCGGCCGGTCTACGACGCATCGGGAGGACAGTACGGCTTCCTGTCCGGGCAGGTCGATCCGCGGTTTGCCGAGGACGGCGAGCGAATGCTGCGCGAGGGGCTCCAGATCGCCGCGCAGGGACCGAACGTGATGGTCAAGATTCCCGGCTCGAAAGCGGGATACGAAGTCATCGAGGAACTGACCGCGCGCGGTATAGCCACCAACAACACCTCGAGCTTCGCGGTACCGCAGTACATGCGCTGCATGGCTGCCGTGACGGCCGGCCTGCAGCGCGCCCGCGCCGCTTCGGTCGATCTTTCCAACTGGCGATCCATCGTCACGCACATGGCCAGCCGCCTGTCTCAGAAGGGCGACTGGGCAACCGAGGCCAAGGCGCGGGGAATAGACCTGTCGACTAAGGAAATGCGCGACGGGGAAGAGGCCGTGCTGAAGCGCGCCTACTGGTGGGCGAAGGATAACGATCACCCGTCGAAAATGCTGCAATGCTCGCTGCGGATCGAGCAGCACGAAAGCGGGCAGTGGGTAAGCCGCCAGATCGAGGATTTCGCCGGCAGCGGCATGGTCTACACCTGCCCGCCCTCCTACATCGCCCGCCTGATGGAACTGGAGAACGACTTTCGTCCGCTCGATCCGGATGCGATCCGGCGGGAGCCGGATGCGGAAAGCCTCGAAAAGCTGTTGAGGCTTCCGAGCTTTCGCGCGGCGTACGAATTCGACGGCATGACGCCCGACCAGTTCAGCCAGTTCGGCAGTTTTCAGGCGACCGGCACCGAATTTGCCACGGCTACCCGCGCCACGGTCGATTTCGTGCGCGCCGCAATGGAGGGGTGAGGAGAAACCCTTTCGCCGCAACCGCTTGCGTGGCAGGAGGTTGAGCGATGCGCTCGATCGTCGAATTTCTCGTTCACTTCCTGCTCGCCATTACCGGCGCGCTCGGCACGGCAACGGTCATCGTCGGATCGGTCGCCCTCCTGTGCGGAGGCGGTGTACTGGGCGGGGGGTGGTGCCTGCGCGCCTGGCGACGCAAGGTTCTGGGCAAACCGCCGAGAAACTGACGTTGCCCGTCCCGCGTTCAGGCGTCCTCCTCCTGCGGCGGTGCGACACGATGCTCCGCCTCCCACTGCTCGCGCAGCTTGAACTTCCTGATCTTGCCCGAACCGGTCAGCGGGAATTCCCGCACCCGCTCCCAGTGAGCAGGGCATTTCTGCGCGGAAATCTGGGCCCGGCAATGCGCGCGAAGGGCTTCCACGTCCAGCGGTCGGTCGTCTACGGTGCGAACGAAGGCCGCGACCCCCTCACCAAACCGCTCGTCCGGCACGCCGACTACCGCGCATTCGGCCACATCGGGATGTTCGAGCAGGACATTCTCGATTTCCGCCGGAAACAGGTTCTCACCGCCGCGGATGATCATTTCGCGCACGCGGCCGGTAATGGTGACGAATCCCCGATCGTCCATACGCCCAAGATCACCGGTATGCAGCCAGCCTTCGCCATCGATGGCGGCAGCCGTCGCTTCGGGATCGTCATTGTAGCCTATCATGGTGGCATAGCTGCGCGCACGGATCTCCCCGACCGTGTCACAGGGGAGGACATCACCCGATTCCGGATCGAAAATCCCTACCTCGCAACCTGATGCCGGTCGCCCGATGGTGCCGGCGATGTCCTCGTCCGAGTCGCCGGGCCGGCAGGTTGTTATGAGCGGACTGCTTTCGGTCTGGCCGTAGGCGACGCGTATTTCCGCACCGAGCACCTCGCGCGCGGCGCGGACCAGTTCGGGAGCGACCATCGCCCCGCCGACGCCGATCACCCGAAGCGCTGAAAGATCGCGCGGACGTTTTCGCTGCGCCTCGATCATCGCCATCGCCATGGTGGGAACGGATATCGTCCACACGACCTTCTCGCTTTCCATGAGGTCAAGCGCGGCGTCCGGATCGAAGCCTACCAGCGGCACATAGGTCGCGCCGACCTGCATGGACCCCAGTACGGACATGGAACAGCCCATCGTGTGGAACAGCGGCGTCAGCCCGATGGTCGCCCCGCCCTCCAACTCGCCGCTCTCGACGAACAGGCGCGCGTTGTTGGCAAGGTTGCGGTGCGACAGGACCACGCCCTTGGGAAAGCCGGTCGTGCCCGATGTGTACTGTATCTGCGCCGGGTCGCTCGTCGCGATTTCGGGAAGGGTGCTGGCCGCCTCGTCCCCGCCCCCGAAGAAGGCCGCCTCGTCGCGCATGTCGATCACTTCGCGCAGGTGAGGAATACCGCCTGCGACGCCCCGGGCGATTTCTCCCATCCGATTGCCGCGAAACTCCTCGATCAGGAAAAGTCCCGCGGAGCCGGACTGGCGCAGGATGTAGTCGAGCTCGCGCTTCTGATAGGCGGGATTGACCGTTACCAGGGTCAGTCCGGCAAGCGCCGCGGCATATTCGATGATTACCCATTCCGGGATATTCGGGGCCCAGACCGCCACGCGCTCTCCCTTCCGGTATCGAGACACCATCGAACGCGCCAGACGGTCGGCGTCGTGCAGCAGTTCGGCATAGGTCCAGCGTCGCCCGGCCGTTCCGTCGGAAAGTCCCTCGACGAGCGCGTGGTCGTCGGGGGTCCGGCCAGCCTGTTTCCTCAGCAGGCCGCCGATGGTGCAATCGAGTATCGCCTCATCGGCGAACCAGTCGCAATAGCTGCGCGTCAGCCGTCGTTCGGCCACAGTCCTCTCCCCTCTTGCCGGCTGATGACCGGATGTTCCCCGAGGAGACTACCATTCGCCGGGCGGCTGGCAACAGCGAAGGATCAGTCGGTCGAGGCGAGCCGCGCGCGTCCGCCATCCCGGCCATAGACGTCGTCGTAATAGGCAATCGTTCCGTCTTCGCGCGGCACAGCGGTCAGGTAGGTGAGGAAAACCGGAACGCCCCGGGGCAGGGCGACGTGCTGTTCCGGCGCGCTTCCATCCGCCGCCGGCATCGAACCGAACAGCCAGCGCCCGAGTTCGCTCGCATCCTCGAGCCGGACGCAACCGTTGCTTCGCTGGCGCCGATCCTCGGCAAACAGCGCGCGATTGTCCGTATCGTGGAGATAGATGCCCTGATCGTTGGGAAACTGATACTTGACGCTGCCCATCGCGTTCCCGCTACCCGGTAGTTCGCGAACGCGAACCTGCGCCCGGCCCGCGGCCGCTGCGCGCCAGTCTACGGTCGAGGGATCGATCACGCGGGCATCCGCGCTCCAGTCGGACAGAGCCTCGTACCCCATCGCGTCAAGCGATGCCCCGCGCAGGACGGCGGGCGCGATCGTCTTTTGCACGAGATTGACAGGGACGTTCCAGTAAGGATTGAGCGTCGCGTACCGAAGCATTCCGGCCATCATCGGCGTGGGGGTCTGGGGCGTGCCCACGACGACCTTCATTGCACCCTGCTCTTCGCCTTCGTCGAAATAGGCGAGACGCGCGGCAGCGGCGTTTACGACGATATGCTTGGTCCACGGCCCGGGCAATTCGCGCGCCCGCTCGAGATTTTCCCGCAGCGTCGTGATGTTGCCGGGTCGCGAAACCGCGGCGGTGTTGAGAGCGGCGACCGTCTGCGGGCCCAGCACGCCATCGGCAGTAAGTCCGTGCGAGCGCTGGAAGTCCGCCAGCGCATCGCGCAAGTCGGTATCGAAGGTATCGCCCGCCGGCAGCCCGAGCCTCCGGCGCAATTGCAGCACACGAAGGTTCTGATCTCCAACGCGCAGGAGCGGCCCGTTATAGACGATCGCCGGAGCGCGGTCCGCGCCCGTTCGGGGGCTGGCGTCGATCAGCGCCTTGCGCAAACCCACGTAATAGGGGCTCATCCATTCGATGCCGGCGATATAGGCCGTAAAGTCTTCCGCGAGCGCAGCACGGCGAAGGATTTCTTCGGGCCTCTCGTTCCCGGGACGCACGGCATCGTCGTAATAGGTCGTTTCCCGGTTGGGGCGGGCCATATCCAGGGCGAACTGCGAGAAGCCACGTGACAGCCGGAGTTCGGCACGCGCGAGGTCACGCGGCTCGCCGGAGCGAGCCGCCTCGATCAGCCGCACCAGTCCTTCGGGATCGTAATCGCGTGGTCGCAAACCGTCGGCCTCGGCGCTCTCGACCAGCGATACGAATGCCTCTGCCGCAGAAGACAGGCGACCATTTTCCACCCAAAGCGGCCAGAAGCCGCGGGCCGCGTAGAAACCGCCGATGCGACCGCGCGCCTCGGCACGTATCGCCCGCGCGACGGCATCGTTCGAAGGGGCCACACTGGTTCTCGCCGTGTCCGGCGTCGCTTCGGCCTGCGCAGAGGCGGCGCATGGAACGGCGAGAAAGGTGAGGCTCGCCGCTGCAGCGGCGAGCCTCACCGGGCTAACGGAAGAATGGCGCGACCCACCTTGCATTCGTGGTCAGCCCCGTTCCCCGTAAGGCTGTACCGTGGGCTGCGGCGGTGGGGGACACGGCGGGGCCTGGAAGGCGAAGTAATTGCCGTTCGCATCGTAATAACCGTCCACGACGCCGTTTCCGTCACGATCGGCTGCGACTGTTCCGACGAGCGCGCCCGGTCCGACGGGAGGCGCTTCGGCCACATAGGTTTCCTCGTAGTCGTCGTCATAGGTCGAGCAGGCGCCCAGCGTGACGGCGGCCAGGCCGATGGTGGCGATATGATGGAGTCTCATGGTCAGTCCCCGCTTTGGTTGGTTCCGAATAACGCCGCGATCAGGTGCCGGAGGCAGACAGACGTAACGTTGCCCGATTCAACAATCCTTCGGTCCCGCGGGTTCCCGAGCCCGGAGTCGAACAGGAAAACGGAGCAAGGTGAGCCCTGAGTTCGGCTCAACCTGCCCGGGTAAGCAAGGCGTTCTTACGGGTTTTAGAGTTCGTCCCGGTAAAGTCGCAGCAACGCGGTCCATGCGCGCTCCGCCTCGCCCTGGGCATAGGCGGGACTGTCGAGCACGGTCCAGCCGTGGTCGCCATCGTAGACCTCCACCTCGACACTGGCTGCGGACTTCTCGCCCGCATCGCGCAGCAGCGTTTTCGCCTCCGGATTGTCGGCATCGTCGTTTCGTGCGATCGCTATCAATGCCCCTGCACCGTTGGCCATGTCATCCAGCAGGTTGACGGGCGCCGACGCCGCATCGCCCACGAGGCCACCGCCGTGGAAGCTGGCGGCCGCCTTTACCCGCCCCGGCACCGCTGCCGCCCCGATGATGGACCACCCCCCGGTCATACAGTACCCCTGGATGCCGATGCCGGAATTGGCGTCGACGGCCGCCTGCCCGTCGAGCCACGACACTAGCGCCCGGGTCGTCGCCATGACGTTCTCGTTGGAATTGTCGGCCCGCCACGGCCCGACCTTCTCGAAACCGTTCTCCGTGCGAAACTCCTCGAAGTCGGCGAACTGCTGTCCGGCGACGTTCCGGTAATAGGGGTTGCCGACCAGAACGGCATAACCCGACTGTGCCAGCCTGCGACCCATTTCGATCGGGGCCGGTCGCAATCCGGCAATATCGGGCCACAGGACCACAGCGGGCCAGCTACCCTCTGCCGGATGGATGAACACGCCGTCGAACGTCCCGCCGGGGGCCGAGAAACTCACGTTCTGCTGAACAAGCTCGCCTCTACCGGGGCCGGCGATCGGCGCGCAGGCCGCCAAGGTGCTGCCAGCACCCGCGAGCGCGCCGATCACCGCAAACTGTCGGCGATTGAAACCGCCATCCTTTGTCACGCCCATCGCTCGAAGCTGATCCTGGCTGCACATCGCGTTCAATCTCCAATCTACCCGGTGGGGTGCAAGGTAGCAGAGACCTATCTCGAATAAAGGGTCGCGCCACATCTTGAACCGTAGAAGGACTGCCCGCGGCGCCTCGTCAGCGGAACACTCCGCCCGACCCGGCGGAACTTCGCTGCCCGCCGCCCGCTCCCCTTTTCATGAGGCCCTCGATATCATGACCGAAACGCTGCATGACCTCGTCGCGGATGCGGGCAACGTCGCCCACTGGTTGCGAAACAGGTGGCAAGAACCTTCACCACCATCGGGAGTGCCAGCCGAATTCTCGAACTGGCGCGACGAACAGTGGGCGTGGGATCACAGTGCAGCTCTGTTCGACCTGACGGACGAGCTTGTCGAAACGCGACTGTCCGGCGCGGATGCGGCCTCCCTGATCGGGGGAAGTATCGTCAACTCGTCGCAGAACTGGAAAGAGGGAGAAGGTCGCCATTGTGTCGCGACGAACTTCTACGGCCGCGTCATCGGCGACGGAGTGATCTGCCGCCTCGCGGAGGATCGCTTCATCTATACCGGCCGGTCCGCCATGGCGAGCTGGCTCGAATACCGTGCGACCGTGCAGTCCAGCGGTATCGAGGTCGCGAGGACGCCTGCGCTGTCCGGCCAGGCCAGGTTTCAGATACACGGGCCGCGCGCAGCCGATGTCGTGGCAGCGCTGGGTATCGGTGACCTGGGCAGCATGCCGTCCCGGCAAAGCCTCGCCGCGAAGGTGGGTGGCTCGCGCGTCACCGCCGCGCGGATTGACCGGGGCGGTCGCCGGGGTCTGGAAATCGCCGGGCCGCGTTCCGAACGCGTCGTGCTGCGCGAAGCGATCATGCAGGCTGGAAAATCGTTCGGCCTCGTGCCCGTCGGGCGCAGGGCGCAGGCATCCGAGGCCATATCGGGTCGAAGGGTTCCAAACTACCTGCCCGCGATCCATACCGGCGAGCTGATGGTCGATTTTCGCAAATGGCTGCGCGCCGACTCTCGCGAAGCCGGGCTTACGCTGGGCGGTTCCTTTGTCAGCGACGTCGTCGACGATTACTACTGCAACCCGTGGGAACTGGGGTTCGGGAAGCACGTCTGTTTCGATCACGACTTTCCTGGTTGCGAAACCTTGAAGGATCGCAATCCCGACGAAGAGCGCAGGCCCGTGCTCATGCGGTGGCGGGCGAAGGACGTGAAACGGCTTTGGACCTCGATGCTTGCGCCCGGCGGGGAGCAATACAAGTTCTTCGCCCTTCCGGTCGGCGGTTACGCCGATTGCCAGTACGATGCGCTGGACGATGCTGATGGCAACACCGTCGGACTGTCCTTTCTCGCCAGTTACGACTGGAACCGGAAAGCGGTGTTTTCTCTCGCCACCGTCGATCATGAAGTGCCACAGGGCGTGGAACTCGACCTGATCTGGGGCGAGCGAGCGGGTGGAACCGAGAAAGCGTGTGTAGAGCCGCATAGGCAGATGCGGGTCAAGGCGACGGTCGAAGCGCGCCTTTAACGTATGGCGGCGTCCGTGTCAGAACGAGCAGACTACGGTTGCCCGAGGAACAATCGCAAGGCGATACCGTAGTTTAGCAAGCTCGGCACGGCAGGGACGTGGCGAAGATCGACAATGAGGAGCCACTGATGAAGAAGATACTCGTCCCCGCCATGCTCGCCGGTTCGATGCTGCTGAGCGGATGCGCCGCCGGCTATGGCGGCAACCCGCTCGGTGGTTTGCTCGGCGGCGTCTTCGGCGGAAACACCCGGAACAGCGGTTCGCAGTTCGAACGCGCCGCCGTCGAGGCGTGCGGCCGGGAAGCGTCGCGCTACGGCCGGGTGCAGATCGCCGATGTCCGGCAAAGCCGTGACATCGTCGAAGTTTACGGCTCGGTCGAGGAACGCAATCGCTATTCCCGGCAGTTTCGCTGCGCCTTCCGCAGCGATGGACGGATAGTGGATTTCCAGGTTTCCTAGTCGGGAAAGTCAGGGCCTACCGCCGCGTCAGCGCCGTCTCGCTTTCTTCCATGAGGCGAGCGATTATCTGTGCGGCGGGCTCTTCCTCCTTCACCATTCCGACCGACTGACCGGCCATCAGCGAACCGTTCTCGGTATCACCGTCGATGACCGCCCGGCGTAACGCCCCGGCCCAGTAATGCTCGATCTGCAACTGCGCCTCGGCCATGGCGATTTCCTCACGGTCGAGAACGCCGGCGACTTCGCGCTGTTTTGCAGTAAACTCCTCGGTGCCCTTGTTCTTCAGCGCGCGTACCGGAATGACCGGCAGCCGGGCATCGACCTGGACCGAAGCGACCGCATCGCGCGCGTTGGCACGGAAGAATGCCTGCTTGAACCTGTCATGCGCAATGCTCTCGCTGGCGCAGGCGAAGCGGGTTCCCAGCTGTACACCGGCCGCGCCCATTTCCAGGTAGCCGGCTATCGCTTCCCCGCGACCGATCCCGCCAGCGACGAAGACGAGATGTTCCTTCGCCAGCGCGGGCAGGAATTCCTGTGCCAGAACGCTGGTCGATACCGGACCGATATGACCGCCGGCCTCCATCCCCTCGATGACGAGCGCATCCGCACCCGAGCGCAGCAGCTTTTTCGCCAGGGCCAGCGTCGGCGCGAAGACGACGACCTTGGCCCCGCTCTGCTTGATCGCTTCGACGCTGCAACGCGGGGGCACTCCGCCGGCCAGAACGACATGCCCGACTTCATGCTTCACGCAGATGGCGATCAGGTCGCCGAGATCGGGATGCATGGTGATGAGGTTCACGCCGAAGGGTCGGTCGGTCAGCGCCTTCGTGCCGGTAATTTCGGCGTCCAGCAATTCGGGGGTCATCGCACCGCAGGCGATCACCCCGAAGCCGCCGCCATTGCTGATAGCTGCAACGAGGTTGCGTTCCGATACCCAGCTCATCGCTCCACACATGATCGCATGGTCGGAGCCGAGGAAATCGCGACCACGCGCCATCAGGGCCTGCGTCTTTGGATAGGTGCTCATGCGCCGAACGCATAGATGCGCCGCCGGGGACGGACAAGACGTGCCGCGGCCGGAAGGCACGAATACGGCAGCCGGTCCGCTTGAGCGAACACCTCGGCCTGCCTCGCGGTCCGTTTCGGAACCGCAGGAAGGATCGGTTTTTCATGTCTATGACGCAACAGGAGAAACTTGATGACCCAGGACAGGGACACAGGACCCATCGCGCTCGTGGCGGGTCTCGGTCTTGCAGCAGGAGCGGCCGCCTTCGGAGCCTTTCTGAGCAGCCGGCACAGGAAGGGGGAGGATGACGCCCCCGGATATACCGCCCGCAAGGGGTCGGGCGATCAGTTCGATGTGATCGGGCGAACGGTAACCATTCGCAAGCCGCGTGCCGAATTGTTCGCATTCTGGCGTGACTTCTCGAACCTCGCCGCCTTCATGGAAAATCTCGAACAGGTCGAAGCCAAGGGCAAGGATCGTGCGGTCTGGACGATTCGCGCCCCCGCAGGGCGAACCGTCGACGTCGAGACCGAGATCACCGAAGAACGCGAGAACGAGGTCATAGCATGGCGGTCCGTTGAAGGGTCGGACATATCAACCGAAGGCAAGGTCGCTTTCAGCGACGCACCCGGTGATCGCGGAACGCGTGTCAGTTTGATCGTCGCCTACGATCCGCCGGCCGGCGAACTTGGCCGCGCCGTCGCCAAGGCCTTCTTGCGCGAACCCGAGGTGCAGGCGCGTCACGACCTGAAACGGTTCAAGATGCTGATGGAAACTGGTGAAATCGCCACCTCGGCCCGGCGCAAGGATCAGACCCGGGCAGCGCGACAGGAGAATGCATGATGAGAGCCCTTACCTTCCACGGCACCAAGGACGTTCGTGTCGAAACCGTCGACGATCCCGAAATCGTCAATTCGCGCGATGCCATCATCAAGGTCACTTCGACCGCCATTTGCGGATCCGATCTGCATCTTTACGACGGTGTCATTCCCGCCGTGCAGACCGGTGACATTCTCGGGCACGAATTTATGGGCGAAGTCGTCGAGGTCGGCGCGGACAGCACGCTCGAGAAAGGCCAGCGGGTGGTGGTGCCATTCACCATCAGTTGCGGTGGTTGCTTCCACTGCAAGATCGAGCAGTTCAGTTGCTGCGAGAACTCCAACCCCGCCGAGAAACAGGACCTGTCGGCCACGCTTTACGGCCACCCGATGGCCGGCCTGTTCGGGTATTCGCATCTGACCGGTGGATATTCGGGCGGTCAGGCGGAATATGTGCGTGTGCCGTTTTCCGATGTCGGGCCGATCGCAGTTCCGGATCATCTGGAGGACGACAAGGTTCTGTTCCTTTCCGATATCCTTCCGACAGGCTGGATGGGAGCGGAAAATGCCGAAATCCAGCCGGACGACACGGTCGCTGTCTGGGGCTGCGGCCCCGTCGGCCTGTTCGCCATCCAGTCCGCGATCGTCATGGGCGCATCGAAGGTCATCGCCATCGATCACTACCCGCACCGTCTCGAACTGGCGAAGCAGATGGGCGCCGAGACCATCGACTTCCGCCATACCGACGTGCGCGAAGCGTTGATGGAAATGTCGGGCGGCATCGGGGTCGATGCGGTCATCGACGCCGTCGGCATGGAAGCGCACGGTTTCGCTGTCGACAACCTGCTCGATATCGCCAAGCAGACGGTCGGTATCGGTGCGGACCGGGCAAAGGCGCTCAAACAGGCGATCCTTGCGGTTCGGCCTGGCGGGCGCGTTTCCATTCCTGGCGTCTATGGCGGGATGACCGACAAGTTTCCGCTCGGCGCCCTGATGGAGAAAGGCCTGCAGGTCCGCACCGGGCAGACCCACGTCCAGCGCTATCTCGGCGACCTGCTCTCGAAGATCGAGGACGGCACGCTCGATACCACCTTCCTCATCAGTCACCGGCTTCCTCTGGAAGAGGCGGCGACGGGGTACAAGAATTTCAGGGAAAAGCAGGACAGCTGGACGAAGGTCGTGCTGAAGCCCGGAATGGAGACGACACAATGAGCAAGAACCCCGTCGACAAGCTGACCGGCTTCGTCATCGTCACCGGTGCGAGCAGCGGCATCGGTCTGGAACTGACAAAACTGATAGCGAAGGATGGCTGCGCGCTGTTGCTGGTCGCCAACGAAGACTTGTCACAGGCCGAAACCGCCGCCCGGGAGCTCGGTGCGGCCGAGGTCGAGACGTTGCAGACCAACCTCGCCACCCGTGACGGCATCGCCGCGGTGATGGATGCGGTCGGCGACCGGAACGTGGACGTGCTCGTCGCCAATGCCGGTAATGGCGATGGCGGTGCCTTCCTCGATCAGGACTGGGACGCGATCAAGCACGCGCTCGACACGAACGTGACGGGCACGATCTCCCTCATCCACAAGATCGGGGGACGGATGAAGGCGCGGGGCAGCGGGCGCATGCTGGTGACCGGATCGATCGTCGGCGACATGCCGGGACCGTTCAATCTGGTTTACAATTCGACCAAGGCCTTCATCGACGACTTCTGCGTGGGCCTCGCCAACGAATTGAAGGAAACCGATCTCGTCGTCACCTGCCTGCTCCCCGGCGCGACCGATACCGCGTTCTTCGAACGGGCCGGCATGGAGGATACCTCGGTCGGCCAGTCGAAGAAGGCGGACCCGGCCAAGGTGGCCGAGGACGGCTACGACGCCCTGATCAAGGGCGAGATCAAGGAGGTCAGCGGCATCATGAACAAGCTGCAATACCTCGTTGCCGACATCCTCCCCGCCCCGCTCATCGCGAAGCTGCACCGCCGCATGGCGCAGCCGCAGGGCAAGGAGACCGAAGCTGCCGACTGAGCCTGCTCGCTAGGCGGCGATCTCCGCCGCGTCGAGGCCGTAGGCGGTGTGCAGCACGCGCACCGCCAGTTCGGTCTCGTCCTCGTCGATCAGCACGCTGACCTTGATTTCCGAGGTCGAGATCGCCTGTACGTTGATCCCGCGATCGGCCAGCGCCTTGAACATGGTGGCGGCGACGCCCGCATGACTTTTCATGCCCATGCCCACGACGCTGATCTTGGCGACCTTCGCATCGGTGATGAGGCGGTTGAACCCGATCGCCCCCTGCCTGTCTTCCAGCAGGGCCTGCGCCCGGGCGAGTTCAGCCTGCGGAACGGTAAAGGTCACGTCGGTCTCGCCCTTGTCGCGGCCGACGTTCTGGATGATCATGTCCACGTTGATGCCGGCCTCGCCCAGCGGGGTGAAGATGTCGGCCACGGCACCGGGCTCGTCGGGCACGCGGGTGAGCACGACGCGCGCCTCGTTCTTGTCGTGGGCTATGCCGGTGACGGTCTGGCGTTCCATGTCGGTATTCTCCAGGATTTCCTGCATCTCCCTTTCGGAGACGATCATCGTGCCGGGAATGGTGTCGGCGGGCGGCGCGCCGTCGTCGACGAAGGATGACAGCACCTGCACCCGGACATTGCGCTTCATCGCCAGGCTGACGGAGCGGGTCTGCAAGACCTTCGCGCCGACCGAGGCGAGTTCGAGCATCTCCTCGTAGGAGACGTACTTGATCTTGCGCGCCCGGGCCACGATCCGCGGATCGGTGGTGTAGACGCCGTCGACATCGGTATAGATGTCGCAGCGGTCAGCATTCACCGCCGCCGCCACGGCAACCGCGCTGGTATCCGATCCGCCGCGCCCCATCGTGGTGATGCGGTTGTCGTCGGACAGGCCCTGGAAGCCCGGGATCACGGCGATCTCCCCCGCCGCCATCGAACTGGCCAGCACTTCCGCCTGGATCTCTGCGACCCGCGCATTGGCGTGGTTGGCGAAGGTGCGGACGGGCAATTGCCAGCCGAGCCAGCTGCGCGCCTTGCAGCCCATGGCCTGCAGGGTGAGCGCGAGCAGCCCGCTCGTCACCTGTTCGCCGCTCGCCACCACGACATCGTATTCGGCCGGGTCGTAGAGCGGGTTGGCCTCGCGGCAGAAATTCACGAGCCTGTCGGTCTCGCCCGCCATCGCGCTCACCACCACGGCGACCTCGTTGCCGCCTGCCGCCTGCGCGCGCACGATATTGGCCACGCGGCGGATGCGTTCGGTGCCCGCGACGCTGGTGCCGCCGAATTTCATCACTATGCGGGCCAAGTCGCGCCCCTCATGCGTTGCTGGTAAGGTTTCGAGCGCGCTGTTAGGGAGCAAGCATGCCAGACGCAACTGTCACAACTGCAACCAGTTCGGCAACGATCCGACCCGGGGAGGCCGCGCATTTCGGCGCGCTGGCGGACCGGTGGTGGGATCCGAGCGGTTCGTCCGCCATGCTCCACCGGCTCAATCCGGTGCGGCTCGCCTTCCTGCGCGAGGCGATCGACATGCACTGGGGCGGCGATGTGGAAGGCGTGAAGCCGCTCGCCGGCAGGAGCGCGCTCGACGTCGGCTGCGGTGCCGGCTTGCTGTGCGAGCCGCTCGCCCGGCTGGGCGGAGAGGTGACGGGCGTGGATGCCGCGCCCGAGAACACCGCCGTCGCCGCCGCCCATGCCGACGGGGCCGGGCTCGACATCCGCTACATGCCCGGCGAACTGGGTCAGCTCGGCCTCGGACGGTTCGATCTCGTCACGGCGATGGAGGTGATCGAGCACGTCGCCGACAAGCAGGCCTTCGCCGTCCAGCTGGCCACGCACCTGACCGATGGCGGACTGATGGTCCTGTCCACCCCCAATCGCACGCTGGCAAGCCGCGCACTGCTGGTCGGCGCGGCGGAGGCGATCGGCGCGGTGCCGCGCGGCACGCACCATTGGGACGACTTCGTCACGCCCGGCGAACTCGCCGATCTGCTGGCCCATGCCGGGCTCGCGATGGGCGAGCCGAAGGGCATCGCCTGGCGCCCCGACAGGGGCCTGCATCTGTCGGACGACCTTTCGCTCAACTATATCGTCACCGCGCGCGCCGCGTGACCCGATGCTGCGCGGTATAGCATTGTAATCGCTGGCAGTCTTTCAGCATAGGGCATTCTTCCATTCGCTCTGCGCGAAACCCACCAGGATATGCCGATCCCCCTCGCGCTCCATCACCGGGCGCTTGATGAGAGTGGGGTGGTCCAGCATCAGGTCGATCGCCTTCGCCCTGTCGATGTCGGCCTTCGCATCATCGTCCAGCCGGCGGAACGTCGTGCCGCGCCGGTTGAGCAGCACTTCCCAGCCGCACTCGTCCGCCCACCGCTCCAGCGCTTCGCGCTCCACTCCCTCGCGCTTCAGATCGTGGAAGGCGTAATCCAGCCCCTCCCCCTCGAGCCAGCGGCGCGCCTTTCGCACGGTGTCGCAATTGGGGATGCCATAAAGGTGGATCATGCGCGGGTTTCCTGTTCTGAAGTGGGGGCGGGCCGTTCGGAATCGCAGTGTCGAGCCTGCTGGTCCGCCTGACGAAGTTGACACCCCGACAAGCGCGCCGCACCCCTCCCGACCCGCGCGTTTCCGCGATTTTCGGGCCGGATCGCGAAGTTGACACTTGTGGCGGACGAAAACGGACGGGCGCGAGTGCAAGGCATCGGGGCGCTCTGGACGGCGGGTGTGCGTGTAGGAAAGATGCGATCGTTTTCGTCACGCGGGACGGTTGGGGGGCGAATAGCCGCGTGGGCGCAGGGGAGCATGGGCGCATGCTCGCTACCCCAGATGCGCGTCGGCAATGGCGACGGCGAGCGCATCGGCCGCATCGGCCCCCGCAACCGCCACACCGGGCAGCAGCACGGCCAGCATCGCCTGCACCTGGGTCTTGTCCGCGCCCCCGGTGCCGACCACCGCCTTCTTCACCGCCCGCGCCGCGTGTTCGCGCACCGACAGCCCGCGCGCGCCGCACGCCGCGAGTACGCAGCCGCGCGCCTGGGCGAGCTTGAGCGTCGATTGCGGGTTCTTGTTGACGAACACCTCCTCTGCCGCCGCCCTGTCCGGCGCGTAGGCCGCGATCACGGCGGCGATCCCGTCGTGCAGATAATGCAGGCGCAGGGCGATGGGCGCCCTGGGTTGCGTCCTGATCTCGCCATTGGCGAGGTGGGCGATGCGGCTACCCTCCACCCGCAGCACGCCCCAGCCGGTGCAGCTGAGCGAGGGATCGAGGCCGAGGATCAGCACGAGCCGGCCGTCACAGCCGCAGCCCGAGCCGGGGGCCGAACTGCACCATCGCCAGATAGAGCGCCACGGTCAGCGCGCAACCGATCGCGAGCGACGGCCAGAACGGCCAGCCCGCGCGCAGCATGACCGGTATCACCAGGAACATCGGCAGGCTGGGCAGGACGTACCAGAAGGTCGCCTGCGAGTGCGCCGCCATGTTCTCGGCATCGGGTCGCGCCTGCCACAGGAAGATCATGCCGAGGATGGATACCAGCGGCAGGCTGGCGATCAGCGCCGCCGCCGCGGGCAGACGGCGACCGACCTCCGCGATCGCCGCGATCATGACGCCGGCCAGCAGCGCCTTCGCGGCGAAGGCGATCACCCCTCCACCTTCTCCATTACCTCGTCGGAGATGTCGTAATTGCCCCACACGGTCTGCACGTCGTCGTCGTCGTCGAGCACGTCGATCAGTTTGAGCAGCGTGGAGGCGCCCTGTTCGTCCATGTCGACGGTCAGGTTGGGCTTCCACGCGAGCTTCACCTCCTGCGCCTCACCCAGCGCCTTTTCGAGATCGCCGGCGACCTGGTGCAGGTCTTCGGGCGCGGTCCATATCTCGTGCCCGTGATCGGTGCTGGTGATATCCTGCGCGCCCGCTTCCAGCGCGGCTTCGAGCACCTTGTCCTCGCCGCCGGCCTCGGCGGGATACTGGATGTAGCCCAGCCGCTCGAACCCGTGAACCACGGTGCCTTCGGTGCCCAGGTTCCCGCCGTGCTTGCTGAACGCGGTGCGCATCGCGGTGGCGGTGCGGTTGCGGTTGTCGGTCAGCGTCTCGACGATGATCGCGCTGCCGCCGGGGCCGTAGCCTTCGTAGCGGACCTCCTCGTAGTTCTCGCCGTCCGCCGCGCTCGCCTTGTCGATGGCGCGCTGGATGTTGTCCTTGGGCATGGACTGCGCCTTGGCCGTGTTGACCGCGAGGCGCAGGCGCGGGTTCATCTCGGGATCGGGCATACCCGATTTCGCGGCCACGGTGATCTCGCGGCTGAGCTTGGAGAACAGGTTGGAGCGCTTCTTGTCCTGCGCCCCCTTGCGATGCATGATGTTCTTGAACTTGGAATGGCCTGCCATGATTACCCCAAAAAGTGGTACTTTTTGGGGACCCCGTAGGTGGGGTCCCGCTATGCGGAGCGCCTTACACCCGGTGTGCGGCTGGGGGCAACCAATCCGCTCATCAAGAGCTCGTTAATCCGTTTCCGTGAGCTTAGATCGGCATGAAAGGAGCAGGGCTGAAAGCGGTCCAATGCTTGCAACACCCGCGATTGCAACGACCGCTAGATCGCGCTGACCGACAATAAGTAGAAGGAGCAAGGCTCCCGCTGCGATGGCGTTGGCAAGAGCGCGCAGATTGAACGACGCGGGCGTTGCCGAGCGACAAATATTCCACAAATAAACGGCGGTCAGCGGCGCAAGTATTGCGATCTGGAGCCCTGCGAGCCAAATGTCCTCGTAATCTCGCACCTCGGTCCAGCGAGCGGTCGTAAGCCACCCCAAAGAGAGGGTCAGGCTTGCCCCCGCCAAGATCGCGCACAAGACATTCGGCCAGAATACAGGATGCCAGATGCCTCGTTTCGTGTGGATTGAACCCACCGGACCTTTATCCGCTCAAACCCGCACCGCCGTGCCGCTGGCGCTGACCATCAGCATGGACCCGGTATCGCCGATCACCTCGTAATCGAGATCGACGCCGACCACCGCGTTGCCGCCGCGGCTGGCGCATTCGGCCTGCAATTCCTCTATCGCCTGTTCGCGCGCGTCGCGCAGGATGCGCTCGTAGCTGCCCGAGCGGCCACCCACGATGTCGCGGATATTGGCGAACAGGTCGCGGAACAGGTTCGCGCCGACGATCACCTCGCCCGTCACGATGCCGAGATAATCCTCGATCGGGCGCCCTTCCACCGTGGGCGTTGTGGTGACGATGACGCCGCGCGCGTCCTTCCAGGGTCCGGCCATGTGTTGCTCCTGCGTTGTGGTGCCGGCGTATTGCTAGTGCGATACACCGGCGCACGCAAGTTCAGCCGTTGACGATGATCCCGCCATTGGGATGCAGCACCTGCCCGCTCATGTAGGAGCTGTCCTCGCAGGCGAGGAACAGGAAGGCGGGGGCCACCTCGTTCGGCTGGCCGGGGCGGCCCATCGGGGTGTCCTCGCCGAAATCGGGAATGTTCTCGGGCGGCTGCCCGCCGAACGGGTTGAGCGGCGACCAGATCGGGCCGGGCGCGACGGCGTTCACGCGGATGCCGTCCTCCACCAGGTTCTCGCTCAGCGAGCGGGTGAAGGCGGTGATCGCCCCCTTGGTGGCGCTGTAGTCGAGCAGGATCGGCGCACCCTTGTACATCGTCACGCTGGTGCAGTTGACGATGGTGGCGCCCTCTTTCAGATGCGGCCGCACGGCCTGCGCCATGTAGAACATGGAATAGATGTTGGTCTGGAAGGTGCGCTGGAGCTGTTCGGGCGTGATGTCGCCCACCTCCTTGTCGGGGTGCTGCTCGCCGGCGATCTGTATCAGGCTGTCGATCCGCCCGAAGCGGTCCATCACCGCCTCGACCAGGCCCTCGCAGTGCTTCTGGTCGCCAAGATCCCCGGCCGAGAGCATGACGTCGGCCCCTTCGGCCTCGCACAGTTCGCGGGTCTTGTTGGCATCGTCGTGTTCGCACAGATAGGCGATGGCGACCTTCGCCCCCTCCCGCGCGAAGAGCACGGCGGTGGCGCGGCCGATGCCGCTGTCGGCGCCGGTGACGATGGCGACCTTGCCCTCCATCCGCCCGCTGCCGGGATAGCGCGGCTGCCAGTCGGGCTTGTTTTCCATGTCGCTTTCATGCCCGGGCATGCGCGGCTCTTCATCCACCGCGTGAATGAACTGGGCGTCGTCGGTTTCGTCGAGTCTGTCGGTCATGGGGCGGCTTTCTTCCGGTTGCGGGTGGGTCGTGTCACCCTATCAACCGCGCCGCGCGCCGCCCCGTTCCGTGAAAACGGCGCAACAAGGGTGAGTGGTGCCTCAGCGCATGCCGAGCGCCGCCTTGTAGGTGTCGAGGATCATCTCCTGCTCGCTGCGATCGTTGGCGTCCATCTTCCGCAGGCGCACGATCTGGCGCATGATCTTGGTGTCGTAACCGACCGCCTTGGCTTCCGAATAGACGTCGCGAATGTCGTCGGCGATGCCCTTCTTCTCTTCCTCGAGGCGCTCGATCCGCTCGATCAGCAGGCGCAGGCGATCGTCGGTCGCCTGCACGTTGGTATCCTGCGCGTCGGTATCGGCTTCGCCGTCGGCCATCGTCATGCTCCGTGAATCAGGGGGGGTGAGAATCGGTTGGCCGGCTGGTTAGCGGCGCGGGCGATGCGGGTGAAGCGGGTGTGGAGAAATAGCGCGTCAGCGCGCGTTCTTCGCCACGCTTTCCTGCATCCGCCCGATCTGTTCGGGCGTCGCCTCGCGCTGATGGCGGGCCTTCCATTCGTCCATCGGCATCCCGTGGATCAGCGCGCGCGCTTCGCCCTTGTCGCCTTCGTAACCGGCATCGCGGATCCAGTCCGCGAGGCAGTTGCGGCAAAAGCCCGACAGCCCCATCAGGTCGATATTCTGCGCGTCGCTGCGGTGGCGCAGGTGCCGCACCAGACGGCGGAAGGCGGCGGCGGCGACGGCGTCGGGCAGGGCGTCGAGAGAATCGGGGGCGTCGGTCATGGCGGGTGCGGTCCTTGTTCTGCCTTGTGTTGTCGCATCGCCCTGCCATAGGCACCGCCGACATGGAAAGCACCGACACGCCCCCCAGGCTCGAACCGCGCGGCCGCAAGGTCAAGATCCTCGCCACCACCGGTCCGGCCTGCAACCAGCCCGACATGCTGCGCCGCCTGTTCCGCGCCGGCGCCGACGCCTTCCGCGTGAACATGAGCCACGGCGAGCACGCGGTTCACGCCCGAACCATCGCCGCCATCCGCGAGCTGGAGGCGGAATTCGCCCGTCCCATCGCGATCCTCGCCGACCTCCAGGGGCCGAAGCTGCGGGTGGGCACCTTCGCCAACGGCAGTGCGCGCATCCCGCATGGCGGCACCTTCACCTTCGACCGGTCGGAAGAGCCGGGCGACGAGAACCGCGTCCTCCTGCCGCATCCGGAGATCTTCCAGGTCATCGCCGAGGGGCAGCGGCTGCTGGTGAACGACGGCAAGATGCGCTTTCGCGTCAGATCGGTCGAGGCCGGGCGGATCGTGTGCAAGGCGGAAGTCGGCGGCGTCATCTCCGATCGCAAGGGCGTCAACGTTCCCGATGCAGAGATTCCCATACCCGCGCTGACCGAGAAGGACCGCCGCGACCTCGCCTTCGCGCTCGACCAGGGCGCGGACTGGATCGGCCTCAGCTTCGTGCAGCGCCCCGCCGACCTGGCCGAGGCGCGCAAGCTGATGGGCGGACGCGGTTCGCTGTGCGCCAAGATCGAGAAGCCGTCCGCCGTGCGCCGGCTGGACGAGATCATCGACATGGCGGACGCGATCATGGTCGCGCGCGGCGATCTGGGCGTCGAGCTGAACCCCGAGGAAGTGCCTCCGCTGCAGAAGAAGATCGTCAACGCCACCCGGCTGACGGGCAAGCCGGTGATCGTCGCGACGCAGATGCTCGAATCCATGATCGAGAGCCCCGCGCCCACCCGTGCCGAGGTCTCCGACGTCGCCAACGCCGTCTATGACGGGGCGGATTGCGTGATGCTGAGCGCCGAGACGGCGGCGGGCGACTGGCCCGAGGAGGCGGTGCTGATGATGGATTCCATCGCTCGGCAGGTGGAAAAGGACGACGCCTACACGATGCGCGTGCGGCTGCTCGATACGCCGCCCGATCCGACCACCGCCGACGCGCTGGCCCACGCCTGCATGACCATCGCCGACACGGTGACGATCAGCGCCATTGCGGTGTTCACCTTTTCCGGCAGCAGCGCCCGGCGCACCGCGCGCGAACGTCCCGCCGTGCCGGTCATGGTGCTGACGCCATCGCCGCAGGTCGCGCGGCGCACGGCGCTGCTGTGGGGAGCCCATCCGGTGGCGACCAAGGATATCGGCAGTTTCGAGGAAATGGTCGCCAAGGCCCGGCGCATGGCCTTGCGGCATGGATTCGGCGGATCGGGCAGCCGGCTGGCGGTGATGGCGGGCGTTCCCTTCGGCCAGGCGGGCGCGACCAACCTCGTCCACGTCGTCACGCTGACGGGCGACGAACTGGACGATTACGACGAGGGTTGACCGCCCCGCAAGCATCCCTTGCCGCCGCGGCCCTAGTCGGAACCCTCGCGCAGGCGGGCGAGCGCGCCGTCCACCTTGCCGATAAGGTGCCCCAGCATCGCCCGTTCGTCGTCGTCCAGCACACCGAAGGTCTGACCGATGATCCGTTCGCGCAGCGGCTCGGTCGTGCGCACCGCGCCCACGCCCTCGCGGGTGATCCCGATCAGCTTCGCCCGGCGATCGGTCGGATCGGGCGTGCGTTCGACGAACCCGTCTCGCTCGAGACCGTCGATCGCCTCGGTCACGGTGCGCGGTGACTGGTTGAAGAAGTCGGCGATGGCGGTGCCGCGCATCGAACCGTTCTTTTGCAGACAGATCAGCAGCTTCGTTCGCGCGAGCGACATGCCCTCGTCCGCCATGCGACGGTCGAGCGTCCGCGTGAGGTCCAGATAGAGGCGGGCATAGGCCGAAACGATGGCTTCGAGATCGGACATTCTTTGTTGAGGTTCCTCAATATGTGGGCTTGCAATATGCTGCATGTGCGAGCATCTGGCAAGTGCATTTCGATTCGAAACGAATCCCGCGAAGGATGGCCCCTTGTCACAAACCGATACCGAATCCCCGACCGAGACTGCGCCCGACGGCGCTGCGGACGATACCGCGAAGGCGCCCCGCCCGTCCCCGCTCAAGCGGCGCGGCGTACGGATCACGCTGCTGGTGATCGCGCTCGGCGTGCTGGCGCTGGGCGGCTACTGGCTGACCGCGTATCTGACGAACGGCCGCTACATGGTGAGCACGGACGATGCCTACATGCAGGCCGATACGGTGGTCGTGTCGCCGCGCGTGGGCGGGTATGTCCGGGACGTTTTCGTCGAGGAGAACGAGCAGGTCGCCGCGGGCGATCCGCTGTTCCGCATCGACCAGGCCGATTACGAGGCGCAGGTCGCGCAGGCGCAGGCGCAGATCGACGCCGCCCGCGCCGACGCCGCCGGGCTCGGGGCACAGATCTCGGAACAGCAGGCGGCGGTGGAGCGGGCCCGCGCGAACCTCGCTTCGGCGCGCGCGGACCTGCGGTTCGCCCGCGAGGAAGAGCAGCGATACGCCCCGCTGGCCGAAACCGGCGCGGTGGCGCGCGAAACCTACGCGCAGAAACGCAGCCAGCGCGACAGCGCGCAGGCTGCCGTCGCCGCCGCGCAGGCGGAATTGACGGCCGCGATCCGGCGTATCGGCACGCTGCGCGCGCAGGTGGGTCAGGCGCAGGCCCGGGCCGAGGGCGGTGAAGCCCAGCGCAGCGCCGCCAACACCGATCTCGGCTCCACGATCGTGCGCGCGAGCATCGCCGGGCGGGTTGGCAACAAGACGGTCCAGCTCGGCCAGCTGGTCCAGCCAGGCACCCGCACCATGTCGATCGTGCCCGTCGGGCAGATTTACGTCACCGCCAATTTCAAGGAAACGCAGCTCGGCGAGATACGCCCCGGTCAGCGCGCGACGGTGGAGATCGATGCCCTGGGCGGACGCGAGATAGCGGGGCGGGTCGACAGTTTCGCCCCCGGCACGGGCGCGCAGTTCTCGTTGCTGCCCCCCGAAAACGCGACGGGCAACTTCACCAAGATCGTCCAGCGCGTTCCGGTTCGCATCGCCATCGATCCTCCCGCCGATCTGCGATCCGTCCTGGTGCCCGGCCTTTCGGTGGTGGTCACGGTCGATACGCGCACCGGCGGCGGGGCCGCGGCGGAGCGGGCTGCGCGCTGATGGCCTCCGTGGCAGCCGACGACGCGCAGGTGCCCGGAAACGATGCGCGGCGCCACGACGCCGATGTCGGCGCCTGGCTGGCGGTCGCGGCCGGAACCCTCGGCGCGATGATGGCGACGCTCGACATCTCCATCGTCAATTCCGCGCTGCCGACCATCCAGGGCGGCATCGGCGCGACCGGAACCGAGGCCACGTGGGTCGCCACATCCTATCTCGTCGCCGAAATCGTCATCATTCCGCTGGCGGCGTGGTTCGAGAAGGTTCTGGGCCTGCGCCGGTTCCTGCTGATTGCCGCGATCCTGTTCACCCTGTTCTCGGTGGTCTGCGGGACCGCCAACGATCTCACCACCATGATCGTCGGGCGGGCCGGGCAGGGCTTTACCGGCGGCGCCATGATCCCCACCGCGATGACGATCATTGCCACGCGCCTGCCGCCCCACCAGCAGCCCATCGGTACATCCGCCTTCGGCGTGACCGCCATTCTCGGCCCCGTCATCGGCCCGATCCTGGGCGGCTGGCTGACCGAGGCGTATAGCTGGCACTACGCCTTTCTCATCAACGTGCCGGTCTGCGTCCTGCTGGTCGTCCTCCTGCTGGTCGGCCTGCCGAAGGGGCGCACCCGCCTGCAACTCATCGGCGAGGCCGACTGGCTCGGCCTCGTCGGGCTGGCGCTGTTTCTGGGCTGCCTTACCGTCGTGCTGGAAGAGGGCAATCGCGAGCAGTGGTTCGATTCCACGCTCATTATCTGGCTGTCCCTCGTCTCCGCGCTCGGTCTGGCGATGCTGCTCGCGGGCCAGTTCCTCGCGCGTGAACCGATCATCCGGCTCAAACTGATCCTTGACCGCCAGTTCGGGTCCGTCATGATCATGGGCGTCATGGTCGGCATGGTGATCTACGGCACCGCCTTCATCATTCCCCAGTTCCTGGCCGCCATCGCCGATTACAACGCGCTGCAGGCGGGCAAGATCGTCGCCATCTCGGGCATTCCCTCGCTGATCCTGATGTTCCTGACACCGCTGCTGATGCGACTGTTCGACATCCGCGTGGCCGTCGCCGCCGGTCTGCTGATCCTGTCCCTCAGCTGCTTCGTGGATACCTCGCTCACCGCGCAGGCCGCGGGCGAATCCTTCGTCGAATCGCAGATCATGCGCGGCACCGGCACGGTGCTCGCCTTCATGTTCCTGAACCAGGCGGCGATCTCTTCTGTCCCCGTGCGCTTCGCCGGGGACGCGTCGGGGCTGTTCAACACTGCCCGCAACCTGGGGGGCTCCCTCGCCCTCGCCGGCATCGCCACCGTGCAGGAGCAGCGCATGTGGCTGCACACCCGGCGGATCGAGGAGACGCTGCAGGCGAACGCCATCGGCGTGCAGGATTACCTGGCCGACACCGCGCGCACCCTCGGCGGCGAGGGGGCCGCGCTGCGGTCGCTGGCGGGCCAGATCCAGCGCGAGGCCCTCGTTATGACCTACAACGACATGTTCTGGCTGCTGTTCGTCGGAATCATCGTGGTCGTGCCGCTGGCGCTGCTGCTGCGCCCGCTTCCCCCCGGTATATCGTCAGGAGTAGCCCATTGACCCGCTCCCTTCGTCATCTGCTGGCTGGCGCCGGCAGCCTCGCCCTTGCCGCCTGCACCGTCGGTCCGGATTACGCCGGTCCGCCCTCCGTCGCTTCCGCGACCGGCGAGAACACGGCTTTCGTGCGTGCCGGGCCGGGCTTGGAGGACGCCGCCCCGCAACTGGCCGCATGGTGGGAAAGCCTGGACGATCCTGCCCTGAACGAGCTGGAGGAGCAGGCGCTCGCCGCCAACCCCGATCTCGCCGTGGCGCGCGCGCGCGTGGCCGAGGCGCGCGGCGCGCTGGCCGGCATCGACGCGGAGGCCTACCCCAGCGCCAGTGCCATCGCGACGGCGGCGCACATCCGCGTGCCCGGACTGGGCCTCGGCTCGAACGGGAGCTCCGCCGGAGAAGGCGGCTCCGGCGACGGGGCCACTGCGAACGGCACGACATCGACGAACTTCTTCAATCTCGGTCTCAATGCCAGCTGGCAAATCGACCTGTTCGGCGGATACCAGCGACAGGCGGAGGCGGCGCGGGCCGACCTCGCGGCGGGCGACGCCAGCCTCGCCGACGCGCAGGTGGCGCTGACGGCGTCGGTCGCCGACGCCTATGTCGATCTGCGGGCGGCGGGGGAACGGCTGGGCCTGGCGGAAGACGCCGTCCGCGGGCGGGAGCAGATCGTGGCGCTGACCGAACAACTGTTCCGCCAGGGGGTGGCCCCCCGTTCGCAGGTCGACGAGGCGCGCAGCGCGCTCGTCTCGGCGCGCCGGCAGGCGGCGGCGATCCGCGCCGACATCGCGAGGTTTCTCGATGCTCTCGCCGTGCTTACCGGCCAGGCCCCCGGCGCCCTCGACGAGCTGGCCGACAACGCCATGCCCCCGCCCCTTCCGCCCGCCGCCGTGGCGATCGGCGATCCGGCAGGACTGCTCGCGCGCAGGCCCGATATCCGCGCGGCCGAACGTCGCCTCGCCGCCACCAGCGCACGGATCGGGGTCGCCCGGGCCGCCGGTCTGCCGAGCATCAATTTCATGGGAATCCTCGGTATCGGCGGGACGCGGCTCAGCGACCTTTCGAGCCTTGGCGATTTCACCGCGATCGCGGCCCCGGTGTTGCAGTGGAACTTCCTCGACTTCGGCCGCAACGAGGCACGGCTGACGCAGGCAGAAGCGCGGATGGCAGGCGCGCGAGCCGAATACCGGCAGAGCGTGCTGGTCGCTCTCAGGGAGGTGGAGGACGGGCTCGTATCGTTCCGCTACGGCCGCGCAGACCTCGCCGAGGCCGCGCAGTTGGAGGCGCTGGCGGCAAGCCGGGAAGATCAGGCGCGTCAGCGCTTCGAACAGGGCGTCCAGTCGCGCATAGAACTTCTCGCCGCCTCGCTCGACCGGGTGGAGGCCCGGGCGAACGTGGTCCGAGCGCGCGCGGCGCTGACAAGGGCGTTCATCGAGGTCGAAACGGCCCTGGGTCTGGGCTGGCGCGATCCCGGGGAATACCTGCCGGGCGACGAACCCGGCACGAGGTCCGCACGCGACTGATGACCGGACATTTCGAAAATGGAGCGGGCGAGGCGATTCGAACGCCCGACCCCAACCTTGGCAAGGTTGTGCTCTACCCCTGAGCTACGCCCGCTCACTTGGCGCTCCCCCGGACGACGCGCCACGGCGGTCCGGGTGGGGAGCGGGGCGGTTAGCACCGGGCAGGAAGGCGGGCAAGGGGAAATTTCGCTGGTCGGGCAGCCGGTCGCCGCCCCTTCACAATCCGCACATCGGTGCCACATTGTGCCCCTAGACCCGAACCGGAACCACAGGAGCACGACATTGGCGAGCATGGGCCTCAACCTCGACGAACAAAAGGCGGTCGAACGCTTTCGCAAGCAGGTCGTCGATCCGAGCCAGACGAAGCTGGTGATCGTCGATTTCTGGGCCGAATGGTGCGGGCCGTGCAAGGCGCTGACGCCGGTTCTGGAAAAGGTCGCGGGCGAATATGCCGACAAGGGCGTGGTGCTGGCCAAGGTCAACGTGGACGAGGAAAAGTTCATCGCCAGCCAGTTCCAGGTCCAGTCAATTCCCACCGTCTATGCGATTTTCCAGGGCCAGCCGGTCGCCGATCTGACCCCGGCCCGGTCCGAATCGCAACTGAAACAGGCGCTCGACCAGATACTCGAGCAATTGCCCGTCGAGCCGGGGCAAGACGATAGTTCGACCGACGGCATGATCGGCGGTCAGCAGGGCGGCCAGCAAGGCGGGCAGGCGCCCGATATTGATCAACTCGTCGCTATGGGCGAGCAGGTGCTCGCGGGCGGCGATGCCGAGCGCGCGGCGCAGGTATTCATGCAACTGGCGCAGATGGCGCCCGACAAGGCCGAGGTGCAATCGGGCCTTATCCGTGCGCTCGTCGCCGCCGGGCAGACGGAGAACGCCCGGTCGGTGCACGACGCGCTGACGCCTGAAATGCGCGACGATCCGCTGGTCAGGCAGGCGCAGTCCGCGCTCGAACTGGCGGGCACGCAGGTGGACCGCGCCGAACTCGACGCGCTGCGCGCCGCCGCGGCCGAACGCCCCGCCGACATGGAGGCGCAGATGGCCTTCGCCGAGGCCGCGTTCGCCGCCGGAGAGCGTGACGATGCCGCCGCGACCTTGCTGCGCGCGATCGAAACCGACGCCGAATGGAACGAGGGCGCGGCCAAGGCGAAGCTGCTGCAGATGTTCGAGGCGGTCGGGCTGGAAGACCCGTGGGTTGCCGGTCAGCGCCGCAAGCTGAGCCTGCTGCTGTTCGGATGAGCACCCGCCTCTCGATCTTTCCGCTGACCGGCGCGATCCTGTTTCCCGATCTGCAGCTGCCGCTGCACATCTTCGAACCGCGCTACCGCGCGATGGTGGGCGACGCGCTCGCCCGCGACCGGCGCATCGCCATGATCCAGCCGACCGAACGGAGCGAGGATGCGCCGCTCTACGAGGTCGGCTGCGTCGGCAAGATCGAGAACGTCGAAACAAGCGAGGATGGCCTCTACAACATCGTGCTGGTAGGCGAATCGCGCTTCCGCACCCTTCGCGAGCTCGACGTCACCACCCCCTTTCGCCAGGTCGAGGCCGAGTTGATCGAGGATCCGGAGGAAGAGTTCCTCACCCTGGGGGAGCGCGCCGGATTCGAGCACGAGGCGCGCAAGTTCGCCGACATGCAGGGCTATGCGATCGACTGGGATTCGGTGGCGCGGCTCGACGATGTCTCCCTTATCAACGGCGTCTCGCAGATCGCTCCCTTCGACGCCGCCGCCAAGCAGGCGCTGCTGGAAGCCCCGAACCTGCGCGAGCGGTGCGACCTGCTGGTGCAGCTGATGGAATTCTTCGGTCGCGGCGACCCGGACGAAGGCCGCGTCACCCTGCAATAGGTCTAGCCGACCCGCTGCCCGCACCAGCCCGAGCGGCGACCCCGCCATTGCTCGGCCAGACCTTCCGCCACGAGGATGTCGCCCAGGCTTTGCCCGCCGCGCGACACCACGCGCAGCAACCTGCCGTAGCGGTCGGTGTCGCGGCCTTCGCGCTCGAGCGAGAACGGCCCCTCGTTGAGCAGCTGCGTCAGGCGCGTTGTCGCCCGTTCGCCGAGCGCCGCTTCCGCCGCGCAGTCGGGGCGGGAGATTTCGGACGTGTTGATGTCGGCGATGCGGATCTTGTCGCCGCGATACCAGATGGTGTCGCCGTCCACCACGCAGGTGACGCGGCCGCTTCCCTCGCACCGCGCGAAGGTGGCGCGCTCTTCGTCGCGCGGACCTTGCGCTCCTGCCGGGGAAAGGGCGAGAGCGAGGGGCAATACCGGGCGAAACGAGAGGGCGAGCGCACGCATGCCGACCGGCTAGGACACCGCCCGCTGCCGCGTTATCCGGTCGATTACCTAGCGCCGCGAGGCACCGCGCGGCTATGCAGGCCCCTTCCCACCGGCTATGCGCCAGCGCCATGAGGATGTCCGAAGACAGGCAGATGCTGGCCAAGGCGGAAACGCTGATCGAGGCGCTGCCCTATTTCCAGCGCTATGCCGGCCGCAGCTTCGTGGTGAAGTATGGCGGACACGCGATGGGCAACCCCGAGGCGGCGCAGGACTTCGCCGAAGACATCGTGCTGCTGAAGGCGGTCGGCATCAATCCCGTGGTCGTTCACGGCGGCGGCCCGCAGATCGGTGCCATGCTGGAACGGCTGGGGGTCGAGACGAGCTTCGTCGACGGGCTGCGCGTTACCGACAAGCGCACCGCAGAGGTCGCCGAGATGGTCCTTTCAGGTTCGATCAACAAGGAACTGGTCGGCTGGATCGCGCAGGCTGGCGGCAAGGCCATCGGCATCTCGGGCAAGGACGGCGGCCTCGTCACGGCGCGCAAGGTGGCGCGGCGGTCGCGCGGCGTGGGCGGGGGGAACGCGGAGCCGGTGGATCTCGGTTTCGTGGGGGAACCGGCCACGGTCGATACCGCGATCCTCGAAACCGCCAGCCGCGCCGGCATGATCCCGGTCGTCGCGCCGATCGGCGCCGGCGAGGACGGGGCGACGTACAACATCAATGCCGACACCATGGCCGGCGCCCTCGCCGCCGCGCTCGGGGCCGCGCGCCTGTTCCTGCTGACCGACGTCGCGGGCGTCCTGAATGGCGAAGGCGAATTGCTGACCGATCTCACCCCGGTGGACATCGCCCGGCTGGAAACCGAGGGCGCGATCACCGGCGGAATGATCCCCAAACTGCAGACCTGCGTCGACGCCGTCGAGGCGGGGTGCGAGGCGGCGGTGATCCTCGACGGGCGGGTGCCGCACGCCATGCTGCTCGAATTCTTCACCAGCCGGGGCGCCGGCACCCTAGTGAGCGCATCATGAGACAATCCCTTTCCCTCTTTTTCACGAGCCTCGCCCTCGCATCGTGCGATGGCGGTGCGGACCAGACCACTGATGCGGCCCGGCAACCCGCGCCGGCCGCCCCCGCTGCCCCGGGCGCGCCAGCCGCCCCGGCGGCACCCGCGGCGCCGACTCCCGCCCCCGCGCCCGCTGCGCCGGTAAGCGAGACACAGCTGTCCAGTCGCGACTGCCGCACGGTCGTCTCCGCCTACGCGGCCCTGATCGAGGCCGGGGCGTTCGACCGCGCGGCGGGCGTCTGGCGCGATCCGGCGGAGGGCCGTTCCTACATCGCCGCCATGCTCGCGGGGTATGACGGTCAGCGTATCGCCATCGACACCCTGGGCACGGAAGGCGCGGCGGGATCGCTGTATTGCACCGTCGAGGCGCGGCTGTTCGATACCGGACCGAACCCGCGCGCGCCGCGCTCGGGCACGATCACGCTGCGGCGCGCGAACGACGTACCGGGTGCGAGCGAACGGGAGCTTCGCTGGACGGTGCGCAGCAGCGAGTTCGAGGAACCCATGGAACGTGCGGGCCGCGGCGAGCCGGCCTGAGGGTGCGACCCCCTGATCACCCACGCGGCGGTTGACC
Source organism: Aurantiacibacter spongiae (assembly GCF_003815535.1). Taxonomy (NCBI): domain Bacteria; kingdom Pseudomonadati; phylum Pseudomonadota; class Alphaproteobacteria; order Sphingomonadales; family Erythrobacteraceae; genus Aurantiacibacter; species Aurantiacibacter spongiae. The sequence goes on along the minus strand of NZ_RPFZ01000001.1, from coordinate 1,719,028 downwards.
CGTATTAGCCGCGTGATACACTGCGCCATCGAACCGTCCGCGCCATTCGCGGACCCACACAGCGAACGGAAAGACCCCTCGTGCTTCTCATGACCCTTGCCGAGATCGTGGGCTACCTCATCTCGGTCATCATCATACTCGTCATCGTGCAGTTCGTGCTGAGCCTGCTGCTCGCCTTCAACGTCGTCAACCGCGACAACGACTTCGTGATAGCCATCTACCGGGCGGTGAACGCGCTGCTCGATCCGGTGCTCTCGCCGATCCGCAGGATCATGCCCAACACCGGTGCGATCGACTTCTCCCCGCTGGTGCTGATCGTGGTGCTTAACATCGTCAATATCGTTCTCGTCAACGCCGCGCGCGCCGGGTACTGAGCTTTGACAAAGCGCCCCGCCGGGCGCAGGGGCGCATCGGATATGAGGGCTGACCGTCGCATTCTGGCAAGCTGCATGGCCACGCTGGCGCTGGCGTCCGGCTGCGCGCAACAGCGCGGCGGGGAACCGCGGGTGCCGCTTTCCGAATGGGCGCGCGACCTGCCCGCCGTCGGCGATCCGGGCAAGGTCGCCGCGACCGACATAGCCTTCGCCAAATCGGCGCGGGAGGACGGGCAGTGGACGGCCTTTCGCCGCTACGCCGCCGACGACGCCAAGCGTATCGAGGATGGCCATATCGTTGCCGCGCAGGAGTGGCTCTCCGGCCGCTCCGACCCGCCGCAGGCGATCACCTGGACGCCGAGCGAGGTGTGGTCGAGTTGCGACGGCACGCTGGCGGTCAGCTTCGGGCGCTGGCAGCAGCCCTCCGGTCTCGTCGGCGATTATGCGACCGTGTGGCGATTGCAGCGCGATCGCACCTATCGCTGGATCTTCGATACCGGCACGCCCGACGATCCGCAGCCGCCGCCCCGTGCACCGCAGGAGGAGCCGGACGAGGACGCCATCATCGTCCCGGGCCTGGCCGCGATCGAAGGGCGGGTGGCCGATTGCCCCGGCGACGGCGAGACGTTCGCTCCGCCCGTTGCCGCCGTTCCGGCGGGGGTCGCGGTCGACACCGCGAGCGCAGCGGACAATTCCCTCCGGTACCGGCTCGAACACGCCCCCGACGGATCGCACCGCGTCGTCGTGACCTGGCGGCGCGAGGGGGCGTGGCAGGACGCGCTCTCCTTCGCCGTGCCCGCACCGCGCGCCGGCGGCTGAAGCGATGGTCGAGCTGTTCCTGTCCGCCTTCGTCACCCTGTTCGTGGTGATCGATCCGCCCGGCTGCGCGCCCATCTATGCCGGCCTCACGGCGCAGCACTCGCCGGCGATGCGCCGGTCGATGGCGCTGCGCGCGGTGTTGATCGCGGGCGCCATCCTGCTGGGTTTCGCGCTGTTCGGCGCCGATCTGCTGGCGGCCATGCATATCGAGCTCGACGCCTTCCGCACGGCGGGCGGCATCATGCTGTTCCTCATCGCGCTCGACATGGTGTTCGAGAAACGGACGGAGCGGCGGGAAAACCGCGCGGACAAGGTACGCGAGGATCCCTCGATCGAGGATGTCGCGGTGTTCCCCATGGCCATGCCGATGCTCGCCGGGCCGGGGGCCATCGCCTCCGTCATGCTGCTCGAAGGCTCGGCGGACGGGCTGGTCGGCACGCTGACCGTGCTGGCCGCGCTGGCGCTGGTGCTGGTTCTCACGCTGTTCGCCTTCCTTGCCGCCAGCCCCCTGATGCGCATGTTCGGGGCCAAGGTGGAGGCGGTGATCACCCGGCTGCTCGGCGTGTTGCTGGCCGCCCTCGCCGCGCAGTACGTCATCGACGGGCTGCGCGGCAGTTTCGCGGCCTGACCGCCGCCGCCCGCCGCTTAACCCTATCCCAACCATTTTCTCCTATCCCGAAGGCGACTGGACTGCCGGGCGATGGGTCGCGCCGCGGGCGGTCGCCATCTAGGGGGACGGCCATGCCCGCCGACCGTGACGCAAGGGACGAGACCGTGGACCGCGGCGGACGCCGTTCGGGCAAGGACCGGCGAGTGGCCGACCTGCCGTTCGAGGGTGAATGCCGGCGCACCGCCGATCGCCGGTCGGGCGAGGACCGGCGCGCCAGCCCGCGCAGCTGAGCCGCGCCTCCGACTACCGCGAACCTGGCGAAGTTGACACGCCGTCAAGGCCGCTCGGCGCTGACAAGCGCTTGACTGCGCTGACTTTTCTGGCCCGAAACGAAGTTGACAGGCGCGAGCGGCGTTTTCGTCACTGGCGAAGGGAATATCGGGCGAACGTCATCGCCCGCAATTGCCCTGTCCTGCGCATGTAGGAAAGCCCGCGCGCCGCCGCGCGGCATTCCCGGCCTACTCGGCGGGCGGCGGAGGGGTCTGCGTGGTGGTTGCGTCGGCGGGCGGGGTGATTTCGTCCATCGGCACCTCGGTCATTTCGGCATCGGGCACATCGACCGGGATCTCGTTCGGATCGACCTCGCGCGTCTCGATCGTCGAGCCGGAGCCGACGTCGACCGCGCCGGCGCCAACCGTCTCGGCACCGTCGTCCGCCGGTTCGGGGGAGCCGCATGCGGCAAGCGCCAGCAGCGCGGCGAGGGGAAGGGCGTGGCGGGCTGCGGGGACAATCATGGTCGGTTAACTCCGGTTGGGGGTGCTGGGCGCAGATGTGCCGCCCCGCGCCCCGGTTGGCAAGGCCCGCCGGGGAAGGGGCGCCACGCGAAAGGGGCGCCGGATCGCTCCGCCGCCCCTTCGCTCGCTTTGCGCGATGCGTGGCCTCAGCGAGCGCGCACGCGGGTGTAGTTCACGTCCGAGGCGGCGCGATCCTCTGTATAGATCACGTGATCGTCGCGAATGTCGAGATGCTCGGCCGGAACCGTGCGCCCGTCGTTCAGCCGCACGGCTAGGACATGCCTGGCTTCCTTGTCGACCAGCATGTCGTCGACCTTGCCATATTCCTCTCCGGTGGCGGAGCGCACGGGATAGCCGCGAATGTCCTGGTCCTCGTTTTCGAGCTGCCATTTGTCGAGCGAATCGAGTTCGCCGAACCTGTCGTCATGTTTCATGTCTGTCTTCCTTACTGGACCGTGCGGACTTCACGCGCGAAGATCATCGCGGCGGCGTCGGTATCGACTTCGCGCGTCACGCTTTCGGGCAGATCGCCGGGGAAATCGCGCACGGTGCCGGTGATGGTGACGTTGGAGCCGGGATTGACGTCCACGCCGCCTTCCATTGGGGTGTTCGGCGTATACGCTTCGTCGAACATGACGAGCGTCTCGTTCGCGCCTTCGCCCACGGTGAAGCCCTCGTCGCTCACGACCTCGTTGACGGGAACGCCGGTCAGTTCGACGTCCTGCCCGATCATCGTGCCGAGATTGGCGAGGCCGGCAAGGCCGGTCAGCGTGGTCTGGCCCGCGGCATTGGCCTGCATGTCGCCATCGGCCATCGCGCCGTCGGCGGGCGCGGTCTGCGTCGCGACATCGTCGTTAACCGCCGTCTCGACATCGTCATCGTCGTTCGCAGCGATCAGCCACCAGACGAGCGCGATCACGCCGAGCAGCAGCAACAGCCACCACAACCATGACGAGGACGATTTCTTTTCTACTGGGATTTCGGCCATCAGCCATCCTTTCGCATTGGAGCCACCGCGCATCGACGCCCTGTACGCCGGCTGCGTGGCTCTATGCAGAATCAAGGAATGGCATCGCCGCCCGTTCCGAGACTTAACAAGGATTTAGTTTGGCGATGGAAAAAGGCCGGGCGGACGGCTCAGCGGCCGGATGGAAGCGTCCAGACGAGAACGCATACTGGAGCGCCGAGCGCAAGCCGCGGCTTCTTAAGCGCCTCGGTCCGCTCGTAACTGGCGGCCTCGACCTCGGCCTCGATCCGGTGCACCTCGCGATTGACCGCGTGATATTCGTCCGCCAGCCGCGCGTAATGCGCGTCCTCCTGCTTGAGCCGTGTGATCAGATCGTGATCGCGACGGAATATCTGCGTGAGTTCGTTCGGGGTGTGCTGCGACATTGCGCTTGGTCCTTCCAGGGCTGGCGTTGGAAGGAGACTAGCGCGGGTTGCGGCGGGGGTATTTGAGGTGGGTCAAGTTTGGCAACCGACAAAACAGCCGGACTGCTTTCAAAAACCTATATGAAACGTCGTTGTCTGGCCTTCAATCCAGCCGAACGAAACTAGGCTTCGGGCTAATGATCTTTGGAGCCAGTGTTTTCATCCGAAGCCAATTCGGAGCGTTTACACCCACTAGTGCTTTTTCAACTCCAACGAGGTTCTGTTGTGCAGCTTCATCTAAGGCAGCTTCGACTTCTAAAACTTCAGCTCCGGCAAATTTTTCGAGTTGATCTTGCACTTTCTGCGCCTTGGCACTTGGTTTCACGAAGTATGGTGGCTTAGGCTGCTTACCGATCGAGCAAAGGGCGCGCATGACGGCGTGGTAACCATCGTTAAAGAGGCCCATAAAGCCATTAGGATCAGCTAGACTAGCGACCCAAAGCTTAGACTTCTGGTCAAAATATACGCCTGATTGGTTGCTAGGATGTGTAGACTCCGGGACAATTGCCACTCTCAAGCCGTTGCCGCCCTCTAAGAGACCGAAATTGCTTTTGACCGTCGCAGCCAAATGCCGGGAGTCATCTTCGGTAGATAAGAAGAGGTCGGTTTTCCAAACTTTCTTGATTCGATCTGGTAGATGGTCCTCTGCTCTAAAGCCTTGCGCCGCCGTCGGTATGTAATTTGCGAAGCGAAATGGGCGTCCACTGCCTGTCGGCAACAGCAGTGCTTCATCTCCTCCTGCTTGGTCAATTGTCGCATCCATGAAACCCAAATATTTTGCTCGCTCTTGACCAAACATCAATGAGGTTGGAGCTTCATCGCGTAATTTTGGGGCCGCTCGCTTCATTGCGCGATAGACCATCTCACAAACCGTCGGCTCACTACCTAACAACGCTTCATGAACCGCCCATTCAAATCCATCGCCGCGCATACCCTTATCGAGATCGACGCGGGCGATCTTAGCTAATTGCCGAAGAGTTACATCTTCTATTGGCGTATTAAAATCTGTCAGGTCTTCATTTGAGAGCGAATCTATTAGCGCGCGAAGAACTGATCGTGAAATCGCATAGAGTGCCCGGCCGTACTCATCGACCGGACCCTTCTGCTGAATGAAAGTGACCGTGGGTTTAGTAGTCCGGCTCATTCCGCCGCCTGCACCCCGCCATCCTTGCTTTCGCCGAACAGGCCGGGGGCGTCGTCCTCGGACTCTTCCTCGTTCGCGGCCTTGGCTTTCTGGCGCTTGTCGAAGCTGGACCACACGTCCTGCCAGTTGCCGCGCGTGGCGCCCTTGGAATATTCGGTGGCGCGGGTTTCGAAGAAGTTGGCGTGCTCCACGCCGTTCAGCAGCGGCGCGAGCCAGGGCAGCGGGTGGTCCTCGACCATGTAGATGCTGGGCAGGCCCAGCTGCGACAGCCGCCAGTCGGCGATGTAGCGGATGTACTTCTTGATCTCCTTCGCCGTCATGCCGGGCACGGGCCCCTGCTCGAAGGCCAGGTCGATGAAGGCGTCCTCCAGCCGGACGGTCTTCTGGCACATGTCCATGATGTCTTCCTTCACCGCCTTGGTCAGGCAGTCGCGTTCCCTGGTGAAGGCGTGGAACAGGCGGGTGATGCCTTCGCAGTGCAGCGATTCGTCGCGCACCGACCAGCTGACGATCTGGCCCATCCCCTTCATCTTGTTGAAGCGCGGGAAGTTCATCAGCATGGCGAAGCTGGCGAACAGCTGCAGCCCTTCGGTGAAGCCGCCGAACATGGCGAGCGTGCGGGCGATGTCCTCGTCCGTCTCGACACCGAAATCCTGAAGATAGTCGTGCTTGTCCTTCATCTCCGCATATTCGAGGAACATGCCGTATTCGCTCTCGGGCATGCCGATCGTGTCGAGCAGATGCGAATAGGCGGCGATGTGCACCGTCTCCATGTTGCTGAACGCGGCCAGCATCATCTTGACCTCGGTGGGCTTGAACACGCGGCCGTATTTCTCGTGGTAGCAATCCTGCACCTCGACATCGGCCTGGGTGAAGAAGCGGAAGATCTGGGTGAGCAGGTTGCGCTCATGATCGGTCAGGTTCTGCGCCCAGTCGCGGCAATCCTCCCCCAGCGGCACCTCTTCCGGCATCCAGTGGATCTGCTGCTGGCGCTTCCAGAATTCGTAGGCCCACGGATATTCGAACGGCTTGTAGGTCTTGCGGGCTTCGAGGAGGGACATGCGGAATCTCCGGCGGATTGAAATCAATATGTTGTGGAAGACCGGGCAGGATACGCCACTACCGATAGTGGCGCGATGCCTTCCTCCCATCGGAACGCGAGCGACTCATATAGTGAATCATGCGCGCCTTTTGGAGACAAGAGGGGATGATTCGGCGTGGATAAGACGCCATGCGGCCTGTGTCGGATGAGCGACACCGCCTCGCCCGCCTGCGAGGGGCGACCCGTCGCCCCAGGTCAACGGCCCGGCCCGAAACGGCCACCGGCGCGCCCGGGGCGGAGCCTGCCGGCGGAACGCGCGGGGGGCACGGGCCGTTGACGCTGCAAGAGGATACACAAGGAGGCCCATCATGGGCGAATACGAACCCGAAGACAGCCGCGACGTCACCCTGAAGCCGGGGCACGAGCCCGGCGGCATCAAGCGCACCGGCCCGCAGGAGGACGAGGCGCGCCGCACGGCCAGCGGCGAACCCGATCACGCTCCGCGAGACCAGCAGAAGCATCCGCCCGTGCGCAAGGGCGACATGATGGATCAGGCCAAGCAGCAGTCCGCGCAGTCGCAGTCGCAGGGCTCGCAGTCGCAGTCACAGTCGCAGGGCCAGTCGCAGGGGCCATCATCCGCAGCGCAAGATGGCGAGCCGCGTCCTCAGGCCAGTGCCGGTCTCAACAACGATATCGAGACAGGTCCGCTCGCCGGCAACCAGCCTCAGGCGAAGGACAACCATGTCGGCGCGGCGAAACCCACCTACGACCAGTACGAGGTCAACAGCCCGACCAACATGCACCAGGACGCCGCCGACGAGGACAGACGCCGGGCGCAGGCCGCGGCGCAAAACGATTCCTCGCTCGACAAGGGGCTGGGCCGCGATCGGAGCGCGGACGCCAGCGACAGGATCGAGGAAGACGAGGAAGAGCGCGGCTACGGCGGCGCGACCGAGGAACGCGTGGAGAAGCTGAAGGAATAGCCCCCAAAGGGGCGGCGGCAAGGACTGCCCTTCAGTCCTTGCTCTTGCCCACGCGGCGCGAAATCTCCAGCGCGATAAGGATCGGTGTCGCCCACATCCAGGTGAGCAGCGCCGCCTCGCTCCACCCGCCATTTTCCGGCAGCCGCATCGAGCAGCCATAGGCTTCGATGATGTTGTCGGGCGTGCAGGTGGAGGGCCAGTAGGCGATCGCATTGAGGTACAGGCCCAGCGCCAGCCAGGCGATCTGCGCGAGGTACAGCGTGAAGTAGCGCGACACGCGCACCTCGCCATAGCCGTGGTGCGTGGGAACGGTGGGGCGCGCCTTGCTCATGGGCTTATCCGTTACGCGCGCACGGTTAAGGTTCGATTACCGCAGCACCCCCGCCGCTAGGTCCAGAACAGGCCGCGGCGCTTTCCCTTCGCGCGGCGTGCGCGCCACATGCGCAGATACATCCACAAGCCCGAAACGCTGAAGAACAGCAGCGCGAGGCCGGAAAGCATCACCACGATCTCGCCCCATACGCCCCCCTCGCTGCCGGAATGGAGATGGTGGACAAACCCAAGGTCGATGCCGAGTGCCGGCCTGCCCCGCGGCGGCGAGCAGCGCCAGCCTTCGGGGCAGACGAATCCGGCGGGCGGCTCGCGCGCGGCCAGCGCGGCGGCGGTGGGCGGCTCGGCGGGCCACCAGGCGACCACGTAGTGCAGCAACCCGGTCACGGTTACGAAAACCAGCACGATCCCGAACACGAGCGAGAGCCAGCGATGCCATTTGCGCATGAAAGCCTTTCAGATGCTCTTGCAAATCAATTGCAACAGTTCTTAGCCCCACCGCTGTCAATGGCAAGACACAGTTTGCCGCGAACACGCAACTCCCCCTCCCGATCCGCGGAACACGCAGGGGTCCGGCATCGTTGGAAGGCCATACCCCAACACCAGATGGAGAACGCAAATGTTCGAGAAGATGCGCATCAAGGAGCACATGGAAGTCGCCGACAGCAACGGTCAGCACGTCGGTACCGTCGACGAGGTCGAGGACGACCGGATCAAGCTGACCAAGTCCGATGCGAAGGACGACCTGCATCACTACCTGAAGCTCGACGACGTCGAGAAGATCGACGATAACCGTGTCTATCTGAAGGCCGGCGCGGCGGTGCCTCCGGGCGTGGGCGGCGCGAACGCCTGATCGTCCCGCATGACGTTTGGCAGACCCCGGCCCGCCACAGGCGCGGCCGGGGTTTTTCGCGCCTATTGCCCCGGCACCAGCGGATCGAGCAGTTCGTCGACGAACATCGCCACCAGCGTAGACTGGTTCCGGACCCCGGCCTTGGCGTAGACCTGGCTGAGCTGCGAACGCACCGTGCCCTGCGCTGCACCGCGCATCGCGGCGATTTGTGCGATGGTGCTCCCCTTCAGCGCGAACAGGGCGACCTCCGCCTCCGCCGGCGAGAGGTTCCACTGGCGGAAATGCCGTTCGATCACCGCGCTCATCGCACCGCGTGCGGCATCGAGCGCGCTGTCGCGGTGACGCGCCTCGTGCAGAACGCGCGTGGTGTGCCGCGCGCCCAGCACCACCCCCAAAAGCAGGGCAAGCGCGACCAGCCCTTCCATCACCACTTCGGCGCTCGGCCCGGTGCGCAGTTGCGGCAGCACGTCCTCTATTCCGTCCACGACGAAGTAGATCGCCGCGACGGCCTGCACCGCGACGATGAGGACAGCGCCGCCCAGCTGCGTCTCCAGCCGGCCTCGATCCGCACCTGACAGGTTCATACGCAATTGCTGATGCGGCTTTCCATCGGCCGCTGCTTATAGATTTTGCGCAGCCCCCGGCCAATCCTTTTGCGACGGCGTCGCCGTACCGACGGAAGGACCTTCGCATGACGCGGGACGAAAGGGAAATGCTGGCCAAGGTGCCGGCGGTGACACTCGGCTTCTGGATCGTGAAGATCCTTGCCACCACCTTCGGCGAGACGATGGGTGATACCGTCAGCATGAGCTGGCTGGGCGAGACGAGCGCGACCGCCGGCCAGTCCGGCGTCAACGGCTATGTCGTGGGCACCGCCATCTTCGGCGCGATCTTCGCGCTCTTCACTTTTCAGCAGGTGCGCGCCTCGCGCTTTCACCCCGCGCTCTACTGGGCGACCATCATCGCGTCCACCACGGTCGGCACGACGCTGGCGGATTTCGCGACACGCTCGCTCGGCATCGGCTATCCTGGCGGATCGGCGCTGCTGTTCGCGCTGGTGCTGATGTCGCTGTTCGTCTGGCACCGGTCCATCGGCACGATCTCCGCCGCATCGGTCCACCGGCGCGACGCTGAACTGTTCTACTGGCTGACGATCACCTTCTCGCAGACGCTGGGCACGGCGCTGGGCGATTGGGTGGCAGACGGTCCGCTCGGCTATCTCGGCGCGGCGGAAATCTTCGGCGGCGCGCTCATCGCGCTGGCCGTCGCCTATCGCTTTACGAAGGCGAACCGGGTCGCGCTGTTCTGGTCGGCCTTCATCCTGACCCGGCCGCTCGGCGCGGTGGTCGGCGATTTCCTCGACAAGCCCGTTGCCAGCGGCGGGCTCGAACTCAGCCGCCTCGCCGCCTCCATCGTGCTGGCCCTCGCCATCGTCGTCCTCGTCATCGTCCTGCCCCAGCGCCCCGAAACGGTGCGCGCGCAGGAGCACCTGGAATAGGCAACGTCAGATCGCCGGCGCGAGATCGAGCAGGGTGACTATTCCCAGCAGCAGCGCAGCCCCGGCAAGGCCGAGAGCGAACCATCGCATCGTACCCGAATTGACGGTATCCGCCCGCTTTCGGTCGGCCCGAAACAGGACGACGGCCATCAGCACGAGGATGACGACGATATAGGTCAGGGTTTCAGCCGCGCAGCGCCGTGATGAGCGCGGCGATCAGGAACAGCGCGCCCGCCAGCTCGAACAGGGCGAATGTCAGCGTTCCCGCGCGCGCCGCCGCCCTGTCCGCCCCGCGCTTGCGGAAGACGAAGCCGAGCGCGACGAAGACGACGCCCAGCGCCACCAGTCCCGGTATGCCCATGATGCGTCGTCTCCCTCCCGCGTGCGCCTACTGGCAGGCCAGACACTCGTCGTAATCGGTGGTCGGCAGTTCGTATTTCGCCGGGTCGGCCGTGTTGTCGGCCTCCACCCCGCCGGCGAAACCGGCACGCTGCACGCTCTTGGAGCGCAGGTAATAGAGCGATTTGACGCCTTTCTCCCATGCCTGGAAATGCAGCATCGCCAGATCCCACTTGTCGACATCTGCGGGGATGAAGAGGTTGAGGCTCTGCGCCTGGTCGATGAACGGCGTGCGGTCGGCAGCGAATTCGAGCAGCCAGCGCTGGTCGATCTCGAAGCTCGTCTTGTACGCGGCCTTTTCCTCCGCGGTCAGGAAATCGAGATGCTGGACCGAGCCGCCCTTCTCGAGGATCGAATTCCACACATTGGTGGAGTTCTTGCTCTTCTTGTCGAGCAGCTTTTCCAGATATGGATTCTTGACCACGAAGCTGCCCGAGAGGGTCTTGTGGGTGTAGATGTTGGCCGGGATCGGCTCGATGCACGCGCTGGTGCCGCCGCAGATGATGGAGATCGAGGCCGTCGGCGCGATCGCCATCTTGCAGGAGAAGCGCTCCATCGCGCCCATTTCCTCGGCATCGGGGCAGGGGCCGCGTTCATGCGCCAGCATCATGCTCGCTTCCTCCGCGCGGGCGGAGATGTGCTTGAACATCTTGAGGTTCCAGACCTTCGCCATCGGGCTTTCGAAGCCGATGCCCTTGGACTGGAGGAAAGAGTGGAAGCCCATCACGCCCATGCCCACGCTGCGTTCGCGCGCGGCGGAGTACTTGGCGCGCGCCATCTCGTCGGGCGCACGGTCGATATAGTCCTGCAGCACGTTGTCGAGGAAGCGCATGACATCCTCCACGAAGCGCTTGTCGCCGTTCCACTCGTCCCACTTTTCGAGGTTGAGCGAAGACAGGCAGCATACCGCCGTGCGGTCGTTGCCGAGATGGTCGATGCCGGTCGGCAGGGTGATTTCCGAGCACAGGTTGGAGGTCGACACCTTCAGCCCCAGCTCGCGGTGATGCTTGGGCATCATGCGGTTCACCGTGTCCGAGAACACGATGTAGGGCTCGCCCGTCGCCAGCCGCGTCTCGACCAGCTTCTGGAACAGGCTGCGCGCATCGACCTCGCCGCGCTGCGTGCCGTCCTTCGGGCTTTTCAGCGCGAACTTCTCGCCCGCGCGCACGGCCTCCATGAACTCATCGGTCAGAAGCACGCCGTGATGCAGGTTCAGCGCCTTGCGGTTGAAGTCGCCCGATGGCTTGCGGATCTCGAGGAATTCCTCGATTTCCGGGTGGCTCACGTCGAGATAGCAGGCCGCCGAACCGCGCCTCAGGCTTCCTTGGGATATGGCCAGCGTCAGCGAATCCATTACCCGCACGAAGGGGATGATGCCGCTGGTCTTGCCATTCAGGCCCACCGGTTCGCCGATGCCGCGGACATTGCCCCAGTAGGTGCCGATGCCGCCGCCCTTGCTGGCAAGCCAGACATTCTCGTTCCAGGTGCCGACGATGCCTTCGAGGCTGTCCTCGACGCTGTTGAGATAGCAGCTGATCGGCAGACCGCGCCCGGTGCCGCCGTTCGACAGGACGGGCGTTGCCGGCATGAACCAGAGGTTCGAAATGTAGTCGTAGATGCGCTGTGCGTGCGCCTCGTCATCGGCGTAGGCGTCGGCCACCCGGGCGAAGAGATCCTGATAGGTCTCGTTCGGCAGCAGATAGCGATCGTTGAGCGTCGCCTTGCCGAACTCGGTCAGGTTGGCGTCGCGCGCCGGATCGGTGCGAATCGTGAAGCGGCGCGGATTGACCGACCTGGAATCGCTCTTCGCCGCCTTTGCCGCCTCCGCCAATGCTCCGGCCGCGGCCAGCGCCGCTCCGCCATCGTCCGCCGAAGGGGCATCCACCAGCGCCTCGGTCCCTGCGTCTTTCCTGTCCATAGCCATTGCCTTGTCATCGGTGTTGCGGGGCGCCGCGGTATCCTCGACCGTCTCGCCGGCGTCGGTATCCGTCCCGCCGGCCATCGCCCCTTCATTGCCGCCTCGAAAATCCATCGTGCCCGTCCCCGTTTCCCTCGGCCCGGCGCGCTTGCCGCCGGCCCGTGATCCATCCCTTGCGCCCGTGGCGGTCTTGCGATTCGGCCGGACGGTGCCAGCCTAGCGATCCCCACGCGCCGGCAGGAGAAAACTTATCCCCCGCCTGCCCACAGCCGCCTTTTCCCGCACCTTCCCCGACGTCGATTCGGCAACCTCGCCAAGATGGTGGCGACGCCCCGCAAATCTAGGTCTTGTGGGTGAACCCCGAGTGACGACCACAACCCAAAGTGAATCAGGTGCGACTCGCGCGCAAGAGGGTTAAGCCAGGTTTACCGCGATCGGGAACGCCGGAGCAGGGTGTCTGGTGGCACAAACACGGTGCGACGCGTGGGTTCTCCACGGCTTGCGCGAGGTGCAAGGGGCATAATCGAATTGCGGAAAAAAAGTCCGCCGTCGCAACCCGCGCGATCGAACCCATCCTCACGCGCAAGGGTTGGAGCGGTCATGCGCCCGGCGGCACTGGACGCGCCGCGCCGGGCGGGGCATTGGGCGAGGCGGGTTCGCTGGCGGCGAGAAAGGACGACGGGACCGTGTTCGCATTCCTGAAAGCCATACCGCTCGGCATCGCGCTGACGGTCATCGTGTGTCTGTTCATGGGGTCGGGCGGCACGACCGGCGGACCGCTCAATATCCGCACCTTCCATTTCGAGGTGATGGAAACCGCCATCACCTTCTACTGGAGCTGGATGCTGTTCCTGGGGGCGACCGCGCTGGCCTTCTTCCTGTTCCTGATGATGGGCGACTGACGCGAAAAAGGGGCCCGCGTCGCCGCAGGCCCCTTCCCGTGTCCGTCTCGCGCCGACCGGCGGCCGGCGGGCGAGTGTCATTCCATTTCGTCGGCACGCTCGTTCAGCGCCTCGGCGCGGTTGTCGCCGATATCGTCGATTTCCTCGGCCCGGGCGTTGAGCGCGTCTTCCTGCGCGTCGGTCGGCGCCTCGTCGGCCATCTCTTCAAGCTGGCCGGCGCGATCATCGCCGACATTCTCGACCGCATCGGCGCGCTCCTCGAGCATGTCGCCACGCTCCTCGACGGCCGAATCCTGACCGCATGCGGCGACCAGGGTGGCGAGGGGAAGGGCGGCGAGCATGAGTGTCTTTTTCAAGATATCCTCCTGTTATCGTCTGTCGGTCCGGCGGCTTGGCCGAAGGTCTCGTGTATTCAACAGGACGAACAGGACAAATGTTCCAAGATTGTGACGAAAAGCGGGCAGACAGCCTCGCCGTTCGTCGGCGTGGCAACCCCGGTACCGCCCGTGCACCGCGTCCGCAGTACCCGGCGTACCGACGATACCGGAGAGCCACCGTCCGGCCGGAAGGTCAGACGGCGGGAGCGCGGGCGGTCGTGGAACCGAAGGCAAGAACCTCGCGCTCGGCCTGGGAGGAGGCGAGACGCAGCGCCTCCATGTCTCCAAGATCGGCGGTCAGGCGCCGGAAATCGCGATCGCTGGAGGCAAAGATGATGTTCGCCTGGAGATCGCCGCTCCGATAGGCGACCGGAATGTCGCTGCAGGCCTGCAGGCGCTCCACGGCTCGCAGCGCGGCGCGGCGCGCGGGAAGGTTGGCGCGGTGGTCGTACAGGCGGACGTTCACCGGCTTGCCGTCGACATCGAGCGAGAAACGCACCCGCACGATCCCCTGGGACGGCTGCACCCTGGCGAAAGGCCGGTCGACGATCACAAGCTGCCGGTCGAGGTCGCGATCGAGCGCCTCGCTCACGGCGGATGGCATGACGGTGATCTGGGGGAGCGCCTCGTCGTGCGCGAGGGTGGCGGCGGGGGCGGTGCTCACGCCGAGCAGAACGACGAATACCGCAGACAGGTCGAATTTACGCATCGGATCATCCCTTCGAGTGTGGATGATCGGCCCGGGGGCTATCGCTGGCACGGCGACCTGTTGGGGTAGTTTTTCTTCGAGGACACGCGAAACACTTCGGGTCGATCCCGGAAAATGTCCGCCTGCGGTTCGGACACGTCCGGTTCCCTTTCTACGCCAGATTGCCAAAAGTTAAACCAAATCGGGACAGGTTGACCGAAAATGACGCCGAACGGGTTTCTCAAGAAATCAAATATCTGCGTTTGCGGCTCGAAACAATAGTTTCGTGCGTTGCGACGATTTACGGCACGAGAACTGTATCCCGCGCGACCGGTGCGGTTTCGGGATAGTCCAGCGTGAAGTGCAGCCCCCGGCTTTCGTGGCGCATCAACGCACTCTCGACGATCAGGTCGGCGCATTGCAGGAGGTTGCGCAGTTCGATGAGGTCGGTCGTCACCTTGAACGCGCCGTAATATTCGTCGATCTCCTTGCGCAGCAGGGCGATACGGTTGGCGGCGCGTTCCAGCCGCTTGGTGGTTCGCACGATACCGACATAGTTCCACATCAGGCGCCGGATCTCGGTCCAGTTCTGCTTGATGACGACCTCCTCGTCCGAATCCGTGACGCGCGTATCGTCCCATTCGCGAATGGCGGGCGGGGGCGGGAACTCGCTCCAGCGGGAGAGAATGTCACGCGCCGCCGCCTCGCCGAAGACGAAGCATTCGAGCAGGCTGTTGGACGCGAGGCGGTTGGCCCCGTGCAACCCGCTCTCGGTACACTCGCCCGCGGCGTAGAGGCCCGGCAGGTCGGTGCGGCCGTCGAGGTCGATGACGATGCCGCCGCAGGTATAGTGCTGGGCGGGAACGACGGGGATGGGCTGCGCGGTCATGTCGATTCCCAGCGTCAGCAGCTTCTCGTGGATGGTGGGAAAGTGCTCCGTGACGAAGTCGGCCCTCTGGTGGCTGATGTCGAGATGCACGTAATCCAGGCCGAAGCGCTTGATCTGGTCGTCGATCGCCCGCGCCACCACGTCGCGCGGGGCCAGCTCCATGCGCTCCGGATCGTAATCGGCCATGAACCGGCGGCCGGTTTCGGGATGGATCAGCCGCCCGCCCTCGCCCCGCACCGCTTCGGTGATGAGGAAGTTCTTGACCTCGAGGTTGTACAGGCAGGTCGGATGGAACTGCATCATCTCCATGTTGGAAACGCGCGCGCCCGAGCGCCACGCCATCGCGATCCCGTCTCCGGTCGCGCCGCGCGGGGCGGTGGAGAACAGGTAGCAGCGCCCCGCCCCGCCCGCCGCCATCACGGTCGCCCGCGCGGTATGCGCCACCACGCGCCCGCTCGCCGTGTCGAGAGCGTAGACGCCCCAGACACGGCCCGCACCGGAATAGCGTTCCTCGTGCCGCCCGGTGATGAGCTCGATGCAGCTCTGGTCGGGCAGCAGCGTGATGTTGGGATTGTCCTGCGCCGCCTTCAGGAGCGCGGCCTGCACCGCCCAGCCGGTGGCGTCGTTCACATGCACGATGCGCCGGTGCGAATGACCGCCCTCGCGCGTCAGGTGCAGATCTTCGCCCTGGGCGTTGAACGGCACGCCGAGTTCCACCAGCCGGTCGATCGCCGCGGGCGCGCGCTCGATCACGAATTCGACCGTTCGCCTGTCATTGAGACCGGCCCCGGCGATCATGGTGTCGCGGATATGGTCCTCGAACGTGTCGCCCGCATCCAGCACCGCGGCGATTCCGCCCTGCGCCCAGGCGGTCGACCCGCTTGTCAGCGCGCCCTTGGCAAGCACCAGCACGCGCCGCTGCGTCGCGAGCGTGAGCGCGGCCGTCAGTCCCGCCGCGCCGGATCCGATCACGAGAACGTCATGGGTATGGGATGGGTTGATCATGCCCGGTCTTTGCCCACCCCGGCCCCCGCCCGCAACACAAGCTTTCGCCCGCCGCGCGGCCTTCGCGGGCGATTGTTGCGCCGACCCACGGCAAGGTGTTACGATGCGCTGCACAAACCGGGTCGGATTCGTGCCGTCATCGGGGGGGCCAGTGATGACCGAACACCAGTCCGCCACATCATCCGGTAGTCCCATTCTTCCGCGCCTTCTCTGCCGGCTCGGCCAGCATCGCCCGCGCGGGCGGCGCGCGGACTGGGACGGCGAGCAGTTCGTCAGCCGTTGCGAGTTCTGCGACCGGGCGATCCGCCGCGTGCGCAAGAAGCGCTGGGCAAGGATGCGCAAATGAGCGCCGCGCCTATGGACCCGGAACGCCGCAGGAGAATCGCCGCGCGTCGCGATGCGGGTCGCACCGATCCCCGGTCCGAGCCCGACCCCAGGGTCAGGGGCGACGTGGTTCCACGGTTGCGCGAGCTTGGCGTCGCCTTTCGGCCTGCACCCTTCGGCATCTGGACGCCGCCCTGGCTGACCGTGTCGGGGTCCGGCGTCCTGTGGCATGCCTCGCCCCCTGCCGACGTCATGGAAACCTACCGCCATCCGGATTACTGGCGCTACCCGCCGCTGCCGGGGGAGGACGAGGCGGACAGGGCGCGACGCGCCGATCAGGTCGCCGACATGCTCTGGCTGGTGGCCGAAGGGCAGGACCACGTCACGTTCGGCTACGATTCGCAGGCTACCGGCGTCGTCATCGCCGTTGCCGATGCCCTGCCGGTGCTCGAAACGCTGCTGCCCGAACGCGTCAAGGTATGGATCTGGGGACTTCCCAACTACTGGCTGATCGAGAGCGACGAGAGCACCTTCACGCTGCTTTCCCTGCCGCCCGAGCCGGACCGCGAGGACATTCACCGGCGTCATCTGCGCGAGGAAGCCTACGCGGCGCCGCTCGCCAGCGTCGTGGCCGCCGACGGGGGCGCCCTGCGGCTCGTCTCGCGCAGGGATGCGGCCCCGCCCCACCTGCGCCGTCCGCTCGCGCTGCCCGACTGGAAGACGCGCGAGAAGTCGCTCAAGGCCCTGGTCGAACGCGGCGACGTAGAAGGCCTGGCGGACGAGGTGCGCGCCTGGCTCGAAGCGCGCGCGCCGGGCGATGCCCCGCTCCTGATCGACCTGCGCCACGAGGACGCGCCGCTGATCGAGATCGCCGCCGCCACGCTGCTGTCGAGCTTTGCCGGCGTCGCGGCGCAGCTTCACCATGTCGACGAGACACCCGAGGGCGGTCTTGTTCGCACCGACGAACTGGTGATCTTCGCGCAGGACGCCGACTGGCGCCTCAAGCTCTACGCCACTGGCCCCTACTGGCGCGCCGAGGGCGCGGACTGACCCCGACCGGCCCGGACCGGCGGGGCGTGACGGGGTTCAGGTGACGGTCTGCCCGCTGCGCGCATCGGCGGCCTCGGTCAGCTGGACGAACACGTCCTCCAGATCGGCCTCGCGGGTGGTCACATCCTCTATCGTGAAGCCCTGCTGCTGGACCTTGGCCAGCACCTGCCCGGCGGTCATCTCCCCCTTGTCGAAGGTGATCTCGATCTGTCTTTCGCCGACCGCCTCGCACTTGTGGAAGCGCGGATCGGCGGGCAGGTCGGTCACGTCCTGATCGACCGTCACCGCGACGATCTTCTCGCCCATCATGCCGACCAGTTCGCGGGTCGGCTCGTTGGCGATGAGTTCGCCGTGATTGATGATCGCGATTCGCTCGCACAGCGCCTCGGCCTCCTCCAGGTAATGCGTGGTGAGGACGACGGTCACGCCTTCGGCATTGAGTTCGTTGACCAGATCCCACAACTGGCGGCGCAGTTCGACATCGACGCCGGCGGTCGGTTCGTCCAGCACCAGGATGGGCGGCGAATGGACCATGGCCTTGGCGATCAGCAGGCGGCGTTTCATCCCGCCCGACAGCGTGCGGGCATAGGCATCGCGCTTGTCCCACAGGCGCACCGCGCGCAGCAGTTCCTCGCTCCGGCGAAGCGCCTTGGCGACGCCGTAGAAGCCGCCCTGGTTTTCCAGCACCTCGAAGGGAGTGAAGAACGGATCGAACACGATTTCCTGCGGGACGATGCCGATATTGAGTTTGGCGTTGCGATGATCGCGGTCGATGTCGTGCCCCCAGACGCGCACCGTGCCGCCGGTCTTGTTGACCAGCCCAGCCATGATGTTGATGAGCGTCGACTTGCCCGCCCCGTTGGGGCCGAGCAGGCCGAACACCGCGCCTTCGGGCACGTCGAAGCTGACGCCCTTCAGCGCGAGCTTGGGGGCGGCATCGCCCTCGCCCGCATACTCCTTCACGAGATCGCGGATCTCGATGGCGGCGTCGGGATTGGGCGGCAGCGTCTGGGGCACGGTCATGGCTGGCCCCATGCGCCCTGCAATCGCGTGAGTAAACCCGTCCGCCGTGCGATGACCGCGCGATATTGCGGGAATCACGGGCAGGCGATAGGGCTTCGCGGCCATGGACCACGTACCCGAAACAACCATCGTCGATACCGCGCGCGTCTGGTGCGACGGGGCCGGCGACATTCGCGGCGGAGAGAACTACCTGCCCGCCAGCCTCGGCCATCCGCGCGTCTGGATGCAGATCGACGAGAAGGGCTATGTCGATTGCGGCTATTGCGACCGGCGCTTCATTCTCGAAGGCGGGCCGGCGGATCATGGCGCAGTGCCCGATTCGGCCGCGATGACGGGCGTGGACAAGGATGCCGGCGCCCCGCTGCCCAAGCAGGGCGACGGCCCGCAGGAACAGCCCGTCGAAGGATCCTGAGTGCCGGAACAAAGCGCGGTCAGGCGCGGTTAACAGGAAACCCGCTATTGTCTCGGGCAGGAGACAGGACATGAAGAAGACCCTTACCACCGTTGCCGCCGCAGCCGCCGCCCTTACCGCGGCCGCTGCCGTTCCCGCAGCCGCGCAAAGCCCCAGCGAGCGAGCGCAGGCACGCCTCGCACAAGACCTCGAGGGCCGCGTCGCCGGAGAGCCGACCTCGTGCATCAACGTCTACAGCACGTCGGGCCGCAGCCTGCGCGTGGTCGAGAATGTCGGCCTCGTCTACGAACGCGGCGATACCATCTGGGTGGCCCGTGCGCTCAATCCCGACCAGCTCGATTACTGGGATATTCCGGTCATCGAACGCTTCGGCGCCGGTTCGCGCCTGTGCAAATACGACGTGACGCGGACCATCGACCAGAGCGGTTTCTTCAGCGGCGTCGTCTTCCTTGATGATTTCGTGCCCTACACGAAGGTTGACGAAGACGACGGCTGACGCCGCCTGCCTGCTTGTCGTCGATCGGCGGCGGGCTTTGCAGAATTTCGCCCCCTTTCATGACCCGCTTCGCCCGACCGGCGAAGCGGGTCTTTCATCGGGGTATAACGACCCCAAGCGCTCGCGGGCGACCGGTGGCGATCATTCCAACCCGGCAGCAAGGTATTCGCACCATTCGCTCACCGGGCATTCCTTGCAACGGGGTTTGCGGGCGCGGCAGATGCGTTTGCCGAGCTGAA
Source organism: Aurantiacibacter spongiae (assembly GCF_003815535.1). NCBI lineage: Bacteria > Pseudomonadati > Pseudomonadota > Alphaproteobacteria > Sphingomonadales > Erythrobacteraceae > Aurantiacibacter > Aurantiacibacter spongiae. Next base: position 1,699,428 of record NZ_RPFZ01000001.1, on the reverse strand, counting down.
TCAGCCAGAAATGTCCGTCCCGCTTCGCCCAGTCCGGCGTGCGCTCGTCGAGTTGCCGCGCAGTGCGTTCGGCGGTGCCGGCATCGGTCAGGCCGATGCGGTTGCATACGCGGTGAACGTGCGTGTCGACCGCGATCACGTCCTTCCCGAAGGTGAAGCTGAGAACGATATCGGCGCATTTGCGCCCGATTCCGGGTAAAGCCATCAACCCTTCCCGCGTGTCGGGTACGACCCCGCCACGTTCGCGCAGCAACGCCTTGCAAAAGCGGCGGATATTGCGCGCCTTCATGTTGTAGAGGCCGCATGGCCTGATCGCGCGGGCGATCGTCTGCTCGTCCAGCATCAGCATCCGCTCGGGCGTGTCAGCGATGGCGAACAGGGCCTTCGTAGCGGCAGCGGTGTTGCGGTCGAGCGACTGCGCCGAGAGCATGCAGGCCACGCAGGCGCGAAAGGCGTCGGGTTGCCCCTTCGGCCCCTTCGCGTTCGGCGTGCGCCCCGGCATCGTGCGGGCCAGTCGGCGATAGACCGCTTCCAAGTCGACCAGGGAAATCACGCGCGCTGCTTCCCCGTCTCGCACTCGGCCCGGATCGGGCAGCTGTCGCAATGGAGCCCCGATGGCCGGCAGTGCGTCTGCCCCAGTCGCTTCACCAGCAGGTGATGTTCGTCCACGTCGCGCGCGGACCATTCCCCCGGCAGGAGCGGCATGAGCGCGGCATAGGCGCGGGCGGTATCGGCGCGCGGGGGGACAAGACCGGTGCGCTGCATCACCCGGCGGTGGTGGCCGTCTATGACGAGCGCGCGGCGGTCGAAGCGGCTGGTGTTCATCACCCCTGCGGCGATCTTGCGCCCGACGCCGGGAAGCGTCTCGAGCCAGTCCATCGCCGTGTCGGTCGGCAGGTTGGACACGTGGCGCAGATCGACCGCGCCGCGCTCCGCGGCGATCGCGCTCAGGCACGCCTTCAATCGGGCGGAAACCATCGCCGGGAAGGTCGCGCTCGAAAGCACTTCGGCAATTCCGGCTTCCGGCGCCCGGGCTACGGCTTCCCAGCTTCCCCAGCGGGCCAGCAAGGCATCGGTGTTGGCATTGGAAAGATGGGTCTTCGTCCGCGCGCCGATCACGCCCTGCACCAGGGTCCACACCGGGTCGCGTCGCCTGTCATCATGCCGCGGGATGCGCCCGAACCGCGCGATCAGCGCCGCGTGAATGCGCGCCAGCGTCTCGCTGCGCGGATCGGAAAACAGCGAATGCACCCACCCGGCCCTAACGTCTGGCGCCGGGCGGGGCACTCGCCGGGCGCAAACTCACCGCATCAACTGACCGCGGATCGCTCCGTCGGGATACTGGCTGGTATGGACGTTGACGTAATACATCGAGGGATTGGCAGCGATCCCGTCCTGCAAGGACTGGCTGGCGTCCGAACATCCCTGATACTCGCCCTGGTTCGAGCGGTTGAGCGGAAACACCACGTCGCCGTTCGTACCGGCGGCGCCGCGGTGAATGTGCGCGGCGGTGATCGGGCCGATGCCGGTCACGTCCTTCAGTTCGTAACAGATCTGGCCCAGTTCGTCGGACAGGGATATTTCGGCGCGGCCCATGCCTTGCGGCGCGCCGCCCCCGACCTCGGCAGACCCGGTCAGATTGGCGTTGTAGGTGTCCGAGGTCGTCTCGACCGCGCCTTCCTCCAGTGTGGCACAGGCCGACAGGCCAAGCGCGCCGATGGCGATCATCGCATAGGACAGGTTTCTCATCGAATGTTCTCCTCACCGCATGAAATCATGCTGGCTGGGAAACGCCGGGGTGCGGCGCGATGTTCCGCATTTCGTCAGCTTTGGGGCAACGGGTCGCCGGGTCTCGCGCGCGACGGGTAGTCGACATAGCCGCGTGCGTCCCCGCCGTAATAGGTGCCGGGATCGGGCTCGTTCAGATCGCCTCCGGCGGCGATGCGCGCGGGCAGGTCGGGATTGGCGAGAAAGGCGCGCCCGAAAGCGACCGCGTCGGCATCGCCCCGCGCGATCCAGCCGGCAGCGTCCTCCGGCGAGAGGTTGCCGTTGGCGACGAACGTGCCGTCGAACGCCTCGCGCATGGCGGCGAGAATGCGATCGCCCTCGCTCTTTTCGCCGCCCGCCCCGCCGTGGTCCGTCGCCCGGACCACATGCAGGTAGGCAAGTCCGCGCCCGGACAGCAGGCGCGCAGCGGCCGGGTAGGTTTCGTGCGGATTGTCGTCGTGACTTCCGCCCGGCCCGCCAATCGGCGTCAGGCGCACGCCGACGCGTCCCGCCGGCAGTTCTTCGGTCAGCGCGTCGACCACCTCGCCCAGAAGGCGCAGGCGCTTCTCCAGCGTGCCGCCGTAATCATCGGTGCGCTTGTTCACCGAAGACCGCATGAACTGGTCGATCAGGTAGCCGTTCGCAGCGTGCAGCTCGACCCCGTCGAAGCCGGCACGGGCGGCCATGCGGGCGGCGTTGCGGTAATCGTCGACGACGGCGGCGATCTCGTCCCTCGTCAGGGCGCGGGCTTCCTGGTGGGGAACCTGCGGACCATCTTCGAGGTAATCGCCGACGAAAGCCTTGCCTTCGGGTGTCCACGCGCTGGAAGAGACGGGCTGCGCGCCGTCCGGCTGGAACACCGGATGGCTGATCGCGCCCACATGCCACAACTGGCAGAAGATTCGGCCCCCGGCGTCGTGCACCGCATCGGTGACAAGCTTCCAGCTATCAGCCTGTTCGGGCGTGTAGATGCCGGGCGTCCAAGCGTAGCCCTGCCCCTGCCGGCTTATCTGCGTCGCCTCCGACACGATCAGCCCCGCCCCGGCGCGCTGCGCGTAATAGAGGGCATGTAGCGGCGTCTGCTCGCTCGTTTCGCGGGTTGAGCGGGCGCGGGTCAGCGGGGCCATCCAGATGCGGTTGGAAAAGGTCAGGTCACCCGCGGTCACGGGTTCGAACAGCGGGGCGGTGTCGTTTTCGGGATCGTGGCGGGACATGGCGGCTCCTGTTCAATCGGTTGTCGAATGCAACCGGCAAGTGGGATTCGCGTTCCGCTGGGGCGAGGCAGCTATTCTACGCGGGCGCCAAGATCGCCTTCACGCGGGCGGTCGGGCGAGGGTCGCGAGGCCCGCTTCATTCCCACTCGATCGTGCCCGGCGGCTTGGAGGTGTAGTCGTACACCACGCGGTTGATGCCCTGCACTTCGTTCACGATGCGCGTCGCCGTGCGGGTGAGAAAGCTGGCGTCGAAGGGGTAGACGTCCGCCGTCATCCCGTCGGTGCTGGTCACGGCGCGCAGAGCGCAGACGTAGTCGTAGGTACGGTGGTCGCCCATCACCCCCACCGTCCGCACCGGCAGCAGTACGGCGAAGGCCTGCCAGATCGCATCGTAGAGACCGGCATTGCGGATCTCCTCGAGATAGATCGCGTCCGCCTTGCGCAGGATGTCCGCCCTGGCCTTGTCCACCGCGCCGGGAATACGGATCGCCAGCCCGGGACCGGGAAAGGGGTGGCGGCCCACGAACACGTCGGGCAGGCCCAGTTCGCGGCCGAGATCGCGCACCTCGTCCTTGAACAGTTCGCGCAAGGGTTCGACCAGCGCCATGTCCATGCGTTCGGGCAGACCGCCGACATTGTGGTGGGACTTGATCGTGACGCTCGGCCCGCCGGTGAAGCTGACGCTTTCGATGACGTCGGGATAGAGCGTGCCCTGGGCGAGGAAGTCGGCGCCGCCGATCCTGCGCGCTTCCTCCTCGAACACGTCGATGAAGGTCTTGCCGATGAACTTGCGCTTCCTTTCGGGGTCGGTTTCGCCTGCCAGCCCCGACATGAAGCGCTCCTCCGCATCGACGTGGACGAGGGGGATGTTGTAGTGCCCGCGGAACAGGCCGACCACCTGTTCCGCCTCTCCGGCGCGAAGCAGGCCGTGATCCACGAACACGCAGGTCAGCTGCTCGCCGATCGCCTCGTGAATGAGGACGGCGGCGACCGCGCTGTCGACCCCGCCCGACAGGCCGCAGATCACCTTGCCCTCGCCCACCTGCTCGCGGATCTCGGCGATCTTGGTGGCGCGGAATTCTGCCATGGTCCAGTCCCCGGCGAGCCCGCAGACATGGCGCGCGAAATTGGCCAGCAGCTTGCCGCCGTCCGGCGTGTGGACGACTTCGGGATGAAACTGCGTCCCGTAGAACCTGCGCGCCTCGTCCGCGATGACGGCGAAGGGCGCGCCGTCGCTGACCGCGACGATCTCGAAGCCGTCGGCGAACTGCGTGACCTTGTCGCCGTGGCTCATCCACACCTGGTGGCGCTCCCCTTCCCGCCACAGACCGTCGAACAGCGCGCACGGCTTCGTCACGGTGAGGAACGCGCGGCCGAATTCGCCGCCCTCGCCGGTTTCGTGCCCGGGTCGCACCTCTCCGCCGAGCTGGTGCGTCATGACCTGCTGCCCGTAGCAGATGCCGAGGATCGGCACCCCGGCCTCGAACAGCATCGGGGGTGCGCGGGGACTGTCTTCGTCGGGCACGCCGGCCGGGCTGCCCGACAGGATGATTCCCTTGGGCTGCAAACGTTCGAACGCCGCCTGGGCCTGCGTGAACGGCGCGATCTCGGAATAGACGCCGGCCTCGCGCACGCGGCGGGCGATGAGCTGCGTGACCTGACTGCCGAAATCGACGATCAGGATGGAATCGGGAAGGTGGTCTTTATCCATGACGCCATGCCTTTGGCGTGCAGCCACCGGCAAGTCCAGCCGACCGGAAACACGGGCCATCATGGTCAAGTTGCAAAACACGCAACACTTGTCATATATTTCGCATTTGCAACATTTTGTGTCGCACGCCATCTGCCCGCCCACAGACAGGGGACCAGCTTCGCCCGTCATTCCACAAAGATTTGAAAGTTAATTCCAATGCGTCACGTGCTCACCAACATCGCCGCCTCCGTGGCGGCTATCGTCATCTCCTCCACGCTGTTCACCGGCATCCTCGTCTGAGGCACCGGTAAGCATCGGTCCGGTCGACGCTCCTCCCCCGATCCCCCGAAGTCCCGGACCGTTCGATGGCCGCCCGCGCGAAAGCGTCGGGCGGCCATTTTCGTGTATGTTCAGGGAATCGGCCGGGCCTTCGCCTCAACCGCCGCCCAGTTCCCCGAGGCCCAGCGCCAGCAGCACGCCGAGCGCGGTAGCGATGCCGGCCGAGTAGCTGTCTTCCTTGAAAGCCTGGGGAAAGACCTCGGTCGACAGGCTGGCCACCACCGCTCCCGCCGCCACGCAGCGAATGATGCCGAGCGTGCCCTCGCCCGCGGTATCGAGCAGGAGGTTGCCGGCGATCGCCGCTACCGACAGCAAGGCTGCCGTGCCGCCCCACAACAGCATGGCGCGCCCTTTCGAAATGCCGGAACCGGCCATCTCCTTGGCTCCCCCGGCGGCCTCCGGCAGATTGGACAGGAGGATCGAACCGGCAAGAGCCGCGACTTCCATCGGCCCCGCGCCGATCAGCGCCACGCCAAGCGCGAGGTTTTCCGGGATACCGTCGAGCGTGATCGCCGCCAGCAGGCCGCCGCCCTGCTCCGATCCCCATTTCTCGTTGATCAGGTAGTCGACGGCGGTGAACACCACGGCGCCCACCGCCACGCCGACGAACGCCGGCAGAAGCCCGGCCTTGTCCACGCTCGGCTCGATCAGTTCGGTTACCACCGACAGCAGCAGCGATCCCCCCGCCAGCGCGACGAGGAAACCTTCCACGGGTTTCGACAGCGAGCCGTAGATGCCCCACGCCGCCCCGGCGAGCAGCGCGCCCGATACCACCAGCACCACGATCAGCGTCATCATCATGGCTACCGCCCCTAAGCCTGTCAGGGGGGAGATCGCAACCGGTGGAAAAGCCTTCGCGCGCCCGCACGCGCGATTTGGGTTTTCGCACCGCAAACCCTATATGATCGACATGGACGAGACACCCGAAACCACCCCCGAACCGATCCCCGCAGATACCCATCGCAAGGGCCAGTACGGCGCGGAAAGCATCAAGGTGCTGAAGGGGCTGGATGCGGTCCGCAAGCGGCCCGGCATGTATATCGGCGATACCGACGACGGTTCAGGCCTGCACCACATGGTCTTCGAGGTGAGCGACAATGCCATCGACGAGGCGCTGGCCGGCCATTGCGACCTGGTTCTGATCGAGCTCAACACCGACGGCAGCGTTTCCGTGGAGGACAACGGTCGCGGCATTCCGGTCGACATCCACAAGGAGGAAGGCGTCTCCGCCGCCGAGGTCATCATGACCCAGCTTCACGCGGGCGGAAAGTTCGAGAACACCAGCGACGACAATGCCTACAAGGTTTCGGGCGGGCTGCACGGCGTGGGCGTATCCGTCGTCAACGCGCTGTCCGAATGGCTGGAACTGCGCGTCTGGCGCGACGGCAAGGAACACTGGATGCGCTTCGAGAACGGCGATGCGGTGGAACCGCTGCGCGTCGTCGGCGACGCGCCGCCCGTCGCCAGCAACGGGGACGAGGACGGGCTGAAGAAGGGCACCCGCGTTACTTTCAAGGCAAGCGAGGAGACGTTCAAGAACGTCATCGAATTCGATTTCGAGAAGCTGGAACACCGCTACCGCGAGCTCGCCTTTCTCAATTCGGGCGTGCGGATCCTGTTGCGCGACAACCGGCACGAGGAACCGCTCGAGCACGATCTGTTCTACGAAGGCGGCATCGCGGCGTTCGTGAAGTATCTCGACCGCAACAAGCAGGCGATGATTCCCGAGCCGATCTCGGTCTCCGCCGAGAAGGACGGCATCGGCATCGACGTCGCGCTGGAATGGAACGACAGCTATTACGAGAACGTCCTCACCTTCACCAACAACATCCCGCAGCGCGACGGGGGCACCCACCTCGCCGCCTTTCGCGCGGCGCTGACCCGCACGCTCAACAATTACGCCGCCAATGCCGGCTTGCTGAAGAACGCCAAGGTCTCCCTTTCCGGGGAGGACATGCGCGAAGGGCTGACCGCCATCGTCAGCGTGAAGCTGCCCGATCCCAAGTTCGGCAGCCAGACGAAGGACAAGCTGGTGAGTTCCGAGGTCCGCCAGCCGCTCGAAAGCCTGATGGGCGAGAAGATGACGGAATGGCTGGAGGAAAATCCGGCCGACGCGAAGAACATCGTCCAGAAGATCATCGACGCCGCCGCCGCGCGCGAGGCCGCCCGCAAGGCCCGCGAGATGAGCCGCAAGGGGGCGATGAGCGTCGCCAGCCTGCCGGGCAAGCTCAGCGACTGCCGCGAACGCGATCCGGCGAAGTCCGAAATCTTCCTGGTCGAGGGCGATAGCGCCGGCGGCTCGGCCAAGAGCGGTCGCGATTCCAAGTATCAGGCGATCCTGCCGCTGAAGGGCAAGATCCTGAACGTCGAGCGCGCCCGGTTCGACCGGATCATCTCCTCGAAGGAGGTCGGCACGCTCATCCAGGCCATGGGCACCGGGCTGCGCGACGAGTTCAACCTCGAAAAGCTGCGCTACCACAAGATCGTCATCATGACGGACGCCGACGTGGACGGCGCGCATATCCGCACGCTGCTGCTCACCTTCTTCCACCGCCAGATGCCCGAGATCATCAAGGCCGGGCACCTGTTCATCGCCCAGCCGCCGCTGTTCAAGGTCGCCAAGGGGAAGAGCGAGGTCTATCTGAAGGACCAGGGCGCGCTGGACCGGCATCTGGTGCAGGCGGGCCTGTCGGACCGTCTGCTCGAGACGCAGGGCGGCGCGCGCGCCGGGGCCGATCTTGCGGACCTGGTCGAACAGGCGCTGCTGCTGAAGAACCTCATCGGCTTCGCCCCGCGGAAATACGATCCCGCGGTGATCGAGGCGATGGCGCTGGCGGGCGCGCTCGAACCGGGGCTTTCCGGCGAAGCGATGGACGCAGCGCTCGCCCGTGCGGCGGCGCAGATGCAGATGGGCGATCCGGAGGCCGAATGGTCTGCGCGCACCGCCCGCGACGGCGGGGCACGGTTCGACCGAATCTGGCGCGGCGTGACCGACGTCCATCTGATCGAGGCGAAGTTCCTCGGCAGCGCGGAGGCGCGCAAGCTACACCGCCGCGGCGTCGAGCAGGCGGAAACCTACGCCGCACCCTCGCGCCTGGTAAAGGCCGGCGGCGGGGCGGCGGAGCCGGAACCGGTGGAGGACAATCCGGACGAGACCGATGCCGAAAGTCCGGCCTTCGACCCCGAGACGGCCATCACCCGGCCTACCCAATTGCTCGACGCCGTCCTGGCGGCGGGGCGCAAGGGCCTGTCGATCAGCCGCTACAAGGGTCTGGGCGAGATGAACGCGGAGCAGCTCTGGGAAACCACGCTCGACCCGGACAACCGTGAATTGCTGCAGGTGAAGGTCGAGGATGCCGACGTGACCGACGAGATTTTCACCCGGCTCATGGGCGATGTCGTCGAACCGCGCCGAGAGTTCATTCAGGACAACGCGCTGAACGTCGCCAATCTGGACGTCTGAAGCGGAACGGGCCGTCGCTTTCTGCGGCAACGACGACCCGTTCCCACGCCGTCAGTCGCGGCGAATCTCCACCCGGTCCGCATGGCCATCGCCGTCGCGGTCGCGGCGAACGATATCGGCGTCCCCGTCGCCGTCGAGGTCGCGCCCCCGGGTGTCCGCATGTCCGTCGCCGTCGAGATCGGCGGTGACCGTTCCGTCATTGGCGGGCCGGCCCGTCGCGCGGGTGTTCATCGTATCGGTTACGGGCGTGGGTCGATGCGAGGTCGCCCCGCTTTCCGCCCTGCCGCTGGTCGCCGTCGTGGCCGCGGGCGAGGCGCCCCGTTCGGCATCGCTCACCAGCCTGTCATAGAGCGCCTCGTAATGCTTCATTGCCTGGCGCATGTCCTCGGTTGTGGTTTCCCCGGTGTTGTGGCGGTCGGCGATGTCGTGGCCCGCACGGTAGTGGCGGGCGACGTCGGCATGGTTGACGGTCAGATCCTCGAACCGGTGATCGAAGTCGGCCATCGGAAAGCCCTTGGCCGTCATCATCGTCGCCAGCATCCGGTCGGCGTGGAGCACGGCTTCCGTCGGGCTGTCGACGAAGACCGATTTCACCTCCCGCCATTCGTCGGCGAAGCGGGCGTGTTCCTCGCTGGTCAGGGGGCGGATGTCGAGGGTCTTCACCCGCTCCTCGCGGGCCTCTAGGTTGGCTTCGGCGGCATCGCGCCCGCCCTGTGCCTCGAGCGTACGGTCGTATTCCTCGCCGAACTGGTCGCGCAGGTGATCGGTGCGCTTCTTGCGAATGCTCGCCCAGATGGCAAAGGCGATGAGTATCACCGCGATGACGATGATGATGGTCAATATGTTCTGGTCCATCGGATTTCTCCAGTCTGGACCCCGCCCTCATTAGCCGATCAACACTGGGCAGGCCGGGGCGTTCCAGCCCATGGTACTGCCAACGCACGGAAAAAGGGGCGACCCGTCGCGGGCCGCCCCTCCTGTCTTTCGCCGGGTTTGGGTCAGTCGTTCGCCGGCGGCGCGACCGGGCTGCCAAGCTCCGGCTCGCGGGAGAACTGCTCTTCGTCCGCCATCGTGTTGCTCGGGTTCGTACCCATGGCGCTGTTGTTCGTCGATCCGTCCATGCCATCGCGCGTGTAACGCTCGCCGCTGACCATGGTATCGGCGTCGATCGCGGTATCGTTCTGAAGCCGGTAGAGCGCACCGTTCGAAATCGCGAAATAGCCGGGGCTGCCATTGTAGTCGTCGATCGTCAGGCGATACCCGTCGTCATCGACGGTATAGGTACCGGTGCGCGGGCTGCCGTCGCTGCCGGTATATTCATAGGTGTTGTCCGACGAATTGAGGCTGAGGCTGGAGGTGGTGCCGTCGGAATTGGCGTAGTTGTAGGTGCCCGAATAGTCGCCGGCATCCGACAGGCGCGTGGCTGGACCGGGTTCGGTCATCCCGGCATCGGTGGACGTCGCGGGGGCGGCCGCGACATCGGTCACGTCGTCCGTCGGCTCGTCGCTGCCGCAAGCGGCGAGCAGGGCCAGGGGCGCCGCTGCGGCGGTGAATTTCAACAGGTTACGCATGATGTCTTCTCCGTGGTGGTTCCGTGAAGAAGCGATCACGCAGCCATGTTGTTCCAAACGTGGCGAGAATGGGGCGAAAATACGGAAGTCGCGCGGCGGGTGCCGGGTTCAGTTCGCGACGCGGATACTTCCCGATCCGCTGTCCGACTGCGTCAATTGGCCAACCCGCCCCGCCCGGATGCTGCCCGACCCGGCGACCGCCGCGCTCAGACGGTCGAGATCGCCAAGCGTTATGCTTCCCGATCCCTGCGTACTGGCCGTAGCGTCTCTTACCGTTGCCTCGCCAGCATCTATGCTGCCGGAACCACCGGTCGACAGCGCCAGCGTATCGATGCGGCCCGAAAGCGTGATCCCGCCCGATCCATGCGTCGACAGCGCGAGGCTATCGGCATTCCAGTCCACCACCCGGACCCGGCCGCTGCCGAATTTCTCGATATCCCGCAGGCCCGGCGCGGTGACCACGGCACGGACATCCCGGCGTGAGGACCACGATCCGTGCGAACCGATGACGAGCGTATCGCCGCTCACATCGACATCGATCAGGTTCACGATGTTGTCTTCCGCCTCGATCGTGACGGAGGGGCGGGGCCCCTGACGGACCTCGACACTTACCGGACCGTTGGCCACGATCCGGTCGAAATTGCCGATCTCAACCTGGCGTTCGACGACATTGCCCGACCCGATGATGTCCGCCTCCCGCCAGCCGGCGCCATCGGCCGAAGAACAGGCCGTCGCGATGACGAGCAGGGCAAGACCTGCGGCGGCGCTTCGTGCGAAGGTCATCGTCGGGCTCCTCGTTTCGTCCTCCGCGGGAAATTAGCCCCGATCCGAACGATACTCAAGCAGCGGCGGACCAGTCAGCCCCGCCCCGCCGATCACATGCGGAACACGCCGAATTGCGGGCGCGGCGGGATCGGCGCCGCGAGGCAGGCGGACAGGCTGAGACCGAGCACGTCACGCGTCTGCACCGGGTCGATCACGCCGTCGTCCCACAGGCGGGCGGTGGCGTAATAGGGATTGCCCTCGGCTTCGTATTTCTCGCGGATGGGCGCCTTGAATTCCTCGGCCTGCTCCTCGGTCCAGGTGTCGGCATCGCGGTGGACGGTGGCAAGGACCGATGCCGCCTGTTCCCCGCCCATCACGGAAATGCGCGCATTGGGCCAGGTGAACAGGAAACGCGGGGAATAGGCCCGCCCACACATGCCGTAATTGCCCGCACCGAAGCTGCCGCCGATGACCACGGTGATCTTCGGCACCTGCGCCGTCGCGACCGCCGTCACCAGTTTCGCGCCGTGCTTGGCGATGCCTTCGGCCTCGTACTTTCCGCCGACCATGAAGCCAGAAACGTTCTGCAGGAACAGCAGCGGAATGCCACGCTGGCAGGCGAGTTCGATGAAATGCGCGCCTTTCTGCGCGCTCTCGGAAAACAGCACGCCGTTATTCGCCAGGATCGCTACGGGCATGCCCCATATATGGGCAAAGCCGCAGACGAGCGTGGCGCCGTACTGGGCCTTGAATTCGTGAAATTCGCTGCCGTCCGCCAGCCGGGCGATTACCTCGTGCACGTCGTAGGGCGCGCGCACGTCCTCGGGGATGATGGAGTAGAGATCCTCGGCACCGTATTTCGGTGCGCGCGGCTCCCTCAAGTCCACTTGAGCTTTCGATTCCGCCCCGAGATGAAAGACGATGTCGCGCACGATGGTGAGCGCATGTTCGTCGTTCTCGGCCAGGTGATCGACGACCCCGGATTTCTTCGCGTGGAGTGCGCCGCCGCCCAGATCCTCGGCACTGATCTCCTCGCCGGTCGCGGCCTTCACCAGCGGTGGGCCGGCGAGGAAGATGGTGCCCTGCTCGCGCACGATGACGCTCTCGTCGCTCATCGCCGGGACATAGGCACCGCCCGCCGTACAACTGCCCATGACGCAGGCGATCTGCGCAATGCCCTTCGCGCTCATCTGCGCCTGGTTGTAGAAGATGCGGCCGAAATGGTCCCGGTCGGGAAAGACCTCCGCCTGATAGGGCAGGTTCGCCCCGCCGCTGTCGACCAGGTAGATGCAGGGCAGGTGGTTCTGTTCGGCGATCTCCTGCGCACGCAGGTGCTTCTTGACGGTCATCGGGTAGTAGGCGCCGCCCTTCACGGTGGGGTCGTTCGCCGCAATCATCACCTGCCGCCCGCCGACGCGCCCGATGCCCGCGATCATGGAGGCGCCCGGCACGTCGCCGCCATACATGCCGTTGGCGGCGAGCTGACCGATCTCGAGGAAGGGCGAGCCGGGATCGAGCAACCGTTCAACGCGCTCGCGCGGCAGCAACTTGCCACGCCCGACATGGCGCTCCCGGTGCTTCTCGCTGCCGCCGCGCGCGGCCTCGGCCACCGTGTCGCGCAGCGTCCTCGCCAGCTTGCGATTATGCGCGGCGCGCGCCTTCGCATCGGGGCCTTGGGTATCGAGCGTGGAGGTAAGGACAGGTGCGGTCATGGCCCTTGCCGATAGCGGCGGCCCGCCAAAAAGCAAAGCCGCCCGGACCCTGTCGCCCGCTCGCGGATTGATTGTCGGCAAGCGTCTTTGAGGGACAAGCCAATGCCGCGCACCGTCGTCGTCACAGGGGCCGAGTCGGGCATCGGTGCGGCATGCGCCGCCGCTTTCGGCGCTGAAGGCGACACTGTCGCCGTCCTCTATTTCGAGGACGCGGATGCGGCAGCCGCCACCGTTCGCGCGGTCGAGAAGGCGGGCGGAACCGGACTTGCCGTGCAATGCGACGTCGCGGACCAAAACTCTGTCGATACCGCGTTCGCGCAGATCGAGATCCGGTGGGGTACGGCAAGCGTGCTCGTCAATTCCGCCGGCCTCAACATGCGCGGCGTGCCCGTGCGCGACATGGCCGCGGATCAGTGGGACAAGCTGGTGGCCACCGATCTGACGGGTGCCTTTCTCACCTCGCGCCGCTTCCTGACAGGCCGCGGGAAGGCGCCAGGCGACGCGTCGATCGTCCACATCAGTTCCATCCACGCCTTCGCCGTTCGCGAGGGAGGGGCCGATTACTGCGCGGCCAAGGGCGGCCTCGCCAACCTCGTGCGCACGCTGGCCATCGAGGAAGCGCCGCGCGGCATCCGCGTCAATGCCATCGCGCCCGGCATGATCCTCACGCCGATGAACGCGCGCGCGCAGGACGATGCCGCCTACCGCGCCAGGCTGGAGGCGAACATTCCGCTCGGCCGGGCCGGGGAGGCGAGCGAGGTCGCCGGACTCGCGGTGTTTCTCGCGTCGGACAAGGCACGCTACATCACCGGCGCGCAGATGGTGATCGACGGCGGCTTGTCGCTCATCCAGGCCACCGGGGCATGACTGCGCAGTTCGTCGATCCGCAGGCGATGGAGCGCGCTGGCAAGGATGACGTGCGCCCGCGCTCCACCGCCATCGATTTCAACGTCGAAGCGCTCGACCTGGTCGAGATCATCGGTCCTCCCGAACTGATGGCGCGCGATTTCATGTCGCCCTATGTCTGGCGCGAAGCGGATGGTCGTTTCGGCATCATGCTGCGGGCGGTGCCGAAAGATCCTTCGACCGCGGCCGATACCGGCCTCGCCTGGAGCGGATGGAGCGAGGATGGCGGCCGTTTCGCGATGCTCGACGCGCCTTCCATAATCCCCGGTCCCGGTGCCGAGGATATCGGCGGCATCGAGGATCCCACCGTCATCCGCCTGAACGACGGCTACGCGGTCTATTACACGGGCGTTCGGGCGGACAGGGCGCACGGCCAGATGTTCTACGCCCGTGGCCCCTCGCTCGACCGGCTGGAGAAAGCCGGCGTCGCACTCGCCGCCAGCGAGACGATGGGCAATACGAAGGAAGCGACGGTCGAGCGCACGCAGAGCGGCGAATGGCGGCTGTTCTTCGAATACGCCTTTGGCGATGCGTCGCGTATCGGACTGGCCACGGGCCGCGACGTCGCGGGTCCGTGGACCTTCCGGCCCAGCCCCTTCATGCCGCGCGAGGACAGCTGGGACAACTGGCACCTTTCCACCGGACCGCTGCTGATGGACGATCCGGAAATGCCGGTCATGTTCTACAATGGCGCGACCCGCGACGCGCGCTGGCGCATTGGCTGGATCGCCTTTTCCGCCGATTGTCTGGCGGTCGTCGATCGCGGTATCATGCCGCTCGTCGTGCCCCCGCCCAGCGACGACCGCGCCGCCACCGACATCGCCTTTGCTGCCAGTTGCGTCAGCGTGGGTGGGCAGGTCTGGCTGTATTACTCGCTGGAGGACAAGAAGCTGGCCCGCGCGCTGGTGCGGCGAAGCTGAGGCGCGACAAGGGCTTGCGGCGCGCCATTGCCGGGCGCACAATGCGCGGCGATCACCGAAGGGTTCGAGCCATGCCGAGATTGCACCGCCCAGCCTCCATAGTGTGCGCCGCCCTTATGGCGATGATACCGGTCGCGGCCCAGGCCGACGTCGCGGGCCGTTACGAGATGGTCGGCGAGAACATTCCGATCCGCATGAGCATGACGGTGGAAGCGGACGAGACCGGCAATGTCCGTCTGCAGATGGGCAGCCAGCCCGGCTATTACCTGGTGATGGACGACGACATCTATGCCGTCGGCGGCGGCATGGGGCGTGACGTGGTGGCCCGCGTGGCGGACATCTCCGCCCTGGCCGACGAGAAATACGCCGAATTCTTCGCCGAGGTTCCGGTGCATGGCGATGACGAAATGGCGCTGGACCTCGTCCCCATGGGGGATGAGACGGTCAACGGCCGCACGGGCACGGCCTATGGCATGGCCGTGGGAGAAGGCGGCGAGGCGCACCATGCCTCGATGGTCATCAGCCGCGATCCGGCGCTCGCGCCGCTCGGGCGGGCGATGCAGACAGCGAACGGTTCCATGTTCCGCAATGCCGGGACGCTCGGCACGATGTTCTCCATGCTCAACGCCGACATTGCGGAAACGCTGGCGGAAGGCGCGTTGCTGCGGATGCTGACGATGGAACTGACGGACGTGTCGTTCGACCCGATCCCGCCCGCGCGCTTCGCCCTGCCGTCCGAACCGCTGTCGCTGGACGAATTGCGCGCGATGACGGCGCCCGAACCTGCCCCGCCGACACTACCGCCGGTGGCCGCGGACTGAGGGTCAGTCCGCCGCGCCGATAAGCTCGCGCCCGATCAGCATGCGGCGGATCTCGTTCGTGCCCGCGCCGATGTCGAGCAGCTTGGCGTCGCGCAGATAGCGCTCGACGGGCCAGTCCGTGGTGTAGCCCGCACCGCCGAGCGCCTGCACCGCCTCGCCCGCCACGCGGAAGGCGTTCTCGCTCGCCAGCAGGATCGTGCCCGCCGCGTCGAACCGCGTGGTCTTGTCGTTGTCGCACGCCCGGGCGACGGCATAGGCATAGGCGCGCGCCGATTGCAGGGCCACGTACATGTCGGCGACCTTGGCCTGCATCAGCTGAAAGTCGCCCAGTCGCTTGCCGAACTGGTTGCGTTCGCGGACATAGGGGATGACGGTGTCGAGGCACGCCTGCATGATGCCGAGCTGTACCCCCGACAGCACCACGCGCTCGTAATCGAGACCGCTCATCAGGACGGCGACGCCTTTGCCGACTTCGCCCAGCACGTTCTCTTCGGGTACCAGGCAGTCCTCGAACACCAGCTCGCTGGTGATGGACCCCTTCATGCCCATCTTCTCGATCTTCTGGCCGGGGTGATAGCCGTCCATGCCCTTTTCGATCAGGAAGGCGGTGATGCCCCTGCTGCCGCCTTCGGGATCGGTCTTGGCATAGACCACCAGGGTTTGCGCAGCGTGCCCGTTGGTGATCCAGAACTTCGTGCCGTTGAGCAGGTATCCGCCCTGCACGCCTTCGGCCTTCAGCTTCATCGACACGACATCGGAACCGGCGGCAGGCTCGCTCATCGCCAGCGAGCCGACATGCTCTCCGCTGATGAGGCCGGGCAGGTACTTCGCCTTCTGCTCCGCCGTGCCCCAGCGGGCGATCTGGTTGACGCACAGATTGGAATGGGCCCCGTAGCTGAGACCCACCGATGCGCTGGCGCGGCTCACTTCCTCGACCGCGATCAGATGTTCGAGATAGCCCAGCCCCGTGCCGCCATCATCCTCGCTCACCGTCATGCCGTGAAGGCCCAGCTCGCCCATCTCGGGCCATAGCTCGACGGGGAACCAGTCCTCGGCATCGACCTTCGCGGCGATGGGGGCAATCCGCTCGTCGGCGAAGCGGGCGACGCTTTCGCGGATCATCATGGCCTCTTGCGAAAGGCCGAAATCGAAATCGGGGGTGGCGCGCACGGGTCTGCTCTCCTTCGTTTCCCCCTCGCCCTAGCAATAGCGCGCACGAGCGCAAACCGGTAACGGTTGCAACCGGGGGCGAGAGGACTCGCGCATCGCGGCGTTTGTCGCTACAAGCGCCTCTGCTGAGACGGGAAACACCTTGAACGAACATGTCGCCATAACGCCGTCCGGCGTTCCGGAGCCCTCGCCCGTTTACAACGACGAGGCGGAGCGGCTGCGCGTCCTGCACAGTTTCGAGGTCGACGCGCTTCAGGACGATCCCGAACTCAACGCCATCGCCAGCTTCGCGGCGCGGCTGTGCAACGTGCCCATAGCGCAGGTCACGCTGGTCGAGGAGGTGCGCCAGCGCTTCCTCGCGGGCGAGGGGCTGGAGGTGGACGACACCCCGCGCGAGGTAAGCTTCTGCCAGCACGCCATGCAGACCTGCGAACTGATGGAAGTGCACGACGCTACCGAGGACGAGCGCTTCGTCGACAACGATCTCGTCACGCGCGATCCGGGCATCCGCTATTATGCCGGCCAGCCCTTGATTTCGGATGAGGGCGCGCCGCTTGGGGCGCTTTGCGTAATCGACACGCGCCCCAATCAAGAAGGCTTGTCGGACTTCCAGCGGGAGGGGCTGGCGGTGCTCGGCCAGGCGGTGCTTCGGCGCCTGCGCAACCGGCGCGAAAACCTGCAGGCCGAAAGGGCCATCGCCGAACGCGAGGAGCGGATGCGGCGGATGATCGACGGTGTCCCGCAGATCGCCTGGTCGGCCGACGCGAGGGGGAATTTCGAGTATTTCAACAGGCGGTGGAAGGAACTGACGGGCGAGACGCCGCCGGCCACCCTCACCCACTGGAAGCGCTTCATCCATCCCGAAGACTGGGAAACGGCGAAAGCGGAATGGCTGCGCTGCTTCGCGGCCGGAGAAGAGTACGAGGCCGAGTTCCGTCTTTGCACCCGGGAGCATGGCTGGCTGTGGATGCTGGCGCAGGCGGCACCCGTGGCGGAACGGCGCGGCGATCCCCTGCGCTGGTTCGGTACGCTGACCGACATCGACGAGGGTCGCCAGCTTTCCGAAGAGCGGGACGTGCTCGCCAAGGAACTGTCGCACCGCATCAAGAACATCTTCGCGGTCGTGATCGGGCTCGCCACGATGAAGGCGCGCAAGGCGCCGGAACACGAAAGCTTCGCGAGGGATCTGACCGATACGCTGCGTTCGCTGAGCCGGGCGCACGATTTCGTCAGGCCGCAGGATGCCGCCATGCAGGAAAGTCTGCAGGGCCTGCTGTCGGCCTTGTTCGAACCCTATCGTGACGAACTGGGCGGCCCGCGTGTGCACCTGTCGGGGGAAGACGCTGAAATTCACCATCGCGCCGCCACGCCGCTGGCGCTGGTCTTCCACGAACTGGCGACCAATTCGGCCAAGTACGGGGCATTGTCGGCCGATGATGGCCATGTCGATCTGGTCGCGGAGGATCGCGGCGACGTCATCGGTCTTGTCTGGACGGAGCACGGCGGACCGCCGGCCGTGGATGCGGGCGAACGCGGCTTCGGCTCCCGTCTGGTCGAAATGAGCGTGAGGGGGCAATTGCAGGGCGAATGGGACCGACGCTTCACCGATGAAGGACTGATCGTCGAACTCACTGTTTCCAAGGACGCGCTGGCCGGTTAGCGTTCCCGCCCGATGCCGGGCGCTTCCCCACCCTTGCTCCAGTTCGACCGCGTATCGCGGCACTACGGCGAGGTAACGGCTGTCGACGACGTCTCGCTATCGGTCGAGCGCGGGGAATTCGTCGCCCTGGTCGGGGCCAGCGGGTCGGGCAAATCGACCTTGCTCAAGACGGTCAACCGGCTGGTCGAACCGACCGCGGGCCGGGTGCTGCTGGAAGGGGCCGACGTTACCGACGGCCCCGCCCCTGCGCTGCGCCACCGGATCGGATACGTGTTCCAGGGGATCGGCCTGTTCACCCACATGAGCGTGGCGCAGAACATCGCCCTTGTCCCCCGGCTGGAAGGGCGCCACCCGCCCGAAGGCCGCATCGCCGACCTTCTCCAGTTGGTCGACCTCGATCCCGCGATGGCAGGGCGCTATCCGGACGCGCTTTCCGGCGGCCAGCGCCAGCGTGTCGGCGTCGCGCGGGCACTGGCGGGGGAACCGCCGCTGCTGCTGATGGACGAACCGTTCGGCGCGCTGGACCCCGTTACCCGGGACGCGCTGGGAGAAAGGGTCAAGCGGCTGCATGCCGAACTGGGGCTGACCACCGTCATGGTCACGCACGACATGGCCGAGGCCCTGCTGCTGGGAACGCGCGTGCTGGTCATGGACGGCGGACGGATCGTCGCCGACGCAACTCCGCGCGAATTGCTGGCGGGCGGCGGGGGGGACGTGGCGCAGGCGCTCGTTGCCGTACCGCGGGCCCAGGCCCGCGCCCTGGCGGACCTGACCTGATGGGCGGCCTCGGCGACGCGCTCCTCGGCCTGGGACCACAACTGGCCGAGCATGTCCTGCTCTGCGCCGCCGCCGTGTCCCTCGGGATAGCCGTCGCCCTGCCCCTGGCCGTGTGGGCCGGTCGCTCCCCCGCCGTCGCCCGCATCGCGCTCGCCTTCGCCAGCCTCGTGCAGACCATTCCCGCGCTGGCGCTGCTGGCGCTGTTCTTTCCCCTGCTGCTCGCCCTGCGGACGGTGTTGGGGGAAGGCTTGCCCACACTGGGCTTCCTGCCCGCCTGGCTGGCGCTGGCGCTTTACGCGCTGCTGCCGATCCTGAGGAACGCCGTCACCGCGCTCGCCAACCTCGATGCCGAGGTGATCGAGGCCGCGGACGGAATGGGGATGACAGCGTGGCAGAAGCTGCGGCTGGTGCAGGCGCCGCTCGTCGCTCCCTATGTCATGGCCGGCATCCGCACGGCGAGCGTCTGGACCATCGGCGCGGCCACGCTGGCCACCACGATCGGCCAGCGCTCGCTCGGCGATCCGATCTTTGCCGGATTGCAGACGCAGAACTGGGTGCTGGTGCTGGCCGGCTGTATCGCCAGTGCCGGCCTCGCGCTCGTCGCCGATGCGCTGTTCGGACTGGTGGAGCGCGGTTTTAGCACGCGCCGGCCGTGGCTTTGCTGGATCGGCGCGGGGCTTGCGCTGGCGGGGATCGGCGGGGCGGCCCTCTCGCTGGTCGATTTCGGCACGGACGAGGGGCGCGGGACGGTGGTGATCGGAGCCAAGAGCTTTTCCGAGCAATACGTCCTCGCCCGCGCCATCGGTTCCGTGCTGGAGGATGCCGGATACGCGGTCGAATATCGGGAGGGACTGGGCAGCGCGGTCGTCCACAATGCGGTCGCGAGCGGGGCGATCGACATCGCCATCGACTACACCGGGACGATCTGGACCAATCAGCTCGGACGGACCGACAACCCGGGCCGCGGGGCGACGTACGAGGAGATCGTGCGGTGGGAGCAGGCCAATACCGGTACGCTGGTGCTCGGTCGGCTGGGTTTCGAGAACGCCTACGGCCTCGCCATGCGGCGGGAACGCGCGCGCGACCTTGGCGTCGCCAGTATCGCCGATCTCGCCCGGGTAGCGCCGCGCCTTGTCATGGGCGGCGATCCCGAATGGTTCGAGCGACCCGAATGGGAAAACCTGCGCGATGCCTACGCCCTGCGCTTCGCGGCCCGGCGCACCTTCTCGCC
Source organism: Aurantiacibacter spongiae (assembly GCF_003815535.1). Lineage (NCBI taxonomy): Bacteria > Pseudomonadati > Pseudomonadota > Alphaproteobacteria > Sphingomonadales > Erythrobacteraceae > Aurantiacibacter > Aurantiacibacter spongiae. Next base: position 1,679,419 of record NZ_RPFZ01000001.1, on the reverse strand, counting down.
CACCTTCATGTACAACGCGCTCGCTTCCGGAGAAGCGGACGTCATCAGCGCCTACACCTCGGACGGGCGCATCGCCGCGGACGGTCTGACGATCCTGGCCGACCCGCGCGAGGCGCTGCCCGGCTACGACGCGATCATCCTCCTGAGCCCCCGCATTCGCGACGATGAGCGGCTGAAAGCCGCGCTCGAACCGCTGCTCGGAGCTGTCGACGTGGCAACCATGCGGCAGGCGAACTTCGCGGTCGACCGCGACGAGGACAAGTGGACGCCGGAACGGTCAGCGGCGTGGCTGCTGGACGAGATAGCGCGCTAGGTCGCGGCCGGGAAACCGACCCCATCGGGCCAGTCGGGCGCGGCGAGGCCCATGACCTTGAACAATTCCCCCATCTGGTCTGCGTCGACAAGCCGGTCGCGCGCGCGGGCGAGCGCCTCGGCATGCTGGGGCGCGAACTCCGCCAGCGCGTCGGCACGCTCCGCAATACCCAGCGCGCGCAGCCATTCGCCCTGCTCAACCGTTCCGAGAACGCGGGCACCGCGCGATCGGGCGATCTGTTCCATCTGCGCGAAATCGACATGGGCGGAAAGGTCCACCTCTCCCGGAGCGTCGAACACCCCGGCCTTCCTGTGGCCGCGCACCGCCTGCAAGGTCGATCCGCTGCGTCCGCCGCGATAGCCGTAGTCGATGAACAGCGCCGCCCCGTCCTGGGCGGCAAGGCGACCGGCGACCTCGAACAGGATGGCCGCGGAGGCGGGCGACGTCTCGATCACCGTTCCGGCCGGCGCGTCGCGGCGCGCCTCGGGCACGGCGGAATCCATCGGGCGCTGGCCGGCGGTCTCGACGAAGCGACCGTCTTCCCCGACGGCCACCATCACCTCGCGCCAGCCGGCGTCGGTCCTGACCAGCTGGCGAACCGGCAGCGCGTCGAGGAATTCGTTCGCGACCAGCAGCACCGGGCCGACCATCGGCACGGTCGAAAGGTCGTCGTGGTGGATCGCGCCCGGCACCTGTTCCAGCTGTACGTCGCGCAGCCGGGTCGATCCTTCGACCAGATGCAGCTTCGGTTCCAGCCCGTAGCGCCTCATTGCCCTTGCCGCATCGCGCGCCAGCGTGCCGCGACCCGGCCCCAGCTCGACGTAGTGGACAGGCTCGGTACGCCCGGCGCGAATCCACATGTCGGCGAGCCACAGGCCGATCAGTTCGCCGAACATCTGGCTGATCTCTGGCGCGGTGACGAAATCTCCGGCGCTGCCCAGCGGATCGCGATCCGCGTAATAGCGGGCGTTGCTCTCCCCCATATACTGCATCAGGCTGATCGGGCCGGTGGCGGCGATCAGGCGCCGGAAGGTATCGGCGAGATCGCGCCGCCGATCATCCTGCCCCCCGGGCGGGCTCAAGAAGCCCCGCTTCGGCCCGAAGCCGGTGCGGCGGGGGCCGGGGTCTTCGCCGCGGCCCGGGCCCGCACGGAAGCGCCGCTGGCGACCGGCGGACGCATCAGCGCCCAGATCACCAGACCGCAACCGACGAGGAACAGCGGGATCGTCAACCACTGTCCCATGTTGAGGCCGCTGCGCGCGGCGAAGTCGGCCAGCTGGCTGTCGGGCTCTCGGAAGAATTCGACGATGAACCGTCCGGCGGAAATCATCACGGTGAACACGCCCACCAGCAACGCCGGGCGGTAGCGCGCGCGGGTCAGCCAGAACAGCGACAGCAGCACCACGACGACCAGCAGCCCCTCGAGCCCGGCTTCGTAAAGCTGGCTCGGATGGCGGGCGATGTTGCTCGATGCGCAGGCGATGCCGGGCCGCGGGGCCTGGTCGCAGAAGGTCATCGCCCAGGGCACGCCCTCGCCGGCCGGCCGGCCCCACAACTCGCCGTTGATGAAGTTCGCGATCCGGCCGAAAAACATGCCGAAGCCGACATTGGTGGCGATGTAGTCGCACACGCGAATGAACGGCAGGCCGCCGCGCCAGCTGACATAGGCGATGGCGATCACCGTTCCGATCACTCCGCCGTGGAAGCTCATGCCCCCGTCCCACATGCGCAGGGCGCGCCAGCTGACCCAGCCCTCGCCCGAGAAATCGGTCCACAGGCCCGGTTCGTAGAAGGTGAGATAGCCCAGCCGTCCGCCGATGATGATGCCGAGCATGCAGTAGAAGAACAGGTCGTCGACATGGACCTGCGCCATGGGTGCGCCGGGGGCCTTCACCATCTTCGACAGGTGCCAGTAGCCGACCACCAGCCCGGCAATGTAGGCGAGCGAATAGAAGCGCAGCGTGAAGAAGCCGAGATCGATGCCCGGCTTCAGGCCGAGTTCGCTCCAGCGGAGGACATCGTTCGATGCCGCGGCCAGCATGTCGAGCATGAATACGCCTTCCGAAAACACCTGGCCGCCAGCCGAGCGGCCCTCATCGCCCCGCGCCTTGGCACACTCGCCCGGGCCATGAAAGCCCTCCCGCGCCGCCCGCCGGCCCGGCTCGCTTTGCAAAGCGGCGCTGCGCGCTTATCTCGCCTGTCATGAGCCTTCCCGTCATCCCCCGGCAACGCGCGGTGCTGGACCGTCGCCGGCTGGCCGGCGCGATCGCCGATGCCGTGGAGGAAACGGGTGCGCAAGCCGCGCGCATGGCGATCGTCGCGCTGCTCAGGGATGCTCTGGCGAGCGGCCGCGCGGAACTGGCATCGCGGCTGGAGGTCAAGCCCAATGCCGGCCACGCCATCGCCCATGGTCATGCCTTCCTCGTGGATCAGTTGATCCGCGTGATCCACGATCACGTGGTGGAAGACGTCTACCCGGTCGCCAACCGCAGCACCGGCGAACGCATCGCGCTGATGGCGGTGGGCGGATACGGACGCGGCGAGATGGCGCCGCATTCCGATATCGACATCGCCTTCATCACGCCGGGCAAGCCGACGTCCTGGTGCGAGCAGGTGATCGAGGCGATGCTCTATTACCTCTGGGATCTGGGCCTGACGGTCGGGCATTCGAGCCGCTCGCTCGACGAGGTCAGCCGGATGGCTAGGGAAGACATCACCATCCGTACCGCGCTGCTGGAGGGGCGATTCCTGTGGGGAGATCAGGACGTCTACGATGCCGCCGCCGCGCGCTTCTGGAACGAGGTGGTGCCCGGCACCGAAAGCGAATTCGTCGCCGCCAAGCTGGCCGAACGCGATGCCCGGCACAAGCGGATGGGCGATTCGCGCTATGTCGTCGAGCCGAACATCAAGGACGGAAAGGGCGGTCTGCGCGACCTTCACACGCTCTACTGGATCGGCAAGTACCTGCACCGCGTTCGCAATGCCCGCGAGTTGATCGAGAAGGGTCTTTTCACCGAGAAGGAATACCGCACCTTTCGCCGGGCCGAAGGTTTCCTGCTGGCGGTGCGCGCGCATCTGCACACCATCGCGGGCCGCGCCGAGGACCGGCTGACCTTCGACATGCAGCGCGAGGTGGCGGACCGCATGAACTACGCCGAACGCCCGGGGAAAAGTCCCGTGGAGCGGTTCATGCAGTTCTATTTCCTGCAGGCCAAGCATGTCGGACACCTGACGGGGGTGTTCCTCGCCCATCTGGAGGAGGAGACGACCGAGCGCAGCGTCATCGCCGAACTGTTTTCCTCGCTGAAGCCCGCCCGCCGGATCGAGGGCTATCCGGTCGAAGGCGGCAAGATCGCCGCGCCGGAAGACGACTGGTTCCGGCACGACCCCGTGCGCCTGCTGGAAATCTTCGCGATCGCCGAGCGCGAGGGGCTGGAGGTGCACCCCGGAACCATCCGCATGGCGCGCCGCGACGCCGCGCTGATCGACGGCGCAGTGCGCCGCGACGAACGGGCCAACGCGCTGTTCCTGCAAGTCCTTGCCGGGCGTCGCGATCCCGAGACCGTACTGCGCTGGATGAACGAGGCCGGCGTGTTCGGCCGCTTCCTGCCCGATTTCGGCAAGGTCAACGCGCAGATGCAGTTCGACATGTACCACCATTACACTGTCGACGAGCACACCATCCGCGCCATCGGCCTGCTGGGCCGGATCGAACGCGGGGAGCTGCAGGAGGATCATCCGCTTGCCACCGGCCTGGCGCGCAACATCAAGTATCGCACCGCGCTGTTCGTCGCGGTTCTGCTCCATGACATCGCCAAGGGGCGCGGCGGGGATCATTCCATCCTGGGTGCGGAGGTGGCGCTGCGCGTCTGCCCGCGTCTCGGGCTCGACCGCAACGAAACCGAACTTGTGAGCTGGCTGGTGCGCTATCACCTGCTGATGAGCGCGACCGCGTTCAAGCGCGACCTGTCCGACCCCAAGACCATCGCCGATTTCGTGGGGGAGGTACAGGGGCTGGAGCGGTTGCGGTTGCTCACCATCCTCACCATCGTCGACATCCGCGCGGTCGGCCCCGGCGTGTGGAACAGCTGGAAGCGGCAGCTGCTGGCCGAACTTTACGACAACGCGGTCGAGCGGCTCCGCCTCGGCCACAAGGCTCGTGGCCGGGAGGCGCGGGTCGCAGCCAAGAAAGACGCCGTACGCACCCTGCTGGGCGGCCGAGCCGCGATGGTGGACGAAACGGCCGACCGGTTCGACGATGCCTACTGGATCGCCGAGCCGGAAGACGTCATCGCGATCAACCTGCCGCATTATTGCGCCGCGCGGGATCGGGGCGACAAACTTTCGATCCATACCGAATACTATCAGGCCCTCGGTGCGACGCTCGTCACGGTAATCGCCGACGACCATCCCGGCCTGTTCTTCCGTATCGCCGGCGCCATCAACCTGGCCGGCGGCAACATCATAGATGCGCGTATCCATACCGGGCGGATGGGCACGGCGGTCGATAATTTCCTGGTACAGGATCCGCTGGGCAAGCCGTTCCGCGAACCCGCGCAGCTCGATCGGCTTCAGAAGAGTATCGAGGATTCGCTAGCCGGGCGCATCGACATGGTGCCGAGCCTCGCCCGGCGCCCGCTACCGCGGACGCGTGCCGAACATTTCAGCGTCAGTCCGCTGATCGTGTTCGACAACGCGGCGTCCAACCGCTTCACCGTGATCGAGGTCAACGCGACCGACCGGCCCGCGCTGCTCAATCGCCTGACGCGGGCGATGTTCGAACAGAGCCTGATCGTCAATTCCGCGCATATCACGCAATACGGGGAACGCGCGGTCGATACCTTCTACGTGACCGATCTGCTGGGCGACAAGCTGTTGAGCGAGGCGAGGCAGGACCGGGTCGAGGCGGCGTTGCTGGAAGCCATCGCCGCCGGAACGCCCGCGCAGGCCTCCCGCAAGGGGAAGGACGCGGGCATGGGCACGGACAGGCAGGCCGAACCCGCCGGCTGATTCCATCAACTCCGGCGCATCCGGTCGTAGAGCTGACGCAGGGTCGGCTTCTGCCCGGAGGCGAGCAGGCTGTTGCGGAAGAGCCGACCGAGCAGGACGAATTCAGCCGCGACGAACGCCGCCAGAACCAGTCCGGCCCCGATCAGCTCCCACGTTTCGATCCCCGTACCCAGCCGGGCAAGGACGGCGAAGGGCGTCCATAGCGGCACCCAGGTCAAGATCTGGACCGCGATCCCCTCGTTGCCCAGCAGCACTGCCTGGATGAGGAAGAAGATCGGCAGCATGATCGCCAGGATGACGGGCATCAGGTAGCCCTGCGCATCGCTCATCGAATCGGCCATCGCGCCGATGGCGAGGAAGATGATCGACACCGCGACATAGCCTGCGAGGAAGAAATAGAGGATCGCCAGGATGATGCCGGGCGAGGCGAGCGGTTCGAGCGCGGGCCGGATGAACTGCGCCACCGTTCCCTGCGCCCAGAACACCGCCACCCCGGCGCACACGACCCAGACGGCGAGCATCGACAGTCCCACCGCGATGGTGCCGAACAGTTTACCGTGCATCAGCTCCTCGGGCCGGATGCAGGCGAGCAGCGATTCGATCAGCTTGTTGGAGCGTTCCTCGACGCTTGATTGCAGCATCCAGCTGCCGGACAGCATCAGCGCCATCATCAGGATATAGGCCAGCGCCAGCGGCACGATGGAACGCACCAGCACCGCCTCGCGCGCACCCCCGCCGGGTGGCGGAGTGGAAACGGCTATGGCGGGTGCCGCGGTGTTCACCGCGCCGGCGGCATCCGCGCTCATTCCCTGGTCGGTCATCATCCGCGTACGCAGGTCGCCCGTCAGCACATCCTGCAAGGTTGTAACGAAGCTCGTGCGCGGCTCGTCATTGGCGATGACCTGCACGACCGGAATGCGCGGATAGTCCTCCCCGATCACGACCACCGCGTCGGGCGCGTCGTCGCTGTCGGCGTCCATCAGCTCGCGCGCGGCATCCTCCAGGTCTTCGGGATCGGCCGCGGCCAGGTCGGCGGGGGGGGAGACGAACTCGTATGCCGGTTGCGGCGGATCGTAGTCGGGCGTTCCCTCGGGCTTGACCCTGTCGATGGCGGCCAGCGCCGTGTCCAGCCCGCCCGCCTGCCGGAACGCGGCGACGTCGGCATCGGTGTACCAGCGATCGAACTGCGCCCACAGAGCATCGGGGTCGGCATCCTCCAGCTCGTACCTGCGCACGTAGCGGGACAGGTCGGACAGGACGTAACGGTCCTCGTCGAGCGCGAAGCGCCGTTCGATGGCCTGCGCGGTATCGCCGCCGCTCCGGTCGTAGAGAATGACCTGCTGCGCCTCGTCATCGCCGAGATACTCTCCGATGATCGGCCCCAGCGACAGGGCCACCGGCAGCAGCAGCAAGGTGAGCCAGAAGCTCTTCATCGAGGTGATCTGGCGAAATTCGCGCTTCGCGACGAGCAGGACGTTCTTCATCGCTCGATCTCCTCGTCGCCGACCAGCCGCACGAACACTTCGTGCAGACTCGGCTGGGCCTCGTCGAACCGGCGCAGGGGAACGGAGCGAGCGGTGCACGCTTCCAGCACGTCGCCGGCGTTGCGGCCCGGTTCCAGTACCAGGTCGTAATGGTGCCAGCCCTCGTGCGCGGGTTCATCACGCCGTGTCGCCTTCGCGACCCCCTCGACCTGTTCGATCCCGGGTTTCGCGATCGTCTCGATCCGGCCCGGAAGCTGCGCGCGCGCCTCGGCCAGCGTTCCCTCGAACCGCTTGGAGCCGCGCTTTAACAGGAGCAGGCGATCGCACAGACGCTCGGCATGCTGCATGACGTGGGTGGAGAAGATCACCGCCGCACCTTCGCGGCTGGCGCGCAGAATCTCCTCTTCCAGCAAACCCTGATTGACCGGGTCGAGGCCGGAAAACGGTTCGTCCAGCAACAGCAACGGCGGCCTGTTGACGAGCGCGGTGGCCAGCTGCACCTTCTGCGCCATGCCCTTCGACATGTCGCCGATCTTCGACGTGGCGCGGTCCGCCAGATCGAACCGGCCGAGCAATTCCATCCCGTATTCGCGCGCCGGCCTGGCGTCCATGTCCTTCAACCGCGCGAAATAGACGATGGTGTCGATGGCGCTCATCTTGGAGTAGAGGCCGCGTTCTTCCGGGAGGAAGCCGATGGAGGACGCGTTGCGGTGGTCGGGGGCCTGCCCCATCACCTCGATGCGGCCAGACGTCGGGCGGATGATGTCGAGCACCATGCGCAGCGTCGTGGTCTTCCCCGCGCCGTTGCCGCCCAGAAAGCCGAAGATCTCTCCCGGCGCGACGCTGAAGGTCAGGTCGTCCACAGCCAACACGTCGCCGAAACGCTTGGTCAGTTCATGCGTCGCCAGGATCGGCGCCATCGGCAAGATTCCCCCGTTTGTCGTCCCGCCGCAACCGCTAGCCGGTTCAGCGCACGCGCGAAACCCGCAAATATCCGCTGCGCCCGTCGAAGCGCATCTCGTAAGCGCCGCTCCAGTGGCGGGTTATGGTTGCCACCCACCCGTCGCGCACGCGGTTGCGCATGGTCGACCCGTTGATTTCGCGCCAGAGCTGGCCGTTGCTGAGGACGATGACATTGTTGCGCCGCGAATCGGTCAGCACCTCGGCCACGGTGGCGGTGACGGCGGCTTCCTCCTTTGCGCGGGACGTATCCTCGGAAGGCCGGAAGCCGAATTCCTCGCGCGCGCGTTCTGCGGCCCGCTCCTGCGCCTCGGCCACTTCGGCGCGGTTGCGCGCATAGGTGGCATCGAAGCAGGCGAGGCGCTGAACATCGTCCGCCATCGCGGCGCACCGGGCGAAGGGATCCTCCTCCTGCGCGGCGACGGGCCGGGACAGGGCGGCGAGGGCCAGGACGGGCAGCAGGACGAGACGACTGGGCATCGCTCATCAAAGGCAGCGCGGCCGCCCTGCGTCAATCCCTATTCCCGCGCACCGAACAGCGCCGTGCCCACGCGCACATGCGTGGCGCCAAGCTGGACGGCGACGGGGTAGTCCCCGCTCATCCCCATGCTGAGGCCGGCCAGGCCGTTATCCTCGGCCAGCTTCGCGAGCAGCGCGAAATAGGGCGCCGGCTCGATTTCGGCAGGCGGAACGCACATCAGTCCGGCCAACGGGATATCGGCGTCCCGCGACTGCTTCAGCAGATCGGGAAGATCGGCGATGGCACAGCCACCTTTCTGCTCCTCCTCGCCGATATCGACCTGAACGAAGCACGGCACCTGCCGCCCGGCCTTGTCGAACGCCCTGGCGAGCGCCTTCACCAGGCTCGGCCGATCGAGCGAATGGATGCAGTCGAACAGCGCCGCGGCGTCGTCTGCCTTGTTCGACTGGAGCTGACCGACGCAGTGCAGTTCGATCCCGTCATACCGCTCTTGCAAGGGCGGCCACTTGCCCTGCGCCTCCTGCACCCGGTTTTCGCCGAAGACGCGGTGGCCGGCATCGAGCAGCGGGGTGATCGTGGCGGCATCGTGCATCTTGCTGACGGCGATCAGCGTGATGTCGGCGGATTCGCGCCGGGCGATCCTGCACGCCTTCGCGATCTCGGTGTTCACGGTATCGAGGCGGTCGCTGGCACTGTCGGTCATGGACGCGCTATAGCGGGCGCATGGCGTCAGACCAGCCCCTCCCCCGCCTCTGGCTGCTGTCGGACGCGCGCAACGACGCCTTGCTGGAGCAGGCGCTCGCCCGCCTGCCGCGCGGCAGCGGCTTCGTTTTTCGCCACTACCACCTCGCGCCGGGGGCGCGGCTGGCGCGGTTTCGTCGCCTGGCGCGCCTGTGCCGGTCGCACGGCCACCTGACGGTCCTCGCGGACAGTACGCTGACGGCGCGCGAATGGGGCGCGGACGGCGTCTACGGCTCGCCGCGCAGCCTTGCGCCCCGCCGCCGCGGCCTGCTGGCAATAGCGACCGTCCACGACATCGGCGAGATCGCGCAGGCCAACCGCGTCCGGGCGGATGCGGTCATGCTCTCCCCCGTGTTTCCGACCCGGTCCCACGCCGGGACCATACCTATCGGTCCGCTGCGCTTCCGCCTGCTGGCGCGCCGCGCGCAGATGCCGGTCATCGCGCTCGGCGGCATGACCGCGGCCGCTTCACGACGTCTCGGCTGGCCGCGCTGGGCAGCCATAGACGGTTTGTCCGTCGGTCATTGACCAACGAGTCCCGCTGTGGGAATCTGGCGGCAGGGACGTTTTCGCCAAGGGGATACGCAATGGCCACGCGGGCCGCATCGCAGGCGCCGGACTGGCGCGCCGCTTTCCGGCGGTCGCTGGCGCGCGCGCTGCAACTGACCGGCGCGAGCGTGCTGTTCGCCTTCACCGTCTTTCTCGCCATCGCGTTGATGAGCTATTCGCAGACCGACCCCTCGCTCTCCACCGCGGCTGGCGACGTGGTCGACAACTGGATGGGCAGGCCGGGCGCGCTGGTGGCGGACCTGGCGCTGGGCGCCTTCGGCCTCGTCGCAATCCTGTTTCTTCCGCTCACCTACGTCTTCGCGCGCAAGCTGTGGCGGGATGCGGACGCGGACGAGCACTGGGGCGGCGCGTGGTGGCGCGCGACAGGGCTGATGCTGCTGGCGATGGCGCTGCTGGCCACCGTGTTTTCGCTCGTCACCACGGCGCGCAACTGGAGCTTGCCGGCCGGCACCGGCGGCCTGGCGGGGTTGCTCGGGGAAGACGCCATCGTGGCGCTTTCCGGCCTGCTGCCCGAACCGGCGCGGTTCTGGGCGATCCTGGGCGGCGGCATCGCCTGCCTGATCGCGGGCGCGATCGCCGCGGGCCGCGTGTTCGCACTCGACTGGGCAGGGCTGCTGACGCTCCCGCGCTGGGCGACGCATCTGCCCAGCTTCGGCAAGCCATCCAATCCCTACAGGGAGGAGGCGAAGGGCAAGACCCGCCGCAGCCGCGCCCGGCCCGTGCCCGATGTCGACGGCGATGACGGCGACGACGCTTTGGAGCGCCGCGCGGTCGAGATCACCGACCCCGCCGCGCCGCCGCGCCGCGCGAAACCCTCGCCCAGGACGCAGCAGAAGGACATGTTCGCCGATTTCGAGCTGCCTTCGGTCGATCTGCTGGCGGAACCGTCTGCCAACACCGCCCCGCCGCTCGACAAGCTGGCGCTCGAGCGCAATGCCCGCCTGCTCGAGACGGTGCTCGACGATTTCAACGTCAAGGGCGAGATTGTGGCCGTCAAGACCGGCCCCGTCGTCACCATGTACGAACTGGAACCGGCCCCCGGCATCAAGGCCAGCCGCGTCATCGGCCTGGCCGAGGACATCGCCCGCAACATGAGCGCGATCAGCGCCCGCGTCGCGCCTATTCCCGGCAAGACGGTGATGGGCATCGAACTGCCCAACGCCGACCGCCAGACCGTGTCGTTCCGCGAACTGGTGGAAAGCGAGGCCTTCGTCGATGCCAAGGGCAACCTGCCGATCATCCTGGGCAAGGGGATCGCGGGCGAGCCGGTCGTGGCCGATCTCGCCGCCATGCCGCACCTGCTGGTCGCGGGCACGACCGGATCGGGCAAGTCGGTCGGGCTCAACGCCATCCTGCTGTCGCTGCTCTACCGCTTCACCCCCGCCGAGTGCCGCCTGATCCTCATCGATCCCAAGGTGCTGGAACTGAAGAGCTACGACGACATCCCGCATCTGCTCGCCCCGGTGGTGACGGAACCGCACAAGTCGGTCCGCAGCCTGAAATGGGCTGTCGAGGAGATGGAGAAGCGCTATCGCATGATGAGCGAGATTGGCGCGCGCAACCTGTCGGGCTTCAACGAACGCGTGTCCGCCGCCGCCGCGAAGGGCAAGCCGCTCAAGCGCACCGTGCAGACGGGCTACGATCCCGAAACGGGCGAACCGCTGATCGAGGAGGAACAGCTCGATTACGAGGTGCTGCCGCAGATCGTGCTGATCGTCGACGAGCTGGCCGACCTGATGGTCACGGTGGGCAAGGAGATCGAGGTGCTGATCCAGCGCCTGTCGCAGAAATCGCGCGCCGCCGGCATTCACCTCATCATGGCCACGCAGCGTCCGTCGGTCGACGTCATCACCGGCGTCATCAAGGCGAACCTGCCGACCCGCATCAGCTTCTCCGTCACCAGTCGCATCGATTCGCGCACGATCATCGGGGAGCAGGGTGCCGAGCAGCTGCTGGGCAAGGGCGACATGCTGCACAAGCCCAGCACCGGGGCGCTGAAGCGCGTCCACGGCCCCTTCGTCTCGGACGAGGAGGTGGAGCGCGTGGCCGAACACTGGCGCTCGCAGGGAGAGCCGGCCTACGTCGATTCCGTCACCGAGGAACCCGAGGATGGCGGCTTCGGCTTCGACGACGAGATGACCGCGTCGGACAATCCGGAAGAACGCAAGTATCACCAGGCGATCCAGATCGTGTGCGAGAACCAGAAAGCCTCCGGTTCGTGGCTGCAACGCCAGATGGGCATCGGCTACAACACCGCCGCCAAGCTGATCGAGCGGATGGAGGAAGACGGCATCGTCGGCCCCGCGAACCACGTCGGTCGCCGCGACATCTACCGCGATCGCGACGGGAATCCGCTGTAGGTGCCGGTGGTGGAAGGGGGCAGGACGACGCGCAATCGCAAACCTCTCGCCACCGTCGGCTGGCGCGAGCTGGTCGATCTGCCGGACCTCGGCCTCCACGCCATTCCGGCCAAGATCGACACCGGCGCGCGCACCTCCTCGCTCCATGCGACGATCCTCGAGCAGTACGAGCGCGGCGGGGAAAGCTATGTCCGCTTCGCCGTCGATTTCGCGCGGCAGCACGTGCGGCAGGTGTGCGAGGCCGTGCAGGTGGACTGGCGCGGCATCACCAGTTCCAACGGCAAGACGCAGCGACGCATGATCATCAAGACCCCGCTGACCATCGGCGCGCAGACCTTCCGCGCCGAGATCAGCCTGGCGGATCGGTCGGACATGAAATTCCCGATGCTGATCGGACGATCTTCGCTAAGACGGCGCTTCACCGTCGATTCGGGCCATTCCTGGCTGCAGACGCCCGGGCGCGACCCGGTGGAAGGCCACAAGCCATGAGGATACCTCGATGAAGATCGCCATGCTGGCGCGCAATCCGAACCTGTATTCGCATCAGCGGCTGGTGGAGGCGGCCGGGGAGCGCGGTCACACGCTCGATATCCTCAACACCACGCGCTGCATCGTGAACATCGCCAGTCACCGACCGACGCTGACCTATAACGGGGAGACGGTGAAGGGCTACGAGGCGGTGATTCCGCGCATCGGCGCCTCGATCACCAATTACGGGCTTGCCGTGCTGCGCCAGTTCGAGATGGGCGGGGTCTGGCCGCTCAACGAGAGCGTCGCCATCGGGCGCAGCCGCGACAAGCTGCGAAGCATGCAGATTCTGGCGAAATACGGCCTCGGCCTGCCGCTGACCGCCTATGCCAACGATCCCAAGCAGGCGGAGGAGATCATCCGCGCGGTGAACGGACCGCCGGTGGTGATAAAGCTGCTGGAAGGCACGCAGGGCATCGGCGTGGTGCTGGCCGAGACGATGAGCAGCGCCAAATCGGTGATCGAGGCGTTCCGCGGCGCGAACGTGAACATCCTCGTACAGGAATTCATCAAGGAAGCGGGCGGCACCGACATCCGCGCGCTGGTGGTCGGCGGCAAGGTGGTCGCGGCGATGAAGCGCACCGGCGCCGCGGACGATTTCCGCTCCAACCTGCACCGGGGCGGTAGCGCGCAGGTCATCAAGATCACGCCCGAGGAACGCAGCACCGCCGTGCGCGCGGCCAAGCACATGGGTTTGAACGTGTGCGGCGTGGACATGCTGCGCTCGAACCACGGGCCGGTCATCATGGAAGTCAACTCCTCCCCCGGGCTCGAGGGGATCGAGAAGGCGACCGGCAAGGACGTTGCCGGCACGATCGTCGATTACATCCTCGCCAACGCCAAGCAGGGCAAGACGAAGACGCGCGGCAAGGGTTGAACCGACGCCGCGCGCGGGACCGTCATCGAGACGCCGCCGTTCCGGATCGTGCCATCGCCAACGCCCGCGCCAGCACCTCGGCTACCTCGTCCGCCCGCCGCGGCAGGAGATCCTGGCGCACCTCGATCTCCAGATAGGGCAAGTCCCGCGGATAGGCGTGGCGCGGCACGGTGTAGTCGGTTTCGTCCATGACGTAGGGCTGGTTGTCGGCCACCGTCCAGTCCTTCTCGCGCGTCAGCCGGTCCAGCACCGCAAGCGCGAAATCGTCCCGGTGGCCGTCGTGCAGCACGCCGAAATGATAGTCGCGGCGGCGCCCCTGCCAGACGGGGGTGAAGCTGTGGACCGAGATCAGCACGCTCGCCAGCCCTGCCGCTTCCCGCTTGTCGAGCAGATGCTCGATGGCGGCATGATAGGGTTCGAACACCGCGTCGATCCGTGCCTGCCGCTGCCCCGGCGTGAGGCGGACATTGCCCGGAACGCCGGTGCCGTCGCTCGTCTCCACCACCGCTTCCGGGTGGTCGGGGTAGCGGTTGCAGTCGATCACCAGCCGCGAATAGGCCTGCGCCACGAACGGGGCATCCAGCCGCCTGGCCAACGCGAGGCCGAGCGCCGCCGATCCGATGTCGACGGCGATGTGCCGCGCCCGATCCGCTTGCGATACGCCCAGATCGCCGAGTGCCGCCGGGATCGCATCACCCGCATGGTCGCCCACCAGCACGAAGGGGCCGGGCGACAGCGCGTTCCCGGTCAATTCCACGCATGCTGGATCGTTAGGCCCCAGTAGATCGTTCACAGGTCGAGCTTTTTCCCAAATCGTCAGTATCTTGCCAATGCCTACCGTATCGATCGATCACATCACCCGCTACCGCTACCGCGACAAGGTCGCGTTCGGCGAGCACCGGATCATGACGCGCCCGCGCGAGAGTTACGACCAGCGCGTCCTGTCCGCCTCGCTCGACATCGATCCGGAGCCTTCGACGCTGCGCTGGATTCAGGACGTGTTCGGCAACGCCGTCGCCATCGCCACCTTCGCCGACCGGTCGGACCGGCTCGACGTGCGCGCCACGGCCGAGGTCGAGCATCTGCCCACTCCCGAGAGCGACATCGCGGTGGAGGAGTATGCGCGGCATTATCCGTTCACCTACGCGGCCGAGGACATGCCCGACCTGCTGCGCTCGATCGAGCGGCGCTACGACGACCGCGATCGGCGGGTGGATGGCTGGGCGAGGCGGTTCATCCATCCCAACGACGGCGACACGCTGGCGATGCTGCGCGACATCACGCAGACCATCAGGCGCGACTTCGACTACAACCGGCGCGACGAGAAGGGCATCCAGTCGCCGCTCGTCACTTTGCGCAACGGGTCGGGCACCTGCCGCGACTTCGCCATGCTGATGATGGAGGCGGTGCGCGCGCTGGGCTTCGCCGCCCGGTTCGTATCGGGTTACATCTACGATCCGGACGAGCGCACCCACCGCGTCGGCGGACATTCGACCCATGCCTGGGTGCGCGTCTTCCTGCCCGGATCGGGCTGGATCGAGTTCGACCCGACCAACGGGATCGTCGGCAACGATTCGCTGATCCGCGTCGCGGTCGCCCGCGATCCGGCGCATGTCACGCCGCTATCGGGCACCTGGCGCGGCAGGCGCGGAAGCCAGATCGACATGAACGTCGAAGTCCGCCTGGAACACATGGCGACGAACACTGCCCAACCCCGTTTCGATGACAACACCACCGCCGGGAAGGAACCCATCCAGTGCTGATACGGACAGGATACGACATCGAGTTCGCGACCGAGCAGCCGGTCCACATGCTGGCGCTGCTGCATATCCGGCCCGAACGGCGCAAGGATCTCGTGACGCCGGAGGAGCTGCGCACCGATCCCCCGGTGAAGATCGAAACCTACAACGATCCGTTCGGCAACGTCGTCTCCCGCTTTACCGTCCCCGAAGGCGGCATCCGGCTGACCAACGACTTCATCGTCCGTGACAGCGGCAAGCCCGATCCGGTGGTCCGCGACGCCAGGCAGGTACCGGTCGACAAGCTGCCGAACGACGTCCTGCCGTTCCTGCTGGAATCGCGGTATTGCGAAGTCGGCCGGTTGGCGGACGAGGCCTTTGCCGCGATCGAGGGCAAGGCTACCGGCTGGGCGCGGGCGCAGGCGCTGGTGGATCTGGCGCATGACCGCATAACATTCGATTACATGAAGGCTGATCGCCATCGCACCGCACGCGGCGCGTGGGACGAGGAGTTCGGCGTGTGCCGCGATTTCGCCCATCTCGCCATAGCGCTGTGCCGGGCGGTCAACATTCCCGCCCGCTACGCCACGGGCTATCTGGGAGATATCGGGATCGATCCGTTCGACGATCCGATGGATTTCTCCGCCTGGATGGAGGTCTATCTCGACGGGCGCTGGTACACCTTCGACGCACGGCACAACCGTCCGCGGATCGGGCGCATCGTCATGGCCTACGGTCGCGACGCGACGGACGCCGCGATCACCACCGCCTTCGGGCAGACCCGGCTCAAGCGGTTCGATATCCACACCGACGAGGTTGCGGATAACGACCTCTCGAAACCGCCGGAGGAAACCGCGATCCCGCAGCATGAAGGGTGCCAGGGTTGAGCAGGGCGCTCGCCGTTCTGGCCGCCCCCTCCGCGCTTGCGATGAACTGGTATCACTTGTAACGGCAAGATCCCCCGCACGGCGCGGGTTCGCTCCAGGAGTTACGTCACCATGCGCATCGGTTGTCCCGCCGAAATCAAGAACCGCGAATATCGCGTCGGACTGACGCCCGAAAGCGCGAAGGAACTCGTGGCGCACGGGCACGAGGTCTGGATCGAGGCGGGGGCCGGGCACGGCATCGGCGCGTTCGACAGCGAATACACCGCGGGCGGCGCGAAGGTCGTCGATACGGCGGAGGAAATCTTCGCCGGATGCGAGATGATCGTGAAGGTGAAGGAACCGCAGGCGCAGGAACGCGCCATGCTGCGCGAGGGCCAGCTTCTCTATACCTACCTCCATCTCGCTCCCGATCCGGCGCAGACGAAGGATCTCGTCGATTCCGGCGCTACCTGCATCGCCTACGAGACGGTGACCGGCCCCAACGGGGCACTCCCGCTCCTGAAGCCGATGAGCCAGGTGGCCGGCCGCATGAGCATCCAGGCGGGCGCCAACGCGCTGGAAAAGGCGCATGGCGGGCGCGGCGTCCTGCTGGGCGGCGTGCCGGGCGTGATGCCCGGAAAGGTCGTCGTGATCGGCGGCGGCGTGGTCGGCTTCAACGCCGCGCAGATGGCGGCGGGCATGGGCGCCGATACGGTCATCATGGATCGCAATCCCGACGTCCTGGAAAAGGTCGGCACCCATTTCGAGGCTCGCGCGAGCACGCGGTTTTCCAGCAAGGCAAACCTGGAGGAGGCGGTTGCCGAGGCGGACCTGGTGATCGGCGCGGTGCTGGTGGTGGGGGCAGCGGCACCCAAGCTGGTGACGCGGGAGATGCTGGGAAGCATGAAGCCGGGCGCCGTGCTGGTCGACGTCGCCATCGACCAGGGCGGCTGTTTCGAGACCAGCAAGCCGACGACGCATGACGATCCGACCTACATGGTCGACGGCATCGTCCATTACTGCGTCGCCAACATGCCCGGTGCGGTCAGCCGCACCAGCACCTATGCGCTCAACAACGTCACCCTGCCGCACGCCCTGCGCATCGCCGACATGGGCTGGAAGGAAGCGATGCGCGCCGATCCGCATCTGGCGCAGGGACTGAACGTCCACGCAGGCCGCGTGACCTACCCCGCCGTGGCAACGGAACTGGGCTATGACCTTCTCCCCATCGAAAAGGCCATCGCCTGATCTTGTGGCGCAAAATTACAACCAATACGGACTTAATCCCGGGTCAGACTTTTACTTGCGGTAAATCAAACCGGTCTAGGTCTTCCCTTCGATGGGGACAGATCGCGTGTTTCCCGCCACTCGCCTGGCGGGCCGAAGGACGGCAAGCTGGGCTGCGGTGTTCGCGGCCCTGGCTGCGCTGTTCCTGGCCGTTGCGGCCCAGGCCAGTCCCGCCGGCGAGGCGTTCGCGCCCGGTTCGACATGCTTTGCCAGCACCGGCCCGGCGGTCGGCTACGCCCGGATCGCCGATACCCCGGACGCGTGGAACTGCGAGGCGTTGGAGCGCACGGCCGGCGATGCGCGCGCCTTCGTCCGCATCGACCTGGGGACGAACCGCACAAATGTCGATTACGTCAAGCTGCGGCGCCAGCGCTTTTCCGAACTGCGCGTCATCGCCGTGGGACAGGACGGATCGCTGGCGCAGAACCGCATCGATCCCGACGGACTGATAACCGGCCGGCATCTGTGGGACGCCTACGCGCCGATCCCGCGAACGAATGCCCCCCCGCGCACGATCATCGTCGAGATGGACGATCCATCGGCGGCCAGCCGCCTCGGCAGCGCCCAGGTCGTGGCGGGCGAGCCCTTCACCCGGATCGCCGGCATCGACCATGTCCTCGCGGCCCTGTTGTGCGGCCTGCTGATTGCCCCGGTCTTCTTCGATCTCGCCTTTGCCCGCACCCTGCGCGCGCCGTTCCCGCTCTATCACGCGGCTTTCTGCGTCCTCGCCCTGATCCAGACGGCCACCGCATCGGGCCTGGTCGACCTGCTGACGTCCCTGCCGATGGCGGTCCAGCATGCGCTGGTGATCTTGTCGTTCGATCTCATGATGGCGGTGACGGCCCTCTTCACCCTGGCGTTCGTTGAACGCGGCGTGATCGAGCCGTGGCAGCGCCGGATGCTGGCGGGGATGGCTCCGCTGGCCGCGGGGCTGGGATTGCTGGCCGTCTTCGGGTTCCCGGTCTTCGGACCGAACGTGGGTTACGTCTATTACGGTGGTTACCTGCTGTATCTTGCCGGCATCATTGTCGTGCTGGCAACGGGTCTTCGGCGCGGCAGCCGTGCGCTGGGCTTTCTCATCATCTCCTATGCGCCGCTTCTCCTGATCGGGGCATCACGCGTGTTCGTGTCGCTGTTCGATTCTATGAACGTACCGACGGAAAGCGTCTGGCCCCAGAACCTGGCGCTGGGGTTCCAGGTCGTCGTGACCGCCTTCGCCGTCGCCGACCGCTTCATGATCCTCAAGCGCGAGCGCGATACCGCGCGCACGGAGGCGCGGGCGCTCGAAGACCTGTCGGAACGCGACTGGCTTACCGGCCTGCTCAACCGCCGCGGGATAGAGAAGCGTTTCGCCGATCTGCGGACACAGGGATACACCACGCTCGCCATCATCGATCTCGACCACTTCAAGCTCGTCAACGACCGCTATGGCCACGCCGTGGGCGACGAGGTGCTGCAACTGGTCGCCGACGTGCTGCGCGCCGACGATGTCGACACGCTCGCGTTTCGCATGGGGGGCGAGGAATTCCTGCTGATGCTGGGCGGCCCGAACGCGGCGAAGATCGCGGAAATGCGCCGGCGCGCCATCAGCGAAAGCGTCGCGGCGGCCGGCATCGCGGCGCACACCGTCACCGCCAGCATGGGGCTTGTGGAAGCGCCGCTGGACGCCTTGCCCGACGCCGGTTTCGAGGCGCTCTACCACCACGCCGACCGGCTGCTTTACGAAGCCAAGGCGACCGGTCGCAATCGCACGATGAGCGAGAAACTCAGCGCCTTCCGTCCGCGCCGGGGCGACCGGCGGCGCGCGGCCTGAGAGCGCGAGCCGTCAATCCGCCGGTTGCCAGCCGCCCTCGGGCCGGAACGGTTCGGCGACCTCGCTCGGCACCCGCGTCAGCTTGCCGCTTGCCCTGTCGACCATCGCCCATGTCGTTTTCGCGCGGACCAGCAGCCGCCCGTCGTCATCGGTGAAATCGAAATGCCGGTCGAACCGCGCGCCCTTGGGGTGGGAGCGGATGACCGTCTCCCCGTGGACCGTGGCGCCTTCGCCGACATTGCCGCGATAATCGATCTCGTGCCGGGTCACGACCCAGGCATAGGCATCGCGGTGCGCAGGCAGGGCATCGGCCTCCCAGTGGGCGACGGAAAGATCTTCCATCCAGCGGACCCACACGGCGTTGTTGACGTGGCCGTTGGCATCGATGTGTTCGGGCCGGGCGACGAATTGCCGGGAAAAGCGGTTGCTCATGTATCCTCATCGCGGCGGGCGGCAGGCAGGCACGACGGGTTCAGCGAAATCCCCGCCGAGGGCAAGGGATAATCCGGCTTACCCCCATGACGCCCGGCCGGCCGTGATCATTCGGCGACACCCATCTGCCAGAGGATGAAGGCGACCTCCTCCGCCGTCTCGCGCAGTCCCTCGAAACGGCCCGACTTGCCCGCATGGCCCGCGCCCATGTTGGTCTTGAGCAGCAGGATGTTGTCGTCGGTCTTGTGCGCGCGCAGCCGGGCGACCCATTTCGCCGGTTCCCAGTATGTGACCCGCGGATCGTTGAGCCCGGCGGTGACCAGCATGGGCGGATAATCCTGCCGCGTCACCTGCTCGTAGGGGCTGTATCCCAGGATGTGCCGGAAAGCCTCGGCGCTCTGTTCCGGGTTTCCCCACTCCGACCATTCGCCGGGCGTTAGCGGCAGATCCGCGTCGAGCATGGTGTTGAGCACGTCAACGAACGGAACATGCGCCACCACTGCGCCGAACAGGTCCGGGGCCTGATTGACGACCGCCCCCATCAGCTCGCCGCCCGCCGAGCCCCCGCTTGCCGAGATTCGCCCGGTCGCGGTGTAGCCGCGTTCCACCAGCGCCCGGCTGACATCGACGAAATCGTTGAAGGTGTTGGTCCGCGCGGCCAGCTTGCCCTGCAGATACCAGTCGCGCCCGAGATCGTCGCCACCGCGAATATGGGCGATGGCATAGGCGAAGCCGCGGTCGACCAGGCTCAGTCTGGAGGTGGAGAAGCCCGGCGGGACGGCATAGCCGTAGGCGCCGTAGGCATAGAGGTGGAGCGGTCCGCCCGGGTTGCGATCGGCGCGCGACAAGATGCTGACGGGCACCATGGCACCGTCGCGCGCCCGCACCGAAATCCGTTCGACCCGGTACTGCGAGGGATCGAAGCCACTGGGAATTTCGCGGACCTTCAGTGTTTCCAACCGGCCTTCCCCGACGTGGTAATCGTACACGGTATCCGGCGTGACCGGGCTTTCGTAACTCAGCCTGAGCCGGTCCACGGCATATTCGGGGTTGTTGCCCAGTCCCGCGCAATAGGCCTCTTCCGGAAAGTCGATGGCGCGCATCTGCGCGGGATCCGCGTAGGATCGCAGCTGCACCTGGTCGAGACCCGCCAGCCGCCCCTCGGTAACGTAGAAATCCGCGAACAGCTCGAAATCGGTAAGGTAGAAATCATCCGACCCCGCAATCAGCGTCGTCCATTCGCCCGGTGTCGCGAGGGAGGCTGTCGCGAGGCGGAAATTGACGTGGTCGTCATTGGCAAGGATGAACAGCGTGCCGTCGCGAATATCGACTTCGTATTCGACCCCGGCGCGTCGTTCGCGAACCAGGACGGGACTGGCGAACGGATCGGCGGCGGGAACCAGGCGCACCTCGCTCGTCTCGTTGTCGCCGGTCGACAGAACGATCCAGTCGCGCTGCGCCGACAGGCCGGGCGATACGGTAAAGCCGAGCTGCTCCTCGACATAGATCTCGCGGTCATCGCCCGTATGACCGAGGCGATGGACGAGGACGCGATCGACCCGCCAGTTCTCGTTCGCCCGGCCATAGACCAGCATCGTGTCGTCCGCCGCCCACACGAAGCCCGTGTTCACGTCGGCGATCCGGTCGGGCAGAAGTTCCCCGGTCTGCAGATCCTTGACGAAACCGGTGTAGAATTCGCCCCCCGTCGTATCGGTAGAATAAGCGAGATAGCGACCGTTCTCGCTCACCGAGAAGGCACCCAGGTCGAAATAGTCCAACCCCTCCGCGAGCGCCGGCCCGTCCAGCAGCAATTCGCGGCTGTCGGGGTGCGCGACCGGCCGGCGATAGAACTTGCGGTACTGCGCGCCTTCCTCGAATTCGGACCAGTATTCGAAGTCGCCATCGCGCTGCGGCACGGTGGAATCGTCTTCCTTCATCCGGGCGCGCATCTCTGCGAACAGGTCGTCGACCAGCTTGGCATGCTGCCCCATCTGCGCGTCGAAATACGCATTCTCCGCCCGCAGATAGGCGAGCACGTCCTCGTCCTCGACCCTTGGGTAGGACGGGTCGCGCAGCCAGGCCCAGGGGTCCGATACTCTCACGCCGTGTCGTGTGAAACTGTGTTCGCGCTGCTGGGCGACAGGCGGCAGGATCGGCGCGGAAGAAGCGGTATCGGTCACGGTGTGGTCATCCTGAAACGGGGGTATCGGCGCGGTCGCCCGCGCGGTAGCAAGGCGTGGCTCCACGACAAGGGTCCGTGCGGCTCTGCCGATACATAATCTTTCGCGCCCCGCTGGAAAGCCGGGTGCAAATCGCCTATTTCGCCGTTCGCCACCGACTGCCCACTCCGAACCCGAGATCTGCGCCTTGTTCCCAGTTCATAGCGTTTGCCGCCCGGACCGGCATCGGCAGCCGGCGCGATGATCCGCTGGCCCCTGCGCATCCTGCTCGGCGTCGGACTGCTGATCCTGCTGACGGGCGCGCTCGGCCGCTTCTCGCCGCTGCTCGACATCATCAACTTGGCGATCGTTCCGGTTGCCTTCGCCTGCGTTCTTCTCGCGCTGATCCTCCTCGCGATCAGTCTGAAGCGAGGGAAGGCCTCGAAGCCGATGGGCATCGTGCTGGTGATCTGCCTCATCGTGCTGTTTCCCCTGCCCGATGCGAGGGGTTCGTGCGCAGCGGATGCGCCGCGGCTGCGTGTCACCTGGCTCAACGCCGAAGGAACCACGCGGATCGCCCCCATCCTGGCGTGGATCGATGCGCAACATCCCGATATCGCCGCCTTCGCCGAGTTCAAGACGGGACCGACCCGGCTGCAAGAGGAGATGCGCCGGCGCTTCATCGCCGATCAGGACTGCCTTCCCACCGGTACCTGCTCGACCCGCATATTTGCGCGCACGACGCCGCTTTCCTCGGCCGGTCTCACGCGCGGGACGGTGGCGAATCGCGAAAACCTGATGGCGACGCGGATGCGGTTCGATTTCGACGGCGAGCCGCTGACGATCCTCGCCACGCATCTCCCGCGCCCCTTTCCGCCCGGCCCGCAGCGCGAGCAACTGGCCGAGCTGTCGACGCATGTGGACGACCCGGCCAACACCATCGTGCTCGGCGACTTCAACGCCACGCGCCGGATGCACACGCTGCGCGATTTCGCCCGCGCCAACGCTCTCGTCTCGAACCCCGTGGGAGCAGGGACGTGGCCCCTGATGCTGGACGGAGAACGCACTAGGCCGTTCGTCCAGATCGACCAGGTGCTGACCGGCGCGAACTGGACGGTGGAGGGGATCAGGGCGACCCGCAATCTCGGCTCCGATCACCGGGGGATCGTCGCGCAGCTGTGTCGACGCACGCCCTGAGCGTACGCGAACTGGCGCGAGAGCGCGGCAATGCCTATGTTCGAGAGGACCGATTCATACTCCGCCGACACAAGGACACGCCCATGCTGATGCAGACGCACGAAGCCCGCCTTTCCGCCCTTAGGGAGGAGCTCGCCCGCCGCGAACTCGACGGCTTCGTGATCCCCATCAGCGACGAGCACCTGTCCGAATATGTTGGCGCCTATGCCCAGCGCCTGGCCTGGCTGACCGGTTTTGGCGGATCGGCGGGGAGTGCGGCGGTGATCCGCAAGCCAGTGAAAGGAACGGGGGCAGCGATGTTCGTGGACGGCCGCTATACCCTCCAGGTGCGCGAACAGGTCGATGGAAAGCTGTACGAATACAAGTCCGTCCCGACCGATTCGATGGGCGACTGGCTGGTGGAATGCGCCCCGCAGGGCGCGCGTATCGGCTTCGATCCGTGGTTGCATACGCGCGGCTGGGCGGAGCAGATGAAGACGCGCCTCACCAAGGGCGGGGCCGAACTGGTGGCGGTCGAATCGAACCCGCTCGACGCGGTGTGGGAAGACCAGCCGCAACCCTCCCCCGCGCCCGCCTTCCTGCAGGACGAGCGCCATGCCGGCCGTTCGAGCGCCGACAAGCGCGCCGAGATCGCCGACTGGCTGAAGGCGGAGAAGCTCGATGCCGTCGTCATCAGCGCGCTCGACTCGGTCGCCTGGACACTGAACATTCGCGGCAAGGACGTCGATCATACGCCCGTCGCGCTGTCCTATCTCACCGTTCAGGCAGACGGCACGGCGGACTGGTTCATCGCCCCCGGCAAGGTGCCCGACGACGTGGCGCAGGCGCTGGGCAACGCCGTCCGCATTCGCCCGCGAGACGAGTTTTCCGAGGCTTTCGCCGCCTTTGCCGGCAAGCGCGTGGCGGCCGATCCCGATCGTTCGGTGGCCGCGATCTTCGAGCGGCTGGACGAGGTGGGAGCGCAGATCGTCTCGGAAACCGATCCCGCCGTCCTGCCCAAGGCGATCAAGACCGAAGCCGAACAGCAGGGCCACCGCGCGGCGCAGAAGCGCGATGGCGGGGCGGTCACGCGCTTCCTTCACTGGCTGGAGGGAGAGGCCCCCGGAGGAACGGTGGACGAACTGTCCGCTGCCGCCAGGTTGCAGGCCTTCCGCGAGAAATGCGGTGATTTGCGCGACCTGTCCTTCGACACGATATCGGGTGCCGGCCCCAACGGTGCCAGCCCGCATTACCGGGTGAACGAGGAAACCAACCGGACGCTGGAGCCGAACAGCGTCTATCTGGTCGATTCGGGTGGACAGTATCCCGACGGGACGACCGACATTACCCGCACCGTCTGGATCGGGCCCGGCGAACCGAGCGCGGAAATCCGCGACCGCTTCACCCGCGTGCTGAAGGGTCACATCGCACTCGCCACGCAGACCTTCCCGCCCGGCACTCCGGGAAGCGCGCTCGATGCGCTGGCGCGGCAGTTCCTGTGGATGGCCGGTCTCGATTACGCGCACGGCACGGGTCACGGCGTCGGCAGCTTCCTCGGCGTTCACGAGGGGCCGCAACGCATCGCCAAGCCCCGCGGCAGCCAGGCGGGCACCGATCAGGAACTGATGGCCGGCATGCTGCTGTCGAACGAGCCAGGCTATTACAAGGCCGGCGAATACGGCATCCGCATCGAGAACCTGGTCGTGGTCGAGGAGCGACACATCGAGGGCGCGGAAGGCGACTGGCTCGGCTTCGAGACGCTGACGCTGGTGCCCATCGACCGCACCATGGTGGACCGGGAACTGCTGACCGAGGCGGAGATCGGCTGGTGGAACGATTACCACGCCCAGGTTCGCGAAACCATCGCGCCCGAACTGGACGGAGAAGCGCTGGCGTGGCTCGAGAATGCCTGCCGCCCGCTCTAGCTTGACTTGCCGATGAACGCACGGGCCGGGACGCGACAAAGCGCGACACTTTTCGCGCGTCCCGGCAAAATGCTGCGACACCTGCCCGCTAGACCGGATGGCGAGAGCGACGGGATGGCGGACTTCTCCTCCTCCCTCACGACCCCGCCATTTCGTCGCTCCTCGCAATCGCTTGAAAGTACGGAGAGTGACATGAAAAAGATCGTGACCATCGCGCTGGCGACCGCCGCGCTCGGTATCGGCGGAACCGCGGCCCTGGCGCAGGCGGACGCGGATGCCACGGCTCACCGGCGCGGGGCGGAAACGACCCGGGTGCAGACGCAGGCCCGTGCCGCGGCGATGTTCGCCCGCATGGACGCGAACGGCGACGGCGTTCTCAGCCAGGCAGACCGCGAAGCGCGTGCGCGCGCTCGGTTCGAAGCCATGGATGCCGACGGCAACGGCGCCGTCACCTTTGCCGAGATGCAGGCGCATCATCGGGATATGCGCGGAATGCGAGGCGATGGTCAGCGCCGGGATCGGGGCGAGCGAATGGGGCATCGCGGTGGCCTTCATGGCGCGATGATGGGCCTTCGCGCCGGCACCGGCTCCGACGGCAGCATCAGCCAGTCGGACTTTGTCTCGGCTGCCCTCGCCCGTTTCGATGCGGCGGACGCCAATTCCGACGGCACCGTGACCCGCGAGGAACGCCGCGCCCGATGGAGCGAGCGACGCGCGGGCCGGAACGCCGCCGAGGCGCGGTGACGGACGATCCGGTAAACCTGCTGCTGGTGGACGATGACACCAGCCTGCGCGAAGCCCTGGCCGATTACCTGTCGCGCCAGGGCTTCGTCGTGCGCCAGGCCAACGATGCGTCGAAAGCAAGGTCCGCCCTGGGGAGCGAATCGTTCGATCTCGTCCTGCTCGACATCATGATGCCCGGCGAGGACGGGCTTTCCCTGTGCCGTCATCTGGTCGAGGCGAGGCAGTTGCCAGTCATCTTCCTGACGGCCCGGGGCGAGGCGACCGACCGTATCGTCGGGCTGGAAATCGGCGCCGACGACTATGTGGTCAAACCGTTCGAACCGCGCGAACTGGTGGCGCGCATCCGCTCCGTCCTGCGGCGGGTCGGCAGGGGCGCGTCGGTGCCGGCCGAGGACGATGCGCCCTACGAATTCGATGGCTGGCAGCTCGATCCGCTCAAGCGCCGGCTGACCGATCCGGACGGGACCGTGGTTCCCATCTCCTCGGCCGAATTCCGCCTGCTGACCGCGCTGCTCGACCATCCGCGCCAGGTCATGGATCGCGACCGCCTGCTCGACATGGTGCAGGGGCGCGAGGCGCATCTGTTCGACCGCGCCGTGGACAACCAGGTCAGTCGGCTGCGGCGCAAGATCGAGGAGGACAGCCGCGATCCGAAGCTCATCCAGACGGTCTGGGGCGGGGGCTACCGCCTCGCGTGCGATGTCGTCCGGCTTCCGCCCTGCGCGGCGGACGACTAGGCCCGCGATGGGCCGCGTCCTGCAGCGAAGCCTGCTCGGGCAGATGCTGCTGGCGGTGGCGATGGCGCTGTTCGTGGCCCAGACCCTGGCCGGCGTGCTGCTCTACCGCGCGGCGGCCGCGCGGGCGGAGGCGGAGGTGGTCAGCGCGCTCGCGTTTCAGCTTCTTTCCGACAACCGCACGAGCGGTCCGTCCTGGCGCGGCTTTCCCGAACGGGTGAGAGAAGGTCGCCGCGAACGGCGGCGCCAGCGCGCCATCCTCGCCATCGAGGCGGCGCTCTACAGGCCCGAAATGCGCGATACCGGGCGCGAAGCGGCGCTGCGTTCCGTGATGAGCGAGCAGGACATTCCCGTCGAGGCACTGATCGTTTTGTCCGACCTTCCGATTCCCGAAGGGCGCGATCGCCGCGGGCGCACGGTGACGGGCAATGCCAGCTTCGTACTCGCCGGACTGCGCATTCCGGGCGAGAATCAGTGGCGTATCGCCGCCCATGTCCTGCCGCCACCCGAACGCAGCCCGCTGCGCGGCGTCCTGTTGCAGACCGTCATCCTCTACGTCGTCCTGGTCGGCGGCCTGGCGCTTCTGCTCCGGCGGATCACCCGGCCGCTCGCCGAACTGACCGACCGGGTCGAACGCTTCGGCGGTGCCCGCGACGACGACCCGCCGATGCGCCCGACCGGACCTGAGGACACGCGCCGGCTCATCGCCGCGCACAATGCGATGGAAGCGCGCGTCGCGGCGCTGCTGGACGAGAAGGACGTCATGCTCGGTGCCATCGGACACGACCTCAAGACCCCGCTCGCCGCCCTGCGCGTGCGGATCGAAACCGTGGAAGACGAAAGCGAACGCGCACGCATGGCGGCGGGGATCGAGGACATCACCCGCTCGCTCGACGACATTCTCTCGCTTGCCCGGGTGGGTCGCCCGTCCGACCCCCTCGAGCGAACCGACCTCGCGGCCCTGGTCGCCTCGGTGGTGGAGGAATACGAGGATCTCGGCCGCCCGGTCACCTTCGAGGCCGACGGGCGCATCGCCGCGTCCGTACGCGCTACATGGCTTCGCCGGGCAATCCGCAACCTCGTCGACAACGCGCTGCGCTACGGCGGGAAGGCGCATGTCACGCTGCACGACGCGAGGGAAGGCGCGATCATCGCGGTAATCGACGATGGGCCGGGAATCGACGCGGACAGGATCGACGAAATGCTCGAACCCTTCAAGCGCGGCGACGCTTCGCGCAACCGCGAAACGGGCGGGGCGGGGCTGGGCCTCACGCTCGCCCGCGCCATCGCCGAACAGCATGGCGGCACGCTCACCCTCGCCAACAAGACCGATGGCACCGCGGTGACGGGCCTGATAGCGCAGCTGGCCATCCCGGTGGCAGGTCCGGGACGTACGACCTGACGACATTTTCCGTCGCCAAGTCGGAGCAGGCTTGCTACCCGGCGCTCAACAAGACCGTTCTGTCGCGAAAGTCCCCTGTCATGCGCCACGCTTCCCTTGCCGCCCTCGCCGCCGCCCTGCTCGCCGGATGCGCCACCGTCCCCGCCCCGCAGGATGGCGCGACCGCGCCCACCTTCACCGCCGCCCCGTTGCCCGCCGACGTAACCAGCGATCTGCCGCGTATCGCCCGGCCGCTCAACTACGCGATCCAGGTGGTGCCCGACGCCGAGAACCTGACCTTCTCCGGCGCGTCGACCGCGACGATCGAGGTCTACGAGGCGACCCGCTCGATCACCATGCATGCCAAGGGACTGGACATCACCTCTGCCGTGCTCGTCGCGCCGAACGGCCTGAGGGAGGAAATGGCGGTCAGCTATGACGGGGAACTCGACACCGTCACCTTCACCGCGGACAGTCGCTTCGCGCCGGGAACGTACCAGTTGCAGACGCAGTATGCCGGCACCATCGGCACCCAGGCGGCCGGCCTGTTCGCGCTCGATTATCCCGACAAGCGCACGGGCGAGGAAGTGCGCGCGCTGTTCACCCAGTTCGAGGCGCCGGACGCACGCCGGTTCGCGCCGCTGTTCGACGAGCCTTCCTACAAGGCGACCTTCGACCTTTCCGCGATCGTGCCCGCCGACCTGATGGCGGTTGGCAACATGCCGATTGCCGGGGAAGAGGATCTCGGCAACGGCACCAAGCGCGTCACCTTCCGCACCACGCCGATCATGAGCAGCTATCTGCTGTTCTTCGCGCTCGGCGATTTCGAGCGCAATTCGGCCATGGCCGATACCGGGACCGAGGTGGGCATCGTGGCGCCGGCGGGCAGCGGGGAGCAGACGCAATACGCGCTCGACGGCCTCAAACCGCTGATGCCGTGGTTTACCGATTATTTCGGCATCGCCTATCCCCTGCCCAAGCTCGACAACGTGACCGCGCCCGGCCAGTCGCAATTCTTCGGCGCGATGGAAAACTGGGGCTCGATCCTGACATTCGAGCGTATCCTGCTCAACGATCCGGCCAATACCAGCCCCGCCACGCGCCAGTCGATCTTCAGCGTCCAGGCACACGAGACCGCGCACCAGTGGTTCGGCGACATCGTGACGATGGCCTGGTGGGACGATCTGTGGCTCAACGAAGCCTTCGCCAGCTGGCTCGAAACCAAGGTCACCAACGATCTCCATCCGGAATGGTATGGCGATCTGGGCCGCGTCAACGTGCGCGAAGCGGCGATGAACGCGGATGACGATGCGACGTCGCATCCGGTCATCCAGGATATCTCGACCGTCGCGGAAACCGCGCAGGCCTTCGACACCATCACCTATTCCAAGGGCGAGGCGCTGATCGGCATGTTCGAGGACTATGCCGGCGCGGATGTCTGGCAGCGCGGCCTGCAAGCCTATTTCCAGCGTCATCAGTACGGCAATACGCAAAGCCCCGATCTGTGGCGGGCCATCGCGGAAGCGGGCGCAAGCGATCTGCCCGCGATCGCCGACGATTTCACCCTGCAGCCCGGCGTGCCGCTGGTGCTGGCCGATGGCCCCTGCGTCAACGGGCAGACGCAGCTGCAACTGGTGCAGTCGCAGTTCAGCCGCGACCGCAAGGCAGAAACAGAGGCCGAGCCGGCGCACTGGCTGGTCCCGCTCTCCATCGCCAATGGCTCGAGCGATCCTGTCGACATGGTGCTCGACAACCGGATGGAGCATTCGCTCCCCGGGTGCAGCGCGCCACTCGTCGTCAATTCGGGCCAGCTCGGCTATTACCGCACGCTCTATTCTCCGCGGTTGTCGCAGCGGATCGCCGATGGCTTTTCCGGCCTTGCCCCCATCGACCAGCTTGGTCTCATGCGGGACGGCTTCGCGCTCGCTGTCGGCGACTACCAGGCGTGGGACCGACCGCTGGCGCTGCTCGAGCAGGTGCCGCCCGATGCGAACCCCATCGTGGCGCAGTTCGCCGTGCAGCAGTGGGCTTCCATCTATTCGGCCGTTTCCGAAGACAACGCCGCCGAGCGTTCGCGGATTGCCGAGATCGCCACGGAGAAATGGCGGCCGCGCCTTGACGCGCTCGGCTATGATGCGAAGGCGGGTGAGCCCGTCGTCGACGCCAATTTGCGCAATGCGCTGATCGGGGCCTTCGACACCATGGGCGACGAGGGCGTCCAGGCCGAGGCCCGGCGCCGCTTCGCCATGCTGGAGGACGATCCGCGCGCGCTCGACGGGTCGATGAAGAACCTGTGGCTGGGGATCGCCGGCAACAACCTCACCACCAGCGAGTGGGCGCTGCTGTCCGAACTCGCCGTCAAGTCCACCAGCACCACCGAAAGGGCGACCTATTACACGCTGCTCGGCGCGCCGGAGGACGAGGCGCTGGCGCGCCAGGCCCTGAACTTCGCGCTGACCGGAGAAGCGGGGACGACCTCCGCCGCCATCATCCGTCAGGTCGCCGCGCAGCATCCCGAGCTCGCCTACGATTTCGTGATGCAGCACCAGGACGAAGTGCGCGAACTGGTCGATCCATCGGGCTGGCAGGGCTACATCGCCGGCCTGACCTACGGCTCGCGCGATCCGGCGCAGCTGGAACGGCTCGAGGAATATCGCGCGGACATTCCCGATGACGAGGCCGTGTCGCTCGACCGGGCGATCAACGCCTTCCGGGTACGGCTGGAGACGGATCCGCGGGTCGAAGCGGCGATTATCGACTGGCTGGGCCGCCGCGAGGGCTGACCATTGCCGGGCCGGCGGCCTATCGCATGAGGCCGCCGATCAGGTTCCTGACGAAGCGCCCCGCCACGGGGCCGGCCAGGTCGGTGGCGATGGAACCGATGCCCGATGTCATCGCCGTGCGTGTCGGGTTGGCGCGGCTGCGGCGACCGGTGATGCTGGCCGCCGCGACGGAAGCCATGGAGCCTGCCGCCGCCGCGCCCGCGCGCTTCATCGCCTTGCCCCAGATGGACGGCGACTTGCGCTCCCTTCCGCGCACCGCCTCCTCCCCTCGCGCCGCGACCTCCTCCGCCGTCGCGGCAGCGTCCTCGCCCTTCGCGGCGAGCAGTTCCTCCGCACTTTCGCGGTCGATCCGTTCGTCATACTTGCCGGCATAGGGACTGGCCGACTGGACGATCGCCCGTTCCCCCGCGTCGATCGGTCCCAGCCTGGAACGCGGTGGCTTGATGAGCGTGCGCTTGACGACAGAGGGCGCGCCATCCTCCATCAGCGTCGAGACCAGCGCCTCGCCCACGCGCAGTTCGGTGATCGCCGTCTCCACGTCGAGATCGGGATTGATGCGAAACGTCTCCGCCGCGGCCCTGATCGCACGCCTGT
The DNA here is from genome assembly GCF_003815535.1 of Aurantiacibacter spongiae. Lineage (NCBI taxonomy): Bacteria > Pseudomonadati > Pseudomonadota > Alphaproteobacteria > Sphingomonadales > Erythrobacteraceae > Aurantiacibacter > Aurantiacibacter spongiae. The sequence continues at coordinate 1,648,462 of NZ_RPFZ01000001.1, read as the reverse complement.
CGCGCGGGGTGAAGGCACGCAGCGCGTGCTGCACGCGGTTGCCCAGCTGGCCGGCGACCTGTTCGGGAATGTCGATGGGGTTCTGCGTCACGAAATAGACGCCCACGCCTTTCGACCGGATCAATCGCACGACCCGCTCGATTGTTTCCTGCAACGCCCCGGGCGCATCGTCGAACAGCAGGTGCGCCTCGTCGAAGAAGAAGACCAGCTTCGGTTTTTCCGGATCGCCGACCTCGGGCAGGGTCTCGAACAGTTCGGCCAGCAGCCACAGCAGGAAGGTCGCGTACAGCTTGGGACTGCGCATCAGCCGGTCGGCGGCAAGCACGTTGATGATGCCACGGCCCTTGTCGTCGAGGGCGAGGAAATCGTCGATTTCCAGCGCCGGTTCGCCGAAGAACTCGGCGGCCCCTTGAGACTCGAAGCTGAGCAATTGCCGCTGGATCGCGCCGACCGACGCTTTCGACACGTTGCCGTAGGTTCCCGACAGCTCCTTCGCGTTGTCGTAGGCCCAGCCGAGAACTGCGCGCAGATCGGCGAAGTCGAGCAGCAGCAAGCCGTTCTCGTCCGCATGGCGGAAGACGATCTGGAGGACACCCTCCTGCGTCTCGTTGAGGTCGAGCAGGCGGGCGAGCAGCAACGGTCCCATCTCGGAAACCGTGGTGCGGATCGGGTGTCCCTGCTCACCGTACAGATCCCAGAACACCACCGGATTGTCCGAATAGGCGTAGTCCGCCATGCCCAGCTCGGCGGCCCGCTTCTCCAGCGCGGCGGCATGCTTGAAGCCGGGGGAGCCGGGCAGGGCGATACCTGACAGATCGCCCTTCACATCGGCCAGGAAGACCGGGACGCCGGCCGCAGAGAAGCTTTCCGCCATGCCCTGCAACGTCACCGTCTTGCCGGTGCCCGTCGCGCCCGCGATCAGCCCGTGCCGGTTGGCGCGGGTAAGGTCGAGCGCTTGACGTTCGCCATCGAGCGCATTGCCCAGATAAATGTCCGCCATTCGCGCCCGCATGCCCCTTGTCTTGTCGCTTTGTTGCCAGCTTGCGGCTTGGACCCTACAGCGGAGCCGATGGAGCGCAAGACCCCCTTCGTGCTGCTCGACGACGCGCGCGCGGCGGGCGCGGGCGATGCGCACCTGTTCACCGATCCGGCACGGGTCTTCGCCGCCACGCGGGCGGAGCAGGTCGCCGATACGCTGGCCGAAGCCGACGCCGCGCGGCGCGATGGCGGGCAGCATCTGGCCGGATACATCGCCTACGAGGCGGGCCTGGCCCTGGAGGAGCGGCTGGCGTCCCGCACGCATGCGCGCAGCGGAGCGGCCGGTCCGCTCGTCTGGCTCGGCCTGTTCGACGCGCCCCGAACCATTCGCGCGCCCGACATGCCCGCCTGGCTCGATGCGCATGCGGACGGTTCGGCGAGCATCGGCCCGCTCGCCCCGCAACAGGCCGTGGGCGACTATTGCGAGGCGTTCGGCCGCTTGCAGGACGCGATCCGGGCCGGCGATATCTACCAGGCCAACCTCACCTTCCGCCTCGCCGGCCCGGCACGCGGCGATCCGCTGGCGCTCTACGCCGCGATCCGCCCCCAGGCGGCTGCGGGATATGGCGGACTGGTGTTCGACGGGTCGCACTGGCTGCTCTCCTTCAGCCCCGAACTGTTCTTTTCGCTGAAGGGCGACAGCATCCGCGCCCGGCCGATGAAGGGCACCCGCCCGCGCGCGCCGGACAGGGCGGAGGACGACGCGATGGCCGCGGAGCTTGCGGACAGCGACAAGGACCGGGCGGAGAACCTGATGATCGTCGACCTGATGCGCAACGATCTCGGCCGGGTCGCGCAGGCGGGCAGCGTGCGGGTGCGAAACCCCTTCGCCATCGAAAGCTATCCCACCGTCCACCAGATGACGAGCACGGTGGAGGCAACGCTGGCACCGGACAGGAACGCGATCGACCTGCTGACCGCGCTGTTCCCCTGCGGCTCTGTCACCGGGGCGCCGAAGATTCGCGCCATGGAGCTGATCGACACGGTCGAGCGCGACGCGCGCGGACCCTATTGCGGCGCCATCGGGAGGATCGACGCAAACGGCGACGCCGCATTCAACGTCGCCATCCGTACCGTGCGCCTGACACCCGGAGAGAACCAGCGTCACCGGGCGGTGCTGGGCGTCGGCGGCGCGATCGTGGCGGATTCCGATCCGCTGACCGAATGGCGCGAAGCACTGGTCAAGGGCGCGTTCGCGCGCGGGGCCGCGGGCGGACATGATCTTATCGAGACCATGCGTTTCGATCCCGAGGGCGGCATCCCCCTCCTGGAAATGCATCTCGAACGCATGAAGGGGAGCGCTGCCGCGCTCGGCTTCGCCTTCGACCGGCACGAAACGCGCAACCGCATCCAGGCGCTGTGCTTCGAGCTGGAAGAACCCGCATGCGTGAGGCTGCTGCTTTCGCGTGGCGGGGCGACCGCGCTTGAAGCGGGCGAGTTGCCCCCCGCCCTGCCCGACCCCGCCCCCTGCATCGCCCTGCCGCATCCGGTGGTGCCGACCGACTGGCGCCTGTCCCACAAGACCACCGATCGCGCCTTCTACACCGCGGCGCTGGAAGCTGCGCGGGACGAGGGAGCTGTCGAAGCGGTGCTGGTACGCGAGGACGGGCGCGTGACGGAAGGAGCCTGGTCCAGCATCTTCGTCGAACGCGGTGGAATGCTGGAAACTCCGCCCCTTTCTCTCGGTCTGCTGCCCGGCGTGCTGCGCCGCTCGCTGATCGAGGGCGGCAGGGCGCGCGAGGCGGACCTGACGCTGGACGATCTGGCCGACGGTTTCCTGATCGGCAACGCGCTGCGCGGCCTTCATGCCGCGCGGCTGTTGTTGCCGTGACGACCCTGCACCTGTCGCGGGCGCTCGACCGGATCGAGGCTTCTCCCACCACCGCCATGACCGACCGCGCCACCGCGCTCAGGGCCGGCGGGCGCGACGTGATCGCGCTATCGGTCGGCGAACCGGATTTCGCCACCCCGGGCCACGTCATCGGAGCCGCGAAACGGGCGCTGGACGCGGGCGAAACACGCTACACCCCGGTTGCCGGCACCCCGGAATTGCGCGAAGCGGCGGCAGAGCATTTCGCGCGCGATCTGGGCATCACGGCCGATCCCGCGCATGTCATCGCGACAGCCGGCGGGAAACAGGCGATCTTCGAAGCGTTCGCCGCCACGCTGGACGCCGGTGACGAGGTCATCGTGCCTTGTCCCTGGTGGGTCAGCTATCCGCAGATGGTGCGGTTCTGCGGCGGACGGGTGGTTCGGCTCGAGACACATGCGCGCGATGGCTTTCGCTTCGATCCGAGAGATCTCCTCCCGCTGGTAAGCTCCCGCACCAGGTGGCTGGTGCTGAACTCTCCCGGCAATCCGACCGGCGCCGTGTATCCCGCCGCGATGCTGGAAGGCGTTGCCGACGTGCTGCGCGCGCATCCCGGCATACTGGTGCTGAGCGATGATATCTACGCGCCTCTGATCTATACCGGGCAACCCCACGCCACGCTGGCCGCCATCGCGCCCGATCTCGCCGATCGCGTGCTTACGGTCTCGGGCGTGTCGAAAAGTCACGCAATGACAGGCTTTCGCATCGGCGTGGCGACAGGGCCGGCCTGGCTGGTGCAGGCCATGGCGCAGCTCCAGAGCAATTCGAGCGGCAATGCCTGCGCCGTCAGTCAGGCCGCCGCCGTGGCCGCGTTTGCTGGCCCGCAGGATTTCCTCGCAGACTGGAGGGTTGTCCTGCGCCGTCGCCGCGATCTGGTGACGGGCAGGCTGAACGCTATTCCCGGCCTGTCCTGCCGTCCCCCCGAGGGCGCGTTCTACGCCCTCGTCGATGCCACGCCGATCATGGACCGGTTTGCCGGAGACGACGGAAACCTCGCCCTGCACTTGCTCGAAAACGGGGTTGCGGTAGTGGCGGCCAGCGCATTCGGAGGGCGGGACGGCTTCCGCCTCAGCTTCGCGGCGGACGAGGCGACGCTCGCCGAAGCGCTGGATCGAATCGAAGGAGCCCTCGCGTGAACGACTTTCTCTTCAGCGCCAGCCTGCTCGGCCTGTCCGTGCTCCTGCCGGTGCTCGCGGCGCGTATCCGGGCGGTGCGCTGGCAAGTCAAGGCGCCCGCCTGCCTCGCGCTGGCGAATGCGATCCCGCTGACCCTGTTATGGGCGGACGATCCGGCATTCCTTATCGGCCCCTCGCTCATCATGAAGATCGTGGCGCATCTGGCGATCAGCCTGCTGCTGGTGACGATCACCGTGATCTTCGTTTCCGCGCAGGGTCCGGCATGACCCCGCAGATCGTCTACGAGGACGGCGAGGCGCTCGTCATCGACAAGCCGGCGGGCCTGCCGGTCGATCCGCCGCGCCGGGGCGGGCCCTCGCTCGAGGATCATCTCGAGGAGCTGAAGCTGGGTTTCCAGCGGGCGCCCCAGGCGGTCCACCGGCTCGACACCGATACCAGCGGCTGCCTGCTCCTCGCCCGCAATCCCAAGGCGCTCAAGCGCTTCGGCATGGCGTTTCAGGAGAAGCAGGTCACCAAGACCTATCTCGGCATCCTCGCCGGCCGGATCGAGAATGACGAGGGCACGGTGGAGCTGGCGCTTTCCAAGGTCAGCACCGAGGCGAAGGGCTGGCGGATGATCCCGGCGAGGAAGGGCAAACCGTCCGTCACCCACTGGACGAAGCTGGCCGAGCTCGATGGCGGACTGACGGTGGTGGAGTTTCGCCCCGAGACCGGCCGAACCCACCAGATCCGCGTCCACGCCGCCAGCGGTCTGGGCCGCGCGTTGCTGGGCGATCCGGTCTATGGTCACAAGGATGCGCGCGTCGGCCGCACCATGCTGCACGCCCAGGCGCTCGTCGTACCGCGCGACGGCAAGCCCGACATCGCGGCGAAGGCGCCATTACCCGCCGATTTCGCGCGGTTCGGCGTGGCGGCGCAGGACGAGGGCTGATGGGCCGCATCCTCGACCGGGCCAACGCCATCGCCGAGGAGAATTTCGTCGCGGCGAGCGGGCCGGGCGGACAGAACGTCAACAAGGTCGCGACCGCCGTACAGCTGCGGGTCAACATCTACGAACTCGCGCTCCCCCCGCGTATCTTTCACCGGCTGAGCGATCTGGCGGGCAACCGTCTCAACCAGACGGGCGAAATCGTCATCGACGCGCGTAACCACCGCACGCAGGACGCCAACAGACGCGAGGCGCGCGAGCGGCTGGCGGACCTGATCGCGGAAGCGGTGAAAGAGCCGAAGAAGCGCGCGAAGTCCCGCGTGAACCGGCTGAACAAGCGCAAGCGGCTGGCCAACAAGAAGGCGCACGGCCAGAAGAAGGCGCTGCGCGGCAAGGTCGACTACTGAGAGGCCGCCGTTCCCGGACCGCGCTTGACTTTTGGCTGATTCTCCAGCAAAGGCGCGCCGGTGAGGGCGGCGCCGTGCGTCGCCCGTGTTGTTTTCGGGCCGGCCACGGCCTTTCAAGCTTACTGGACGTGAAACATGGCGAAGCCCGCAACCATCAAGATCCGCCTCAATTCGACTGCGGATACCGGCCACTTCTACGTGACGAAGAAGAACCCGCGCAACCACACGGAAAAGTTCACCTTCCGCAAGTACGATCCGATCGCGAAGAAGCATGTCGAGTACAAGGAAGGCAAGATCAAGTAGGTTCGCGCCGGCGTTCCGTGCCGCCTGAACCCCGGGAACCTGCCGGGTTCACAATCGGTTCAACGCTCCGATTCTAACTCCCGGAGCATGAACCCCGTGACGAAAACCCTTCGCAAGCCAATCGTTGTCGCCTTCGCCGGCGCTATGGCTCTCGCCCTCCCCGCCTCGCTCGCGGTTCCGCTGGCGAGCGCCTCTGCACAGTCGAATACCAGCCAGCTCGACCGTGCGGTTCGCGCCCTGCGCGCGATCACCACGATGAAGGCGGATTTCACCCAGACCGACCGGTCGGGCAACACCGTGAATGGCGAACTCACGCTCAAGAATCCGGGCAAGATCCGTTTCGAATACGGCAGCGGCACGAACATGCTTGTCGTGTCCAACGGCGACGCGCTGACGCTGGTCGATTACGAGGTCAACCAGGTCGAACGCTGGCCGATCAGCAACTCGCCGCTCGGCGCGCTGCTCGATCCGAGCCGCGACATGCGGCGCTACGGCACCGTTCAGCGGACGGCGAATTCCGATGTCATCAGCATCGAGGTGGCCGATCCGAACAAGCCCGAATACGGCACGATCACGCTTATCTTCGTGGAAAACGCCCGCGCGCCCGGCGGGCTTCAGCTGACCAACTGGGTGGCGCTCGATTCCCAGAACCAGCGCACGACCGTGCGCCTGCGCAACCACCGGTACGGCATGGCCGTCGCCGACAGCACGTTCAGGTATCGCGATCCCCGGCGTTCGTCCCGTCGCCCCGGCTGAACGGCGCATGGTCGAAATGTTGTATCTTTGCGACAGAACGCAGCAAATATTCATTGGCGAGACAGCCGGCCGATCCTAATTTGGGTCAACGGAATGCGGCGGTGAGGCGGGTTTCCCCCCTGTTGCCCTTGCCTCGACAAGCCGGCGTGTTTCGCGAAGCGTGACGAACGCTCAAAACGAACCCTCGTCCCAATGCCCCCGGGACGAGGGTTTTCGTTTGTCCGCGCCATGCCCTGGCGCACCCCGGGGTTTGCTAAAGGCGCTTGCGCCTCTAACGCTGCGCGAATGATCTCTATCGCCAGCTGGAACATCAACTCGGTTCGCCTGCGAATGCCGATCGTCGCGCGCTTCCTTCGGGAACAGTCCCCCGACGTCCTGTGCCTGCAGGAGATCAAGTGCCAAGAGCAGCAGTTCCCCTACAAGGCTTTCGCCGAACTGGGTTACGAGCATGTCGCGGTGCACGGGCAGAAGGGGTATCACGGCGTGGCGACGGTCAGCCGCATTCCGTTGCGCGACTTCTCCAGGCACGATTGGCAGGACAACGGCGAGGCGCGCCATGTCGGCGTGGAACTGCTGGGGCCGGGCAAGGGCATGGTCCTGGAGAATGTCTATGTCCCGGCGGGCGGCGACGTGCCGGACCGCGCGGTTAACCAGAAATTCGGGCAGAAACTCGATTTTCTCGAGCGCATGACACGCTGGGCCGATGGGGTGGAGCGACCGACCATGATCGTCGGCGATTTCAACGTCGCTCCGCTCGAATGCGACGTCTGGAGCCACAAGCAGCTGCTGAAAGTGGTCAGCCATACGCCGGTCGAGGTCGACGCCCTGCAACGCTTCATGGACGCGCATGGCTGGGCCGATATCGGACGCCAGCAAATCGCCGCGCCGGAGCGGTATTACAGCTGGTGGAGCTATCGCAGCAAGGACTGGCGGGTAAACGATCGCGGGCGGCGGCTCGATCACATGTGGACAAGCCCGGACCTTTCGGGCCAGGTTACAGGACACCGCGTGCTGGAAGACGCGCGCAGCTGGGACAAGCCGAGCGACCACGTACCGCTCGTGACGGAAATCGACCTCTGACACGCGGATCGCCTTCCCCGGCGCGGCGCGTCGCGCAGGCGGTGGATGCGCTGCGCCACGGCTGGCCCATCGCGCTCGAGGGTGCGCCGGTGCTGCAACCGGTGGAAACGGCGCCCGACCCGGCTACCGCGTCTGCCCGAATGCTTATCTCCGCGGCGCGCGCGAAGACCCTCCGGCTCGCCAATCAGCGTGAGGCGGCGGACGGCCATTCGCCGGCGCTGATCCGCGCGGCAGAAGCGCTCGATATTGCCGCCGCGCTGCCGATAGCCGACCCCGCGCTCGACCCGGCAAACCCGCTGAAGGGCCCGTTCCTGGCCGAGGAACTGCGCTGGACGGACGCGGCCCGGGCGGCGATGGAGCTGGCGCGTGTCGCCGGGATACTGCCCGCCTTCCTCGTCGATCCGCAGCCCGCCGGGGAGGCCGTCGCCCTGCGCGCGGGCGACCTCGCCACCTGGTCCGCCCCGGCGAACCTCGCCATCGCCACCCGCGCCCGTCTGCCGATCGCCGCGAGGCAGGATGCCGAGATCGTCGCCTTCCGCAGCGCCGACGACATGCGCGAGCACGTCGCGCTCGTGCTGGGCACCCGCAATTCGGACCGCGTGCCGCTCGTCCGCCTGCATTCCGAGTGCCTGACGGGCGACATCTTCGGCAGCCTCAAATGCGATTGCGGCCCGCAACTGGATGGCGCGCTCGCGGTCATGGCGCGCGAGGCGGATGCCGGCGGCTGGGGCGTGCTGCTCTACATGCGGCAGGAAGGGCGCGGCATCGGCCTCGTCAACAAGCTGCGCGCCTACCGCTTGCAGGATGACGGCTATGACACGCTCGATGCCAACGCCCGGCTCGGCCTGCCCGAGGAGGCGCGCGATTTCCCGCTGGCCGCGCGGATGCTGGATCTCATGGGGATCGCGCGGGTGCGGCTAATGACGAACAACCCCGAAAAGGTCGTCGCGCTGGAGAATGCCGGGATCACCATCGTGGAGCGCGTGCCGCATCAACTGGCGCCGAACCCGCACAACGAACGCTATCTCGCCACCAAACGCGACCGCGCCGGGCACCTGCTACGCTGACCAGCGCCCCAGCGCCTCTCCCATGCGCACGGCGTCGCCGGCGCGCCTGTCCGCCAGCCATTCCACGCGTCCCGGCTCGAACAGCAGCACGCAGGTCGAACCGAGGATGAAGCGACCCATCTCGTCGCCCGCATCGTAGGACAGGTCGCGGCCACCGAAATCCTCGCGCACGAGTTCGGACGCGTGGGTTTCGACGAGGCCCGACCACACCGTCTCGATCCCCGCCACGATCATGGCCCCGACCATGACACTGGCGAAGCGACCGTGCGGCCCGTCGAACAGGCAGGCGAGCCGCTCGTTACGGGCAAACAGACCGTCGATGTTTTCCGCCGTGACCTGGTTGACGGAAAACAGGTCGCCCGGAACGTAGGTCGTCGTCGCCAGCCGGCCGGCGGCGGGCATGTGGACGCGGTGGTAATCCTTCGGGCTCAGGTAGATCGTGGCGAAGGCTCCGCCCTCGAACCGCCGGGCCGCCTGGGCATCCCCGCCCAGCAGCTGCCGCGCCGTGAAATGCCGGCCCTTGGCCTGGAAGATGCGCCCCTCCTTCACCCGGCCGATCTGACTGATCGTGCCGTCCGCCGGGCTGAGGACGTGCCGCCCGGCATCGGCCAGCGGACGCGCGCCGGGCCTGAGTTCGCGGGTGAAGAAGTCGTTGAAACTGCGATAGGCTTCCACGGGCCGCGCCGCTTCGGCCATGTTCACGCCATAGGCGGCGATGAATCGGCGGATCAGCAGGGTTTTCAGCCACGGCGTCTCGCTCGCGGCGAACGTGCCGGCGAGACGCGAGACCGCGTGATGCGGCACGGCCCGCTGCAACCGGATGAACGCACGGCTCATGTCAGCGCAGCTGGCTGTCCTTGGACCCGCGCCGGTTGATGGAGGAGTGGCGCACGGCGCTGTCGCGGCCCGACTGACAGGCCACGCAGGTGCGCACGCCGGGCACGGCCTCGCGCCGCTTTTGCGGGATATCCTCGCCGCAGATATCGCAGTATTCCGCGCTCTCGCCCCGCGGCATCCGCGAACGGGCCGCGGCGACCGCATCGCTCACCGTATCGTCGATCTGATCCTGAACCGCGCCGTCGCGCGACCATCCGCCTGCCATGTCGGCCTCCTTCCCCACCTCAACGGGCGGGAGCGGCCGCCCGTTCCTCAGCGGATGCGTTCGTAGCGGGTCAGGCGGGGGGCGAGGCTGTTGTCGGCGACGTTCGTCACATCGCCCGACCAATCCGCCACGAAGATGGATTCGCGGTCCACCCCGGTGGCGAAACGGGCATCGTTGTTCGTGACGGCAAGCGCCGAACTGTCATGCGCGCGCCCCTCGGCCGCGACGGCGATGAAGGCGGCGTAGTTCTCCTTGTCCGCCCCTTGCACGAACCAGTTGTTGCTGATCTGCCCGGCGGCCCCGCCCGGCAGGTCGATCATGTAGTTGGTCGCGCGGCCCGCCGCGTCGTCGAAGCTGGATGCGGCGATATCCACGCGCGCGGCGCGCGCCTTCACGTAATGGCCGCCGCGCCCTTCCTCGAAGCGGGAATTGGTGATGCGGACATGGCCGTATTCGCCGGTGTAGATCGAATGCGCGCAGCCGCCCGCTCCCTCGCAGGTGCCGAGGCGGGAGAAGGTGGACCGGTCGACCACCAGCGTGGCGGCCGGATCGTTCGCGGTCAGGATACCCTGCTGGCTGTCGCGGAACCAGCTTTGCGCGACGGTCAGATCGCCCCGCTCCAGCCGGATGCCCGCGCCGTTGAAGTCGGGCACGCGAATGTGTTCGAAGATCAGCCCCGCTACCTCGGCTCCGCGACCGCGCAGCACCAGCGCCGCCTTGCCCTCGCACGCGACGCCGTCGAAGATGGCGGACCCGGGATCGTTCGCGAAGTAGGAGAGATCGCCGCTGCTCTGCACCGCGCATTGTTCGTACCGGCCCGGCGCGATGGCGATGGTGCCCCGCGCATCGCCGATAGCGTCGACCGCGTCCTGAAGCCTGGCATAGCCCTGCCCGGTCTCGATCACGGTGAAGGGAGCGGCGCGCTCCTGCGCCATCAGGCTCGCTATCGGGATCGCCAACACGGCCAGTACCGAGAACGGCGCGGCGGCCTTCGCCGACAGGCGTCTGGGAACGATATGGGCCGCCGGGTTGGTCACGCCGGCATGGATAGCGCGGGGAAGGTTAAGGCCGCGTCAACACCTGCGCATTGTCAGTTGCGGGCGATGACCTTCAGGAACGCCTCGCCATAGGCGGCGAGCTTCTTCGCCCCGACGCCCGGGACGTTCGAGAGCGCGTCGAGGCTGGCGGGGCGCGCAGCGGTCATGTCGCGCAGAACCGAATCGTGAAAGATGACATAGGGCGGCACCTGCGCTTCGCTGGCGAGATCGCGGCGCAGGGTGCGAAGTGCCTCGAACAGCGGATCGCCGACCGGATTGGGCGTGCTGTCACCCCGCCTGCGCCCGTGCCCGCGATTGCCACCCGGCCGCACCGGGGGGCGCACCATGAACAGCTGCGCCTCGCCCTTCAGCAGATCGGGCGCGTCGCCTGCCAGATGCAGACCGCCATGTTCGGTGGCCACCAGGCTGCCCCGCACCTGCAAGGCCCGCGCGACGGGTTGCAGCAGAGCGGCATCGGCCCCCTCGACGATGCCGAAAACCGACAGGTCATCGTGCCCCCTGGCCCGGACGCGCTCATCCTCCGCGCCCGTCAGCACCTTCTGCAGATGGCCGAAGCCGAAGCTCTGCCCGGTGCGATAGACGGCGGATAGCAGCTTGCGCGCCAGCTGCGTCACGTCGATCACCTCGGGCGGGTCGAGGCAGTTGTCGCAATTGCCGCAGGCCGGCGGCGGATCCTCGCCGAAATGACGCAGCAGCACCGCGCGGCGGCAGCCCGCCGTCTCGACCAGGCCGGCCAGCGCGTCGAGCCGCTGGCGCTCGCCGCCCTGCCGCGCCGCGTCCATATCGGCGACGCGCGCGCGGGCGGTGGCGAAGTCGCCCGCCCCCCAGAGCATGAGGGCCACCGACGGATCGCCGTCGCGCCCGGCGCGCCCGGTTTCCTGGTAATAGGCCTCGATCGACTTGGGGATGCCGGCATGGGCGACGAACCGCACGTCCGGCTTGTCGATTCCCATGCCGAAGGCGATGGTCGCCACGATCACCATGTCCTCGCTGGCTACGAAGGCCGCCTGGTTCGCCGCCCGTTCCTCCGCCGGCAGGCCGGCGTGGTAGGGCAGCACAGGCCGGCCGGTGTCGCGCGCGAGGCTCTCGGCCAGCTGCTCCACCTTCCGGCGCGTGGGTGCGTAGACGATGCCGGGGCCGGGATTGTCCGCGCACAGACGGGCCAGTTGCCGGGGCAGCGATTCGCGCGGGGCGATGACGTAGCGGATGTTGGGCCGGTCGAAGCCGGCCACCACCAGACCTTCGTCGGGTATTCCCAGCTGTGCCAGGATATCGGCACGGGTATGCGCATCCGCCGTCGCCGTAAGCGCGAGGCGCGGCACGGCGGGAAAGGCGTCCATCAGCGGGCGCAACTGCCGGTAGTCGGGGCGGAAATCGTGCCCCCATTCGGACACGCAGTGCGCCTCGTCCACGGCGAAAAGCGACAGCGGCGCGCTTCCCAGCAGCTCGCGGAAAGCCGGCTGGCTGGCGCGTTCGGGGGCGACGTAGAGCAGGTCCAGCTCGCCGCTGCGGAAGGCATCGAGCGTCTCGCGCCAGTCGGCATCGGCGCTGGTCAGGGTGGCCGCGCGAATGCCGTTCGCCCGCGCGGCGCGCAACTGGTCGTGCATCAGGGCGATCAGCGGCGAGATGACCACGCAGGTTCCGTCGAGCATGGTGGCGGGCAACTGATAGGTGAGCGACTTGCCGGCCCCCGTCGGCATGACCGCCAGCGTGTTCTCGCCCGCCAGAACCCGTGCGATCACATCGGGCTGGCTGCCGCGGAAGTCGGCGAAGCCGAACAGGCGACGCAGGTCTTCCCGCGCGCGGTCGAGGGTTGGGGCCGATGGCATGGACCGTGCGTGTGACAGATGAGACGCCGCGTTCCTAGGGTGCGAAAAGCGCATTTTCACATCGCCCCGACGCCGCTAGGAACGGGCGCGTCCAACACCAGTGAAGAGGGGCTATCCCGATGAAGAAACTTGTCCTTGCCGCCGTTCCGCTTGCCTTCGCGCTGACAGGCTGCGGCGATTCCACCGATGCGTCGGAAGACGCGGTCGCCGACACCGTCGAAGTCCCTGCGGACGAGGCCATGGCCGACGTCCCGCCGCCCGCCGCGCAGGAGACGATGACGCCGCAGCAGGCCGAGGCGACCATCGAGGAGAACGACCAGAGCGCCGAGGACGCCGCCGACGCCGCGCAGAGCACCGTCGACGACGCGATGGCCGCCGCCGAGGCCGCCACCTCCGAAGCCGAGGATTCGATGGAGTGACGATGGACCCGGCCCGGCGCCGGCATTTCCTGGTGCCGGGCCTCGTCCTCTTTCTCGCCGCCTGTTCGGGTGACGCAGCCGACCCGCCGCGCGCGCCGACCAGGGGAGAACGAGCGGCGCTCGCCGACGCGGCGGACATGCTCGATACGCGCGAACCCGAAGCACCCGGCGCACCGCCTGCCCGGCGATAGGACGATTGGCGGGACGCCGCGCGGTGTGATAGTAACCGCCGCATGAACGATCTTGCCGACACACCCCGCGCGACGCCCGGCGACGCCCCGGATTTCAGCACCCTTCCCGACGTTTCCAGCGACGTCTTCACCGCCCCGCTCAAGCGCCCCGAACACGTTACCGAGGACTGGCTCGAGCCGGCACAGACCGACTACGACAGCGAGGACAATCGCATCTGGGACGAACTGTTCGCCCGGCAGATGGAAATCCTTCCCGGCCGCGCCTGTTCGGCCATGCTGGACGGGCTGGAAAAGCTCGACCTGGGCAAGGGCGGCGTGCCCGATTTCGGGCGTCTGTCGGAGGAACTGGGAGACATGACGGGGTGGAGCGTGGTGCCGGTTCCCATGCTCATTCCCGATCACGTGTTCTTCTGGCACCTCGCCAACCGGCGCTTTCCGGCGGGCAATTTCATCCGCACCCGCGAGACGTTCGACTACATCCAGGAGCCCGACGTCTTCCACGACGTGTTCGGCCACGTTCCCCTGCTGACCAACCAGACCTTCGCCGATTACATGCAGGAATACGGCCGCGCCGGGTGGAAGGCGATGCGGCACAACCGGCTCAAGGCGCTGGGCGCGCTCTACTGGTACACGGTCGAGTTCGGTCTCGTCATGGAGAAGGGCGAACCGCGGATCTACGGTGCCGGCATTTCGAGCGGCCCGCGCGAAGCCATCTTCGCGCTGGAGGGCCAGTCGCCCAACCGCATCATGCTGAATGTCGACCGCGTCATGCGCACCGATTACGTGATCGACGACCTGCAACCGACCTATTTCGTGATCGAGAGTTTCGAGGATCTGTTCCGGCAGACGGTGGAGCGCGATTTCGATCGGCTTTACCGCAACCTTTCGCCCGGCTTCACCTATGCCAATTCCGCGGTGATCGACGTCGACTACGTCCTGCATCGCGGTACCCAGGAATACTTCCTGCGCGGCGGGCGCGGATCGGACGCCGATCCGGTGTAACCGCCATCGCCAGCGCACAAACGAAAAAGGCCGGCCCCCGTCATGCGGGTGCCGGCCTTTTCATGTCGCACGAAGGCGAAGGTTACATGGCGTCGTTGGCGTCCGCCGCGCCTTCGTCCATCGCCTCGCCCTGCTCTTCCATGGCATCGGCGCGATCTTCGACCTGGTCGGTGATGGCATCGGACTGCTCGTCGCTCATCGTGCCGGCGTCTTCCATCGCGTCGACCTGCTCGTTCACGGCTTCGGCCTGCTGCTCGCCGGCGTCTTCCATGGCATTCTCGTTCGGACCGTCGCAGGCGGCCAGGCCGAGGCCCAGGACAGCGGCGGATGCAATCGCAACAATCTTCTTCATGTCATTTCCTTCCTAGAACCAAGAAGGGGCGCCCGCGATGGGCACCCCTTCCCGCATGTAGATGCTGCAAGCAGCTTACATCGTTTCGTCGACCTGGTCTTCCGCGTTCTCTTCCATCGCGTCGGTCTGGTCGTCCATGGCGTCGGCCTGCTCGTCGGTGATCTGGCCGGAGGCTTCCATCTCGTTCACCTGGGCGTCGCGAGCGTCTTCCATCTGCTCGATATTGTCCTCGGCCTCGTTCTCGGCGGCGCTATCACAGGCGGCGACGCCCAGACCCAGGGCGGTGGCGGCGGCGATGGCTACGATCTTCTTCATTATGCTTCCTTTTCACAAACGGGCGGCGCACGCGCCTTCCCGGGAAAATGAATGACCAGAATAAGGCATCCACCGACTCGCTTAACGCAAATCAGGAAGCCGGAACAGGTTTAATGGCAAAATAAAGGCAACAGCACCGGCAAGCGACACGAGAAGCGCACTGATGCGGCAGCTTTCGCCCAGCATCTCGCCCGTTCCGAGCGCGGGACTGATCGCGATCCCGGCGACCAGCGCGCCGAGAATACCGGCGGCTACGTTGTGCTGAAGCGCGCGCGTTCCGTCGCTTCGCGCCACGAAGGCCGCGATCCATCCGACGATCGCACCGGCAACGACCATGAACACCAGACCGACCAATTCGCGCACATCCTCTCGAGGCTTCGTTCGATATCCAACCGGATAAACATATATTGGTTCCCTATCCGCGCACGATGCGGGGCAGTGTGGCGCAGGGGCAACAGGTCAGAACAGGGCGAGCAGCAGCACGCCCATCGCGATGCGATAGATCACGAAGACCAGCATCGAAGCCTTCTTCAGGAAGTTCATCAGGAACGCCATGGTCGCGAAGGCGGCGATGAAGGTCAGCCCGCCCGTGATCAGCGCTTCCGTCACCAGCTCGCTTCCGGCCTCGAACAGGTCGGGCAGGATCAGCACGCCTGCCCCCGCGACCGCCGGGATCGACAGCAGGAAGGAGAAGCGCGCCGCTTCCACCCGGTGGAAGCCGAGCGTGCGGGCCGCCGTCATGGTGATGCCCGAGCGGCTTGTCCCGGGTATCAGCGCCAGGGCCTGCGCCAGTCCGACGATCAGCCCGTCGCGCCAGGTCATGTCCTCGAACCGGCGCCTTTCGGGGCCGAAGCGATCGGCGATGCCGAGCAGGATGCCGTAGACGATCAGGTTCACCGCGATCAGATCGGTGAAGCGCAGGGATTCGAGCAGGTCGTCATTCTCGACCGTCAGGCCGAACCATGTTTCGGCGATGGAATTGAACGCGCCCAGCTTGATCGACAGGCCCACCACCACCGCGGGAATGGTGCCCAGGATGATCCACCAGAACAGGCGTTTTTCGTGCGGGGCGCGGCCGATGCCCACGGTCGCGAAACCGCCGCGTGCCAGCACCATCACGTCCTTGAAGAAATAGACGATGATGGCGAGCAGCGAACCGACATGGACGGAAATGTCCAGCATCGGTCCCTGATCGGGCATGCCGAAGAAGATCGGCGTGAGGATCAGATGCCCGGAAGAGGAGATCGGGAGAAATTCGGTGACCCCCTGCACGATGGCGAGGATCAGCATTTGCAGGAAGGTCATGCGGAAAGCGGCTCCCAGAAAGACTTCTGCCGCCAATACGCTTGCGGGGGCGAAGTCAAGACCTCGCCCCCGCACCCGATGTTCGAACGCTCGTGTTCAGGCGTTACCAGATGACCACGCGCTCTTCCGGCGGCAGGTAGAGATCGTCATCCGGCGTCACATTGAAGGCCTGATACCAGGCATCCATGTTCCGCACCGCGCCGTTGGTGCGATATTCCTCCGGGCTGTGCGGATCGGTCAGCAGGCGCTGCCGGCCCGCCGCCTCGCGCTGGATCGAGCGCCACACCTGCGCCCAGGCGAGGAAGAAGCGCTGGTCGCCGGTGAGGCCGTCGATGACGGGAGCCTCCCGACCGTTCAGCGCCATCTTGTAGGCGCGGTAGGCGACCGACAGGCCGCCGACATCGCCGATGTTCTCGCCCAGCGTGAAGCGGCCGTTCACGCAGGTCTCGCCATCGTCGTACGGGCAGTAGCTGTTGTACTGCTCCACCAGCTGATCCCCGAGTTCGTCGAAGCGGGCGCGGTCGGCATCCTGCCACCAGTTCGCCAGCGCACCGCTGGCGTCGTACTTGGAGCCCTGGTCGTCGAAGCCGTGGCCCATCTCGTGACCGATGACGGCACCGATGCCGCCATAGTTCACGGCAAGGTCCGCGTCCGGCCC
This sequence comes from Aurantiacibacter spongiae, assembly GCF_003815535.1. Lineage (NCBI taxonomy): Bacteria > Pseudomonadati > Pseudomonadota > Alphaproteobacteria > Sphingomonadales > Erythrobacteraceae > Aurantiacibacter > Aurantiacibacter spongiae. Next base: position 1,631,646 of record NZ_RPFZ01000001.1, on the reverse strand, counting down.
GAAGAAGGGCTGCTGCAGGATACCGGCCGGGAACACGATCTCGTTGAAGGACGGATTGTAATAGGCGTTGACCGTCTGGGGCAGCATGAACCATTCGGTCCGGTCGACCGGTTCGCCCAGCTTGCTCTTGTTGTCCTCGACGTTCCAGGCGATCGAGCGGATACGGTTGCCCAGCGGATCGCCGGGAACGATCTCCAGCCCGTCATAGGTCTCGAATTCGTCGGGATAGCCGATCTTGGGGAAGAAGCTGGCGAGCTTCGCCTGCGCCTGCTCCTTGGTTTCCGGCGTCATCCAGTCGTTCTCGGCAATGCTCTGGCCGAGCGAGGCGCGCAAATTCGCCACCAGCTGCTCCATCGCCGCCTTGCTCTCGGCCGGGAAATACCGCTCGGCGTAAAGCTGGCCGAGCTGTTCGCCGAGCTGTCCCTCGGTCGAGGCGATGGCCCGCTTCCAGCGCGGGCGCTGCTCTTCCTGGCCGCCGAGGAACTTGCCGAAGAAATCGAAATTGGCGTTGTCGAGCTCGCTCGGCAGGACCGAGGCGTTGTTCGAGAGGAATTCCTTGGCCATGTACGCCTTGAGGGTGGCGAGCGGGGTGGTCGTCAGCAATTCCATCATCGCCGGCAGACCCCCGCCGATCTTGGCGAGATCTTCCGCGTCCAGACCCAACTCGGCCGCTTCCTCCGCGCTCGGCGGTTCCTGCGAGACGAGGAAATAGTCCTGGTCGGCGAAGTCCTCGGCCTGCAGCAGCGCGCGCGTCGGGAAGGTGGAGGACATGGCCAGCACCTGATCACGGCTCAGCTTGTTGTAGGTGAGGTCGGAATTGCGCAGCATCGTGCGATCCCACTCGACCTGGGCCACCTGCCGCTCGAAATCGTAGACCGCCTGCGCTGCAGCGGCCGGATCCTGGTATCCGGCCTTGCCCAGCATGAATTCGAGGTAATCCATGTAGCGGGCGCGGATTTCCTCGTTCCGTTCGCTGTCGACCAGGTAGTAGTCGCGGTCCGGCAGGCCCATGCCGTTGAAGCCCAGCGACACGATGTAGGCGTTGGGATCCTTGTCATCCACGGTCACGCCGCCGGACACGAGCGAGGGATAGCCCGGTTCGGCGAACAGTTCGACCAGGTCCTCCAGCGAGGATGCGTTGTAGATGTTGCTGAGATAGGGATAGGCGGGGGCCAGACCGGCGGCGTCGATGGCGTCGGTATCGAGATAGGAATTGTAGGCGGCGACGATCCGCGCCTCTGTCGATCCCGGGGCCGGGTTGGAAGCGACGAGATCGCGCACCAGCGTCTCGACGTCGGCGGTCGACTGCTCGCGCAGGATATTGAAAGCACCGAAGCGGCTGTATTCGGCCGGGATCGGGTTCTCGCGGATCCACTTGCCGTTGGCGTATTCGAAGAAGTCGTCACCCGGATCGACCGAGGGATCGAGCGCGTCGGGATCGAAGCCCCAGTCGCCGAATTCCATGGTCGGCGTCGGCGCGCGCTCCTCGTCCTGTGCAGCGGCGGGCAGGGAGAGAGCGAGCGCGGCGGCGGATACGCCGGTTGCAAGAAGTTTGCGGATCATGGGCGGCCTTTCGGTTCGAGTGAAACTCTGCGCGCGGTTCCGCCGCTCGCGATGCGAGGGGGACGCGCCGGCGTGATATGTCGGCACATCACGCCGATTACAAATGAAACATTCACCCTGAACCGGGGCTTGCCAGCGACCAGCCGAGTCGCCGGGGGCGTTCAGGCCGCGGCGCTGTCGCTGAATTGCAGACCCGCCAGATGCGCGTAGAGCCCGCCCTGTTCGGTCAGGCTGGCGTGATCGCCCTGCTCGACGATGCGCGCCTCGTCCATCACCACGATCCGGTCCGCCGCGCGCACGGTCGCGAGTCGATGAGCGATGACGAGCGTCGTGCGATCCGCCATCAGCCGGTCGAGCGCTTCCTGCACCAGCCGTTCGCTTTCGGCATCGAGCGCGCTCGTCGCCTCGTCCAGCAGCAGGATGGGAGCATCGCGCAGCAGGGCGCGGGCAATGGCGATGCGCTGGCGCTGGCCGCCCGAGAGCCGCGCGCCGCCTTCGCCGAGAAACGTGTCGAGGCCGTCCGGCAGATCGCGCAGGAACCCCTCGGCATTGGCCGCACGCGCGGCGTCCCAGATCGCCTCGTCATCGGCGTCCCACGCCCCGTAGCGCAGATTGTCGCGGGCATTGGCGGCGAACAGGATGCCTTCCTGCGGGACGAGCGCGATCCGGCGGCGGATATCGGCGGGGTCGGCCTGCGTCAGCGGCACCCCGTCGATCCGCACGGTGCCCTGCTGCGGATCGTAGAAGCGCTCGGCCAGCTGGAAGATCGTCGACTTGCCCGCTCCCGACGGACCGACGATGGCGACCGTCTCCCCCGGTTCGACGGTCAGGGAGAAATCGGCGATCGCGGTATCGGTGGGGCGCGTGGGGTAGCTGAACGTCACGTTCTGGAACGACAGGCTGCCGCGCGGGGGCCGGGGCAGGGCCTGCGGACGCGCGGGCGGGGCGATGTCGGGGCGTTCCCGCAGCAGTTCGTTCAGCCGGCTGGCCGCGCCCGATCCACGCAGCAGGTCGCCGTACACCTCGGTCAGCGCGCCGAACGCGCTCGCCACGATCACCCCGGCGAAGATGAACGCGCCGATCGTGCCGCCGGTGATCTCGCCCGCCACCACCAGCGTCGCCCCGCGCCAGAGCAGTACGGTGATGGCGCCGAACACGAGCGTAATGAGGAGCGCCGTCATCACCGCGCGCACCATGATGCGCGTCTTCGCGGTGGCGAAGGTGGCTTCCACGGCGCCGGCGAAGCGATCGCCCTCGCGCCCCTCCTGGTTGAAACCCTGGACGATCTTCATGGCGGACAGCACCTCGGTGGTGATGCCGCCGACATCGGCCACCCTGTCCTGGCTGGTCCGGCTGATCGTGCGCAGCCGCCGTCCGAACAGCGCGATGGGCACGATCACCAGCGGGATAGCCAGGATCAGCCAGATCGCCAGTTGCGGCGCCAGGTAGAACAGGTAGCCGAGGCCCAGTACCGCGATGATGAGGTTGCGCAGCGCGACCGAGACCGTGGTTCCCACGACGCTTTCGATGATGGCGGTGTCGGCGGTCATGCGGCTGCTGATCTCCTTCGGGCTCGTCTCCTCGAAGAAGGACGGCGAGAGGCGCAGGAGATTGCGATAGACCGCCTCGCGGATGTCGGCGACGACCCGCTCTCCCAGCCAGCTGACGAAGTAGAAGCGAACCGCCGTGCCCACGCCCAGCACGCCGACCAGCATCAGCAGATAGCGAAACCAGCGCCCGATCTCGTCCCCGCCGGAAAAGCCGCGGTCGATGATGAGCTTCAGCGCCGAAGGCAGGGCGAGCGAGGTGACGACGGCGGTGACAAGCAGCGCCGTGGCGGCAAGGGCGAGTTGCAGCGGGTAAAGGCGCAAGGCCCGCACGACCATCGCCAGCGGCGAGAGGCTCTTTGCCGGTTCGGCTGCGTCTGACACTTCGGGGGAGCGCATCGTGCCTGCCAGTTAGGGTGTCACGGCGGGGCTGGCAATGGCGGCGCGGCCGGGGCGCAGCCACGCATACGGGCGGGGCAAATGTTCTTGCCGCGTTGCAACATGGCGCGCAAAGGCCCATGTAGGCTTCACAAACTTGAAGACGCGGTATGGGGCGGGAAGCGCTTGCCCGCCGCGATAACGGGTCATTCAGGGGCAACAATCCTTTGCTTTATTCCATCTATGAAATGCAGCGCGCCTGGCTCAACACGGCGAGCGAATGGGCTTCGGTCGGCGCGCGCCTGCTCGACAATCCGGCTCTGCCGATGGGATATACCGGCATGGGGCCGGTCATGGCCTCGGGCCTCAAGGTGTTCGCCCACCTCTACGAAGACCGCGGCAAGCCCGACTGGGACATCCAGCCGGTCAAGGTCGAGGGCAGGCAGCACCTTGTCAGCGAGACGGTGGTTTTCGAAAAGCCGTTCGGTTCGCTGCGCCGCTTTCGCCGCGACGATCTGCCAGAAGACGCACCCAGGCTGATGATCGCCGCACCGATGAGCGGGCACTACGCCTCGCTGCTGCGCGGCACGGTGCAGCGCATGGTGGAAAACCAGGAAGTCTACGTCACCGACTGGGCGGACGCGAAGATGGTGCCGGTGGAGGAAGGGACGTTCGATCTCGACGACTACATCGACTACCTGATCGAGTTCCTGCATTTCATCGGCCCCAAGGCGCACGTTCTGGCGGTGTGCCAGCCCAGCGTTCCCGCCTTTGCCGCCGCCGCCATCATGGGCGCGGAGAAGGACGAGTGCCGTCCCAAGACGCTTACCATGATGGGCGGCCCGATCGACACCCGCGCCAGCCCGACCGGCGTCAACGACCTGGCGATGGACAAGCCGCTAAGCTGGTTCCGCAATACCGTCATCGCCACGGTGCCGCTCAACTATCCCGGCGCGGGCCGCCGCGTCTATCCCGGCTTCCTGCAACTGGCCGGCTTCATTTCCATGAACCTCGCCGATCACATGATGAGCCATTACGAGATGTTCAAACACCTCACCCAAGGCGATCAGGAGAGCGCGGACCGGACCAAGCAGTTCTACGACGAATACCTGTCGGTCTGCGACATGACGGCGGAATTCTACCTACAGACGATCGAGCACGTGTTCCAGGAACACGCCCTTCCCAAAGGCGAGTTCATGCATCGCGGCAAGCTGATCGATCCGGGTGCGATCCGCGACACCGCGTTGCTGGCCATCGAGGGGGAGAAGGATGACATCTCCGGCATCGGCCAGACCCGCGCGGCGCTCGACCTGGCACGGGATTTGCCCGTGAGGATGACAAAATACCACCTCGCCCGCGACGTGGGCCATTACGGCATCTTCAACGGCAGCAAATGGCGCACGCGCATCGCGCCGGTGGTCGAGGAGTGGATGCGCGCGTTCTGACCCGTTCGCGAGCGCGCCCGCGCCGGGTCGTTCCCGCCCGCGGCCCGGCGCCGTCTATTCGGCGGGAACGCGCGGGGCGGCGGGGCGCGGGGCGCGGCGATTGAGCCAGCGCTGCGCCGGCTTTTCCCACCACCGGTGAAGCGCGCCCGACAACGCCAGCAGCACCGCGCAATAGACGACGAAACCCACAGGGCCGAGTTGCAGTCGCTCGTCCACGCCGACTAGCTTGACGAGAATGAACAGCGGAAAATGGATCAGGTAGGTGGCGTAACTCGCATCGCCCAGCCAGCGCAGCGGGGCCGAGCCGAGGGCGCGCGCAATCGGCCCCCCGTCGAGGGCCAGCGCGAGCAGGAGGGCGGCGAAGGCGAGCGGCACGAACGCCGTCTCCGGCCAGCCGACGGCAATTCCGAGCGCCGCCAGGACCCCGCCGGCGAGCGCCGAGGCAAGCGCGCCGGTCCACCCTGCGCGCCACGATAGCCACAGATTGGCGCACATGACGCCGATGGCAAATTCCAGCACACAGCGGACCAGTCCAAGTCGCGCGATCCGTCCGCCGAGGCCCGGTTCTCCGGCGAGGGCGAACACGGCGTGCAGCGCAAACGCCGCGCCGATCATGGCCGCGATCAGCATGGCGGGGCGCATGTCTTCCCACCGGACACTGACGGCGACAAGCGGGAACAGCAGATACGCGCCCAGCTCCGCGCTGATCGACCAGGCCGGATGGTTCCACGAAAGATCGGGCGTGAAGCCCCAGTTCTGCACCAGCAGCAGATGCAGCGGCAGCTCGCCGAAGGGATAGCCCGCCGTGCTCCGCCCCGCCGCCAGCAGGACGAGGGCGAAGGCGACCATGCCCGCCAGCACCAGCGCGTGGAGCGGCCAGATGCGCGCGATGCGTCGCCACCAGAAGCGCGGCGCGCCGGCCAGCCCGTCGCGCCGCAATCGGGGGCCGTAATTGAGCCACATGACGAAGCCGGAGAGCAGGAAGAACACATCGACCGCCAGGTAGCCCATGCCCGCCATCGCGGTGACGCCCCCCGGCAGCCAGTCGGTCAGAAGCAGCCGCGCGTGGTAGAGGACGACCATCCAGGCGGCGACGCCCCGCAGGCCCGTCAGCGCGGCGAGGTGCGGAATCCGGGTGTCGAGAGGCGGGGCGATCACGCCGGTGCGCCCTCCCCCGCGCGGCCCCGGCGGCTGGCGAGCCACGGCTTCGCGCGCGCGGCGCCAGCTGCACGCAGCCGCCCGCGCATCAGCGACCACAGCGCGATCTGCAGACCCAGCAACATGAACATGAACGGCTGATAGGCGACCCCGATGAACATCGCGCCGACCAGATAGACGAGTTGTCCGTGCTGCAGCGCGGTCGCCAGCGCCCGCCAGCGCAGGTCGTCCGGATTGCCCGATCCGGCGAAGCGGCGGCGCAGCGTCTCCATCTGCCACAGTCCCGTCAGCTGGAGCGCCAGCCAGATGAGGATGCCCGGAAAACCCTGCTCTCCCAGCACTTCGAAATAGGCGGAGTGGAAGGCTCGGCCCTGCTCCGTGACCTCGCTGTATTCTACCGCTCTCGAACCGCCCTCGTCCACCGTGGTGCGGGTGTCGTAGGTGAACGAATTGCCGAGAAAGGCGTCGAACCCGCCGCCCAGCGGATTGCGCTGCACGTAATCCATCGTCCACATCCACACCGCCACGCGGGTCGAGGCGGACTGGTCGGCCTCGTGATCGGCGATGGTCGACATGCGCTCGGTATAGGATGCAGGCAGGAACGGAAGCGCCGCCGCCAGCGCCAGCGCCGCGCCGCCCGCATAGAGGAAGCGGTGGCGGACCTGGCGCAGCATCACCATCGCCAGGACGGCGATGCAAAGCAGGCCGGTGCGCGTCTGCGTGCCAATCGGCACCAGCAGCGCGGCGAAGATCAGCGCCGCGGCGAAGGCGCGCGTCCAGACGCTTTTCGGAAAGATCGTCGAATGGCGCGCGACCCAGACGATCAGGGGGATCATGGCGATCGCCACGGTCGACAGCGTGCTGCCTTCGTACAGCCCCGAATTGTCCGTCACCAGCGAGGCGAGCTGGCCGTAGCCGCCCCCTCCCAGCAGCGTCTTGATGCCGGCCGGAATGATGATCGAGGCGGCGCTGAGAACCATGACCAGCGCCGCTGCCTCCAGTCTCAGCCGGGTGCGCAGCGTCAGCGGAAGGAAGGCGGCGAAGACCAGGCTCTTCCACACCCAGTCCCATTTCGCCCATGCCGAATCGGGAAAGTCCGCCCCCAGCGTCGTGATCGCGCACCACGCCAGCAACGCGGCGATCAACCCCTGTCGCCAGGCGAACCGGCTGCCCTTCTTGTCGTCGAGGACGAGGTAGCCGAGAAAGGCGGCCACGAAGACCAGCAGCGACAGCGAGATCGAGGTGATGACCCCCCAGCCGATCTTCTGCGGCGCGACGATATCGACATAGATGTACAGCAGCACCCACAGGAACGGGCGCTTCAGCCCCATCGCCGCGATGGCGCCGATGAAGGCGAGAAGGACGAGATCAACCATCGCCGCCTCGGCCGGGCGGCGCGGCACGGTTGGCGAGCCACGGCCGCCTGTCTTCGGGTTCGCCCCGAGCTTCGCACTCCGGGGTCAGCGTGTCGTCGTCCAGCTCGCCGCGCAGCAGCAGCCGCCATGCGGCAAGCAGGATCAGGCCATGCGTCAGCGCGATGGAGAAATAGTCGATCATCGCGAAAGGGGCTTTCGGTCGAGGCGGGCGTGCGGCACATGCTGCGCTTACGCCCGGGGTCTTGACGGGCCGTTAAGCCTGTTGTGGCAGGGCAGCGGGCGATGACCCGGATCCTGCACGTCCTCGACCACTCGCTGCCGATGCACAGCGGCTACACCTTCCGTACCCGCGCGATCATGCGCGCCCAGGCGGCGAGCGGGCTTGACGTGCGCGGGCTGACGGGCCTGCGTCATACCGAGGCCGGTCCCGCGATCCAGACGGTCGACGGCCTTACCTTCCACCGCACGCCCGGAACCGCGCACGGGCCGGCGGGCTTGCGCGAATGGCGGGAGATCGACGCGCTTGCCGATGCGATCGGCGCGCTCGCGCAGGAGTGGCGGCCCGATATCCTGCACGCCCACAGCCCCGCGCTGGGGGGACTCGCCGCGATCCGCGCCGGCCGGCGGCTGGGCATTCCGGTGGTCTACGAGATCCGCGCCTTCTGGGAAGATGCCGCCGTCGGCAATCTGCAGGGGCGCGAGGGCTCGCTCAGATACCGCCTGACCCGGCAGCTGGAAACGCTGGCGGTCGGCGGGGCCGGCGCGGTCGTGACGATCTGCCGGGGATTGAAGGACGATCTGATCGCGCGCGGCATCGCGCCCGGCAAGATCGCGATCATGCCCAACGGCGTCGACCTGACGACCTTCGGCGATCCGAAACCGCGCGATGCGCAGTTGGCGCGGGAACTGGACATGGGCGACGGGCCGGTGATCGGCTTCATCGGCAGCTTCTACGATTACGAAGGGCTGGACGATCTCATAGCCGCCATGCCGCGCCTGCTGGCCCGGCACTGCGACGCGCGTCTGCTGCTGGTCGGGGGCGGCCCGATGGACAAGGCCCTGCGCGCGCAGGCCGAGGCCAGCCCCGCCGCCCACGCGATCCGTTTTACCGGGCGCGTGCCCCATACCGAGGTAGAGCGCTATTACGCGCTCGCCGACATCATGGCCTATCCGCGCAAGGCCAGCCGGCTGACCGAACTCGTCACGCCGCTCAAGCCGCTGGAGGCGATGGCGCAGATGAAGCTCGTGGCGGCGAGCGATGTGGGCGGGCACCGCGAACTCGTCACCCACGGCGATACCGGCACGCTGTTCGCGCCCGACGATCCGGCGGCCTGCGCCGACGTGCTGGCGGACCTCGTCGATCGTCGCGGCGAGTGGAACGCGCTGCGCGAACGCGCCCGCGACCATGTCCGCGCCGCGCATGACTGGCACGATAATGTCCAGCGTTATCAGGTCGTTTACCACCGCCTGCTAGGCACCCAGCGCAATGGCCGCATGACCGACGCCGCCTGACGGCGCGTTCGGCAACCCGCGGCGCTGGAACAGGATTGGCACGTGGCCCGAAGGCTCGATCAGACGGATGACAACGGCGCGCCGGCCCGGCCGCCGCTCGCCGCGCATCCCGCCTTCCCCTTCATCGTCGCGCTGTGGTTCGCCGCCCTGCTGGGGATAGGCAGCCTGGTCGTGCCGGTCGCGCTTGTGGAAGGCGGCGTTTCGGCAACGGGGCTGCCGTCCGTGCTGCCGCAGGCCGCGCCACCGCTGGGCTTCACCGCCCGGGTGCTGGTCGCGCTGGCGGCGACGGCGCTGGGGATCGTGCTCGGCCTCGTCGCCGCGCGCCGGATCGCCGCATCCCACCACGACACGCAGGCCCGGCGAATCGGTGCGCGCGCACCGCTCAGCGCCCGTGACGATCTCGACCCCGAAGGTCTCGAGGACGGCGACGGCGACACCGTCGACATCGCAGCGGATGACGGGCCTCGCCTTGCCGGGTCACGCCGCCGCGCGCTGGCGATGGAGGAGGACGCAGGACCGAGCGACTTCCTCTACGCCGCCCCGTTGCCCGGCGAATACGATGACGCGGCCTTCGTCACGGATGGCGAGGACGAGCCGCTCGAACTGGAAGACCTGGCCGCCGAGCCGCATCTTGCCAGCGCCGATATCCGGCCGGGCTTCGATTTCGGCCCGCCGAGCGCGGACGCGGACGCGTTCGAAGAGAACGCGGCAGACGAAGCCACGGCCGAGGCCGAAAACCCGGCCGAGCAGGAAAAGCGCGACGAAATCGAGGCGCCGCTCGCCATTGCCGCCCTGCCCCGGCCCGCCGAGCAGCCGGCGCCGGCGCCCGAACCGCTGGCCTTCTCGCCGCCATCGATGGCGCGCCGGGAGGAAGCCGGCGATGCGCCCACCCCCGAACTTCCAGAAGAGGTCGTCACCGTGTCCGAACCCGATTCCGAACCGTTCCGCCCCTTCGACCGATCCGGGTCGCCGCCACCGCATGACGAGGAGGCCGGGAGCGATCGTACCGAAGGCGCCGAGCACAGCGAACAGGGCGATGAGGCGGACATGCCGGAGGAGGCGCGTGCCCCGTCCGGCCCGGCCCTGATCCACCTGGTCGAACGACTCGGGGCGACGCTCGAGAGGCACCGGGAATGGAGCGCGCAGAGGGTGGAAACGCCCCCGCCGCCAGTCTCCGAACCCGCACCGCCGGACGATGACGAACCGCAGGACGGCCCCGTCGCCGGTGTTCCCGGCGATTTCGACCCCGCCGCCGCCGACGAGGCCGCGCAGGCCATGGCCGCCTACTTCGCCCGCTCCGCCGCGCCGCAGGAACCCTTGCCGGACGAGACGGCGCCGGACGAGATGGCGCCGGACGAGACGATGCCCGACGATTCGGCCAGGGACGATTCCGGCTCGCGCGCGTTCGATGCGCCCGAAGCGCCGTCGCAGACGGCCGGTCCTGCCCGCGTTCTGTTCGGCGGTGCGACCATCGTGCCGGACGACGAAGAGGACGAGGAAGAGGACGCGGAACTCGACGAAGTGGCAGCGTCCTTTTCGCTTCCCCTCGTCCGGGGACCGGCGGCAGTGCCGCACCGAAGCGAACCGGACGCCGGCGACCGGCAAGCCCCCGCGCACGAAGAGCGCGCGCCCTTTGCCAACCCGTTTCGTCCCACGGGGGAAACCTTCGTGCGGATCGATGAACCGGACGACCCGCACGAAACCGACGGAACCGAACCGGCGGTCCAGTTCCCTAACCAGAAGGTCCGCTCAGCGGGAGCTGGGGGCAGTGCACGCCTGTTCGATCCGCCTTCGGGACAGGCCCCGGATGCCGCCGGCGAGCGCCCCCGCGCCTCGAACGACGATAACGAACGGGCCCTGCGCGAGGCGCTGATGAACCTGCAACGCATGGGCAAGTAGGGCGGGCATACGCCGGAGCCGCCCTTGTGCGGCGCAACAAAACTTGCAAAGAGCCATTCCTGTCGCCAATATCGGGCTTCGCGACATTTTCGTGCAGCCACCAGAGCCTGCGAGTCGCGTTTCGTTACCGTTGAAACCGGTCGCGAAGCGCGTTTCTTGCTCGCTCGCCAGACAGGAAGAGCTTTCGACTTGACCGAGTTACCCCCGCGCCAGGGCCTCTACGATCCGGTAAACGAACACGACGCCTGCGGCGTGGGCTTCGTCGCCCATATCAAGGGCGCGAAATCGCACGCGATCGTCACCCAGGCGCTGGAGATCCTGGCCAATCTCGACCATCGCGGCGCGGTGGGGGCCGATCCGCTGCTCGGCGACGGGGCGGGCATCCTCATGCAGATCCCCGACCGGCTGTATCGCAAGTGGGCCGACGCCCATGGGCTGACCCTGCCGCAGCCCGGCGATTACGCGGTGGCGATGTGCTTCATGCCTCAGGACGCGGAGGCGCGCAGCTTCATCACCGAGCAGTTCGAGAAGTTCATCGACAAGGAAGGTCAGCGCCTGATCGGCTGGCGCGACGTGCCGACCGATCCGGAGGGGCTGGGCGAGGCGGTGCTCGCCTCCATGCCGGTGGTGCGCCAGTGCTTCATCGCGCGCGGCGAGAACTGCGAGGATCAGGACGCGTTCGAGCGCAAGCTGATCGTGATCCGCAAGCAGACCCAGAACCCGCTGAAGGAACTGGCGGCCAGGCACCACATGCCGGAACTCGAAAAGCTCTACATGCCCAGCTTCTCCAGCCGCACCGTCGTCTACAAGGGCCTGCTGCTGGCGACGCAGGTGGGCAGTTTCTACCGCGACCTGCGCGACCCGGATTGCGAGAGCGCGCTGGGCCTCGTCCACCAGCGCTTTTCGACCAACACCTTCCCCAGCTGGCGGCTGGCGCAGCCCTTCCGGCTGATCGCCCACAATGGCGAGATCAACACCGTGCGCGGCAACGTCAACTGGATGAACGCGCGGCGCCGGACGATGGAATCGGATCTGCTGGGGGCCGATCTCGACAAGCTCTGGCCGATCGTCCCGCACGGCCAGTCCGACACCGCCTGCCTCGACAACGCGCTCGAACTGCTGCTGCTGGGCGGCTACAGCCTCGCCCATGCGATGATGATGCTGATCCCCGAGGCGTGGGCGAAGAACGCGCAGATGGACCCGAAGCGACGGGCCTTCTACGAATACCACGCCGCGCTGATGGAGCCGTGGGACGGCCCCGCCGCCGTCGCCTTTACCGACGGACGCCAGATCGCCGCGACGCTCGACCGCAATGGCCTGCGGCCCGCGCGCTACTGCGTGACGAAGGACGACATCGTCTGCCTCGCCTCGGAAAGCGGCGTGCTGCCGTTTGCGGAAGAGGATATCGTGCGCAAGTGGCGCCTGCAGCCGGGGCGGATGCTGCTGATCGATCTCGAACAGGGCCGCATCGTCGAGGACGAGGAACTGAAGGCGGAACTGGCCGGCGCGCAGCCCTACGAGGAATGGCTGGAACAGGCGCAGTACAAGCTGCGCGACATCGAGGCCATCGAGACCGATCAGTCGGCGGTGCAGGAGGCCGAGATCAGCCTGCTCGATCGCCAGCAGGCGTTCGGCTACACGCAGGAGGACATCGCCCGCTTCCTGGAACCGATGGCGGTCAAGGGAGATGATCCCATAGGCTCCATGGGCACCGACACGCCCATCGCCGTCCTCAGCAAGCGGCCGCGCCTGCTGTACGATTATTTCAAGCAGAACTTCGCCCAGGTCACCAACCCGCCGATCGACCCGATCCGCGAGGAACTGGTGATGAGCCTGCTGTCCATGATCGGCCCGCGCCCCAACCTGCTGGGGCGCGACGCCGGCACGCACCGACGGCTGGAGATCAGCCAGCCCATCCTCACCAATCGCGGCATGGAGAAGATCCGCAGCGTCGAGGCCAGCCTCGACGGGGCGTTCCGCACCGCCACCATCGACATCACCTGGGACGCCGCCAGCGGGGCCGAGGGGCTGGAGATGGCAATCAAGGAAATGTGCTGGGCCGCGACCGAGGCGGTGCTGCAGGACCGCAACATCCTGATCCTGTCAGACCGCGCGCAGGGGCCGGGGCGCATACCCATGCCCGCCCTGCTCGCCACCTCCGCGGTGCATCACCAGCTCACCCGGCAGGGCCTGCGGATGCAGACCGGCATCGTGGTGGAGACCGGCGAGGCGCGCGAGGTGCATCATTTCTGCGTGCTGGCGGGATACGGCGCGGAAGCGATCAACCCCTATCTCGCCTTCGAGACGATCGAGGCGATCCGCGCCGACAAGGTGCCCGAACTCGCGCCCGAGGCGGCCGAGAAGAACTATATCAAGGCGATCGGCAAGGGCATTCTCAAGGTCATGTCCAAGATGGGCATATCGACCTACCAGTCCTATTGCGGGGCGCAGATCTTCGACGCGGTAGGCCTGTCGAGCGCCTTCATCGACGGCTATTTCCCGCGCACGTCCACCACCATCGAAGGCGTGGGGCTTGCCGAAGTCGCGGCGGAAACCGTCACCCGCCATGCCCAGGCCTATGGCGACAATCCGATCTATCGCAACATGCTCGATGTCGGGGGCATCTACCAGTATCGCCTGCGCGGGGAAGACCACGCCTGGACGCCGTCCAACATCGCGCAGTTGCAGCACGCCGTGCGCAAGGCGGACCGGGAGGACGGGTGGGACGATTACGCCCAGTTCGCCGCCAGCATCAACGAACAGTCCGAACGCCTGCTGACCATCCGCGGGTTGATGGACCTGCGGATGGCCGAGCAGCCGATCCCGCTGGACGAGGTCGAGCCGGCGGAGGAGATCGTCAAGCGCTTCAGCACCGGCGCGATGAGCTTCGGCTCCATCAGTCACGAGGCGCATTCCACCCTCGCCATCGCCATGAACCGCATCGGCGGGCGCTCCAACACCGGGGAGGGCGGAGAGGAGCCGGCCCGGTTCAAGCCGATGGACAACGGCGATTCGATGCGCAGCCGGATCAAGCAGGTGGCTTCGGGCCGGTTCGGCGTGACGACCGAATACCTCGCCAATTCGGACGACATCCAGATCAAGATGGCGCAGGGCGCGAAGCCGGGCGAGGGCGGCCAGTTGCCCGGCCACAAGGTCGACAAGCGTATCGGCGCGGTGCGCCACGCGACGCCGGGCGTCGGCCTCATCAGCCCGCCCCCCCATCACGACATCTACTCGATCGAGGATCTGGCGCAGCTCATCCACGACCTCAAGAACGTCAATCCGACGGCGCGCATCTCGGTCAAGCTGGTATCGGAAGTGGGCGTGGGCACGGTCGCGGCGGGCGTTTCCAAGGCGCGCGCCGACCATGTGACCATCTCGGGCTACGAGGGGGGAACGGGCGCCTCGCCGCTCACCAGCCTCACTCATGCCGGCTCTCCGTGGGAAATCGGCCTCGCCGAAACGCAGCAGACGCTGTTGCTCAACGACCTCAGGAGCCGCATCGCTGTGCAGGTCGACGGCGGACTGCGCACCGGCCGCGACGTCGCCATCGGCGCGCTGCTCGGCGCGGACGAATTCGGCTTCGCCACCGCCCCGCTGATCGCGGCGGGCTGCATCATGATGCGCAAGTGCCATCTCAACACCTGCCCCGTCGGCGTGGCGACGCAGAACCCGGACCTGCGCAAGCTGTTCAACGGTCAGCCCGAACACGTCATCAACTACTTCTTCTACGTCGCCGAGGAATTGCGGCAGCTGATGGCGGAGATGGGCTTCCGCACGGTCGAGGAGATGATCGGCCGGGTGGACCGGATCGACATGAAGCGCGCCATCCGCCACTGGAAGGCCGATGGCGTCGACCTTTCCCGCCTGCTCCACCGCCCGCAGGTCGACGGCGACGTGCCGCTGTGGAACACGATGACGCAGGATCACGGTCTGGAAGGGGCGATGGACAACGACCTCATCAATGCCGCCGCCGACGCCATCGAGGACCAGGCGCCGGTGCAACTGACCCGGCAGATCCGCAACGTCCACCGTGCCGTGGGTGCCATGCTGTCGGGCAGGATCGCGCTGAAATACGGTCACGCCGGGCTTCCCGCCGACACCATCAGGGTGAGCTTCACCGGCACCGCAGGGCAGAGCTTCGCAGCCTGGCTCGTCCATGGCGTCACGCTGGAACTGACGGGCGATGCCAACGACTATGTCGGCAAGGGCCTGTCGGGCGGGCGCGTGATCGTGCGCCAGCCCGCAGGGGTAGCGCGCGACCCGGTGGACAACATCATCGTCGGCAATACCTGCCTCTACGGCGCCATCGCGGGCGAGGCGTATTTCTCGGGCGTGGCGGGCGAACGCTTCGCGGTACGCAATTCGGGCGCGGTGGCGGTGGTCGAGGGGACCGGCGATCACGGCTGCGAATACATGACCGGCGGCGTGGTCGCGGTCCTCGGCCCTACCGGGCGAAACTTCGCCGCCGGGATGAGCGGCGGCATCGCCTATGTCTACGATCCGGACGGCAGCTTCGCCGATCGCTGCAACCTGGCGCAGGTCGAGTTGCAGGATATCGCCGAAGGCCCGGTGGAGGGGGAGGGCCGCTCCACCGGAGAACCGCGTCAGCGCGGCACTTCGGTCGAGGATTTCGGCATGGGCGATCCGCTCTATCACGACGCCGCGCGGCTGAAGATCCTGCTCGAACGCCACAAGCTGCATACCGGATCGGCTCGCGCCGCCGCGCTGCTGGCCGACTGGGACACCGCGCGCGGTGCCTTCGTCAAGGTCATGCCGACCGATTACGCGCGCGCGCTCCGGCTGCTGCAAGCCGAGCGCGAGGAGGCCGCCAGCGTGGCGGCGGAATGACGGGGCGGGCACCCGCCATTACGACAACGGACTGACAGGAACGATGGGCAAGGAAACCGGATTTCTCGAGATCGAGCGGCAGGACCGCTCCTATGCCGCGCCCGAGGAACGGCTCGCGCATTATCGCGAATTCGCCATCCCGCATACCGAGGACCAGCTGCAATTGCAGGCGGCGCGCTGCATGAATTGCGGCATCCCGTTCTGCCATACCGGCTGCCCGGTCAACAACATCATCCCCGACTGGAACCACCTCGTTTACGAAGGCGACTGGCGCGATGCGCTGGAGGTGCTCCATTCCACCAACAACTTCCCCGAATTCACCGGGCGCGTGTGCCCCGCCCCGTGCGAGGCGAGCTGCACGCTCAACATCACCGACCAGCCGGTGACGATCAAGAGCATCGAATGCGCCATCGTCGATCGCGGGTGGAAGGAAGGCTGGATCACCCCTCAGGTGCCGAAGGAGCGCACCGGGCGGCGGGTGGCGGTGGTCGGTTCCGGCCCCGCGGGCCTCGCCTGCGCGCAGCAACTGGCGCGCGCCGGCCATTCGGTCACGCTGTTCGAGAAGAACGACAGGGTCGGTGGCCTGCTGCGCTACGGCATTCCCGACTTCAAGATGGAAAAGTCGCTCGTCAACCGGCGGGCGGTGCAGATGGAGGCCGAGGGCGTGACCTTCCGCACCAGCACGGAGGTGGGCGTCGACATCTCGATGAAGTCGCTCAAGGAGAACTTCGACGCCATCGTGCTCGCCGGCGGGGCCGAGGAAGCGCGCGGGCTGGACATTCCCGGTGCCGAACTGCCCGGGGTGCGGCAGGCGATGGAATTCCTCGCCCAGCAGAACAAGCGCAACGCCGGCGACGACGAGACGCGCGCCGCCCCGCGCGGCACGCTGACGGCCACGGACAAGCGCGTGATCGTGATCGGCGGCGGCGATACCGGCTCGGACTGCGTGGGCACCTCCAACCGCCAGGGCGCGCGCTCGGTCACGCAGATCGAGATCATGCCGCAGCCGCCGGCCCGGGAAGACAAGCTGCTGACCTGGCCCGACTGGCCGATGAAGCTCAGAACCTCCTCCAGCCACGAGGAAGGGGTGGAGCGCGACTGGTCCGTCCTGACCAAGCGCGTGGTGGGGGAAGACGGCAAGGTCACCGGCCTCGAATGCACGCGCCTGGAATGGGAAGGGCGCGAGATGAAGGAGGTGCCGGGCAGCGAGTTCACCATCCCCGCCGATCTCATCCTGCTGGCCATGGGCTTTCTCGGCCCGCGCAAGACCGGCCTCATCGACCAGTCGGGCGTCAGCCTGACCGATCGCGGAAACGTCGCCGCCGACACCGCCTCCTACCGCTCCAGCGAGGACGGCATATGGGCATGCGGCGACATGCGGCGCGGCCAGAGCCTCGTCGTCTGGGCGATCCGCGAGGGGCGGCAATGCGCCGCCGCGGTGGACGAGGCGCTCATGGGCACGACGCAGCTGCCCCGTTAAGGCGAACCGGCGGCGACGGGCGCCCGCACGGGCGGGGGCGTCAGTCGCGCCGCCCCGCCCGCCACAGCGCCAGCGCCGGCAGCGCGCACGCGACCACCGCCACGCCGAAGCCGATGGCCGCGCCCCACGCCATCGCGTCGGGGCCGAGCAGCCACAGGCCGAGCACCCCGCCGGCGATGGGCAGCACCAGCAGCAGGAGGCATCCCGCAACGGCCATTGTCCTCGCCCGGTCGCCTAGCCGGCTTGCAGGGCGTCGGCCAGCTGCCGGCACTGGCCCGCACCGGGCCGGGCGGCGGTGGCCAGTTCCCGCGCCTCGGCCTGCGCGGCGGCGAGGTCGGCGATGAATTGCGGGTCCGACGAAAGCCGGGCCAGCGTTGCCGAGGCGATGACGCGGGCTTCCTCGACATCGCTTTGCCAGTGCAGGTTGCAGATCGCCCGGCTATCGCCGAACGCACGCCCCCGCGCCACCAGCTCGCTCGCGCGGTCGGGAAAGACGCTCGCCAGAACCAGCCCGGTGCCCCATCCCAGTGCCGAGTGGCCCGACGGGTAGGAACCATTCTGCGCCAGCGCCGCCTCGTCCCGCGGCGTGCAGGTCGGCGCGCCATTGGCGACGAACGGGCGCGGGCGCGAATAGCGGGCCTTCACCGCGCTCGTCGAGATCGCGAAGTCGGCCGCCGCGCGGCGTACCAACCGCGCGATGGCGGGCGTGTTCGCATCGGTCAGGCTGACCCCGGCGGCGCAGGAAAAGGCCGCGTCGAACCAGCCGGGCGCAAGGCTCGCATCCTCCAGCGCCAGCGCGCGTCGCGGCGTGTCGGCGAGCGTCAGCGCGCGGGCATTCGCCTCGGCATCCTGGCGCTGGCGGGCCGATCCCTGTTCCGGCGGCGGGGGCACGAGCGCCTCGGTTCCGGGGATGGGCTGTCCGCCCAGATAGGGCGGGCCAAGATCGTAAACCGGCCGCTCGGCCGCGGGCGGAGCGTCCTGCGCGCCCGCCACCTGCGCCATGCCCGTCGCCCCCGCACAGGCCGTCGCCGCCAGGGCGAACCCTACCATCATCCGTTTCATCGCTGTCATGTCCTCGTGTCGACGTCCCGCACGCGGCTCACCACCCCGGCGCCCCCGCGTCAAGCGGTTCACGCGGCCAGCAGGACGAGCGCGGCCAGCGCGAAGGCGGCGGCGTAGGTGGTCTGCGCGGCGTCGAGCACGCCTGCCACGGCGGAGTGGCGCCGGTGCCCGGGGCGATCGCGCCAGGCTGCGATCAGCAGCGCGGCGGACCACGCCATCAAAGGCGCGAAGGCCACCCAGTAGCGGCCGCTCGACTTGTGGACGAAGGGCTGGGCAAACGCCGCTGCCGTGCCCAGCTTGATCAGCAGCGATTGCAGCCGTTGCCCGTCGCCGCCGCGCAGCCGCGCGACATTCGCGAGCAGCAGGGCGGCCAGCATCGGCGCGTAGAGTAGCCAGGTGGCGAGCGCGACGAAGGCGAGCAGCCCGGCGCGCATGCCGGGCGGGACGCCGTGCATCACCGGCTCGAACAGGCGGGCGACATGCGAAGGCTCGAACAGGAAACGAGCGAAGTTCGCTCGCACCGTGCGCAGATATGTCCGTGGCGACAGGCCGCTCAGCGATGCGCGCATCATGCGCCGCTCTACCACGAGCGGATTTTCCCCCGTTTGCGCCGCGCGCCCCTGCGCGAATTGCCAGGCGGGCCAGATGTCGCGGCCCGCCGGGCACCGCCCGAAACAGGTGCGCGCCGGGTCGCCGAACCCGTCCGCCAGCACCAGCGGAACGTTGGTGGTGGTGATGACGGTCGCATCGAAGTGCCGGCTCGCCGCGATGCTCCACGGAGCCAGCGCCAGCGCGATGGCGAGGCACCCGGCCGCGAGGCGCGGCAGCGCGCCGCGCATGGCGAGGACGGCCAGCAGGATCAGGAACCCGTTCAACGCCAGCGCCAGCAGCAGCGCCGGTCCGCGCAGATAGAGCGCCGCGATCAGGCAGACTTCCATCGCCGCCACGTCCTGCCATTCCGGCAAGCTGCCGCGCGAAATCCGCACCGCGCAGCGCCAGCCGGCCAGCAGTGCCAGAGTCGACAGCAGCCCGGCGGTAATCTCGGGAAACCAGGATAGCGCACTGAAATACCAACCGGCGGCGAGGCCGGGAAACAGCATCGCCAGCGCCGCGTGTCGCGGTCCGAACTGGCGTGCGAACCGGCGGATGAGCAGCGCCGTCAGACCCAGGTTGATCGCGAGCAGCCAGCCGCGTTGCAGCCAGTGCGGCGGATCGTCCGTCAGCACGAAGGGCGGCGCGCCGATCAGCGCGATGCCCGGCATGAACCAGCCCGTTCCGAAGATCGCCTGCATCGCCTGCCGACCCGAAACCGACCCGCGCAACCATTCGCCCACGGCCCGGGCCATTGCCGAATAGGTATATTCGTCCCCGCGCCAGTCGCTCGCTCGCATGATCAGCAGCGCGAGCACCGAGGCGGCGAGGATCGCGGCGGGGGCGAAGCGCCGGACGGCGCGTGCGATACGCTCAACCATCGAGGAGCCGGTAGGGAAGGCCGGGCGAACGGCCATGCCGATCCGCAGACGCGGGCACCCTGCTCATCCGCCCTGCGCGCAGGTCACGCAGGTCGCCCGTGCCGGATCGCTCGCCAGCCGGCCCGCCGCGATCGCCTCTCCGCAGGTCACGCACCAGCCCCACTCGCCCTCCTCCATGCGCTCCAACGCCTGACCGATGCGAACCCGCTCGGCCCGCCGGCGACGCTGTTCGGCCTGCGCCATCGCCTGTTGCTGCATGGCGTCCATGCGCGACAGTCGCCCGACGCTGTCCTGCTGCAATTCGACCGGCTTGCCGGCCTCCTCGCCCGAGGCATCGAGCGCGTCGAGTTCGGCGAGACGGGCGACAAGGGCGGTGCGGGCTTGGGCTGGCGTCATGGCCATCGCAGCTTTCCTACACACGGGCGGCTTGTCAAAGGGAGAGCATGATCGCGCGCCCTTCTTCCCGTTTTCGTGCCGACGGAGTGTCACCTTCGCACGGGAAGGATAAAATCTTGATAAGCCGAGATTTCCTTCGCGAAAGCACGGGTTACACGGTGTCAACTTCGTCAGCTTGCGTGATCCGGATCCAGCCGCCATTCGACCGCTTCGCGTCCGTTGGCGATCAGGAAGTCGTTGGCGCGGCTGAAGGGGCGCGAACCGAAGAAGCCGCGATAGGCCGACAGCGGGCTGGGATGCGGGCTTTCGATGAGCAGGTGCGGGCCATCCTCGACCAGGTCCGGAATGGCCCGCGCCCGGGTCTGCGCGTGGCTGCCCCAGGCGACGAAGACGGTCGGCGCGTCGCGCCGCGCCACCGCGCGCAGGATGGCATCGGTGATCGGGGCCCAGCCGCGTCTGGCATGGCTGCCGGCGCGCCCCTCCTCCACCGACAGCGCGGTGTTGAGCAGGAGAACCCCGCGCCTCGCCCACGCCGTCAGATCGCCGCTTTCGGGCGCGGGAACGCCGAGATCGTCCTCCAGCTCGCGCAGGATGTTGCGCAACGAGGGCGGCGGCCTGATGCCCGCGGGGACGGAGAAGGCAAGGCCGTGCGCCTGCCCGGCGCCGTGATAGGGATCCTGCCCCAGGATCACGACCTTCACCGCGTCGGGAGGGGTCAGTCCGAGCGCGCGGAAGCGCTGCCGAGCCGGGGGAAAGACAAGCCTGCCCGCGGCCTCCTCGTCCATGAGCCAGCGATCCAGCGCCCGCGCGCCGGCGGTGCCGAGCACGGGATCGAGAATGGCGGACCAGCTGGCGGGCGGGGCGATCATCGCGGCAGCGATAGGGCGCGCGGGGCGACGATGCAAAGCCGCCCTTCCCTCGCATCGACGATACGCCTAGAGCCGGCGGGATGACAGTGCATTTCCATGAAGAAGACCTGCCCGAAGGTGTTCTCGCCCACGGCCCCGTTGCCGTCGATACCGAAACGATGGGTCTCGTCACCCCGCGCGACCGACTGTGCGTCGTGCAGATCTCCGATGGCGGGGGCGACGAACATCTCGTCCGCTTCCGCAACAACAGCCCCTACGACGCGCCGAACCTGAAGGCGGTGCTGGGCGATCCGTCGCGGGTGAAGATCTACCACTTCGCCCGCTTCGACCTCGCCGCGATCGAGCATTACCTGGGCGTCGTCGCCGCGCCGGTGTTCTGCACCAAGATCGCCAGCAAGCTGACGCGCACCTATACCGACCGCCACGGTCTGAAAAACCTGATCCACGAATTGCTGGGGGAGGATATCTCCAAGCAGCAGCAGTCGAGCGACTGGGGCGCCGCCACGCTGACGGAGGCGCAGCGCGAATATGCCGCCTCCGACGTGCGTTTCCTGCACCGGCTGCGCGACATCCTGATAGAGCGGCTGGCGCGTGAGGGGCGGCTGGAAATGGCGCAGGCGGCCTTCGACTTCCTGCCCACCCGCGCGCGGCTCGACATTGCCGGCTGGGCGGACAAGGACATCTTCAGTCACGAGTAATCGGCGACTGTGGTAGAGCCAGCCCATGACCGCCCGCGCCGACCGCATCCGCAACCGCCGCCAGCGCTTCGCCGCGCCGGGAAGCGCGCTCGACCGGATCGTGCGGGTTCTGGCGGTGGTGCTGCCGGCGGGGGTCGGCGTGATCGCGGCGATGATGCTGATTACGCCGCTCGGTCCCAAGGGGGAGGTCAGCTTCCTGCTCGACCGCGACAAGGTGCCGACCGCGAAGGACCGGCTGCGCGTCGACAACGCCATGTATCGCGGATCGGACAATCGCGGCCGACCCTTCTCGCTGGTCGCCGGCGAAGCCGTGCAGCGCACCAACGCCGTGCCGCTGGTAGAGATGGAGGATCTGACCGCGCGCATCCTGCTGTCCGAAGGCCCCGCGGTGCTGAGCACCAGGGCCGGGGAATACGACATCGACGACGAGCGGGTTTCGGTGCCGGGTATCATCCGGTTCGAGGCCGCCGACGGCTATTCCCTGTCGGCGCGCAACGTGACGCTGGACCTGGTCGATACGCTGCTGGTGGGCGACGGGCGGGTGTACGGGACGATACCTGCCGGGAGGTTTTCGGCGAACACCATGCGCGTCGACCTGGCCGAACGCACCATCACGCTTGCCGGCCAGGCGCGCATGACGATGGTGCCCGGACGGTTGCAGATGCCGGGGGGATTGTAGGGGAATGGCGAGAATGACTGTGAACGAAAGCTCTGGCAGCACGCCGCGACTGCGGCGCGTCGCGCTGCGCTCGCTGGCCGGTGGGCTGATTGCGGGCGGGATCGCCTCGCTCGCCTTCGGCTCGGTCGCGGATGCGCAGAACATCGCCGGTTTCAACTCGAACCAGCCGGTCAACTACGCGGCCGACCGCATCGAGTTGCAGGACCGCCAGAACCGCGTCGTGCTGACCGGCGGGGTGGTGATCGAACAGGGCGATCTCAGGCTGACCGCACAGCGCACCACCGTGGCCTACACCGATGCGGGAACGCTGCAAATCCAGCGCATCGACGCCACCGGCGGGGTGGTGGTGACACGGGGCGACGAACGGGCCAGCGGCAATGCGGCGGTGTACGACTTCAACCGGCGGGTGATCGTCCTGTCGGGCAACGTCGCGCTACGCCGCGGCAGCGATACGCTGAACGGCGGGAGGCTGACCGTCGATCTGGGATCGGGCGTGTCGAGCGTGGACGGGGCCGGCGGCGCGCCCGCCAATGGGCAGCCGGCGGGGCGTGTGTCAGGCACCTTCGCGGTGCCCCAGTCCGACTAGCGTTCCCGGCATTCCCCCGGCCAGAAGCGCGCCGCCTCTTCGTCGAGACCGCTATTGCGGAACGTGATCGCGACGACGCGCAGATGGCGGCAGGCAGGGGCGGCGCCGCGACGGGCCGCCAGTTCCAGCGTGGTCGCGAGATTGTGCGGCTCGTTGACGGCGCTGGCGAGGCGCAGGCCCGGACCCTGCCAGCGCCCGCCCTCGCCCAGCAGGTCGGCAAAGGCGTCGCGCCCGGCCGGTGTTCGCAGCAAGATGTCGAGCAGTCCCGAGCCCTCGCCGCGAAGGTCCGGCGTCGCCATCAGGGCGGCGATATGCCGCGCGGCCTCTTCGTAACGTCGCCCGGCCAACGCCCCGTCCGCGGCGGCGAGTTGCGCGGGGCCGGCGCGCCAGCCACGTGTCCCGGCCGCTCGCAGAGCGCGGGCATCCTCGACGCCCGCCGCCCGCGACGCGCGCGCCAGCAGGACGAGCGGTTGCGGCGCGATCGGCCGGTTGCGTACGGCGATCCGGGCTTCGCCCACCGCACCCGGCCCATCGCCCCTGCCCAGCGCAAGCCGCGCCCTCGCCCCTGCCGCTTCCCCGGACATCCAGGCTGGGACAAGGGCCGCCGCCACAGGCATGCGCCGGGCGTCGACCTCGAGCGCGGCGAGAATCGCCAGGCATGCCAGGATCGCCAGGCAGACGGCGCCGGCGACCTGCAATACACCGTATGCGGGGATCAGCGCCGACGAGCGCATCGGTCCTGCCAGAGGCGACCGCGATCGGCCCCGTATCCCTCGCGCTTCAAGGCCTGCCCTACGCGGCGCAGCTGTGCGCAGGAGAAGGTCACCCCCTCGGCCAGAGCGAGGGTGACGGTCCTCGCGGTATCCCGGGGAGCGGCGCGCGCGCTCATCGCGGTCAAGGCGTAATCCTGCGCGCCAGTGCGGTCGGCGAGAACCGAAACGAAAGCTTCACGGCCTTCGGAAGACCGGAGCAGTCCGGCCAGCAAATCGAGCGCGTCATCCCGCAGTTCGCCCACGGCGAGCAGCGCCGATACGCGCCGGGCCGCGGCAGTCGCATCGTTCGAGGCAAGTGCCGCTCGTGCCGCGGCGAGCTGGGCGACCGGCTCGCGCCAGCCGCGCCTGGCGGAGGCCTCGAGCGCGGGTATGGCCGCTTCGTCCTGCCCGCTGCGCGCCATTGCGAGGGCGAAAAGCGTCAGGTTTTCCGCCGGTATCGGCCTGCGAAGGAGCAGGTCGCGGGCGGAGTTGGCCGCAGCGTCCCAGTTTTCGGTCCCGATGTCCGTGCGCACCCGCTGCGCCGCGGCGAAACCCGAAAACGCCCGGGGCACAAGCGGCGTCAGCTCGGGCTGATAGCGGACCTGCCGATCGACCTGGGCGAAGACCGCGACCACGCCGGTCGCCAGCAAGGCTGCGATCCAGAGCAGTTTGGCGATCACGGTTCCAGATCCCGCCGTGGCGCCATCAGGATGACCATCAACGCCACCACACACAGCAGGCTCTGGTTGCGGAGCGGATAGTCGACCAACGATTGCGCCGCTACGCAGGCGATGGCCAGCCCGCCGCCGAGACAGAGCCAGTCCTCCCCGCCGGAGCGGCGGCGCAAGGCCGCAAAGCCGCTCCAGGCCAGCCAGGCGAACGCCAGCAGCAATGCGGTCAAACCGCCCTCGATCGCCATCTCGATATAGTCGTTATGCGCGCGGCCGGCGCGCCTCGGCGAAACATATTCGAGCGATTCGTAAACCTGAAACACCTCGTCGAACGTCCCCATGCCGCTTCCGGCCGGCCAGTATTGCCCGGCGACGTACGTACCGTCGTCCCACATGCCCAGCCGATCGGTTTCGATCGTCTCGAAGCGCGCGAAACTGCTCGCTACGCGTCCGCCGTCGGGCGCTACGGCGACGACCGCGATCACCGCGGCCAGCGCTGCGAGCCCCGTCTTGACGACTATTCTCGGGGAGAAGGAAACCCGGTTCGCCCGGGAAGCGCTGAAACGGGCGAACGCCACCCGCAATACCACGAAGGCAATCGGCACCAGCAAGAGGACGATGCTGCTGCGCGACTGGGTCAGGATCGTTCCCAGCGTCAGCAGGGCCCCCGCGGTCCAGGCCGCGGCCAACCACCCTCTTCCTTTCGGCCACGGTACGGCGATCAGCGCGACAAGGGTAATGACGAAGAACAGGCCGGTGGAATTGCGGTTCGCGAAGGTTGCGTAGAGAATGTCGGGCCGGGGCGGGTTGATGAACGGGAAAGCCGCGGTATTGGCCGAAAGGATCTGTATGGTTCCGAGGGCGAACGCACCAAGAGCGGCGACGATCAATGTCCGGACGAGGCGGATGCGCCCTTGTTGCCCCAAGGTCGTGCCCACCGCTATCACTGTCGCAGGGGCGAGCGTGCCGCAAAACGCGACGAGCGTACGGGCACGATCAAGGCTGAACGGGTACCAGATACCAGCATCGTAACCGGCAATCGCCAGACTCTCACCGGCGAGATCGCGCTGCGGAAGAGATCGCCAGACGGCGGGCGGAAGGGGAACGAGTTGAAGCAGGGGCAAGGCCAAGGTGGCCAGGACGAGGGCTACGAGCACCCGCGGGCCGCGCTGGACGAATTCGATGGTCCGCCGACCATTCAGGGCGAGGACCAATAGAGCGAAAAGCTGCACGGCGAGGTTGCGCAGACCGTACGCAACGCCTCCCCCACCGACAAGAACCGCGAGAACGACAAGGATCTGAAGATGCGCCACTGGCGATCGCAGCAGTTGGCGCCTGACCGGTTTGGGCGGCGGGACGGGGGGAGCGGTGGCCATTGTCCTGATCTGACGTCCCGAGATTATAAGACCCGATCATGCATGCAAAAAAACGGCCCGCAAGTCACCTTGCGAGCCGCATTTTACTGTTCAGCCGATCAGGTCAGTTGGCGCCGGGCGACGCGTTGCCGTTATCTTCGTCACCATCGGTGACGATGACGATGACGACGCCTGCGGCAATAAGGAGGGCAAGAAGGTAGCCCACCTTGCCAGCGAGGCCGATTTCCTCGCCACCAGAGTAATCGGCACCAGCGCGATCGAGCGAGGCGAGCGACACATCGGAATCGATGGCACGAGTACCGGCCTGGGCAGCGATCGGGGCGAAAACCATGGTCGTGGCGGCCAGTCCGGCGAGAATGTTCTTCGTCATTGTTTGGCTCCTGAAATAGCCACGGATTTGTTCGATTTGCCCTTTTCTACCGCAACGCAGCAAAAAATTCAAGGTCGATTACGTAATTACCCTGAGGAACCTTCGTTCCGATTCGCATGCGAGATCCGTATCCGCTACCCGTCATAAAGAACCGTATAGGGGGCTACATCACCTCCGGTCACGATCGTTTCGCCGTAAGAAAGCCAGGCGTGCGGTCCGAATTCGCGCGAGGGGGAGAATTGCGCGCCGATGACGATGCGCGTCGCGATCCCCCTTTGGGTCAGCCAACTTTGCGCCGCCAGGGCGCGTACGAGGCAGTCCGATCTGAAGGGCATCCGCGAAGCAAGCCGTTCGATCACGAAACCGGCGCGGGCGGCAATCTCCGCGTCATCGGGACGCGCGGCGTCGGGGTCGCGCCCGCGATCGCTGGACAGGGCGTTTCGCTGCTCGATATCGGCGATCCCGAGCGTGCGGAGGGCCAGTCGCGCGCGCGACAGTTCATAGGTTGCGCGCGGCGCCCCGCGAAGCATCCGAACGATACGGTGCGGACTGCTCCAACTCGATCCGCGAAAGCGTGCGGGTTGCGCGAGGCGGTCTTTCATGGGCAAGACTTCGCACAATCATGGTTCCAAGCCAACAAGGGGCGACCCGGCCATCCGTGGCGCGGCAATTCGGAGGAATTCGCTGATGCAGCTTGCGAGGATACCGGCGTGAGCGGAATCGCCGCGATCTTCCGCAGGGATGGGGCGTCGCTCGAACCATCCGTGGTTGAAGCCATGACAGATGCGATGGCCTATCGCGGTCCCGACGGCATCTCGCACTGGCACGGTCACGGGGCGGCGATCGGCTTCTGTGCGCTGCACACCACGCGGCAATGCGCGCAGTCTAGACAACCGCTCCAGGACGAGGCCGGCGACCTGGTCCTTGCATTCGCCGGCTACCTTGCGAACCGCGATGACCTGCTGCGCGATCTGGAACAGTCGGGCCATGTCCGGCCCGGCAGGAGCGACGCCGAACTGGTGATGAGCGGTTGGCGGCGCTGGGGGACCGACCTGCCTCGCCGTCTGGAAGGCGAATTTGCCTTCGTCGTATGGGATGCGCGCCGGCGGATGGCCTACGCGGCGCGCGACCACCAGGGTTTGCGGCCGCTCCTGTACCGGTGGGATGGTCAGACACTCGTAATCGCCTCCGACATGGCGGCCCTGCTGGCGGGTCTTGCCGATCCCCCCGCGCTGAACGAGGGCTACCTCGCGGAAATCATGGCGGACGAATGGTGGAGCCTTGACGAGACGGTCTGGTCCGGCGTGAAGCGACTGGAACAGGCGTATTCACTGACGTTGCGGGACGGGGATCTGCGGCTCGAAGAATACTGGAGACTGCCCGCTTCGGACCGAATTCGATACCAGCGCGAAGAGGATTACGTCGAACATTACCGGCAATTGCTGAACGAATGCGTAGGGCACGCCGCGCGTACCCATCGTCCGCTCGCATGCGAAGTTAGCGGCGGCCTCGATTCTTCCGCGGTTTTCGCGGTTGCGCACAACCTGGAACAGGAAGGTCGACTGCCCGCTCCTGCCCTTCGCGGCTATACTCTGACTGGTGAACCGGGCTCCGCTGCGGACGAGATCGCTTACGTCGAAGCGATAGAAGATCACCTTGGCGTGTCGATCGCCCGCGCCCCTCTCGTCTTTCCGGACCTTTTCTGGTTCGCCGAGCGGGCGCGAGACGATCGCGACATGCCGATGTACCCGAATTCCGCGATGTCGCTCGAACTCGAGGAGAGGATGGCGGCAGATGGCTGCCGCGTCGCGCTCAACGGCCATGGCGGCGATCATTGGCTGGACGGCAGCCGCCGCTATTACAGGGAACTGGTACGCGAACGAGACTGGCGAAACCTGAAGTCCCGTTATGCGGATGATGCCGCCGACCTCGGTGCCTACCGGGCGATACGCCTGCTCCTGCGATTGGGCCTCGGCCAGTTCCTGCCCCCCGCGCTGAAGCGATTCGCGCGCCGCGTCACCGGCGAAATGCCCCCCGGCGAGACAGGTAGGGCGCATTGGCTCGACGAACCATCGCGGCGGGAAGTGATGCGGCGCGCCGAACGCTATCTCGACACCCTGGATCGCAACGAGTCGGTAAGTTTCCGGCAGCGAAAGCATCGATCCGGAGCGCTGGCGATGGCGCTCGAACTGCGAGAACGGCAGTTGGCCCGCAACGGTCTTTCCAGCCGCAGCCCGATGCTATCGCGAAGATTTATCGAATTTTCTGCGGCCACGCCCGAGCATATCCGCCTTCGTGGAAGAACCCGGAAATTCGTGCATCGGCGCGCCATGACCGGATTGCTTCCCCCCGGTGTCATCGCCCGGGTCGACAAGGCGGAATTCAGCGAAACCTACTATCGGCACATCCCGGCACTTAAGCAAAGATACATATCTGCTCCCCATCATCAGGGCGCTGCAGAAATTCTGAAAATCAACGCAATTCCGGAACTTTTCGCCGATTATTGCGTCGCAGCAATTGACGAAAAGCCCTTATGGCCTCTATGGGGTGTATACGTAGGTGAAATATTGACGGAGCTGGACGCATCGCTCCGATGAAAGGAACTGGTTATGAGCAACAATCACGCAAATGAAAGTCGCGACAGCCAGTATGTGCGTCCGCAGCTTACCGTTTACGGTACGGTTCGCAATCTGACGGGCGGCAGCACCGGAACGCAGAACGACGGCGGCGGGGTCCGCGCCCGTACGCAGGGCGGCGGCGGCTTCGGTTCCGATCCGCGCTTCAAGGAAAACGTGGTCGAGGTCGGTCAGCATCCGGCCGGATTCGGCCTGTATCTGTTCGATTACAAGGCCGAGTTCAGGGATGAGTTCGGTCACGGTCGTCGCTTCGGCGTCATGGCGGACGAGATTGCCGATATCGCGCCTGACGCTGTCATCACTCGTGAGGACGGATACCGGCTCGTGGATTACGGCAAGATCGGCGTTACGCTTCACTAGTCCGAGCGATACCATTCGAACAGACATGCGCCGGGCCGCGAGGTCCGGCGTTGTCGTATGCAGTGCGGACGCGCTCACCGGCAAGACCCAGCCCGGATGTGCGAGTCACTGGCGCAGGGAAAGGTTCGTGACGCGTCTCGAAAAGCACCCGGCCCGCGAACAGGTGGCGCTTGCACGGGAACCATACGACCGCTGGATTACGCCCGCGGGTGATACGCTGGCGGAGTTCCACCGCGAGAACGGCGGCTACCTCGTTCGATTCCGCGGACAAGCGGACTTCCATATCGATGCCGGCACGCAGGTGGCGATTTGCGTGCCGGTTCCCGGCCTTTCAGCGTCGGTTGTCGATACCCTCTACCGAAACTCGGTCCTGCCGATGCTCGGCAATCACGGCAACGGCCTGAACCTGCATGGCAGCGCGGTCGCCATCGGAGATGTGGCCGTCGCGTTCACGGGCCTGTCCCGCCGGGGCAAGACGACGCTGGCCGGGGCCATGGCGCGAACCGGGCATCCCCTGGTCAGCGAAGACGTGCTCGCCCTCGAACGAAGGGGCGACGACTTCTGGGTTCAACCGATGCGGCCATCCTTGCGCGTCTTTGGCGACAGCGCCCGCTATCTTTTCGGCGAGCGCGAGACCAACAGCGCGGTCGGCGAGAAGGCCGACTATGCGTTCGCAGCCGAGATTCCGTTTGCCGATCGCAGCCTGCCACTGGCCGCCATTCACATTCTCGGCCCGGGAACGGCGCCAACCGTTTCGATCGAACCGGTGGGAGAGGCCGCCGCCCTCGCAGAGATGCTGAACCACGCTTTCATCCTGGATGTCGAGGATCGACAGCGTCTGCAGGCCCATTTCGATCGCATGGCGGACCTTGCACGAATGGTTCCCTGCCTAGCGCTTGACTACCCCCGGCAATTCGATCACCTGCCCGAAGTCATCGCGACACTCGTCGCTCGGTATCGCTGAAGCCGGAGGCTCATGAAGCTCGACGACCGCATCGTACAGGCAGACAACGTCGTAGCTCGCCAGGTGGGCGGCGAGATGGTGCTGCTCCACCTCGACGCCGGCACGTATTACGGCCTGAATTCGGTGGGGGCGATACTGTGGGAGGCCCTTTCCGACAATGGCCGAACCATAGCCGCCCTGAGTGATCTGCTGATCGAGAAATACGGCATAGACACGCAGGTCGCGCGAACCGACGTGTTGGCCCTCGCCAGCGACATGCTCGAGCATAAACTGATATCGCTGGATGAAGGGGGCACCCGCTAGCGCGTGGGCCTGCATTCTTCTGTCCGGATTACGCCATTCTCGACGACAGCCACCCGGTCGGCGAGCGCGAGCGTCGCCGCCCGGTGCGTGATGATGATGACCGTGCGATCCACGAGCGCTGTCATGCAGTCCTTGACGAAGGCCGCTTCGCTTTCCAGATCGTACATCGATGTCGCCTCGTCGAGGACGAGGATCGGCGGATTGCCGATCAGAGCGCGGGCAAGGCCGATACGCTGCCCCTGACCGCCGGAAAGGCGCACTCCGTGATCGCCGATGCGCGTTTCCAGCCCTTCCGGCAGGGCGCTCACCAGGTCTCGAGCCTGCGCGAGATCGATCGCGGCGTTCAGTCGGTCCGGATCGACGTTTCTTATCCCGAGCGTGATGTTTTCGCGCAATGTCCCGTCAAACAGCAAGGGGCGTTGCGGCACCATTCCGATCGCCCGTCGCAAATGCTGCACGTGGATAGCGGCTATGTCCGTATCGTCGAGCAGGATCGTTCCCCGTTGCGGCTCGTAAAATCGCGTGAGCAGTTTCACGAGAGTCGATTTCCCTGCGCCGTTGGCGCCCGTGAGAGCCACGATCTCGCCCTTTTCGATGTCCAGGCTTGCCCCTCGCAGCGGACCGGTGCGCCCGGGATAGGAGAAATGAACGTCCTGGAAGGAGATGGATCCCGCGATCCGCGAAGGTCGTTCGCCTGCTGCATAGCCCGGTTCGGGATCGCGCGAGAGCACGATGCGCAACCGGGTGAGCGTACCCTTCGCCCATTGGAATTGCCCGTAGAGGTTCGCCAGTCCGCCTACGGGACGGGCGAGGAGGGCCGCATAGAAGAGAAAGCTGAAGAGGTCTCCGGGATCGCGATTTGCTTCGAACCTCGCCCCTGCCGTCAGGACGAGTCCGATCGCGGCGAGCGCTGCGAGAAGACCCATCGCCGGCGCGAGCGCGGCATCGATACGGGAATGGGACAGGGCGACAAGGCGGGCGCGTTCGAGAGCCCTGGAATAGCTTTCGGCTCGCGCGTCCTCGATCGCGAAGGCCTTGATCGCCGGAAGCATGTCGAGGTTCGTCTCGGCAGCCACGACGACATCGGCGTCGGCCATGCGGGCTCGTCGCGAAAGCACCCGTAGCCGGCGCCCCGCCAGTTTCGCCAGAATGTAGAAAAGCGGAACGAGAACCGGAACGAACAGGGCCATTGCGGGGTCGATCAGGAACAGCAGCACGACCGCACCCGCCGCGGTCAGCAGCAGCGAGGGCACCGTCGCTAGCGTGGAGGTGAGGAAGGTGCTCAGCATCGCGACTTCGAAGGTGATGAGGGTCAGCATTTCCCCCTGCCGCGAACGATCGTGAAAACTCTGCGGCAAGGTCTGAACGTGACGATAGGCCTGCAAGCGCAGATCGGCGAGGATATGCCCGGAGGTCGCGGCTGAAAGAATGGTACTGCCGATCTGCAGCCCCGTGGTTGCGACGAGCGCACCCACGAGCAAGATGACGACCAGCGGGATACCCGGTGCCCGATCGGCAATCACTCCGCCGAGCAACTGCCCGGCGAGCCAGGGTATCGACAGCGTGAAGATCGATCCTGCCAGGGTCAGCACGCTGATGCCGACAAGACTTTTGCGATACGGCTGCGCCAGTTCGAGAATGAAGCGCAGGGAATTCATCGGCGCAGCAATCGCCCGCTCCTGGTGAAATTGCGGGAGAGACGACGCATGTGCAGAAAGGCGAGCGGCGAATCCGCGTCGTCGGGATACAGCTGGCGCAAATGCCACGCGGGCGGAAACAGCGCGCCTGCCAACAGGCGCCCCTTCTCCCTCACTCCCGGTGTCTCCCGAAGGTCGGCCACGAACCGGGCCTGGTTACTCTCCGAATGAAGGTAGCGCATGACCGGTGTATCGGTCTCGGCTGTGGCCAGGCGTTCGAACACGTCGCCCGGAACTTCGGTGCCCAGCGCAGTCCTCGCCCATTCCAGCGCCGCAATGCACACGGGCGCACTACCGCCTGCAAGAGCCCGCTCCGCCAGGTTCCCCCAGTCTCTGGCTTCGAACGCCGACACGAGCAGATGGGTATCGCATGCCCAAACGAGACGTTCTCCGCCGAATACCTTGGTGGCCCCCATCGAGTATCCGAAACGGGCATGCCACGCCTGGTTAAGCGCGCCATGAAGGAACAACGAAACGCGATCCGGCATGTTCGCCCCCTGCCCCAGGCCTTGCACTTCACAAGTGTCAGCGAAACAGTCTTCCGCGCAGAGTGCTTGCTGGAGAACAGGCGAATCCACCGGTCGCCAATGCAAATCTACGATGTGATCCTGCCCGTCGTCGCGGGCCTGAACCCACATTTCCTGAAAATACAAACCGAACGGCTCATTCGCGCGCACGAAACCGGCAGATTTGAGAACCTCGCGCGCCGCCTTTACGTCGGTTTCGCGGACAAGCAGATCGGTATCGCCCCGGCCGCGCGCTGCGGGATCGGGATAGATGCCATAGGCAAGCGCAGTACCCTTGAGCAGTACGCTTTCAACGCTGGCCTGTCGCAACCCGCCAAGAACGCGGAGCAGGGCGCGGACATGCATTTCCTCCCAGAAAACGCGATCCATGGCACCTCTACGCAGCCCCTGGAGAAGAGCCTTCGGCCAGCCCGGCCTCATGTCCGCGCGGCTGAACAGTGCGTAATCAATGCCGTGAAATGCTATGCGGTCAGCTACCCGGGCTGCCATCTCGGCGAGCCAATCGCCTGGCCAGGCTGGATCATCGCCGCGCAGCGCGGACGCCAGAAAGGCATCGATGGAGGACGTCGAGGGCATCCGGCGCAGATGTGCCAGCGCCTGCCAGGCTTGGCAATGACCCCGCCGGCCGCCGGCGACATCCGCGGATGGTTGACCGTAACCGGCCGTGATGCGATGCAGCAGAGCCTTTCGGGCATAGGGAAAGTTACGCAATCATGGCGGACAGGCCGCGCAAGGGCATTATACTGGCGGGCGGTTCCGGAACACGCCTCTATCCCCTGACGCGCGGGGTATCGAAGCAGCTGATGCCCGTTTTCGACAAGCCCATGATCTATTATCCGCTCAGCACGCTGATGCTGGCCGGGATACGCGATATCCTCGTGATTACCGCCCCCGAAGACGGCGATCAGTTCCGCCGCGTACTGGGAGACGGTTCGGATTTCGGCGTTTCGCTTCGCTATGCCGAACAACCCAGTCCCGATGGCCTCGCGCAGGCCTTTCTGATCGGCGAGGAGTTTCTGGACGGCTCGCCCGCCGCACTCGTTCTGGGCGACAACATCTTCTACGGCCACGGACTTCCCGAACTCCTGCACGCAGCGAATGCGCGAAGGGAAGGCGCAAGTGTATTTGCCTACCGTGTGAAGGATCCGTCGGCCTACGGCGTCGTCTCGTTCGACGGAGCGGGCACGGCCCGGACCATAGAGGAAAAGCCCGCGCAGCCGCGTTCGTCCTTCGCGGTGACCGGTCTCTATTTCTACGATGCTACCGTCGCCGAACGCGCCCGCACGCTGAAGCCCTCTCCGCGCGGCGAACTGGAGATCACGGATCTCAACCGCCTGTACATGGAAGAGGGGGCGCTTTCGGTGGAGATCATGGGGCGCGGCTTCGCCTGGCTCGACACGGGCACCCACAGATCGCTCCTCGACGCCGCAGAATATGTGCGCATCACCGAGGAACGACAGGGCCTGAAGATCTGCTGTCCCGAAGAGATAGCCTGGCGTCGGGGCTTCATCGACGACGAGGCGCTGGCAGCCATTGCGGCGCCACTGCGCAAGTCCGGATACGGCGACTATCTGCTGGCCCTGCTCGACATGGGCCGAGCGGGATGAAGATCGTCCCGTGCGAAATTGACGGGCTGCTCGTCATAGAGCCGGACGTGCACGGCGACGAACGCGGCTTCTTCATGGAAAGCTGGAACCGCCGCACGTTCGCGAAGGCAGGGCTGGATCGCGATTTCGTGCAGGACAATCACAGTCGGTCGCAGAAGGGCGTCTTGCGCGGAATGCATTTCCAGAACCCCGGACCTCAAGGGAAGCTGGTGCGCGTGGTCCGCGGGGCGGTGTTCGACGCGGCGGTCGACCTGCGCCGATCCTCGCCGACCTTCGGCCAATGGGCCGGCGTGACGCTTTCGGGCGAGAACAGGCGCATGTTCTGGGTGCCACAGGGTTTCGCCCACGGTTTCCTGACGCTCGAGGACGATACGGATTTCCTCTACAAGTGCGATGCAGCCTACGCACCCGAAGCAGAACATTCGCTTGCCTGGGACGATCCCGAAGTGGCCATAGACTGGCCGTTGGATGACCTCGACGTTCAACTCTCTTCCAAGGATCGAAATGGATTGCCGCTCAGTGCGGTGGAACCGTTCGCGTGAAGGCGCTGATTACCGGTGCGACGGGACAGGTCGGACGGGCCTTGCTGGCCCTTGCGCCCGAAGGCGCGCAGGTCACGGCCTTGGGTCGATGCCAGCTAGACCTGACCGATTCCGCCGCAATCGAGGAGACCATCGCGGTCCTGCAACCCGACATCGTTCTCAACGCCGCGGCCTATACATCGGTCGACAGGGCCGAGAGCGAGGAAGCGATGGCGCAGGCCATCAATGCCGACGCGGTCGGCATGATCGTCGCCGCGCTGGACAGGCACGGCGGCAGGCTGGCGCATATCTCGACCGATTTCGTTTTCGACGGTGCCCGCGCCTCTGCCTGGCGACCGGCCGACAAACGCAATCCGCTCTCCGTCTACGGCCGTTCCAAGGCCGCCGGCGAAGACTATTTGCGTGAACAGGATCTGCTGTTGCGAACATCGTGGGTCCACGCGGCGGGCGGTGTCAATTTCGTGCGGACGATGCTGCGATTGATGCGTGAGCGGGACAGGCTGACTGTCGTGAACGACCAGATCGGCGCTCCCACATGGGCGAGTGCGCTGGCCGATGTGCTCTGGCGCTCCGTCCAGCGAGGTGTGAGTGGGACATACCATTACAGCGACGCCGGGATTGCCAGCTGGTACGACTTTGCAGTCGCAATCGGCGAGGAGGCGCAGCTGCTTGGTCTTCTCGAAAAGAACGTGACGATCCTGCCCGTCGGCAGTCAGGATTACCCGGTTCCGGCCACGCGCCCGGCATTTTCCGTTCTCGATTCTCGTTCGACCCACGAAGTGCTGTCGCTGACGCCCGTTCACTGGCGTTCGAACCTGCGCCGCATGCTCGCCGAGGAGAAGGCGCATGGCTGATCTGCTCGTGACCGGCGGGGCCGGTTTCATCGGCGGCAACTTCGTGCGTTACTGGGCACGCCGGCACCCCGGCGACAGTGTGACGGTTCTCGACAGCCTGACCTATGCCGGCAATCGCTCGACGATCGAGGGAGCATCGGGCGCCGAGCTCATCGTTGGCGATATTCGCAACACCGATCTGGTCGAGACATTGATGGCGGAGCGGTCGATCGACACCATCGTGCACTTCGCGGCGGAAAGTCACGTCGACCGATCGATCAGCGGACCCGATGCCTTCATCGATACCAATATTCTCGGAACGAACAGTCTTCTCAAGGCTGCGCGTGCCGTATGGCTCGATGGGGGATCGGGGCACGATCACCGATTCCATCACATCTCTACCGACGAGGTTTACGGCTCTCTGAATCCTGAGGAGCCAGCTTTCAGTGAAACGACACCCTATCGGCCGAATTCACCCTACTCCGCTTCCAAGGCGGCTTCGGATCACCTGGTGCGCGCATATCACCACACCTTCGGCCTGCAGGTAACAACGAGCAACTGTTCCAACAATTACGGTCCCTATCAATATCCCGAGAAGCTCATTCCGCTCTTTCTGCTCAACGCGCTGCACGGGCGGCCGCTGCCGATCTACGGGGACGGGATGAACGTGCGGGACTGGCTGCACGTCGAGGATCACTGCCGCGGCATAGAAGCGTGCCT
This sequence comes from Aurantiacibacter spongiae, assembly GCF_003815535.1. NCBI lineage: Bacteria > Pseudomonadati > Pseudomonadota > Alphaproteobacteria > Sphingomonadales > Erythrobacteraceae > Aurantiacibacter > Aurantiacibacter spongiae. The sequence goes on along the minus strand of NZ_RPFZ01000001.1, from coordinate 1,595,317 downwards.
TAAGCGTGGTCGGCCCGGCGAGACCTACAATATCGGCGGAGGCGAGGAATTGCCCAACATGGCCGTGATCGACCGCATCTGCGAGGAAGTGGACGGGGCCTTCACCGAAATTCACGGTCTATCCGAACGCTATCCCGATGCGCCCGCAGCACGCGGGCGAACGACCAGCGAACTCAAGACTTTCGTGACAGACCGCAAGGGGCACGACCGCCGTTACGCCATCGACGAAAGCAAGTCGCGAAACGAACTGGGTTATGCCCCCCGGCACGGCTTCGCCGGCGGATTGGCATCGACCCTGCGGTGGTATCTCGACCATGAAGGATGGTGGCGGAATCTGCCGAACCACCCCTTCTCAGCCAGCTAGGCCGCGCGGGGCAGGATCTCATGTCAGCAACCAGCAGATGGGCCGAACGCGTCGTGCAATGGAGCAACGCGCGAGGGCTGGAAATACGCTTCCGCCGCGTCCGCAGGTCAAGACCGGGCCGGAGGGTCATCTACTTCCTGCATGTCGGGAAGGCGGCGGGTTCGCAGATCAAGCAGGCTATCGCACAGATAAACCGCGCCGAGGACGGGGTACTGCTGTTTTCTCTCAACCACGACGTCTATCTCGAAGACCTGCCGCTCGAAAGCGACTACTTCTTTTCAATCCGGGAGCCGGTCAGTCGATTCCGCTCTGGCTTCTACTCCCGCAAGCGGCGTGGTCGGCCTCTCAACGATATCGCCTGGACACCTCATGAAGAGACGGCGTTCGCCCGGTTCGAACACGCCAATGATCTTGCCGAGGCGCTGTTCGAACCGGGCGAGACGGGCATGCGCGCCGTCGCGGCAATGAAATCCATTCGCCATGCCTCGCAGAACCAGTCCGACTGGATTGGTCTTGCCGGCGATATCTTCTCTGTGCGCCAGCCGATCTGGATCATTCGCCAGGAACATTTCGAAGAAGATCTCGATATGTTTCTGCGGCGGGCGGGCATCGCCTGTCGTCCGGAACTGCAAACCGGACGCAGGGGCGCGCACAGCAACGATTACGCCGGCACTCCCGAATTCAGCGACAAGGCGCGGGACAACCTGCGGCGATGGTATGCGCAGGATGTGGCACTTTACGAAGCGGTGGAAACCTGGATGCGTGAACAATCCCCCGAAAGCGGCTAGATACGGCGCAGGCGAAAGCGCAATGTCGCAAATGAGAGGGTGTTTCTCAGGATGATCGCACTCGTCGCTCCAATTGCCGCGCCGAGCATGCCGTATGGCGGTATCAAAACAATGGTCAGCAAGACCCCCGCTGCGGTCGCGACGACCTCGATCCGCAATACGGCTTTTTCCGACTTCATCATCGTCAGCGCTGCACCGACCGGGCCGAAGGCAACGTTGAGGAATTGACCGGCGGCCAGCACCCGCAGGGCATTCGCTCCGCGGATGAAGTCCGGCCCGAACAGGCGCATCGCGTCTTCCGCAAACACCATAAGACCCAGAAGCAGCGGGAGACAAATGCCGCAGCCGAGAAGGGTTGCGGTACGCAGCGTGCCCTTGACGCCGCCGGCGTCCCGCACCGCTGCCGCCCTGGCGATATGCGGGCCGATCATCATGGCGAAACTGCTGTTGATGAGCGTGAAGAGCAGGCAGAACTGGAAACCCACCCGGAATATCCCCGCACTCGCGGCACCCGCGCTCGCGGTCAGCAGAGCCAGCCCGATCCACGTGTTGAACTGCGCCAGGGCGTTGAACCCGGCAATTCTCAGGCCGGGCGCGACGGAGAGAGCGGCCTTGCGATCGACGGTCCATCCTCGGGTCATACGCACAACGACGATCAGGCCCGCGGTCATGACGATTGTCGTCCCGCCGAGATAGGCGGCGGCCGGAAGCCGAGCGTCTGCCGTCATTCCGGACAGCCAGATCGACCCGACTACGATTGCGGCGATGCCGGAATAGGTCCATCCGTCGAGAGACTGGGATAGCATCACATCTCCACGCGCGCGCAGCAGGGACGCGCTCACGCGGATGATCGCAGTCGTGACGAGCGCCGGAGCGAGTATCCGCAAGTGAACCGCGGCGGCCGGTTCCCTCAGGAGCCGATTGGCAAGCGGATCGGCGAAAACGACGATCAGAACAGTCAACGGTATCCCGACGCAGAGGATGCGCGTGCAGGCGGTCAGGAATTTGGCCTTGCCCTCGGCGAGATTTCCTTCGTGAATAGCGACCGATGCATCGCGCACGAGAATGCGGTCGAGACCCTGGCAGGCGAGCACCGAGGAAAGCGTCATGGTCACGATGCCGAGTTGGTAGAGACCGACGACTTCTGCACCGAATACCTGGACGATCAGCCAGACGAGGGCGAACCCTGTCACCGCGCTCGCACCGCGCAGCACCAGGCCGAGAATGAGCTCGAAGCGGAGTCGACCGAGCCGGCTTGCCACCCGGTTCAGGTTCTTGCGGAGTGGACCGGAAGGCATAGTCGACTGTGGCTCCGGGCGAGTGCGTATCCGCATCGCGTGAAATTCGACGTTGCCGTGAAGGAATAGGCGTGCAAAATCCAGCCCGAGCTCGGGCCAACGACGTATCCGGACACGCCAGGATCTAACAGGCGGACAGACCGCGAATGATAATCAGCGACACCCATCGGTTCGCCTTCGTGCATATTCCGAAGTGCGCTGGCACGTCCGTTCGCAGCGTTCTGGAACCGTTTGACGAGAGCGGGGCGAGCATGGCCGTCGGCCTGCCGCCCCATCCCGAGCGGGCTTTCACCTTCGCCGTGGGAGACGAGCATGACTATCGGGATTTTCATCACCTGACGCTTCGCTGCCTCCGGGACCGGTTCCCGCGTGAATTCGGCAAACTGCGCGATTACCGGTGCTATGCGATCCTCAGGGAGCCGCACGAACGCCTGGTATCCTCGGTGGCGCAAAGGTTGAAGCAGTTTCACCGCGTAGCGGTGGGCGATCTGTCCGCCACGGCGCTGGAAGATGCGGTGAGCCGAACGCTTCGCGAGATCGAGCCGCTGTTGATTAGCGGCAACGATCTTCCGTATGGCTACGTGCATTTCGAAAGACAGTCGGCGTTTGTCGAACTCGATGGAGAAACGGTCGCGGACCGGCTCTTTACGACGCGGACGCTGCAACGAATGCACGGCGATCTGCAACGATATCTCCAAAGGGGGGATATGAAGATCGCACCCTTTCACGAAACACGCGCCAACACGACCAAGACGCACCGCTTCGCGCTGTTGCGCAGGTTCGCCGAAGGGAGCGAAGGAAGGTTGAAAGCGGTGAAGGCCATTCTGCCGCAGAGCGCGAAACCGGTCTTGCAAAGGTTCGTCTATCGGGACCGTGCGGCGGGGGACGAGGGCGTTCGTCTGGAAGACGGGGAAGTAGTGCGCGATTTTGTCCGCCGCCATTATGGCAGGGACTTGCAAATCTGGCGGCACCTTCGCAGCCGGGCTGCATGATGACCACGCCCGCCCCTGTTTACAAGAACCCGCCGGACAAGCGCCAGCGTCGGATGCGGTTCGTTCGCTCGATACTCGATCCCCGGGCGTGGCTGCATCTTCTCAAGATGGTCAATTACTACAATTACGGCCACGTTGTCCCACTGCGCGAAATGACACTGGGCCGGCAGAGCAACATCAGTTTCGATGCCAACTTCACAAATCCGCACAATATCGTGATTGGAAAGCGCGTGCGGATCGGTTCGCGTTGCCATATCTGGGCCGGTCCCCTTCAGGGCCGTATACGGATCGGCGACGATGTCCTGTTCGGTCCGGAAGTCATGCTGACGGCGGCAACCTACGACATCGGGGCGGGCGAGCCTATATCGGAACAACCCATGCGAGAAGGTGACATCGTCATCGGTGACGATGTCTGGCTCGCCACCCGCGCGCTTATCCTGCCTGGCGTCACCATCGGTCGCGGCGCCGTGATTGCGGCGGGTGCGGTGGTGAAAACCGACGCGCCTGACTTCGCAATCGTGGCCGGATCGCCCGCCCGCATAGTGGGAGAGCGGCGGTTGCCGGACCGGCCCGACCGGTCACGAAACACCCGCCCCTCCCCCTGAAGACGATCAGGCAAGCGCTCCCGCAGCGCACAGGACGGGCCGTTTCTCGAACTGCGCGTCGTATTGCACCACGGGCGGCCGCAGGGCGGTCAGCAAAGCTCCTGCGGGTCTGAAGTCGCCGGATTGCACATTCGCGTACAGACTGGTCTCGTCCCCGCCAATTGTTGTCCCGATTGCGCCCACCGGCACGCTGGAGCCGGCATGCAAGTGGTTCCCGGCGATCGCCAGATCGCCATCGGGCGCCCCGGCGAATTCGATCCGGTCGCCGGCATTGTTCGCGATGAGGCAGTAGCGATCGAGGTCGAAGCCGGCATTATCCGTGCGGATCAGGATGCGCTGGTTGACGAAGGTATTGTGGGCGATGACGATGTGGCTCGCCACCGTATCGCGCCGACCCAGTTGGCTCGAAAGCGCGGCAGGATCATAGTACTCGCCCGCGACGGGGTTGATGAAGAAGGTGTTGTTGATGAACACCATGTCGTTCGAATAACCGGGTCGCTTCGTCGTCGATATGAAGATGCACTGCGTCTCCACGTTATCGAGCAGATTGTCGGCGCAGTAGACGTTCTCCATATTGCCGGTCCCGTGCTGGAAGAAGTCGCCGTGGCGATCGAACATCGCCACGATCTGGACGTCGCGCGCCTTTGCATCCGCCGGAGCGTTCTGGTTGCCGCCGCCGCCGAACCCCTGCCCCTTGAGCTGACGAAGCGAGCCGTGACCCGCAGCGACTTCCCTGGCGAAGGTGGGATCATCCACGCTCGCATTCCAGCCGGGCAGCGAATTCACCCAGTCGATCACGTCCTGAAAGAAGTAGCCGTCGCCATCGGTGCCGAGGTAGTATTTCTCCAGATTGCCGGTCACGAAAGTTGCCGTGCTTGTGCCCCATGTCGCGGTGTAGACCGCGTTCGCCGCGCTGGCCCCGCCGCTACGCGACAGCGTGGCGGCCGCTTCCGCGCCGTCGTAGCGGACGGTGAAGACCGGATTATCCCTATTGAACCATTCCGAACTATGGTTCGAGATCGAATTGCCGACGATACAATGGGCCTGCGTCGCGATGTCGTAGGTGATTTCCTCCATGGTGCACCCGCGAACAAGCGCGCAGCGACTTGCGGGCCCCGCGATCTTGCTGAACGCGCATTCAGTGACCCACGGATATCCTCGCGCAAACCATCCGAACGCATCCGCCGCGATACCCCGCCGCAACTCGTACCGCCCCGCAGGATCGGAGGTCGATACGTTGATTCCGTCCAGCCAGTGAAAACCGGCGTCGCTCGTCGGTCCCCAGATCTCGACCACGTTGTTGCGGTCGATCGTCAGGTCACGCCCGGCGAAGTGGATCGGCATGTTGTTGTTCTGCAAGACCGCCGAACTGTCATCGACATAGGCGGACTTCCCGATGGACACGCCCGGAACGCTGGCTGTGATCGTGCAGTAGCCGGGCATGTCGTTCATGACCGGCGCGTTATCGGCTGTCATGTCGTACAACCCCGGCTCTATGATCGTGATAAGCGAACTGCGCCAACCGCGTGCCTTCACGTGGTCCGTCGCTTCGTCCAGCGTGGCAAAATCGGCGCCGCCGGCGGAGCCAACCGTCACCTCTCCTTCATAAACGACATCTTGCGGTGCGAAGACATAAGGGCCGATCACCCGCCCTTGCATGGAAGCGTCCTGCGCAATTGCCTCCACGTAGAGGTTGGCGAAGCCCTTTACGCCAACAGGTCGCTTCAGGCGCACCCACCAGCCCAGATATGTGACGGTGTCGCCGTTGACGTCGGCGAAGGTGTGAAACCCGGGCGTATCGACTTCGACCGCGCTGCCCTCGAAATGAAAGACGACCTTGTCCATCCCGAGATTGTCGATCAGCGACCCGCCGGAGTTGGCCGCGGCAGCCACGCCTACGACAAGCTCGTCCGTGAACCATTGGCGCGGCGGCGTCAGAAGTCGGCAGACCGGTTTTGCGGTGATGCGGACAGGGTCGGCCGGCACGGTCGTGAAGCCGCTTCCGGCAATGCCGTCCCATTCCGGCGCGGGGCTGAGGGATCGTAGCATGGCGCCAGGCCCGCCGCCCGGCCAGACCGGAGACGCCGCGATCGCGCCGAAACCGAAACCGAGACCAGCCATCAGGCAAGGCCCACGATGGCGCCGGCGGTGGTTCCCGCCGATCGCACGGCGCGAACGCGCAAGCTGAGGACCGCGCCCGCCGGAACGTTACGGAAAGTCACATCTTCATCATTCGCGAGCGTTCGCACCACGATATCACCACCTTCGCCGATGTAGATTGCCTTCGTAACCCGGGCCAGGTCCGCATCGTCCGCCGGCGTCACAGGGAAACATTCCTCGGCCGGTGCCATCGGATTATCGGCGAACTGGGCGAACGGATCGTAGGTCATATTGCGCTCCTTAATGTTTGAACAGCTGGCGCGTGTGGAAGGCCGGGGGATGTAGGAAAGCAGTATTTGCAATCGCCAAGGTTGTGCGCGCCGCGTCATGCGGGGTATGCGGCTGTGGCGCTAAGTTGCGAGATCGGATCGAACATGGCCAGCGTGCCCGCCCCAGTTAGCAATGACGACCGGCGCCAACACGCCGAGGCAACGGGTCCGGTGCGGATGACCGGGGCCTATGTCGGGGCAATCCTCATCTACGCGATGCTCATGCCGCCGCAATTTTCCGTATCGGTCGGCGATATCCTCCTGCCGTTGTTCCGGATCGTCCTGCTCGTGAGCATCCCTTACGTCCTGCGATCGCTGCAGGCAGGCCGCTGGCGTTGGCGGGTGGTGGATTCGCTGGTTCTCGTCGCTGCCCTCTGGATATTCGTCGCGCTTTACCAGAACACGGGTCTGTCCACCGCGTTAAGTACCGGGGGCGGGCAGGTAATCGAGATTGCCCTGTCCTACTTTCTCGCCAGATCATGCATCACCAGCGTCCGGCACTTGCGCTTCATGCTGGTGATGAGCGCGCCGGGCCTGATCGTGGTCGGCGGCCTGATGGCTTTGGAATCCGTCAGCCGCACACTCATCATTCAGCCGCTCGCCGCGCAGATCATGGGAGACAACTACATCGGTCGTCCGATCGAGCGGCTGGGCCTGCTGCGGACGCCCGGACCGTTCGCCCATCCGATACTAGGAGGTGTGTTCCTGTGCAGCTTCCTGCCAATCTACGCCCTTTCCTCCTTGAGGGGTTGGCCGCGGATCGCCGGCCTCCTGGCATCGTTTTGCGGCTTCTTCTCGATCAGCTCGGCGGCCATCCTGGCGCTCGTATCCGGCACCGCCCTCGTCGGGTACAATTTCCTCGTGGAAAGGGTGCGCAAGGCGAGCTGGCGTCTGCTCCTTCTGATCGGCGGGGTATTCCTGTTCGTCGCCCAGTTCGCGACCGAGGCCGGAGCGTTCCGGCTGCTGGTTCGCTACGCCTCGCTCAACTCGGCAAGTGCATTCAACCGGGTACTGATCTGGCGGTACGGGTCCGCCTCGGTTGAAAACAATCCTCTGTTCGGCAGCGGTATAGACCAGTGGGAGCGCCCGGTCTGGATGCAGGCATCGGTCGACAATTACTGGCTGCTGCTTGCGATCCAGTACGGTATTCTGCCCCCGCTTCTGCTGATAGTCGGCACGATCGTCGCACTTGTCTCTATATCGCGAGCTGCCAAGCGCCATTCGATCATCGACAGGCGGTTGCTGGTCGGAGTCGCCGTTTCTCTCGCGGTCTTTGCCTTCGGGCTGGTTTCGGTCGCCGCATGGCTGAGCCTTCAGACCTGGTATTTCTTCCTGCTGGGAAGCTGCGTATCGCTCGGCACGCTCGGTCTGCGCAGTAGTCCTGCTACCCTGGCCGAACGGCGGACCTGAGCGCCGCAACATAGGCATCGGCGATATTCTCCCGCATGAAGCGACGGGCTTCCGCGCTTTGCTGCCACTCGGCCAGATCGGCTTTCGCTTCCGCCTCGTTCTCGAGCATGTGAGCCATTGCCGCGGCAATGGCCCTGTTGTCACGAGGGTTTACCGCGACGGCGAAGCTGCGTTTTTCGAAAAAGCCGGAAATGGCCTGCCCGGCGGGATAGATGACAGGGCATCCCGCCAGCAGTGCCTCGATGAACACGAGGCCGAAACTCTCGCGCAAGGAGGGCAGGACGAACGCGGAGGCGGCATTCATTCTGGCGGCCATCGCGTCTCTCCCGATCGCACCTTCGAACGTGACTGGCCTGGTCCCGGCCAAGCGGGTGACGGCCTCGATATCATCCTCCGACCCGCCCCCCGCGACACAGAGCCGTGGTTCCGATCCGCGTAGCGAGAGTATGTCGAGCGCGGAGAGCATCCCGGCGAAATTCTTGCGGCGATAGCTCTTGAGGTGAAACACCGTGAGGAACTTGCCGTCCCCTGCCCGGGGGGATTTCACACCGTCGAGATCGGTAGGGCACGGAATGACGAATGTACCGACATCGCGGGGGCCCAGGAGACGCTCGACCTGCTCGAGTGACCACGGGGCAAGGGAAACGACGGCGCCGGCGCCGCGATAAATATCACCGAGCTTTCGCCGAAGGTCGGGCCGCGCGCGAAGAATTTTCGTATCCGTGTCGCCCTGTATCGTGAGCGCATAGGGAAGGTGCAACTCGCGCGCCATGCGGTGGACGACAAAGCCCTCCACGGTCAACTTGTGACCCACCAGCAGATCCGGCGAGAAACCGGGCGGGGGGGCGAGTTCGCCGGCCAGTCGCTCAAGGCGGGTACGGTGCAGGATGCCTTTGGGCGGAGCGCGATACCTCACCGCGACATTGTGGCCGAACGCAACTTTCTGTGAGATGATCGGGTCGCGCCTTCTCCCGAAGATTGTTCCGACCGCGGTCGAGAAAGATGCGCCGAATGTCCGGTTGAGGGAAATCACCCGGTTGGAAAATGCGCGGTCGCTCAGCTTCACGAACGCTTCGATGGCCTTCGTCTTGTCCCCCTCTATAGGGTCGGGAAGATCGTTCGAAACGTGAAGAACGTTCATGGTGTCAATACACGGACGAGAACGTGCGACATGAAACCGCGCGGATCAGGCCGTGTCCGCCGCCTCATAGGCGTAATAATTGTATGCGTACCTGTAGCCCTCGCCGGCTTCCAGCGGCTTGTACTTGGTCAGCACAGCGCCGGCGACGTTAGCATCGACGTCCCGCAAGCGGCGAATTGCGTGGCGGGTCTGTCCTGCCTGCGCGCGGTTGGCCTCAATCACGAACAACACGCCGTCGGCATGGCGGGACATCAGCGGCGCGTCGGCGATGCCGATCACGGGGCAACTGTCGAGAATGACCACATCCCACTGCCGGCGAACCTTGGCGATGAATTCGTCGATGAGACCCGAAGAGAGTATCTCGACCGGATTTTCAGGAGGTTTGACCACGCCGAGCACGCTCAAATTCTCAAATCCGCTCGCGACCAGCGCATCTTCGATGCGGGCCCGTCCGTAGAGGACGTCGACCAGGCCGAGCTTTGGTTTTTTCAATCCCATCGACCTGACGGCGGACGGACGCCTGAGGTCGAAATCGACGATCAGCGTCTTGCGGCCGAGGGAGGCATATTTCTCACCTAGCGCGATAGCTGATGTCGTCTTGCCTTCACCGGGCTGCGTACTCGTGAATTGCAACACCAGCGGAAGTTTCTGATCCATCGCGGCATCGAGCGAAGCGCGAATGGAGGAATAGACCTCCCCGAGCGGAGAGAATGGATTTTCGAGCTCATGCTCGATCCCTTCTTTCGTGTTCGGAGTCTGGCCCAGTACCGGCAGGCCCGTCTTGCGGGCGACTTCATCCGTCGTGCGCAGGCGGTCGTCGAGAAGTTCACGCAGGATCACGATCAGCGCGGCGATGCCAAGCCCGAGGACAAGCGATACGAGCAGATTGCGTAGCAGGTTGGGTTCCGTCGGTGCGCCCGGCCGGTTGGCATAATCGAGGACCGAGAGGTCCGACGTGCGCGCATTGGCCGCCGACTGCAGATCGTTGTAGCGCGTGACGAGCGAAGCGAGCTGGGTCCGCAGACCTTCCGCGTCCCGGTCGTAGATATTGTACTGAACCCGGCGATCCTGCTCGTCGAGCGTGCTGTCGGCAGCGTTCTCGACAGCCTGGGCGAGAGCCTGTTCCTGCATCTGCGCAGTTTCGTACTGATTGCGGATACCCGCCTTGATCTCCTGCTGCGTGGAATTGAGTTCCGATTGCGCAGTGCGCAGTTCCACCAGTGCTTCCTGCAATTCGGGATAATCGTCCTGGTAACGTTCGCGCAGATTCGCGATGCGCGAACGAAGTTCGGCAATACGGGTGTTGAGCGACTGGACGGAGGAATTTTGCTGCACTTCGGGCAGGATCGCAGCTGGTCGGTCCGCGATGGCCCGCCAGCGCTGCTCGGCGCTTATCCGGTCCGCACGGGCGGACATCAGGCGTTCGTTCAGACCGGACAGGTTCGAGGCGGTGAGCGTCGGCGCAATACCCGTGCCGGTCGATCCCGCGCTTCCCGCTTCCCCGGTCATCGGCTGGCCGACGAGCCGGTTGGCCCTGGCATAATTGTTGGCCTGCAATTCGGCGTCGCGCAGCTTCTGGCGAACCTCGGCGATCTGCCCTTCGAGAAAATCCCTGGCATAGACGTTCTGATCGGCCGCCGATGTGAGATCGTAGACCACGAAAGCGTCTGCATAGGCGTTGGCGACCTTCTGCGCCATGCCGGGATCGGGGGAGCGATACGAGATGGTAATGACCCGCGCAGTATCCTCGACTTCGGCGGACACTCCCTGACGAAGCACGGCCGCCGCCGTGGCGAGTCTGGCATCGCGACTGGCTTCCACGGCCGCACCGCCGAAATCGGGATCGGTGTCGAGTTCCAGACGCTCCGCGACCAGCTTCGCGAGACTCCGGCTTTCGATGACGTAGGTGAGGGTCGTGATGTAATCGGGAATCTCGTTGCTCGCCATGTAGGGATCAACGAGATCCTGGCCCTGGACAATGGGAATGCTGTTCGGGTTCACCCGCACGGTCGACTGCGCCGTGTAGATCGGGGTCATCAGCAAGGTTGCGGTCAGGCCGATCAGCAGGGCCAGAGCGACGATGGCGGCCACGATGAACTTCTGGCGCCAGAGAATGCCCCGTATCGTGGCCAGATCGAACAGGTTTTCCACCCGCGACCCGGAATCGTGCATGTCGCCGCCGGGCATGTAGCGTTCGATCGCGGACCCCGAGGGTGTGGACATGCTGCTCGACTGGTTCATTCTCGTTCCCGATCAGAGGCGGGTGAACAGGGCGAAGACCGGAATGGCCTTCAGCGCATCCTGCCAGCCTTGGGAAAGGGCGCTCGTGCCGACGACCACACGATCACCCGGCATCAGGACGGGGTCCAGCATGCGGCCAGCCTGGACCGCCCCGTAATCGAACTTCGCCACCGTCGGCCCGTCGGGCGATTCCCGGAAGATCGCCACGTTCGAACGATCGGCCTCGCGAACCATGCCCTGCGCCAGCGCGATCGCTCCGGAAAGCCGAGTGCCCGGCTGAAACGTGAAGATGCCCGGCTGCTCCACCTGACCTTCGACCACGACGCGGTGGGAGGCGGCTTCGAGCACGTTCACGCTGACATTCGCATCGCGCAGATACTGCGCATCCAGGCTGCGCTCCAATTGCGATTCGAGTTCAGACGTCGTCAGTCCGGCCGCCTGGATCGTGCCCAGGAGTGGCACCGAGATATGGCCATCCGCCGAAATGGGCGTCTCGCCAAGTGAAAGATCGGGTTCCCGAAAGACAGTGACGCTGATGACATCTGACTGGCGAAGCACGTAATCGACGGGTAGTGCCGTTCCGTATCCGACCTGGCCCAGGCTCGGCACCGGGGCGGTCGCTGCCGGGCCCAATTGAAAGTCGGGACCGCTACGACAAGCGCCAAGGGTGGACGCTGCCGCTGGCAGCATCAGCACGACAACAAGGCGCCTGATGTTCATGGCCGAAATTTCCCATCCAACTTCGCCGTCGGCGCGACGATCATGCGTGGCACTACCGATGATAGACCTAAGGGACAATACCTAACATTACCGCGACTTTCCGTCGTGCCGCCTGCCCTGCTAGGAGATCAATTCTTGCAGTGAAGCGTCAGCTGACCGGAGTAGATTTTCTGAGCGGTTTTTCCCTTATCGGTTTGCTTGCCTATCTGGCTGTCGCGGTTCTCGCCCTTGCCACCGGTGCGCTGGCGCGGCGTTTCGTGCGCCCGGCAGATCAGGTGCGGGGTTGGATTTTACTGGCAGTCTGGTTCGTCTGCCTTGCCGCATATCGCGGCTTCGCGGTCGAGGACGCGGCAAAAGCCCTGGTCAGGGGCCGGTTTCGGGAGAGCGGCGTCTATGCGGATCGATGGTATGTTCAGGCACCCACGATTCTGCTCGTCATGCTGCTCGTAACCGTACTGGCCTATGCCGCTTTCCGCGTCCTGCGCGCGAACTGGCAAAGGCGAGGCAAGGCGGCGATGCTGATCGCACAGGTCGCTGCGGCAGCCCATGTGCCGCTTTCGATCCTACGCATCGTCTCGCTGAACACGGTTGACAAGCTGCTTTATCGAGGAAGCCTGCGGCTGAACTGGCTGCTTGAACTGGCGATGCTGACCGCCGTGTTCGTGTGCGCGGCGTGGTATATCCGCAACCTGTTCAGGATGCGGTCCCTCAACGCCGCGAGAGCGCCATTTGATAGGCGTCAAGCAGAGGATCGATCTGCCGGTTCCAGTTGAGTTCGGATTCCACCCGTTTCCGCCCGCGTTCACCCATTGCCTGCCGCCGCTGCGGATCGTCGAGAAGTTCGACGATCCGTCCGGCAAGATCGACCGGATCGTTCGCCCTTGCATAGAGCGAGGCGTCCTGCGCCGAGAAACGGCCCTCGGTCACATCGAACTGCACGATCGCCTTGCCGAGCGCCATGTACTCCATGATCTTGTTCATGGTCGACTTGTCGTTCATCGCATTCACGCGGTCGGGATTGACGCCGATATCCATGGTCGACAGCACCTCGAACAGATCGTCGTCCGGGGCGCGTCCGGTGAAGTGTATCCATTCTTCCAGTTGGCGCGAGGCGACATCCGCCTTCAGTGCTTCCAGGCTCGGCCCGCCGCCCACCAGGACGAAGCGAATATCCCTGCGTCCCGTTCTCCGGACGAGATGTTCTACCGCATCGATCAGCAGGTCGATGCCCTCCTGTTCGCCCATGACGCCGACATAGCCGACCATGTATTGCTTGCCGGCCTTCCAGCTTTCGACCGGCTCGACACGCTTCAGCCGGGACAGATCGGGGCCCGATCGCACCACGAAGACCCTTGCCGGATCCATTCCGCCGCGCTCCACCGCGATTGCCTTGTAGCTTTCGTTCGTCGCGATCGAGACATCGGCCGATCTGAATGTCAGCTTCTCGAACAGGACCATCAGCTTCCAGAAGAATCCGCGCCGGGCGAACTTCGCCTCGTAGAGCTCGGGATTGATGTCATGATGGTCGAAAATGTAGCGTACGCCGAACAGGCGGAACGGCAATGCCACCAGAAAGATGAGGTCCGGGGGATTGCATCCCTGGATCACGTCGATTCCGCGCTTGAAGAAGATGCGCCAGGCCAGCACCGTTTCCCAGAACAACGCCGCCCCGTATTCCAGCAGGAATCCAGCCGCCCCGCTCGCCTCGATCGGCAGGGGGTGGCGGTGGATGTGAACGCCCTCGATTTCCTCGTACCGCTTCTCGTAACCCTTGCCGGTCGGACAGATCACCGAAACCGTCGCTCCTGCGGCCTTGAGCGTGCGCGCTTCCTGCCAAACGCGGCGATCGAAGGGAAGCGGCAGGTTCTCGACGACGATGAGGATCGAACGCCCCTCGAGCGGGCGGCCCTCTATCTCCGTCGGGAAGGCGTAGTCGGCCTGCGCGGCGGGCATCAGGCGATGACGCTCGCGTCCAGCACCGGAGTGTCGCCAAGCTCTAACGCATCGACCAGCCGGTTAGTCGCGACGACGCGGGCATAGTCGCGCGTTTCCGCCTCCTCGCGCGAGACGAGCAGCGTTTCTATCGCCGGCAGCGCGGCGAAGGCGTAGCCCAGGTTCTGACCGACCAGGTCAGCTGGCTTGAGAGCGGGATCGAAGATGTCGAGATCGAAGCCTGCCGCCAGCATCTTGCGCGCCAGATCCACCGCCGGGCTCTCGCGAAGATCGTCCGTGTCCTTCTTGAAGGCGAGGCCGACGAGCAGGATCCTGTCCCCTTCTTCGAGCCCGTGCGTGGCCTTCAGGAACTGGTGATGCTTGTGCGCCTCGTTGGTGCGCATCAGGGCGTCGACCAGATGCGTGTTGGCGCCCACATCAGCGGCAATATGTTGCAGCGCACGCACGTCCTTGGGCAGGCACGACCCGCCGAACGCGCCGCCGGGACGTGTGTAATAGGCACTGATATTGAGCTTCGTGTCCGACACGAAGATCTCGTGAACCTGACGGGCGGAGATATCGAGCTGCTCGCATACCCGGCCGATCTCGTTGGCGAAGGCGACCTTCACCGCGTGCCAGCTATTGTCGACGAACTTGGTGATCTCGGCCTCGCGAAGGCCGACATGGAAGATCGGGGCATCGATACCGTTGTGAAGGTCCTCCATCCGCGCGCAGCGTCGTCCGTCGCGCGTGCCGAGCACGATCTTGGGCGGATCGAAATAATCCCTGATCGCGCTGGCCTCGCGCAGGAATTCCGGATTGTAGACCAGTTCCACCAGATCATCCGTTCTCTCCGCCAGACGCGAGCGGAAGATCGGCAGGATCAGGTGATCGGTTGAACCGGGCCGCATGGTCGAACGGTATGCGACGGTGAGGGGGGCTGCTCGGTCCGGTTTGACAGCGTCCGCAATGGAGCGGGTCACCTGGACGATGTAGCTCATATTGTGCGCACCCTCGACCCCGCTGGGCGTGCCGACGCAGACGATAGCGATGTCGCAGTCGTCGAGGTTCGAGCCGATCTGCGTCGTCGCCGAAAGCAGTCCGTCCCGCCGTGCTTTCGCGATCAGATCGGCTAGTCCCGGTTCCGCGACGGGAGAGCGGCCTTCGTTGACGGCGGACACCTTCGCGGAACTGACGTCGATACCGACGACCTCGTGCCCCTGGCTGGCGATGCAGCCCGCGGCGGTCGAGCCGACATAGCCGAGACCGAATATAGCTACTTTCACCTAAGGCCTCGCTCGCTGGATCGTCCGGACCGGTCGACGGCGGAACGGTGCCTGTAACGTGAACGCGAGGGCGCGTTCAAGGACTTATCGCACTGCACAATACCGGGTGCGGCAGCGGTGCTGCGCTTGCAAACCACCCACCGCGAACCTAGAGGGAACCACGTAGTCCTGCCCAGGCGGCGGCAGGACGAAACCGAGGCGTTGAACCGAGTGACCACCGATTGCGACGGCCTGCCGCTCAGCATCATCATGGTCAATTACAAGACCCCGGACCTGACCTGCGAGGCGATAGCCAGCGCCTTTCGCGAAACCGATACTCCGTTCGAGCTGATCCTCGTGGACAACGCCTCTGACGATGGCATCGTCGAGCGGGTAAGGCACGACTTCCCCCAGGTCCGCATCATCGCGAACGAGGAGAACGTGGGCTTTGCCGAGGCGAACAACCAGGCGGCCAGGATCGCTGCGGGCGAATATCTGCTGCTCTTGAACAGCGATACGGTGACGCTCGATCACGCCATCGACAACTTGCTGGCCTTCGCCCGGCGCACGCCCGAAGCGAAGATCTGGGGCGGCCGCACGCTGTTCGGCGACCGCACGCTGAACGAGACGTCCTGCTTCGACCGCATGACCTTGCGCAGCGTCCTGTTCTCGTCAATCGGCCTGAGCGCCCTGTTTCGCGGCAGCACTTTCTTCAATCCCGAACGCATCGCCGGATGGAAGCGCGACAGCGAGCGGCAGGTCGACATCGTTACCGGCTGTTTCCTGATGATCGAACGCGATTTCTGGAACGCGCTCGGGGGCTTCGATCCGGCGTTCTTCATGTTCGGAGAGGAAACCGACCTGTGCGCCCGCGCCCGCGCCAGGGGCGCCCGCCCGCGCATCACCCCCGAAGCGACCATCGTGCACTACGGCGGGCGAAGTGTATCTTTGAGAGCACAGCGGGCAACTTACGTCGCGGCGGCCCGCGTCGGCATCGCGAAGCGACATCTACCGCCCCTACGCGGGCGACTGGTGCGCGAACTGATTATCATGAGGATACGCCTGATGCACGCATTCTCCGCGATTACGGCACGCAATAGCCCCGAGAGGCGCGACTACCTCAAAACCATCAAGGAAAACATTCCCGTTATTCGCAAGGGGCCGATATCTCCGGGCGAACGATCGTGAGTGGATTGGCGACCCGATTGCGGCATGGCTGGCGCAATGTTCGAAAGGTCCGGCGTGATCTCAAATACCGGGTTCTTGGCCAACCCTGGATGGATGTGCGACCGGATGACCGGTTCCTGTTTTCCTATCCCCGGTCCGGCAATACCTGGTTGCGGCATATCGTATTCTACGCGCTCAATCGTGATCACGTGACCGACATGGAACGTCTCGAACAGCAAATCCCTACGGTCGACACCCTGGAATTTCCCGCTCGCCTGGCGAAGCTGGGAGATCGCCAACGTATTATCAAATCGCATCTTCCCTTCGCGCCATATTTTCTCGACGGGAAGGTCGTCTACATCGTGCGCGATGGCCGCGATACGATCCTGTCCTATTACGATTACTTCCAGCACATCCACGCCTATCGCGGCAGTTTCGACCAGTTTTTGCAGAAGGCGCTGGCCGGCCGCATGCGTTACGGATCATGGCAGGACAATGTGGGCTCCTGGTATGGTTACCGGGACGATCCGAACATGCTTCTGGTAAGATACGAGGACATGCGGGCCGACCCTGTCGCGATGGCCGAGCGTATCCTGTCCTTTTGCGGAATCGACGCGGATCGCGCGGTCTGCGAGGCGGCCGTCGCCGCCAGCGACGTCGGGAAGGTGCACAAGACCTTCCAGAGCTGGAACAGTGCGCGGGGAACGGGGTTCTCGGGCGGAGCCAGCGGCGGCGGACGCAAGGACTGGCGCTCCCGCATGACCGACGACCAGAACGCCTTTTTCCAGGACCATGCCGGCGACCTGCTCGAACAGCTGGGATACGAACGATCCTGAGCCGCCGCGCCTGTCAGACCCAGGACTGGAACCAGCGCTTGGCCTGCACTTTCACGTTGTAGCGATCGACGTCGCGCTGCCGCCCGGGCGGGATGTCGCCGATCAGCGCCGCCGTTACCGAGAAGGTGGAGTGGCTCGAATGGACGAGCCATTCGCATCTTGAAAGGGCGATCATGTCCGCCAGCGCGGCTCGCGCCTCGGTCAGCGGATCGGCAGCTTCGTCGCTGCGAAAGTGAAGGCCGGCATCGCCAGCCGACAGCGTCTTCTCGAGGGCATGGACGTTGTCGAAAGACGCGTGGACAGCATCCTGCGCCTCGGCGCTGTCGGTAGCGAGGAAGATGGGCGCATCGGGCTCCTGTTCGCGAAGTCCGCGAATACGCTCGAGGATCTTCGGCAGGGGTGCCTTGCGGTCGGTGAAGCGGATATGGACACCGATGACAGGGCCGGAAAACCGGGCGAACAGGGCATCGACGGCGCTGAGGACCGGCTCCACCGGGGTAAAATGCGTTTTCAGGGTTTGGCGAACGATCACTCGTTCCGGCCTGCCGGCGAACCGCGCGTCATGCGCCAGGCGACGCCTTAGACGCGGCATCTTGGGCAAATAGGACCAGAAGACCGCGACCTCGCTGGCCGGGTCGCTATTCGCCAGATCGACACACAGCTTGCGATAGACGAGCGGGTTACGATGCGAAGCGGGGAAATGCCGGCGGATCATGTCGGCGGGATGCTCGTCCAGCGATCCGGCCCAGATCGCCGGCGTGACATCGCTCGCCTCGTCGAACCGCGCGGGATCGAGGCTTTGCGAATCATCGAAGAGCAGCGGATAGAGGTTTTGCCCTTCGGGCAGATACATCCCGTCACGCCAGTCTATCGCAACCGCGCGTCCGACGAGTTCGGCCAGGACGCAGGCCGTGACCGCCGACAGCATGCGGTTGCCGAGGCCGCCCTTGGCCTTGACGATCAATACTCGCCGGTCGTCTGGATCTAGCAAGGAACGGGGAACTTTCGCTGCGTGAAACGTCGCGCTCGCCTACATGCCGATCACGCGCGTTGCACTAGCGAATTGCCCCTTCGACCGGTGAGCCGGCGGCCGCGTCGGATAATGCGCCGCGAGCCTTGATCGTGCTTCTCGACCCGCAATCGCCCAATCCATCGCTAGACCTTTGCTTTTCGGTCGTTATGCCCTTGTGGGACCATTCGGGGGGCTAGTGCGTGAAAAGGCAGTTGCGATTCGTGCAGACGAAATTCCCGTCCGTGCGCCCGGCGAAGTTTGCCTTCCAAAACTTCCTGACCCGCGCTTTCGGCCTGCACATGGATATCGACTTCCGCGTCCTTTCCGCGCTTCGCCCGATAGGCCTGGCGCTCGATATCGGCGGAAACTGGGGCCAGAGCATCCACGCCCTGCAGCGCTGCGCCTCGCCCGGAAGGATACTCAGCTTCGAACCCAACCGGGAACTGGCCGACCGGCTCGCGGCCCGGTTCACGCGCGACGATACGGTGGACGTCGTGTCGAAGGCACTCGCCGACAAAAGCGGTCAGATGACGCTCTACGTCCCGCGATACGGTCGATACAGCTACGACGGATTGGCCTCGATAGACCGGGAGGAGGCCCGGTCGTGGCTCAATCCGAAGACAATGAGCTGGTTCGACGAAAATGCGATGGAGCTGGACGAACACGTCGTCGAAGTGATCAGGCTGGACGATCTCCGGCTGTCGCCCGACGTTGTGAAGATCGACGTCCAGGGTGCGGAGGAACTGGTCGTTCGCGGCGGCATCGAAACCTTCGAACGGCACAGGCCGGTCAGCATCATCGAAAACCCATCCGCCCCGCTTACCAGGCTGCTCGGTGAGCTCGGCCTCGATCCCTATGCGTTCGACGGCAGAAAACTTTGTCCGCATGACGGTACGTGGAAGAACACCATCTTCATGAGTGAAACGGACGCGAAGAGGGTATCCGCTTCACGTGAATAGGCGGTTGCTTATGGTCCGGAACCGGCGCGCGAAGTAGACACGAAGCGCTGCCGGAGGATCGCGCAATGGCTTGTCACACGCCGCCACGCCGTAAATTGCCCCGAATGATCTCCCCCAGCGGGAAGAAGCTTGCCGCGTTGGCGGCCCCTGCAATAATCCTCGCACAGCCCGCCCTGGCGGATACCCGGGGCGACTGGGCGACGGCAAGCGATGTCGGTGTCGGCGCACTCACCGCGTGGTCCATCGGCGTTCCGGTGGCCGAGGGCGATGCGCGCGGTGCGATCGAGGCGGGGGTGTCCATCAGCGCGGCCGAACTGGCGGCGCAGGGGCTGAAGGCGACTATCTCCGAGAGGCGCCCGGACGGGAGCGATGCCAACAGCTTCCCCTCCGGCCACGCTAGCATGGCTTTCTCGGCGGCGACCCGCATCGCCGAGCGGCGCGGATTGAGCGAAGGCATCCCCGCCTTCGCGCTTGCCGGTTTCGTGGGCGTGGCGCGCGTCCAGGCGGACAAGCACTACTGGCACGACGTGGCGGCGGGCGCCGGCATCGGCGTGCTGTCGGGCATCCTGCTCACGCACGCACGCCATCCCGACAGGGCGACGATGGTATGGGGCGATGCTCACGGCGCGGGGGTGAGTTACGCGATGCGGTTCTGAGCGTTACGCAATACGTTCGGATCGCTCATAAAATCGCGCGGCGTAGGGTCGCCGGAGAAGCTGACGCGCCAAGCCGCCGAATTTTGCAACAGCGACCAGTCGAAAATGAGGCCTTTGCTTCTAAGAAAATTGTCGCGGCGACGAACGAGCCGCATGTTGGCCTGCCAAACATTAAGACCGATAAAACCGGCACTCATGAGAAACAGTGCAATCGATACCGCAAACACCGGCCAACCGATTTCAACCAGACCAAGTTCGACCGGAATATATGGCAACAAGGCGGCCAACATGGCGGTCGAAATAACCAACTTGGACCATCTGTTGAATTCCCGATCGCCACGACGTGATATGGACTTGGTGACCGCCGTTCTCCGCAGTTTCCGGCGAAGATTTCTTGTCCAACGTATCACCCCTCCCGCTCGACCTCGCGCCAGCCGATGTCCCGGCGGGTGAAGCCGCTAGCAAAGGAAATGGCGTCCACCCCCCGGTAGGCACGGTGCCGCGCTTCGTGCACCGTATCGCCGGTGGCGGTGACATTGAGGACTCGGCCACCATTGGCGGTAAGGGTGCCATCCTCGCCGCGTGCGGTACCGGCGTGGAAGACGATGGCGCCGTCCGCCTCCGCCCCTCCCAGATCGATGGAGCCGCCCTTTTCCGGCGTGCCGGGATAGCCCTTCGCCGCCATGACGACGGTGAGCGCGGTTTCGTCGGAAAAGCGCGGCGCGGGCCGACCGGCCAGCGTGCCGTTGGCGCAGGCGAGCATGGCGTCGGCGAGGTCGCTGTCCAGCCGCACCATCAGCACCTGACATTCCGGGTCGCCGAAGCGGCAATTGTATTCGACCAGTTTCGGACCATCATCCGTCAGCATCAGGCCTGCGTAAAGCACGCCGGAATAAGGCGCGCCCTCCGCGGCCATCTGGCGGACGGTCGGCGCGACGATCTCCGTCATGGCCCGCGCCAGCAAGCCTTCCGTCAGCACCCGCGCCGGGCTGTAGGCGCCCATGCCGCCGGTATTCGGGCCAGTATCGCCCTCGCCCACCCGCTTGTGATCCTGCGCGGTGCCGAAGGGGACAACGGTCTCGCCATCGGAGAGGGCGAAGAGGCTGACTTCCTCGCCTTTCATGAACTCCTCGATCACGACTTCCGCTCCGGCCTCTCCGAAGGCGCCGCCGAACATCTCGACCAGCGCGTCCTCGGCCGCCTCGCGCGTTTCGGCAATGACGACACCCTTCCCCGCGGCCAGCCCGTCGGCCTTCAGCACCCACGGCGCCGCGAATCGGTCCAGCGCTGCCTTCGCGTCAGGAAGCGACGTCGCATGGACGTAGCCCGCCGTGGGAATTCCCGCCCGCGCGCACAGATCCTTGGTGAAGCTCTTGCTGCCTTCAAGCCGCGCGGCTGCCTTCGAAGGACCGAATACCGGCACGCCCGCGCCCCGCAAGCTATCCGCGAGACCTGCTACCAGCGGCGCTTCCGGACCGATCACGACCAGACCAATATCCTTCGCGCGGGCGAAGGCGACCACCGCCGCGTGATCGCCGGCGTCGATCTTGGCCAGCGTCGCGCATTGCGCGATGCCGGGGTTTCCGGGCGATGCGAACAGCGTTCCGCCGTTTTCGCGGATCGCCCGGCATTGCGCGAGCTTCCAGCAAAGCGCATGTTCGCGTCCGCCCGATCCCAGCACCAGGATGTTCATGCCGCGCAATTCTCCGTTCGACGATCAGCCTTCGGCCGACCTGTTAGCGACCAGCGAAGCGGGCGACAATTCCGCGCCGATTTCCGTGTCGGAATTGTCTCAGGCACTGAAGCGCACGGTAGAGGACCGGTTCGGTTACGTGCGCCTGCGCGGCGAACTCTCGGGCGTGAAGCGCGCAGCGTCGGGCCACATGTATCTGGCGTTGAAGGACGACAAGGCGGTGCTGGACGGGGTAATGTGGAAGAGCGCGGTTCCGCGTCTTTCCTTCCACCCCGAAGACGGGATCGAGGTGGTCGCCAGCGGCAAGCTCACCACCTATCCGGGTCGCAGCAAATACCAGATCGTGATCGAGCGGATGGAGATCGCGGGCGAGGGCGCGCTGCTTGCCCTGCTCGAAAAGACCCGGAAGCGGCTGGAGGCCGAGGGGCTGTTCGCCACCGAACGCAAGCGCCCCCTGCCCTTCGCGCCGCGCGTGATCGGCGTCGTCACCTCGCCCACCGGGGCAGTGATTCGCGACATCCTGCACCGGCTCGAGGATCGCTTTCCCACGCATGTCGTGGTCTGGCCGGTCGTCGTGCAGGGGGACGGCGCGGCAAAACAGGTCGCCGATGCGGTGCACGGCTTCGGAACACTCCCCGGCGGGGGGAAAGTGCCACGGCCGGACTTGCTGATCGTGGCGCGCGGCGGCGGTTCCATAGAGGATCTGTGGTCCTTCAACGAGGAGATCGTGGTGCGTGCCGTCGCCGAAAGCCCGATCCCCGTCATCAGCGCCGTCGGGCACGAAACCGATACCACGCTATGCGACCATGCTGCCGACCGGCGTGCGCCCACGCCCACCGCCGCCGCCGAGATCGCGGTGCCGGTGCTGCGCGAGATCGCGGCCATGCTGGA
The DNA here is from genome assembly GCF_003815535.1 of Aurantiacibacter spongiae. Taxonomy (NCBI): domain Bacteria; kingdom Pseudomonadati; phylum Pseudomonadota; class Alphaproteobacteria; order Sphingomonadales; family Erythrobacteraceae; genus Aurantiacibacter; species Aurantiacibacter spongiae. The sequence continues at coordinate 1,572,918 of NZ_RPFZ01000001.1, read as the reverse complement.
GGAAATGCGCCTGCGCCAGCGCAGATGCGCCGACCGCCCCGTGCAGCTCGGCCGCGAACGGCTGGGGGCGCGGGTATCGCGTCTGCCGCGACCCGAAGCGCTGTTGCAGGCGCAGGCGCAGCGGCTCGACGAGGCAGGCGAACGGCTGCGGCGCGCCCTGCTGGACCGCGCGGCACGCGGGCGGCACGCGCTGGCGGACCTGCGTCTCTCCCCGGCGATGCTGCGTGACCGGGCTGAAACCGCGCGCACCCGGCTTTCCGCTGCAACGCCGCGCCCCGCCGCGATGCAGGATCGGCTGTCGCGATCGGAAGAGCGGCTGGCAGCGGTCCGGTTCGCCCCTTACCTCGCAACCGCCCCTGTCGTTCGTGCCAGGGACCGTCTCGCCGCGACGCGGCTCACCCCCGCCCTCGTCACCCGGCCGCTGGCGGAACGTGGACAACGCCTCGCCGCGCTTGAGCGGCTACGCGTCCAGCTCGACCCCAAAGCGCCTCTGCAACGCGGCTACGCGCTGGTTTGCGCGCCGGGCCATCCGGTCATCTCGAGCAGGGACGTGGCGGAGCGGCAGGATGTCCTGACGCTCGAATTCGCCGACGGCACCCTGCAGGCGGTGCCCGCCGCGTCCGCACCGCGCAGGCGTGCATCGGTCAAACGTGCTGCGGCGAAACCTGCGGACGGACAACCCAAATTGCTTTGAGGACAGACGCGCATTACATGCAGCTCCATGTTGATGTCCGCTTCGGAAAAACCCGCCACCCTGATCTACGGCCCCAACGGCTTTCGCGTCGTGAAACCGGGCCACTACGTCTCCTGCGCCGTTAGCGGCATTCCGGTGCCGCTGGAGGAATTGCGCTACTGGAGCGTGGACCGCCAGGAAGCCTACGCCACCGCCGAACTCAGTACTCGCCGGGCGCTCGGCGAAGAATGAGACGGACGATCCGCGCCGTATGGGCGCTCGCCGCGACCGCGTCGATTTCGGCATGCGCCGTCGTTCCGCAAACGGATACGCCCCGAGAAACGTCGACGGTGCAGGCGGTTCCGATGCCAACCTCCTCCCCGGCTCCGGTGACCCTTCCCGCGCCCGCTCCGGCACCGACCGGTCCCAGCACCTTCGTCTATGACGGCGAGCTGACGCAAGGTGGCTGGATTCGCGGGCAGGCGCCCGGGGGAACGCAGTCGGCCAGGTTGGGCGATGAGGTGCTGGTCCTGGACGATGACGGCCACTTCTTCGCCGCGTTCGACCGCGATGCCGGCCTGCAGACCGAACTGGTCGCCACGCTGGACGACGGCCGCACGATTCGCAGCCCACTGGCCGTTTCTGCGCGCGACTGGAATATAGAGCGGGTCAACGTCGCGCGCAGCAGCGGCGGACCGAGCGAGGCGTTCATGCGCCGTCGGCAACCCGAACTCGAAGCCATCTGGGACGCGCGCACCGCCGACTCCAATACCGATGGCTGGAAGCAGGATTTCATCTGGCCGCTGACGGGCCGCATCTCCGGGCGCTTCGGTTCGCAACGCATCTATCGCGGCGAACCGGGAAGCTACCATTCGGGGATCGACATAGCGACAGGCGGCAGCGGCGATCCCTTCGTCGCCCCGGCGGACGGCGTGGTGACGCTGGCGACCGATTCGCCCTTCAGCCTCGAGGGCAACCTCCTCATCATCGATCACGGCGCCGGGCTGAACAGCGCCTTCCTGCATCTGACCGACATCGCGGTGCACGAGGGCGAGCGGGTGCGCCAGGGCCAGCTGCTCGGCCATATCGGCAGTTCGGGCCGCGCCACCGGCCCGCATTTGCACTGGAGCCTGAAATGGCGCGACGCGCGGCTCGATCCGATCCTCTTCACCGGGCCGATGCCCTGATCTGCGCCCCCTGGCCGGGCCTGGCGGCGAAGGGGCCGGCGTGAGGCATCGGCGGATCGCCGCCATCGCCGCGCTCGTTCTTGGCCTTGCCCCGTCGACATGGCTGCGCAGCGAGGTCGTAGACGGCAAGCTTGCGGATTTCCGGATCACGCCGCTATCCGACTTCACCAGTGACCCGGTCGCCACCGGCGTCCGGATCGAGGGCGTGTGGGAAATCCAGGCCGACAACCTCCAGTTCGGTGGATATTCCGCCCTGCTTCCGCTTGCCGGCGGTCACTTGCGCGCCTTTTCCGATCGCGGCTACCGCCTGACCTTTCCGGAACCCGGCGCACGAGGCCGCTTCCCGACGCTGTCGCGCCAGCTCGCGCTTGCCCCTTACGCCCCGGAGCTGTGGGATATCGAATCGGCCACGCGCGACCCCGATGGCGGCGATTACTGGCTCGGCTACGAGAGCACCCACGCATTCCAGCGATTCTCGAACGCCAGCACGCCGATGGCTGTCCGACTGATCGGGGGCGACGTGAACTGGCCCTCCAACAGCGGCGCCGAATCGCTGGTGCGGCTTGCCGATGGGCGCTTTCTCGTCCTGCCCGAAAGCGGGCGGGACGCGCTGATCTATCGCGGCGATCCGGTCGAGACCCCTTCCTTCGCCACATCCCCGGTGAGCTGGCCGATAGCGGGCTACAACCCCACCGACGCCGCCCAGCTTCCCGACGGGCGCGTGATCATCCTGATGCGCAGGGTTGCCTGGGGTTTCCCGCCATTCTCCAGCCTGCTGGTCATCGCCGATCCCGCGACCCTGCAAGCCGGCCAGCCCTGGAACACATATCTGCTGGCGCGACTGGACCGGCTGGTGCCCAGCGAGAATTACGAAGGTCTGGCCGTTCGCCGGGCCGGGCGGGACGCGGCGGAAATCTGGATGATATCCGACGACAATCGCTCCGCCTTCCAGCGTACGCTGCTCGTCCGGATGCGGCTCGACTACGCATCGGGCAAAGTGCACCAAAAAGCGCGCGAGAGCCGGTAGCCCCCGCGCGCCTTCCTCTCATCTGGTGAAGGAGGCCGTGCGGCCTCAGGCGGCGGCGCTGTCCGATCCAGCCATCGCCTTCTTCAGTTCGCGCTTCACCTTGAGCGCCTGCGCCGACAGCTTGGCGTCGCTGGTCTTCAGCAGCCAGTTGTCGAGCCCGCCATTGTGCTCCACCGAACGCAGCCCGTGCGTCGACACGCGGAACTTGAAGCTGCGATCCAGCTTCTCGCTCAGCAACGTGACGTGTTGCAGGTTCGGCAGAAAGACGCGCTTGGTCTTGTTGTTGGCGTGGCTGACATTGTGGCCGACCTGGCGGCCCTTGCCGGTAAGTTCGCAGATGCGCGACATGGCGATTCTCTCGCTTGGAAAAGAGTTTTACGGTACAGCAATGAGCTGGGAAAGGCGCGCGCTTACAGACGCCGTGCAGATTCGTCAAGCGCCGGGGGCGCTTGCCACGGCGGTCCGCTTGGCTATAGCGGCGGGGCAACCAAGGGAGTCAATCATGAAGAAAATCATCGCCGTAATGGCCGTGGCGGGTGCCGCCCTGTCGCTCGCCGCCTGCGACGTCGACCAGACCGAAGAGGCCGAGCTGCCCGAGGTCGAAGGTGGCAACATGCCCGAATACGACGTTTCCGCGCCGGACGTGGATGTCGAGACCGGCACCGAGACGGTCGAGGTTCCCACCCTCGACGTCGATGTCGATGAAGCGGACGACGCCGCGGGCGAGCCCGTCACCGGCGACGAAGAGTAAACCCCGACCGGCTGGTTCCGGCGTGTTCGGCCGTCCGTTCATGGACCGCGCGCTGGACCTGGCCCGCGAAGCGGCGCTGGCAGGCGAAGTGCCCGTCGGCGCCGTTATCGTGAGCGGCGGGGAGATCGTTGCGGAGGCGGCGAACGAGACGCGCCGCCGGCCTGACCCCACCGCCCACGCCGAAATGCTGGCAATCCGCCGCGCGGCCCACACGCTCGGGCAGGAGCGCCTGACCGGCTGCGAACTCTACGTCACGCTCGAGCCATGCGCCATGTGCGCCGGCGCCATCGCCCACGCCCGCCTGGCCCGCCTCCACTACGCCGCGTCCGATCCCAAGGGCGGCGCGGTCGATCACGGCGCGCGCATATTCGCGCAGCTGCAATGCCTTCACAGCCCGGAGGTGACGGCGGGGACTGGGGAAGGCGAGGCGGCGAGCCTGCTTCGCGCGTTCTTTGTGGAACGGCGGTGAGGGTTTGTCGCGCCGGCGGGGGCTGCTTGCCGCCAGGATGCTACTCCAGCGCGGGGATCATCTTCGCTGGAACCCTTATCGTCTTCGAACGGGAATCGGTGATGTTGTAACCGGGCGAAAACAGCCGCAGGCACAGATCGTCCTTCGTTTCGCGAAGATCGTAAGTCGGCAGCCGAACTTGCCCTGACGTCTCCGGCCGAACTTCCCGATGAGCTACCGGGACGTAGACGCGGTAGTGAAACGCGTCATCAGTACCGGGTTGCAATACCGGCGATGCGGAGAGCAGGCCGAGATCGTCGCCATTCCCGCTATATGGTCCGAAAGCGATAAGACCGCGTGGGTTGGAAAGCGGACAGAAATCGGCATGGACGTACACGCTATCTACCGCGTCCGCGAGGGCTGTCAGATTCGTTTCGGAGCGCAAGCGAATTTCCAGAAACTCTCCATAATACGCCGCGGTTTTGGCGCGAACAGGCGGAGAGGTGGCGATGTGCACGGACTCCACGGCGTAGGTTCCAAGGTTCTGACCGCAACCGGCAAGCAGACATGCCACCGAGAGAACGGCAATTCGCACAGGCAGCTTCATGATACTCGCCTTGTTGGAGACGAAGTCCCGCGTTCGACAGGCGATGCGATCTGCCATTTTTCAACGCCCCCCTTCGCAAGCCTTCACAACCCGCGCCAGATCCGTACCCGCTCGGCGTCCGCCGGGCCGAACCGCCGCGCGTCGCAGCGAGCAGGGCGGAAACGGGTATCGTAGCACAGACGCATTTCCTCCAGCCAGCCGCGTTCGTTGAGGACGAGGCCGACCATCTCCGGCTCCCAGTAGCGATTGGCGTCGGCGAAGGCGTTGCGGATATCGGAGGCGCTCAGATCGCGGTCGCGGGACAGGCGATCGAAGTCGGGCCAGCGCAGCGAATTCCATAAGATGCGCGTGATTCTGAGATATCCGTCCGGATCGCGCACCATGCACGAGCCGTGCTTGGCCCATTCATGCGCGATCAGGCCCGCATCGGGTGTCATGCACAGGCTCGCGCGGACCTCCGTTTGCGAGGGGCGGCGGTCGGTGGGGCACCATTGCGGCCAGCCGCCCCGCCGCCCTTCCGGCCACAGACCGTGAACCACGAAGGCGAACCGTCCTTCGCGCCCCGAACACTGGCGTGCGTGGCGGGCATTTCCCTCGCGGAAGCGGCAGAATTCGGGGCTCCAGCTGAGGGCGAGGGTGTATCCGCCGACCGGCACCCTCCGCACCGGTCCGTCACGGCGGACATTCGGCAGGATTACGGGGCCGGACGGAACGCGGCACTGGTAGGCCTGCGCCCGCGCGTTTCCGGGCATGCCCGGTGCGGCGAGGGCGACCGCGGCAGCCGCCGCCAGCGTGCCCGCCGCCGCTATCGACCGCGCGTGGCGAGCCATTCCCTGGCATCGGGCTGAAACAGGAACCATAGGGCAACCGCCTGAAAGATGATCGTGACGAGCCCGGTTATGCTGACCGAGCCGACACCCGCGATCAGCGCCAGCGGAATGGTGACGACGTTGTAGACAAGGATCGCCAGCATGATCCACTTCACGAAACCCAGCCGCTTTCGCGAGACGAGCCACCACAGCACGACCGACAGCAGGAAGCCGAAGGCGAGACTGGCGTAAAGCGTCGCCTCACCGGTCGATCCCATGCCGCCAAGGCCGCTGCGCGCCAGTTCGGCTTCCAGCGTGGCACGCATGGTGCCGAGGTTGAGAAGCGTCTTCGCCAGCCCCGTCAGAATCGACAGGATGTAGAACATGTCGAACTTGCGGATGGAATCGGGTCGCATCCTTGTCCCCTCGCGCGATGCCGCCTGTTGCGACGGGGCGAATGGCACAGCCGGGCGAACCGGTAAAGCAGGCAGACGCCTATTCGCGGCCCCCGGCGAACCACGCCGCGGCCGCAGGGGTGAACAGGCATACGGCTGCGAAGAGCGCGAGCGCGAGGCTCGCCCACCATGCCCCGCTCGCCGTTCCGTCGGCAATCGCGACAGGCGCGCTCGCCAGCCGGGCCAGTGCCACGGCGGCGACGAACCAGCGGGCGAAGCGCACGGCCAGCAGCCACACGAGCGCCACCGGGATCGCGGCGATGGTCAGCCGGGCGCTGGCAAGGACGATCGCGGCGTCCCGCCCCGGCGCGGGCACCGGCAGATGCGACACGTACCAGGCGGCATAGGCGGGAAGGTCGGTCATGGCCGCGCCAAAGGCGATCAGCCCCTGCGCGAGAAACAGCGCGGCGAACAGGTGGATAGCTAGGGGCCGCGGGCCGGACCGGCGGCGCACGACCCTCACAGCGGCGTGAAATCGAGCCCGATATCGGCCGCCGGCGCGCTTTGCGTAAGCCGTCCGACCGAAACGAAGTCCACGCCCGTTGCCGCTTTCGCCGCAATCGTGGTGAGGTCGATACCCCCCGACGCCTCGCTCGCGGCGCGGCCGGCAATGATGCCGACCGCCTCGCGCAGCGTGTCGGCGTCCATGTTGTCGAGCAGGATGTGGTCCGCCCCCGCGGCAAGTGCCGGTTCGATCTGGTCCAGGCGGTCGACCTCGCAGATGATGCGTCCCACGCCCGCCTCGCGCGCCCGGCGAACCGCCTCCCCAACACTTCCGGCGACGAGGATGTGGTTGTCCTTGATCATCGCCGCGTCCCACAACCCCATGCGGTGATTGCTGCCCCCGCCGGTGCGGACGGCGTATTTCTCCAGCTGCCGCAGACCCGGAATGGTCTTGCGCGTGTCGAGCAAGGTGCAATCGGCATCATCCATCGCGCGCACGTATTCGCGCACCATGGTGGCGATACCCGACAGGTGCTGCACGGTGTTCAACGCGCTGCGCTCTGCGGTCAGCATGGCGCGGGCATTGCCCGACAGGCGCATGAGATCGGTGCCCGGTTCGACCTCGGCCCCCTCCTCGACCAGCATCGCGATCTCCATCCCGGGATCGAGCCGGCGAAAGAACGCCTCGGCGACCGGCAGGCCGGCGACGACGATCGCGTCGCGGCTATCCATCACGCCCGAGAACCGCGCATCTGCCGGAATCACGCTCTCGGCCGTCACGTCCGCCCCGCCGCCGGGCAGTCCTTCGCCGAGATCCTCGGCCAGCGTGTCGCGGACAAAGGTGGCAAGGTCGAAGCCTTCGATGCGGAACTCTTTCACGATCTCTCCGGAGGGGGAGGTCAATGCACGAACCGCGCCACGACATCCCTGTAGGAGCGGCTGACCTTCACCTCCTGCCCGCTTTCCAGCACCAGGAAACATTCGCCATTGGTGTGCGGCTTCACCTGCCGCACCTGGTCGAGATTGACGATGGTGGACCGGTGCACGCGCTGGAAATTCTTCGGATCGAGCCGGCGCTCGAGGTCTTTCATCGTTTCGCGCAGGATCAGCGAGTTGTCGCCGGTATAGATGCACATGTAGTCGCCGGCAGCCTCGATATGCTCGATCGTGTCGACATCCACGCGGAAGATCTGCCCGCGATCCTTGACGTTGATCATCTTCTCGTAGCGGCCCGCGACTTCCTCGCCGCCCTCCATCTCGTCGAGGCTTTCCGGACTGACTTCCGCCAGCACGTCTTTCAGCTTCTCGGCCTCGTGCGCGCTCGCCTTCTCTGCCATCCGCTGGCGCACGCGCTCGACGGTGTCGGCCAGCTTGTCCTCGTCCACCGGCTTCATCAGGTAATTGACGGCGTTGGCCTCGAACGCGCGGATGGCGTGTTCCTGGTAGGCGGTGACGAAAACGAACAGCGGCGGCTCGATCTCCATCACCCCCTTGACCACGGAAAAGCCGTCGAAACCAGGCATCTGGATATCGAGGAAGACGAGGTCGGGCTTCAACGTCTTGATCGCGCGTATCGCCTCGCGCCCGTTGGCACAGGTTTCTATCACCTCGATATCGGAAAAGGGTTCGAGGCGGAGTTGCAGGCCCTGGATGGCCAGTTTCTCGTCATCGACGAGGATCGTGCGTATGCTCATGCGGGTGTTCCGATTTGTGAGGCCCTGTTGCGGTCGGTCCTGTCCGCATCAACGGACGAGGGGCGGGTAGGTTTCGCCGGGGACGAGACGCTCTCGGCCTCGTTTTCGGCAGGTTCGTGGGGCACTTCGATGATGACGGTAAAACCACCGTCCGGCGGTGTCTCGATATCGAAACGGTGATCCTCCTCGCCATAGGCCTGGTTCAGCCGTTCGGCGATATTGGCGAGCCCCACGCCGGTCGAGGAAGGTCGGTTGGCGAGCGTTTCGGCACCACGCTGCTTGCCCTGAAGGCCGGGCCCGGTGTCGGACACCGTCAGCCTGAGGCGCGAGCCGATGATCTGCGCGGCGAGCGAGATGCGTGCGCCCTCCTCCTGAGCGGACACGCCATACTTGATCGCGTTCTCCACCAGCGGTTGCAGCAGGAAAGAAGGAATGCAGGCGTCCGCCGCGCGCGGATCGATGCGGAAATCGGTACGCAGCCGTTCCTCGAACCGCATGCGTTCGATATCGAGATAGAGTTTCAGCGTTTCCACCTCCTGCGCCACCGTGACCCGCGCGCCGGGTTGCGTGACGAGCGTGTGGCGCAGAAAGCTCGAAAGCCGGGTCAGCATGGCGTTCGCCGGCTCCGACTGCTTGAGCAGGACGAGCGTGCTGATCGAGTTCAACGTGTTGAACAGGAAATGCGGATTGAGCTGGTAGCGCAGCATCGCGAGTTGCGCGCTCGTCGCCTGGGCTTCCAGCCGTTCAAGCCGGTCCGCCTGCTGCTCCACCTGAAGGAAGAAGTTGATCGCGTAATACAAGGCCGACCACGCTCCCAGCAAGGTCATGTCGAGATAGGACACGCCTAGCATCAGCTGCGCGAAACTGGCCTCGCTTCCCTGATAGACGTCGATCGTCCAGGCGTCGATGAAGGCGCTGACCGCCACCGCGATCGCCAGTGCCACCACGGTCGCGCTCCACGTGACGATGGGCCGGCGGTTGATGAGGTTCGAATAGACGACGGACAGGACGGTGCTGATGGAAAAGCCGGCGACGGCTGCAATGACCAGCACCACGAGAAAGTCGAAAGGGCGCTCGTTGGCGATGGAAGTCGCCGCCCGAAACACCAGGGAACCGCCCCAGCCGAAGGTCTGCAACCGCCAGAAGGCGCGGTTCTTGTCCGCGAAGAAGGGTGTCGGTTGAAAGGGCAGCATGGCCATGGTGCCCGTTCTAGCGGGCGCAGGGGCTCTCGTCAGAGGGATTTGCATGAAGGCATCTCCCCTTTCCCCCGTTCCGTCTCAGGATTCGCGCGCCGCGGCGACCGCATCGTCCAGCGCCTGCTGACCGACCGCGCCCGCCAGCATCCTGTCGCCCGCGATGAAGGCGGGCGTCCCGCCCACCCCCAGCTGCTGCGCAAGGAAAACGTTGTTCTGCAACTGCCCGTCAAACGCGCCGCTGTCGATCGCAGCGCGCGCACGCGCGAGATCGACGCCGGCGGCGCGCGCTGCGTTCGCGATGCTTTGCGCAGAGAGGGAATCGGCGGTGAACATGGCGTTGTGGAACGCTTCGAACTTGCCCTGCCCCGCGGCGGCAAGGGCCATGCGCGCGGCATCGACACTGCCCTCGGACAGGATGGGATACTCACGGATGACCACCTTCAGATCGGGATTGGCGGCGACGAGGGCATTCACGTCGTCGACGCTCTGGCGGCAGTAGCCACACGCGTAATCGGAGAATTCGACAAGCGTGACCGCGCCGTCCGGATTGCCCAGCACGGCCCCGGGGAAGGCCGTTTCCAGCTCGCCGCGCAGCGGTGCGAGTTTCGCCACCGTGTCGCGTCGCTGCAATTCGTCTATCGCCTCGGGCAGAACTTCGGGGTGCGCAAGAAGATATTCGCGCGTCTCGCTCGGGCCCAGGCCCGCCCACTCCCAGGCAGCGGCCCCGGCAAATCCGGCGAGGAGGGCGATGATGACGGTGACAATCCAGCGCATGACGCCCCCGTGGCTAGTCGCGCGAGCGCTGTTCGTCCAGTTGCGCGCGGGCCTGCATGGCGACGTCCTGCGCGCGAATCCAGTCAGCGGAGCCGGACGGCAACGCCGCTTCCGCGCTTTGCGCGCTGACGAGCGCGGCCTGCGGATTGCCCGACATGATCTGCTGCTCGGCACTGGCAAGGCGGGCGCGCGGAATATCACCGCGCATGCCGTAGACCATGCCCAGCTGGTACCAGGCGAAGGGATTCTCCCGGTCGCGGCCCACCGCCGCCCGAAGCACCGTTTCCGCCTCGTCGAGATGCGAGCGATCCTCCGTCGCCAGCAGCGCATGGCCGAGCATGGAGGCGATCAGCGGATTGGCGTTCGTCAGCCGGGTCGCGCCGCGCAGCGGATCCAGTGCCTCGTCCACCCGGCCCGATTCGAGCAGGACCTGTCCCTTGAGTTCAAGGAAGTAGGGATTGTCGGGATCGTGCTCCAGCAGGGCGTTCACCTCGTCCAGCGACTGCTCGACGCGGGCCTCCTTGTGGTAGGCATAGGCCCGGGCATAGCGCGCCGGATCGCTCGTCATGCTTTCGGGGAAGAAGGTCAGCGTCCGCTCCGGCGGAGCGAGAAACCCGTAGAGCTTCGCCTTAACCCGCTGAAAGCGTTCCTCGATTTCGGGATCGCCGGGAGCGTTCCACGCCGGGTCCGCTTCGTACCCTTCGCGAAGCCGCGCCAGCCGGTTGCCGGTCAGCGGGTGCGTGCGGGAGTATTCGCGGTCGTCCGCCTGGCTCACGCCGTGCCGGAATTCGAGGTTCTGCAGTTTCTCGAAGAAGGCCAGGCTGCCCCGGCCGCTTATGCCGGCATCGGAAAGAAATTGCGCACCGGCGGCATCGGCGCTCGCCTCCTGCACGCGGCTGAAGGAAAGGAAAGAGCCCATCGCAGCCTGCTGTCCGGCGGCCATGACGCCCATCGCCGCGTCCCCCGAACCAGCCAGCGCGGCGGCGGCGGCAAGGACCATCGACAGCAGCGAGATCTTCGCGGCGTTGCCGGCACCTTCGGAATAGCGGTTCACGTGGCCGCCGGTAATGTGGCCCATTTCATGCGCCAGGACGCCCTGAACCTCGTTGGCGCTGTCGGCGGCGTTGATGAGGCCCGAATGCACGAAGATGCGCTGGCCGCCGGCGACGAAGGCATTGATCGAATTGTCGTTGACCAGCACGACATCGACAGCGCCCTCGCCCAGCCCCGCCGCCTCGGCCAGCGGATCCACCATGTCCTGCAACAGCTGCTCGGTTTCCGCATCGCGCAGGATGCTCATGCCACCTTGCGCCGCGACGGGTTGGACGGTCATGGCGAGAGCGGCCAGCACGGCGAGCATCCGCGCGCTCCAGCGGGCGAGAATGCGGTCCGTACGAGCGGACGGCGGGGCGGGGTTGCGGGTCATGTGCGATTGCTGCCTAGACCCTTCGGCGCTGAACCGGAACTGAAGATCACGGGCCGCCCGGATCCCCCGCGATCGGCTCGGCACCGGTGTCGACCTTCTCGACCGCCTTCACGATCTGCTCCGTCTCACCGCCCGGCGTGAAGCCGACAGTGTCGAGGAAATCGCGACCCTCGACGTAGGTTTCCCCGAGCCAGAGCGGCACGCCCGCCGCCTCTATCGCTGCCTGAGCCGCTACTTCCGCGGGCGAAAATTCGCTCTCGGAAACCTTGCGCAGGAACACCGCGGCGATGCGTCCGGGAAAGCGCTCTACCGCGCCGGCGAAGGCCGGCAGATCGCCCTGCGTATCGTCGCCGATCAGGGCGAAGCGCATCGCCGGATACATTCCCAGCACCTCGTCGATGGCAGCGTCCTTGTGCGCGCCGTGACTGTTCGACCCGAAAGTCTCGCGGTTCAATCCCCAGTCGCGCAGCTTGAGGGGGCCGAGCGGCAGTCCCTTGGCGCGCTGGAAGGCGACGAGGTAGGAAAACAGGTTCCACGGCGAGCTTGAAACGTAGAAGAATGGCCGCCTGGTCGCCGGTATGCATTCCCTGGCGCGTTTTTCGCCCGGTTCCAGCACCCCGCCGCTCAACTGGCCGAAAAAAGCGTCGGCACCGGGGACCGCGACCCGGTCGCCGGGCATCTGCGCGAACACCCGGTCCCAGTTTCGCGCGAACCCCCTGAGGCCGCCGGTCAGGCCTGTCTCGATGATCGTGTCGTCGATGTCGGAGATGACCGCGATCCGGCTGTCGCTACCCGGGGCGAGAATATGGGCGTCGACCCGTTGCGGCCGGGCGGTGCCAGTCCAGTGGAGGCTCGCCGTCTCCCAGACGGGACGGTCGGGCAGATCCCAGGGCCGGGAAAAGGTGACGTCGAACAGGACGTAGCCCTCCTTATCCGTTATCCGCTCCTCGCGCAGCAGCAGACCGTTGGGACCGGCGATCTCGAGGCGGACGCTAAGCCCGGCAATCTCGTGACTGATGAAATGGCGGGCCATCCGGCTGATCGCGCCGAGCCGGCTCACCTTGCCGAAATCCGCTGATCTCGACCGCAGGGCCCGCGCCGACAGGATCAGCCGGTCGCGGCTGCGATGGCCCAATAACGGCTGGATGCGAACGGGGTGACGGGGGATGAACGGCATGGGCGGCGAAGCGCTAGCCGTTCAGTCCCGGCGATGCAAAACCGCGTTCGCGGCGCCGAACCCTCAGCCGATCAATTCCCGCGCCGCCTTTTCGATCAGCGGCGTATTGCCCGGAACCTCGCCCAGCACGACAACCTCTCCGGCTTCGGTCCGGCGGATCATGACGAGGGCGAACTCCTCGCCCCGATCGGACAGGGCGGTGAAATCCTGCGGGGCAAGCGCGCGCAGCTTCCTCGCGATGGCGAGGCGTGGACCCCGTGGCCGTTCGTCCTGCGGCACCCCGCTAGCAGCGCGGCGGTGGGCCCGCTCGGCGGCCACGACCCCCTTGAGACCGCCTTCGGCATTGCCGAGATATCCGGCGAGCGCTCCTTGCGGAATACCCTCTCTCTGCGCCAGCGACAGCACGGCGGCGTATTCGGTCAGGCGGGTCTTGTCGTAATCGGCCCCGAATACGAGCTTCACGACCGGCGTCATTGGCGCGCGATCCTGCATGGCGATTCCGGCATCCTCCAGCAGGGCCGCGAAATCAGCGGGCTCCCGGGCCGCGGCAAGCGCGAAATCGTGCGCTCGCGAGACCGCCTCGTATAGGGCGGCCCGGGTGCGATCCTCGCTTGCGCGGGCGGCTCGCGCCATTTCGCGCGCCACGGCCAACCAGTCCCCCAGCGCCATGTCCGCGTTGTCCGGAGCCTGCGGAAAGGCCACCTCATCGAGATCGAGAACGTCCTCGTCATCGGCTGGCCGTTCGACATGGGATAGGCCGAAGGTCGGTGCCGGCAAATCCTTGTGCGGCACCGGCTCGCTATCGACCGCCGCCGGCGTACCAGGGCCATCGGCCCAGTCGGTCAGCCCATCTGCCGCGCGGCGCGACACGGCTAGCGGCGAATCGAGCGCTTGATCGATTTCCAGCAGCAACTCGTCGGCCGAGTGGCTGTCGGCCATTTCCTTCCAGTTGATGACGCCGAAGATGAAGTCGATCGTCTCGTCATCGCTGGAGAACGGCAGAAGGATGCCGCGATAAAGAATCGTTGCTCCGCGCTGATTGACGAATTCGGCCTCGAACCCGATCGGCGCCTGGTTGGCGAGGATCTGCATGTAGTGATCCGTGATGCGGCTCAGCAGCGAGCGCGACGGCACATCCGAAAGGCGGTCGATATCCATCTCCGCCGCGTCGCATTCCGCAGCCAGTTTCGGACCGAGATAGCCGATTCGCGGATCCTCGATGCCGTGCGAGAAGTCGAGCAGCACCGAATGCGGCCCGAAATCGGGAAGCAGATCGGGGTCGAGATCCTCGATCGAGGGAAAGCTGCGCTCGTCCAGCAGGCCGGCCCAGAAATTGTAGGCGCGTACCTGCATCCGGCGCTCGTCCTGGCCGATGGCGGGCGGCGGCGCGTCGTCGGCGGAAGAGTGAGCGGGCTCGTCTTCCACCACGTCGATCTCGTCCGTATCGAACGCTCCGAAAGTTCCACGCATCTGATCCATGCCGTCCATGCCCTTTATCCCTTGCTGGCACGGCCTTTCTGGCGCGACGTGGTAAATAAATCGTGAAGTTGCGCCCGTTTCGGCGCATCGCCGAACCCGGTCGCTAGAGCATGTAGCGCATGCGGATCGAGCGGTGCTGCGCCGTTTCGCCAACCGCTATCGCGGCCTCGTCGAACTTGGGCGGGCCCATGCGCACCGGTGCGTCGCGCGAAAAGCCGAATCCTTCCTTGGGCATCATGCCGAGAGCGCGATCGGCGCGACCGTTGTCGTTCTCGTCATGCAGTAGCGCGATGGCGTATCTCCCCGGCGACACTCCGCGAAAATGCAATTCGTGCGCCTGCGATGCGGGCACCACGACACGGAAGCTTCGCGCATCGTCGCGGCAGCGGGGAAATCGCTCGGGATCGGCCGTCATGCAGGCACGCACCGTGCCCTCGCCCGAGCGCAGGTTCGTCACCTCGACGATCACCTCGGTCCCCCCCGTGCGCGCCGGATCGGCCGCCAGCGGCGTGGAGAATCCGGCCAGCACGAGCGAGGCGGTGACGAAGGTCAGGGTGCGGAAAGTCCGCGGTCGGTTTGGCACAGGCGATCCCAGAAGCGAAAATAGAGGCCGTAATTGCAGTTGTAGGCCTGATGATGAACGTGGTGGTGGCTCGCCGTTATCAGCCATTTGCCTAAGGGCGAATGAACGAAACGCGCGGGAAACATCTCCCAGCCCATGTGATTGGTCACGCCCATCACGGTCATGATCGTCAGCACGAGCGCGAGGACCGCGACATGAACCGGCACCAGGAAGACGAGCAGCGGAATCACGACGGCGCCCGTAACCGCTTCGATCGGGTGAAAGCTCATCGCCGCCCAGGCGGTGGGCGGACGACTGGCATGATGCACGGCATGAGCGATGCGGAACAGGCGCGGGCGGTGCATCAGTCGGTGCGTCCAGTAGAACCAGCTATCGTGCGCGAAGAGGTAGATCAGCAGCGAAACCGGCAGGTACCAGAGCGGAAGTGCCGTCCATTCGGTGTAGATGCGCGTCCAACCTCGCTCCTGCCAACCCCAGGCGACCACGCCTGCCGGAATGCCGTAGATCGCCGCTGAAACCAGAGACCAGCGGATTTCCCGCCCGATCTGCTTGCCCAGCCTGTCGTACAGGCCAGGGCGTCTTCGCGAGGTCGCAAGGGCGAAGGCACCGCTCGCCAAAGCGTAGCGCGCGGCGACGATACCCGTCATGGCGAGGGCGGAAAGGACGATCGCAAACCACATGGCCATGCTTCGTATGCCCGCATTCGGACGCGATTGACAGGGCGGAACGAGCCGCGCGCGCTAGCCGGCCAGTTCGGCGCCCCAGCTACTGCAATGCGGATCGGCGGCAACGAGCTGGCGGCGCATGGACGTGCGCGCCAGGCGCTCGACCTCCAGCCGGCGGCGCGCGGCGGCGAGAGGATGGCTCGGCGCCGGGCGAACGATCTCCGCATCGTATTCGTCGGCCACGATCACGCCGCAGCATTCGGGTCGGTAATCCGCCCCGTCCAGGATCGCGCGATCGAGTTCGGGAGGAAGGCCCCAGTAGAAGCGATCGCAAAAGTCGAGATAGTCCGGCCACTTCCCGTCACCCAGCAGATCGCCGCGCGCCGTCTTCACCTCCACGATCACGATCTTGCCCTTGGCATCGACCCCCATGAGATCGGCGCGGCGACCGTTGCGCAGCGGCATTTCCGTCAGCGTCCAGATGTCGTTGCGGGCGAACAAACGCCCTATGCCCCGGCATACGGCGCGCGAACGCAACGCGAAGGCATCCTGGGCGGAAGCGGTATCTTGGTCCGGCTTGGCGGCGGCGATCAGCGAATCGGGCATGGCCGCATGCTGGAACGAAATAAGAACACGGTCAAGCGCGGGGAAGCGCGGTCGAACCCTTCATGCGTAGCGGCGGGGGCCCATCTCCCCGGCGGGGGGCAGCAGTGCGAGCACCGCGCACCGCGCCTGCGTGAATTCGCGCCACAGGGCGAGCGCGGCCGGTTTGCAGTCGGCCCCGCGGGCGTTAACCGCGAGCAGGGTCGCTATGCCCGGCTCCATGACTGCCGCCAGATCGGCGCAGCCCCTGTCCGCCATTTCGCGCCGCCAGGGCTCGGCATCGCGGATGAGCGCCGGGAAATTGCGGATGTCCTTGCCCGGTCTTTCCGGCTCGATGCCGGCCAGCATGGCGACGACCTGCGCCGCCTCGCTCAGCGCGGCCCAACGCATCGAAGTGGTGCTGGCGCTCACCGTCGAGCGCGCCTGCGAAGAGCCGAAATTGGGGGGAATGGCGTTCATTGCCCCCGCCTCTACCGCGTCGAAGTTTCCATCCGGTTAGCGCCCATGCCCGAGGTCCGGGCATCGACCCGGCAACCGTAGTCCGCCCGCCCGATCTCTCTACCCGACTACGCACCGGATCAGGTTGCTGTGCAGCATAAAGGTAAAACGGGCAGACGGCGGAAAAGCTGGCGCACCCGACAGGATTCGAACCTGTGGCCTCTGCCTTCGGAGGGCAGCGCTCTATCCAGCTGAGCTACGGGTGCCTTGGTCTGTGACCGGTCGTTGCGGGCGATTAGCAACGTGCGGGCCTGTCGCCAAGTCTATTCGGCGGCCCATCCAGTCTCGAGGAATTTCGTGGCGCAACCTGCGAGGAAGGCGGTGCCGCGCGGCAGGACGCTTTCGTCGAGCACCATTCGCGTGGAGTGCAGGCCGCAGCATCCCTTCCAGTCGGCCCCTTCCGCCGCGGCGCCGATGAACAGCATCGCCCCGGGAACCTGTTCCAGCACGTAGCTGAAATCCTCGGCCCCCATCGTCGGGGCCGGGCGGTCGTGCCAGCCGTGCTCGCCGCCGATCTGGCAAGCGATGTCGCGGGCGAGCGCGACGGCGCGCGGGTCGTTCATCGTGACCGGAAATCCATCGGTGAACGTCACCGAGCCGGTGCAGTCATGCGCCGCGGCAACGTTTTCCACGACCCGGGAAATCGCGTCACGCACGGCTGCACGCCGTTCGGGAGATAAAGTGCGGATCGTGCCCTTCAACTCGACCTGGTCGGGGATGACGTTGTGCGCCGAACCGGCCTGCATCGTCGTCACGGTCACGACCGCAGCCTCGGCAGCATCGAAGCGGCGGGTCATCATGGTTTGCACGGCGAGGACGATCTCGGCGCCGACAGGAACGGGATCGGTTGCGTCGTAGGGCATGGAGGCGTGGCCGCCCGCGCCCTCGACAGTGATGTCGAACTGATCGGCGGAGGCCATCATGGCGGGGGCGCGACCTTCGATGCGGCCATGCGGAGCGTTGGGCCACACGTGAAGGGCGAAGGCGGCATCGGGCAACGCCTCGCCGCTGTCCCCACCGCCCAGAAGCCCGTCTCGCAGCATGTGACGCGCGCCGTGATAGCCTTCCTCGCCCGGCTGGAACATGAAGAGCACCCGCCCCGGCAACTCGCCCCGCCGCTCTGCGAGCACGCGCGCGGCGCCGGCCAGCATGGCGGTGTGCGCGTCGTGTCCGCAGGCGTGCATGCGCCCATCGATCGTCGACGCGAAATCGAGACCTGTCGCTTCCTGCATGGGCAGCGCGTCCATGTCGCCGCGCAGCAGCACGGTGCGGCCCGGGCGCGCGCCCTCGAGCACCGCTACCGCGCCGGTGCAGGATGGCCCCTCCCGCCAGTCCAGCGGAAGATCGGCGAGTTCCGCCCTGACCTTGGCCAGCGTCATCGGCGTATCGAGGCCCAGTTCGGGCTCCGCGTGTATCGCCCGGCGCAAGGCGGTGATGCGCTCTTCGTGGCCGCGCGCGGCGTCGAGCAGGGCTTTTGTCAGCATGGCTTCAGCAATCCTTGTTCACACGTGCGGTCCGGGCGCTCATTCGCGATCTGTAACGGCAAACGGGCGGACGGAACAACTCCGGCCTGCCGCCGGTTCTCCCGGAAATCGCCTGCTTGCCGTGTTGCAGGAGGACGACAGGCGTCCCATTTTCGTTTCTGGGCATGGTAAACTGACGAAACCCATGTTTAAGGCAAAAGGATAATGCACGGGACCATCCACCTCTTCGAACGGCTGCCACAGATGGATGCGAAGCCCGTCGCCGCCAACGACGTGCCGCTCTTCCCCGTGCGCGCCCGCCCGCTGGTGGGGATGATCCGCAATTCGCGCAGCCATCGTAACGAGAATGGCCTCGAGCCGTCGACCCTGCGCGACGACGTGATCGTGGCCATGCCCGAACGGCGCAAGGAACTGGCAGGTATCCTTGCCGATTTCGCATCGAAGCGGGTCGATTACATTGCCATCGACGGTGGCGATGGGACGGTGCGCGACGTGCTGACCTGTGGGGCGGGCGTATTCGCCGGCAACTGGCCGCGCCTCATCATCCTGCCCAACGGCAAGACAAACGCACTGGCGCACGATCTGCGACTGCCCTCCGGCTGGACGCTGGACGAGGCACTCCAGGCGGCGCGGCGTGGGCGTGCAGCCTTCCGCCGCCCGCTGGTCGTGACCCAGCGCGAGAACGAGCGGGCGCAGGTGCGCGGCTTCGTGCTGGGCGCGGGCGCTTTCACCCGCGCGATCGCCCTTGGCCAGCGCAGCCACGATCTGGGCGCCTTCAACAATGCCGTCGTCGGTCTGACCACGGCATGGAGCGTCGCGCAGGCCTTTTTCGGCAGCAACGAGAATGCCTGGCGGCGCGGCACGCCGATGCGCCTTCGTGACAGCGAGGGCGCGGACCTGCCGCATCGCGGGGGTTTGCCGGCGGGCGAGCGCTGGATGGTGTTCGCCTCTACGCTCGAACGCTTCCCCGCAGGTCTTGCCCCCTTTCGCGGGATCGAGGAACCGTTGCGTCTCGCGGTGATGGACAATGTTCGGCGCAGCCTGTTGCTGCGGCTGGGGGCAATCCTGCGAGGCAACGCCAGCGAGCGGACCCGGGAGCGCGGTTTTCACGCCTACGGCGCCGAAACGGTCGATTTCGACATCGAGAACAATTTCATCCTCGACGGGGAGGCCTTTCCCCCCGGCGAGTACCGGTTGTCGGCGGGGCCGAGGCTGCGCTTCGTCGTTCCGTGAGCCTGTCTGCGCGGGTGGAGGCGGCGCTGTCGCGAGCCGTCGATCCAGCGGTAACCGAATTCGCCGCAGTCCTGGCCCGGGAAGCCGGCGCGTTGGCCGTCCTGTTCTACGGCTCGAACCTCAGGACAGGCTCGCGCGAGGGGGTGCTCGACTATTATGTCCTGCTTCCCGGCCGACCAGAACGGGGCATCTGGCCCCGCGTTTCCTATCGCGAACGGGCTTGCAAAGACGAGATCCTGCGCGCCAAGATCGCGACCATGACCCTCGCGAAATTCGCCGAGGCGGCGCGGGGAGAAACGCTCGACACGACGATCTGGGCGCGCTTCGTGCAGCCATCCGCGCTGGTCTGGTATCGGGACGACGCAGCGCGCGTCGAAGTGACGCAGGCGACCGAGGCCGCTGTCCTGACGGCGGCGCGACTTGCGGTGGCAGTCGGGCCTTGCAGCGGGACGGAGGCGGACTACTGGCGGGCCCTGTTCCGGGCAACCTACCAGGCCGAATTGCGGGTCGAGAAAGCCGGGCGGGAAAACTCGATACTCGAACTCAACGCCGGCCATTTCGACGGTCTGTTGAGCGACGCCCTGAAGTCGGACGACATCCATTTCCGACGACACGGGTCGCATATCGCGCCCGACATGGCGGCGAACAGGCGCCGGTCGATCAAGGCCTGGTGGCGAACGCGGCGGCGCCTGGGCAAGCCGATCAACATTCTGCGCCTGCTGCGGGCAACGCGAACATTCGACGGGGCGGCCCGATACGGTGCCTGGAAGGTCGAGCGGCATACGGGCATCGCAGTCAAGCTGACGCCCTGGCGCGAACGCCACCCGGTCCTCGCCGCGCCGGGAGTAATGTGGCGCGTATGGCGCGCCAAGCGACGCGCCTGACGCGGCTTCTACATGTAGCGCATGCGGATCGTCATCGGGAGCACCTCGCGGCCCACGGTAAACCGCGTTCGGTTGATGCTCGGACGACCGAGGTTGAAGATGTTGATGCTCGGATTGTTCGACATGCCCCCGCCATCCGACATGATATCGGTGCTGCCATTGCCGTTAGCGTCGTGCCTGATCGCCAGCGCGTAGCTTCCCGCGGCGGGAACGGGCATACACACCTGCATGACGCCCTGCCTGGCGGGAACCTCGATCCGGGTCAGCCAGCGGCCGTCCTCCAGCCAGTCGCGTTCGGTACCGCGGTAAAGCTGAACGCGGAGCTTTCCTGTCGAGTTCTTGATATTGGTCACGTTGATCCAAACCGCCGGACCACTTCCCTGGCACGGCGCGATCGAATGGCGCACCTCGCGATTGTACTGCTGCGCGGCAACCGGCACCGCTCCGCCCGTCGCCATGGCGCCCGCCGCGACCGTGGCAGCCGCGATACGTGTGAACCTGCTCATCATAAAAACAACCTTCAGTCATTGCCCGGGCGCGGGGCCACCAGACCCATGACCTGTCCGAAGCGGCCATGAACAGTCTCGCGCCAAGTGTACCCGATAATTACGGGAGAAATTAGGTTTCGCCAGTGAACCGCCGCTGAAGAGAACGTTCGTCAGGTGAAAGCCGAAGGAAAAGAAGCGGAACGCCGCATACGTCTCACGATTGGTGGAAAAGAAAGTCCGCGCCGCTTGTAGGGCGATTCGCACATCCTTAACGAAGTGATCCGAGCCATGACCGTCCAGTCCAGATCACCGCTGATTTCCCCGTCGATCCTGTCGGCCGATTTCGCTCGCCTGGGGGAAGAAGTTCGCGCCATCGACGAGGCGGGTTGCGACTGGATCCATGTCGATGTGATGGACGGGCACTACGTCCCCAACCTCACCATCGGCCCCGCCGTGGTGAAGGCGCTGCGTCCGCACTCCGAAAAACCTTTCGATGTTCACTTGATGGTATCGCCGGTCGACAACTGGATCGAGCCTTTCACGGGGGCTGGCGCGGATATCATCACCATTCACCCGGAGGCGGGAGCGCATGTGCACCGCACCATCCAGGCGATCCGTTCGGCAGGCTGCAAGGCTGGCATATCGCTCAATCCCGGAACGCCGGCCAAGATGCTCGACTACCTGATCGAAGAGATCGACCTCGTCTTGGTGATGAGCGTCAATCCCGGTTTCGGCGGGCAGAGCTTCATCACCAGTCAGCTCAAGAAGATCGAGGCGGTTCGCCGGATGATCGACAAGGGCGGTCACGAGGTGCTGATCGAGGTCGACGGCGGCGTCAACGCGGATACCGCGCGCCAGTGCGTGGACGCGGGCGCAGACGTACTCGTCGCCGGCTCCGCCACATTCGAAGGCGGGGCGGAACGCTACGGCGAGAACATTGCTGCGCTGAGGGGAGAACGCGCGTGAACGCCCATGCCGGAGAACTCAAGGACGGACCCCGGCAGGGTAAATCGGCCAAATCCTCGCGCCCCGAACAGCTCGCTATCCCGCTGGGTACCGAAACCGCTGAGCCGCTGGTCGAGACGCGACCTGCAAAGGCCCATGACAGGCCAGTCGCCCGCCGCGAATCCGCACCCATCGGCGGGACACCGCAAGGCACCGCCCCGCTCGCTGCCGACCGCGCGCTCGTCGTTACTGATTTCGAGCCGCCGCGCATCTCCGCTGGCGAGAAGCTCATCCGTCTCGCCTATCGCATGGGGTTTTCGGGCACCACGATCGTCGCGCCGTTCCGCAAGCCGGCGCGCCCCCGCCTGCTCGCGACGGTGGAAAGCCCGTTGCCGGGGGACGGACCGGCCGGGACGGCGCTTCGCGCGGGGCATTTCCATATCTTCGGGGTCAAAACTCCCATCGCGCAGATGGATTTCGGGCCGACCGCCAAGCATGTTCCCCCGGTCGAGCGGTCGATCCACGGCTTTTCCTGGTTGCGCGATCTTTCCAGTTGTGCGCCGCGCGAGCAGTGCACGGCAACCGCGCAGCGCATCCTGGAAAGCTGGCTCGATGCCAATCCGCGCCCCGGCAAGGGGCCGGCGTGGAAGGTCGAGCATGCCGGTGCGCGGCTGCTCAACTGGTTGGTCCATGCCCCGCTGTTGCTGGGCGGGGACCATGCCGCCCTTCGCCAGCGCATGCTCGACGCCATGACCGACACGGCCCGCTGGCTCGACCGGAACATCGGGCGGGCACCCGATCGACTCGCGGAAGTCACGGGATGGTGCGCGATCGTCGCCGCCGGCCTGTTGCTCCCCGAAGGCAAGCCGCGCCGCCTCTTCGGCGAGGCCGGGCTGGTGCGTGCCCTGGGCGAACTGGTGGGCGACGATGGAGGCGTCCTGTCGCGCAGCCCGGTAGGACAGATGGACGTCATCGCCGATCTTGTCGATCTGCGGGCCTGCTACGCCGCCTGCGACAGGGACGTTCCGCAGGCGGTGGAGACGATGCTGGCGATGCTCGTTCCACCCTTGCTGGCGCTGACCCATTCGGACGGTGGCCTCGGTAGCTGGCAAGGGGGGGCGGCGACGAGTGCGGAGCGACTGAAAGCTCTGATCGACGCGACGGGCGTGCGCGCCCGCCCTCTCAAGGAACCACGCGGCTGGGGCTACGCACGCGTCACGGCGCGCCGGTCCACGCTGCTGCTCGACGGATCGCCCCCGCCGCTCGGTCGCCATGCCAGACACGGCTGCGCCTCGACACTCGCGTTCGAATTCAGTCATGGCGAACATAGGCTGGTCGTCAATTGCGGGGGCGCGGCGCTGGCTGGCGGGCAGACCCCGATCCGCATAGAGCAGGGGCTGCGCGCCACCGCCGCCCATTCCACGATGGCGCTCGGCGATGCCAATTCCACCGCCGTGCTCATCAACGGCAAGCTTGGCGCCGGCGTGGGCGAGGTCGAGATCGATCAGCGCGTGGTGCAGCTCGATGGTTCACAGGCAACCCGGGTGGATGCCAGCCACGATGGCTATGCGGCCCGGTTCGGTCTCGTGCATCGGCGTATTCTGATTTTGCGCGACGACGGGCAGGAACTGCGTGGGGAGGATATCCTCGTCCCTTCGGGTCGCAAGGGAAAGCGCGGCAAGGTACCCTATGCGCTGCGCTTCCATCTCGGTCGTCACGTGGTGGCCACCCTGGGAGAAAAGGGGCGCGGTGCCTCGCTCAGCCTGCCCGACGGCTCCTTGTGGAAATTCGCCACCGGGGCGGACGGGCTCGAGATCGAGGAAAGCCTGTGGGTCGACGGCAACGGCCGGCCGCATCCCGTGCAGCAACTCGTCATCCAGGGTTTCGCCTCTCGCGGGGGCGGCAACTTTTCCTGGCTTTTCAAGAAAATGAACTAGCAGGACTTACCTCATGAGCGATGTGACGATCAGGCGGGCACTGCTGTCAGTGAGCGATAAGGAGGGCATTGTCGATCTTGCCTCGCGCCTGGCGAAGAACGGCGTCGAGCTCGTTTCTACCGGCGGCACGGCGCACGCGCTGCGCGAGGCGGGGCTCGAGGTGCGCGACGTTGCGGACCTGACGCAATTTCCCGAAATGATGGACGGGCGGGTAAAGACCCTGCACCCCATGGTCCACGGCGGCCTGCTCGCGGTGCGCGATGATCCGGGTCACACCGCGGCGATGGAGGCGCACGGCATCGCCGCGATCGATCTCGTGGTGGTCAATCTCTATCCGTTCGAAGCGACGGTTGCCCGGGGGGCCGAACGTGGCGAGGTCATCGAGAACATCGATATAGGCGGGCCGAGCATGGTCCGCTCCGCCGCGAAGAATCACTCCCACGTCACGATCGTGACAGACCCGGCAGACTACGGGGAACTCGGCCGCGAACTGGCAGATCGCGGCGGCGCGACCGGGCTCGATTTTCGCAGGCGCATGGCGGCAAAGGCATTTGCAGCCACTGCTGCCTATGACGCGGCGATTTCCAGCTGGTTCGCCTTTTCCGATCAGCAGGCGATGTTTCCGCAATCGCTGTCACTGGCCAGCCACCTGTCATCGACGCTTCGCTATGGCGAAAATCCGCACCAGCAGGCTGCCCTCTATCTGCCCAACGGTCCTGCAAACGCGGGCGTGCCGCAGGCCCGTCAGGTGCAGGGCAAGCCGCTGAGCTACAACAATCTCAACGATGCGGACGCGGCGCTTGGCCTGGTGGCGGAATTTTCGGCGGAGCGCCCCTGCGTGGTCATCGTCAAGCACGCCAATCCGTGCGGGGTGGCGGTGGCCGATACGCTCCTGGAAGCCTGGCAGGAGGCGCTTGCCTGCGACAGTATCTCGGCCTTCGGGGGAATCGTCGCGACGAACGTTCCGCTGGACGGAGCCACGGCCAGGGCAATCGCGAAGATATTCACAGAGGTGGTCATCGCGCCCGGGGCCAGCGACGAGGCATGCGACGCGTTCGCGGCGAAAAAGAACTTGCGCTTGCTCCTGCTCGACCATCTGCCCGACCCGGCCCGCCCTGGCCTCGACATCAAGACCATCGCCGGCGGAATGCTCGTGCAGTCACGTGACAATGGTGTCGTCACGGAAGGCGACCTCGAGGTTGTGACCAAACGCCACCCGAGCGAGAGGGAAGTCGCTGATGCCCTGTTCGCGTGGAAGGTGGCGAAACACGTGAAGTCCAATGCCATAGTCTACGCCAGGGACGGGGCGACGGTGGGCATTGGCGCAGGTCAGATGAACCGGCGCGATTCGAGTCGCATCGCCGCCGAACGCGCACGGGAAGCCGCCGAAACCGAAGGCTGGGACGCCCCGCGCACGACCGGCAGCGCGGTTGCATCCGACGCGTTCTTCCCCTTTGCCGACGGTCTGCTTTCCGCGATCGAAGCCGGAGCCACCATGGTGATCCAGCCGGGTGGCTCCATGCGTGATGAGGACGTAATCGCCGCCGCAGACGAGGCAGGCATTGCCATGGTCTTTACCGGGATGCGTCACTTCCGCCATTGACCTCGGTCGGCTTTCGACTGCTATCCGCCGAATACCGCGTGCGGAAGCGGGGCAACGCGCCGAAACGATGGCTATGCAGGACGAAAGCGGAAATTGTCTTTCGCATTCACTGCGAAGTCAGACGCGCATTCCTATATAGGTTGCGAAACGCAATTCTATTCTTCCGGACAGTGACCATGAAATTCTTGAAATCCGATCTCTTCCGATCCTTCTTCGTCGGTTTCGGCGTGACCGCCGTCATCATGACGATCGATCTGATGCCGCATCTGGCGGGGGCTTGAGCATGAAGCACGTCGGCCCCTTCATCGCCGCCGCCGCGCTGGGCTTCGCGGGGCTTTCCCTGCCGGCTATTGCGCGGGCGGAAGCGGTGTTCGATGCGCCGGTCGCTGCGCGCCAGGCTCACGAAACGGGTCTCAAGACCGCGGTTTTCGCGGGCGGTTGCTTCTGGGGCACCGAGGCCGTGTTCAGTCATGTGCGCGGTGTGACGAGCGTGATCTCGGGGTTCAGTGGCGGTACGCAGGGCACGGCGAATTACCGCCGGGTATCCGCGGGCGGAACCGGTCATGCCGAGGCGGTGAAGGTGACATACGATCCCGACGTCGTGCGCTACGATCAACTGTTGCAGATCCTGTTTTCCGTTGTCGCCGACCCGACGTTGCAGGATCGACAGGGTCCGGATGTCGGGTCGCAATATCGCGCGGCGATCATGCCCCGGTCGGACGAGCAGCGCGCCGTGGCGCGGGCCTACGTTCGCCAGATGGGCCGCTCCGGGGTATGGAACAGCCCCATCCGGGTGCAGGTGGAGCGGGCGCAGGGCTTCTTCCCGGCAGAGGACTACCACCAGGATTTCGCTTACCGGAACCCCGGCCATCCCTATATCCGCCGTTGGGACGCGCCCAAGGTTCGCGCGTTGCGAGAGCAATTCCCCCAGCTCTACAGGTCGGCATTCCGCACCGGCTGATTGCCGCCCGCGGCGCCTGCACCTATGTAGGGGGCATGGCGAAGCACGATCACAGCGAGCATTCGGGGGACGCACTTGTCAAAGAGGCGGGCAGCGTCCTCATCGAGTCCGGTGAGCAATGGACCACCATGCGCGAGGACGTGTTTCGCGCCCTCGCCGCGCAGGATCGTCCGGCTTCAGCCTACGACATCGCGGAAATCGTCGGCAAGGCGCGAGGCAAGCGGGTGGCCGCGAACAGCGTCTACCGCATTCTCGACCTTTTCGTGCGGACCAATCTCGCCAACCGGATCGAGAGCGCCAACGCCTACCTCGCCAACACCCACCCCGGCTGCCGGCACGATTGCATCTTCCTGATTTGCGACGATTGTGGACAGGCGGACCATTTCGACGACGATCGCCTGACTGGTTCGCTGCGGCAGGCCGGGGAGGAACACGGGTATTCGGCCGTTCGCCCGGTGGTCGAATTGCGCGGCCTGTGTGCCGAGTGCGCCGGCTGATCGGACGACCAACCGTTGCTTTTCGTCGATCAAGCGTTCATCGACTTGGCAGGTTTGCCGGTGTAAGGATCATGTCATGACCAATTCCCGCCCGGAAACGCCGCTTCTCGATCAGGTCGACACGCCCGAGGATCTTCGTCGCCTCGAGCCCGAGCAGCTGCGCCAGCTGTCCGACGAGTTGCGCGCCGAAATGATCGACGCGGTTGGTTCCACCGGCGGCCATCTGGGGTCGGGCCTCGGCGTGGTCGAACTGACAACCGCCATTCACTATGTCTTCAACACGCCGGAAGACCGGCTGATCTGGGACGTCGGCCACCAGGCCTATCCGCACAAGATCCTGACCGGCCGGCGCGACCGTATCCGCACCTTGCGCCAGGGCGGTGGCCTGAGCGGCTTCACGAAAAGGTCGGAAAGCGAGTACGATCCGTTCGGCGCGGCGCATTCGAGCACCTCGATCAGCGCCGGGCTGGGCTTCGCGGTCGCCAACAAGCTGAATGACCGGCCGGGCAAGGCCATCGCGGTCATCGGCGATGGCGCGATGAGTGCCGGGATGGCCTATGAGGCGATGAACAATGCCGAGCAGGCGGGCAACCGGCTCATCGTGATCCTCAACGACAACGACATGTCCATTGCTCCGCCGGTGGGCGGCCTGTCCGCCTATCTGGCGCGCATGGTGTCCTCCAGCGAGTATCTTGGCCTGCGCACCCTCGCCTCGAAGGTCGCGCGCCGCCTTCACCGCAAGGTCCATTCCGGACTTGAAAAGGCGGAGGAATACGCGCGCGGCATGGTAACGGGCGGGACCATGTTCGAGGAACTGGGATTCTACTATGTCGGCCCTATCGACGGGCACAATCTCGATCACCTCATCCCGGTGCTGGAAAACGTACGCGATTCCGAACAGGGACCGGTGCTGGTCCACGTCGTCACGACCAAGGGAAAGGGGTACGAACCGGCGGAAAACAGCGCCGACAAGTATCACGGCGTTCCCAAGTTCGACGTCGTCACCGGCGAGAAGAAGAAGTCCGCCGCCGGCCCGCCGGCCTATCAGAACGTGTTCGGGGAAACGCTCGCAAAACTGGCTGAGACGGACGAGCGCATATGCGCCATCACCGCCGCCATGCCGGGCGGCACCGGCGTCGACAAGTTCGCCGCGGCGCACCCTGACCGCGCCTTCGACGTGGGCATCGCCGAACAGCACGGGGTCACCTTCGCCGCAGGTCTTGCGGCGCAGGGCATGCGCCCGTTTGCCGCGATCTACTCCACTTTCCTCCAGCGCGCCTACGATCAGGTGGTGCACGACGTGGCGATCCAGAACCTGCCCGTCCGTTTCGCCATCGACCGCGCCGGTCTGGTCGGTGCGGACGGTGCGACCCATGCCGGCAGCTTCGACGTCACCTACCTCGCCAGCCTGCCGAATTTCGTAGTCATGGCCGCAGCGGACGAAGCGGAACTGGTCCACATGACCTATACCGCCGCCGAACACGACAGCGGCCCCATCGCCTTTCGCTATCCGCGCGGAAACGGCGTGGGTGTCGCGCTGCCGGAACAACCGCAGAAACTCGCGATCGGCAAGGGACGCATCGTGCGACCCGAGAGCGGCAATATCGAGAAGGGCGGCAAGGTCGCCATCCTCTCCCTCGGCGCAAGGCTGGCGGAGGCGCAGAAAGCCGCCGACCAGCTCGAGGCGAAGGGCCTGACCACCACCGTTGCCGACATGCGCTTTGCCAAGCCGCTGGACGAGGAACTTATCCGCAAGCTCGCCGCCACGCACGATGTCGTCGTGACGCTGGAGGAGGCTGCGATCGGCGGTCTGGGCGCCCATGTCCTTACCCTGGCGAGCGACGAGGGACTGCTCGATGCCGGTCTGAAGATCCGTACCATGCGCCTGCCCGATGTGTTCATCGATCAGGACGATCCGGACAAGCAGTACGATCAGGCCGGCCTCAACGCTCCGCAGATCGTAGATACCGTGCTGGCAGCGCTGCGGCACAACAGCGCCGCCGTGAAGAAGGCCCGGGCCTGACGGCATTTGTCGGGCGAAGGACGCCGGAGCGGTGACTGCGGGAGAGACCTTCGATTACCTCGCGGTGCTGTATTCCGTCGTCATCGGCCTCGCCCTGACGGAATTGCTGCAAGGGTTTCGCCGGTTGCTCGCCGCCCGGCGGCGCGTGGTGCCATACTGGCCGGCGCTGCTGTGGTCCTTCACCCTGATACTCGTCCTGGCGCAGACCTGGTGGGCGATGTTCGGACTAAGGGTTGCCGGCGAATGGACCTTTGCAACCTACGGCGTCGTGCTCCTGCATACGGTCCTGCTGTACCTTGCCGCCGGCCTTGCCATGCCGGAATTGGGCGGTGGGGAACGGGTCGATCTGCGGGCGCGATACTTCGCCAACGCCCGCCCCTTCTTCACCTTGCTGGTCGCCTTCGGCCTGGCGAGCTTCGCCAAGGAAGCGGTGCTTTACGAACGGTTGCCCGCACTGGCCGATACCGTCTTCCAGATGATATTCGTCGCTGGCGCGGCGATCGCCGCTGTTGTGCCCAACGAACGATTCCACAAGATCATCTCGGTCATCTTCCTCGTGCTGTTCGCTAGCTACATCGCCATCCTCTTCGAATCCTCGTTCTGAGCGGCTGCCGTCAGCAGATGACCCGCAGGGCGTGGCCTACCTTCGCATGATCGGCTGGATCGCGACCGCGACGCTGGTCGTCTATCTCGGCCTGGTCGCGGCTGCCTGGGCAATGCAGTCGCGGATGATCTATCCCGCCCCGCCCGTCTCGACCGAATTGCCCGACGGGTTCGAACGGGTGACCTATCGCACAGCCGACGGCCTCGATCTCGTCGCGGGCTATCGACCGGCGCGCGATGGAATGCCCACCGTGCTGTTCTTTCACGGCAATGGCACGCACTGGCAATCAAGCGCATGGGTCACACGCGATCTCGCAGGGCATGGCTACGGCGTGCTGGCGGCTGAATATCGCGGCTATGGCGGCAATCCGGGGGTGCCGGGGGAAGCTGGCCTCTACGCGGACGGACGCGCCGCCCGGGCTTACCTGCATGACCGCGGCGTGGCAGCAGACGAGATCGTTCTCGTCGGCAACTCCATCGGCTCAGGCGTAGCGACGCAATTGGCGACCGAGATCGAGCCGCTCGCGCTCGTCCTGGTGTCGCCGTTCGACAGCCTTGCGGCAACCGCCGCGCGCAAGGTGCGCTGGCTGCCGGTGAAGATGCTGCTTCGCGATCGCTACGACAACCGGGCCAAACTACCCGCGGTCGCGGCGCCCGTGCTGATATTGCATGGCGGGGCGGACACGCTCATCGCTCCGGAACAGGCGCAGGCGCTCGCCGACGCGAGGCCCGGGACCGAACTGGTCATTCATCCCGGCCGGGGCCACGACCTGATCGCCGATGACGAGGTCCAGTCGAGGATCGCGTCGTTCGTGGCCGAGTTGCGAACGGACAGGTGAGGGCGGCGCCGAAGCGCAGCGCGCCGCGGATTCCAGCGATGGCGCAGGTCAGGAGCGCGCAAGGGCAACCGCCGACAGGGCGAGCAACCCTGCGAGGGCGATGCCGATCTGGGGCGGTCGCAAACCTGCGAAAAAGCGCGGCGCCTCGCCGTGCCGTGCGGCGTGCGGATCGTACACGAGCACGCTTGCATATCCTGCCACGAGTATCGGAAACGCCCACTGGGGCGAGAGAACGAGCGCCAGCAGCCCGCACCCGAAGCGCCCCATCATGATGATAAGCTGCGAAACCTGCGGTCCCGGCACGGTAAAGAAGCTGAGGCCGCGCGCCACCCCGGCAAGAAATAGGAAGATCGCCGCCGCCCAGACCCGCGCCACAGGCACCGCCCAGGAATACCCGGTCAGCGCGGCGAGAGCCAGCAATGCAAGAAGCGCCACCGGCGCGTAAGCCAGTATCACGCTGAGCGGGGGCGTTGCGTCTGGCGTATCGTTGCGCGGCGAGGGCATCGGACTATCGACTATGCGACTAGGCCATGTGCGACAAGGCCACCGGTTCCGCAACTGAGCTTGGCTTGGGCTATAGGTTCGTTCGGACAGGGGGGCTGGTCACGCAACGGGTCGCCGGCGGTGTTGCCCTCGCCCGGTCTTCCTGCCCTTCGCCTGTTGATGCCGGGTGTGGCGCTCCGCGTGCGTCAGCTCACCCAGCGCCACAGGCCGGCGGGCACCCCGGCGGCGTCGATGTGCAGCCAGGTGATGCCCAACCAGGCGGCGACTGCGATGACCCATAGCAGCCAGCCGACCGAGGCCAGTCGGTGCCAGCGCGGCCAGTAGCTGGTCTTAGCCTGCCAGCCGATCCACGCTGCGCCCTGCAGCCGTGCTTTCTTGCGGTCCTGCAAATGGGCGCCGAGCAGGGCGAGAACGAGGATCGCGCCGGCGACGATCACCGTGCGCCAGCTCCACCACAACAGCATGTGCGCTGCGGCCCATAGCGCAAAGCCCCACATCATCGGGTGACGGGTTACGCGAAACACGCCGGCGGGTTCGTGATGCGCCGTATCCGCCGCGGCCGGCGACGGGAAGGCCGGATTGCCTCGCAGCGAGCCGAGGAACAGGACGAGGGCAATCACGGTCAGCGCGCTGGCCACGGCCCAGCCGATATTGCTGCTGCCGGCAAGATCAGGGGAAGGCGCCGCCCGAAAGGCGCGCGTCATCCACCACAGACCCGCGATGGCTACCACCGAATAGAGACCCAGGAATGGCCGCTCGCCGATGCGCGAGACGAGCGGCGCCCGCAGCGGATGGGAAAGGGCGAAATGCGTTCCGACGAAAGCGACGCTCGCCGCGACTAGCGACAGGAGCGCGGGGTCCACGGCGCGCCCTCGCTACCACTCGTAGCCGCGCGGCAGCTGGCTTTCGTCCAGCGTGCGGTAGCGTTCGCGAAGGCGCGTCTGGTGGTTGTCGAGCGGTTGCTCCACACCGTCGATGAAGACGCGGACCGGCGCTGAACTGGTTTCGAGCGGATCGCCGTCCCACACCACCAGATCCCC
This sequence comes from Aurantiacibacter spongiae, assembly GCF_003815535.1. Taxonomy (NCBI): domain Bacteria; kingdom Pseudomonadati; phylum Pseudomonadota; class Alphaproteobacteria; order Sphingomonadales; family Erythrobacteraceae; genus Aurantiacibacter; species Aurantiacibacter spongiae. The sequence continues at coordinate 1,541,381 of NZ_RPFZ01000001.1, read as the reverse complement.
CAGCGCGCCCGGTGTCAGCGTGCCGCCGGTCTCGCCGAGGCCGGCGATGTGGGCGGGCACCGAACTGATGGCGGCGAAGGCTTCGCCCCAGGTTAGCCCCGTGGCTCCCGGTACACGGCTCAGACCGACCAGATTCCCGGCCTGCTGGGGCAATCCGCGCGGATGATCGCCGCTGCTGTCGTAAAGACCGATCGCAACCTCGACCCCGGCATCGCGCATCCGGCCGACATTGCTCTGCGTGGCGGCGAGCTGTTCGAAGCTGACCGGCAGGTCGCGCAGACCCGCGGCAATCACCGGCACGCCGGCGGCGGCGATACGGTCGGCGACCATCCATCCCTCCGCCGCGCCGACAATGACAATGTCGAGGCGCGGAAATTCGTCCTTCAACGCGATGGCCGAAAGAATGTCCGAAGCGCGTTCCACTCCGATGTAAAGCTTCTGCTCGCCGGTCACGACGGGAACCAGCGCCGCGGCGTCGAAGCGGGAAAGCAGCACGTCGGTATCGCGTTCCGCGCGGCCCGTCAGGCGCGGATCGATCCTGAGGTCGTCATAAGTGCGCATGTCGCGGGTTTCGCTGCGACCCACCAGTTCGGCATCCTCGCCGTAGGCGCTCGCCTCGCGCAGGGCATTGCGAAACAGCGCGTGACTGGACGTGCGGCTGCCTCCGGCAAGGCGCGCACCGCCTTCGCCCAGTTCGACATACTGGAACGCGCGCGGGCGGCGCACCGCATCGTAATCCGCGCCCAGGTCAATCAGCGCGCCCTGCCCGGCAAAGATGGTCGAGCCGGCATTGGGAGTAACGGTGGCGCGAGTGACGCCGCCAGCGCGGCTGTAGGCGAAATCCTGCGCCATCGGGTTGATGACGGGTGACACGTCGAGCGCGGCTCCGAAGGGGGATCCCGTGGCATAGACGTCGTTGCTCTCGTCCACCGCGTCGACATCGACAAGGCCGAGATGGGTCATGGACGCGAACAGGCCGGGCGTCACCCACATGCCGGTGCCGTCGATGGCCTGCATGCCTGCTGGCACGGAAACACCGCTACCCGCGGCCGTCACGCGGCCACCACGCACCACCACGGTCGCGTTCTCCACCGGATCGCTGCCATCGCCCAGGGCAACGGTAGCACCGGTGATGGCGACGTCCTGGGCATTCGCAGGGGTGGCGAGCGAACTGGCGAGGGCGAACACGGCACCGGCGAACAAGGACAGGCGGCTGGTCATTTCACGTCTCCCGCACCGGGCTGGCCGAGCTCGAAATCGCTGATCGGGCGGCGCCGCGGATCGTTGTAGTCGTACATCAGCGCCCCGTCGATCCAGACCATTTCGGGCCGGGTATAGACCGACAGCGGATCGCCGTTCCATAGCACCACGTCGGCCATCTTGCCCGGTTGCAGGCTGCCCGTCATCTCGTCGATCCCCATCGCCCGTGCGGCGTTGAGGGTGAACCACGAGATCACCTGCTCGTCGGGGATGTCGATACCCATGCGGCGGCCGTCCGCCTGCGCCTTTGCGGCCTCCTGATTCAGACGCTGGATGCCGTTTTCGTCATCGGAATGGATGACGACGCAGGCACCGGCATTATGGATGAGCGCGGCGTTTTCGGGAATGGCGTCGTAGGCTTCCATCTTGAAGCCGTACCAGTCCGCCCATACCGCGCTGCATACGCCGTTGTCGCGCAGCAGATCGGCGATCTTGTAGCTTTCGACCGCATGATGAAAAGCGGTCACGCGGTATCCGAACTCGCGCGCCATATCCATCACCAGCGCCATTTCGTCGGCGCGGTAGCAGTGGTTCTGGATGAGGATGTCTCCGTCCAGCACGCCGGCGAGCGTCTCCATGGCGAGATCGCGATCCTCTCGGTCGCCATCGGCGTATTCGCGCGCCTCGATCCAGGTTTCGCGGTTGACCGCGAAATTGCCCATGCGGGTTGAGGGCATCCGCCCCCGGCTGCCATAGACGCGCTTGGGATTCTCTCCGCACGCCATCTTCAGCGAGTAAGGCGCGCCGGGAAATTTCATTCCCTGCACCGTGCGGCTGGGCACGTTCTTGACGGTGACGGAGCGTCCACCCATCAGGTTGGCCGAGCCGGGCAGGATCTGCAGCGAGGTGACGCCCCCGTTGGCCAGCGCGCGGGCGAAGCCGGGATCCTGCGGCCATACCGAGTGCTCCGCCCACACCTCCGGCGTGGTCGGATCGGTTGCCTCGTTGCCATCGGCATGGGCATCGACGCTGGGCGTCGGATAATCGCCGAGGTGCGAGTGCACGTCGATGACTCCCGGCGTCACGAACTTGCCGGTTCCGTCGATACGCGTGTAGCCGGCGGGCACCGCGAGGTCCGCCCCGCCGATGCCGACCACTTCGCCATCGGCGAACAGCACGATACCGTTGTCGATCCGGCCGCCCGCACCATCATAGACGGTAGCGCCCACCAGCGCGGTCGGGACACCGGGATAGCGCGTGTAAGTGGAGGCGTAGGGGACCTGCGCCGTTTCCGCCGCTGCCGGGCGGTTGGCGGCGGGCCGTTCCTCGCCGCCTGCGGTAGCACAGCCGGCGAGTGCCAGAGGCAACGCGGCAAGGGCTGGAAGAAGGCCGATGCCGGCGCTGCGTCTGGTCATCTCTTATGCTCCCTGTTTCGAGCGGTTCGTTATTGCGGACGGGTGGCCGGGTGGAAGCCGGCCTCCTGCTCCGACAGCCCTGCTTGCGGCAGACCTTCCAGATCGTCCGAGACGTTGTCGTCGCGCAAGGTGTCGAGGTGCATCAGCTTCTTGACCAGCGGGCTGACCAGAACGACGAGCACGCCGATACCGATGGCGACGAGACCCATCGACCAGTAGACGTTCAGCGCCGCTTCGCGGGTCATCTCGCCTTCCTCGCCCTCGCCCATGATCGAGCCGAGGAAGCCCGCGACGTAATTGCCGCCCGCCGTGCCGAAGAAGAATGCCGCCATCATCAGGCTGGCCATGTGGGTCACCGACAATCGGTTGACCGCGGACAGGCCGACGGGGCTGAGGCAGAGTTCCCCGGTCGTGGAGAGCAGGTAGAACAGGAAGATGAACAACACCGGCAACAGCAGCACGCCTGCCTCGTTGGCGGAACTGAAATTGTTCGCTCCCCAGACCAGCACCACGAAGGCGAGGCCCATCTGGATGATGCCCAGCCCCATCTTGGCAGGGGTGGAGGGTTCGATGCCGCGCCTGGCGAGGAACTGCCACAGGCCTGCAAAGACCGGGCCGAGCAGGATGATGTAGATCGGGTTGATCGACTGGAACAGCGAGGTCGGAACCCCGCCCTTGTCGACGTAGCGATCGGTGAACAGGTTCACCGAACCGCCTGCCTGCTCGAACAGGCCCCAGAACACCGGCATCAGCAGGATGAAGAAGATCATCGCGTAGACGCGCTCTCGCGCATCCTTGTCCAGCTTGGCCGATTCCTTGAGCACGTAAGCCAGCAGGGCGACGCCGGATGCGAGCAGGATCCAGCCGACCGCTTCCTGGAACTGGATCAGCGCCCAGATCACGACCACGCCGGCCAGACCGACCAGGTAGAGAAACCATTCGAGCTTGATGCCGGCGACGTTCGTCCGCAGCCGTTCGGGCACTGGCGGCTCGCCCCGGCCCTTGAGCAACGGCTTGCCCATGATGAAGACGATCAGGCCGAGCAGCATGCCGATGCCCGCGGCGCCGAAGCCGTAGGCCCAGCCGATCGTCTCGCCCAGATATCCGGCGATGATCGTGCCGGCCGCGGCGCCGACGTTAATGCCGATGTAGAAGATCGTGTAGGCGGAATCGCGGCGGATGTCGGTACGCGGATACAGTTGGCCGACGATCACCGAGATATTGGCCTTGAGAAAGCCCGAACCCACGATGATGAGGGAGAGCGCGAGCCAGAAGACGTTGAGCGTGGGATCGTTCTGGTAGCCTGATCCGTCGCCTTCGAACGCCATGCAGAAATGGCCCAGCGTCAGCAGCACGGCACCGAACAGCACCGCCTTGCGCTGCCCCAGGTAACGGTCCGCCAGCCAGCCGCCCAGAACCGGGGTGATGTAAACCAGAGAGGTGTAGGCGCCGTAGATCAGATTGGCGCTGCCGTCGGAATAGAGCCAGTGCTTGACGAGATAGAGCGTCAGCAGGGCTCGCATGCCGTAATAGGAGAAGCGCTCCCACATCTCCGCGAAGAAGAGGATGACCAGTCCCTTGGGATGGCCGATCACTTCCTCTCCCCTGCGACTGACCGCAGCGAGTCCCGCGATCAGGAAGATGGCGAGGATGACCGACGCGATCGCCGCGATCCAGTCGCCCTCATTCCAAAGTGCCATGTCTTTCATGCGTGCTTCCCCGAATGTCTTGTCTTGCGCGCAGCCTTCTGCTCGATCCCCGTCGAACTGCGCGAAAGCCCGGCACCCTAACGATTGTTTCACCCATGTGAAGCCGTTTCGGTTGCGCGGGAAACGATTGCCCGCCCGGCTTTGCGTCAGCCGCCGCTTGCCCGAGGCGCTGTATTATGGCACCAATCCACCTGTCATGCCCGATACCCGCCCTGTCTATCTGCGCCTGCGCGAACGGATCGCCGCCGCCATCATTGACGGGCGCTACGCCGAAGGGGAGATGCTCCCCTCGGTGCGCGCCTTCGCGGCCGAGCAGGGGGCAAACCCGTTGACGGTGGCCAAGGCCTATCAGCAATTCCAGGCCGACGGGCTCATCCGGGTTCAGCGCGGTGTTGGCATGTTCGTGCGCGCGGGTGCTGCGGAAACGCTCCGCGATTCGGAACGGGCGCAATTCATGCGCGAGGAATGGCCTTCTATCCGCGACCGCATGGCGCGGCTTGGCATCGAACCGGCGGACCTTCTCGACGAAGCGTGAGCCTGCGCGATACCGGCAAAGGTCGGTGATTGACAATTATGAGTTTTTCCGCGCATTATTGTTTCCGGAATCGCCGTTTTCCGGCATTGTTCCGCACGTTCGCGAACAGGATGGGGCTTTCGCGACCTCGCACGTTACAAAGGCCGAGGGGGCACCGACGCTCGGCAGACCACAGCTTATTTGGAGAGCGATCATGATCCGGTCCGAATTGCTGCAGGCCCTAGCTGCCGAGAATCCGGATCTTCGGCCCGAGGAAGTCGAGCAGGTTCTCGACATCTTCTTCGAGGAGATCTCCTCCCGGTTGGCCGAAGGCGGCCGTGTCGAGCTGCGCGGGTTCGGCACCTTTTCCACCCGCCAGCGCGAAGCGCGCACCGGGCGTAACCCGCGTACCGGGGAGGCGGTCGACGTGCCCGCCAAGCGGGTTCCCTATTTCAAGCCGGGCAAGGAAATGCGCGAGCGGCTGAACGCCGACTGACGGTTCGCCCGCCTCGAAGGTCGGACTGGTGCGGGCGGCGGGACTCGAACCCGCACGAGCAAGGCTCAGGGGATTTTAAGTCCCCGGCGTCTACCGGTTCCGCCACGCCCGCAATTCGCATCTCGTACCCTGCGCCTAGCGTCTTTCGTCGCTGCTTGCCAATCGCGCGTGGGCGCATCCGGGTGCCTGGCCCTCGATATGCTCCGGCAGGTGAAGTTAACACGCTGGCGCGGTTTCGATGCGCATTCTTCGCCCTTCCGGGTTAGCGACTCGTCAACGCATGGATTCGTACAAATGTTGACCGAGAAAAAGGCCGTCGACGGTCCGCCCCAGGGTGGATCACGTCCGCCGAAGGGAAACGACAAGATCATGGCAGAACCGCTACGCAACCGCATTCCGGCACCGACGCAATTCTTCGCTCCGGACACGAGGGCGGCACCGGTTCCCGGCCCCACTCCACGCGTCGAGGCGACGCTGGATCAGCGCATCGCGCCCCGCTTCACCCTTTTGATCCGGGCGGCGAAGCTGATCGCGGCAGACGGCGAATACCTGTGCATCATCCGCGACGCGTCCGAAACGGGGATCAGCGTTCGCACCTTCCATCCCCTGCCCGTCGGCAGTCAGATGGTGATCGAACTGCAGAACGGCGATCGCTACCACGCCGATCTCGTCTGGCAGCAGGATGACCGTGCCGGCTTCGCTTTCGATCAGCCGGCGGACATTGCGCGCATCATCGCAAGCCCCAGCCGCTATTCGAAGCGCGCCATTCGCGTGAGCCTGACCGCCGAGGCCGAGATCGTCGCGGGGGGCACCGTCGCTGACGCGACCATCCGGGACATCTCCCAGCAGGGGGCCAAGATCGACTGCGGCTTTCGGCTGGCGATGGACCAGCGCGTCAAGCTGAGGGCCGCGGGCATGGTCGAGACCGACGCCATCGTACGCTGGCGCCGCGAAGGACAATGCGGCCTCGTTTTCGACGAGACCTTCCAGTTCGGTGAACTGGCGCGGATCGTCATGGAAATACAGCGGCGGCGCGCCACTTAACCTCTTCATAACCAATTTCCTTCACTCCCGTTCAGGACAGTTAACGGGGGTCTGGTTTCATGCAGAACAGTTCAATAGCTGGGGTCGCGGCGGCTGACGAAGCGGTCGTCGATGTCGCCATCGTCGGGGCCGGACCGGCCGGCCTTACCGCAGGCTATCTGCTCGCCAAGGCGGGCAAGACCGTCGCCATCATCGAGCGCGACGAGACTTACGTGGGCGGCATCAGCCGCACTGTAGAGCACGACGGCTATCGCTTCGACATCGGCGGCCACCGCTTCTTCTCGAAGAGCCAGCAAGTCGTCGACCTGTGGAACGAGATCCTGCCCGACGACTTCATCCAGCGCCCCCGGATGAGCCGCATCTATTACGAGGGCAAGTTCTATTCCTACCCGTTGCGCGCGTTCGAGGCGCTGTGGAATCTCGGCATCTTGCGGTCCACCATGTGCATGGCGAGCTATGTCAAGGCGAAGGCCTTTCCGAAGCGCGACATCCGCAGCTTCGAGGACTGGACCAGCAACCAGTTCGGCAAGAAGCTCTATTCGATCTTCTTCAAGACCTACACCGAAAAGGTGTGGGGAATGCCGTGCAACGAGATGAGCGCCGACTGGGCCGCGCAGCGTATCAAGGGGCTGTCCCTGTGGGGCGCCGTGGTCGACGGTCTGAAGCGTTCGCTCGGCCTCAACAAGCTCAACGACGGCAGCGGCACGCAGGCCAAGACCCTGCTCGAGACCTTCCGCTATCCACGGCTCGGCCCCGGCATGATGTGGGAAGCCGCGCGCGACCGTATCGAGCAATCCGGCATGGGCCAGGTGCTCATGGGTCGCGAGTTGAAGCAGCTCGCGACTGACGGACAGGGCGGCTGGCGCATGACCGCGACCAGCGCCGACGGAGCCGAAACCGTGATCCGGGCCGCGCACGCCGTCAGTTCCGCGCCGATGCGCCAGCTCGCCGCGCGCCTCCACCCGTTGCCCGCCACGACGCTGCAAGCCAATAACCTCAAATATCGCGACTTCCTGACGGTAGCGCTGATGATCCGCAGCGAGGATCTGTTCCCGGATAACTGGATCTACATCCACGATTCGAAGGTGAAGGTCGGCCGGGTGCAGAACTTCCGCAGCTGGTCGCCCGAAATGGTGCCGGACGAGGACGTGGCCTGCGTGGGTCTGGAATATTTCTGCTTCGAGGGCGACGGGCTCTGGTCGATGGCGGACGACGATCTCGTCGAACTGGCCAAGACGGAAATGGATATTCTCGGCCTCGTCAGCCCCGACAAGGTGATCGGCGGCGCCGTCGTGCGGCAGGAGAAGGCCTATCCCGTCTACGACGAGGACTATGCCGCCAATGTCGAGGCGATGCGAACGGAACTGGAAGAGCGCCACCCGACGCTGCACCTGGTCGGCCGCAACGGCATGCACCGCTACAACAACCAGGACCACGCGATGATGACCGCCATGCTGACGGTCGAGAACATCCTCGCCGGAGAGCGGGTCTACGACACCTGGTGCGTCAACGAGGACGCCGAATATCACGAGGCGGGAGACGAGGGCGAAGAGAAGGCGATCGCAGGTCGAAAGGTCAGCGAGGACCAGGCCGCCGCGCTCGCCTCGGTGCGCGAAGTGCCGGGCCGCGTCGCTGCCGACGCAGGATCTGGCGAAGAACGCCGCGCGGCCTGACGTGGCGAGCGTACCTGTTACCGGCGCCGGGTCTAACGGCAAGCCCCTGGAGATTCTGATCTCCAACGGTGAGGCACGCGCAATGGCCATCTGGCTGCTCGTCTGGGTGGTGCTTGCCAATCTGGTCTTCGCAACGATGTGGCTTCTGGGAGCACCACCTCGGTCTGGGGAGATCGTCGCCGGAGCCGCGATAGGCCTACTCGTCCGCAAATCAAGCTATTGGGTGAAAGCAGCAGCCTTCATTGTCGTGATGGCCTACTCTGTCGCAAGTTTCACTTCCGGTCTGTTCAATCTCGCCGTCTCTTCGTTATTGCATTCCGTCCGGTTCTTTCTCGAACTCAACCCTTCGGAATCGACTGAATACCTCTCCGGTGCAGTCTTTCTGGCCTGCACCATTGGGCTCGCCCTTAAGCTCCTGCGCAAAGATACAACTTTTCACGATACTCGCCTCGTCCTCTTCGTGATCCTCGTCAGCCTATCGTTGGGCGCGGTTGACCACTGGATAGGTCAAGGCATGAGAGGACATTACAATCGAATTGCGAACAGTGACGCACAGTTCAGTTCTGCGAGCGGTGCTTCTGGTTTTGCCCATCCCACGGGGGGAAAGAAGCCCCATCTCATGCTTATCATGGTAGAATCCCTAGGCGAACCGATGGGCAATCCGGAAATGTCCCGCCTGCTGTTCGCCCGGTTCAAAAGTCCTGCAATCCGAAAGCGGTTCGATCTGACCTTAGGCGATACCACCTATTTCAACTCGACGACCGCCGGGGAAATTCGCGAGTTGTGCGGACGGTGGGGGGACTATTATGACGTACTCGACGCTAAAGACGAATCCTGCTTGCCGGCGAGGCTCGCCGTCCAAGGATACGACACTCGAGCCTATCATAGTTTCACCGGCAACTTCTTCGATCGCCGTACTTGGTATCCGAACATCGGTTTCCAGCATCAAGAGTTTTCCGACGAACTGCGGGAGCGCGGCGCGCGCGAATGTGGCGGCGTTTTTCCGGGAGTTTGCGATCGCGATATCCCCGCTATCCTCGCCAAGGACCTTAAAGCGGCGAAGAACCCTCAGTTCGTTTACTGGCTGACGGTCAATTCGCACCTACCCGTGCCGCCCGGAATGAATCTCGATGTCGACCATTGCGAGGATATTTCCCTCGGCCTTGCTCGGGATTTCCCCATGATCTGCCGCCAGTTCGCGCTTTGGGATCAACTCGAGAAGGCACTTGTAGAGGAAATTACCGCTAGCGACTTCCCGGAAACGGACATTCTCGTCGTAGGCGATCACATGCCGCCCTATTTTGGCTACCGACAGCGAAGCCAGTTCGCGCCAGACCGCGTGCCGTTCCTGTTTTTGAAGTGGAAGCACGATAACAAGGTCGGCATTCCGGTCGAAATAGCTAGTCATTCGCCAACAAGAACAGGGCGGTCACCCGGCTAATGCATTTTCTCTATGTCAAGTCTGCAAGCGGTCTCGCCACTTTGGTCCGTTATCTCATCGCCAGCGTAGGTGCGCTCGCAATGGATTATTGGTGCTTCCTGGTGTTACTGGGTCTGGACGCCTGGGCAGCGCCCGCGTCCGCCGTCAGCTATTCGGCTGGTATCGCGGTTCACTGGAATCTCAGCAGTCGCGCCGTGTTTTCCGGTGGTCTCGCGGAAGCTGGATCGGCTCGACATCGACAAAAAGCACTCTTCCTCGCTTCCGCCCTTCTGGGACTAATGCTGACAACAACTATCGTATGGTCAGGCGGCGTGGTGGGCGTAGATCCGCGCATCGCGAAACTTGTAGCGATCGTGATCAGTTTCGTTGCGGTTTGGCTCTTGCGCAGTCGCATAGTGTTTCGGTGACCGGCGACTGTGCCGAAGCCGAGCCTGTTCGACACTGATTTGGTGCGCTCCCCCCGTGCAGTGCTGCTCGCGTGGTCTGCTTGGGCCGCCCTCTGCCTGATCGTCCAACTGCATTTCGACTGGGAACCGGAAAGCACGGATGACTGGATGCGCCTTCTGGAAGTTCGTGCCTTATTGGATGGACAGGGCTGGTGGGATATTTCGCAATACCGGATAAACGATCCGGCGGGCTTTTCGATGCACTGGTCGCGCCTTGTCGATCTGCCTCTTATAATCGCTTTCACGAGCGTCGGCGAAACGGCGGGCATGGCATTCGTACCTCTGCTATGGCTAATTCCCGTACTGTTCGCGCTCAGGTCAATCATGCTCCGCCTGAATTTCGCACCATTCCCGTTTGCTATCGGTCTGCTCGCAATGCCGCTGTTTCCGCTATTGCCAAGCGTTTTCGTACCTTTTGAAATTGATCATCACGGTCCTCAGGCGGCGCTAGCCCTGATTACGGCGGCACTGGCTTTGTCCCATCGGCGCATGGCCGCGGCAGGGTCGGGACTGGCGGCGGCGGCATGGGTCGTAATTTCGCTGGAAGGATTGCCGCTCATTGCAGTTTTTGCCGGACTTTACGGCATTCGCTACTGGTGGGCGGCGCAGCGTCTTCTGCCATGCTTTCTCGGTACGCTAGCAGCGGGCACCGCGCTGCTTTCTTTGACAACAAGGCCGGTATCCGATTTCTCTGCGGGGTACTGCGACATCGTGCTGCCCGGTCATGTCCTTTCCTTCGCGATAGCCGCAATACTGTCCGCCGCAATGCCCTTGGGTCCAGGCCAACGTAGATCGAAGGGTCGGTTCGTCGCGCTATGTGTGGTCGGGACTGCTGCCCTGGTGGCTGGTATTTCCGCTCTCGGCCCCTGCGCCGCGAATCCGATGGCGTCGCTCGATCCTATTCTGCGAACCTATTGGTATGACCATGTTGTCGAGGGCCTGCCTGTCAACAGACAAAGCGCATCGGTCATGGTAATGTTGATCATGCCGCTATTTATTGTCGGAGCCGGCTGGTGGAGTGCAGTCCGCACCGGCCAAACCCATGATGGGCGCGCGTTAGCGTGGTTCCTGCTGACTGTTCTTGCACTGGCGGCGTCTATTTTCTCGCTCGTCGTAATGCGCGGTGCTGTGATCGCGCAGTTGCTTGCGATTCCCTTCGCAGCGATCCTGTTGGGAACGTGGCTGCCGAAAGCCCGCGCCATATCGTCGACCGTGGCGCGCTTTGCCGCAACACTTGCGGTAATCGCTATGTCCACTCCCATTTTCACGACGGCAATGGCCAAACCCCTTGATCGATATATGCCGAGTGCAGGGTCGATCGCACCACTCGCGTCAGGAAATTGCGATTACGCGGGTTTAGCGGCGCTTCGCCCGGGAAAGATGATAGCTCCCCTCGACGCCGGGCCGGAGATACTGGGAAAAACCAGTCATACGGTTGTAGCTGCCGGCTATCATCGCAACCAGATACCGATGAACAGGGTTATCGCAGGTTTCATTGGTCCGGCAAACGTCATGCAGCGCACAGCGCGCCTGCTTGACGTCGATTATATCGTCGCCTGTCTCGCGGCACCTGATTTCGCGATCTACGCCCAAGTGCAGAAAGACAACTTGGCTAGCGAGATTGTCGCAAATCGTCCGCCCGCCTGGCTCGAGCCGGCGCCCGACTTCGCCAGCGGGGCGCTGCGCGTTTATCGCGTGCGCGATCCCGTCAGGCCGGGCGGAAATCCAACGCCACACCGTTGATACAGTGTCGCTTGCCGGTCGGGCGCGGGCCGTCGTTGAAGACGTGGCCCAGATGCCCGCCGCAATCGGCACAATGCACCTCCCGCCGCGCGTAGCCGAGCGAGCGATCCGTCCGATAGCCCACCGCGCCGTCGTCGATCGACTGCCAGAAGCTCGGCCAGCCGGTACCGCTTTCGAACTTGGTGCGGCTCGAATAGACCGCATTGCCGCAGCCCGCGCAGCTGAATGTCCCGGCGCGCTTCTCGTCATTGAGGGGGGAGCTGTAGGGGCGTTCGGTCGCCTCCTGCCGCAACACCCGAAACTCCTGCGCGCTCAAGCGGCGGCGCCATTCGGCCTCGCTGCGCGATACGGGAAAACTGCCCTGAGCCTGCGCCGTGCTGCTGTTGCCGCAGGCGGCGAGCACGGCGATGGAAGCGCCCCCTCCCAGAACGGCGAGAGCGGAGCGGCGGCTGGTGGCTGTGTCGATCATCGCGTCGATCCTACGCCGTCCCGGACGAACCTCTGCTGAACAGCGCATTGCCGAGGCGGGAGAACAGGCTTTCGCGCTTCGCACCCTGCGGGCCGGACTTCATCACCCGGCGGCGGAACAGGTTGGATCCGACGCGCACGAAGATCGCCACGCAAAGCGCCTGCCAGGCGAGCGCCAGCACGTGCGGCCAGAGCGCCTCGTCCATGGCGGCGCGTGCGACCATCGCGAACGGGGAGCTCAGCGGAAACAGGATCGCGGCCGCCTCCATCCAGCCGTTCCGGTCGGTCACGGCAAGGCTGGCGAGGAAGAACACGATGATCTGGAACATCGTTGCCGGCATGGACAAGGTCTGCACCTCGCGCACCGTTGTCGCCAGCGATCCGATGGCGAGGAAGATCGAGCCGAGCAGCAGATAGCCCATCCCGAAATAGACCGCGAAAAGACAGAAGAACATCGGCCAGCCGACGCCCGGATTGGCGTAGTCCGCGAGCGACACGCCGCCCGCCGCCAGGATGGCGAAGCCGGTCGTCCCCCACACCGCTATGCCGACCGCGGAGATGCCGAGCATGGCGAACAGCTTGCCGACGAACACCGCGTCCATCGGTATGGCGGCGGCGAGGATCTCGATGATCTTGTTCCCCTTCTCTTCCACCAGGTTCGATAACACCATGCTGGCGAGCAGCATGATGAGCAGGAACAGCAGCAACTGCCCGCCCTGCGCGGTATGCAGTCGAGCGGTATTCTGCGACGCGCCGCTGGTCGCGACGATCCGCGTCGAGACAGGCGGCACGGGGCGCGAGCCGCCCTCCGCCGCGTTCGCGGCGATCAGCCCGATCATCCCCTGCCACCGCGCCGCCCGCCCCTCGGTTGCGGTCAGTTCGGGCGCGGCGAGCGTGCCGGTGACGATGCCCGCGAGGCTCCCTTCCCGCGATTCGAGCACCGCGCGCGGATCGAAGCGTTCGCCCGGTTCCAGCCGTTCGAGGGCGATCATCGGGGGAACGGCGGGACCGATCCGGTTCGCCAGTTCGTTGCGGGCAGCCAGCATGGCGTCGAGTTCGCCGCCCGGCATGGCGATGCCGACATTGGCCGCCGCCGCCTCGGACTGTACCTGGGCCCCTACTCCACCGGCAAGCGCCATCACGGCGACCGGAAAGAGCGGTCCGAGCAGGAAGAAGATGAAGGCCCGGCTGAACAGGATCGCGGTGAAATCGCGCCGCGCGACGGTCCAGGCCGCACGCGGCAGGGAGAGGCGGCCAGACGCGTCGGGGGCGCTCACGCCGGCTCCCCCGTCCGGTTCGCGACCATGTCTCGGGCAGCCGCTTCCCCGGCGATCGCGACGAAGGCGTCGTGCAGTCCGGCCCGTTCGATGGACAGCGAGAGGATGCCCGCGTCGCCATCGATAAGCGCGCGCAGCAACGGTTCGATGCCGCTTTCCGGCAGCGGAAAATACCAGAAGTCGCCGACGCGGCGAGCATCGTGCGGCAAGGCGGCGCGCCATGGGCCGCCGCGCTTGCGCGTTTCCAGGCGAACCTGCGCGGGAATGCGGTCGCGCGCCTCGTCGACCCGGCCCGCGAACGGAACCTTGCCGCCGGCAATGATCGCGATGCCTTCGCAAAGCCGCTCTGCATGGGCGATGACGTGGGTGGAGAAGATGACTGTCGTACCCCGATCCGCCAGTCCGCGAATCAGGTCCTCCAGATGACCCTGGTTGATGGCGTCGAGGCCGGAAAACGGCTCGTCCAGCACCACCAGTTTAGGCTCGTGAACCAGCGTGCCGAGCAATTGCACGGTCTGCGCCATGCCCTTGGACAACTGGCGGATCTGCCGCTCGACCGCGTGGCCCAATCCGTGTTCCTGCATCAGTGCCCGGCCCCGGCTGCGCCCCACGGCAAGCGGCACGCCGCGCAGCGCACCCATGAAGGCGATCGCCTCGTAGCTTTTCATGGAAGGATAGAGACCGCGCTCTTCCGGCAGATAGCCGATACGGCGCGCGACATGCTGCGGGTTGGCCGCCCCGAGAACGCGCCGGTAGCCCTCGTCCGGGTCGATGATTCCCAGCAGCATCCTGAGCGTCGTCGTCTTGCCCGCCCCGTTGGGTCCGAGAATGCCGTAGATCGCACCTTCGGGCACGGCGAGGTCCACCCCGTCGACCGCTCGCGTGCCGTCGAAGGTCTTCACCAGCCCGCGTGCCTCTATCGCGAGGTCGCGGGTCAGCGCCGGGTCCGCATGCAATTCGCCTGTCGCCATGTCCATGCGCTATTGGCTAATGGCGAGGCATGAATGCAACCCACCCCTGTCATGGTTAACGCAGCCGACACCAATTCCCTCGAAACCGAGCTGAAGGCAAAGGCGCGCGAACTCGGCTTCGCCGCCTGCGGTATTGCGCCCGCCGCCGACGATCCGCTGCGAGCGCATCGGCTCCACGAGTGGCTGGGCGAAGGAATGCATGGCGACATGGGCTGGATGGCGGATCGCGCCACCGTACGGCAAGGTCCGCAAAGCATGTGGCCAGCGGCGAGAAGCGTCGTTGCCCTTGGCATGAGCTATGCCCCCGAGGGGGATCCGCTGGCGCTGGAGGGCCGCGGCGACAAGGCGCGCATTTCGGTCTATGCGCAGGGGCGCGACTATCACGATACGGTGAAAAAGGCGCTCAAGGCCCTCGCCCGCTGGCTGGTGGAGCGCGAACCCGGCTCACAGCTCAAGGTATTCGTCGATACCGCGCCGGTCATGGAAAAGCCCCTCGGCGAGGCAGCAGGTGTCGGCTGGCAGGGCAAGCACACCAATCTCGTCAGCCGCGATCACGGCAGCTGGCTGTTCCTGGGCGCGATCTACACGACGCTTGAACTGACACCCGACGAACCCCATCGCGACCTGTGCGGTTCGTGCCGCAAATGCCAGGACGCCTGCCCCACCGACGCCTTTCCGCAGCCCTATCGGCTCGACGCGCGGCGCTGCATTTCCTACCTCACGATCGAGCACAAGGGGCCGATCCCGGAGGAATTCCGGGAGGCGATCGGCAATCGCATCTACGGTTGCGACGATTGTCTGGCGGTATGCCCGTGGAACAAGTTCGCCCGAACGGCCCATCGCCACCGCGCCTTCGCCCCCCGCCCGGAGCTGGTCGCGCCGTCTCTTGCAGAGCTGCTGAAACTGGACGATGCGGCATTCCGCGCGACGTTCTCCGGATCGCCCATCAAGCGGATCGGACGCGATCGCTTCATCCGCAATTGCCTGATCGCGGCAGGAAACAGCGGCGACCCCGGCCTTGCGGAACAGGTCCGGACGCTGTCAGGCGACCCTGATCCTGTCGTGGCCGAGGCGGCCAGCTGGGCGCTCGCGAGACTGGAAGCCGCCTAGCGCAGATCCTTCAAGGGAATGTCGGTATTAGCCAGATCGCCGGGAGCAGGCGCCGCGCGCGCCTCCACCAGCTTTCGACCCTGGACGTAGTCCTTGACCGAATTGACCGCGTCGACGGCAATCATCCGTCCGTCACGCATATAGATCACCGAGAAGCTGCGGGTTTCAGGATCGCCGCGAAGCACTGTCTCGTCGTAATTCATCGCCAGCCCGGCGGTCTGCAACCTGACGTCGTACTGGTTCGACCAGAACCACGGAAACGCCTCGTAAGGTTCGGGCTTGTCGCAGATCGCCTTCGCTGCCGTAGTCGCCATGTCGTGCGCGTTCTGCACGCTTTCCACTCGAATGACGGAACCGTCGGCCCAGACATTGGCGTGGGCGGCGCAGTCCCCGATAGCGTAGACGTGGTCCAGGCTGGTGTGGCAGATGTCGGACACGTCGACACCGTTTGCCCCGGCCGCGCCGGCGGCGATCAAAGGACCGACGGCAGGCACGATGCCGATGCCGACGACGACCGCGTCACAGGCGACGTCCTCGCCACCCGTCAGCGCCACGCCCGTTACCCGATCCTCGCCCAGCAGGCGCTCGACACCCGAGGACAGGCGGACGTCGACCCCCTGGCGCCGATGTTCGGCGGCGTAGAATTCGGACAGGTCCGTTCCGGCCACGCGGGACAAGAGCCTGTCGGCCACTTCGACCAAGGTGACTTCGCACCCCCGCTGACGCAGGACAGCCGCGGTTTCCAGACCGATATAACCGCCACCGATCACGACAAGGCGCTTCGCTCCGGCGTCTAGCTCTGCCCTCAGCCGGTCCACATCGGCGCGATCGCGCACGCAATGAACGCGGCCCAGATGACCGCCCGGACACGATAGCCGGCGGGCGTCTCCGCCCGCCGCCCAGACGAGCTGACGGTAACCGATGCGGTCCCCCGAGGCGAGCACGACCTCGCGCGGTTGCGGCTTCAGCCGGGAAACGGACGCGCCCAGCATCAGCGCCACGTCTTTATCCGCCCAGAACTGCTCCGGGCGGATCAGGAGCCGCTCGAACGGCTTGTTCCCGGCGAGATACTCCTTCGACAGCGGCGGGCGCTCATACGGCGGCGACGGATCGCGCCCGATCATCAGGATCGAACCGTCGAACCCCTGCTGCCGTAGCGCGATCGCGGCCTGCGCTCCGCCGTGGCCGGTGCCCACGATGATGACGTCGTATCGCTTCATGGGCACCCGGTGGGACAAACCATGCGCGCACGTCAAGCGTCACGGGCCGCTTCGCGCCCGGCGTCAGGCGGCAACCGCGCCGTGTCCCGGCCCCTGCAGCAGATTTCGTGCCTGGCTGGCGATCTGTGCCAGCATCGCCGGGGCGACGGGGGTTGCCGCCTGCGCCCGAGCGATCATCCGGCGGAACTGCGCGATGGCAGCCTTGTTCGCCTCCGCCCACTCGGCGATGCTGGCCGAGGGGTCGGTCGCCTTCTTGCCGCCCGCAGCCCGCGCGCGGCCGCGCAGGAATTCGAAACGCACCGCCTGGAAATCCCGCGCCAGGCCCGCGACGAGAAGCCGCTCCCACGGGTCGGCGGGGCTCATCACCGCAGCGCGCGACTGGGCCCAGTCGATTCCCAGCAATTCGCCGAGCTCGATAAAGGCGTTGGCGAGCGCGATGGCGTCGATGCCGGTTTCACTCGACAGCCGGGCGAGGCCAATGGCGCCGTCTATGGCAAAGAGACGGGCCACGCTTTCCGACAGGTCTTCCGGCGCGCCTTCCGCGACCATCCGCGACGCGATCTGATCGGCATGGGTGCGGGCCTCGTCACCGAGAAGAGTATCGACCTCGTCGATCAGCTTCCGGACGATATCGCCGACCTCGCGGCGCAGTTCGGAGGGCGGGCAGTTCGCACCCCCGGCCCGCAACAGGTCTGCGATATGGCCGCGAAGCGCCAGCGCCGCCTGATCGAACAGCATGAGCCGCGCGGTTTCGGGCATCTGCGCGGTATCGATGGAGTCCCAGATTTCCTCCATACCGAGAAGTCCGCTGGCGGCGACGAAACCGCTGCCGATGTCGGCGAGGCCGGCCCCTTCCTCTTCCGCCAGTTCGAAGGGGTGCAGCATTCCCATGCGGTTGACGATGCGGTTGGCGACGACCGTGCCCACGATCTCGTTGCGGAGCCGGTGGGTCAGCAGTTGCCTGGCGTAGTTCTCCCGCATCTGTTCGGGAAAGTCCTGCAGCACCAGCGGATCGGCAGCCTCGTCGCTCGCTAGTTCGCTGGCTTCGACCGCATCCTGCAGCACCAGCTTGGAATTCGACAGGAGGACGGCGAGTTCGGGGCGCGTGAGCCCACGTCCGTCCGCCTGCCTTCGCTTCAGATCCTCCGAATCGCCCAGGCCCTGCGTGCGCCGGTCGAGACCGCCCAGTTCCTCCAGCGTCTCGATCAGGCGGGCCTGCGCGCCGACCGTGCGGCTCCCACCCTGTTCGGCGATCGACAGGGCCAGCGCCTGAAGGCGGTTGTCCTCGAGCACCAGCGCGCTGACCTCCTCGGTCATGTCCTTGAGAAGCGCGTTGCGCTTCGCTTCGGACAGCTTGCCGTTGCGCCGCAGGGGCTGCAACGCGATCTTGATGTTGACCTCGTTGTCAGAGCAGTCGACGCCGGCCGAATTGTCGATGAAGTCGGTGTTGATGCGTCCGCCCTGCAACGCGAATTCGATCCGGCCCGCCTGCGTCGCGCCGAGGTTGGCGCCTTCCCCGATGACCTTGGCGCGCACGTCCTCGCCGTTTACGCGTAGGGCGTCGTTGGCGGGGTCGCCCACCTCGGCGTGGGTCTCGTCGGCGGATTTGATGTAGGTGCCGATACCGCCGAACCAGATCAGCTCGACCGGCGCGCGCAGGATGCTGGCGATCAGGCTGTCGGGATCGATCCCGCCATCGGTCAGGTCGGCCGGGTCTATACCGAGCACGTCCAGCGCCTGCTGCGAAAGCTCGATCCGCTTGAGCGAACGCGGATAGACACCGCCGCCCCTGGAGATCAGCTTCTTGTCGTAATCGTCCCAGCTTGACCGTTCGAGCTGAAACATCCGCTCGCGCTCCTGCCAGCTTTTCGCCGGGTCGGGATCGGGGTCGATGAAGATATGCCGGTGGTCGAACGCCGCCACGAGCCGGATGGCCCTGGACAGCAGCATCCCGTTGCCGAAGACGTCACCCGACATGTCACCGCAGCCTACGACCTCGACCGGCTCCGACTGCACATCGGTTCCGAGTTCGAGGAAGTGGCGCTGCACCGAGATCCACCCGCCGCGCGCGGTTATGCCCATTTCCTTGTGGTCGTATCCGTTGGACCCGCCGCTTGCGAAAGCGTCGCCCAGCCAGAAATCGTGCTCGATGGCGATGGCGTTGGCGGTGTCCGAGAAACTCGACGTGCCCTTGTCCGCCGCCACCACGAAATACGGATCGTCCCCGTCGTGGATAACCACGCCATCAGGGTGCACGACCTTGTCGTCGACAATGTTGTCGGTCAGCGACAGCAGGGTGCGGATGAACAGCTTGTAGGCTTCCTTGCCCTCGGTGAACCAGCCGTCCCGGTCGAGCGCGGGGTTGGGCAGCTGCTTGGGATAGAAGCCGCCCTTGGCGCCGGTCGGCACGATGACGGCGTTCTTCACCTTCTGCGCCTTCATCAGACCCAGCACCTCGGTGCGGAAATCGTCGCGCCGATCGGACCAGCGAAGACCGCCGCGCGCAACTGGCCCGGCGCGCAGGTGGATGCCTTCTACCCGCCGCGAATAGACGAAGATCTCGCGCCAGGGCACTGGCTTCGGCAGGCCGGGCACGAGGGCGGAATCCAGCTTGAAGGCCAGCGCCTCCGCCGCCGCGGGGGCGAAGGCATTGGTGCGCAGAACCGCGCGGATCGTATCCCAGTAGAGCCGCAGGATGCGGTCGTCGTTGATGGCGACGACATCGACCAGACCGTCCTTGATCCGCTCGTCCAACTCGGCCGATCTGGCATCCCGGTCACCTTTCGCATCGGGATCGTGTCGCGCCGCGAACAGGTCGACCAGTCCGCGCGTTACCGCCGGCGCGCCCGCGAGCGCGTCGACCACGGTGTAGATCGTGAAGGCGATGTTCGACTGGCGCAGATAGCGGTAGAAGGCACGCAACCAGTCCGCTTCCTTTGCCGTGAGGCCGGTCACGATGGTCAGCCGGTTGAAAACGTCGTCCTCGGCATGTTCGTTGAGCACGGCGGAAATCGCCTGCTCTACCGCATCGGCACGTTCCAGCAGCGCTTCGGGCGCCATGCCGGTGGGCAGGCCGAGCGTGAAGTCGTGAATCGTTCCCGCGTCCTGGCCTTCGAGCGCGGTCGGTATCTCGGACAGCACCACGAAGCCGAAATTCTCCAGCGCCGGCACCGCGTCCGACAGTGGCAGAGAGCCGTGATGCTGATAGACCTTGAGGCGCATTTCGCCTTCGGAATCACCGGGGGCGCGATAGAGGCGCACGTCGCGATCGGGTTCGCCGCCCTCCGCACTGGCGGCAAGCTGACGCAGGCGCCGGATGTCGTTTGCCGCCTCCGCCGCGCCGTAGGTGGTGCGATAGAACGTCGGAAAGCTGGCGGCATAACGGGTGGCGAGCGCACCTGCGCGCGAGGCTTCCTCGCCATCGGCCAGCGCCTCCTCCACCGCGTCGTTCCAGCCGCGCAGCATGTCCTGCAGGGCGGCGTCGACGGCCTGGCCATCGACATGATCGCCCTTGCCGCGAAAATCCATGACGTAGCGCAGCAGTGCGAGATTGCCGCCCTCTACCATCAGGCTCCAGTCGAGCGTGTCGGCGCCGGTGCTGTTTTCCAGCAGGTCTTCCACTTGCAACCGCACCGTGGTCGAAAGCATGTCGCGCGGCAGCCACACGAAGGCGAAGACGTGCCGGCCGAGCGGCGCGGTCACGAGCGTCGCGCGCGGACGCGGGCGATCGGCCAGACCCATCATGGCAGTCGCGACCCGCACGATGTCGTCGTCCGAAAAACTGATGATGAGATCGTGCGGAAGCGCGGTGAGCGCATGGACAAGCGACTTGTAATCGTGGCTGCCCGGCTCGAAGTCGAGACGATCCATGATGGTCTGCAACTGCTGGCGCAGCACCGGCACCGTGTCGGGCGACGTGACGAGCGCGGCGCTCGTCCAGATGCCCGCATGGATCGACAGGGCGGCAACGCGGCCCTTGTCCATGACCGGCACGATGAACAGGTCGAGCGGCACGCGCCGGTGGACCCTGGCGATGCGGTTCGCCTTGATGATGAGCGGGGCCCGGCCGGCGGCGCCCTTGCTCGCCGGATCCTCGCCGTCGAACCAGGCAAAGGCCCTGTCATAGGCTTCGTCCGCCAGCAGGTCCGGCGTGGACCGGCGGCAGATACCCAGCGCACCGGTGTTCTTGCCGGCCCGGGTGCGCGTCAGATGGCCGAGCTGCGTCATCATGCCCCCCGCGAGCCAGCGCAGCAGCGCCGCCCCCTCGGCATCGGACATGCGATCGGCATCGTCGGTCAGGACGTCGCGCATCTGCGGCCAGTCCGCCACGCTGGCGCGCACGTCGAGAATGGTCGTCTCCAGTTCCTTCTCGAGTTCGCGGCGTTCGCGGGCGTCGATGCGGGCCGTCTCGATATAGACCCAGCTTTCCTTCCTCTCGCCGGTGGTGTCGCCTTCGAACACCTCCGTCAGGGTGCCGTCCTTGCGCCGCACCGGCAGGATGGGGTGGACCAGAACCTCTATCGGCAGACCGCGAGCGGCCATCGCAGCGGCGATCGAATCAACGAGGAACGGCATGTCCTTGTTGATGATGGCAATACGCATGAAGCGCCGTTCGTCGGCATCGGAGCGCACGAGGATAGAGGGTTTTCCATCCTCGCGATGACGCGCGGCCTCGATCACGAAAGCGGCCGCGGAATCGAGTCGCTCGCTTTCCAGCGGCTCTTCCCCCGGCAACAGCGAATCGGCGATGCGGTCCTTCAGCGTGGAGGCGAAGGCGCGCTCGTCCTTGCCGAGACCGGACAGCGATTCGCTCGCGCTTTTCGATTTAGCCATGGTGCGGGGTCTCTCCTTGTAATGCGCGGGCGTTCCGGTTCGTCTTTCCAGCGAGTGCCCTTGCGCATGGTTCCCGCCCGTCCCTAGCGATCCGCGACAGCCCGTGCAGCAAAATGTTTCAGATGAAACCTGTTCATCCGCGCAACGCTTCCATCGTCAACGCGAGCGATGCCCGGCGTGCCGAAGGGTCGTAGGTCGCGCCCGCTACCACGATCTCGTCGGCCCGGGTCCGGTCGGCGAACCTAGCGATGCGTTCGCGCACCGTCGCGGGCGATCCCACGGCGCGTGCCACGTCCATGCTTTCGAGCATGTGGCGCGCCTGGGGATCGAGACCTTCCCGGTAATTGGCGACCGGCGGCGGCAGCTTGCCCGGGTTCCCGGACCGCAGTGCGACGAAGGATTGCTCCTGGCTGCTAGCCAGATAGCGCGCCTCCTCGTCGGTATCGGCAGCCATCACGCTCATCGCCGCCATCACGTGCGGCCGTTCGAGGTTGGCCGAGGGGCGGAATTGCGCGCGGTAGGTGGCCAGCGCCTCGTCCAGATGGCGCGGGGCGAAATGGCTGGCAAAGGCGTAGGGCAGCCCAAGCTGGGCGGCGAGCTGGGCGCCGAACAGGCTCGAGCCGAGCATCCACATCTCCACCTTCGCCCCCAGGCCCGGGGTCGCGGTGATTGGCAGCTTCGGCTCACCCGTCAGCAACGCGCGCAGTTCGACCACGTCGTTGGGGAAGCTCTCGGCCGCCCGGTGCAGATCCTTGCGCAGGGCCTGGCCGATGATCGGCGCGGAACCAGGCGCGCGCCCCAGGCCCAGATCCACGCGGCCGGGAAACAGGGCATCGAGCGCGCCGAATTGCTCGGCGATGACGAACGGGTTGTGATTGGGCAGCATGATCCCGCCCGAGCCGATGCGGATCGCGTTCGTGACGTGGCCGACATGCGCCAGCACGACCGAGGTCGCTCCACCGGCGATGCCTTCGGTGGCATGGTGTTCAGCGACCCAGAAGCGGTGATAGCCCGCCTCCTCGGCCCCCCGCGCCAGCTTGCCGGCCTCGGCGATGGCTTCGTATACGCCGCTGCCCTGCCGCACCGGCACGAGGTCGAGGACACTGAGCTTCAATTCGGCGAGATCGGTCATAGCGAAGCCACCGTGCGGATGAGGAGGCTGATGTCGGTATCGCGCGAGAGACGATGGTCGCCTGCCTTGACCAGCGTGACCTGCACGTCCTGGCTCGTCAGCGCGTCCGCCAGCCGCAGGGAGATTTCGGGAGGGACGTCGCCATCGTCCTGCCCGTGGAGCAGGCGCACCGGACACACGAGGTCGATACTCCTGTCGAGCAGGAGCAGACCTTGCGCGTCCTGCCAGAAGGCGGGGTGGGTGGGCGTCGGATCGGGACCGTAGGGATTGTCCTCGAACACCGTCTCGCCATTCGCGAGATGACGCTTGAGCGCATCCTCGTAACCCCATTCGGAGAAATCCGGCGCGGCGGCGATCCCGACCATCGCATGAAGCCGATCGCCCAGCCCGCCGGCGACCAGCAGCATGAGCCAGCCGCCCATGCTCGAGCCGACGAGCAGCACCCGGTTTTCGACCTTTGCCGCGATCAGTGCCAGAACCTCGTCCCGCCAGCGGGACAGCGATCCGTCGGCGAAGTCGCCCTCGCTCTGTCCGCAACCCGAATAGTCGAGCAACAGCGCCTCGCGCCCTTGGGCGGCACACCAGTCGAACAGTGCGGTCGCCTTGCCGCCCTCCATGTCGGACATGTAGCCGGGCAGGAACACCAGCGCCGGGCCGCTGCCGGCAGAATGGCGAAAGGCAATGCGTCTGCCGTCGTGTTCGTAATGGTGAACTGCTGTCATCTGGCACAAGGTTGGGACGCGACACCGGGCCCGCAAGTGCGCTTCGCCCTTGGCCTGACGCGAATTGCCCATTACCTGCTGCGCCATGACCGAACTCGTCCAGATCAGCCTTCCCGACGGAACGAAGCGCGCCATGGAGCCCGGCTCCACCCCGGCAGACGTCGCCGCCGCCATCGGTCCGGGTCTTGCCAAGGCCGCGCTCGCCGCGCGCGTGAATGGCGAGGTGCGCGACCTCAACCGCCCGTTCGAGGGCGATGCCGATCTCGCCCTCATCACCGCGAAGGACGAGGCCGACGCGCTCGAACTGGTGCGCCACGATTACGCGCACGTGCTGGCGGAGGCGGTGCAGGCGCTGTGGCCGGGCACGCAGATCACCTTCGGTCCCGCTACGGATGACGGCTTCTACTACGACGTGAAGGCGCCGGAAGACCGCGCCCCGTTCAGCATGGACGACCTGCCCGCCATCGAGGAGAAGATGCGCGAGATCATCAAGGCCGACAAGCCGCTGATCCGCGAGGTCTGGTCGCGCGAAAGGCTGATCGAGAAATGGCGTGCCGAGGGCGAGACGTTCAAGGCCGAATGGGCCGCCGATCTGCCGGAGGACGAGGATCTGACCGTCTATCACTCCGGCAGGCCGGGAGAGAAGGACAGCTGGCTCGACATGTGCCGCGGCCCTCACCTGCCGAGCACCGGCAGGCTCGATCCGCAGGCCTTCAAGCTGATGCGGGTGGCGGGCGCCTACTGGCGGGGCGATCAGAAGAACGCGCAGCTGACGCGCATCTACGGCACCGGCTGGCTCAACAAGAAGCAGCTGAACGCGCATCTTACGCGCCTGGAGGAGGCGGCCAAGCGCGATCACCGCAAGCTGGGCCGCGAGATGGACCTGTTCCATTTGCAGGAAGAGGCGCACGGCAGCGTCTTCTGGCACCCCAAGGGCTATCGCATCTGGCGCGAGCTCGAAGCCTATATGCGGCGCAAGATGGATGGCGGTGGCTATCGCGAGATCAAGACGCCGCAGATGATGGACATCCGCCAGTGGGAACAATCGGGCCACTGGGGCAAGTATGCGCAGAACATGTTCGCTGTCCCCGATATCGTGCCCGACGTGGACGAGAATGGCGCGGGCGCCACTCCGAAGGTCGCGCCCGACGCCGACTGGATGGCGATAAAGCCGATGAACTGCCCGGCGCATGTGCTCGTCTTCAAACAGGGCATCACGTCCTATCGCGACCTGCCGGTCCGGCTGGGCGAGATGGGCTGTTGCCACCGCAACGAACCGCACGGCGCGCTTCACGGGCTGATGCGGGTGCGCCAGTTCACGCAGGACGACGCACATATCTTCTGCACCGAAAGCCAGGTGGTCGAAGAGGTCCGCAAGTTCTGCGAGTTGGCCGACAGCGTCTATCGCGATTTCGGCTTCACCTATCACGTCAAGCTCGCCACCCGCCCCGAACAGCGCTTCGGCAGCGATGCGGACTGGGACAAGGCCGAGCAGGAACTGCGCGATGCCGTGGCCGAGGCGGGCATGGATAACGACGAATACGGATGGGAGGAACTGCCCGGCGAAGGCGCGTTCTACGCGCCCAAGCTGGAATGGCACCTGACCGACGCCATCGGCCGCACCTGGCAGGTCGGCACGATCCAGGGCGACCGCGTCCTGCCCGACAGGCTAGATGCGACCTATGTCGGGGAGGATGGCGAGAAGCACCGCCCGGTGATGCTGCACCGGGCGATCTTCGGCAGCTACGAACGCTTCATCGGCATCCTGATAGAGCACTATGCCGGTCGCCTGCCCGCCTGGCTGGCGCCGGTGCAGGCGGTGGTGGCGACGATCGTGTCCGACGCGGATGGCTACGCGAACGAAGTCACGGCGAAGCTGGCGGCAGCCGGCATCCGGTCCGAAAGCGACCTTCGCAACGAGAAGATCAATTACAAGGTCCGCGAACACAGCCTCGCCAAGGTGCCGCACATGCTGGTGGTCGGCAAAAGGGAAGCGGAGGAAGGCACCGTAGCCCTGCGCACGCTGGGCGAGAAGGAGCAGCGCGTCCTGCCGCTCGATGACGCGGTCGCGCTGCTGGGCGGGGAAGCCACCCCGCCGGACCTGCGCGGCTAGAACGGCCGACGGCAGCAATCCGTCCGCCCGGCCCGATATCGACTAGTGCCTGAATGGACCTGACCGGCGAATTCGCCGCGATCCAGATCGCATTCGCCCTCCTCGCCGCGCTGGGCAGCGCCTTCGTGCGCGGATTGACCGGGTTCGGCATGGCGATCCTGCTGGTGCCGGTGCTGGCGCTGGTGCTGACGCCGGTGGAGGCGGTGCTTGTCGCCAACGTCCTGTCGCTGCTGATCGGCCTGTCGGAAATACGGCGGCTCGTCCGCAATGCGGAGCGATCGGCGCGGACGATCATCGCGCTCGTCGTGCTGGCGACGCCCGCGGGTCTGTTGGCGCTCAGTCTCACCAGCCCGCAACTGGCCCGCCTGCTGATCGCCGCCATCGCCCTGGCCGCATTTCTCGCGGTACTGCTGCCGCGGCGCGCCACCGCCGCGCCAGGTCATCTGACGACGGGCGGGGTGGGCATCGCGAGCGGTCTGCTGACCGGCTATGCCGGAATGCCCGGGCCGCCCGTCATTCCCTATTACGTCGGCCGCGACATGCCCCGCGAAACGGCGAAGGCGTCGATGATGCTCATCTTCACCGCCGCGTCGGCGACCGGTCTGGTTTCGGGCACGGCGATGGGCCTGCTGACAGGGCATACGGCCGTGCTCGGACTGCTGCTGTTCCCCGCGGTTCTCGCGGGCAACTGGCTGGGCAATCGTGTCTCCGGCAGGGTCGGGGACCGAACGTGGCGCATCTTCGTCGGTGTGACGCTCGCGGGCGCGGCGCTGGCCGCCCTGGTGAAGCTGGTCTAGCGCACCGGTCATGTTCGGCTTTCCGGCAGAAGCAGTCTTCGTCGCCGCGCTCGCCGCGCTCGCCGCGGGCTTCGTGCGCGGGCTGGCGGGGTTCGGCCTTTCGGTCGTGCTCGTTCCCGTGTTGCAGCTTGCCATCGATCCGCGCCGCGCGGTGCTGATCGGACTGGTCTCGCTGTTCCTCATCGGCCTGACCGATGTCGGCCGCATCCGCCGGGATGCGGAGCGCTCCGCCGTGCCCATGGCCTCGCTCGCGCTGCTGGCGACGCCCCTCGGTCTGTGGGGGCTGACAACCCTGCCGGCAGACTGGGCCCGCCTGCTGATCGCGCTGGTGTCGCTCGGCGCCTTCGTGCTGGTGGTCGTGCCGCTTGGCCGGGTCGCCGTTCCGCGCCTGCCGGCCACCGCGATGTCTGGCATGTTGACCGGTTTCTTCGGCGGATTTGCCGGTATGCCGGGGCCGGGGATGGCCCCGTTCTACCTGCGCGGCCGGCTCGAACCGAAGGCGGCGCGCGCCAGCATGATGGCGATTTTCCTGGTGGTGACGCCCCTGTCCGCGCTCCTGTTCGTCGCTACCGGCACCGGCGGCTGGCGCGACGCGGCGCTGGCCGGCGCGCTATTTCCCGCGGTGCTCCTTGGCGACCTGCTGGGCCACCGGGCGTTCGGGCGCGTGACCCGCACACAGTGGCAGACGGCGGTCGCCATTGTGCTGGGCGTGGCGGCCCTGGGCGCGCTGGGAAAGCTGCTCGCCTAGAAAGGCAGCGCCTGCCCGGCGGCGATGAGAGTGGCCGCACAGGCGGAAACGATGGCCACGCGCGCATATTCGAGGCCATTGGCCGACAGGGAGCGGGTCAGGGCGAGGGCGCGGGTCATCCCACCCCTATCGCGCCACAATTGCTAAGAAAGTGTTAAGCCGGCCCCTTCGGCACATGGCAACTCGCGCAATGGAAGCTACCCCCGCCGGTCAGAACCGCGTCGGCGCGAAGGCCAATGGCGGCACGCCCGGGAAACAGGTCGCCAATGGTCGCCACCGCCTCATCATCATGCGCGCTGCCATAGGTGGGCACCACGACCAAGTCGTTGGTCACGGCGAAATTCATGTAGCTCGCCGGCTCGACCTCGTCGCCTTCGCCCATCCAGCCCGGCGAAGGCACGTCGCGCACCGTCAGTCCGAAAGCCTGTGCGCGGGCACGGGCATCGTCATAGACGGCCCGGTTCGGATCGTCGCTCGCGGTCGCCCGCGGCACCGCCAGAACCCCTTCGGAAACGAACCTCGCAAGATTGTCGACATGGCCATCGGTATGATCGCCTGCGAGTCCGTTGCCCAGCCACAGGATGCGCCCGAATCCGAGATCGCGTTCGAGCCGCGCGCCGATCTCCTCCTTCGACAGCGACGGATTGCGATTGGGATTGAGCAGGCATTGTCCGGTCGTGACGGCAAGGCCGGTGCCGTCCGTCTCGATCGCGCCGCCCTCCAGGATCCAGTCCGCCTTTGGATGATCGAGGCCCGCGGATGCGGCGAGCGCGGCCCCCGTGTCCCGATCGCCCTCCATCACGAACTTCTCGCCCCAGCCGTTGAAACCGAACCGCTGCGCCAGGCAGCCGCTACCAGTCAGGACCGTGACCGGACCGGTATCGCGCAACCAGATGTCGCCGTAGGGATGCCGTTCGAACGACACCGCGCCGGACACGAGATCGCGCGCACGCATCTCGGTCGCGGCATCGCGCACGACCAGACGGACGGACTGCCCGGTTTCGGCGACCGCGTTGGCGAAGGCGGCAATCTGTTCCTGCGCAGGGACGAGATTGTCCTCCCACAGGTCCGCATGGGCGGGAAAGCCGATCCAGATCCAGTCCTGCTCCGCCCATTCGGCGGGCATGCGTCTCGTCATCGACCGCGCGCTCAGCAGCCCGCGCCGGCGGCGCAGCTTTCGTCTCGCACGTGGCGGAATTCGTCGTTCGGATACCAGTTGGGCCAGTCCGTCGAATCGCCCAGTTCGCGCTCGAGGCGATAATACAGCGCCAGATCCTGCATCACCCCGCTCCAGTCCCAGTCGGGATCGTACTCGTCGTCCGGCCCGTGATAGGCGTTTTCGGTGTAGGCATCGGCGAACGCCTTGCCCGCTTCGCGCCCGCCCTCGAGCAAATCCTGCCCCGGATCGAGATAGAACATCGGCACGCCCCGCTTGGCGAGGCTGAAATGGTCGGATCGGTAGTAATACCCGGCCTGCGGACTAGGATCGGGTGTCTGCGTGCGGCCCACCTGTTCCAGCGCGGTGGCGAGATAGGCGTCCAGTTCGCTCTTGCCGCCACCGATGACGGTGATGTCGCGCGCCGGCCCCATCGGAAAGATCGCGTCGATATTTACCCCGCCCACGGTCTGCGACAACGGATAGATCGGGTTCGCGGCATAGTATTCGCTGCCCAGCAGCCCCGATTCCTCCGCCGTCACCGCCAGGAACAACTGGCTGCGATCGGTCGCCCCGGCGCGGGCCTGCGCTTCGGCGAGAGCGACCAGCGCGGCGGTGCCGGTCGCGTTGTCGATCGCGCCGTTGCAGATGTCGTCCCCCGCCTCGTTCGGCGTGCAGTGGCCCAGGTGATCCCAATGCGCCGTGGTCAGGACGTATTCGTCGGGGCGCGCGGTGCCGGGCAGCACGCCGATGACGTTCTTCGAGGCGAAGCGCCGGATCGCGTTGGCGAAACTGGTGCTCGCCGACACGTTCAGCGGGACGGGGCGAAAGTCGCTGCGCTTTGCCGCGGCTGACAGCGTATCGAGGTTTTGACCCGCCATGCGCATGATCGCCTGCGCCATGTCCATCTGCATCCAGCCGTTCATCATCGTCTGGTCGGACCCGCCGTTCGCCCGCTGCGCGTAGGCCTGCGGGCCGGACCAGCTCGATTCGACGACGTTCCAGCCATAGGCGGCGGGGAAGGTATCGTGAATGATGAGCGCGCCTGCCGCACCCTGCCGCGCGGCTTCCTCGAACTTGTAGGTCCAGCGCCCGTAATAGGTCATCGCCCGGCCGTTGAAGGGGCCGTCCAGCGTCTCGCTCTCGTAATCGGGATCGTTGACGAGAATGACGGCAATCTTGCCGTTCATGTCGACGCCCTTGTAATCGCTCCAGCCGCGTTCCGGCGCCTCGATGCCGTAACCCACGAACACCAGGTCGGCATTGTCGAGGGCGACGCGGTCTGTTTCGCGGTAGGTCACGCCGACCCAGTCGTCGCCATAGGCGAAGCTTTCGGTCTGCCCGTCGGCGGCACGAACCATGAGCGGGGCGAAATCCTCCCCGGTGATCTCGACCAGCGGGACGTCCTGGAACCAGCTGCCACCGTTCCCCGGCTGCAGCCCGGCAGCCTCGAAACGCTGCACCAGATACTCGAGCGTGCGCTCCTCCCCCGGCGTGCCCGGCTCGCGCCCCTCGAACGCGTCGGAGGACAGCGTGCGCGTGACCTCCTTCATCGTCGTTTCGGAAAGTTGCGGCGGCGGGCCGCTCATGTCCTGCATGGTGGTGCAGGCGGCCAGCGGCAGGAGCGCCAGGGAGGCGATTTTCTTGAGCATGCGGAAGCGTCCCTCGATCGGTTCGGTCGGCATCTCCCTGCCAAGTTGTGGAGCGCGTGTCGAGGGTGGCCCTTGCCGCGTCGCGCCCGCGCGGGCAGACGGGCGCACATGTCGGCTGACTGGCAATCGGCGCTCGAACGGGCGCGGGCGAATTCGCCTTTCCTGCGCCTCGCGCTCGGCCGCCGGCCGGACCTGGCCGAGCTGTTGGCGGAAGGAAAGGGCGAGGAAGCGCTGACCACCGCCCGCGCCGGGTTGGGCGAGGCGACCGATACGGGGACGGCCCTGCGCCAGCAGCGGCTGTCCCTCGCGCTCGTCCTGGGCGTTGGCGACCTGGCGGGCGCGTTCGACCTCGATCGCGTGATGACGGAACTGACGCGCTTCGCCGACCACGCGCTCGACGCCGCGATGCTCGCCAGCGTGCGGCGGCGTGTCGAGGATGCCGGAACCAGCGGCTTTCTCGCCATCGCCCTCGGCAAGCAGGGAGCGGGCGAGCTCAATTACAGCTCCGACATCGACCCCATCCTTCTCTACGATCCCGATACGCTGCCGCGGCGCGAACGCGACGAACCTGGCGGGGCGGCGCAGCGCTATGCGCGCCACCTGGTCGAACTGCTGTCGAAACATACGGGCGAGGGATATGTCCTGCGCGTCGATCTGCGCCTGCGCCCCGCGAGCGAGGTCAGCCCGCTCGCCATTCCGGTCCTCGGTGCGATCCAGCATTACGAAAGCAGCGCTCTCGCCTGGGAACGGGCGGCCTATATCCGGGCGCGGGCGGCCGCCGGGGACACCGCCGCCGGCGAACGCTTCCTCGAGGACATACGCCCGTTCGTCTGGCGTCGCAGCCTCGACTTCACCGCCATCGAGGAAATTCGCCGCCTGACGAAGCGCATCCGGCGCGCCTATGACGGCCCGCGCGAACCCGGCCCCGGCTTCGACGTGAAACGCGGACGCGGCGGCATTCGCGAAATCGAATTCTACGCGCAGACCAACCAGCTGATCTATGGCGGGCGCGACCCCGCCCTGCGCTGCCGG
The DNA here is from genome assembly GCF_003815535.1 of Aurantiacibacter spongiae. Lineage (NCBI taxonomy): Bacteria > Pseudomonadati > Pseudomonadota > Alphaproteobacteria > Sphingomonadales > Erythrobacteraceae > Aurantiacibacter > Aurantiacibacter spongiae. The sequence continues at coordinate 1,510,469 of NZ_RPFZ01000001.1, read as the reverse complement.
GGGACGCGCGACGCGCTCGACGCGCTGGCCGCGGCGGAGATAGTCTCTTCGCGGACAGCCCGGTTGCTGGGCGAAAGCTACGACCGGTTGCGGGTGATCGAGCATCGCCTGCAGATGGTGGACGACCGGCAGACGCACGCCATTCCCGAAAAGATAGAGGCGATCGACACCGTCGCACGGCTGCACGGTCTTGGCGACGGGGCGGCGCTGCTCGAGGAACTGCGCGCGATTACCGGTCCGGTCGCGGCGCTGTACGACGATCTGCTCGGCGATGATGCGCAAGAGAGTACGCGGCAGGTCCAGGTGCCCGAAGACTTCGCCGAGCGCTTCGCGACGCGGGTGGAAAGCTGGCGCGTCACGCTGCGCTCGCTGCGTTCGGTGGAGGCCCGCCGGGCATTCGACGATATCCGGCCGGATCTGCTGGAGGCGCTGGCGCAGGCTCCCGATCCCTACCACGCGCTTGCCCGGTGGGAGACGCTGCTGACCAGGTTGCCGAGCGCGATAAACCTGTTCCGCCTGTTCGAGCAGCGTCCCGGCCTGCTCGATCGCGTGCTCGCGATAATCACCCTTGCGCGGCCGCTCGCGGACGAACTGGCCCGCAGACCCGAGCTGCTCGACGCGCTGATCGACCCAGCGGCCAGCGAATTGCCGGAAAGCGTTCCGACGCTGGCCGGGCGCATGGCCCGAAGCGAAAGCGAAGATTACGAAATGCGGCTCGGGCGGATCCGCCAGGTGGTGGGCGAGGAGCGCTTCGCGCTGGGCGCGCAACTGATCGAGTGCCGCCACGATCCGCTCGCCATCGCGGAGGGTCTGTGCCGGGTCGCCGAAGCCGCGGTGCAAACCGGCGCGGAGGCAGCCACCGCCCAGTTCGTCGAGACGCACGGCTCGATACCGGAAAGCGAGCTGGCGATCCTCGGGCTGGGGCGGCTCGGCGGCGGAGCGCTGACCCATGCCTCCGACCTCGACATCATCTACCTCTTCGAGCGCGAGATAGGGATCGAATCTGATGGCCCCCGCCCCCTCTCGGCTACGCTCTATTACAACCGGCTCGCCAAACGCGTCAGTGCCGCCCTTAGCGTTCCGACCGCCGAAGGGGCGCTCTACGAGATCGACACGCGCCTGCGTCCGCAGGGCAAGCAGGGGCCGCTGGCGGTCAGCTTCGAATCCTTCGAACGCTATCAGCGCGAGGACGCCTGGACCTGGGAACACATGGCGCTGACCCGCGCGCGACCGATCTTCGGTTCGGCCTCAGCACGGCGCAGTCTCGAGAGGTCGATTGCGGCAGTGCTCGATCGGCAGCGCGACCCGGATCGCCTGAAGTCCGACGTGCTGGCGATGCGGCGCGACATGCTTTCCGCCAAGCCACCGCGCGGGCCGCTCGATGTGAAACTGATGCGCGGCGGCCTGATCGACAGCGAATTTCTCGTGCATTACCTGCAATTGCGCGAACGGATCGGGTTCGACCCAGCGATCGAAAAGGCGATCGCTGAACTGGCCGCGGCGGGGTTGCTGCCGCCCGGCTATGCGGAGCGCCATCTTGCGTTGATCCGGTACCTCGTCGCGGCGAGACTTTTCTCCCCCGATGGATCGGAACCGCCCGCCGAAACGCGCACCGTTCTGGCGCGCGCATGCGGGCACGCCAATTACGACGCGCTCTTGCAGGCGATCGCCGAGGCGCGGCAGTGTATTGCCGAGCAATGGGCCGAGCATTTCGGCGAAACCCTGGAGACCGACACATGATTACCCGTCCCGACCAGTCCGACGCGATTCCCGACGTGGCGATGCAAGGGCCGGGGGGCACAGAGATACGGCCTTCGGACTTTCGCGGACAAAAGCTCGCCCTGTTCTTCTATCCCAAGGACGATACGCCCGGCTGCACGACGGAGAACAAGGACTTTTCCGCGCTCAAGGATGATTTCGCCCGGGCCGATACGGCCCTGTTGGGGATCAGCAAGGATCCGCAGGCGAAGCACGAGAAGTTCGCAGCCAAGCACGATCTCGCGGTGCCCCTCGCGACGGATAGCGATGCGGGCGACGGTCTTGCCGAAGCGCTTGGCATCTGGGTCGAAAAGGCCATGTACGGGCGCAAGTACATGGGAATGGAGCGCACGACCTACCTGATCGACGCGAACGGCATCATCGCCCGCGTCTGGCGCAAGGTAAAGGTAAAGGGACACGCCGCCGACGTTCTCGCCGCTGCGCGCGACCTGTAAGTCCGGCGAATCACCTTGAAAGCGCTCGCGCCCGGGCAGGCGGCGCCGCGTTTTCGCGGGTTTTACGGTCATACCAACTCGGTTGAACGATCCGCGAAGTCATTTCGTCCGATGTTGCGCACCTCTGGTCAACAGCGTGGAATTTCAGTCAAAATTAACCGCTCAACCAGGCGGGAAGGGGCGTTTTCGCACGCGGTTGATCGCTTCAACGCATCGTCGCTGCAACTGGTCGTGGATGTCGGGAACCGCTGTTGCCTCGTTAACGAAGTCCAGCATAATCAGTGAATGCACGAGACGGGCGGGGGGTTCCGACCATCTCTTGAGAAAATATCGGGCATCGGCGGTGACACGTCTTTTGCCGGATCTGACGGGGGCGCTCCGGCGCCCGGCAAAAGACAAAAGGGATCGTATGCACGTCAAGATCACGACACTCGCGGCTGTTGCCGCCATCGCCGCCATCTCCGCACCGGCAACCGCGAAGGAAAACGCGCCGACCGGCGTTATCGATACCGGATCGGTCACGGCCAATCCCGCGGACGACAGCGCCGAATTCACCGAACTGTTCGCCAGTTGGGAAGACCTGGAAGAAGGCGGCCGCGTCACCAATACGGGTGAGATCATCGCCGCCCCGCGCGCCAGCCTCGCCATCCCGTCGCGCATGCCGGTGGACGGCGTGCAGCTGACCAGCGGCTACGGCATGCGCGATCACCCGATCCTGCGCCGCCGCGCTCGCCACAATGGCGTGGACCTTGCCGCCGCCAGCGGTACGCCGGTCTTCGCGACGGCCGATGGCATGGTCGGCAAGGCGCAGTATTTCGGTTCCTACGGCAATTACGTCCAGATCGAGCATGGCGGTGACATGGAAACGCGCTACGCGCACTTGTCCGGCTACACGGTCAGCGCCGGGCAGCACGTGAACAAGGGCGACCTGATTGGTTATATCGGCTCGACCGGTCGCTCCACCGGACCGCACCTGCATTATGAAGTCCGCGTCGACGGGGAGCCGGTCAATCCGATCCCCTACATGACCGCTCATCTCGATACGACCGACGACGCGTCTGCCGGACGCGGCGGTCCCGAATAAGCATCATCGCTTCAGAACCCGGTAACTCGGGTCGCCGCCTAATCGCGTAGCAGACGCTGCGCGATTTCGCGTATCTCGCTACCCATGTCCGCCCGTTCGAGAGCCAGCGCCAGCGTCGCTTCGACAAAGCCGGTCTTGCTGCCGCAATCGTAGCGATTGCCGGCGAACGTCACCGCATGGAACGGCTGGGTGCCGATCATTCGCGCCATCGCATCGGTCAGCTGGATTTCCCCGCCCGCGCCCTTGCCCTGCGTTTCCAGCGTTCGCATGACCTCCGGCTGGAGGATGTAGCGACCGGAGATGATCTTGTTCGACGGGGCTTCGTCGGCCGGCGGCTTTTCCACCAGCCCGCGAACCTCGGTCAGCGCGCCGTCCGCCTCGCCCGGATCGATCACCCCATAGCTCGAAACCTCGTCATGCGGGACTTCCAGCACCGAGATGAGGTTGCCGCCGACCGCCTCGTAAGCATCGACCATCTGTTTCATGCAACCCGGTTCGCCGACCATCAGCTCGTCGGGCAGCATGATCGCGAACGGTTCGTCACCGACGATGGCCCGCGCGCACCAGATCGCGTGGCCCAGCCCCAGCGGCACCTGCTGGCGCACGGTGATGATGTCGCCGGGCGTCGCCCGTGTCGGATCGAGCACGGCGAGATCCTTGCCCCGCTCCTCCATCGTCGTTTCGAGTTCGTAGGCGATGTCAAAATGCTCGACGATGGCGGTCTTCCCGCGCCCGGTGACGAAGATCATCTGTTCGATCCCCGCCTCCCGCGCCTCGTCAACCGCATACTGGATCAGCGGACGGTCGACGATCGGCAGCAATTCCTTGGGGATGGCCTTGGTCGCCGGAAGAAACCGGGTGCCCAGCCCCGCCACGGGGAAGACGGCCTTGCGGATGGGTTTTTGCGTGCTCATGCGCGCGGGTTTGGGTGTTCGGGCCGGCGCGGTCAACCATATCAATCAGTATGAATTCGTCACTCTACCAAAGAACCTTTGCGATAGCCGCGCGTTGAGTGGGCAAAGGAAAGGAGGCCATCATGGCTTTGCTAAGACTCGCCGCTCTCGGAGCGCTCGGCTATGCCGGATACAAGTATTACGAGAAAAACTACGCGTCGCAGAACGAGGCCTTCGCTAAGGGGCAGGCCGGTGGGCCAAACCGCCACCAGGTGCGCGATTCCGGTCCCGGCGCGATGGCAGACGAACCGAATCGCAAATGGACCGAAACGGACGAGGAACTGGACGAGACCTTCCCCGCCAGCGATCCGCCCGCCAATTACTGATCCTTCTCCGGCAGCGTCCGGCCCTCGCTTTCGGTGAGGCGGGACGCCAGCCATAAACGTATCGCGGTGGCGAGCCCCGGCGGGTTCGCCACCGCTATGCGTTCGGCATCGATCCGCGCGACCAGCGCGTTGAGGGGCAGGTCGGCGCGGTCGGCTTCGCGGCGCAGCAGATCCCAGAACAGCGGTTCGAGGCTGACCGAGGTCTTGTGCCCGGCGATCTCGATCGACCGCTTGACCGGCGGATGATAGATCTCGTCCACCGGCCGCCCGTCAGTACATGTGCTGTCCGCCATTGATCGACAGGGTGGAGCCGGTGATGAAGGCGCCGTCCTCCGACGCGAGGAAGCGCACACCCCGCGCGATTTCCTCGGCCCGTCCAAGCCGGCCGACCGGGATCTGCGCGACGATCTTCTCCAGGACCGTATCCGGCACCGCCGCGACCATGTCGGTATCGATGTAGCCGGGCGCGATGGCATTCACGGTGATGCCGTAGCGCGCGCCTTCCTGCGCCAGCGCCTTGGTGAAGCCGTGAATGCCGCTCTTGGCGGCGGCGTAATTGACCTGGCCGTACTGCCCCGCCTGCCCATTGATCGAGCCGATATTGACGATCCGGCCCCATTTCTGGGATTTCATGTGGTCGAAGCAGGCCTTGGCCATGTTGAAGCACCCCCCGAGATTGACGCGCATCACGTCGTCCCAGTCCTCCTGGCTCATCTTGGCCAGCGTGCCGTCGCGGGTGATGCCGGCATTGTTGACCAGCACGTCGATCGGGCCGACCTCGTCCGCGATCTTCTGGCAACCGGCCTGGGCATCCTCGAAGCTGCCCACGTCGAACTTGTAGGCGGCGATCCCCGTTTCGTCGGTAAAGGCGCGCGCCTTCTCCTCGTTGCCGGCGTAATTCGCGACGACGGTGAAACCCTCTTCGCGAAGGGATTCGCAGATGGCGCGACCGATGCCGCGCGTGCCGCCCGTAACGACTGCTACTCGTGCCATGAAACTCTCCCGGAATGTTCTGCTGTCGATTTGACAATGTTTAAGCGGGCCAGACGGTCCCGCAAAGAAAAACCCCGCCGAAGCGGGGTTCGTCTTGCAATCGCACCGGACAATCAGAAGCGGAACTGCGTTCCGATATAGACCGCCTGACTGTCCTGCTGCTCCAGATCGGGGAGGGGAGCGATATCGCGATCCTGCTCGTACCGCACGCCGGCGGTGATATCAAGGTTGCGCGTCAGGCGATAGCTGCCGTTGACGTCGAGCATCTGGTCGGCGAGCGCTTCCTCGCGCGGCGGGGTGATGCGGGCGCGGGTCGGACTGCGTCCTTCCTCCAGCGCAACACGGGCGGCAAAGCGGCTCGGTTCCTCGCGCACACCGGCCCGGGGCGTGAATTCGGACAGGTCGGGAATGTTCGCGTTCGCCAGCGAACCGGGAATCCGGGACGCAGCGGGAGCGACAGGTTCGGGCGCCTGCGCGAAGCTGCCATAGCCGCGAGCGAGGCCGAGATTGTAGCGGACCGGCGCAACGCGAAGCGCGGTGGTGGCCGACGCATCGGCACGCGTCTGCCCGGGAAGCGCGGAACGCGCCGCGGCGATGGACTGCGCGGTCTGCCGGTCCACCCGTACGGCTACCGTGACGGAGCGGTTCGGACCCGAGGTTACCGCGCCCGCAGGCGTGAAGCGCATCATCCGCGCCGATCCGTCGCCCTTGCTCGCGACCAATGCGGCGAGTCGCGGATCGGCGGAGGCGGGGGTGAAGGAAACCAGGTTCGTGGCCGCGACGGCGATCGTGTCGCCGGCAACCTGGCCCACGGCAGACCCGGCGCTGGGCAGGGCGAGTGCGACAAGCGCGGCGGACATGCCGAGCGCCGCCTTGGCAGCCAGTCCCTTGCGCGTGAAAGCCATGATCCTTCGATCTCCCCTGTCCCATGGACTCCTGATGAACGGCCGGGTTCCCGGTCCGCGCGAATCCATGAACTGTTCCGGACGATAGGCGGTTCGAAGACGGTTTTCCACATGAGTCGGGCCGTCGCTCCGGTGTTTTTCGCGACTGTTGCCTTCAACCCACAGGCGCGGCTCCGATTCAGCGGCGGTTCACCGGTCGTGCGGGCATCTCGCGGCCCACGTTCGCTTCGCCTTGCCGCGCCGCCCAGCGCGGCTATAGAGGCGCGACGCAGCATTCACGTTAATTGCAGGACCGCCATGGCCATCTTTCTCGCTTCCGACTTCGCCCGCACCGCCCCCCGCCTTCGCCGGGCCGCCTCCACGCTGGCGCTGGTTGCGGCGGCGGCTGGCCTGTCCGCGTGCGGCGGCGGCAGCGACGAAAGGCTGCGTACCGATCTCGCGGCGGCGCAGACCACCCAGATCGGCGTGAATTCGTATCTCTGGCGGGCCAGCCTGGAAACGCTGTCCTTCATGCCGCTGTTGCAGGCCGACAGCGCCGGCGGCGTCCTGGTGACGGACTGGTATTCCCAACCCCAGCAGCCGAACGAGCGGGTCAAGGTGTCGGTCTACATCCTCGACGCCGATCTGCGCGCCGATGCGCTGCGCGTCGCCGCCAGCCGGCAGGTGAACCAGAACGGCACCTGGGTGGATGCGCCGGTGCAGGCCGCCACCGTGCAGCGGCTGGAAGACATCATTCTCACCAAGGCGCGCGACCTCAGGCGTTCCGCCGTCGGCTGATCCGCGCTAGGCGCGCCCGTCATGAGTGACCATCGATTCGATCCGTCCGTCGCCGACGGGCGCTGGCAACGCGCGTGGGACGAGGCGCGCCTGTTCGAGGCGGACAGCCAGTCCGACAAGCCCAAGAGCTATGTGCTGGAGATGTTCCCCTATCCCAGCGGGCGCATCCATATCGGGCATGTCCGCAACTACACCATGGGCGACGTGCTGGCCCGTTATCGGCGGATGCGAGGGTTCGAGGTGCTGCACCCGATGGGTTGGGACGCCTTCGGCATGCCCGCGGAAAACGCGGCGATGGAAAAGGGCGTCCACCCGTCGGGCTGGACCTACGACAACATCGCCACGATGAAAGGGCAGCTTAGACAACTGGGCTTCGCGCTCGACTGGAGCCGCGAATTCGCTACCTGCGATCCGGACTATTACGGCCACGAGCAGGCGCTGTTCATCGACCTTTACGAGGCGGGCCTGGTCTATCGCCGGCAGGCGCAGGTCAACTGGGATCCGGTCGACATGACCGTGCTCGCCAACGAACAGGTAATCGACGGCAGGGGCTGGCGCTCCGGCGCCGAGGTGGAAAAGCGCAGCCTCGATCAGTGGTTCCTGAAGATCACCGATTTCGCGGATGATCTGCTGACCGGACTGGGCGACCTCGACGGCTGGCCGCAGAAGGTGCGGCTGATGCAGGAAAACTGGATCGGCAAGTCGCAGGGACTGGAATTCTCGTTCGGTCTTTCGGACGGGGGCACGCTACCTGTCTACACGACGCGGCCGGACACGATCTTCGGGGCAAGCTTCGTCGCGGTGGCGGCCGATCATCCGGTGGCGCACAAGGTCGCCGAAGATAGCGCGGCGGCACGCGACTTCATCGCGCTGTGCAGGAAGGGCGGGACCAAGGCGGCCGATCTCGACACGGCGGAAAAACTGGGCTTCGATACAAGTCTGACCGCCGCGCATCCCTTCACCGGAGATCCGCTGCCGGTCTATATCGCCAATTTCGTGCTGATGGATTACGGCACCGGCGCGATCATGGCGGTGCCGGGCCACGATCAGCGCGACTACGAGTTCGCCAGCAAGTACGGCCTTCCAATCCCCCGCGTGGTCGCCCCGAGCGAGGCGGAAGCGGCCAGGCCCTTCGCTGGCGAAGCCGAGGCGGGCGACGGCGTGATCGTTAACTCGCGTTTCCTCGACGGGATGGATGTGGAAGCGGCCAAGGCAGCGGTCATCGCCAGGGCCGAAGCGGAAGGCTGGGGAAAGGGTACCACGGTCTGGCGGTTGCGCGACTGGGGCGTCTCGCGCCAGCGTTACTGGGGTACGCCCATACCCTTCCTTCACTGCGAGGACTGCGGCGTGGTGCCGGTCCCGAAGGATCACTTGCCGGTGAAGCTTCCGGAGGATGTCGACTTCTCCGTTCCCGGCAACCCGCTCGAACGCCATCCCACCTGGAAGCGGGCGACCTGCCCGAACTGCGGCGGTCCGGCGCGGCGGGAAACCGACACGCTCGATACCTTCGTCAACTCCTCCTGGTATTTCCTGCGCTTTGCGAGCCAGCCGGCCAACCGGCCCTTCGACGCGGACGAGGTCGCCAAATGGATGCCTGTCGACCAGTATATCGGCGGCATCGAGCACGCGATCCTGCACCTGCTCTACGCCCGCTTCTGGACCCGCGCCCTGGCGAGCATCGGCAAGCTGGAGGTGAAGGAACCCTTCGCCAGCCTGTTCACGCAGGGCATGGTGACGCACGAGACCTATTCGCGGCGCGAGGGCGAACGCACCGTCTATTACGCTCCGTCCGAAATCAGCCGCGAAGCGGAGCGCGCCACGCTTATCGCGGATGGCGGCGAGGTCGAGATCGGCCGCGTCGTCAAGATGTCCAAGTCGAAGAAGAACGTCGTCGATCCCGAGGATATTATCCGCGACTACGGCGCCGACGCCGTGCGCTGGTTCATGCTGTCCGATTCCCCGCCCGAGCGCGATCTCCCCTGGTCCGAGGCGGGGATCGAGGGCTGCGCCCGCTTCGTCCAGCGCCTGTGGCGACTGTTCGGTCAGTACGATGCCGACGCAGGGGGAGAGGACACCGCGCTCGCCAGGCTTGCCGCCCGCACCGTGGTTTCGGTGGGCGAGGATATCGAGGCGCTCGCCTTCAACAAGGCCGTCGCCAGGATCTACGAACTGACGGGAGCCGTGGAAAAAGCGGGTCCGTCCGCGACCCGCAGCGACGCGATCCGCACCCTTGCGATACTCATCGGCCCGATGATGCCGCACCTCGCCGAATCCGGCTGGGAACTGGTCGGCGGCACGGGCCTCGCCGCGCAGCAGGCATGGCCAGCGGTGGACGAGAACCTGCTGGTCGAGAACGAGGTCACCATCGCGGTGCAGCACAAGGGCAAGCTGCGCGACACGCTGACCGCGCCGACCGACGCCTCGAGAGAGGAGCTCGAGACGCTTGCGCTCGCCAGCGAGAAGGTCCAGCGTTCGATCGCCGGCGCCGACATTCGCAAGGTCATCGTCGTGCCCGGGAGGCTGGTGAACATCGTCACATGAAGCGCCTTGCCGCCCTCGCTCTGACCCTCGCCGTCCCATTCCTGACCCTCGCCGCCTGCGGTCTCGAACCAGTCTATGGCGACGGCGGAAACGGCTTCGTCGCGCGCAATCTGGCCGCGGTGGAGGTTCCGGCGATACCGGGCCGGGAGGGCTGGCTAGTCCGCAACGCGCTGACCGACCGGTTGGGCCAGCGCGGCGCATCGGCCCCCTCGCGCTACCGTCTCGACGTCTCCCTCGACGAACAGCTCGAGGGGCTGGGGCTGCTCACCGACGAGACTATCGGCCGAGAGCGCCTGACGCTGCGCGCGCGCTATCAGCTGGTCGATATTGCCAGCGGCAGGGTGGTGCTCGACGCCACTGCAGGTTCCGACGCGGGTATCGACGTGGTGGATTCCGAATTCGCCACAATCGCGGCAGAGCAGACGGCGGTGGAGAACCTGGCTCAGGAACTGGCCGACCAGATCACCGTTCGCGTGGCCCGCACGCTGCGCGATCTGCGATGAAGGCGACGCGGCGCGACTATGCCGCGGTAGTAGGTCGTGCCGGGGCGAAGTGCCGCCTGTTCTTTTTCTGCGGTCCGGACGAAGCGGGCGCCTCCGCCGCGGCTGCCAGGACCATCGCCGGGTTCGCCGATCCGGGCGAACGGGTGGATCTGTCTGGTCAGGAGTTGAAGGGCGATCCCGCACGACTGCTGGACGAAGCGCGCTCGACCTCGCTGTTCGGCGACAGCCGGCACGTATATGTCCGGGTCAATGGCGAGGAAGCCCACGATGCCATCCGCACATATGCCGAAATGGCCGATAGCGGCGAAGCCGCGAACGCCTGGCCCGTCGTCATCGTCGCCACTTCGGCGACCGACAAGTCGCGCAGTGCGAAGCTGCTTCTGAAACGCGACGACGCACTGGTGGCCGTGTTTTATCCCCCCGAGCCAGGCGAAGTCACGGCGCAAGTGCGAAGCATGGCCGACGCAGCCGGTCTGCGACTGAGCGGCGGCCTGGCCGAACGTATCGCCCGCGCAGCAAGCCTCGACGTGCGACTGGCTCGTTCGGAGGTGGAGAAGCTTGCCCTCTACCTCGACGCCTCGCCTCATTCTCCAAGGCTGGCCGACGGCGAGGCGCTCGACGCAATCGGCGCGAAGACGGAAGAAGATGGTATCATGCCTCTCGTCGACGCGGCCCTCGGCGGAAAGACGGGGCAGCTGACGACGCAACTGGCGCGAATGCGCGAAGTTTCGCTCAATCCTGTCGGGGTCGCGCTCGCTCTGGAACGGCGGGTCGCGCAACTGGCGGGCCTGGCGGCGCGGTTTGGCCCGGGCGACGAGATGACAGCATTTCTTGCGCGCGAACGCGTGTTCTTTCGCGATCGCGACGAGATCGGAAATCAGTTGCATCGATGGAGCGGCGCGAAGCTGGAACGGCTCGTTCCGCGCCTGACCGATCTGCATCGCTCCCTGCTGACGAACAGCCAGTCGGCCGAACTGCTGCTGGCCCGGGAATTGACGCTGATTGCGCGGTATGCGGCATCACGCCGCTAGCCATTTCGATCAGCTGATACGCCAAGCCGTCCGCCCGCGGAGACCAGCGGTTTGCTGCATTGCACAAACGGGGTCGTATTTCCCTGAAAACTCAGCTAAGGGATATTGCGTATAAATTCGGCATGACTGGTTGAGGTCGGAAATGGACGATCTGGTACAATCCAGAGACGGTTCTCCGAGCGAGGCCGACAACGCGCTGATCTATCCGCTTGCCCGGGCGGGGGAAAGACCGGAGCGGCGTATCCCCCGCGCCCCGGAAGCCGGCCTGGCCCGTTCGCTGGAGCGGCGCAGGTTGCAGGCATACATCGGTATGCTGATCGTGGACATGCTGGTTCTGAACGCGTCCTTCGCCGGCTGCGCCCTGATCTATCTCGGGGGGACCGGCAGCGCCGCCGCGGTGCAGGACGGTCTGCTTCCGGGCCACCTGCTGCTTCCGATCTACCTGACGATCGCCCTGTTCAACGGAAGCTATTCGCGCTCGTGTCTCGTCGACTGGGTCTGCGCTTCGAAAAAGGCGATCCTCGCCCTCGTCGTTTCCGGCTTCGTGCTGAACTTCCTCGCGTTCTTTGCCAAGATGAACGAGCAATTCTCACGCCTTATATTCCTGGTCGCGTTCGTCACCACGGGCGTGTTGTTCGTGGTCTTCCGCATCGCACTGGCCCGGTTCCTGATCTCGCGATGGGGGCCGACGGCGGTCAACACGCTGGTCATCGGCGCGGGCGGCCCCCCTTTCCGGCTTTACCATGCCTATCACGTGGACGCGCACGAGCATGCTCTCAGACCCGATGTCGGCGATCCCGTAGCGCTGGACAGGCTCGCCAAATACCTGCGCAACATGGATCGCGTTATCGTGAGCTGTCCGAGCGAAACGCGCCATGCCTGGGCGGAAGTGCTCAAGGGATCAGGCATACAGGGCGAGATCGTCGACCGCCTCACCTACGAAATCGGGGCGCTGGGGGTCGAACATCATGACGGCGCGGGAATGTCCTCCCTGCGTGTCTCGATCGGTCATCTGGGCATGCGCGCCCGGGGCACGAAACGGCTGTTCGACCTAGGGTTGACGATCCCCGCGCTCATAGTTCTGTCCCCTCTGCTGGCCTTGTGCGCCGTCCTTATCAAGCTGGAGGATGGCGGGCCCATCCTGTTTCGGCAGCGTCGGATGGGGCGGGGCAACCGCTTCTTCGACATCTACAAGTTTCGTTCCATGCGCGAAGCGGACGAGGATGGCGAACGCTCGGCATCCCGGGACGATGAACGGATTACCCGGATCGGGCGCTTCATGCGCCGCACCAGCATCGACGAACTCCCCCAGCTCATCAACGTCCTGCTGGGCGATATGAGCCTTGTCGGCCCCCGTCCGCACGCCTTGGGTTCACAGGCGGGATCGAAACTGTTCTGGCAGGTGGACCGCAAATACTGGCAACGCCACAGCCTGCGTCCGGGCATCACCGGCCTCGCCCAGGTTCGCGGCTTGAGGGGAGCCACGGACACGGAACGCGACCTGTCCGAGCGTCTGGGTGCCGATCTGGAATATCTGCGCCAGTGGAGCATATGGCAGGATATTCTCATCCTGTTCGCCACCGTACGCGTCCTTGTTCATGACCGGGCTTTCTGACGCGGGACAACGCCGGTAGTCCGATCAGCGCTTGCCTTCTCCGGCCAGGAAGGCGCGGTAGGCATCCGCGATTCCTTCGCGCAGACCGATCGTCGGCTGCCAGCCCATCTCCGCCATAAGCTGCCCGCTCATCAGTTTGCGCGGCGTGCCGTCTGGCCTGGTCGGATCGGTCACGATCTCGCCTTCGAAGCCGACCACCTCGCACACGATACGGGCCAGGTCGATGATGGGCAGATCCCTGCCCGAACCCAGGTTGACATGGCCTTCTTCCGAGTAGTTCCGAAGCAGGAAGACGCAGCCATCGGCAAGGTCGTCGACGTGCAGGAACTCGCGTCGAGGGGTGCCAGTGCCCCAGATCTCGACTGTCTCGGCCTTCGCTTCCTTCGCTTCGTGAGCCTTGCGAATGAGCGCGGGCAGGACATGGCTGCCGGCCAGATCGAAATTGTCTCCCGGACCATAGAGATTGGTCGGCATCGCGCTGATGAAGTCGCAGCCATATTCGCGCCGGTAAGCCTGGCACAGCTTGATACCGGCGATCTTCGCAATGGCGTACCATTCGTTTGTCGGCTCCAGCGGACCGGTCAACAGGGCGTCTTCCTCGATCGGTTGCGCAGCGTGCTTGGGATAGATGCAGGAAGATCCGAGGAAGAGCAGCTTTTCCGCCGCATTCTGCCGGGCCGCCTCGATCAGGTTCGCCTCGATCATGAGGTTGTCGTAAAGGAACTGAGCCGGGTAACTGTCATTGGCGAGGATTCCGCCCACCTTGGCCGCAGCGACGATCACCGCGTCGGGCCGGTTGTCCGCGAACCAGGCACGCACGGCAGCCTGTTCGCGCAGGTCGGTCGTCCGGTCCGCGACGAGGATCGTGCAGTTTTCCCGTTCGAGCCTGCGCACCAATGCGGAGCCGACCATTCCCTTGTGGCCCGCGACATAGATGCGCTTTTGCGAAAGGTCGTAAGCCATCAGTCGCCGCCCGCGATCGGCTCGTCCTGCATGATCTTCATGTCCGCCTCGACCATTTCGCGCGCGAGATCGCGTACCGGTGTTTCGTGCATCCAGCCCAGCTTTTCCCGGGCCTTCTTCGGATCACCGATCAGCAGGTCCACCTCCGTAGGGCGGAAGTAACGCGGATCGACTTCCACCAGCACCCTGCCATCGTCCTTCGCGTAGGCCTTTTCGTCGAGGCCTTCGCCGCGGAATACGACGGGGATGCCGGCATCCTCGAACGCCCACTGGACGAAGTCGCGAACATGCGTCGTCTGACCTGTAGCGAGCACGTAATCGTCGGGAACGTCCTGCTGCATCATCATCCACATGCCGCGCACATATTCACGCGCATGCCCCCAGTCGCGCTGCGCATCCAGATTGCCGAGATACAGCCTTTCCTGCCGGCCGAGAGCGATGGCGGCGGCGGCGCGGGTGATCTTGCGTGTGACGAAGGTTTCGCCGCGCAAGGGGCTTTCGTGGTTGAACAGGATGCCATTGGAGGCGTGCATCCCGTAGGCCTCCCGGTAATTGACCGTGATCCAGTAGGCGTAGAGCTTGGCCGCGGCATAGGGGCTTCGCGGATAGAAGGGCGTGGTCTCGCTCTGCGGGACTTCCTGAACCAGCCCGTACAATTCCGATGTCGAAGCCTGATAGAAGCGGGTCGAATTTTCCAGACCGCAGATGCGAATGGCCTCCAGCAGCCGCAGCGTACCGATGGCATCCGCGTTCGCCGTGTATTCGGGCGTTTCGAAACTGACCGCCACGTGACTCTGAGCGGCGAGATTGTAGATCTCGTCGGGCTTTACCTCCTGCACGATGCGGATGAGGTTGGTCGAATCCGTCAGGTCGCCATAATGCAGGTGGAATCGCTGATTATCGACATGCGGATCCTGGTAGATGTCCTCGATCCGTCCGGTGTTGAAGCTCGACGAACGCCGCTTCACGCCGTGCACCTCGTATCCCTTTCCGAGGAGAAGATGTGCCAGATAGGCGCCGTCCTGCCCGGTAACGCCCGTCACCAGCGCCCGCTTGCCGCTCTCGCTCGTCATAATCGTCCTTTCGTGTTGTCGCCGGAACAGGAGGTCGCTCCGTCCACAAACGCCGCATCATTTCGTTCGCCGGATGTCCCTCGCGATTTTTCCCCGCAGGGAAAGACATAGCGACGAAAGAAACCGGCGCAGCCTCGATTTCCGGATCGGTCAGTCTACCTTATCCGCGATCAACGCCTTGAGGTCGGCTTCGGGCCTCGCACCGTAATGACTGATGATCTCTGCCGCCGCGACAGCCCCGCGCTTGAGACAGCTTTCTAGCGGCTCACCCCTGACATGGCCGGACAGGAAGCCAGCCGCGAAAAGGTCGCCCGCGCCGGTCGTGTCCACGACCTTGCCAACCGGTTCCGCTGCCACTTCGGCCCGGTCCGACCCGGCAACGGCGACGGCGCCTTTGGCCCCGCGCGTCGCCACCAGAACAGGCAGCTTATCGGTCAGCGAAGCGACGCCGTCCTCAAAATCGTCCTTGCCGGTCAGCGTCGCCAGTTCGCTTTCGTTGACGAACAATATGTCGATCAGGCCATCGTCGATAAGCGCCCGGAAATCATCGCCGTGACGGTCGATCACGAAGCTTTCCGAAGCGGTGAAGGCCACCTTTCGCCCGGCCCCGCGCGCGACCTCGATCGCACGGCGCATGGCGCTGCGCGGTTCTTCGGGATCCCACAGATAGCCTTCGAGATAGAGGATAGCCGCATCGGCAATCGCCTTTTCGTCGAGCGCTTCGGCAGGCAGGAACTGGCTGGCGCCGAGAAAAGTGTTCATCGTCCGTTCCCCATCGGGCGTGACGAAGATCAGGCAACGCGCGGTCGGTGGTTCCCCCTCGCGTGCCGGAGTCGTGAAATCGATTCCGGCGGCCCGGATATCGTGGCTGAACACATCGCCCAGTTGGTCCGTCGCGACCTGGCCGATGAAATGGCATTTCAGGCCCAACGCCGCGCAGCCGGCGAGCGTATTCGCCGCCGATCCGCCGGAAATCTCCTTCGCCGGGCCCATCGCCGCATAGAGGTCACGCGCGCCGTCCGTATCGATGAGCGACATGCCACCTCTCGCAAGGCCAAGCCGTTCGATGTCGGCATCCTCGCAGGGGGCCATGACATCCACGATGGCGTTGCCGATAGCGATGACGTCGTAGCGGGGTTCGGTCATTAAGGATCCTCGAGGGCTGGGGATTCGTCGGGAATTGCGGTCCGCCTCGCGCGGGCGGCGTTGACTTGGCGCAAAGGGCGCGCAATCGCAACCGGCGATGGGATCGCTCGCGACTTCGCTTGCACTTGGGCTCGGCCAGATGTTCGATGGCGCGGTGCTGCGTATCGTGCTGAAAAGCCTTGTTGTCACCATCGTGATCTTCGTGATCGTCATCACCCTGGCCTGGTTCGCCATCGACCGCTTGCTGGAGGCAGGCGGAGTGGGCGAAATCCTGTTCGCCGGGGCCGGGGGCCTGCGCGGGGTGCTGGCTCTCGTCCTCGCGGCGATCGGACTCTGGCTGACCTGGCGCGTCGTCGCGATGGCGGTGATGCAGTTCTTCGCGGACGAAGTCGTTATGGCAATCGAGCGCAAACATTATCCCGCCGAAGCGACGATGGCGCGCGAACCTTCTTTCGCAGAGCAGCTGGGAAACGGTATAGGTTCTGCCCTTCGTGCCCTGACGATCAACCTGATCGCTGCACCGTTCGCGCTGTTGCTTCTGTTCACGGGGATCGGCACGGCCGCCCTGTTCTGGCTGGTCAACGCGGTCGTACTTGGCCGCGAACTGCAGGACATGGTCTGGCTTCGCCATCGTCGTAGGGATGGAAGCACGGCTCCTCTCGGACTCGGACAGCGCTTCGGCCTGGGCGGTGTTACTGCCGCCCTGCTTGCCGTTCCCGTCGTCAATCTGCTTGCACCCGTGCTGGGTGCGGCTTGCGCCACCCACCTGGTGCATCGGACCAATCGCAAGGCGAGACTTACCTGACATGCGCTTTCTTCCCGCCATCGTCCTCACGGCGCTTGTTGCCGCCTGCGTTCCTTCGCCGCAACAGGCCCCCGCGCCCCCCGAACGCCCTCGCGAAACCGTGCAGATCCCTCCTACTGCCCCGCCGCCGCGCCCGCGCACCGGTTTTCGCCCACCGCAGATCAACGACGTGCCCGGCCTGTCAGCCATCGTCCGGCAGAACGCCGCTACGCTTCGACGCCGTTTCGGTCCACCACGGCTGACCGTGACGGAAGGCGACATGCGCAAGCTGCAGTTTTCCGGGCAGGCCTGCGTGCTCGACGTCTATCTCTACCCGTTATCGCAAGGTGCGGAGCCGGTTGCGACCTGGGTCGAGGCGAGACGGGCGAGCGACGGCGCGGCGGTGGATCGCGCAGCCTGCGCACAGGCGCTGGCGCAGCGTTAGGTCCGCTCAGTCGCGCCGACGCCTCGCTGCGATCAGCAGGACCAGACCAAGGACCCCCATCCCGATCGCTCCGCCTTCGGGCGAACCGAGCAGGTCGATCATCCCGATCTCCTCGCCCGAATAGATGACGGCGAGGACCAGCGCGATGGCCAGGCTCAGCAGGCCGAGCGTCCGGAGAAGCCGGGGGCTCACACCATGAAGCTTTCGCCGCAGCCGCAGGCGCCCTTGGCATTGGGATTGTCGAACACGAAACCGGCGGTGAAGTCGTCCTCCACCCAGTCCATCGTGCTGCCCACCAGATACAGGACACTGGCCCCGTCGATGTAAAACATCCCGCCGGGCGTCTCGATCTTTTCGTCGAAACCCTCCTCCGCGGTGATGTAATCGACCGAATAGGCAAGCCCCGAACACCCACGGCGCGGCGTGGACAGCTTGACGCCGATCGCATCATCGGGTGCCTTCGCCATCAGATCCGCAACGCGCTGCTCGGCGGCGGGCGTCAGGACTACGGCGGCCTTGCGCGCGGCGCGGGTCTTCGTCTCGGTATCGGACATCACAGCATTCCCAGTTCGAGCCGCGCCTCATCGCTCATCTTGGAGGGATCCCACGGCGGATCCCATGTCACCACGACCTCTGCGTCGCGCACGCCCGGAATCGAGGCAACGCGCATCTCGATCTCGTTGGGCATGGTTTCGGCGACCGGGCAATGCGGGGTGGTGAGCGTCATCGTCACCGTCACGTCCGATTCGTCGGCCACCTCGACATTGTAGATCAGACCGAGTTCGTAGATGTTCACCGGGATTTCCGGATCGTAGATTTCCTTCAGCGCGTCGATCACCGATTCGTGGATAGCACCGCCCGGTTCGCCGGGCGCGACGGCTTCGGGCTTCTTCTGCAGGAAGCCTTCCAGGTAATCGCGCTTGCGCTCCATCTTCGCCCCGGCGCTCTCCGCCTCCGGCAGCGGCGCATCAGATACGCGAGCGCGAGGCGGCTTGTCCGGCGCGACGATCTGTTCGTTGGGAGCCGGCGCCGCGACGAAATCGGTTTCGTCGCCTTCTGTCTCGTGCGTTTCGTCCATCAGCCGAAAATCCTTCTCGTGCGTTCGATGCCGCGGATGAGCGCGGCGACGTCGTCCTCGTCGGAATACAGTCCGAAGCTGGCGCGGGCCGTCGCACTCACGCCGAGCCGTTCCATCAGGGGCTGCGCGCAGTGATGCCCGGCCCGGATCGCGACGTTCTCTTCGTCCAATATGGTGCCCAGATCGTGCGGGTGAATACCGTCCAGCAGGAAACTCACGATTCCCGCCGATTCGTCCGGACCGAACAAGCTCACATCGTTCATCGCGCCCAGCGCGTCGCGGGTCTGCGCCACCAGCGCCGCCTCGTGCCGGGCGATGGCGTCCATGCCGAAACCCGCCGTGTAGTCGCAGGCCGCGGCAAAGCCGATCGCCTCGACGATGGCCGGCGTGCCTGCCTCGAAACGCTGCGGCGGCGAGGCGTAGGTGCTGGTGCCGAAAGCCACCTTCTCGATCATCGCGCCGCCGCCCTGCCACGGCGGCATCGCATCGAGCAGGTCCGCCCGGCCCCACAGCGCGCCGATCCCGGTCGGGCCGTAGAGCTTGTGCGCGCTGAAGGCGTAGAAATCGCAATCGAGCGCGGCCACGTCCACCGGCAGGCGCGGTACCGCCTGGCACCCGTCAAGCAGCAGCTTCGCTCCCACCCCGTGCGCCAGCCTGGCGGCGCGCTTCGCGTCGAGCACCGAGCCGAGCACGTTGGAAACGTGCGCGAAGGAGACGATCGCGTGCTCCTCCGTCAGCATGTCCGCCGCCGCCTCCAGATCGATGCGCCCGTCATCCGTCACCGGACAGACGTCGATCTGCCAGCCGGCCAGTTGCCAGGGCACGATGTTGGAATGGTGTTCGAGTTCGGACAGCAGCACGCGGCGCTTGTCCGGCCAGCAGTGTGCGACGAGGTTGATCGCCTCGGTCGCGCCGCGGGTGAAGACGATCTCGTCCTGCGCCCCGCCGATGAAATCCGCCACCCGGCGCCGGGCCGCCTCGTAACCCAGTGTCATTTCCGCCGAACGAGAGTACACCCCCCGGTGGACGGTTGCGTAGTCGGCTCCGATGGAACGCGTCACCGCGTCGATCACGGCCTTCGGCTTCTGCGCCGTGGCGGCGCTGTCGAGATAGTGCCACGGCTCGCCATCCGCCGTGAGCAGGCCGGGAAAGTCCGCCTTGCGAGAGATGATGGTGGCGCTGCTCACAGCTGTGCCTTCGCCAGTGTGTCGACCGCCAGATCCAGCAGGCGTTCACGCGCCGCCTCGTCGTCCAGCATCATGAAGGCGTCGGCGATGAAGGCCCGGGTCAGCAGACGCTGCGCCGCACCTGGCGCGATGCCGCGGCTGGCCATGTAATAGCGCGCCTGTTCGTCCATCTGGCCGATGGCGGCGCCGTGTTCGCACTTCACGTCGTCGGCGTAGATTTCCAGCTCGGGCTTGGCGTTGGCGGACGCGCCGCGTTCCAGCAGCAGCCCCTTGAAACTCTGCGCGGCGTCGGTGCGCTGTCCGTCGCGGCCGACATCGATGCGCCCGAGGAAATTGCCGGTCGCCTGCCCCCAGTGCACGGCGCGCACGGTCTGGTTGCTGGTCGCGTCGGGGTGGCCGTGATCGGTGCGGGTGACGAATTCACGCACCGCGTCTCCGCCGCCGATGGTGACGCCCCCGAATTCGAAATGTGCGCCTTCGCCCAGATTCACGACGACCTCGACCCTGGCATAGTCCTGCGCCGCGATGACCGCGAACAGTTCGAGCCGCGCGCCCGGGGCCACCCTGGCACGGATGCGGCGCAGTTCAGGCTCGCCGCCGTTCAGCACGAAGCAGTCGCGATGCGTTTCCCCCTCGGCCACGTCGATGTCGTGCCATGCCTCGAACGTGGCGGGCGACAGACCCTTCAGCACGCCGGCATCGGCGTAGCGCCATTCCTCGTCCCTGATGGTGGGCAGATGGTCGGTCATACCGCCATCACCTCGTCATAGCCTTCGGCCTCCAGCTTCTTCGCGAGATCGGCGCCGCCGGTCTTCACGATGCGGCCCTTGCTGAGGATATGGACGAAATCGGGCTGCACGTAATCGAGCAGCCGCTGGTAGTGCGTGATCAGCAGCACGCCCTTGTCGGGTTTGCGCATGATGGCGTTGATCCCCTCGCCCACGGTCTTGAGCGCATCGATGTCGAGCCCGCTGTCGGTCTCGTCCAGCACAGCGAATTTCGGGTCGAGGATGCCCATCTGGACCATCTCGTTGCGCTTCTTCTCCCCGCCGGAAAAGCCGACGTTCACGTTGCGCTTCAGCATGTCCATGTCGAGCTTGAGCAGCGCCGCCTTCTCCTTGGCGACCTTCAGAAACTCGCCGCCCGACAGCGGCTCTTCCCCGCGGGCCTTGCGCTGGGAATTGAGCGCCTCGCGCAGGAACTGCACGTTGGAAACACCGGGGATCTCCACAGGGTACTGGAAGCCCAGGAACAGGCCCGCGGCGGCGCGTTCGTGCGGGTCCATATCCAGCAGATCGTCACCGTCGAAGGTGACGGAGCCGTCCGTCACCTCGTATCCGGGCCGGCCACCGAGAGCATAAGCGAGCGTCGACTTGCCCGCGCCGTTGGGGCCCATGATGGCGTGTATTTCGCCCGCGTTCACCTCGAGGTCGAGCCCCATGAGGATTTCGGTATCACCGACGGTGGCGTGGAGGTTTTCGATCTTCAGCATCAGTCTTTCCTGTCGCGTGTCGCGGTCCGGCGCGGCGGGCCGTTGCCGTCGCGGTCGTAGCGCGGCCTGGTCTGGCGCGGGTGTTCGGCATTATGGCGGCGGCGCGCCTCGCCCTTGTCGGCGATGCGCAGGCGCATGCCGGCGGTGATGCGCGCAAGCACGTCGTCCATGTTCTCGAGAATGTCGGCGGCCTTGATGTGCATCACGCGGATGCCGACCGATTCGAGGCTCTTGTCGCGGCGGCGGGCGAGAGCCTCGTCCTGATCCGGCTCGTCGATCAGGATCGCCATGCCGAGATTGTGGCAGTTGAAATCGACGATGGCGCTGCCGACCACGGCGTGCCGCTTGAAGGTGTAGCGCCCGAGATCGGCCTTGCTGAACCGCGCTGCGAGCGCCTTGTGCGCCTCGCTCGAAAAGCGCCGCATCTCGCGCGCCTGCTCGTGCAGCACGTCGAGCCGCTTGTCCGAAATCTTCCACCCCCGGCCCTTCTTCTCGAGCGCGGGGGCTTCGGCGGTTTCGGACGGATCGCGGAGCTGGAGGGTCTTGCGGTCGGTCATTAGGCGCGGCCCTTGCGGATCGGCATGCCGTAATCGCAACCGAGGTTTTCAATCGTAAACACGAGCAGCCTCTGCAGGATCGGGGTAAAGGGAATCAAGCAGCTCGGAAGCGAAATCTTCACGACCGCAGCTCATTCCCTGAAGTTCGAAACCAAACCCATCGAAACTGCGGATTAGTGCCACGAGCACATACATCGCCGCGTTGTAGTTCCAAGGATCGGTGTGATGCGAAAACCAGACAAGTCGATCGCCGACTGCAACGGGCCGCGCGGCACCCAATTCAGCCATTTGCTCAGCCAATTCAGATGGCTCATCGATCGACTGAATGCCGAAGTCTGGATCGCGAATGTCGCCGTCCAACAGCACCGGCATGACCATTTCGTTCGGCATCGAATACGGCGCGCCCACTTCCACGCCCAGCAGCCGAGCGTGCTGCTGATCAGTTATGGTCGTGATGATTGGCTCTAAAGGGACAGGAGCGAGGGGCGACTCCCACAAGTCCGCTCCGCGGTCTCCGAGGCGCGCCGGAAAACGTAATTCAACAAGCGCAGCGTCAAGCTGTCGCGCTGTGGGCCATGTGTGACCTGGCACGTGGACATTAATATCGAAGCTCACCCCACGCTCCCCTCGAGCGAAATCGCCAGCAGCTTCTGCGCCTCGACGGCGAACTCCATCGGCAGCTCCTTGAGCACCTCCTTGGCGAAGCCGTTGACGATCAGCGCCACCGCCTCTTCCTCGCCCAGGCCGCGCTGCATGGCGTAGAACAGCTGGTCGTCGGAGATCTTCGAGGTGGTCGCCTCGTGCTCGATCTGCGCGGTGGGGTTCTTTACCTCGATATAGGGCACGGTGTGTGCGCCGCATTCCTGGCCGAGCAGCAGCGAATCGCACTGGGTGAAGTTGCGCACGTTGTCGGCATTGGCGGCGACGCGCACCAAGCCGCGATAGGTGTTGTCGGACTTGCCGGCGGAAATGCCCTTGGAGATGATCGTCGAGCGCGAGCCGCGCCCGTTGTGGATCATCTTGGTGCCGGTGTCGGCCTGCTGGTAATTGTTGGTGACCGCGACCGAGTAGAACTCGCCCACGCTATCCTCTCCGTTGAGCACGCAGGAGGGATACTTCCACGTCACCGCCGAGCCGGTCTCGACCTGCGTCCACGAGATCTTCGAGCGCGCGCCCTGGCACAGGCCGCGCTTGGTGACGAAGTTGTAGATGCCGCCCTTGCCCTCGGCATTGCCGGGATACCAGTTCTGCACGGTCGAATACTTGATCTCGGCATTCTCGAGCGCGACCAGTTCGACCACCGCGGCGTGGAGCTGGTTCTCGTCGCGCATCGGCGCGGTGCAGCCCTCGAGGTAGCTGACGTAGCTGCCCTTCTCGGCGACGATCAGCGTCCGCTCGAACTGGCCGGTGTTCTCGGCATTGATGCGGAAATAGGTGCTCAGCTCCATCGGGCAGCGCACGCCTTCGGGGATGTAGACGAAGGTGCCATCCGAAAAGACCGCGCTGTTCAACGTGGCGAAGTAGTTGTCGCGTTGCGGCACGACCTTGCCGAGCCATTTTTTCACCAGTTCGGGATATTCGCGGATCGCCTCGCTGATGGAGCGGAAGATGACGCCTGCGCTTTCCAGTTCCTTGCGGAAGGTGGTGGCGACCGAGACGCTGTCGAACACCGCGTCCACCGCCACCTTGCGCGCGCCTTCGACGCCAGCCAGCACTTCCTGCTCGGCAATGGGAATGCCCAGCCGGTCATAGACGCGCTTGATTTCCGGATCGAGGTCGTCGAGCGATTCCAGCTTCGGCTTCGCCTTGGGTTCGGCGTAGTAATAGGCATCCTGGTAATCGATCGGCGGATAGCCGATCTTGGCCCAGTTCGGCTCGGGCATGTCCTGCCACAGGCGGAACGCCTTCAGCCGCCAGTCGAGCATCCATTCCGGCTCCTGCTTCTTGGCGGAGATGAAGCGGACGGTATCCTCGCTCAGGCCCTTGGGCGCAAAGTCCTGCTCGATATCGCTCGACCAGCCGTGCTCGTAATCCGCGGCCTTCGCGGCGGCGTCGCGCGCGGCCTTGTCCCGCACGGGCTTGTCCTGAAGGTCGACCTGTTCGTTCATGCCATTTCTTTCGTATTCGCAAGCTGGTTCAAGGTAATGTCCGCCAGCGCGCCCCGAATGGCGGCATTCACCTGCGGCCAATGGGGCCGCACGCTGCAATCGTGGTCGAGCATGCAGTCGGTCCCGTCCACGCAGGCAGTCAGGGCGATCGGCCCTTCCATCGCCTCGACGATATCGGCCAGGCTGATGGCGGCGGCGGGTCGCGCAAGCTGCAATCCGCCACCCGCGCCCCGGGTGGAGCGCAGCAGGCCGGCGGCGGTCAGTTTGCTGACGATCTTCTGCACCGTAGGCGCGGGCAGACCCGTTTCCGCCGCCAGTTCGCCCGCGCTCACCCGTCCGCCACCGCAATGGCGCGCGGCCGCGCCCATCGTGACGACGGCGTAATCGGCGAGGTTGGAAAGGCGCATGGCGCGTCCCTTGGGGTTAATCGGAGCAATTCGTTCCGATTTCACCTATGCATGCGACCGCCGGTTTCAACCGAAAACCGGTTGTTGCGAGTCGTTAGCGTTATTGTACTGACGCGCGCTACCGGGCGTCTACCGCTCCGTCTCCGCCGCGATCCAGCTATCGATGTTCTCCTCCAGGATCGACAATGGCACGGGTCCGTTGCGCAGCACCTGTTCGTGGAACTGGCGGATATCGAAATCATTACCCAGCGCGGCGCGGGCGCGTTCGCGCAGTTCCATGATCTTGAGCTTGCCGATCATGTAGGCGGTCGCCTGACCGGGATAGACGGCATAGCGCTCGATCGCCTTGCGAATGTCGCCTTCCGGGTTGGGGGTGTTTTCCTGCAGGTAGGCGATCGCTCGCTCGCGGCTCCAGCGCTTCGAATGAAGTCCTGTATCGACGACCAGCCGCGCGGCACGCCACAGTTCCATCTGCAGCCGCCCGAAATCGGAATAGGGATCGGTGTAGAACCCCATGTCCTTGCCGAGTTCCTCCGAATACAGGCCCCACCCTTCGGTATAGGCGGTGAAGCTACCGAAACGGCGGAAGGGCGGCAGATCCCCCAGACCGGTCTGGATGGCGCGCTGGAGATGGTGGCCGGGAATCCCCTCATGATAGACGAGCGCTTCAAGCTCGTTCCTGCTCATGTCGTTGAGATTGTAGAGGTTCACGTAATAGGTGCCCGGCCGCGAACCGTCAGGCGCGGGACTCTGGTAGAAGGCCTTGCCGGCGCTCTGTTCGCGGAACGCCTCGACCGGTTTCACCTGCAAATCGTATTCGGGCAGCGTCACGAAATATTGCGGCAGTCTGGCCTGCATGGCGTCGATCACGCCCTCGACATCGGCGAGATAGGCTTCGCGCGTCGGGTAATAGAACCGTTCGTCGGTGCGGGTGAACTCGAAGAAGTCCTGCAAGTCGCCTTCGAACCCGACCCGTTCCATGATGTCGCGCATCTCGTCGTGGATGCGGTCCACCTCGCGCAGGCCGAGCCGGTGGATCTGGTCGGCGGTCAGGTCGGTCGTGGTGTAATAGCGCAGCAGCGCATCGTAATAGGCTTCGCCTTCGGGAAGGCGCCAGATGCCGTCCTCGGTCGGTGCGATGGCCTGCTGTCGCTGCATTTCGGCATAGAGCCTTTCGTAGGCCGGAGCGGCGTGCTGCGCCCACGCCGCCTCGGCATCCGCGACCAGCCTGCTCCGCTCCGCATCGGTCAGGTCGAGCGCCGCGACCTTGCTGCGGAAATCCTCCAGCACCGCGTTGTCGTTACCGGCATCGAGGATGTTGCGGATATCGGACAGGACGTAGGGATACACCCAGTCGGGCGGCATGACGCCGTCGTCCGCCCGCTCTGCGGAGCGGCCACGCACCGTATCGAGTCCGTCCTCGATCCCCTCGATACGCGAGATGTAGTCGCGGGCCTGGTCGGCGTTCTGCACCGCGTGAACGTTTATCAGGAAGGCCGGGATGCCGCTTTGCAAGCCGTTCATCTGGTCGAAGAACCAGCCATAGTCGCGATAGGGTTCGAGCAGTTCGCTACGCGCGCTCATTTCTTCGAACAGGCGATAGGACAGCGCATCCTGCGGGGACAGGGTTGCCGGATCGTAAGTCGTCTGCATCCGGGCGAGATAGGCGCGGCGCAGGTCGCGCTGGGCATCCTCCGCCGCCTCGGTCGAATCGGACCATTCGCCGTAATCCTCGTCACGTATGCCGCGATAGGCCTTGCTCTCCGGAGACAGGGCCAGGCTCGCCTCGTCATACTCGTCGAAAAAGGCGTTGATGTCGGCGGGCGCCTCCGATTCGCGAGTCGCCGACACATTCGATTCGGTGGGCACCGTGGCGCAGGCGGTCAGCGCCAGCGCGCCGGAAAGAAGAAAAGGCGCGCGGGATGAATGGCGGAGCATGGCGTGTATCGGCCTCGTTTCGTGCTGTTTTGCGGCCATCGTAGGCCAGCATGGGCGACAAAAAAAGGGCGGCGCCCGAAGGCACCGCCCCGTATAGTGGAGGGTCCGCCGCGATAGATGCGGGCGAACCCCTCGGGTCGCAAGAATTGTCTAGCAGAGTCGGCTCGCGCGTAATTGTAAGAAGGCGACAGCGATACGGACTTTTGTCCTATACCAAGTTAGGCTGACAGCGCGCTGCCGGGTTGCGCAGCGGCCATCGCCGCTGCCATTGGACCGGGCGATGCTGTATTCCCTGCTCCGTCCGGCCTTGTTCCGTCTCGATCCCGAACGTGCCCACGGCCTCGCCGTGACGGCGCTGCGATACGGGCCGAAAGGGCGGCTCGCGGTGCCGGGGGGACCGCTGGCGACCCAGGTTGCCGGAATCGCCTTTCCCAACCCCCTGGGCATGGCGGCGGGTTTCGACAAGGACGCGCAGGCCGTGGACGCGCTGCTCGGGCTGGGATTCGGTTTTGTCGAGGTCGGCTCGATCACGCCGTTCGCGCAAGGAGGCAATCCGAAACCGCGCCTGTTCCGGCTGGAACGAGACCGCGCCGTCATCAATCGCATGGGGTTCAACAATGGCGGTGCGGAGGCCGCCGCCCGCCGGATCGCGACGCGCGCCGGGCGTGGCGGCGTTCTCGGCATCAATATCGGGGCCAACAAGGACAGCCGGAACCGCATCGCCGATTATGCCGCCATGACGAGCGCGATGGCACCGCTCGCCACCTACCTCGCCGTCAACGTCTCCAGCCCCAATACGCCCGGACTGCGCGCCTTGCAGGACGAAGGCGCGCTGACGGAACTGCTCGCCGCGGTGCTGGAAGCGCGCGGTGCGCAAGGGCCGCCGATCTTCCTGAAGGTCGCGCCCGATCTGCAGGCCGCCGATATCGAGGCCATCGCCCGGATCGCGCTCGATGCGAAGCTGGGCGCGCTGATCGTCGGGAACACGACCATCTCGCGTCCGCCCCTGGCCTCGCGCCACGGCGGCGAAGCCGGCGGCCTGTCGGGTCAACCGTTGAAACCGCTGGCCCTTGCCACCCTGCGCCTCTTTCGCGAAGCGACCGGCGGCGCGATGCCGCTTGTGGGCGTTGGCGGCATCGCCACCGCCGAGGACGCGTGGCAGCGTATCCGGGCGGGCGCCAGCCTCGTCCAGATCTACAGCGCGTTCACCTATCGCGGACCCGGCATCGCCCGCGACATCGTGCGGGGTCTGGAGCGATTGATGCAGCGCGACGGCTTCGCCTCCATTGCCGAGGCGGTCGGAAACGAATAGCGAACAGCCATGACTTTCAGACATCTGCTCCCCGCCGCCGCGTTCCTGTTGCTGCCGGCCTGCGCCACCCTTCCGGCTCAGCCCGCCACGACGCACAGGGGCGAAGGTATGGTCAGCGCCGCCGATCCGCGTGCGGCACAGGCGGGCGCCGAAATGCTGCGCCGGGGCGGTAGCGCGACCGATGCCGCCATCGCCACCATGCTGGCGCTTACCGTGGTCGAACCGCAGAGTTCGGGTATCGGCGGCGGCGGGTTCTACGTCCACTCTTCCCCCGATGGATCGGTCGACACGATCGACGGGCGCGAAAAGGCACCCGCCGAAGCGGGGCCGGACTGGTTTCTCGATCCCGATGGCGAACCGCTCGGCTTCATGGAGGCGGTGATCGGGGGGCGGTCCGTGGGCGTGCCAGGCACACTCGCACTCGCCGCGCTGGCGCATGAACGGCACGGTCGCCTGCCCTGGGCGGACCTGTTCCGGCCGGCCATCGCGCTGGCCCGGAACGGCTGGGATCTGACCGAGCGAGGCCGCATGTCGGCGGCGGACAATCTCGATCGCGCCGCTCACGAGCAGGCCGGACGCGACCTGTTCCTGAGCGCGAATGGCGCGGTGATGCCGGTGGGTACGCATCTTACCAACGCGGCGCTCGCCGACACGCTGAGCGCCATCGCAGCGGCCGGGCCGTCCGCCTTCTACGAGGACCGCGCCGAGGGACTGGCCGCCCATGTCGCCGAGGCCACGCCGGGCGAAGCCGCCATGCGAGCGGGCGATCTGCGCGACTATGCCGCCATCGTGCGCCCGCCCGTCTGCGGGTCGTACCGCAAATACCGCATCTGCGGCATGGGGCCGCCTTCCTCCGGCGCCACGACGGTGATCGCCATTCTCGGTCAGCTCGAAACGTTCGACATGGCCGCGCTCGGTCCGCAGTCCCCGGTGGCCTGGCATCTGTTCGCCGAGAGCCAGCGGCTCGCCTATGCCGACCGCGAACTGTATCTCGCCGATAGCGATTTCGTGTCCGTTCCCGTCACGGCGCTGACCGACCCCGACTACCTGCATCGCCGGGGTTCGCTCATCAGCGCCAATGCGACGCTCGGGCGCGTGGCGGCGGGGCGCGTGCCCGTCGAGGCCGCCCTCGCGGACGGCGACGAGCCCGAGGAACACGGCACCAGCCATTTCGCCATCGTCGACGGGGACGGCAACGCGGTGTCCTGGACCTCGACGATAGAGGGGCCGTTCGGATCGGGCCTGATGTATGGCGGCTTCTACCTCAACAACGAACTGACCGATTTCAGCTTCTCGCCGGAGAAGGATGGCGTACCGGTGGCAAACCGGGTGGAGGGATCGAAACGCCCGCGCAGTTCGATGGCGCCAACGCTGGTCTTCGACGCCGACGGTCGAATGGTGCTTGCCGTCGGCGCGGCGGGCGGCGCCACGATCCCGGTGCAGGTGGCCAAATCGCTGATCGGCTGGATCGACTGGGGCATGACCGCGCAGCAGGCGATCGCACTGCCCGTCCTGTTCTCGCCCGGCGACACGGTGGTGCTGGAACGGGGCAGCGCGCTGGGCGCGATGCAGGCTCCGCTCGAAGCGCTGGGGCACCGGGTCGAACTGCGCGATCTGCCGCTGAAGGCCAACGCCGTGGAATGGCGCGGCGGGCGCTGGGTGGGAGCCGCCGATCCGCGCAGCGAGGGCGTGGCGGTGCGCCCGTAAGTCCTCCCCTTGCCGCCGGCCCCGCCCCGGCCTAGCACGTCCGCGATGACGCGGCCGGCCGACCGGCGCGCTTGAGGGAGAGGCTGCCCGGTGGAATTGAGCGATATCGACAATGCGAGCAACCTGGTCTCGCTGTTCCTCCAGCGTGCTGACGAGCGCGGGGACAAACCGTTTCTGACTGCCAAGACCGATACCGGCTGGACATCCATCAGCTATGCCGAGGCCGCGGAGGCGGTCTGCCTGCTGGCCCAGCACCTGCGCGAACTGGGCCTGCACGAAGGCGACCGGGTAGCGATCGTGTCGGAAAACCGCCCCGAATGGTGCATCGCCGATCTCGCCATCATGGCGGCAGGCTGCATCACCGTTCCGGCCTACACCACCAATACCGAGGCCGATCACCGCCACATCCTCAACGATTCGGGTGCCTGCGCGGTGATCGTCTCGAACCCGAAGCTGGCCAAGCCGCTGTTCCCGGCGATCATGCACACCGGCCGGGCCAACAACGTCATCGCCATCGAACCCGTTTCCGCGTCGCAATCGGGGTATTTCGACCTGCACCAGTGGGCCGACATGACGACGGGAGACGCCGCCGCCGCCCGCCGCGCGGTGGAGGAGCGGATGGCTGGCGTCGAGCGGGAAGACATGGCCTGCGTCATCTACACCAGCGGCACCAGCGGCGCGCCGCGCGGGGTGATGCTGCATCACGGCGCGATCCTGTGCAACGTGCGCGGAGCGGCGACGGTGATCGAGCACGATTTCGGATGGGAGGAGGAACGCTTCCTGTCCTTTCTCCCTCTCAGCCATGCGTTCGAGCATACCGCCGGCTTCTACCTCCCGCTCGGTCTGGGGGCCGACATCTGGTTTGCCGAGGGGCTCGACAAGCTCTCCACCAATCTCGAGGAAGCCTCTCCCACGATCATGGTGGTCGTGCCGCGCCTGTTCGAGGTGCTGCGCGGCAAGATGATCAAGCAGATCGAGAAACAGGGCAGGCTCGCCAATTTCCTGCTCGGCCGCGCGCTGCGGCTGGGCGAGCGGCAGGCGGGCAACCGGGCGAACCTGCTCGACAAGCCCGACGACCTCCTGCTCGCCGCCACGCTGCGCCCGAAGATCCGGGAGAAGTTCGGCGGGCGGATCAAGGCGCTCGTCTCGGGCGGCGCGCCGCTCAATCCCGAGGTCGGCGGCTTCTTTTCCGCGATGGGGCTGGTCATGCTGCAGGGCTACGGCCAGACCGAGAGCGCGCCCGTCATCAGCTGCAACTATCCCAGCGCCGGCATCAAGCTCGACACCGTCGGCCCGCCGCTGCGCGGGGTGGAGGTCAGGATCGCGGATGACGGGGAAATCCTGGTGCGCGGCGAGCTGGTGATGAAGGGATACTGGCAGCGTCCCGAGGATACCGAGCGCACCATAATCGACGGCTGGCTGCATACCGGCGATATCGGCCATCTCGACGAGAAGGGCCGCATCGTCATCACCGACCGCAAGAAGGACATCATCGTCAACGACAAGGGCGACAACGTCGCGCCGCAGAAGCTCGAGGGGATGCTGACGCTCCAGCCGGAAATCAGCCAGGCGATGGTCACCGGCGACAAGCGGCCGTACGTCGTGGCGCTGATCGTGCTCGATGCCGAATGGGCGCATGGCTGGGCGCGCGACAACCAGATCGCCTTCGACATGACCGCGCTCAAGGACCTGCCCGCCTTCCGCAGCGCGGTGAAGGCGGCGATCGACCGCACCAATGCCGACCTGTCGGTGATCGAGAAAATCCGCAAGTTCGCCTTCGCCGACGAACCCTTCAGCGTCGACAACAACATGATGACACCGACGATGAAGATCCGCCGCATGCAGATCCGCGAGGAATACATGCCGCGGCTCGACGCGCTGTACTGACGATGCGCGCGGCACCGGCAGGCTGCATTGTGCTGGCGCTTGCCGGGTGCGACGGGGCGGTGTGCGACAACCGGATCGTCGACCGGCTGCCCTCCCCCGACGGCCGGTTCGAGGCCGTGGTGTTCGAACGCGACTGCGGGGCCACGACAGCATTCTCCACGCAATTGTCCATCGGTTCGCCCGGCATGACGCCGCGCGGCGCGGGCAACGTTTTCGTCGCCAGCCGGGGCCGTCCCCACGCGGAATGGAACGGTGCCGAGGCAACCGCCCGGTGGCTCGCCCCCGACCGGCTGGAAATCATCGTCGACAGCGAGGCGCAAATCTTCCACGAGCAGCAATATCTCGATGGCGTGGCGATGGTTTACCGCAAGGCGGGGTAGCGCGGGCGCAAGCCCGGCAATGATGACGAAGTTGACAGTGCGTCAACTTCCACGGACCGGTCAGAAAGCCCGGAATTGCGCCATTCCCGGGCTCCGATTCGGCACAAGGTACCGGTTGACACCTCGCGAGGGGAAAAAAGCGTGCGGCGGGAAAGGGGAAGCAAGGCTGCGGCATGACCGGCCGTCCATGCGCGCAGATCCGCGCTGTAGGAAAGCCCGCTGGCTCAGGCCGGCTCTTCCTCCACCCGTTCGGGATAGAAGGCAGGCTCGCGCATCGACCAGGCGGGGGCGGTGGCGGCGGCCTCGCTCAGGGTCTGCAACAGCTTCCGGCGCCGCTCCGGCGCGATCTGCGGCAACGACGCCGCGCCGCAGAACGCAGCGGGCAGATAGGGACGCGCCGCCGCACCAAGCAGTCGTTCGTAGAGGAAACGATACGCGGAGAAGCTGTCGATCCGCTCCATCGCCAGATCCTGGGCCGTCACGCGCAGCAGCGTGCCGATGAAGTCCTCGACCCCGTCGAAGCCGTCTTCGCCCGGAACCAGGGCGCGCAGATGGCGCAACTCCCGGTAGGCGAGATATTGCGAACGAATGGCGCGGTTGTCCTCGCTACCCGCGCTCCACGTCTTGAACGCATCGCCGCGCGCCAGCCCGATGTCGAGGCTGCGCTCGATGAACGCCCGCTCGGCGGCGGAAAAGCCGGCGAACTCGCGCATCTCGGCTATCGTCAGCGAAGCGGTCTGCCTTACGTGCCCCATATTCTTGCCATCCCATCCCTGTCCTTGCGGGAATGAGACTGCGCCCGGCATGGTTAATTTTCGGTGCAACAGGCGAACTGCCCTCCCCTCTGGCGAAAGCGCTCAGATCAGGCCGGCGAGCGGAGAGCTGGGATCGGCGTATTTGCGGCGGCCCATCCGGCCCGAAAGATAGGCCAGTCGCCCGGCTTCCACCGCCAGCTTCATCGCGCGGGCCATGCGAAGGGGATCCTTCGCCTCGGCGATGGCGGTGTTCATCAGCACACCGTCGCAACCCAGTTCCATGGCGACCGCGGCATCGGACGCGGTACCCACGCCCGCGTCGACCAGCACCGGAACGCTGGCGCCTTCCACGATCAGGCGGATCGTCACGAGGTTCTGGATACCGAGACCCGATCCGATGGGCGCGCCCAGCGGCATGACGGCGACCGCGCCCGCCTCCTCCAGCTGCTTCGCGGCGATGGGATCGTCCACGCAATAGACCATCGGCTTGAAGCCTTCGCCCGCCAGCGTCTCGCACGCCTTCAGCGTCTCGCGCATGTCGGGGTAAAGCGTCTTCGCCTCACCCAGCACCTCCAGCTTCACCAGCTCCCAGCCGCCCGCCTCGCGCGCGAGGCGCAAGGTGCGGACCGCTTCTTCGGCGGTGAAACAGCCGGCGGTGTTGGGCAGATAGGTGACACTGGCGGGGTCGATATGATCCATCAGCACGGGCTGCGAGGGATCGGACACGTTCACCCGCCGCACCGCCACGGTCACGATCTGCGCGCCGGCCGCCTCCACAGCGGCGGCGTTCTGGGCGAAATCCTTGTATTTGCCCGTGCCCACGATCAGCCGGCTGGTGAAGCGGTGGCCGGCAACCTCCCAGCCGTCGTCGTCGCTCGCCTGCCCCGAACCGCCGCCGACGAAATGCACGATTTCCAGCGTGTCGCCATCGCACAGCGCGCAATCGCCGAGCGTGGATCGGGGCGCGATTTCCCCATTGCGCTCCACCGCGACCTTTTCGGGCGCGAAACCGAGCTCGCGAACGAGATCGGCAATGGTGTCGGCGCCGGTCCGGCGGCTGTCGCCGTTGACGGTGATAGTCTTTGCAGCTGTCATGGTGACAGCGCAGATAGCGCGTGTCAGGCGTGACGCAAGTTGAGCACGTGGCCCGCCGCGACCAGCACCACGCCGATCATCGTCATCAGCGCTTCCTCCGCCCCGTGGCCCACGGCGAGCGCGCCGCCCATGAAGGACAGGCCCGTCATCGCCACCACAAAGGGCAGCGCGCGGCGATGGCGGAACGCTCCGGCCCCGATGGCCACGCCCGCGACGACGGTCGCGGCGAGAAGACCCCAGCGATGAATCGCGGGATCGAGCAGGTAATGCGCGCCGAAGCCCAGCCCGGCGACCAGTACGAGGGTCAGCATGCAGTGAACGAGGCACAGCGCCGACAGGAAAACGCCCGCGCGATCCAGCCGGCCGCGAATCCAGGGTGCCAGTTGAGCCATGTCGTGCATTTATGTAACGCTATAACATTGCGCAAGGGCCGGTTTGCCGCTCGTGCGTTTTTTAGCAGGATGCCGGTTTCGCGCCGGCGACTTGCGAATCCGCCTACGAAGGCGCAAATCGCAGCCGACATGACCGCCCTTTCCCGCATCTCCGCCAATTCGAACACCGAACACGGCCCCGAAACGGCAACAGGTCGGGCGCGGACGCGCGCGCCGCGACCCGGGGCGATCGCCGCGTGGCTGCTGGGCGTGGCGGCCCTGGTGGTGGCGATGGTGGTCGTGGGGGGGATCACCCGGCTGACGGAGAGCGGTCTTTCGATCACCGAATGGAAACCCGTGACGGGCGCCATCCCGCCGCTCGGCCGGGCCGACTGGCAGGCGGAGTTCGAGCTGTATCAGCGCACCGGCGAATACCGCACCGTGACCGGTCCGGCGGGCATGGATCTGGCCGCGTTCAAGTTCATCTATCTGTGGGAATGGTCGCACCGCCTGCTCGGGCGGCTGATCGGCCTCGTCTTCGCGGTGCCGCTGGCGCTGTTCTGGCTGCGCGGAGCCATCCCCGAAGGCTACAAGCCGCGCCTGCTGGCCCTGCTGGCCCTGGGCGGCCTCCAGGGCGCGTTCGGCTGGTTCATGGTCCGCTCGGGCCTGTCGGTCGAGATGACCGACGTGTCGCATTTCTGGCTGTCGATCCACCTGCTGACCGCGCTGGTAACGCTGGCCGGGCTGGTCTGGACCGCGCTCGACCTGCGCCGCCTGGCAAGCACCGGCGACAACGCGCCCGCCCGCCTGACCGGTCCGGCCGTCGCGGTCGGCGCCGTGCTCGTCGTGCAGCTGGTTCTCGGCGCGTGGGTCGCGGGGCTCAATGCCGGTCTCGCCTCCGACAGCTGGCCGCTGATGCAGGGACGCGTCGTGCCCGAGGTGGACTGGTCGCGCGGGGCGTTCTTCGCCGCGACGCACGATCCCTTCTTCATCCACTTCCTCCATCGCTGGTGGGCGTGGATCGCGGCGGCGGCACTGATCGTGCTGGCGCGGCGGGCGAAACCGCTGAACCCGGCGGTCGCGCGGACGATCCATGTCGCCGTCGGCACGCAGATCCTCCTCGGCATCGCCACCGTGCTTACCGGCGTTTCGCTGTGGATCGCGGTGGCGCACCAGCTCGTCGGGGCGCTGCTCGTGGCCAGCTTCGCCTGGGGGGCGCACGTCATCGGGCGGCGGGACCAGGCGATACCGCTCGCCACGCGACCTGTCACCGGGCCGGCCCGCGCCGCCGCGAATCCCTAAGGTATCATTTTACCTCTCCGCTAACCCGCGCGAATGCTTGACTTTGCGACCCTCGCGCGACAAATGCGCGCCTTCGCCGGGTTCCGCATGCGTGATTCTTCGCATGGCGGCTGCGACGGCGGCGATCCAGTCGCACTGATTATGGGAATGAAAGCCATGAAGGCGTTGCACAAGACGACGCGGTCGATCAAGCCGGCCGAAGTCGAGAAGAAATGGCATCTGATCGATGCGGAAGGGCTGGTCGTCGGCCGCCTCGCCACGATCGTCGCCAAGATCCTGCGCGGCAAGCACAAGCCGTCCTTCACCCCGCATGTGGATTGCGGCGATCACGTCGTCATCCTCAATGCCGACAAGGTCCGCTTCACCGGCAACAAGGCCGAGAAGAAGGTCTATTACAAGCACACCGGCTATCCGGGCGGGCTGAAGGAAGTCACCGCCGACAAGGTGCTGGCCGGGCGCTTCCCGGAGCGCGTGCTGGAAAAGGCGATCGAGCGGATGATCCCGACCGGTCCGCTGGGCCGCGCGCAGATGAAGAACCTGCACCTCTACAACGGCACCGAGCATCCGCATTCGGGTCAGAACCCCGAAACGCTCGACGTTGCCTCGATGAACCGCAAGAACAAGGTGACCGTCTGATGGCCGACGACAACAACACCGTTTCCGACCTGTCGGACCTGAAGGACATCGCCGCCGACGCGCCTTCCGCCGACGAGACGCAGACGCCGACGCAGCCGCTGCGCGATCAGGAAATTGATGCGCAGGGCCGCGCCTACGCCACCGGCCGCCGCAAGGATGCCGTCGCGCGCGTGTGGCTGAAGCCGGGCAGCGGCAAGATCACCATCAACGGCAAGGACCAGGAAGAATACTTCGTGCGTCCGACCCTGCGCCTGGTCATCAACCAGCCCTTCGCCATCTCGGAGCGTGAAGGCCAGTACGACATCGTCGCCACCGTGTCGGGCGGCGGGCTGTCGGGTCAGGCGGGTGCGGTGAAGCACGGCATCAGCCAGGCGCTGACCCGTTACGAGCCGGCCCTTCGCTCGACGGTCAAGGCCGCCGGCTTCCTTACCCGCGACAGCCGCGTGGTGGAGCGCAAGAAGTACGGCCGCGCCAAGGCCCGCCGCAGCTTCCAGTTCTCGAAGCGCTAAAGGCAAGGTCGCCGAAAGCACGAAGGGCGGTCCCCGGCGGGGCCGCCCTTTTCGTTTGCCGGCGAGCCAATGGCGCAATGGCCCAATGGCCCCTCAGGCGGCGGTGTTCGCCCGGGACAGCTTCTCGACCTCGCCCAGAAGCCGCTCGATCGTGACCGGCTTGGACAAATACGCGTCGGCACCCGCCTTGCGGATGCGGTCTTCCTCCCCCCTGCCGGCAAAGGCGGTGACCGCGAGAATGGGCGTGTCGCGCAATTGGGCGTCGCGTCGCATCATGCGGATGAGCCTGAGGCCGGAGACGTTCGGCAGGTGAATGTCCATGGTGACAAGGTCGGGGCGAAATGCGCGCGCCTCCTCCATCACCGCGCCGCCATCGGAGACGACGGCCACCTCGTAGCCGTGCCCTTCCAGCACGTCGTGGAAGAACATGCGGTTGAGCAGGTCGTCCTCGACCACAAGGATGCGCATAGCCATTCGGAACACTACCACCGGGCCGGCCCCGGGTGCCCGCCAGATCGACGGAACGAAACGACCGGGCGGCGAAGCGTGGTTAAGACCGCCCTTACAAGCGGCTAATGCACCGGCGGATCGGTGCGGGGCACCTGCGCGACCGGTGCGACCGGTTCGCCCGGGCCGCGCGGCGGCGTCGCATCCTCGGGAACGTCCTCGATCATCATGTCGCGCGTATCGACGTCGTCGAGATTGCGGACCTCGACGCGCAGGCGCTCACCGTCCCAGTGCAGTTCGTTGAAGCCGGGCGGGGTCGACCGGACCCGCTGCGACAACGTGCCGGCCCCGATCATCCGGACCGTGCCGTCGACCGTCTGTTCCATGATGTCGAAGGCGTCGTGAACGTGTCCCGACAGCACGGCCAGTACCGGCCGCCGGGCGAGTTCGGTCAGGGCCTTCATTCCGTGCCTGGTCAGCGCCGTGCCTTCGGTCCCCACTTCGCGCAGCGGATGATGCACGGTCACCAGCGCCTGCGTTCCGCCGGGCAGCCGGTCGATCGCATCGAGACACTTCTTCAGCGCGGCATCGGTGATCCAGCCCTTCGACCAGTTGAGCCGCGGCTGCGCGCGTACCGCCGTCTTCAACGGAACGATGGCGAGGCCCGGCAGGTCGATCTCGCGTTCGACGACGTGCTCCATTCCGTGAAACCGCTTGTAGGGCGCGAAGAAGCGCTCGATCGGGTTGAAATAGGGCATGTCGTGATTGCCGACCTCGACCGTCACGGGCACGTCCAGCGCGCGTATCCAGCGGGTCGCCGCCGCGAATTCGCGGTGCCGGGCACGCATCGTCAGATCACCGGTGATGGCGATGGCGTCGGGCCGCTTCTCGGCGATTTCCTGAACCACCCAGTCGAGCGCGCGATTGTCCTCCAGCCCGAAATGGATGTCGGACAGGTGAAATAGCAGCTTTTCGTCAGTCATCATCGAGGGTCGATAGGAGGTCTAGCCCCGCTTCGGCCAGTGCAAAGCGCACCGGCCCCTTCGCCCGTTGCGGTTCCCCGTCGAGCAGCACCCCGAAACCGCCGTGCTCCACGCCCTGCAAGGTCAGGGCGGTCTCGCGACCGAGAAGGTCGTGGGGCCCCTCGCGAAAGTCGCGGCGCACGAGCGCCCAGGTCTGCTCGAGGAATTCGCCCACCGTCTCGGCGTGGTAGGCGGTCACGTCGCAATGGTCGTCGTGCGGCGTCAGCAGCAGCAGAGGATAGCCCTCGCGCCGGCCCAGATCGGGGTCGGTGCAACGGATCGGGTCGCCGGACAGCGTTTCGTTGAAGGCTTCGCCGATATGGGCGGGCATGTCGACGATGTCGGTGCCGCGCATGTCCTCGCGCACGGTGTTCCACCGCGTGCCCGGACCCGCCAGCAATCCGGCATAGGCGTTGCCGAGCTCGCTGGCGATGATGCCCGGCCGCCGCCGCCGGGCGCGGCCGCGCGCGAAAGCGTCGATGGCTTCTTCCATTTCCAGCTCGCCGAACAGCCGATGATAGAGCAGGTTCATGGTGCCGCCCGGCAGGATCAGGGCGCTGCCGCTCCATCCCGACAGGGCGTCGAGGGCGGCGTTGATCGTCCCGTCGCCCGCGAAGACGACGACGGTTTCGATGCCGGCCGTGTCGAGCATGGCTCCGGTCGGCAGATCCTGTTCGGGAAAATCGGTCGTATGCGCCACGCGCAGCCCGCATTCCTCGCAACTGTCGTGAAAGGCTTGCAGCGCGGGCGGCGCGTTGCTGCCGCTATCGGCGTTGTGAATGAGCCACAGGGGGCGATCGTCGGCCATGTCATTCAAAAGCCACGCGAAGCCCAGGCGTTCCCGTCAGATCCGGCGGGACAGGATCAGCCAGGCCGCCCCGCCATTGATGGCGGAATAAAGAAGATAGGCCCACAGACCGGCCAGGTGTCCGTCGGCGATGGCCAGCATGGCTGCGCACAGCAGGACGAATTCTAGACCGAGGCTGACCGTGCGCGCGGCCCGGTAAGCGCCCGGAGACACGGCCCGCATCATCGCATGGCCGCTTTCCAGCACGGCCCGGTGCCAGGCGAAATTGCCGATTCCCAGCAGGAAGGTGACGATCAGCGCCATGTGACAGCCCTGCCCCATCGCGCGGCGCGCTGCAAACCGCCCTTCGTCCGGCGTCGTGCGCCGTTCGTCGGGTTCGGTTCCCGCCGGTCGATGGCCGCCGCGTCCAGGTCGATGGGCGGAGGAACACCGACAAAGGTCCATGTATCTCCTGACCTCGCGCCGCAGCTGCTCCAGTCCCACCGGCTGCGGCGCAACCAACCCGATCAAGCGGGACGGATGAGGAAACCATCATGATCCGATCCAAGAGCATCGTGCTGGCGCTTGCCGCCGCCGGACTCACCCTCTCGGCAGGCGCGCAGGCCGCGCCCGAGGAACAGCAGCGCAGCACCGCCGTGCGTTACACCGATCTCGACCTGGCAACCGCCGATGGCGTGGAAGAACTCGACCGCCGGATGGACCGCGCGGCGCGCTACGTGTGCCGCTACAACGAAACGGATGTCGGCACCCGCATCCGTTCGCGGGAAACCCGTGACTGCGTGGACCGGGCCCGGGCTCAGCTCGACCGTCGGTTCGCCCAGATCAAGCGGGAGGCGCGGCTCGGCGGCTGATCCTTCCGCCCGATCCGTGGAAGGGCGCCGCTACCCCGAGCGGCGCCCTTCATTCTCGTGCAGGGGTGATGTGCGGCGCGCATCGCGCCCGTCGCCGCGTCCGGTACGATCAGCGTCCGGCCATCGCCTTCACGCTCTTGAGATAGGTGCGCCCGATACGCAGCGCCTCGCCATCCTCCAGTTCCGCGCACCATACGCCCAGCCCCTCGTGCCTCAGGCCGGTGATGAAATCCTTGCGCAGGATCGTGGAGCGATGAATGCGGATGAACCTGTCCGGATCGAGCTTTGCCTCCAGCCCGGCGATCGTCTGTAGCAGCAGATAGCTGGCATCGCCGACATGGAGGCGGACGTAGTCGCGTTCGGCATCGATGCGGTGGACGTCGGCGGCGTCGATGCGCAGCAGTTCGGAGCGGTTGGGTACCCAGAATTCGGTCAGCCAGCGGCCGGATTCCCGGTCATCCGCGCCGCGCTCTTCCCGCCGCGCGAGAGCGCGGGCGATCGCCCGTTCGAGACGCTCGCCGCCAACGGGTTTCAGAACGTAGTCGACCGCTTCGATATCGAAGGCTTCGACGGCGAAATTCTCGTGCGCGGTGACGAAGATGACAGCGGGCGGAGACGCCTTGGTGGCCGCCTGGCGCGCCACGGTCAGACCGTCCATTCCGGGCATCGTCATGTCCAGCAGCAGCAAGTCGGGCGCGAGCTTGTCGGCCAGGCGGAGCGCGGATTCGCCGTCGCTCGCGGTGCCGATGACCGTCAGATGCGCGATTTCCGCGCACAGAACCTGCATCCGCTCGATCGCCAGCGGCTCGTCATCGACGATCAGCGTGCGCAGCGTGGTGGCGGGATTGTCGTTCGTGGCGGCCTTCCCCGTCATGCGGCCCGCGCCTCCCTCGCGCGCAGCAGCGGCAGCCGCAGATGCGTGGCGTAACCGCCGGGTACCCGTCCCGACACGACGTTCGCCTCCCGGCCGAACCGCGCTTCCAGCCGCTGCCTGACATTCTCCACGCCGATGCCGAAGCCGGGCGTCCCGGTGTCGTCGTGCTCGTCTCGCTGCCCGTCGTCGGCGACCGTCACCACCAGCCGCCCGTATTCCTCGCGCGCCGAGAGCGTGACGGTGATCTGATCGGAGGACGGCGCGACGGCGTGCTTGACCGAATTTTCCACCAGCGGTTGCAGGATCATGCCTGGCACCAGCGCGCTCTCCAGCTCGGCAGGAATGTCGTAGCGCGTCTGCATCCGCAGCGGAAACCGCACAGTCTCGATGTC
This sequence comes from Aurantiacibacter spongiae, assembly GCF_003815535.1. NCBI lineage: Bacteria > Pseudomonadati > Pseudomonadota > Alphaproteobacteria > Sphingomonadales > Erythrobacteraceae > Aurantiacibacter > Aurantiacibacter spongiae. The sequence goes on along the minus strand of NZ_RPFZ01000001.1, from coordinate 1,470,002 downwards.
GAGATAGAGCTTCTGCAGGGCGATCTCGTCGCGCAGCGGCACGTCCGAGGTGGGATCGTCGGCGAGGCTGCGGCGGTAGAAGGTGCTGAGCATCTGGATCATCCGCTCGGCCGCCTGCGTCTTCCCGGTCAGCACGAGGGCAGACAGCGAATTGAGCGTGTTGAACAGGAAATGCGGATTGACCTGGTAGCGCAGCGAACGCAGCTCGGCGGCCTTTGCCGCACGGCGAAACTCGCCCTCGCGCCGCTCCGCCGCGCGCGCTTTCTCCCCGGTCAGCAGGGCGAGGTAGAGCGCGCACCACGCAAGCAGCATGAAATAGCGTCCGAAGGTGAGTTCCGTGAGGCGGTAGAACTGCGAATCGATGACCGGGATGCCGCCGTCCGCCATCAGATCCTCGTTCTGCAGATCCTCGTTTTCGGGATCGGGGACGCCGGCCTGTTCGCGCACCTGCCGATCGAGCTGCGACTGCATCGAATCGAAGACGAAGGCGTTGGTCTGAGCGGTCAGCAGGGCGGCGGGAAGCGCCAGCACCAGCGCCGCGACGATCTTGACCCACAGCCGCTGCGAATCGAACGGTCGCAGGACCAGCCACAGGCCCAGCGTGATCGCCATTCCGCACAGCGTGGCGGCGATACGCAGCCAGATCAGCCCGCCGAAATCGGGCAGCGCGAGAAGCTCGCCCCGAAGGGTTACGAGCGCGAAATAGGTCGCCCACAGTCCGATGATGGACAGCGCCACCGTTCGAAACGGCACGCGGGCGGGCTGGTTATCGGGTTGGCCGGATACCATCGGCGCTTTCTAGCCGGTTTGCGTACCGCGAGACAGCCTTTCGCGTGTCCCCCATCGAACGAGGTATGCCGCCCGTCGAGCCGACCGGCCTATTTCGCCGCAAGCAGACCCTCCTCGCGGATCTTCCGGCGCCAGTGCAGCGGCGCGAGGGTGTGGACGTTGTTGCCGCGCGAATCGACGGCCACGGTGACGGGCATGTCCTTCACGGTGAATTCGTAGATCGCCTCCATTCCCAGATCCTCGAACGCGACGACCCGGGAAGCCTTGATGGCGCGGCTGACGAGGTAGGCGGCGCCGCCCGTCGCCATCAGGTAGGCGACCTTGAACCGGCTGATAACCTCGACCGCGTCGGCGCCCCGCTCGGCCTTCCCGATCATCGCCAGCAGACCCTGATCGAGCATCATCTCGGTGAACTTGTCCATGCGCGTGGCGGTGGTGGGGCCGGCGGGGCCGACGACTTCGCCCAAGACCGGATCGACCGGTCCGACGTAGTAGATCGCCCGCCCGCGGAAATCGACCGGCAGCTGCTCGCCTGCATCCAGCATGTCCTTGATTCGCTTGTGCGCCGCATCGCGCCCGGTCAGCATCCTGCCCGACAGCAACAGACGGTCGCCGCCCTCCCAGCTGGCCACCTCCCCGGGCGTCAGCGCATCGAGATCGACCCGCTTCGCCTCGGCATCGGGTTCCCAGCGGACATCGGGCCAGGCGTCGAGATCGGGCTGCGCCAGATAGGCCGGCCCGCTGCCGTCCAGCGTGACATGCGCGTGACGGGTCGCGGCGCAGTTGGGGATCATGGCAACGGGCTTTCCCGCCGCATGGCAAGGCCAGTCCAGAATCTTGACGTCGAGTACGGTGGCAAGGCCACCCAGCCCCTGCGCCCCGACGCCCATCGCGTTGACCGCGTCGTAGATGTCGATGCGCAGCTGCTCGATATCGGTTCTGGCCCCCCGCTCCTTCAGTTGCGCCATGTCGATCGGCTCCATCAGCGACTGCTTGGCGAGCTTGATGCACTTTTCCGCGGTGCCGCCTATGCCGATGCCGAGCATCCCCGGCGGACACCAGCCTGCACCCATCGAGGGTATCTGCTCGAGCACCCACTCGACGATGTTGTCGGACGGGTTCATCATCTTGAACTTGCTCTTGTTCTCGCTGCCCCCGCCCTTGGCGGCGACGTCGATGCCGACCGTTGCGCCGGGCACCATTTCCACGTCCAGCACGCAGGGCGTGTTGTCGCGCGTGTTGCGCCGGGTGAAGGCGGGGTCGGCGAGGATGGACGCGCGCAGCGTGTTGTCCGGATCGGTATAGGCGCGCCGCACGCCTTCATCGACCACCTCCTGCAGCGAGCGGCCGGATTCGAGGCGGCAGTCCTGGCCCCATTTCAGGAAGACGTTGACGATACCGGTATCCTGACAGATCGGACGATGCCCCTCTGCGCACATGCGGCTGTTGGTCAGGATCTGGGCGATGGCGTCCCTGGCCGCGGCCCCCTGTTCCGCCGCATGCGCTTCGCCCAGCGCGCCGATGTAATCCATCGGGTGGTAATAGGAGATGTATTGCAGGGCATCGGCGATCGTCTCGATCAGGTCTTCTTCGCGGATGGTGACCGGGTCGTTCATCGTGTCGTCCTGCAGGAGTGTTGGGGCGGTTGCCGTTCGTCGAGGCGCGCCATACGCTTGTCGGGCGCGGCGGGTCAAAGCCCTTGGCCTCGCCCGCCGCAACCCCTAAGGGTTTGACCGCCTGGCGCAGCCTACGAGAGTTCGAGACGTGACCACCCAGACCGTTCCCCAGTCGCCCGCAACCGATGCGCCGTCCTTCGACCGGGCGCGCCGGGCGATGATCGACAGCCAGCTGCGTACCAGCGGGATCAACGCGCATTTCGTTCTGCGCCGGATGCTGGCCGTGCCGCGCGAGGATTTCGTCCCCGCCCACGCACGCGGCGTCGCCTACATGGATCGCGGCATCCGGCTGGATAATGGCGGTTGGCTGCCCGCCCCCGTCGTGCAGGGCAAATTGCTGGAGGAAGCGCGCCCGAGCGGCGGGGAGCACGCCATCGTGATCGATGCAGGATCGGGCTACATGGCCGAACTGCTGCGCCCGCTGGTGGGCGAACTCACCGTGCTCTCGCCCGAGGAAGCCGTTACCGGCAGCGCTGGCGAGGGCGAAGCGCTGTTGCTGGTCATCGACGGGGCGGTCGAACATATCCCCGGCCCGCTCGCCGACAGGCTGGCCGAGGGCGCGCGCATCGCCACCGGCCTCGTGGAGAACGGCATTACCCGCATCGCCGTGGGTCGCAAGACGGCGGGCGGCGTGGCGCTGCTGCCGGTCTACGATACCGGCATTCCGCAACTGCATGCCTTCGACAGGCCGAAGACCTGGACCTTCTGAGAATGCGGACACGGTCGACGATCGCGGCCCTGATCGCCGCAGGCGGCCTGTTGTCGGTGCCCGCCCAGGCCGATACGCTGAAGGAAGCATTGCGGCAGGCCTATCTCGACAATCCCACGCTGGAGGCCGCCCGCGCCCAGCAACGCGCGACGGACGAGACCGTCGTCATCCAGCGCGCCGCCGGGCTACCCTCGCTCAACGCCGATAGCGGCTACACGGAATTCCTGCAGCAGCCGGGCAACAGCTTCATCTCGCCCGATCGCGCCGCGACGGCGAATCTCAGCCTCGGGGTGCCGCTCTACCAGGGGGGAGCGGTCAGGAACGGGGTTCGCGCCGCGCAAAACCGGGTCGAGGCAGGACGCGCGGACCTGCGGGGCACGGAAAGCGGCCTCTTCACGCAGGTCGTCGCCGCCTACATGGACGTCATCGCGAACGAGGCGCTGGTAGCGCTCTCGGCCAACAACGTGGACGTCCTCGGCGTCAATCTGGAAGCGACCAGCGATCGCTTCGAGGTCGGCTATCTGACCCGTACCGACGTCGCGCAATCGGAAAGCCGGCTGGCGCTCGCGCGCGGCGACCTGCGGAGCGCACAGGCGAACCTGCTTTCCGCGCGGGAAACCTATATCCAGCTTGTCGGCGAAGCACCGACCGATCTGCAACCGCCGCCGCCGCTTCCCAACCTGCCCGACAGCCCCGACCAGGCGGTCGATGTCGCTCTCGAGAACAACCCGGATCTGATCGCCGCGCGCGAACGGGCGCAGGCCGCCGATTTCGACATCGCCGTCGCCGGTGCGAACCGCCTGCCGCGCGTCGAGATCGTGGGCGGTCCGGGTTACACCAACTATCTCGGTTCGCTGGGCACCGTGCCCGGCTCGGGAACGGTGGCGGACCAGGATTCGACCAGTTTGCAGGCGGGCGTCCGGCTGACCGTGCCGCTGTTCCAGGGCGGGCGGCCCGCGGCGCAGCAGCGGCAGGCGCAGGCGCAGGCGCAGGCCGCGCTCGAACAGGTCATCGCCGCCGAGCGGGATGTGATCGCGCAGGTGCGCGCCGCCTATTCGAGCTGGCGCGCGGCGAACGCCATTATCGCGTCCAGCCAGTCCGCCGTCGATGCCGCCGCGCTCAGTCTCGAAGGCGTCAGGGCGGAAAACACCGTGGGGAACCGGACGGTGCTCGACATTCTCAACGCGCAGCAGGAACTGCTTCGGGCGCAGGTGGAACTCGTCACCGCGCGGCGCAACGCCTATGTCGCGGGCTTCTCGCTGCTCGCCGCCATGGGGAAGGCCGAAGCGCGCGACCTGGGGCTGGCGGACGAGGGCGTGCTCTACGATCCGATCGACAACTACCGGCGCGTTCGCGGCATCTACTGGGACTGGCAGCGCGATCCCGATCCGGTGACGCAAAGCTCGCGCACCGTTGACATCCCCGCCCCCGACGGTGACATTTCCGGCGACGCCCCGCTGGAAGAGTTCGACACGCAGATACTCGACTATTCCGACACGGCGCCCGGGGTCACACCTTCGGGATTGCAGGAGGATTGAATGCGGCAGGAAGGCGAACCCTCGGTCGAGGAAATCCTCGATTCCATCAAGAAGGTGATCCAGCGCGACAATCGCGAGGCGGCGCAGCGTGAGCGGCTGCGGCGGGAAACCGATGGAATGGACGCCGCGGATACGGATGGCGACGGCGCCGCGTCGCCCGAACCCGTCGATGCCGAGGAAGCCGACGAAATACTCGATCTGGGCGAGCTCGGCTCGCCGCTTACCGGCGATGACATCGCCTTTGCCGACACGGCGGACGACGCGGCCGGGGCAGACGAGGCCTATGTCCTGTCGGAGATGGACGACGGCGGGGCGGACGACGACGACGACCGCGAAGAGGAGCCGCTGACGACCGACCGCGCGGCCGAGGCGATGCGCCAGTCGCTCGCCGCGCTGGCGATGCTCGCCGATCCGCCCGCCAAGCCGCAGATCGTGCGTTCGGGCGAGACTTCGCTCGAAGGGCTGGTGCGGGAAATGCTGCGGCCGATGCTGGCGCAGTGGCTCGATGCCAACCTGCCCGAGATCGTCGAACGACAGGTGCGCGCCGAGATCGCCCGCATCGCCGGCAAGAAGCGCTGACGCTGGACGATTCGCGCAAATCCGTCGCCAGGGCCCGCCGGGCCTACGCCAAGATCGGCGCCGAGACGCTCGAGCGGCAGATCTTCCTCTGCGCGCTGCCGACAAAGCCGAAATGCTGCAAGCCGGAGGTCGGCGAACGGTCGTGGAAGTTCCTCAAGAAACGGCTCAAGGAGCTGGGCCTGGCCGGCCGCGGCGGGGTGCAGCGGACCAAGGCGGACTGCCTGCAGATCTGCGAGGCGGGTCCGGTCGCCGTCGTGTGGCCCGACAACGTCTGGTATCACTCCTGCACGCCGGACGTCCTCGAACGCATCATTCAGGAGCACCTGCTGGGCGGCGTGCCGGTCGCCGACTACCGCCTGCGTCCCCCGGCCCCATGATCCGGATCGCCATCGTCCTCCTCGTCCAGCCCGTCGAGCGAATTGTCGACGGACGCATCGTGCCCGGTGCCGCTGGACAGGAAGACCAGACCCATCAGGGCGCTCATCAGCAGCATGGAAAAACCGATGCCGAGCGCGGTGGCGATGAAGAAATGGGGCGAGACGTCGTCGACCCGCTTGTAGAGCACCGCCAGCGCCAGGATCACCACGCCCAGGGTAATACCCATCATCAGGCGCATGAGTCGCCGGTAGCGCGCCCAGGCGAAGGCGGCGTTTTCGGGATCGTCGAGGGGCGACTTGCGAACCATCGCATCCGCTGTGGCGGTTTTGGCGCGGTCTGACAACGCCGCCGCCCCGGTGGCGATTGGCGAGACTCGGCGAAACGTGGCATTATCGCGGGCCATCAGGAGGAGAGCGCCATGTCCATCGCCCAGATCATCGAAGGTCGCGAAGACCGCACCATCATTTCCTGCACGCCGCGCGATACCGTGGCGGTCGCGGCAAGCCTGCTCGCCGAAAAGCGCATCGGCGCGCTCCCCGTTCTCGACGGGAAGGGCGTAGCCGGCATCTTTTCCGAGCGCGACCTGCTTTACTGCGTGGCCAGGGAAGGGGCCGAGGTTCTCTCCCGCGCGGTGGGGGAGGTGATGACCAGCCCCGCCATCACCATCGACACGAAGGCCGACGCGCTCACCGCGCTGTCGCTCATGACGCGCCGGCGCATCCGTCACCTGCCGGTCTGCGACGGCGACAGGCTGATCGGCTTCGTGTCCATCGGCGATCTCGTGAAATATCGCATGGACCGCATCGAGCACGAGGCGGATCAGATGCGCGAATATATCCGCACGGCTTGAGGGCGCCGGTCCGGCACCCTACATCTGCGCACATGCCAGCACCCATCACCCTTACCGATGCCGCCGCGACCCGTGTCGGCGCGATCGCGGCGAAACAGGGCCGCGCGGCAATCCTGCGCCTGTCGGTGGAGGGCGGGGGCTGTTCCGGCTTCCAGTACAAGTTCGACCTCGACGATGCCGCCGCCGATGATGACAGCGTCAGCGAGACGGACGGGGTGAAGCTGGTGGTCGATCCCGTCAGCCTCGAACTCGTCGCCGGCAGCGTGGTCGATTTCGTCGAATCGCTCGGCGGGGCGGCGTTCCGCGTCGAGAATCCGAACGCCGCGGCCGGATGTGGCTGCGGCTCCAGCTTCGGCATCTGATCCGGCGGCGGGGGCACGCATGAAAATCGCCAGCTTCAACATCAACGGCGTCAAGGCGCGCCTGCCGCGCCTCATCGAATGGCTCGAGGAAACGCGCCCCGCCGTCGCCTGTCTGCAGGAAATCAAGAGCCCGGACGAGAACTTCCCGGCCGGGGACTTCGAGAAGATCGGCTACCACGCCATCTGGCACGGGCAGAAGAGCTTCAACGGCGTCGCGATCCTGACCGACGGAGAGGCTGTCGAAGACCATACGAAGGGCCTGCCCGGCGACCCCGGGGATGACCAGTCGCGCTTTATCGAGTGCGACTATCGCGGCGTGCACATCGCCAATCTCTATCTGCCCAACGGCAATCCGCAGCCCGGCCCGAAATTCGACTACAAGCTGGCCTGGATGGAACGGCTGCGTACGCGGATGCGCGAACTGCTGGCAAGCGAGAAGCCGACCGTCGTCCTCGGTGATTTCAACGTCATACCGCACGACCGCGATGTCTGGTCGGTGCAGCGCATGGCCGACGATGCGCTCATGCAGCCGGCATCGCGCGATGCCTATTTCCGCCTTCTCAACGATGGCTGGACCGACGCCATCGACACGCTCAATCCGCGCGGCGGGGTGTGGACCTTCTGGGACTACCAGGCCGGCGCATGGCAACGTGACCACGGCTTTCGCATCGACCACCTGCTGCTTTCCCCCGCCGCCGCCGACCGCATGGTGGCGGCCGGCGTCGACAAGGAATACAGGGGCCGCGAGAAGGCCAGCGACCATGCGCCGGTGTGGGTCGAGCTCAAGGACTGACCCGGCGGCGGACGCCTCCGCGCCTCAGCGGTAGAAGATATGGCTGTCGATGGTGGCGCGCGCGGTCAGCCTGCCGGCCCAGCGCGGGCGTATGCGGGTGGCGTGGAAATAGAGCGCGTCGTCCGCTTCGCTGTCCCACAGATCGCGATCGGCAATGCGGGCGATCGCCTTGGCCCGGCGCCAGGCGGCCGTGCCGCGATTGGGCGCCGGGATATGGCCGCCGCGAACGAAGCTGAACTGCGCGCGCTGCGTGATGACCGAGCAGTAATCGTCGGGAAAGCGCGAACTGTCCGCCCGGTTGACGATAACCCGCGCCACGGCGAGTTGCCCGTCGAGCGGTTCGCCGCGAGCTTCGAAGTAGACGGCCTGCGCCAGGCACATGACTTCGCGCGGCAGTTCGGCGGACCCATCCATCTGCCCGACCAGTTCGCGCAGCGAAGCCGCCTCGGTGTCGGCATGCTCGGTCGGTTCGATTACGACCGGCTGCGGAGGAACCTCCTGCACCACCTCGCCCTGCACGAAACGGATTTCCGGCTGCTCGGCACCGGATGTCGTCTCGATTTCGGTCTGCAGCACTTCGAGCCGGACCGGCTCACCCTGCCCGGCGGGCTGGGGTATGCCTTCGGCGCCGGCGGCGCCATAGGCATGGGCAAAGAGCATTGAGGCGAGGACACCGGCCCCCACCCGCTTGAGAGAAAATTTCATCGATCCCGTTACTCACGGCGGTGAGGCGACGAGACAGGTCTGCGATGGACGAAGGGGCCGACCCAAATCCCATTTGGCCCGATGTCCGGCATGATCGACCTGCCGCCTCCTCCCCGGCTGCGCGCCGATGCCTGCCGCCGTATTGCGGCATCGCACCAACCTACGCTTTCGAGTGAAGTGGGGCGGAAATAGGGCAGATGGTTACGGAGTCAACCATCGCCCGGTTCGAGGCCGATGAACCGTTCCGGATTCGCGGCATCCAGTTCGACGATCCAGAGGTCGCTGTCCTGCCGCCTGCGTCGGTCCACATAATCGGAGAATTCAGACGGGTTTTCAGTATCTTGTGCGCGAGACAGGGTCCAGCGACGCGTACCGTCGAGCTGCGGCATCCGCTCGTAGGCGCGGGTGTTCGTGCCCTTTTCGCAACACAGGACCAGCAATGTCCCGGCGGTCGGTTCGCCCTTCTGCACGACCATCCCGAAGCCGCCCGCCGCCTGCACCGCGCGAAGCAGTCCGGCCACTTCCACATGCGCGGGCAGGCGGTCGTCCATGCCCGTCACGCGCTTTCCGAATAACCCGGCAGGCCCGAAAGCGGAATGTGCGAGCGCATGAAGGTGCCGGTGCCGCGACCGATCTCGTCGCCTTCCTCGTCACGCAGATGGGCCTCTGCCACGAACACCCGGCGACGGCCGCTGACCCAGCTCCCCTCCGCGATCACCCGGCCGGCCTTCAGCGGCTTGGTAAAGTGCAGGTTGAACCCCGTCGTCAGCAGGAACCGGTCCGATACGAGCGAATTGGCGGCGTAGAAGGCCGCGTCGTCGAGCATCTTGAAGTAGAGCGTGCCGTGCGTCGCGCCGGCGGCGTGAAAGTAATCCGGCGACGTTGCGAAGGTGATCCGGGACCGGCCCGCTCCGGTGATTTCCAGCGCCGAGGGAAAGCGCAAGTTCACCGGCGCGGCGGCATAAAGGCGTTCGAGCGCGCGGAAATGCGCCGCTTCCCCGGCCATCGCCGGCGCCGCATCAGGCCGCGTCACGATCCCTCGCATTCGTCAGCAGCCCGTAGATCGCGTCGGCGTGCGGGGCGTCGATCAGCGCATCGTGAACGCTTTCGTTGCGGACGAGGCGGGAGATCGCAGCGAGGGCATGAAGATGGGCAGCGCCCGCATTATCGGGCGACAGGAGACCGAAAACGAGAGTGACCGGCAGCCCGTCGGCGGCGTCGAACGCCACCGGTCGACGCAGGCGCAACAGCGCAGCGAGCGGACGCTCGATATCGGGCAGGCGCGCGTGCGGTATGGCAACACCGCGCCCGAACCCGGTGCTGCCCAGCGCCTCGCGCTCCTGCAACCGTTCGCGCACGCATCCGGCATCGAGTGACCAGGCGCGGGCGAACAGATCGCTCAGGCGGTTGAGGATGTCCTCCTTCGATTCGGCCCCCGCGATCGCGACGGCCTCCGGTTCCATGGTGAAGATGGCGTTCATCGCTCATGCCCCTCCGGCCCGCCGGCCGTCAGTTCGCGGCGGGCGGCCCGGTTCGTTCAGGACGGTTCGACCCAGCCGATCGAGCCGTCCTCGCGCCGATAGACCATGTTGTGTCGCCCGGTTCCGGCATTCTTGAAGAACAGCGCGTTGGTGTGACGAAGATCGAGCAGCATCACCGCGTCCGATACGCTCACATCGGGGACGTCGATGCGGGTTTCGGCGATGATCGGCGGCGAATCGTTGGCCGATTCCTCGTCACTGTCCTGATCTTCGGCGGCGAAGATGGTGTAGGCGGCCTCTTCCTCCTTCGCGGCGGCGGCGGTTTGCTCGTGCCGGTCCTTCAGCCGGCGCTTGTAGCGGCGCAGCTGCTTCTCGATCTTCTCCGCCGCCTGTTCGAACGCCTGGTGCGCATCGTGGGCGGAACCGTGGCTCTTCAGGATCAGTCCGTGATTGACGTGCAGCACGATATCGGCGGCAAAGCCGTTGGACGGCTCTTTTCCGAAGGTCACCGTGGAGGAAAGCGCGCGGTTGAAATGCTTGTCGACGATCGTTTCCAGACGCTCCGAGGCATGTTCCTGCAAGGCGGCGCCGGTATCGACCTGATGGCCGGATACGCGAATGTCCATGAGCGGTGACTCCTTGTTCAGCTGTTCGTTCTGCCCCCGATGTGGAGGTTAGACCCTAGGACGTCCAGAGCGCAGACTCGAACGTCCCGATAAAGGCCGCGTGCCGTGCCAGTTCCTCGGCGGTTGCGGCGTGCGGGCGGGGCGCGCGCCGCTCCCCGATGCGGGGAACGAAGCGGGTATCGCGGGCCCCGGTGGCACCGGGCGTATCTGCCGCGAGCGCGAGGCCGATCTGCCGCCCGCCGGTCAGCTCGACATACACCTGCGCCAGCAACTCGGCATCGAGCAGCGCCCCGTGCAGCACGCGGTGGCTGCGATCGATACCGTAGCGCGAACACAGGGCGTCGAGCGAGTGCTTGGCGCCCGGATGCCGCTTGCGCGCGAGCACCAGCGTATCGATCATCCGATCCAGCCCGACCTCGGGATGCCCGCAGAAGGCGAGTTCGAAATTGAGGAAGCCGAAATCGAACTGCGCGTTATGCGCGACCAGCGGCGAATCGCCGATGAAGTCGAGCAGATCGCGCACGCCGTCGCGGAAGAACGGCTTGTCGGCGAGAAAGGCCGTGGACAGCCCGTGGACCTTCTCCGCCTCCATCGGCATGTCGCGGTCGGGATTGAAATAGGCATGGAAGGTCCGCCCGGTCGCCACCCGGTTGACCATCTCTATGCAGCCGATCTCGACCATGCGATCGCCGGTCTTCGGATCGAGGCCGGTCGTTTCGGTATCGAAGATGATCTCGCGCATGAGGGCGGTCTAAAGCGGAAAAGACCTCATGCGCGCAAGCCGTCCGCCAGCTTGTCCACCAGAGCGCGGACCTGCGCCCGCGTCCGGTCGAGCGTGGTGCCGGTGTCGATCACGTGGTCGGCCCGCGCGCGCTTGTCGGCATCGGGCACCTGCAAGGCGAGGATGTCCGCGAACTTCGTCCCGGTCATGCCGGGCCGGGCGAGAACCCGGTCGCGCTGCACCTCGAAGGGAGCGGATACGACCGCCACGGCATCGACCCGCTCCGCACCCCCCTTTTCGAACAGGAGGGGAATGTCGAACACCACGAGCGGGGCATCCGCGTGCCGGGCGAGGAAATCCATGCGCGCATTCGCCACGGCGGGATGGACGATGTCTTCCAGCCGGGCAAGGGCATCGCGATCCGCGAAGACCAGGGCGCCGAGCGCCTCTCGCCGAACGCCCCCGGGGCCGGTGCTGCCGGGAAAGGCCGCCTCGATCGCGGGGACGAGGGCGCCGTCCGGACCCTGCATTTTCCGCACCTCGGCATCGGCATCGAAGACCGGCACCCCGAGATCGGCGAACATGCGTGCGACCGTGCTCTTGCCCATGCCGATCGACCCGGTGAGCCCGAGGATGAGCGGGCGCGTCACCGCGTCAGCAGCGCGCGCAACTCGGCGTCGCCGTCCTCGCGCGGCGGCGCGACGCCAAAAAACCTTTCGAACGCCGCCGCGGCCTGGCCGATCAGCATGGCGAGCCCGTCCACCGTCTGCGCTCCGCCCGCGCGCGCCCGGGCGAGGAAGGGCGTCTCGACCGGCGCGGTGACGATGTCGTAGAAGATGCTGCCGGGCGGTGCGTGGCTGAGGTGGAAGCGGAGTGGGGGGTACCCCGCCATTCCCAGCGGACTGGCGTTGACGAAGAGGTCGCAGCACCCCTCGCGCGAATCGAAGGGGAAGTCGGTGGCCTGCGCGAAATGGGCCAGCGGTGCGACGTGATGTTCCCCTTCCGGATCGATTTCGTCCAGGATCGCGCGCGCCTTGCCCGTATCGCGGCCGGCGAGAACGACGGTGAATCCGGCCTCCGCCAGTCCCGCGACCACCGCTCGCGCCGCGCCGCCGGTACCGATGACGCGGGCCATGCGGAAATAGTGCGTCTTCGCCAGTTCCTGCCGCAACGGCTCCAGAAAACCGGCGACGTCGGTATTGCTGCCGATGAGCGCGCCGTTGTGCCGGCGGGTGACGGTGTTCACCGCGCCGATCATTTCCGCGCCGATCTCCAGCCGTTCCAGGAGCGGCAGGATCGCCTGCTTCAGCGGCATGGTGACGTTGCATCCGCGCCAGTCGGGATCGACGCGTCGGCGGGCGAGATAGTCGGGAAGTTCGGCTTTTGTCACCAGCGCGCGTTCGTAGCGCGCATCGAGGCCGAGCCGTTCGATCCAGAAATTGTGGATGAGGGGCGACTTGGACTGGGCGATGGGATCGCCGATGACCTCGGCCCGCATCGCAGCGCTCATGCCGTGCGCCTCACGAGGGAAGGGCGTCCAGATCGCGCAGTGCGCCCAGCACGTCGAGGAGCGGCATGCCCAGAACGGTGAACTGATCGCCTTCGATCCGCTCGAACAGCTGCACGCCTGGCCCTTCCAGCCGGAACACCCCGACGCATTCGCCAACCGCGGGCCATTCCGCGTCGAGATAGGACGCGATGAAATCATCCGACAAGTCGCGCACCGTCAGGGTGGCCAGCGTACCGTGGCGCCATTCGATCACGCCGTCGCGGGCGATGGCGGCGGCGGAGTGGAGCTGCATGACCCGCCCCGAAAACTCGCGCAGGTGCTCGCTCGCTTCCTGCCTGCTGGCGGGTTTGTCGAACCGCCGGTCGCCCAGCACGACCAGCGAATCGCTGCCGAGCACGAGCCGGCCGGGGGCAGGGACGCCCAACGCCTTCGCCTCGGCCAGGGCCAGCGCGACCTGATCGGGGCGAGCGCCGTGCATGTCGGCCTCCAGCGCCCGCTCGTCCACATCGGCGGGCAAGCCCTCGAAATCCACGCCGGCCTGGCGCAGCATCGCCTGGCGTGAAGCCGATCTCGAGGCGAGAACGATCCGTTCGCTCAGCATGGCCCATCCCTCATATCGGCTTAGTCCCGACGCGCGGCGGCACGGCCCGCGCCTCGCGTTCCTGATAGAGCTTGATCACGGCGGCGGCGCTTTCCTCGATCGAGCGGCGGGTGACGTCGATCACCGGCCACCCGTTATCGGCGAACATCCGCCGCGCGAAGGCGATTTCGGTCTTCACCCGTTCCTGATCGACGTAGTCGGTTTCGGTCTTTTCGTTCAGCGACAGCAGCCGGTTGCGGCGGATCTGGATCAGTCGGTCGGGCGCGGTGGTGAGCCCGACGACCATCGGATGACGCAATTCGAACAGCGACGGTGGAGGGGGGCTTTCGACAACCAGCGGAATGTTCGCCACCTTGTATCCGCGATTGGCGAGGTAGATGCTGGTGGGTGTCTTGCTGGTGCGCGAGACGCCGGCGAGCACGATGTCGGCCTCCTCCCAGTTCTCCCAGCCGATACCGTCGTCGTGGGCAATGGTGAACTGGATCGCGTCGACGCGCGCGAAATAGGCATCGTCGAGGGCGTGCTGGCGACCGGGCCGGCCCTTCGCCTCCTGCTCCAGGCGTTCCTCCAGCGCCGCGGTCACGGCGTCGAGCGCGGCGACGTGCGGCAGGCCCAGCGACCGGCAGCGTTCTTCCAGCCGATCGCGGATTTCCTCGTTCACCAGCGTGTAGAGCACGAGGCCGGGATTGGCCTTGAACTCGTCGAAGATACGATCGAGATGCTGGCGCGAACGGACCATCGGCCAGAAATGGCGGTTGACCTCCGAGTGATCGAACTGCGCCAGCGCCGCTTTCGCGATCATTTCGAGCGTTTCGCCGGTGGAATCCGACAGGAGATGGAGGTGCAGGCGGGCCATGTGGACAGGCTTCGGCATAAACCACGGGAAAGACCTATGGACAAGCGGTCGAGTGAATTCGCTCCCCGCTACCGGCCATCCCGTCCCGTCGTTTGCGGACATGTCGGCAGCGATACGCACAGGCTGGGGATTGCGGGGACAGACTCCGTTTGACAGGGCGGTGACGGGAGTCGCAACGCGCTTCGGCCTGTTCACATCGGGAGAAATCGGGCAGGGGCGCGCTATCCCCGCTATCCACAGGACCAACAGAGTCCTGAATCCTATATAAATATCTAGATATTATTGATTGGACTCCTCGATGCCCGGTCTCCTGCTCGACACGCTGAACCGCAAGCCCGATGCCCTGAAGGCCCGGCGCCGACCCGTCTGGCTGATGCGGCAGGCCGGCCGTTATCTGCCCGAATACCGCGAATTGCGCGCCGAGAAGGGCGGGTTTCTGGAACTGGTCTACGATAGCGAGGCCGCGGCGGAAGTGACGCTGCAACCGATCCGGCGCTTCGGCTTCGACGGGGCGATCCTGTTTTCCGACATCCTGATCGTTCCGCACGCGCTGGGCCAGGATCTGTGGTTCGAGGCGGGCGAGGGGCCAAGACTCGCGCCGCCGCTCGCGACCGAGCTGGTCGACGGGGCCTGGCAGGGGCTTGAACGGGCCTTCCAGCATTTCGACCCTGTCTACCGTACCGTCGAGCTGACCAGGGCGCAGCTGGGCGAGGAGACGACCATGCTCGGTTTCGCCGGCTCCCCCTGGACGGTCGCGACCTACATGGTGGCGGGGCGCGGTTCGAAGGACCAGGGCGCGGCGCGCAGCCTCGCCTGGCGCGATCCGGAAGCCTTCGCCTCGTTGATCGAGGCGATCGAGCAGGCGACCGTCCAGTATCTCGTCGGCCAGATCGACGCAGGCGCCGAAGCGGTGCAGCTGTTCGACAGCTGGGCCGGATCGCTTTCGCCCGCCCAGTTCGAACGCTGGGTCATCGCGCCCAATGCGCGAATCGCGGCGGCGCTGCACGAACGGCGGCCCGGCGTGCCGGTTATGGGCTTTCCCAAGGGGGCGGGGGCAAAGCTGCCCGCCTATGCCCGCGAGACCGGTGTGGACGCCCTCTGCATCGACGAGACGACGCAGGCATCCTGGATACACCGCCAGATTGCGCCGGAGATGCCCGTACAGGGCAATCTCGACCCCATGCTGCTACTGGCGGGCGGACCGGAGCTGGAAGGGGCCGTACGCGGCATCCTGAGCGATTTTGCCGACCGGCCGCATATCTTCAACCTCGGCCACGGAATCGACAAGGAAACGCCGATCGCCCATGTCGAGCGACTGCTCGCCATCCTGCGCGGCCGATAGCGCTCGATGCGCAAATGTTCGTGACGAGCGCGTGCCGGATGCCTAGATAGCGGCCCGATGCAGGACTTTCTTCTCTCGATCTACCTGTGGCTGAAGGCTGGTCACATCATCTTCGTGATCTTCTGGATGGCGGGCCTGTTCATGCTGCCGCGGCTGTTCGTCTATCATCAGGAAGCGCCCGAGGGATCGGCGGAGGCGGCGGCCTATGTCGAGCGCGAGCGCAAGCTGCTGAAGATCATCCTGCTGCCCGCCATCATCGTGGTCTGGGTGCTGGGTATCGCCCTTGCCATCGCCATCGGGGCCTGGGACCAGACCTGGCTTCACGTCAAGCTGCTGTTCGTGCTGATCCTGTCGGGCTATCACGGCTACCTGTCCGCCTACGCGAAGAAGCTGGCGCGCGGAGAGCGGCCGCTGGCCGGCAGGACGCTGCGCCTGCTGAACGAGGTGCCGGGCATCGCCATCGCGATCATCGTCATTCTGGTGATCGTCAAGCCGTTCTGAACCGGCGGCGATTCCTGCCGTCGGCCCCCAAGCGCGATTGACCGCGCCGGCACTTCGCCATATTCGTAACGTACCTACCGGCCTTCAGGGCCATCGCTTTCACGTGGTGGCCGGGTTCGCTTTCCCCAAGCCCATACGACCCGCCGGCATTTCAAGATAATCGGAACTTCAACACCATGCATCTCAAAGAACTGAAAAAGCGCGCGCCGGCAGAGCTCGTCTCCATGGCCGAGGAACTGGGCGTCGAAGGCGCATCGACCATGCGCCGGCAGGATCTGATGTTCGCCATCCTCAAGGAGGTGGCGGATGACGGTGAGGAAATCCTCGGCATCGGCACGATCGAGGTCCTGTCGGACGGCTTCGGCTTCCTGCGTTCGCCCGAGGCGAATTATCTGGCCGGCCCGGACGATATCTATGTCTCCCCCAATCAGGTGAGGAAGTGGGGCCTGCGCACCGGCGACACCGTGGAAGGCGAGATCCGCGCCCCGCGCGACGGCGAGCGCTATTTCGCGCTGACCAAGCTCAAGCAGGTCAATTACGAAGATCCCGACGCGGTCCGCCACCGCACCAATTTCGACAATCTGACGCCGCTCTATCCGGACGAGCGTCTGCTGCTCGACACCAAGGATCCGACCGTGCGCGACAAGTCCGCGCGGGTCATCGATCTCATCAGCCCGCAGGGCAAGGGGCAGCGCGCGCTGATCGTCGCGCCGCCGCGGACCGGCAAGACGGTGCTGCTGCAGAACATCGCCAAGGCCATCACCGACAACCATCCGGAAGTATTCCTGCTGGTGCTTCTGGTCGACGAGCGGCCCGAGGAAGTCACCGACATGCAGCGTTCGGTGAACGGCGAGGTGATCTCCTCCACTTTCGACGAACCCGCCAGCCGGCACGTGCAGGTCGCCGAAATGGTGATCGAGAAGGCCAAGCGACTGGTCGAGCACAAGAAGGACGTGGTCATCCTGCTCGATTCGATCACGCGCCTCGGCCGCGCCTACAACACCGTCGTGCCGTCCTCGGGCAAGGTGCTGACGGGCGGCGTCGACGCCAATGCGCTGCAGCGGCCCAAGCGCTTCTTCGGCGCGGCGCGCAATATCGAGGAAGGCGGCTCGCTCTCGATCATCGCCACCGCGCTGATCGACACCGGCAGCCGCATGGACGAGGTGATCTTCGAGGAGTTCAAGGGCACGGGCAACTCCGAGATCGTGCTCGATCGCAAGGTCGCCGACAAGCGCATCTTCCCCGCGCTCGATGTCGGCAAGTCCGGCACGCGCAAGGAAGAACTGCTGGTGGAAAAGGAGCAGCTCTCGAAGATGTGGGTGCTCCGGCGCATCCTCATGCAGATGGGCACGGTCGATTCCATGGAATTCCTGCTCGACAAGATGAAGGATTCCAAGACCAACGAGGATTTCTTCGCGACGATGAACCAGTAAGGCGCAGGCGGGCGGCGGGCCAGCCGATCCGGCCTGCCGCCACGTCAGCCCCTGGCCATCTGAGCCATCATCTTCTCGCGAACCTTCTGCATGCCCTGGAGCGGTCGCAGGAAGACCTTGAAGTCATTGATATTTCCGGCCTCGTCGAAGCTGATGACGTCGATCCCGTTGACGAAGGTACCCTCGATCGTCAGCGTGAATTCCAGCATCGCCTCCCGCCCGTCGACGATCTCGCGAACGTAGCAAAAGTCGTAGGCCGAGAAGAGCTGCAACGCCGCACCGAGATACTGCATGACCAGGTCGCGCCCCTCCTGGGGCGTGTGCATCACGGGCGAGTGGAAGACCGCATCATCCGCGATCCGTTCGGCGAGGGCGCCGGGCGGTTCCTTTCCGCCGATGACGGCATGAAGCAGGCTGAGCGTATCGCGCTGGGCACCGCTGTCCGTCATCCCAGGTGCTTCTCGAAGAACTCCATCGTTCGCTTGTCCGCGAGCTGCGCGGCTTCCTCGTTCCGGCGTTTGCCGAATTCGGTGGCGAAGCCGTGGTCGAGCCCTTCGTAATCATGCAGCGTGACCTTGGGATGATCGTCCAGCCCTTCGTGCATGGCTTTCTGCGTTTCGCTGTCGACGAAGCCATCCTCGGTCGGGATATGGAGCATCAGCGGTTCCGCGATGGCATGCTTCTCGCGCAGAAGTTCATCCACCCCGACCGCGTAATATCCCACCGTCGCATCGGAATCGGTGCGCGCGGCCGTCATGTAGGCCAGTCGCCCGCCAAGGCAGTAGCCCACCGCGCCGACCTTGCCGGTCTTGCTCAGGTCGCGGGCGAACTTGATGGTCGCCTCGATATCGCGCACGCCGGCGTCCTGGTTGAACTTGCCCATCAGGTCCAGCGCCTTGTTGAATTCCGGTTCGATATCCGGATCGAGCTCGATGCCGCGCCCGAGCCGCCAGTAGAGGTCGGGAGCGAGCGCTACGTAGCCGTGTTCGGCGAGCCTGTCGCATTTGCGCCGGATGCCGGCGTTCACGCCGAAGATTTCCTGAATGACGACGATCGCGGCGCGCGGCTCGTCAGCGGGCCTTGCGATATAGGTGTCGAAACCGTCTTCGCCTGAAAGGGTGGAAATGCGGACTGTCTCGCTCATATACTGCTCTCTCCAGGACGGGGTCTGCCCGTTCTACGAAAGACGATGGAAAGGTGTTCCGCATGAAGATGCATATCGAGATCGATTGTTCGCCCGAAGAGGCGCGGCGCTTCATGGGATTGCCGGACGTGGAGAAGGCGAATGCCGTTTACGTCGATTCCATTGCGGCTGCGATGAAGGGCGTATCCAGTACGGAACAACTGGAGCAATATGCAAAACAACTCGCCCCCATGGGTCAGGTGGGACTGAAGATCTTTCAGAGTTTCGTCGAAGGGGCCAGCGGGAAAGGGGCGCCGCCGCCGGCCGAAGGGGACGACATCGCCTGATTTCGGTTTTCCGGTGACTACGATATTCGCGCTGTCCAGCGGTTCTCCTCCGGCGGGGATCGCGGTCATCCGCATCACCGGGCCGGATGCCTTCCGTGCGGTCGATGCGGTGGCCGGGCACCGGCCCGAACCCCGGATGGCGACCCTCACGAAATTCAAGGACGCGCACGGGAACCCTCTCGACACGGGATTGGTGATCCTCTTTCCCGGTCCCCACTCGGTAACGGGAGAGGACGTGGCGGAATTCCATTGCCACGGGGGTCGAGCGGTGATCGCGGCCATCGAAAGCGCTCTGGCAAAGGTGCCCAATTGCCGCCGCGCGGAAGCTGGCGAGTTCACTCGGCGAGCCTTCGCGAACGGGCAACTCGATCTCGCCGAGGCGGAGGGTCTGGCCGATCTCCTGTCCGCCGAAACGGAACTGCAACGCCGTTCGGCGCTCGCCATGGCCGGCGGTGCCCTGACGCGAGAGGTGGAGGACTGGCGCCGTCGCCTGCTCCAGCTGTCCGCACAGGTCGAGGCCGCGCTGGACTTCGACGAAGAAGACGAGGTCAGGCATCTGCCGGATGAATTCAAGAGGTCCGTCCAGGCGTTACTGGACGATATCCGCAACGTCCTGGATCAGCCGCGTGCCGAGCTGCTCCGGGAAGGATACCGGATCGCGCTCGCTGGTCCGCCGAATGTTGGAAAATCCACTCTTTTCAACGCACTGCTGGAAAGTGAGGCGGCGATTACATCCGACATCGCCGGGACTACGCGCGACGTTCTCGTGCGTAGCGTTGCGATGCGCGGAATACCGATGACCTTCGTCGACATGGCGGGCCTGAGGACATCGGGCACGGACGAGATCGAGAATATCGGGATCGTCCGCGCTCGCGAGGAAATGGAACGCGCCGACCTCGTCCTCTGGCTCGGGCCCGAGGGGGAAGGGCCGTTGGGTGCGTGGGAGGTCGACGCGCGAAGCGACGATCCGGGTCGGACGCCGAAAAAGCGTCCGGATAGCCGAGTTTCGGCGCGGACCGGCGACGGTATGAACGACCTGCGGCGAGCGATAATGGAAACGGCGCAAAACGCGATGCCTAACCCCGGGGCCATGGCGATCAACCGCCGGCAGGAACAGCGTTTGAACGAAGCCCACTCTGCTCTCGCAGGCGCCATCGGCATGGACGACCTGCTGCTCGTCGCGGAATCCCTGCGCGAAGCACGAATTGCTTTCGACGGGCTGATAGGCCGAACGTCGACCGAGGACGTACTCGACACCATTTTCGGTCGCTTCTGTATCGGCAAATGATGTTTCACGTGGAACACTGGTTTTGACCAACACGTCTGAGGCGCCTAGATAACCGCGATGACGGACTTCGATATCGTTGTTGTTGGCGGAGGCCATGCGGGTTGCGAAGCGGCGGACGCGGCTGCTCGAATGGGGGCGACAACCGCGCTCGTAACATTCGATCGCCGGACCGTGGGGGCGATGAGTTGCAACCCGGCTATCGGCGGGTTGGGTAAGGGTCATTTGGTTCGCGAAGTCGATGCCTTCGACGGACTGATCGGACGCGCTGCCGACGCCGCCGCCATCCATTACCGAATGCTCAACCGCTCGAAGGGAAGCGCGGTACACGGACCGCGGATCCAGGCGGACCGGAGGCTGTTCCGCAAGGCCATCCAGGATGGCCTGTCCCATCGCAATCTGGCGATTATCGAGGGAGAAGCCGTCGAACTTCTCATCGAGAAGGGGCGCGTAAACGGAATTCGGTTGGAAGACGGTAGCGAATTGAAAGCGGGCGCCGTCATTCTTTGCACCGGCACATTTCTCGGCGGACGGCTGTTCCGGGGAGAGGAACGCTTCGCCGGCGGTCGGATCGAAGAGAGGGCGGCGACGCGAATGGCGCAGCAGCTAAGGTCCGAAAGGCTGCCGATGGCGCGCCTCAAGACAGGCACCCCGCCGCGCCTCGATGGGCGTTCGATCGCCTGGGGGAAGTTGCCGGAGCAGCCATCGGACGAAGACCAATGGACGATGTCGCCGCTCACGCAACGTCGTCGCAATCCACAAGTGTTCTGCGCAATTACACGGACGAACCAGCGGTCGCACGACATCATCGCCGCGAACCTCGATCGGTCGCCCTTGTTTTCCGGCGCGATCGACGCGGCCGGCCCTCGCTACTGCCCGAGTATCGAGGACAAGATACATCGTTTCCCGGACCGGGACGGCCACCAGGTCTTCCTCGAACCCGAGGGCCTGGACACGCATCTCGTCTACCCGAACGGTATCAGCACGTCGCTGCCGGTGGACGTGCAACTGGCCCTGTTGCGGGAGATGGACGGCCTCGACCGCGTCGAGATGATCGTCCCCGGTTATGCCGTAGAATATGACCACATCGATCCCCGTGCGCTGTGCAAGGATCTGCAGGTCGAAGCGCTACCTGGCCTGTACTGCGCGGGACAGATCAACGGGACGACGGGGTATGAAGAGGCCGCCGCGCAGGGCCTGGTCGCCGGGTTGTCAGCTGCCTCCAGCCTGCTCCGCCGGGATGGTCCGGCGCTGGATCGCGCCAACAGTTATATCGGTGTGATGATGGATGACCTCACGCTTCATGGCGTGAGCGAACCCTACCGAATGCTCACCTCGCGCGCCGAATATCGTCTGCGACTGCGAGCCAACAATGCCAGCACTCGCCTGACACCGCTGGCGCTGGAAATGGGTTGCGTGGATCAGGAGAGAGCGGACTGGTTCAGCTCTCGGGAAGCGCTTCGGGACCGATGGCAGGAGGATCTCGCCCGGCCGGTTGCCGCTTCCGACTTGCTCGACCACGATCTGCCGGTTCGTTGCGACGCAGGGGTAAGATCTCTTAAGGAATGGTTGGCATTGCCGGATCTTTCGATGTCCAGTCTCGCTCCATGGCTGGGTGATGACCTCGATCCGGATAGCGAACTCGCCGCAGAGCTCGAGGAAGATATCCGGTATGCACCGTATCTGGCTCGGCAGGATGCTGAGATACGCGACCTGCGCAACAGCTCCGCCGTTTCGCTGGGCTCGTCGTTCGATTTTGCCGCGGTTCCGGGCCTCTCGACGGAAATGATCGAGAGACTTTCGGTCGCGCGACCGGCTGATCTGGCGGCCGCGGGGCGCGTACGGGGGGTAACTCCAGCGGCGCTCGCTGCGGTACTCGTCTTTGCAAGGCGTGGCCTGGCGGCATGATCCGAGATGAGGACGAAGCCCGTGATTTCTGTCGTGAGCGGTGCGACCCGGGCGGAATGGAGCGCCTCGAAACCTTTGTCCGACGCCTCGCTAGGGAAAGTAGCAAACAGAACCTCGTGTCGAAACCATCGCTGGACGAGGTCTGGACACGGCATATTGCGGACAGTCTCCAGCTTCTCGATCATGTTCCACGTGAAACAGGGCTCTGGCTCGATCTCGGCAGTGGCGCTGGTCTGCCTGGTCTCGTCATTGCCGCCGCGCAGCCATCCCTCGAACTCTTCCTTGTCGAGGCACGGCGAAAGCGTGTCGAGTGGTTGCGGAGCATGGCACGGGATCTCGGCCTGGCCTGCTGCACGGTAATTGCTGGAAGGGTGGAAACCATGGAACCCGTCCCCGTCCAGATAATAAGTGCGCGGGCGTTCGCTCCTTTGGGAAAACTTCTTAGCCTGGGTGAGCGATTTTCCACACACTCGACGGTTTGGGTCTTGCCGAAGGGGCAGTCGGGGGCGCAGGAGTTGTCGGAGCAATCGCCTGCAGTCCGCAGCATGTTTCACGTGGAACAATCCGTGACGAGCGATACGGCAAAGATTCTCGTGGGGGAAGGGAGGCCGATCCTGAAATGATCGTCATAGCGATAGCCAACCAGAAGGGCGGTGTCGGAAAGACCACCTCGGCGATCAATACGGCGACAGCCATGGCGGCGAGCGGCTGGCGGACTCTGCTGATCGATCTCGATCCGCAGGGAAACGCATCGACCGGCGTGGGCGTCGCCGCGAGCGAGCGCGACGTGTCGAGCTACGACCTGCTTGTCGATGACGCCCCGATCGAGGATTGTACGATCCGTTCGGCAATTCCCGGGTTGGACCTCATACCGGCGACCGTTGATCTGAGCGGCGCGGAAATCGAACTTGTGAACGTCGACGAACGCACGCAGCGCCTGAAAAAGGTTCTGGCCGACCATGCCGGCCACGATGTCTGTTTCATCGATTGCCCCCCATCGCTCGGCCTGCTGACGCTGAACGCGCTGTGCGCGGCCGATACGCTTCTCGTGCCTCTGCAGTGCGAATTCTTCGCGCTCGAGGGATTGAGCCAGTTGCTGCACACGGTCGAACAGGTGCAACAGCGCTTCAACCCCGATCTGGGGATCATCGGTATTGCCCTGACCATGTTCGATCGGCGCAATCGCCTGACCGATCAGGTGGCGGACGACGTGCGGGAGTGTCTGGGCGATCTCGTGTTCGAATCGGTCATACCTCGCAACGTGCGCCTGTCCGAGGCGCCCAGCCACGGCCTGCCGGCGCTTGTCTACGATCATTCCTGTGCCGGCAGCCGCGCCTACATGGCGCTCGCCCGGGAACTGATTGGCCGCCTCCCCGAACGAAGGAAAGCCGCATGAGCGACGAAAAGACGTCCGAAACCACCGTTCGCCCGGCCGCGACGCGGCGCAAGCTGGGCAAGGGACTGGGTGCGCTGATGGGCGACGCCCGTCGCGAGGAACCGCTCGCAAGCGCCCGTGACGGCGAGGCTAGAGAGCGGGGCCGGGAGAAGGGTGAGGGTCTGACCATGATCGCCGTCGCGAAAATCGAACCCCATCCCGATCAGCCTCGCCGTCACTTCGATCAGGAAGCACTGGACGAGCTCGCTGCGTCCATCGCCGCGCGCGGGGTGATCCAGCCGGTGATCGTTCGCCCGCTCCCCTCGGGGCGTTATCAACTGGTGGCGGGCGAACGCCGCTGGCGCGCGTCGCAAAAAGCCCAACTGCATGAAATTCCTGCATTAGTTCGTGATCTCGACGAGCCGGATGTCATGGCGCTGGCGCTGATCGAGAACATTCAGCGCGAGGATCTCAACCCGGTGGAGGAGGCGCGCGCCTATCAGCGGCTGTCCGAAGACCAGGGTATGACACAGGCCGAAATCGCCGAAATGGTCGAGAAATCGCGCAGTCACGTCGCCAATCTTCAGCGTCTGCTTGCGCTCCCTGAACCGGTGCTCGATCACCTCCAGGCGGGGCGGCTGACGATGGGCCACGCGCGGGCCCTGATCGGTCTCGATGATGCGGACGAGATCGCCGATCGCGCGGTCGAGAAGAAGCTGTCGGTTCGCGATGTCGAGAAGCTCGCCCGGCGCAGTCGCAACGGGGGCGAGGCGTCGGGACGGCGGCAGGCGCGGCCTTCGCGAGACCCGGTCCAGGATGCCGATATCGCCGCGGTGGAGAACCACCTCGAGGAATATCTCGGCCTGCCGGTAAAGATCGCCACCGATGCCGATCCGCGTTCGGGCGCGGTGACGGTTCGTTTCCGCACTCTCGACCAGCTCGACCTGATCTGTCAGCGCCTCACCGGCGGAGG
This sequence comes from Aurantiacibacter spongiae, assembly GCF_003815535.1. Classification (NCBI taxonomy): domain Bacteria; kingdom Pseudomonadati; phylum Pseudomonadota; class Alphaproteobacteria; order Sphingomonadales; family Erythrobacteraceae; genus Aurantiacibacter; species Aurantiacibacter spongiae. The sequence goes on along the minus strand of NZ_RPFZ01000001.1, from coordinate 1,445,541 downwards.
GATCTAGACCGGGTCAGCGGATCGGCGTGGTCTTGCCGCGCGGTTCCCGGCGAATGACGCGCCGCGCCCGAGGGGCGGGCGGGGGCGCCACATCCTCGTCGATATATTCCTCGATCACGGTTTCCCGGCATTCCGGGCCATGTCGATGCACGGGTTGCCGCATCACCATCATGGGCTGGGCGTAGGCCATCGAGCCATATCCCGCGCCGGACATCTCGTACCGGCGCAGGTAGGTTTCGCAGTACCGCGCGGCGTAGATATCCTCGCGCGCGTAGTCATTCCGATAGGTGTCGTCGTCCCCGTCGACCGCCGAACCGATCGCCGCGCCGGCGAGCCCACCAAGACCGGCGCCGAGGAGCGTCCCTCCGACCCGCGATCCGTCGGCGATGCGATTGCCTGCAATTCCTCCGGCGACCGCGCCGAGAACGGCACCCACCGCGGGCCCGTTGCCACCGCGCCGATAGTAATCGCGCGCATATGTGCCGTCGCCGTAATGGTCGCTCATCAGCATCCGGCAATCCGCAAGCCAGGCGTTGCGCTCCGCCAGCGTGTAGCCGAGCCGCCCGTCCGGCGAGGCGGGCAGGTCGCGATAATCCCGGTGCGGCCCATGACGCGCGTCGCCCTCGTACCAGCCACGCTCATCATCGAGCAGCAGGATCTGGCCGTCGTCTGCGTAAAAAGCGCTATCGCCATGAAAGGTGCCGCGATAATGCGCCGCAATCCGTTCTCCATTCCCCGCGATATACGTGCCGCTCCAGACGCCGTCCCAGGTTTCTCCGTCTCGCCAGGAGCCGTTCCACTGGCCTTCGTAAGTCCCCCCGCCGGTATCGTAGCTTTCGAGCGGAGGCAGAGACTGCGCCCTCGCCGGAGTTGCCGATGCGATCGCGAGAGCGGCCAGCGAGAGGGGGAGGCGGATCGACATGAGGCGGATGTCCTGTCTGGAAAGATCGACCGGGCGATGCCCCGCCCGTTAAGCCGATCTTTACCATCGTATCCTGCACGATCCGCAAGGTTTGCGCATCCGCTGTCCCGTTACGGGTCAGCGCGGCCTTCCCGGTCAGATCCTGTCCGCCAGCAATCGCCCGAGCGCCTCGATACCTGCGCGGTCGTCGCTGTCGAACCGCGCGAGGTCCGGGCTGTCGAGGTCGATGACCGCGATCACCTTTCCCCCGCGGCATATCGGAACGACCAGTTCCGACCGGCTGCGCGCGTCGCAGGCGATATGGCCGGGAAAGGCATGGACGTCCTTCACCAGTTGCGTCTCACCCGTTTTCGCCGCGGCCCCGCACACGCCCACGCCGGCGGGGATGCGGATGCAGGCGGGGCGGCCGGCGAAGGGGCCGAGAACCAGCTCGCCGTCCACCATCCGGTAGAAACCGGCCCAGTTGCAGTCCGGAAGATACTCGCCGAGCAGCGCCGCGACATTCGCCATGTTGGCCACCGCGTCGCTTTCGCCGGCGGTCAGCGCATCGGCGGCGCCGACCAGTTCGCGATAGAGATCCGGCTTGGCGAGCGAGGGGTCGGGCGTGAAATCGAACATTCCCCCCGCCTAGCCGCTTCGGTCCCGATCTGGCAAAAGAATTGCCGTCCGCCGCGAGCGCCGGTAATCGTTCCGGCATGAGCACCCGCAAGAAAATCTTCATTGCCGTCGTTGTCTTGATCGTGCTGGTCGGCGCGTTCCTGTGGTGGGCATCGCGCGGGGATGAAGCGCAATTGCCGCTCGAGGCGACGACCGGGACCGATCCGACGCTGGTTGCGCCCGATCCGCAATGGATTCCGACGGTCGGGATAGCCGAGCCTGTCGGCTGGGGTGCCGATCAGAAGCCGCAGGCCGCCGAAGGCCTGGCGGTCAATCGCTTTGCCGAAGGGCTCGACCATCCGCGCGTCATCTACGCCATGCCCAATGGCGACGTCCTGATTACCGAGACCAACGCCCCGCCGCGCGAGGTTGCGGGCGGCTGGCTGCGCAATATCATCGGCAAGATACTGTTTTCCAGCGCCGGTGCGGGGGAGCCTTCGCCCGACCGGCTAATCCTGCTGCGCGATACCGATGGTGACGGACGCGCCGATGAAAGGCATGTCTTGCGGACGGAAAACCTCCATTCGCCGTCGGGCATCGCGTGGAACGAAGGCAAGCTCTACATCGCCAATCACGACGCCCTGCTTCGATTCGATTACGAAATGGGTAGCAACCGGGTCGCGGGCGAACCGGTGAAGCTGATGGACCTGCCGCCCGCCGGCAATCACTGGATGCGCAACATCATCCTCTCCGAAGACGGTTCGAAACTCTACGTCGCGGTTGGTTCGGCCTCGAATATCGGTGAGGGCGGAATGGAAATCGAACAGGGTCGCGCCGCCATCTACGAGGTCAATCTGGCCACCGGAAACAGTCGTATCTTCGGCGCCGGGATGCGCAACCCCAACGGCATGGCCTTCAACCCCTGGACCGGCGAGCTGTGGGTCACGGTGAACGAGCGGGATGAACTCGGTTCGGACCTGGTGCCCGATTACATGTCGAACGTCCCGATCGGGGTGAATTACGGCTGGCCGTGGGTCTATTACAACGACGTGGTCGACGAGCGGGTCGAGGCGCCGATGCCGCAGTTCCTCACCGAATATACCCGCACGCCGCAATATGCCCTGGGGGCGCATGTCGCCGCACTCGGATTGGTGTTCACCGAAGAGGGAACCACGATGGGGGCGGGCTTCGGCCAGGGGGCCTTCATCGCCCGCCACGGATCCTGGAACAGGCAGCCGATGGATGGCTATGACGTGGTGTTCGTGGAATTCGACGATCGCGGCAATCCGGTCGGCAAACCCAGGCCGGTCCTGCGCAGCTTCCTTACCGGGGAAGGCACGACGCATGGCCGGCCGACCTGGGTGGAATGGGACAGGACCGGCGCCCTGCTGGTGAGCGACGATACGGCCGGCATCATCTGGCGCGTCACGGCTCCCGGCGCCACCGGCGCCCCGGCGATCCAGCGCAACAGCGGCGCGCCGCTGGCGCCGCAGCGGGAATTGCGCGGCGATCCCCGGCGGGCTTTCGAGGAAGGCGCGCTGACCCCCGGCGATATCGGCATGGGCCCGGAACCCTGACAGGCATGGGTCAGCGCGGAAGCGCCCTGCCTTCCCGCCCGGCCAGTTCGGTGATGAAGTGCCACGCGACCCGGCCGGACCGCGCCCCTCGGCGCTTCGCCCATTCCAGCGCTTCGTTCTCGTCGAGCGGAAGGGCGTATTCCTCGGCGTAACCGCGCAGGATGTCGAGGTAGTCCTCCTGTCCGAGATTATGGAAACCCAGGGCCATGCCGAAGCGGTCGGCCAGCGCCAGCGAATCGTCCACCGCATCGCGCGGATTGAGCGGATCGTCCTGTTCACTGGCGTGGCGCGGCAGGATGGCCCGCCGGTTCGACGTGACCGCCAGCCGGACATTCGGTGGGCGCGCCTCGATCCCTCCATCGAGCCAACTGCGCAAGTGGCGCGGTCCGGCTGCGTCGGCTTCCGCGAATCCGAGATCATCGACGAAGACCAGAAAACGACGCCGGGCCCCGCCCAGCTCGGCGAACAGCGTCGGCAGGGACGCTACGACGTCCGTCGCCACCTGGACCAGCGCTATGTCGCCGCCCGACCCCTGCACCTCGGCAATTGCGGATCGCAGCAGGGCGGACTTGCCCGTCCCGCGGGCACCCCACAGCAGCATGTCGTGCGCGGGCAAACCTGCGGCGAGGCGGGCGACGTTGCGAGTGACGGCGGCCTTCTGCGCGTCGATGCCACGCAGCAGGCGCAGGGCAGGGGCTTCGATCCGATCGATACCGCGGGCACCGTCGCCGGCCCAGACATAGGCGGGGAACGCTCGCCAGTCTTCCGGTGGCGGCGGCGGCGCGATGTCGCGCTCCAGCGTGTCCGCGATCCTTCGCAACGCGTCCGCGATGTCGGCTTGGTTTGTCATCGCCGCTGGTCCTATAGGCGGGAGTGATGGCTCACAAGACACCGACCGTTCCCGCCGACAGGGAAGGCGTGGCGCGCGCGTTGCGAGTGCTGGAGAATGGCGGGCTCGTGGCCTTGCCGACCGAGACCGTCTACGGCCTCGCTGCGCGGGCCGACGACGCGGAAGCCGTGGCACGCCTGTTCTCGGCCAAGGGACGGCCATCCTTCAATCCGCTGATCGTCCACGTCGCGTCGTTGGAGCAGGCGGCGGCGTTCACCGATATCGAGCGGCGCGTGGCGGACTGGCGAAGTCCGCACGGGGAAATCAGTCTCGGCGAATTCGCGACGGAGGCGTGGGGCCGCTCCGCCACGCTGGTCGTGCCATTGCGATTAGGAGCGCCCGTCGCGCGCGAGGTGACGGCAGGGCTCGATACGATAGGCTTGCGTCTGCCGAACCATCCCGTCGCACGCGCGGTCATTGCCGGGGCGGGGCCGTTGGCTGCGCCGTCTGCCAATCGCAGCGGTTTCACCAGCCCGACAACGGCGGACCACGTGCTGGCGACACTGGACGGGCGGATCGATCTGGTGCTCGACGCCGGCCCTACCGCTGCGGGCGTCGAATCGACGATCCTGAAGCTGCGCGACGATGGCCGCTGGGCCATACTGCGCGCCGGGCCGGCCTTCAACGAGGCCGGCGCCCCGCAATTCCTCGCTCCATCTGCGGAAAAGTCGCGCCAGACGACTATCGAGGCGCCGGGACAACTCGCCAGGCACTATTCACCGGGCAAGCCGGTTCGGTTGAACGCCCACGCCAGGGAAGACGGGGAATATCTGATCGGCTTCGGGGCAGTCACGGGTGATGCGACCCTGTCGGCCACGGGCGATGTCGTCGAGGCGGCCCGTAATCTTTATGCCCGCCTTCACGAAGCGGCGCGATCCGACAATCCCCGCATCGCTGTCGCTCCGGTGCCCGAACAAGGCGTCGGTATCGCAATCAACGACCGGCTGCGCCGCGCCGCCACGCCCTAGCGATCCGGTTCGAGCGGAACCGTCGGCAGCAGTGCGGCCAGTTCGCGGCGGACCTCCGCCGCGCGGCGGCAATCGCCATCGTCGCCGCTCAGGCAATCATGCTCGAGATCGTCGAGATCGCGCTGCAACCGACCCGCGCGCTCCTCGCGCCGGCGAATTTCGCGTCCGCGCCGCTCGTCCGCCTCGGACTGGCTGGTGGTGGCAAGATCGTAAGCCTTGCCGGCAACGCGAAAGGGGGCGGTCGCGACGTCGAAGGCCGTCCTCGCGACACAGCCGCCGAGTGCGAGAAGCAGCAAGGGCGCGGACAGGGCGGCAAATCGCATTGGGCCACATTCTCGAAAGGGCAGCGGGTGTGGTGACGCTGCGCCTTCTCCGATGGACGGGAAATGAACCGGGTCAGGCGGCCCGTTCGCGCGGTACGCAGCGCAATCTGCCCGATCCGCCCGCCTTCAGCGAGCACCGTGCCGCGCCGTGCACCACGATATCGCCCGATCCGCCGATACGGGCCGTGACCTCGCCATCGCTGGCGAATTGCGCCTTGCCCGACCCACCGATGCGAATTTCGGCCTTGCCGACGTCGAGCGCGACCGCGTCGAGCGTTCCCGACCCGCCGATGGCGAGGGACAGTTCATCGACCGAGCCCCCGCCTATGGCGATATCGCCAGCGCCCCCGATCTTCGCGCTCAGACTGTGACCGGCGAGTTTCGCGACGCTTACGCGGCCCGACCCACCGATCGCGATCGACGCCTCGCTCGCCAGCGTTTCCGCCTCTACCGTGCCGCCGCCGCTGATGGCGATTCGTCGCAGACCGGGCAGGGTCACGTCTATCCGCGACCCGCCGCCCATCCCACTCCGACGGGCGATCTTCAAGCAATTGCCGTCTATACGGAAGCGTAGAGCTGTATCATCATCATCATCGTCGCCCTCCACCCGGATCGCGAGGCGATCGCCGGTCGTGACGTGGACGTGGTCCGAACGCGAGCCGGCGAGTTTGAGAGCGTCGACATCCTGCCCTTCGAGGTCGAGCTCGCCGAGCGGTACGCCGTGCGCGCTCTCATCGTTACCATTGCCATCGAAACGGAACGCGAAGCGGCCGTCACGCCCGGCTTCGTTTGCGGCGGTGACCAGCGCTTCACCGAGAGCGCGGATGAACGTATCGAATCGCATGATGCCTATCCCGTGTTTGCGTGTTACATCAGTAATACACGAGTTCGCAGGCACTCGCAAAGACGTTCGGCGGACGGGATCGGCGGTTGGGCGGAAGATACGAAAAAGGGGCGCCGCGCGGTGCGGGCGCCCCTTGCCGATCGTCGCGCGAAAGCGGATCAGGCTTCTTCGGTGTTCTCGTAATATTGCGGTGCGTGTTCCTTCAGCACGTCGAGAATCTTGGTAAGCGCCGTCGGCTCGTCGGTCTTTTCCATCGCCGCGAGTTCGCGGGCCAGCCGGCTGGAGGCGGCCTCGAAGATCTGGCGTTCGGAATAGCTCTGCTCAGGCTGGTCTTCCGGGCGGAACAGGTCGCGGGTTACCTCGGCGATGGAGACCAGGTCGCCCGAATTGATCTTGGCTTCGTATTCCTGCGCCCGGCGGCTCCACATCGTGCGCTTGACCTTCGGCTTGCCCTTCAGGGTTTCCATCGCCTCCTTCAAGGTCTTGTCGCTCGACAGCTTGCGCATCCCGATGGCCTCGACCTTGTTGGTGGGAACGCGCAGCGTCATGCGCTCCTTCTCGAACCGCAGGACATACAGTTCGAGCTGCATGCCGGCGATTTCCTCGTTCTGCAGCTCGATGACACGGCCCACGCCGTGCTTGGGATAAACGACGTAATCGCCTACGTCGAAAGCGGTTGCATTCGCACCCATGAAGTTTCCTTTCTATGCAGGCCGCACTGCCAGCCGGCGACACGATGACCGCGCCACGACCCTGCGGCGCGTATCGTATTCCGATCTGGATGAGAGGAGCGACCTGCCTTCCGTATCGCATGCAGTCCTTCGGCGAAGAGGCTGCAATACCGGTGACACATATCAGATTCGCGACCGCGAATCCAGCGTTGCGAATCGCAACCGGTCAGCCGACCTCGAGCCCGCGATAGCCGGGCCGCCGGTCGCCCCAGCTGGCGTTGAGTTCGGCGCCGAGCAACAGCACGATGGCCGACAGATACAGCCACGTCAGCAGCACCACCACCGCGCTGAGCGAGCCGTAGGTGGCGTTGTAATTGCCGAAATTGGCGACGTAGATGCCGAATCCGAGGGTCAGCAGAAACCACCCGATCGAGGCCAGGATGGCGCCGGGCAGGACCAGTTTCCAGGACGGGACGGGGCGATTTGGCGCATAGCGGAACAAGGTCGCCGCCCCGGCGGTCCCCACGCCGAACAGGAACAAATAGGTCACCGCGGTTCCGGCGATGGCCGCCCCGCCGCCGATCAGCGCCGTCAGCGCGGTCAGCACTCCCATTGCGAGCACCGCCAGGATCACGGCGACGATCCCGCCCGCGGTGATGGCCAACGCCGCCAGATTGCCCCTCACGAGGCTGCGGGCCTCGGCCACGCCGTGCGAGATGTTAAGCGCCGTCAGCACCGAGCCGGCGCCGTTCCGCGCCCCGAACAGCGCAAAACCGAGCGCGATCAAGAGGCCCACGCCCTTCTTGCCGGCGGAGGTTTCGACGACGCTTTCCAGCTGGTCTGCGAACAGGCCCGCCGCCGCCTCGGGCATGACCTGGGTCAGTGCGCCGATATCCTGCGTGACCTGTGCGGGCGTTGCGATGAGGCCGTAGGTCAGCACCGTCGCGGCGAGGAGGGGAACCATCGCGAGAAAGACGTAGAACGCAACGCCGGCGGATACGATCGATATGTTGTTGCGCCCGGCGCGCCCGGCCACGTCCTTCGCCATGCCCACCACCCCCGTAGCCGCACGCCCGGCATACCGGGTGCCGCTCGAAAGCCTGTCGCGCTTGCGCGCCGGCGTCTCTTCGGAAGTATCGGTATCGGCGCTCATCGCGCGGTGGGGCTCAGTCACCCTCGCCGGGTTCGGGGGTGAAGTACTTGTCCATCTTGCCATCCTCGCCCTTGTGCTCGTCGGCATCGGCGGGGGGATCCTTGGCCTCGGTGATATTGGGCCATTCGGCGGAATATTTCGTGTTGAGTTCGAGCCACTTCTCCGTTCCTTCCTCGGTATCGGGAAGGATCGCCTCGGCCGGGCATTCGGGTTCGCAGACACCGCAGTCGATGCATTCGGACGGATTGATGACGAGCATCACCTCGCCCTCGTAGAAGCAGTCGACCGGGCAGACCTCGACACAGTCGGTGTACTTGCACTTGATGCATGCGTCGGTGACGACATAGGTCATGGCGGCGATTGTCCCTTGTTTTTGGTCGCCCCGTCACAGGGCATCGCCCCTGCTATGGCGATAGGAGCGGGCGCGTCAAGGTCGCGGTAGTGCGTCCGCGCCTCGCTGGCCGGACCGCGCCTTTCGGGCAGGGCCTCGACCGCGATGACACGCACCTGCCGCCCCACGGGCAGGGTGAGAACGTCTCCCGGGAAGACGGGTCTGTCGGGCCGTTCGACCCGGTTGCCGTTGCAGCGCATGTGCCCCTCGCCAATCCAGCGCCGGGCGACCGCGCGACTCTTGGCAAAGCGCAGGCGGCACAGCAGCAGGTCGAGCCGCATTCCTATTCCAGCAGGTCCGCCAGCCCGGCGAACGCCTTGCCGGTGGCCGGACCGTGATCGGCCTTCCGGCGTTCGGGCGCACCGCGACGCCGTTCGCGCCCGTCGCCCTTGCTGCGGGGCTTGCCTTCGCCCTTCCCGGCGTGATGCGCCGGCGGTCTGCCGTTCTCACGCACCCTGCGCGGCCCCTGGGCCGGCCCCCGATCCTTGCGAAGGGGGCGCCAGGTCCACGGCACCGGGCGGGGCGGTCCGTAGGCACCCTCCGCCAGTTCGACCGGCTGCCCCTGGCGAAAGCCCGCGTCCTTCATCAGGCTGCGAAAGCCGTCCTGCGTAAGTCCCATGCTGGTGGCGAGCGCGGTATCGACCGGAAAACCGCGCTCTGCCGCCCTGGCCCTCGCTTCGTGTGCGGCCCGAAAGAGCTTTTCCGCCATGTCGACACGGATGGCCTGCCGCCCGGCACGGCGATAGCCGGCGGGGGGATGCCTGCCGGCATCGATGACAGGTTCCATGGTCTCGCGCAGGGGGCGGGGGTCCACCCCGAGTTCGTGGAGAAGCTGTCGCGGCGCGGGCTTGAGCAGCGACGGGACATAGACGTCGAGCGACCCGATGGTGACGCCCAGACGGCGCATGAAGGGGCGCTTGTCCTTGGGGACATGGGCCAGTCCGGCATCCTCCCGCCTAACGGTACCGCCGCGATCCGCAAGCGTCAGCAGCAGCGCGCGCACCTCGCTCCCGGCTTCGGGATCCTCGCTTGCCGCTTCCAGCGCGCGCAAGGGGGCGAGCGGGGCAAGGCGCGCCTCCAGCCAGTGTTCGAGCGCGTCCTGCACGCGCGCGCGATGGGCCGGATCGAGGCGGGCGAGATCCTTCTCCAGCACGATCCGCGGCCGCGTTGCCGCCCGGCCGCGTTCGAGCGCGGCGATGACCTGATCGGGCGCTCCCCCGGCGCCCCTGCGCACGATGGCGCCGTGCGCGATGGCGAGATCGCCCAATTCGTCCGCCACCAGCTTCTGCGCCTTCTGCGCGAGCAGCCCTGCCATGTGCTTTTCCGCCGCGGCCAGCATCAGCTTGCGTTCGTCCGAATCGGCGGTGGCGTCGACGACGAAGCGAAACCCCTCCAGGTGGCCAATGTGCTGGTCCTCGACCTTCACCTGTCCATCGTCTTCCAGTTTCACGCGCAAGAGGCCGGCATCCTTTCCCATGCTTTTCATCAATACAGAGGTTCGCCGATTCACGAAACGCTCGGTCAGGCGCTGGTGCAGTGCGTCGGACAGCTTCGCCTCGGCAGCGCGGGCGCGGGCGGCCATCTCGTCACGGGCCAGCACCCAGTCGGGACGCTGGCAGATATAGGCCCAGCTGCGGATGGCGGCGAGGCGGCCCTGCAACGTGTCGATATCCCCGCCCGTATGGCCCAGTTCGGAAATGCGCGCCGCGACGTAATCCGCGCCGATATGGCCGTGGCGCAGATCGCTCCACAACCGGGCAACGAAGCGGGCGTGCGCATCGGCCCCCTGGCTGCGAAAATCGGGGAGCTGGCAGGCTTCCCAGAACCTTCGCACCAGGCCCGCCGTCGTGACGTCGCGCGCGATGGCCGGGTCTTCGGAAAGGCGTTTCAGCACGGCGAGGTCGATGGCCTCGGGCGCGGCGGTCAGTTCGGGTTCGTGCGGGCGACGCTCCAGGTCGGCGACAAGCACGTCCAGCGTATCGAAGCGCGGCTTCGGGTCGCGCCAGTAGAGTTTCGTCAGCGGGGCGAAGCGATGCTGTTCTATCGCGTAGACCTCGTCCTCGGTCAGTTCCAGCGGCGCTCCGCGGCGGTTGCCAGACAGCGTGCCGAAGCTGCCGTCGGTCTGGTGCCGGCCGGCGCGTCCGGCGATCTGCGCCATTTCCGCCGGTGTCAGCCGCCGCTGGCGCACCCCATCGAACTTGGACAGGGCGGCAAAGGCGACGTGCCGCACATCGAGGTTGAGACCCATGCCGATGGCATCTGTGGCGACGATGTAATCGACCTCTCCCGACTGGAAGAGCTCGACCTGCCGGTTGCGCGTCTGCGGACTGAGCGCCCCCATGACCACCGCCGCCCCGCCGCGGAAACGCCGCAGCAGCTCGGCCACCTGATAGACCTGCTCGATGGAGAAGGCGACCACGGCGCTGCGCGGCGGCAGGCGCGACAGCTTGGCGCTGCCGGCATGGGTCAGGGTGGAAAAGCGCGGACGCTCCTCGATCTCGGCCCGCGGCACGAGCGCGCGGATCAGCGGTTCGATCGTGGCGGAACCCAGCAGCATCGTCTCGTCCCGCCCGCGTGCGTTCAGCAGGCGGTCGGTGAAGATGTGCCCGCGTTCGCGGTCGGCGGCGAGCTGCGCCTCGTCGAGTGCGACGAAGCTCTTGCCGCCGCCATCGCGCGGCATGGCCTCGGCGGTGCAGAGGAAATAGCGCGCGGTCTTCGGCTCGATCCGCTCTTCCCCCGTGACGAGCGCGACCTGGCTTTCGCCCTTGATCGCACAAACCCGGTCGTACACCTCCCGCGCGAGAAGCCGCAGGGGAAAGCCGATCACGCCGCTGGCATGACCGCACATCCGTTCGATCGCCAGATGGGTCTTGCCGGTGTTCGTCGGGCCGAGCACGGCGCGGACGCGGCTGTCGGTTGGTCGCGAAGTCACGATGTCCGGGAACATGGCGCGCATGGGCGCTGGGTGCAACAGCGCTTGCAACGGAATCAGGACGATAGTGGAACCGTTCCCGCCCTTGGTAACGGTTCGTCGCTGACAGCGCGCATTTCGTCGTCATTAAGCGGAAATTTACTTTGCCGTGGCAGCTTTTCCCGCAATCAACACGGCCGGGTGGGTTATCCGCATGTTTTCCGGTCGGTCTTGGATCGCGCACCCAGGAGGGTTGCCCCGTGTTCACATCGCATGAGGACGAACAGAGCGGACACGGCGGAAATTATCCGCCCGCGCAGCTGACCCATGCGCATATACTGGCGGAAGGTGGCGGGGACTCTCCCCGCAAGGTCGCCCGCATCACGACTTTCGCCGATCGCTACGCCGAGTGGCGCCTGCGCGCCTCCGCCCGTTTTCACAGGCTCGACCTCGCGCCCGATCTGGCGCGCGATATCGGGTCGCGCCGATGGCTTCGCGGGGTCGCCACGCTGATCGGTCTGTCCGTCGTGGCGCTGGCGAGCTGGCCGGGCTTCTCCCCGGTCGAGGCTGCGCCCGCAATGCGCATGGACGACCGTGTGCGAGACGAATTCCGCAGCCAGATGATCATGCCGCTGGCGCTGGGTGCCGATAGCGGGCGGAGAATGGGTGCGACGCTTGCCGTGTCCGAACTGGCCCGCGCCCCCGAGCGCCCGACGCTCGATCTCGTCGCCACGCTGACGCAGGGCGATGGCTTCGACCGGATGCTGCAACGCGCCGGCGTGAGCCGCGACGAGGCGAGCGCCATTGCCGCCCTCATCGGGGAGGCCATTCCCGTCGACGACATCCATCCCGGCACGCAGGTCGACATCACGCTCGGCCGCCGGCCGGGGCCGGACCTGCCGCGCCCGGTCGATGCCCTGAGCTTCCGCGCCCGCTTCGACCTGGAACTGGCGGTCGAGCGTCGGGGCGGCCGGCTGGCGCTCGATCCGCGTCCGATCCAGGTCGATACGACGCCCCTCAGGATTCGCGGCAGGGTGGGCGACAGCCTGTACCGTTCGGCCCGCGCATCGGGCGCACCGCCCAGCGCGGTGCAGCAATTCCTGCGCACCATCGGGCAGGAGATGAATGTCGAGAGCGACATCGCCGCCGATGACGAATTCGACCTCATCGTCGATTATCGCCGCGCCGCCACCGGCGAGGTCGAGGTGGGCGATCTGATCTATGCCGCGATCATCCGCAACGACCGGCCGAAGAAGCAGCTGATGCGGTTCGGCCGCGATGGCAAGTTCTTCGATGCCGCGGGGGCTGGCGCGCAGCAGGATGGGTTGATCGCTCCGGTGCCCGGTCCCATCACCTCGCGCTTCGGCATGCGTCGCCACCCGATCCTGGGGTATCGGCGAATGCATTCGGGGCTCGATTTCCGCGCGAGCAGCGGCACCCCGATCTATGCCGCCACCGATGGCACGGTGAACTACGCCGGCCGCAACGGCGGCTACGGCAATTACGTGCGCATCCGCCACGCCGGCAACCTTGCCACCGGCTACGCTCACATGAGCCGCATCGCGGTACGCAACGGCGAGAGCGTGCGGCGCGGGCAGGTGATCGGCTATGTCGGCACCACCGGGCTATCGACCGGTCCGCACCTGCATTACGAGATGTATCGCGGCGGGCAGAAGATCGATCCGGCCAGCGTGCGCTTCGTGACCCGGGCGCAACTCTCGGGCGCGGATCTCGCCAATTTCCGGCAGCAACTCGTGCGGCTTCAGCAGGTGGAGCCGGGGGCGGCGCTCGTCGATCTTCAGCCGCAGAAGCCGGCGAATGCGCAGCCGGTTCGCGAAATCGACCGGATCGAGCATCGCGAACGGATAGGCTGACGCGCGCTGACGATTGAAGCCCGGCGCGAATTGCCGCATGTGCGGGCCTGAGATGACCCGTTCCTTCCCCAACACCCGCCTGCGCCGGACGCGCTCGACCGGCTGGAGCCGGGCCATGCATCGCGAGACGATGCTTGCCCCTGCCGATCTCATTTGGCCGCTCTTCGTGACCGAGGGCGAAGGGGTGGAGGAGTCGGTCGCGGCGTTGCCGGGCGTTTCGCGCTGGTCGGTCGACGGCATCGCGAAGCGCGCGCGCGAAGCGGTCGATCTCGGCATTCCGTGCATCGCGCTGTTTCCCAATACACCGGCTGGCAAGCGCTCCGACGACGGGGCGGAGGCGCTCAACCCCGACAACCTCATGTGCCGCGCGATCCGCGCCGTGCGCGACGCCTGCGGCCATGACGTCGGCATCCTCACCGATGTCGCGCTCGACCCCTATACCTCGCACGGGCAGGACGGGCTGGTGAACGAAGCCGGATACGTCGCCAATGACGATACCGTTGCGGTGCTGGTCGATCAGGCCATGAACCAGGCCGCCGCCGGGGCCGACATCATCGCCCCTTCGGACATGATGGACGGCCGCGTACGCGCTATCCGGATGGCGTTGGAGATGGGCGGACATGCCGAGGTGCAGATCATGGCCTATGCGGCCAAGTTCGCCTCCGCCTTCTACGGCCCGTTCCGCGACGCGGTGGGATCGCGCGAGCGGCTGGCGGGCGACAAGTCCACCTACCAGATGGACCCGGCGAACGGGGGCGAGGCGCTGGCCGAGGTGGCGATGGACATCGCCGAAGGCGCGGACAGCGTGATCGTCAAGCCGGGGCTCGCCTATCTCGACATCGTATGGCGCGTGCGCGAGAGGTTCGCGATTCCCGTCTTCGCCTATCAGGTGAGCGGGGAATACGCGATGATCGAGGCTGGCGCAGCCGCCGGCGTGGGGGATCGCGATGCGCTGCTGATGGAAAAGCTGCTCGCCTTCAAGCGCGCGGGGGCGAGCGGCGTGCTCACCTATCATGCGCCCGTGGCCGCCCGCCTGCTGAATGGATAGCGACGCGCTTTTCACCGAGCGGCTGGTCCTGCGACCTCCGGACAGGGGCGATCTGCCATTCCTTCTCGACTGCATGAACACGCCTGCAGTGATGCGCCATCTCGGCGGCGAGATTCGCTCTGCGGCGGAGGTGGAGGATGGCCTCGAAGCGGATATCGCCGCCTTTGCCGACGACACCTATCGTCACTGGACGATCTGGTTGCGCGGGGAAGATCGGCGAATCGGGCGCTGCGGACTGTTCAGCGTCCGCTCGCAGGCCGCGCCGCGACCCTTGCGCGGACAGCGCGAGATCGGCTGGACGCTGGCGGAGGACTTCTGGAACATGGGTTATGCCAGCGAGGCGGCGCGCGCCGTGCTGGCCTACGCCTTCGACACGCTCCATCTTCCGGTGATCTACGCCCAGACCAGCGATTCCAACCACGCCTCGACGCGGATGATCGCCCGGCTCGGTTTCGTCGCGCGGACCGGGCTGGGATACGACGATCCCGACTATCCGCCGCGGGACAATCCCACCACCGTCTGGTCGCTCGCCGCGGGCGATTTTCATGACCGTGGCTGAGTTTCGCCGCGAAACCCCGCGCCTCACCTTGCGCGACTGGCGCAAGGAGGACTGGCCCCGCTTCTGGGAGGTGACCAACACACCGGCCGTCATGCGCTGGCTGGGCGGCGTGGCCGACGACGCTACGCGGGCCGGCGCGCGCGAAAGGCTGCAAGGCTATGCCCGCGATCACGGGCATACGTTCTGGGTCGTCGAGCGGCACGAGGATGGCGGCCACCTGGCGGGCGAACTGCTCGGCTTCTGCGGGCTCAAGCGCTCCAATGCCGAAGGCGAGCGGGTCGAGGGCATGGTCGAAATCGGCTGGCGCCTGCGCCGGGAGGCATGGGGTCATGGCTATGCGCGCGAGGCGGCGGAAGCGTCACTCGACGAAGGGTTCGCCCGTTTCGGCGCAGACGAGATCATTGCCCTCACGGTGGAGGGTAACATCGCCAGCCGGACGCTGATGCGCCGGCTCGGCCTGACGCGCCGGCCCGAACTCGACTATACCGATCCGCGGCACGGCCCCGACCTCAACCCCGTCTGGGTCCATTCCATTACCCGCGACCGCTGGGGACAGCGAGCGCCGTGACCGGTCCGGCGCGCTGGCTGTTCACGCTCGCCATCTTCGCTGGCAGTTTCCTGCTGTTCCTCGTGCAGCCGATGGTGGCGCGCATGGCGCTGCCGGGGCTGGGCGGCGCGCCGGCGGTCTGGAACAGCGCGCTGGTGGTCTATCAGGCACTGCTGCTGGCCGGCTATGCCTACGCCCATCTGCTGACGCGCCTGCCGGCGACCATGCAGGGCGCGGCCCATCTTGGGGTGCTCGCGCTGGGCGCGCTGTCGCTGCCGATAGGTCTGGCCGAAGGGGTTTTTGAGCGTCCCGGCATGGAAGTGCTCCGGGTGCCCTGGCTGTTCCTGCTGACCGTCGGCCCGGCCTACTTCGCCCTGTCCGCGCAGGCGCCGCTGGTGCAGCGCTGGTTCGCCGCGCATCCCGATGCCGGCAATCCCTACCCGCTCTACGCCGCCTCCAATCTCGGGAGCTTCGCCGGTCTGCTGGCCTACCCGCTTCTGGCCGAACCACTGTTGACGCTGAGCCGCCAGAGCCAGGCCTGGTCGGCGGGATACGGTGTGGTCGCAGTCCTGACCGGCCTGCTCGTCGTGAACCGGCGCCGCGCGAGCGGTGCGGGCGCGAGCGGTGCGGCGGCGGCTGACGAACGCCCGGACGACGTCCCGCCCGCGGACTGGCGGACGATCGGCCTGTGGCTTGCCCTGTCGGCGGTGCCCTCGGGTCTGATGATGTCGACCACGACCTTCCTCACTACCGACATCATGGCGATGCCTTTGCTCTGGGTCATTCCGCTCGGCCTCTACCTGCTCAGCTTCACCATTGCCTTTGCACAGGGTCGCGCGCTGGCGAGCGTCATCGTGTTTCTCGCGCCGGTCGTGCTGCTGGTCGATGGCGCGCTGTCGATGTTCGCCGCCGACCGGGCGGACCTGCTCGCGGCGATCGCCAGCGTCATGATGCTGTTCGCCGCGGCGACGGCGCTTCATGCACGGCTCTATCACCTGCGTCCGCCCCCGGCGGAACTGACCCGCTTCTACCTCGTCACCGCCGCCGGCGGTGCCATTGGAGGCGTGTTCACCGCCCTCGTCGCGCCAGCGCTGTTCGACTGGACCTGGGAGCATCCGCTGCTGATCCTGGCCGCGGCGCTGCTTATCCCCCTGGGCGCGTGGGCCGGATTGATGCGTCGCATTCTGGGCAGCGAGGTTCGTGCCCGGATCGCGCTCGGCGGGATACTGTCCCTTGTGTTCGCCCTGTCCCTCGCGCTGTTCGGGGGAGCGTCCGACAACGGCGACCTTACGCTCGGCCACTGGCTGATGCTCGCCGGCATCCTGCTGCTCGCGCTCGTGCTCGCTTCGCGCCGCTGGGCCTTTACCGGTGGCATGGCCGCCCTGCTGGTGGCACTGGGCGGCATCGGCCAGGCCGAGACGACGCTCGCCGGTACGCGCGAACGCAGCTATTTCGGCGTCTACAGCGTGCGCGAGGACGCCGGCGGTACTCGCACGCTGATGCATGGCACCACGATTCACGGAATCCAGCGCAGCGGCGCGGGAGCCGAACAGCCGATTTCCTATTACGGTCCGACGTCGGGCGTGGGCCAGGTGCTGCATCTGGCTCCGGCGCTGTTCGGCGCGCAGGCTCGCATAGGCGTCGTGGGTCTGGGCGCGGGCACGCTCGCCTGCTACCGCCAGCCGGGCCAGGACTGGACCTTTTTCGAGATCGATCCGACCGTGCTGGCTTTCTCCGAGAAGCGTATCTTCACCTTTCTCGGCCGCTGCGCTCCGCGTGCCAGGGTGCGGATCGGCGATGCCCGCGTCACGCTCGGGAGTTTGCCGGCCCGGCGCTTCGACCTGCTCGCCGTGGACGCCTTTTCCTCGGATGCGATCCCGCTGCACCTGCTGACGGCGGAGGCGCTGGCCGTCTATCGCCGGGCGCTGTCGGACAAGGGCGTGCTGGTGGTTCACATCTCCAATCGCTACGTCCGGCTGGAGCCCGTGCTGTCGAGACTGGCGCGCGATGCCGGCATGGCGGCGCTGGTTCTGGACGACGATGGCGCGCAGGACGAAGACATCTACGCATCGAGCTGGGTCGCGCTTGCGAACGAGCCGGAGCGTCTGGCACTACTTGCGGAGACCGGAGACTGGCGCGCTCTCGTTCCGCCCGAGGGACGGGCCTGGACCGACGATTACGCCTCCATCCTGCCCTATCTCGTTTGGGAGAACTTCCTGTGACCGGCACCGACCCCCGCTTCCCCGGCGCGACCATCCTGCCCTTCGAGGGCAAGGCGCCGCAGATCGCCGACAGCGCCTTCGTGGCGCCGGGTGCGCGCATCATCGGCGATGTCACGATCGGTCCGGAGGCGAGCGTGTGGTACAATTGCGTGCTGCGCGGCGACATCCACCGCATCGAGATCGGCGCGCGCTCCAACGTCCAGGACGGCAGCGTCTTCCACGTGGAGGGGCCGCGTCCGGATACCGACGGCTGCCCGACGATCCTTGGGCAGGAATGCGTGATCGGGCACATGGCGGTGGTCCACGGCTGCACCGTGGAGGATCGCGGCTTCGTCGGCATGGGAGCGGTGGCGATGGACGATTGCCGCATCGGCGAGGGCGCGATGCTGGGCGCGGGCGCGCTGCTCAGTCCGGGCAAGCGCATTCCGGCGCGCGAGATCTGGATCGGTCGTCCCGCGAAGCCTTTCCGCACGATAGACGATGCGCAGGCCCAAAAGGTGCGCTTCCAGACCGAGCGTTACTGCCGGCTGGCGCAGCGGCACATGGCGGAACTGCACGGATAGAAGTCGCGCGGCGCGACTTGTCGCCCGCGAATGCGCGCCCCGGGGCGTCCGGTCCTGCTCGCTCCCGCCGGTGTTCGCCGCCGTGCCCTAATCGCGGATGAGCGCTTTGAGCGCCGAGATCCGGTCCGCTTCATGGACCGGCTTGTCCCACCTGATCCGGTGGATGCGCGGGAAGCGCATGGCGAGGCCGCTCTTGTGGCGCTTGCTTTCGTGGACCGAATCGAACGCAACCTCGAACACCAGGCTCTTGTCGGTCTCGCGGACCGGGCCGAAGCGGTTGACGGTATTCTGGCGCACGTGCCGGTCGAGCTTCTTCAGCTCCTCGTCGGTGAAGCCCGAATAGGCCTTGCCCACCGGCAGCAGATCCGCCCCCTCGTCGGGGTCGCCGTCCCAGCAGCCGAAGGTGTAGTCGGAAAAGAAGCTGGAGCGCTTGCCGCTGCCGCGCTGGGCGTACATCAGCACGCAATCGACGAGCAGCGGATCGCGCTTCCACTTGTACCACAGGCCGGTCTTGCGACCCGGCACGTAGCTGGAATCGCGCCGCTTGAGCATGAGCCCCTCGATCGCATCGTCGCGTGCCCCCTCGCGGATTGTGGCCAGCTGATCGAAATCGCGTGCCTCGACCAGTTGCGACAGGTCGAAATGCGTCGCGGGAAGGCGCGCCATCAACTTTTCGAGCGCCGCTCGCCGTTCGGTCCAGGGGAGGGGGCGCAGGTCTTTCCCGTCCAGCATCAGCACGTCGTAGAGTCGCACGAACGCAGGCGATTGCGCCAGCATCTTCCTGCTGACGGTCTTGCGCCCCAGCCGCTGCTGAAGCGCGTTGAAGCTCGCCGCTCCCCCCGCCTCGCCGCCCTGGTGACTGCCCCGCACTAGCAATTCGCCGTCCAGCACGGCGGGAAAATCGAGGGCGTGGACCATTTCGGGGAATGTGCCCGAGATATCATCGCCCGAGCGCGAGTAAACGCGTGTTTCGCCAGCCACATGGACCATCTGCACGCGGATGCCATCCCATTTCCATTCGGCGGCATAGTCGGACAGGTCGACCACCAGGTCTTCGAGCGGGTGGGCCAGCATGAACGGACGGAACAGCGGCATGTTCTCGGTATCGGGCGGCTCCGCGCCGTCAGCCGCCCAGGCGAACAGGTCGGCGAAGGGCGGTTCGAGCGCGTGCCAGTATTCCTCCACCCGGTCGACATCGACGCCGAAGGCCTGTGCGAAGGCGACCTTGGCGAGGCGACCCGACACGCCCACGCGCATACCGCCGGTCGCGATCTTGAACAGGGCGTAGCGGCCCGAGCTGTCGAGCCGGTCGAGCAGGCGCGGCAATTCGCCCGTCACGCTGGCACGGGTCATGCCGGACAGGGCCTCCACGGCTTCGGACACGGACGGCGGCGGCGCGGCCTCGCCCGGCGGATCGGGCCACAGGAAGCTGGCCGTTTCCGCCGTATCGCCGACGAAATCGCGACTGAGCGTCCACAGTACCGGATCGACCCGCTCCTTGAGCAGGTTGCGAATGGTGCTGGACTTGACCGCCGGAAAATCCAGGCCGTCCGTCAGTGCCGCCAGCGCCCACCCGCGATCGGGATCGGGGGTGGCCTGCAGATACTCCGCGATCAGGCGCAGCTTCTCGTTGCGCGAACGGGTATAGACCAGCGCATCGACGAGGGCGGCGAACTCTTCCATCAGCGGCCCGCCTCAGTCATCCTCGTCCTCATACCCCACCATCGCCAGTGCGCGGGCGCGCCGCTGGCCCAGCTGGCACCAGCGCAGCAGCGCTTCCTCGCGGCCGTGGGTGATCCACGTTTCCTGCGGGTCGACCTCTTCCACGGTGCGCGTCAGCTCGTGCCAGTCGGCGTGGTCGGAAATCACCAGCGGCAGCTCGACATTGCGCTGACGGGCGCGCTGGCGCACGCGCATCCAGCCGCTCGCCATGGCCGTGATGGGGTCGGGCAGCCGGCGGCTCCAACGGTCGTTGAGGGCGGAGGGCGGGCACACCACTACCGAACCGCGCATATCGTCCTTCGCGTGATCGGAAACGAGGCGCAGTTCGCCAAGATCGACGCCGAATTCCTCGTACAGCCGGCACATCTTTTCCATCGCGCCGTGGAGATAGATCGGTTCGCCATGCCCGGCCGCGCGCAATTCCGCGATCACGCGCTGCGCCTTGCCGAGGGCATAGGCGCCGACGAGGACGCAGCGATCGGGGTGGGCGGCGAGGCGGTCGGTCAGCTTGGCCATTTCCTGCGCGATGGGCGGATGCGTGAACACCGGCAGGCCGAAAGTCGCCTCGGTGATGAAGATATCGCACGGCGTCACTTCGAAGGGCGGACAGGTCGGATCGGGCCGGCGCTTGTAATCGCCTGTCACGACAACCCTCTCCCCGGCATGTTCGAGCAGGATCTGCGCGCTGCCGAGCACGTGGCCGGCGGGAATGTAGGTCGCATCGACCCCGCCATCGAGCCGTACCGTCTCGCCATATTCCACGGGCCGCGTGTTTTCCCGCGTGTTGTAGCGCAGTTCCATGATCGCCAGCGTCTCGGGCGTGGCCACGGTCTTGCCGTGCCCGCCGCGCGCGTGGTCGGCATGGCCGTGCGTGACCAGTGCCTTGTCGACCGGCTTCGAGGGGTCGATCCAGCAATCGGCGGGCGGAATGTAGATGCCGTGCGGGTCGGGCTTGATCCAGGAAAAGGCGGCGCTCATCGCATGGATGAACCGGCGGCGTGCCCGGTTCGTTCCTACTCGGCCGCGGCTGCCTCCCGCCGTTCCTCCTGCGCCGCACGCCATGCGGCAATGGCGTCATCGGCCCTCAATATGCGGTTGTCCGGATCGAGGAGGACATGGCGATCCCCACTGTCCAGCGCGAGCTTCGCGCGGCCGCCCGTCATGGGCACCGACACGCGGTTTCCGTCGATCTCCACCTCGACGGGCATTTCGAACGGATATCGGGAGGGTGTCTGCCATTCGAGCAGCAGATCCCCGCCTTCGCGAGCGGATGCGAGGCGAGGCAGGTCCGCCCGGGTGAAATAGGCATCGAAGAACCAGCGCAGGTCGCGGCCCGACTTGTCTTCGAGAATGCGGCGAAAATCGTCGGTCGTGCGGGTCACCGGCCGGATCGCGCCGGGGCGCGGATCGTCCGTGCCGTAGACCAGCCGGGTAATGGCCGGAAACAGCACCTCGTCCCCGACCAGATGGCGCAGCGTGTGCAGCACCCAGGCGCCCTTGTAGTAGATGTCGGTGCCCCAACCCGCGTCGCTGTCATTGTAATCGGGCCGCACGGCGTCCGGCGAAACGAGCGGTACGCGGCTGGCGATCTGCGTGCGGTAGCGCCACATTTCGGCATCGTACTGCATGCGACCGCGCGTGCGTTCGAGATAGAGCGGCTGCATCCACGTGCCCAGCCCTTCGTGCAACCACATGTGGTTGATGCTGGCATGGGTCAGCTGGTTGCCGAACCACTCATGCGCGAATTCGTGATGGAGCAACCAGTCATACCCCAGCGGATCGCGCGCGAAACCGTTGCCGTAGGCATTGATGGTCTGGTGTTCCATGCCGAGATGCGGGGTCTCGGCAATGCCGGCCTTCTCGTCGGCGAAAGGGTAGGGGCCGACCGTGCTTTCGAAAAAGGCGAGGAAGTCCTCCATTTCCCCCAGCAGGCGGTTCACCCCGTCGTCATGCCCGGGCAGGTGCCAGAACCGGATCGGCACGATATTGCCGAAGCGGCTGGCGTAGTCGCGCCGGGCCAGTTCGTAGGGCGCTATTTGCAGCGCGATTCCGTAATTCGACGGATTTCTCGCCCGCCAGTGGAAGGTCCGCGTGCCGTCGTCATTGTCCGTCGTGCCGATCAGTCGGCCATTGCCCGCCGCCGTCAGCGCCTCCGGGACGGTGACGAGCAGGTCCATCGTGTCGATCCGGTGCGCGGAGGAATCGATGCAGGGCCAGAACAGGTCGCACCCCTCGCCCTGCACGGTGCTGGCGATCCAGGGCTGCCCGTCCGGTGTTTCGGACCAGGTCATTCCGCCTTCCCACGGCGGATTGGCGGCGACATGCGGCGCGCCGCGATAGCGCAGCGCCAGTATCGCCGTGTCCCCGGCGGCAAGCGGGCGCGGCAGATCGATCGTGAGCAGCCCGTCGGGATTGCGCCACCGGCCGGGCGCGATGGCCGTGTCGTCAACCGAGACGTCGGAGATGGCGAAGCGCGGGTCGAGATCGAGCGCCAGCCGGTCCAGCGGAGCGGTGGCGACGATGCGGTAGAGTATCGCCCCGGCAATCTGCCGGTGGGCCGGATCGACCAGGATCGACAACGAGGCGTGTTCGATATGCTCGCCCGCCCTCGCGCCTTCGAGCGGCAGGTCGCTTTCGCCGGTTCGTTCGGCGAGCGGCGGGGCGTGTTCCTGCGCGCATACCGAAGCGGCGAGGGCCGAGGCCCCCGCCGCCAGAACGATGGTGAGTTGGCGAAGCGTCATGCCGGATCGGTAATCCGCCGCGCGCCCGCCGCCTAGTCCTCGTTCCTGCCCGCCTCGTTCTCGGCATCGGCGTCGGAAGAGGGCTTGGCGGGCCTGGCCTTCTTCGCCTTCTTCTTGCGGCCCTTGGGCGGCGCCGGGGTCAGTTCGAAGGCGAGCTTGTCGTCCTTCACGCTGACATGCACCTCGCCGCCGCTCGCCAGCTTGCCGAACAGCAATTCCTCGGCCAGCGGCTGCTTCACCTTTTCCTGGATCAGGCGCGCCATCGGACGGGCGCCCATCAGCTTGTCGTAACCGCGCTTGCCCAGCCATTCGCGGGCATCGCCGTCGAACTGGATGTGCACGTTCTGCTCCGACAGTTGCAGTTCCAGCTGGAGGATGAACTTGTCGACCACGCGGCTGATCGTCTCGCTGCCGAGATAGGCGAAGGGCACGATCGCATCGAGGCGGTTGCGGAATTCCGGGGTGAACATCTTCTTCACCGCTTCCTCGCTCGCCTCGAGCTTGGTGCCGCTGCCAAAGCCGATGCCCTGTTTCGCCGCGTCCGCCGCGCCGGCATTGGTCGTCATGATGAGAACGACGTTGCGGAAATCGACGGTCTTGCCGTGGTGATCGGTCAGCTTGCCGTTATCCATCACCTGCAGCAGGATGTTGAACAGGTCGGGGTGCGCCTTCTCGATCTCGTCCAGCAGCAGCACGCAGTGCGGGTGCTGGTCGATGGCGTCGGTCAGCAGGCCGCCCTGATCGTAGCCGACATAGCCCGGAGGGGCGCCGATCAGGCGGCTGACCGAGTGGCGCTCCATGTATTCCGACATGTCGAAACGCTTCAGCTCGATCCCCATGATGCTGGCGAGCTGGCGCGCGACCTCGGTCTTGCCGACGCCGGTGGGGCCGGAAAACAGGAACGAGCCGATGGGCTTGTCCGCCTCGCGCAGACCGGCGCGGCTCAGCTTCATGGCGGTGGACAGGCGCTCGATCGCCTCGTCCTGACCGTAGACCACGCGCTTCAGATCCTTTTCCAGGTTCGACAGCGCGGCCTTGTCGTCCTTGCTGACCGATTTGGGGGGAATGCGCGCCATCGTCGCGATGACCTTCTCGATCTCCTTGGCGGTGATGGTCTTGCGCCGGCGGCTGGGCGGCACGAGCATCTGCATCGCACCGACCTCGTCGATCACGTCGATCGCCTTGTCGGGCAGCTTGCGGTCGTTGATGTAGCGCGCGCTCATCTCCACTGCGGTCTTGATCGCATCCGGCGTGTACTTGACCTTGTGATGCTCCTCGAAGGCGGAGCGCAGACCCTTGAGGATCTTGATCGTGTCCTCCACCGTGGGTTCGTTCACGTCGATCTTCTGGAAGCGCCGCAGCAGCGCCCGGTCCTTCTCGAAGTGGTTGCGGAATTCCTTGTAGGTGGTCGAACCCACGCAGCGGATCGTGCCGCTCGACAGTGCGGGCTTGAGCAGGTTGGAAGCGTCCATCGCCCCGCCGCTGGTCGCGCCCGCGCCGATGACCGTGTGGATCTCGTCGATGAACAGGATCGCCTCGGGCATCTTTTCCAGCTCGTTCACGACCTGCTTCAGCCGTTCCTCGAAATCGCCGCGATAGCGGGTACCGGCCAGCAGCGCGCCCATGTCGAGCGAGTAGATGACCGCGTCCTCGAGCACCTCGGGCACCTCGCCCTCGACGATCTTGCGCGCGAGACCTTCGGCGATGGCGGTCTTGCCGACGCCGGGATCGCCGACGTAGAGCGGGTTGTTCTTCGACCGGCGACACAGGATCTGCACCGTGCGATCCACTTCCGGGCCGCGCCCGATGAGCGGATCGACCTTGCCGTCCAGCGCCTTCTGGTTGAGGTTGACGCAGAACTGGTCGAGCGCGGAATCCTTCTTGGACTTTTCGGCCTTCTCTTCGCCGCGGGCGGGCGCTTCCTCCTCGCTACCTTCGGCATTGCGGGTGTCGATCTGCCGGCCGCCCTTGCCGATGCCGTGCGAGATGAAGCTGACCGCGTCCAGCCGGCTCATGTCCTGCTGCTGCAGAAAATAGACCGCATAGCTGTCGCGCTCGGAGAACAGCGCGACGAGCACGTTCGCGCCGGTGACGGTGTCCTTGCCGCTCGACTGCACGTGCAGGATCGCGCGCTGGATCACGCGCTGGAACCCGGCGGTGGGCTGCGGATCGGCGTCCTCGTCGGTTTTCAGCGACTGGTATTCCTGATCGAGATACTGGCGCACCACATTGCCCAGCTCGTCCATGTCCACGCCGCAGGCATTCATCACGTCGCTCGCTTCCGGATCGTTGACCAGCGCCAGCAACAGATGTTCGAGCGTCGCGTATTCGTGGCTGCGGTCGATCGCGTTCTGGATCGCCGAGTGCAGGGTCTTTTCGAGGTTTTGCGCGAAACTTGGCATTGTCGTCCTTACGTTGGCGTCAGGCCCGGTCAGGTCTTGGAGTGTGAATATGCGGCGCGCGCGGTGAACGCGGGCCTAATGCCGGCGGCGGGCCTGGCGGTTTCAAACGGGTATGTAGGGCGCCTTCGCGCGATTTCGAGAGGTCGGCGGGGCCGGCGGCCCATCAGTCGGCCTCTCGCGGTCGGAACAGCGTGTCGGCGGCCTGCCGATGCGCCGCCGCCTTCGCATGGCGGCGGCGGACCCGTTCGATCTCGGCTTCCAGCAAGGCGATGCGCGCCATCAGCTCGTCCTGCGAATAGCTGTCGAGCGGTTCGCCGGCCAGCTGACCGGCGGCATCGGAACGCGTCCGCGGAAGCTCGTCCTCGTGCATCTGGAGGCAGCATCGGTCGCGGGCGGCTTGCTGTCAATGCCGCCCCGCCCTAGGGATGCGCGCCGGGGCGCAATTGCTTGCGATGTGTTGAAAAGGGGTATCAGTGCCGGACGACCTGCCAGCCACCATGACGGCCATCGCGATCAGCGAACCCGGCGGACCCGGCGTCCTCCAGCCAGAACACAGACCGTTGCCGGTGCCGCAGCCGGGCGAAGTGCTGGTCAGGGTCGATCACGCCGGGGTCAACCGGCCCGACTGCCTGCAACGCGCGGGCAAGTATCCGGCACCCGCGGGCGCGTCGGACCTGCCGGGGCTGGAGATTTCCGGCACCGTGGTGTCGGTGGGCGACGGGGTGGACGCGGGGGAGGCGGGCAAGCGGGTCTGCGCGCTGGTGGCCGGGGGTGGCTATGCCGAATTCTGCATCGCCCGGCCCGAACATTGCCTGCCCGTCCCCGCGACGCTGACGATGGCGCAAGCTGCGGCGATACCCGAAACGCTGTTCACCGTCTGGCACAACGTCTTCCAGCGCGGGCTGGCGCGCGACGGCGAAGTTCTGCTGGTTCACGGCGGGACCTCGGGCATCGGTACGATGGCGATCAAGCTGGCGAAACTGTTCGACATGAGTGTCATCGTCACCTGCGGCAGCGACGAGAAGTGCGCCGCGGCCCGCCGGATCGGGGCGGACCACGCGATCAACTACAACACGCAGGATTTCTCCGAGCGCGTGAAGACCCTCACCGACGGACGCGGCTGCGACGTGGTGCTCGACATGGTTTCGGGCGACTATGTCCAGCGCAATCTCGCCTGCCTGGCGACGAATGGCCGCCATGTCACCATCGCCGTGCTCGGCGGAGCGCAGGCACGGATCGATATGGCCAGGCTCATGACGAAACGCCAGACGATGACCGGCTCGACGCTGCGCCCGCGATCGGATGCGTTCAAGGGATTGGTGGCGGACGAGATCTTTCGCGAAGTGTGGCCGCTGGTCGAACAGGACCGCCTCCATCCGGAAATGGACGAGGTGTTCGCGCTGGCCGACGCGGCCGCGGCGCACGAACGCATGGAGGCGGGCGAGCATATCGGCAAGATCGTGCTGAAGGTCGCCGGCTGACCGGAGCGTGCGGGCGGCGTCACCAATCGGTCACAATGTCGTCAAACGGACTCGCAACCTTGCGCGGGGCGTAACATTCGCGCGCTAGGTGATCCAGGCCAGGACCAGGCCATGCGAGGGCGCCCACCATGTTCAGCGACTACATCGACGGCTATGTCGGCAATTCCGGACCGGTCCGCGCCGTCCCGTCGC
Organism: Aurantiacibacter spongiae; assembly: GCF_003815535.1. Lineage (NCBI taxonomy): Bacteria > Pseudomonadati > Pseudomonadota > Alphaproteobacteria > Sphingomonadales > Erythrobacteraceae > Aurantiacibacter > Aurantiacibacter spongiae. The sequence continues at coordinate 1,418,944 of NZ_RPFZ01000001.1, read as the reverse complement.
TCGAACGGTTGACGCCGCAGGAGCCGGCGCGTCCCGAGCGCCCGCCCGAACCGCGTCGCCGCTATCGCACGATCTGGATCTCGGACATTCACCTGGGAACCAGGGGGTGCAATGCCGACCTCCTGATCGACTTTCTCGACAGCACGGGTTCGGACACGCTCTATCTCGTGGGCGACATCATCGACGGCTGGCGGCTGAAGAGGAAGTTCTACTGGCCGGCCGCTCACAACGACATTGTCTGGCGCCTTCTCAAACGGGCGAAGCGCGGAACCCGGATCGTGTACATCCCCGGCAATCACGACGAGATGTTCCGGCAGTTCACCGGTCTCAACTTCGGCGGTATCGAGATCCGCCGCGCGGCCTTCCACGACACCGCCGACGGGCGGCGGCTCATGGTGCTGCATGGCGACGAGTTCGACGCCGTCATGCTGTCGCATCGCTGGCTCGCCTTCGTCGGCGATACCGCCTACCATCTGCTGATGGCGGCGAACAACTGGGTCAACGCCGCCCGCCGCACGCTCGGCCTGCCCTACTGGTCCTTGTCGAAGACGGCCAAGCACCGGGTCAAGAACGCGGTGGAGTTCATCGGCCGCTACGAGGAAGTCGTCTCGCGCGCCGCGGCGGAACGCGGGCTGGACGGGGTGGTGTGCGGTCATATCCATACCGCCGAACACCGCATGATCGGGCCGCAGGGGCGGCAGGTCGAATACTGGAACGATGGCGACTGGGTCGAGGGATGCAACGCGCTGGTCGAGCACGAGGACGGTCGCATGGAAATCCTCGACTGGCCCGCCGAAGTCGCGGCGCGCGAGGAACGGCTCGCCGCGACCGGCGCAGAAGCGGACCGCGCCGGGGTGCTCGCGGCCTGATCGGCGGCGACGGGGGGCGGCGTGGGAGCGGGAACCATGAGGATCGCCCTGGTCACGGATGCGTGGTTGCCGCAGATGAACGGCGTGGTCCGCACGCTCACGACGATCGTTGCCGAACTGCGCAGCCGCGGCCACCGGGTCGCAGTGATCTCGCCCGATCAGTTCGGTTCACTTCCCGCGCCTTCCTACCCGGAAATCCGCCTCGCGCTGGCCGGCCGCCGCGCGGTGGCGAAGCGCATCGACGCCTTCGCGCCGGACGCCATTCATATCGCGACCGAAGGTCCGCTCGGCTGGGCGGCGCGCGGGCACTGCGTGAAGCGGAATCTGCCGTTCACCACCGCCTACCACACGCAGTTTCCCGACTACGTCGCCCGCCGGACCGGGCTATCGCCAGAGCTTGTCTGGCCGTTCATCCGCCGCTTCCACGCGCCGGCCGCGCGGACGATGGTGGCGACTGCGACGATCGAGCGCGAATTGCGCGCGCAGCGAATCGGGCCGCTGCATCGCTGGGGTCGCGGGGTCGACACCACCGCCTTCGGACCCGACCATGCGCCGCCGGACCTGTTCTTCGAACTGCCGCGCCCCATCCAGATCTACGTGGGCCGCGTGGCGGTGGAGAAGAACATCGAGGCGTTCCTGGGCAACACGCATCCCGGATCGAAGGTGGTGATCGGCGACGGTCCGGCGCGCGACAGCCTGCAGCGGCGCTTTCCCGAAGCGCATTTCCTGGGGCGGCGCGAGGGCGATGATCTTGCCGCGTGCTATGCCGGGGCGGACGTGTTCGTATTTCCCAGCCGGACCGACACGTTCGGCCTGGTGATGATCGAGGCGATGGCCTGCGGCACGCCCGTCGCCGCCTTTCCCGTGCCGGGGCCGCTCGACGTCCTCTCCCCGGACAGCGGAGCGATGAACGACCGGCTGGAGGACGCCATCGCCGCCGCGCTTCGCTGCGATCGCGCCGCCTGCCATGCCCGGGGAACCAGCTTCACCTGGGAAGCGAGCGCCGACCAGTTCGTTGCCGGCCTGCGGACCGTCGATCCGCCGGCGTCGAGGGTATCCGTCAGACCCGCCGCCGCCTGACCTTCGCCGGTAACGCTTGCCGTTGGCGGGCAAAGCCTCTACATCTGCCAAGCGCAAGGCCGTCCCGCGAGGGGCGGCCCTTTTATTTCGTATCCGGAGAAACGCCTGTGGCCCAGCCCACGCCCCTGATGCCCCATGCGACCGCCAGCTGGCTGGTCGACAACACGGCCCTGAGCTTCACCCAGATCGCCGACTTCTGCGGTCTTCACATCCTCGAGGTGCAGGCGATGGCAGACGACCTCGCCGGGGCCAAGTACACCGGTCGCGACCCCGTCCATTCGGGTGAGCTGACGCACGAGGAGATCGAGCGCGGACAGAACGACAGCTCCTATCAGCTCAGGATGCAGAAGGCGCCCGTCGATGTCAGCCGCACGAAGGGACCGCGCTACACGCCGGTATCCAAGCGGCAGGACAAGCCCGACGGCATCGCCTGGATCCTGCGTAACCACCCGGAAATATCCGACGCGCAGATCGGCCGTCTGATCGGCACCACGCGCAACACCATCAACGCGATCCGCGAACGCAGCCACTGGAACATCCAGAATATCCAGCCCAAGGATCCGGTCACGCTCGGCCTGTGTTCGCAGCGTGAACTGGACGCGGCGGTGGCCAAGGCGGCGAAACGCGCGCCCGCCCCGGCGGAGGGTGAGGAAACACCCGTGACGCAGGAGTCGATCACGCTCGACAAGCGCGACGACAAGGAAAAGCTGATCGAGGAACTGCGCCGCGAGCGCGAGGAGGCCGCAAAGGCCGCCTCCGAAGCCGCGCAGGAGGCCGAGGCCGAAGCCTGGCTGACGGCCAAGCGCGCCGCCGAGGCCAACCCCGATCCCGGCGACCTGTAGGCCGCTGGCGCGACCGGAACGAAAAGGGGCGACCCCGCCGGGGCCGCCCCTTTTCGTTCGGACTTCGGCACGCCGCCCTATCCGGCGAGGGTCAGGGTGCGCTCCTCGTCGGACGTGTCCGCGTCCGCCGCGTCATTCGCGCCCCTGATAGCGGAGCGGTTGTCGAGCGGGGCGAAGCGGCCATCGACCGACGCGCCCTGTTCGATGGTCAGCGTCTCGTAGGAAACGTCACCGGCGATCCGCGCGCTACGCAGCACGACCAGTTCGCGCACCTCCACCGTGCCGGCGACCTCGCCCGACAGGCGGGCGCTTTCGGCCTTCACCTCGCCCTCGATGCGGCTCGATTCGCCCTGTACCAGCGAGGCGCAGGCGATATCGCCGACCACCTTGCCATCGACGTGCAGGTCGACCGACGCCTCGATATCTCCGCGTATGGTGACGTCGGGACCGATGACGGAAAAGGTGCTGCCGGCCTTAGCCACGGTGCGTGGCCCCGCGATGGCCGGCGAATTCTGCTCGGGCTTCTTCGAGAACATCGGGTGCGGTCTCCAGGAACGGGCGCGGGTTTACGGCGCGGCCATTGATGCGGACTTCGAAATGCAGGTGGGGGCCGGTCGAACGACCGGTGCTGCCGATCGCGCCGATCACGTCGCCGGCATCGACGCGGGCACCGACGCGGGTGTTGAAGCGCGACATGTGGGCATAACGGGTGATCATGCCGGAAGTGTGCGTGATCTCGACCACGTTGCCGTAGCCCGAGCGAACGCCGACAAAGGATACCCGGCCGTCGGCGGCGGCATGGATGGGCGAGCCGAGCGCACCGCGGAAGTCCAGCCCGCTATGCATGGCGGCGGTGCCGTTGAACGGATCGCTGCGCGGACCGAAGCCGGAGGAGATGAGGTTCATGTCGGCTGGCATGACCTGCGGGATCGAATCGAGGCCCCGCTCCAGCGCGCTCATCCGCGCGAGCGACAGTCCCAGGCGTTCGAAACGCGGATCGAGCGAACCGTCGGCTTCGGATGACAGCGTCTCCAGCGGACCGCCCATCGCGGCGGCGCTTGCGCGTTGCATCGCCCGCGGATCGAGGCCCAGCTTGCGTATCGCCGCTTCGGCGCGGGTCGCGCGGCGATCGGCATAGCGGGTCAGCCCTTCGGCGAAGGCGAGCTGCCGCGCCTCGATGCGGGCCAGCCCTTCCGCTTCGGGAAACGAATCGCGGATCATGCTGATGAGCTTTTCCGATTCGGCACCCGAATCGGTGGCGGCATCGGCCTTCACTTCGGCAACGATGTCCTCGGGCAGCATGTCGAGCATGCCTTCGAGATAGGCCTGGCGCTGTTCCAGATCGGCGGTGGTGTGGGCCAGATCGTCGCGGTAATCGGCAAGGCGCGTTTCCGATTGCGCCACGTGCGCTTCGCGGTCGGCCAGCGCGATCCGCTCGCTCGCGGCGCGGTACTGGCTGAACGCGGTCGCGCCCATCGTGCCGAGAACGACCAGCACGAGCGCGGCCAGCGCTCCGGCGGCGATCATCTGCATGCGCGTGGTCACGGTAATGAAGCGAACCTGGCCATCGGAGCGCATGAAGAATTCACGCTCCGGAAACCAGCTCCGCAGGCGGTCCCATCCGCCAGCGGTAAATATCTGCAAAACGACCCCGTCCGGTTGCTTCTAGACTGTTGCCGACCGGGATACCGGCGCGGCGCCCTACGTCGATAGGCTGGTATTAACCTTTGGGGCGAGTCGAACAAAAGTTGCGATGAAACGTGCCCCGCCCTGAAAAATTTTCCGTTTCATCGGGAACCGGATGGGCGAATCTCTATTGTTTGCGGCTTCGATTCGAGCGCGCAGGGGCGAATTGAAACGTTCGGGAACACGGCCCGCCTCTCGCGACTTGGAAGATCGGTTTCAGCGTAAAACGGATAATGGCAGACATGCAGTACAACCAGTTCGGCCGGACCGGCCTCTTCGTTTCCGAATTGTGCCTCGGCACCATGACGTTCGGCGGCGGGGACGGCATGTGGCAGAAGATCGGCAAGCTGCAGCAGGACGAAGCGACGCAGATGGTGCGTACCGCCATCGACGGGGGCATCAATTTCCTCGACACCGCGAATGTCTATGCCGAGGGGCTGAGCGAGAAGATAACCGGGCAGGCGATCCGCGACCTCGGCCTCGCGCGGGACGAGGTGGTGGTCGCCACGAAGGCCTACGGCCCGATGGGCGAGGGCGTGAACCAGCGTGGCGCGGGGCGCGGACACCTGCTGAACGCCATCGACGCCAGCCTGGACCGGCTCGGCATGGATCATGTCGACCTCTACCAGATCCACGGCTGGGATCCCGCCGCTCCGGTCGAGGAGACGTTGCGCGCGCTCGAGACGATCGTGGCGTCGGGCCGCGCGCGCTATGTCGGCGTGTCGAACTGGGCCGCCTGGCAGATCGCGAAGGCGCTCGGCATCGCCGAACGGCTGGGCATCGCGGCGCCGGTTTCGCTCCAGGCCTATTATTCGCTCGTGGGTCGCGGGCTCGAACGCGAGATCGTGCCGTTGCTGGAGAGCGAGACCCTCGGCCTGATGGTGTGGAGCCCGCTCGCCGGCGGGTTCCTGTCGGGCAAGTACACCCGCGACAAGGGGGCCGAGGGCCGCCGCGCCGATTTCGATTTTCCGCCGGTCGATAAGGAGCATGGTTTCGCCATCCTCGACATCATGCGCGAGATCGCCGACGCGCGCGGCGCCAGCGTCGCGCAGGTCGCGCTGGCGTGGCTGCTGGCCAAGCCGGTTGTCACCAGCGTCATCGTCGGGGCCAAGAAGACGCACCAGCTGGAGGACAATCTGGGCGCGGTCGACGTTTCGCTGTCGGACGAGGACATGGAGCGGCTCGACAAGGCGAGCGCGCTGCGCCCCGAATATCCGGGCTGGATGATCGAGAGGCAATCCTCCTACCGCTCCGGCGGCAGGGCCGGCGATCCCCCGAAGGACGACTGACCGCTTGCGTCGCACCGGACCTGTCACCGGCCTTCTTGGCGGAAGCTTCAATCCCGCGCATGGCGGACACCGCCGGATCACCCTGTTCGCTCTGAAGGCCTTGGCGCTGGACGAGGCGTGGTGGCTCGTCTCCCCGGGAAATCCGCTGAAGCCGAAGACCGGCATGGCCCCGCTTGCGGCCCGCGTGCGATCGGCGAAGCGCATGGCGCGCCGCGCGCCGATCCGCGTGACCGCCATCGAGCGTGACCTCGGCACACGGTACACCGTCGATACGCTGCGCGCGCTCAAGCGCCGCTATCCCCGGCGCCGCTTCATCTGGCTGATGGGGTCCGACAATCTCGCGCAATTCCACCGCTGGAAGGACTGGCGCACCATTGCCCGGGAAATGCCGATTGCGGTCATCGCCCGGCCCGGATATGATGGCGAGGCCCTGGCGAGCCCCGCTAGGGCATGGCTGCGACGTTACCGGTTGCCCGCGGCCCGTCTTGGAAACCGGCGCGAATGGAGCGCACCTGCGCTGATTGAATTGCGTTTCGATCCCGATCCGCGCTCGGCCACCCAGTTGCGCCGTGCGGATCCCGACTGGTCCGACGCCATGACCGGCGCGGCCCCGAGGGACGATGTGACGCATACCCTTATAAAACCTGGCGAACCTTCCCATATCGCGGGGGTGCGGACGCAATGATGCTGCCGCGCGCCACTGGGTATTCCCCATTCGCACTGCACAGGAGCATCTCTCGTAGCGATGATCGAAGCCAGCCAAACCGGTTCCGCCGCGAAAGCCACCCCCTATTCCATGCCCGATAACGATACCCTTCCCGATGCCGAGCCCGGCTCGCTGCATCACCTGATCCTCACCCAGCTCGACGACGACCAGGCGATCGACCTCGTCTCGATCCCGCTCGAGGGCAAGAGTTCGATCGCCGATCACATGATCGTCGCCTCGGGCCGCTCGACCCGGCAGGTCGCCGCGATGGCGCAGAAGCTCGCCGAGAAGATCAAGCATTCGGGCGAACCGGCCCCGCGCATCGAAGGGCTGCCGGCGGCAGACTGGGTCCTGATCGACGCGGGCGACGTCGTGGTTCACCTGTTCCGCCCCGAGGTCCGCAGCTTCTACAATCTCGAGCGGATGTGGGGCTTCGGCGAGGATGGCGAGGCGAAGAGCGCGGTCGGGAACTAGCCGCCTTCGCGTGCGGGAAACCGACCGGCCAGGCCCATGCTCCTACACGTCATCGCGCGCGGCAAGATCGCCCGCTCGCCCGAAGCCGAACTGGTCGAGCGGTACGAGAAGCGAATTGCCTGGCCGCTCAGGCTGACCGAACTGCCGGAAACCGGGGGCAGGGTCGCCGACCCGCTGACGCCGTATCGCACGGTGCTGCTCGACGAGAAGGGCCGCGACCTGTCCTCCGAACAGCTCGCCCGTCACCTGGAACGCTGGCGCGACGATGGGATGCGCGAATGTCGCTTCGTGCTCGGCGCGGCGGACGGGCACAGTGATGCCGAGCGTGCGGAGGCTGATCTGCTGGTCGCGTTCGGCAGGGCCACCTGGCCGCATCTGCTTGCCCGCGCCATGCTGATGGAACAGTTGTTCCGCGCGACGGCGATCCTTGCCGGCCACCCCTATCATCGGGCAGGATAGGCCCGCCATGCACCGCCTGCTGCTGTTAACCGGGGCCATAGCCCTGTTCGCCGCCGCCCTGGTTTCGACCGGGGCGAAGGGGCAGCGCGCCACGCTCTACGACGATCCGGGCGAAACCCGCGCCGCGCTCGCCGCTGCGCTGGAGGGGCGCCGCGCCGCCGAGGCGCGCAGCGTGCGGCTGGAGGCCCGGGCTCAGGCGGCGAAGGATGCCGCCGAACGTGCCGCCAGCAAGGCCGCCGCGCTGGCCGCCCGGATCCAGCAGGCCGAGGAAGGGATCGCCGCGGCGCGCGCGCGCATCGCGATGATCGACGCCCGCCGCACCGCCCTGCGCGAGGAACTGGGCCGCGAGCAACAGCCGGTGGTGCGCCTGACTGCGGCGCTCCAGCAATTCGCCCGCCGCCCGGTCACGCTTGCCGTCCTGCGACCGGGCTCGGTCAAGGACGTGGTCTATCTGCGCGCCATGCTGCACGACACCGTCCCCGAAGTGCGCGGCCAGACGCGCGGCCTTCGCGAACGGATCGCGCGCTCGCGCCAGTTTCGGGCCGAAGCGCTCGCCGCCGCGCAGGCGCTGCGGAACGAGGAAGCGACGCTGGCGAACCGGCGCGAGGAACTGGCCGAAATCGAAACTCGCCAGCGCCTCGCCGCGCGGTCTGCCGGCGGCTCCGCCAGTCGCGAAGCGGAGCGCGCGCTGGCGCTGGCGGAGGAGGCTCGCGATCTCGATGCGCTGGTCGGCGAACTGGACCGCGCGGCCTCCTTGCGCGCGCAGCTTGCCGCGCTTCCCGGGCCGCGGCCGCGACCGGCCCGGCCGGATCTCGCGCAAACGGGCAATGCCGCGGAAGAGGCGGCTCCCGAGCCCCGCCGAACCGCCGCGCCCTCGCCCTATATCCTGCCGGTGGCCGGCCGCACGGTGACGGGCTTCGGCGCCCCCGTGGAGGCGGGATTGAGCCAGGGCCTGACGCTCGCCCCGCTTGCCGGCGCCCAGGTCGTCGCCCCCGCCGCCGGGCGCGTCGCCTTTGCCGGGCCCTATCGCGGATACGGGCGCATCGTCATCATCGAGCATGCCGGTGGCTGGACGAGTCTCGTAACCGGTCTCGCCCGCTCCGACGTAGCGGTGGGGGAGACGCTGCTCGGCGGCGCGCCGCTGGGCGTGGCAGGGCCGGACAAGCCCACGGTGACGCTCGAACTGCGCCGGGACGGAGAGCCGGTCAATCCGCTGGGCCTGCTGCGCTAGCGCCGCGCTGTCCCGCAACGGCGCGCCCCGATCGCCTCATCTGGCGTTCAGCGCCGCCATGCGATAAAACGACAAACATGGGACACGCCTCTTTCGGCAAGGACACGCCACTCAGATGAAATTCGCCCCGACCCTGCGCGCTGCCGCCCTCTGCACGGCCGTCGCCCTGCTGCCCGCCACCACCGCCGGTTTCGCGCAGGTGGAGGGGCGCGCCTCGCCCGAATTCGCCAAACTGTTCGCCACCTATCAGCGGATCAAGGCGAGCTACGTGGATCCGGTGGACGACGAGACGCTGATTCGCGGCGCGATAGACGGCATGCTGGCCTCGCTCGATCCGCACTCGGCCTATCTCGACGGTACGGCGCTCGAGCGCCTGAACACCATGATCGACGGCAATTACCAGGGTCTCGGCATTTCCGTGCAGATGGACGAGGGCGCGGTGAAGGTCGTCAGCCCGTTCAAGGGCAGCCCGGCGGATGCCGCCGGCATCAAGGCCGGCGATTTCATCACCCATATCGACGGCAAGCTGATCTACGGACTGGATCTGGACGAAGCGGTCGCGCAGATGCGCGGGCCGGCGGGTTCGGCGATCGAGCTGACCATCTTCCGTCCCGGTCGCGACGATCCGTTCGAGGTCAGCGTGACGCGCGGCGTGATCGAACTGGAACCGGTGACGCACGAGCTGCTGGACGGCAATATCGGTCATATCAGCGTCAACGAATTCTCCGCCGACGTCGGCAGCGACGTGCGCGACGCGCTCGCCGCCCTGCGGACCGAGGCGACCGGCAGGCTGAACGGCATCGTGCTCGACCTGCGGCGCAACCCGGGCGGCGCGCTGGACGAGGCGGTGGCACTGTCCGACCTGTTCCTGGCCGACGGGCAGATCGTCTCCCAGCGCGGACGCAGCCGGCGCGACACGATCTACTACGATGCCGAGAGCGTCTATCGCGGCGATGTCGCCGAAGGTCTGCCCATCATCGTGCTGATCGACGAAGGCTCCGCCTCGGCCAGCGAGATCGTCGCCGGGGCGCTGCAGGATCATCACCGCGCGCTGGTGATGGGAGAGCGCAGCTTCGGCAAGGGTAGCGTGCAGACGCTGCTGCCGCTGACCCGCGACACCGCGCTCAAGCTGACCACGGCGCGCTACTACACCCCCTCGGGCCGCAGCGTGCAGGAAGGCGGGATCGAACCCGACATCCGCGTCCCGCAGCTGTCCGATCCCGACGCCGCGCGCCGCCAGCGCTACGCGCTGCGCGAAAGCGACCTTCGCGGCCATCTGGTCGGCGAGGTAGGCCGGGAGGACGAGGCGCTCGAACGCGACCGGATGGACGATCCGCGCTTCCAGCTTACGGCCGCGCAGCTGGAGGAACAGGGGATCGACGACTTCCAGCTCGACTACGCCGCCCGCACGCTGAGGCGCACGGCGGGGCGCGGCGTGGCTTCGAGGTAATCCGTCTGGCGGGCGTGGCTGCGCGGCGCCCGCCAAACAAACGCATTGCCTCGTGCCTCGTGCCTCCCGATAAGGCGCGCATGACCCCGCTATCTCCCTCCGACAAACTTGCGCAGCGCCTTGCCCTCGGCATTCCCGCGCTGCTGCTGGCCGGTGCCTATGTCGGGCAATACGGCTTCGACCTCGCCCCGTGCCAGATGTGCTGGTGGCAACGCTATCCGCACTTCGCGGCGATCCTGATCGGCCTCGTTTCGACCGTATTGCCGCCGCGCCGGGCGTGGATCGCGTTGGCGGGGCTTGCCATCGCGGTGTCGGGCCTGATCGGGGTGTTCCATGCCGGCGTCGAATATCGCTGGTGGGAAGGGCCGGGATGCGCGGGCACGGGCGATTTCACCTCGCTCGATTTCGTCCGCTGCGACGAACCGGCCTGGACCTTGTTCGGCATCTCGCTCGCCGGGTTCAACGCGCTCCTTTCGCTGGGCGGCGCAATCGCCATATGGGTGTTGCTGCTGGCCAGGGAGACGCGCGCATGACCGAGACGAACCGCAAGACCCGCGAAGAGATGATCCGCGTCGACCAGGCCGGCGAATTCGGCGCGACGCGGATCTATGCCGGGCAGCTCGCCGTCATGGGCGACCGCGGCCCGCACTCGGCGGAAATCCGCGGCATGGCCGAGCAGGAGAAGCGCCACCGCGCGCAATTCGACGCGCTGATGGCCCGGCGCGGCGTGCGCCCCACGATCCTCCAGCCGTTCTGGGACCGTGCCGGTTACGCGCTGGGCGCGGTCACCGCGCTGATCGGACCGGAGGCGGCGATGGCCTGCACCGCCGCGGTGGAGGAGGAGATCGACCGCCATTACTCAGCGCAGCTGGAAACGCTCGAAGCGGACGGCGACGATCCCGAGCTTGCCGACATGATCGAACGCTTCCGCGAGGACGAGCGCGAACACCGCGACGCGGCACTCGAGGCGGGCGCAGAGCGCGCGCCCGGCTATCCGCTGTTGTCCGCCGCGATCCGGCTGGGCTGCAAGGCCGCGATCGGCATCTCGAAGAAGATCTGACGGGTTGCCCGGGGGAAGCGCGGAAACAACCGGCCTTCATCGCGCGTTAAACGGGAAAGGCGCTGATCTGGCGCATGACCCGAACCCTCCCGAGAGGACGACAATGACCCGCCACCTGTTCCTGACCGCCGCCACCGCCCTGACCGGTCTGGCCGGCCTTGCCGCCGCCGCTCCCGCCGCCGCGCAGGACCAGCCCGGCGACCGCATCAACCAGGTCATCATCTACGGCGATGACGAATGCCCGCAATCGACCGACGATACCATCACGGTCTGCGCGCGAATGGACGAGAGCGAGCGCTATCGCATTCCCGAGCGCCTGCGTCAGAGCGATTCGCCGCAGAACGAGGCGTGGGCGGCTCGCGCGCGCAGCCTCGAGACGATCGGCGAGTTCGGTCCGCTCAGTTGCACGCCGGTGGGCGCGGGCGGCGATCTTGGCTGCACGGTCGAGATGATCGAGGCCGCCTATCAGGAGCGCGCACAGGGGAGCGACGTTCGCTTCAGCCAGCTGATCGCGGAAGCGCGCAACGAACGCCTGGCCGAGATCGACGCCGAAGCCGCGGCGACGCAGGCGCGCGTGGAGGAGCTGGAGGATGCCGAACTCGCCCGCCGCCGCGCCGCGCAGGAACGGCCCGTGGGCGACGAGACGGTCGATCCCGCGGCGCCGCCGGCGGAGATCGTCGATCCCAGCCGCATCCCGCCGCAGGATCTGCCGCCGCCCAGTTTCGAAGGCGACGAGGATGACGGCCCCCGGCCGCTCGACGCCATTCCGCCCGCGCAGTCGCCGCAATGAGGCGACGGGCCGGGGCCACCGGCCCGGTCAGCTCAGCGCGATATCCGGCGCGTCTTCCTGTTTCATGCCGACGACATGATAGCCCGCATCGACGTGGTGCGTCTCTCCGGTTACGCCCGATGACAGGTCGGAACAGAAATACAGCCCCGCCCCGCCGACATCCTCGATGGAGACGTTGCGCCGCAGCGGCGAATTGAGCTCGTTCCATTTAAGGATGTAGCGGAAATCGCCGATCCCGCTTGCCGCCAGTGTCTTGATCGGGCCGGCGCTGATCGCGTTCACGCGGATGCCGTCCGGTCCCAGATCGTTGGCGAGATACTGCACGCTCGTCTCCAGCGCGGCCTTGGCGACGCCCATGACGTTGTAATGCGGCACGACCTTTTCCGCGCCGTAATAGGTCAGCGTGACGATGCTGCCGCCCTTAGCCATCAGCGGGGCGGCGCGCTTGGCGGCGGCGACCAGCGAGTAGGCGGAAATGTTCATCGTCATCAGGAAATTATCGAGGCTGGTATCGACATACCTGCCACGCAGTTCGCTCTTGTCCGAAAAGCCGATCGCGTGGACGAGGAAGTCGAGCCGGCCCCAGCGGCTTTCTATCTCGGCGAAGGCGGTGTCCATCGCCTCCATGTCGGAAACGTCGCAGGGAATGAGGAAATCGCTGCCGACCTGCTCGGCAAGCGGCCCGACGCGTTTCTTCAGCGCTTCTCCCTGATAGGAAAAGGCCATGTCGGCGCCTGCCTCGTGCAGCTTCTTCGCGATGCCCCAGGCCAGCGACTTGTCGTTCGCCAGCCCCATGATGAGGCCCTTCTTTCCTGCCATCAGCCCTGACGTCATGCCTGCTGCGTCTCCTGTTCGTGTTCAGCCGCGGCCGCCGCTCGTGCCCGGTCGTCCGCCTGGCCCACCCGGTTGCGTTCTTCCTCCGGGGTTTCGGCCAGCGCCGCGTTCAGCTCGGCGCCGGCGACCATCCCTAGGCCCACCAGCCAGAAAAAGAAAAGCGCGATCATGAAGCCGGCCAGCGATCCGTAGGTCAGGTTGTAGCTGAACAGGCTGCGCAGCACCGGCGGCAGGGCGATGGTCACGGTCAGCCACCAGCATGTGACCAGCAGCGCGCCGGGCCATTTGGGATAGCGCCTGGTGCGGTAATTGGCCGGCGTCAGCGCGTAGAACAGCAGGTAGATCGATCCGAAAAGCCCCGCTGCCGGAACGATGCGCGACCAGGCGAGCTGGCCGAGCGCGTCGTTGAGCTGCGGGAAATACGCCGCGATCACTTCCTGCGCGGCGCCGATCATCACCTGCGCGATCAGCGACAGGATCAGCATGAACATGGCGGCAAGGATGATCCCGGTCGAGAAGATGCGGTACTTCCAGAAGGCCTGCGTCGCATGCGTGCCGTAGGCGCGGCGCAGGATGTCGCGAATCGTTTCGACCAGGCTGCCGACGGTCCACAGGCCGAACAGGCCGCCCACCCACAGCAGCCAGCCGCTGCGCGCATCGACCACGCTGCGCGCGACCGGGCCGATCACCTCGCCCACCACGGGCGGCAGGGCGGTGAGGATGGCGTTGATCGTGGCGGCGCGTTCGCCCTCTTCCCCGATGACGGAAAAGATCGCCGCTCCGGTGATGAAAAAGGGAAAGATCGCCAACACCGACATGTAGGCGAGGTTGCCGGCATGGATCAGACCGTCGTTGAAGCACCCGGCGGCGACCCGTTTCAGGATGTCCCACGCCCTCGTGCCCGGCCCGTAGCGATTCTTGAGCCGTTCGAGCCGACCGGGATCCTGCGCGTCGGCCAGCGCCGCGCGGCGGCGGGCCTCGGGCGAGTAGTCGGGCCGCGGGGGGCCGGGCTGCGCGCTTTCTTGGGTGAGTCCGGGTGGCGCCATCGCAGCCCGGTTCTAGCAGCGCCGCGCGGCAAGTCGAGGACGGGGGCCGGGGCGGTCCGGGATCACACGCCCAGGTCGGCGCGCGGATTGCCGGTATCGCGCCATCCCTCGAGCTTTCCGGCAAGCTCCGAAACGTCGTCAGGAAGGTGGATCTGCAGCTTGACCAGCTGATCGCCGCGCCCGCCGGTCTTGCGGGTGAAACCCTTGCCCGTCAGCTTCAGCGTGCGGCCCGATCCGCTTCCCGGCGCGACCGTCAGCATGACCGGCCCGTCCACCGTGGGCACGCGCACCTTGGCTCCGTTCACCGCCTCGTCGAGCGTGATGGGCAGGTCGAGCCGCACGTCGTTGCCATCCCGCTCGAAGAAGGGATGGGGCTGCACGTCGATGACCACCAGCCCGTCGCCCGCGCCGCCCGGACCCGCCTGGCCCTTGCCCTTGAGTCGCATCTGCGTGCCGTCGTCCACGCCGGCGGGCAGGGACAGGTCGATGGTCTTGCCGTCCGCCAGCGTGATGCGCTGCTTGGCGAGCGTCGCGGCATCGACGAAGGGCACCGACAGCGTATAGCGGATGTCGGCCCCCTTGCGCGGGGGCGCCTGCCGGGTGCGCTGCCCCGCTCCGCCGAAACCGGCGCCGCCCGGCTGCGCCCCGCCGGCGGGGCCGCCGCGGCGACCGAACAGACCTTCGAACAGGTCGCCGAGATCCATTTCCTCTGCGCCCTGGAAACCCTGGAAGTCGCGCGCCGAATAGCCGCGCTGTCCGCCGCCCCCGGGCCGCGCCCCGCCGAAGCCGCCCGCGCCGCCGCCCATGCCAAAGGGCATGGCCGGATTGCCGTCCGCGTCGATCTCCCCCCGGTCGAACTGGGCGCGCTTGTCCTTGTCGGACAGCAGATCGTAGGCGTTGGTGACCTTGGAGAATTTCTCCGCCGCCTGCGGATTGTCCTTGTTGCGATCGGGATGCAGCTCCTTGGCGAGCTTGCGGTAGGCCGACTTGATGTCGGATTCGGTCGCGGAACGGCTTACGCCGAGGGTGGAATAGGGATCGGCCATACGGGTGTGTTAGCTAGGTAAGGCGACGGGCGAAGGCAAGTGGCCCTTTCCTACGCGCGCCGGGCGCGTTAGGTCCGCTGCGCTATGATGCGGCCCCCACTCCCCTCGCTCTCGATCCCGCCCGGGATGCGCGGCGGGCTTTTGCGCACAGGACACTGTCACACCTGTCACACCTTGGAGGCTTGCCATGCCCGGTAGCGACCGCGGCGAAGAGACGGCCCTGCCCGAAACCGACCCGTTCGCGCTGTTCGACGCCTGGTTCGCCGAAGCCCGGCAGAGCGAGCCGAACGATCCCAACGCGATGGCGCTCGCCACCGCCACCCGCGGCGGCGCGCCGTCGGTGCGGATGGTGCTGCTGAAGGGGCATGGCGAGGACGGCTTCGTGTTCTACACCAACGCCCACAGCCGCAAGGGCGGCGAGATCGCCAGCAATCCGCAGGCCGCGCTGCTGTTCCACTGGAAGAGCCTGCGTCGCCAGGTCCGCATCGAAGGCAGGCTGGCCGAGGTGAGCGTGGCGGAGGCCGACGCCTACTTCCACTCGCGCGCCTTCGTCAGCCAGGTCGGCAGCGCGGCGAGCGACCAGTCGCGGCCGCTCGACGGGCGGCGGACCTACACCGACCGGGTCGAGGCGCTGCGCGAGCGGTACGAGGACGCGGGCGAGGTGCCCCGCCCGTCGCACTGGACGGGCTTTCGCATGACCCCGCTCGCCATCGAGTTCTGGCAGGACCGGCCCAACCGCCTGCACGACCGCCGCCGCTACACCCGCGCGGGCGAGGAGGAAGCGTGGACCAGCACGCTGCTCTATCCGTGAGGGGGCCGAGCACGCCCGTATGACCGAAACACGCGCCTCGCTGACCCGGAGCGCCGCAATGGCGTCCATCGCCGCGGCACTGGTGCTGGGCGTTCTGAAGCTGTGGGCGGTATGGCAGACCTCGTCCACCGCCATGCTCGGCAGTCTCGCCGATACGGGGCTCGATCTGGTGGCCAGCTGCGCCACCCTGTTCGCGGTGTGGTTCGCCGCCCAGCCGGCGGACCGGGAGCACCGTTTCGGCCACGGCAAGGCGGAAGCGCTGGCGGCGATGTTCCAGGTCATCCTGATCGTGCTGTCGGCGGGGGCCATAGCCTTTCGCGGCGTGCTTCGCCTGCTGGGCGGGAGCGAGACGCAAGGGGCGGAGCAGGGCATCGCCGTGTCGCTGATCGCGATCGCGGTGACGCTGGCGCTGGTGGCCTGGCAGCGGCACGTCGTCAGGCGTACCGGCTCGGTCGCGATCCACACCGATTCGGTTCATTACCAGTCCGATCTGCTGCTGAACCTGGCCGTGATCGCCGCGCTGGCGCTGGACCAGTATCTCGGCTTCCGGCAGGCCGATCCCTTGTTCGGCATCGCCATTGCCGCCTGGCTGTTGTGGAACGCCTGGGCCGCGTCGGCGGAGGCTGTCGATCACCTGATGGACCGCGAATGGGACGACGAGAAGCGCCGCGCCTTCGTGGCAGCGGCAGCGCGTCACCCGGAGCTTTCGAACCTTCACGACCTGCGCACGCGCACCAGCGGCGACCGCGACTTCGCGCAGTTCCACGTCGACCTGCCCGGCTCGATGAGCGTGGCCGAGGCGCACGACATCATCGACCGGGTCGAGGAAGATCTGCATGCGCGCTTCCCCAACCTCGAACTGGTCGTGCATATCGATCCGCGCGGCCATGTCGACGAACCCGACAATCCGCTCGCCGAGACGGACGAATTCAAGGAGCTGAGGAATAGCTGATGACCGGCAACACCATCCCCTACTGGCATGTCGACGCCTTCGCCGGAACGCCTTTCGCCGGCAATCAGGCGGCGGTGGTGGTGGTCGACGCCTGGCCCGACGACCGTGTCATGCAGGCGGTGGCGGCGGAAAACCTGTTCGCCGAATCCGCCTTTCTTCTTCCGTCCGGCTCTGACGCCGCCGATTACGAACTGCGCTGGTTCACACCGGCCTGCGAGGTGGCCTTGTGCGGACATGCGACGCTCGCCTCGGGCCACGCGATGCTGGAGGGCGACGAAGCGCGCGAGAGCGTGACCTTCGCGACCCGCAAGTCCGGCATGCTGGAGGTACGGCGCGACGGGGCCGGCGGATACGAGCTCGCACTGCCGGCCATACGGGTCCGGGATGCAGTGCCGGAAGGAATGCTGGCAGGTCTCGATCGCGAGCCTGAAGAAGCGCTTTACGACGGACGCGGCTATGTCATCGCGCTCTATCGCGACGAGGCGACGGTGCGCGCGCTCGACCCTGACATGGCGCAGCTGGCCAGTCACGGCGACACCATGTTCATCTGCACCGCGCGCGGCACCGCGTCGGACGTGGTGAGCCGAGTGTTCGTGCCCGGTGCCGGCGTGCCGGAGGATTCTGTCACCGGGTCGGCCCACGCGGCACTGACCGTCTACTGGGCCGACAAGCTGGGTCGTGACAGGTTCACCGCGCATCAGGCGAGCGCGCGCGGTGGCGACATCGCCTGCCGCATCGACGGGGACCGGGCCGTCCTCGGCGGGCACTGCGTGACGGTGGTGGAAGGACGCTTCCGGCTGCCCTGAGGGCTAGCGCGACGGATAGAGCGCGAAGATATCGCCCAGTTCTTCGCGCAGAACCGGCTGCGCCTCGTGCCCGGTCTTGCCGACGCGCAGGACGGTCAGGCGCTGTTCGGGGGAGACGATCAGATACTGGCCCAGATGACCGACTGCGGCAAAGACCGTTTCGGGCGCCTGATCGGGAAACAGGACCGTGCGATCCGAACCGGAGGGGTGGTTGAGCCACATCTGCGCACCGTAGTCGGGAGCGGCGGGATTTTCCCCGCGCATGAACTCGATCCAGCGACGCGGGACGATCTGCGCACCCTTGACCGACCCGCCGTGGCGGAGGAATTCGCCGAGCCTTGCCCAGTCGCGGGCCGTCGCCCAGAAATGGCTGCCGCCCACCAGCGTACCGCTCGCATCGTACTCGCCCACCAGCGAGCGCAGACCCAGTGGAACGGCGAGCCGCGCTTCGACGAACTCGGCCATCGCGCGCTGACGGCTGTCGGCATCGGCGCCGGGCGCGATGGTATCGGTGGCGATGTCGGCCAGTATCACGCTCGTGGCGGTGGAATAGGCAAAGGTCGAACCCGGTTCGTGCTCCAGCGGCTGCGCCTCCGCCCAGGCTGCCATGTCGTCACGCCCGTCGAGGAACAGCATCCGTACCTCGTCCGAGGTGTAGAGCGGTTCCACCGCTTCCTTGTGCCGCAGACCGGAGCGCATCTGCAGCAGATGGCGCAGGGTGATCTCGCCGCGCGGATCGCCGGGACGCTGCCAGCGCGCGACCGGGGCCGGATCGTCGAGGCGCAGGCGACCGTCCGCCACCATCATGCCGATGACGAGGCCGGTGACGGTCTTCGACATGGACCAGCCGGTAAAGCGCGTTTCGGCATTGAAGCCCTCGGCATAGCGTTCGGCCACGACCTCGCCGTCATGCATCACCACGACCGCCCGCGTTTCGCCGATACCCTCGGCCGCGAACAAGTCGTCGACCGCGCGGGCGAGGCGTTCGCGCGGCACGCCGGGATCGGCGGCGACGGCGGCAAGGGCCTCCTGTGGCAATGGCGGTTCGGGCGGGGGACCATCCTGCGAACATGCGCCGAGCGCCAGCAGGCCTGCCAGCAGGGCTGGCGAGCGAAGGGCGGGGCGGCTAGGGAACTTGCGACGCGGCATCGGCGCGCTCTCTTTCTGGCAGGACACTAAGAATGGCAACCGCAAAACGGGCCGGCAGCAGGCGGGGCGGCGCATGGTTCAAGGCATTGTTGCTGGTCTCGGCGGTGCTGGCCGGCACGTTCTGGTACTACCGCGCCCCGATCATGGGGCTGAGCGCCGCGGGAACCGCATACGGTGCCAAGAACGCCTGCTCCTGTCGGTTCATCGCCGGACGCTCGCTATCGAGTTGCAAGGACGATTTCATCGACGGCATGGGCGCCATCTGGTTGAGCCAGGACGAAGAAGCGAAGAGCGTTACCGCCTATGTGCCGCTGGTGGCGAGCAATACGGCGACCTGGCGCGAAGGGTATGGCTGCACGCTGGCGCGCTGGGAAGGATAGCGCTCAGGCTTTGACGGTCGAATCGATCCAGCCGCCGCCGACCACCCGCTCCCCGGCGTAGATTACCGCCGCCTGTCCGGGGGCGACGCCGTATTCGGGGGTTTCGAAACGAAGGGTCACGGCGCGCCCGTCACCCGGCTCCCCTTCCAGCATGACCGGCACCGGCTTCGCCATCGAACGTACCTTGGCTGAAAGGGGTTCGCGCGGCATGGGCCCGATGCGATTGCTTTCGATCACGCGCGCGCTCGCCACCGCCAGCATCCGGCGCGGACCGACCAGAACCTGCGCCGCTTCGGGGTCGAGGCCCACGACGTAGAGCGGTTCGGCCTGTCCACCGATTTCCAGCCCGCGGCGCTGGCCGACCGTATAATGGATGACGCCCGGGTGCTGCCCCAGCTGAGCGCCGGTCTCGGCGTGGACGATCATGCCGGCACGCCCGCCCTGTGGGCGCATCGCCTTCACGATCTTTGCGTAATCGCCGTCGGGGACGAAGCAGATGTCCTGGCTGTCGGGCTTTCCGGCCACGGCCAGACCGGATTCGGCGGCGATGGCGCGTACCGCATCCTTGGGTAGTCCGCCGAGCGGAAAGCGCAAATAATCGAGTTGCTCTCCCGTCGTTGCGTAGAGGAAATAGGACTGGTCGCGCGCGGGATCCCGGGCGCGGTGCAGTTCGGCCCCGGCATCGCCCGGTACGCGGCGCACGTAGTGGCCCGTGGCGAGGCAGTCCGCACCCAGCTCGCGCGCCATGCGCAGCAGATCGGTGAATTTGGGGCCCATGTTGCAGCGAATGCAGGGTATGGGGGTTCGGCCGGCGAGATATTCGTCGGCAAAAGTCTCTACCACCTCTTCGCGAAAGCGGCTTTCATGGTCGAAGACGTAGTGGGCGATACCGAGCCGGTCGGCGACCTTGCGGGCATCGGCGATATCGTCGCCCGCGCAGCAGGCCCCCTTGCGCCCTGTAGCCGCCCCGTAATCGTAGAGCTGGAGTGTTATGCCGATGACCTCGGCACCGCTTTTCGCGGCCAGTGCGGCGACGACCGAACTGTCCACTCCGCCCGACATGGCGACCACGATGCGGCAGCTAGACGCGTCTCGCGGCAGATCGAACAGATGCGCGGCGTCGCCGGGCGTCATGGCGGCGAATTCGGGCGCGGCGTTAACCGTGCAAGGAGAAAGGCAGGCATCTGTCATGGGGCGGGTTGCGCCGCCATACACGCCCGCGCCGGCTACGCCAAGGCATCCACGCGGGCGGCGGGCAGGGATCGCGGGGAACTTGCGAGCCGCTGACCTGCCGGCACATTCTATCCCCGTTTTCGTCGCGATTTGCGGCTTTACCCGATCTTGACCCTTGGCGGTTATCGCTTCGATCCATGTTCGAGGGGAAACAGCCCGAAGCCGCGCATTCGCGCGAGTCGGTCGGTCCGGATGCGGGGCGGGAGTCCCTGCGCCGGGTGACCTGGTCGGACCTCGTCTCCAGACTGGCGGCGGCACGCGAATTGCGGGCGGAACTTGCGTCGGCGTCGGGCGGCCGGAAAACCGATCCCGCCAGTTTCGATGCCGCCTTCGCCCGGCACATCGCCGCTCTCGGCGAACCGCATGCCGGGAGTACGGGCCACGTGGTTCGAAGGCCGGAGAAACAGGACGTTAACCCCAATGGTTTAGGCAATGGCAAATGCCAGCGCCGCAAAACTGGCCGCGTCGAGGGGCCGGATGCCGGTCCGCGCGCCGACCGCGACCAAACGGCCAGCCGAGGAAGTACATGATCGAGAACCAGAAAATCCGACCGGCGCAGGTGATCGGTCCCCTCGGGGAACCGCTGACCATCGCCGATCTGCCGTCTCCGAAGACGAAGCGCTGGGTCGTCCGGCGCAAGGCCGAGGTCGTCGCTGCGGTCAATGGCGGCCTGCTGACCATCGACGAGGTGCTCGAACGCTACAACCTGACGCTGGAAGAATTCGCCGGCTGGCAGCGCGCCGTCGACCGGTCGGGCATGCAGGGTCTCCGCGTGACCCGCATCCAGCACTATCGCGACCTCTACGAGCGGCAGCTGAAGTACTGAATCTCCCGATCCCCCGTAACTTACTTTATGGCCACATTGCGCCGTTTTTCGCGAATACACGATCAGCCAAACCCCCGAGCCCGCGCGGCTTTCGGAACGTCGCGGGTGCATCCGCGTTTCTTTCTCCGTTCCCCCTCGACAGGGGCCTAAGGAGAAGGGAGTAACGGATATGGGTTGGATTATCGCGATTATCGTCGGTGGTATCATTGGCTGGATTGCCAGCATGATCATGGGCCGCGACGCTTCAATGGGCATCTTCTGGAACATCGTCGTCGGTCTGATCGGCGCTCTTCTTGGCGGCTGGATCGGTTCGCTGATCGGTGTTGGCTCGACGCTGACCGAATTCAGCATTCCCGGCCTGCTGATGAGCCTGGTTGGCGCGATCGTACTGCTCGGCATCGCCAACCTGATCCAGCGCGGTCGCGTGCGGTAATGCCTTGTTGAACTGAGGGAATGTCCGCATTCGGGGGCGGGAAACTCACGCAAGTTTCCCGCCCTTTCGTATGGCGGGACGGTTTTCGTCGGCGGGGATCGCGGTTTGGCAGAAGGGTGCGTTGCGCCGCCTGCCCGCTTGGCGCTATGGCGGGGCGAACGCCGGACCTGTCCGGCCGTCGCAACGCGCCCCCGCCAGGCGCCCGAGATGACAAGGCATCAGGCCGATGAATTACGAAACCAGGATGGACAGCGCCGAACCCGCCGACCGCATCGTGATGGACGGTCGCGTTCTCGAGGAAGAGGCGTTGGCCGAGGAAAAGGGTAGCCAGCGTCGCCGCCTGTTCATCGTGCTCGCCGTCATTCTCGCCGGCGCGCTGATCGCCGCGCTGATGTTCTCGGGGGGCGAAGAGGAAACCGCCTTTGCGCCCGAGGAGGACGGTACGCTTGCCGCGGTCACGGTGCTCGCTCCCGGCGCGGCGACGCTGGAAGGAACGATCAACGCCACCGGTACGCTGGCGGCGCGGCGCGAAATGCCGGTCGGCGTGGTCGGCGAAGGCGGGCGCGTTACCTTCGTCCCCGTCGAGGCAGGGCAGTGGGTGCGTCAGGGGCAGGTGCTGGCGGTAATCGACCGCTCGGTGCAGAACCAGCAGGCCGAAAGCCAGGCCGCGCAGATCCAGGTGGCGCAGGCTGACGCCGATCTTGCGCAGGCCAACCTCGACCGCGCGCTGCGCCTTGTAGACCGGGGCTTCATCAGCCAGGCGGACATCGACCAACTGACCGCGACGCGCGATGCCGCAGTCGCCCGCGTCCGGGTGGCCCGGGCGCAGCTCAACGAACGACAGGCGCGCAACGCGCAGCTCAACATCGTCGCCCCCGCCGCCGGTCTCGTGCTGGAGCGCAATGTCGAACCGGGCCAGGTCGTCAGCCCCGGCTCGGGCACGCTGTTCTCGATCGCCCGCGGCGGCGAGATGGAGATGCTGGCGCAGGTCAGCGAGGAGGAGCTGGCGCAGATACCGGTCGGCGCGACCGCCCGCGTGACGCCAACGGGCAGCAGCCAGAGCTTCACCGGCCAGGTGTGGCAGGTTTCCCCCACCATCGACGAGCAGAACCGCCAGGGCACGGTGCGGGTGGCCCTCTCCTACGATCCGGCCCTGCGACCGGGCGGCTTCGCGACGGCGACCATCGCCAGCGGCACTCTCGTCGCGCCCCGGCTTCCCGAAAGCGCGGTCCTGTCGGATGACGAGGGCAGCTATGTCCTCATCGTCAACGGCGAAGACAAGATCGAGCGGCGCAATGTCGAGGTGGGCATGATCACCGATGACGGTCTTGCGATTTCGTCCGGCCTAGACGGCTCGGAAAAGGTCGTCCTGCGGGCCGGCGCCTTCCTCACCGAGGGTGAAACGGTGCGCCCGGTCATGGCCGGCAAATAAAGCGAACCGACCCGCCAATGGACCTCAACCGCATATCCTCCTGGTCGATCCGCAACCCGATCGTCCCCCTGCTGGCCTTCATCGGCCTGACGCTCGCCGGCATAGTCAGCTTCTCGCGCATGGACGTGCAGAACAATCCGGACATCGAGTTTCCGGTCGCAATCGTCAGCATCTCCCAACCCGGCGCCGCGCCGTCCGAAGTCGTCAACCAGATCACGCAGCGGGTGGAAGCGGCGGTGCAGACGCTGGAAGGCGTGGAAAGCATCCGCTCCACTGCGTCCGAGGGCAATTCGACGACCGTGATCGAGTTCGAACTCGGCACCGATATCGACGCCACCGTCAGCGAGGTTAAGAGCGCGGTCGACCAGATCCGCGGCGAACTTCCCGACGGAATACTCGAACCGCGCGTGTTCAAGCAGCAGACCAGCTCCCGCCCCATCGTCTATTTCGGCGTCGAGGCCGACGACATGACGATCGAGCAGCTGAGCTATTTCATCGACGATACCGTTACCAAGCGATTGCTGAACGTGCCGGGCCTGGCCGAAGTCAATCGCAATGGCGGCGTCGACCGGGAAATCCTGGTCATTCTCGATCCTGCGAAGATGCAGGCGCTCGGCCTCACCGCCAGCCAGGTGAACGCGGCGCTGAGACAGCTCAACATCAACGCTGCCGGCGGGCAGGCGGAAATCGCCGGATCGCGCCAGTCGGTGCGCGTGTTGGGCAATTCGCAAACCGCCTACGAACTCTCCCAGGCGCAGATTCCGCTCAACGGCTCGACGATCAAGCTCGCCGACATCGCCCGCGTGACCGATTCCTATGGCGAGGTCAGTTCGCTCGCCAAGCTGAACGGGGAGCAGGTCGTCACCTTCTCCGTCACCCGCGCCCGCGGCGAGTCCGACGTGACCGTATATGACGGGGTCGTCGAGGCCCTGCACGAGATCGAGGAGCAGAACCCCGGCGTCAGCTTCACCCGGCTGTTCACCGAGGTCGACTATACCAAGGCGCAGTACGAGAGCTCCATCGCCGCCATGGTGGAGGGGGCGATCCTCGCGGTCATCGTCGTTTTCCTGTTCCTGCGCGACTGGCGCGCCACCATCATCGCC
The DNA here is from genome assembly GCF_003815535.1 of Aurantiacibacter spongiae. Classification (NCBI taxonomy): domain Bacteria; kingdom Pseudomonadati; phylum Pseudomonadota; class Alphaproteobacteria; order Sphingomonadales; family Erythrobacteraceae; genus Aurantiacibacter; species Aurantiacibacter spongiae. The sequence goes on along the minus strand of NZ_RPFZ01000001.1, from coordinate 1,394,957 downwards.
GCGCTCGCCATTCCGCTTTCGGCGATCCCCACATTCTGGTTCATGGATGTCTGGTTCGGCTTCACCCTCAACACGATGAGCCTGCTGGCGCTGGGGCTGGTGGCCGGCGTGCTGGTCGACGATGCCATCGTCGAGATCGAAAACATCGTGCGCCACATGCGCATGGGCAAGAGCGCCTACCAGGCCAGTATTGATGCGGCGGACGAGATCGGCCTCGCCGTCGTCGCGACCACGTTCTCCATCGTCGCGGTGTTCCTGCCGGTGGGTCTGATGCCGGGTATCACGGGCATCTTCTTCAAGAATTTCGGCCTTACCGTGGTTGCCTCGGTGCTCATGAGTCTGGCCGTTGCGCGCATGATCACGCCGATGATCGCCGCCTACTTCCTCGAGGCGAAGGGTCATGCAACCCACGGCGAGGGCCGGGCGATGGATCTCTACATGCGCGTGCTGCACTGGTCGCTCGACGACAGCGGCCTGCGGGACCGGGTGCGCGCCCTGGGCAGGGCGCCCTTCCGAGCGCGTTACGGCGTGATGGCGGCGCCGCTGTTCCTGCTCATCACGGTCGCAGGCATCGCCGGCTTTGCCGCAGTGCTCTATTTCTGGTTCACCACCCCGGCCCTGTCGGGAGCGATGGATCTCGGGTTCTGGAAGGATCGTCTCTCGGCGCTGCCGGATCTCGGGGCGCAGCTTGGTGGCTTCGTTCTCGTCGTCATCGTGATGAGCCTCGCGATCTTCGCCGCCGGGATCGGCGGCTGGCTGGCCGCCAAGCTGGTCGGTTTCGTCCTGGCTCAGCTCGCGCGCGGCGGTGGCGGAGGGTTCCATGCCTGGTTCGTCAACCGCAAGGCCCGGTTGCGCGCCCGGTTCGCCGATCACCGCGTCTGGATGCTCGGCGTGGGTGCCGGCGCGCTGGCGATGACGGTCTTCACGATCATCACCATGCCCGCGCAGTTCTTCCCCTCCACCGACAGCGACTTCTCGATGGTGCGGATAGAGATGGTGCCCGGCACCACGCTGGAACAGACCGACGCCGTCGTCACCCGCGTCGCCGACCGCTTGCAGCAGGAACAGGAGGTGGCCCTTGCCCTCGGCATCGTGAACGAGGGCAGCGGCATGGTGCGTCTGGTGCTGCGCGAGGATCGCGAACGCAGCAGCCTGGAGTTCGAACGCGAACTCGGCCCCGTTCTTCAGCAGTTTCCCGATGCCCGGATCAACTTCCAGGACCAGAACGGCCCGGGCGGCGGCAGCGGTACCGGCCGCGCCATCTCCATCATGCTCGCGGGATCCGAACCCGATCTGCTGAACGAGGCGGCCGAGACACTGGCCGATCAGATGAAGAGCGTGCCCGGGGCGGTGGCGCCACGGGTGGAGCGCGACCTTCAGCGGCCCGAGCTGCTCGTTCAGCCGCGCGAGGAACTCGCCGCCAGCCTCGGTGTCACGACCACCGCGCTGAGCCAGGCGATCCGTATCGCCACGCTCGGCGACATCGACCAGAACGCGGCCAAGTTCTCGCTGTCGGACAGGCAGGTGCCGATACGCGTGCGCCTGGCCGAGGAACAGCGGCGCGACCTTTCAACGATCCGCAACCTGCCCGTGCCCACCGCCGCCGGCGGATCGGTGCCTCTCGAACGGGTCGCCGACATCAGCTTCGGCATGGGACCGACCGCGATCGAGCGCTATGATCAGAACCGCCGCACCTTCGTAAGCGCCGACGTGGCGGCGGGCTATGCCCGGGGCGATGTGACCTCCGCCATCCAGAAGCTGCCGATCATGCAGAACCTACCGACGGGCGTCACGAGTCCGGCGATCGGCGAGGACGAGATACAGCAGGAAATGCAGTCGGCGTTCTCGGGCGCGCTCATCACCGGCGTGCTGCTCGTCTTCGCGGTGCTGGTGCTGCTCTACCGCCGCTTCGTCTCTCCGCTCGTCAACATGGGTTCGCTCTTCCTCGCTCCGCTCGGCGGCCTGCTGCTCCTGCTGGCGGCCGACAAGCCGTTGTCGCTGCCTGTCTTCATCGGCATCCTCATGCTGTTCGGCATCGTCGGCAAGAATTCCATCCTCCTGATCGATTTCGCCATCGAGGAAATGGATGACGGGGTGGAGAAGCGTGCTGCCATCCTCGACGCCGGGCACAAGCGCGCCCAGCCCATCGTCATGACCACCGTGGCGATGACGGCCGGGATGATCCCGACGGCGCTGGCGCTCAGCGCCGACGGGGCGTGGCGTCAGCCGATGGGAATGATCGTGATCGGGGGGCTGTGCCTGTCGACGCTGCTGACGCTGCTGATCGTGCCCGCCGGGTTCAGCCTTGCCGATGGCATGGAAAAGCGCCTTGGCCCGTGGCTTCGCGATCGGTTGCTGACCTACCGGCCGGGCGACGACGCCACAACCAGCGCGGAGCCGCGACCTGCCGAATAGGCAACCCCCCGCCCCGCTCCCCGGCGCTTCGCTGTCGCCCGACCGTGCGCGGCGGATGCGCGTTACGGCGACCCTCCTCCTGGTGGCGATGGCGGGTCTTTTTGTCATCACCCAGGGGATGCTGGGCGCAAACCCTGCCTGGGGCTACGTCCACGCCTTTGCGGAGGCGGCGATGGTCGGCGGTCTGGCCGACTGGTTCGCGGTGACCGCGTTGTTTCGGCATCCGCTCGGCATTCCCATCCCGCACACAGCCATCATACCGGAGAACAAGGACAGGATCGCCGATACGATGGCGGTCTTTCTGCGCTCGAACTTCCTAACCCCGGTCGTCGTCGCGCGGCGGATGCGCGAGATGAACGTGGCGCGCGCCGCCGGCGATTTTCTGAAGCGCAGCGGCGAGAGCGGCGAGGGGCGCTTTCGCGCGGGTGCCGGTGAACTGATGGTTGAACTGCTCGAATCGCTCGATCCCGATCGGCTCGGGCTACAGGTGAAGGCCGGGCTGGCGCGGCAGGCCGAGAAGATCAATGTCGCGCCCTTGCTGGGACAGATGCTGGAGGCGGCCATTGCGGACGACCGCCACCGCCCGTTGATCGACGGGTTGATCCGCTGGGCGGGCCTCGCGCTGGAAGACAATGAGGACATGGTCCGCGACATGGTGCAGCAGCGGGCGAATTCGCTGATTCGCTGGGCCGGGCTGGACGGCCGGATAGCCAATTCGGTGCTGGACGGGCTCTATCGTCTGCTGGCGGAAGTTCTGGTCGATCCGCAGCATCCGCTGCGCCGCAAGGTCGAGGAAGGTCTGCAGAAGCTGGCGCGCGATCTTCAGCACGATCCCGCCACCCGCGCCAAGGTGGAGGCGATGAAGAACGACCTGCTCGCCAATCCAGCCGTTTCCGCGTGGTGGATGGGCGTGTGGGAGCGCATACGTCATGCGCTGATCGACACGATCCGCGATCCGGGGCGTGCCCTGGGCGGGCAGCTCGGCAGCAGCCTTTCCGAACTGGGGGAGACGCTGCGCAGCGATCCGGCGCTGCAATTGCAGGTGAACCGCTTCGCCCGCCGCACGCTGGTGGGTGTCGTCAACCGTTACGGGGAACAGATCGTCGGACTCGTCTCAACCACGGTAAAGGGCTGGGACGCGCGGACCGTAACGGGGCGAATCGAAGGCGCCGTCGGCCGCGATCTGCAATTCATCCGCATCAACGGCACGCTCGTCGGCGGACTGGTGGGCGTGGTTATCCACGCAGTCACCCGGTTCATCTAGCGGCGGCGTTGTCCGTTGGCGCCGGGCCACAGCGAAAAGGTGAAGTTTATGCTTTGCGTCATGTACCCGGTGACAGCCTCGCCCTGCGCCGTTCGCGCCGGGGTGAACTGGGCGACCTCTGTCATGGTGTCGCAGACCAGCTGACGCAATTCAGCCGACATCAGCCTGTCGGTGGAGCGGCAGTGCGTCATCTTCCCGTCGGCATCGACGACATAAAACACGGTGATCGCACCGCGCCCGCTCTGCCGCAGCAGCCGCCCGCGATACTCGTTCTCGAACGCATCTATCAGCGCACCAACATTGGTGAGTTCGACGTTTTGCGAAAGGGTGCGCTGGACAGCGAGATCGACGCCCAGGCTTTCCAGGATCTGCCCCTGACAATCCACCAACGCGGCGAGCGCCTGGCCAAGCGGACCGGTCGAAAGGACTACCGGTTCGGTGCGTTTCGCCTGCGCCACGTAATAGCGCATGTTCGCCGCCCCCGTTTGACTGATTGCCTGGCCGTCTCCGAACATCGCACCGGTGTAGATCACGCCATGACGATCGCCGATGGAGGCGCGCCGGAGATAGGTGAACGGGGTCAGTCCGGTGCCCGGTACGAAACCGGCTTCCAGATCATCGCCAATTTCGAAACCGGCTCCGATCAGGGAAAATTCGGTGGGACCGGCGGGTTGCTGCCGCATGGCGAGAGTGACGCGCGCGTCATCGCGGATGAAATCGCGTTGAATGTTGCAGCCATCTTCGGATCGCGTGAGGCGCCACACGCCGTCGGGCAGGTATAACCTGCCCTCGGCGATGGCCTCGCGCGTCCTCCCGTCGAGCTGGGCCGTGGGCGCGTCGCCGGTCTGCGCGAATGCGCTCGCCCCCGACGTGACTGGACTTGCGATAGCCGCAATCGCGGCTGCGACTGTGAATCGCCCCATGAATAATCCCCCCGATGCCGGAAGCTTAGGGGGAATTCTCGGATCGATGCAACCCGCCGCTTCAGAGTTTCTCGGTCAGTTCCGGGACGGCGCTGAACAGGTCGGCGACGAGGCCGAGATCGGCGACCTGGAAGATCGGTGCATCGGGATCCTTGTTGATTGCGACGATCGTCTTGGAATCCTTCATGCCGGCGAGGTGCTGGATCGCGCCGGAGATACCGATGGCGATATAGACTTCGGGTGCGACGATCTTGCCGGTCTGACCGACCTGGTAGTCGTTGGGCACGTAACCGGCATCCACCGCGGCACGGCTGGCGCCGATGGCGGCGCCGAGCTTGTCGGCAAGCGGGGTGATGTATTCCTCGAACGTTTCGCCATCCTTCAACGCCCGGCCCCCCGAAACGACGATCCCGGCGCTGGTAAGTTCGGGGCGTTCACTCTCTACCGCATCCAGCTTGACGAATTCGCTGGTGCCGGCCGCCCCGGGCCCGTCGACGCTTTCCACCGACGCGCTGCCACCCTCGGCCTCGGCCTTGTCGAAGGCCGTGGTGCGCACCGTTACGACGAGCTTGGAATCGGAACTTTCGACCGTGGCTATGGCATTTCCGGCGTAGATCGGGCGGGTGAAGGTCCTGGGGCCTTCCACGCTGATGATGTCCGACACCTGCATCACGTCGAGTCCCGCGGCCACGCGAGGCAGGATGTTCTTGCCGGTAGTGGTGGCGGGGGCGAGGATCGCGTCGTAACCGTCGGCCAGGCTGGTGATCAGCGGAGCCATGTTTTCCGCAAGACCGTGCGCATACGCGTCCCCGCCGGCATGCAGGATCCTTGATACGCCTTCCACCTTCGCGGCAGCCTGCGCGGCGGCCTCGGACCCTGCCACGAGCACGTGGACATCACCGCCGAGCTTCGCGGCGGCGGTGACGGTGGCGAGCGTCGCGTCGGCGACGTCGTCGCCATGCGGTTCTGCGATTACTAGTGCGGTCATATCAATCCTACCTCATTCCCGTTCGGTTCGCGCGCACGGGGTCGTTCAGGCGACGCCGAGCGCCTTCAGCTTCGCCACCAGCGCATCCACGTCTTCCACGATTTCGCCCGCCTGGCGGACCGGGGGTTCGGAAACGTTGGTAGTGGTAAGGCGCGGGGAAACGTCGACGCCGTAATCGGCGGGGGACTTGCTATCGAGCGGCTTCTTCTTCGCTTTCATGATGTTGGGCAGCGAGGCATAGCGCGGCTCGTTCAGGCGAAGGTCGGTGGTCACGATCGCCGGCATGGCCAGCCGCACGGTTTCCAGCCCGCCATCGACCTCCCGCGTGACGGAAACGTGGTCGCCATCGATTTCCACCTTGCTGGCGAAGGTGCCCTGCGGCCGGTCCATCAGCGCGGCGAGCATCTGTCCGGTCTGGTTGGAGTCGTCATCGATGGCCTGCTTGCCCAGCATCACGATGCCCGGACCTTCCTCCTCCGCCACGGCCTTCAGGATCTTGGCGACGGCCAGCGGCTCGACCTGCTCGTCGGTCTCGACCAGGATCGCCCGGTCGGCGCCCATGGCGAGCGCGGTCCGCAACGTTTCCTGCGCCTTGGCCGGCCCGATGCTGACAGCGACGACTTCCTCGGCCTTCCCGGCTTCCTTGAGGCGCAACGCCTCTTCCACAGCGATCTCGTCGAACGGGTTCATGCTCATCTTGACGTTCGCAAGATCAACACCGGACCCGTCAGCTTTCACGCGCGGCTTCACGTTGTAGTCGATCACCCGCTTCACGGGGACGAGGATCTTCATCGCATCGCTCTCCTCAAACTCATCGTGCCGCTTATGTAAGCAGCCTTACCTATACGTCAACCTGCCCGAAGGGCGAGGGGCCCGTATTCAGGCCGCCTCCTTCACTTCGGCGACGATCTTCCTGGCGGCGTCGCCGAGATCGTCCGCCGGGATGATCGGCAGGCCCGAATTGGCAAGGATGTCCTTGCCCTTCTGCACGTTGGTGCCTTCCAGACGCACGACCAGCGGGACGGAAAGGTTCACTTCCTTGGCCGCGGCGACGATGCCGTCGGCAATGATGTCGCACTTCATGATGCCGCCGAAGATGTTGACGAGGATGCCCTCCACCGCCGGGTCCGACAGGATGATCTTGAACGCGGCCGTCACCTTTTCGGTCGTTGCACCGCCGCCCACGTCGAGAAAATTGGCCGGGAAGGCGCCGTTCAGCTTGATGATGTCCATCGTCGCCATGGCCAGCCCCGCGCCGTTGACCATGCAGCCGATATTGCCGTCGAGCTTGATGTAGGCGAGGTCGTGCTTGCCGGCCTCGACCTCCGCCGGGTCTTCTTCGGTCTCGTCGCGCATGCTCTCGACATCGGGATGCCGGTAGAGCGAATTGCCGTCGAAGCTCATCTTGGTATCGAGCACCAGAAGCTCGCCGTCCTTCGTCTCGACCAGCGGATTGATCTCGAGCATGGCGCAATCGAGCGTCGTGAACGCTTCGTAGAGCTGCTTCGCCAGCTTGGCGGCGGACTTGGCAAGCTTGCCGTCGAGCTTCAGCGCATGCGCCACCGCGCGTCCGTGGTGCGGCATGAAGCCGGTGGCCGGATCGATGTCGATGGTGGCGATCTTCTCGGGCGTGTGGTGGGCGACTTCCTCGATATCCATGCCGCCCTCGGTCGAGACGATCATGGCGATGCGGCTGGTCGCGCGATCGACCAGCATCGAGAGATAGTATTCCTTCTCGATGTCGACGCCATCGGTAACGTAGAGCCGGTTGACCTGCTTGCCCTCTTCTCCGGTCTGAACCGTGACGAGGGTGTTTCCGAGCATGTCCTGCGCGTCGGCCCGCACGTCGTCAATCGAGTTCGCCAGCCGGACGCCGCCCTTCGCGTCGGCAGGAAGCTCGGAAAACTTGCCCTTTCCGCGCCCGCCGGCATGGATCTGCGCCTTGACGACATAGAGCGGGCCGGGAAGCTTCTGCGCCGCGGCAACCGCCTCGTCCGCGCTCATCGCCGGATACCCAGCCGGAACGCCGACCCCGAATTTGGCGAGCAGTTCCTTGGCCTGGTATTCGTGAATGTTCATGGGGACAGTGCTTTCTTCTACGATCGGATGGGGAGGTTTCTCGCGAGTGCCTAAGCATTATCGCACCGGCCTTGCAATTGGTTCCGCATCGCACCATCGACGGCTCTTCCACCGATGATCGACACGATGCGCCTCGAACAGATCTGCCGGGAGGCAGGCCATATCGCCCACGGCAAATGGCCGGGGACCGGGTACGACCTGAAAAGCTGGGACAAGACGCCGGGCTCTCCGGTGTGTGAGGCCGATCTCGATGTCGACGCCTTCCTCAAGCGGGAACTGGCCAGCCTTCTGCCGGCAGCGGGGTGGTTGTCGGAGGAAACCCGGGACAGCGAGGCGCGGCTCGACAGGGGACTTGCCTGGCTGGTCGATCCGATCGACGGCACGCGAGACTTCATCCGCGGACGAAAGGGCTGGGCGGTATCGGTCGCGTTGGTGAGCGGCGGGCGTCCGCTTCTCGGAACGCTGGTGGCGCCCGCCCGGGGCGAGGTGTGGTCGGCCACCGCCGGCAAGGGGGCCTGGCGCAATGGCGAACGTCTGCGGGCCAGCACCAGGACGCGGTTTTCCGGCGCGCGTGTCCCCGCCGATTCGCTGTCGAAGGACGATCGCGACCTGACGATGGTCGAGAAGCCGAACTCCATTGCCCTGCGCATCGCCATGGTGGCCAGTGACGAGGCCGACCTGGTGGCGACGGTACGCTGGGGCTTCGAATGGGATGTCGCCGCGGCCGCGCTGATCGCGCGCGAGGCAGGGGCGCGCGTGAGCGACGCGTTCGGACAGCCGCTAACCTACAACAAGCGCGACCCGCGTGCCTTCGGCCTTCTGGTCAGCTCGCCCGCCATCCATGACGCGGCAATCGTGCGGCTGAAGGAGCGGGCCGAGCGGTTGGCCGGATGAATGCGCGCCGCAGCGAAAGGCCGGCCCCCTTGCGAAGAACCGGCCCTTTGCGTCGGCGATCGACGGCCTCTGCCTAGTAGGCCTGCTGCACGTCCTGCTGCGTGATCGGCGTAATCCGGATTTCGACGCGGCGGTTCTGCGACCGCCCGGCTTCGGTCGAATTATCCGCGATCGGATACTGTTCGCCGTAACCGATCGTCTCGATCCGGGCGCGCGACACCCCGCGCGAGGTCAGGTAGTTGGCGACCGATTCGGCACGGCGGCGCGAGAGGTCGAGATTGTACTGCTCGCTACCGGTCGAATCGGTGTGGCCCATGACGTCGATCAGCGAGTTGGGGTAGTTCGTCATCGACTGCGCCACGTCGTCGAGAACGTTGCGCATGTTGGAATTGATCGTCGTGCTGTCGACCGCGAAGGTGACATCGGGGAAATTCAGCAGAATGCCGTCGCCATTGGGCGTCTGGCCCACGTCGACGCCCGTGCCGGCCGTCGCCTCTTCGAGTTCGCGAATTTGCTCGTCCATGCGGTAGCCGACGTAACCGCCGGCCGCTGCGCCGATGCCGGCGCCCACGATGCGGGCGGTCTTGCCGCCGATCAGGCCGCCCAGCAGATAACCGAGACCGGCACCGCCGACGCCGCCGATGGCGGTGCGCGAGGCGTAGCGTTCTCCGGTGTTGGGATCGGTGACGCATGCGCTGGTGCCCAGCAGGGCGAGCGCACCGATGGAGCAGGCAAAAATCTTGGTCTTTTTCATTATCATAGTCCTCACTGCGTTCAGCAGACCACATCGGCGAGTGGCCGGTCTTGCGGTGGGAAAACGCATTTTACCCGGCACCGTTCCGCGCCGATCGACAACGCACGGCGCAAGGATAGGCTTTCGCCGGGAGCGAATGTTCTGCTAGCGCGGCAGGCCTGATGGCACCGTTCCCCTGGCATTATCTTGCCGCGCTCGCCTTGCTGATTGTGCTCAACGGCGTGTTCGCGATGTCCGAGCTGGCCATCGTTTCGGCCCGCACCGCGCGCCTTCGCCTGGCCGCCGACAAGGGCAGCGGCAGCGCGGAAGTGGCGATGAAGCTGGCGGCGGAGCCCGGCAAGTTCCTGTCCACCGTGCAGATCGGCATCACGCTGATCGGGATCGTCGCCGGCGCGGTGTCGGGCGCCACGCTGGGCGGTCCGGTGGGCGAGCGCATCGCCAGCTGGAACGTGGTCGACCGCGAAACGGCGATGAATATCGGCTTCGTCCTGATGATCGCGCTGACGACCTATTTCAGCCTCGTCGTCGGGGAACTGGTGCCCAAGCAGCTGGCGCTGCGCGCCGCCGACCGGATCGCCATCATCATGGCGCGGCCGATGGCCCTGCTGGCGAAGGTCGCCGCGCCTTTCGTCTGGCTACTGGACGCATCGTCCGGCCTGCTGCTGCGGGCGATCGGGATACGCCGGGGCGGCGACCATTCGCTGACCGCCGAGGAACTCCACATGATCTTCGCGGACGCGACGCGTACCGGCGTCATCGAGGAACAGGAGCGCGCCATCCTGTCGGGCATCATGCGGCTGGCGGATCGGCCGGTGCGCGAACTGATGACGCCGCGCACCGACATGGTGTGGCTCGACGTCAATGCCGACGCGGATACGCTGCGCGCCCGTATCGCCGAATCCCCGCATTCCCTGCTGCCGGTGGCGGAAGGTGCTGCGGACAAGATGCTGGGCGTGGTCAAGGTGCGCGAGGTGCTCAGCCGGCTGCTGCGCGGCGAGACCTTCTCGCTCGCCGATCTCGCGCGCAAGAGCGAGGTGCTGCCGGACCAGCTCGATGCGATGGATGCGCTGCGCGTGCTTCAGCAATCGGGCACCGGAATGGCGATGGTGCATGACGAGTACGGTCATCTCGATGGTATCGTCACCACCGCCGACCTGCTTTCCGCCATCGCCGGCGACTTCGCCAGCCATCAGGACGAGGGCGACACGCCCATGGTGACGGAGCGCGAGGACGGCTCGCTTCTGGTGTCGGGCGGACTGTCCGCCGATGCGCTGGCGGAAAGGCTGGGTCTCGATCTTCCCGAAAACCGCGAATTCGCGACGGCGGCGGGTTACGCTCTTTTCGTGCTCAAGCGCCTGCCCGCAGAGGGCGAGCATTTTACCGAGCAGGGCTGGCGGTTCGAGGTTGTCGACATGGACGGCCGCAAGATCGACAAGCTGCTGGTAAGCGAGGCGGGGTGATCGCCTGCCCGCGCGCCTGGACCGGCGCCGCACCGTAGCCGGTGGAACACCCGGCACGACGACCCCGAGCATGCGGGGTCAAGAGACACTCAGCCGGGTATGCTCGCCCGCGCGCTCTGGCCGTCCCCTTCGGGGGCCGCGATGATGGCGCGGGTGGTCGCGCCCTTGGCGACCGTGTTGGTGTCCGTATCGCCCACGGCCGAACGGATGCCGGGCGCCGCTTCTCCGGCCTCGCGCAGGGCGCTCGTCTCCACCTGGCTGCGCGGCGCGCTGCCGCCGAACAACGCGTCGAGCGCCTGTTGCGAGGCGGTGTCGTCGGTCGGTCGCGGAGCGCCGGGAGCGGGCGGCACGAGGTGGAAATCGGGCGGCACCACCAGCGGAGCCTGGCGCGATACGGCGAATTCGTCCGGCCGGTCACGCCCGCCGATATTGATGCCGCCGCAGCCGACAAGCGCGAAGGCAAGGGTGCCCGCGATGGTGATCCGGATGGGGTTACGCATTGGTCAGGTCCTCGGAAGTGTCGTCGGCGGTCGTGGTGGCGGTTGGCGCGGCGCGCCCGCCCTCCTGCTCGTCGCTCCGTTTCTCGCGCATGAACAGCGCGCGGGCAAGGATAATCACCACCCCCACGGTGATCGCGGCATCGGCGACGTTGAAGATCAGGAACGGGCGGAAGTCGCCGAAATGCAGGTCGGCGAAATCGATGACATAGCCATAGAGGAAGCGATCGCGAATGTTTCCGATCGCCCCGCCCAGCACCATGCCCAGCGCGACGATGTCCCACAGCTTGCGCTCGCGCATCATCCACACCAGCACGAGCACGGCGATGGCGGCGGTCATGGCGACGAGAATCCAGCGCATCTCCATGCTCGTGGCTTCGAACATGCCCAGCGATACGCCGTAATTGTTGGTTCGCGTGAAATCGAAGAAGGGCAGCAGGTCGTAATGGTTGCCTACCTGCGTCAGGCCGAGCGTGTTCACCACCACGCTCTTGAGCCACTGGTCGGCAACGAACACGACGAACGCGACCACGAGGCCGATCATGCGATGGCGATTGAGAAAGCTCATCGTGCGGCGTCCAGTTCGGCGACCACGCCCTCGCACCGCGCGCACAGGTCGCCGTCTTCCGAAACCTCGGGCAGCAGGCGCCAGCAGCGGCCGCATTTGGCGTCGTCGGTCTTGGCGACTTTCACGGTATCTCCATCGTGCAGACGGACTTCACCCGAGATGAACAGCGTCATCAACTGGTCGGAAGAGAACCCTTCGGGCACCGCCGGCGCGGGCACGGATACCTCCGCCTCCAGGCCGGAGCGGATGGTCTTCTCGCGCCGCATCGGCTCGATTGCCTCCATCACCCGCTCGCGCAAGCGACGCAGCGCGTCCCACCGGTCCATATCGGCATCGGCCGGCGGGATCTCGGGCCATTCGAGCAGGTGGACCGAACCGCCGTCCGGATAGCGCGTGCCCCATACCTCTTCGGCGGTGAAGACCAGCACCGGCGCGGCGTAGCGCACCATCGCGTGAAACAGCGTGTCGAGCACGGTGCGATAGGCGCGCCGCTCGATGGAACCGGGCGCGTCGCAGTAGAGCCGGTCCTTGCGGATATCGAAGAAGAAGGCCGACAGATCCTCGTTCGCGAACTCGGTCAGAGCGCGGACATAGGCGTTGAAGTCGTAATCCGCGACCGCCTGCCGCAATCGCGCGTCCAGCCTGCCGAGCAACGCCAGCATGTACCGTTCGAGCTCGGGCATGGCGGCCACGTCCGTCACGCGCTCGTTCTCCGCGAACCCGGAGAGGGCGCCCAGCATGTAGCGGAAAGTGTTGCGCAATTTGCGGTAGCTATCGGCCACGCCCTTGAGGATTTCAGGCCCGATCCGGTGGTCCTCGGTGTAATCGACGCTCAGCGCCCACAGGCGGATGATGTCGGCGCCGTATTCCTCCATCACCTTCAGCGGATCGACCGTGTTGCCGAGCGATTTGGACATCTTGCGCCCGTCCGCGGCCATGGTGAAGCCGTGCGTCAGCACCTGGTCGTATGGCGCGCGGCCGCGGGTGGCGCAGCTTTCCAGCAGCGAGGACTGGAACCAGCCGCGATGCTGGTCGCTGCCCTCCAGATACAGATCGGCGGGGGAGCGCAGGTCGGGCCATTCGTCGCTTTCGAGCACGAAGGCGTGGGTGGAGCCGGAATCGAACCACACGTCGAGAATGTCCGTGACCATCTCGTAAGCGGCAGGATCGCGGTCCGGGCCGAGGAGCGAGGCGGCGTTGTCCTCGCTCCAGGCGTCGACCCCGTCCTGCTTCACCGCCTCGACGATGCGGGCATTGACGGCGGGATCGACCAGATACTCGCCCGAGCGGCGATCGACGAACAGCGTGATCGGCACGCCCCATGCGCGCTGACGGCTGAGCACCCAGTCGGGGCGGCCCCCCACCATGGCGCGAATGCGGTTCTGGCCCTTGGCGGGGACGAAACGGGTGGCCTCGATTTCGGCGAGGGCGGTTTCGCGCAGGGTCGTCTCCCCCGCCCCTTCAGGGGAGGGGGTCGGGGGGAGGGGGCTGCCGGCCGCGGCGGTGCGCGCATCCCCCTCTCCCAACCCTCTCCCCTCAGGGGGAGAGGGCTTTAGGGGCCGGTCCATCGGCACGAACCACTGCGGCGTGCAGCGGTAGATGACCTTCGCCTTCGACCGCCAGCTATGCGGATAGGAGTGCTGGTAATCCGCGCTCGCCGAAAGCAGCGCGCCCGCCTCCCGCAAGTCCGAGCAGATCGGGCCGTCGGGCGCGTTGAACGTGGGGTTGATGACGCTGGCGCTGCGCTCGTCGTAACGCGGCAGCCATCCCCAGTCCTCGCGATAGCGCCCGTCGGCCTCGACAACGAATTTGGGGCCGATGCCGTAGGCCTTGCACAGCTCGAAATCGTCCTCGCCGTGATCGGGCGACATGTGGACGAGGCCGGTGCCGCTGTCGGTGGTGACGAAATCGCCGGGCAGCAGCGGACGCGGCTCGGCGTAGAACCCGCCGAGATGGTGCATCGGGTGGCGGGCGATGGTGCCGGCGAGGTCGGAGCCTTTGCCGGACCAAGCTTCGTGATGGCTCGTAAAACCCAGACGCGCTTTCACCGCGCCTAACAACAACCGCGCAACCAATAACTTCTTATGAGAAACTGCGTCCGCGTTTGTGAAGGAAGCATCGTTTAACGCACGATCATAAGACGGCGTGAGCAGAACGTAATCAATCTCCGGCCCATACGCCAGCGCCTGGTTAACCGGAATGGTCCAAGGCGTCGTGGTCCAGATAACCGCATGCGCCCCGACCAGCTCCGCGATCGGCGACTCAACGATCTCGAACGCCACGTCGATCTGCGTCGAGACGATATCCTCGTACTCGACCTCCGCCTCGGCCAGCGCGGTCTTCTCGACCGGGGACCACATCACCGGCTTGGCGCCGCGATAGAGCTGGCCTGACTCCGCGAATTTCAGCAATTCGGCGACGATGCCCGCCTCGGCCTCGGGCGCCATGGTGAGGTAAGGCTTGTCCCATTCGCCGCTGACGCCCAGTCGCTTGAACTGGTCGATCTGCACCTCGACCCATTTCTGCGCGTATTCGCGGCATTCCTGGCGGAATTCGGCGGGCGGCACGGCGTCCTTGGAGCGCTTTGTCTTGCGGTACTGCTCCTCGACCTTCCACTCGATCGGCAGGCCATGGCAGTCCCAGCCGGGCACGTAGGGCGCGTCCTTGCCCAGCAGCGTCTGCGTGCGCGTCACCGCGTCCTTCAGCACCTTGTTCAGCGCGTGGCCGATATGGATGTTGCCGTTGGCGTAAGGCGGGCCGTCGTGGAGGATGAATGTCTCGCGCCCGGCCCGCGCCTCGCGCAGCTGGCGGTAGAGCCCCTCCTCCTCCCAGCGCGACAGGATGCCCGGTTCCTTCGCGGGGAGTCCGGCCTTCATCGGGAAATCCGTCCTGGGCAGGAAAACCGTGTCGCGGTAGTCGCGCTTGCCTGTATCGTCGCTCATGATGCCTGTTCGCCGTTTCGGGGCGCACCTAGGCGTTTCACCGCCTCCTCGCAATCCTTGGCCATCTGCGCGCGCAGCTCGTCCATCGAATCGAACTTCGCCTCCGGCCTGATGAAGGCGCGAAAGGCGATGTCGAGCTCCTGCCCGTAGAGATCGCCGGTGAAGTCGAAGAAATAGGGCTCGAGCAGTTCCCGGGGCGGATCGAAGCTCGGCCGCACGCCGACATTGGCCGCACCGAGCAGGCGCTGCCCGGTCGCCAGCACGCGGCCCGATACGGCATAGATGCCGAAGCGCGGGCGCAGATAGCTGCCGAGCTCGATATTGGCCGTGGGATAGCCCAGCTCACGCCCGCGCTTGTCACCGTGGACCACGGTGCCGCGCACGGTGAAGGGACGGGTCAGCAATTCGCAGGCGGTATCGCATTCCCCCGCTTTCAGCGCATCGCGAATGCGGCTGGACGAGACGGTCTGGCCGCGCGTCCCCACCGGGCCCACGGTGCGCGCCTCGATCCCGCAGCTTGCGCCGATGGCCTTCAGCACCTGCGTATTGCCGCCGCGATCCTTGCCGAAGGTAAAGTCCTCTCCCGTTACCACGCCGCTTGCGCCCAGATGATCGCCCAGCAGATCGCGCACGAAGCCCTCGGCACTCATCGCGGCAAGATCGTCGTCGAAATCGAACACCAGCATCGCGTCGGCCCCCGCGGCGCCGAACAGTTCGTTGCGCTGATCGAGCGTCGTCAGGCGGAAGGGCGGGACATGCGGTGCGAAATGGCGCACCGGATGGGGATCGAACGTGGCGACGATGGCGGGCCTGCCCTGCAACCGCGCCATGTCGACCGCCTCTGCCACGACGCGCTGGTGGCCAAGGTGAAAACCGTCGAAATTGCCGAGAGCGATCACGGCTCCGCGCAGCGCGTCGGGCACGCGGTCGCGATGGTGGAGAATCGTCATGGCCGCGCCTGTTGGGGGAGCGGGCGCGGCGGCGCAAGGGGCACGCGCGCCATCGGTTCCAGCCCGCGCTCCAGCACCCGCAGAGCGTTGCCGCCCATGACCTTGCCGATCTCGCTGTCGGTAAAACCCGCGTCCATCAACGCCTGCGTGACCTGTACCAGGTGCGACGTGTCGAAGCGGGTCGTCACCGCCCCGTCGAAATCGCTGCCGAGTGCGGCGTGGTCGACGCCGGCGACATCGGCCACGTGCCGTATGGCGCGGGCGATGGCGGCGGGCGAGGTGTCGCACACGGCACCCGGCCAGTAGCCGATGCCGACGATCCCTCCGGTCGCGGCGATGCCGCGTATCTCGGCATCGGTCAGGTTGCGGTTCTCCCGGCAGGTCGCCTGTACCCCGCCGTGGCTGGAGACGACCGGCCGCCGCGCCATCGCCAGCACGTCGGCGACGCAGGCATGGCTGCAATGGGCGATGTCGACGACCATCCCCATGCGCTCCATCCGCCGCACCGCCTCGCGCCCGGCATCGGTCAGCCCGCCCTTCGTAGTCCCGTGCATCGATCCGGCGAGAAAATTGTCGAAGAAGTGAGTCAGGCCCGCCATCCGCACCCCGGCGGCGTACAGCCGGTCGAGGTTGTCGAGATCGCCTTCGAGATCGTGAAGTCCCTCTACCGACAGCATCGCAGCAACCGGCCCCGGCGCGCCGGTACGCCGGACCTGTCCGAGATCGGACCCGTTTCGCACCAGAACCAGGCTGCCGCCCGACGCCTCCGCCGCCCGTTCGAGTTTCGCCGCATGGTAAAGCGAGCGCTCGAGCAGCGATCCCCATGTCCGCACCGGTTGCAACTGCCCGACCACGAGCGGCGTGATCGTATCGGTCTCGCTTGTGTTCGCCTCGTAGTTCTGTCCGCGCGGCGTCTTGGTGACGCTCGAGAAGACCTGCAGCGCGACGTTGCCATCCCGCAATCGCGGCAGGTCGATATGCCCCCGCTGCGCGCGGGTCAGCAGGTTGCGGTCCCACAGCAGGGTATCGCCGTGCAGGTCCACGATGGTGAGCGCGGCATGCAGGTTTCGTGCCTCGTCGCTGACCGGCGGGAGCCGCTGGCCGTCAACCCGGTTCATGCTCCGCTCCGCAATGCCGGGCGCAACTGCGAAGAAGGCGAGCGCCACCAGCGCAAGCCCGGCAAGCACCAGCAACGGCCAGCGCCGCATCAGCGCGCTCGCCGCTCGTAGGTCACGAAGTCGAAAGGCGGATGGGCGTCTGCGGCGGGGCGGCATTCGCGCGCCACCTCCCGCCACGATGGATCGTCGGCGGGGGATCGCATCGTGGTGTCGCCGCCGGTACTCTCGTATATCTCGGTGAGTTCGAAGCGGCCCCCGTGTTCCCACAGCAGGTCGAACACCTCGGCCCCGCCGATGACCGCGAAGCCGTCATCGCCGGCCAGTGCCTGTGCCGCTTCCGGGGAATGCGCCACTTCCGCGCCGTCGGCCCGCCAACCCGCCTGCCGGGTAAGGACGATGTGACGGCGCCCGGGCAACAGGCCAGGCAGGCTCTCGAAGGTCTTGCGACCCATGACCATCGGCCGGCCCATGGTCAGGCGCTTGAACCGCCGAAGATCTTCGCGGATCGCCCACGGCACCGCGCCGTCATGGCCGATGGTGCCATCGGTTGCGCGGGCGACGATGAACACGATGTCGGTCATGCTATCCGACCCGCGTGACGTGACCCATCTTGCGCCCGGCGCGCGCCTCGCCCTTGCCGTAGAGATGGACATGCGCCGTCGGGTCCGAGCAATGGCGCCGGATATCGAGCGCGTCGGGACCGATGAGATTGTCCATCACCATCCGATGCGCGACGCTGCCTGTGTCGCCGAGCGGCAGGCCGCAGATCGCGCGGATGTGGTTTTCGAACTGGCTGGTGACGGCACCCTCGATCGTCCAGTGGCCCGAATTGTGGACGCGGGGCGCCATTTCGTTGAACACGGGGCCGTCTTCGGTGGCGAAGAATTCGAGCGTCAGCACGCCGACATAGCCCAGTGCGGTGGCGACCTTCTCAGCGAGATCGCGCGCCGCACCCACCTGCGCGTTGACGATGGCGGGCGGGGGCAGCTCGCAATGAGCGAGAATGCCGTCATCGTGGCGGTTGCGGGTCGAATCCCAGAACCTTGCCGCCCCATCCCGGCCCCTTGCCATCACCACCGAGAATTCGCACTCGAACGCCACCTTCCGCTCGTAAACCGCACCCGTATGCGGGACGCGTATGCCGTTCGCGTCGGCGGCACCGGTTATGGTCCA
Source organism: Aurantiacibacter spongiae (assembly GCF_003815535.1). Classification (NCBI taxonomy): domain Bacteria; kingdom Pseudomonadati; phylum Pseudomonadota; class Alphaproteobacteria; order Sphingomonadales; family Erythrobacteraceae; genus Aurantiacibacter; species Aurantiacibacter spongiae. Next base: position 1,376,932 of record NZ_RPFZ01000001.1, on the reverse strand, counting down.
CTGTCCCTTGCCGTCATACCCGTCGCGCCGGGTCTTGAGGATTCCGGGCGTACCGATCCGTTCTAGCGCGGGAACAAGGTCGCTGTCGTGATCGACGGCGGCGAAGGGCGCGGGGCGGCCACCGAGATTCTCCACGAAGCGCTTTTCGCGCACCCGGTCCTGGGCGACTTCCAGCGCCCGCGGCCCCGGAGCCAGCAGATCGGCGGGAAGGGCCAGCAGCGGTTCTGTCGGTACGTTTTCGAATTCGTAGGTTATGACTTCGCAACCTTGCGCGAAGGCCGCCAGCGCTTCCCGGTCGTGCCATTCGGCGCTGGTGAAGGAAGCGGAAACCTCGGCCGCGACGCAGTCCTTCTGCGGTGCGTAGATATGGCAGCGATAGCCGAGCTGCGCGGCGGCCATGGCCAGCATCCGCCCGAGCTGGCCGCCCCCCAGAATGCCTATCGTGGAACCGGGCTCGAGCATGTCAGGCCACAGGCCTGTCCGCTACGTCCCCGGTCTGCCGCGCGCGGAACGCCCGCAGCCGATCGGCGAGCGAATCGTCGGACAGGGCAAGGATCGAAGCTGCGAGCAGCGCCGCGTTCGTTGCCCCCGCCTCGCCGATGGCGAGCGTGCCGACCGGCACGCCAGCCGGCATCTGAACGATGGACAGCAGGCTGTCGAGACCGCTCAGCGCGCGGCTCTGCACGGGCACGCCCAGCACGGGCAGATGGGTAAGGGCGGCAATCATCCCAGGCAGATGTGCGGCCCCTCCCGCGCCCGCGATCACGACCTCGAACCCCTCCTCCGCCGCGCCCTTGCCGAAGGCGTGAAGCCGATCGGGCGTGCGATGGGCGGATACGATGCGCGCCTCGCACGAAACCTCCAGCTGGCCGAGTGTATCCACCGCGGCCTGCATGGTCGGCCAGTCGGACTGGCTTCCCATGACGATGGCGACCCTGGATGCGGTCCTGTCCATGTCCTCAGCTATCCTTCAGGTAGTACCGTTCACCCGGCTGCATCGCCTCGTCGAATTCGTAGACGATCGGCTGCCCGGTAGGAATTTCGAGGCCGGTGATATCCTCGTCCGAAATGTTCGAGAGATGCTTGACCAGCGCGCGCAGCGAGTTTCCGTGGGCGGAGATGATGACCGTCTCGCCCCCCGCGAGCTGCGGTACGATGTCGCTCTGCCAGTAGGGCAAAACCCGCTCTATCGTCAGCTTCAGGCTCTCGGTCTGCGGTACGTCGATGCCGGCATAGCGGGGGTCGGCGCCCGGATCGTAGCGATCGCCCCTTTCCATCGGCGGTGGCGGGGTGTCGAAGCTGCGCCGCCAGATATGAACCTGTTCCTCGCCGTGCTTTTCCCGGGTCTCATCCTTGTCGAGTCCGGTCAGCCCGCCGTAATGCCGCTCGTTGAGGTGCCAGTCCTTGACCTCGGGGATCCACAGCCGTCCGCACTCCTCCAGCGCGAGATGCAGCGTCTTGATGGCCCGGGTTTGCAGCGAAGTGAAGGCCATCGTCGGCAACACGCCCTTTTCCAGCAACAGCCGGCCGGCGGCTCGGGCTTCCTCCGCGCCCTTTTCGGTAACATCGACGTCCCACCACCCGGTGAAGCGGTTTTCGAGGTTCCACTGGCTCTGGCCGTGGCGGACGAGGATCAGAACGGGCATGGTGTCGGCTCTCCCTGCAAGGCGCGGTCGGGCGTTAGCCGCCGCGCGCGGGATTGGAAAGGTCGCGATCCGCCGACGTGCCGGCCCCGCCCTTGGCCCTGGCCTGCGCCTTGCGCCGCCGAAGGTTCTCGCGAAGCTTTTCGGCGAGCCGTTCCTCGCGCCCGCGTCCGCTGTTCGTGTCGTCCGATGCCATGCCCTTATCCTTGCCGCAACCGCGTGCGCGCCTCAAGCTCGGCTTGACTTTCGGCCCTCGCCCGACAATAGCGCGCGCCTGTTTCGACAATGTGCCGCGGTAGCTCAGTGGTAGAGCGCACCCTTGGTAAGGGTGAGGCCGAGAGTTCGATCCTCTCTCGTGGCACCATTCTTCCATGCGTTGCCCTGTGGCAAGGCCCCCGAGCAGGCGGGCGCGATGGAAAATGGAAACGAGAGGGCGCGGCGTTCGCTTACCGGCCTACAGCGCTCGACGGACGAACTTGCCCGTGCGTGCCGACCGTGCCACTTTCCCGCCATGCACGACCTCATCGCCGATGACGCATTTGCTCGCCCCGGTCGGGATGACGGATACGGGGAACTGACGAAGCTCGATCCGGGATACGCGACCGTCCTGCGTATTCGCGGGGCGCTGATACTCCTGCCCCTGATCGCGGGCGGGGTAGGCCTTTCCGTGGCAGGCGATCTGCCGCCCCTTGTGCCGGTTCTCCTCCTGATTTTCATCGCGGCGATCCTGCTGATCTATCTTCCGATGCGCCGGTACGCCGCGCGCGGTTACGATATGGGCGAGGATCGGTTGCAAGTGGTGAAGGGCGTCATGTTCCGTTCCGACACCGTCGTGCCGTTCAGCCGGGTGCAACATCTGGACGTCGAGCAGGGACCGCTCGAGCGCGCCTTCGGCATCGCCCGGCTCATTCTGCACACGGCGGGCACGCACAATTCGTCGGTGACCCTGCCGGGCCTCGCCCACGTCGATGCCGTAGCGATGCGCGAGGCCATTCGCCGGCACGTGAAGCGCGAATCGCTATGAGCGCGGCGGCGGTTGCCGAGGCGGGCCTGCCCGAAGTCGCCGAGATCGACGAATGGCAACGCGTCAATCGGCTCAGCGTCCTTGCCGAGAGCGTGCGGGCGCTCGCCAGATCGGCCTTGCCGGTACTGGCGATCTTCGTCGGCTCGGCCGCCCAGGATGGTCAGGGTCTGTCCGCCATCGCGCCGTTCGCCGTTCCCATAGTGCTTGGCATCGTGGCGCTGAACTTGGGCGGAAGCTGGCTTCGCTGGTGGCGGCTGCGCTACCGTATCGGCGCGAACGACGTGCGCGTGGAGCAAGGCGTGCTCAGCCGCACTGCGCGCTCGGTCCCCTATGACCGTATCCAGGACGTCAGCCTCGAACAGAAGCTGATACCCCGGCTGCTGGGTCTGGTCGAGGTGCGCTTCGAGACGGGCGCCGGCGGCAAGGACGAACTGAAGCTCGCCTATGTGACCGAGGCGGAGGGCGAACGCCTGCGCGAAACCGTGCGTGCGCTCGCCGAGGAGGAAAGCGGTTCGGCGATACCTTCGGAACAGGGAGAGGGGGAAAGCAGTACAGCGGCGTCGGAGGGCGGACGCACGCTTTTCGCAATGGGGCCGCGCCGGTTGTTCACCTACGGCCTCTTCAATTTCTCGCTTGTCGTATTTGCCATCCTATTGGGCGCTCTTCAGCAGTTTCAGGGTTTTGTGCCGTTCGACCCGTGGGGATGGCTCGCGGCGTTCGTGACCGATGGCGGTTACGTCACGACCGGCAGCTACCTGTCCCATCTCGGCTTAGCGGCGCAGATTGCCGCCGCGCTCTACTTCGCTGGCGGGATCGTCGTTGTCGGACTCGCGAGCGGGGTCATCATCACCTTTTTGCGCGACTGGAAATTCCGGCTCGAGCGAACGACACGGGGGTTTCGGCGGCGACGCGGGCTGCTGACGAAGACCGACGTGATGATGCCGGCCCACAGGGTGCAGGCGATGAAGGTCTCGACGGGATGGCTGCGGCGCCTGTTCGGCTGGCACGGCCTGTCCTTCATCAGCCTGGCGCAGGATTCGGGCGCGGCTAACCATGACGTCGCGCCGTTTGCCAGGATGGCGGAGATCGCGCCAATCGTCGAGGAAGCGCAGTTCGCCCTGCCGGTCGACGCGCTGGACTGGCGCCGATCGAGCCGGAGATACCGGACCGATCGACTGTTGTTGAGTGCCGGCACGTGCTTCATCGCGGCCGGCGCGTTTCTGCTGGCGAAGGCTGTCCTTCCCGCTGATGCGCGCGGGCTTGGTCTGGGTGCCGTGCTGATGGCGGCGATCGGAGTGATGTTCGCAGCGCAACAGGCCTTTTTATGGCGACACCAGAGACATGCCCTGGACGAAACCTTCCTCTTCACGCGGCGACACTGGCTCGCACCCGAAATGAAGATCGCCAGCCGGATCAAGCTGCAGTCCGTCGAGATTTCGCAAGGCCCGCTTTCCCGACTGCGCGGCTATGCCGACCTCAATTTGGGCCTTGCGGGAGGGAAGCTCGCCATTCCCGGCCTGCCGCTCGAAGAAGCCCGCCGGATCCGGGGAGAGATCGTAGGGTCGATTACTGCGGTCGATTTCGCGAAATTGCCCCGCTGACGGCGATCAGCTTTCGATTTGCGCGCGTATGTCGGCCCATTCCGGATGCTGGCGAAACTGCGCCTCCACGTAGGAACATTGCGGAACGATCGTGAAGCCGTTCGCCCTGGCGTCGGCGATCATCGCTTCGACCAGTTTCAGCGCCACGCCCTTGCCGCGCGCCTCGGGCGGGGTGAAGGTGTGAGTGGCGACGCGGGCCTCGCCACGCGCCTGCCATGTCAGTTCGGCGGGCCTGTCGGCTCCCTCTACCCGGGCGCGGTAGGCGCCGTGCGTAGTTTCGTCGGTGGTTGTGATATCGATATCGGACATGGGCAGGTTCTCCTTCTTGCGCTCAACCGGCAGGGCGGGCAGGGCGTTCCGCGATGCAGTTCCTTTCCGACAATGCCGCCCCCGTCCATCCGCAGGTCTGGCGCGCCCTGCAGGCCGCCGATGACGGCGATACGCCATACGACACCGATGCCCTGAGCCGGGAGATGGATGCGCGGTTTTCGGCGCTTTTCGGACGCGAATGCGCTGCTCTGTGGGTCGCCACCGGCACGGCGGCGAACTGCCTCGCGCTGGCGACGATGGTCGAACCGCATGGCGGGGTGATCTGCCACGAGGAGTCGCATATCGAACAGGACGAATGCGGCGCGCCGGGGTTCTACCTCCACGGGGCCAAACTGATGCTCGCTCCGGGCGAGGGCGCGAAGCTGAGCCCGGAAGCGATCGAGATGCGGCTGAAGGGCATCACCCGCGGCGTGCATCAGGTGCCTGCACAGGCGATTTCCATCACGCAATCGACCGAATACGGCGTTGTTTATCGACCCCGCGAACTGGCGGCCATCGGTGCGCTGGCGGGCGCGCACGGACTGGGCCTTCATATGGACGGGGCGCGTTTCGCCAATGCGGCGGCGTTCCTCGGCGGTGAGCCAAGCGAGGCGGTGGGACCGGCGGACGTCCTGAGCTTCGGTTTCGTCAAGAATGGCGGCATGGGGGCCGAGGCCGTAGTGTTCTTCGACCCCGGGAAAGCCGAGGTCGCACGCTGGCGACGCAAGCGGGCGGGGCACCTGCAAAGCAAGGGCCGCTTCCTCGCCGCACAGATTCTGGCGCTGCTTGAGGACGATCTCTGGCTTCGGAACGCACGTGCCGCCAATGCCGCCGCGCAGGAAGTGGCGGGCGGAGCGACGGATCGTCTGCTTTGCCCGGTTGAAGCCAACGAGCTGTTCGTGCGCGCTGATGCCGCCGAACGAGCCGCGTTGCGCGAGGCCGGCTTTGCCTTCTACGACTGGAACGACAGCACGATCCGCGTCGTGACAAGCTGGGCGACCGATCCCGCCCACGCGGCTGCCTTCGGCAAGGCGATCGCCAGGCTGTGAGCGCATGGCAGTGACAGCGATGCAATCCGATCACGCGTTGCTTCGTCCACGCATCGTCATCCCCTTCGTCCTGACCGGCATCATCTGGGGATCGACCTGGTGGGTCATTACCGATCAGATTGACGGAATGCCGCCAAGCTGGTCGGTCGCCATCCGCTTCCTGGTGGCGACGCCCGCCATGTTCGTGCTGGCCGCGGCCATGCGCCGCCCCTTGCGTATCGGGCGCGGAGGGCAACTGCTCGCCCTGTTCATCGGCGTCGCGCAGTTCTGCGGCAATTTCAACTTCGTCTACCGGGCCGAACTTCACCTTACGTCGGGGATCGTGGCGGTCATGTTCACCATGCTCATCGTGTCGAATGCGACACTGGGCTGGTGGCTGCTTGGCCAGCGCATCACGCGTAATTTCGTGATCGGCACCATGATCGCGCTGGCCGGAATATCGCTACTGCTGCTCCACGAAGCGCGCCTCTCGCCCCTCGGCGGAAACGTCTCGATCGGGATCATGTGGGCAGTCCTCGGAATTCTCGCCGCCAGCCTCGCCAATGTCGTTCAGGCGAACGAGACGGGGCGGTCGCTCCCCATGGTCAGCCTGCTCGCCTGGTCGATGTTTTACGGCACGCTGGCAGACATTGCCCTCGCCTGGATTACCGCCGGACCTCCCACCCTCCCGGACCGGGCGAGCTTCTGGGCGGGGATCGCCTGGCTGGCGCTGTCGGGCAGTATCGTCACCTTCCCCCTCCACTACACGCTGGTGCGGCAGATCGGCGCTGGACGCGCGGCCTATAACGGCATCGTCACCGTGATCGTCGCCATGTTGCTCACCACCCTGTTCGAGGATTACCGGTGGAACCCTGTCACCATTTCCGGAGCGGCGCTGGCCCTGATCGGCCTGGTCATCGCGTTGCGCGCGCGCGCAGCACCCCGACCGCGCCTCTAAAGCAAGCTGCGTAGTCCCTCGCGATAGGTCGGATGGCGCGGGCGCCAGTTCAGCACCCGCCTGGCCTTGCCGTTCGCCACACGGCGGTTCTCGGCATAGAAGCTGCGCGCCATCGGCGACAGGCCGGCCTCATCCAGGGTCAGCAGAGGCGGCGGTGCAACGCCGAGCAGGCGGCAGGCCTCTTCGGTCACGGCGTTGTGACTGGCCGGGAGATCGTCGCCCAGATTGTAGGCACCCGGTGGTGCCGGGCCCGTCAAGGCCGCCATCACTCCGCTCACGATGTCGTCCACATGCACGCGGCTGAAGACCTGCCCGGGATGGTCGATCCGGTGGGCCGAACCATCGCGCACCTTGTCGAGCGCATTGCGTCCCGGCCCGTAAATGCCCGGCAGGCGAAACACCCGCGCACCGAGGCGGAGCCACAGCGCATCACATTCGGCCCGCGCCGTTCGCCGCCCCGTACCGACAGGAGAGCTCTCGTCCACCCAGGCGCCGCGCGTGTCGCCGTACACTCCCGTGGATGAGAGATAACCGTACCACGCCCGCCCGAAATCGCGCCCGTAGGTGTTCAGCGCCGGGTCCAGTCCGCTTTCGCGGTCGGGGGGAACGGAAGACAGGACATGCGTTGCCGCATCCAGCGCGGCCCGCACTCCATCGCCATCGGCAAAGTCGATGTCCCCGTCGCTCCCGGTTGCGTTCACCGTCCAGCCGGCTTTTTCGACGACGGCCTTGACCCGAGACGCCGTATAGCCAAGTCCGAAGATGAACAGATGTGTCACAGGCGCGTTGTAGCCATTCTACCGCCCATGCCAAGGACAACAGGCTCGCCAATGGATATCGCCCGCACTCCTGCAACTCCCGACGGCAATCCGGAAATGGCCGACGCCGCCGGCGAACCGCATCAGCCGCCCGAGATCAGGCGGGAAGACTATCGACCCTTCGCCTGGCGCGTTCCGCAGACCCGGCTCGACTTCGATCTCAGCCTCGAAAGGACGACGGTCGTCGCTACGCTTTCGGTCGAACGCAATCCGGATGCCGAAGCCGATCCGGTCCTGCGCCTCAATGGCGACGAGATCGAGCCGCTTTACGTAAAAGTCGACGGGAAAACGGTGAACGAGTGGCGGATGGAGGGGGGCGATCTTCTGCTTCCTCTCTCCGGCAGTACCCACGAGGTGGAGGTCGCCAGCAGTTTCGACCCTTCCGCCAACACGCAGCTGATGGGCCTGTTCGCATCGAACGGCATACTGTGTTCGCAATGCGAGGCCGAGGGATTTCGTCGCATCGCCTTCTTCCCCGACAGGCCCGACGTCCTTTCCACCTACCGCGTGCGGATGCGCGGTCAGAAGGCCCGGTTTCCGATCCTGCTTTCCAACGGCAACCTGGAATCCGAAGGGGAAGGCCAGGACGGCACGCACTGGGCCGAGTGGCACGATCCCTGGCTCAAGCCATCCTACCTGTTCGCGCTGGTCGCGGGCGATCTGGTCGCAAGATCCGACAGCTTCACCACCCGGGGCGGACGCAAGGTCGCGCTGAACGTATGGGTTCGCGAGGGCGATCTCGAGCGGACCGAACACGCGATGGAATCGCTCAAGGCAGCAATGCGCTGGGACGAGGAAACCTTCGGGCGAGAATACGACCTCGATCTCTACAACATCGTCGCCGTTTCCGATTTCAACATGGGCGCGATGGAGAACAAGGGTCTGAACGTCTTCAATACGAAATACGTGCTGGCCGACACCGAAACCGCGACCGACGGCGATTACGATGCCGTGGAGGGCGTGATCGCGCATGAATACTTCCACAACTGGTCCGGCAACCGCGTAACCTGCCGCGACTGGTTCCAGCTTTCCCTGAAAGAGGGGTTCACGGTTCTTCGCGACCAGTTGTTCAGTCAGGACATGCAATCCGAGGCGGTCAAGCGGATCGAGGATGTCCGGGTTCTGCGCGCCGCTCAGTTCCCCGAGGACTCGGGCCCGCTGGCGCATCCCATCAGGCCCGATTCCTTCCGCGAGATCAGCAATTTCTATACCGCAACGGTTTACAACAAGGGGGCCGAAGTCATCCGCATGATGCGGACGATGAGCGGGGAAGAACGGTTTCGCGAAGGGACGGACCTCTATTTCGATCGGCACGACGGCGAAGCGGCCACCTGCGAGGATTTCGTGCGCGCCATCGAGGATGGAGCCGGGCTGGATCTCGAACAGTTCCGCTTGTGGTATTCCCAGGCAGGCACTCCGAAGGTCAGCGTCCGGCTGGAGCACGAGGGGAGCACCGCAAGGCTGCACCTCGTTCAGACGGTTCCGCCTACCCCGGGCCAACCTGACAAGCACCCCATGCCGATCCCGCTGAAGATCGCGCTGTTCGATCGCGACAGCGCTACCCATGACGGGGAGCGACTGGTCATTCTCGACGAGGCGCAAAAGACGCTTTCCTTCGACGGATTTGCCCGGCTCCCTGTTCTTTCCATCAATCGCGGCTTTTCCGCGCCCGTCACCATCGAGCGCGACATATCGCAGGACGACCTCGTCTTTCTGGCAGCGAACGACGACGATTCGTTCGCTCGCTACGAGGCGCTGCAGGATCTGGTCGTCAACCACCTGAAAGCCGCCATCGAGGGCAGTTTGTCCGAAAGCGGGCGAGACCGGACTCGCGGGGCCATCGCACAAGCCATTCGCGCGGTCATCATCGATGACACGCTCGACGACCTGATGCGGGGGGAACTGCTTGTTCTGCCGAGCGAGACCTACCTCGCCGAAACGATGCTAATCGCCGATCCCGGTCGCATTCACGACGAGAAGGAGGGCCTGAAGGCCGACCTGGGCCGCCGCCTGAAGACGGATCTGCACGCCCTCTACGAGCGGTGCGAGCAAGTGCCCTATTCGCTCGATCCCGCGGCACGCGGGGCGCGCAAGGTCAAGGCCCAGGTGCTTGTTCTTGCCGCGGCGAGTGATCCTGCCAAGGCTGCCGACCTCGCCGCGCACCAGTACGGCCGCGCCGACAACATGACCGACCGGCAAAGCGCGTTGATGGTTCTCGCGGGCCTGCCCGGGGTGGAGCGGACCGATGCCTTGCTCGATTTCTACAACCGCTACGCGGGCAATGCGCTGGTCATCGACAAGTGGTTCGCGCTTCAGGCTGGCTCCCAGCACCCATCCGTTCTCGAGCACGTGAAGGCGCTGCGCGAGCACAGCGACTTCACGCTCGCCAATCCGAACCGCGTGCGCTCGCTCATGATGACCTTTGCCTACAATCCCCATGCCTTCCATGCGGCGAGCGGCGAGGGATACCGGATGATCGCCGATCTCATTCTCGAACTCGACCGCATCAACCCGCAGACCGCGGCGCGATTCGTCACGCCGCTCGGACGCTGGCGACGGATAGAAACGGAGCGCTCCGCCCTTATGCGCGGACAGCTCGAGCGGCTGGCGTCGGCGACCCTTTCGCGCGACACCTCCGAACAGGTGATCCGGTCGCTTGGCTGACTTGGGAGGCGCAATCCGCTCGGCGGTCCTGGAAGGCGTTCCCCATGCGTTTCTTCCCGGCGTCGGCCGCGAGGGCGAACCTGATCCAGGCGAGATTGCAGCGGGATCGCGCCTGGTTCTCGTTCGGCAGGTCCACTCCGCCCGGGCTTGCATCGTGCGCGCACCCTTTGCCGGCGAATCCGACCGCCCCGAAGCCGATGCTCTCGTGACGGATAGGCCCGGCCTGGCGCTGGGTATCGTGACCGCCGACTGCGCCCCGGTACTGCTCGCCGATCGCAGGGCGGGCGTTGTCGGGGCTGCCCATGCCGGCTGGCGCGGGGCCGTCGGGGGCGTCCTCGAATCGACAATCGACGCGATGGAAGGACTGGGGGCGGAGCGCTATCGCATCGCCGCGGCGATCGGTCCGACCATCCGGCAGGAGAATTACGAGGTGGACGCAGGCTTCCGGAAAGATATCGAGGATCGGCTCGACACGGACCCCGCCCGCTTCTTTGCCACTGGACGCACCGGTCACTACAAGTTCGACCTTCCCGGGTTCGTCGCCTTCCGCCTGTCCGAAGCGGGCGTGCGAACTGCTGACGAGCTTGGCGTCGACACCTATGCCAATCCCGGGCGGTATCACTCCTATCGCCGTGCCACGCATAGCGGAAACCCGACCAGCGGACGCCAGTTTTCGCTGATCGCCCTGCCCGGCTGACCGCCGCTCCGAACGAGTGCTGGCGGGCGGACTGCCATATTACCGCCAAAAGGCGGTTGGCATGGCGGGTTCGCTCGGCTATCAGCCGCGCCAAGCCGCCGCCCGGGAACGGTTCGTCGTGCGGCTTGAACGGATTTTCACGCATTCATGGCGGGCCGGGTCGCGGCCTTCTTCCCCATGAAGCGATGGGCAAGGCAAGGGTATGGCTACCACCACCGGCAATGCTGAAGGGCACGACGCAACCGTCGATGGTCCCGAGAACGACGGCGTGCGTCGCCGCGACTTCATCAATATCGCCGCGGTTTCCGCCGCGGGCGTTGGCGGTCTGCTGACGCTGCTGCCGCTGATCAGCCAGATGGCACCGTCTGCGGACGTGCTGGCCGAAAGCACGACCGAACTCGATATTTCCACGCTCGAGGCGGGCCAGTCGATCAAGGCGGTGTTCCGCAAGCAGCCGGTCTTCGTGCGCCATCTCACGCAGCGCGAGATCGACGAGGCGAACGCGGTCAACGTCAGCTCGTTGCGCGATCCGGCCACCTTGCAGGAGCGCACGCTCGAAGGGCACGAGAACATCCTCGTCGTCATGGGGGTTTGCACCCACTTGGGCTGCGTGCCGCTGGGCGCCGCCGAGGGGGAGCCCAAGGGCGAATTCGACGGCTATTTCTGCCCCTGCCACGGTTCGAGCTACGATACCGCCGCGCGCATCCGGAAAGGACCGGCGCCGCTCAACCTCGAAGTGCCGCCCTATGAATTTTCGACCGACACGACGATCGTGATCGGCTGAGGCAAGAGAGACCTGCGATGAGCTTTCCCTGGGCCCGAGAATATACCCCCCAAACCGGCCTGACGCGCTTCCTCGACGAGAAGCTGCCGTTGCCGCGTCTGGTCTACAATGCAGTGGGTGCGGGCTACCCGGTGCCGCGCAACCTGTCCTATTTCTGGAATTTCGGCGTTCTGGCGGGCTTCTGCCTGATGCTCCAGATCGTCACCGGCGTCATCCTTGCGATGCACTACGCACCCAATGCGCTGGTCGCCTTCGAATCGGTCGAGCACATCATGCGCGACGTCAACTGGGGCTGGCTGATGCGGTATGCGCATGCCAACGGCGCCAGCTTCTTCTTCGTCGTCATCTACATTCACATCTTCCGCGGCTTCTTCTACGCCAGCTACAAGCCCCCGCGCGAGATGATATGGCTGATCGGCGTGGTGATCTTCCTGCTGATGATGGCCACCGCCTTCATGGGTTATGTGCTTCCCTGGGGCCAGATGAGCTTCTGGGGCGCGAAGGTCATCACCGGCCTGTTCGGTGCGATTCCCCTGGTGGGCGAGCCGTTGCAGGTCTGGCTGCTGGGCGGTTACGCGCCCGACAACGCCGCGCTCAACCGCTTCTTCTCGCTTCACTTCCTGCTGCCTTTCGTGATCGCGGGCGCCGTTATCATGCATATCTGGGCGCTGCACATTCCCGGTTCGAGCAATCCCACCGGCGTAGAGGTGAAGAGCGAGAGCGATACCGTGCCGTTCCATCCCTATTACACGGCCAAGGACGGCTTCGGGCTCGGCATCTTCCTGCTCATCTACATGGCCTTCGTGTTCTTCATTCCGAACCAGCTCGGCCACCCGGACAACTACATTCCGGCCAACCCGCTCTCCACGCCTGCGCACATCGTGCCCGAATGGTATTTCTGGCCGTTCTACGCGATCCTGCGAGCCTTTACCTTCGACTTCATTCTGCCGGCGAAGCTGTGGGGCGTGCTCGCGATGTTCAGTGCGATCCTGTGCTGGTTCTTCCTGCCCTGGCTCGATCGCGGTCCGGTCCGCAGCGGCCATTACCGCCCGCTGTTCCGCAAGTTCTTCTGGTTCGGTCTGATCCCGTGCATGGCGGTACTGTTCTACTGCGGCGGCGCGCCGGCGCAGGAACCGTTCGTGATGCTGAGCCAGATCGCGACCGCCTACTACTTCCTGCACTTCCTCGTGATCCTGCCGCTGGTCTCCTCGATCGAACGGCCCGAACCCCTGCCCTTCTCGATTACCGAGGCGGTGCTGGGATCGGACAAGAAGGCCGTGCTGGGCGAAAACGCCGAGCCCGCGGTCTGATCGCGAGCTTCAGGGGAAAGACGAAAATATGATCCGCCTTGTTGGAATCCTTGTCGGCCTGGGCTTCACCCTCGTGGTGCTGCTCGCCTTCGTGACCGGTGCGTACACCGCGGCGACGGACGATGCCGCGGAAACCGCCGACCATGTCTTCCATCTCGCGCCGAAGGAGGACGTGAGCTACGCCTTCGAAGGACCGGTCGGACACTGGGACATCGCGCAGCTTCAGCGCGGCTACAAGGTGTACAAGGAAGTCTGCTCGGCCTGCCACTCGCTCAACCTGGTCGCCTTCCGCAATCTCGCCGGGCTCGGCTATTCTGAGGCGCAGATCAAGGCTGAGGCAGCCAGCTGGCAGGTTCCCGGTATTGATCCGGACACCGGCGAGAACGTTTCCCGGCCGGGTGAACCGACCGACTACTTCCCATCGCCCTATCCCAACGACGTTGCCGCCAAGGCGGCCAATGGCGGCAAGGCTCCGCCCGACCTCTCGCTGATTACCAAGGCGCGCGAGGAGGGCACGCATTACGTCCATTCGCTGCTTACCGGCTATCGCGACCCGGCGACCTTCGCCCTGTCCAACGGGGAGAGCCTGACCGAGGAGTTCCCGGATTACGAGGTGCCGCCCGGCACCTACTTCAACCCGTATTTCCCGGCTCTCGCCATCGGCATGCCGCCGCCCCTGACGAGCGCGGGCCAGGTTACCTACGACGACGGCATGGATGCCTCGATCGATCAGATGGCGACCGACGTGTCCGCCTTCCTCACCTGGACGGCTGAACCCATGCTCATCAAGCGCAAGCAGACGGGCTGGCCGGTTCTCGGCTTCCTGCTGCTGGCCACGCTTCTTGCCTGGTTCGCGAAGAAGCAGGTCTGGGCCCCGGTCAAGCCGCGCAAGGATTGACGGCGTGGGGGCGGAGGAGCTCAAGGCGCTCATCCGCACCGTCCCGGACTTTCCAGCGCCAGGAATCCAGTTTCGCGACGTCACGACCCTGCTGGCCGATGCCGGCGGGCTGGCGGGCGCGGTCGATGGGCTGGTCGGCCTGACACGTGATCTGCCCGTCGCCTCCGTCGCCGGGATCGAAGCACGCGGATTCATCTTCGGCGCCGCCCTTGCGCTCAGCCTTGGGGTCGGATTCATCCCAATGCGCAAGGCGGGCAAGCTGCCCGTCGAGACGCTGGGTGAGGATTACAAACTCGAATACGGCGTCGCGCGGCTGGAGGTCGATCCGTCGGTCGTCGTGAAGAACGCCGAAGTGCTGATCGTCGACGACCTGCTCGCCACGGGCGGTACGGCGCTGGCCGCGACACATCTCCTGCGCCGCGCCGGCGCCCGGGTAGCCGACGCGGTGTTCGTCGTCGACCTACCCGATATCGGCGGTTCGAAAGCCCTTGAAAAGGCGGGGGTCGCCACGCGCGCGCTCGTCGCTTATGGTGGGCATTGATCCGTATGGGATAGGCTACCGGCCACAGGCAATGTCCCAGCGTCTCGAAGCAATCGCGCTTCAACCGGGGAGATAGATGGAACAGCAAGCCCTCGTCATCGCCCTGGTGGGCGTGCTCGGCATCGGCGCGCAGTGGATCGCTTGGCGCACGGGTTGGCCGGCCATCGTGCTGATGCTGGCCGCGGGCTTCCTCGCCGGGCCGGTGCTCGGCATCATGAACCCCAAGGCCGCATTCGGCGAAATACTCGAACCGATGATCTCGATCGGCGTCGCGCTCATCCTGTTCGAGGGTGGCCTCAGCCTCGATTTCCGCGAACTGCGCAAGTATGGGGAGGGCGTATGGCGCCTGGTGCTGTTCGGGGTGCCGCTGGGCTGGTTTTTCGGATCGCTGGCCGGTTATTACGTCGCCGGCCTCGTCTGGCCGGTCGCCATCTTGTTCGCCGGCATTCTGGTGGTCACCGGGCCGACCGTGGTCATTCCATTGTTGAGACAGAGCGCGGTCCAGCAACGGCCCGCCGCGCTGCTGCGCTGGGAAGCCATCGTCAACGATCCGCTCGGCGCGCTGTGCGCCGTCATCGCCTACGAGTATTTTCGCGCTACGGTCGATGGCGGAACGGCGTTCGAGGTGGTGCCCGAAATCGCTATTGCCGCGGGTCTCTCCGGCCTGTTCGGCTACGCCGCCGCCTGGGTGATCGCCTTCGCCTTCCCGCGCGGTCTCGTGCCGGAATTCCTCAAGGTTCCGGTCCTGCTGGTCGCGGTGGTAGGAACGTTCGTGCTGTGCAACAAGATCGAGCATGAAGCCGGTCTCGTCGCCGTCACGGTCATGGGCATCGCACTTGCCAACATGCATGTTTCCAGCCTGCGCTCGATCCACCCGTTCAAGCAGAACATCGCCGTGCTGCTGGTCTCGGGGATCTTCATCCTGCTGTCCGCCAGTCTGGAGTTCGAGGACATGCGCTTCTTCGACTGGCGCTCGGGCGCGTTTCTGCTGACATTGCTGTTCGTGGTGCGACCCGCCACGATCCTGCTGAGCCTGTTGTTCAGCAAGGTGCCGTGGAACGAGCGCTTGCTGCTTGCCTGGATCGCCCCGCGAGGGATCGTCCTCGTGGCGATCTGCGGCCTGTTCGCGCTGCGCCTGTCGGATCTGGGTTACGACGACGGCTCGATCCTGATCGGCCTGAGTTTCGCAGTGGTGGTCGCTACCATCGTGGCGCATGGTTTCACCATCGATATCGTCGCCCGGCTGCTGAAGGTGAAGGGGGCCGAACGACCCGGGCTGCTGATCGCCGGCGCCACGCCCTGGACGGTAGCGCTCGCCAGGCAGATGCACGAACTGGAAACGCCGGTCATGCTCGTTGATTCGAGCTGGACCCGTCTGAAGCCTGCGCGGGCCGCCGGCATCCCGACCTACCACGGCGAAATCCTCAACGAAGCCACCGAACACAATCTCGACCTGACACCGTTCCAGAACCTCGTCGCGGCTACCGACAACGAGGCATACAACACCCTCGTATGCTCCGAATTCGCCCCGGAGATCGGTACGGACCGCGTCTATCAGCTGGGCGATGCCGCCGATGACGATGATCCGCGCAAGCTGCCCAGCACGTTGCGCGGCAGGGCGTTGTTCAAGTCGGGATTAAGCGTCGACGATGTGCAGCAGCGGCAGCTCGAAGGCTGGGTATTCCGCCGCACCAAACTGTCGGAGCAGTACGGTCTGGAAGACGCGCGTGACAACCTGCCCGAATCGGCCAACATGCTCCTGCTGCTCAAGCCCGACGGCGATCTCGCCTTCTTCACCCATGCAGCGGCGCCCACGCCCGAACCGGGAGACACGATCGTCTCCTTCTCCCCGCCCCGCACCAAGACTGCCGAAGACCAGGCTGCCAAAGCTGCCCGGAAGAAATCGCCCAGGGGCGGCTCGAAACCGCAACCGGCATGACCAGCACAGGACACGACATGCGAATCCGCAAACCCGCCGCCGCCACCCTGATCGCCCTTTCCGCCCTGGCGCTCGGCGCTTGCGACCTGCGCCGGGAAGATGACGGGAATTCTGCCGATGGGAAGGCCGGTCCGGTCGCCGCGTCCTCCGCGACGCCCGCAACGGCGCCGACCAATTCGATCATTCGCGACGACATCGCCCCGCCCGAACCGATGAAATTGCCTTCGCAACCCTTCGACGTCACGATTCCCATGCCCGAAGGAACGGATATCAACGAATCAGCGGAGCGACAGCTCGCCAGCGCAATGGAATCGGACGCAATGGATGAGGCTGACTGGCCGATCGTGCTGTCGGGCCATACCGATTCGTCAGGCAATGATCAGGCCAATCTGCGCGCTTCGCGCGCCCGGGCCGAGGCGGTGGCCGCCTGGCTGGTCGAACGCGGAGTGGACGACGACAGGATCGAGGTGATCGCATTCGGCGAGCAGAACCCCGTCGCGCCGAACGCACTTCCTGATGGCTCGCCTAACGAGGAAGGACGCCGCACGAATCGCCGCGTCGTCATCCGTATCGCCCCGCCCACATCGAGCGGCACGGGCGGCACGGACGAAGGCAAGGCAAAAACCGGGGGTAAGGCAGGAGAGCCCCGTTCTCGCCCGCTCGCCCGAACGAACGACTGAGATGGAAGCGGAAAACGCGATGTCCGCTTGACGGCGGGCCTGTGCCGGTGGCAATCGGCACGAAGCGAGCGGGCGGGTATAGCTTAGTGGTAAAGCCCCAGCCTTCCAAGCTGGTTATGCGGGTTCGATTCCCGCTACCCGCTCCATTTCGTTCCACGTGGGTCTGTCCGCAGTTTGCCCTCAGCGTGTTGGGTTAAGCCAGGCGATTCGGGGGTCTATTGACAACGCCTCAGCCCGTCCGGGATTGCTATGGTACCTATCTGGTCTTTCGAGCAGCGAGATTTGGGATCGACCAGCATCCGCAACGGATGGCAATTTGTGCGGAACGTGCGGACCTACGCGATCCGGTGCTCTCCCTTGACCCAGCGCACTGTCCCGCTCGATGCGCGCATCACCACGCTTTCGGTCGTCATGATCCGCTCTCCGTTCGGCCGCCGGATGCGTTTCACGCCTTCGAGCAGCGATCCGTCGGTAACACCTGTCGCGGCAAAGATGCAGTCTCCGCGCGCCAGATCTTCGAGACGGTAGATGCGGTCCAGGTCCTCGATGCCCCACTTCGCGGCACGGGCGCGCTCGTCGTCGTTACGAAATACGAGGCGAGCGTTGAACTGGCCACCGACGCAGCGAAGCGCGGCGGCCGCCAGCACACCCTCCGGCGCTCCGCCCTGGCCCATATACATGTCGATGGTCGTATCCTGGTCGGTGGTTGCGATCACGCCCGCCACGTCGCCATCGCCGATCAGCACGACCCCGCATCCAAGGCTCCGCAGTTCGGCGATGAGGTCCGCATGGCGCGGGCGGTCGAGCACGCATACGATGATGTCGCCCGGCTCCACGCCTTTCGCCCCTGCCACGGCCCTGACGTTCTCGGTCGGCGATTTCGCGAGGTCGATGATGCCATCGGGGTAGCCCGGTCCGACGGCCAACTTGTCCATGTAAACGTCGGGAGCGTTGAGCAGGCAGCCTTCCTCCGCCGCGGCCAGCACGGCCAGCGAGTTCGGCCCGGCCTTGGCCGTGATGGTGGTTCCTTCCAGCGGATCGAGCGCAATGTCGATCTTGGGGCCGGTTCCCGGCGCGCCGCCGACCTTCTCTCCGATATAGAGCATCGGCGCCTCGTCCCGTTCGCCTTCGCCGATCACGACCGTGCCGTCGATGGATAGCGTGTCGAAACTTCTGCGCATGGCCTCTACCGCGGCGGCGTCGGCGGCTTTCTCGTCGCCCCGCCCAATCAGCTTCGACGCGGCGACTGCGGCGGCCTCGGTTACGCGGACCAGTTCCATCACCAGGACGCGGTCGAGGGTGGTGGCCTCGCCGCCAGCGCTACTGTGGGAATTCATGGGTAATTCATGCTCCTGTGCCGACCGTCCGATGCGCTTAGGTCGGGGGGACGCGTATGTCGAGATGGGTGTTCGCGTTCGTTCCGATCGCGGTCACGGTTGTTCCCTGGCCGAGCCTTGCGCAGGAACTCGGCGAGCACGACGCGCCCGTTTACGGCCCGGTATTGCCAGACCCGCCGATTACCGGAGACGGTCCGCTGCCGATTACCGGCGCAGCGGCGGATGCGTGCGATCCGGATGCGGTGCAGGCCGACGGCACGATCGTCGTCTGCGCCCCGAAGGATGAAACCGAGTTGTACATGTCGCCGCTTCCCAAGCCCGTGAAGTCGGACCGCAGGATAATACCGGGTCTCACCGACCCGCCCTGCTGGGTGACGAACCCCGGACCGTTCTGCATACGGTTCGGCTCCGTCCCGCCATATCCGCCAATCATCGACATGACAGCGTTTCCCGAACCCCTTTCGGAAGAAGATGCCGCGCGCGTTTTCGCGGCACCGGGGGAAGGTGGCGCGCCTTCCGTTCCGCGCGTCACGGGCGAGCGCCAGCCAATCGACCTGTCGCCGGAGGACTAGCCGAGCAGGCGCATTACCAGGGGTTCTTCCGCCAGGCTTGCCGAACCGGCAAGCAGGTCGAGCGCCTTCGTCACCGCGCTTTCCGGCCCCTCATGCGTAACCATGGCGACGAGTACCGGGTTCTCCTCGTCGTCCGGATGGCCGAGCTGGATCATGCTCTCGATGGAGACGCCGGCGTCGCGCAGGGCCGCGGTGATCTCCGCAAGAACGCCCGGGCGATCGGCAACCATGAAGCGTAGATAGGCGCGATTGCGGCGATGGCCCGGATCGACCGGCGCGCTGGCTTCCAGCGCTTCGACCGGCAGGCTGAAAGCGGGCGCGGCCGATCCGCGAGCGATATCGACCAGGTCCGCGACGACCGCGCTCGCCGTTGGTCCATCGCCCGCGCCCGCGCCCTCGAACAGCAGGCGTCCGACGAAATTGCCTTCCGCGACCACGGCATTGGTCGGCCCGTCGACGCCGGCAAGCGGATGGCTCACAGGCACAAGGTAGGGAGCGACGCGCTGGAACAGGTGTCGGCCACCCCCGCCGGCAAGCTCGCAATCGGCGAGGCCGATAAGACGGATGACATAGCCCAGCGCGCCTGCCTGCGCGATATCGGCGGCACGGATGCGGCTTATCCCGTCTATTTCGACCCCATCGAAATCGAGCCGCGTGCCAAAGCCCAGTGAGGCCAGAATGGCGAGCTTGTGCGCCGCGTCCACCCCTTCGACGTCGAAGGTCGGATCGGCTTCCGCATAGCCCAGAGCCTGCGCTTCGGACAGGACTTCGGCGAAATCGCGGCCCGTGTCTTCCATTTCGGAGAGGATGTAATTGCAGGTTCCGTTGAGTATGCCGTAGATGCGTTCGATCCGGTTGGCCGCCGCCCCTTCGCCCAGCCCCTTCACGATCGGAATGCCGCCGGCCACCGCCGCTTCGTAACGCAGGCGCGCCGCGTGATCTTCAGCCAGCCGGGCGAGTTCGAGGCCGTGATGGGCGATCATCGCCTTGTTCGCCGTGACGAGGCTTTTTCCGGCCCCCAGGGTCGATCTGGCGAGTGCGAGGGCCGGACCGTCGGACCCGCCGACAAGTTCCACCACCACGTCCACATCGTCGCGCGCGGCCAGCGCAGTCATGTCGTCTTCCCAGGCGTAGGGTGCCAGATCGATCCCGCGATCGCGTTGGCGGTCGCGCGCGGAAACGGCGACGATATCGATCCCGCGCCCGGCACGCGATGCGATCAGCGCGCCGTTATCCGCCAGCAACCGGATCACTCCGGTGCCAACCGTTCCCAGCCCGGCCAGCGCGATACGCAGATTTGCGGCCATGCCCCGTTTTCTCCCGTTGGTTCGATCAAAAGCGGGATAGGCGGGTAATGGTCCTTGCCGGGCATGGCCAGTGCCTTGTCGCCGAAACCTGTCAGCCCGGATCGGTGAAACGCCGTTCGCACGGGCCGAGATCGGCGAGAACGTAGGCGTAATCCTCGCGCGCCTGAGCCTGGCGCGACCGGTCGGTCTGGAGAAAGGCGTCGGCCGGCAGTTCCCGCGGCAGCGAACAGGCGAACCTGTACCACGTCAGCGTTCCCGGTTCGGGTGCGGTCGCGGACTGGTCGACGATTTCACCGAGCGAGACACCCCACTCAGGGTCCATCCCCGGCCGACGGATGACCGACAGGGACACTGGCGCGCCGGTTTCGGTTTCCACGAACATCTGCGTTTCCGATTCGCCCGCGAGATTGCCCGGCACCGAGATGACGTCGCGGACGCCCGTAATGGCGGGCGGCACGTCGCCCGAGGCGAGCTGGGTGAGCACCGCGCGCACGCGGTTCTCGATCGTCGGTCCGGCCGGTATCATGGCGCGCGAGGACAGCAATTGCAGGGCGTCCGGAGACCGCGTGGAAAGATCGCCGAACACGACGAACGGTCGGCGTTCGAGCGAGGGCGGGTCTCCATCCGCGTCGCGATCCCGGTCGACGACGAAGGTCAATGTTTCGCCCAGGGCACGGGGGCTGACGAGAAGGTTCCGGGTCAGTGCTTCGATGTACAGGCGTACGCGGTCCGAAGGAACGTCGGGCGCGCGTTCCGTCGGAAAGGCGATCTGATCCTCGACCGTGACGATGGCGACGGTGTCGGCCGCCATCGCCATCTCGACGAGATCGACATAGGTCGGCGCTTCGCCGGCGGGCAGTTCGGCAACGAGGTCGTCCCCGCGGCCGCCGCCGGGCAGGGTGGCGCAGGCGGCAAGCAGGCCGGCGCAGACGCCGGCGAGCGCCAGCCGCGCCGGACGACGCAATAGCGGGTAAAAACGATCTGAGCACATGAACGGACCTCCTGCCTGCGACAATGCGCGGACGGCGTTTCGGTGTCCTGAACGACCATCAAACGCGGCGGTACACCGATTTTTCGCACCGATTTCGTTGCCGGACCGGGAAACGCCCCGACAGATAAAGCGATTGCCCGATCCCTGCCCAATGGTTAAGAGCCGGCCGATCCGGTCCCGACGGACAGAAAATAACCCGCTGTTGCGAGTGTGGCACGTTTTCGCGCCCCGCTCATTTATGACAGAACGGAATTGGGGCTGGACAACATTTCGCTGCGGCTGTCAGGATGCCTGTCCGATCGGTCGCAAATGCCAGGGCAACCTGGCACACGAAGAATGGAGTGAAGGGACTGGATGGCTTACGCTGACCAAGAATTAAGCGGTAATCGCATCGTCGCGATCATTATCGTTGCCCTGATCCACGTCGGTATCGGCTACCTGCTGATTTCCGGACTCGCCATTTCGGCGGTGAAGGAAGCGGTGGAACGCGTCACCACCGTGGATATCGAGGAACCGCCGCCCCCAGAGCCTGAGGAAGAGCCGCCGCCCCCGCCGCCGGACGAGCCCGTGGCTCCTCCGCCGCCGGTCGCGCCTCCGCCGCCGGTGAACATCGCGCCGCAGCCACCGCAGATCCGGACGCAGCCGAACATTCCGCCGCCGGCCCCGCCGGTCCGGATCGTGCCGCCGCCGGCCCCGCCCGCGCGCATCGTGCCGCCGCCGGCTCCGCCGCCCCCGCCGCCGCCGCCGCCGCCGTCGCAGGCTCGTCCCGCGCGGCCGGACAATCAGGGTCGCTGGGCTGCCCAGATCCAGAACGATTACCCCCAGCGCGCGTTGCGCCGCGAGGAAGAGGGTACCGTTCGGATGCGGATCACCATCGGTACCAACGGTCGGGTGCAAAGTTGCAGCGTGACGGGTGGGTCCGGTTCCAGCGAACTGGACAGCGCGGCCTGCCGCGGCATGGAGCGATACGCTCGATACGAGCCCGCGCTCAACGATGCCGGCAATCCGATTTCGTCGACCACTACCCAATCTATCGTTTACCGCATCCCGAGGTAAACTCCCACAAGCCTCCGGTTTCATTCAAAGAGGACTACTCGCATGCTTATCGACATTCTTGCAGCGGCCGGCGACGCAGCCCCCGCCACCGAATTCGGCTTCGTGCCGGCCATCGTCGAGGGTGGCCCCGTCACCTGGGCGATTCTTGCCGTGCTCGTCATCATGTCCGTCGGATCGTTCTACATCCTGATCACCAAATATATCGAACAGAACAAGGTGATGAAGGAATACCGTTCCAACCGCGCCGCGTTCTGGAAGGCCGGATCGCTGAAGGAAGGCGCGACCAAGTTCGACAAGAACAGCGCCTGGCGGCAGCTCGTCGATGACGGCATTCGTGCCGGCAACGAATCCGACAAGATGAGCGACAACCTCGAATCGCACGACTGGCTGCACGGGACGCTCGCGCGTTCGGAAGCCTCGATCAACGCGAAGCTCGCCAGCGGCCTGCCCTTCCTCGCCACCGTCGGCGCGACCGCGCCGTTCGTCGGCCTGTTGGGCACGGTGATCGGTATCTACCGCGCGCTCATCAATATCGGTATCCAGGGATCGGCCTCGATCGACAAGGTTGCCGGGCCGGTGGGCGAGGCGCTCATCATGACCGCCATCGGCCTGCTGGTCGCGGTGCCCGCCGTGTTCGCCTACAACTACCTGCAGTCGCGCAACCGTCGCATCGCCTCGATGCTGTCGGGCTTCAGCACCGATCTCCAGGCGAACATCACTTCGAACGGCACGGTGAAGCCGTCGCTGATGACCTCGAATTCCACCCAGACCTCGGGTGCGGCGGCGAAGTCCGCTCCGGCCACTGCCAAGACCACCTCGACCACGACGGGCGGCACCACCACCGCGCGTCCGGCGGGTTCGACCACCACCACCACCACGACCACGCCGCCACGCAAGAGCTGAGGCGACGGGCCGTACGATTATGGCGGGTGCCGTCGCATGCGGGCACCCGCCACATGATTAAGCCATACGCGAGATAGGACGAGACTTATGGCCATTCAGATGGGAGGAGACGGCGGCGAAACGCCGATGTCCGACATCAACACCACCCCGCTGGTGGACGTCATGCTGGTTCTGCTGATCATCTTCCTGATCGCGGTTCCCGTGGCCATCCAGACGGTCGAGCAACTGGAAATCCCGATCTTCGAATCCACCGAATCGGACGACAAGGTGGAAAACCTGCTCATCACGGTGATGACCACCGACGCGCAGGGCCGGACCCCCAGCACCTTGCGCACGGACTATACCGGGCCCACGCGCGATGGCGAATGCCGGGTGTTCCTCAACAACACGACGCTGGTCGATTCGACGGAACTCTACGACCAGGCCTTCGCGCGGCTCGATGCCATCGTGCAGCGCGCCGGCGGGGCGGAAGCGATCATGGCGGATCCGGAGCAGATCCCGCAGGTGCATATCCGCGGCGACGTCAACGTGCCGTGGCGCTGCGTCGCGGGCACGATCTTCAACGTGCAGGCGGCCGGCTATCCGACCATCGGTTTCATTTCCAATCCGGTCGATCCCAACAGCTGATCGCGCCGCAACGATTACGTATCAGGAGTAACAACCATGGCAATGTCAGGCGGCTCAGACGACGGCGCCCCGATGATGGACATGAACATGACGCCGCTCATCGACGTCCTGCTCGTGCTGCTCATCATGTTCATCATCACCATCCCGGTCGCCACCCACGCGGTGAACATCGACCTGCCGGTTCCCAGCCAGAACGAGAACCAGCCCGAGGTCGATCCGATCACCAACAAGATCGTGCTCACGCCCAATGACGAGATCCTGTGGAACGGGGAGCCGATCAGCCAGGGTGGTCTGGTGGCCAACCTGCAGCAATCGCTGACCTTCGCGGTCGAGCCCGAATTGCAGTTCGAACCGGAAGCGAATGCCAGCTACGACCTGTCGGCCAAGGTGCTCAACATCATCAAGGCGTCAGGCGTCACGCGCTTCGGCTTCGTCGGCAACGACCAGTATCGTCAGTTCGGCACCGGCGAGTAGGCGCTTCGTCCATCGGGAAAAAGGGAAGGGCGGCTGCGGGCCGCCCTTTTCGTGTTCGGCCGCCGACGCGCGCCGGTCGGCCAGTTCCGCGCTGCGGCCCTGAACCCCGATAGGCGCGATATCGCTATTCCCCGGCGATCGTGGCGAGATCGGGAAGATCGTCTCCGCGCATGGCAGCGCTGGCGAGGCTTTCTGCCTCCAGCAGCAATTCGTCGTCCTGTGCCCCCTGGGGCACGCTCTCGCGCCCGATCATCACCATCACGGGGACCGCCAGCGGACTGACCCGGTCGAGCACGACATGGGTCATCCGCTCCGCCGCGCTGTCGAGAAGGTCGCCCAACCGCCCGATATCGGTCATCCGCGCCCGCGCATCCGCCCACGCTGCCTCGATCAGCACATGATCGGGTTCATACTTGCGCAGCACATCGTAGATGAGATCGGTGCTGAAGGTGACCTGCTTGCCGCTCTTGCGCCGGCCGGGATGCTGTCGCTCGACCAGCCCGCCGATAACCGCAACCTCGCGGAAGGCACGCCGCAGCAGGTGCGAATCCTGCACCCAGTCGATGAATTCGTCGGTCAGGATGTCGGGCGAAAGCAGGGGGCGCGGATCGTTCACCGGCTTCAGGCCCCAGACGGCCAGCGAGTAGTCGTTGGCAACGAAGCCGCCCGGCAGGAGCCCCATGTCCTCCATCCGCTTGGTGATCAGCATGCCGAGCGACTGGTTCGCGTTCCAGCCGACGAAAGTGTAATAGACCGTGTATTCCCGCCCGCCGTGAGGGAAGCTTTCCACCAGCAGATTGTCCGGTCCTGGCAGTTCGCTGCGCCAGTCCTGCACCTCCAGCCACTCGCGCACGTCATCGGGAAACCGCGCCCAGCCGGTCCGGTCGACGAGCATGGCCCGCACCCTGTCGGCAAGGTGAGTGGTCAGCGGCAGCCGCAGCCCGCCGTAGGAAGGGATCATCGCCGCCTTGGAACTGGCGCGCACGATCAGCTCCATGTCTTTCAGCGATTCGACTTCCACGTTCACCCCGGCGAACTGGAATGTGTCTCCCGTACGAAGGGACGCCGCGAACCGTTCCTCCACCCGTCCGAGCGAGCGACCGTTGCGAAAGCGCACGTCGAGCATTTCGGCGTCGAGAATGATTCCGGCATTCATCCTGTGGCGCTGCGCCTGTTCGGGATGCGTCAGGCGCCATGTGCCCCCGCCCGCGCCGTCATTGTCACGCGTAATGCGCTTGAACTTGTCGTAGGCGCGCAAGGCGTACCCACCGGTTGCCACGAATTGCAGCACCCGTTGCCACGTCGCCTCGTCGACCCAGGCATAAGGCAGGCAGGAGCGAACCTCGTTCAGCAGAGCGGCTTCTTCGAACGGCGCGGCGCAGGCGCAGCATATCACGTGCTGGGCCAGCACATCCAGCCCGCCGGGACGGAAATCCTCGCCGTCGCGCTTGCCTTCCTCGACCGCCTCCATCGCCGCTGTCGCTTCGAGGAACTCGAACCGGTTGCCCGGCACCAGCAAAGCGCGGCTCGGCTGGTCTAGCCTGTGGTTCGCGCGACCGATGCGCTGCAGGAGCCGGCTCGACCCCTTGGGCGCGCCCATCTGCACTACCAGGTCGATATCCCCCCAGTCCACGCCAAGATCGAGACTGGCGGTGGCCACCAGCGCACGTAGCTCTCCCCGCGCCATTGCCCCTTCCACCTTGCGCCGCGCTTCCTTCGAGAGCGAACCGTGGTGGATGCCAATCGGCAGATTGTCCTCGTTGGCGTCCCACAGGTGCTGGAAGATGTATTCGGCAAGGAAGCGGGTATTGGTGAAAACCAGCGTGGTTCGATTGTCGCGGATGCGTTCGTAGAGTTGCGGGATGGACCAGGTCGCGGCATGACCGCCCCAGGGCACACGCTCCTCGATCGGCAGAAGGATTTCGACCTCCGGTTCCGCGGCTTCTTCACCAGTGATCACCTCAACCACATCCAGATCGCCCCACGGTGCGATCCAGGCGCGAAAGGCCTCAGGGTCGGCCACCGTTGCCGACAGGGCGGCCCGCTGCATGTCGGGCGCTATCGCCTGAAGGCGCGCGAGGGTGAGTGCCAGCAGATCGCCGCGCTTCTGGGTGGCGAAGGCGTGGATCTCGTCGACCACCACCCGCCGCAATCCGGCGAAGAGATCGAGACTGTCCGGGAAGCTCAGCAGCAGCGACAGGCTTTCGGGCGTGGTCAGCAGCACGTTGGGCGGCCGACTGCGCTGGCGACGCTTGCGGTCGGAGGGGGTATCGCCGCTGCGTGTCTCGATCCGCAGGTCGAGACCCATCTCCTCGACCGGGACGACGAGATTGCGCTGAACGTCGTGCGCAAGCGCCTTCAGCGGCGAGACGTAGAGCGTATGCAGACCCTGCGGCGCCTTCTTGCCCGCAAGTCGCGA
The DNA here is from genome assembly GCF_003815535.1 of Aurantiacibacter spongiae. Taxonomy (NCBI): domain Bacteria; kingdom Pseudomonadati; phylum Pseudomonadota; class Alphaproteobacteria; order Sphingomonadales; family Erythrobacteraceae; genus Aurantiacibacter; species Aurantiacibacter spongiae. Next base: position 1,350,352 of record NZ_RPFZ01000001.1, on the reverse strand, counting down.
CGGGCAAAATGCGGCAAGTGTCGGCAGGAAACCGGCCAGCGTCTTGCCCGCTCCGGTATCGGCGACAAGCATGGCATGCTTTCCGGCGTCGGACGCCGCCAGCATCTCCGCCTGGTGGCGACGAACACGCCAGCCGCGCGACGCGAACCAGTCCGCGATCTCCGGGGGAATGTTCGGCGGTGCAATCACCTTGCAACAGCGAACCATGAGAATGGCGGTTCCTTTGAAGGCGGATCGCCAGATTCTCGCCCGACCTCGCAATGCGCCATGCCGCCCTCCGAATAATGTTTTCTAACAAAGGTTTGGATGCGCCAGATCGGTGTTTTCCCGCGCTGAGGCCCGAAACCGCGCCGTGGTGCCAAGCGTTTTCCATATACGACGCGCCACCCGTCCGGTGCGAGAAGAAGTCGTTACCTGCCACGCTTCACAACCCATTCCACCCGGCAGGAGAGGAGATCACCAAATGGCAGACCAGTACGATACCGATCGAGCCGACCGCCGCCGAGACCGCGGCGATTATGGCAGCTATGACGATTACGACGACCGCCCGCAGCAGTCGGAACAATTCCAGTCCTCACGCGAAAGGCAGTTCGACGAGGGGCGTTTCACTCGCGACGATCGCGACTCGTCTCGCAGACGGGAATCGACATTCGGGCAACGCCGGCTAGAAGGCGGAACATCCTATCGGGGCGATTACGACTATCGCGGCGGTCGGCAGTCCGAATACGATCCGCTCGACGATTATGACCGCGCCAGCAACCGCTCCATGCAGCCCCGCCCCCAGAACCGGGCAACGCATAACAGCTTCCGCGGTGACGAGTATGGCGGCGTAGCCGAATCCGGCCCGGCCTATGGCGAGAACCGCGGTGGCGGATTTGCCGGCGGCTCGACCGGGTATGGAAATTACGCCAGCGACCGGCGCAGTGATCGCGGCTTTTTCGAGAAGGCAGGCGACGAGGTCGCGAGCTGGTTCGGGGACGAAGACGCCGAACGGCGGCGGGAAATGGACCATCGCGGACGGGGCCCGTCGAACTACACCCGCTCGGACGAACGTATCCTCGAAGACTGCTGCGATCGTCTGACAGAAGATCGACGCGTCGACGCGCGCAACATCACCGTCACGGTCGAGGGCGGCGAGGTGACCCTCGATGGCACCGTCGACAACAGGATGCAGAAGCGGCGCGCGGAAGACTGCGTGCATGATCTGTCCGGCGTCGGCCATGTCCAGAACAATTTGCGGCTGAAGGAACACGCCGAAGACCGTGATACGGACAGCACCAAGGGATCGCTCGCCTGATAACGAGAAACCGGATTGTTTCCGAACCCGCGGGATCGTCCGGCCGGAAGGGGCTCGCCTCGGCGAGCCCCTTTTCAGGTCAGTGGGAGGCCTGATCCCCACGCTCAAGACCGGACTTGGCCAGTTGTTCGTCGATCTGCTGCATCAAGCGGCCGAGACCTTCCTCGCTCTCGCTCTCGGCCCGCGCCACGAGCACGTCCTGAGTGTTCGAGGCACGCAATAGCCACCACCCGTCAGGCGTCGTCACGCGCACGCCGTCGGTCGCATCGACCTGAACATCGCCAGGCACGTCTGATCCACTCATCCTTTTGCGAATTTCGTCGATCGCAGCAAATTTCCGACTTTCGTCCACCTGAAAGCGCATTTCCGGGGTGTTGATCATGTCTGGCATGTCGCCGCGCAACTGCGTGACCGACCTGCCCAGCCGCGCCGCGGCCGCGATCAGGCGGACGCCGGCGTAAAGCGCATCGTCATAGCCGTAATACGCGTCGGCGAAGAAGACGTGGCCCGACATCTCGCCGGCCAGCGGCGAACCAGTTTCCTTCATTTTGGATTTAATCAGCGAATGGCCGGTCTTCCACATCAGCGGCTTGCCGCCATGCTCGGCCACGGTATCGAACAGGGCGCGGCTCGCCTTCACATCGGCGATGACGGTGGCGTTAGGTAGTCTTCCCAAGAGGTCTTCGGCGTAGATCATCAGTAACTGATCCCCCCAGATGACCCGGCCTTCGCCGTCGACGGCCCCGATCCGGTCGCCGTCTCCGTCGAAAGCCACTCCGAAGTCGAGCGACTTCGCCGCGACAAGCGCGCGCAGATCCTCGAGATTGGCCTCGACAGTGGGATCAGGATGATGATTGGGAAAGTTTCCGTCGACCTCGGTAAACAGCAGATGATGCTCTCCCGGCAATCGCTTGGCGAGTGCCTCGAGAGCAGGGCCGGCGGCGCCGTTTCCGGCATCCCAGCCGACGCGCATATCGGTAAGCCTGTCCTCCGCTATCCCGTCGAGTGCGACCAGCAGACGCTCCACATACTGTTCGAGAATGTCGACTTTCTCGACAGTCCCGGACCCGTCGACCCAGTCCCCTTCCGCAGCCATCCGCCCGAGCGTCTGGATGTCGTCCCCGAAGAAGGGGCGCCCGCGAAATACCAACTTGAAGCCATTGTAATTGGCGGGATTGTGGCTGCCAGTTATCTGAATGCCGCCATCCACCTCTTCGGCTGACGCTTCGGCAAAATACAGCATGGGAGTAGGCCCCATGCCAATGGCGCGAACGTCGCAACCGGAGGAGGTCAGCCCTTCCACCAGCGCGTGCTCCAGCACCGGCGAGCTGACGCGTCCGTCATATCCGACCGCGACCATCGGCTGACGCTTCTCTTCGTCCAGCGCGCGGCGCATGAGCGTGCCGAAGCCACGGCCTATGGCGCGCGCATCGTCGGGACCGAGTGTTTCGCCGATGATGCCGCGAATGTCGTATTCGCGCAGTACGGTCGGGTCGAATGTGTGGCTCATGTCCGCTCCTTCTGCGGGTGGCCGCACGATCCACGCGCTAGCCGACCCGTCTGGGCAAGTCGTCGTATAGCAGGTCGCGCGCGGCGTTCGCCTCGTGTACCTGATGGCTGCTGCCACCCTTATCGGGATGGATCAGCGCGACAAGTCGCTTGTGAGCTGCGGCTATTTCCTGCCGATCGGCGTTCGGGCTCACACCGAGCAACGTTCGCGCCCTGAGAAGCGCCCGATCTCGCGGCGACAGACGTTTTTCCCACGGCCAGCGCCCGGTCAGCATGCGCCAGCCGATTACCGCCAGTGCGATCAGTACGATGATCTTGCCCATGAGGCGCTCAGGCCGCCTCGGTCAGTGGCAGCGCGTCGCGGTCGGTCGGCAGCGAATCGGGCATCGGCAGGTTGAGATTCGCGACCAGCGTGCGCACTTCCTGTCGGGCAACCAGATGGCTGGTGCCGAGTTCTCCGAGATGCCCCTTGTCGAGCAAGGTGAGGCCGGAGGGGAAGAGTTCGCGGTAGATGACGCGTTCGGACAGGCCGTGCGAGACGCGAAAGCCGACCCGCTTCGACAACTCGCCGAGAGCCTGGTCGATGCGCCGCTGGTTGCGCGCATCGGTATGGCCGGTGCGGTTCCTGACGACAACCCAGTCCATTTCGCGCCGCTGTTCCTCGATCGTGGCGCGGCTGCGCTTGATGCGCGCTTCCCAGATGAGTTCGGCATAGAAGCTCAGGCGGCGGACCTTGAAGTTCTCCGCATCGACATGGCCGATGAGATCGAAATCGACAAAACTGTCATTCATCGGCGTTACCAGCGTATCGGCGCTGGCGGCGACATGACGGGCGAAAGGATCGTCGCGGCCGGGAGTGTCGAACAACAGGAAATCCGCATCCGCCGCGATCCGGGCGGCTTCTTCCTCGAGCTGCTCCACCGTCTCGCCGTGACAGACGTCGAAGCTCGGCCCGGGAAGCGACACCTTGCGCCGTCCCTGCGTTTCGGCGCGGTTCTCGCAATAGCGGTAGAAGGTGCGCTGTCGCGTATCGAGATCGAGCGCGGCGACCCTTGCTCCCTGATAGGCGAGTGCGACCGCGACATGAACGGCGGTGGTCGACTTGCCGGTGCCCCCCTTCTCGTTGGCGAAGACGATCCGGTGCGGGCGGCGGGGTGCCTGATCGGGCATGGGACGGGCTTTCTCTTGCGGCATCGGGCGGCTAGGTCCGCCGACACGAGGTTCTACCCAAGGGATGCCCCCATGCAAACCGTCACCACCCTCCACACCCTGCGGCAAACTGTGGATGACTTGCGCAGGACAGGCCCGGTCGCGCTGGTTCCCACTATGGGTGCGCTACACGAAGGTCATCTGACGCTGGTGCGCGAAGCAGCACACCATTCGGCCTCCGTAGTGGTGTCGATCTTCGTCAATCCCAGGCAGTTTGGTGCGGGCGAGGACCTGGATGCCTATCCCCGGCAGCTTGCGGTCGACAGCGCGAAGCTGAAGGAGGAGGGCGTCACGCTGCTATGGGCGCCCGATGCCGCGACGATGTATCCCCCAGGCTACGCCACCAACGTTTCCGTTTCAGGGGTCAGCGAGGGGCTGTGCGGGGCGGACCGGCCTGGACATTTCGACGGCGTCGCGACTGTCGTATCCAAGCTGTTCAACCAGGTTCGCCCGGATATGGCGTTCTTCGGCGAGAAGGACTGGCAGCAGCTTGCCGTCATTCGCCGCATGACGCGCGATCTGGACCTGACGTTCCCCAGGGTCGACGCCGTTCACGGCGTCGCGACCGTGCGCGAAGCTGACGGTCTGGCGATGTCGAGCCGCAACGCCTATCTTTCACCCCCGCAACGCGCCGCCGCCGCGACCCTGCCGCGCGCGATGACCGAAGCGATAGCGCGTATTCGCGATGGCCAGGAAGTGCGGCCCACACTGGCCATGCTGGAGGACCAGCTGCTCGGTGCCGGATTCGAGCGCGTTGATTACGCCGAATTACGCGATGGCGACAGCCTCGCATCGTTGACCGGGCCGAGCGACAAGGCCCGCCTGTTCGTTGCCGCGCGGATCGGGGGAACGCGCCTCATCGACAACATGGCTGTCGGCGGGTGAAGCCGCTTACGGCCGGTCGGCGAACGCCCGCTCGCCGCCTCCCAGCGCGGTGTATAGCGTTGCCTGATTCTGTAGCGCGGCACGCCGGGTCGAGAGCAATTGCTGCTGCGCGTCGAACAGGTTGCGCTCGGCGTCTAGCACCTCGAGATAGTCGGCAACGCCCTCCCGGTACCGTAGCCGGGCGATGCGGGCGATACGCTGCTGTGCCTCTACCGCGCGTTCCAGCGTCCGGACCTGCTCGGTCAGATAAAGCCTGCCGGCCAGTGCATCCGCCACCTCGCGAAAGGCGTTCTGCACCGCGCGGTCGTAATTGGCCACCTGCTCCATTTCGAGCGCCTCGGCGAGGTCGAGATTGGCTTGCCGCTCTCCGCCGTCGAAGATTGGCAGACTGATCGAGGGGCCGAAGGACCAGCCGAACCCGTCCGCGCCGAACAGTCCGCCGAGGCTATCGGACGTGAGGCCGGTATTCCCGGTTAGCGAGATGGAGGGGAAGAACGCCGCCCGTGCCGCGCCGATATTGGCACGCGCCGCGCGAAGCTGCTCTTCCGCCGTCCTGATATCGGGCCGGACGAGAAGGATTTCCGACGGCAGGCCAGCCTCCAGCCGCCGTCCATTATCCTGTTCCGCCAGTCCAAGACCGGCCGGCAGGTCGCCTGGCACCCGCCCGCCGGCAAGGACAAGAAGCTGATTGCGCAATTGCGCGCGGTTGAGCCGCTCTGCCGCAAGCTGCTGCTGCGCCTGGGTCAGCAGCGTTTCCGCCTGGCGATAGGGCAACGCGGAGGTAACGCCTTGCTCGAGCCGCAGCCGCGCGATGCGCAGCGCTTCGGCACGGGTCGATTCGGTTGCCCGGGCGAGTTCGATCTGCTCGTCGGTTTCGACGATAGCGAAATATGTGGTAGCGACATCGGCGATCAGCGAGAGGTAGAACGCCCGTTGCGCGGCCACCGTGGAAAGGTATTCGGCCCGCGCCGCCTCGCTCAGATTGTCGAGCCGGCCCCAGAAGTCGAGTTCGAAAGAGCTGACCCCCACGCCGACCTGAAAGCGATTGTAGGTGATCGAATCGGGCGCATCCTGTCCGTTGGCGACCTGACCCAGCGTGCTCGCCCCGGTCAGCGCCTGCCGGGTGCGCGTGGCGCTGCCGTCGGCGACGACGGTGGGCAATTCGCGCGAATCCTGGATACGGTAGCGGGCTCGCGCTTGCTCGATGCGGGCGGTCGCTGCCAGCAGATCGCGATTGTTGCGCAGGGCCGTGGCGATCAGGGCGCGGAGCCGGGGATCGACGAACCAGTCGGTATAGGCGATCTGCGACGCGACCTCGAAGCCGTCGGGTCGAAGATCCGGATCGAAATCCGCGGGAACGGCGGGCGCCGGGCGCCGGTGCTCGGGGGCGAGGTTGACGCATCCCGCCAGAGCTGTCGCCGTCAGGACGAGGGACACAACCGCGCGTCGCATCACGCCGGCTCCCCCGTGGAACCGGGCATGCTTTCTTCCGGCACCGTACCCGCGCTGTGCGGAACCTGACGGCTGAGCCAGCGGCGCACGAGCAGGTAGAGCACCGGAATTACGAAAATGCCGATTGCCGTCGCCGCGATCATGCCGCCCATCACGCCGGTGCCCACGGCGATGCGGCTGGCTGCGCCCGCCCCGCTCGCGAGCACCAGCGGGACCATACCCATCGTGAAGGCGAGCGACGTCATGATGATCGGCCGCAGGCGCAGGACCGCTGCATCCTTCACCGCTTCCAGGATCGGCTGGCCGCGCTCTTCTTCCTCGATGGCGAATTCGACCACCAGGATCGCGTTCTTCGCGGCAAGTCCGATGATGGTGATAAGCCCGACGTTGAAGTAGATATCCGCCGACAGACCGCGTGCCATGGTCAGAAGGACGGCCCCCAGCACGCCCATCGGCACGATGAGCAACACGGCGAGCGGCACCGCCCAGCTTTCGTACAGCGCCGCCAGCACCAGGAAAACGACGATCACCGACAGGCCGAGAAGCAAGCCGATCTGCCCGCCGGCCTGGCGTTCCTCGTAGGATACGCCGGTCCATTCGAATCCGATGCCCTCGGGCAGTTGCGATGCGAGTTGTTCCATCTCGTCAAGCGCGGCGCCGGACGACCGGCCCGGTGCCGCCGCGCCCGACAGGGTCATCGCCGGATAACCGTTATATCGCCCGAGCGAATCGGGCGAAGCGGACCAGTCCGCCTCCGCGAAGGCGCCGAACGGCACCAGTTCGCCGCGATCGTTCGGAATGCGGAGCGAAAGCACGTCGTCCGGCGTCATGCGATAGGGCGCGTCGGCCTGGACCAACACCTGCAATACGCGACCGTCGCGATTGAAGTCGTTGGCGTAGGCGGAACCGAAAGTGATCGACAGCGCTGCGTTCACGTCGTTCATCGACAGCCCCAGAGCGCGTGCCTGCAGGCGGTCGATCTGCAAGTCGACCTCGGGACTTGGCGGTTGGTCCTCGGGCCGCAGATTGGCGATAACATCGCTCTGCGAGGCGAGGCCGAGCAATTGGTCGCGAGCCTGGGTCAGCACATCGCGACCCACACCCCCGCGATCCTCGAGCTTCATCGTGAAGCCGCTCGCTTGGCCGAGCGAACGGATCGCCGGTGGCTGAATGACGAACGCCTGCGCGGTATCGATTTGCGAGAATCGGCCCATCGCGCGGCCGAGTATGGCCTCGGCGCCGCTTTCCGATCCGCCGCGTTCCTCCCAGGGAATGAAAGGCGTGAACATCAGCGCGTTGTTCTGCCCTTGTCCAAAGAAGCTGAACCCGCGGACGACGACGACATTCTCGACCTCTTCTAGGTTCTGCCAGTAATCCGTGATCGGGTCGAGCGCCTCGTTCAGCCGGTCGACGGTGGCACCCGGAGGTGCCTGCACGGCCGTTATCAGATAACCCTGATCCTCGGTCGGCAGAAAACCGCCGGGCAGGCGGGTAAAGAGAAACACGGTGAGCGCCGCAAGCACACCGAACACGGCAAGAACGCGCAGCGGGCGTCCAAGCAGCCTGTCGTTGGCGCGACCGTACTTGCGGGTCATGCCGGCGAACCAGCGATTGAAGCCGGCAAGCCAGTACGCCAGACGGTGCCGCCCCCAGGCGAACCATTCGCGCGGATTGCCGCCCTTGGGGCGAGGGCGCTTGTCCTCTTCGTCGACCTGGGGTTCCTCGGGATCGTGTTCGACCGGCTTCAGGAAGGTCGCGCACAGGGCCGGGGTGAGCGACAAGGCGAGCAGGGCAGAGAAGAAGATCGAGATCGCCAGCGTGACCGAGAACTGACGATAGATGCCCCCCGTCGATCCCGGGAAGAACGCCATCGGCACGAAGACCGCGATCAGCACCAGCGTGATACCGACGATCGCTCCGGTGATCTGGTCCATGGCCTTGCGCGTGGCCTCCAGCGGACCGAGCCCTTCCTCGCGCATGATGCGCTCGACGTTCTCGATCACCACGATGGCATCGTCGACAAGGATGCCGATGGCCAGCACCATGCCGAAAAGCGAGAGGACGTTGATGGAGAAGCCCACGATCCACAGGCCCAGGCACGCGCCCGCCAGCGCGATTGGGACGACGAGAGCCGGGATCAGCGTCGCGCGCCAGCTCTGAAGGAACAGGAACATGACGACGAAGACCAGGATCATCGCTTCGACCAGCGTCTTGATGACCTCGTCCACCGACGCCTGCACGAACGGGGTCGTGTCGTAGGGTATTGACCAGGCGACGTCGGCGGGGAGGCCATCGCCAATCTCCTCCATGCGTTCCTTTACGCCCGCGGCGGTGGCAAGGGCGTTCGCCCCCGTCGCCAGCTGCACCGCCATGCCGGCCATGGGTTGTCCGTTGAGGGTGGTCGAGGTCGAGTAGTTCTGCGCTCCCAGCTCGACCCTCGCGACCTCTCCCAGGCGCACGGCGGCGCCCCCGGTGTCGGCGCGCAGGATGATGTTCTCAAACTCGCGTACCGCGTTGAAGCGGCCTTCGGTGGAGATGGTGGCGGTAATCTGCTGGCCATCCTCGATCGGCAGCGCCCCCAGCGCGCCGCCCGCGGTCTGGCTGTTCTGTTCGCGAATGGCGGCAAGAACCTCTGCCGGGGAAAGGTTGTAGGACGCCAGCGCATCGGGATCGAGCCAGATGCGCATGGCGTATTGCGAGCCGAACAGGGTTATGTCGCCCACGCCGTTCACCCGGCGCAGTTCGTCGACCACCTGGGTCGAGGCGATGTTGCCGAGATCGGTCGTGGTGAGCGATCCGCTTTCCGACGTCAGCGCCAGGATCATCAGGAAGCCGGCATTGGCCTGTCGCACGGTGATGCCCTGCCGCCGAACTTCTTCCGGCAGGCGGGCCTCGACCGTACTGAGACGATTCTGCACTTCGGTCTGGGCGATGTCGATGTCGGTCCCGGCCTCGAAGGTCAGGGTAATCTCCGCCGAGCCGTTCGATCGGCTCGTCGATGACATGTAGAGAAAGCCGTCCACGCCGTTGAGCTGCTGCTCGATTACCTGGGTGACGTTCTCCTCCAGCGTCTCCGCATCGGCGCCGGGATAGGCGACCCGGATGGAAAGAGACGGGGGCGCGACTTCGGGATACTGTTCGACGGGCAAGGCGCGAAGGGCGAGAAAGCCCCCCAGCAGGATGCCGATGGCGATGACCCATGCGAAGATGGGCCGGTCGATGAAGAAGCGTGGCACGCTAGCGCGCTCCGCCGGCGTTCGATTGGCCTCCGCTGTCGCTGCCGCCGCTCGCCCTTCCGCGGCCCGCCGGTGCGTTGGCGCGCGTGACGGGCATTCCGGGCCTGATCTTCTGCAGGTTGCTCACGATGACGACGTCGCCCGGTTCGAGGCCGCTTTCGATGATCCACTTCCCGTCGGTCATGGAACCGAGTTCCACCGGACGCAGCGCGGCCTGACCCTCCTCGTCCACGACGAAAACGGACCCCCCGTCCTCGTTAACGGTCACCGCGCGCTGCGGGACGGCGATGCCGTTGGCGATGGTGCCGGCGTAGATGCGGGCACGGACGAACTCGCCGGGGAGCAGCAGGCCGTCGGGGTTGGGAAATTCCGCGCGCAGGTCGATGGTACCGGTCTGCTCGTCGACGGAGAAGTCCAGGAAATCGATGTAGCCGGGGATCGGGTACTCGCTTCCGTCGCTGAAGGTCAGGCGCACCTCGACCCGGTCGTTTTCGCTGAGATCGAGCTCGCCTTCCGAGATCGCACGCCGGATCGCCAGCACCTCGCTCGCCGATTGGGAGAAGCTGACATAGACGGGGGAGATCTGCTCGATCCGGGTGAGAAGCGTGCCCTCCGGCTGGCTCACCAGCGCGCCCTCCGTCACCTGCGCACGGCCCGCCCGCCCGGCGATGGGCGCGCGAACCGTCGTGTAGCCCAGTTGCAAGGAGGCCGAACGAAGCTGCGCCTGGATCTGCGCGACATTGGCCTCCGCTTCGCGCGCGGCAGCGACTGCGGCATCATATTCCTGGCGGCTGATGGCATTCTCGCTCACCAGCGGGCGGTAACGATCGACCACGGCGCGGGCATTGGCGGCGGTAGCGCGAGCGCGCTGAAGGCTGGCCTCGGTCTGGGCATAGCTCGCGCGCAGCTCGCTGGGATCGATCCGGAACAGGGGCTGCCCGGCGCCCACGTCGCTGCCTTCTTCGTACAACCTTTCCTGCACGATACCGGTGACGCGGGCGCGCACTTCCGCCTCGCGCACCGGTTCGACCCGACCTGGAAGTTCGATGACGTTGGGCGTGGCGGTCGTGGCAACGGTGATCGTCTGCACCGGAACGGGTTGCGGTGCGGTTTCCTCCTGCGAGGACGAGCAGCCCGCAAGTATCGCGGAAAACAGGAAGAGGAGAAAATACCGCATCGCCGGGTCGCAATCGTCGTGTTTGCAGGTGCGAAGGTGTAATAGTGGTTACATTGCTCCTTGCAACCCATTTTCCGATCTGGGAACGTGAGGGCATGACTCCTTCGTCAGAATGCGATCGGCTGGCCCAGCGTCGCACCGCGATCGTCGCGGCGGCCCGGGCATTGTTCGTCGAACAGGGTTTCGATCGTACCACGCTCAACCAGGTGGTCGCGCAGGCCGGGGGGTCTCTGGCTACCGTCTACAAGCTGTTCGGCAACAAGGAAGGTCTGCTGGACGCGGTCGTCAAGGAAAAGATCATCCCCGGCACCGAGATCGTGCGCCGGTTCGCCGGGCGGGGCGGCGATCCCGGCGAGATCCTGCGCATGATCGGCAGCGCGCTGCATGCCCGGTTCCTCAATCCGGAAGACATTGCCCTTACCCGGCTCGTGATATCGCGCAGCGTGGCGGATCCGCATTTCGCTCGCCATTTCTTCGAGACCACCGCGTCCCTCACGAAAGAGGCGATGACCGGACTGTTCGAACGATGGCGCGACGCGGGCGTGGCCCTGGCCGGCGATCCGGCCTCGCTTGCCGAAATCTTCGTCGGCCTGATCGTCAACGATCTCCAGCAGGAGGCGATGAGCCATGGCGCGGTCGCGCGCACGAGCGTCGCCGACCTCGACCGGCGCATCGATTTCTTCCTGCGCGGGGCCGGCCTTCAGCCCTGACGACAACCGCGCCGGCCCGCGTTGCAATTTGGTGACGCTTCGCTAGGCCCGTCTCACCAGCCGCCTCACGAGGGATTCGCGCTCTGCCATGAAGATCATGTCCGGCAACTCCAACCTGCCGCTCGCCCGAGCCATTGCCGGCTATCTGGAGGTGCCGTTGACGGATGCTTCCGTACGCCGCTTCGCGGACGAGGAGGTTTTCATCGAGATACACGAGAACGTGCGCGGCGAGGACGTGTTCATCGTCCAGTCCACGAGTTTCCCGGCGAACGACAACCTCATGGAACTGCTGATCGGGGTCGACGCGCTTCGTCGCGCCTCGGCCAGCCGCATTACTGCCGTTGTGCCCTATTTCGGCTATGCCCGGCAGGACCGGAAGCCCGGACCGCGCACGCCCATCTCGGCCAAGCTGGTGGCCAACCTGATCACCGAGGCGGGTGCGGACCGGGTGCTGGCGGTGGACCTGCACGCGGGGCAGATCCAGGGGTTCTTCGATATTCCGACCGATAATCTCTACGCCGCCCCGACTATGGCCGCCGATATCCAGGCCCGGTACGGCGACAAGGATCTGATGGTCGTTTCCCCCGACGTGGGCGGGGTGGTGCGAGCCCGTGCGCTGGCCAAGCGGCTCGACAACGCACCGCTCGCCATCGTCGACAAGAGGCGCGACCGGCCCGGCGAATCGGAGGTGATGAACATCATCGGAGACGTGAAGGGCCGCGCGTGCATTCTGATCGACGATATCGTCGATTCGGGTGGCACGTTGTGCAATGCCGCGCAGGCCCTGCTCGACGAAGGGGCCAAGAGCGTCGCCGCCTATATCACCCACGGCGTGCTGTCGGGCGGCGCGGTTGCCCGGGTGGACAAGTCGGCGCTTACCGAACTGGTCATCACCGACACGATCCAGCCGACCGACGCCGCTAGGGATTCCGACCGCATCCGGGTCCTCACCATCGCTCCCCTGCTGGGCGAGGCGATCCGTCGCATCGCCGACGAATCGAGCGTCTCGAGCCTGTTCGACTGATGCTCGCCAGCCTGTGAACCTCGCCGCGGAGATCGCGCTGGCGCACCGACTGGCGGACGCCGCGCGAACGGAGATCGTGCCGCTGTTCCGCTCGGGCGTCGAGATCGAGGTCAAGGCCGACGCCTCGCCGGTGACCGTCGCCGATCGCGCCGCGGAAGAGGCGATGCGGCGGCTGATCGAGGCGGAGTTTTCGGGCGACGGCATTCACGGCGAGGAATTCGGGGTGAAGGACGGCGTCACCGGCAGGCAGTGGGTGCTCGACCCCATCGACGGGACCACCGCTTTCCTTGCCGGAAGACCTATCTTCGCGACGCTGATCGCGTTGCTCATGGACGGCTTCCCGGTACTCGGCATGATCGATCAACCGATCACGAAGGAACGCTGGTTGGGCACGGCCGGGCAGGCGACCGTCTTCAATGGCGACCCTGTCCGGACCCGCCAGTGCCGCGACCTTTCGACCGCCAGCATCGCCACCAGCGGGCCGCACTATTTCAGCCAGGCCGAAGGCGATGCCTTCATGGCGCTTGCGGCGAAGACCGACCACAGGAGGATGGTCATGGGTGGCGACTGCTACAACTACGCCTGCCTCGCCTCGGGTTTCATCGACGTGGTGTGCGAGGCGAACCTCAAGCTTCACGACTTCGCCGCCCTCGTACCCGTGGTGGAGGGTGCTGGCGGTCTGATGTGCGACTGGTCTGGAGAGCCGCTTCATGCCGGTAGCGATGGCACCGTGCTGGCACTGGGCGATCCCGCAAGGCTGGAGGACGCGCTGGAGGCGCTGGGGAGTTAGGTTCTGCCTCCCCCGACCAGCTACGCCATCGTCAGTCCGCCATCGACACGCAGTTCGGTTCCGGTGATGTAGTCGGCGTGATCCGACAGCAGGAAGGCAGCGGCCCGGGCAACGTCCCCGGGCTCTCCCATCCGGCCGAGGGGGATCGCCTCGGCCATCTTCGCATGGTACTTTTCGATCTCGTCGTCGCTCATTCCGCCTTTTTCGTGAAAGCCGGTCGCAGTGGCGCCGGGGGTCACCGCATTGACGCATATTCCGCGCGAAGCGTAGTGCGTGGCGAGCGAGCGAACCAGCTGGCGTACCCCCGCCTTCATCATCGAGTAGGCGGCAAGATCGGTCCGCCCTCCGCCCACGCTGCCCGACCCGATCAGCAGCATCTTGCCACCGTCCTTCAGGCATGGCCCGAGAGCGCGACTTTGCAGGAACGGCGCTCTTAGATCGACCGCGTAGAGGCGCTCCAGCTCGTCCAGCGACAGGTCCGCCATTCCCGCGAAGGTGCCGATGCCGGCGTTGAGGAAGACGTCGTCGAGGCCGGCGGGAGCGAACTCCCGCGCAGCGTTGGCGAGATCCGTCGCGCAATCAGGGTCGGCGGCGTCGTTGGCGATGAACTCGACATCGGGGACGTCGCCGCGGGCCTCGTCCAGGTGGCTTTCGTCGTGACCGGTGCCGAGGACGCGCGCGCCCTCGTCGGTCAGGAGCCGGGCGGTCGCCCTGCCAATACCCGATGTGGCGCCGGTGATGAGGAAGGCGTGGTCGGTGAAGCGGGGCATGTCGGGATCTCCGGGCCTTGGGATATCGGTGTTGGCAATGGCCGAATCGCGCGCAGCGTTCCCGCATGGACTTGCCGAGCGAAAGAAGGCACCGGGTCGGGCGCCTATCCCCCGCGGTGCGGGCGGGCAATCGTCCCGCGGAGAGACCTTGCATTCCCGGCCCGAAACGCTAAATGCGCACCCTTCACCGACACGTGAATGACTGCCGGTCTGGCCGAAAGGGCTGCCAGGGCTGGCAAGGACGTGTCCCTGACGAAGGAGACGAAAATGCCCAAGCTGAAGACCAAGAGCGGTGTGAAGAAGCGCTTCAAGATCACCGCCAGCGGCAAGGTCAAGCACGGGGTCGCCGGCAAGCGCCACCGCCTGATCAGCCACAGTGCGAAGTATATCCGCCAGAATCGCGGCACCACCGTTCTCGCCAAGGCCGACTGGGCCGCGGTGAAGAAGTGGGCGCCCTACGGCCTGGGTTGAGCCTTCCGCGCTCCCCGACCGTTTCAATTCAGGAGTTAGACAATGCCTCGCATCAAACGCGGTGTGACCACCCGCACCAAGCACAAGCGACTACTCGACCAGGCCAAGGGCTATCGCGGTCGTCGCAAGAATACCATTCGCGTCGCCCGCCAGGCGGTCGAGAAGGCCGGCCAGTACGCCTATCGCGACCGCAAGGTGAAAAAGCGCAATTTCCGCGCGCTGTGGATCCAGCGGATCAACGCAGCGGTGAGAGAGGAAGGGCTGACCTATTCGCAGTTCATGCACGGCGTGAAGCTCGCCGGCATCGAGCTCGACCGCAAGGTGATGGCCGATCTGGCGATGAACGAGGGCGCAGCCTTCGGCGCGATCATCAAGCAGGCGAAGCAGGCTCTTCCGGCCTGATCGCAAGACCCGGCCGCTTTGCGGCGGACCGCGCCGGAAACGACGCAACGACATCTCGAAGGGTGCGGGTGGCCAGGGCCGCCCGCACCCTTTTCGTATCCAGATCGGACCCATCTTTCCCGTTTCCGTTGAGAATTGCACCAGTTGTGGTATTGCCCTGAGTATAAGAAGTCGTGTGGAGCAGGATTGTAGGGGGCAATCCGGCGCTGCTTCGAACGGAAGCAACAGGACATGGGGCAGGTCGCACAAATCGGCGTTCGCTACTACCGCTTGTCGGAGGCGGTGGCCCCTTTCTTCACGGCGCTTTATTTTTTCACGGTTTCCCATACCGATGGTGATCCGGTAGAGGATTACCTTCTCCCCGAATGGGCCGCGATGCGCTTTACCGCGGCGGGAGAGCCGCCGCACGCGGCCGTCGTCCCCGATCCGATACGCGAGCGCTGGCCTTTCGTGTGCAGCGGTCCGACGAGTCGGGCGATTCGCTTCCAGCTGAAGGATACGCGAACCTGGGGTCTCGGGATGCGACCGGTCGGCTGGGCGCGGTTCCTCGACGCGCAGGCGTCGGACGTGAACGACGAGATCGTCAACGGGAATGTGCACGACGCGTTTGCCTTCTTCAGGCCGCTCCTGCGCATCGCGCGCAACCACCCGGACGACCCGGATGAAGGGGCCGCAGCAATCGACCGGTTCCTGGTCGACAACCTGCCCGAACCCAATCCGGCGGAAGACCAGATAGAAGCGTGCATCGCCGCCCTCTCCGATCCCGAAGTGGCGGACGTCACCATGCTGTGCGAGCGCGTGGGTGTAAGCCGCCGGACCGTGGAGCGCCTGTGCTCGCGCTATTTCGGCTACTCGCCCAAGCTTCTCCTGCGCCGCCAGCGCTTCCTGCGAAGCGTCGGGCGCTTCACATTCGAGCTATCCTCCAACTGGAGCAAGGCGATCGACCCGCAATATTGCGACCAGGCGCATTTCGTGCGCGATTTTCGCAAGTTCATGGATATGTCGCCGAGCGAATATGTCGAGATGGACCACCCCATTCTCGCCCGCATCATTGCCCAGCGGCTCGCCGATCAGGGAGCGGTTCCCGAACCGGGCGGCGTGCCCGTCATTCCCGCACCCGGCCCGGCCGATACCGGCTGGACCCCCATGGATCGCGGGGCCAGGGCGGCAGGGGCGATTAAGGGGGTTGGGCAAAGGCGCTCGCGGCGCTAACGCGGCGACCTCGTCGGCCGTACGGGTCGACCCCACAGGATAGCGGTAGCGGACATGTCGGACCTCCAACAAACAGCCACGGATGCGCAGGCACGCATTGCCGGTGCCGGCGATCTCGAAGCGCTGGAGGCGTTGCGGGTGGAATATCTGGGCAAGCAGGGCAGTATTTCGGCGCTGCTCAAGACGCTGGGGGGCATGAGCGCAGAGGAACGACAGGAAAGGGCGCCCGCCATCCAGGCGCTGCGCCAGTCGACGGCTGACGCCATTGCCGCGCGCAAGGGAGAGCTGGAAGCCGCCGAACTCGAGCGGCGGCTGGCGACCGAAACGCTGGACCTGACGCTGCCTGCGCCGGATGCCCGTCGCGGCGGTGTCCATCCTGTCAGCCAGGTGATGGATGAGCTGGCGGAGATCTTCGCCGATCTTGGCTTCACCGTCGCGACCGGACCGGAGATCGAGGACGACTGGTACAATTTTACCGCGCTCAACATGCCCGAAAGCCATCCGGCGCGCGCCATGCACGATACGTTCTACTTCCCGGACGCGGCGCCCAAGGGCGGGAGGATGCTGCTGCGCACCCATACCTCGCCGGTGCAGGTTCGCACGATGATGCGCGAGGGCGCGCCGCTGCGAATCATTGCCCCGGGCCGCGTCTACCGCTCCGACAGCGACGCCACGCATACGCCGATGTTCCACCAGGTGGAAGGATTGGTCATCGACCGGGGTATTCATCTCGGCCATCTCAAATGGACGCTGGAAACCTTCCTCGGGGCGTTTTTCGAGACCGACGACATCGTGCTGCGGCTGCGGCCGTCCTATTTTCCCTTCACCGAACCCAGCGTGGAGGTCGATGTCGGCTTTGCCTGGGACAACGGCCGGCGCGTGCTGGGCGGCAACGGGGACGCGCCGGGCCATGCGTGGATGGAACTGCTGGGCAGCGGCATGGTCAACCGCCGGGTAATCGCGTTCGCCGGGCTCGATCCCGACGATTGGCAGGGCTTCGCCTGGGGGCTGGGCGTCGACCGGCTGGCGATGCTGAAATACGGGATGGACGACCTCCGCGCCTTCTTTGACGGCGATGCCCGCTGGTTGTCTCATTACGGCTTTTCCGCCTTCGACCAGCCGACCTTGTCCGCCGGTGTGGGGGCACGGGCATGAAGTTCTCGCTCGAATGGCTGCGCGACTACCTCGACACCGACGCGACGGTCGAGGAGATTTCCGCCAGGCTCAACGCCATCGGCATCGAGGTGGAGGGTATCGAGAACCCGGCCGAGAAGCTCGAGGGTTTCCGCGTGGCCGCGGTGCTGACCGCCTCGCCGCACCCCGATGCCGACAGGTTGCAGGTGCTCAGCGTCGATGCCGGCGATGGCGGCGAGCCGTTGACGGTGGTGTGCGGCGCGCCCAACGCGCGGGCGGGGATGAAAGGCGTTCTCGGCCTGCCGGGCGCCACGGTGCCATCGAACGGGATGCAGCTTCGCAAGAGCGCGATTCGCGGGATCGAATCGAACGGAATGATGTGTTCGGTGCGCGAACTCGAACTGGGCGAGGCGCATGACGGCATCATCGAACTGCCCGCCGATGCGCCCATCGGACAAAGCTTCGCCGACTACCACGACGCTTCGCCGATCTTCGACGTGGCCATTACGCCGAACCGCCCCGATTGCATGGGTGTCATGGGTATCGCCCGTGATCTCGCCGCGTCAGGACTCGGAACGTTCAGGCCGGCAAGTGTGCCCCGGATCACCGGCAACGGCCCGATCGCCATGTCCATTGCCATCGAGCCGGGCGCCGATTGCAGCGCGTGGTACGGGCGCTCGATAGCGGGCGTGACGAACGGCGAGAGTCCCGAATGGATGCAGCGACGCCTGGTTGCTGCCGGTCAGCGGCCGATCAGCGCGCTGGTCGACTGCACCAACTACCTGATGCTGGCGACCGGTCGCCCGGCCCACGTCTACGATCTTGCGAAGCTTGGCGGAGGCATGGTCGCCCGCCGGGCCCGGGATGGCGAGAGCGTGGAGGCGCTGAACGGGAAGACCTACACCCTCGACTCTACCATGACCGTCATCGCCGACGATGCCGGCGTTCACGATATCGCGGGGATCATGGGCGGCGAACAGTCGAGCGTGCAGGCGGATACGACCGACGTGCTGCTCGAAATCGCCTATTTCGACCCCGAGGCCATCGGCGTGTCGGGGCGGAAACTGGGCCTTGCAACCGACGCGCGCACCCGTTTCGAACGGGGCGTCGACCCGGTCTTCCTGGATGACGGACTGGCATTGCTGACCGACCTCATCGTGCAGACCTGCGGGGGGGAGCCGTCCGAAGTGGTGCGGGCCGGATCGCCCCCGACAGAACCGAAGGTGATCGCCTTCGACCCCGCTCTGACCGAGCGTCTGGGCGGCGTCCGGGTTGTGCCGGAGGAGCAGAAACGCATCCTCGAAGCGCTCGATTTTTCCGTGTCGCGCGACTGGAAGGTGACGTGTCCCCCGCGCCGGCACGACATCGAGGGACCGGCGGATCTGGTCGAGGAAGTGGTCCGGATCCATGGCCTGGACCGGGTGGAGAGCGTTGCCTTGCCGCGCCGCGACGGCGTTGCGAGGCCAACCGCCACCCCCCAACAGGCAATGGAACGGCGCCTGCGCCGGGCGGCCGCCGCGCGGGGTTTGCACGAGGCGATCACCTGGTCGTTCCTGCCAGTGGCCGAGGCGCGGCATTTCGCGCCGGAAGGTGAAGATCTGTGGCTGCTCGACAACCCCATCAGCGAGGACATGAAGGCCATGCGCCCCTCGCTCATACCCGGCCTGCTGTCGGCGGCCAAACGCAATGCCGACCGCGGCGCCGCGTCCTCGCGGCTGTTCGAGATCGGGCGCCGCTATCTGCGCGGGGCGGACGGGGCCAGCGACGAGCGCACGACCCTGGCCGTGCTGCTGGCGGGCGAGCGGGACGCACGCGGCTGGGTTGGCGGCAAGGCGCGGGGCGTCGATGCGTTCGATGCCAAGGCAGAGGCGATGGCCTTGCTGGAAGAGGCCGGTGCGCCGGTCGCCAACCTGATGGTCATGGGCGAGGCGGGGCCGCAATTTCATCCCGGCCGGTCCGCAACGCTGCGGCTCGGCCCGAAGAAGATCCTTGCCCGCTTCGGCGCCCTGCACCCCTCCACGCTGGCGGCGTTCGGCCTCGACGGTCCGGCCGTGGCGGTCGAGATGTTCCTCGATGCCGTGCCCGCGAAGAAGGGCGGCGGCTCTTTCGCACGGCCGGCTTTCCTGCCCCCGGTTCTCCAGCCGGTAACGCGCGACTTCGCCTTCCTCGTTCCCGCTGACCTGCCTGCCGGCGATCTCGTCAAGGCGGTGCGCGGAGCGGACAAGGTCCATGTCGTCGATGCTCGCATATTCGATGTCTTCGCCGGCGCCGGCGTGCCCGAGGGGTACAAGTCGCTCGCCGTGGAAGTGACGCTGCAACCGGGTGAGACGAGCTTCCGGGATGCCGACCTCAAGGCGATTTCGGACAAGGTCGTGGGCGCGGCGGCAAAACTCGGCGCCCAGTTGCGCGGCTGACCGCCAGGTCGGTGCGCGCCCCTGCTGGCGCTGGCAAAAGTGGCGGGCTGCTGGTAGCGGCGCGCCACCATGCCATCCAATCGCCGCACCTTCGCCATTATCTCGCACCCCGACGCGGGCAAGACCACGCTGACCGAGAAGCTGCTGCTGCAGGGCGGCGCGATCCACATGGCGGGCGAGGTCAAGGCGCGAGGGGCGGCGCGGCGGGCGCGGTCCGACTGGATGAAGATCGAGCAGCAGCGCGGCATCTCCGTCACCAGCTCGGTGATGACGTTCGAGAAGGCGTATGACGGCGAGACGATCACCTTCAACCTGCTCGATACGCCGGGGCACGAGGACTTTTCCGAAGACACCTACCGCACGCTGACCGCGGTCGATTCGGCGATCATGGTGCTCGACGCCGCCGCCGGTATCGAGCCGCAGACGCTCAAGCTGTTCGAGGTCTGCCGCCTGCGGTCGGTCCCCATCATCACCCTCATCAACAAGATCGACCGCGAGGGGCGCGATCCCTTCGAACTGCTCGACGAGATCGCCGACAAGCTGGCGCTCGACGTCTCGCCGATGAGCTGGCCGGTCGGCATGGGCGGTCTGTTCGAGGGCGTCTACGACTTCGAACAGGACGAGCTCTATCTGCCCGAAGGCGACGACAAGGCGTTTCGCGGCAAGACAGTGAAACTTGCCGGCCCGGGCGATCCGAAGCTTGCCGACCACCTTTCCGCCGACGGTGTCGCCCGCGTCGCCGAGGAAGGCCTGCTGGCGCGTGAGGGCTACGCCCCGTTCGATTTCGAGGCCTATCGCAATGGCGACCTGACGCCCGTCTTCTTCGGCTCCGCGCTCAAGGAGTTCGGCGTGGAGGCCATCATCGACGCCATCGCCCGGCACGCCCCGCCGCCGCGCCCGCAGCCCGCAGGCGACGGCGAGGTCAGCCCCGAACGCGACGAGGTGACGGGCTTCATCTTCAAGGTCCAGGCCAACATGGACCCCAATCACCGCGACCGGATCGCCTTCATGCGGCAGGTGTCGGGCACCTTCCGGCGCGGCATGAAGCTGACGCCGTCGGGCCTCGGCAAGCCCATCGCCGTGCATTCGCCGATCCTGTTCTTCGCGCAGGACCGCGAGATCGCCGATACCGCGCAGCCGGGCGACATCATCGGCATTCCCAATCACGGCACGCTGCGCGTGGGGGACACGCTGAGCGAGAAGGACGAGGTGCGCTTTACCGGCCTGCCCAATTTCGCCCCCGAGATCCTGCGCCGCGTCAGGCTGAAGGATCCGACCAAGACCAAGCAGCTCAGAAAGGCGCTGGACGACCTTTCCGAAGAAGGGGTGATCCAGGTATTCTATCCCGAACTCGGCGCGCAGAGTATCATCGGCGTGGTCGGGCAGTTGCAGCTCGACGTGCTGATCTCCCGCCTTTCGGCCGAGTACAAGGTCGATGCCTCGCTAGAGGATTCGCCGTTCGCCACCGCCCGCTGGCTGGCGGGAAGCGAGGAAGACCTGCGCGAATTCGAACGGTTCAACCAGGCCAACCTGGCGCGCGACCGCGACGGCGACCTCGTGTTCATGGCGAAAAGCGGGTGGGACGTCGGCTATCAGGAAGAGAAGAATCCAAAGCTGACATTCTCCGCAACCAAGGAGCGGTGACGCGAAGTTGACGAAGCTGACATCCCGTCAAGCGCAAATTTTCGTCTTTTACCTCCTGGTTTCAATAGGTTGACCGCGATTCGCGAAGGTGACAGGTGTGCGCCGCCAAAAACGCGCCCTCACCCCTGCCGCCCGCCACGGGGGCGGGGGCGATACCACGGCCCCACCACGCACCGGGAGCTGTAGGAAAGTCCGCGGCGCGGTTGTATGATCGCGGTCATGGCCGATTTCACCGCTACGCTGACGCCCGACCATATCGCCATGATCGAGGGCCAGCCCGTGTTCTTCGTCGCGACGGCGGCGCCGGATGCGCGGATCAACCTCAGCCCCAAGGGGTATGATAGCTTCCGCATCCTGTCGCCTTCGCGCGTGGCCTATCTCGACCTCGGCGGATCGGGCAACGAGACCAACGCCCACCTGCTTGCGGACGGGCGCATCACCGTCATGTTCTGCAACTTCCGGCAGCCGGCGCTGATCCTGCGCATCTACGGGCGCGCGGCGCCGGTGTTGCCGCAGGACGAGGGCTGGGACGGGCTGGCGCGGCATTTCGACCTGTTGCCCGGCACGCGGCAGATCTTCGACATCGCGGTGGACAGCGTGCAGACCTCATGCGGCTGGGGCGTGCCGGTGATGACGCTCGATCACGAACGCGCGACGCTGGTGCGCTACCACGCGCAGGCCGATCCGGACGAATGGGCGAAAAAGGCGGCCACGCGCACGCGCAGCATCGACGGACTGCCCGCCCGGCCGAGCGAACGCTACATCGCCGGGGAACTGCCGGACCACTTCGCGCGCTGAACCAGCCATGCGGCTGACCTTCGCCAGCTACAACATCCACAAGGGCATCGGGGCCGACCGACGCCGCGATCCGGCGCGCATCATGGCCGCGGTGGACGATCTGGGCGCCGATATCGTCGCCCTGCAGGAAGTCGATCTGCGCCTCGGCTCGCGCCGGGCCGTGCTCGACGAGGGCGATCTCCACCGCCGGGGCTGGCAGGTTGCCGCGGTGGGCACGAAGCAGGCGAGCATGGGCTGGCACGGCAACGCCATTCTCGTGCGTGATGGCATCGCCATCGACCATGTCGAGCCGATCGACCTGCCGGCGCTGGAACCGCGCGGTGCCCTGCGCGCGACGGTCACGCACGGCTCCACCCGCTTCTGCGTCACCGCCATGCATCTCGACCTGTCGGGCCTGCGGCGGCGGCGGCAATTCGCGACGCTGTGCGAGGGGGCGCGCGATACCGATCTGCCGGCGGTGATGATGGGCGATTGCAACGCCTGGGGCCGCCCGCGCGGGGAATTGAAGGGACTGGCCGATTACTGGTCCATCCTCACGCCCGGCCCCAGCTTTCCCGCCCGCCGCCCGGCGCTGGCGCTCGACCGGCTGATGCATTCCCCCCACTGGCATGCCCATCGCACGCAGGTGCCGAGCGACGCGCGGCTGCGCATGGCGTCGGATCATCTTCCGATCCGGGCGGAACTGGAACTGCTGCCCGTTCGATAGGCAGCCTGCCCGATTTTTGGGCGCACCCCGCCCCCTGGGCGGAGGCTTAACAAACGTAAGTCCCCGAAAACGCGGTCGGTGCCCAGACTGGCACGCCTGTTGCAACGCAGCATGACGGCCGGTGATCGTCCGGCAGGCAACAGGGGTCAGGCATGAAATTCGTCATCGCCATCATCAAACCATTCAAGCTCGACGAGGTGCGCGAGGCGCTGGCCGGGATCGGGGTCGCGGGCATGACCGTGTCCGAGGTCAAGGGGTTCGGCCGGCAGAAGGGCCAGACCGAAATCTATCGCGGGGCCGAATACTCGGTGAACATGCTGCCCAAGGTAAAGCTGGAGATCGCCACGACCGAGGAACTGGCGCCCAAGGTGGTGGAGACGATCCAGCAGACCGCCAGCACCCAGAGCATCGGCGACGGCAAGATCTTCGTGCTCGACCTCGCGTCGACCACGCGCATCCGCACCGGCGAAACCGACGAAACCGCGCTGTGACAGAGGGGTACACGTACATGATACGCACAATCGCCAAGGGCGCCGCGGGGCTTGGCGCCTCGCTGTTCGTCGCCACCGCCGCCCTCGCGCAGGATGCCGGCGTTCCCATAGAAGCCGCGACCGAGGAAGCCGCCGCGGCAGTCGCCAATCCGGGCAACAACGCCTGGATGATGACCTCGACCGTGCTCGTCCTGCTGATGATCCTGCCGGGCCTTGCCCTGTTCTACGGCGGACTGACGCGCAGCAAGAACATGCTTTCCACCATGACGCAGATCGGCGCGACTGCCGCTCTCGCGATGGTGGTGTGGATCATCTGGGGGTATTCCACGGCGTTCGGGCCGGAGGGCAATGCCTTTTTCAGCTGGGGCAATCTGTTCCTGTCCGCCACCGATGCGGACAGCACGGCCCCGACCTTCAGCGACGAGGTGATCAGCGAATACGTGTTCATCTGCTTCCAGATGACCTTCGCCGCGATCACCGCCGCGCTGATCCTGGGCGCGACGGCGGAACGGATGAAGTTTTCCGCGGTCATGCTGTTCGTGCCGATCTGGCTGACGCTCGTCTATTTCCCCATCGCGCACATGGTCTGGGCGGGGCAGGGCCTGCTGTTCAACATGACGCCCGCCGCGCTGGATTTCGCCGGCGGCACCGTGGTGCACATCAATGCCGGTGTCTCGGGCCTGGTGCTCGCCTACCTGCTGGGCAAGCGCAAGGGCTATCCGGCGGAACTGATGCCGCCCCATTCGATGACGCTGACGATGGTCGGCACCGGCCTGCTGTGGGTCGGCTGGTTCGGCTTCAACGCGGGTAGCGAGCTGGAGGCCGACGGCACCGCCGGCCTCGCCATGATCAACACCTTCGTCGCCACCGCCATGGCGGGACTGACCTGGATGCTGATGGAGCGCTTCGCCGGGCACAAGGGGTCGGCGCTGGGCTTCTGCTCGGGCATCATCGCCGGTCTTGTCGCGGTGACGCCGGCGGCGGGCAATAGCGGCCCGTTCGGCGCGCTGATCCTGGGCGGGGTGGCCTCCGTGGTCTGCTACTTCATGGTCGCCAAGGTGAAGGGCGCCATCGGCTACGACGATTCGCTCGACGCCTTCGGCATTCACGGAATCGGTGGCATCGTCGGCGCGATCGGCACCGGCATCGTCTATTCCCCGGCGCTCGGCGGGCCGGGCGATCCGGCGGAATACGCAATGGGCGCGCAACTGGTGACGCAGGTCATCGCGGTCGCCATCGCCATCGCCTGGGCCACCATCGGCACGCTGATCGCCGGCCTGATCGTCAAGGCCACGGTGGGCCTGCGCGTCTCCGACGAGGTGGAGGTCGAGGGCCTCGACATCTCCGAACACGGGGAGCGCGCCTACAACTGATACCGCACTGTCCAAGTTTGGCGGGACCGGGACTCTCTCTCCTCTCCACCGGTCCCGCCAGAACCGCGTTCCTCCTGCGAACGACCAACTCTTACGGGCCGGGGCCGAACAGCTCCGGCCCCTTTTTTGCGAGGTGGCGGTTGCACCCGGGCGGTTGCTTGCCCAAGGTGGCGGGCCGCAGACGGGGAAAGCCAGCGCATGCAGCTCATCATCGCGATCATCAAGCCGTTCAAGCTGGAGGAGGTGCGCGAGGCGCTGGCCGCGATAGGCGTATCGGGCATGACCGTCAGCGAAGCCAAGGGCTTCGGCCGGCAGAAGGGGCAGACGGAAATCTATCGCGGGGCCGAATACGCGGTGAACATGCTGCCCAAGGTGCGGCTGGAAATCGCCGCCACCGCCGATCTGTCGCCGCAGATCGTGGAAACGATCAGGCAGACCGCCAATACCGGCTCGATCGGCGACGGAAAGATCTTCGTCCTCGACCTGGCCGGGGTGAGCCGCATCAGGACCGGCGAAACCGGCGAACTGGCGATCTGAGCCGCGTGTTTGCGAGCCGCGCACGGATCGGGTCGGCGAAGTTTTCGAATCTGTATCATTTGGGCAACAAAAACGTAAGAATACGCTCTACGATGCGGCGTTC
This sequence comes from Aurantiacibacter spongiae, assembly GCF_003815535.1. Classification (NCBI taxonomy): domain Bacteria; kingdom Pseudomonadati; phylum Pseudomonadota; class Alphaproteobacteria; order Sphingomonadales; family Erythrobacteraceae; genus Aurantiacibacter; species Aurantiacibacter spongiae. The sequence continues at coordinate 1,325,008 of NZ_RPFZ01000001.1, read as the reverse complement.
TGCCCGGTTTCCGGTGGTAAACCCTTCGCAACCTTTGTTTTTGTCCGGGAACTGACGCGCCCCTCGTTCACTGTTGCGGGGACTGCGGCGTGCGGCTTGCAGTTGTCAGCGTTCAAAGCCGCACGTAAAGGGATGGACGCAGATTGAATGGGGAATTTTCTATGCGAAAGATTGCGCTTGGTCTGGGCGTGGCGGCAGCTGCCGTTGCAGCGCCCGCCGCGGCCCGCGACGGTTCGGCCTATCTCGGGCTCGACGCCGGTGTCGTGTTTCCGGACGATTACAATATCAGGATCAGCGGCACCGACGATGCCGCCACCGCCAGCAGCGACATGGGCTGGGAACTCGGTGGCCTGATCGGCTACGACTGGGGCCGCATACGCACCGAACTGGAAGGCGCGCACAAGAAGTGGTTCAACGACACGATCACGGGTAACACCGACATCGTCGATCCGCAGGGCGTGCCGTTCTTCGGTGTGGCCCAGAATGGCGAATTCGCCTATGGCGGCGACGCGCAGCTGACTTCGGCAATGGCGAACGCCCTGCTCGATTTCGGCGGCGAGGACGGCGCGGGCTTCGCGATCGGCGCCGGCGCCGGTTACACCTGGCTGAACCTCGATTCGCGTCTCGACAACAATGACGGCTCGTACCTGTTCGACGATGACGATGACGGCTTCGCGTGGCAGGCGATCGCCCAGGTCCGCATCCCGGTGACCAGCAATGCCGAGATCGGTCTGAAGTATCGCTATCTCAACACGCACGAATACACGTTCCGCGACAATCTCGGGCGCACGAACGATTTCGACCTGTCGACGCACTCGGCGCTGCTCAGCCTGCTGATCAATTTCGGCGGTCGCGAAGAAATCGCGCCCCCGCCGCCGCCGCCGCCCCCGCCGCCGCCTCCGCCGCCGCCTCCCCCGCCGCCTCCGCCGCCGCCTCCGCCGGTCGCGCAGTGCAACACGGGTCCGTACATCGTGTTCTTCGACTGGGATTCGGCCGAGATCACGCCGGAAGCGGCCACGGTGCTCAACTCCGCGGTTACCGCCTATGGTGACTGCGGCACGGCGCAGGTCATGCTGGCCGGCTACACCGACCGGTCCGGCACGGTGCAGTACAACCTCGGCCTCGCGGCACGCCGCAACAACTCGGTCCAGGCCTATCTGACCAACCGCGGCATCCCCGCCTCGCGCATCTCGAGCGAAGCGTTCGGCGAAGCCAATCCGCGCGTCCCGACCGCCGACGGCGTTCGCGAGCTGCAGAACCGCCGCGTGCAGATCACCTACGGTCCGAACTCGGGCATGTAAGCTCTGCCGCTATGGCAAGCGAAAGGGGGCCGCCGGACACCTGTCCGGCGGCCCTTTTTCTGTGCGGGCTTGCAAAACAGGGCAGCTGGATCGTCGCCGCTCTACGGGCGGAATGGGGCCGAGTTCCGCGATTTGCGACCCTGCATGATGCCCCGCTGCCGGGGGACGCCAATGATGCGGACGCCGCCCATGGGGCTGATGGCGGTGTTCGCGAGGTTTGCCGAACTGCGGTGTGCCGGGCGCCGGTCGATCCCGTCCCGCTCCCCCGGCGGATCCCGCGCCGGCCCCCATGGGGTGCATTCAGGGTTGCATGTCCGGTGCCGCCGCGCCGCGCTGCGAGCGCATCCACCGGTCGCGGATCGTCGCGGAGGTTTCCCGGCTGCCGTCGTGGCTCCAGCCCGGTTCGCGCCACAGATAGCTCGCCTTGTATCGCCACGGCGCCCCGCGCAGATCGCGTCCGATCGCCAGCCATTCATGGAAAACCGCGCGCAGCAGGTTGAACGTCCCCAGCTGGCTGACGATGCCGTAGCGGATGCGTTCGCCATCGACTTCCGGTTCGAACGTGCCGAACAGCCTGTCCCACACGATGAAGGTGCCGGCGAAATTGCGGTCGAGATAGCGCGGATTGACGGCATGATGGACGCGGTGGTGCGAGGGCGTGTTCATCACCGCCTCGAACCAGCGGGGCAGTCGTCCGACCGCCTCCGTATGGATCCAGAACTGGTAGACCAGGTTCAGCCCCGCGCAGGCGAGGACCATTCCCGGCTCGAACCCGGCCGCCGCCAGCGGCAGGCGGAAGAGGAAGGACAGGGCGATGAAGCCCGTCCAGCTCTGCCGCAGGGCGGTCGACAGGTTGTAGTGCTGGCTGGAATGATGGTTCACATGGCTCGCCCAAAACCAGCGCACCCGGTGGGCGCTGCGATGGAAGGCGTAATAGGCAAGATCGTCGAGCACGAAGCAGACCGGCCAGGCCCACCAGGCCCAGCCGACGCCGAGCGGAGACAGGGTGTGGACCCAGCCGAGCAGCGCGGCCACCGCGCCGCCCGTCAGGGCCCCCGCCACCGTACTGCCGAGTCCGATGGCGAGCGACAGCGCCGTGTCGCGGGTTTCGTAGGCGCCGCGGACCCCGCGCGCCCGCACCCATGCCATCTCCGCCACGATCAGCCCGACGAAGACCGGGATGGCGTAGGGCAGCGGATCGAACCCCATCGGCCGGTCAGCCCTTCGCCCGGCGGATGTCCGCCCAGTACGCCGCCTCGTCGCCCAGCGTCAGGGTGAGGGGGCGAGCGCCCTGTTCATGCATGGCGATTCGCAGCACGCCGTCTTCCGCCCGAAGCGTGCCCCCGGCAGGCACGAGCCGCGCGACGAATCGCCCGCCGTGCGGAACCAGCACGGCGACCTTCCCCCCGGCATCGCGCGCGATGGCCCCGCGTCCGTCCTGGTCGAGGGTAAGGTGAAGCGGCCGGAAACCGCCGAGATCGCTGAGAACATCGAGCGCCTCGCCCTCGCTTTCCAGCTTCGCGCCGACCGAGAAGCCGAGTCGATGGGCGATGAGGACGAGGCTACCGACCGCCAGCAGCGATGCCGCGAACTGCGCCGCCATCGCCTCCGCCCCGCTCATTCCCCGGCGCGGGCGGACAGCGCCATTATGGCCTGGCGCACCGGGGCTATGTCGTAACCGGCTTCTGCCGCCGCGCGGGCGATGGTGTCCGTATCCTCCCCTTGTTGCGCACGGGCGAGCGCCCACAGCAGCGTGGAACGGGTGCCCGATCGGCAATAGGCGAGCACCTTGCCATCGGCGGCCGCCAGCGCTTCGGCCATCGCATCGACCTGCGGCCCGCTGAAGCCTGCGTGACCCACGGGGATGGCCCGGTAATCGAGGCCGGCGGCGCGCGCGGCGGCCTCGATCGCGTCACCTTCCGGCTGATCCTCCACCTCGCCGTCGGGGCGGTTGTTGACGATCATCGCGAAGCCGCGCTCGCGCGCCTCGGCGACGTCGTCGAGGGTGATCTGCGGGCTCGCCCACACCTGATCCGTCAGTCTGCGAAAATCACTCATGATAGGGTCTCCCGTCGCGCCCGGGCGCCGCTGGCCCGGTTGCGCTTGACCATGTTGAGCAGTTCCACGCCCACCGAAAAGCCCATCGCGACGTAGATGTAGCCCTTGGGAACATGGAACCCGAAGGCATCGGCGATCAGCACGAGCCCGATCATCACCAGGAAGCTGAGCGCGAGCATGACCAGCGTCGGGTTCCTGTCGATGAAGTTCGCCAGCGGATCGGCGGCGAACAGCATGATGGTGACGGTGATGATGACGGCAGCGACCATGATCGGGATCTCGTCCGTCATGCCGACCGCAGTGAGGATCGAATCGATGGAGAACACCATGTCGAGAACGATGATCTGCGCGATGGCCCCGCCGAAGGTCATCGTCGCCGCCTGCACCCCGCCGGTGGTGGCATCGGGGTTCATGACGTCGGGCGCGGTATCGCCCGGTTCCATCGAGTGATGGATTTCCTTGGTGGCCTTCCACAGGAGGAACAGGCCCCCTGCCAGCAGGATCAGGTCGCGTCCGGAAAAGGCGGTCTCGAAAGTCGGTTCGCCATGAGGGCCGGGCGCACCCTCCAGACCGAGATCGAACAGCGGCGCCTGCAGCGTGACGAGCCAGCCGATCAGGAGCAGGAGGCCGATCCGCATGACGAGTGCGAGAATCAGGCCGATCCGCCGGGCGCGCGACTGCTGTTCCTCCGGCAGTTTGGCCGAGACGATCGCAATGAACACGAGGTTGTCGATCCCCAGCACCACCTCCAGCGCGATGAGCGTCAGCAGCGCCAGCCACGCGGCGGGATCGGTCAGGAGGGCGACGATATCCATGCCGCTTCCATGCCGCAGCACCCGGTTTCGGGCAAGACGAAGGGGCGGGTGTGTGACGCAAATGCCGCTGCCGCGAAGGTTGTAATCTGAAAAGGTTCGCGTCCGCGTCAAATTGAGTCTATGAACAGGCGGTTAGCGTGGCGGGGCAAGTCCTTCCGCTTCCTGGCGACGGGTAATTCGTCCGCTTCGTCGTCCAGAAAAACGAGGACGGGATTGAAGGTTTAGTAGTTTCATGGGTTACGACAAAGGACGTCGCGGTCGGGGACGTGACAAGCGCGACAGCATCGGCGAAGAGGGTTACGATCCCTTCATGGATGGCGGCCCGCCCCCCGGCGGCGGCTGGCGCGATGGCGGCAACGATCGCTTCGGCGGCGGTGGCGGTGGCGGTTACGGCGGCGGGGATCGCTTCGGCGACGATCGCGGCGGTAATCGTGGCGGCGGCTTCGGCGGCCATCGCGGTGGCGGCGGTGGCTTCGGCGGCGGCGGTCGCGGCGGACCTCGCGGCGGCGGCGGCGGCATGCCGGCGCAGGTCGTCGGCACCGGCCAGGGCAAGGTCAAGTTCTTCAACGCGCAGAAGGGCTTCGGCTTCATCCAGCGTGACGAGGGCGGGGAAGACGTGTTCGTCCACATCAGCCAGGTCGAGCGGGCCGGGCTGGAAGGCCTGGCCGAAGGGCAGGAGCTGCAGTTCAACCTGGTCGATCGCGGCGGGAAGGTTTCCGCGGCCGATCTTCAGGTCGTGGGCGATGTCATCGAACCCGCGCCCCGCGCCCCGCAGCGCGAGCTGACCGGCGAGAAGGCCGTTGGCACGGTGAAGTTCTTCAATTCCATGAAGGGCTTCGGCTTCATCACTCGTGACGATGGCAAGGAAGACGCCTTCGTGCATATCAGCGCGGTGGAACGCTCCGGCCTGCAGGGCATCGACGAGGGCGACCGGTTCGAGTTCGATCTGGAAGTCGACCGACGCGGCAAGTATTCGGCCGTGAACCTGGTGCCGGTGCAGGGCTGATACTGCCCCGCGCCTGACGGACGGGGGCGGCCGGCGTTTGACCGGCCGCCTCCTCCCCCATACACGTTCGAACCACAAGCGCGGTCTGTTCAGGCCGCTTTCGTCATTTCAGCCGAGAGGAAGTTTCCATGTCGATCACCCCGCTCATGCCCGTCTATCCGCGTTGCGGCGTGCGTCCGGTGCGCGGGGACAACTGCCATCTGATCGACGAGGACGGCACGCGCTATCTCGATTTCGCGGCCGGGATCGCGGTGAACCTGCTCGGCCATTCGCATCCGGGCCTGATCGGCGCGATCCAGGAACAGGCCGGCACGCTGATGCACGTCAGCAACCTCTATGGCAGTCCACAGGGCGAGGCACTGGCGCAGCGGCTGGTCGATGCGACCTTCGCCGACACGGTGTTCTTCACCAATTCGGGGGCGGAGGCCGTCGAATGCGCGATCAAGACCGCGCGCGCCTATCACCAGGCCGGCGGAAACGAGGAGCGCTTCGAGCTCATCACCTTCAAGAACGCCTTTCACGGCCGCACGATGGCAACCATCAGCGCGTCCAATCAGGACAAGATGCACAAGGGCTTCAATCCCCTGCTGCCCGGCTTCCGTTATGTCGAATTCGACGATCTGGAGGGCGCGAAGGCGGCTGTCGGGCCGAACATCGCCGGTTTTCTGGTAGAGCCGGTGCAGGGCGAGGGCGGCATCCGCGTCGCCAGCCAGGCGTTCATGCGCGGCCTGCGCGACCTTGCCGACGAGCACGATCTGATGCTGGTGCTGGACGAGGTGCAGTGCGGCGTCGCGCGTACCGGCACGCTCTACGCGCACGAACAGTTCGGTATCGAGCCCGACGTCATGGCGACCGCGAAGGGGATCGGGGGCGGCTTCCCGCTCGGCGCCTGCCTCGCGACCGAAAAGGCAGCGCGCGGAATGACCTTCGGCACGCACGGCTCCACCTATGGCGGCAACCCGCTGGCGATGGCAGCCGGACAGGCGGTAATGGAGGAAGTGGCGAACGACGCCTTCCTTGCCGCGGTGCGCGAGAAAGGGGAGCGGCTGCGTTCCCGGCTCGAACAGTTCATCGGCAACTATCCCGACCTGTTCGAGGAAGTGCGCGGCCTGGGGTTGATGCTCGGCCTGAAGATGAAGGTCGAACCGCGCCCCTTCATGCAGCATCTGCGCGACGATCATCAGCTGCTGACCGTTGCCGCCGGCGATCACACGCTGCGTCTGCTGCCACCGCTGGTCATCGGCGATGCTGAAATGGACGAGTTCATCGAGAAGCTGTCCGCCGGCGCCGCGGCCTACCGCGTGCCAGAGCCGGCATGACCGGGGTTGCCGCGGCGCAAGGACCGCTAGTTCGCCATTTCACCGACCTTGCCGCCGCGGGCGGCGAGGCCATAGCGGCGATGCTGGTCGATGCGCTGGACCGCAAGGCGGAACGGCGCGGCTGGCCCAAGGGCAGGCCCGATGCGGACGCGCCGCTCGACCGGCACGTGCTGGGCATGGTGTTCGAAAAAAGCTCCACCCGCACGCGCGTCAGTTTCGATATCGCCATGCGCCAGCTCGGCGGTTCGGCCATCATTCTCGACGCCGGTACCTCGCAACTGGGGCGGGGGGAGAGCGTCGCCGATACCGCGCGGGTGCTCAGCCGTATGGCCGATGCGATCATGGTGCGAACCGACGATCATGCCAAGATCGAGGAAATGGCGCACCATGCCGACGTACCCGTCATCAACGGGCTGACCGACCGCTCCCATCCGTGCCAGATCGTCGCCGACCTGCTGACGATCATCGAGCATGGCAAGGCGCTGCCGGGGTTGGACGTCGCCTGGCTGGGCGACGGCAACAACGTGCTGCACTCGATCCTGGAAGCGGCAGGGCTGCTGAGGTTCAACGTGCGGGTCGGCACGCCTTCGGGGTTTGCACCGGATGCCGAATTCGTCGACAGGGCGCGCCGGGCCGGCTCGCAGGTTATGCTGACGCAGGACGCTGCCGCCGCCGCCAGCGGGGCGGATGTCGTCGTCACCGACACCTGGGTGTCGATGGGGCAGGACCATGCGGCTCGCAAACTGGCCGCAATGGAGCCCTACCGCGTCGATGCGGCTTTGATGGGCCGGGCGAAACCGGACGCGATCTTCCTTCACTGCCTGCCCGCGCATGTCGGCGAGGAAGTGAGCGAAGAGGTGTTCGAAGGGCCGCAATCGGTCGTGTTCGACGAGGCGGAAAACCGCATCCATGCGCAGAAATCCATCCTGCGCTGGTGCTTCGGGCAGATCGCCTGACACTTTTATTGGCGCGCCGCGGCCCCATATGCGCGGGATGAACAATACGCAGAGTCAGACTTTTTCCGATCAATTGCTGGCATTCGCCATTCCTGGCCGCAACAGTCGCGGCCGCGTCGTGCGACTGGGGCCGGTGCTCGAGAATATCCTCGCGGCGCACGACTATCCCAAGGCGATCCGCCATGCACTTGCCGAGGCTTTGGTGTTGACGGCGCTGATGGGCGGTCTGCTGAAGGAGGACGACGATCAGCTGACCGTGCAGATCCAGTCCAGGGGCGGAATTGCGAGCCTGCTGGTGTGCGATTATCGCGCGGGGATGCTGCGCGGCTATGTCCAGCACGATGCGGAGCGGGTGGCCTATGCCGGAGCCAGCCCGACCTTGCAGACCCTGTTCGGCAGCGGACATCTGGCGATCACCTTCGATATTGCCCGCACCGGCAAGCGCTATCAGGGCATCGTACCGCTGGAGGGTGCCTCGCTCTCTCGCGCGGTCGAGAACTACTTCTTCCAGAGCGAGCAGGTTCCGACCCTCATCCGCACCGCGATCAGCGACGGACCGGAGGGCACGCTGGCCGCCGGCCTGCTGGTGCAGCACATGCCCGAGGGCGAGGAAGGACGCGAAAGGTTGCACGTGCAGCTCGATCATCCCGAATGGGAGCATGTCGAGGTGCTGGCCGGCAGCCTGCGCCACGAGGAACTGGTCGAACGGTCACTGCCGTTGGAAGAAATCGTCTGGCGGCTCTACCATGAAGAGGACAGGGTCCTGATCAATCCGGGAACGGAGCTGGCGAAGGGATGCCGTTGTTCGGAGAGCTATTACGAGCAGGTGCTGGCGCGCTTTCCCAAGGAAGACCGGCGCGAAATGGTGAACGAAGACGGGATAATCCTGGTCGACTGCGCGTTTTGTTCGAAGCAGTTTGCCATTCAGGACTGACGCGGCACGCCGCGGGCAGAGAGCAACTGATCGTTCACCCCCACCGGGCATGGTCGGGGTGACCAAACGGGGTTTCTAATGGTGATGAAGGTCATGGTTCGTCTTCTGGGTGTCGCTGCGGTCGCGGCTGCCGCGGCCTTTCCGGTCGCCGCGCAAGCACCCGGCCTCGCCATGCTCGGCGGGCTGGAAAAGGGCAGCTGGCTGCTGCGGACCCGCTCGGATGGCGAGAACCGCCGCATCTGCGTGCGCACGGGCCGCGAGTTCATCCAGCTGCGGCACCGCAATCCCGGCTGCGAGCGCTTCGTGGTGCAGGACGACCCGCGCGAGGTAACGGTGCAGTACACCTGCCGCGGGAACGGCTATGGCCGCACCACCATCCGCCGCGAAAGCAGCGAGCTGGTGCAGATACGCAGCCAGGGCATTCACGGCGGGCGCCCCTTCGTCATAGAGGGCGAGGCCCGGCGCACCGGCGGTTGCTGACCGGTCCTAGCATCCCCTTGCTAACCATCCGGATCGGACCTAGCCGGGTCGCATGACCGACACGCCCGCCGCCACCGCCGTCGTCCTGCTGTCCGGCGGGCTCGATTCGATGGTGAGCGCAGCCCTCGCGCGGGAGGACGGCTTCGAGGTCGCCGCGCTGTCGATCGATTACGGGCAGCGCCATAAGCGCGAACTGCAATCGGCGAGGGCGATCGCGCATAGGCTAGGGGTGAAGAGGCATGTCGTCCTTCCGCTAGACCTGCGACAATTCGGCGGGTCGGCGCTCACGGCCGATATCGACGTGCCGAAGGACGGCGTGGGGGAGGAGATTCCGGTAACCTACGTCCCGGCGCGCAATCTCGTCTTCCTCGCGCTCACCACCGCCTTCGCCGAAAGTTGCGGGTCGCGAGACATCTTCATCGGTGTGAACGCGCTCGATTATTCGGGCTATCCCGATTGCCGCCCCGAATTCATCGCCAGCTTCGCCGAAACCGCCCGGCTCGGCACGAAGCAGGGAATGGAGGATGGAGCCTTCGCGATCCACGCGCCGCTCCAGCATCTTACCAAGGCAGACATCGCCCGCGAATGCGCCCGCCTAAATCTCGATCCGGCGTGGAGCTGGTCATGCTACGACCCGGCCCCGTCGGGGGAAGCTTGCGGGCTGTGCGATTCGTGCCGCCTGCGCATCCGGGGATTTGCCGAGGCGGGGGTGGCGGACGCCACGCGTTACGCAGCAGCGCCCCGGTAGTCCCCCGGCCGCCGCTGTCTAACCGCGCCGCACCACGCCGCAGGCGATACGGCTGCCTGCGTCCCCGGCGGGATCAGTGCGATAGTCGTCTTCGCTTTCATGCACCACGATGGCGGTGCCGTCGGTGTCGAAGATGGCAGGAGCGATCCGGTCGCGCGTTCCGCGCAGGATCGTGCTGACCGTTCCGACGCCGTTCTCGACAGCGAAATTGGGAAGGTCGCCGAGATGCGCGCCCTGCGGATTGCGGGTGCCATGCTGGTTGTTGCCGGGGTTGAGGTGGCCGCCGGCGGAGGTGAAATCCTGTGCGCTGCAATTGCCCGTCTGATGCAGGTGAATTGCGTGCGTACCGTCGGGCAGGCCGTTGAACGAGGCCGTCATCGTAACCTCTCCGCCCAGCGAATACATACGGGCGATCCCGACCTGCTGACCGGCGCGGTTCTCGATGGTGGCGGTGCCGATCTCGTCGGCGGTGTTCTCGTAGGCCGTCTGGCAACCGGCGGTCGAGACGGCGGCGAGGCCTGCAAGGGCGAGCGTCATGCGGTTCATGGCGGAGGGTCCTTCCGTTCCTGCTGTCCACCGCCAACGGGTCACGGCCGCAAAGGGTCCGTCATCCGGGCGGAATGACGCCAGCCGCGGCGAGGGCCTCGATCAGTTCGGCGATCGCCGTTCGCGCCTCCGCGTCGACGACCGCTCCGCCCGCAGGCGCGGGGGGGGCGGACGGCGCGGCGCCAGTCGCCATCAAAGCGCATGAGCTGCAGCGATTGCAAGTCGAGCACGGTCATTCCGGTCACGGGCGCGGCAAACAGCCACGTGCCGGCCTGCCGGCAGGCGATGCGGCCGTCCCGACCGATCCAGGCGCCGGTCGCGCCGGCCCCTACCAGCCAGCATTCGCCGTTTTCCGGCGAGGTGGGCGGGGTATCCGCCTCGCCCTCGATAACCGGATGCAGCAGGGCGTCTATCAGCGCCAGCGCCTCGTTGACCGTGAACTCCTTCTGCGCCTGCCCCGCGAACAGGTTGGGCAAGGCATGGCGGGCGGTAGCGGATTGGTAAGTGACGGGATCGGTCATGATGGCCTCAATCGATGGTGAGAAGGAGCAGGGGTTGCGAACGCGCGAAGCTGCCGATCTGACGTACCCAGAGCGGCTTGCCGGAATGATCCCGGCGGAGGTTTTCGAGCGTAGCTGGGGACAGAGCGAGCGTGGGTTCGGACACCTGCCAGCCGAGATCCGGCCGGTCCGGCGCGCCCACGCCGATCTCGTAGCTTTCGCTGTCCTCGACGAGGGGGACGTCGGCGCCGTCCGTCCAGCGCCACGCCCCGCGCGCACGCCGGGTCCAGGCGAGCGTCATGCCGCCCGCGGGCAGCCGGAACCGGCGCGGGTGAACCGGGGCCAGCGGCGTCCGGCTCAGGCCCGCATTGGCGATGGGGGCGAGCACCGGATCAGTATCCGCAAGCCCGATGGCGGCCAGCATCCCGGCGGAGCCGACAATGTCGGGATCGAGGGCATTGGGCCGGTCGTCGAGCAACACGAAAGGGCTCCGGGCGTCCGCACCCAGGACGGCACGATGCTCGGTTCCGCCGCGACCGCGAAGCAGGCCGGAAAGCCTCCAGCGGCGCTCTCCCAGCGGAGCGGCCTCGAGGAATTGTATCACCTCCTCACCGATAAGCGCGCGATTGGCGCCGCCGGCAAGATCCTCGCTCGTGCAGGACCGCAGGGCGAAATCCGCCGCGACCAGTTCGATTTCCATTACCGCCAGGCGGTCGAGCAGCACCGCGCTGGAGGGCGGCAGGGCGCCGAGGGTCTTGCCGAACACGCTGCGGCGCGACCCGGTGGCGCCGAGGGGGCGCAGACTGCCCCCTTCCTCGGCGTAGAGGACGGCCCCGGTCCATCCCGCGCTGGCCGAGCTCGCCGCGGCAAAGACACGGCGGTCGGCGGCGTTGCCGATGCCGTCCTAGGGGAGTTCGTAGGCCTGGAGCAGGGTGGGCGTGGCGACGAGGTCGGGCGGAGCGAGCGCCTGTCCCGCATCGACCGCACGCGCTTTCGCGCGGTGCCATGGAAGCCGGCGCAGATCGAGTTCCACGCCGGTTTCGCGCCATCCCCAGCCCTCGATCCGCCAGCGGCCCGGCCGGTCAGGGACCGCCACGATCGCGCCGGGGGTCAAGGCCGGGTCGAGTTCGGCGATACGCCAGGACAGCCGCTCCTGCGCCGTATCCGCCCGCTGCGCCGCGTCATCCGCGAGGCGCTGCGCGTCGGAGGCCCGCAGCGCGCCGGGAAATTCGATGAGTCGCTGCCCGCCACTGCGTGCCCGTCCGCCGGCGCGTTGCAGTCCGGGCTGATAGTCGCGCGCGATGTCGTAGTAGCGCAATCCCTCCGGTACCGAACGGGAATCGGCGCGAAGCTGAATGCTGCGGCCCTGCGTGCGGCCAAAGGCGTCGCCGGTCGTATCGACGACGGGGGGCGGAAGGGCGGCAACCGGCCCGCCTTCGGGCGCCCCGTCGGAAATCGCCAGGGTTTCGCCGCCCGCGTCGCAGGCGATCGGATACAACCGGTCGACCGAGGACAGGAGGCCGAGCACCGGGCCGCCCTCGTCCGAATAGCCGATGAGCGCGGTCAGGTCGCGGTGCACCGCAGCGACCGGAGCCGCGGGGGCGATCATCTGCGCCAGGCTGACATCACCGTCATCGGCGACGATCTCGAAGGTGAGCGCCGGTATACGGTTGCCGAATTCCGCCAGCTGCAGATCCTCGAACACGCAATAAGCGAGGCCGCGGAAGGCCGGACACGATATGCCCTCGGCCGAGGCGATGAGCGGATCGACCGGCTGATCGCGGCGACCTTCGTAAACGCGCAAGGTGCCCGCGACCTTCAGATCGCCCGCGGTGCCGCGCAGCAGGTTCCCGTCCGCCCAGATGCGGCGCACCGCGCGGATGGGCCGGCTGGCGAGCGCCACCGCGAAGGAAATCGAGTAGCTGTAGGTGGTGGTCGACCCGCGGCCCTTGCCTCCGCCCGTTTCCTCGCTCGATTCGACGAGATCGGTTGCCCAGATGATCGTGCCGGATGCGCGCATGGTGCCGAAATGGCGTGGAACGGGAGAACCGTAGCTCGACGTCGTGACGGCGAGTTCGCGAAGACGCGATCCTTCGCGGTCGGCGGGGGCGAACAGGGCGCCGTCTATACGGCTGCCGACGAGCGAACCGAGCGCCCCGCCGAGCGGACCGCCGATGGCCGTGCCGACGGCGGTGAGTACGAGTGTAGCCATGAGGAAACTTTCGTGGTGGTCAGGAAAGGCGCCAGCGCGCAACGATCGGCCAGGGCGCGGGCGCGGGGCTCTCGGTGACGCGGCGCAGGCCGGCATGGGCATGAACGATGGTGCCGGGCGAGGCGCGGATCGCCAGGTGATACTGCGCCGGGCCGGGTTGCAGCAGCAGCACATCGCCAATCCGGTCCGGGCCTGTCGCGGGGGCGAGACCCACCTGCGGCAGGAGCGCGGTCAGGCGGTCGATGGCGATGATCCTGGCGGCATAGCGCGGGAGCGGGGGGACTGCGATCCCGATGGCCGTCAGGGACGCAGCGACCAGCCCGAGGCAATCGAGACCCGTCCTAGGGTCGCGGCCAAGCCAGCGAAACGGTGCACCCGTCATTCCCCGGGCGGCCTCGGCAAAGGCCTCGGGTCCGGGCGTCATCGCGACGCCGCGGGATAGCGCGCGAGCAGATCGTTGCCGGGCAGGAACGGCTCGCCCTGGAAGTTGGCGGCGTTGCCGAACCGTCCGGCGCAGGTTGCGATAGTGTGGTCGCACCCTTCGCGCAGGATCGCATGCACGCCGGCGGACAACGTCTCCGCGAGCGGGATGTCCAGCACGAGGCCATCGGCGCCCGCTTCGAGCACGGTCATCGCAAGGCCGGCGTGAGGCCCGTCGATCCAGCGTACCTGCCCGTGCAGCATGGCATCGCCATCCGGCGCGACATCGAACCGGACGCGGTTTTCGGCCGTTTCTATTCCGGACAGCCGCGCCGCGTGGGTGAAGCGCGCCGGGCTCAGCTGGCACGCCTTGTCGCAGAATGCGGCGCGACAGGTCGGGCTGGTGCGCGGTACGAGGTCCGCCTCGAGGCTAGCCTTGGCGGAGCGCAATTCCGCTTCGAAGCGTCCGTCTTCCTGCGTTACGCTTCCCAGTTCGCCGTGGAAGAGAGTGGCGGTTTCGCCAGTCTGCCAGTCGATCACGCCGATCGCGATCCGCGCGCCGGCGAAGCGGCCATCGGCCAGATCCTGCGCCGAGAGAGCGTCGTGGGCGAGTACTCCGCGCACCTCCACGCTGTCGCGGTCGAGGTCCGCGGTGCGGCGAATCGCCGATGGCACCATGCCCGGTGCGCTGCGATAGGTGATGCCGCCAGTCGTCAGGTCGCGGTCGTGGCTGGTAAAGCCCAACAGCACGCCGTCACGCCGCTGGACCCGCCAGAACGTCGCGACGTTGTCCAGTTCGCCGGCGAAAAAGGTCCGACTCATACCGCCTCGCGCAGTTCGATCAGTGGCACTGACGGCGCTTCGCCGGCGGCGAAGGTTGCGCCGGTGATGTCGAGCCGATCCTCGGCAAAGCGCACCGGCACGTCGAACAGGAAACCCGCCCTGATGGCCGCGCCTGCGGGCGGCGCGTCGCGGAACACGATCCGGCCGCCCTCTTCCAGCGTCCAGGCGCTGCTGGTCGTACCGTCGACGCTGACGATGATCGTGCCTGCGCGGGGGCGGGTGATGATGCGCTGCTGCGGTTCGGAGCCGCCGCCGTAGGATTTGACGAGTCGGAACGTGGCCGTCAGCCCGTCGCTCGTGCCGATGAGCTGGTCGGTCGCCGTGGGCGTGCCGGTCAGCCCGCTGGAACTGAAGTCGAACGGGTCCTCCAGCCGGAAGCCGCGCGCCGGACCGCGACGGGCGCGATAGAATTCGAGCAGTATGCCAAGCTCGGCGTGGCTGCGGATGCCCGGTCCGACGTCGTAGTGCAGCCGCGCATCGCTCCACTGGCTGTTGCGCCGTTCGTGGCCCGAGGCCGTCAAGGCGATGCTGGTCGAGAATTCGGGGCTTACCCCGGCATCGCGCCCCAGCGCGAGCGGATAGAGTACATCGTCGAAAGGGTTCACAAGATTCTCCGGTGAAAGGGGCAGGCGGACATATCCGTCCCGCGCGACCTGCGGCAGCGCCCAGACGAAGGTGCGGCCCACGCCGCGGGCCGTCGCCTCGTCCAGCCCTGCGTCTATCAACCGCCAGAAGCGCTCCGCATCCGCGGGTCGCAGCACAAAACCGGCAAGGTAATCCTGGCTCTCGACCGGATAGCCGAGCGCCGCGTCCATCGCCGCGTACCCGTTGCGGCGCAGCGCCTCGGCCCCTCCGGTCAGCCAGTCGTAATCCTCCAGCTGCAACCGGTCGAAGGCCGGATAGCGCCATCTGTCCGACAGCAGCGCGCGGCGCAGATCCGGCCGCTCGGGATCGAGAAGGGTCGGGGTGAACAGCAGCAGATGCGTCACCGCCCCGCCGCCCGTCTCGGTCAGAACGCGGTCGCGCAGGGCGATGACCGAACGACCGAGCATGTCGCCCGCCCAGTCGAGAAAGTCGCGCTGCGCAACTTCCAGCGGCGCGATCAGGTCAGCGATCTCCGGCGTGTCCGAACGGATGGCCCGTATGCCGGAATCGTAGAGGCAGATGCCTGCGCCGGGGGCGATCCACCACCACGGCTCGCCGATCTGGAATTCGACCGGCACGTCGCGCAAACGGAACAGCGCGCAAAATCCCGCGGCCACGTCCTGCAGCCAGCGCATGGCGGCATCGGAGGCGGGGGACAGCAACGTGGAGGGCGGCTCCCAGCCGGTCAGCGCGGGGCTGCCGTCGAACGCTCTCTGCTTCCAGTCCCCGGGACAATGGGCGTCGAACAGTTCGTAGGAAAGGGATGCGACGGGCTGCAGGCCGACCGCCTTGCAGGACGCGAAATAGGCCATGTGCCATTGCCGGCACGGTGCGCAGATCGTGCCCGCCGGATCGACCAGCAACGCCCCGCCCGCCGCGTGGACCAGCTGGAAGTAGTGGCTCATCCCGACATAATGGACGACCCGTCCCCGGTAGCCGAGCTGCATGATGTTGCGCACCACACGCTCTGGCGTGAGGTTGTAGCTGTCGTCGTAGGCGGTGGCCATTCCGGTACCGTGCGGCGGAACCATGACGTCGCCGACGCCGAGCATCGAGCGATCGCCGTCGCAGCGGATGTTTCGCAAGGTGATCTGGCCGATGCCGTGTTCCGCCAGCAGCGCATGATCGGCCGGATCGTAGCCGGGCGGGACCAGCGAGATGAACATCCGGTCGATGTCATGGGGATGGACGCGCTCGCCGGTTCCATCCCATCCGTCACGCAGGTCGTCGAAGGGCAAGGTGATGCGCGCTTCGACAGCCGTGCCCGCCGCATAGTTCCACAGCCGCACGTACCAGCTGCGTGGCACCCCCGCCGCATCGCGTCCCTCGATCGTGAGCGTCGGGCCGTGAACGCGGTCGAGCGGGAGGATGCCGGCGCTGGATTGCCAGTCGAACGACAGCGTGGTGTAGCCGTAGTCGCGGTCGCTCTCGTAGGCGAGCAACGGGTGATCGTAGCGATCCTCGCTTTCCCAGATCAGGCCGACCAGCGCATCGCGGTGCTGAAAGTCGCAGGTCACGCGCAGCGCGTCGGGTGCGAGGGTGAAGACCGTGGCCATTTCCGGGCGCGGAAAATCAATGGTCCAGAAACGCGGGTCGAAGCGCTGAATGGTATCGGTTTCGTGCCCTGCAGGGTCGGAGGCGAGCCAGTATGCCATCGTCGATCGTCCTCAGGCGTCGCGCATCACGCGGGCGACGGCGCTTGCCACCTGCCGCGAGGACCGGCGCAACATGGCCGGACCGTGCGTGCCGCGCTGGGGTGCCAGGTTGATGGCGGGCTTGTTGGTGAAGGGATCGCGCAGGATCTGCGTCGCGCTGCGTTCGGCGATCAGGTAGCCGGCCTTGAAATTGCCGAAGGCGATGGGCGTGGTGCCGGCGGCGATGTCGGGCATGTCCTCGGCCTCGACCACCGGATAGCCGAGCAGGCGATCGGGCTGGCCTTCCACCAGCCCCGGCTGCCACAGGAACGCGCCATCGGCGGTCTTGAGCTTGCGCACTTCGGACAAGGTCGCCGAGTTCATCACCCAGCTCGCACCCTGCCGATGACCTGCCTTCATCGTGTGAACAAGGTCGATCAGCCGTGATTCCGGCGCGGAATCGAAGCCGTCGGGATCGCCCGAACCGATATATTGCAGGGTGCCGAACGGGCGCACGGCGTCGCCGGCCATCGAGGTCGGGCTGGAAAGGAAGCCGAGCGGCTGGTCGATCCCCGTTCCGCGCACGAAGGCCGCCCCCTCGGCGCGGGCGAATTCCATCGCGATCTCGCTCGCCAGCCAGCTCTCGAGGTCGAAGGCGGCGTCGTCCAGCATCCCCTGGCTCGCTGCCGGATTGGCATAGAGTTCGCCGGTGGGCGGAGCGATCTCGGTGAATTCGGGCGCGTCGGTCTCCGGGCGCGGGGCCGTCTCGCCGACCCATCCGCTCGCCGTACCGCCGGTCGCCACCAGCTTGCGATAACCGGCACTGCCGACGGCCACGACCTGCGCGAGATTGCGCAAGGGCGAGATCTCCTTCAGTTCGGCGCTGATCATCGCGTCGATTTCCTGGGGAACGGCGAAACCGCCATCGGTCGGCACCGCACCGGAAAGGGACTTGATCTCGGTTTCCCGGCCCCGGCGCAGATAGCCATCGACGAAGCCCTTCATCTCCGGACTGCCGGCAGACACCGTGCCGTCGCCGATGGCGGGGCGGGCGGCGGCCTTGCTGACGCGGTCGATGCGGGCCTTCACCTCGTCGACATCGGTGCGGAGCGCCTTGATGTCCTGTTCGGCCCGGTCTTGCCGGGCGACGAGATCGAAGCTGGAGGTCATGGCGTCGGTTTCGGGTTGGATCTGGATATCCATAGAGGCATTTTCCTTTTCGGTTGGACAAGCGGATTGGCCGGCACCGGGGCATGCCGGGCCGGGTTCGGGGGGAAGTCGAGAGGGGACGGCTTCGGCCGGTCCCCGAAGCTAACGGATCAGATGCACACGCGCGCCGTGCTGGAGCGGGCGGTTGACGAGGCTGACCTCCAGCAGGTCGACATCCTCCAGCAGGCGACCCGCTGGCGTGCGGCGAAATCCGCGGGCGCGGTAACCGAAGCTGAGGCCGTCGACCCGGCGAGCCAGCAGCGCATGCCCCGCACGGCTGCCCGGATTGTCGATCCGCGCGATGACGCGAAGGCCGCGCCCATCCTCGGCGATGCGTTCGACCCAGCCGATGCGCTGCTCGGCCCGGTGCTGCCAGTAGAGCGGGACCGGATCATGGCGGGCGGCGAGCGTGCGGGCGAAGGCGCCGGGGACGATGATGTCGCGCGCGGCATCTGGGATCCCGAACAGCGCCGCGTATCCGGCTATGCGCAGCCCGGCGCGCGTAGGTGCCGACGCGCTCATTTCAGCATTCCCGGCACGCCCAGCCGGAAGGCTATGCCGATCAGCAGAAGGGCCATCGCCCCGCGCACGATCCACTCGACCACCGCCTTCCAGGCGCTCGCCTTGGCGGCGCGCCAGGCGCCCAGCAGGTCGCGCAATTCGTCGAGGTCGTCCTGCGCGCTCTCGTCGGCTAGGCCGAGGCGGCCGAGCACGCGTTCCGCCCCCAGCTCGCTCGCTTCCTCGACGATGGCGCGCAGCGTAACGAGGTCCGCCCCGCCCGCCGCCGCGCTGTCGATGAGCGCAGCCAGCATGTCCTGCCGCATCATGGCGTCGTTCCTTTCGTGATGTCGCCGTCGAGCCCGAGCAGGGCCCGCTTCTCCGCGTCGGAGAGGAAGGCTGCCTCGCTCGCCTGGGTCCACAGCTTTTCCCGATCCTCCGACAGGGCCGGCACCCGGTCGAGATCGAGCGCGAGGTCCAGTTCGGCGAACCACGGCGACAGCCCTTGGGAAAGGCCCGACAGGATCTTGCCCGCCAGCGGCAGCAGGGTGAGGCGCCACAGCGCCCGGTTGGCCTCGCGGTAGTTCGCGTAGGTGTTGTCGCCCGGCAGG
This sequence comes from Aurantiacibacter spongiae, assembly GCF_003815535.1. NCBI lineage: Bacteria > Pseudomonadati > Pseudomonadota > Alphaproteobacteria > Sphingomonadales > Erythrobacteraceae > Aurantiacibacter > Aurantiacibacter spongiae. The sequence continues at coordinate 1,306,273 of NZ_RPFZ01000001.1, read as the reverse complement.
CCGAGCAGCATCGGCGGCACGCCGAAGGCGAGCGCGATATCGCGCGCGGCGGCGGCCTTCAGTTCGGCGAAATCCATGTCGGCGGGGGACAATGACAGGCTTTGCCATTTCAGCCCGCCTTCCAGCAGCATCGGGCGCCCGGCGTTGACGCCGCCCTGGTAGGCCTGCGCCAGTTCCGTCTTCAGCCGCTCGAACTGGTCGGCGGTCAGTCCGCTCGTATCGGTTCCGCCGTCGTAGACCAGCGCACCCGAGGGCCGGGCCGCGTTTTCCAGCAGGGCGCGGTTCCACTGCGCGGCTGCGTTGTGGATCCCCACAGCCTGTTCCGCCGCCGACAGGCAGCCTGCGCCGTAATGATCGTCCGCCGGGTGGAAGGACTTGAGATGGATGAGCGCGGGCCAGCCATCGGCATCTTCCACCGGAGATCGAGGACGCTGTCGCCGACCTTGTAGCGGTAGGAAACCGGCCAGCCGTCCTCTCCCTGCACCACCGAGACACGCTCGGGCCGCAAGGCGAACAGTTCAGCCGGATGTCCGTCGCCGCCCCGGGCGATCTGGACGTAGCCGTTGCCGTGGAGCAGCAGATGCGCCGCAAGCGTTTCGAGCAGCGACTGCCCGGCACTCGTCGCCCTGACGAGGGCGAGGGCGCCGGGGTCGCGGCAATTGATTGGCGCATTGCCGACCCCCTCGGCCACGATCCGCACGGCCCGCTGCGCGACCGGATTCTCCAGGAAGGCGCGGGTGACGGCCGAGCGGTAATCGAACGGCGCCCGCGCCCCGCCCGTCTCGTACTGCCAGCTCCACGCGGACTGGAACCCGCGCGACAGGGGCGCGCGAACCGCGCCGCCGCCCTTGAAGGCGGTGCGCAAAGTGTCGAAAATTGACATCGGTTTCTCCGAAGGTGAGGGTATGGTCGGACCTTGGTGAGCCAAAGGGGATGGCGGCCCTGCGTGGTGTCCTGGCGACTGGAATGATGGCGATGGCCCTGTCCGCTTGTGGATCGGAGGCGCCGCTCGACTGCGCGAAGGCCGACGCGGCCTTCTCCGCCTGTTTCGACGAAAATGCCCACAGGTCGCTGGATGAACGTTTCGAGACGTGCATTCTCCACTCCAGACAGCTCCTGCTGTCCGGAGTTTGGGTGACGGACTTCGAATGGAACCAGTTTCACGAAGACGTTGACCGGTCACAGAAGGGCGGCTGGGACGAGAGCCATCTCCGCTTCGGGGAGAACCTGCCGCAGCTTGCCGGCCCCGGGCTTCGCGACGTGGACACCGGCGATGGTGCCGCGATTACCAGGAACACCTTCGTCGGCCGGCGGCGTCTTTGTGATCCCTACCCCGATTTCGACCGGCTGACGGTCGACCGGGTGGTGTCCTGGCAAGTCCTTGCCCGGGGCGAGGAAGGGGCGATAACGTACGGCCCGAACGCTTCGCAGGCTCGTTCTGCTCCATAGGGTTCCCCTTTCACAACGTCCGCACCATCGGCTCTCCGCGGCGGCCCAGCATCAGGTCGGTCAGCGCCCAGACCAGCGCGTCGGCGCGGTCAGGGCTGCGGCCGGGGCCTTCGTAGGCGCCGCCCGACATGACGCCGCACAGCTGATCCTCCAGCTTGGCGAACTGGCCCGAATGGAGCACCCGGCCCGTCTCGTACAGCGCCGCGACCGGTTCGGCGCGGGCCGACTTGCCGGTGCTGGCATGAACCAGCCGGATCGGCATGGCGCAATCGGCGGCGCGCAGGACGCTTTCCACCATCGCGCCGCCCTGATTGGCTTCCGCGACGACGCGATCGGCCTTCCACGCGAGCGCGGTCACGGCGACCTCGCGGGCCCAGCGCTCGGGGCTGGGCCGTGCGATCGAAGCATCGGCGAGCACGCGCGCGCGCCCGTCCTCGGCCAGGCCCGTGACCACGATGCCGCATTCGTCGCCCCGCGCGGAAACTGGCGGATCGACCCCTACGACCACGCGGTCCAGCCGCGCCGTATTGAACGGTTCGCGCGACCGCTCGATCAGCGAACGCGACCACAGCGCGCCGGCGATATCGGTCAGCAGCTCGCCGTCCAGTTCCTGCCTTCCCAGCGCGCTCGCGCCATACTGGCGGCGCATGGCGGCGATGTAGTGGGCGGGCAGGTGCTGCGCGTTGTCGTAGGTGCTGCCCCTGGTGATAGCCACGCCGGGATCGCCCTGCGCTTCGTCGATCAGGCGCCGCATGAGGGGCACGGCGCGGGGGGTGGTCGTCGCCAGAACTCGCGGCGTCTCGCCGAGCCGGAGACCCATTTGCAGATTGTCCCATGCGGTCATTGCCCGCTCACCGGAATTATCCCATTTGGCTATTTCGTCACACCATGCGTAACCGTGCTGGGGGCCGCGTAACGAATCCGCCTCGTGCGCCGAATACAGCGTGGCCTGCGCGCCCGTCGGCCAGGTGACGCGGCGCAGCGACGGTTCGAATACCGGTTCCTCGCCGTAGGCGTCGCAGGCCAGGATGCCGCTTTCGCCTTCCACCATGACCGCGCGGGCCTCGGTAAGCGAGCTGGCGACCAGCGCTATGCGCGCGTCGGGATCGTCCTCGGCGATGCGGCGTACCCATTCCGCGCCCGCGCGGGTCTTGCCGAAGCCGCGGCCGGCGCAGATCAGCCATATGCGCCAATCGCCGTCGGGCGGCAGTTGTTCGGCCCGCGCCCACAGCGGCCAGTGACCTTGCAGGGTGAGCTGCTCATCCTCGCGAAGCCCGGCGAGGAAGCCACCCGCCTCGCCGGCGCACAGGCCCGCGAGGAGAGCGTCGCGATCATTTCGCGGCATGGTCTTCGAGCCGTATCACGCCTTCGTTGCGGAGCATTTCTTCGGCAGCGACCTTGCGTTCGCGCATCATTTCGAGCTTCTTCGTCAGGCTGGCGAGGACCACTGCCCTGTCGCGCTTGCTCTGCCGGGCCTTTTCCCGCGCGGCGGCCTCCCGATGGGCGGCCAGCAATCGCAGCGCGCTGGCGATGTCGAACTTCCTGTCGCCCGGCGGGGTACCGAACCGCAGGCGCTCGAGCGTCTCCAGTTCGAGGTGCTCGTAGCCCTCGAGCAGCGCCTCGCTCCATCGCCGGCGGAAAACCGGATCCTGCCGCCGGTGCCGATAGGCGTAGGACGGCATGGCGTTGCAGGCTTGCGCGGCCCGGGTGACGTTCGACGTCTCGGCCAGCGTTTCCAGGAAGATTGCCTTCCAGTTCGGCCTGAGGTTCTGACCCTTCTGATCCTGACGTGGCTTGACCCGTTTGGGCATGATCGATCCCCTCCACTGCTCGGCGCGAAGAACGACACCCACGAGAAAGGGCGGCTCCCGATGCGGGGCCGCCCTGATGACGTGATGCGTTTCGATTCGGTTTTTCGCGATGTTCCGTTTTTCTAACCAAAGAGCGTCACGATGTCAATAAAAAAGTGCCATAACGGTTATTTTGTAGGACTTGCCTCTGATGGTACGCTCGCCTAATGGCCGCCGCTTGCGGGAGAAGACGGCGATGCTGCGCGGGCTGTACGAGTGGACGATGGCCAAGGCGGCGCACCCCCGGGCGCAATGGTGGCTGGCGCTGTTCGCCTTCGTCGAATCCTCGTTCTTCCCCATTCCGCCCCACCCCCTGTTAGGCCTGATGTGCCTCGCCGAACCGCGAAGGGCGATCCGCTTCGCCATCCTGTGCACGGCCTTTTCGGTGCTGGGCGGCCTGTTCGGCTACGCCATCGGATACTTCCTCTACGAATCGGTGGGCGCCTGGCTGATCGGCCTGCTGGGACTGTCCGACAGCTTCCCGCAGGCCGCCTGCTATCTGCGCGAGTTCGACTGGGAGGTAATCGTGGTCGCCGGGTCGACCCCGGTGCCGTTCAAGCTGCTGACGATCAGCGCGGGCTTCGTGAAGATGAACCTCGCCACCTTCGTCATCGCCAGCCTGGTCGGGCGGGGGATGATCTTCATCGTGGTCGGCGTGCTGTTCCGCGTGTTCGGCGCCCCGATCAAGCGCGTGATCGACAGGTATCTCGGCATCGTCGCGACCGTCTTCGTGGTGCTGGTCATCGGCGGTTTCGTGCTGTTGACGCAGCTTGGCCACGGCGACGGGCAGGCCGACCCCGCCGACCGCTGCGCCGCCGTCACCTCGCTGGACCAGTTACGCTGACCCTCGCGCGCCCCTAGCCCTCGAACGTCGTATCCAGCGAAATCTCGGCGTCGAGCAGCTTGGAGATCGGGCAGTTGGCCTTCGCCTCGTTCGCCAGTGTCTCGAACTCGGCCTTCTCGATCCCCGCGACCTCGCCCGTCAGCGTCAGGTCGGATCGCGATACCTTGAAGCCGTCACCGTCCTTTTCCAGCGTGACCTTCGCCGTCGTCGACAGCGTGCCCCGCTCGTGCCCCGCCCGGGCGAGCGCGAAACTCAGGGCCATGGTGAAGCAACTCGCATGGGCGGCCGCGATCAGTTCCTCGGGATTGGTGCCGGGCTCGTCCTCGAACCGGGTGGAAAAACCGTAGGGCTGGTTGTCTAGCGCGCCGGATTCGGTCGATACGTGGCCTTGGCCGTCCTTGCCCAGACCTTCGTATTTCGCGCTGCCGCTGCGGATGTTCGCCATGATCGTCGTCTCCTCGTTTTTCGGGGGTTCGGCGGGCAAACGGCTCGCCCCGCGGCGCAGTTCCGCGCTCGCTCAGATACCGAACGCCTTGAGCATGGCATCGAAGGCGTTCTCCAGCCCCGCGCGCACGCCCTGCCGCTGCCCGGCCATCGGGGCCTCTTCGATGACAAGGATGCCGTCCGCCGCGGCGCCGTCGTCCACGACCCGGTCCCGAAACAGCGGCTCGCGGCCGAACAGGTAGGGCTGAAAGGTTTCGTTGCGGCCGATCGAATAGGCGGTGTGCGCGGAAAACCCGATCAGCTGGTCCTGTCCGAACACCCGCCCCGCCTTCGCCTGCTCCACGCGCACGCCGCGCCCGCCCTTGACGATCAGCGCCACGGGGCCGTGGAAGACGAGGTAGCGGAACTGCAATGTCAGCCAGGCATGCAGGCTGAAGAGCCGCCACCGGCTGCGGATCTGCAACGGCCGGTCGACCGGTTGCACCACCGCCGCCAGCGCGCGGGGCTGCACCACCAGCGCCCCGCCCGGCGGGAGGTCGATCCGGGCGATCTCGGCGAAGGGATCGTCACGCGCCGATACGGTGAATTCGGCCCCCTCGCCGCGCGCCTCGGTGAGGAAGGCAAGACCGCTGGCGAGGCTCGACAACGGACGTCGCCAGCTCAGCAGCCAGCGGGTGCGCATGTGGGCGCCGACCGGACTCGATTGCAGAAAGCTCTGTCTGACCAGCAATTCCTCGTCGGGGCCGAGCGTTACCGAAAGCGACGGTTCCGAAACCCCGGTCGTTCGCGGACCCCCGCCGGTCCCGCCGGAAGGGGCAAGGCGGATGGGCGGGCGCCGCTCCGCGATCGGGGCGAGCGCGTAATAGAACAGCGTGCGAATGGCGAAGGGCGTCAGCAATATGGCGAGCAGCGCCAGTGCCGCGCGCCATGCGATGTCGCGGATCGTGGTGTCCGAGACGGACCTGGCAGGGTCGGGCAGGGCGGCGACGCTCCAGTCTTCCGCCTGCACGACGCGCGCTTTCGCCTGGCGATAGGCGCTGGCGGCCTGCAGGCCGCGCTGCCGCCTCGTCGCGCGCTCGCTCGCCGCCGTGCAGCGTTCCCGCCGCGCCTCGTCGAGTGCCGCGCGTTCCTGCAGGAAGACGTTGCGCAGACCGCGATCGACCGGCTCGCGCGCGTCGAAAGTCGCCAGGGCCCGCTCCGCCCGGGTGCAGGCCTGCCGCGACAGGCTCACGGCGCGCGCGGTCGGGATGCGGGCGTAACGCGCGAGCGCGGCCCGGGCGGATGCGAGCGCGTCGGCCCGCATACGCGCATCGCGCGCCGCCTCCAGCGCGCCGATCTCGGCATCGAGCGCGGCGAGGCGCAATTCCAGCCGCTTTCGCTCCAGGATGCGCGACGGGCGCACCGAATCGAGCCAGCCGCCACCTTCGCCAAGCTCGGCGGTCAGCGCCGCGCGTTCGCCGCGCCTCTTGGCCAGTTGCCGGTCGAGCGCCTCGCGGCTGTCATCGCGAATCGCCTCGGCGCGCGCCTCCAGCGCGCTTTGCGCCGCGCGCCGGTCCTGCGCCAGCCGATCGCGGATTTGCGCCACGCTCATCGCGTCGGTGCGCAGGCTTTCGCCCGAAAACTGCGCGGACAGCGACGGCCACGCGAACAGGTAGAAGGCGATCGCCGCGCACAGCAGCAAGTAGAGCAGGCCGGTGCGGCCAAGCCAGCCGAGCAGCGCCTTCATGGCGCGCCGCGCGTCAGATGATGCCCGTCGCCCGTCCGGCGCGTTCGAACATGCCGAGGATGGTCTCGACCTCCTCGTCCGAATGTTCGGCGCAGAGCGAGCATCTGAGCAGCGTCATGTTGGCGGGCGTCGCGGGTGGCCGGGCGAGGTTGACGTAGAGGCCTTCGCGCAGCAGCGCCTCCCACATGCTCGCCCCCTGTTCGAGGTCGGGCATGATGACCGCGACGATGGCGCTTTGCGGTTCCTCGGTGCCCAGGCGAAAGCCCAGCGCCTTCAGTCCGCCATGCAGCCGCCGCGAGTTTTTCCAGAGGTGTTCGCGCTTGTCCCTGGCATCCATCAGCTTGCGGATGGAGGTCGCGGCGGTGGCGACTACCGATGGCGGCAGGCTGGCGGTGAAAACGTACGGGCGGCAGACGAGCCGCATGATGTCGAACTTGGGGTGGTTGGAAACGCAGAAGCCCCCCACCGTGCCCACGCTCTTGGAAAAGGTGCCGATGATGAAGTCGACATCGTCGATGACGCCCGCCTCCTCCACCACCCCGCGACCGTTCTCGCCGATGAAGCCCATCGAATGCGCCTCGTCCACCAGCACCATCGCGCCGTTGGCCTTGGCGATGCGGACCATCTCGGCGAGCGGGGCGACGTCGCCCAGCATGGAATAGACGCCTTCCAGCACGACCAGCTTGCCCGCGCCTTCGGGAATGCGCTTCAGGCGCTTTTCCATCGCCTCGATGTCGTTGTGCCTGAACGGCACGATCTCGGCCTGGCCCATGCTGCACCCGTCCCAGATGCTGGCATGGCTGTCGATGTCGAGGACGACGTAGTCGCCCTTGCCCGCGATGGTCGAGATGATTCCCAGATTGGCCTGGTAGCCGGTGGAGAACACCATCGCGTGATCCATGCCGTAGAACTCGCGCAGCGCCGCCTCGCATTCGCGGTGGCCCTGATAGGTGCCGTTGAGCACGCGGCTGCCGGTGGTGCCGGACCCGTAATCGCGCAGGGCCTGTTGACCGGCGCTGATGACGTCCGGATCGAAGGTCATGCCCATGTAGTTGTAGGTGCCGAGCAGGATCGTCTCGCGACCGTTGCATACCGCGCGGGTGGGCGAGTGAACCTTCTCCATCACCAGCGCGAACGGATCGGTCACGCCGCTCGCCAGCAGGTTGGCGCGCATGGCGATGGTGTCGTCGAACTTGGAGAACAGGTCGCCCTGTCCGCCCTCCGGCCTGTCCGGCCGGTCCGGTTGCACGGGGCCCTGGCTCATGCCTGCCTCAGTCCTTCGTCTGCGTGTGCACGGCGTCGACGAGCTGGCCGTAGGTCTCGATCTCGGCCTGCTGGTTCATCGAGATGATGATGTCGAACTCGTCCTCGATCGCGGCCACGAAATCCATCACCGTCAGGCTGTCGAATTCGAGGTCGCCGGCGAAGGTCGCGTCCTCGGTGATGGTCACGCCCTTCTTGTTGAAGGGTTCGATGATCGAGCGGATCTTGCTGTCGACTTCGGCGCGGTCCATCCGGATGTCCTGTCTTTCCTGTGCAAAGGGCGGCCCCCGCGTCCTGCGACGGGGTGATGTGGCGGCGAAAGCTGCCGCGCGGTGCAATGTCAAGCGAATGAGGGCACCCGCGCGTTCCCGATCGCGCGGCCCTTGGCCCGCGTCAGCCGGTAGCGGTCGTCACCGGGCGCACCTCGACCAGGGAGCGCACCGCGGCCATGAACGGGCCGATGCTGACCGGCTTGGACAGATACCCCTCCGCCCCCGATTCGCGGATGCGCTGCTCGTCTCCCTTGCCGGCATAGGCGGTCACCGCCAGCACCGGGACGCCGGAGAGGTCGACGTCGCCTTTGATCGTGGCGATGAGGTCGAGACCCGAGATCTCCTGCAACTGGATGTCCATGACCACCAGGTTCGGATCGAAGGCGCGGGCCCGCTCTATCGCGAGGTTTCCGTCCGAAACCGGCTCCACCTGGAAGCCGCTCGCCCGCAATACGTCGCAGAAAAGCTTCCGGTTCAGATCGTTGTCCTCGACAACGAGGATTCGCTTCGTCATCTAGCCCCCGAGCGACCCGCCCGGCCTTGTCGTTCGACCGGGTTTTTGCCACATTTGTTCAAACGGACATGCACCATCCTTAACACACATAAAGATTCCGTAAAGGATGCTTCGGCGCTGGCGCTGGCCGCGCTCGGCTGGATCCTGGCGGACGGGCCGCGCGCGCAGCGCTTCCTCGACCTGACCGGCCTTACGCCCGACGCGCTGCGCGGCGCCATCGCCGATCCGGCGACGCACCGCGCGGTGCTCGATTTCCTCGCTCAGCACGAGCCGGACCTGCTGGGCGCGGCGGAGGCGCTCGACGTCCCGCCCGATACGCTCGCCGCGGCGCGGGCGGAGCTGGCGCGATGAGCCGTCCGCTGGTCGTCACCGATTGCGACGAGGTGCTGCTGCACATGGTTCGCCATTTCCGCGAATGGCTCGATAGCGAGCACGATGTGGAGTTCGCGCTGGAGGGAAATCCCTTCGTCCAGTCCATGCGCCGGCGCGGCAGCGAGGAGGCGATGACCGAGGAGGACGTCTGGCGCCTGCTCGGGGGCTTCTTCGACACGCAGATGGACACGCAGCAACCCATCGCCGGCGCGCTGGAGGCAATGGCGCGGCTGGGTGAGGATGCCGATGTGGTGGTCCTCACCAACCTTACCGACGAGCGCAATGCGGCGCGCACGCGGCAGCTTAACGCGCTTGGCCTGAACGTGCCGGTGTTCACCAACCAGGGGCCCAAGGGCGAGGCGCTGCGCCGCATCGTGGAGGAGCGCGGCGCGACCCGTGCGGTCTTCATCGACGACCTGGCCATCCATCACAAGTCGGCCCGCAGCGTCGCCCCCGAGGTCCATCGGCTGCATCTGTGCGGAGAGCCTTCCATCGCCCCGCACGTCCCCTGCGCGCTCGAGGCCGGCCACGCCCATGCGCGGATAGACAGCTGGGACGAGGCTCTGCCATGGGTGCTGGAAACCCTGCACGGAGACACTGACGCATGAGCATCGAAGCACGCCTCGCCGGCCTTGGCATCACCCTGCCCGAGGTGTCCGCGCCTCTCGCCAGCTATCTGCCGGTGGTGGTACACGGCGATCTCGCCTTCGTCTCGGGCCAGCTTCCCTTCATCGACGGCGAGGTGTTCACCGGCACGCTGGGCGACGGCGTGAGCGTGGAGGAGGCGATCCCTGCCGCGCGGGCCTGCGGGCTGATGATCCTGGCGCAGCTGAAGGCGGCGCTGATACCGCTCGACCGGGTGGAGCGGGTCGTGAAGCTGGGCGGCTTCGTCGCCAGCGCGCCCGGTTTCACCGATCAGCACAAGGTCGTGAACGGCGCATCGGACCTGATGTTCGAGGTGTTCGGCGACAAGGGCCGCCACGCCCGCGCGGCGGTCGGCGTGCCCGCCCTGCCGGTGGGCGCCGCGGTCGAGGTCGACGCGGTCATCGCCCTCGCGCCGGGCTGATGCCGCGCCATCGCGCGCCGGCCTGGCTGAGCGCGCAGCCATACGCCCATCGCGGGCTGCACGGCGGGCCGATACCGGAAAACTCGCTCGCCGCCTTCGCCGCCGCGAAGGAAGCGGGCTACGGCATCGAATGCGATATCCGCGTCAGCCGCGACGGGCGGGCCGTCGTCTATCACGACGAGGACATGATGCGCCTGACGGGGCGGGAGGGGCAGTTCGACGCCCTCTCCGCCGCCGAGCTTGCCGCGCTCCGCCTGTCGACAACCGACGAAGAGGGCGATCACCCGATCCCGGCCATGCGCGACGTGCTCGATATCGTGGCGGGGGCGGTCCCGCTGCTGATCGAATGCAAGACCCGGCGCGACAGGCCGGTCCACAGCCTCTGCCGGGCGCTGCGGCGTGATCTCGAAGGCTACCGCGGCAGGGTCGCCGTGATGAGCTACGACCCGCGGATCGCCCGCTGGTTCGCGAAGCGGATGCCCGGCCTGCCCGTGGGAATGGTGATGAAGGAGGAGAATGCGCGCGACTTCGCGGGCCATCTCCACCGCCTGTGGGAACTGGCGCGGGGGCGGCCCGAATTCATGGCCTATGACGTGCGCGACTATCCCAGCCGCCTCGCGCGATCGCTCAGGCGGCTCGGCCTGCCCCTGCTCGCCTGGACGGTGAACGATGGCGCGCGGCTGGACGTCGCGCTGGCCGAGGGGGCCACGCCGATCATGGAAGGCGAGGGGGTGGCGGCGTGGGCGGCGCGTTCCTAGATTGGTGGCAATGGCCAATCGCGAACTGACGGCTCGGATCGCTTCGGCGGTGGGCGACATACCCGCCGACGACTGGAACGCGCTCGCCGGCAGCGACAATCCTTTCGTCGCGCACGAATTCCTTACCGCGCTGGAGGATTCGGGAAGCGTCGGGCCGGGAACCGGATGGACCCCGGCACCGATTCTGCTCGAGGACGGCGACGGGACGCTGCTGGGGGCGCTGCCCAGCTATCTCAAGAGCCACAGCCAGGGCGAATACGTGTTCGACCACGCCTGGGCCGATGCCTGGTACCGGGCGGGCGGCGATTATTACCCCAAGCTGCAGATCGCCGCGCCCTTCACACCCGCCACCGGCCCGCGCCTCCTGCTCCGCGACGATGCGCTGGTCGCGCCGCTCCTGCGTGCCGCCGAAACGCTGGTGGCGCGCGAGGGGTGGTCGGGCGCGCACGCGACCTTCGTGGAACCGCGGCAGCGCGCGCTGTTCGAGGATGCGGGCTGGCTAAGGCGGGAGGATACCCAGTTCCACTGGTACAATCGCGGCTACGCGGATTTCGACGGCTTTCTTGCCGAGCTGACCAGTCGCAAGCGCAAGGATCTGCGCAAGGAACGCGCCGCGGCGAACGATGGCATCACCGTGCGGGCGCTGCGCGGGGACGATATCCGCCCCGCACACTGGGATGCCTTCTGGCTGTTCTACCAGGATACCGGCGCGCGCAAATGGGGGTCGCCCTATCTGACGCGCGAGGCGTTCGACCTGTTCGGGGAACGGCTGGGGGAGCGCGTGCTGCTGCTGCTGGCCTTCGACGCGGACGGGCGGGCGATCGCCGGTGCGCTCAATTTCGTCGGCGGGTCGGCGCTCTACGGCCGCTACTGGGGCTGCCTGGTGGACAAGCCCTTCCTGCATTTCGAGCTGTGCTATTACCGCGCCATCGACATCGCCATCGATCTCGGCCTCGATCGGGTGGAGGCGGGGGCGCAGGGCGGGCACAAGCTTGCCCGGGGATACGAACCCGTCGTCACCACCAGCATGCACTGGCTTGCCGATCCTGGCTTCCGCCGCGCGGTCGCCGAGTTCCTGAAGCAGGAGCAGCGCGGGGTGGAGGTCGATCAGCTGTACATGGCCGGTCGCACGCCGTTTCGCAAAGGCGACTAGGCGCCGCGCGGCGGGGGCGCGGCCGGTCAGGCGGCCTGCCGCTCGGCACGCAGCCATTCGCGGGCGCGGCGCTGCGCTTCGGCGATCTCGCGCGCGCTCATTTCGCCGGCAATGTCGGCCCGGCACCATTGCGCGGCCTCGTGCCCGCTGGCGGCGGCAAGGTTGAACCACTTGTGCGCTTCGACCAGGTCGCAGTTCACCCCGTGGCTTCCCGTCGAATAAGCGACGCCCAGATCGTACAGCGCGTCCACGTCACCATCGGCGGCGTCGGCGAGGCAGGTCGCCACCAGCATGTCCATCCCGGCGATGTCGGCCGGGCTGACCTTCACGAATGTCTCGATCCTGGCGAGTTCCATAATCCAAACCCCTGTGTGTTCGCACCGGCCCCCTGGTCCGGCGTTTCGTTGCCGGGACGATGTTTGACGAACGTGCTCAAGAAATGGTTAACGCCGCCGCGCAATCGTTAACGCGCCGGTGGAGGAGGTCGCCGTGTGGGCGGAATGTCACGGTTTTGCGCAGGTGTCTCCCGGCCCAGATTGCCGCTTGTGCGGCGCTGGCGCCGCTCCTATAGGCCCGCCCGACGAATGGCCTTGGCGGGGCCGCCGACAGACCCGGACACGGCACCTGTCGCAGGGAAGGCAATGCGCACCGGGACCAGGAGCACCTGATGGCTGTTGCCATGCACGACGATATCGACATCCTCGCCAAGGCGAAGCGGTCGTTGCCGGACGACTACACGCCCTCGGACGACGAGGAATACATGTCGGAAAAGCAGCTCAACTACTTTCGCGTGCTGCTGCTCGAATGGAAGCGCTCGATCCTTCAGGCGTCCGAAGGAACTTTGCAGAACCTGCAGGAAGGACCGCTGCGCGAGCCTGATCTGAACGACCGCGCCTCGAGCGAGACCGACTGGGGCATCGAGCTCAGGACGCGCGACCGGCAGCGCAAGCTGACCGCCAAGATCGACGCCGCGATGCGCCGCATCGACGAGGGCGAATATGGCTGGTGCGACATGACCGGCGAACCCATCGGCATCAACCGTCTGATCGCCCGGCCCATTGCCACCATGACGGTGGAGGCGCAGGCGGCCCACGAACGGCGCGAAAAGATCTCCCGCGACGACTGACCCATATCGGAACACATTGGACCATTCGACGCGCGAATTAAGGATTCGTTAGGCATTCGGCCCGCATCGCGCATGTCCCCACGGTCGCGGGCCGGTGCAAGGCCGCCGCGCGGCGCGACCGGATGGTCCGAACGAAGGCAGGCAAGGATTGAGACCGACGCGATGAGCGAAATCGATACCCGCCAGGTTGGCCGCGACAGCCTGTTCCTGCTCGCGCAGCTGCGCGTGGACGGGCAGGAGGCGGCGCAACGCGTCAAGGTGCGCAACCTGTCCACCGGCGGCATGATGGCGGAAGGCGACGTGCGCGTCATGCGCGGCCAGCTGGTCGCGGTGGAGTTGCGCAATATCGGCTGGGTCGAGGGCACGGTGGCGTGGAAGCAGGACAACCGCTTCGGCATCGCCTTCGTCGACGAGATCGATCCCAGACAGGCCCGCGGCCCCGCCGCCGCGCCGACCACGAGCAGCGTCCATCCCGCCTATGACAGCCAGGGCCGCATGATGCGCAATTCCTGACGCATCGGTCAGGCGGCCCGCCGCCCCGACGATCCGCCATTGCTGGCACGCGGCGCGCGGCCTAGAGCCGGCGGCTCCATGCGTTGCCGTCATGCCTTTCTCGCCCTCGCGTTCGCCGCTGGCCTGACGGCCTGCGATTCGCCGGCAGAGGGCGAGATCGACGTTGCCCTGATCGGATCGCCCGACACGGTCTTTGCCGATGGCCTGCGCCTTGCGCCCGGCGCCCAGATCGTGCGCGCGGCAACGCAGTCGGGGCTGGTCGCGCTCAACGCCAATGGTGACGTCGTGCCCGACCTCGCCGAACGCTGGCTGGTGACCGATGGCGGGCGCACCTTCATCTTCCGTCTGCGCGAAAGCGACTGGCCCGATGGCAGCCCGCTCACCGCGGAAAGCGTCGCCGACCGACTCGAGGCGACGCTGGCAGACCTTAAGGGCACCTCGCTCGGCCTCGATCTCGCGCCGGTGGAGGAGGTGCGAGCGATGGCCGGGCGGGTGGTCGAGCTGCGCCTGTCCGAACCCGAACCCTATCTGCTGCAACTGCTCGCCCAGCCTGAACTCGCGCTCGGGGCGCCGGGCGGCGACACCGGAGCGATGACCTTGGCGCGCACTGATGGCTCGGCCGAGCTGGCGCTGCGCCCGCCCGGCGAGCGGGGCCTGCCCCAGCCCGAAGACTGGCAGGACGACGTGCGCGCGGTGAACCTGATGGTGACCGACGCCCGGCACGCCATCGCGCTTTTCAACGACAACCGCGTGCAGATGGTGCTGGGCGGCGATCTCGGCTCGCTGCCGCTGGTCGATACCGGCCCACTGTCGACCGGCACGCTGCGCATCGATTCGACCTTCGGCCTGTTCGGCCTGCGGGTTCGCCGCGCCAAGGGGTTGCTCGGGAGTGACCGCGTGCGCGAGGCGCTGGCAATGGCGATCGACCGGCAGGCGCTGCTGGCGCGCTACAATATCGGCGGCTGGGTGGCGACGACGCGCCCCGTGGCGCCCGGACTGCCCGGCGATCCGGGGCTGGTCGCGGAGCGTTGGGCCGATGCCGATATCGAGGAACTGAGGGAGGAGGCGCGCGCCCGCATCGGCACCTGGCAGCGCGCGGCGGCCGCCGACGGCGAGCCGGCATCGGCCACCCTTTCCGTCGCGCTTCCCGAGGGGCGGGGCTGGGATCTGCTGTACCGCGACCTCGCACAGCAATGGGCGAGCGTGGGCGTAACGCTCGAACGGGCGGGCGAGGCGGGCGCGGCGGACCTGGTACTGGTCGATGCCGTGGCCCGCTATCCCGCTCCGCGCTGGTTCCTCAACCAGTTCGCCTGCTCGCTGCGGCGCGGCCCGTGCCTGGACGACGCCGATACGCTCGTTGCGCAGGGTCTTGCCGAAGCCGATCCGGCCCAGCGCGCCGTCCGCTTCGCCGAGGCCGAGGCGCAGCTGACGCTCGCCAACGTGTTCATTCCGCTGGGGGCGCCGCTGCGCTGGACGCTCGTGCGCGGCGGGCTGGAGGGCTATCAGGCCAACGCCTATGGCTGGCATCCCTTGCCGCCGCTCGCCGAGATACCCAGATAACGGGCATGGACAGCCCGCAGACCGCCCGCCCCCGCCCGCCGAGGCCAGACCTGCCGCTGGGCACCGATCCGCAGGCGGTCCGCAGACGGATCGAGGCGATGGAGCAGGTGCTCGAACGCAGCTTCACCGTCCCCGGCGTCAACCGCCCCGTCGGCCTCGACGCGATCGTCGGGCTGGTCCCGGTGGTGGGCGATGTCATCGGCATGGCGATGGGCGCGTGGATCGTGTGGGAGGCGCGCAATCTGCGCATGCCGAAGTGGAAGCTGGCGCGCATGGCCGGCAATGTGGCGTTCGATTCGGCGGTCGGCGCGGTGCCCATGCTGGGTGATGCGTTCGATTTCTTCTTCCGCTCCAACACCCGCAACCTGAGAATAATCAGGAAGCACCTCGACAAGCACCACCCCGAAACGCGGGTGATCGACGGATAGTTTCGCCCGACCCCGCTTGCCGCTAAGGCCTGACGCATGGCCCGTACCGACGTCACCTATTCCTCCTATCTCGATCTCGACCGCATCCTGTCGGCGCAGCATCCCGCGTCCGACGCGCATGACGAGTTCCTGTTCATCATCGTCCACCAGGCGAGTGAATTGTGGCTCAAGCTGTGCCTGCACGAACTGTCGGGCGCGCGGGCGCTGATCGTGGCCGATGATCTCGATCCGGCGTTCAAGATGCTGGCCCGGGTCGCCCGTGCGCAGGAACAGCTGATCGCCAGCTGGAACGTGCTGAGCACCATGACGCCGCACGACTATTCGCTGATCCGCCCGCATCTGGGCGGCTCGAGCGGCTTCCAGTCGGCGCAGTACCGACTGATGGAATTCATTCTGGGCGGGCGCAATCCCGATCACGTGACCATGCACGAGGCGACGCCCGACGTGGCGGACAAGCTGCGCGCCGAACTGGATCGCCCGAGCCTCTACGACGAGGTGCTGCGCCTCCTGCAACGGCGCGGCTTCGCCATTCCCGATGCCGTGCTGGACCGCGACCTCGCCGCCCCGCACGAGCCGGTCGATGCGATTACGCAGGCCTGGGCGCGGGTCTATCGCGATCCGCAGACCTACTGGGATCTGTATGAACTGGCGGAAAAGCTGGTCGATCTGGAATATCATTTCCAGCGCTGGCGCTTCGGGCATCTCAAGACCGTGGAGCGGATCATCGGGTTCAAGCGCGGCACCGGGGGCACGGCGGGGGTGGCCTATCTCGAAGGCGTGCTGAAGCTGGGTTTCTTTCCGGAACTGCTGGCGGTGAGGACGCAGCTGTGACCGATTTCGCCGGCGAAGCCGCCCGCCTCGATGCCGCCGACCCGCTGGCGAAGTGGCGCGGCCACTTCCTGCTGGACGACGCCGTGGCCTATCTCGATGGCAACTCGCTCGGCGCGTTGCCCCGGGCGACCCCGGAACGCATCGAGACGGTCGTTCGGCGGGAATGGGGCGATGGGCTGATTGCGAGCTGGAACCCGGACGGAGCCGGTGGGGCGGACTGGATCACCCTGCCGCAGCGCGTCGGCGCGAAGATCGCGCCGTTGATCGGGGCCGGGCCGGACGAGGTGATCGCGGCGGACAGCGTCAGCGTGAACCTGTTCAAGCTCGTCAGCGCCGCGCTCGCCCATTTTCGCGGCGACGGCCACCGCCGCCGCAAGGTCGTGCTGAGCGAACCGGGCAATTTCCCGACCGATCTCTACATGGTGGACGGCTTGGAGGGACAGGGGCTGGCGACGCGGAAACTGGCCCCGCGCGAGCATCTGGAAGCGGCGCTGGACAAGGACGTGGCGCTGCTGCTGCTGACGCATGTGCATTACAAGACCGGCGCGATGCACGACATGCTCCGTCTGACGCGGGCCGCGCACGAGGCCGGGGCGCTGGTGCTTTGGGACCTGTCGCACAGCGTCGGCGCGGTGCCGGTCGATCTTACCGCGGCGCAGGCCGATTTCGCCGTCGGCTGCGGCTACAAGTACCTGAACGGCGGCCCCGGCGCGCCCGCCTTCGCCTACGTCGCCCCGCGTCACCACCGGGCGCTGCGCCAGCCGCTGTCGGGCTGGATGGGCCACGCGCAGCCCTTCGCCTTCGAGGACGACTACGCCCCCGCGCCGGGCGTCGACCGACTGCTCGCCGGCACGCCGCCCGTGATCCAGATGAGCGCGCTGGAAGAGGGCGTGGACCTGATCGCGCGCATCGGCATGGACGCGCTCGTGGCGAAATCGCGCCGCATGTCCGAGTTCACCCGCCGCGCGGTGGCAGAGCTGGTGCCGGAGCTCGAATGTATCTCGCCCGCCGACCCGAAGGCGCGCGGCAGCCAGCTATCCTGGCGGCACGAGCATGCCTACGAACTGTGCCAGGCGCTGATCGAGCGCCGCGTCGTCGGCGACTTCCGCGCCCCCGACGCCCTGCGCCTGGGGTTCGCGCCCGCCTATGTCCGCTACGCCGATTGCTGGCGCGCGGTCAGCGAACTGCGCGACATCCTCGACAGCGGCGCATGGCGGGAGGAGCGGTTTGCCGAACGCGCGGCAGTGACGTGAGGGCGCGGTCTCGGGACGGTAAGCGGACCGTCGGATTTGCGCCATCGTGTTCCATGCCCGCACCGGGGTAATCGAAACTGCCGAATGTCATGGCCTCCCACAGCCTCAACTGCCCGCCCGATTATGCGGCAGACCTGCCCGAGCCTCTTGCCAATTCCACGCCGCGCCGCGGCGCAGATCCCCGCTCATCCCGGAACCGCCATCGCGGCGGTCCGCCGGAGCCGACGAATTTTTTCGCGATCGACCCATTGACTGCCTGAACGCGCGACAACATATCCGCGCCGCTGGCACTCTCGTGCGGAGAGTGCCAAACACGGTTCAACACCCTTTAGATAACAATGGAAGAGGTCAGTATCATGGCATTCCGTCCGCTGCACGACCGCGTACTGGTCCGCCGCATCGAGGCCGAGGAAAAGACGGCCGGTGGCATCATCATTCCCGACAGCGCCAAGGAAAAGCCGAGCGAGGGCGAGGTCGTCTCCGTCGGTTCGGGCGCCCGCGCCGATGACGGCACCGTGACCCCGCTCGACGTCAAGGCCGGCGACCGCGTTCTGTTCGGCAAGTGGTCCGGCACCGAGGTCAAGCTCGATGGCGAAGACCTGCTCATCATGAAGGAAAGCGACATCATGGGCGTGCTCGGCTGAGCCGACCCGTCGAGACAGCTTTTCGCAACACGAATTTCCAGGAGAAACACCAATGGCTTCCAAGGACGTAAAGTTCGGCCGCGACGCGCGCGAGCGCATCCTCAAGGGCGTGGACACGCTCGCCAATGCGGTAAAGGTCACGCTCGGCCCCAAGGGCCGCAATGTCGTGATGGACAAGAGCTTCGGCGCCCCGCGCATCACCAAGGACGGCGTGACCGTCGCCAAGGACATCGAACTCAAGGACAAGTTCGAGAACATGGGCGCGCAGATGCTGCGCGAAGTCGCCAGCAAGGCCAATGACAGCGCCGGTGACGGCACCACCACCGCCACGGTGCTGGCCCAGTCGATCGTGCGCGAAGGCATGAAGTCGGTGTCGGCCGGCATGAACCCGATGGATCTGAAGCGCGGCATCGATCTCGCCGTAGGCAAGGTCGTCGCCGATCTGCAGGCCCGTTCCAAGGACGTCGCCGGTTCGTCCGAGATCGCCCAGGTGGGCATCATCTCTGCCAATGGCGACCGTGAAGTCGGCGAGAAGATCGCCGAGGCCATGGAAAAGGTCGGCAAGGAAGGCGTCATCACCGTCGACGAATCGAAGGGCCTCGAATTCGAGCTGGAAACCGTCGAGGGCATGCAGTTCGACCGCGGCTATCTCAGCCCCTACTTCGTGACCAATCCGGAAAAGATGACCGTCGAGCTCGACGATCCCTACATCCTGATTCACGAGAAGAAGCTGTCGAACCTGCAGGCCATGCTGCCGGTGCTCGAAGCCGTGGTGCAGGCCGGGCGTCCGCTGCTCATCATCGCCGAGGACATCGAGGGCGAGGCGCTGGCCACTCTGGTGGTCAACAAGCTGCGCGGCGGCCTGAAGGTCGCGGCGGTCAAGGCCCCCGGCTTCGGCGATCGTCGCAAGGCGATGCTGCAGGACATCTCCATCCTGACCAAGGGCGAGATGATCTCCGAGGATCTCGGCATCAAGCTGGAGAACGTCGGCATCTCGATGCTCGGCCAGGCCAAGCGCGTCACCATCGACAAGGACAACACCACCATCGTCGACGGTGCCGGTGACGAGGGCGACATCAAGGCCCGCGTCGAGCAGATCCGCGCGCAGATCGAGACGACGACGTCCGACTACGACAAGGAGAAGCTGCAGGAACGTCTCGCCAAGCTGGCCGGCGGCGTCGCCGTCATCAAGGTCGGCGGTGCGACCGAGGTCGAGGTGAAGGAGCGCAAGGATCGCGTCGACGACGCGCTGCACGCCACCCGCGCCGCGGTCGAGGAAGGCATCGTTCCGGGCGGCGGTACCGCGCTGCTCTACGCCATCAAGTCGCTGAACGGCGTCGAGGGCGAGAACGACGACCAGACGCGCGGCATCGACATCGTCCGTCGTGCGCTGCAGGCGCCGATCCGCCAGATCGCCGAGAACGCCGGCCATGACGGCGCGGTCGTCGCCGGCAAGCTGATGGACGGCAACGACGATTCGATGGGCTTCAACGCGGCCACCGACACTTACGAGAACCTCGTGAGCGCCGGCGTCATCGACCCGACCAAGGTCGTGCGTACCGCCTTGCAGGACGCGGCTTCCGTCGCCGGCCTGCTCATCACCACCGAAGCCGCCATCTCGGAAATCCCCGAGGAAAAGAGCGGCGGCGGCGGAATGCCCGACATGGGCGGAATGGGCGGCATGGGCGGCGGCATGGGCTTCTAAGCCCGCCGACGCACCGGCATCGCCGAACGAAAGGGGCCGGGAGGAGCGATCCTCCCGGCCCTTTTTCGCGGTGTGCGACTATGTCATATCCGCGCACCGGGGAGCCGACGATTTATGACGACAATCGAAAGCCAGCGTTCCGCAATGGTCGAGAGCCAGTTGCGCGCCAGGGGCATATCCGACCCTCATGTGCTCGATGCCATGGCCACCATTCCGCGCGAAGCGTTCGTGGAAGACGACGACCGCTCCCGCGCCTACGAGGACCGCGCCCTGTCCATCGCCGCCGGGCAGACGATATCGCAGCCCTATGTCGTCGCGCTGATGCTGGAGGCCGCGAGGCTGACACCCGAAGCTCGCGTGCTGGAGGTCGGGGCCGGCTCGGGCTACGCGGCCGCGGTCGCCGCGCAGATTTGCGCCCATGTCCACGCGGTCGAATTCCACGCCGAACTGGCCGATCTCGCGCGTGGGCGACTGGCGACACTGGGTATCGGCAACGTGACCGTGATCAACGCGGACGGGTCGCAAGGTCTGTCCGACTTCGCGCCGTTCGATGCAATTCTCGTCGCGGCCGGCGTGGACGAGGCGCCCGACCCGCTGAAGCGCCAGTTGACCGTCGGCGGGCGACTGGTCATCCCGCTCGGCGATACCCGCTCGCAGGCGCTCTGCGTGATCGAGCGGACCGGGCCCGAAGACTGGCGGGAAACGTCGCTTGGCGGGGTACGCTTCGTACCGCTGGTGGGCGAACACGGACGATAGGGAGAGGCCATGAGAAAATCGATCGCGATACCGGGCGTGCTGCTGATGGCGTGCGCCCTTGCCGCCTGCGCCGATACCGAACCGCCGGCCGCCAGCGAAACCGTGGCCTACTCGCCGGCCAGATACCAGCAGGCGATAACCGACATCGCCCGCACCGACGATCGCCGGTATGACGATGCGCGCAAGCCCGGCGAACTGCTCGCCTTCGCCCAGATCGACCGGGGCGACGTGGTCGGCGACTTCATCATGGGCGGTGGCTATGTGACGCGGTTGCTGGCCATGGCCGTGGGTGCGGACGGCAAGGTCTACGCGTTCCAGCCCGACGAATTCATCGCGCGGCGGCCCGAATACGCGCAGGAACAGGATGCCGCCATCCGCCCCTACACCAATCAGCAGGGCGAGCCGGTGCGCGTGTTCCCGCTTACCGGCCCCATCGATGCGCCCGGCTGGCCCGAACCGCTCGACACCGTCATAACCGCCCTCAATTTTCACGACCTCTACCTCGACGACATGCCCGAAGGCACGCCCGAGCGCGTGGCGCGGATGCTGTTCGATGCGCTGAAACCCGGCGGCACGCTGGTGGTCGTCGATCACCTGGCGGCGGACGGCAGCGGTCCGGCAGCGGCGAACGATCTTCACCGGATGGACCGGCAGGTGGCGCTCGACCTTTTGACCGGCGCCGGCTTCACGCTGGAGGAAGAGAGCGACCTCTATTCCCGGCCGTCCGACGATCGCAGGGCCAGCGTGTTCGACGACAGCGTGCGCGGCTCCACCGACCAGTTCGCGTGGCGCCTGCGCAAACCGGACTGAGCGGGGCGGGCCGCGAGATCATCGCGGCACCATCGCCGCCTGCGCTCGTTGGTGGGGCAGAACCGATAACGCAGGAGAGAACCGCGAATGAAAATCCCCCACAACGCCCATGTCGCCCTCGTCGATGGTACGCGTTTCGTGCTGTTGCGGAACGAAGGGCAGATATTCGAGCCCAGGCTGAAGAAGATCGCCGAACCTTCCCTGGAAGCCACCAATTTCAGCGCCGGCGTCAAGCATCAGGACACGACGGGACAAATGAAGGGGAATACCGATCTCAACGAACTGGCTCACGGCGCGGCGGCGGCTGAATGGCTGAATGCGAAAGCCATCGCCGGCGAATTCGAGGAATTGCTGGTCGTTGCCGACCCCAAGACATTGGGCGAGATGCGGCGGCACTATCACAAGGAACTGGAAAAGCGGCTGGTCGGCGAAGTCGACAAGGCACTGACCAGCGAACCGCTCGACAGGATCGAGAAGGTGCTGGCGAACGCCTGACGTGACGGGAGAGGTCGGAGCCGGCGCTGGACGTCGGTTCCCGCTTCCCTTCCTCGACATACCGCTGATTTCAAACCGTTCGCCGCTGGTTTATGGTCAGACCGCCTATTGTTAAGCCATTGCAAAGCATGTTCCGGGCAGGGTGGTGACATGAACATCAAAAGGATCGGTCGTTTCATTGCGCCGCTGGCGTTGCTTGTTGCTCCATTCGCGGGCGCTCCGGCGCAAGCGCAGACCGGGGCGCAGGCGACCGGGTTCGAACAGAGCTTCGATTCCGCGTTCGGAACCGAACTGCGAGAACCGCGCGACTATTCTCCGGATTTTCAAAATCAGCTCGAACTGCGGATTGCGCAGCTCGCCGAGGGGAGCGAGGGCCGGATCGGGGTTGCCGCGGTCGATCTGGCTACGGGGCAGACCATTTCCATCCTCGGCGATCAGCGCTTCCCGATGGCCAGCACCAGCAAGATCGCCATCGCGGCTACCTTCATGGAAGGGGTCGAGCAGGGAAGGTGGAGCCTTTCGAGCGAGTTTCCGCTGCTCTGGGCGGTTCGCTCGCAACCCTTCTCGACGCGGGTCGCCCCCGTGCGGGAAGGCGAATATCTGAGCGCGCGCCGGCTTATCGAGCTGATGCTTACGCGCAGCTCCAACCAGGCGACCGACGCTTTGCTGAAGGCCATCGGCGGGCCGTCGGCGGTCAATGACTGGGCGCACCGCGCAGGTCTGAGCGAGTTCAGCCTCGATCGCGACATCGCCACCCTCGTGCGCGACGATGGCGAGCACGATCCGGCGACCTTCATCGACGAACGCGACAGCGCTTCGCCCGAAACGATGGTGCAGCTTCTTGCGGGCCTGTATCAGGGACGCTGGCTGAGCCAGGCGAGCCGGGAGTTCATCATCGACACGATGGAACGCTGCCGGACCGGTACGCGCCGGATTCCGGCGATGATGCCCGGCGGTGTGACCGTAGCGCACAAGACCGGTTCGCTGAACAACACCTCGAGCGATATCGGCATCCTCACCTCTCCCGACGGGCGGGCCATCGCGCTGGCCATTTACGTCACCGGCCAGGGCAGCCGCCTCGCCCGGGAACGGCGGATCGCCTCGATCGCCCGGGGTATCTACGACGGCTATGCCGAGGCGGAAGCGCGGCGCTACGCCAATGCCGAGCACAACGTTCCCGCCTATACCCAGTAAACGCCGGCAGGCCCCGATACTCATCGCCGCGCACGAAAAAGGGGCGCGGCCATCGCTGGCCACGCCCCCTTTCGTGCTTCGAAAGCTGAACCGGGATCAGTCGGCTTCGGCTTCGGCAGTGGTCTCGCCCTGCAGGTCGCCTTCGACCTGAGCGGCTTCGTTGTCGATCTCGGCACCGGCCTGGTCCAGTTCGGCACCCGCTTCGGCGGTGGCGTCTTCCATGTCGTTGCCCAGCGCTTCGGCGTTGGTCTCGGTATCGGCCATGGCGCCTTCGGCAGCGTCTTCGGCGTTCTGCTCGGTACCCTCGGAGCAAGCCGACAGGGTCAGGGCGGAACCGGCGATCGCGGCGGCGAGAATGATCTTACGCATAGGATAAATCCTTGATTTGTCTCATGACCGAGGCTGGCGATCCGCCCGCCCCGGAGCCGACTTTCCGCCGGCTCGTTGCCTAAATAAGGCCACATTCTGCCCCGATCAAGAGGATTAAGGCAAAAATGCGGCAAAATGTGTCCCGGCATGCCCGATTCCGCGGCGTTGCGGGAGAAATTGTCCGTTACGCCGCCTCCCGCTCCGTGCTAGCAGGCCTTTCATGGCCGAAAAGCAGCATCTCTACCTGGTCGACGGATCGGCCTACATCTTCCGCGCCTATCATCGCCTGCCCCCGCTCACCAATCCCGAGGGGCTCAATGTCGGGGCGGTTTACGGCTATACGACCATGCTGTGGAAGCTGGCGGACGATCTGGACAAGGCTGACGGTCCGACGCACCTTGCGGTCATTCTCGACAAGGGTTCGCATTCCTTCCGCAACGATCTTTATGACGAGTACAAGGCGCATCGGCCCGATCCGCCCGAAGACCTGGTGCCGCAATTCCCCCTGATTCGCGAGGCGACGCGCGCCTTCTCCCTTCCCTGCATAGAGGAAGAGGGCTTCGAGGCCGACGACATCATCGCCACTTACGCGAAGGCGGCAACCCGCAAGGGGTTCGACGTGACCATCGTCAGTTCGGACAAGGATCTGATGCAACTGATCGGCCAGTGCGCCGATACCGATGTCGAGGAGGGGGTGAGCGAGGGCGGCTGCATCGACATGCTCGACACGATGAAGGATGCCCGGATCGGCCGCGAGGAAGTCGTCGAGAAATTCGGCGTTCCGCCCGAGCAGCTGGGCGACGTGCTCGCCCTCATGGGCGACAGCGTCGACAACATCCCCGGAATCTACGGCATCGGGCCCAAGACGGCCAGCAAGCTGATCGCCGACAATGGCGGGCTGGAAGCAGCCCTCGATTCCGCGACGGGCATGAAGAAATCGAAGCTGAGGGAACGGCTGCTCGAAGGGCGCGACATGGCGCTTCTCAGTCGCGAACTGGTGGAACTGAAGACCGACTGCACCATGCCCGTCGCGATCGAGGACATGAAGCTGGACGGCATCGATCCCGAACCGCTGACCGAATTCCTGACGGCGCACGGCTTCAACAGCCTGCTCAAGCGATTGCAGACCGGCACTGGCGCCCCGGGCCGGGCGACCAATCTCAACCCCGCGAAGCAGAGCCAGAAGGCAGCGGACGCCGCTGTTGCGGGCAATGCCCAGCCGTTGCCCGAAATGCCGGACGTCGATCGCTCCGCCTACGAGACGGTGCAGACGATGGAGCGCCTTCAGCACTGGATCGACCGCGCCTTCGCCGCGCACATGGTGGCCGTCGATACCGAGACGAGCGACCTCGATTGCATGCTGTGCGACCTGGTCGGGGTAAGCCTGGCGCTCGGCCCCAACGACGCATGCTACGTGCCGCTGGCGCATGGCGGATCGGACATGTTCGACGAGGCGCCGCACCAGGTCGACCGCGCCGAGGCGCTGGCCGCGCTCAAGCCGTTGCTGGAAAGCGATGCCGTCCTGAAGATCGGGCAGAACGCGAAGTACGACATCAACGTGCTCGCCCGCAACGGCGTGTGCATGGCGCCGGTCGACGATACGATGATCGTGAGCTTCGCGATGGATGCGGGGCGCAGCGAGACGGGGATCGGCGGCGGCCACGGGATGGACGAACTGGCGGAACGCCATCTCGGCCATACCTGCATGACCTTCAAGGACGTCTGCGGCACCGGCAAGAAGGCGATCCCCTTTGGCCAGGTGCCGCTAGACAAGGCGACGCAATACGCGGCCGAGGATGCGGACGTCACGTGGCGGCTGCATCGTCACCTGCATCGCCGGCTGCCGCTGGAAGGCGCGACCCGCATCTACGAGCAGGTGGACCGCCCGCTGATCCCGGTGGTCGCCGACATGGAACGCCATGGCATCAGGGTGGACAAGGGGGAACTGGCGCGCCTGTCCGAACAGTTCGCCGAAACGACCGCCCGGATCGAGACCGAGATCCACGAGGATGCCGGGACCAGGTTCACCATCGGCAGCCCCAAGCAGCTGGGGGAGGTGCTGTTCGACAAGCTCGGCTACAAGGGCGGCAAGAAGGGCAAGAGCGGGCAGTATTCGACCGACCAGTCCGTGCTCGAACGCCTGGCCGCCGACGGGGCGACAGTGGCCACCAAGGTGCTCGAATACCGTCAGCTGACCAAGCTCAAGAGCACCTATACCGATGCGCTGCAGGCGGCGATCAATCCGCATACGAACCGCGTTCACACGTCCTACTCGCTGGTCGGCGCACAGACCGGGCGCTTGTCCAGCACCGATCCCAATCTGCAGAACATCCCCATCCGCACCGAGATCGGTCGACAGATCCGCAAGGCTTTCGTGCCGGACGAGGGCAATGTCCTGCTGGCCGCCGACTATTCGCAGATCGAGCTGCGCCTCGCGGCGCACATGGCCGATGTGGACGCGCTCAAGGATGCCTTCGCCAAGGGCGAGGACATCCACGCCCGCACGGCGACGGAGATGTATGGCGAGGTCAACCGCGATACCCGCGCGCAGGCCAAGACCATCAACTTCGCCATCCTCTATGGCATATCGCGCTGGGGGCTGGCGGGGCGGCTGGGCGTCGAACCGGACGAGGCACAGGACATGATCGACCGCTATTTCGATCGCTTTCCCGGCATCCAGCGCTACATCGTCCATACGCTGGAACGGGTGCGCGAGCGCGGCTATTCCGAAACCCTGTTCGGTCGCAAGACGTGGTTCCCGCGCATCAACGCCAAGAACCCGAACGAACGCGCCGGGTCGGAGCGCGCCGCGATCAATGCGCCGATCCAGGGCACCAGCGCCGACATCATCAAGCGAGCCATGGTCCGCATGGGGCCGGCCCTCGCCGATGCCGGGCTCGCCCCTCAGGCGGACGCAGACGGGAACAACGTGCGCGGGGTGCGGATGCTGTTGCAGGTGCATGACGAACTGGTATTCGAAATGCCGGAATCCGATGTCGCCCTCGCCAGTCCGGTGATCGAGCGGGTCATGACCGAAGCCGCACTGCCCTCGGTCGAACTGACCGTTCCGCTCGGCATCGAGATCGGCCACGGTGAAAGCTGGGACGCGGCCCATTGACGGTTCGAGGTCTGGCCCGGGGCGGGCTTGATTGCCGCCCGGCCCGCCCATAGGTGCGCGCCATGTTCGAACACTTCACCTTTGATCCCGATACCATCGCCTGGCAGCGCATCGCCATCAGCGCGCTCGTGATGCTGGGGGCCGTCATCGCGGCCTGGCTCATCTACCGGGTGGTGTTCGCCCTCGTGCGCCGGCTGGCGCACCATTCCCATTCTCCCGCCGACGACATCGTCCTCGATCGGGTGAAGCGGCCGGTGAAGTGGGCGCTGGTCGCCATCGCCATCACCATCGCGGCGCAGGCGGACCCGTTCCTCGCCCGGTACTGGGAGCCGGTCGCCCGGTTCGTGCGCCCGGCGCTGCTCGGCTGGATCGTCTATTCGCTCATCAAGGCGTTCACCGCGGCGATGGAGTTGCGGCTGGACCTGGCGGACGATCCGGTGGCCGTACGCAGCCGCCGCACGCGCATCGCCATCCTGTCGCGCACGGCGACCTTCGTCATCATCTTCATCACCGTGGGCCTCATCCTGCTGGGGATTCCGGGCGTGCGCGACATCGGCACGACGCTGCTCGCATCGGCGGGTATCGCCGCGCTGGCCGTGGGCGCCGCCGCGCAGCCGGCGCTCAAGACCATGATAGCCGGCTTGCAGATCGCCATCACCGAACCGCTGCGGATCGGCGACCTTGTCAACATAGCCGGCCATGTCGGGCGGGTGGAAGAGATCCACATGGCCTTCATCATCGTGCGCACGTGGGACGAACGCGCCATCGTCGTGCCGACCAGCGAAGTGCTCGAAACGACGTTCGAGAACTGGTCGCGCACCAACGAGATGCTGACGGGCCCGGTCTATCTCCACCTCGACCCGGCAACCGACGTCGCGCCGGTCCGCGCCGAGTTCGAGCGCTACATGGACAGTCAGGATCTGTGGGACAAGCGCACCGCGCTCATGCTGATGACGGAGGCCTATCCCGAGAGCATCGAGCTGCGCCTGGCCGTCAGCGCCAAGACCATCGGCGACCTGTGGATGCTGCGCTGCGTGCTGCGCGAACACATGATCGACTGGCTGCGCCGCGAAATGCCGGGAGCGCTGATCCGCCACCGGCTCGAGGTCGAGGCGGCGAACGCCCGGGTCACGCAGGGATAGGACCGCCCGCCGCGCGGGTCAGCCGTGCTTCGATTCGCGGGTCGATTCGACCATGCCCTCGGTCAGGAAGCCGATCGGGCGCACCTCCATCGCGCGCTTCTTCAGCTCGCCCTTCATCTTCTGGTATTCCTGCTCCATCTTCTGCGTGACGGTGGCCCGGCTGTCCTCGAAGGCGTCCTCGAAGTCCCTCGCGGTAACGCTGTCGGGCGCCCCGTCCGAACGGCGAATGGCGTTGAGTCCCGCGCGGCGCACCACGTCCTCCAGGTCGGCACCGGTGAAGCGTTCGGCCTTCTTCGCGAGCGCAGCGAGATCGACGTCCTCGGCAAGCGGCATTTCGGACGTATGGATCTTCAGGATATGTTCCCTGCCCGCCTCGTTGGGCGCGCCGACATAGACCAGTTCGTCGAAGCGGCCCGGGCGCAGCAGCGCCGGATCGACCAGCGTCGGGCGATTGGTCGCGCCGATCACGACGATCGAGGACAACTCCTCCATTCCGTCCATCTCGGCGAGGATGGTGTTGACGACCCGCGCCGTTACCTGCGGTTCGCCCGCGCCGGAGCCGCGTGCGGGCACCAGCGAATCGATCTCGTCGATGAAGATGACGCACGGTGCGACCGCGCGGGCGCGGGCGAACATGCGGGCGATCTGCTGCTCGCTCTCGCCGTACCACTTAGACAGCAGGTCCGACGATTTCATCGAGATGAAGTTCGCCTCCGCTTCCTTGGCGACGGCCTTGGCCAGCAGGGTCTTGCCGGTCCCGGGCGGGCCGTAGAGCAGGAAGCCCTTGGCCGGGCGAATGCCGAGCCTTTCGAACGCCTGCGGGTTTTTCAGCGGCAGTTCGACCCCTTCGCGCAGCATGTCCTCCGCTTCGTCGAGACCGCCGATATCGGACCAGCCCACGGTCGGCGCCTGCACCATGACCTCGCGCATCGCGGAAGGCTGCACGCGCTTGAGCGCCTCGCGAAAGTCCTCCTTCTCGACCTGAAGTTCCTCCAGCACTTCGGCGGGGATTTCCCGCGCGTCGAGGTCGAGCCTGGGCATGATGCGGCGCACCGCCTCGATCGCGGCCTCGCGGGCCAGCGCCGCCAGATCGGCCCCGACGAAGCCGTGGGTGGAGCGGGCCATTTCCTTCAGGTCGACCCCTTCGCCCAGCGGCATTCCGCGGGTGTGGATGGCGAGGATTTCGCGCCGCCCGTTCTCGTCGGGCACGCCGATCACGATCTCGCGGTCGAAACGACCGGGGCGTCGCAGCGCCTCGTCGATCGCGTCCGGGCGATTGGTGGCGGCGATGACGACGAGATTGGTGCGGGCCTGCAATCCGTCCATCAGGGTCAGCAATTGCGCGACCAGGCGCTTCTCCGCCTCGCCCTGCACGTTCTGGCGCTTGGGCGCGATGGAATCGATCTCGTCGATGAACACGATGGCCGGCTGGCTTCGCTCCGCCTCCTCGAACACCTCGCGCAGCCGCTTCTCCGATTCGCCATAGGCCGAGCCCATGATCTCGGGCCCGTTGATGGCGAAGAATTCGGCATCCGATTCGTTCGCCACCGCCTGCGCCAGACGGGTCTTGCCGGTTCCGGGCGGGCCGTGCAGCAGCACGCCCTTGGGCGGATCGACCCCGAGCCGGGTGAACAGTTCAGGGTAGCGCAGCGGCAATTCGACCATCTCGCGCAGCGCCTTGATGGTTTCCTCCATGCCGCCGACATCGTCGTAATTGACGGTGCCGCGCCCGTCGCGCGGCTCCTCGAACTCGGAACGCAGCTCGACCTCGGTGTTCTCGTCGATATGGACGCTGCCCTTGGGGCTGGTGGAAATGACCTGAAGCCGGATCTGCGTCAGCGCGTAGGCGGGCGCATTGAACATGCGGCGCACTTCGGGGGGCACGTTTTGTACCGGCTGCTGGCCGTGCGTGGCGACGAGATCGCCGGCCATCAGCGGCTTCTTGAAGAACACGCGCTTGAGGGCTTCGGTCGGACCCTGCAAGCGCATCTCGCGGCGCGCGGGTGCGAAGACGACGCGCTTGGCCGGACGCGTCTCGGCGCGGCGAACCAGAACGTGCTCGCCGCTCGCGGTTTCGGCATTGCCGCGCTGCAACCCGTCGAGCCGGATGACCGAAAGCGCCTCGTCCTCGTCATAGGCGGGCGCGGCCATCGCCACCGTCACGCGCTTGCCCTCGATCTCGACCGGATCGCCCTCCGTTATGCCGAGGGTCTGGAACGCGGTTCGCGGAATACGCACGACGCCCCGTCCCGATTCCTCCTGCCGGGCCGCGGCAACCTGCAACCGTACCGTCCCTTCGTCGACCAGAGCCGCATCCGCTTCCGCCATGAATGATTCCGCCTTGCCTGTCTGTCTCGCGTTGTGCGCGATCTGGTGACGACCCCGCCACCTTGCAAACCGGCCAGCGGCACGATGGTGCCGAAAATCTCGCGACACCGCGCCGGGGCGGTTCGGGCCGGGGACAAAAAAAGGCCCGGTCGTCGCCGACCGGGCCCTGGAAGTTTTGGGAGAGGATGCCTGAAAAGGCAGGTGGAGATATGCGCGGACCGCGCCCATCTCGCAAGTGCGAAAAGGACAAGTTGCGTTGCGTAAAGCGCAACACGCAAGGAAACAACTGATTTGAAGTAACAATCCACTCCGTCAGGGAGCGTGGCGGCCATTGGACGTGGTAAAAGCGATCCTTGTTCGCCCGTCAATGCTGCACTGCGAAACGCGCCGGACACGCCTTCGAGGTGACATCGCCTGACTCAGTGCCTATGCGCGAATGCGACAGTCCACCTTGCCGGTAAAGAGGAACCCGATCCCATGCAAAAGCTCTATCCCGATGCGCAATCCGCTCTCCACGGTCTTCTTCGCGACGGCATGACGATTGCGTCGGGCGGGTTCGGCCTGTGCGGCATTCCGGAACGGCTGCTCGACGCGATCCAGGAGAGCGGGGTGAAGAACCTCACCTTCGCCAGCAACAACGCGGGTATCGACAACGAGGGTATCGGAAAGCTGCTGCGCACCAGGCAGGTAGCGAAGATGATCTCTTCCTATGTCGGCGAGAACAAGGAGTTCGAACGGCAATTCCTGTCGGGTGAGCTGGAGGTGGAGTTCTGCCCGCAGGGCACCCTGGCCGAGCGCATGCGCGCCGGCGGCGCGGGTATTCCCGGCTTCTATACCAAGACCGGCGTCGGCACGACGGTTGCGGAGGGCAAGGAGGTCAAGCGCTTCGCCAACCGCGACGGGGAGGAGGAAGACTTCATCCTCGAGCATGGCATTTTCGCCGATCTCGCCATCGTCAAGGCATGGAAGGCGGACGAGACGGGCAATCTGGTGTTCCGCAAGACCGCGCGCAATTTCAACCAGCCCGCCGCGACCTGTGGCCGGGTCTGCGTGGTCGAGGTCGAGGAGATCGTGAAGCCCGGCGAGCTTGACCCCGACTGCATCCATCTGCCCGGCGTCTTCGTGCAGCGCATGGTGCTGGGCGCCCCCTATGACAAGAAGATCGAGTTCGTCACGACCCGCGAGCGCGAGGCGGCCTGAGGCGCGACAGGGCAGGAAGCACAGGGCGTTCGGTGCGACGGGACGTGACGACCCTCGGGCGGATGCGCTTCGCCGCGGCGCTGTGCGCGGCATTCGGTCTGCAGGGCTGCGTCGCCCTAGCCGCCGTCCCGATCCTGGCGAGCGGCGCGATGGTCGGTCGTACGGCGGTGTTCGGGGAGCGCACACGGCAGGCGCTCGTCGAGGGCACCGATATCGACCCCGGCGACCTGGAAGCCGTGCCGCTCGATACGCAATACGTGCTGCTCGATACGACAACGCTGCCCGAACCCGCGCAGCCGGCGCCGCAATCGGCCAGTTACACCGCCTTTCACGATTACGCCGCCGCAAGGTTTGCCGAAGGCGACTGGAGCCGGTCCGCCATTCTCGCCGATCCCGGAAAGCTCCGGCCTCTGCGCGCGCCGTGCGAGGAGCATCGTCCGGCGGTGCTGGTCGATCTCGACCCGCAGGCGGGCCTGGTCCCGCTTTCGCCGACGGCGCGCCCCGCCGCCCGGTTCGTCGGCCTGCTGGGCGATCTGCGCCGCCGGGGGATCACCGTCGCCTGGATGACCGACCGCGAACCGTCCGATGCGCGGGCCGTGCGCGCGCGCCTGCGCGACACCGGCCTCGATCCGACGGGCCGCGATCCGCTGTTCGTCCAGCGCTATCCCGGAGAGAAGAAGCAGGCGAGGCGGCAGGCGCTCGGCGAAACGCACTGCCTGCTCGCCATCGCCGGCGACGAGCGCGCCGATTTCGACGATCTCTACCTCTACTTGCTCGACCAGTCCTCCGCCGCCCCGCTCGAAGCGATGCTCGGCGAGGGCTGGTTCCTGATGCCGGCTCCGCTGCAATGAGCATGGCCGTGGCGGCAAACTCTTTCGTTCGGACGGTAGGCTTTGCTTGTCGCTGGCGCTATCACCCCATCACCCCTGTACTGACGAGGATTTTTTCATGCCCTGGACCCGAGACGAGATGGCCGCCCGCGCTGCGAAAGAGCTGGAGGATGGCTATTACGTCAATCTGGGGATCGGGATTCCAACCCTGGTGGCGAACCACATTCCCGAAGGCATGCAGGTCACGTTGCAGAGCGAGAACGGAATGCTCGGCATCGGACCCTTCCCCTACGAGGGCGAAGAGGATGCCGACCTGATCAACGCAGGCAAGCAGACCATCAGCGAGCTACCGCATTCCGCCTATTTCGACAGCGCCACCAGTTTTTCGATGATCCGCGGCGGCCATATCGACCTGACCGTGCTGGGCGCCATGGAAGTCAGCGAAAGCGGAGACATCGCCAACTGGATGATCCCCGGCAAGATGGTGAAGGGCATGGGCGGGGCGATGGACCTGGTCGCCGGGGTGAAGGAGATCGTCGTCGTCATGGAGCATACCTCCAAGAACGGCACGCCCAAGTTCATCCCCGAATGCACGCTGCCGCTGACCGGACAGAACGTGGTGGACATGATCGTCACCGACCTCGCCGTGTTCCGCCGGCCCGACCATTCCGCGCCCTTCAGGCTGATGGAACTCGCGCCCGGCGTCTCGGCGGACGAGGTCGCGGAAAAGACGACGGCGAAATACGAAAGCTGACGAAGCGGCCGCATCGATCGCCGGCTACGGCGATCACGCTGCCCTTCCGTCGGGCCGAGAGGATCGAGGCCGTTCGCGAAGAGCGGCCTCAGTCCACCGCGGCCTTCAGGTCTTCCACCAGATCGGTGCGCTCCCAGGGGAAGTAGTCGCCCGATACATCGCGGCCGAAATGGCCGTAGGCGGCGCTCTTGCGGTAGATCGGCTTGTTGAGGCCCAGATGGGTGCGGATGCCGCGCGGGGTCAGACCGCCGAGCTTGCCGATGGAACGGATCGCCTGCTCCAGCTTCTCGTCCGCCACGCAGCCGGTGCCGTGCGTGTCGACATAGAGCGACAGCGGCTCCGACACGCCGATGGCGTAGGCCAGCTGGATCGTGCAACGCGTGGCGAGGCCCGCGGCAACGATGTTCTTGGCAAGGTAGCGGGTGATGTAGGCGGCGGATCGGTCGACCTTGGTCGGATCCTTGCCGCTGAACGCGCCGCCGCCATGCGGGGCCGCGCCGCCGTAGGTATCGACGATGATCTTGCGGCCCGTCAGCCCGGCGTCGCCGTCCGGCCCGCCGATCTCGAAGGCGCCAGTCGGGTTGATGTGCCATTTGGTCGCATCGGACAGGAAACCGTCGGGAATGATCGCCGCGACCGCGTCCTTCACATAGGCCTTCAGCTCGGCTTCCTTCTCGCCCGCGTCGTAACCCGGCGCATGCTGGGTGGAGACGACGATCGCCTCGCACGCGACCGGCTTCCCGTCCTCGAAGCGCAGCGTCACCTGGCTCTTGGAATCGGGTTCGAGGAAAGGCGCCTTGCCGCTCTTGCGGTCCTGCGCCAGACGATGGAGGATCTTGTGGCTGTAATCGAGCGTCGCCGGCATGCGGTCGGGTGTCTCGTCGCAGGCGAAGCCGAACATGATGCCCTGGTCGCCGGCGCCCTCGTCCTTGTTGCTGCCCTGCGTGCCGGCATCGACGCCCTGCGCGATTTCGCTCGACTGGCCATGCAGGTGGTTCTCGAAGGTCAGCGTCCGCCAGTGGAAACCGTCCTGCTCGTACCCGATGTCGCGCACGACCTGGCGCACGGTGTCCTCGATCTCCTCGCGCGCGCCGGGCGCCCAGCCGCCGTTGTCGGCCCACTTGTCCTCGTCATAGACCGGCGCGCACCGGATCTCGCCGGCGAGGATGACGCGCTGCGTCGTCGTCAGCGTCTCGCAGGCGACGCGCGATTCGGGATCTTTCGACAGCAGCAGGTCGACGATCGCGTCGGAAATCTGGTCGGATACCTTGTCCGGATGGCCTTCGGACACGCTTTCGGACGTGAAGATGTAGGATTTGCGCATGAAGTGAGGGATTCCCCGGCTAGGAAGGTCGTCGATATGCGGGCGGCTCTAACCGCCGCTCCGTCGCATTGCAACGCGCCGCGACAGCAGCCCGGCGCCCAGCAAAGCGACGGCCCAGACAAGCGCCAGCCAGTTGCCCAGCCGCGCGAACAAGGTAGGGGGGCGGGCCGGCGGAACGAGGGCATCGATCCGGTCCTGCACGTTCTTGCCGAGATGCCGGCGAACCACGCCGCGCGGGTCGATCACTGCGCTGATGCCGGTAGTGGTGGCGCGCAGCACCGGCAGCCCCTCCTCGATCGCGCGCATGCGGGCCTGCGCCAGGTGCTGCGGCGGACCGAAGGCACCGAACCAGCCATCGTTCGAGGGGTTGAAGATATAATCCGGTCGCGCGCCGTCGGCGGTGACTTCACCGGAAAAGACGATCTCGTAGCAGATCTGCACACCGGCCCTGCCATACGGTCCGAGGTCGAGCGTGCGCGGGCCGGGGCCGGGCAGGAAATCCAGCGTGCCGGCCACCAGTCGCGACAGGCCGAGCGGTTCCAGCAGGCCGCGCATCGGCAGATATTCGCCATAGGGAACCAGATGCGCCTTGTAGTAGCCGCCGAGGATGTCGCCCCTCGAAGACAGCGCCGTTACCGCGTTGCGCGCCGCCAGCGCCCGCGCGTAACCGGTCTCGTCCGCGCCGATGTCGAGATCGACCGCGCCGGTCAGCAGGACCGACCCCTCGCCCACGGTCGCGCCGAGCCGCCGCCGGGCGAAAAGCGGGCTGGCGAGCGCGGTGGTCTGGTCGTAATACCGCTGCGGATAGCCTTCGCGCAGATAGTCGGCCATGCCCGATTCGGGCCACAGCACGATGCGCGGGCCGTCCTGCCCCGCCCGGCGCGCGGAAAGCGCGGCGAGCCGCCGGTAATTGCTTTCGTAGTTCAGCGGACTGGCGAGCAGATCCTGGGTCAGGTCGGGTTGAACGATGGTGACCGCCAGCGTTCCCTGGCGCGCTTCACCGGCGGGCAGATACATCCCCACGGTCAGCAATACCGCGACGAGGCCGGCGACCCGCCAGCGCCGCTCCGCCAGCGCCAGCGCCAGCGCCGCGCCGATAGCGATCATGATGCCCGACAGCGCGTAGGTTCCCGTAAACGGAGCGACGGCGGCGAGGCCGGGCCGCTCGAACGGACCCAGCGCGATCATCGCGAACGGGTTCCAGGCATAGCCGGTAAAGACCCAGCTCCTGAGCCACTCGGCCCCGATCCACGCCGCTGCGAACACCAGAGCGAAAGCGAAGGACGGCCCGGAGCGCGTCAGCGCCCGCGCCGCCATTGCGGCCAGCGCGGGATAGACCGCAAGATACAGCGCCAGCAGCGGCACCGCTACCCAGCCGAGCACGGCGGGCATTTCCGCCTGATAGGTGAAGGCGGTCGCGATCCAGCTATTGCCGAGAGTGAAATGCGCGACACCGAACAGCCAGCCCAGCCAGCCGGCCTGGCGCCAGCCGGAACTGCGCGCCGCCATCAGGGCGAACGCACCGATGGCGATCAACGCCACCGGCCACAGCGCCAGCGGCCGGAAGCCCGTGGCCGACAGCAGGCCGAGCGCCAGCGCCCAGAGCCATCCCCGGCTCGGCAGGGTATCGAGAACGGGCCAGGCGCGCATCATTCCCGGATCGGCCCCGCGCGATGAACGCTGCACGGGACGTCTCAGCCGACGGCGCTCATCGCTCCGTCGTCGTCGTCCGGGCGCTTGCGCGCGCGAGGCTTGCGCTTGGGCTTCTCCTCGGCCGCGTCGCTGTCGTCGCTGCGGGCGATGGACGGCGGCAGCATGTCGGGGTTGAGCCCGCCCTCGTCCGTAGCGGAGGTTTGGCCGTCATCGTCGTCGTCCGACTTCCTGCGGCGCGGCGCCTTGCGCGGCTTGGCATCACGGGTGAACGGGTTGGCGTCGTCCGACTGGTCGCCGGCATCCCCCTCCACACCCTCGGCCAGGTCGTCGCCCTTGGCGCGGCGGGGCTTGCGCGGCTTCCTGCCGCCCTCGTCCCGCCCGCCGCCGCGCTCGTCTTCGCCCGAATTGTCGTCGTCGCGGCCCGATCCGCGATTGCCGCGACTGTCGTTCCGGCGCCCGCGCGAACGGTTCTGGTTGTCGGTATCGTCGTCGTCGTCGTCGTCCGGATCGCTGTCCGAACGGTTGTCGTCGCGCCTGGCGCGCTGTTCGTCCTTCTGCGCCTTGTTGTCGGCGATGACGCGGAAATAGTGATCGGCAAACTGCAGGTAGTATTCGGTCTGCACCCGGTCGTCGTTCAAGGCGGCGTCGTTCGCCAGCTTCTTGTACTTTTCCAGCATCTGCGGCGCGTTGCCGCGCGCGCGGCTGTCGATGCGGTTGGACTGGTTGCCACCGCCGCCTCCGCCACGATTGTTGCCGCGGCCGCGCCGACGATTGTTGTTACGATTGCTGTTCAAGGGAAATTCGCTTCCTCATTGCGACCGCCTGGGGCACCGTTTCTGCATCCGCCATATCTGCATCAGCAAGGTGCGCGGCCCATGACCCCCAATTCGCCCCTCCGCCGGCCACACCGTGCCGTATCGCCTGCCCCGTCAAGGTTGCGGCGCAAGCCGCGGTCGCAGGCGATTGTCGGAGCGCGTCCCCGAAGCGTCGAGCCGCGATCGGAGACCTGTCAGGAGAGGTAATGGCTTGATTCGCCTTTGCCAAGAGCAAATCTGAGAACGAGCGCGCGGTCGCGCCGGGCAAGGTCACGCCGGATTTCGACCGCGAAGCCGCAGTCGTCTGCGATTTCGGTGACCTTGCGGGCCTGCCGGGATCCGATTTCCAGCACGGCGACGCCCTTTTTCGTCAACAGCCGTGGCAATTGCGGCACAAGCGCGCGGTAGTCGTCGAGGCCGTCGACGCCGGCGAACAGCGCGCCGGGCGGCTCGTGATCGCGCACGCTGGCGTCGAGGTCGGCATCCTCCTCGACATAGGGCGGATTGGCGATGACGAGATCGAACCGCCCCAGCCCCTCGTCCCAACCCGGCGCGTGCCAGTCCGCCGCGCGCAGATCGGCCCGTTCGCCCAGTCCCAGCGCCTCGGCGTTGCCGCGCGCCACGGCGAGCGCGGCCTCGCTGCGGTCGATGCCCACACCCGCGGCGCCGGGCCGTTCGCCGAGGATCGTCAGCAGCAGCGCGCCCGACCCGGTGCCGAGATCGAGCACGCGCCCGGGCTGCGGCACCGCCGCCAGCGCCGCTTCCACCACGCTCTCGCTGTCGCCGCGCGGGATCAGCACGGCGGGCATCACCGCAAAGCGCCGCCCGTAGAACTCCGCTTCGCCCAGGATGTAGGCGACCGGCTCGCCGGCCAGCCGGCGCGCCAGCAACGGCCCGAACGCGGCGGGTGCGGGATCGTCCATGCGCGCCAGCAGCATGCCGGACCGCGTGGTGCCGAGCGCATGGGCCATCAGCACTTCGGCGTCGAGTCGGCCCCATTCGGCGTCCAGCGCGGCGGCGGCGTCGCGGATGGCCTGCGATACGCGCACCTGCCGCTCCCTGTGCGAACTCAATCCGCCATCGCCGCGAGCCGCTTCGCCTCGTCCTCGGCGATGAGCGCGTCGACCAGTTCGCCAAGCCCCGGCCCGGCGACAATTTCAGGCAGCTTGTGCAGCGTCAGGCCGATGCGGTGATCGGTCACGCGCCCCTGCGGGAAATTGTAGGTACGGATGCGTTCGGAGCGGTCGCCGCTGCCGACCATCGCGCGGCGCGCCTCCGCCTCTGCTCCGTGCGCTTCCTCGCGCCGCCTTTCGTAGAGGCGAGCGCGCAGCACCTTCATCGCCTTGTCGCGGTTCTTGTGCTGGCTGCGCTCGTCCTGCATCGCCACGACGATGCCGGTGGGCACGTGGGTGATGCGAACCGCGCTGTCGGTGGTGTTGACGTGCTGGCCGCCCGCCCCGCTGGAGCGGTAGATGTCGATCCTGAGGTCATTCTCGTCAATCGAGACATCGACCTCGGTCGGTTCGGGGAGGACGGCGACGGTCGCGGCGCTGGTATGGATGCGCCCGCCACTCTCGGTGACGGGTACGCGCTGCACGCGGTGGACGCCGCTTTCGAACTTGAGCCTGGCGAACACGCCGGTGCCGGTAACGTTGGCGACGATCTCCTTGTATCCGCCGACATCGGCCGCCGCGACACTGACCGGTTCCACCCGCCAGCCCTGCTCGGCGGCGTATTTCTCGTACATGCGATAAAGGTCGCCAGCGAACAGCGCCGCCTCGTCGCCGCCGGTGCCGGCGCGGATTTCGAGCATGGCGGGCCGCGCGTCTGCCGCATCGCGCGGCAGCATGGCGAGCGCGAGACGGCGCTCGGCCTCGGGAAGCGCCTTGCGGATGGCAGCGAGTTCCTCCTCCGCCATTCCGCGCATCTCCGGGTCGGCGAGCATGTCCTCGAGCCCCGCGATCTCCTCGCGCATGGCGGAGACTTCGGCGGCGACCTTCGCCACCGGTTCCAGTTCGGCGTAGTCGCGGCTGGCGGCGACGAATTCCTCGCCCTCCAGCTGCCCGCTCGCCATGCGCGCCTCGAGCTCGGCGAAGCGGTTGGCGATCTGGCGAAGGCGTTCGGCTGGGATGGTCATTCGTCGACGAGACCGAAATCGTAAGAGAAACCGTCGACCTGCGGGTCAAGCGTCAACTCGTATTTGCTCGCGAAGCGTTCGACAAAAACCTTTTCGGTATCATGCCTGAAGCCACGAAAACGCTTGATATTGATGGTCGCCTTGAAACGCGAGAAAGGTGGTGCGGCAACGAAAAGTGCGGTCGTTACACCACGGTCGCGGAGCTTTTTAAGCACCTTGTTCGAACGACCGCTGTAGAGTTGGTCTACCTGTAAGTTCTTTGATCGCAAATAGGTTGAAATTTCCTGTGCTACAGCCGCCGCTTCAGGGGTCTCGGCAATTACACCCACGACTTCTTGATAATTGCGTAGCTTGGCGGCTGGCACCAACATAGCCAGCCGCTCAATCCCGGCGGCCCAGCCGACCGCCGGCGTCGACGCACCACCCAGCGACTCCATCAGCCCGTCGTAGCGGCCGCCGCCGAGGATCGTGCTTTGCGACCCCAGCGCCTCGGCCGCTGCCGAGCCCTCGTCGGGAATGAATTCGAATGCCGTGTGGCGGTAGTAGTCGAGCCCCCTCACCAAACTTTCCGCGCGGGTCCATTTCACGCCCGCCGCGTCCAGCCCGCCGGTCACCGCGTCGAAGAAGGCGCGGGCCTCGTCGGACAGGAACTGGTCGATCCGGGGGGCACCGGCCACGAATTCGCGGTCGCGCGGGTCCTTCGAATCGAGAATCCGCAGCGGGTTCTTCTCCAGCCGCCCTTGCGAATCCTCGCTCAGCTTCTCGCGCACGCCGGAGAAGTACTCGACCAGCGCCGCGCGCCAGGCATCGCGGCTGTCGGCATCGCCCAGCGTGTTGAGGTGCAGCGTCACGCCCTCGATACCCAGTTCCTTCAGCAACTGGTCGGCCATCGCCAGCAGCTCCACGTCCGCCTGCGGCTCGGCGGCGCCGATGATCTCCGCGTCGATCTGGTGGAACTGGCGATAGCGGCCCTTCTGCGGACGTTCGTAGCGGAACAGCGGGCCATGCGTCGCCACCTTCAGCGGGGCGTGCTGCTGCCAGCCATTCGTCACGAAGGCGCGCGCGATCCCGGCGGTGAATTCGGGGCGCAGCGTCAGCGAGTCCCCGCCGCGATCCTCGAACGAATACATTTCCTTGGAGACGATGTCGGTCGTCTCGCCGATGGACCGGGCGAACACCTCGGTCCGCTCGAACACCGGCATTTCGACGCGGCGAAAGCGGTACAGCCGGCGCACGCGTTCGAACGTCTCGACGATGAAGGCGAAGCTTTCCGCGTCCGCGCCGAAGATGTCCTGCGTGCCGCGAATGGCCTGTGGCGTGTTGCTCTTGCTCATGGGTGAGCGCCCCTAGCGCGTCGCGGGCGGGCGGGAAAGCCGCTTGCCTCGCACGCGCAGCTTGGGCATGGCCCGGTTCCATGAAGTTCATCCTCGCGCCGATCGCGCTTTCCGTCGCTCTCCTTTCCTCCACTGCCGCGCTGGCCCAGCAGGCCGGAATCCGGCCCGACGCCAATTCCGCGCCGGTTGCGCCGCAACTGGACGACGCGACCCCGCTGCCGCGCGACGTGGCCTATCCGGGCGGCACCATCCGGCTCGACATCGACGCCACCGATACGCGCCGCCATCTCTACCGCGTGACCGAGACGATCCCCGTCGCCCGCGGCACGACGCAGCTGGCCTTGCTGTTTCCCGAGTGGCTGCCCGGCAACCACGCCGCGCGCGGGCCGATCAACCTGCTTTCGAACATCCGCTTCACCGCGGGCGGAGAGGAACTCAACTGGTTCCGCGACCCGCTCGACGTCTATCGCCTTGTGGTCGAGGTGCCGCCGAGCGCGCGCGAGGTGGTGGCCAGCTTCATCCACACCTCGCCCGTCACCGGCAGCGAGGGGCGCGTGACCATGACGCAGGAGATGCTCAACCTGCAATGGGAGAAGATGAGCCTTTATCCCGAAGGCCATTACGTGCGCCGCATCGCCATCGCGCCGAGCGTCAAGGTGCCCGAAGGCTGGCGCGTGTTCACCGCGCTCGACGGGCAGACGCGGCGCGGCGACACGGTGCGTTTCGACGACGTCGATTACGAAACGCTGGTCGATTCGCCGATCTTCGCCGGCGCACATTCGCAGCAGTGGTCGCTGGGCGAGGACGTGCAGCTCGACGCCATCGCCGACGAGCCGGACTACCTCGACCTCGCGCCCGAGAACCTCGCCCGTTTCGAAAACCTGGTGGAAGAAGCCGACGCGCTGTTCGGCGCGCGGCATTTCGACCATTACGACATTCTCCTCGCCATGACCGACACGATGGGGGGCATCGGCCTCGAACATCACCGCTCGGCGGAAAACCAGTACGAACCCACCGCCCTTACCGACTGGGACGCGATGGACTGGGATCACAACGTCGTTTCCCATGAGCTCGTCCATAGCTGGAACGGCAAGTTCCGCCGGCCCGAGGGATTGTGGACGCCCGACTACCGCACGCCCATGCAGGACACGCTGCTGTGGGTGTACGAAGGGCAGACGCAGTTCTGGGGCTGGGTGCTGGCGGCCCGATCCGGCCTGCAGCAGAAGGACACGGTGCTCGGCATGTTCGCCAACGCGGTCGCCAACTATTCCGAGGGCCAGCCGGGCCGCGCGTGGCGCAGCGTGCAGGACACGACCTACGACCCCATCGTCAATTCGCGGCGCCCGCTGCCCTATTCCTCGCTCCAGCGCAGCGAGGACTATTACGTCGAGGGGGCGCTGACCTGGCTGGAAGCGGACCAGATCATCCGCGATGGCACCGGCGGGGCGAAGGGGCTGGACGATTTCGCCCGGGATTTCTTCGGCAAGACCGACGGCGACTGGGGCGAGCTGACCTACGATTTCGACGAGGTCGTCGCGACGCTGAACCGGGTCTATCCGTATGACTGGGCCGGCTTCCTCGACACCCGGCTGCGCCAGCCGAATCAGCCCGCGCCGACGCGCGGCCTCGCGATGGCCGGCTACGAACTGGTATGGAAGGACACGCCCAACCCCTACGCCAAGGGCCGGATGGACAATGGCGACTATGTCGACCTGTTCTATTCGCTGGGCATGAGCCTGTCGGTCAGCGGCACGGTCGTCTCGACGCTGTGGGACGGGCCGGCCTTCGCGGCCGGCATCGTCAACGGGGCGGAGATCGTGGCCGTCAACGGCGAGGAATTCGCGCCCGATACGATCAGGGACGCGGTGACGGCAGCCAGGGATTCGCGCGAACCGATCGAACTGCTGGTCAAGCGGGGCGAGCGCTACGACACCATCGCCATCGACTATCACGGCGGCCTGCGCTTCCCGTGGATCGAGCCGACAGGCGATGGCGAGCAGGGTCTCGACCGGTTGCTGGCGGCGCGCACGCGCTGACCGGGCTCGCCGCGAGCCGATCGGCCCTCGCTTTTCGCACTGCAACACGCTAGGCGCTCGCCGCGCCATTCACGCCCTGCCCATGCGCCGGGCCAGACATCGGGACAAGCAGACAGACCATGCGTATCGACAAGGTAGCCATCGGCGACAATCCGCCCGACAGCCTCAACGTCATCATCGAGGTGCCCGTCGGCGGAGAGCCGGTGAAGTACGAATTCGACAAGGAATCGGGCGCGCTGTTCGTCGACCGCATCCTGCACACGCCGATGCGCTATCCGTGCAATTACGGCTTCATTCCGCACACGCTCTCGCCCGATGGCGATCCGCTGGATGCGATGGTGATCGCCCGCAGCCCGTTCATCGCCGGCAGCGTGGTACGCGCGCGCCCCATTGGCGTGCTCAACCTGGAAGACGAGCATGGCGGCGACGAGAAGCTGGTCTGCGTGCCGGTGGACACGACCTTCCCCTATTATTCCGACGTCGGCGAGACGAAGGATCTGCCCAGCATCATCTTCCAGCAGATCGAGCACTTCTTCACCCACTACAAGGATCTGGAGAAGGAGAAGTGGGTGCGCGTCGGCCAGTGGGGCGATACCGCCGAAGCCAAGCGCATCGTGCTGGAAAGCATCGAACGCGCGAAGCAGGCCAAGGCGGGTTAACCTCCGGCCTTTTCCCGCCGCATCGTTACGATGCCTGCCCGTCCGCCGCCCGGTCGGCGGTTCTGCCGGAAGCGGGCGCCCCCAGACTCCATGTGAGCGCATCGTCTTTGGTCGCGCGGAAAATGGTGTCGTGCCGCTCGCCCGGTCGATCGCGGTAGATCCACCGCAACCCCTGCGGGGCGTTTCGTGAGAGCGCGTCCGCCAGCGCCCGCGTATGCGGTTGGATATCGGCCGCGCCGGACCCTGCAAACCACAGCGACTTTCCCGCCGCATCCATCGCCGCGAGGCGCGACGCAGCCTGCCGGACCAGATCGTGATCGTTCCACCACAGGGCCGGGTCCATCGCGATGTAGTGATCGAACAGTCCGGGTTCGCGGAAGAAGGTATCCACCACGAACAGCCCGGCGCTCGATTCCCCGATGATCGTCCGGCCATCGGCGGTGCGGTAGCGCGCGTCAATTTCGGGCATCAATTCGTCGCGGATGAACGCCCGGAATGCACGGGCACCGTCGCCCTGCGGGGCGTAGTCGCGGTCGTAATCCGTCGTGGAGGACGGGGTCAGGTCACGCCCGCGCTCGGTGTTCTCGATTCCCACGAGGATGACAGGCGGCACGGCGCCGCGTGCGATCAACCCGGCGAGGGTGTTGGCGATATGGGGGAAATCCTCGTCGATGCCGCCATCGGGCATGTAGACAACCGGAAACGCCGTCTGCCCCCCGTCATATTGCGGCGGAACGAAGACGTTGATGACCCGGTCCTCGTCCAGGATATCCGAGCTGACCGTCAGTTC
This sequence comes from Aurantiacibacter spongiae, assembly GCF_003815535.1. Taxonomy (NCBI): domain Bacteria; kingdom Pseudomonadati; phylum Pseudomonadota; class Alphaproteobacteria; order Sphingomonadales; family Erythrobacteraceae; genus Aurantiacibacter; species Aurantiacibacter spongiae. The sequence continues at coordinate 1,262,758 of NZ_RPFZ01000001.1, read as the reverse complement.
GTCGTGCTCGGGGATGGGGTCCGCGGGTTTGGAATCGGCGGAACAGGCCGCGATGCTGGTGACGAACAGGGCGGCCAGCAGGGCCTTCATGATCGGACGCACGGCGATCTCCCGGAACGGTCGCCTCGCCCTGGTCATTCGACGGGCTGGCTGGAATCGAGCAGATCCTTCTCCTGCCCGGCAGTGTTGGCCGCGCGTTCCCTGTCCACCATCGACGCCACTTCATCGTCCGGCGCCACGTCGCTGTGGTCCGCCGCAGAAGGCGCGGCGGGGGGCGGGGCCGGAGGCTGGGGCGGGGAGGGCGGAGCGCTGTCTGCCTTGGCGCCGCCCCCGCCCACGTTCTCGAACGGCAGCACGCCGGTGCGCTGGTCGAAGCGCAGGCGGTAGATCGGTTCGGGCAGGGCGAAGCCGGCCTGCTCCAGCGCCGCCTTGGTGACGGCGATGGCGCGGCTGCGGGCCTTGTACCAGTCCGCCTGGGTCTGATCGATCCAGCCCAGGAACTGCAGCACCACGTTGGAATCGCCCACTTCGGAAATGCGCGCTTCGGGCGGCGGTTCGGCGAGCACGAAGGGCAGACCCTTCAGCGTGTCGCGCCCCAGCCGCCGGGCCGCCTCCACGTCGTCGTCCGCGTCCACACCCAGGGCGAAGTCGAAGCGGCGCTGCGGATTGCGCGTATAGTTGAGGATGGTGGCGTTGAAGACGGTGGAGTTGGGGATGCGCAGATGGTTGCCGTCGAGCGTCATCAGCACGGTCGCCCGGCTGGTCAGGCGGATGACCCGGCCCTCGTAGGTGTCGATCACCACGTGGTCGTTGGCGCGGAAGGGCTGACGCAGGCTCAGCATGATGGATGCGACGTAGGTTTCTATCGTGTCGCGCATGGCGAAGCCCAGCGCGATGCCGATCACCCCCGCTCCGCCCAGCACCGCGCCCATCAGCGCGCCCGCCCCGATCATGTCGAGCGCGACGACGATGCCGCCGATGACGAAGACGAAGCGTATCGCGCTGGCGATCAGCGCGGCGAGGAAGGAATTGGGTGCGATCCGCCGCCACAGGCCGGTAAGCGAGGCGAGCAGATAGCCCAGCACCCCGATCAGCACCGCGACCACGATGGCCGCGCCGATCAGTGGCAGCATCCGGGCGGCCTGCCGCGCCTTGTCGCCGACCCCGCCGATGCCCTGCCCCAGATCGACCGAGACGTCCCGCTCGATATCGTTCTCGACGGTGACGACGCCCTCGACCCCGCCGGCGATGCTTTCGGCGCGCGTCACCGCCTCCTCGTCCGCCGCCGTGCCGCCCAGCGTGACGACGCCCTGGCGCACGGTCACGGTCACGCCGGTCAGGCTGGGGACGTTGGCGAAGGTTTCGCTGAGAAAGCGCTCGATCCGGCTGTCGGCGTCGGCTGCGCGGTCGAGCGCGATGGAGCCGGGCGCGGGGGCGGGCGCGCTGTCGGGGGCCGGGCTTTCAGCCGGGGCTTCGGGTAGCAGCGCGCCCGCGGCATGCGCGCCGGCAGGCAGCAGAAGCGCCCCCAGCAGCAGGGCCAGAAAGGCGCGCGGGATCGTCAGGCGAAGTCCGCTCAGAACGCCGCGGCGAGCGATTTGAAGGCGATGGTGAGGACAATGGGCAGGCCGACCGCGGCGAGCCAGAGCAGCGCCATTTCGCGCCGGAATACCGGGGCGAGCGCGGGGTCCGCGGCCTGCGCGTCCGGCAACCGCTCCCACCGCTGCTCGATCAGGCGGCAGCCGGGGATGATCGCGGCAACCAGCACGACGAGCGCGAAGTAGGGGAGCAGCGAACCGCCATGCCCCTTGATCGCGGTCATGGTGACGAAGATGTGCATGCCGGTATAGACGAGCAGGCCGAAGGCGACGTGGTCACTGACCTTGCGGCGCCAGTCCAGCGCGGCGCGGCGATCCGCCGGCCCCGTATCGGCAGGAGCCTGCGCGGTGCCGCGCGTCTGCGGTTGCCGGCTATCCGAAAGCGCCCTGTTCATGCGCAACTCCTCTTCCAGTCCCGAGTCGCGAATATTCCAGATCGGCGCGCCATGTGCAATGCCGGCAGCCGCAGACCCGTCCGATCCGCATAGGCGGGCGCGCCGGCCATGCACGAATCTTGCCAGACACCCCCTTCATTCGCTGGCGCAACATGGCTATGCGCAGGGCATGAGCGCGCTCGACGACAGTTTCCTCGACGAAGAGGCCCTGGCCGAGGCCGTGGCGGAGGCGCCGGCCCGCGCCGCGCCCGACCTGGGCGAGGTCGGCGGGCTGGAAGTCGTCTCCATCGCCAAGAGCTACGACAAGCGCAGCGTGCTGTCGGACATCTCGCTTTCGGTCGCCAAGGGGGAGGTGCTCGGCCTGCTCGGGCCCAACGGCGCGGGCAAGACGACGTGTTTCTATTCGATCATGGGGCTGGTGAAGCCCGATTCGGGCCGCATCCTGATGGACGGGGAGGACGTGACGCGCCTGCCGATGTATCGCCGCGCCATCCTCGGCCTCGGCTATCTGCCGCAGGAAACCAGCATATTTCGCGGCATGAGCGTGGAACAGAACATCAACTGCGTGCTGGAAATGGTCGAGCCGGACAAGCAGGTGCGCGCGGCGGAGCTGGAGCGGCTGCTCGACGAATTCGGCCTCACCCGCCTGCGCGCCAGCCCGGCCATGGCGCTTTCGGGGGGCGAGCGGCGGCGGTGCGAGATCGCCCGCGCGCTGGCGGCCAAGCCCACCATCATGCTGCTGGACGAACCCTTCGCCGGCATCGACCCGCTATCCATCAGCGACATCCGCGATCTGGTGGCGGATCTCAAGACACGCGGTATCGGCGTGCTCATCACCGACCACAACGTGCGCGAGACGCTGGAGATCGTCGATCGCGCCTGCATCATCTATGGCGGTCAGGTGCTGTTCGCCGGAAGTCCGCAGGAACTGGTCGCGGACGAGAACGTGCGCCGCCTCTACCTGGGCGAGGGATTCACGCTGTGACCCCCCGCGCCTGCCCCTCGCAGTAACCGGCATGGCGCTCGGCCCGCGCCTCGATCTGCGCCAGTCGCAATCGCTGGTGATGACGCCGCAATTGCAGCAGGCGATCAAGCTGCTCGCGCTCAGCAACCTCGAGATCGAAAGTTTCGTCGGCGAGGCGCTGGAGAGCAATCCGCTGCTGGAGGCGGGCGAACTGCGCGCCGAGACGCGCGATGCGCCAACCGAGGCCGAGCCGCACGACGCGACGCCCGGCGACGGCGAGCAGGCGCTCGACATCGATCCCGCCACGCTCGACCGCGACAGCGATACCGGCGACTGGTCCGCGCCGCTGTCCGGGGCCGGCGGTCAGGAGGCGCCCGACCTGGAGAACCGGGGCGACGACGAGCCGACGCTGGCCGAACATCTCGAACGGCAGATCGGCCCGTGCGCGCCCGATGCCCGCTCCGCCTTCATCGCCCGCCACCTGATCGGCCTGCTGGACGAGGCGGGCTACCTCTCCACGCCGCTGCGGGAGGTGGCCGAGGCTCTCGGCGTGCCGCTGGCCCATGTCGAGCGGGCGCTGGCCTGCGTCCAGTCGCTCGAACCCACGGGCGTCGGCGCGCGGTCGCTGTCCGAATGTCTCGCGCTGCAAGCCAGGGAGGCCGACCGCTACGATCCGTGCATGGCGGTGCTGATCGACAATCTCGATCTCGTGGCCAAGGGTGCCTTCGCGCATCTCAGGCGCATCTGCGACGTGGACGAGGAGGACATGGCCGACATGCTGCGCGAACTGCGCAGCTACGATCCCAAGCCCGGCCTCGCCTATGGCGGCCCCGGCACCAGCGCGGGCGTCGTCCCCGACGTGCTGATCGCGCCGGGCGAGAAGGGCGGGTGGACCATCCGCCTGAACGAGGCGACGCTGCCGCGCCTCGTCGTCAACCGGTCCTACTACCTCGAAGTCAGGCGTGGCTGCACCGGCAAGCGGGCGAGGGGCTGGCTGTCGGAGAAGCTGGCCGACGCCAACTGGCTGATCAAGGCGCTGGACCAGCGCCAGAAGACCATCCTCAAGGTCGCCGCCGAGATCGTGAAGCAGCAGTCCGGCTTCTTCGCGCGCGGCGTGAGCGAGTTGAAACCCCTGACGCTGGCGAAGGTGGCCGACGCGATCGAGATGCACGAAAGCACCGTCAGCCGCGTCACCAGCAACAAGTTCCTGAGCTGCCCGCGCGGCACGTTCGAGCTCAAGTATTTCTTCACCAGCGGCGTCGGCCGGACCGGCGGCGGAGAGGACGGCGAGGGCGCGAGCGCCGAAGCGGTCAAGGCGCGCATCCGGGCGCTCACGGACGCGGAAGACCCGCAAAAGGTCCTGTCGGACGATGCCCTGGTGGACCTGCTGAAAGCCGAGGGCTTCGACCTCGCGCGGCGGACGGTCGCGAAATACCGCGAGGCGATCGGCATCGGGTCGAGCGTGCAGCGGAGAAGGGCGAAGAAGCTGGCGGCGATGGGGTGAGGGGGGAACGTCCGGTATCGACCAGGTTGCGGACTATGGGCGTTGTCCATCACTACGGCGAAAACGAATAAGGTCGCCATCCTTCACAAATCTCGATGCTGCGCCGTTACGGCGAATGTCTTGCCAAGCCAGCTTGCGACACTCTGCGTTCCGATTGATGCGCTGCGCTATGAGCTTTCGCATTTCGGCGTCGGCAAAGATCAAGTCATGAGCGCCCTGAATAGACACATCGAACCTCAGCCGGGTCGCCTTGACCAACTCGATCCAATCTCGGTTTCGTATGTCCATAGCGTTCTTTGGTTCGCACATGACAAGGCAGCTAGCCAGCCTATCATTGGTCATTGATAAGTCGTCATTCCCGCGCAGGCGGGAATCCAGTTAGCTCAGCGGCGCAAACCCGAGATGACATGCAAGATCGCGCCAGGCGGGATTGCCCTCTTCGATCAGACGCAGCTTCCACGCACGGCTCCACTTCTTGCTGCGCTTTTCCCGCTGGATCGCGAATTCCATCGTCGCGTGCTGTTCGAACCAAACGAGCGTCTTCACGTCGTAGCGGGCGGTGAAGCCTTCGAACGTTCCATCACGATGTTGGGCAACGCGCTGCAGAAGATCGGAAGTCACCCCGCAGTAAAGCGTCCCGTTGCGCCGGGATGCCATGAGATAAACGCATGGTTGGAAGTCCTGATGCATTCCCACGGCCTAGTGGATTCCCGCCTTCGCGGGAATGACGAGGAGGAGATATCTGATCCCATTTAAACCCCTTTCCTACAACACGCGCCCCATGCCTCACCCGGGGGCATGACACAGCACACCCCCATCATCCCCGCCGCCCCGCAATCCACCACCGTGACCCGCCACGACGGCTGGACCCCCGATCGTCAGGCCCGGTTCCTGCGCGAGCTTGGCGCGACGCATTGTGTCAGCCGGGCCGCGCGTTCCGTCGGCATGTCGCGCCAGTCGGCCTATGCCCTGCGTGCCCGGTCGAAGGGCGAACCGTTCGACCGGGCCTGGAGCGCGGCGCTCCTCTGCCGGTTCGACGCGCTGGCCGAGGCGGCGATGGAACGGGCGCTGAACGGCGTGGAGGTGCCGCACTTCCATCGCGGGGAGGTGGTCGGCACCTCGCGCAGGTTCGACGAGCGGCTCACGGTCGCCCTGCTCGCCATGCGCGAGAGTTTCCGTCCGGCACTTACCGCCTACCCGTCCGACCCTTCGGCCATGTACGGCGCCGATGCCTTCGGACCGCTGGTCGAGCGGGTCGAGCGCGGTCCGGCGACCTGGCTGGAAGAACGGTTGTCGCACTACGAGGAGGACGGGGATTCGCCCGAGGACGAGTTCGAAGCCGACGAGGACGAGGCTCGCGAGATCGACGAGATCGACGGGGCTGGCGCCGGGGGTGAGAAAAAGTGATCGGGCCATGTGTCAACTTCGCCTTCGGTCCGCCGAACGGCGCAGTTCGGGGCTTTTCGTCGTCAGATCGCGCCTGACACGGTGTCAACTTCGTCAGGCGATCGGGCGCGCGAGGGTGCAGCGCCCGATGCGCGGCCATCAGGGCACACGCGACTGTAACCCAAAGGACTCACACGAAAGTCTTAACGCGCGAAACCGTTTGTTAACCTTTTTTGGTGAGAAGCGACGTGGTTAATTCCCGGCAACACCTCTTTCACAGGGGTTACCAAGGGCACGAAGGGGACAAGGGCAATGCGCGTTTTGCTGATCGAAGACGAACCGACCACCGCCAAGGCGATCGAGCTGATGCTCACGACCGAGGGGTTCAACGTCTACAGCACCGATCTGGGCGAGGAAGGCCTCGATCTGGGCAAGCTGTACGATTACGACATCATCCTGCTCGACCTGAACCTGCCCGACATGCACGGGTACGACGTGCTCAAGAAGCTGCGCGTCGCCAAGGTGCAGACGCCGGTGCTGATCCTGTCGGGCATTGCCGAGATGGACAGCAAGATCCGCAGCTTCGGCTTCGGCGCCGACGATTACGTGACCAAGCCTTTCCACCGGGACGAGCTGGTCGCCCGCATCCACGCCGTGGTGCGCCGGTCCAAGGGCCACAGCCAGTCGGTCATCCGTACCGGCAAGCTGGCGGTCAATCTCGATGCCAAGACGGTCGAGGTCGACGGGGCGCGCGTCCACCTGACGGGCAAGGAATACGCGATGCTCGAGCTGCTTTCGCTGAGGAAGGGCACGACGCTGACCAAGGAAATGTTCCTCAACCACCTGTATGGCGGAATGGACGAGCCGGAACTCAAGATCATCGACGTATTCATCTGCAAGCTGCGCAAGAAGCTGTCGAGCGCGTGCGGCGGAGACAACTACATCGAGACGGTATGGGGCCGCGGCTACGTGCTGCGCGATCCGGACGCGGCCGAGGAAACCGAAGCCGCCTGAGGAGGGCAGTCGCCTAGTTGCTGGCGGGCGTGAGAACGTCCCCGGAGGCCCGCGGCTTCCGGGGCGTTGCCGTTCTCTCGCTCCACGCCATCGCGCCCACCACGCACCCGGCGAACAGCGCGCCCTCCAGCGTCGCGGTCACGGCGTTGGCGAGGGGGCCGAACCCCGCCTCTCCCGCCAGCGCGCCCAGCGGGGCGAGCGAGAGGTGCGAATCGGGCATGGCGGCGGCCAGCAGGGCGAGACTGCCCGCCATCAGCACCCCGCCCGCCAGCGCGATGACGAGGCCGGCCCCCGCGCCGACCAGTGCGGCGAGCAGAACCACGGACCGGACCGGGCCGGCGCGGCGCGCGGCGAGCCAGACGGCCAGCCCGACCGCGCCGCCGAGCGCCAGCCCCTCCAGCCCGCCGGTCATTCCGGTGGGCGCGCGACCGAACACGAGGTTGAAGGCATCGACGCCGATCAGCTTGACGAACCCGCCCTCCATCATGCCGCCGAGAGCGCCGCCCGCGATCGTCCAGCCCGCCGTTCCGCCCGCCAGCCGCCCCGCCGCCGCGCCGAAGCTGACGCCCACCGCGCCCAGCGCGGCAATGAAGACGGTGATGGCGAGCACGGCCAGCACGCTTGACGCGCCGCCGGTCGCCGCGTCGCTCGCCGCGCCGAAGCCGTAGGCCAGCCCGCCCAGCGCCCCGGCCACCGCACCGCCCGCGACACCGGCCGTCCCCAGCCGGACGATGGCGTGGCGAGGGGAGGAGGCAACAGCCGGGACGGGTGCGGGGCCGGTTGCCGCGGGCCTGTCCCGAACCGGCCCCGGCACCGGCTGGGACTCGACCTCGGCGACGAAACGGTAGCCGTGGCGCGGCACGGTCTCGATGAAACGCGGATTGGCGGCGTCGTCTCCCAGTTCCCGCCGCAGTGTCCGGATAGCCTGGGTCAGCGCCTCGTCCGTCACCGGCACGCCGCGCCACACCTCGTCCATGAAGCGATCCTTGGTGACGAGCCCGTCCGCCTCCTCCACCAGCAGCACGAGCGCATCGAGATAACGCGCGCCGAGCTCGACGGGCGCGTCGCCGCGCAGCAGCCGCCGTTCGCCCGGATCGAGCACGAAATCGGCGAAGAAATAGCGGTTTCCTACAGTCTTCATCGAATGCTCACCCGCTTCTCATGCCGCTCATCGCGGGGCAGGATAGGCCGGACGGCATGGAAAGACAAAGGAGCTGACCCCATGACCGACAATGCCTTCGCCCGCTTCATCAACAACGCTACGCTGTGGCGCATCCTGTTCGCCTGCTTCGCCGCCTTCGTCATGCTGGCCCCGATTATCGCGATGCAGTTCACCGGAGAGGTGAAATGGGGGCCGGAAGACTTCATCTTCGCCGCCATCATCCTCGCCTTCGTCGGCGCCGTGATGGAAACGATCCTGCGCGCCAGCGGACAGCTCGCCTACCGCGCCGCCGGGGGAATCGCGCTGGCGACGATCTTCGTGACGATCTGGGCCAACGCCGCCGTCGGTATCATCGGCAACGAGGACAATCCCGCCAACATTCTCTTCGCCATTCCGCTCGCCGCGGCGATGATCGGCGCGCTCGTCGCCCGCTTCCGCGCCCGCGGCCTGGCGCAGGCGATGCAGGTGACGGCTGTGATGCAGGTCGCCATCTTCATCGCGGCGCTCGTCTTCTGGGGTGCCTTCATCCCGGTCGTCACCGCGATCTGGACCGTTGCCTGGCTGACGAGCGCGTGGCTGTTCGGGAAGGTCGCGCGGGCCGATGACGCAGCGGCCACTGGACAAGACCGGCAGGCGTGACCTAACCGCCCGCGCCATGACGGCACACAAGCACGGCGATCCCACCACGTTGAACCGGCTGTACGGCCGCTCGGTCGGCAAGGCCCTGCGCGCCGGACAGCAGGAGCTGCTGGAAACCCTGCTTCCGCGCATCGCCGTACCGGAGGAAGGGCCGGTAACGGCGAAGCGCCTGTTCGGAGACGAGCGGCCGCTGCACTTTGAGATCGGTTTCGGGGGCGGAGAGCATCTCGCCTACCGGGCCGATCTGCTGCCGGACCACGGTTTCGTCGGCGCCGAACCGTTCGTCAACGGCGTGGCGCAGGCCCTGGTTCATGTCAGGGACGGGGGGCTTGCGAACGTCCGTTTGCACGAAGGCGATGCGCTGGGCGTCCTCGGCCGCGTGCCGGATGAAGCGCTGACCATGTGCTATCTGCTGCACCCCGATCCCTGGCCCAAGGCACGCCACGCGAAGCGGCGGATGATGAATGACGGGCCGATGAGGATGATCGCCGACAAGCTCAAGCCCGGCGGCGAATTTCGCTTCGGCACCGATCATCCGGTCTATCTCCGCCACGCGCTGATGGTGATGCAGCGGTTCACCGACCGGTTCGAGTGGCTGGCGCAAGGCCCGGCGAGCTTTCGGAACCGCCCCTCGGGCTGGCTCGAAACGCGCTACGAAGCCAAGGCCCGGCGCAAGGGACACGAGGTGTGGTACTTCCGCTACCGCCGTCGCTGACGCTCAACCGCGCATGGTACCGTCCGGATTGAGCTGCACGGTGCGACCGGTTCCGGCGGCGGTGTAGATCGCTTCGATCAGGCGCAGGTCGCGCAGACCCATTTCGCCCGGCGTGCGGATCGCGCTGCCGTCGATCACCGCATCGGCGAAATGGTCGAGTTCGCCCGCGAACTGAACGGTGGCATCGCCCTCGTCGTAAACCTGCGCGTTTCGTCCCTCGACCCGCAGGTTGAGATCCGAATAGTTCGTGGCGGGGTTCATGACGAGCGCGCCTTCGTCTCCGTAGGCCTCGGCGAAATTGTTGCCGAGCGAATCGTACGACGTCGCAAGCTGCGCCACCGCTCCCGACGGGAAGCGCCACTGCGAGGCGACATGCGCGAACACCTCTGCGAAGCGCGGATCGCCGGCGGGCCGGAAGGTCGAGGCGGCGATGCTTTCGGGCATCTCGTTCGAAAGGTATAGCGCGGCCTGCAGGCCATAGATACCCAGATCCTCCAGCGGGCCGCCGCCCGCCAGCGCGCGGTTCAGACGCCAGTTGGTCAGCGGCGTCGCCGGTCCGGTTCGATAGGCCTGCCCGGTGCGCAGGGTCCGCAGATGGCCGACCACCCCGCGATCCATCAGCGCCATCGCGCGCCGGTTATGCGGCTCGAAATGGCAGCGATAGGCAACCATCAGCCGGCGGTCGGCCCGCCGGCTGGCGGCGATCATCCGTTCGCATTCGCGACTCGACAGAGCCATCGGCTTTTCGGTGAGGACGTGCTTGCCCGCGGCGAAGGCGCGCTCCGCCCACTCGGCATGGAGTCCGCTGGGCAGCGCGATGTAGACCGCTTCGACTGCGTCATCCTGCGCGATGCGGTCGAAATTGTCGTAGGAATACCGTGAAGCGCTGCCGACTCCGTATGCCGCGCCGACGCGGTTCAGCTTGGTGGGATTGCCCGATACGAGCCCGGCAACATGCACCCGGCGCGCCTCGCCGAAACGCGGCAGCATCTGCTTGAGCGCGAAATCCCCGAGGCCGATCACCGCGATGCCGAGGCTGCGACCCCGCGGGGCGGCAGGGGGGTCTTCGGGCAGATCGACGCCTTCGGGCATCGGTTGCCCCTCGGCACGAGGCCCGCCCGCCTGCGCTAGAGCCAAATCGGGCAAGGTCAGCGCCGCCGCCGCGGCGATGCCTGCGGTTCGAAGCATGTTGCGGCGTGTCAGATCATCAAAGGTCATAGCAATCCTGCGTTTCTCGTTCTTGCCGCTTGTCCGGCAGATCGCGGCCCGCTGCAAGGGGGGGTGCAAACCGGCGGAACGTCCCGCCGCCGCCCCCCGTTGAAGACCGCGACTCAACAGCGACGGAGACATTTTCATGAGCGACAGGACTGCCATCGTCATCGGTGCCTCGCGCGGTCTGGGCCTCGGCCTGACCCGCGAACTGGCGGAGCGCGGATATCGCGTCATCGCCAGCGAACGCAGCCAGAGCCAAAAACTGCGCGATGCCGAAGCGGAACACGAACCGGCCATCGAGATCGTCACTTGCGACGTGACCGACACCGGATCGGTCGCCGGAATCGCGGACAAGCTGAGGGATGGCAGCGTCGACCTGCTGATCCTGAATGCCGGAATCTACGGAGAACGGCCGCAGAATATCGACGACCTCACACGGGAAAACATGGCCGATATCGTGATGACCAACGCAATCGGCCCGATCCAGGCCGCCGCCGCGCTGCTTCCGTTGCTGAAGAAGGGGGGCACCATCGCGATGATGAGCAGCAAGATGGGTTCGATCGAAGACAGTTCGGGCGGCAGCAACCTCTACCGCGTCAGCAAGGTGGCGCAGAACATGCTGGCCCGATCGCTTTTCGAGGACCATGCGAAGAAGGTCGGCGTCGGCGTTCTCTCGCTGCATCCGGGGTGGGTGCAGACCGACATGGGCGGACCCAACGCCCTGATCGATGTCGATACCAGCGTGCGCGGCATGGTCGATGTGCTCGAAGGCGAGCGCGCACCGCGCCACGCCTTTATCGCTTACGACGGTCAGACCGTACCCTGGTAAAAAGCGCCGCTCACCGCTAGCCGACGACCCCTGCACTCGCCAGCACGGCCAGTGTCAGAACGTCGGGCGCGATTGCGGTCATGGGGGCGATCTGCACCGGCTTTTCCGATCCGATCAGCAGCGGCCCGATGGTCGTATCCCCCGACAATTCGCGCAGAAGCTTGGCCGACAGATTGGCACTCTGTAGTCCCGGCATGACGAGCACGTTGGCCGGACCGGACAGGCGGCTGAACGGGTATAGCGCCATCACCTTCGGATTGAGCGCCGCGTCGGGCGCCATCTCACCCTCGTATTCGAAATCGGGTTTCTGCTCGTCCAGAATTGCGACCGCCTCGCGGATGTTCTCGAGCCACTGCCCCGACGGATTGCCGAAGGTGGAGAAGGACAGGAAGGCAACGCGCGGTTCGTGCCCCATGCGCTTGGCCACCTCCGCCGTCTCGGTGGCGATGTAGGCCAGTTCCTTGGCGGTCGGTCGTTCGTTGATCGTGGTATCGGCGAGGAAAGTGGTGTGGTTCTTGCCGATCACCATGTGAATGCCGAAGGGCGTGGCGTCCGGTTTGGAGTCGATCACCTTGGCGACTTCGCGCGCCGACTGGCTGAATGTTCGCGTAAGGCCGGTAATCATTCCGTCCCCCTCGCCCAGCGCGACCAGCAGGGCCGCGAAGACGTTGCGTTCCTGGTTGACCATGCGGCGCACGTCACGCTCGGTATAGCCGCGTCGCTGGAGCCTCTTGTACAAGTACTCCACCATCGGCTCGATCTTGTCGTAGTTGAACGAATTGGCGATTTCCCACCCTTCGGGGTCGTCGACCTGCAATTCGCGCAGCTTCTCGAGCACCTTTTCGGTGCGTCCTACCAGGATCGGCGTGCCGTAACCGAAGTCGCGGAACTGGATCGCGGCGCGAATCGCGACGTCTTCCTCTGCCTCTGCGAACACCATCCGCTTGGGATTGGCCTTGGCGTCCTCGTAGACCCGGGTGAGCACGGCGGTGGTGGGATTGAGTCGCGCCTTCAGGTGCAACTGGTATTCCTCGAAATCCTCGATCGGATCCTGCGCCACGCCACTATCCATCGCGGCCTTGGCCACAGCGGCGGACACGCGTTCCATCAGGCGCGGATCGAACGGGGCGGGAATGATGTATTCGCGACCGAATTGGTGGCTGACGCCGTAGGCCGCTGCGACTTCGTCCGGCACGCGCTCGCGCGCCAGTTCGGCGATGGCCCGGGCGGCGGCGATCTTCATTTCCTCGTTGATCCCCGTTGCGCGCACGTCCAGCGCGCCGCGGAAGATGAAGGGGAAGCCCAGCACATTGTTGACCTGGTTCGGGAAATCGCTGCGCCCGGTGGCGATGATCGCATCGGGCCGCACGGCTTTCGCCTCGTCCGGCATGATCTCGGGCACGGGATTGGCCATGGCGAAGATGATCGGCTTGTCCGCCATTTTCTCGACCCATTCGGGCTTCAGCGCGCCGGCGGCCGACAGGCCGAGGAAGATGTCCGCTCCCTCGAGCGCCGCTTCGAGGCTGCGGTGCGGAGTATCCACGGCGTGCGCGCTCTTCCACTGATCGACATTGTCGCGCCCGGGATAGATCGGTCCGGATCGGTCGCAGACGATGACATTTTCGTGAGGAACGCCCATCGCCTTGATAAGCGCGGTGCAGGCGAGCGCACTGGCGCCCGCGCCGTTCACCACCATTCGGCAGTCCTTCAGCCGGCGACCCGTCAGGTGGCACGCATTGATGAGGCCGGCCGCCGCGATGATGGCGGTGCCGTGCTGGTCGTCGTGCATGACGGGAATGTTCATTCGCTCGCGCAGGGCCTGCTCGATGATGAAGCATTCAGGGGCGGCGATATCCTCGAGGTTGATGCCGCCGAAGCTCGGCTCCATCAGCGCGACTGCCTCGATGAAGGCCTGCGGATCTTCCGTCGCCAGTTCGATATCTATCGAATCGACGTCGGCGAAGCGCTTGAACAGTACGGCCTTGCCTTCCATCACCGGCTTCGAGGCGAGCGCACCGAGATTGCCAAGCCCGAGTATCGCGGTGCCGTTGGAGATGACGGCAACGAGGTTCGATCGCGCGGTATATCTTGCCGCGAGCGCGGGATCTTCGGCGATCGCTTCCACCGGGGCGGCGACACCGGGCGAATAGGCGAGGCTGAGGTCGCGCTGCGTGGTCATCGGCTTGGATGCGATGATCTCTATCTTACCCGGTCGGATCGTCTCGTGATAGAACAGCGCCTCGCGCGCGGTGAATCCCGGATTGCTGTCTTCGGCCAAGCGTCGTCTCCTTGTTAGGGGCCGCCATACGGATCCAATGCGCCCGGCGATAGGGGAAAGCTGAGCCGCTGCCCTTCCCGAATCGGCGCGCGCCCCGCTAGTCCGGTCGACCTATGGCGGACGCCCCCACTCCGATGATGCGGCAGTATCTCGACCTCAAGGCCGAGGCGGGGGACTGCCTGCTGTTCTACCGTATGGGCGACTTCTTCGAACTTTTCTTCGAAGATGCGAAGCGGGCGGCGGCGATACTCGATATCGCTCTCACCAGTCGCGGGGAGCATGACGGCGCGCCGGTGCCGATGTGCGGCGTACCCGTGCATGCGGCGGAAAACTACCTCGCTCGGTTGATCAGGGCCGGTTGCCGCGTCGCCATCGCCGAACAGACGGAGACGCCCGAAGAGGCGAAAGCGCGGGCCAGGCGCGAAGGGACGGCGGTTTCCAAGGCCCTGGTGTCGCGCGATATCGTGCGTTTCGTAACCGCCGGGACGCTGACGGAGGAGACGCTGCTCGAACCGCGCCGCGCGAACGTGCTTGCGGCCATAGCCGAACTGCGCGGGACATTCGGGGTGGCGTCCTGCGATATCAGTACCGGGCGAATGGAAATGGAGGAATGCCAGCCGGGCACCCTTGCGTCCATACTCGCGCGTATCGGCGCTAGCGAAGTCGTGGCGGCAGAGGATCGCGACGTACCGTTCGATGCCGTGACCCGGCCCCCCGGCGACTTTTCGAGCGACGCGGGGGAGCGTGCTCTCAAGGCCGCGCACGGCGTGGCGACGCTGGACGGGTTCGGCCAGTTCACCCGGCCAATGCTGGCCGCTGCGGGCGGGCTGCTGGCCTATCTGGACCATGCCGGGCGCGGTTCGATGCCGTTGCTGCTGCCACCGGTCGTGCGCCGTTCGGACGGCTTCCTGGGGATGGACGAAGCGACGCGTGCCAGCCTCGAGATTCTGTCCAGCCACCGGGGCGGGCGCGCCGGCAGCCTGATCGCGGCGATCGATCGCTGCGTCACGGGGGCGGGGGCGCGCCTGCTGGCGGACGACCTCGCCGCCCCTCTGGCAGAACGAGCCCCAATCGAGGCGCGACTGGCGCTAGTCGACCACGTTCATGCCGATCCGCTTCTGCGCGGCGATCTGCGCAACCTGCTGCGCGGACTGCCCGATATCGGGAGGGCGCTGGGTCGGCTCGTGGCGGGACGCGGTTCACCACGCGATCTCGGTCAGTTGCGCGACGGCCTGGGCGAAGCGCGGCGTGTAGGCGACCTGCTGCGCGACAGACCCGATCCCCCGGCACTGCTAAATACCTTGCTACCGGACCTCGCCGGTCATGCCGAACTGACCGACCTTCTTGCCCGCGCGCTCGTTCCCTCTCCGCCGACCGAACGCCAATCAGGCGGGTATATCGCCGCCGAATACGATCATGCGCTCGACGACCTTCGCGAGGTCTCGGGAAACGCCCGCCGCGCGATCGCGGCTATGGAAGCGCGCTACCGCGATGAGACGGGGATCGGCTCGCTCAAGATCAAGCACAACGGTGTGCTTGGCTACTTCATCGAGGTGCCAGCTCGCCATGCCGACGCCCTGATGACGTCCGACAGCGGTTTTACCCACCGACAGACAATGGCGAGCGCGGTGCGCTTCAACTCGCTCCGGCTGCATGAGGAAGCCAGCCGCATAGCCGAGGCCGGTGGGAGGGCGCTGGCGGCGGAAGAGGCCCATTTCGAGGAGCTGGTGGAAACAGTCGCGGCGCGTGCCGAGCCCATCGCGCGCACCGCCGCTGCCGTGGCCCGGCTGGACGTTGTCGCGGGCCAGGCGGAGCGGGCGAGCGAGGGCGAGTGGTGTCGACCCGTCATCACCGAAGATACCGCGCTCGCCATCCGGGAAGGCCGGCATCCGGTGGTGGAAGCGGCGCTGGTATCGTCGGGCGAACGCTTCGTCGCCAACGACTGTACGCTGTCCCAGGCGGACCGCCTGTGGCTCGTCGGCGGTCCGAACATGGGCGGCAAGTCCACCTTCCTCCGTCAGAACGCGCTCATCGTTCTGATGGCGCAGGCCGGCGGCTTCGTGCCCGCTGCCTCGGCCACGATCGGCCTCGTGGATCAGCTCTTCAGCCGCGTCGGCGCATCGGACAACCTGGCACGCGGGCGGTCGACCTTCATGGTGGAAATGGTCGAAACGGCCGCCATCCTGCAACAGGCCGGTCCACGGAGTTTCGTGATCCTGGACGAAGTCGGGAGAGGCACTTCGACATATGACGGACTGGCGCTCGCCTGGGCGGTGGCGGAGGCGATCCACGAAACCAATCGCAGTCGGTGCCTGTTCGCGACGCATTACCACGAAATGGCCCGGCTCGCGGAGACGTGCCCCGCCCTCTCTCTCCACCATGTCCGCGCGAAGGAGTGGAAGGGTGACCTCGTTCTCCTTCACGAACTGGCCGCGGGCGCGGCGGATCGGTCCTACGGCCTGGCGGTGGCCAAACTCGCCGGAGTGCCCTCCGCCGTGGTGGCCCGCGCAAGATCGGTATTGCAGAAGCTGGAGAAAGGGCGCGCGGAGACAGGGGGCCTCGCGGCCGGTCTGGGAGAACTGCCGCTCTTCGCAGCCGCTGCCGAAGCGGAGGAGAAGGAGTGCGATGCCGTGCGCGAACGCCTGGCCGCGCTCGACGTGGATACTCTCAGTCCCCGAGAGGCGCTTGACCTCCTCTACGTGCTGAAGCGAGAAGCGGGAGAGGATTAACCTCGATCAATTTGCCAAGCACCGCGGTATCGTTACGCTGTCTCCCCATGGCGCAGGATGATCCGGTCAGCGAGGACGACGATCGCAGCACGAAGTGGGCGCAGGACCGGACGGACTGGGCCGAAGATCGTACGATCATGGCGCTGGAACGGACCTTTGCAGGCTGGATACGGACGGCCTTTGCCGCCATCGCTATAGGTATCGGCTTTCGCGCGCTGTTCGGCGCGTTCGAACCGCCGTGGCTCGCCCGCGCCATCGCAACCGTTTTCATCGCCCTTGCCATCGTCTTCGCGATCGGCGCCGAGAGACGCGCATCCAAGGCGTTCCACCGCCTGTCATCGCACGCGGTGGATTCGCCCAGATTGCCGAACATTCGCCTGATAGCTTGGTCGATTTCGGCGGGGGCGGCGTTGCTGATCGTCGCGTTGTGGCTGCTGAACGGCGATACTGCGGCTGCTTCCGCCAACGGATAAGTCGGCGTCAGTCGTTCTCGTTGGTGAGATCGGGGTCAGGCTCGTGCCGCTTGCCGTACTTGCCTTCGTTATCGTCATGATTCGGCTCGCCGCGATAGGCGTCCATGTCGATACGGCCCGAACTTTCCATGTCGCGCATGTGATCGACGGTGTCCTGCGTCGAACCGTTGAGCAGTCCCGATTTGTTGTCTCCCTTGACGCTTTCGGTCGGGCTGCGCGTCTTGCGCGTGGTCGCCTGCGCTTCCTCCGACACTTCCTGCGCCTGACTGCGGTGATCGTCCTGCTCGTCATTGTGCATTTCGGGCGCCTGGTCCGCCATGCGCTGTTCCTTGGATTCGGGTTTTTCGCTTGTGGTCACGTCGTTGGTCTCCTTTCCGGCAGAACGGGCGGGCCGGCACGGGCGTTCCCACCCGGCCTACCTGCCGGCGCCGGGGGCCCAGAGAATGTCGGCGTTCCCACCGTCGTTCGCAGCGCGGGCCAGCACGAACAGATAGTCCGACAGCCGATTGACGTAGGAAAGCGCAGCGGGATTCACGGGCTCCTGCTCGGCCAGGGCAGTCAGTGCGCGTTCGGCCCGGCGGGTTACGGTGCGCGCAAGGTGCAACCGCGCCGCAGCTTCGCTGCCCCCCGGAAGGATGAAACTGGTCAGCGGTTCGAGTTCGCTCGTCACGGCGTCGATCCGCTGCTCCACCCATTCAACCTGCGAAGGGACGATGCGCAGCACCATCTGCGACGGCGCGAAGTCATCGCCCTCCTTTGCGGGAGTGGCCAGGTCGGCACCCAGATCGAACAGGTCGTTCTGTACCCGGCGAAGGTCATCCGCGGCCCGCCCGGACATCTCGCGGATGGCCAGGCCGATGACGGCGTTCGTCTCGTCCACGTCGCCCACCGCCGCCATCCGGGGCGCATGCTTGGACAGACGAGATCCGTCGACCAGTCCCGTCGTTCCTTCGTCCCCCGTGCGGGTGTAGATGCGGTTGAGCTTGACCATGAACGCGCCGGCGCCGGAGGCTCGGTCAGCTGTTGATGGCGAGCAGGACGCCGACGACCAGGATGGCCAGCGCCTGGTATTTGATACGCGCGAACATCGCCTTGTTCTGACGCTCCTGCAGCATCACCGAGTTTTCGCCCTGCCCCTCGAGATCGATCTTGGTCGTCTGCAGGAAAGCGACGATGCCGCGCACCAGGGAAACCACCACCATAATGGCAAGGAGGACGATGACGATGACGAGGAAGGTGTTCATGCTGTCCCATGTAGGGAGCGTGACCGGGTAATGCCAGCGGGCAATCGGCCGGCGCGCAGGGCATCGGCCAGCGCGCGCCCGTCCTCCCCCGCTCCGCGCCGGTCGGCAAGCGAGGGCGAACCTCGGCGCTTGGCTAGCTTGCGGCCATCCTCATCCAGCAACAGCGCATGATGGTGCCAGCGGGGCACGGGCAGGTGGAGCAGCGCCTGCAGCAGGCGGTGGACATGCGTAGCGGCGAACAGGTCCGTCCCGCGCGTCACCAGGGTCACGCCGTCGGCCGCATCGTCCAGCGTGGCGGCCAGATGATAGCTCGCGGGCGTCGTCTTGTCCTTGCGGACCAGCACCACGTCGCCCGCCAGGTCTGGCCGCGCCTGTTGCTCGCCTGCCGACCGGTCGGTCCAGGTGAGCGGTCCGGTCAAGGCAAGCGCCTTCGCCACGTCCAGCCGCCAGGCGACCGGTTCGTCCTTGCGCGGGGGCGCTTCCTTGCAGGTGCCGGGATAGACGGGTCCGTCCGGCCCCGTCTCGGTCGCAAGGGCGGCAATCTGCGAGCGGGTACAGCGGCAGGGGTAGAGGAGGCCCATGTCGCGCAGCCGCTCCGCCGCCGCGGCATAGGCATCGACCCGCGCGCTCTGCGGCGTCACCTCGTCCCATTCGAGGCCGAGCCATGCCAGATCGGCGCGGAAGCCATCGGCGAGGTCGGGGCGCGAGCGGGCGCCGTCTATGTCCTCGATCCGCAGCAGGAAGCGCCCGCCCGCCTCTTTCGCCAGATCGTGCGCCACCACGGCGGACAGCGCATGGCCCAGATGCAGCGGGCCGTTCGGGCTGGGGGCGAAGCGGGTGACGATCATGGCATCGTCCGGCAGGCGACTCGTGGATGAAGCTGTGGATGAGCTGTTTGTAACAGGGTTGACGCTTTGAAGTGCAAGTGCATGGTGACGCTATCAGGGAGGACGCTAAAGGTGTTCAAGGCCGAACTGATCGAACGCGCCGCGCATTTCCGCAGCGCCCATGACGATCCGACCCGCAGCCTCGAGAGCTGCCCGGCGCTGGTGCTCAACGCGGATTACACGCCGCTCAGCTACTATCCGCTCAGCCTGTGGCCGTGGCAGACAGCGATCAAGGCCATCTTTCTCGAACGGGTGGACGTGGTGGCGAGCTACGACCGGGCCGTCCACTCGCCCAGCCTCGACATGCAGATCCCGAGCGTCATCGCGCTCCGCCAGTATGTCCGGCAGTCCGAGTTTCCCGCCTTCACCCGCTTCAACGTGTTCCTGCGCGACCGCTTTTCCTGCCAGTATTGCGGCAGCCAGCAGCATCTCACCTTCGACCATGTCGTGCCTCGCCGGCTGGGCGGCAAGACGACGTGGGAGAACATCTCCACCGCCTGTGCGCCCTGCAACATGAAGAAGGGCGGCCGCACGCCGAAGCAGGCGGGGATGCACCTGCACGTAAGCCCGATCCGCCCGACCAGCTGGCAGTTGCAGCAGCAAGGCAAGAGCTTCCCGCCCAACTACCTGCACGAAACCTGGCGCGACTGGCTGTATTGGGACATCGAACTGGAGGAGTGACCGACACGCCCCGGCAGGCGTTGCCGGGCGAAGGTGTGACAGGTGTTACACGGTCCAGGCGCGGAAAGCGTGCCTTCGTCACCCCGCCAGCGAATTGCGTTACCTGCGCGCGCAAATGCGTCACCTTGCGCAAGCGACCCGTTACCCTTCCGCGAGCCTGCGTCACCGCCGGCGCCGCACGGGTCTTATCGTTGCGGTCAGGATGCATCACCCACGCCCCGGCGAATGGTGTGGATGATCGTTCGGGGCGGGCGCGGCGATGAGGCCCAGTCTCTCGCGGCTGAGCCAGCGCGCCAGCAACAGGGCGGCGGCGACCGCGAGGCCGGTGGCGAGACCGAACCAGACCCCACGCGCGCCGGTGTCCGTACCAAAGGCAAGCCAGGTCGCCACACCGAAACCCGGTATCCAGTAGGCGAAGATGGCAATGGCCATCGGCACGCGCGTATCCTGCAAGCCACGCAGCGCGCCGGCGGCCACCACTTGCAACCCGTCGACCAGTTGGAAGGCCGCCCCGATGGCGAGAAACGCGAGCGCGAACTCGGCCACCGCCGGCTCGTCCGGATTCCAGGGGTCGATGTAGAGAGCCAGAAGATATTCGGGCGCCAGCAGCAGGGCGAGGGCTGTCAGCACCATGAAGCCGGTCCCCATCACAAGCGCCACCGTGCCGGCCCGCCGCACCCCCTCCGCATCGCGCGCACCGAAGTAATAGCCGACGCGGATCGTTGCCGCCTGGCTCACGCCGAACGGCACCTGGAAGGCAAGCGCGACGATTTGCAGGGCGATGGCATGGGCGGCAAGCGGAGTGGCGCCGATGCGCCCCATGAGGAAAGCGGCGGCGCCGAATATTCCGGCTTCCGCCGTAATGGTGAGCGCGATCGGGGTGCCGATGCGGATCAGTTCGGCGAAACGGGGCCAGTCCGGCCGCCAGGCGAAGCCGAAGATGCGATAGCGGTGCAGGCGCGGATCGAGCCGGATGGCGAGCGCGTAGAACGCCAGTATCGTCAGCGAGGTCAGCACGGTTGCCACCGCCGCGCCGGGCAGCCCCAGCGCCGGCGCGCCCCAATTGCCGAAAATGAAGGCCCAGTTCGCCGCGGCGTTCACGCCTATGCCGGAGGCGGTTATGAGCGTGGCGAGGATGGGCCGCCCGAGCGTCGAGACGAAATTCCGGAAAACACCTGCCATCACCATCGGCCCCAGCGCGAGCAGCAGGACGTCCATGTAGTCGCCGGCCAGCGCGGCGATCCGGGGCGGCTGGCCGGTCAGCAGCATCAGGCTTTCCGCGAAGGCGCACACGATCATGGCCACCGCACCGGTCGCCAGCGCAAGCCACATCGCCATCCGAACCGAACGACGCACGGGCCGCAAGGCCGGCGCCCGCGCACCCAGTTCCGCCGCCATGATGGGGGAGACGGCCCCGGTCAGACCCTGGAGGGACCAGGTCAGCAGGCCGAACAGGGCTACCGCCAGGCTGGACGCCGCCAGTTCGTCCGCTCCCAGCCGGGCGATGAACATGACGTCGATGGCGTAGGTGAGCATCTGCAGCAGGTTGGCGAGCGCCAGCGGCCACGACAGGCGGAAGGTTTCCGCGGCCTCGGTGCGCCAGCCGGGCGTGGGGGGATGGGCAACGGGTCGCACGCGAAGCAGGCGCGTTAGGCGCTCGCGACGCTGTAGGAAAGAGAGCTCTGCGGGAACCAATCGGGTGCGCGGCTTGCTTCATCCGGCATGACGACCAGACATCCGGGCCTCGCAATTGCTTCCGCCGCCTTTCTCGCGCTGGGACTTGGCGCGTGCGGGGGCGAGAAAGCGGGGAATGCGGACGCGGTGGACGAAGTGCTGACCGCCAGTCCGCAGGAAATGGCTGGCGGTGAGGATACCGGGAGTGCCGGGGATGCGAGCGGTGTTCGCGTGAACGAACCGGTGGACCGCGATCCCTCCTCCGGCAAGGCCGATGTCAGCGCGGACCGCCAACCACGACCGGCCCCGTCCGAACCGCCGCCCGCCACCCCGGTACCCGGACCGCCGCCGACGAGCGCCGCCACAACGGGGCCATCGTCCAGGTCATCGGCATCTGCCCGTCCGACCGGAGAGCAGACTCCAACTCCGACGCCGACGCACAGCGCGACGGCCCCGGCCGCCGAGGGGGTCGATTGATCGCGGTCAGCAATGCGAAAGCCGCCGGCGATTAGCGGCTCGGGCATGAAACACGTTATCCTTCGGGCTTTAGCAGCCATCGCCGCCCTCGCCGTTCCCGCAAGCGCCAGTGCGCAGGAGATCTTCGGCGGCGTCTATGCCCATGCGGTCGATACGCCGTTCACGCTGGACACGACGGAAAGCGGCACGCTCGACATTGCCGCCGGCATTCGCTTCGGGCGGATCGACGCTCTGGATTTCATCGGTTCGCCTGCGCCCTACGTCGTGGGCAACCTCAATACGGATGGCTACACCTCCTTTGTCGGGGGCGGACTTGCCTGGACCATCGGCGACGGCCCGGTCTACGTACGTCCCGGCATCGGCATGGTGGTGCACGACGCGCCCGAATTCCGCGTCAACCCGGAAACCGGATACCGTACCGACCTGGGCAGCCGCGTCCTGTTCGAACCGGAAATCGGCGTCGGGTATCGCCTGACGGACCGGGCCAGCGTGGAGGCGCACTGGATGCATATCAGTCAGGGCCAGATCTTCGATGGCGAGCAGAACCCGGGAATAGACATGATCGGCGCGCGGATGAACTGGCGGCTCTAGCGACCGGACGGAACTCTCGTGTGAAAAGAGCGTTTTGGTTGCCTTGAAGCGGCACGGTTGCGTGTCCGCGGTCGGGGAGACGAAAACATGAAGAAGGTTCTCACTCTGGTAGTCCTGGGCAGCACGATGGTGCTTCTGCCGGCCTGCAACACCATCCGCGGTGCCGCTGACGACGTCGAATCGGTCGGCGATTGCGCTGACGGCGTCGAAGGGAATTGCTGACGCCCGTTTTCAGATGATCGAACAGAGCAGGCGCCGCCCGTCGTGGGCGGCGCCTGTTTTTTTGCCCGTGGGCCAGGACGAGGAAAGGGCGGCACCTCGCGGCACCGCCCTTCCTAGTGATCCGGTTGTGGATCGAAGCGCAAGCGTGGGGGCTTATTTAAGCTCGACGGTACCGCCGGCGGCTTCGATCTTGCCCTTGATCTCTTCGGCTTCGGCCTTGTTCACGCCTTCCTTGAGCGGCTTGGGCGCGCCTTCGACCAGGGCCTTGGCTTCGGTCAGGCCCAGGCCGGTGATGGCGCGGACTTCCTTGATGACCTGGATCTTCTTGCCACCATCGCCGGTCAGGACGACGTCGAACTCGTCCTTCTCTTCGGCGGGCGCGGCGTCACCGCCACCGCCGGCGGCGGGCATGGCGACGGCCGCGGCAGCGGAAACGCCCCACTCTTCCTCGAGCTTCGAGGCGAGTTCGGCGGCTTCCATGACGGTCAGCGACGACAGTTCTTCAACAAGCTTGGCAATATCGGCCATGATGTATCACTCCAGTTTTTTCGGGGCGCGAACCGGCCCCGCAGTATGTTTCGTATCGAATGCGAATAGCGTCTCTTACGCCGCGTCCTTGGCGCCGTAGGCACCGAACACGCGGGCGAGCTTGGCTGCCGGGGCGTTGACCACCTGGGCGATCTTCGTCGCCGGGGCGTTGACCAGGCCCACGATCTTGCCGCGCAGTTCGTCGAGGCTGGGCAGCGAGGCCAGCGACCTCACCCCCGCTTCGTCGAGCACCTGCGTGCCCATCGCGCCACCGACGATTTCCAGCCTGTCGTTATCCTTGGCGAATTCGACAGCTGCCTTGGCGGCCGCAACCGGGTCTTCGGACCAGGCGAGGCCGACCGGACCGGTGAGGTATTCCTCGATGCCGGTGTAGTCGGTGTCCTTCAGGGCGAGCTTGGCGAGACGGTTCTTCGCGACCTTGTAGGTTGCACCGGCTTCACGCATCTTCCCGCGCAGCGCGGTGGACTGGTCCACCGAGAGACCCAGATTGCGGGTGACGACCACCACGCCGACCTGGTTGAAGACATCGTTGAGCTGGGCGACCGATTCGGATTTCTGCGAACGATCCATGCCGTACTCCTTCATTATGGCCGACCGGATTGCCCGGGCGACCGGCTCATGTCTGTCCGCGCCGACAGGTCGGCGCGGGCGAGTCCGTTGATGGGGGAAGGAGCACGCCGTCTGGCGTGACTTGGGAACGCGGACGGGCCGGTTCCGGTAATCTCTTTTCCCCGTCTAGGCCGGAAATTAAGCCCCCGCGAAATCGGAGGCACCAGCTGTCTCGGACGGATGACCGCCTGGGCGGTCGGCTGCGGCCCCTAGCAGACCGGAACCAAAGGTCAAGCGCAGCGGGGCGCCGGACGCGAAAAGGCCCGCCGCTCGGGCGGGCCTTCCCTGTATCGATGCGAACGAGGTGTCTTACATCGTCTCGTCGGTGGTGGGCGTGTCGGTGGCGGTCTCGTCCGTCATCGCGCCGTCGTCCGTCATGGTGTCGTCGGTCATGGCACCGTCTTCGGTCATGGCCGGATCGGTCATGGCCGGATCGGACGCCATCGGAGCGGGGGCGACGGTCTCGGCGGCCATCGGTTCGGTGGTGGCGGCTTCCTCGGGCGCGCTGTCGCAGGCGACGAGCGTCAGGGCGAGGGGGAGAGCGGCGAAAACAATCTTCTTCATGATCGTGATTCCTCACAGCCGTGATTGGCGGCCTTATTATCGCCACATTCGCGGGGCGGCGCAAGCGATTTGCACGCAGCCCGCCCTCATTTCGCCGCATATTCGAGCAGGTCGCCCGGCTGGCAATCGAGTTCGCGGCAGATCGCCTCGAGTGTGGAAAAGCGGATCGCCCTGGCCTTGCCGGTCTTGAGGATCGACAGGTTGGCGAGCGTCAGTCCGACCCGCTCGGCCAGCTCGGTCAGCGTCATGCGGCGCTCGTGCAGCAGGTCGTCGAGCCTGACCACGATGGTGCTCCCTTCGGTATCGGCGCCCATCACACGGTTCCTTCCAGGTCTTCGCGCATCGCCGCGCCATGGCGGAACACGCGGGCGAGGATGAACAGGACGAGCACGAGCACGATGCCCGACAGGTCGACGTCGGTTTCCATCGACGGCCGGGTTTCCTCGAACGCGCGCTGCACGGCCACGATCAGCGGCACCATGGCGACGGTGGCGATCTGGATGCCCAGCATCAGCCAGCCCATCGCCCGCAGTCGATCCGCGTTGTCGGGCACGAAGGGGTCGCCATCGCCCACCGTGTCGATGATGCGGCCGAGATGCCGCAGGAAGACGAAGGCCAGCACGACGACGACGAGGCCGGCAAGCATCAGCCCGGCAATCTGCAGCGAGGGGAAGGCGCCGACCAGGGGGACGGCCTCCTCGTCGATCTCCGCCTCGATCAGCGATTTGCCGAACAGCACGAAGGGGATGGCGGCAGTCAGCGCGAGCGCCGCGATACCCAGCAACACCTGGATGACGAGAACGACGATGCGTGACACGGTGAGCAACGGATCGTTGAGACGGACGGACATGGCGTGTCTCCCTTCCCGAGGTCAGGCCAGCGCCGGGATGTGCACCGCGGCCACGGCTTGCGGCGCGGGAACGGTGACGACGGCAGTGAAGCTCGTCGCGGCGATGACGATCGCGGCCAGCGCGGCGAGCGAATTGGTGGCGAGGCGGTTCATATCGATCTCCTTGGTCTGACTTACCGAATATCGATATGGCCGAGTCGTGTCTTATTGTCAATCGATAATATCGAAAAGCAATGCGGTGCTTATCGTTGAACGGCATTTCAGGCCGCTGCGATGCTGACGAAGTTGACACCGCGTCAAGCCGGGGTTTCGCCATCGGAATGGCAGATTTCCGCACGTCTCGCTGGGAAAAGCGAAGTTGACACCCGGCGAGTCGAAATCCTGTCGAACGGGGCGATCGGGCGACAGCGCGGAGAGTCGCATGACGGGCGAAGACTTTGCAAAACCATGACGACAGGTGCTGCATGCAGGCCGGGCCTGTAGGAAAGGTCGCACATGGCTGCGCCATCCGCCCCGCCGCCCATTGACCCATCGCCCTTCGCCCCCTATATCGCCGCCATCGCCGGACAGCTTCGAGCAAGGCGGGCCTGACGCGGGGGCCTGTCCAGGAACGGAAGCTCCGGCATTCGCGCGAGACACGACGACATGGCTGCAACGGCGGTATCCCGGCAGGGTGCGCGCGCTTGCGGCTGTTTTCGCGTCCGGCGATTCGAACCGCTCCAGACATTTCCCTGTGCCGGGGCGAGTCGCATGTGCGATTCGGCCGGCGCGACACGCGAAGAAGAGGCCCGTCCACCCCTATGGCGACCAAGGCACCGGTGCAGTCCACCAGCAAGTCCAAGCGCATCCGCAAGATCTTCGGCGACATCCATGAAGTCGTGCAGATGCCCAATCTGATCGAGGTGCAGCGCGAAAGCTACGAGCAGTTTCTGCGTTCGGACCCCTCTATCGACTACGTCTCGGGCCTGGAAAAGACGCTGCGCAGCGTCTTCCCGATTCGCGACTTCGCCGGGACCGCCGAGCTCGACTTCGTGAATTACGAGCTTGAGCCGCCGAAATACGACACCACCGAATGCCGCCAGCGCGGCATCACCTACGCCGCGCCGATGAAGGTGACGCTGCGTCTGATCGTGTTCGAGGTGGACCAGGAAACCGAAACCCGCTCCGTGCTCGATATCAAGGAGCAGGACGTGTACATGGGCGACATGCCGCTGATGACGTCGAACGGGACGTTCATCATCAACGGCACGGAACGCGTCATCGTGTCGCAGATGCACCGGTCGCCCGGCGTGCTGTTCGATCACGACCGCGGCAAGACCCATTCCAGCGGCAAGTTCCTGTTCGCCGCGCGCGTCATTCCCTATCGCGGCTCCTGGCTCGACTTCGAGTTCGATGCCAAGGACATCGTCAACGTGCGTATCGACCGCAAGCGCAAGCTGCCCGTCACCGCGCTGCTGTTCGCGCTCGGCCTGACGAGCGAGGACATTCTCGATCACTTCTACGACAAGGTCACGTGGAAGCGTGGCAAGGACGGCTGGGAAATTCCCTTCGTGGCCGAGCAGTGGCGTGGCCAGAAGCCGGCCTTCGCGCTGGTCGATGCCAGGACCGGCGAGGAAGTGTTCCCCGCCAATCAGAAGGTATCCCCGCGCGGCGCCAACAAGGCCGCGAAGGACGGGCTGGAGAAGCTGCTGATCCCGACCGAGGAGATCTTCGGCCGCTACGCCAGCGAGGATCTGATCGACGAGAAGACCGGCCGGATCTACATCGAGGCGGGCGAGGAAGTGTCCCCCGACAATCTGGAAAAGCTGGACAATGCCGGCATCGACCAGATCGACCTGCTCGACATCGACCACGTCAATACCGGCGCCTGGATGCGCAACACGCTGGAGGCCGACAAGGCCGAGAACCGCGAGGAAGGGCTGGAGGCGATCTACAAGGTCATGCGTCCGGGCGAACCGCCGACCAAGGAAACCGCCGAGGCGCTGTTCGAAGGGCTGTTCTTCGATTCCGACCGCTACGATCTTTCCGCGGTGGGCCGGGTGAAGCTGAACATGCGCCTGGGTCTCGATGCCGAGGACACCGTCACCACGCTGCGCAAGGAAGATATCCTCGCGGTGGTGAAGGAGCTTGTCGACCTGAAGGACGGCAAGGGCGAGGTCGACGACATCGACAACCTCGGCAATCGCCGCGTGCGTTCGGTGGGCGAGCTGCTGGAGAACCAGTACCGCGTCGGCCTGCTGCGCATGGAGCGCGCCGTGAAGGAGCGCATGTCGAGCGTGGACGTCAGCACGGTGATGCCGAACGACCTGATCAACGCCAAGCCCGCGGTCGCCGCGGTGCGCGAGTTCTTCGGTTCGTCGCAGCTTTCGCAGTTCATGGACCAGACCAACCCGCTGTCCGAAGTCACCCACAAGCGCCGCGTCTCGGCGCTCGGCCCGGGCGGTCTGACCCGCGAGCGCGCGGGCTTCGAGGTGCGCGACGTCCACCCGACGCACTATGGCCGCATCTGCCCGATCGAGACGCCCGAAGGCCCGAACATCGGCCTCATCAACTCGCTCTCGACCTTTGCCCGCGTCAACAAGTACGGCTTCATCGAGACGCCGTACCGCGCGGTGAAGGACGGCAAGGTATCGGGCGACGTGCAGTATCTGTCCGCGATGGAAGAACAGAAGCACACGGTCGCGCAGGCCTCGGCCGAGACCGACGGTGACGGCAAGTTCGTGGAGGAGCTGGTCTCCACCCGCCAGAACGGCGAGTTCATGATGAGCCCGAACGAGCAGGTCACGCTGATGGACGTCAGCCCCAAGCAGCTCGTGTCCGTGGCCGCTTCGCTTATTCCCTTCCTGGAGAACGACGACGCCAACCGCGCGCTGATGGGATCGAACATGCAGCGCCAGGCGGTGCCGCTGGTGAAGGCCGAGGCGCCGTTCGTCGGCACCGGCATGGAAGAGACCGTGGCGCGCGACAGCGGCGCCGCGATCGCCGCCACGCGCGCCGGCGTGGTCGACCAGGTCGACGCCACCCGCATCGTGATCCGCGCATCGGGCGAGGTCGACACGACCAATCCGGGCGTGGACATCTACACCCTGCAGAAGTTCCAGCGCTCCAACCAGTCGACCTGCGTCAACCAGCGTCCGCTGGTGAAGGTGGGCGAGACGGTCGAGGCCGGCGACATCATCGCCGACGGTCCCTCCACCGATCTCGGTGAACTGGCGCTGGGCCGCAACAGTCTCGTCGCGTTCATGCCGTGGAACGGCTACAATTACGAGGATAGTATCCTCATTTCCGAACGCATCGTGAAGGACGACGTGTTCACCTCGATCCACATCGAGGAATTCGAGGTGATGGCCCGCGACACCAAGCTGGGGCCGGAGGACATCACCCGCGACATCCCGAACGTGGGCGAGGAAGCGCTGCGCAACCTCGACGAGGCGGGCATCGTCTATATCGGCGCCGAAGTGCATCCGGGCGACATCCTGGCGGGCAAGATCACGCCCAAGGGCGAAAGCCCGATGACGCCGGAGGAAAAGCTGCTGCGCGCCATTTTCGGCGAGAAGGCCAGCGACGTGCGCGACACCTCGCTCCGCCTGCCGCCCGGCGTGTCGGGCACCATCGTCGACGTGCGCATCTTCAACCGCCACGGTATCGAGATCGACGACCGTACCCGCGCCATCCAGAACGAGGAGATCGAACGCCTCAAGAAGGACAGCGAGGACGAGCGGGCGATCCTGAACCGCGCGACCTACAACCGGCTCGAGGAAATGCTCGACGGGCAGACGGCTTCGGCAGCGCCCAAGGGCGTGAAGAAGGGCACGGTCATCGACCGGCAGGTGCTGGACGGCGTCGAGAAGCGCGAATGGTTCAAGTTCGCCGTCGCCGACGACAACATGCAGAGCCAGCTCGAAGCGGTGAAGGGCCAGTACGACGAGGCCGTGAAGGCCATCAAGGACAAGTTCGAGGACCGCAAGGAGAAGCTCGAACGCGGCGACGAACTGGCGCCGGGCGTGCTCAAGATGGTCAAGGTGTTCGTCGCGGTGAAGAGGAAACTCCAGCCGGGCGACAAGATGGCCGGCCGCCACGGCAACAAGGGCGTCATCAGCCGCATCCTGCCGGAAGAGGACATGCCCTTCCTGGAGGACGGCACGCCGGTCGACATCGTGCTGAACCCGCTGGGCGTGCCCTCGCGCATGAATGTCGGGCAGATCTTCGAGACGCATCTCGGCTTCGCGGCGCGCGGGCTGGGCATGCAGATCGCGGCGCAGCTCGACGAATGGCGCGACGCCAATCCCGATGCCGAGGCGGGCCCGCCCCCCGCGGCCGTCGTGGAGAAGCTGAAGGACGTCTACGGCGAACAGTATCACGAGGATATCGACAGCCGCTCCACCGCCGAAGTCGTCGAGCTGGCGAACAACCTTCGCACCGGCGTTCCGATGGGCACCCCCGTGTTCGACGGCGCGCGCGAACAGGACGTGACCGACATGCTGCTGAAGGCAGGCTACGATTCCTCGGGCCAGTCGACGCTGTATGACGGCCGCACGGGCGAGGCGTTCGACCGCAAGGTGACCGTGGGCATCATCTACATGCTCAAGTTGCACCACCTGGTCGACGACAAGATCCACGCCCGTTCCATCGGCCCGTACTCGCTCGTCACCCAGCAGCCGCTGGGCGGCAAGGCGCAGTTCGGCGGCCAGCGTTTCGGCGAGATGGAGGTCTGGGCGCTCCAGGCCTACGGCGCGGCCTACACCTTGCAGGAAATGCTGACGGTGAAGTCCGACGACGTGGTCGGCCGAACCAAGGTCTACGAAGCGATCGTCAAGGGCGACGACACCTTCGAGGCCGGCATTCCGGAGAGCTTCAACGTGCTCGTCAAGGAAATGCGCAGCCTGGGCCTCAACGTCGAACTCACCTCGCTCAGCGACGGCGAGGACGAGGACGAGGACGGCTTCGGCCAGATCGCGGCGGAGTAGGACAACTTCCCCTCCCCGGCGGGGAGGGGACTGAGGGGTGGGGGTTGCGCCCCACCGGAAAGAACTGACCCCCCACCCCAACCCCTCCCCCGGGGGGAGGGGCTCAGGAAGGCGGAAAAGACATGAACGAACTGACCAAATTCACGAACCAGCTGGCGAAGCCCGAAACCTTCGACCAGATCCAGATCGGCCTGGCCTCGCCCGAGCGCATCCGCAGCTGGTCTTTCGGCGAGATCAAGAAGCCCGAGACGATCAACTACCGCACGTTCAAGCCCGAGCGTGACGGGTTGTTCTGCGCGCGCATCTTCGGTCCGGTGAAGGACTACGAGTGCCTGTGCGGCAAGTACAAGCGCATGAAGTACAAGGGCGTCGTGTGCGAGAAGTGCGGTGTGGAAGTCACCGTGACCAAGGTGCGCCGCGAACGCATGGGGCACATCGAACTGGCCGCCCCGGTTGCGCATATCTGGTTCCTTAAGTCGCTGCCGTCGCGCATCGGCCTGCTGCTCGACATGCAGTTGAAGCAGCTCGAGCGCGTGCTTTATTTCGAAAGCTACATCGTCACCGAGCCCGGCCTGACGCCGCTGGAGAAGTTCCAGCTGCTGACCGAGGACGAGCTGCTCGACGCGCAGGACGAGTATGGCGAGGACGCCTTCACCGCCGGCATCGGTGCCGAGGCGGTCAAGATCATGCTGATGGATCTTGACCTTGAACAGGAGAAGGCCGACCTTCTCGAGGAACTTGAAACCACCAAGTCCAAGCTCAAGCCCGCCAAGATCATCAAGCGCCTCAAGGTCGTCGAGAGCTTCATCGATTCGGGCAACCGCCCCGAATGGATGATCCTGGAAGTCGTGCCGGTCATTCCGCCCGAACTGCGCCCGCTGGTGCCGCTGGACGGTGGCCGCTTCGCGACCTCCGACCTCAACGACCTCTATCGCCGCGTCATCAACCGCAACAACCGGTTGAAGCGGTTGATGGAACTGCGCGCGCCCGATATCATCGTGCGCAACGAGAAGCGCATGCTGCAGGAAGCGGTCGACGCCTTGTTCGACAACGGTCGCCGCGGCCGCGTGATCACCGGCGCCAACAAGCGTCCGCTGAAGTCGCTTTCCGACATGCTCAAGGGCAAGCAGGGCCGCTTCCGTCAGAACCTGCTCGGCAAGCGCGTCGACTATTCGGGCCGTTCGGTCATCGTGACCGGGCCGGAACTCAAGCTGCACCAGTGCGGCCTGCCCAAGAAGATGGCGCTCGAGCTGTTCAAGCCGTTCATCTACGCCCGCCTCGACGCCAAGGGTCTGTCCATGACCCTCAAGCAGGCGAAGAAGTGGGTGGAGAAGGAGCGCAAGGAAGTCTGGGACATCCTGGATGAAGTCATCCGCGAACACCCGGTCCTCCTCAACCGCGCGCCGACGCTCCACCGTCTCGGCATCCAGGCGTTCGAGCCGGTGCTGATCGAAGGCAAGGCGATCCAGCTCCACCCGCTCGTCTGCTCGGCCTTCAACGCCGACTTCGACGGCGACCAGATGGCCGTTCACGTGCCGCTGAGCCTCGAGGCCCAGCTGGAAGCGCGCGTGCTGATGATGAGCACCAACAACATCCTCAGCCCCGCCAACGGCAAGCCGATCATCGTGCCTTCGCAGGACATGGTGCTGGGCCTGTATTACCTCTCGATGGACCGCGAGGGCGAGCCGGGCGAGGGCCGCGTGCTGGCCGACATCAACGAGGTGCACCAGGCGCTGCACGTGGGCGCGGTGACGTATCACTCGAAGATCACCACTCGCATCCCGCAGACCGACGAGGACGGCAACCAGTACATGCAGCGCGTCGACACGACGCCGGGCCGCATGCTGATCGCCGAATGCCTGCCGAAGTCGCACAAGGTGCCCTTCGACGTCGTCAACCGCCTTCTGACGAAGAAGGAAATCGGCGACGTGATAGACCAGGTCTATCGCCACACCGGGCAGAAGGACACGGTGCTGTTCGCCGACGCCATCATGACGCTGGGCTTCCGCCACGCGTTCAAGGCCGGCATCTCGTTCGGCAAGGACGACATGATCATCCCCGACAGCAAGGAAGGGATGATCGAGGAAACCAAGACGCTGGTTGCCGATTACGAGCAGCAGTATCAGGACGGCTTCATCACCCAGCAGGAAAAGTACAACAAGGTGATCGACGCCTGGAGCCGCTGCGGCGACCAGGTGGCGGCGGCCATGATGGAAGAGATCAAGGCCACGCCCAAGGACGCTGACGGGCGCGAGGCTAAGGTCAACTCGATCTACATGATGAGCCATTCGGGCGCGCGCGGTTCGCCGGCGCAGATGAAGCAGCTCGCCGGCATGCGCGGCCTGATGGCCAAGCCTTCGGGCGAGATCATCGAGACGCCGATCATCTCCAACTTCAAGGAAGGCCTGACCGTCCTCGAATACTTCAACTCCACCCACGGCGCCCGCAAGGGCCTGGCGGACACGGCGTTGAAGACGGCGAACTCGGGCTACCTGACGCGCCGCCTCGTCGACGTGTCGCAGGACTGCGTGATCGTCGAGGACAATTGCAAGACCGACAACGCGCTGGAAATGCGCGCCATCGTGCAGGGCGGCAGCGTCATCGCTTCCCTGGGCGAGCGCATCCTTGGCCGCACCGTCGCCGAGGACATCAAGAACGCCGCCACCGACGAGGTGATCGTCAAGGCCGGCACGCTGGTGGACGAACCGATGGTGAAGGTGATCGAGGATGCCGAGGTGCAGGTCGCCAAGATCCGCTCCCCGCTGGTGTGCGAGGCCGAACAGGGCGTCTGCGCGACCTGCTACGGGCGTGATCTGGCGCGCGGCACGCCGGTCAATATCGGCGAGGCGGTGGGCGTCATCGCGGCGCAGTCGATCGGCGAACCCGGCACGCAGCTGACGATGCGGACCTTCCACATCGGCGGCGCGGCGCAGGTGAACGAGACCAGCCATCTGGAATCGATCTCCGACGGCAAGATCGTCTATCGCGACATGCCGACCATCACCGACAAGAAGGGCCGCCGGCTCTCGCTCGCCCGCAACGGCGAGATGGTGGTGATGGACGCCGAGGGCCGCGAACGGGCGATCCACCGCGTGCCCTACGGCACCGTGCTGATGTTCGAGGACGGCGCATCCGTGAAGGAGGGTGATCGCCTGGCCGAGTGGGATCCGTTCACCCTGCCGATCATCACCGAGCAGGCGGGTATCGTGCGCTACCAGGATCTCGTCGAAGGCAAGACCCTGGAAGAGCGCGTGGACGAGGCCACCGGCATCGCTCAGCGCGTCGTTACCGAGTACCGCGCGGCCGGCCGCTCCAAGAAGGAGGATCTGCGTCCGCGCATGACCCTGCTGGGAGAGGAAGGCAGCGGTAAGAAGGGCGACGACACGGAGGCCGCGCGCTACATGCTGGCGCCGGGCACCACGCTGTCGGTCGAGGACGGTCAGGAAGTGCAGGCGGGCGACATCCTTGCCCGCGCTTCGCGGGAGGCCGCCAAGACGCGCGACATCACCGGCGGTCTGCCGCGTGTCGCCGAACTGTTCGAGGCGCGCGTGCCAAAGGACGCCGCGATCATCGCCAAGATCAGTGGCCGGATGGAATTCATCCGCGACTACAAGGCCAAGCGCAAGATCGCGATCGTCCCGGAAGAGGGCGATCCGGTGGAATACCTGATCCCCAAGACCAAGGTGATCGACGTTCAGGAAGGCGACTTCGTGAAGAAGGGGGACACCCTGATTTCCGGCTCGCCCAACCCGCACGACATCCTGGAAGTCATGGGCGTGGAGGCGCTCGCCGAGTTCCTCTGCACCGAGATCCAGGAAGTCTACCGCCTGCAGGGCGTGAAGATCAACGACAAGCACATCGAGGTGATCGTTCGCCAGATGTTGCAGAAGGTCGAGATCACCGATGGCGGCGACACCACGCTGCTGCCGGGCGAGCAGGTCGATCTGGAGGAGATGAACGAGGTCAACTCGAAGCTCACGCGTTCGAAGAAACCGGCGGTCGGCAAGCCGATCCTGCTGGGCATCACCAAGGCGTCGCTGCAGACCCGCAGCTTCATCTCCGCCGCCTCCTTCCAGGAAACCACGCGCGTGCTGACGCAGGCCGCGGTCGAGGGGAAGAAGGACACGCTGATCGGGTTGAAGGAGAACGTGATCGTCGGCCGCCTCATCCCCGCCGGTACCGGTGCGGGCATGAACCGCCTGCGCGTCACCGCCTCTTCGCGCGACGCGGCGATCCGCGCGCAGTACAAGAAGATGCAGGAAGCGCTGGTTGCGGCGGAGGAAGCGGAAGCGGCCGAGAAGGCCGAAGCCGCTGCCGAGGTCGCCGCGATGAGCGATGCCGCGGTCGAGGAAGACCTGATCGCGCCCGAATCCGCACAGGCGGAGCACGAGGCGGAACTGGCGCAGGACGCCGAGGCCGCCACCGGCGACGATCCGCTCGCGCGCATGGAGGGCGAGACGCACGGCACCGATGCGGATGCGGGCGAGTATCTGCGCGAGGACGAGGGCGAGGAGCCCGAAGCCATCGCCAAGAAGGCCGACGACAGCGAGGAAGACGGCGAGGCGTAGGCCCCGCCGGACCCTCCTGACCGAAATGGCCCCGGCGGGAGCGATCCTGCCGGGGCTTTTTCGTGCCTTTTTGCCGCGCCGCGCATTGAACCGGGCGAAGGAGACCAGCGTGACCCGTTTGCCACTCATCGCCGCCGCCGCCGCCGCCGCCGCGCTTGCCTGTGCCGGCTGTTCCGCCAATCCCGATGATGGGCAGGACCGCATCTGGGAGGACGAGGCGCTCGAAGAGGGGGACGCGCCGACCCCCGGCGCCCCGGCCGACCGGTCGGACCGCGTGACCATGATCGCCGGCGAATACCGCGTAGCCGGGGTGGACGGCGCCGAGGTCGACTTGCCGCACGCCATTACCCTCTCCATCGACGATGCGACGATCCGCTTCGTCTCCGACTGCGTGACGGGAACGTGGCGCTACGCTTTCGAAGGCGATCTTCTGGCAACCCGGGGCGTGTCCGAAGAGGCTTGCGAAAGGGCGCCCTACCCGGCGGAAGAGGGATTGCAGGCCGCCTTCGATGCCGGCGGAAGCTTCGTCCGCACACCCGCCAACGCCCTGCTGTTCACGGGCGGCCGGCACACCGTCACCCTGTTCTCGCAATAGCGGCGATCCCGCGCTAGAGCGCGCGCATCATGGCAGTTGTCACCCGCTTCGCCCCGTCGCCGACCGGCCGGCTCCACGTCGGCAATATCCGCACCGCGCTGCATAACTGGATGCTGGCGAGGAAACATGGCGGGCGTTTCATGCTGCGGATCGACGATACCGACGCCCAGCGCAGCGAGGACCGCTTCGTCGATGCCATCCGCGAGGATCTCGGCTGGCTCGGCCTCGCGCCCGATGGGGAGGAGCGGCAGTCGCGCCGGCTGGCGCTCTACGAGGCGGCGTTCGAACGGCTGCGCGAGGCGGGGCGGATCTACCCGGCCTACGAGACGCAGCAGGAGCTGGAATTGCGTCGCAAGGTGCTGATGGGGCGGGGCCTGCCGCCGATCTACGACCGCGCCGCGCTGACGCTGACCGACGCCGACCGCGCGGCGAAGGAAGCGGGCGGGATCGCGCCGCACTGGCGCTTCCGGCTCGACCACGATGAACCGATCGCCTGGGACGACGGCGTGCGCGGGGCGCAGAAGTTCGACGCCGCGCAACTGTCCGACCCGGTCGTCCGGCGGGCTGACAACAGCTGGCTCTACATGCTGCCGAGCGCGGTGGACGATATCGCCATGGGCGTTACCCACGTGCTGCGCGGAGAAGATCACGTTTCCAACACGGCCGTGCAGATCCAGATGTTTACCGCCCTCGGCGCCGCACCCCCGCGCTTCGCGCACGAGGCGCTTCTGGTCGGTAGCGAGGGGAAGCTGTCAAAGCGCCTGGGGTCGCTCGGCTGCGATGCCCTGCGCGAGGCGGGACTGGAGCCGGAGGCGCTCGTCGCGCTGCTCGCCCGGCTGGGCACCAGCCTGCCGGTCGAGCCGGTCGCCGATCGCGCGGTCCTGCTCGAAAGCTTCGATCTCGCCACGTTCGGCCGTGCGCCGGCGCGTTTCGACGAGGCCGAGCTGGAGCGGGTGAACGCGGCCATCGTTCACGCGATGGACTACGGCGACGTGGCCGGCCGTCTGCCCGCCGGAATGAATGCCGCCGCCTGGCATGCCATCCGGCCCAACCTGTCGCGCGTGAACGAGGTGGGCGAGTGGTGGCGTCTCGTCACCGGCCCGGTCGATCTGCCGCAGTTCGACGCCGAAACGCGCGAATACCTCGGGCTGGCGGCCCGCGAACTGGCCTGGAGCGAAACGCCGTGGGCGGACCTGACGGCCGCTCTCAAGGCCCGGACAGGACGCAAGAGCAAGGCCCTGTTCCTGCCGCTGCGCCAGGCGCTGACCGGGCGCGACCACGGCCCCGACATGGGCGAGCTGCTGCCGCTCATCGGCGAGGAGCGCGCGCGCCGGCGGCTCGAGCGGGCGGCTACCGCAAACGGTTGACCGCATGGCGCGGTGCAGCACTTGACAATCACCGGCGGCGAAATAAAGGCGCGACGATATAAAATATCATTACTAGGCGGATCGCACCAGCCCATGAAAATCGCCGTTCTCGTCGTCCTGTGTGGTTCGGCTGCATTCCCCGTTTCCGCCGCCGCGCAGGAGACATCCGAACCCGCCGCTCCGCAATCCGCAAATCCCGACGATACCGACACCGTCAGCGAGGTCATCGTGGTGCGTGCGGGCGGGCTGGACCGGCTCGACATCCTCGCCAGCACCAGCATGGTCGACGATTTTCAGCTCGAGCGCGATGCCGACGGCCAGATCGGAGAGGTGCTGGCAAAACTGCCCGGTGTGTCGGCCACCAGTTTCTCGCCCGGCGCTTCGCGCCCCGTCCTGCGCGGGCTACAGGGCGACCGGGTGCGCGTGCTGACCGACGGGATCGGCAGCATCGATGCGTCAAGCACGTCGGCAGACCATGCCGTTGCCATCAATCCGCTGCTGGCCGACCGGGTGGAGGTGCTGCGTGGCCCGGCCACGCTGCTGTTCGGCAGCTCCGCGATCGGCGGCGCGGTCAACGTCATCGACCGGCGCATTCCCACCGAGAAGCCCGAAGGCGGCGCGCGGCTCGATACGCTGGCGAGCACCGATACCGCCTATGACCTGCGCGAGGCCGGCGCATCGGGTGACGTCACGCTCGGCCGGGCGATCGTGCTCCACGCCGATGGCAGCTACCGCACCACCAACGATGTCGAGGTGCCGGGCTACGTCCTCGCCCCGCCGCTGCGTGAGGAATTGCTGGCAGAGGCGGCGGCGCGCGCTGCGGTCGCGCCCGGGGAAGCGGCCGAACTGCGCAGTGCCGCCGACCGGCGCGACGTCCTGCCCAATTCCGCGACGGAGACGTACACGCTGGGCGCGGGCCTGGGTTACGTC
Organism: Aurantiacibacter spongiae; assembly: GCF_003815535.1. NCBI lineage: Bacteria > Pseudomonadati > Pseudomonadota > Alphaproteobacteria > Sphingomonadales > Erythrobacteraceae > Aurantiacibacter > Aurantiacibacter spongiae. Next base: position 1,225,088 of record NZ_RPFZ01000001.1, on the reverse strand, counting down.
ACGCCCGACGTGAACTTCGGGGCATCGGTCGGCTATTACGATACGTTCTACGGTGTGCCCGAACGTCCCGGTCCCGGCCCCGCGCAAGACGCTGGCGACGGGGCAGCGGAAGAGGGCGGCGTCGCCATCGGCCTGAAGCAGTGGCGCGGCGATTTTCGCGGTCAGATACATCTGGGCGAGGGCGGGGTGTTTCACGACATCATCGCCCGCGCCGGCTATTCCGACTACACCCATACCGAGTTCGAGGGGGCGGAAACCGGCACCGTGTTCGATGTCGAGGGCGTCGAGGCGCGGCTCGAACTGATCCAGAACGAACGCGCGCTGGGCGAGAATGCCGACTGGCGCGGCTCACTCGGCGGACAGTACGGCCATACCGATTTCGTCGCCACCGGAGAAGAGGCCTTCGTGCCGCCCAACGTCACCGAAAATGCCGCCCTGTTCGCCTTGCAGGAGGTCGATATCGGCGCTTTCGAGGCGGAACTCGGCGCGCGCTACGAACGCACGGACATCACCGAAAACCTGGACGGTCGACAGCGCGATTTCGATACGATCTCGGGCGCGCTCGGCCTGTCCTGGACGTTCGACAACGACGTGCGTGTTGGCGTGAACCTGTCGCGCGCCGAACGCGCACCCACGGCGGAGGAACTGTTCGCCCGGGGCCCGCACGTCGCCACCCAGCAATTCGAGATCGGCGACCCCGATCTGGACACGGAAGGCGCGTTCGGGCTGGAGGGGTGCGTGCAGGCACGTCTGGCGGGGGCGGACATTCGCCTCGCCGCCTACCGCAACGCGTTCCGGCATTTCATATACCTCGCCGAAACCGGACAGGTGCGTGACGATCTGCCCGTCTTCCGCCACGCGCAGCAGGATGCGACCTTCACCGGCTTCGAGACGGAGGCGACCGCGCCGCTATTGGCGACGGCGGCGGGCGAGCTGGTAGCCGACGCACACGGGTCCTACGTGCGCGCCAAGCTGGAGGATGGCAGCCCGGTGCCGCGTATTCCGCCGCTCGGCCTGGGCGGGGGTGTCGAATGGCAGGCCCGGAGCTACGATTTGCGCGCGGAAATCGACTGGACGGCGCGGCAGGACCGCATTGCTGCCTACGAAACGCCGACCGACGGATTTACCTTCGTCAACCTGTCGGCCCGCTGGCGTCCGCTGGGAACGGACCGGGTGACGGTCCTGGTGCAGGCGGAAAACCTGTTCGATGCGACCGGCCGCCGGCACGCCAGCTTCACCAAGGATTACGTGCCGCTGGCGGGCCGCAACGTGAAGCTGACGTTGCGCACGCGGCTCTAGCGGGGGGCTACAGGCGGGGCAGGGTGACGCCGCGCTGTCCCATGTATTTTCCCGCCCTGTCGGCATAGGTGACTTCGGGCCGTTCGTTGCCCTGCAGGAACAGGAACTGGCACGCGCCCTCATGGGCGTAGATCCGGGCGGGAAGCGGCGTGGTGTTGGAGAATTCCAGCGTGACGTGGCCTTCCCAGCCCGGCTCCAGCGGGGTGACGTTCACGATGATCCCGCAGCGCGCATAGGTGCTCTTGCCGAGGCAGATGACGAGCACGTCTTCCGGTATGCGGAAATATTCGACCGTGCGGGCGAGCGCGAAGCTGTTGGGGGGGATGATGCAGACGTCGGTCTGCCGGTCCACCAGGCTGTCGCCGTCGAAATCCTTGGGGTCGACCACGGCGGAATTGACGTTGGTGAAGATCTTGAACTCGTCCGCCACGCGCGCGTCGTAGCCGAAGCTGGAGAGGCCATAGGAGATATTCCCCTCCCGCCGCTGCGCCTCCACGAACGGCTCGATCATCCCGCGCGTCGTCGCCGCCTCGCGAATCCATTTGTCGGAGAGGATTGCCATGAGACGGGGATTGCCGATGGCGGCGTGCGGGGCAAGGGGTGGGGCAGGGGGCATAGGACGTTATCCCCTTATCGCAAGACTCATTCGGCGTCCGCCTTACGGGGTCGTCAGCGCGCTTTCCGAAATGTTTCGCTAACCCCCTGCCAGCAACGTCGCGTTGCCGCCCGCCGCCGTCGTGTCGATCGTCGTCACGCGCTCGGTCGCGAAGCGGGCGACGTAGTGCGGGCCGCCGGCCTTGGGGCCGGTGCCGGATTTGCCCTCCCCGCCGAAGGGCTGGCTGCCCACGACCGCGCCGATCTGGTTGCGGTTGACGTAGAAATTGCCGACCTTCGCGCGGCTTTCCACGAAGCGGCGAACTTCCTCGATACGACTGTGGAGGCCCAGCGTCAGGCCGTATCCGGTCGAATTGATGTCGTCGATCACCTGGCCCATGCCGCCCGACGGAAAGCGCGCGACGTGCAGGATGGGGCCGAAATGCTCCTCGTCCAGATCGAGGATGGAGCCGATCTCGATGATCGTAGGCGATACGAAATGGCCGTGTTCGCAATCGCCCGGCAGGCTGCGTCGCCAGACGGGGAAGCCGTGATCGGCCATGTCGGCGACATGCGCCTCCAGCCGTTCCTTCGCGTCGGCATCGATCACCGGGCCGACATCGGTATCGAGATCCGCCGGGTCGCCGATGGTCAGCGCCCGGAAAGCGCCCTTGATCATGTCCAGCATCTCGTCCGCCACGTCGTCCTGCAGATAGAGGACGCGCAGGGCCGAGCAGCGCTGCCCGGCGCTCTGAAAGGCGCTGCCCACGACGTCGCGGGTCACCTGTTCGGGCAGGGCCGAACTGTCGACGATCATCGCGTTCTGGCCCCCGGTCTCCGCGATCAGGGTCGGGATCGCACCTTCACGGGCGGCCAGCGAGCGGTTGATGGCGTGCGCGGTGCGGGTCGAGCCGGTGAAGGCCACGCCGGTGATCTGCGGATTGGCGGTGAGCGCCGCGCCGACCTTCCCGCCGCCCGGCACGAGTTGCAGCACGTCGCGCGGGATGCCCGCCTGGTGGCACAACTCGATCGCGAGGGCGGCGATCAGCGGGGTCTGCTGAGCCGGCTTGGCAATGACGCAATTGCCCGCCGCCAGCGCGGCTGCGGCCGGCCCCATGAAGATCGCCAGCGGGAAGTTCCACGGGCTGATCGTCGCGAATACGCCGCGCCCGACCAGGCGCAGCAGGTTCTGCTCGCCCGTCGGGCCGGGCAGCGGCAGGGGCGCGGCGAACAGCATCCGCGCCTCGCAGGCGTAATAGCGCAGGAAATCGACCGCCTCGCGCACCTCCAGAATGGCGTCGGTCAGCGTCTTGCCCGCCTCCCGGCGGCACAGGTCGATCAGGCGCGCGGTGTTCTCTTCCAGAAGGTCGGAGGCCCGCACGAGCATTTCCGCGCGCGCTTCGCCGCCCAGCGCATCCCAGGCGGGCTGCGCGGTGACGGCGCGGGCGACGGCGAGATCGACGTCGGTCTCGGTCGACTCGACCCAGTGGCCCACCACCTTGCCGGTCTGCGGCGCGCAGATGGCGATGCGCTCCCCACCTACGCTCGCGCGCAGGGTCGGGGTGGCCACGGGGTCGTCCCGCCGCCAGTAGGCGAGCTTTTCGCGCAGCTCCGCCAGTTCGGGCGGGTGGGCGATGTCGACCCCCGCGCTGTTGCGGCGGTTGGGGTAGATGTTGCGGGGCAGCGGGATGTTCGGGTTGCGGCGCGGACGCAACCCGGCAAGGTCCGCCGCCGGATCGGTCGTCAGGTCGCTGACGGGTACGTCGGCATCGGCCATGCGGTTGACGAAAGAGGAGTTCGCCCCGTTTTCGAGCAGCCGGCGCACGAGATAGGCGAGCAGTTCCTTGTGCCCGCCGACGGGCGCGTAGATGCGCACCGGGGTGCGATCGTTATCTTCCAGCTTTCCGAGCACGCCGTAGACGTCCTCGCCCATGCCGTGCAGGCGCTGGAATTCGAAAGCGGTCTCCCCCGCCATCGCCTTGATCGCGCCGATGGTGTAGGCATTGTGCGTGGCGAAGGCGGGATAGATCGCATCGCCCGCCTCCAGCAGTTCGTGGGCGCAGGCGAGGTAGGACACGTCGGTCGCCAGCTTGCGCGTGAACACCGGATAATCGGTGAAGCCGCCCACCTGGCTCAGCTTGATCTCGGCATCCCAGTAGGCACCCTTGACCAGCCGCACGAACAGCCGGCGGCCATGCCTGCGCGACAGGTCGCCGACCCACCGGCACAGCGGCACGCCGCGCTTCTGATAAGCCTGGATGGCCATGCCGAAGCCTTCCCAGCCGGTCTCGAACAATTCGTCGTCCGCCACCAGCGCCTCGATGATGTCGAGGCTGAGTTCCAGCCGCTCCGCCTCTTCCGCATCGACGGTGAAGTGCATGTTGGCGTCGCGCGCCTGCATGGCGAGCTGCCGGACGATGGGAACGAGCGCGGCCTTCGCATCCTCGGCATGGTAGAAATCGTATTTGGGGTACAGCGCGCTCAGCTTGACCGAAATGCCCGGCCCGGTGTGCACGTCGCCCTCCTCCCGGGCCAGCCGCGCGATCGCGTCCTCGTAGGCCTGGCGATAGGATTCCGCGTCGTCGAAGGTCATCGCCGCCTCGCCCAGCATGTCGAAGCTGTGCGTTTCGCCCTTCTTGCGCTCGGGCGCGGCGCGGGTCATCGCCTCGTCGATGGTGCGGGCATAGACGAACTGGCCGCCGATGATGCGCATCGCCTGGGTCGTGGCGGTGCGGATGACGGGTTCGCCCAGCCGCCCGGTCGCGCGGCTCAGCGCGCCCCACAGGCCTTCCTCGGTCTTCCTGCCACCGCGCAGCACCTCGCCCGTCAGCATCAGCGAGAAGGTCGCCGCGTTGACGAAGGTGGACTTGCTTTCTCCGACATGCTCGGCCCAGTCGACGCCGCCGAGCTTGTCCATGATGAGCGCGTCGGCCGTGCGCGTGTCCGGCACGCGCAGCAGCGCCTCCGCCAGGCACATGAGGGCGATGCCCTCGTCGGTGTTGAGACCGTAGCTGGCGAGGAAGGCGTCCAGCCCGCTGCTCTCGCGTTTTCGCGCGCCCTCGATCAGCGAGGTGGCGATAGCCGCCGCTTCGTCATGGACGGCGGATGCCGGCCCGGCCTGTTCGAGGCGCTGGGCGATGCAGTCTCCCTCGTCGAGGCGATAGGCGTTGCGAAGCTCGGTACGGTCGATGGACATTGCGCCCACTTGTCACTTGTCATCCGCCCTTTCAAGCAAAGCGGGCGCGCCGGCCCGAGATTGCCGAGGTCGCGGTAATCCTTGCAAAAATCGCGCGGTGGGCGCGCCCCTTTCATTGCGCTAGAGCGCATGGTCCATGCGTATCGTGTTCAGCCGCAAGGGATTCGACAGTTCCGCAGGCGGCGGCCCCTCCCCGATCGTGAACGGGCGGCCGTTCAGCCTGCCGATCCCCGCCTACGGCAGCCTGTCGCGCACGAGCTACGCCGACCTCGGTCTTGGCGATCACGCCGTCCGGGCGAGCCGGGGGCGGCTGGGGGCGGAGGATCTGTGCCACCACGATCCCATGTTCCTGCCGGGGGAACGGGCCATGCTCGGCCAGTGCAGCGCGGCGCAGTCGCATCTCGAGAACGAGGGTGTGGGCGTGGGCGACCTGTTCGTGTTTTTCGGTCTGTTTCAGGCAGCAGGCGAACATCCGCATCACCGCCTGTTCGGATGGATGCGGGTGGCGGAAATTCTCCCCGTCGCCGAGGCTTCGCCTGCCAGGCTGGCACAGCTTGCCTCGACGGGGATGCCGCACGCACTGGGCATGCACGCACGCAACGACACCGTCTGGATGGGGCCGGGCGGAACGGCGAAGCGGGCGAGCGCCGCGCTCCGCCTGACGGTACCCGAAGGCCCGCCGAGCGTGTGGCGGGTGCCCGCCTGGTTGCCGGAAACGGGACTGAGCTACCATCGCGACGCGGCCCGCTGGTTGCCGGGCGACCGCCTGCGCAGCGCCCCGCGCGGCCAGGAATTCGTCGCGGACGTGGGCGAGCGGGCCGATGCGCGCGCATGGGCCGAACGGATCGTCGGCGAAATGCGCGGCTAGTTCGCCGGCTGCGCCGCGCCGCCTTCGTTGAGACGGTTTATCCCCTCATGCACCCGCCTTTCGATCTCGCGCCGGTCGAGGCCGGGCTCGATCGGTTCGCCGAAATGCACGCGGATCGTGCCCGGGCGCTTCCACTTGCGCTGGTAGAGCGGTCCCGAATCCACCGCCACGGGCACCACCGGCAGGCCGAGCAGCTTGTATAGCGCGGCGAACCCCGATTGCAGGCGCGGGCGCTGTCCGTGGGGGACGCGGGTGCCTTCGGGAAAGATCACCACGCTGCGCCCTTCCGCCACGTTTGGCCGTACCTCGCGCACCATGCTCATCAAGGCGCGCGCGCCCTCGTCCCGGGCGACGGGGATCGCACCGTAGACGCGCGCGGCGCGGCCCCAGCCGGGAATGGCGAACAGTTCCTTCTTGGCGAAGCCCGTCGGGTAGTCGAACAGCCACGGCAGGCTGATCGCCTCGTAGAAGCTTTCGTGCTTCACCGCATAGAGCGCGGGAAAAGCGGGGCGCGCGCCCGTCTCCTCCAGCCGGATGCCGAGGAAGATGCGCGCGCATGCCGCATGGCCGGCAGACCACCAGTCGCACATTGTCAGCGTCATCGGGCGCCACAGATGCGAACCGACCCAGGCCAGGAAGATCATCGGTATGGAGATCGCCGTGAAGGCGGCGAGAAAGGCGATGTTACGCAGGTAGATCACTTGAGCGCCTGCAAGGTCCAGGCTGCCAGGAACTTGTGATATTCGAGGAACAGCGTCCACAGGCTCACTTCGGAGCGGACCGCGTCGCGGGTCACGTCGATCTCGGGCGGAACCTGCTCGGCCAGCTCCGCGGCGGCGCGGCGCATGTGCCAGTCGGCGGTGACGAGGCGCAGCGAATTGTAGTCCCGGTCCGCCATCCACTGCGCCGTCTCACGCGCGTTGCCGCGCGTGTCGAGCGCAGCGAAGCCCAGCGTGACGCAGCAACCCATCAGCCGGTCGGAAACGTCGTATTCGCGCTGGAAATCGGCAGGCGTGACGTCCTCGCCCACGCCCGTCACCAGCATCTGCCGCGCCGCGCCCATCTCCAGCATCTGCAGCCCGCGCTCGATCCGCCCGCCGCTGCCCGTGGGCACCACGATGGCATCGGTGCGCTGCCCGTCCACCGGTTGCGGCAGGGCGGCGGCGAACCAGATGAAACCCAGCGCCCAGACGACGAGCAGCAGCGAGACGAGCCGGCGGATCACAGCATCTTCCGCAGGGCGGCGGTCACGGTAAGGCGGGCGGTCAGCATGGCGAGCGCGATACCCGCCAGCGGCACGGCTGCAAGCACCACCCAGTCGGCAATCCCCAGTCCTCCACCCGCGACCAGGCCCGAATCCAGGCCGGCGAACTGGCGTCCGAGCAGCAGGATCGCCGCCACGCCGAGCAGCAGGCCCGCCGCGCCGCCCAGCGCCGCGTCGATGCCGATGGACCGCTGGAAGATGCGGGCGATCTGTCCGTCGGTGCCCCCCAGGTGATGAATGACCTCGATCGTCTCGCGGTTGCTGCCCAGGGCGCTGCGTGCGGCCAGCCACACCGCCGCCACGCTGGTCGCGGCGAGCAGCACGATCAGGCCGAGCGCGAGGATCTGCATCGAGCGGATCGCCTCGAACACCGGGCCGAGCCAGGCCGCCTGCGCGTCCAACCGGGCGGCGGGGGCGACCCGTTCCAGCCGAGCGCGAAGGCTGCGCACCCGCTGCGCGGTGACAGGACCGGACAACGCCACGTCGATCAGCGCGGGGACGGGCACGGCGTCCTCCTCTGCGAGCGCGCCCGACCGTCCGCCAAGCCAGGGTTCGAGCAGGGCGGCCAGCTCTTCCTCGGGCACCAGCCGGACCGAGGCGATGTCGTCGCGCGCCGCGAGGTAATCGACCGCGGCGGCCGCCTGCCGGGCACGCGCCGCGGGCGCTCCCTCCACGATCTGCACGGTCAGCCCACCGGCGATCTCGGCCCGGGCGTTCTCGGCCAGGTTGTTGAGCGCCAGCCCCGCGCCCGCCGCCATCACGGTCAGCGCGATCATGATGGCGATGACCCACGGCATCGGCCCGGCGATGCGCGCCTGCGGCAGCATCCGCGCGCTTTCCCCGGCCAACCGCCGACCGAACAGCGGCAGGCCGCGGCGTACGGGAGAGGGACCGATGCCGGTCTCCTCCGCCTCGTCGTAATCGGCGTGGTAAGGCGCCTCGCTCATCGCGCGATTCTTTCGCGCCGGGGCGGATAGCGCAGCGCGCCCGTCGGGTCGGACAGCCGCCCCTTGTCGAGCCGCATGATAAGCGAATCGGGCACCTTGCGCAGCAGGTGAACGTCATGCGTGGCGACGACGACCGTCGTGCCGAGCCGGTTGAGCGCCTCGAACAGGCGCAGCAGCTTGACCGCCATGTCCGGGTCGACGTTGCCGGTCGGCTCGTCCGCCACCAGCATCTCGGGCCGGGCGATGACCGCGCGGGCTATGGCGACGCGCTGCTGCTCGCCGCCCGAAAGCGTGGCCGGACGTGCCTCGGCCCGGTGATCCAGTCCGACCCAGTCGAGCATGTCCGCCACCGGCTTGCGGATGTCCTGCTCCCCCATGCCGGAAATGCGCAGGGGCAGGGCCACGTTGTCGAACGCGGTGAGGTGCGGCACGAGGCGGAAGTCCTGGAACACGGTGCCGATGCGGCGGCGGAATTCGGGCAGGGACCGGCGCGCGGCGGTAATCACGTCCTCGCCGAACATGCGGATCATCCCGCGACTGGGCCGCTGGGCGAGGTAGAGCAGCTTCAGCATGGATGTCTTGCCCGCACCGCTGGCGCCCGTGAGGAAGTAGAAGCTGCCCGGATAGAGCGTGAACGAGATATCGCTCAGCACCTCGCGCTCGGTGCCGTAGCGCAGTCCGACATTGTCGAACTGGACGATGGACGCGTCGCTCCCGGTCATGGCCGCTCGGTACGGCCGCCGGGGGCGATGGGGAAGCGGGAAACGGACATTCGCACGGCCTATAGGACGTGCCGCTTGTGGAAAAAAGGCGTTTGGCGCCCGCCCCGCCCGGCGATGCGCTTGTTGCGCGGTGCCCCCGGGCGTAGCAAGGCGGAACGGCCATGATCATTCAGTGCCCCGCCTGTGCGACCCGCTATGTCGTGCCCGATACCGCCCTGGGGGTCGAAGGGCGGACCGTGCGCTGCGCCAAGTGCCGCCACAGCTGGTTCCAGGAAGGGCCCGGTATCGCCGCGCCGCCCGGGGAACCGCCAGCCGCCCCCGATCCCGCGCCGCCCGCTGCTCCGCCGCCGGCCCGGTCCGCTCCCCCGCCGCAGCGTGAGCCGGACGAGGATTACGAGCGCGCGCCGATCATCCCGCCCGCGCCGGCAGGGGCCGCAACGGCTGCCGAAGACCCGGACGAACCGCCGTTCGACGATGGCCCAATCGCCGCACCCGCGTCGCGCCCGGCGCCCGCAAACGCCGCGCCGCGCAGCCACGAAGAGGGTGCGCAGCCCTCCCGGTTCGAGCGCGAACCGCCCTTTCGCCCCCGGCGCAATCCGCTGAAGATGTGGACGTGGGCGGCGGCGATCTTCGCGCTCATCGCGGCCGGGACGATCCTGGCCGTCTCGTTCTGGGGTCTGCCCGACTGGGTGCCGGTGGAACGCCCGACCTTCGCCGCCAACCAGCCCGACCTGCAACTCGATTTCCCCCCGGCGCAGCAGGAGCGGCGGCAACTGCCCAACGGCACCGAATTCTTCGGCGCGAGCGGCACGATCACCAATATCGGAACCACCAGTCGCGCCGTGCCCACGATCCTGATCGTGCTGCGCGACGCGCGCGACCGGATCGTCTACAGCTGGGAAGTTCCGCCCCCGCAGCGCAGCCTGGCCCCGGGCGAGACCGTCCCGGTGAACGAGGCGGTGACGGACATCCCCCGCTCCGCCCGCTTCGCGGAGATCGGCTGGAAGCCCGACTGATCGTTCGTCGCGAGAGTGGTCGCATCTTCACCTTGCAGCGCTGCATCGGTGCTGCTAGGGGCGCGCTCCTACCGGGACGGGCGGCCACGGCGGCCCTTCCAGCATGATGTGCGGTCGTGGCGGAACTGGTAGACGCGCAACGTTGAGGTCGTTGTGGCCGAAAGGCCGTGGAAGTTCGAGTCTTCTCGACCGCACCATACCCATCCTGCAGTCATCGCGTATGCCGCCGGGGCGCGGCAAACGGCACACGGGTGTTCGAATTCCGGCCTTGCGGAGCCTGCTGTTAGCGCTACCATGACCTGCGGGCGGCGCACAGTCCGTCGGTAGCGTCAGGAGAGCGGCTCGCGATGATGGAGGGCACACGAACGGTTCGCGCGGCTGCGCTGGCCCTGTCGCTCGCGGGGTGCGCCACGACGCCGGTGACCGATACGCCGTCCGGTCATATCATCCGCGACCGGTTCACGGCAGACCCCGCGCCCCTGGTCGTGGGCGACACGCTTTACCTTTATGTCGGCCATGACCAGGCCGGACCGGGCGAGATGTTCGATATGCGCGAGTGGCTCGCCTATTCGACCACGAACATGCAGGACTGGACCTATCGCGGCCCGATCATGAATGTGGCGGATTTCGGCTGGGCGAAACAGGATGCCTGGGCTTCGCAAGTGGTCCGCAAGGACGGTCGCTACTGGTTCTACGCCGCCGTGGAGCACGACGACAGCAATCCGGGCAAGGCCATCGGCGTCGCGGTATCGAACAGCCCCACCGGCCCGTTCGTCGATGCCAAGGGGTCGGCGCTCGTCACCAACGACATGACGCCCAGGGGTACGCACAGCTGGGAGGACATCGATCCCACGGTCTTTACCGACGACGACGGTACGAGCTAGATCGCCTGGGGGAACCGGCAGTGCTACATCGCTCGGCTCAAGCCGAACATGATCGACATCGACGGTCCGATCAGGGAGATAACCCCGCCGTTCTTCGAAGAGGGTCCGTGGCTCCACAAGCGCGGCGACCTCTATTACCTCACCTATGCCTCGCTGGACCGCGCAACGCAGACCAACGAGCATATTTCCTACGCCACCGCGCCGTCGATCGAGGGGCCCTGGACGCCTCGCGGCCTGCTGGCGGACGCCGGGCGCAACAGCTTTACCATTCATCCGGGCATCGCCGAGTTCCGGGGGCGCTGGTATCTGTTCGCCCACGATGCTGACATGGCCATCGCCGGGGAGGAGGGCGCCCTCGGCCGCCGGGCGGTCACCGTCTGGCCCCTGACCTACAATCCCCACGGAACCATGAAGCCCGTCGTCCAGACGCATGAGGATGACGACCGAAAATGATCTTTCCGACCAGTAGCAGAACCTCGGCAAACTCTGTCCTGGCAGCGGTGACGTTCGCCTTCGTGGCGCTGGCGACGCCGGCGCTGGCGCAGGATGATCGCATGGTAGAGATCGATGCACCAACGCAGCCCGCCGCGGTCGACCTCGATACGGGGCGCCTGCCGGGCGCCACGACGGAGGAAAGCTGGCACAGCCAGTATGGCAGCATGTTTGCGCGTAACGTTACGCAGGCGACGCTGACCCCGTTCCTTCCCGATCCGGCACGGGCGAATGGAACCGCCGTCATCGTCGCTCCCGGCGGGGGTTTTCGCACCTTGTCCATGGAAAACGAGGGTTGGGACGTCGCGCAGGCGCTTGCCGACCGGGGCGTCGCCGCCTTCGTCCTGAAATATCGTCTGAACCAGACGCCAGCCGCGCTCGACGAGTTCGCCGAATCCATGGAGCGGATGTTCACGGAAGGGGGCCAACGGCCGCCACGCGGCTCCGCCGAGGAAGTCCGCGCGCTGGCTCCGCAGATCGCCGATGCCGAAGCGGCTTTCGACCTGGTGCGCCACCGCGCGGCGCAATGGCACGTCGATCCGGACCGGATCGGCATGATCGGATTTTCAGCTGGCGCCATGCTGACCCTGGCGACGGAGTTGCGGGGGGACGCGGCCGACCCCGCCTTCATCGCCACGATCTACGGGCCGCTCGCGTCCGTTCCGGTGCCGGACGACGCGCCCCCGCTTTTCGTCGCCCTGGCGGCGGATGACGGATTGTTCGCCGATAGCGGCTTCGGACTGATCGAGGCGTGGCGCACGGCGGGAAGGCCGGTGGAATTCCATCTGTACGAACAGGGCGGGCACGGCTTCGGCATGTATCCCAAGGACACCACGAGCACCGGGTGGTTCGACGCCTTTGCCAGCCGGCTCACCATGCATGGCTGGATGGGAAAGATGCCGTGACCGCCGGCTTGGCAAATCCTTCGTAACGCCACCGGGCGAGCGTCCGGCGCGCGTCTTCCGACGAGCCGAACTGGAAGCCGATCTGGCTGCGGTAGGCGAGGACGGCCGCAGTCTTGCGTTCCAGGATCTCGTCCGAAAGACAGGCACGCTCGATCCCTCGCGGTGCTGCCGCCTCTCGCATCGCATAGGGAAAGTCCTCCCACAGCACCGCGCCGGGGGCAATTCGTGCCAGGGCTTCGCGCACCGCCAGGTGATCCACGTGACCGCCGACACCGCAGGGACCGTAGATGATATCCGGCCTGCGACGCGCGATGACCGGGCGGAGCGCCTCGGCGACGGTTTCGATCGCATCGTCGCTGGCCTTTAGCGCACCGAACAGCGCGGCGGCGTTCTCGTAACCGCGATGCGGCGCCTCGAGCAGCGGCAGATGGACGCAGCGGGCGCCGATCGCCGCACATGCCACCACATCCTCCGCCCGGCGCAGCGCCATGTAGTCAGCATCCTTGTCCAGTCCCTTGTCGAGCTGGCAGGCGAGCGCGAAGCCCGCGGGATTTGCGACGCTGCCGGTGAAGCAGGTGACGACAGTGACGACGTCGCCCGCATCCGCATGGGCCGCCAGGGTGCCGCCGGCGGAAAAGACCGCGTCGTCGAGATGCGGGGAGATCGCCAGCACCCGGCTCACAGCAGATGCGGCTCCGCGCGGAAACGGCAGTCCGGGTCTGCCGGCAGCACGGGATCGAACGATGTCGGCCCGCCGCTGCCGCGAAGCTGCCCGTAGATCCCGGCAATCATGCCGCCGACCACGTCCCAGCTGTAGACCGCGCGGCATTCGGTAAGCGCGGCGTCGGCAAGCCGGTGGCGCTCGCCCTCGTCGTCGATCAGGCGTTGCAGGCAGGCCGCCTGCGCTTCCACGTCGCCCGGTTCGATCAGCAAGCCGTTTTCCGCGTCGCGCAGGCAATCGGAAACGCCGACCGCGTGGCACGAGACGATCGCCAGTCCGCTCGCCATCGCTTCGAGGATGGTGTTGGAAAACCCTTCCGCATAGGTGGGCGAAGCGAAGATGTGGTGCTCGCGGTAGATCTGCGGCACGTCGGCGTAATCGGCATAACCGGTGAAGACGATACGCTCGCCCAGATCTCTTTTCGCGGTCAGCGCCTTCGCCGCGTCGAGATCGGGTCCGATCCCCGAAATGGTCGCGCGCCAATCCCCCGTCAGACGGTCGCAGGCGGCGATGAAGTCGAGGACGCCCTTCCGGCGGTCGACGCGGCCGTGGTAGAGGATGCGAACGGTGTTCCCGTCGCCCAGCGTGCCGGGCGTAAAGCGCTTCGTATCGACCGCGCCGGGAATGAGGGTGAAGCGATCCATTGGCGTGCCGAGCCGGTCATGCACTTCGCGGGCGAAGCTCTCTCCGCCGATCAGCACGGCATCCGCATGATCCAGAACGCGGACCATCGCCGCCCGGTGCGTCTCGCAACACGAACCGACCCAGTGGCCGTCGCCGCCCTGGATCGACACCACGACCGGCAGGCCGAGCCGCTGTCCGGCAAGCAGCGCCGCCCAGCCGGTCGGGTAGCCGTATTGGGCGTGAAGCAGATCGAAGGGGGCGGCGGCGTGCTCGCGTTCTATCGTCGCCACGATGGTGTCGATGTCGCGTTCGAAGTCGGCGGCGGTATCGTTCGCCAGCTGCTCTCCAAGCTGCTCGAGTCCGATGACCTTCACGCCCGCGACACCGGGCGGCGGGCCGCCCCCGTACACGCCCTTGCCGAAGTCGTCTCCGCGATACTGGCTTATCATGGTGACGTCGTGACCGCGTGCGACCAGCTGGCGCAGCAGGTTGATGGCGTAGATGGACATGCCGCTGATGGCGGGAAAGAAGCGGCGGCTGACAAAGCAGGTTCTCATGCCGGCTCGTGGTCCTTCAGATAGGCGATGCTTTCGGGAATAGCCTCGTGCGCGCGCGGGCTTTCGCGCGAAAGTTCTACCGAAACGAGGCGCTCGAAACCGATGTCCGACAGCGCCGCGAGCACGGCGGGGATGTCCATGTCGCCCTCCCCGAAAGGCAGATGGACGTGAACGCCCGTCGCCATGTCCTCGATGGCAACGGTGCCGAGATGGTCGGCGTGCCGGCGTACGGCGTCGGCGGGGTCGATGTCGCCGCTCACGAGGCAATGTCCGGTGTCGAGCGCCAGCTTGAGGCGCGGGTGGCGGGCGCGCAGGTCTGCCCATTCTCCGCACGTTTCGATCAGCATTCCCGGTTCCGGTTCGAACGCGGCATCGACCCCGATCGCCTCGGCGTGGTCGAGCACGCGCGCCAGGCCCTCGTGCAGCCATTCCATCGCATCCTCCCGCCCGGTTCCGGGACGAGGAACGCCGGCCCAGAAGCTGACCGCATCGGCCCGCCAGATCGCCGCGATGTCGAGCGCGCGGGTCAGAAAACCGATGCGCCTCTCGCGCCCTTCGGGTTCGGGCGAGATCAGCGTCGGTTCGTGCTTGGACCGCGGATCGAGCAGGAAGCGGGCTCCTGTCTCGACGACGGCACCGAGCCCGAGTTCGCTTAGCAGGCGGGCAACGCGCTCCGCTTCGGCACGCCAGCCGGGGGCCAGCGGGTCGCAGTGATGATGGTCGAGCGTGATCGCGGCCCCGGCATAGCCGCTGTCGGCGATCAGGCGCAGCGCGTCGTCCAGCCGGTGATTGGCCGCACCATTGGTGTTGTAGGCGTAGCGCAGTGTCATGTCGCTGCGTTTCGCGCGGCGGCGGCGTGGTGCGCCTCCGGTTCGCGATAGAGCGGGTAGAGCGGGCCGACGATCCGTTCCGCCAGCGCGGTATCGAAATAGGGTTGCCCGCCCAGCCGTTCGACCGCCTCGGGCGTGAGGCGCACCGGTTCCTTTCCCGGGCCGGGGACGAAGCCGACAAGCTCGCTGTCCATCGCCATCAGCTTGGCCACGCCGCGCTCGCCTATGCGGTAATAGCTCATCGTCTCGACCTCCATGCCCGGCACGATCAGCTTGACCGTGCTGACCGGGCAACCTTCGGGCGCCATGTCGACATAGAGGGGGTCGAACCCCGCCGCGATCACGCGTTCGAGCGCAATGCGGCCCCTGTCGCGCGGGCCGGGGCAGGGCGTGTGCGGCAGGTCGGCGAACGGCTTGCGGGTCGTCTCGGCGAGCATGTTCGGCGCGAGCCACTCGCGGATCTCGCCGGCTGCGCGCGCTTGCCAGTCGATCATGGCATCGAGCGCGCGCCGGTCACTGCTTTTCGCCGCGCCGCCGCTCTGCGCGAGGAAACGCTCGACATAGCCCGACGGACTGAGAGCGCGGGTCCGCGCCTCGTCGCCATGCGCGTAGGCCTTGCGCGATCGGCTGGCGGCATATTCGGTCAGCGCCTTCTCCAGCGCGGCGAGGGCATCGGGATGCGCCGCTTCGCCGCAGCTCGACACCATGATCGGTTCGGCGGGATCGACGTGCGTATCCTCGCCCACGCAATAGATGTTGGCGATGCCGAACTCGTCGGTCGCGAATTTGGGTATCGGGCGGATGCCGGCCTGTTCGTAGCGCG
This sequence comes from Aurantiacibacter spongiae, assembly GCF_003815535.1. Classification (NCBI taxonomy): domain Bacteria; kingdom Pseudomonadati; phylum Pseudomonadota; class Alphaproteobacteria; order Sphingomonadales; family Erythrobacteraceae; genus Aurantiacibacter; species Aurantiacibacter spongiae. Next base: position 1,209,346 of record NZ_RPFZ01000001.1, on the reverse strand, counting down.
CCAGCAGGGCCGCGATGCCGGCCGGCGGATCGTGTGGCAGGCCCAGCGCCACGCCCCGGTCGAGCGCGCGGAACAGCAGGCCGTTGCCGTCTCGTTGCAGGATCTCGCAAAGTCCGTGGCCGACCGCCCAGTCGATATCCGGTCCCGCGCCCATGCCGTTCGAGATGATCGTCGTGAAAGGCGCGTATCCGGGCGACAGCTCGGCGGAATTGTAGGCGGCGAGGTCTATCGGCACGAGCACGCGGGAACCGTCCGCGTGGCGCACCGCCTCGACCCATTCCAGCACCGTGTCGCGCGCGACCGGAGAACCGGCCGGCAGGCACAGCGTCAACGGGTCTGCTGCCGCGTGCTCGCCTTCGCTGGCGATCAGGTCGGCATAGCTGGCGCGCACCTTGCTGCGCCGTGACAGCGAAAGGGCCGGGAAGGCCATTTCCGCAATCTCGCCCATCGCGCCCAGGATCGCCTGCCCTTCGTCGGCGCCGTAGCCCACGCCGTAGGGCATGACGCCGCCGAGCGGTGTCTGGTCGTCGGGAAACAGCGCGACGATCCATACAGGGATGCCCAGCCGGTCGACGGGGTCGATGGGGAAGGCGACGATCTCGCCCGCCGGGAAGGCATCGAGATAGAGTCGCGCCGCGTCGGGCAGGCCGGCGGGAAGGTCCTTATGGGCGCTGCCGGTTCTCACAGGGCGTATCTCCTGACCTGGGGCGGACGGGCCAGCGCCTCGTCCAGCACCGCGAGCGCGGTTTCGCGTCCGATCTCGGGCGCGTATTCGAAGGGGGTGAGCAGCGCCTCGAACGAGAGTGGCGCGATGACATCGCGATAGTGCCGCAACTCGCCGTGGGTCAGCGGAATGTTTCTGTGAAACGCCTTGTGGCTGGAGACATGGGTGGACCGCCCCGCCTCGTCCTGATCGACCTTGAACATGTCGCCGCAGAACAGGCGCCCGCCGCCGGCATCGTGCAGCGCCGCCTGTCCCGCGTAATGCCCGCCGACCCGGTAGAGCGTGCAGCCGGACGCCAGCTCCAGGGTCTCATCGTAGGGAGCGGTCACGCGAAACGCCTTGGTGTAGGCCAGATCGTCCTTGTGGATCGCGACGACAGGGGGATCGAATTCGCGCTGCAACTGGAACAACGCGCCGTAGCCGTGGGGATGACTGGCCGCCAGTGCGGCAATGCCGCCGAGCCGCGCGAGCGTGTCCAGCATGGGCGGCGAGTAATAGGGGGCGGCCTCGAAGGCGACGTTGCCGCCTTCGCGCACCAGCAGCCAGCCGGTTCCGCCCAGCCCGAGGGCGGGCGTCGTGGTGAAGGCCCACAACCCTTCCGCTACCTCCCGTGCCGACCCGTCGTGACTGGCGGCGACTTCGCGTTCGGGCAGGAAACGCCAGCCATCCTCCGGCAGATCGTTGCGAACGTCGGTGCAGACGGGGCACTCCGGCGGATCGAAATGCAATTGCCAGAAGCCGCAATTGGCGCAGGCGAAATGGTTCAGGGGCATGGTTGCGCCTTTCGGTAGGCCGCGAAAAAGCGGCGCGCGGCGGCGATGTCGCGCGCGATCGAGAATGTGCCTGACGGCCGTTCGCACCAATGTGCGAAAGCCAGCGCCTGCCGCACGAAGGGGGTGGTCGCGCTGTCGAAGGCGATCACCTGCCGGCCCCCGCCCGCCGCGTCTATCAGCGACACGTGCCCGCCCGCGTCCTGGCCCATCGTGTCGGTAGCGACGATCAGCCCTCCGGTCCCGGCGATCTCCAGCCGGCGGCGCGGCAGTTCCTCGGGCCAGTTGTAGGAGACGTGGCTGGAAAACAGCACGTGCGATGCGGTGCGCCCGATCACCATGCCCCCGTCCTCGACCGGGTAATCGTGGATCCGGCGCTGGAGGGTCACGGAAAGATCGCCCACCGGTTCCCCGAGCAGGTATTCCGCGAGGTCCAGCCCGTGCGGCGCGAGATCGAGCACCGCTCCGCCGCCCGCGCACCGGGGCTGCGCGCGCCAGTTTTCGCCCGTGCCCCGCGACCATTCGGGATCGACCCAGCAGCAATAGACGATGCGGATCGCGGTGACGGTTCCGAGATCGCCGGCGCGGATACGTTGGCGAACAGCCTCGTGCGCGGGATGATGGCGCTGGTCGAAAGCGGTGGCGATCGCCGTGCTACCGGAATCGGCGACCGCCGCGATACGCTCCACGCCGGCGATGTCCTCGGCCAGCGGCTTCTCGCACAAGATGGGCAGGCCCGCCGCCGCCGCCGTCTCTATCGTCCCGGCATGCAGGTGGTTGGGCGTCGCGACGTAAAGCGCGTCGAGCGCACAGCCATCCAGCATGTCCTCGAGCCGTGCGAACCCTTGCGCGCCGCGTTCCTCCGCCAGGGCACGCGCTTCGCGGGAGGGATCGCAGACCGCCGCGACGGTCCCGCCGGCGGCGGCAATGGCCGGCGCCATGTAGTCGCGCGCCACCCATCCGTAACCGGCGATTCCCCACCGCATCGTCACCACCTTTCCGGCAGGTCGACCAGCCGGCGATCGCGTTCGGGATCGCTCGTCGCGGCGGGATCGGTCCAGGTCGCTGCGGGGCCGTATTCGCTTGCGTATCGCTGCGAAGGCCATTGCGGCCCGTCGCTCCCGATCAGCGGATTGGGCCGCAGGCGGGCGGATGGCGGGGGCAGGGCGAGGCCCGCTTCGACGGCGCCAGGGGCGGTTGCCCGCTCGGCCAGCGACCACGCTTCCACGCTCTCGTCCTCGCGCAAGGCTACGGGGTCCGGCGCCCGGGCGGCGAGCAGGGCGGCCCGCAACTCGCGCTCGTCGTAAACGAGGGCTTCGGGGAAGATGGCGCGCCATTCCCCTGCCGTTCGTGCCGGTCCCATCGCCCCGGCGGCATAATCGGCATTGTGCAGATGCCCGACGAGGAGGGTGCCGCCATCGGCAAGAGCCTCGCGCATGCGCTGCGCCACGCGGCCTTGTTCGGGAAGGAAGTAGAACGCATCCTGGCAATGCACGAGATCGAAGCGCGCATCGCCGATCGGCCAGCGATCCTGCGCGTCGAACACGACGTATTGCGCTTCGGGCGCGATCCAGTTCTTCGCCAGCCAGCACTTCGCGAAAACCACGTCGCCGCTGACGCAGCGAACGGCGTGCCGCGCCAGATCGCGAGAGTAGTGGCCGATCCCACCGGCCAGTTCGAAGGCGGTTCGCGCCCCGCCGCGATGCGCCTCGAGCAGGGCGAGACCGGCGAGAAAGGTCGGATCGGACCAGCGATGCGCGAAATAGTCGGCGACGGGCCCGAAGCGCAGCAGGCGCATCGCTTCGCGCAAGGTCAGTTCGTCGCGGCGCGCGACCAGTTCGCGCAGCTCCCCCGGATCGGTGCCGGTCCCGCTCCACCATTCATCCTGGTCGCTCAGCAAGGCGACGAGGGCGGCGTCCATATCGCCCGAATCGAGCAGGCCGAGCGCCAGTTCGACCAGCGCCTCGCTCCCGGAGCGCAGATAGGGGATGCCCTCCACCAGCGGCCAGCGCTCGCCTCGCCCATCGCTCAACGAATGGGGCGTGTCGGCGGCGAGCGGGCGGCCGGTAACGGGCGAATGCCAGATCACGGCAGCCCTGTCTCGGCCAGCACCCGGTCGTGGAATGGCTTTACCGGGCCATCGTGCACGAGGCCGTAATCACCGAGCACCACGTCCATCGTGACGGCACCGCGCTTCAGATGCTGCTCGATCTCCACGACCCGGTCGATGACATCGCCGGCATGAAAGGCGCGGGCGGCGGGGGTGGTGTCGTCGGCAATCTCCAGCAGATGCTCGCGCGACACGGCCGCCGGCTTGTCGGGAAGCTGTGCCAGCGCCAGCTCGCGCGCACGGTCGATCACGCTGCCGAGACGGTCGCCCAGCAGCACTTCCCCGGTATAGCCCGCGTCCGGCATGGCGGCGGAATGGAGGTGGTGGACCATGCCGTGCCAGAAGGATCGGGCGGGGGGCGCACCGTAAAACGGCGCCAGCAGACTGGCATAGAGCGCGACGAGGAAGCTGTGCTCCGCGTGGTTTTCCTCGGGTTGCAGCATGATGCGCGGTCGGCCCGGCCCCGTCACCCCCGCGCGCGGCTGGTGACGCAGCGCGGCGATGGCATCGGGGAGCGGCCCGGGGGGCGACAGCGGCGCATCGAGATACGTCTTGAGCGCGGCGGCATGATCGTCGGGCAAGGGTGCGGCAATCTCGTCCACGGCGCGTTCGAGGGCCGTGCGGCGATCATCCCCGGACATGCCCAGTTCGCCAAGCTTGGCGTGGTCGAGATCGCCCAGACGGCAAGCCGCCAGCGCCTGCGCCATCGCTCGCATCGCCACCGTGTCGCGGTCTTCCCCGGCCAGCCACGCGCTCCACGCCATTTCGAACAGGCGTGTCGCGACCGTTCCGTCTCGCCCCGCGGACCGTATCCGCTTCAGATCGCCGAGTTCGCGCAGCAGCGGCAGCAGGGCTGGCGACAGCGTCATCAGGCCGGTTCGCCGAGCCATTCGTCGAGCATCGCCTGTTGCTGCGCGAAGCCGTGAACGGGGGCTCCGCCGTCGGCCGTCTGCGGCAGCTTGAAGAACAGGCTCAGTTCCTCTCGCACGCCGCCGTCACCGCGCTGCGCGGCGAGATCGAGACACCGCGCGATCTCTATCGCCAGCGGAGCGGCGAGGATGGAATCCTTGCACAGGAAGTTCAGCTTGAGCTGCATCTTCTGACCGAGGAACCCGGTCATGTCGATATTGTCCCACGCCTCCTTGTCGTCCCCGCGCGGGCGGTAATAGTGGATCATGATGATGTGATCCTCGACCTTGTAGCCGAGGATATCGTCCAGCACGCTGCCCTTGGTGCCGAGCTTCGACGCGAGCGACTTGGGATCGTCCAGCGCCAGCCCGTCCGAATTGCCCAGGATGTTGGTCGAGAACCATCCGTCGACATGCAGCGAGCGTTCCCTGAGCGCGGGTGCGATCACCGTCTTGAGGAAGGTCTGGCCGGTCTTGCCGTCCTTGCCTGCCACCGGCACGCCGCGCGTCCGCGCCATCTCCGCCAGCGGGGCCAGGTCGGCAGCAACGGACGGCGTGAAATTGGCGTAGGGCACGCCGGCGTCGATCGCGGCGTAGGCATAGAGCATGGCCGGGCTGATCGCCGTATCGTCGCCGTCCAGACCTTCCTCGAACGCATCGAGCGAAGCCAGGCTGGATTCGTTCGCGTCGGGGGTTTTCTCGGTCGAGGCGAGGTTGACGACCACCATCCGGTCCAGCCCGCGATCTTCCCGGAACCGGTCGAGATCGGACTGGATCTGGCCGATCGCGGCGCGGTGCCCGTCCGCCATCCGGTTGTTGCCGTCGATATTGGCGCAGTGCGCCTTGCTGCCAACGGCTGGCCATGCCCGCATGTCGCGCAGGGCAGACGCGCCATTCTGAAGATCGGCTTCGGTAAGCACGCCGTGCCGTGTCGCGCAGGTGCCGAGATCGGCATCGGCCAGATCCCATCCGCCGAATTCGAGATCGCGATAGGCCGCCATGTCGGCGATGTCGCGGTCCGCCAGGGGCAGACCCGAAAGACCGTTCGATCCGGCCTTGATCATCTCGATGCCCGCGACCGCGGTGGTCGCGACAGCGCCGCCCAGACCCACGATCGCCACGCCAACCTTCTCCGCCATTGTGCCTCTCCCTCGCATTGCGGCACCGTCTGGCACCGCTGGCTGGGATACGCGCCGGGCGCGTGAGGGCTGCACCCGGCGAGGCGAAAACCGAAGAAAACCGGTGGCGGGGGTGACCTATGTGTCCGGCACGGTCCGGTGCGATGACCTATGTCACCGTAAGGCGCCTATCGCGGGGCGGCGTCCGGCAGCCAGTCGGTGGCGATATGGCCGTAGCGATCCTCGAACCCGACACGGCTGGCCAGTTCCGCCACGTCGACGATACGGATGATCCGCCCGTCCCGCTCGAGAAGCCGCTGATCCTCCAGCTTCTTCAGCGTTCGGCTGACATGCGTCTTGGTCAGGCCGACGGCATCGCCCAAATCCTGCAGCGTGAGCGGCAGTTCGAAGGTCGATCCGCTCTCCCCGTCGACAACCCGCAATTGCGAACGGATGTCGAGCAGCAGCTTGCCGATCCGCGTAATGGCGTCGGTCCGGCCAACGGAGGTGAGCCTGTCGGCCATCGCTACCTGTTCCGACGCCGCCACGCCGTAGAACAGGCCCGCGAGCCGGGGATGTTCGGAAAAGATACGCCACAGCGCATCGCGCGGGAATTCGTAGAGCGTGCAATCGCTCACCGCCGTCAGCGTGGCCGCGCTGACCCCCCAGGCGATCGAGAAGGTCGTCGTCAGGTCGCCGACGAAATAGAAGCGCAGGATCTGCCGCGCCTCGTCAGGCAGGCGGGTCGAGCCGTGAAGCCAGCCCGACGCGACGACATGGAGCGCATCCGTTTCCTCGTTCTCGTGCAGAACCACGCTGCCCGCCGCGTAACGGCGTTCGCGCCGCTCGAGCCAGCGCAGAGCGTCTCGCTCCGAATAGGTCAGCGTCATGTAATGGCCGAGCTTGCGTTCGAGCGCGCTGCGCCGGTTGTCACCGGCAAGGTCTGGCGATGCGAAGGTCCGGTCCGTCATGATGGCATGTTCTAGACGATGGAAGGCCTCGCGGCACAAGTCCTATCGCGTTGCGGGCGACGGCCCCGGGGCGTGCTGTCAATCCAGAAGCTGGCGGTAGATCGTCAGGATCGCTTCCCGGTGCCGGTCGATGCCGAACCGCTCGAGCGCGGACGCCCTCGCCCGGCGAGCCATCTCCAGCGCGACACCGGGCCGATCCAGTATATGCGCGCAGGCTCCCGCGAGGGCCGCCGGATCGTCGGGCGCGACCAGCAGCCCGAGATCCGGCTCGAGCGCCTCGACATTGCCGCCCGACCGGGCAGCGACGACGGGCGTCTGCACGAGCATGGCCTCGACCAGCGTTCGCCCGAAGGGTTCGCCTACCGCGGGCACCAGCAGCACGTCGCAGGCGGCGATCCAGCGCCATCCCTCGTCACGATAGCCGGGACGATGCACCGCCTGCCCCATCCCGGTTTCGGCAATCGTCGCCGCGAGCCTTTCGGCCATGTGGGGAGAACGCGCCTCTCCGAACATGACGCCGCGCACATCGCGCCCGGTTCGTTCCCGCAGATCGGCGAGGGCGCGCACGAACATCTCGGGCCGCTTGCGCTCCACGAAGGCACCGAAGAAGCCGAGGATCGCGCCGCCTGCGTCAAGACCGATCTCTTCGGCAAGGCGCGCTCGCATGGTCGAGCGATCGACGGCGATGGAGGTATCGAAGGGGCTGTGAACGACCTGTGCCCGCGCGGCCGCCGACCACCGGCCCGGCGGCGGCAGGGCGAAGCGCGAAACGGTCGCCACGCGGTCCGCCAGCAGGGGGGCGACAAAGCGCAGCCCGACAGAACCCGGATCGCTGCGATGGTGCCACAGCAGCTTGGCCCCCGCCAGCTTGGCCGCCAGCCCCCAGTCGGCGCAGGATCGACCGTCGTTGCAATGCACGATGGCGACGCCGTGCCGCCGGAGGAACCGGGCGCGGCGCAGGGCATGGCGAAGCGTGCCGAGATAGGCTGCCAGCGACACGCGCTGTCCGGGCGCGAACCCGCTGGCGGCGGCCGGGTCGACGACGACGCGCCGGCCGGGAAACAGCCGCGCGATCGGGTTGTCGCCCGCTTCGACGACGATCAGCGGGGATACGCTGGAGGCACCGAGATTGTCGATCAGTCCCTTGACCGACAGGTGGCTGCCACCCACCGCCGCTCCCGAGAAGGGGTAGCAGACCACCGGCACCCCCTCGGCGGCGCCGGTCCGCCGGGCGCTATCGCTGGCAGGGGCGCGGCGTTCGCCCGCAAGCCTCGCCCGGCTCGCCATCAGCGTGCCGCATTCATCAGCTGCGTGTGGCGATAGGCCAGGAATTCCTCCAGATTGGCGATCCCGTCGCGATCGGCGTCCTCCCACGCGTCGGGTTCGTAGCGATCGATGCCGTTCGCCTCCTCCCACCCGTCATCCATGCCGTCACGGTCGATGTCGGGATAGGCAGGTTCGGTGCTTCCGGCGAGGAAGCGCGCGGGGATCGACCCCGGGGCCTGTACGATGCTGCCGGAACGGTTGCGGACTTCGGTCACGATCCGTTCGTCCACCGCATCGCGCGGCAGGGCGCCGGAACTTGCCAGCACCCGTCGATAGGCGTCGGCGGGGGAGAGCGGATTGACGGTGAGGGGGCAGGGCGGTTCGGCCACGCGCACGGCCGCCACTTCCGGACCGATATGAACGAACCTTCCGTCGAAGGCGTTGTCCCATTCGTAGATTTGCGCCTCGCCCGTCGCGTTGAGTTCGTGCTGCATTATTCCGATGGCGTTGTGACCGGTATTCGGGCCGGCGATGAAGCTGTTGCCGACCAGCGAAACCGGCGATCCACCGAAGCTGGACCAGATCTCCGCAAAGGCGGACTGGGCGTTGTAGAACGTGTTGTTGATGATCTCGACACAGGACATGGGCGGAAAGTTGACGTCGGGATTGCGGTCGCCGTTATGCGCGCACAGATTGCCGATGAAGCTCAGCCGCTGCGCTCCGGTGGGGTCGCTCGCCAGCAGGGCGCACTTGTCGTGCCGGGGAATGCCTTCCGCGAAGATCGAATTGCTGATGGTGATACGGTCGTTGTCGCCATATCCGTTGACCAGTTCGTCGCGTGCCCAGCTGCCGCTGACGTGATCGAGGATGACGTTGTCGCTGTCTTCGATAGTGAACGAGTCTTCCGACTGGCGATGCTCGCCTTCGATGTCGTTGCGCACGCGAATGTGGCGCACCACGACGTCGTGCGTCCCCTTCACGACGAGCGGGGTGCGGGCCTCGCTGCCGCCCGAATGCGCCAGCGTCACCCCGGGGGCGGGAGCGCTTTCGCCGGCGATGGTGAGGTAGGGATCGTGGATCACCGGAGGGCGGCCGACAAAGCGGAAGATGCCGCCGGTCCGGAAGATGCAGACGCGCGCGCCCCGCGCTTCGAGGCATTCGCGCAACGATCCGCTGGTATTGTCGGCGGTGGTGGTGACCCACATGATCCGTCCGTCGCGCCCCCCGCGGCTGGCGGCACCGTAGCCCGTCGCGCCGGGGAAGGCGGCGGAATTCGTTTGCACGACCGGCTGGCTCGGCCCCGGCTGCTCGATCGGGGCCGAGGCGGAGTTGGAGCCCGAACCCGAACAGGAGCCGGGGGCATTGGTCGCCGCGAGGGCGAGGCCGGCGGCAACGGCAAACACGCAGAAGGATACGGATCTCGGCATGGATGTCAGATGTATCCGTAGGCCGCCAGCATCGGGCGGGTGGCGGCGGTGACGATCCGACGTTCGCGCGCCGGCATGTCGCGCTTCCAGCTTTCGTCGGCGCGGAAGCGGATGGACGGAGCCATGCGATGACGGCTGCCGGCCATCTGATGCCCCGGGAAGACGCGGCCCTGCGCATCGAGGACCGGGTCGCGGGACGGGCGTCCGCGTACCATCGTCAGGATCGCGCGCACCGTACCTTGCGGATCGGCGACGAAATCCTCGTAGCGCACGCGCATCGAACGGTCCGGGCCGACCTTTTGCGCAAGAGCTTCGGCGGCGCGGTTGACCAGCGCCCAGCGCGCGGCGGCGTAGAGCAGCGGTTTGGGCCGCAATTCGCGCTGAACACCGGCTTCCTTGTCGATCTTGTGCGGCTTGCGCAGCGACCACACCACTCCGCGCGCGTCGCGCGTCATGTGCACGACGTAGAGCGCGATGCCGGGCATGTCCGCCAGCGCCAGGCCGCGCCCCGGCAGTTTGGAAGAATCGATCACGATCGATTTGCCGGTCCGCGCCGCGATGCGGCGGTAGAGGTCGCCAGTCACGCGGGCGAACCGTTCGCTCGAGCGGCCGGGCACGTGCCGGTCGCTCCACCGCGCGGGCGAGATCATCGCTTCGCGGGGCCGTTGAAGCCGTGCAAGTTCGGCCAGTCCGGAATCGCTATCGCCGGGCATCCAGTCCGCGACGATGTCGCGCCACTGGGCGCAATCGCGCACGGTCTCCCCGCAGGCGCAGAATTCGCCTTCATGCCAGACATGGCGCGCCAGCGTGGCGAGTTCGCCGCAGGATGCCACGTCCTCGGCCGCTCCCAGCGAGATGTCGAGCAGGGTCGTTCCGCTGCGCCCGTAGCCGGCGATGTAGACGACCGTCACCGGCGCAGCCGCGATTGCGTGCGCCATCCCCCGGCCGGATGATGCGCCCGGCACGTCTCCGGCTCGCTCCGGTTCCAGCGCCAGCGTATCGTGCGCAGCTGTTCGTGCCATGTCGACTCCCGGTATCTCGGGGCCGCACGCTAACCCGCGGCGCCCGCAGCCCCAATAGCGCGAGCGGCATGCCGTTGGCGATTTGGGATAGGTTCGCAGGGATAGGCGCCGCCCCCCACACGACCGACCGCGCGCCGGCGTACCGATGGCAGGGTTGCGCTACCCCGAAAGAGGTAGTCGGGAAGATTCCACGTCGCATCCGAATCGCCTTTGCCCGCACCGGTCGGCGCGTTCACAACGGATCGCGCGATGCGAGAGTTCTATTCAGACGCGGTTCCCGCAGGCCCGGAAGGGATGGATCAGGTCGATGCGGTCGATCAGGTCGATCCGGCGGCTCGGGCCCCGGCGCGCGATCCCGTGATGAAGCTCGCTTGGTGGCTGCTGTGCGTGGGTTGCTTCTTCGCCTGCTGGAACCTGCTGCGTCTCGGCGACATCAACTTCACGCTCACCGATTTCGCCCTTTTGTCGAGCCTCGTGCTGGTGACGCTGCGGGGCAAGCTGCGGCAGTCACCCTTCGGCCCGCTCACGGTCTACTGGATCGCCGCGGTCGGGTGCCTTTTGGGTGGATTGATGCTGAGCACGCTGATCAACGGGGATCCGCTGCGCGCGGTCAACGTCATCAGCCAGTATGCGGTCGCCTACCTGGCCCTTGCCTTCCTGTTCATGAGCGTTCCGCGCGAGCAGGCGCGGCGGCTGCCGCTGTTCTTCGTTGTGGGCGTCACGCTGTCGCAGATCGTCGGGATCCTCGCCAGTCAGCTGCTGACATTCGACGCGCTCCCCGATTTCTTCGGTAACGGCTTCATCACGGGCAACGGCCGGATCGGCGCCATGGCGGGCGAGCCCAATCCCAACGGCGCGTCGGTGGCGTTCGCCATGCCCATGCTGATCTACTGCATGCACCGCCGCCTGATCCGCCCCCTGCTGGGCGTGCCGGCGTTCTTCCTGCTCGGCTGGGGCCTGATCCTGAGCGCATCCTTCACCGGCTTCTCCTCCACCTGCATTGCGCTCGTCATCACGCTGGCCCTGTTCAACTGGCGGTGGCTGGCGATCGCGGGCGTTGCCGCAACGGTGGCGATCGGCCTGTTCGTGGCCAGCGGCGCGCCATTGCCCGCGACGTTTCAGGAGCGGGTCGGCAACGCCATCGAGACCGGCGAGATCGACCAGGCGGGCACCTTCGTCAACCGCGCCGAACTGATCGAGGAGGCGTGGCACCTGGCAGAGCACAACGCGATCATCGGAATGGGGGTGGACGAATACCGGGTGATCAGCGCCCACGACAATCCCGTGCACAACCTCTATCTCCTCATCTGGAACGAGGGCGGAGCACTGGCGATCGGGGGCCTCGCGGCGATGCTGGTCCTGCTTCTCGCGATGTCGTTCGGCGCATGGCCGACGATGCGGGCCGAAGGCGCGGTCGCGGGGGCGGTAGTGGTGGTGTTCCTGATCTACACCGTTTCCTATCCGCATATGTATTCGCGGCAATGGATCGCCCCGGTGATGCTCGTCCTGAGTCTGATCCATGCGCGCGCCGCCAATGTCTGGCCCTCGCAGTTCGAAAGCATCGGGCCGCGGCCGCTTCCGGCCTGACCAGCGCCCCCGATTGGCCGTACACCTACCCATCGGGATAGTCCGCTTCCTACCATGCGCGCCGCGGCGCAACCTTGGGGGATAGACGCAAGAACCTTTGCTTCCGGCACGGCCGCCCCTGCATGATGTCACCTGCCGGGCCCAATTCCGGCTGAACCTGTCAGGATCGAACCCATGTCGAGCAACACGCTTCTGGACCATCACGGGGACAATGGCGGCCGCGCCCTCTCGGCGGCGACTCCCTATTCCCCAGGCTATCAGCAGAGCGCGCCGAACCTGTCCGCGCGCCAGCTGTGGCGCATGGTGGCGCGTCACTGGAAGCTGATCGCGGTGATCGTGGCGGTGACTACGGCTGTCGTGCTCACCAGCCAGCTGATGCAGGAAAAGGTCTACGAATCGACAGCCATGGTGCAGGTCGAACTCAACGATTCCAGCGGCGCGAACCAGGCGGACGAGGCGCGCAACATGCAGCGCGTCAACAACGAGGCGGAGATCTACCGCTCGCCGGCGCTGGCGGAGGAGGTGGTGGCGGCGATGGCCCTCAACACCAATCCGGTATTCACCGGCGGCCCGCGCATCGGGGTGCGCCAGGCGGCGCGGTACCTGTCCTCGCAGACCATCATCACCACCAGCAACGCGTCCGACCTCATCGATATCACCGTGCGATCCACCAGCCCGCAGCTGGCCCAGCGGATCGCCAATCAGTATGTCGAGAGCCTGCGCCAGATGCGCGTGGAGCGGCGGCGCACCTGGCGCGACAAGCTGCTGTCCGACGTCGGTGTCGAACGCGAGCGGCTGGCCGCCGAACTGAACGAGGCCGAACAGGCCGTGGCCGATTTCCGGCAGACGCGCGGCATGCTGGTCGGCGCCGGGGGCATGGAGGATTACCAGCAGCTCAACCGCATCGCGGTGGAAGCCGCCAGCGCCGATGCGCTGGAGGCGGCCGATGCACAGCGCGCCGCTGGGGTAGCGGGCGCGGCCGGCGCACGCACGACGGCCGGCGCGACCTCTCCGGTGCTCCAGCAGCTCATCCGCCAGAACAACGAGCTGGCGCAGCAATATTCCGATCTCTCGACCACGCTCGGCCCGAACCACCCGCGCATGCAGAGCCTGCAGGCGCAGATCGACCGGGTGGCAAGCGACATGCGGCGCGAACAGAACGCGGTCGTCGCCGCGACCGCCGCGCAGAACGCCGCCGATGCCTCGCGCGAGCGGCAATTGGCCTCGGCCGAGGCGCGGGCGGCGGCCGCGCGCGCGGGAAATCTGCGTTCGCGGATGAACCAGCTGACCGGGAAGGCCTATGCCAACACCGCCAACAACGTCGAACTCGCCGCGCTCGAACGGCGGGCGGAGGTCGCCCGCGCGGCCTACATCACGACGGCGGAACGCGCGCAGAACATCCGCGCCGAGCCCGACACGACCGGGGTGAATTCCACCCTCGTCTCGGCCGCCACCGTGCCGACCGATCCGATCTCGCCCAATCCCAAAAAGGCGACGCTGGCCGCTCTCATCGGCTCCTTCATCATCGCGATGCTGCTGGTGCTGGCGATCGAACTGCTCGACAACCGGCTTCGTTCGAGCGAACAGCTGGCCCGTCTGTTCGGCCTGCGAACCTTCGGCATGTTGCCGCAGCTCGAAGATGGCCTGCCCGAAACCGTGGCGGACAACCCGGTGCTGACGAAGCCGCAATCACTTTATTCCGAAGTGTCGCGCTCCATGGCCAGCCGCGTGCTGGAAGGCGCGGGGCATCCGGGCCGCCATTCGGTGCTCGTCACCTCTCCGCTGCCGGGGGACGGCAAATCGAGCGTCGCCCTGTCGCTCGCCGCCGCGGCGACGGCGCTGGGCCATACCGCGGTCGTCCTCGACCTCGACCTGCGCAACAAGCAGACCAACATCCTGCGCGAGATCCAGGCGCGAAGCGGTACGCCGAGCCTGCTCGACTGCCTGCGCACGAATTCGGAAAGCGGCGAACTGATGCTGCCCGGTGCTGTCGGCCCGCATGCGGCCGAAACAGAGGACGGCCACACCGCCGGCCCCGTCGTCCTCAGCACCACCGAGGCGATTCACGATCCCGCCGCGCTGATCAAGGGCTGGCAGGTCGCGCGCCTGATGAACGAATTGAAGGATCGCTTCGACCTCGTCGTCATCAACGCGCCGCCCGTTCTCGCGGTACACGATGCGCGCACGCTCTCGCAGCTGGCCGATCAGACGCTGGTTCTGGTGAAGTGGGGCAAGACCACCATCGAACAGCTGCGCGTCACCATGCAGATGCTCGGCGGCAGCGTCACGGCGGCGGTCATCAACCAGGTCGACTACGCGCGCCATGCCTCCCGGTCCTATGGCGACATGGCCGATTTCTACATGAACGCTTCGCGCTATTATTCGGATTACGAGGAACCGGTGCGCGGCAACTGGGCGGACAGGCTGGGGGCGGCAATCCGGGCGCCTTTCACGCGCACCGCCTTCAGCCAGTCCGCTTCGCGATGAGAGTGGCGGGGGCGCAACGCAGCATGGCCGCGCCCACGATGCGCGAGGCGTCGGTCCTGCTGGTCGATCCGCACCCGGTGACGCGCCATGCCATTCTCGCCGCTCTGGAAGCGACGCAGGGGTTGAGCCTTTCGTCCTGCGGAGCGAGCCTCGATGCGCACGACGTGCTCGATCCGCCCGATATCGTGGTCCTGCGCCTCCCCGATCGCAACGCCAACGGTTCGCAGACGAGCGAACTCGCCCGCGCGCGCGAGCTGTTTCCCGATGCCGTGCATGTCGCCATCGTCGATTTCGGCGAGCAGCACGACATCGTCGGTACGCTTCTGAACGCCGGCGCCGGGGCGATATTCGACGATCGATCGGCGCTGTCGGAACTGGGCGCGGTGTTGCGTCTGGCGGCGGCGGGATATGCCGTTCTGCCGGCGGACACCTTCGATGCGATCATGGCCATGCTAGCATCGGACGGCTCGGAAAACGCCGCTAACGGCGACGTACGATCCGGCTTCGGCGAACTCACCGCGCGGCAGTGCGAGGTTCTCGATCTGCTGGTAAAGGGCCATTCCAACAAGACGATAGCCCAGATGCTCTCGATCAGCGAAAGCACCGTGAAGGTGCATGTGCGCGCCATCATGGCGGAGAGCGGGCTGCGCAACCGCACGCAGATCGCCGCGCACTACCTCGCCGCAGTCCGCTGACGGGCTGGATAAAGGACGGGCCGCGTCAGCGCGCCGCGGCGGCTTGTGCCAGCGGCATCGTGCGACGGTGGAACCGGATATCCAGCAATATGGCCGTGATGGCGGCGAACGCGATATGCGCCATGTTCGCCCCCATTGCCCCGAACACCGGAACCGCCACGAAGGCGACGGCCCAGAAGGCAACCGTGCCCATCAGCATGTAGGTGAGGATGCGCCACGATTCGTTCATGGCGAGGACCGCCGAGCGCGCCGGGGCGGCGTGCATGGTGAAGAACACCGCCACAAGCTGCGTCAGCAGGAGCGGATAGGCGCTGGCGTATTCGGTTCCCAACCCCAGGTCGATGACCAGTCGCCCCAGCACCCACGCGCCGCCGATCATCACCAGGCACACCGCAGCGAGCGCTGCCTGTACCTGGAGCGTGGCCGAGCGGAATTCCCGCACCGCACCCTGCATCCACAGGCGTGCGACGTCGGGATAGATCACCTGCTGGACCTGCGCACCGACCTGCATGGCTACCTTGGCGATCCGCTTGGCGAGGTAATAGACCGCGGCGGCCGACGGCCCCAGCGCGCCCCCCACGAACAGCGTGTCGGCCTCGGTCGTGATGACGCGCAGCGTCAGCGAGAGATTGGACGAAAAGGCAAAGCTGAAAAAGCCCGGGAAGGCCTTGTGCAGGCCGCGCAGATCGGCCCGCCACGGAGCCGGAATACCCATGTGCGTCATGGCCCGCAGGCCGAGCCAGATCATCAGCAGCGACCCGAGCAGTTGCGCAAGCGTCCAGGCAATCATGAAGCCGGTCACTCCGGCGTCCAGCCACAGGCAGATCGCGGCCAGGACGATGCGCAGCACGTTGCCGGCCATCTGGGCATAGGCGAGCAGCTTGAACTGCCCGGCCATGCGCAGGGCCGCATTGGGAACGCCGGCGATGTTGAAGACGAGGGCGACGGCATAGATTGCCACGAGCAGGAGATGCCCCGGCCCGATATCGAACCACGATCCCGCCAGCCACGCTATGGCCACGGAAAGCAGCCCCGCGGCCATCGCGGCCAGCGCATCGACCCCCAGGCCGAAGGCGTAGAGCCGCGAGAGGCGCTGCTTGTCGCCGGTGATCTCTTCCTCGGCGGCGTAGCGGATCACCGCCTGCCACGATTCGAACCGCACCAGCCGTTCGATCAAACGGCCAAAGGACAGCACGATCACCATGACGCCGTAGACCGCCGGCCCCAGCGCGCGCGCCGCGATGGCGGTGCTCACCAGGACGATCAGCGCATTCATGAAATTGCCCGAAAGCAGGTGGCCGATCGGGATCAGCCGGGATCTGAGGTCGAACGACCGGGTCTGCGCGTTTGCCATGACGGCGAAGCCTCGCGGGCCCGCCCCGGAACCAACGGCAACCGGAGCGGACCGGGAAGAGGGAGATCAGGCCGGAACGGTCAGTCCGGCGCTGGCCGTCGGCCACTTGATCGCATCGGCGGCGACGAGAGCCTCGGTCGCGACGGGGGCCGGTGCCTTCGTGCCAAGCGGTAGCGCCGGCGTGGAGGCTTCGTCGAAGGACCGCCCGCGCAGCCCGTTATTGGCTGCCCAGATTGCCGCCTGGGTGCGGTTCTTGACGTTCAGCTTGCGCAGGATCGCCTTGACGTGAACCTTCACCGTCGCCTCGCTGATGTCCATGTGGCGCGAGATGACCTTGTTGGGACAACCCATGATGAGCCATTCGAGTATCTCGACCTCACGCTGCGAGAGATTGGTTGCCGCCTGCACGTCGGCGACATCGGCCACCGCGCCGAGCGCGGGGCGGGTCTGCAGCACGTCAGCCAGCTGGCTGGGCAGCACCTTTTCCCCGTGTGCGACAAGTTCGAGCGTGTTCACCAGCGGCTCGCACGAGATTTCCTTGACGATGTAGCCGAAGGCACCGCTGCGCAGGGCCTCGATCATCGCCGAATAGTCGAAGCTTTCCGTCAGCACCACCGGGCGGATGCCGGGATGGGCGGAATGAAGATCCTTCACCGTCGCCGCGTCGCACTGACAGGTTCCGTCGTCGATGAGGACGAGCGTCCCGGCGGGCAGTTCGGGACTGTCGGCCCGGGTCAGCTGCGCCGGCGAATCCGCGGCCTGCAGGACATTGAACCGCGTCTCGTCGAGAATGCGGCACAAGCCTTCGCGCGTAATGGTATTGCGACATATGATCGCGACATTGCGATTGGCAGACATGATGAATTTCCCCCTTCGAGAAAGCACGAACCCTCACCCCGGATCTTGCGCCTTCCACAGGTCGGCGCACGCCCCGTAATCCGGACGGAGAGCAACAACGGATCATTTTTGTTGTCGATAACTTGTATACCACTTGTTTACTATTTCAGCTAGCTACTCGAAAGTGGTAGAGGCGCTCATATGTTGAATCGTATCTGATTGAAACAGTACCAGATTTTAACTTTTGAACATATGCGACACGGAAAGAATCCTCCTAATCGGAGCATATTTGTTCGCAGATGCACAATGCGAGTCGGCCGATCCCGCCGGCCTTCTGCCGCCAAGAGCGATCTCAGATGATCTGGCGCACCAGCGCGAACGCCTCGCCGGCTTCGCAAAACACGGTCGATCCCCGCAGCTTCGCCAAGGCGCGGATCGTCTCGAAAGACCGTTCGTCGGGAAAGTCCTTCACCTGCGAAGCGAAGCAGCGAAACGCCTCCAGCTTCGCTTCGAGATGGCCGGAGATGTCGATCGTGACGTTGGGCAGGAAGCCCGGTGTCAGGCCAGGCGCCCACCAGTTCGTTTCCGACAGTGTTTCGTAGGCGAGCACGAGCCGCGGACAATCTCCGTCGCGCGGGCGGGCATAGACCATCGCCGCGTCGAAACAGGCGCGATGATCGGCGTGGATGTCGCCGTTGAAGGGAACGAACAGCGCGTCGGGGCGGATCGCGCCCAGCGCCTTTCCCACGGTCGCGTTCAACTCCGCCTGAGGCAGCGTATCAAGTTCGGCGGCCGGCAGGTCGAGATGGTGGGTGGCATGAATCCCGAGGAGGTCGTGCGCCGCCTGCGTTTCCGCGCGCACCCGATTGACGAGATCTTCCGGGAATTTCGGCGGCCGCCCGCGGGTGACGATCACCACGTGGACGCTCCGCCCCTCCGCGACGAAGCGGCTGATCGTCCCGCCGCATCCCAGGATCTCGTCGTCGGGATGGGGCGCGACCACCGCGATCGTGCGCATGTCCTCGCTCAGCACGAAGCGGCTCCTTCTCCGAGCAGGACGTGCACCCCGGGCATCCGACCGGTGGTGCTTTCCCATTCCTCGACCCGCAACGCCCCGCCATTGCCGCACGATACGGTAAAGGCGTTCTCCTCGCGGCTGATCACCTGCCCCGCGCCGGCCAGATGGCGCTCGCCCGATCCGCACTCGCGCGCGGACCAGATCGTCAGGCGATTGTCGCCGGCGCAGGTCCAGGCGCCGGGATAGGGGCGACCGACAGCGCGCACCAGGCGGGCGATCTGCGAGGCGGGTCGTGTCCAGTCGATCCGCCCGTCCGCCGCCGTCCGCCGCGCGCACCAGGTTGCGCAATCCTCGTCCTGCTCGCGCCGCGGCTCCTCGCCGCGCGCCAGGACGGGCAAGGTGCGAGCGAGCATTTCACGCAGCGCCCGCATGTGCTTGGCATACAGCGTCGCCGCGGTTTCCCCGGGCGCGACATGGAAATAGGCCTGGTCGAGCAACGCACCGGTATCGGTTCCGCCGTCGATCCAGAACAGGCTTCCCGCAGTGATCTTCTCGTCGGCGAGGATCGTCCACGGGATTGCCGCGCGCCCCCGCATCCGGGGCAGGGCCGCGGGGTGATAACCGATCGTCCTACCGGGCGCGATGGCGCGAAAGTCCGGCCCGCAGATCTGCGACCAGCCGATGACGAACAGGTAGTCGGGCCGGCAGTCGCGGATCGCCGAGAGGGCCTCGGGATCGTTCACGTTGGCCACCTGAATGGGCCGGGCCCCCCGCGCCTTCGCCGCCGCCGCCATGTCGACGAAATCGGAATGCCGCCCCGACA
This sequence comes from Aurantiacibacter spongiae, assembly GCF_003815535.1. Lineage (NCBI taxonomy): Bacteria > Pseudomonadati > Pseudomonadota > Alphaproteobacteria > Sphingomonadales > Erythrobacteraceae > Aurantiacibacter > Aurantiacibacter spongiae. Next base: position 1,190,229 of record NZ_RPFZ01000001.1, on the reverse strand, counting down.
GCGCATCGCGCAGCGAAACGACGCCCGCCACCGTCCAGTCGGCGGCATCGCCGAGCGCCTCCAGCGCAATGCGACTGCTCTCAACCGAGCCGACGAGAACCGCGCGCATCGCGAGCCTCCTTCGTCATGGTCGCGTTTTCACCCAGCAGCACGACCAGCACGGTCCGCAACACGATCCTCGTATCGAAGCGCAGCGAGCGGGCGCGGATATAGGCGAGATCGAGCGCCAGCTTGTCCTCCCGCGACAGGAGCGCATTGCCGTTGACCTGCGCCCAGCCGGTGAGGCCGGGGCGCACCGCGCCCCGCGCGATGCCGCCGTCGCCCATTTCGGCGATCGTGGCGGGCAGCAACGGACGCGGGCCGACGAACGCCATCTCGCCGCGCGCGATGTTCACCAGTTCGGGAAGCTCGTCGATCCGCAGCCGGCGCAGCCAGCGTCCCAGCGCAGGCGTACGGTCGGGGTCTGGCAGAAGGTTTCCCTGTGCATCGCGCGCGTCGGTCATGGTGCGGAACTTGATCATCAGGAACGGCACGCCGCCAAGGCCGCTCCGAGTCTGGCGGAAAAGCACCCCGCGACCCAGTGCCAGCCGGACTGCCAGCGCGGTCGCCAGCAGGACGGGCGCCAGCAGAACGAGGAGCAGCGCCGCCAGCACGGCTTCCAGCGCGACGCGCAAGGTCATGCCGCGACCCGTTCGCCGGCCGCCCGCTGACCGGTCTTCCCGTTTGCGACCAGGCCCATCTCGCGCAGCAGCAGGGCGTTGACGATGGCGACGTCATATCGCTCCACCGCCGTGCGCCGGGCGGCATCGCCCATGCGCGCCACACGCGCCGGATCGTCCATGAGGGTCTGCATCGCACGTTCGAGCGCCCGCGCATCGCGTGGCGGCACGAGAAGACCGTTTTCGCCCGGTTCGATCGCGTCCCGGCACCCGGGCATGTCGGTGGTGATGACGGGCCGGCCCGTCGCCAGAGCCTCCAGGATCGTGCGCGGCAGACCCTCCCGGTAGAAGGAGGGCAGCACGAAGACGTGCGACCGGGCGAGAACGGGCCGCACGTCGCGCACCTCGTCGAGCAGGGTGACGATACCCTCGGCGCGCAAGCGGGCGAGGTCTTCCGGGCTCAGACCCGTGGGGTTGGCGGGTTCGGGGCGACCGAGCAGGAGGAAACGGGCATCGGGCCGGTCTGCGCTGATGGCGCGGGCCGCAGCGATGTATTCGTGCACGCCCTTGTCGCGCATCAGGCGGCCTACCATCAGAAAGGTCGGCGGACCTTCGGGAAGCGGCGCCTGCGCGAAGCGAGCCGTATCGACGCCCGATCCGGGCACCTGCAACACGCGCTGCCCCTCGTCCACGATACCTTCTTCCAGCATCATCCGGCGATCATCGGAATTGAAGACGAATATCGCCCGCGCCCGGGCCACGCCCGCGCGGTAGACGCGCGCCACCAGGCGGCGCAGCATCCGCTTGTCGTCGGCGACAGGACTGAAGACGTAGCCCAGGCCGCTCATGATGGCGTAGAAGGGCACGCGCGCCATGCGCGCGGCGAGGCCGCCGAAGACGATCGGTTTCTGCGTGTAGGCCACCACCATGTCGATCCGCTCGGCCGAGATGAGCCGGCGATAGGCGGCGAGCGTCCGCAGATCCTCGAGCGGAGCGAGCGAGGCGCGCGCCATCGGCGTCAGGCGGAAGCCAATGCCCCATTCTTCCAGCTGGCCGACCACGCCGGGTTCGGCGTCCGGGGCGCAGGCGATCACGTCGTGCCCGGCATCGCGCATCGCGCACAGCAGCGCCCCGCGGAAGTTGACGAGCGACATCGACAGGCTGGAGAGGACGAGGATCCTCACGCGCGCCGCGCTCGCACGGCGGTAACGGATCTGATGGGCAGCGACATGGCCCAAAGGTGTACACGCCCGGCCGCGCCGATGGGCGGGGCAAAGGGATAGGCAGCGCACGCCGGCGGTCATCCCCTTAGATTTGCGTGACCTCTCGAAAGGATAGGTGGGTGCCTACGCATCGGGACAGGCCGAGAATAAAGGATAGTAGTCCGGCGGCCAATGGCGGCGCCGCCCCCGCAGGGCCTACAATCGCCCGCAGGCGGCCATGTCCCGGTCGCCGGACGAAAGGGAACGCACGATGTCCGAACAGGCTGCAACGGCAGGATCGGCACCCCCCCGCCGCGACGCGGTCGAAAGCAGGTCTTTCACCGAGCGATTGGGAGAGCAGTTGGCGCAGAAGACCCGCGTCCTCGCCGTGCGCCACCGTACCGCTTTCGCGATCGTCCGGCTGATCGTCGTGCTGTCGCTCGACGCCGCAGCAATCCTGCTGGCCTTACGGTTGTCCCGCGCGATACTGCCGGGCGTGCGCACCCTTTCGTCCTTGCCCGACTGGCTGTTCATCTCGGGCCTTACCGCGGCGCTCATCGTCAGCATGCTGGTGTTCGGCGTGTACCGCCGCAGCTGGCGCTTCATCTCCGTGCTCGACACCGCCTACATCGCAGCGGTGCTGCTGGGCAGCTCGACGCTGATCTGGCTGGCGACGGCGGCCTTCATCTTCCCGCAGCGCGTCTACGGACCCGAGCTCGCCCTGTTCGTGGCGGTGCACGTCGCGCTGACGCTGGTGGCGATGATCGCCGTGCGCGCCGTTCGCCGGGGCCTGCGCGAACAGCTGGCGATGCACCGGCGGCGCGCGGCGCTGGCCCCGCGGCGGCGGGTGATCCTTCTGGGCGAGATAGACTGGGCGCGCATCATGATCGACCTGGTGCGCACCGATCCCGATTCCGGGCTGGAGATCGTGGGCGTATTGACGCCCGGCGGCCAGGACGAGAACCTGCGTATCGGCGGCGTGCGGATCGAGGGCGCGCCCGAGGATATCCACCAGGTCGTCGAATCGCTCGACCGGCGGGGCCGGCGGCCGGCCCATCTGGTGGTGCAGGAAAGCGCCAGCCTCATCACCCCGCAAGACATCGTCGCCGTGGCTTCGGTGGCGGAGGAACTGGAATTGAGCGTATCCCGCTTCCAGCCGCCCTGGGCGCGCAGCCAGCGCGGCAGCGACGCGGTCGACATCGAGCGGATGCCCCTCGCCGACCTTCTCGGCCGGCCCGAGGTTCACATCGAACACAGCTATGTCGAGCAGATGGTCGCGGGTCGGCGGATCATGGTGACGGGCGCTGGCGGCACGATCGGGGGCGAACTGGTGCGCCAGATCGCCCGCTACGATCCGGCCGAGATCGTGCTGCTCGATCATGCCGAATACAGCCTCTACGCCGCCGAGATGCGCACGCGGGAGGAATTTCCCGATCTCGTCATTCATCCCGAGCTGTGCTCCATTCGCCAGCGCACGGCGCTGTGGCAGGTGTTCGAACGGCGCCGGCCCGATATCGTCTTCCACGCCGCAGCGCTCAAGCACGTGCCGATGGTGGAAACCAATCCGGCGGCGGGCATCCACACCAACGTGCTGGGCACGCGCAACGTCGCCGATGCGGCCTGCGCGTTCGACGTTACCGCGATGGTGCAGGTCTCGACCGACAAGGCGGTCAATCCGGTCGGCCTGATGGGGGCGACCAAGCGGCTGGGCGAACTCTATTGCCAGGCGCTCGACCTTATCGGCAGTTGCGACGAGGATTCGCCGCGTTTCCTGACCGTGCGCTTCGGTAACGTGCTAGGTTCCAGCGGCTCGCTGATCCCCTTGTTCCAGCGGCAGCTTGCCGCGGGCCAGCCGCTGACGGTCACGCACCCCGACATCGAGCGTTTCTTCATGACCGTGCAGGAGGCCGTGCTGCTCATCCTGCAAAGCAGCGCACGGGCGCTTCAGACCGAATCCGATCGTGGCACGATCTTCGTCCTGGACATGGGCGAACCAGTGCGGATCGTCGACATCGCCAAGCGCCTCATCCGGATGCACGGCCTGCGCCCCGATGTCGACGTGCCGATCAACTTCATCGGCCTGCGCCCCGGCGAAAAGATGTTCGAGGAGCTGTTCGACGAAAGCGAATCGAAGATCGAGAGCGCCATTCCGGGTATCTTCGAGGCGATGCCCTCCCCGGTCGCGCTCGAACATCTGGTCGAGGGCTTCCGCGAACTGGAGAAGCTGCTCGAAAGCGGTGATGCCGATGAACTGTGCGCGCTGACGCACAAGATGGTGAAGGCCTCCGCCCTGTCACGGTGGTCGCAGATGCTGGCCCAGATCACGGCGCAGGTGCGCGCCGATGCGTGGCAGCCCGAGGCGCTCGCTGCGGAGGAAAGCCTGATCGAACGGGTCATGAACCCGCGCGCGGATGGCAGGGCCTCCGCCTTCCCGCAGCTCGATGGAGCGGGCGCGTGAACGGGCCGGCCAGCCTCCGCGCGGCAGCGCCCGACGATACCGCGAAATCCGGCCCGCTCGACGATCCTGCCCTGCGCTGGCCGCAATTCGACGACGACGAACGCGACGCGGTGGCCGAAGTGCTCGCCACCGGGCGGGTCAACGCGCTGGTCCATGGCGATTGCAACCGCCGCTTCGAAAAGGCCTTCGCCGACTATGTCGGGGCGCCCCACGCGATTGCGCTGGCCAACGGCACGCTCGCCCTCGAACTCGGGCTGCGCGCGCTCGGTATCGGGCCGGGCGACGAGGTCATCGTGCCGGCTCGCAGCTTCTTCGCGAGCGCCGCGGCCGTGGTCGCGGTCGGGGCGGACCCGGTCTTCGCCGATATCGCGGCGGACAGCCAGGGAATGCACGCGGCCTCGGCGAGGGCGATGATCAGCAGCCGGACGGCGGCGATCCTGTGCGTGCATCTGGGCGGCTTCCCCTGCGACATGGACGCCCTGGTCGCGCTCGCTGACGAGCACGACCTGTTCCTGATCGAGGATTGCGCGCAGGCGCATGGGGCCGAATGGCGGGGCTGCAAGGTCGGCAGCTTCGGCGACGCGGCGGCGTTCTCGTTCTGCACCGACAAGATCATGTCGACCGGCGGCGAAGGCGGCATGCTGCTGTTGAAGGATCGCGATCACTGGGCGCGTGCCTGGGCCTACAAGGATCACGGCAAGAACCCCGAAAAGGTATTCGCCGCGCATGGCGGAACGGGGTTTCGCTATATCCACGACAGCTTCGGCACCAACTGGCGGCTGACCGAAATGCAGGCCGCCATCGGTGAAGTGCAGCTCGCCAAGCTCGACGGCTGGCTGGGGCGGCGGCGCGGCAATGCCGCGATCCTGGCCGAGCGGCTCGGCGCCGATGCGCGGCTTGTCGTGCCCCCTGTGCCCGACCACGCGGCGCATGCCTTCTACCGGTTCTACGTCCGGCTCGCCGATGGTGAGGGGGATGCCACGCCGGTGATCGCGGCAATGAACGCGCGCGGTCTTCCCGCCGCCGCCGGATCGTGCCCCGACATGTCACTCGAGAGCGCCTTCGCCGACCGGCCGCCGCCCCGCGACGGAGATCTGGCCACCGCGCACGCGGTCGGTCGCACGGCCATCGCGCTGCCGGTGGATCATCTGCTGGACGCGAGCGACATGCATCGCCTGGCGGACGGTCTGCGCGACGCGCTCGATGCTCTCGAGGCGCAGCAGGAGATGCGCCATGCCGTCTGATACCCTTCCCGGCTTCGTCATAATCGGCGCGGTCAAGGGCGCGACGACATGGCTGCATCATCAGTTGCAGCACCATCCCGACATCTTCCTGCCCGCGCCGGAGCCGCATTATTTCAGTCAGGATTACGAACGCGGTCTCGACTACTATCGCGGCTTCTTCAGCGACGCCCGAGAGGGTCAGCTGATCGGCGAGAAATCGGCCGATTACCTCGCCCATCCCGACGCCGCGCGCCGTCTGGCCGACGTCTTGCCGGAAGCACGGCTGGTGGTGCAGCTGCGCGATCCGGTCGCGCGGGCCTATTCGGATTACAAGATGCTCTACCGGCGCGGCACCGTGCGCGAGGGGCCGGAGCGTTATCTGCATCCCGGCAACCGCGAGCAGCCGCGTTTCCTGGAAGACGGCCTCTACGCCCGCCACCTGGAGCGCTGGCTGGAATATTTCGCTTCGGAACAGCTCGCCGTGCTGCTGTTCGAGGACGTGAAACAGGCGCCGGTCCCGACCGTTCATCGCATATGCCGCCATATCGGCGCGCGCGAACATTACGCGGACGATATCGGCACGACGCCGCAAAACGACAGTTCGGACCGGTTCCTGCCGATGGGCATGCGCCTGGCGCTGGCACCGCTCAAGCAGGCGGTCCGCCCGTTGCGGGGCAACGCCGCGTTCGAGGGAATGCGCGCGATGCTGGCGCGCGCCATCGACTATCCGGCGATGACCGACGATCTGCGTGATCGGCTGCGCGACTACTACGCCGATGACGTATCGCGCCTCGAACGAATCATCGGGCGCGACCTTTCCGCGTGGAAGCCGCACGCCGAGCCAGCGACGGGCGCCGCGCCTATCGCGCGAAAGGCCTAACCCACAGGGGGTAAGGCTTCAGGGTAATGGACGGGGATATTCAGGCGGTGACCGGCGCGAAAATCGACGAGCGCTTTCCCGTTTTCGCCCTGTTTCTGCACCCAATAGCAAAAGTGCCGCCGGGGAGGCGCGGGTAGGATCGGGCGCAGGTAAATTTGGAGCAGGTCGATGGCCAAGAAACTTTCCCTTCTCGCTATGTGCGCGCTGGCGCTCGCGCTGGCCGGGTGCACGAACAAGCTGTCCGGGCTGGAGATGCTGCCCCCGGCAACCATCAGTTCCTACGAGCTGGCCCCGGGTGACGAGCTGCGCGTCCTCATCCCCGAACTGAGCGACGCCGAACCGCAGGGCATGGCCTACACGATCAACGAGAGCGGCATGCTGTCTCTGCCCGTTCTGGGGGATATCGACGCCAGCGGACGCACGGTGCCGCAATTGCAGGAAGAGGTCGCGGTGCGGTTGCGCGATGCGCAGATCCTGCGCAACCCGACCGTCAGCATCCAGCCTGTCAGCCTGCGACCGGTCTATGTCATGGGCGAGGTTCAGCGGCCCGGCGAATATCCGTTCCGCCCCGGCATGTCGGTTCTCGCCGCGGTCGCCGCGGCGGGGGGCTACACCTTTCGTGCGCAGGACGAGCGGGTTCGCGTGACGCGCACCATCGACGGGCGCTCCGTCACCGGGATCGCGCGGGAGACCGACATGATCCAGCCCGGCGATGCGATCATGGTCGCGGAGCGTTTCCTGTGAGGTTGCCGACGCGGGGCCTGGGGCACGCCGCGCGCGGTGCGCTGGCCGCGAGCCTTGCCGCATGGCCGCTGACCGCGGGCGCGCAGGACATAGAGCCGATCGCGCCCGCGCTCGGCATCGAGGTGCCCGAATACGAACCGCTGCCCATCGTCGCGGGCGGTTTCAACATCACCGCGGGGGCCACCCTGCGGCTCGAATACGACAGCAACGTCTATGCCTTGTCGGACGATGCGCTGGACGACGTCCATCTCGACGCGCGGCCGTTCGTGGTCGCGCGCCGCGATTCCGGCACCACGGCCATCACCCTGGCGGCCGACGCCCTGGCGCGTCGCTTCGCCACCTACAACCAGGAGGACTCCCTTTCGGGCGGCGGCACGGTGCAATTCGCCTGGCGTCCGACATCGGCGCAGGAATTCCAGATCGGCGGCGGCTATCGTCACGCGGTGGAGGATCGCGGCATTCCCGAAGGGCTAAACGACTTCACCAGAGGCCCGCGCGAGTTCGACATTCTCGATGCCAATGTCGGCTACACGCACCGTTTCGCGCAACTCGGCGTGACGCTGAAAGGCGACGCCTTCCGCTACCGTTACGACCGGGCGGCGGATGAATACCGCGACCTCGACAGTTACAACGCGGTGCTGCGCCTGTCGCATCCGATTTCCCCGTTGCTGCGCGCGACGGCGGAGGGCGGGGTGACGTGGCGCGACTATCGTCTGCCCGATCCGCTCACCGGCCGCTCGCGCGATGCCAACACCTATGCCGGCAGGCTCGGCCTTGGTATCGATCCGGGCGGCCTGATCCGTGGCGAGGTGGGTGTCGGCATCTATCGCTTCGACGCCGACGACCCGCTGCGCGACGACCGCACCGGTTTCTCCGCGCGCGCCAACGTCATCTGGCAACCGCGCCGGCGAACGGCGGTGATCCTCGAGGGGTTTTCGGGCGATGTCGCCACCTATCGCAACGGCGTCAGCTCGCGTCGCGACGCCAGCCTGCGCCTGGGCGTGCAGAACGAACTGCTACACAATCTGCGCTGGCAATCGAGCGTGTTCGTGCGGCGGACCGATTTCTACGGCACCGATACCGGACAGACGACCTACGGCGCCTTTTACGAGGCCGAATATCTCGTCAGTCGCAATGCCCGGCTGGGACTGGCGCTCAGCTATGCCGATCGCAACAGCGACCTGCCGTTCGAGGATTTCGAGCGCTTTCGCGGGGCCGTTACCCTGCGGGTGACGTTGTGACGAAAGCGGCCCTGCCATGCTGATGCGACGCTCCGACGAGGGCGGCGGGGCCGCGCATATCGTGTTCGTGCTGCAGGGGCTCGGGGCCGGCGGGTCCGAGCATATCGTCAGCCGGGTGAGCAGCCACTTCGCCGCGAAGGGCAACAAGGTGACGGTGCTGGCGTTCGAAGAGCGCGGGGCGGAGCCCTATTACGACCACCACCCCTCTGTCACGATCATGCCGCTGGGGCACAAGTCGAAGCGGATGGGATCGGTCGCGGCGATCCGTTACATGCTGGAACGGCGGCGCCTGCTGAAAAGCGCCTTTTCGGTGCTGCAGCCCGATCTCGTCGTAAGCTTCCTGACCCGGACCAATATCCTCTCGGTACTGGCCGCCGGCCGCGACGGACCGCCGGTGATCGTGTCGGAGCGCAACAACCCCGCCGCGCAGAAAATCGGAACGGTATGGGAAGCCCTGCGACGCCATACCTACGCCCGCGCCAGCGCGCTCGTTACCATGACGCGCGGCGCGATGGCCCTGTTTGCACCGGCGGACGGGCGGCGCGATCACGTCATACCCAACCCCGCCACCCTGCCCGACGAGATTGCCGGCCCGCGCGTGGGCGGCACCAATCTTGTGGCGGTGGGCCGCTTCGTCCCGCAGAAGGGGTTCGACCGTCTGATACGCGCTTTCGCCCGCGCGAGTCAGGCGATACCGGACTGGAAGCTGACGATCTGGGGCGACGGGCCGGATCGGCCCGCGCTGGAAGCGCTGCGCGACCGTCTCGGCCTGACCGACCGGATCGCGATGCCCGGCATCAGCGCCGAGCCGGGAGCGTGGCTCGACAGTGCCGACGTGTTCGTTCTGTCCTCCCGCTTCGAGGGCTGGGGACTGGTTCTGAGCGAGGCCATGGCCGCGGGCCGCCCGGTCATCGCGACCGATTGCGACTTCGGACCCGCCGACATGATCGCCGATCCTTCGCAGGGGCTGCTGGTGCCCGACGGGGATCTCGATGCGCTGGCAGGGGCGATGGAGCGGCTCTGTTCGGACGCAGCCCTGCGCGAGAGGATGGGCGCCGCGGCGCGCCAGCGGATGCGCGCGTTCGATCCGGACCGCGTGCTGGCCATGTGGGAAGAGGTCATCGACGGTGCGCTCGCCAGGCACCGGGAAGGCGCGGCATGAAGCGCGCCGTCGTCCAGCTGATCAAGTCGGCGCGTCGCCGCTACGTCCACGAACCGCACCTGCGGGCCGCGGCGAGGGAGGTCGACGCGTTCCTCGTCTCCTATCCCAAGAGCGGGCGCACCTGGCTGCGCTTCCTGCTGTCCTGCTATTTCGCCGAAACGGCGGGACTGGGCTTCGCTCCGGACCTGACGACGACGTTCCGGGTGCTGCCGAATTTCGACCGCGACCCGGTGCGCGGCCTGACCGCCTTCGTCGGCCCGCGTCCGGGCCTGCCTCTGATCGCGGTTTCTCATCTTCCCTACCGAGAGCGTCTGTTCGCCGACGCGCCCGTCATCTTCCTGGTGCGCGATCCGCGCGACGTCATCGTTTCCGCCTACTTCCACGCGACGCGGCACAAGCACACGTTCGAGGGACCGATCGACGGCTTCCTCGACGATTCGCAATACGGGTTGCCGGCGCTGATCGCCTATCTCAACGGCTGGGCCGAAGGGCTGGCGGGGCGGCGCAGCCTGACCGTCACCTACGAACGCATGCAGGACGATCCGCACGCCGAGATCTCGCGCATCATCCGCTTTCTCGGGCACGAAGTCGACGAAGGGGCGCTGACGCGCGCCATCGACGCTGCGGCGTTCGACCGGATGCAGAAGACGGAGCGCAAGAGCGGCATTCCGGGGCACGATTACGATCGGTCGGACCGCAATTCCCTGCGGATGCGCAAAGGGCGCGCCCACGCCTTCGCCGATACCCTGAGCGACGGGCAGGCCGATGTCGTGCTGGCGCGCTGCGAGGCGGAACTGACCCGGGACGCGCGCGACCTGCTTGCCCAGTCGCTGCGCCAGCCCGCCGAGGCGTAGCCCGCCATGCGCGTCCTCTCGATCCTCACCACGCTCACCACCGGCGGCGCGGAAACGCTGGTGACGAACCTTGCCGGCGAATTCGTCCGCCGGGGTCACGATGCGCTCGTCGTTTCGCTGAGCGATGCGGACCAGGTCGGCAATCCGGTCGAGATCGAGCGGAGCATGAAGACGCGGTTGAGGTCGGATGGTGCATTGTTCACCTCGCTGGCGCTTGCCAGCCGCGCCAATCTGGCGAAGGGCGCATGGCGTCTGCGCCGGGCGATCCGCGACTTCGCTCCCGATGTGATCCATGCCCACACCGCGCGGGCCGTGCCCATGCTGGCGCTTGCCGGGGTGCGCGTTCCCGTCGTGCTGACGCATCACAATACCAGGCTCAGCTTCCCCCCCTGGGCCTACCGGCTGTTCGACCGGACAGTGACCGGCAACGTCGCCATCAGCGCGGAATGCGAGGCACAGACGCGCGCACTCTCGCGCCGACCCGTGCGCCGCATCGCCAACGCCGCCGATCCGCGCTTCCGCGTCGAGCGCCCGCGGATCGCGCCGGCGGACCGCCCGCTCGTGCTGGCGGTGGGCACGCCGTCGCGGCAGAAGGATTATCCGACCCTTGTCCGCGCCGCCCGCCCCTTGCGCGAAGCGCTGGGCCGCGACGTCACCATCCGCATCGCCGGCGGCGGCGCCGAGCTTCCCGCCCTGCGCGCTCTGGTCGAGGAGGTGGGAGCCGGCGACATCGTCGAGCTGCTCGGCCCGCGCAGCGACATGCCCGACCTCATGCGGCAGGCGGACCTGCTGGCCAACAGCTCGCTGTGGGAAGGATTCGCCATCGCCATGATCGAGGCGTCGATGGCGGCGCTGCCGATCGTCGCGACCGACGTCAACGGTTCGCGCGAACTGGTGGAGAACGGCCGCAACGGGTTGCGCGTGCCGGTCGGCGATCCGCAGGCGCTGGGCGAAGCCATCGCCCGAGTGCTGGGCGATGCCGACCTGTACGCAGCGATGTCCGCCGCGGCGCTCGAGGCGGGCAAGGCGTTCGGCATCGAACATTGCGCCGCCGCCCATCTCGACTGGTATCGGCAGCTTTCGGGCAACGCGTCGCAGCGGGCCTCGCGCCGGGCGTTCGAAAGCGCGGCGGGGGCCTGAGGTGCGTATCGCCGCCATAACCGACATTCACGCGCTCGCCGCCCCGTTCGAGAGGGCGCTCGCGGCCGCGCGCGCCGATGGCTTCGACACGCTCGTCGTGATGGGCGACCTGCTGACCTACGGAGTGGAACCGCAGCGCACGCTGGATGCGGCGAGCGAAGCCGCCGCGACCGACGGTGCGATCTTCCTCATCGGCAACCACGATGCTCTGTATCGCGATCTCGCGCACGGGGAGCGCGCCTATTACGACCGCCTGCCGGGCTGGCTGAAGGAAACCGTCGACTGGACCGCGGCGCACGCCGACCTGACGCAGCTCGAGGCTTTGCCCTGGCAGGACGAATGGCAGCACGGCGATCTGCTGGTCGCGCATGCCAATCCGTTCGGCGCGCGGGACTGGACCTACCTCACCGATGACTCCGCGCTTGCCCGGGCGTGCGAGACGCTGGCGGAGCGGGGGCTGCGCCACGGCGTGTTCGGCCATTCGCACCGCGCGCGTGCCCATGACGACGGGACGGCCAGCGTCACGACCCTGCCTGCCCTGGGCCAGCCGCGCGATCGCGACGATCGCCGTCCGCAATGGTCGGTGATCGAGGTTTGCGATAGGCTGAGCATCGAATCGCGACCCGTTCCGTTCGACGCCGACGCGCATTGCGCCGCCATCGGGGCCACCACCATGTCGCCAGCGACCAAGGAGCGTCTATGCAGCTATTTCCACTGACCGTGCTGGTGACGGGTGGCGGGGCCGTGCTGGGGCAGGGCATCATCAAGTCGCTGAAGGCCTCCTCGCTGGATGCGCGCATCATCGTTGCCGATCCCAATCCGCTGTCGGTCGGCCTCTACTGGGGGGACGAGCGCGCCGCGCTGCCGCTGGCGAGCGATGCTTCCTACGGCGATGCCGTGCGCGCCCTGCTGACCCGCTACCGGCCCGACGTGGTGCTGGTCGGTACCGATGTCGAACTGCCCTTTTTCGCCGCCGAACGAGAGGCGCTGGAACGCGCTTTCGAGACGAAGGTGCTGGTGAGCGATCCGTGTGTCGTGGCCATCGCCGATGACAAGTACGCAACCTTTCGCTTCATGCGGGACGCCGGTTTCCACCCACCCGCCTCCGCCCTTCCCGAAAACGGGGAGGACATGGCGCGCCTGATCGAGGATGTGGGCTTTCCGCTGGTGGTCAAACCGCGCATCGGTGCGCGCGCCGTGGGCGTTTCCGTGGTTCGCGACCGCCAGGCGCTGGCCGACGCGCTGGAGGGGCGCGAGGGGCTGGTCGTGCAGGAATGCGTGGGCACCGACGCGACCGAGTACACCGCCGGCACGCTCAGCTTCGATGGCGAGACACGCGCCAGCATCGTGCTGCGCCGCGACCTGCGCGACGGGAACACGCACCGGGCCTTTCACGAACCGGACGAGGCGCTTGATACGCAGGTTCGCGCCTTCGCCGATGCGCTGCAACCCTATGGTCCCGCGAATTTCCAGTTCCGTACCGACGCCGACGGCCGGGCCCGGGTGTTCGAGATCAACGCGCGATTTTCCGGCACCACGCCGATGCGCGCGATGATGGGATTCAACGAAGTCGAGATGTGTATTCATCATCTGCTGTCGGGTCGCACCGTCGAGCAGCCTGCCATCCGCCCCGGAACGGTGCTGCGCTATCTGGACGAGATCTTCGTCCCGGCCGACACCGATACGGAGCCTGCGCAATGCGCCGTGTCGCGCTGACCGGGGGGACCGGTTTCGTCGGTCGCAACCTGGCGGCGGCACTGCGCGAAGCGGGGCTGGACATCCGCTTTCTCTCGCGCAGCGAACCGGACGGACTGAGCGGCAATGACGACTACGCTCCCTGCGATCTGACGAGCGACATAGACAGCGCGATTTTCGATGGTTGCGACGCGCTGCTCCACCTCGCCTCGCACATCCCGTCCAACCAGTCCGACCCGGCGGCGGCGGAAGTCTGCCTGACAGTCAATGCGCGCGGGTCGCTGCTGCTGGCCGATGCAGCCTGCCGCGCGGGGGTGCGCCGCCTGATCCATCTGACGAGCGGCAACGCCTACGATCCGAGCGACTATTCGCTGCGCCGCGAAACCCACCCGCTCGGACCGATCAGCCGGCAGTACTATCTCGGATCGAAGGTCGCGCAGGAGCTTTACCTGGCACAGTTCGCCATGGCGCATGATCTCTCGGTCACCGCTCTCAGACCCGGTGCGATCTACGGCGCCGGCCGGGGCGGGGGGCTTCTGAACGTCTGGATGGAAAGTCTGATGCAGGGGCGGGGAATCACGGTGACAAACGGCGGGCGCTACGGCGCCGACTTCGTGCTGGTGGACGACGTGGTGCGCGCGGTGATGCTGACGCTGCAACTGGGTGCGGAAGGAACGTTCAACGTCGGGACCGGCCAGCGCTGGGAACTGTCGGGCGTGGCGCTGACGGCGGCCCGCGTCGCCGGTCTGGGCGAGGACAGCATCACGGTCCTTCCCGCCGAGGGGCCGCCCGACCCCGGCTTCGCGCCGCTCGATTGCAGCCGGCTGGCCGCGCTGGGCTTCGAGGCGACGGCGCTGGCCGACGGTCTGGAGACGATGCTGCCGCATTACGGCAGTTGACGCTCGCGCCCCCGCGCCTACTCCGCCGCCTGCCGGTGGCGGTCCAGCGGCAGCGGCTGCGGCATGCCTGTGCCCACCCGCACCAGCCCGGCTGCGGCGACCTCCTCGTCATCGAAGATGTTCCTGAGATCGATCAGGCCCGGGCCGCTCATCAGGCGCGCCAGCACCTTGAGGTCGAGCCTGCGAAACTCCGCCCAGTCGGTGACGATCACGCATGCCGCCGCGCCGCGCACCGCGTCATAGGCGGTGTCGGCATAGGCAATGTCGGGGATCAGGCGCCTGGCTTCAGCCATGCCCTGCGGATCGTAGGCGCGCACCTTTGCGCCTGCATCCCCGAGCGCCTGCACGATGGCGATCGCCGGAGAATCGCGCATGTCGTCGGTATCGGCCTTGAAGGTGAGGCCCAGCACGGCGACGGTCATGCCGTGGATCGAGCCACCGAACAGCGCCATGACCTTGCGCGCCATCGCCCGCTTGCGCGCATCGTTGACCGACACGCACATCTCCACCAGCCGCATGGGCGAATCGTGGTCCTGCGCCGTCTTCATCAGTGCCAGCGTATCCTTGGGGAAGCACGATCCGCCATAGCCCGGTCCCGCGCTCAGGAAATCGGCGCCGATGCGGTGATCGAGGCCGATCCCGTAGGCGACGTCGCGTACGTCGGCCTCCACCTTCTCGCACAGGCTGGCGACCTCGTTGATGTAGGTGATCTTCAGCGCGAGGAAGGCATTGGCGGCATATTTCACCAGTTCGCTCGTCCGCCGTCCGGTGAACAGCAGCGGCGCGCCCCTGTCGGTGATCGGGCGATAAACATCCTCGATCACGGCACGGGCGCGCGCGTCGTCACTGCCCGCCACGATGCGGTCTGGACGGAGGAAATCGTCGATCGCGGCGCCTTCGCGCAGGAATTCGGGGTTGGAGGCAACGGCGATGTCGGCATCGGGCCGCTCCTGCGCCACCAGCCGTTCGACCCAGTCGCCCGTGCCCACGGGAACGGTGGATTTGGTGACGATGACGGTGAAGCCCGATACGTGGCGCGCGATCTCGCGCGCCGCTTCCCCGACAAAGGTGAGATCGGCGTGGCCGTCGCCGCGCCTGGCGGGCGTGCCCACCGCGATGAAGACGACGTCGGCCAGGGGTACGTGCGCCGCCAGGTCGGTTGCGAAGGACAGCCGACCGGCCGCCACGCCGCGTGCCGCCAGCGCATCGAGCCCCGGCTCGAAGATGGGTATGCCCCCCTGGCGAAGGGTGGCGATCTTGCCCTCGTCGGTGTCGATACACGTCACGGTGTGGCCGATCTCGGCAAAGCAGGCCCCCGATACCAGGCCGACATAGCCCGCGCCGATCATCACGATGTTCATGGCTTGGATTCCCTCATGCGCTCGAACGTCCTGCAGCCGTTCTACGGTGCGGGGGCGCGGTGCGTCATTGGGGAAGCGGCTAGCGGCGCGGCAATTGCGAAGCACCGCTTCCGGATAGGGCGCGCGGTTCGGGATTTCCTGCGCTAGTCAAAGGACTTAAGCAGCGCTTTCGCACAATGCCTGGCGGCCCAGTTCGACCGCGCCGGCCAGTCCCGCCAGATCGCCCAGAGCCGGCGGGACGATATGCGCGCCGAGATCCGTGTCCCAGCTCTCGACGTATCCCGCGAGTTTCGCGCGGGTCTTCGCCCGCACTGCCTCGATCAGGCCCGGCGCCTTGGCGACGCCGCCGCCCAGGATCGCGATGTCGGGCATGTGCAGCAGCACGAGCGCCGCGTGCATCTCCGCCAGGTAATCGGCGATCAGGCCGATCTCTTGCGCGCTACCGGCCGACAGGTCGTGTTCCCAGCGCGCCATGATGGCGGGACCGCTCGCGAGACCTTCGAGGCAATCGCCATGATAGGGGCAGATGCCGGGCCAGTCGTCGCCCGCGCCGCGTGCCGGGCGAATGTGGCCCGCCTCGTAATGCCCGCTGCCGGCGAGCGGCCTGCCGCCGCTGATCACGCCGGTGCCGATGCCGGTGCCCACCGTGGTATAGACGACGGTGCCGCGGCCCGCCCCGGCGCCCCCCAGCCATTCGCCCAGCGCGGCCCCGGTAACGTCGGTATCGATGGCAAGCGGCACGCCGAACGGCCCGAGCGCGCGGGCGAAGCTCGCTCCGCTCCAGTGCGGTTTCGGCGTCGTGGTGATCGTGCCCCAGTCGGAGGCGCTGCGGTCCGTGCGCAAGGGGCCGAAACTGGCGACGCCGAGCGCGGCGATCCGTCCGTGCCGGTCCGCCGCCGCGCGCAGCCAGCTTGTCATCGCGGCGAATGTTTCGTCCGGCGTGGTCGTGGGCAGGCGGTGCGTGTCGATCAGTTCCCCGTCCGCCCGCGCGAGGCCGAGCACGAATTTCGTACCGCCCGCCTCGATCGCGCCGATCAGCCCGTCCTCGTCGCTCACGCATCTTCCTTCCGCTGGCCATCGTGGCCGCAACCGCGCCTCCGCGCAAGCCGCGCCCGGGCGGAACAATCGGGGGGCGAACGCGGTTGGTTGGACAAAGGAGATTTACAGATGATCGGCAAGTTGATCGGAGCGGCGGCGGGCGCCGCGGCAGGCAAGGAAGCACGCAGCATCGGCGGAACCACGGGGGCCGTGCTCGGCGCGCTGGCCGTGCCGCTGGTGCGCCGCTTGCGAATTCCCACGATCCTCGCGCTGGCAGGTGGCGGCTATCTTGCCAAGAAGCTGAGCGAAAAAAGCGACCTTACCCGTGATCCGGGCACGACCGAAACGGTCCCGCCACGGGTCGACACCACGATCTAGCGCCCCGCGCGGTCGCATCGCCCGACGGGAGGCAATGGCAACGGGCGACAGGGCGGGCACCTCGCTTGAACAGGCCGGCGCGTGCCCTTACGTCCCGAAGCAACAGCTTCAGGACCGATTCGCCGCCATGACCACCCATACCACCCGCATGCTCATCATCGGTTCCGGCCCCGCCGGCCTGTCCGCCGCGATCTACGCCGCGCGGGCCGGGATGGAGCCGATCGTGGTTCAGGGTCTGCAACCGGGCGGACAGCTCACCATCACCACCGATGTGGAGAACTATCCCGGCTTTGCCGACGTCATCCAGGGCCCCTGGCTAATGGAGCAGATGCAGAAGCAGGCCGAGCATGTCGGTACGCGGATGATTTGGGACACGATCACCGATGTCGATATCGCCGGCGGCTCGCCCTTCCGCGCGACGGGCGACAGCGGCGACGCGTATGTCGGCGACGTGCTGGTGATCTCCACCGGCGCGCAGGCGAAATGGCTCGGCGTTCCCGGAGAGCAGGAGCTTGGCGGCAAGGGCGTGTCGGCCTGCGCGACCTGTGACGGATTCTTCTATCGCGGCAAGAAGGTCGTGGTGATCGGAGGGGGCAACACCGCGGTCGAGGAAGCGCTCTACCTGACCAATCATTCCGACGACGTGACGTTGATCCACCGGCGCGACGAGCTGCGTAGCGAGAAGATCCTCCAGGATCGCCTGTTCGCCAGCGAGAAGATCACACCTGTGTGGAACAAGGTCGTCGAACGGTTCGTCGCGGGAGAGGACGGCAAGCTCGACCATCTCGAACTGGTCGATACGCAGACACAGGAAAAGAGCACTATAAGGGCCGACGGGGCGTTCGTCGCTATCGGCCACGCTCCGGCAACCGAGCTGTTCCGGGGCAAGCTGCCGATGGACGATGGCGGCTATCTGCTGGTCGAACCGGGCACCCCCAAGACGAGTGTTCCGGGCGTGTTCGCCTGTGGCGACGTCATGGACCATACCTATCGTCAGGCGGTGACGGCGGCGGGTACGGGGTGCATGGCCGCGCTCGATGCGGAACGGTTCCTCGCCACTCTCGAATTCGCCGAACGCGAAGCGCGCACCGCCGAAGCCGCGGAGTAGCGACCCAGCGACAAAGCAAAAAGGGGCGGGGAAGCCGGTTCGCTTTCCCGCCCCTTTTCGCGACTTCGGTTGTCGGCGCTACATGGCGCGGGTCGAAGCTTCGGGCAGGGCGGCGAGTTCCTCGGCGGTCAGCGTCGTTTCCAGCGCGCGGTCGTTGCCCTCGCCGGTCATCGAGAGGTCGTCCATCCGGACGAGAACGGCCTTGCCGCCATCCTCCAGCCGCGCGAGGACGCCGTTCGCCTCGCCCATCGCGCCGCGACGCACCTGCATCACCTCGCCCGCGACTTCGCCGTCTGCGGTGACGAGATTCATGTCGAGCAGATCGCGCTCGCTTACGCCGAGTTCCTCCACCTGGTTGTCGAGCGTGGAGGCGGTTTCCGAAGGCGTCGGCAGCGCGGCCTGGGTGGCGGCGGCGTCAGGTTCCGCATCCGAACCGCAGCCTGTCAGGCTGGCGAGGGCAAGCGGAAGCACGGCGTATTTCGCGAATTTCATCATAGGCTCCGGGGGGTTGTCGTCACGTTAGGTCAATTCGCGATTGCAGCATCGGTTTCCCGATACAACTGAAAAGTGCGGCGCGCATTCAAGCGGGCGCTACCGAAGGCGCCGTTTGCGCGATGTCCTAATTTTTCGTAAATCCGACCTTGTGTATTTCGGACCCGAACCGCTTGAGGCGCGTATAAGATCCCAAGAGCTACGCCGATGCGTATGTCGACGATCACGACCTAGAAGCCGCCTGCCCGAACGATGAAGAAAGAACAGTCAGCAGTATCGAAATCGGTCTTCCGGGCGAGATTGGCTGGTTCGATATTGGCGGTATTGTTTCCGGGGTGCTCCCTACTTGCGCAGCAAGGCGGCGATACGGCGGAAGGGTTGGCGACCGCGGAAGTCGTCGAGCCAATCCGGGCCACCAAACTGTCCGACCTCGCCTTCGGCGGCGTTGTCGTGGAGCGCGATTCGGGCGGTGCGGTGCGTGTTCCCGCCGACTCGAGCGGGGTCGTTCATTCGGGTTCGGCACGCCCGCAGTGCCGGGCCGGCGGGTGCGAAACGCATCCCGCGCGCTTCCGCGTCTCCGGCGAGGCTGACCGCGTCTATCGCATCCACGCACCCGCTGCCGTCACCGCGACCGGCGCGCTGACGGGCGCAAGCCTGGCCGTTACCGACCTTACCATCCGCAGCGACAACGCGCCGGACCTGGCCGCTGGCGGGCGGCTCGATGCCGAGGGGCGCGACCGCTTTGCCCTGGGCGGGACGCTCGCCGTGCCGGCCGGCACGCGCCCGGACTATTTCCGCGCCGACATCGCCGTGACGGTCAGCTACGACTGAGGGGGCGGCTCGGCTTCGTCTCCCTGCCGCTCGTCATGGTCGCCTCTCCCGAAATCGGGGCGGGCGTCGTCCTGCCCCATGGCGAGGATCCCGCGGCGGATGGCCCGGGTGCGGCTGAACAGATCGTGCATCGCCTGACCGTCTCCCTCGCGGATGGCGCTGGTCATCGCGTCGAGATCGGCGGTGAAGCGCCCCAGCATGGCCAGCACCGCGTCGCGGTTATGGAGAAAGACGTCGCGCCACATGGTCGGATCGGATGCGGCAATGCGGGTAAAATCGCGAAAGCCGCCGGCGGAATACTTGATGACCTCGCTGCGCGTCACCTCCTCGAGATCGCTGGCCGTACCCACGATGGTATAGGCGATGAGGTGCGGGATGTGACTGGTAACGGCGAGAACGAGGTCGTGATGCGCCGGCTCCATCACCTCGACGGTAGCCCCCAGCGCGCGCCAGAACGCGGCCAGCGCGTCCACCTGCGCGGCCTCGGCGTGGGCGGGCGGGGTGAGGATGCACCAGCGATGATGGAACAGGCTGGAAAAGCCGGCATCGGGGCCCGATTGCTCGGTGCCTGCGACGGGGTGGGCGGGGATGATCGCGTGGTTCGGTAGCGCCTGCTCCAGCGCGCCCGCCACGCCCTGCTTCGACGATCCGACGTCGCTGACGAGGCAATCCGGGGACAGGCCGGGCGCGACGGCGTGCGCCGCCTGGGCCATCGCGCCCACCGGTACGCACAGGATGACGAGATCGGCGCCGCGCACGGCCTCGGCGGGATCGTCGGCGATAGTGGCGACAAGGCCGCGTTCCCGCGCCCGCTCGCGCACCGCCGGGTCCGCATCCCAGCCAGCGGAGGCGACGCCGGGAAGATGTTCGCGCATGGCGAGGCCGATGGACCCGCCCAGCAGGCCCAGCCCCACGATGGCGACGCGGGAGAAGGTCACCCGGCCTCTCCGCACAGGCGGCGCAACGTGGCGGCGATATCGGCCATCTGCGCGGTCGTGCCGATGGTTATGCGCAGCGCGTGGGGAAGGCCCTGCCCCGGCAGGTGCCGCACGGCGTAGCCGTCGCGCGCCAGCGCGGCGAGAGCGGCGTCTGCGGTAACCTCGCCCTCGAACAGCACCAGCACGAAATTCGCCTCGCTCGGCACGGCACGCAGCCCGTGATTGCCGAGGCTCTCGATCACGTTCACGAAACGGGTCCGCTCGGCGGCGTTGTGGTCGCGCGAGCGGGCGACGAAGTCCCGGTCGCCAAGCGCCGCTATCCCCGCGCGTTGACCGCTGGCGGTGACGTTGAACGGCCCGCGGATGCGGTTGAGCGCATCGACCAGATGCGGCGCGCCGGTCGCCCAGCCGATGCGCTCGCCGGCAAGCCCGTGGATCTTGGAGAAGGTACGCGTGACGAGCACGTTGCCGGCTCCGGCGGCCAGGGCCATGCCGCCATCGTCCTCGCCATCGGGCAGGTACTCGGCATAGGCCTGATCGAGCACCAGCAGGATATCGGGGCGAAGGCCCGCATGGAGACGCTCGACCTCCGCGCGCGGCAGCCAGGTGCCGGTCGGGTTGTTGGGGTTGGCGAGGAAGACGACGCGCGTATCCGCATTCACGCAGGCCAGCAGCGCGTCCACATCCGTGCCGTAATCGGCGTCGGGCGCTACCACCACTTGTGCCCCGCAGCGGCGTGTGGCGATGTCGTAGACAGAAAAGCCGTAGCGGACATGGACGATGTTGTCGCCCGGACCGGCGAAGGCCTGCGCCGCCAGGTTGAGCAGTTCGTCCGAACCCGTACCGCACACGATTCGCGCCGGGTCCAGCCCGTGCGCCTTGCCGATGGCCTCGCGCAGGGCGAGCGCGTCGGGGTCGGGATAGCGTTCGGGCGTCCCCGCCTCCGCCAGCACGGCCAGGGCGCGGGGCGAGGTGCCGAGCGGATTCTCGTTCGCCGACAGCTTCACCAGCTCGCGCCCGTCGACGCCCCTGGCCCGTCCGGGGACATAGGCATGGATATCCGCGATCCACGGCTTCACGTGCGGGCGGTCGGCGGAGTGCGGCACGGGTGCGTCGTCAGTCATCGGCTCTGCCGATAGCGGCGCTTCGCGGCGATTGACAGCCCGCACGACCTCGCGCATCGCGCCTTCCATTCGCGATGGCCAGCACGAAAACCCCCCATGCCCCTCGCGCGGTGCGCCTGCCGCATCCGCTTCCGCTCGATAGCGGGCGCGAACTGGCGGATGTGCATGTCGCCTACGAAACCTACGGCGAACTCGCGCCCGCCCGCGACAACGCCATCCTGCTGTGCCACGCGCTCACGGGCGACCAGTATGTCGCCAGCACCCATCCGCTGACGGGCAAGCCGGGCTGGTGGGAACGCATGGTCGGCCACGGCCGGCCGATCGACACGAACCGTTTTCACGTCGTGTGCGCCAACGTGATCGGCAGCTGCATGGGGTCCACCGGTCCGGCCAGCGCCGGGCCGGACGGCGAACCATACGCCATGCGCTTCCCCGTGATCACCATCCGCGACATGGTGCGCGCCCAGGCCGCGCTGCTCGACGTACTGGGAATCGACACGCTGCTTGCTGTAATCGGCGGGTCGATGGGCGGGATGCAGGCGCTTTCGCTGGCGGCGAATTTTCCCGAGCGCACGAACCGGGTTCTCGGCATCGCAACGACGGCGCGGCACAGCGCGCAGAACATCGCCTTTCACGAGGTCGGGCGGCAGGCGATCATGGCCGATCCGGGCTGGAACGGCGGCGACTATTACGGGGCGGCGGGCGGACCGGAAAAGGGGCTGGCCGTGGCCCGCATGGCGGCGCACATCACCTATCTTTCGGAAGCGGGCCTGACCGACAAGTTCGGCCGCCGGTTGCAGGATCGCGACGCCAAGAGCTTCGGTTTCGACGCCGATTTCCAGGTGGAAAGCTATCTGCGCCACCAGGGATTGAGCTTCACCGACCGGTTCGACGCGAACAGCTATCTCTACATCACCCGCGCGATGGATTACTTCGACCTTGCCGAGGAGCATGGCGGACGCCTAGCTGATGCCTTCGGCGGGGCGGGGGAAACACGCTTCTGTCTCGTCAGCTTCGACACCGACTGGCTGTATTCCACCGCCGACATGCGCGAGGTGGTTCACGCCCTCAACGCCGTTGCCGCGCCAGTCAGCTTCGTTGAACTGGGCGCTCCCTACGGCCATGACAGCTTCCTGCTCGACGTGCCGGCGCTGGACCGGGTGGTCGCGGGGTTCCTCTCGCAATGAAACCGTCGACCGCCTACGACCTGCGGCCCGATCTGGAAAAGATCGCCCACCATGTCCGGCGCGAGGCGCGCGTGCTCGACGTGGGGTGCGGGGCGGGCGATCTGATGGCGGTGCTACGCGATGCCCGAGGCTGCGACGCGCGCGGCATGGAAATCGATGCGAAGCTGGTCGAGCGGGCGGTGGCGCGCGGACTGTCCGTGGTGCAGGGCGACGCCAATCGCGACCTCGCCGACTATCCCGACAATGCCTTCGATGTCGCCATTCTCAGCCAGACCCTGCAGACGGCGCAGCGACCCGACTGGCTGCTGCGTCAGCTCCTGCGCGTCGGACGGGAGGCCTTCGTCAGCTTCCCCAATTTCGCCTACTGGCGGATGCGCGCCGCGCTGCTGGCGAAGGGACGCATGCCGGTGACGCGGCATCTGCCGGGCAGCTGGTACGAAACGCCTAACATCCATCACCTGACCATCGCCGATTTCCGCGAGTATCTGGCGGGCAGGCGGGTTATCCTCGCCGACAGCTGGTTCTTCGCCGGAGGGCGGGAGATCGGGCGGGCGCGGGCGAATCTGCGCGCCGAGCATGCGGTCTTCCGGTTGAGCCGGGAATAGAGCGCTTCAGGCGGCAAGCGTATCGCGACGCCCGGACGCGATCCGTTCGCCCGCGATGCACACCCGGTCGCGGCCCGCCACCTTCGCGGCATAGAGCGCCCCGTCAGCCTCGGCCATGACCGCGTCGACCTCGCAGCCGGCGGCAAAGGGCGCGATGCCGAAGCTGGCGGTAATGCGATGGTCGCCGACCACCTCGACCAGGCGCAGCGTGGCGATCTCGGACCGCATTGTCTCGGCAAAAGCCCGCGCCCGGGAAATCGTCGCGCCCGGCATCCAGACGGCGAACTCCTCTCCGCCGATCCGCGCCGGCATTTCCGGCCCGTCGAACAGGTCGGCAAAGGCGCGGATCACGGCATCTCCCGCAGGATGGCCGAAGCGGTCGTTGATGGTCTTGAACTTGTCGATGTCGCACAGCACCAGCGCCCCGCCGCGCTGCCGGTTGGCGGCGGCGTAGTCCTCGAAGGCGCGGCGGTTGGGCAGGCCGGTCATGTAGTCGCGCTCGGCCTCCAGGCGATGGCTGGCGAGCGCGTTCGCGACGACCCGCGCGATCACGAGAAAGACGACGATCGGCACGAGCACGCTGAACGCCGTGACGAGGCTTGCCTGCAAGGCCATGTGCGACAGACTGGCGAAGGGCGTCTCGCGTCCGATCAGGATGGGGAAAACCGGGATGCGGGCGAGATGCACCACCGTGACGCAGGTCAGCGCTATGAACAGCGGCGTATCGACCGGATGGCGCGCGGCTCCGCGGCGGCGTACCGCCAGCGTCATGCGGACGAGCGCGATGGCGGCGGCCAGCTGGCTCGGCGCGGTCTGCAGGACGGGAGCGACCCGCTCCACCTGGAGAAGCACGGCGCTGGCGAGAACCAGCAC
Source organism: Aurantiacibacter spongiae (assembly GCF_003815535.1). NCBI lineage: Bacteria > Pseudomonadati > Pseudomonadota > Alphaproteobacteria > Sphingomonadales > Erythrobacteraceae > Aurantiacibacter > Aurantiacibacter spongiae. The sequence continues at coordinate 1,166,137 of NZ_RPFZ01000001.1, read as the reverse complement.
GCCCGCGCCAGCGAAATAGCCTTTGCCCGAACGGTCCATCCCGTAGGCGAGGCGGACCGCTTCTCCGACACAGACATAGGACGCCGGAATGGTGACGGCGACCGCGAGAATGTCGAGCGTGGAAAGCCGTGCATCCCGCAAGGCCAGGCTCTCCCCCACGCCGATCAGCAGGGCCGCACCCAGCCAGAGCATCGCCGGGGCGCGTTGCAGCGCGGCGAAGGTGATCGCGCACAGCACGGCGAGACCGGCAACAAGGCCGGCCATCGCGAAAAGTGCGTTTATCGCCAAGCTGCCGGTAACTCCCTCGCGTCGGACGAGGGCGACGTTAGGGGAGAGACGTAAAGGCTATCCTTACACCAGGCTCCCGGCGGCGGCCTACATCGCCGAGCCGGCGATGGCGGCGAGCGAGATGGCCGGAAGCATCCCCAGCAGGCTGGCGCCGAGAAAGGCGCGGGCGCTGATCGGGGTGGCAGCGCAGCCTGCCGTCACCAGCAGGTGGGGCACCCCGCCGAGCCGCGCGCCCACGACATAAAGCGGCCCGCGCGCCGCCAGGTAATCGCCGATCCCGTCCAGCCTCTCTCCGAAACGCCGCTGCATGAAACCGGCAAGGTAGCGGCGCGAGGCGAGGAACAGCAGGTGGCTCCCCACGAGGGCGCCCAGCAGGACGACGGCAATGCCCGAAGCGCCCAGCAGCATTCCGCCGGTAAAGGACAGGGGCGTCAGCGTTCCGGGAAGCGAGAGGGCCACGACCGATGCCGTGGCGACCAGCAGTACCAGCGCGACCGCCGCCGTTCCGAACGGGGTAGCCGCGAAATGCGCGATCACGTCCAGCGGAAGGTAGGCGGAAAGAGTTTCTGTCATGCGTCGCCTGCGAAAAGACCAGATTGCGGACCCGGGCGTCAATGATAATGCGCTCGCAGGTGTAACCGATACGTTACCTCGTGGATCTGTCGTGAACGCGTAGCACGCTGTCGTCGCGGGCGAGGCAGAACAGCGAGAGCCCCGCCGCGCGCGCCCGATCCACCGCCATGCCGGTCGGCAGCGAGACGGTGGCGAGCGCGCTCGCCCCGGCGCGCACGGCCTTCTCGACGATCTCGTAGGAGCAGCGCGCGCTCGACAGGACGAACCCCGCCGCCAGGTCGACGCCCGCCACGGCGAGCGCGCCTATCAGCTTGTCGAGCGCGTTGTGCCGCCCGACATCCTCGCGCACCTCGCGAAGCGTGCCATCGCGCGCGCAGAAGGCGGCGGCATGCGCGGCACCCGTCGTCCGGCCGAGCGGCTGGTGTTCGCGCAGGGCCGCCGCCGCGCAAAGGACGGCGCGCGGGTCCAGCCGGGCATGGGGCGGCACCGGCGGCAGGGCCGCGTTGACCGCCTCGATATTCTCGATTCCGCACAGCCCGCACGAGCTTTCGGCGACCCGCGCGCGGACGCGCTCGGTCAGTTTTTCCACCCCCAGCCCGGTCAGCCGCGCGCGTACGACATGGCCGCCCTCGACGCGCGCGCTGGCTATGTCGGTGATGTCGGCATGGGTTCGCGCCAGCCCCTCGGTGAGCGCGAAGCCGCGCGCGAAATCGGCCAGATCGCGGGGCGTCGCCATCATGACCGCGTAGGACAGGCCGTTATATTCAAGCGCGACGGGCACCTCCGGCACCCACTGCCGGCGAACAGGCATTATGGTGCCGTCCGCGCGGAATTCGGTCGCTTCCCCGCTATCTGGCGCGGCGGTCATGGCGCGCGAGGTCGGCAGGCGTATTGATGTTGCCGGGGGGATCGCCGCTTTCCACCCCGCGCGCGCCGATCGCTTCCGCAAACGCGAGCATTGAATGGCGTCCGTCCGAATGGAGGACGGCATCTGCGGTCGCGGCACCCGCGGTCGGCCAGTGCCCGATCACGGGTTGCACGGCGAGATAGGCCGGGGCGGGGGAAAGCAGGTCGAGCAGGTCGCCCGGCAGCGCGACCGAATCCACCCCGCAGGTCAGCACGCTGTCGTAATCCTCGTCCTCCGCCAGGCGCAGGGCGGCGGCCACGCCGGCCAGCGGCCCCATGCCGGCGCGCGGCCAGTCGGGGATACAGGGCGCCGGTCCGCTCTCGCGGCCGACGATGACCACGAATTCGCACCAGCCCGACAGCGCATCCACGGCGCGCGCCAGCAGCGTGCGACCGTCCAGCCGCGCCTGTGCCTTGTCGAAACCGAAACGAGTCGACTGTCCACCCGCCAGCACCGCCCCCAGGATCATGCCTTCAGCCTCTCGGCATGCCAGGCGATGTTTCCGGCGATGAAGGTGGAGACGAAGAAATAGGAATGGTCGTAGCCTTCGTGCATGTGGACCGCGGCATCCATCCCGGCATGACGCAGCGCATCGGACAGGAGCCAGGTCTTGAGCTGTTCGTCGAGAAACTGGTCGTCGCGGCCCTGATGCACCACCAGATTGTCGATCCGCGCACCGTCCTCGATCAGCGCGACGCTGTCATAGGGTCGCCAGGCTTCGCGGTCGGGGCCGAGATAGCCGGTCATTGCCTTCTCTCCCCACGGGCAGTTCAGCGGCGAGACGATCGGCGAGAAGGCGCTGGTCGAGCGGAACCGGCCCGGATTGCGCAGGCTGACGGTGAGCGCGCCGTGCCCGCCCATCGAATGGCCGGCAATCCCCTGCCGCTCCATGTCGACGGGGAAATTCTGCGCGACGACATCCATGAACTCGTCCTCGATATAGGAGCGCATCCGGAAACTGTCCGCCCACGGATCCTGCGTGGCATCGACGTAGAAGCCGGCGCCCTTGCCGAAATCGTATGCCTCGTCGTCGGGAACTTCGTCTCCGCGCGGGGATGTGTCGGGGCATACGAAGATGATGCCGTGTTCCGAACACGCTTCCTTGTATTCGAGCTTGTTCATCGCGTTTTCGTGCGTGCAGGTCAGGCCCGACAGCCACCAGATCACCGGCAGCCTGCCCGTGCTGCGATGTTCCGGTTCGTACACGGCGAAGGTCATCGGCGTCCCGGTGGTACGGCTATCGTGCCGGTAGGCGCCCTGGGTTCCGCCGTAGCAGCGGCTTTGCGAAATGGTTTCCAAATCTCTCTCCACTTGTCAGGCCAGCCGCATGGCGAGGCCGAGAACGGTATTCCCGATGACCGGTAGCAGCAGGCTTCCGGAATTGAGGCGCATGAGCACCAGGATTGTTCCGACGAGCACGTGATAGCCGATCTCGCGCACCTGGATAGCGATGGCCGTGCCTTCGGCCCCGATACCCTGCGTCAGGGCGTAGAGCAGGGTGGTCAGCACCGCCGCCCAGCCCAGCGCGCGCACCGTACCGCCGAGGGCCGCCGCCAGCAGCGAGAGCAGCAAGCCGCGAAACGCAAGCTCCTCGGCGGGGCCGGACAGCAGCAGGGGGTAGAGCCGTCCGCCTCCCGTGGCCGGCTCGGCGCCCGCGCCTGCCAGCCAGCCCATGAGGGCGAGGAGGAGGATACCGGCGAGGGACCAGGTCAGCGAACCGGCCCTCTGTCTGATCGTCAGCCCCAGCCCTTCCGGCGTCAGCCAGCCGTGCCGGGTGCGCGCATTGGCGAGCAGCAGCAAGGCCATCGCCGCCCCCGCGGCAAGCTGCGCCAGCCTGCCGATCCAGCGCGCTTGCGCGACCGTGTCGGCATAGCCTGTCGGCAAAGAGGTGTAGCCAGCCAGGGCGTAGAGAGCATGCACCGCGAGAGCGAGCGCCAGCCATCGCCACACGATCCGGACTTGTCCGGAAACGCGCAGGATTGCGAGAACGAGCAGCGGAACGACCCACCAGCAGGCGAACAGGACGAGCGACACGGCGGGCGTCACGCGCGGGTGCGCCCGTCGTCAGTCGCGCCTGCGGGCGGGGAGCCGCACCCGCTCAACCGATCCGGTGAATGGCGCACAGCTTGTTGCCGTCCGGATCGCGGACATAGGCAAGGTTCATCGGACCGAGCGCCCCGCCGTCGCGCTGACCGGGAGGATCCTCGATCGCCGTCCCGCCGTTCTTCACCGCCGCGTCGTGAAAGGCTTTCACCTGATCGAGCGACTGGCACTTGAAGCCGACCGTCGAACCGTTGCCGCCGGTCGCCGGTTCGGCGTTGATCGGTTCGCTGATGGCGAAGGTCGACCCGTCGTGGATGTAGAAATACCGCACCTGGCCCGACCGGTTCTCGCTGCGCATTGCCTCGCCCGCTCCCAGCGTGGCCAGAACCGCGTCGTAAAAACGCTTTGACCGTTCGATGTCGTTCGATCCGACCATCACATGACTGAGCATCTGCCGCTTCCTCCTTCAGTAGATGACCACGCCGCGAATGCTCTCGCCGCTTTCCATCAGTTCGAAACCCTTGTTGATCTCCTCCAGGCTCAGCCGGTGGGTGATGAGCGGGTCGATCTCGATCTTCTTGTCCATGTACCAGTCGACTATCTTCGGCACGTCAGTCCGGCCCCTCGCGCCGCCGAAGGCGGTGCCGCGCCAGTTGCGGCCCGTCACCAGCTGGAAGGGGCGTGTCTCGATCGTCGCGCCGGCCTCGGCCACGCCGATGATGACGCTGGTGCCCCAGCCCTTGTGGCAGCATTCCAGCGCCTGGCGCATGACATCGGTGTTGCCGATACATTCGAAGCTGTAATCGACACCGCCGCCGGTCATCTCCACGATCGCGGCGACGACATCGCCGGTTTCGCGGGCGTTGACGAAATGCGTCATGCCGAACCTGCGGCCCCACTCCTCGCGATCCGGGTTGAGATCGACGCCGATGATCGTGTCCGCGCCTGCAAGTCTGGCACCCTGGATGACGTTCAGGCCGATACCGCCGAGGCCGAATACCGCCACCGTATCGCCAGGCCGCACATCGGCGGTGTTGACCACCGCGCCGACACCCGTGGTCACGCCGCAGCCGACATAGCAGGTGGTGTCGAACGGCGCGTCCTCGCGGATCTTCGCCACCGCGATTTCCGGCAGAACGGTGAAGTTGGAGAAGGTCGAAGTACCCATGTAGTGATGGATCGTGCGCCCGTTGTAGGAAAAGCGGCTGGTCCCATCCGGCATCAGACCCTTGCCCTGCGTCTCGCGGATGGCGCTGCACAGGTTGGTCTTGCCCGACAGGCACATCGCGCATTGCCGGCATTCGGGCGTGTATAGCGGGATGACGTGATCGCCTTCGGCTACGCTGGTGACGCCCTTGCCGACCTCTCGCACGACGCCGCACCCTTCATGACCCAGCACGCTGGGAAAGATGCCCTCGGGATCCTTGCCCGACAGCGTGTAGGCATCGGTGTGACAGATGCCTGTCGCCATCAGCTCCACCAGCACTTCGCCGTCCTCGGGGCCGTCGAGGTCGAGTTCGACGATCTCGAGCGGCTGTTTCGCTTCGAAGGCGACGGCGGCTCTGGTCTTCATGTCGTGGCTGCTCCGGTTGTGTCTGTTCGTAAGCGCTGCCTAGGGAAGCGCGGCGCCCGCGCCAAGGGACGCGCGCAAAAAGAAGGGGCCGGAACCCGCCATCGGGTTCCGGCCCCTTCACCGCTCCTGGTCCACAGGAGTGAGGCGTTACGCCGCCGGGCTTACCAGGTCATCTGGAAGCCGGCCCGGGCGCCGACTTCGCCTTCGTCGAAGCCGATGCCCACGCCGCCGGTGAAGGCGGCGTTGTCGCTGATGCGCGCCGCGACGCTGGCCGAGCCGGCGACGCGGTTGTTGTAGTAGCCGAAGCCGCCGGCGATGCCGAAGCTGTCGGTCGGCATGAGCACCGGCGATTCCATCGACAGCGCCATGGCGACGCCCTCATTGGCTTCGCGCACGCCGCTGGCGTTCTCGTTGGCGAGATCGAACAACGTGGCCGTCTGGCCCTGCAGCGTGCCGATCGCGGCCGAGTTGGACGCGATGCTGGCGGTGTTGGCGCTGATGAGGCCGCTGTTCACCGCGATGGCGGCGGTGTTGTCGGCCACGTCGGCGGCGCTGGCGAAGCCGGACAGGTCCGGGCCGGCCACCAGGCCGAGCGTGCCGTTGGCGTCAGCCGTCACGAAGCTGAGCGCACCCATCTGCGATGCCGTGCTGGTTCCCAGGCTGGCAATGACGACTTGGCCGTCATTGGTGGCCTGCGCGCCGTTGCCGATGGCGATCGAGTTGGTCCCTGACGCGACCGATTCGTTGCCGATGGCGACCGAGGTTTCACCCGTGGCGGAGGCGGATTCGCCGACGGCCAGCGAGCGTACACCTTCGGCCCGCGCCAGATGACCGAGCGCGGTGGCGCGTTCTTCGATCGCCGCCGACTGCCAGCCGATCGAGGTCGTGCCGGGGCTGTTGGCGAAGCTCTCTCCGCCGAACGCGGTGGACGAGGGGCCCCGCGCAACGGCGCTGTCACCCACGGCGATGGAATCTTCGCCGGTGGCGATCGCCTCGTTGCCGATGGCGGTCGAGTAGTCGGAGCGGGCATCGGCGTTCTCGCCGATGGCCAGCGAGCGCACGCCCTGCGCGGTGGCGAGGTGGCCGACCGCGGTGGCGCGTTCGTCAGTGGCCGCCGACTGCCAGCCGATCGAGGTCGTGCCGGGGCTGTTGGCGAAGCTCTCTCCGCCGAACGCGGTGGACGAGGGGCCCCGGGCCACGGCGCTGTCACCCACGGCGATGGAATCTTCGCCGGTGGCGATCGCCTCGTTGCCGATGGCGGTCGAGTAGTCGGAGCGGGCATCGGCGTTCTCGCCGATGGCCAGCGAGCGCACGCCCTGCGCGGTGGCGAGGTGGCCGACCGCGGTGGCGCGTTCGTCAGTGGCCGCCGACTGCCAGCCGATCGAGGTCGTGCCGGGGCTGTTGGCGAAGCTCTCGCCGCCAATGGCGGTGGAGGACGCGCCGCGCGCCACGGCGCTGTCGCCAATGGCCAGCGCGTCTTCGCCGGTGGCGACGGAATCGTTGCCGATGGCGGTGGACTGGTCCGAACGGGCCTGCGCGTTGTAGCCGATGGCGAGCGAATCGAGGCCGGCCGCGCTCGCGTCGCTGCCGAACGCCGCGGCGTTGTCACCGGTCGCCGCGGCGCGCACGCCGATGGCGACGGCGCTCATATTGTCGGCGCTGCTGAAGGAGCCGATGGCGATCGCATCCTGACCGAGCGCCTCGGTATCCGAACCCAGCGCGATCGAACCGATGCCGGCAGCCAGCGCGCCGGTCCCGTTGAAATCGCTGTCGGCGCCGATGGCGAGCGCTTCCTGGCCCGAGGCGGTGGCGCGGTAATTGCCGGCGAACGAGAGGAAACCCGAGGCATTCGCTTCCAGACCGATGGCGGTCGCGCCATCGTTGGTGGCGCTCGCCGCGGCGCCCAGTGCGGTCGCGCCGAAGCCGGTCGCCTCGGAACTGTGACCGAAGGCGGAGGCGTTCACGTTGGTGGCGGACGACTCTCCGCCGACGGCGGTCGAGTTGTCGCCGGCGGTCTCGGCTTCCTCACCGCAGGCCAGCGCGTCTTCGCCGACGGCGTTGGCATTGGCGGTGGTGGTGGTTGCCAGGCCGTCATTCGTCAGAACGCATTCGTATCCGTCGTCGCCGACGATTTCCTGCGCACTGGCGGCGGTGGCAAACAGTCCGGCGCCCGCAGTGCCGGCGAGCAACGCCAGCGTCAGTGTCTTTGTCTGTGAATTGTTCATCCTCATGTCCTTCCTGATGTGTGGACCAGAAATGCCGGAAACGAAGAGCGCGAGAACACGCGAAGAAAAGTGTGCGAAAGCTGTCTTGCGAAGCTTGGCAAATCCCTCTCCCGAACTCGAACGGACCCTCATCCGCGGCGTTATCCCCCCTGGGGAGACAGACACCATACGCACGAAATCGCAATTCGGCACCATCCAAAAGCAAATTAAATCGCTGGCGGGGCTTGTTCTAAGTCACTTGCAACAAAGGTTTCCGATCATAGGCAGGGGCGGGAGATCAGGCCGGGTTCATCGCGGCGCGCACACCGGTGTTGCGATGATCCGACCGTCCGCCATGCTCGCCCTGTCCGCCACGCTCGCCGCGTCTGCCGCACCCGCCCTCGCGCAAGCCGCTCCGCCGCCTGTGGCCGGACAATCATCAGGGCGCTCGCAAATATCGCTGGAACAGCGCATGCTGATGCGATGTTCGGCGGCTTTCGCGCTTGCCCACGCGCGCCGGCAGTCGGGCGAGGGCGCGGCGGCGCGCCTGCCCGATCCCGGTCCGCGCGGACGCGATTTCTTCGTGCGTTCGGCGGCGCGGGTGATGGACGAGGCGGGCCTTACCCGCGAACAAATCGCTGCCGAGCTTGCCGCCGAGGCGCGCGATCTGGCGCGCGGCGACACGCTGGCGCAGGTGATGCCCGCCTGCATGGGCCTGCTGGCGCCCGATATCGACAGGCAATAGCGACGGCGACCCGCGCCCGGCTGGACCCGAAGCCCGGGCTGAGGCATTGACGCCGATGCAACATGTGGCATCTCTATCACTTCCCGCTCTGTCCCTTCAGCCGCAAGGTCCAGCTCGCCATGAGCGAGAAGAAGGTGCAGTTCGAACTCGTCAGGGTCTATCCCTGGAACGCTCCCGACACCTTTCAGGAACTCAATCCCGCCGGCCGCACGCCCGTCCTGCATGATCGGGACAAGCAGCGCGTGCTGGTCGACAGCCAGGCGATCTGCGAATATTTCGAGGAAACCGAGGCCGCCGCGCCGCTGATCCTCGGCAGCGCCGCCGCGCGCGCGGAAATCCGCCGGCTGGTGGCGCTGTTCGACGAGTGCTTCTTTGCCGACGTTACCGGGCCTTTGCTGCAGGAAAAGATGAAGAAGCGCCTCATCGCGCGCCAGTCGCCCGACAGCCGCACGCTGCGCGACGCCATGCGGCTGGCGCACGAGCATCTCGATTATGTCGACTGGCTGATCGACAACCGCCGCTGGCTGGCGGGCGCGCAGTTGAGCCTCGCCGATTTTGCCGCCGCCGCGCAGATCTCGGTGGCCGATTACCTCGGCGGGATCGACTGGTCGGGCCACGAACAGGCGCATGGCTGGTATCGCGTGCTGAAAAGCCGGCCCAGCTTCGCGCCGCTGCTCAAGCAGAAGATGGAAGGCATCCCCGCTCCCCGGCATTATGCCGACGTGAACGCGTAGGTCGTCTTTCGCTCTTTCGTCCCGGTCCGCGGGCCGTCGCCCGTGCGATCCGGTGGCCGCGGACCTGTTTTGCAACGACACGCTGACGGATCGCGCCGATCTTTTCGACGCCGGGCGCGGACTTGCGGAACGCGGCCGCCATTCCGATATTCTGGCAGCATCAATGGCCTGAGCGAGTTCGGGCGCCAAGCGATCGCATGCGCGACGGCGCGCCCGCAGCCGCCCCGCAGTAACGGCGAAGCCGGAACGACGGGATACAGGCGAGGACAGCCAGGGCGGCGGATGCCGTCGCCGGGGCTTCGAGGAGAAAACCATGCCCAAGATCGAGATGACCGAAGCGCAGTGGCGCGAACGCCTGACGCCCGAGCAGTATCATGTCCTGCGCGAGGGGGGCACCGAACGCGCCTTCACTGGCAAGTACGAGAAGAACAAGGAGGCGGGCGAATACAGGTGCGCCGCCTGCGGCCAGCCGGTGTTCGAGAGCGAGGACAAGTACGACAGCGGCTCGGGCTGGCCCAGCTTCACCGCGCCGGCCGATGGCGACGCGGTCGACACGCACGAGGACCGCTCGCACGGCATGACGCGCACCGAAGTCGTCTGCGCCAATTGCGCCAGCCATCTGGGGCACGTGTTTCCCGACGGACCCGGTCCGGACGGGCTGCGCTACTGCATCAATTCCGCCAGCCTCGATTTCGAGCCGCAAGACAAATCGGACGATTGACCGCGCCTGCCCTGTTCATTCCGGATTACGCTTGCCCTATGTAGACGCGCTTGCGAGTGGGGAACGGTGCGCTGGCGCGCACGCAATCGGGATTGACAGGTTAGATGGCCAGACGGCGGGGCTCGCGCTCCTCAAAACGTAAGGCAAAGAAGAGCGAGCGGCCGGGCGGCTTCGGAGCCGGTCTGTGGCGCTGGACGAAGCGGCTGTTCATCGCCGGGGTCGTCGCCGCGATCCTGGCAGCGATCGGCCTGACCACCGCGGTCTATTTCGCCGCGCGCAACATGCCCTCCTATTCCGCCCTGCGGCAGAGCCAGCACGGGCAGACGATCCTGGTGCGCGCGCGCGATGGCACGCAGATCGTGGAACTCGGGCCGAGCTACGGCGAATGGCTGACCGCAGACGAGATTCCCGAGGTGATGAAGCACGCTATGGTCTCGGTCGAGGACCACCGCTTCAATTCGCATTTCGGCATCGACCCCGCCGGCCTGATGCGCGCGGTATGGAACGCGCTGAACGAGGACCGGCAGGTATCCGCCACCTCCACCATCACGCAGCAGCTGGCGCGCAACATTTTCCTCAATTCCAACCGCACCGTCGACCGCAAGCTGCGCGAGGCGGTTCTGGCGATGGCGCTGGAATGGAAGTTCTCGAAGCAGGAAATCCTCGAGCTCTACCTCAACAAGGTCTATTTCGGCGGCGGCGCCTACGGCGTGGATTCCGCCAGTCGCAAGTTCTTCAGCCACTCGGCGCGCACGCTGAGCCTGGAAGAGGCGGCGATCATCGCAGGCCTGGTGAAGGCGCCCAGTCGCTATTCCCCCACCGCCGATATCGACGCGGCCGTCGGCCGCGCGAACGTGGTGGTGGATCAGATGGTGAAATATGGCGATCTCGACCCAGCCACCGCGCGCCAGGTGAATGTCGATGCGGTCAAGCTCGCCCAGCAGGACGGGCAGAACTCGATCCGCTACTTCACCGACTGGGCGCTGCCGCAGCTCGATCTGCTGCTGCCAAATTCCACCTTCGAACCGATCGAGGTGTGGACGACCATCGACATCGGCATGCAGCGCGCGGCGACCGCGGCGATCAAGTCCAACGTGCCGGGCGACGCCCAGGGTGCGCTCGTCAGCCTGGATCGCGACGGGGCGATCCTGGCGCTGGTGGGCGGCACCGATTACGTCACCAGCAATTACAACCGGGCGACCGACGCGATGCGCCAGCCCGGCTCCGCCTGGAAGCTGTTCGTCTACCTCGCCGCGCTCGAGGCGGGCTACACGCCCGACGACGCGGTGCAAGACGTGCCCGTGACGATCAACGGCTGGAGCCCGCGCAATTCGGGCGGCTCCTATGCCGGCCAGATCGACGTGCGCACGGCATTCGCCTATTCCAAGAACTCGGTCGCGGCGCAGCTCGGCAACGAAGTCGGCTTCTCCAACGTCGCCAGCATGGCGCGCCGCTTCGGCATCAGCACGCCCATTTCCACCTATCCGGCGATGGTTCTGGGATCGAGCGAGGTGCGGCTGATCGACATGACCCGCGCCTTCGCCGCCGTGTCGGCGGGCGGGCAGTCGGTCGAACCCTATGGCATCACGCGGGTGGAAACCGCCGACGGCGAAGTGCTCTACCGGCACGAGAACCAGCGCGCCTACACGCTGGTGCCCGACTACGTCGCCGCCGGCATCACCGACCTGCTGCAGACGGCGGTCGCCACCGGCACCGGCAAGGCCGCCGATATCGGCCGGCCGGTGGCGGGCAAGACGGGTACCACCAACACCAATCGCGACGGCTATTTCGTCGGCTTTTCCAGCGGCATCACCACCGGAGTGTGGATGGGGCGCGACGACAACAAGGCGGTGTCTGGTCTGCAGGGCGGCACCGCGCCCGCGCGGGCCTTCGCCGCCTACATGCGCTACGCCGTGCGCGAGAGGCCGGTGGAGGAGTTCGACACCGACCTCAAGCTGCCCGAATGGCAGCTCGAGCCCGACGACCAGTACCTGTTCGACGATGACGACTACTATTACTACATCGACGATCAGGGCAATCTGGTCGAACCGGGCGGGCCGCAGGGCGAACGCAGCGAACCCTTCGATGTCGAGGGCGAACGGCCCGGCACGCGGCGCGACAACCGCGATCCGCTCGATCCGCGCGGCGGGCCGGCGCAGCCCGGCGGAGCGCAACCGGGGCAGCCCTCGCGCGGGACGCCGCAGCCGGTGCCCCGGCAGGACGCGCCGCAGGCGGCGAGCGACGACTTCCTCGAACGCGCCACCGGCCAGCGCCTGCCGCCCGACGAGCCCGCGCCGCAGCGCCGGCCGGGCGAGCGCTACATCGACCGCCGCGACCGTTAGCCGCGCCGCATGCGAAAAGGGCCGCCCCGGTCATCCCGGAGCGGCCCGTTCGCGTCGAGCGCAGGGTGTGACCTAATCCTCGAGCAGTCGCACCGGCACGCTGGTGGGCGAGACGCCGCGCGCCTGCACGCGCAGCAGGACCGCCTCGCGTCCGGCGGAGCGGGCGCTGTCGATCACCGCCTCCAGTTCCTCCACGCTGCCGACCCCGCGACCGTTCGCGCCAAGGATGATGACGCCGCGCGACAGGCCGCGCCGCGCCGCGTCGGAATTGGGGTCGACACCGGTGATGGCGAGACCCTGCGTATCGGCGGCGACGCCCAGCTGACGCGCGATCTGCGGCGTGACGGGCACGGCGGATACGCCCAGCGTATCCTCCAGCACGCCGTTCTCGCGCGCCTCGGGCATGGCATTCTGGGCCTCGTCGTTGTTGTTGAACATCTGCTGCTGCGCCAGCGTCTCCTCGCTGGGGCGGCGACCTACGGTCACGTTCACCCGGCGGCGATCGCCGTTGCGAATGAAGGTAACGGGCACGGTCGTGCCGGGCGCGATGTTGGCGACGATGTAGGACAGCGTGCTGTCGGGCGTCACGTCCTCTCCGTCGACGGACAGGACCACGTCGCCCGGTTGCAGGCCGGCCTTTTCCGCCGCCTCTCCGGGCTGCACGCCCTGCACCAGTTCGCCGCGCCGCTCGGGAATGCCGAGGGCTTCGGCGATGTCCTCGTCCACCGGCTGGATCTGCACGCCCAGATAGCCGCGCAGGATTTCCTCGCCGTTGATGAGCTTGTTGACGATCGGCGCGGCATCCTCCGCCGGGATGGCGAGGCCGATGCCCACGCTGCCGCCCGAAGGCGAGAGGATGGCGTTGTTGATGCCGATGACGTTGCCCTGCATGTCGAACAGCGGGCCGCCCGAATTGCCGCGGTTGATGCTGGCATCGGTCTGCAGATAGCGGTCATACGCGCCGCCCGATCCGGTGTTGCGATAGACGGCGGAGACGATGCCGCTCGTCACCGTCCCGCCAAGGCCGAACGGGTTGCCGATGGCGATCACCCAGTCGCCCACGCGCGCCTGGCTGGAATCGCCGAAGCGCACGAAGGGGAAGGGCGTGCCGCGCTGGATCTTGAGCACCGCGAGGTCGCTCTGCGGATCGGTGCCGACCAGTTCGGCCGGGTATTCGGTGCCGTCGGGCAGCGTCACCGTCACCTCTTCCAGCTCGGCCCGCGCATCGGGGCTGACGACGTGGTTGTTGGTGACGACGTAGCCATCCGCGCTGACGATGAAGCCCGATCCCAGCGACTGCGCCTCGCGCGTTTGCGGACCGCTGCCGCCGCGCTGGCGCCCGAACCGTTCGAACGGAGTGCCGGCGAAGGGATTGGTGTTCTCCACCGTGATCGACTGCCGGGTGGAGATGTTGACCACCGCCGGCTGCAGCGCCGCGGTCAGGTCCGCGAAGCTGGCGGGCGCGCCGCCGCGCGGGACGACGTCGTTCAGTTGCAGATCGTCGTTCTGCGCGACCTGCGCGCCGGCCGGATATCCGGTCAGCAGAGAGATGGCCGCCCCGCCGGCAAGCAGGGCCGAGGTGATGCCGTAGGAATAGCGCACTGGCTTCACGTCCTTCATGTCCTTTTGTCACGTCTCACGCAGTCAACGGATGATCGGCTGCGAACTGGGTTCCGCCCCGCGCCCGCGACCTGCTCCCAACCGGCTGAACTGCCGTTTAACGACAGTTGTAATCGTTTGTCGCAGGCCGCGGTTTTCCGCGGGTTCTCGCGCCATTCCCGAAGACCGTCAGCGACCGCCGCGGAACTGGCGCAGATATTCGTTGTCCGGGCTCATGATGATCGAGCTTTGTCCGTCGCCCGTCTCGAAGGTGCGGCGATAGCTCTGCATGGCACGGTAGAAATCGTAGAATTCGGGATCCTTGTTGTAGGCATCGGCGAAGATCCGCGCCGCCTGCGCCTCGGCTTCGGCGCGGATGATCTGCGCATCGCGCTCTCCGCGGGCGCGGATCGTGCCCGCCTCTTCTTGGCGATCCGATTCCATCCGGGTGAAGGCGGCCTGCAACGGCGTGCCCTGCGGCAGGTCGGCGCGCTTGATGCGCACGTCGATCACCTGCGCCCCGTATTGCCGGGCCTGCCGGTCGAGCGCGTCGCGAATGTTCTCCATCGCGTTGCCGCGCTCGGGTGTCAGCAGGCTGGCGAAGGTGCGCCGGCCCAGCTCCTGCCGCAGCACGGAGGTGAGGATGGGTTCGAGCTGGTTGCGCAGCTGGTCCTCGCTACCCGCGCGCTGCACGAACAGCACGGGGTCGAAGATGCGGTAGCGCGCATAGGCGTTCACCTCCAGCCGCTGCTGATCGTTCGACAGCACCGTCTCTCCGCGCATGTCGAGGTCGAGGATGCGACGGTCGACATACTGGATCCGGTCGAGCAGCGGGATGCGGTACCACAGGCCCGCCCCGGTCGAGCCGTAGGGCTCGTCGGGATCGAAGCGGTTGATGACCGCCACCGGTTCGCCGGTGCGGATCTTCACCGCCTGCTGCGTCTCCGGCACGATGACCAGCGAGCTGAGCAGCGCGACCGCCAGCACGACGACCGCGATGATCGAGAATTTATGCCGTTCCCACATGCTACTGGCCTCCCGCCGGCGGCGCGGGCACGGCGGCGGCGTCGCCGTTCGCCTGGCCACGCCGTGCGCGCCGCTGCACTTCCGGGAGCGGCAGGTACGGCGTCACGCCATCCGCTTCCACGATCGTCTTGTCGGTATCGGCCAGCACGCTTTCCATGGTTTCGTAATAGAGCCTGCGCCGCGTAACCTCGGGCGCGAGGCGGTATTCCTCGTAGATGTTGTCGAATTCGGCGGCACCGCCCTGCGCCTGCGCGAGAAGCTGCTGTTCATAGCGGCGCGCGTCGTTCAGGTTGCGCTCCGCATCCTGACGCGCGGCGAGCACGTCGTTGAACGCCTCGATCACCTGCTGCGGCGCCTCTGTCCGCGCGATTTCCACGCCCTGCACGGCGATGCCGGCATCGTAGGCGTCGAGGATTTCCTGCATCCGGCTGCGCACGCGCTGTTCGACCTGCTGGCGTCCCGCGCCCGACAGGATCGTGTCGAGCTGCGTCTCGGCCACGGCGGCCCGCATCGCGGCTTCCGCCACCTCGTTCAGCGTCTCCTCCGGCTCCGCCAGTTCGAAGCGGAATTGCACCAAATCCTTGATGTTCCAGCGCACCAGATAGGACAGGTCGACCAGGTTCTGGTCGCCGGTGAGGATCAGGTTCTCCCCGCCCTCGCCGATCTGATTCTGGCGGATCTCGCTCACATTGGTGACGTCGACCGTCTGGATCGGCCAGGGGAAGGTGAAGTTCGTGCCCGGCTGCATGGTGCGCGAATACTTGCCGCCAAGCCACATGACGATGCCCTGTTCGCGCGGCTGCACGAAATGCACGCTGGTGACGGCGAGCCACAGCAGGACGATGGCCCCCATCGCGACGGGAAACCAGCTCTTGCCGCCGGGCCGCTGCGGAAGGCGGAAGTTGGGGCCGCCGGGCCCGCCGGTGCGACGCGGACCTTCCGGTCCCCGGTTCTTGAAGATATCCTCTATGCTGGCGGAGCGGCGGGGCCGTTCGCCCCGGTTGCCCACGCCATTGCCGGGCAGCCACGGATTGCGCGGCCCGCGCGGCGTTTCGCCAGAGGGCGTATCGCCCGTATCGCCGTCATCCTCGCCATCGCCGGACTTGCCCGAAGGCCTGCCCCACGGATTGCGCTTGCCGGCCATCGCCAGCCCGATCCTGTCAAAAAACCCGCCCAGTCGTTCCATGCCTTTCTCTATAGGAAGCGCGCGCGCAAAAAACAGGGGGGAAACGGGCAAAAATGCTGACCTTCGCGCGCGCAATCGCTAGCAGGGCGAGCCATGAGCAGCGAAGCCGACATCCGTGAAGCCGTCCCGCCCGAATTTCGCGAGCGACTGCGCTCGGTCAGGGTGGCGGACGGAACCGTGACGCTGGTGGTGGATGCCGGCGGCCTGGGGCGCACGGCGCACGAACCGCTGCGACGCGAGCTGCAAGCGGCGGTCGGCACGGTGCAGGGGGTGGATACGGTGCGCGTCGCGCTGATGGCAGAAAAGCCGCAGCGGCAGGTGATCGTCGTCGGATCGGGCAAGGGGGGCGTGGGCAAGTCCACGCTTACCGCCAATCTCGCCGTCGCGCTGGCGCGGGCCGGGCGCCGGGTCGGGCTGGTCGATGCCGACATCTACGGCCCCAGCCAGTCGGTGCTGATGGGGGAGGAAGACAGCAGGCTGGAGGCGCGCGACAAGGTGCTGATCCCGCACGAGACGCGCTATGGCCTGTGCTTCGTCTCGATGGGACAGCTGGTGGAAAAGGGCCGCGCGATCGCCTGGCGCGGGCCTATGGTCGGCAACGCGCTGGGCCAGCTGATGAATGCCGACTGGGGCGATGCGGAGTTGCTGCTGGTCGATCTGCCGCCCGGCACCGGGGACGTGCAGCTGACCATGATGCAGAAGTTCAGGCCGGCGGGCGCGGTGGTCGTCTCCACCCCGCAGGATCTCGCGCTGATCGACGCGACCCGCGCGCTCGACCTGTTTTCTCAGGCGGACATCCCGGTGGCCGGCCTGGTCGAGAACATGGCCGGCTTCGTCTGTCCCGAATGCGGCGCGACCAGCCATCCCTTCGGCGAAGGCGGCGCGCAGGATGCGGCGCGCGATCTGGGGGTGCCCTTCCTCGGCCGCGTGCCGCTGACCATGGCGATTCGCGAGGCCAGCGACGCCGGCACCCCGCCCGCCGCCGGCGACGGGCCGGAGGCCGCGCCCTTCGCCGCCATCGCCGCCCGGCTGGACGATTGGCTGACGGCGGGGGCCGGGACATGAGGCGCGGCTGATGACCATCTCGCGCAGGGGGTTGCTGGCAGGCGCGGCGGCGGGCGGCGGCCTGCTGGTCGCGTGGTCGCTGATGCCGCGAAGCTACGACAACCCGCTCTCCCCCGGTCCGGGGGAGGCGGTGTTCGACGCCTGGGTCAAGATCGGCGCCGATGGCGTGGTGACGGTGGCCGTGCCGCAGCTGGAAATGGGGCAGGGCGTCACCACGCTCCTGCCGCAGATCGTCGCGATGGAAATGGGGGCGGACTGGCGGCAGGTGGCGGTGGAGCCGGCGCCCGTCAGCGGAGCCTACGCTAACCTCCCGCTCGCCGCCGCCTGGGCACCGCTGTGGCGTCCGCTGATCCCCGCGCTCGCCGGGGATGCGGACGACATCCTGCTCGGCCGCTGGGCACGGGGGTCGCGCTTCAACGCCACGGCGGCGGGAACCACGCTGGCCGCCTACGAGCAGAGCTGCCGGCAGGCCGGCGCGGCGGCGCGGGCGATGCTGGCGATGGCGGCGGCGGACCGGTGGGATGTCGACTGGGAGCAGTGCCGGGCCGAGAACGGCGTCGTCACCCACGACGCGAACGCCGCCTCCTTTGCCGAGCTGGCGCTGGAAGCGGCGGCCTACGATCCGCCCGACCCCGCTCCCCTGCGGCCGGAACCGGTCGCCGAGCCGGCCCCGCTTCCCGGTTACGGCGGCGCGGCGGAGGATCTCCCCCCCGCCTTTCCGCGACTCGATCTGCCGTCAAAGGTCGATGGCAGCTTTACCTTCGCCGGCGACGTGCGCCTGCCCGGCATGGCCTTCGCCGCCATCCGCCACGGCCCGCTCGACCGTACCGAACTGCTCGATTTCGATGTCGGGCGCGCCGCCGCGCAGCGTGGACTGGTGCGCATCGTGGAAGGCCGGCGCTGGCTCGCCGCGGTGGCCGACACCTGGTGGGCCGCGGAACAGGCGCTCTCCGCCATCGCCCCGCGCTTTTCCACCGCGCGCCCCGTCGACAGCGGCGCCATCGCGGGGGCGCTGGACGATGGCGTGCGGCGCGGCGCGGCGACCACGGTGGAGACGCGCGGCGGGGGCGATGCGAACTACGTGCCGACCGAGGCGCGCCGCTACGACGTGGCGCCCGCGTTCCACGCCACGCTGGAGACGAGCACCGCCACCGCGCGCCTTGCCGACGGCACGCTCGAACTGTGGCTGGCGACGCAGACCCCCGAACAGGCGCGCGAGGCGGCGGCGCGGGCGCTGGGCATGAACGCCGGCCGCGTCGTGCTTTACCCGGTGGCGGCGGGCGGCAGCTTCGACCGGCGGCTCGACAACCAGATCGCGGTGGAGGTAGCGCTGATCGCGCGCGAGGCGGGGCGGCCGGTGCAGCTCACCTGGTCGCGCTGGCAGGAGACGCTCGCCAGCTACCCCCGCGCGCCCGCCGCCTGCCTCATGGGCGCGGCGGTCGATCCCGCGGGCACCATTCGCCAGCTGCGCGCGCGCATCGCCACCCCGCCCACCATGCTCGAATTCGGCCGCCGCCTGTTCGACAACCAGGTCAGCTGGGCGGCCATCGACGCGGTGGCGGGGGAGGCCGATCCGATGGCAGTCGAAGGCCTGCTCGCCAGTTATGCCATTCCCGATGCCGCCGTGCAGCACATCCCCGTCGCCACCGCCCTGCCGACCGCCCGGCTGCGCGGCGGGGCGCACGGCCTGACCTGCTTCTTCCGCGAAAGCTTCATCGACGAGATCGCCGCAACGCGCGAGCGCGAGCCGCTGTCCTACCGCATCGCCATGCTGGGCGGCGATGCGCGGCTCGCCGAATGTCTGCAACGCGCCGCGCGACTGGCCAGCTGGGACGGCGGGCGGCGCGGCAGCGGGCAGGGGATCGCCTGCCACCGGATGCAGCTGGGCGAGGCGGTGGGTCGCATCGCGGTGGTCGCCGAGGCCGGCGCGGGCGAGGGCGGGGTGCGCGTGCGCCGGCTGTTCGCCTGCGTCGATATCGGGCGCGTGGTCAATCGCGACATCGCCATGCAGCAGATCGAGGGCGGGCTGCTCTACGGTCTCGGCCTGACGCTGGGATCGGCTGTCACCTACGACAGCGGCCTGCCCGCCAGCGGGCGGCTGGCGGGGCTCGACCTGCCCCGGCTGGCGGACGCGCCGCAGATCGTCGTGGAGCTAGTGGCGAGCGAGGCCGTGCCGTTCGATCCCGGGGAGATCGGCGTGCCCCCCGTCGCCCCGGCCACCGCCAACGCATTTTTCAGCGCGACGGGGCTTCGCCTTCGCACGCTGCCGCTGCTATCGGCGCTCGCATGACCATGCAAGCGCAACACCTGCCGCCAGACCATCCTTTGGTGAGGAGCGGAGGCACGGGCGTCCTGCTCGTCAATCTCGGCACGCCCGACGCACCCGAAACGGCGAGCGTACGCCGCTATCTGCGTGAATTCCTGTCCGATCGCCGCGTGATCGAAATTCCGCAGCTCGTCTGGCAGCCGATCCTGCGCGGCATCATCCTCAACACCCGCCCCAAGAAGAGCGCCCATGCCTATCGCCAGGTCTGGACCGAGCAGGGCTCGCCGCTGGCCGCCATCACCGCGCGACAGGCGGAGAAATTGCAGGCGATGCTGGGCGCGGGGGTCCGTGTCGACTGGGCCATGCGCTACGGCGAGCCGGCCATCGCGGAGCGGCTTTCGGCCATGCAGGAAGCGGGCTGCGAGCGCATCCTGCTCGCCCCGCTCTACCCGCAATACTGCGCCGCGACGAGCGCCACCGTGGTCGATGCGGCGGGCGACTGGCTGCGCGCGCAGCGCTGGCAGCCGGCGCTGCGGACCCTGCCGCCCTATCACGACGATCCGGCCTACATAGAGGCGCTGGCGAGCGATATCGGGCGTCAGCTCGGCGCGCTCGACTTCGTTCCCGAGGTGCTCATGCTGAGTTTCCACGGGATGCCGAAACGCACGCTTGATCTCGGCGATCCGTATCACTGCCACTGCCGCAAGACCGCGCGGCTGCTGGAGGATGCGCTGGCCCGCCCCGGGTTGCGGATCGTCACCACCTTCCAGAGCCGCTTCGGCCCCGCCCAGTGGCTCGAACCCGCGACCGACGCCACGCTCGCCGAGGAGGCGGCGAACGGCACGAGGCGTCTCGCCATAGCCGCGCCCGGCTTCGCCGCCGATTGCCTCGAAACCCTGGAGGAGCTGGCCATTCGCGGACGCGAGCAGTTCATCGAGGCGGGGGGCGAGCATTTCGCCACGCTGGACTGCCTCAATGCGGGCGATGCGGGCATGACCATGCTGGAGGCGATCGTGCGGCGCGAACTGTCCGGCTGGATCTGACTTCGCCGATCGTCAGAAGTCGATCGCGATGCCCTTGATGACCCAGTCGCCGTAGCGCGTCGGGCTGAGGCCGTCCTTGCTGTCCTCCGCCTGCGCCTTTTCCTCCGCCCGCTCGGCCGGCGTGGCGGGGTTGGGTCGGGGCGGCGGATCGTCGGTCCAGTAGTCCGGCTTGACGAAACCCTGGGGGCGCTTGGCGGATCGGTCGGTCATCTGCCGGACATGGGGAGGCTGGCGTGCGCGCGCAACTGCGCCTATCGCGCCCCCATGTCCGACAATCCCGGTTTCCCCGCGCGCCGCGCCGCGCTCAAGATGCTCGACGCCGTGCTGCGCCGGGGCGAGACGCTGGAGCAGGCGGGCGGCGCGGCCAACGGATTACCGCATGTCGCGGACCGCGCGCTCGCCCACGCCATCGCCGGCGAGGTGCTGCGCTGGCTGGTCGATCTCGACCGGCTGATCGACGGGGCGACAAGGCAGCCGCTGCCCCCGGATGCGAAACCGCGCGCCGTGCTGCGCCTGATGCTGGCGCAATGGCTGCGGCTGGGCACGCCGCCCCACGCGGTGATCGCCACCGCCCTGCCGCTGCTGGACGGCGGTCCGCGCCGGCTGGCACACGGAGTATTCTCCACGCTGACGAAACGCGGTGCCGCGCTGCCGGAAGCTCCGACGCTGCCGTCCGAAGTCGCCGCCCGCTGGAACGAACGGGCCCGGCCCATCGCCGCCGCGCTCGGCGAACCGCCGCCGCTCGACCTGACGCTGCGCGATGGCGGCACGACCGCCGACTGGGCGCGGCGGCTGGGCGGGGTCAGTCTGGCGCCCGGTCACGTTCGCCTGCCGCGCGGCGCGCGGGTCGAGGAGCTTCCCGGTTTTGCCGAAGGCGCGTGGTGGGTGCAGGACATCGCCGCGGCGATCCCCGCGCGCTTGCTGGGGCCGGGCGAGGCGGAGGGGCGGCAGCGCAGCGTGCTCGACCTTGCCGCCGCGCCGGGGGGCAAGACGCTGCAACTCGCGGCCGCCGGATGGGACGTGACCGCCCTCGATGTCAGTGCCCGGCGGATGGAACGCCTTTCCGCCAATCTCGCACGCACCGGGCTGAGCGCCGAGATGTTGGTGGAGGACGCGCTCGCCTGGGAGCCGGACCGGCATTACGACGCGATCCTGCTCGATGCGCCGTGCACCGCGACAGGCACCTGCCGCCGCCATCCCGACGTCCTCCACCGCATCGGGCCGCGCCAGATCGAACAGATGGCCGACATCCAGCGCCGGCTGCTGGAGCGCGCGAGCGGCTGGCTGCTGCCGGGCGGGCGGCTCGTCTATGCCGTCTGTTCGCTGGAGCGCGCCGAGGGCGAGGCCGTCGCCGCCACGGCCACGCTGAGGCCCGATCCGGTTGGCCCGGGGGAATTGCCCGCTGGCCTGGCACCGACGCCGGCTGGGCATCTCCGCACCGACCCGGGGATGCTGGCCGAAGCGGGCGGCATGGACGGCTTCTTCGCGGCACGCTGGATGCGTTGAGCCGATCCCCGGCGCGAGCGCGCGCAATTCTGCCGGGGGGCATGCTCCCGGCGGATGGACAATCGCCAGCCCGTGCCGCATCGTCTGCGTCCATGTTCGCCCTCTTCAAACGGCACTGGCTGCGCGCGCAGCCGCTCAAGTGGATCGGCCTGTTCGCCTTCGAGTTCCTTGTCGTGCTGTCGGGCGTGCTCGTCGCGCAATCCCTGCAGGAGCGGTTCGAGCAGCGCCGCGAGCAGGAGCGGTTCGCCGCTACGCGCGTCGTGCTGGACGAACAGGTGGAAGCCGCGGTGACGAACTTCCTCTCCCGCGCCCTGCAGGCGCGGTGCGTTCGCGCCAACCTCGCGACAATCCGGCAGGCGGTGAGCCAGGGGACCGCCGCCGATCTGTCGGCGATCGTCCGGCATCCGCCCCATTCGCAGAGCGCGATCAACGTGTGGTCTGGCGACACCGCGCGCGAGGCGCGGCGCCATCTCGATCCCGACGAGGTCCGCCGCTACGATTTCCTCGCGTCCCTGTCCCAGGACGTCATCGACTTGCGCCGGCAGGAAGAGGAATGGTGGGCGGCCGTGCTGCTGGCCTCCGATGGCGGGGCGGGGCTGAACGAGCAGGAACGGACCGAGGCGATGCTTGCGGCCTACAAGCTCGATCACGCCTACGAGGGCTGGGACCAAGCTGTTCCCACCCTGGTCGGATCGCTGCGCGTCTTCGGGCTGGAACCGGATGTCGATGCGATCGAACGCAGCCATCAGGGCGACGGCGTGTGCGCCGCTGAGGTGCGCGCGCTTCTCCCCCGGCTGCGAACCTATGTCGAACAGGTAAAGGCCATGCCGCTCCCGTGATCGCGATCCCCCCGGAGGGGCCGGCCTTTCCTACCTCACGGGCACCGTGCTGGGGATCGCGCCATGACCCAGCCCGTTGCCCGATTCATGACGCTCAGCCCGCCCCGGGTAATGGATCGTCCCTGGAAGGGTGACGATCCGCGCGCCGGCGGGGTAACGGTGGCGGCATGCAGGGTGACGACCGGGCGGGGCGGGGGTGACGGATCGGGCGTTGCGGGTGACGGCTTCGGGCACAGTATGACACGCCGGCGGCTTTTCGCCCCGGACCGTGTCACACCTGTTCCACCTTCAGCCCTTCACCCGGTTGGCAAAGCTCTTCCTCAGCTTCATCAGCTTGGGCGGAATGGTGGCCTGGCAATACGGATTGCGCTGCCCTTCGCCCTGCCAGTACTCCTGATGATAGTCCTCCGCCTTGTACCACTCACCGCTCTCGATCGTGGTCACGGCGTCGGCGTCGTGGGCCGCGTTCCAGCGGTCGATGGCGGCCCGGGCCTCGGCGTGCTGGTCGTCGTCGAGCGGGAAGATGGCGCTGCGATACTGGGTGCCCACGTCGTTGCCCTGCCGGTTGAGCTGGGTCGGATCGTGCGTGCCCAGGAACATGTCGTAGATCTCGGGCAGGCTCACCCTGCCCGGATCGTAGGTGATGCGCACCGCCTCGGCATGGCCGGTCGTGCCGCTGCACACCTGCTTGTAGGTCGGGTCCGGGGTGTCACCGCCGATATAGCCGCTCTCGACGCTCTCGACGCCGACGACGTCGTTGAACACCGCCTCGGTACACCAGAAGCAGCCGCCTGCCACGATTGCCTGTTCGCTCATGATTGGTCTCCTTTGCGAATGCAGATGGGGTGCCGGACCGCGCTTGTCATCCCGGGCCCGACCGCGAGGCGTCGCCCCGATCTGCCGGCCCCTTTCCGCAGGGGGCGCGCCCGTCATGCCTGGGCGGACGACGAGCGCGGTCACGGCGCAAGTGGACTTCGCGCTGAAGGGAACCTAACTCGGCCCGCATGACCACACTCACCGTATCCGCCCTGCAATGCGAGCTGTCCTCGGCGGACGAGAAGGCGAACATAGCGGCCATCTCTGCCTTGGTGGAGCAGGCGGCGGGCGAAGGAGCGCAGGTGGTGCTGCCGCCCGAGCTGTTCTCCGGCCCGTACTTCTGCCGCGAGGAGCGCGACGAGTTCTTCGCCCTCGCCCGCCCGACTGCCGAACACCCCTCGGTCATCGCCATGCGCGAACTGGCACGATCGCTCGGGATCGCGATACCCACGAGCTTCTTCGAGAGGGACGGGCACCATTACTACAACACGCTCGCCATGATCGGCGCCGACGGAGAGATCGCCGGCACCTATCGCAAGAGCCACATTCCCGATGGGCCCGGTTACGAGGAGAAGTTCTACTTCCGCCCCGGGAACGACGGGTTCAAGGTGTGGGACGTGTCCGCCTCCGGCGGAACCGCCACCATCGGCATCGGCGTGTGCTGGGACCAGTGGTATCCTGAAACCGCCCGCTGCCTGGCGCTGAAAGGCGCGCAGGTGCTGTTCTACCCTACCGCCATCGGATCCGAACCGAAGGATGCCGACATGGACACCAGCCGCATGTGGCGCCGGGCGATGATCGGACATGCCGTGTCGAACTGCATGCCGGTAGTCGCCGCCAACCGTATCGGACACGAGGGGTCGCAGGACAGCGGCAACAGCTTCTATGGCCACAGCTTCATCTGCGACGAATGGGGAGACATGCTCGCCGAATACGGGCGCGAGGAAACAGGCGTGCTGACCGCAACGCTCGATCTCGACGCGGCGCGTCAGCACCGGGCCAGCTGGGGCTTCTTCCGGGACCGCCGCCCGCAGCTTTACACTCGCATCTGCGAGGACATCTGAGCGCGCCCCGATTTCTGATCGCGCTGGGCAGCAATTGCCGGTTGCCGGATATCGGCCTGCCGCGCGCAGTCGTCGCGCATGCGATGGATCGGCTGGAGGAAACGGCGGGTCAGGTCGTCGCCCGTTCACCGATCATCGACAGCCGGCCGGTCGGCCCGTCGCGGCGGACCTTCGCGAATTCCGCGGTCGTGATCGAAAGCGAGCTGGCCCCGCCCGCCATGCTCGCGCTGTTGCAGGACCTGGAGGTACAGATGGGCCGCAAACGGCGCGGGCAGCGATGGGGTCCGCGGACGCTCGACCTTGACATCGTGCTCTGGTCGGGCGGCCTACATGCCTCACCTGGCCTTCGGATACCGCACCCCCTCTTCGGTCAGCGATTCTTCGTCACCGGTCCGGCAGCAGCGATCGCGCCGGATTGGCGAGACCCGGCAACCGGGCTGAGCGTGGCACAGATCAATTCACGATTGTCGAAACCCCGCTGACGACGATGGCCTGACCGATCTCGAGCGTCTGGCGCTGCAGGCCGAATTGCAGCGCGACGATGGCGTCGCGCCGGATGTCGCGGTCTGCCACGGCGCTGACCTCGTAGAAGTTCCAGTCGGGGCCGATCGTGACCGTGCGATCACCGAAACCGGGATAGGGTTCCCGGTTCTGCTGAAACCGCACGCCCACCATGGCCGTGCCGGCGGGCGCATCGGTATCGATCGCGCGGGCGAAGAAACCGATAGTCACTCGCTCGCCTTCCTCGATCGGCGCCAGGATCGGAATGTTGATCCCGCTGTCGTACACGGGCCCGGCCGTCCCTTGCACGATGCGCAGGGCCGCCCCGCCGCCGGGATAGGATTCGTCCGTCACCATTTCCCTGGTCATGTCGGAACCGTAGCCATCCCAGGCCAGCGTGGTCGGATCGTTGAGCAAGCCGCCGGTCAGCACATCGTCGATCGCGGCAAGCTGCGAAGGCAATCCCGGCGTATTGCGTGGCTGCGGTGCCTCTTGTGGCTGGGCGAATGCAGCCGCTGCGGGCAAAGCCAGGCCAACGCACGCCGATAGAATGGCGATTTTCATGAACATGTCCCCTCCACGATCGATCTCGAGCCGAATACGCGCAGGTCCGGTCTACAGCCATTGCCGGGAGGTCCGCAAGCCCGCTTGACCCGTGCGCCACCGGTGCCTAGTGCCGCCATTCGAAATGGGGCCCTTAGCTCAGTCGGTAGAGCAACTGACTTTTAATCAGTAGGTCGCTGGTTCGAACCCAGCAGGGCTCACCACCAGGTTTCAAGCCGCTGGCACATCCTGTCATTGTCATTAAAGCGGGCCGAATTCTGTCAGTGACCTATTTCCGCCGGTAATTGCTCCGGTTTTATGACACGTTACGGTAGTCGGAATCAGCGTGCTCTGGGCGTCTCCCTTGTCAATGGCGCGGTCGACCAACGAGAGGATGTGGCTCTTCGGTGCTCCAGCGCCTTGAAGCACATCATCGCGAAGACGGCCGTGAATCACCCACGAGGGACGTTATCGCGCCGGTTCACCCGTTGTCTTGGCTACAGCTATCGCCCCGTGCTTGGCGATCATCCACAGGTACGCGTAAGACCCCATACGACAATCTAATGAATGTCAGGGGCGGACAGCCGATCGAAGTCTGCGGGTTGCCACCATCATTCGCAGGGCGATCAACAGTGGGGTCCCGATTCGGCTTACCTCGACGTACCGGGAGTCTCATTACTCGCTATGGCCGCTTCCAACGAGGCTACGCCGCGGGTGAATGCCCCCGACCACGCGGCTTCCGACCAGAGGGTAATGGACTCGCGGTAGGCACCGACCCAGATCACCCCATCCTTCTTAGCGTCGAGCGCATGCGCGAGTAGGGGGGAAAGACGCAATCGACCATCGGGCTGCAACGTAACACGATTGTAGGTCGCCATGGCGGCGAAGACGAGCGTCTCGCATTCGTCGGGCTCGCACTCCGATAACGTCTGCGAAAGACGGTCGAGATCCGCCCGGCGGTCCTTTAGCGGAGACATGCACACACTGCCATCACTCGACAGGACCGCGAGGAGCGCGAGGCTCGCTTCGGGGGTCGCCCACGACACGCGCCGTCGAAGCACCATGGGCAACTGCACCTTCGCTTTGGACGTGATCGTCACAAGGTCCAGCCAGAACGGCTTCCCCTGCTCCGCGATCACATTCCACTCAGGCGTCCTTCCAGGCTTCATGGAACGTATCTGTAAAAAAAAGAAACGATCTTGTCCCCTCCCGTCAACCGACCGTCCACCACCTCCAACCAACCTTGTAAACACAGATGTCCACAGGCGGAGCGGAATTCGGTAGATCGCTGCTTTGGTATATGATACGATTCTGTAAAGAGGAGAACGACGTGGTTGCAACGCTTCAAACCGATCTCGACCGGATCTGCTGGACGCGTATGCAGGCCGAGTCCGGGCAGGGGCTGAATACCATCGTGTGCCGCAAGGAAATGGAACGGCGTATCGGCGATGGGCTGTTCTTCTGGGGAGTCGGCAATGCCCCGGCCAGAGCCATTCCTGCCCTAGCGCGCATGGGCGCAACACTGGACGTCGTATTCTCGATGATGAAGTCGAAACCGAAGGCGAAAGACGTAGCTCCCGCGAAGGTGCACGCCTGGCGTCGATACATCGATCAGTTCGGTGCGGTCCGGGACCTGCCGAGGCATGTCCTCGTGACGAGCCGCGCCGGGTCCAGAAACTGCCACTACGCTCTGGTCTGTCGGTCGGAAAAGGAGCTCGCGGTCGCGGACGAAGGCCCCTTCGACCCCAGCGCCTATCGCAATTTTGGCGCTGGCAAGGCGGTTGGCGCTTCGCAGACTACCGCCTTGCTCGAACGGCACTCACTATTCGGAGATCCCGACTACAGGATTGCGATGCGTGCACGAATGACAGGTGGGATGTGGGTCAAGCTGGTCGATCCCGTGGAACTGTCCTCGTCGATGAGGGCGCTGCTCGACGAAACTCCAATGGACGAGCAGGAATGGCTGGAGATGGTCGATGCGGCAAGGCGCACGGTCCGGCCCGCAATCCCGGCGCGGCACGATCAGCAGGATTACCTGTTCGTGATTTGATCCGGCCCACTTCTCCCGCTATGCCTTCGGGCAGGATTGAACCGGGGGACGATCCCAATGACCGATAGCGCGTCGAAACTGAGGCAGGATCTGCGCGCTGCCGGTCTGAGTTCGGCAGTCATCGACGCTGCCTGGCCCGCCTGGTGGAGCGACGCCGCCGCCAGCTCGACCTCGGCTCAGGTGGAACTCCGGCTTTCACTTGCCCGTAACCTCGGCATCGCCCCGAAGGCCCTGATCGGGGAGAAGGTCGATTTCGTCTGGCACGATCGGGCGCGCTTCAAGCACCTGAAGGCCAGCGAGACGTCCGAACTCGGCGCTCTGGAGTCCTTCGGGACTAGTATGGCCGGATCGCTCATCCAAGCCGCGGGCGACGGTCCCGGACTTGTTGGCCTCTCCGCCGCGAACCTCAGGAGCATCCTGCTGACGGAAAGTTCGACAGTCGATCTGCCGAGCCTGATCACCGCCTGCTGGGCCCTTGGCGTCCCGGTAGCCCACCTCAAGATCTGGCCGCTGGATCGCAAGGCCATGCACGCCATGGTCGCTTCCCGCGATAAGCGCCACGCCATTCTTCTGGTGCGGGAAACCTCGTTCCTCTCCCCTATGGCCTTCACCCTCGCGCATGAAATAGGACACATCGCCCTCGGCCATGTTCGCTCCGATGAGCTTCTTGTCGATGCTGAGGATCCCGGTGCTGCTGTCGAAGACGATGAAGAGGAACGCGCCGCGGACCGGTATGCCCTCGAAGTCCTCCTAGGCGATCCCGATCCTGATATCCGGCTTAATCTGGACACCTTCAACCATGCCATGCTCGCAGAAGCGGTAAAGCGCCAGGGTCCGGAAATGGGTATCGATCCGGGAGCGCTCGCTCTCGCCGTAGGCTACCGTCAGAACGCCTGGCCTGTTGCGATGGCAGCCCTGAAGCTCATCCAGACCGAACCTGCTCCGGTCGGCGATCTGGTCAACGCCGTGGCCCGGAGTCAGCTCAGTTTCGAGAGCCTAGGCTCCGACAACGCCTCGTTCGTCAAGAGAATTCTTGGTTTCGACGATGAGTGAAGGACCCTGCCTCGATACCGACATCGTCCTGAAATGCGCTGCCTGGAATCTCGAGGGAGAGCTGCTCGGAATATTGTCCGCGAACGGGAAACCGGCCACGCTTGGTCTCGTGCATCTCATCGCAGCAAGGCAGATGTCACGCCTGAGGCTGAATGATCGGGAGGCCGGAGGCAGGAACCTCGATATCCTCCTGTCCCAGCTGGAATGCCTGGAGCCTGACCAGCAAGAGGCCGAACTGGCGGCGGAGATCGTTGAGGTCGCCCAAGTGCGGAATCTGCCGATCGATCCCGGAGAGGCGCAGCTGTTCGCCATCGCAGCGAACAGGTGCATCCCGCTGCTCCTCACCGGCGACAAACGCGCCATACGCGCGATGTCCGAGATCAACGAAGACCAAGGCCTCGCGCTCGAGGATCGCCTCGTGTGCCTGGAGCAAGCGATCCGAGCGATCGTCGCTGCGACGCAACCCCTCACGGTGCGTGACAAGATCTGCGCCGAACCAGAAGTCGACGGTGCAATGCGCCTCATCTGTTCTTGCGGGCGCCAGGATTGGGACCCGGGGCAATTGGACGAGGGCCTGGAAAGCTTCATCGCCGAGATCAGGCGAGGAGCAGGCCCCCTCCTGCACGACGGCTCACTTCTCGCTTAGGAAGACCGCATAGGGATCCACGAGTTCCGCGACGAGGTCGATCTTCACGGGCCTTCTTTCCTCGTTGACCAGCTCAGGCTCGGTGACCAGGAGACAGGCCTTGTCCGCCTGTCCCTGGACATAGCGGCTTCCGAGGCGGCCTTCATTGCGTCCTACGCCAACCCTGGTGGCGGCCAGATCCAGCTCATCCTCGTGTTCACGCAGATCCTTAATCATCAGGGCGAACCGCGACCCCAGCACATTGATCGCCTTGGGGATGGTCTCCCACTTCGTGCCGTCGATCGAATAGCGCTCGGCCCGCACCTGCTCCGCATAATGGCGAGAGTTCATCTCATGCATTACGAGATGGATCGGTTGCCCCTTCTCGGCGATGCTCTTCGCAAATGGCTGGACCATGGAGCGCGGATGGCAGGTGTTTCCCCCATAGCCCCACATCGCGAACCCGGCGTCGTCGATCTCCTTGCGCTTGCGCGCGATGATCTCCTCGAGGCCTTCACGTGCGTGGGTCCCCACCTTCATATACAGCAGTCCGGCGCCCGGGTGGATTATCTCGCTCATTCGGTGTCCTCGTAGAATTCTGGCTTCCAATCATCCTCGTCCGCCGCTTCGAACGTGAGGGGGCGGCTGGACCTTATATAGCGCATCCGGAGATTCTGGTCGCGTCCGTAGAAATTCGTCAGCCGCTCCTTGTCCACTTCCCTGCTTTCCGCCGGTTGGCGGTTCCCGGGGAGAGCTTCGACGAAAAGATTACAGGACCTGAGAAGCGCGTCGTCGTCGAGGTGATAGGAATGCATCAGCGGCTGCATCCGGCTGACGAAATAGCCAAGTTCGGAAGCGCGCTTCTGGGTGGTATAGAGGACGCGCTTGGGCCATTCGAGCTCCTCGTCGTCGGCGATGACGATCATTCCCTGACCACCGTGACCGCAGGCCTCCATCCCTCTTTCCATGAAGATATGGACGCTCTCGCCATCGTTCGACTGCCCCCAAGGCGGATTGGTGTAGAAGCGCTCAAAGCGATTGGTCATCGGGAAAGGGTCGCGAGCATTATACAACTCGGCATTGAGCAGCCGGATGTGCTTGCGCTCCGCGAAGCTCTTGATGGAATGGACCTGCCGCTCGTCGAAGTCGAAGACGGTTATCTGCGACGGGCCATACGGCAGAATGCCGCGTTCCTTGAGGTGCGCCACACACACGCTGATTGCATCGCCGTCCCCGATGAAGGCCAGCTTCTTGCCGTTAGCCCAATAAGCGACCAGCTCGGCCTGCATGACCATGTCCCCGGCCTTCATGTAGATCTGATCGATGCTCCGGATCGGCCGGGGCCGATTCTGAACGACGTCCGAGATGGCGTTGATTGCTTCCTGTAGATCAATCTGCGCCCGTTCGACAGTCATAGCGCTGCTCTCCCGCCTAGACCGATAGACATACTGCAGCATCGGTACTGCGCAAGGAGGGCAACGGACTTCTTCACGATCAACTTACGATGCAGGAAGATAGCCGGCACAATGCCGGAAAAAGGGCAATCCTCGACCCCAAAGCGCCACGGAGCCATCATGGGAGCCGTGTCGCGAAAGAAGCTTCCCTGCATGATCAAGATACCAGCCGGCGCAGGCGTGATATCGACCCACACCGCTAGAACGGGATCGGCCGCGCATCCTCCAGCGCCTTCCACGCTCTGAACGCGGCGAAGAGGTCTCTCGCCTCCCTCTTCCCCGCCCTGCTCGCCACGTAAGCCAACCACACCAGTTGCGCGCGTACTTCCGCGCATCGCGCTTGGCGCAGGATGTCGCTCCCGCGACATTCACGCAGGCCGAAGACCGAGGCGAGCTCGATCATCGCTTCCTCCGGCGTCCCGACGAGAACCAGGTCCGATGGCCGGGCGTCCCCGAACCCGACCATCGCATCAAAGAATCCGACACCGGCGCGGAACAGGTGACGACGGTCCCAGAACGTCTCGTACGCGTCCGGGGAACCCAGCACCACGATCCGCCGGTCACAGAGCCCGGCGAGTCCGCGCAGGAGGCCCAGCCGGTCGGCGGGCCGCCCGCACGAGACATGGTGGCTGGAGAACACGGGGTCGCCATCCACGATCCGGACATCGAGCGCACCGTAGCAGGTGATGGGCCGGTCGCTTCCGTCGACGGAGCAGATCGCGTCGACCAGAACGACCGCGATCAGATCGCCCAGGGGACGCGATCGGCGACCTCTCGCTTTGGCGAGGAACAGATGCCGGAGGGTCCTGCCAGAGCGGGATGGGCGATCGTCATCCCGCATCGTCGGACCCCAGTCCCGGTTGGAGCAAGCGATCGCAGAAGGCCAGGCGCATCAGGTGTTCGGTCAGGGCGCGTGCCCCGTCCCGCGTCACCATGGCGCTCCAGTCGTCCCAGCGGTCGATCCGCTCGAGCAGCCAGAGGTAGAAACGATCGCGGGCGAAGCGATCGCCGTCGGACCAAGACATCGACCACAGCGTGGACCGTACCGGTATCTCCGTCGTGATCCTGAGGCCGATCAGCTTCACCACCGGTCGGCCGCCGATCGTATCGGCGGCAAAGCGATGGGCCATGCGGGAAGCGACGTGCTCGGCCCGCTGAACCCGTTCCGCAGCCGCGGCGCGCTCCGACGGGCGGGCCGCGGTCCTGTTGGCCACGATCCAGTCGAGACCGACATCGCTATCCGCATCCTCGCGCGTCCGCGTCGCGATGAGCATCTTGAGCACCGCCCACCCTTCAGCGGTGGGCCTGCTGTCGTACTCGTGCACCAGACCGGCCGCCAGCATATACGTGTGGAAGAACCGGTCGAGGTGACGATCTCCAGCGAAGACGTCCCTCACCCGTTCCTCGGGGGCCACGAAGCGCCCGTCGAGGATGGCGAGGTAGCTCGCCATGAACTCCATGATCTCGTTCGCCCAGTGGTCGCGGACCGAAGGGAGGCCGAGGCGCCCGGTCCAGAACGCTTCGCGGACCGATTCCCACCGCCGGCCCTCGTCGTCGAGGAGCGGAGGGCGACCGGGCACGTCGCCGATGGAGGTCAGCCAGTATCCCCAGGGCAGGTCCGGATGCCGGCCGTCCCCGTAACGTTCGTCCGCATGGTCGAAGCGGTGGAAAGGACCCGCCATCAGGACCCACCGTCGGGGGAACCGGGCATCGGCAGACGCAAGGGATCGGTCCCATGGCGATCGCCGGACGCCCGGTTCCCGCTCAGGCGCTTCAACCCCCGGGCGAGTTCCACGCAATGTCCGTAGACGAACGACTGGTCGCGGTAGACATCGCCCTTGCGGTTCCGTCCCTGACGGGCGTTGGGTACCAGATCGCCGGGATGATCCGTGTCGAACCCGATCCACCAGAGATCCTCGTGGAACTCGTCCTGCGTGGTCTGCACCATGCGGTAGTCCTGCACCGTCCTGACCCCTGTCGTATGGCAGACGGTGTAGCGTTCCTGACGCGGCTTGCCGTGAGCCCGTCTCTCGAAGCGATTGACCTCGCACGGCTTCGCGTAGGTGATGCCACCATGGACGCTCCGGGACACGTCGTTCGGAACGGCGTCCGGTTCGAAGCCGTACAACGGGTGATCGGTCCCCACGCTCACGTAGCCGCTCATCGTCCCGTTCCGCTGGCGCAGCATGATGCAGCCCAGACCGGTCTCGGCATCGACCCAGGCGACCTTGTCGGCCTCGTCGTTCCAAGGACCGTCACCGTCGGGTCGCCGTTCCGGATTGTGGTACATCTGCAGCGCGGTGATGCTCGTGCCGGCGACCGGATAGACCACGGGTGCCGCGTTCATCAGACCGTCGGGCAATTTCGGCTCCACGATCCGCTTGCCAGTCGAACCGCGCTTCGATCTACCTGCCATGATCACATTCCTCGGGAGTGTCGGGGGGGTGATGCCTTGCGGCATCATGCGGCTCGCGATCGCCGATACCGGCTGTAGGCATCGCGCCTCGTCATCCGGGGGCCGAGGCCCCGCGCGCCCTTGTCGGGGGCATAGACCTCGCGGGCGAGCCACGACTGCTCGGACACCAGTTCGCGGTCGGAGACCTCGCGCCACCAGACCCTTCCCTCCGGATTCCAGCGGTAGCCGCGCAGACGCAGATCGTCCTTCACCGCGAAGGGCGCACCCACGGTCTCGATCAGATGGCTGTCGGAGTGGGCGTTGTCGTCCAGTTCGTAGAGGAGCGGCAATCCGTGCGTGCCCTCGTGACGCAGCAGCTGGACGACCGCGTCGACATCGTGCTGCGCCCGATGCCCGTCGAAGTACCAGCCGGCCTGCATGGCGAGATAGCCCAGCGCCCGACCCTCGAATCCGGCGCTTCGCCAGTCGATCTGTTCGCAGGAGCAGGCCCAGCGCCGGCTCGGAAGCTGCGGAAGCCGCATCTCCATCATGGGTCTGTCGAAGGCGCAATTGTGTGCGATGACGAGATCCGCCGTTGCGATGACCCTCGCCACGACGTCGTCATCGATCCGCTGGTCCTTCAGGTCACGATCGGTGAGACCGGTCAACCCGATGATCTCGGCAGGGAGCGGGAATCCCGGGTCCTCCCGCCACGTCCGGCATCGCCCGATCTCGACGATCACCCCGTCCCCGTCATACCGGATGCGTCGCATGGCGAGTTCGATGACGACGTCCCTGTCGGGATCGAGTCCGGTCGTCTCGACATCCAGGACTACGGCGGTGGTCGTAGGGCCGTCGGTGTTCCCGCGACCGGTGCGGCCGGACCGCAGGTCGATCCGTTCCAGGATCCGGACCTCCGGCGAACCGGAGACGCAGTCGCGATCGTCCTGGATCATGAAAGCCTACCCCCGGCGCGGTCGCAGACAGTCGCCGGTCGGCGGCCTGTAGCTCCTGTCGATCTCCCGATCGGCAAGTGCCGCTGGAACCGCGGGGCGACACCGACCGTCGTGATCTTGCAGGATCGCCGGGCGGTCCCGAGCGAAATCCGGCGACATGGCGGAAGGGTCGTAGGGGCCGGGTCCACCGACCGGACGGCTCGTGGCGGTTCACCGACCATCGTCATCGTCCGACAGCAGGCGATCAAGCACCGAGGGATCTGCGTCCAGACCAAGTCCGAGACCGTGGAGCAGGATGGCCTTCGAGCATTCGTCGCGCTCCATGCAGGCCTCGATCGGCGCACGCCCGTCGAACAGCCCGAGAGGCGTGACCATCCATCCGACGGGGTCGACCGCGAGGCCGTCCCTCTGCATCCGGGCTCCGGTCTCGGCCGCCACGCAGGCGATCCGAACGAGCGAGACGCGGCGCACGGCCATCATCCCCCCACCCGTCTCCTCGAGAGGATCGAGGTTCCAGTCGGACCCGTGCCCTTCAAACCAGGGGTCGAACATGTACTGCGCGGCATCGCCCATGGCACCGCTCCCCACACTCCGCACCGGACAGCCCGATGCCTGGAGAGGCGGAGATAGAAACAGAATACTAACATGTCAATACGCGTTGACAGATTGACGCATCTTGCGCCTGGGGGTATGGCTTGCTATCTGTGGGAGAATGAAAAAGATGGACGTGACCTCCCGGCTATCGGCGCTGGCGCAACCCGTACGCCTGGAGATCCTGACGGCGTTGGCCCGGCAAGGAGAAGGGCTTTCCGCGGCCCAGCTCGCCGAGATGACCGGGGCGTTGCGGACGAACACCTCGGTCCACCTCACGGTCCTGCGGAACGCCGGCCTCGTGTCCTCGAAGCGGGAAGGCCGGGGCATAACCTATCGCGTCGAGCGTGACGCCCTCCGGTCACTCTCTATGTTCATATCCCGGCTGGCCGACTAACGATGCCGCGACCTCCGGGCCAGGATCCGTCGGGTCCGGCGCCAGGATCTCTTGGGCGACGAGGTTGGCACGGCGGATCGAAGACTCCGCATCTCTCCGAAGAAGTATCGAACGGCCAATGAGCGCGGGAACGCTCGCAGCGCTCGGTTGCTTCAACTTCAGCGGGCGAACGCCGGCAACGGGAGAGCGCTGAGAGGAGAACGACGATGGCGAAAGGCGACAAATCGAGCTACACCGACAAGCAGAAGCGCAAGGCCGCCCATATCGAGGAAGGATACGAAGAGCGGGGCGTGTCCAAGAAGGAAGCGGAAAAGCGCGCCTGGGCCACTGTCAACAAGGAGTCGGGCGGAGGCAACAAGTCCGGTTCCGGCCGCGGAAAGAAGGTCACGCACGAGAGTTCGCGCAAGGGCGGCCGGAAGAGCGGCTCCGGCCAGGGTTCGGAAACGCGTTCCGAAGCGGCCAGGAAGGGCTGGGAGACGCGCCGGAAGAACGGGAATGCCTAGGTCGCTCACGTGAAGGCTACCGGATGGAAGCTCGACAGATTCCTACGCGTCCGGCTCCTCGAGCGGTTCCCGCCCGCATGGCCCGACGTGATCGCCGACCACGTGACCCTGACGCCCCCGAAGGCTCGACAGGAAGCGCCTGCGACGGCGGAGGAGGGAAGTATCGTCGGGCATGTGAACGATGGCGAGGGCCTGCAGGCCCTGGTCGTCGAGATCCGCGGCACGACCGCGAGACCGGACGGCGGCACGTATCACATCACATGGTCGATCGACCGTGCACGTGGCCGCGAGCCAAAGGACAGCAACGACGTGCTCGCGCGGCTAGGTTGGAATCCCGTAGACGCGCCAATCACGATCCCGCTCGTTCCGGCCAGCTGGCCATGACGCAGCTGTTCCTCGATTGCGATGGCGTCCTGGCCGATTTCGATCGGGGAGCGGAAGCGGTGCTGGGGATGCACCCGCGACGCTTCGAGCGCCGGTTCGGCCTCCAGGCGTTCTGGTCGCGACTTGCCGGACAACCGGATTTCTACGCCGAGCTTCCTCTCCTGCCTGACGCCCGGTGCCTCTTCGATGCCGTCCGGCATCTCGACCCGATCATCCTGACCGGCTGCCCCCGGGGCCGATGGGCGGAGGCCCAGAAGATCCGTTGGGCGGCCCGTCACTTCCCCGGAACGCAGATCATCACCTGCATGGCGCGCGACAAGCGCGACCACGCCGCGCCCGGCGATGTACTGGTGGACGACACGCTGCGTCATCGGCATCTGTGGGAGGAGATGGGCGGCATCTTCGTCCATCACACCAGCGCCGAAGAATCCCTCGATGAACTGCGCGCATCGGACGTGCTCGAAGGACAGCCCTCCGGACCGATGGACACGGAAGGGCAGGGTCGTGATGGGTGAATCCCGAAAAGATGATCGGCGCCGGATGGTGGAACGGCAGATCGCCGCGCGCGGAATAGACGACGAGGCGATCCTGCGCGCATTCGGCGAGGTCCCGCGCGAGATGTTCGTCGACGAAGGGATGGAGGAGTTCGCCTACGAGGATTCCGCGCTGCCGATCCAGTCCGGACAGACCATAAGCCAGCCCTTCATCGTCGCCTGCATGATCAATGCGGCCGACATCTCGGACGGGGACCGCGTCCTCGAGATCGGAGCGGGCTCCGGTTACGCCGCCGCTGTACTGTCCCGGATCGCACGCGAGGTGTTCGCGGTCGAGCGTCACGAGGCACTGGCCACCCGTGCGGTGCAGAGGATCGACCGCCTCGGCTACGATAACTGCGAGGTCATCCTCGGGGATGGCCTGGCAGGACTGCCCGAACAGGCGCCGTTCGACGCGATCCTGGTCGCCGCCCGGTTCGCCGAGATACCCGACGCGCTCATGAACCAGCTCCGCATCGGCGGGCGCATCGTCATGCCCGTCGGTGGCGAAGAGATCCAACAGCTGACCGTCATGGTCCGCACCGGGAGCGACGCGTGGGCGCGACGCGAGATCGCACCGGTCCGCTTCGTTCCCCTGCTGAAGATTACGGTCCCTGAAGACGGTTCGCGG
This sequence comes from Aurantiacibacter spongiae, assembly GCF_003815535.1. Lineage (NCBI taxonomy): Bacteria > Pseudomonadati > Pseudomonadota > Alphaproteobacteria > Sphingomonadales > Erythrobacteraceae > Aurantiacibacter > Aurantiacibacter spongiae. Next base: position 1,128,981 of record NZ_RPFZ01000001.1, on the reverse strand, counting down.
GCGGCGAGCGACCACCGGGCGCTGCGCGACGCGCCGCTGCCGCAAGTCATCGCCGACGCGTGCCATCCGCTACCGCCGATTGATGACCCCGCATTCGCCCGCGCGTTCGATGGGTTCGCGGAGAAGCGCATCGTGATGCTCGGCGAATGCAGCCACGGCACGCACGAGTTCTACGCCGCGCGCGCCGCCATAACCCGGCACCTGGCGGAACGACATGGGTTCACGATCGTCGCGGTCGAAGGCGACTGGCCGGACGCAGCCGTGTATGATCGCCATATCCGGGGAGTGGAGGAGCGGTCCGGTACTTCGCCCCCCTTCCGGCGCTTCCCGACCTGGATGTGGCGAAACACGGTCATGCCGCCCTTCCTGGAGCGATTGCGATTCATCAACTCGGAACGGGCAGAGGATGCCAAGGTCGGCTTTTATGGGCTCGACATCTACAACATGTCCGGCTCCGTCCAGGCGGTGCTCGCCTATCTCGACGATGCCGATCCCGAGGCGGCCCGGGTCGCACGTGAGCGGTACGGCTGCCTGACCCCCTGGCAGTCGGAACCAGCCGCGTACGGCCGGGCCGCAATGCGCAATGGGTTCGCCGAATGCGAAGAAGCCGTCGTGGAGCAGTGCTGCGAACTCCTGAACCGTTCGCTGGAGGGCGACGGCGGCAGCTTCTCCGCGGCCATGAACGCGCGGCTCGTGGCTTCGGCCGAACGCTACTACCGCGTCATGTACCATGGCGGCGCCGAGAGCTGGAACCTGCGCGACAGCCACATGACCGAGACGCTCGCGCATCTGCTGGAGGAGCGCGGACCGGATAGCAAGGCCATCGTATGGGCGCACAACAGCCACATCGGCGATGCCCGCGCGACCGACATGGGTGCGGTCCGAGGCGAACACAATCTGGGGCAGCTCGCCCGCGAGAGATGGGGCGACGAGGTCGCGCTCATAGGTTTCGGAACGCATGCCGGGACGGTCAGTGCGGCGACGGACTGGGACGGGGAGCGGGAGACGAAGGACGTGGTACCGTCGCGGCGCGACAGCTACGAGCGACTGTGCCACGATAGCGGGGTCGAGCGGTTCCTGCTGGATCTGCGAGGCGACCACGCGGTCGTGAGACGTCTGGAGGAGCCGCGTCTCGAACGGTTCATCGGGGTGATCTACAGACCGGAGACCGAACGCTGGAGCCATTACAGTGAGGCGGTCCTGCCGAGACAGTTCGATGCCTATTGCTGGTTCGACCGGACCCGTGCGCTCGAACCGCTGACCGAGCACGAACCACATGACCGAGGCGCGGACACCTTTCCATTCGGTGTTTGAGAAGCAAATGCCCCAGCGAAGCCGGAAGGATGACGGCACAGCCGCTTTCGCGCCTCGCCATCACGACGGTCGCGATCACTGACCCCTTAACGTATCAGTTGCCCGTATGGAAGCCGAACCCGAAGACACCCGGCCGTTGCCATGGCCACTACACACGATAGATTTCGAGGCCTCGTCCCTGGACGACGGAACCTATCCCATCGAGGTCGGAGTCGCGCGGTGGGTTTCGCCCGACCGGGCCATCGAAAGCTGGTCGAGCCTGATCTCGCCGCCGTCGGCTTGGACAAGACACGGTTCGTGGTCGACCCGGTCCGCCGGAATCCATGGCATCTCCCGCGAGGAGCTGGCCCAGGGTCTCTCGCCGCAGGAGGCAATGAGACAACTCAACGAGATCCTCGGCACGAGCGTGGCTTATTGCGATGGCGGCGGCCTCGATCGCCACTGGCTGGCGATGCTGCAGCACGCGGCAGGAAGGAACGCGACGTTCGATCTCGGCGACTTCGCGATGCTGGCCTTTAGACTTCCCCATGCAGGCCACCAACGCCTCTCGTCCTGGCTGCAGGCCAGTCCGGCACCCCACCGCGGCCGACAGGACGCGGAAAGGTTGATGAAGGCGTTGGCCCGTGGACTGGGCGTCACCTACGGACAAGTCATCGATCTCGCTTGAGCGGTCCGGTCAAGTCGAACCCGGCCGCATCGGCGCGCGGTCGGCAAGGCGCCCTCCAAGGTCCGATCGGACATGGAGAAGACCTCGGAAGGGTCAGCCTAGGGTCGAACGAAGCAACCAACCGGCAATGAGCGATCGCACGTCGCGCCCGGCGCGGGCGCGCACGGACCCGGCCCATCCCGCAGGCCACCGCAGTTTCACCGGGTAAGGGAAATTAGGAGATCAGCGCGCCATCTACCCGGCTTCCACACACGGAAGCCGTGCGACCGCCGACAAGGTCCGTCCAGAAGCTGATGCTCGCCAGCAGGCCCAGGATGGTGAGGGACAGGCCCGCGAACGTCAGCACGATCCTCCACACGAGACCGCCGACCTTCGCCGCGTGGACCGGATAGTATTTCTCGGCGATGCTCGATGCCAGATCGCCCTCTGCCGGATCGGTGCTGGCGACGACGACGGCATCGGCCGGATCGACGAAGACGTAGCTCCGCCCGTTCGGCGTCCACTCGAACTCCTGCCGGTACCTGATCGCGATGGGTTCTCCCGGTGCGGTCGGCATCATCAGCCGACGGGGCTCGGCACCAGGGAAGACCTGCCCGGCGGATACCATGACCTTCAGCCAGTCGGTGCCATCGTCGACGGATCCTGATGCGCGCGGCTGCGAGTCCTCCGGACTTGCCTCGGCGAGTGGAGAAAGCAGGAGGGTCGAAAGCGCGGGAAACACCATCAGGGTCCCGGTCACCGCGACGAGCAGCAGCAGGGGGGAAGCCACCGCACCCAGATCGCGATGCTGCCGCACGATCGCGCTCCTGGTGTAGCGGGCCGGCCAGATGCGGAAGCGGAAGGTCCGCCGGACGCGCCACCACAGGATCAGGCCGCTGACGGTGAACGCCAGCAGGACCAGACCGAGCACGCCCGTCAGCGTCTTTCCCGTCTCTCCCATCAGGAGATAGTGATGAAGGTCGAAGAGCCACAGCTCGGGGCGTTCCCACATTCCGGCCCACCGTTCGACGATCGACCCGCCTTGAGTGATGTAGGCCCCGCTGCCATCGGCGTACATCGCCTGGTTCAGGCCGATCTCGTCCCCGGCGAAAGTGATGCGCGAGAGGGCTGGATCGACCTCCAGCGCTCGCTCCACGACCCGGCCGAGCGTGATCGCATCGGTGACCGGACCGTCACCGGCACCGTCGAGCAGGATCCAACTGTCCTCCCACAGCAGCACCGTTCCGGAAAGGCCGATCACCGCGAGCAACAGGCCGATCAGCCCGCCGGTCCAGCGATGGAGGAGGGCCAGCACCTTCATCAGAACGCGCCGCGCCAGCTCAGCGTGAAGGTCCGACCGCGCCCCGCGAAGAAGCGACTGTCGTCCGTCACCCGGACGGTATCGCTGTCGTAAGTGACGTAGAACTCGTCGGTCAGGTTCTGGACCGCCAGCGCTATCTCGCCGAAGTCCGTGCGATAGGCGACGAACATGTCAAGCAGCGTGTAGCCCTCGAAGTCGGTGGCGGTGGCAACATCGTTGAATTCGCGGGGAAGGTAGAAGCGCGCCTGTGCGCGTGCGGAGAGGCGTCCCTCCTCGTAGTCAGCCGCGAGATTGAGCCGATCGGGCGAGATGTTCGCACCGTCCAGGTCCTCGTCCACCAGTCCGTCGGCGTCACCATCCGTTCGACCGGAGAGAGCGGCGTACCCGCCGCTCAGCGACAGACCGGGCAAGGGCGTCTGCCAATCGACGCTCGCTTCGAAACCCTCGATCTCGATCGGCTGGCGCTCGACCTCGAATACGTCGTTGCGGAGCACGAGGAGCGAGCCGAAGTCGCTCGAGGACCAGAAATAGCTCGCGGAAGCCGACAGCGGTCCCCGGTCCCATTCGAGCCCGATCTCCCGGTTGTTCGAGATCACCGGTTCCAGCGAGAGGAAATCGTCGACGTCGACCCCCGCCCGGCTGATGCCCCGCAGGATCCGGCCGACGTCGGCGATGGTGAAGCCCTCCGCGTAGCTGCCATACGCGCGCAGGCCGTCGATCGGTTCGAGGATGACGCCGCCGTTCCACAGGACGTCCTGGAACGACGGCGATCCCCCCTCCACATCAACCGCTCCGTAACTCGCCAGCGTGGTGAAGTCACCGACCTCCAGCTCGACGTTCTCGTAGCGGAGGCCCCCGGCCAGGCGGACGAGACCATCGGCCAGAGCCAGGTTGCCCTGCAGGAAGGGAGCAAGGCTGCGGAAATCGCTGCGCGGAACCCAGACGCGATCGGTCTGGACCAGCGACTGCTCGGTCCGATCGAAGAGCGCATCGAACCCGGCAGTCAGCACGAGGTCCTCGAGACCCGGCATCGCCCGTTCGTAGCTGATCTTGCCTCCCAGCTTGCGCGAGCGGTTGGCGGACTGGTCGAAGAGCGTGCCGGTGGGATCGATGGTCGGATCCTGGAACGTGCCGAACACACCGCCGCCGAAGACGTCATCGGTCCGGCTGTAGAAACCCTGCAGGACGAACGTCCCCCCGCCGAGGTCGGGATCGGTCAGCGACGCGGAAACGAGCTCGGCGGTGTTTGATGGCGGATCCCCAAGGGTCATCCCGCGTTCGCTCGTCGCCGGGGTCCCAGTCGCCCGGCTACCCGGAACCAGGACGTAGTTGGCATTGCCTTCCAGTTCGAAGCGATTGGCTACCAGTTCGATCCGCGCGCCGCTCGCCAGTTCATAGCCGAGCCGACCGAAGACCGACCAGCTGTCGCTGTCCTGCACCTCTCCCTGGGTGCCGTCCACACCGATGCGATTGCCCCGCCCGTCGAAAAAGGCACCGCGACGTTCCAGCGTGGCTCCGAAGCTCGCGTCGATAGGACCGTCACGATAGCCGAGCAGCGCTCCCGCCTTCGCGCCGATCCCTTCGCCGTCGAATCCATCGGGAAGGGTGATCTGTGCCAGCGAACGAACGGCGATGCCGTCCGCCCTTGGCGCGCCGACGGTCACCTGGTTGACGACTCCGCCAGTGGCACCGATGCCCTGGAGAGCGTTGGACCCGTAGATGACCTCGACCCGATCGATGAAGAACGGATCGATCGTGTAGCCCTCGCGGGAGCCGTCGCGGACGGGCGTCGACTGGGGTATGCCATTGATCGCGTAGAGTGGAGACCGTCCGCGGAGGCTCTCACCGGCACCGGACAGCTTCTCGCGCGTGGGCGAGAACGAGGGAAGCAGGGCGGAGACCGCATCGACCGTCGAACCGGAGACCTGCACCTGTCGCTCCAGCGCTTCGGTGTCGATGACGTCGACAGTCAGAGGCAACGCGCTGGCGGGAAGACGCGTACGGGCCGCCGTGACGACGATTGCGTCATCAAGCATCCTGCCCTCGACCCCCTCATCCGCCGGCGGATCGGCCTCCTGCGCGAGAACGGGCGAAACGGGAACGAGCGCGAGAGCGCCCACGAGACAGCGATACATCATTGACTCCTCGAAAAGGGATGCGTCGCCTATCCCGCTTGCGAATGGTTCGCAATAGCATTTGTCCGAATGCGCTGTGAATTGGTGGAGGGGTAACGATCGCCATAAGGACGATCGCGTGTTTCTCGCATACTGTTCAAACGTGGGGCAAGGTTCATGACGCACACATCCGTAACCTCTTGACTGACTTTCCAAAAACGAAGGATTAGGTCATGGAGGCAGAACAGGGGAGGTCGGTGTGTCGAAAAAGATAATGATCGTCGAAGACGACGGGATGATCGCAATGTTGCTCGAAGACATACTCGACGCTCTCGGTTATGAGATCGTTGGACCGGCGGGATCGATCCCTTCGGCGCTCGAAATCCTCGATGACTGTCAACCCGACGCGGCCATCGTCGACCTGCGCCTGGGGGAGCATGACAGCTATCCCGTGATGGATCGCCTGCGGGAGCTGGACATCCCCTTCGCGGTGGCCAGCGGCTATGGAGCCGACATCGACAGGTCACGTTCCGGGAGCGAGACGGTCATCATACCCAAGCCCTACGTGCTGGAGGACGTCGAAAGGGCGCTGGGAGAGATGCTGGGTTAGTTCTTCCCGGAACCGGAACCGTCGCACCGCACCTTCAGCCGCCGCAGCAACGTGGTAACCTCGGCGGGACGATCGGGCGTCGGGGCGACCGCGACGCACCGATCCTCCAGGTCCTTCAGCCGTTCCCATCCGTCGGACAGGACTAGAATCGGCAGGTCCTCCGCGAAGGATCGCAGGGACCTGACCGTGCGGCGTACATCGATGCGGTGCGACCGGTCGTCGAGGACGACGCAGTCGAAGCGCCCTTCGCTGAGCCGGACCTTGTCCTCCAGCTCGCGCACGGTATGCACCACGTCCACCTCGTAACCGGACGAGCCCAGCGCCTCGCGGGCCGGACCGTGCGCCCGGCCCTCGTCCACGAGAGTCACCGCCCGGCCGAGATTGCCGAGTTCGAGGACGTCACGGACCTTGCGAGCGAGCTCGGCGAAGTTGAACGGCTTCTGCAGGAGCGCGACCCCGGGCTGCAACCGGCCCGAATGCATGATGGCATCCCTAGTGTATCCCGATGCGTACAGGACCTTGAGGTCGGGCCTGTCCTCGCGCAGGTCCGCTGCCAGTTCCTCCCCGGTCATCCCCGGCATCACCACATCGGTAAAGAGCAGATCGATCCGATCCCTCGTCCGCTCGAGCGTCCGCTTCGCCTCCTCCCCGGAGCCGGCCTCCAGCACCCTGTAGCCGAGTTCGCGAAGACAGTCGGCCGTGTAGGCGCGCACGTCCTCGTCATCCTCGACAAGCAGGACGAGTTCCTCCTGTTCGCTCTCCTCGAGCGCCTCCTCCCCACCCTCGTCCCCGTCCGCCTCCGTCTCGTCGAGCAGTCGCGGCAGGTAGATCTTGACCGTCGTGCCCCGATCCTGCTCGCTATAAATCTTCACGTGCCCGCCGGACTGCTTGACCAGACCGTAAACCATGCTGAGGCCCAGGCCGGTCCCCTTGCCGACCTCCTTGGTCGTGAAGAAGGGTTCGAAGACCTTGTCCAGGAGTTCCGGAGGCATGCCGGTACCGGTGTCGCTGATCGCGAGCATGACGTACTGACCCGGCGCGACCTCCGCATGACGGGCGGCGTAGCCCTCGTCCAGCCGTGCGTTGCTGACCTCGATCGTCAGCTTGCCGCCATCGGGCATAGCGTCGCGGGCGTTCACGGCGAGATTCACGATCACGGATTCGAGTTCGTTGGGATCGACCTCGACCTGCCACAATCCCGGCGCACCCACGAACTCGATCTCGACACGCTCGCCGAGCGAGCGATCGAGCAGGTCGGACATTCCGCGGATGAGCCTGTCCATCCTGATCGGCTTGGGATGCAACGGTTGGCGCCGTGCGAAGGCGAGCAGGCGCTGGGTCAACGACGCGGCACGTTGGGCTCCCTTCTGCGCCCCCTCCAGCGCACGCGTGACGCGCGGATTGCCCTCCCCGGCATCCCCGATGGCGCGGGTGGCCATGTCGATGTTCCCGGCGATCACGGTCAGGAGGTTGTTGAAGTCGTGCGCGATGCCGCCGGTGAGCTGGCCCACTGCCTCCATCTTCTGTGCCTGTCGGAGCGCCTCCTCCGCGTTGGAGCGGCGCTCGACCTCCTCCGCCACCCGCTGCTCGAGGGTCTCGGTCAATTCCCTCAGATCCGCCTCGACGCGTCGCCTCTCGGCGAGCTCGTCCTGCGCGGAGCGGTAGAGGCGTGCGTTGTCGATGGCGATGGCCGCCTGCGCGGCGATGCCGGTGACCAGACGCTCGTGCTGCTCGGTGAAGCGGCCCGGCTCGGGATGCCCGAAGAGCAACGCGCCTATGACTTCGGCCTCGCGGCCCATGACGGGCACTGCCAGATAGCTGCGGACCGGGAGGTGGTCCTTCGGCATCCCATGATGCGGGGCGCTCAGACCGTAGCGCGGGTCCTTCGTGACGTCGTCCGAGCGGATCGTGCCCTCTCCCGAGAAGGTCGGACGGAAGATGTCGGTTATGCGGGGACGCCCCAGCTTCTCGAAATCCGACCTGTCCGCACCCGACAGCGTATAGAGGAGATACTGACCTCCGTTCTCGTCCCTCACATTGTAGAAGAAGGCTCCGAACTGCGCCCCGATGAGTTCGACCCCGGCATCGGTGACCTTCTGGACGAGCGACTCCAGTTCGAGTTCCGCCGCCAGTTCGCTTCCCGTGCGACGCAAGGTCTCGAGCCGCGCCTTTTCCGCTGCAAGGGCCTGCGCCGCTTCCCTTCGATCATGGAGATCGACGGCCACGCCTATCCAAGACTCTACCTGTCCGTCCCCGCCGAGAACGGGGCGGCCCCTGACCAGATGCCAGCGCCACGAGCCATCGTCTCCCCGACGCAGGGGCAGTTCGACGGACCATTCGACCGCTTCGCGGCTTCCCTTCTGCCAGGCGGTCCGCAGAGTGGCTACGTGATCGGGGTGGATCGCCGCCTCCCAGCCATTCTCCGCCGATCCTTCGATCGTCTGCCCGCTGTAATCGAACCATTGCCGGTTGGCGTAGGTCAGGTGGCCGCCGGGGTCGGCCATCCAGACGATCTGGGGCGACACCTCGGTCAGGACGCGATAACGCTGCTCGCTTTCCGCGAGCGTCGTCCTCACCTTCCGCAGATCGCTGAGGTCGAGCATCGCGCCGATCATGCGCACGGCCCGGCCTGAGCTTTCCCGCATCACGCTGCCACGGTCGTAGACGGTCGCGAAGGTCCCGTCCCCCCGGCGGAATCGATACTCCGACTCCCATTCGGTGCCATCGCCATCGATCACGGCATGGATGTCGCGGTCCACACGTTCTCGGTCGTTTGGATGGATCTGTTCCAACCACCAGCCGCCCGTCGGTTCGACCGAGTGCGGCGCGTGCCCGAAGGTCGAATAGAGCGCGTCGCTCCACTCGACCCGGTCGCCCTCAAGATCCCAGTTCCAGATCGCGTCGTTCGTCGCCTCCAGGACGCGGCGATGCTGCATCTCGGTATCGCGCAGTTCGTCCTGCGTCCGGAGGATCGACGATACGTCCACCACCGCTCCGACGAAACGCACGGCCTCGCGCGCCCCGTCGCGTTCCTCGAAATAGGCTCGGCCGGTCGCCGCCACATGTCGCAGACGGCCGTCCTCTATGCCGATGGTCCGGTAGGCTATTTCGTAGCTTCCGGGACCACCGGGATCCAGGGCGCGCTGGACAGCGGCACCGGCCTCGTCCCGATCTTCAGGGTGCAGGCCATCGAGAAACGTCTGGTAGTCGACCTCTCGCGAGGACGAGATCCCGAACAGCTCCCGGCAACGTCGATCCCAGTCCAGTTCACCGGAACGGGGGTCGAATTCCCATATGCCGATGCCCGCGGCGCGAGCCGCGTCCTCCAGCCGATCCACGTTGGGGACATCATTGTCGTCATCTTCCGAAGACATGGAAAAGCGGTTTCGACATCATAGCCTGAATGTCAATTCTCCCGTTGCGTCGGCGATGGCCGTCCTGTTTCCGATCCTCCCCGGTGTCTTGCCGCAGGAAACGCCGCGCGGCGATTGATCCACCTCAATGAAGAGAGCGTCGCCACCTGTAGATCAACCGCATACCGCGGATCGACCGAACATGACGACGAACACAGAACGCCTCGAATTGCGCCGTCGCAGGATGGCGCAGAGTCCACCGATCCTCCGGGGCGGATTTCGCCCGTTCTTCTTGGGAGCAGGCGCGTGGGCGCTCATCGCGCTCACGATCTGGCTGGCGTTCCTGTTCGGGTGGGACTCAGCCCGGCTGATCGACGACCCCGTCGCCTGGCACCGGCACGAGATGCTGTTCGGCTTCGCCGGTGCCGCGATCGCCGGGTTCGCGCTCACGGCGGTGCCGAACTGGACCGGGCGTCTGCCCATAGCAGGCGGCGCGCTGGCAGGTCTGTTCGGCCTCTGGCTCATGGGAAGGATCGTCCCGTTGACCACTGCGGGGCATCCGGTGGCCTCGGCGCTCCTCGATGGTGGCTTCCAAATCCTGCTGGCCTTCCTGCTCGGGCGGGAGATCGTCCGGAGCGGCAACCGGAACGTTCCGGTCGTCGCGATCATCGCCGCCTTCGGCATCGCCAGCACACTGGACCGGCTCGAGATGGGCGGGGTCGTCGACGTCGGTGCGATCGGATGGCGTGGCGGCCTGGCACTTGTCGCGGTGCTGATCGCGCTGATCGGGGGAAGGATCGTTCCCAGCTTCACGCGGAACTGGCTCGCCTCGCAAGGGTGCGAGGGCCGCCTTCCGGCACAGGCGGACCGTTTCGACCTCGCCATCATGGTCCTCGGCGGCATGGCGCTGCTGTCCTGGCTGGCGCTTCCCGGATCCCTCTCATCCGGTTGGCTGCTGCTGGGCGCGGGGATCGGACACGCTTTGCGGCTGGCCCGCTGGCAGGGGTGGCGCTGCGCGTCCAACGCGCTCGTGGCGATCCTCCATATGGGCTATGGCTGGCTATCGGCAGGGCTGATGCTGCTCGGTCTGGCCGCCTTCGACCTCGTGACGGAAACACTGGCCGTGCACGCCCTGACCACCGGAGCGATCGCGACCATGATCCTCGCGGTGATGACCCGAGCGACCCTGGGCCATACGGGCCGACCGCTCATGGCGAGCGGAATCACGAAGCTCTCGTACGTCCTCATCACCGTCGCCGCCGTCGCGCGCGTGCTGGCCGGTCTCGCGATCGCGCCGTCCCACGCGCTGATGGCCGTGGCGGGGGCCGCGTGGTGCGCCGCCTTCACCCTGTTCCTCCTCGAATACGGACCGATGCTGTGGTCGCCACGACTGGACGAGCACAAGGTAGCCAGGACGTGACTGCGTACAGGCGTTCCTCGGCGACCGCGATGGTCGCGGTGGCGGCTTGCACCATTCTCTTCGCGCTGTCCTTCCTCGCGACCCCGGTGAAGTTCCTCGCCGATGGCGTACCGATCGAGCACCTACTGGCCGTCGGAAGGGTCACGTTCCGGGCCTCGGCAGCATCGGAGGCCGTCCTACTCGTCCTCCTCGTCATCCTCGCCCCGGGCAGGTCCCGCATCGTCGCATGTTCGGTCGCCGCCCTGCTGGCGTTCCAGTGGCTCGTCCTCATGCCCGAACTCGACGCGCGTACGCTCGCCCGCATGTCGGGAAGGGTCATGCCGTCCTCCGGACTCCACGGCTGGTGGATCGCACTGGATGTCCTGCGCATCGTCCTGTACGCCGCGATCGCCAGAGCCGCGATCGCCCGGGCCATGATGCGGGTCGGCAAAACGCCGCCCGCGGCGAACGACTTGGAAAGGGGATCGCCGACCGCTATCTGAGACCGATGGACGATACCGGAACTAGCGACGAGCTGAACTTCTGCCAGGCGTGCTCGATCCGCAACCGCGCCATCTGCGCCGACCTCGACGACACGGAGATCGCGCTGCTCAACCGCATCGGACGCAGGAAGAATCTCTCGGCAGGGGAATCTCTGCTGTGGGAAGGCGACCAAGCCGTCTTCGTGGCGAACGTCGTCACCGGCATGCTCAAGCTGTCCACGACGACCGGCGACGGGCGCGAGCAGATCCTCGGCCTCTCCTATCCGTCCGACTTCCTCGGCAGGCCCTATGGCGAAAGGACCCCGTACGATGCGCAGGCCCTGACGGAGACGACGGTATGCGTGTTCCGTCGCGTGGACTTCGAACGCTTCGCGCACGAACATCCCCGGCTCGAACGCAAGCTGCTCGAGCGGACCCTGGGGGAACTGGACAGATCGAGACGCTGGATGCTGCTCCTCGGGCGCATGTCGGCCGAAGAGAGGCTCGCCACCCTCCTGCTGGAGATATCCGAACGACTGGCGGCGAGCACGTGCGGAGGCGACGCATCGCCGCTCGACGTCTTCGAACTCCCCGTGTCGCGCCAGCAGATCGCGGACATCCTGGGATTGACGATCGAAACGGTGAGCCGGCAGTTCACCCGTCTGCGGGAAGAGGAGATCATAGGGATGAATGGAAGAAGGGACGTCGAGGTCCTGCGACGCGATCTTCTCGAAGCCATCGTGGGCTAGAGCACCTGCGAACGCTCGCGGAAATTCCGGCGCGTGCAGGCTTCCGCGTTTGACCTGAATCAAGGACCCGACCGCATCGGCATGCGAACGGCGACCCGAAGGGAAACCGGAGGTCCGCCACCTTGTCGCAAGAAGCTTCCAGCCGGACCCGCAACACCGGTCACTTGAGGATGCACGCCTCGCATCCGTTGTCCGCGTTCCTGCCGACACGGCAGCTCCGCGTTCCGCAGGGAGACTTCGACGACGAGATAGGGACGGACGGAAGGACCATCGTCTACATCGAGGAAGGGGTGGTCAAGCTCGTCGGACACCTCGGAGCGGACCGGGAACAGATCGCCGCGTTCGCGTTCGAGGGGGACGTCCTCGTCGTCCCGGCCCATGTGTCCACTCCGCATACGCTCCACGCCCTGAAGGACAGCGTCGTGTACTTCCTGCGATCGGACGATCTGCTTCTGAAGGGAAGACCGGCCACGGGCGCGGGACAGCTGCTCGACCGCATCCTCGCCGATCTCGGGCGCTCCCGCGAACTGTCCGCCCTCCTCGGCAGGAAATCGGCACGAGAACGAATCTGCGGTTTCCTCGTCGAGATGGAAGAACGCATCGGAAGACGGGAGAACGGAGCCGTCACACTCGATCTGCCGATGTCGCGCAGGGAGATCGGCGACCATCTCGGGCTCACAATCGAGACCGTCAGCCGGCAGCTGACCGATCTCCGGGAACGAAGGGCCATCGCGACGTGCGGAAGGTCACGCATCGACATCCTCGATCCGCAAGGCCTGCGTGCGCTCGCCGGCTCGGTTGATTGAGGCGACCAATCTTTTCCCGAATTTGACCTCGATCAATGCAGTGCGCGCGGTGGCCCCATAGGCATGGATCGAAGCGATCGGAGCGATAGATGCAGGCAGAAGCGGCCCTGGGGCGGGCGGGACTATGGTTCGGTGTCCTCATTCTTTCGATAGTCATGGCCGCCACGGCGCGCGATCCGGGCTTCTCTGCCCACGCGACGATCATCGGCGTCGTGGCCTTCGTGCTCATGTGGATGTCGGCGGCGCGGTTCGACCCCATGGGCCGAGCGCGCGGGTTCTTCCGGATGCCCGAAGGGTTCTCGCGATACGACGACGATCCCGTCCGCTGGGGTGTCCTCGCCACCATGTTCTGGGCGATCGTGGGCATGCTGGCGGGAGTTTTCATCGCCTCGCAACTGGCCTTTCCGCAGCTCAACATCGAGCCATACTTCAACTTCGGACGGGTCCGACCGCTGCACACGTCTGCGGTGATCTTCGCCTTCGGCGGCAACATCCTGATCGCGAGCAGCTTCTACGTGGTCCAGCGGACCTGCCGCGCGCAGCTCGCCTTCCCCGCGCTCGCGCGGTTCGTCTTCTGGGGCTACCAGCTGTTCATCGTCCTCGCCGCCTCGGGCTACCTGTTCGGCGTCACGCAGAGCCGGGAATATGCGGAACCCGAATGGTACGTGGATCTGTGGCTGACCGTCGTATGGGTCGCCTACCTGATCGTCTTCGTCGGCACGCTGGCGCGCCGGACGGAGCCGCACATCTACGTCGCCAACTGGTTCTATCTCTCCTTCATCATCACCATCGCGATGCTGCACATCGTCAACAACCTGGCGGTGCCCGTCTCGCTTAACGGCTCGCTGTCGTTCTCCGCCTTCGCCGGGGTGCAGGACGCGCTGACGCAGTGGTGGTACGGCCACAATGCCGTCGCGTTCTTCCTGACAGTACCGTTCCTCGCCATGATGTACTACTTCGTGCCCAAGCAGGCCGAACGTCCGGTCTACAGCTACCGGCTCTCGATCATACACTTCTGGTCGCTGATCTTCCTCTACATCTGGGCCGGGCCGCACCATCTCCACTACACGGCGCTCCCCGACTGGGCGCAGACGCTCGGAATGGTGTTCTCGGTGATCCTGTGGATGCCCAGCTGGGGCGGGATGATCAACGGGCTCATGACGCTCAACGGGGCATGGGACAAGGTCCGCACCGATCCGATCATCCGCATGATGGTCATGGCAATGGCCTTCTACGGCATGGCCACCTTCGAAGGACCCATGCTCAGCATCAAGGCGGTCAATTCGCTCTCGCATTACACCGACTGGACAGTGGGCCACGTGCATTCGGGCGCGCTCGGGTGGAACGGGCTGATCAGCTTCGCCGCGGTCTACTTCCTCGTCCCGCGCCTGTGGAAGCGCGAGCGGATGTATTCGCTGCGCATGATCAACTGGCACTTCTGGCTCGCGACGCTCGGCATCGTCTTCTACGCGGCGAGCATGTGGGTGGCCGGCATCACCCAGGGCCTGATGTGGCGCGAATACGGGGCGGACGGATACCTGGTGAACAGCTTCGCAGAGACCGTCGCGGCCTTGCACGAACTCTACATCATCCGAGCCGTCGGCGGGGCGATGTACCTCGCCGGTGCCATCATCATGGGGTTCAACGTCTGTATGACGATAGCAGGCCGGCTCCGCGAGGAGGCGCCTATGGGCGCAATGCCGGCCTACGACCCGGACAAGGACCGCCCCCTCGCCGGGTCGGCCCTCCCCGAGCCCGCGGAATAGGACAGAACGTCATGGGTCTCGCATCCCAGCACAAAAAGCTGGAGAAAAACATCAACCTCCTCGCGATCTTCTCCTTCATCGCCGTGGCGATAGGGGGGATCGTCGAGATCGCGCCCCTGTTCTGGATCGACAACACGATCGAGGAAGTCGAGGGCATGCGACCCTACACGCCGCTCGAGCAGGCGGGACGCAACATCTACGTGCGGGAGGGGTGCTACTCCTGCCACAGCCAGATGATCCGGCCCTTCCGGGACGAGGTGGAACGATACGGGCACTACAGTCTCGCTGCCGAGAGCATGTACGACCATCCCTTCCAATGGGGATCGAAGCGCACCGGCCCCGACCTCGCGCGCGTTGGCGGCAGGTATTCGGACGAATGGCACGTGCAGCATCTCGAGGATCCGCAGAGCGTCGTGCCGGAGAGCATCATGCCGCAGTACTCGTTCCTCGGCCGGACCAGGCTAGACACGGACAACGCCGCCGACATGCTGCTGGCGCTGCGGCGGGTGGGTGTCCCCTATTCCGACCGCGACATAGGCCAAGCGATGGCGGACATCATCCTCCAGGCCGACTCGGACGCCGATGGCGACGTCGAGGATTTCCAGCGACGCTATCCCAAGGCGCAGGTCCGCGACTTCGATGGCGATCCCGGCCGCGTGACCGAAATGGACGCGCTCGTCGCCTACCTGCAGATGCTCGGCACCCTGGTCGACGTGGACAGCGCGGCGGCGCAGGAACGGCTGGCAGAGGAGAAGGGGCGATGAGCCTCTACGACCAGCTGCGCCACCTCGCCGACGGCTACGGGCTGATCGGACTCCTCGTCCTGTTCCTCGGGCTGTGCCTTTGGGTGTTCCGGCCGGGCGCGAAGCAGCAGAACCGGGAGGCGGCACACCTGATATTCCGCGACGACGAGATCGAAGGGCGAGACGATGGCCGATAAGCGCATAGACGAGCCGACCGGGACGCCGACCGTCGGGCACGAATGGGACGGCATCGAGGAACTCGACACGCCGATGCCGCGCTGGTGGCTGTGGACACTCTACCTCACCATCGTCTGGGGCGTGGTTTATGTCGTCCTCTACCCGGCATGGCCGCTCGTCGACAGGGCTACGGAAGGCGTACTGGGCTGGTCCAGCCGCGGCGAACTGGCCGAGGAGATGAGCGTCGTCGATCAGGCTCGCACCACGATACGCGAGGAGCTCGCCCGCATACCGGTGGAGCGCCTGCCGGAGAACAGCGAACTGTTCGCACAAGCGGTAGCCGGGGGCCGCTCCGCCTTCCAAGTCCACTGCTCGCAATGCCACGGGTCGGGAGCGGCCGGAAGCCAGACGCTCGGCTACCCCAATCTGAACGACGACGACTGGCTCTGGGGCGGCGATCTCAAGGCGATCGAATACACCCTCGTGAACGGCATCCGAGCTCCAGGCGTGGACGACACCCGAACCAGCATCATGCCACCGTTCGCCGGGGCGTTCGAACGGTCCCAGCTGGACGCGCTCGTGAACCACGTACTCTCGCTCGATGGGCGGGGGACGTCATCAAGCGCGGGTGCGCAGACCTACCGGGACAACTGCAGCGCCTGCCACGGCGTCGCCGGGGAAGGGAACCGCGAACTCGGCGCGCCACGTCTGAACGACGCGATCTGGCTCTACGGCAATTCTCCTGCCGACATACGTGCCCAGATACTGGATCCGAGGATGGGAAGGATGCCCCACTGGAGCGGCCGTCTCGATCCGGTCACGATCAAGATGCTCTCGGCCTACGTCTGGTCCCTGGGCGGAGGCGAGGAGCTCGTCGAGGTCGCCGAGAACCCCACGGTGGAGGTCGATGCGGAACCGTGATCCCGGTCGCGCGTCGAGCGCTCCGCCGCGCCGGGAGGGCGGGGACCGCGACTGGTCGGTCGTCGTCGAGGACGGACGGGCGAAGACGAACGAGCCGGTCTCGAGCGCGGTGGCCGAACCCGAAGCGACGACGCTGCGCCACGAACCGCACGAACCACCGCGCCAACAGCTGCCGACGAAACTGTTCGAAAAGCGCACGAAGGTCCACAACAAGCGGATCGACGGACCCTTCCGCCGCTTCAAGTGGTTCGTCATGGCCGTCACCCTGGCGATCTACTACGGCACGCCCTGGATACGATGGGACCGCGGCCCCTACGCACCCGACCAGGCGGTGCTCGTCGATCTCGCCAACCGCCGTTTCTACATGTTCGGCATCGAGATCTGGCCGCACGAGTTCTACTACGTCGCCGGCCTCCTCATCATGGCGGCGCTCGGCCTCTTCCTCGTCACCAGCGCGGTGGGCCGCGCATGGTGCGGATACGCCTGCCCGCAGACCGTGTGGACCGACCTGTTCCAGCACGTCGACCGTCTCGTCGACGGCGATCGCAACGCCCGGATCAGGCTGGACGCGGCACCCCTAGGTCCCGGAAAGCTCGCCAAGCGGACGTTCAAGTATGCGATCTACCTCGTCATCAGCTTCTGGACCGGTGGCGCATGGATCATGTACTTCGCCGATGCGCCGACACTGGTGCGCGACTTCTGGGCGGGCGAGGCGGCGCCGGCGGCCTACATCACCGTCGCCATCCTGACGCTCACCACCTTCACGCTCGGCGGGTTCATGCGCGAACAGGTGTGCATCTACATGTGCCCCTGGCCCCGCATCCAGACCGCGATGATGGACGAGAAGTCGCTGCTGGTCACCTACAAGGACTGGCGCGGCGAACCGCGCGGCAGCGTCAAGAAGGCCCGGAGGAACCCGGGCGAGTTCGGCGACTGCATCGACTGCCTGCAATGCGTCGCCGTCTGCCCCACAGGGATCGACATCCGCGAAGGTCCTCAGGTCGGCTGCATCACCTGCGCGCTGTGCATCGACGCCTGCGACAGGGTGATGGCGGACATCGGCCGCCCCCGCGGACTGATCGACTACGCCACACTGGAGGACTGCGAGAAGGAGGCGAACGGCGAGCCCACTCCCTCCCCGTACAGGACCCTCCTGCGACCCCGTACGATCGCGTACTTCCTGATCTGGGGAAGCATCGGCCTCGCCATGCTGTTCGCGCTCGGTGTCCGCAACCACGTGGGACTATCGGTCTCCCCGGATCGCAACCCGCCCTACATCCTGATGAGCGACGGATCGGTGCGCAACTCCTACACGCTCAGGTTGCGCAACATGGAGAGCCGTCCACGCGAGATGGAGATCGCGATCGACGGCCTTCCCGGCGCAGTGATGTGGACCGACATGGGCGGGCGCGACGCGGCCGCGCGGACCCAGGTGAAGACCGTTCCCGCCGACGAGGTGCTGACGGTGCGGGCGTATGTCGTCGTACCCGAAGGAGCGTCAACGCAGGACTTCGACTTCACCGTGACGTCGCGCGACGAGTAGCGGGAGACCGCTACGGCGGAGGCGCGGTTCGACGCCCCGGGGGGCGGGCAATGAAGCGCGAATTCACAGGCAGGCACATGGCCATGATCATCGTGTCGGGGTTCGGCGTCATCATAGCGGTCAACCTCTTCATGGCGACGCTCGCGGTACGCGGCTTCGGGGGCGTCATCGTCGAGAACTCCTATGCCGCCAGCCAGGAATTCAACGGGTGGCTCGATACCGCGAGGCGACAGAAGGCCTTCGGATGGTCCGCGCGGATCACCCGCAACGATGACGCTCGTCTCGAGGTGGCGACCTCAGCAGTACCCGCCGGTGCCACCGTCACCGCCACGGCGCGTCGTCCCCTGGGGCGACCGGAGACCACCAAGCTGGCCTTCATCGAGACGACCCCCGGACGATACATCGCGCGTCAGCCCCTGGACGAGGGACGTTGGATCGTCCGGCTGACGATCGTCTCCCCGGATCGGCGGACCTGGTCGACCGAGGAGCATCTGCAGTGAATGCTCCGGCAAACCCGGGTTCGCCCCGACCTGCCCAATCCCTCGACAGTCGCTTCGTCGTTCCGGGAATGCGGTGTGCGGCATGCATCGCCAGGATAGAACGCGGCCTGCTCGATCTGGATGGCGTCGAAGCCGCGCGCGTCAACCTGTCCGCCAAGAGGGTCGCGATCAGGCACAACCCCGAAGTGGACTCCGAATTTCTGCTGGGTGCACTCGGCAGGATCGGTTTCGAGGCGCAGGTCGTCGACCTCGGAAGTGTTTCGAAAGACGATGGCGAAAGCCGCATGCTCCTTCGTGCTCTGGCCGTGGCCGGCTTCGGCATGATGAACATCATGCTGCTGTCGGTTAGCGTGTGGTCGGGCGCAGGAGGCGTCACCAGGGAACTGTTCCACTGGGTGTCCGCACTCATCGCCCTGCCGGTGGTGGCCTATGCCGGACGACCTTTCTTCGCGAGCGCGGTCGCGGCAATGCGCCATCGCCGGACGAACATGGACGTGCCGATCTCGATCGGCGTCCTGCTGGCCACCGCGCTCAGTGTCCACGAGACGGTGATCGGAGGCGAACACGCCTACTTCGACAGCGCGGTCATGCTGCTTTTCTTCCTCCTCGCGGGACGTGCGCTCGACGCTACGATGCGCGACCGGACGCGGGCCGGCATCGGTGCGCTGCTTTCGCGGATGGGGAAGTCAGCCCGCGTGCTGGCGGAGGACGGCTCCACCCGAACCCTCGCTGCGGAAGATCTCGAAAAGGGGATGGTCATGCTCGTGGCGGCCGGCGAAGCGCTGGCAGCTGACGGCGTCGTCCAGGACGGGCGGAGCGCGGTCGACAACTCGATGCTCACGGGCGAGAGCGCACCCCAGTCCGTCCGCGAGGGCGATACGGTCCATGCCGGGTCCATCAACCTGGGCGATCCCATTCACGTGCGGGTGGTCGCCGCCTCGTCCGACACGGCGATCGCAGGGATAGCGCGGATGATGGACGAAGCGGGACAGTCGCGCAGTCGTTACGTCCGCGTCGCGGATCGCGCTTCCCGTCTCTACGCCCCTGCGGTGCATACGCTAGCGCTGCTCGCGTTCGCCGGCTGGATGATCGCGGGGGCGGGCTGGCACCAGTCTCTGGTGATCGCGATCGCGGTGCTCATCATCACCTGCCCCTGCGCTCTGGGACTGGCCGTCCCGGCCGCGCAGGTGGTCGCATCGGGCGCGCTCGTCCGGCGTGGGCTCCTGGTGAAGGACGGCAGCGCGCTGGAAAGGCTGGCCGAAGTCGATACGGCGCTGTTCGACAAGACCGGTACGCTGACGCTGGGCGAACCCGTCGCCGCCATCGATCACCTGACGCCGGAACAGAAGGCGATCGGTCTCGCACTGGCGCAGTCCAGCCGGCATCCCCTCAGCAGGGGTATCGCAACCGCCGTCGAGGCGACCGGCATCCGGCCCGCCTCGCTCAAGGCGGTCGCCGAGGTGCCTGGACTGGGCGTCAGCGGAATGCTCGGTGAGGTTCCCGTATCGCTGACACGCGGACGAGAGGATCGAGCAGGCCTCGCCTCGATCCTGCGCATCGGTTCGGAAAGCGTCGAGATCACATTCACCGATCCGGTGCGCGAGGACGCGACCCCGACCCTCGACGCGCTTCGCGCCATGGGCGTGCGCAGCAGGATCGTGTCGGGCGACCGGGACGCGGCGGTCGAAGCGCTCGCCGCGCAACTAGGGCTCGTCGGCGAAGGCGAAAAGCGTCCAGAGAGCAAGCTGGCGCTGCTCGAGGCGCTGAAGGCGGACGGGCATCGACTCCTCATGGTTGGGGACGGGATCAACGACGGACCCGCCATGGCGGCAGCGCACGCCTCCATCGCGCCCGGCACGGCCAGCGACGTGAGCCAGCAGGCGGCGGATGCGGTCTTCCTCGGCAGTTCGCTGATGCCCGTCGCGGCGGCGATCGCAATCGCGCGCCGGACCATGCGCATCGTTCGCCAGAACTTCGGCTTCGCGATCGGTTACAACGTGCTCGCCGTGCCCCTGGCAATCTCCGGCCTCGTCACCCCCCTGATCGCGGCGATAGCCATGTCGGTCAGCTCCCTGGTCGTCGTCGGCAACTCGCTCCGGCTGGCGAAGACCGGAAGCGAGCCGTGAACATCCTCGCCTTCCTCATCCCGGTGGCACTGCTGCTGGGCGGCGCCGGGCTCGCCCTGTTCTTCTGGGCCATGCGGGACGGGCAGTTCGAGGATCTCGAAGGCGCGGCGAACCGCATCCTGATAGACGAGGAGGTGGAGCGGGAAGGAAGTGATGGCGTGGAAAAGGAGACTGGCAGATGAAGACCGGCCTGTTCGCACTGGCGGCGATCGTCCCGGCCTCGGTCGGACCACTTCCGACGCCAACCATCACCATCAAGGCGGAGGTATGCGGCGGGAGCATGGTAGCCATCCGATTCCCTGGGCGGGTACCCCTCGAGTCGCCCTGTCATGCCAAGGGTTGCCACGCTGCCCGTACGCGCAAGCTGTTTGATCGAGCGCAATGATCGAGGCTCCGATCAGACGTACCGGGTCGGCCATGTGGCCCTATCACCCTGACCTGCTGGAGACTCCGGTCCCCCGCTACACGAGCTATCCGACGGCTGCCGAATTCGGACCCATGCCGGCCGCGCGATACGCACAGGCGCTGGAGGGCGCGCAGGGGGACGTGTCGCTCTATGTCCACATCCCGTTCTGCGAGCAGATTTGCTTCTACTGCGCCTGCAACACCGGAAAGGCGGGAAAGCGCCAGCGGCTCGACGCCTATCTAGAGGCGCTCGAGGACGAGATCGAACGCGTGTCAGATATGCTCCCCGTCGATGCCAAGGTGCGCCGTGTGGCATTCGGGGGCGGAAGCCCCAATGCCCTGGAGCCCGGCCAGTTCCTCCGCCTCGTCGATCGCCTCGTCTCGAGCTTCGCCATAGAACGGACCGTCTTCTCCATCGAACTCGACCCCAGGACCTTTTCGCCAGAATGGGCGGAGGCGATCGGGAGCGTCGGGATCGAGCGCGCGAGCCTCGGCGTCCAGACCTTCGCACCCCGCTGCCAGGCGGCCATCGGACGGGTCCAGTCCGGAGCGCTCATCGAACGGACCGTCGATCTCCTCCGGCGGCACGGCGTGTCATCATTGAACTTCGACCTCATGTACGGGCTGCCCGGACAGTCTCACGATGACCTTCGCGACAGTCTGACCAGATCGGTCGATCTCGGACCCGACCGCATCGCGCTGTTCGGCTATGCGCACGTTCCGCACCTCGTCCCGCGACAGCGCGTGATCGACGCCTCAGCGCTGCCGGGACAGGCCGAACGCTTCGGCATGGCCTGGCTGGGTCATGAGATGCTGACCGGGCAGGGCTACGACGCCATAGGTTTCGACCACTTCGCCAAGCCTGGCGACCCGGTCGCCGATGCATGCGCGAAGGACGCACTGCGACGCAATTTCCAGGGCTTCACCGATGATTCAGCCGGGATCGTCATCGGGTTCGGAGGCTCGGCGGTGAGCAGTTTTTCCGACCTCCTCGTACAGAACGAAAAGAACAGCGGGCGGTACCGGATGCTGGTCGGCCAAGGTCGGCTGGCGACGATGACGGGCGTCGTCCGTTCGGTAGAAGACCAGATACGAGGACGCATGATCGAACAGCTACTCTGCCGCGGCGCGACTGATATCGGTCCGATAGCCGACGACATGCTCAGCGACGCCCTCGTTCCTTTCCTCGACCGGGGACTTGTCGCTCTCAACGACGACCTGCTCACCGTCGTGCCGGACGGGCTGCCCTACGCCCGCCTCGTATGCGCGCTGCTGGACGGACACCGTCCGCAGTCCGCGCGCCGTTTCAGTTCGGCCGTCTGATCACGGCTCAACACGGAGATCTGCCCATGCCCCTGTGGTTCCTTCCCGCCCTCATCGCGTTCTTCGCCATCGTCAGCCTGGCTGCGGGGATATGGCTCCTGCTGCACCTGCGCGATGTCGCGCGCGTCTTCCGCGGCGACCGACCCGGCGAGATGGTGCGCGGGCCGGGGCGACGACGGGCGACCTTTGCAGCGGTATGGACGGCCATCGTCATCTTCAACGCCGGCTGGATCGCCTGCATCGTGATCTGGATCTTCGTGCTCGGGGGCGAGGCCAACACGGTGGTGGACGCTGCCGCCTAGATTTCCCTGCTCTAATTCGCTCCTGTGACCGCAAGGATTCTCGTGGTCGGTGAGGACGTGCGGAACCAAGCTTCCATTCGGTTGATCTTGACACGCTCGGCGCATGTCAGCACATCCTCGGGGAGCCTCCATCCGCAGTGGCTGGAACGTCGTTCGACGGGCCACCGGGTCGCAATCGGGGATGGGGGCGCCTTCCGCCCGACTGGAGGCCAAGCGCGAGCCGCTTCAGTCCGGTAGGCAGGTCACATCCATCACATCCAGCCACGCGGTGGCGATGACACTCACCATTGCCACGGACAGAGAGTCGCGGGACTGGAAGCTGCATTCGATGTCCAGATCAGCGATGGAGACCGAGGCGATGACAGACTTGTGGGGGGACCGGGACATCATCACCCCGACGTCCGAGCAAAGATCGAGCAGTATGAGCTCGGATGCATGCGCATCGAACAATCGTTCGACCTGAGCCGAACCGAGCGTGTTCCCGAAGCGTCGCCGCAAGGTCAAGGGTGCTCGGGCGAGCAAGCGGAGCAGCTGCCGCACGATCGACCGGACATCGTCCTCAGTACGGTCGCGCGCGGGATGGCACCGCATGATGAGAGTCTCGACTTCGGCGGACCACAACGTCGGATCGGGATCAGGCAACCAGCGACCTCCAGGCGAACGATCAGATCCGATAGCGTGATCGAGCATCGCGGCGCGACCTCGCTGACCGCACTCGATCGGTTCGATCGACAGCTCGACCAGCTCCAGTGTTTCCGAAGGATTGCTTCAGGGCCACCCGGTGATGGGCAAGGTGCGCACCTCGCAGTTCAGCCGTTGCAGAGATGGCGACGTGACCATCATCGCGATGAACAAGGGAACCGAGAAGTTCGAGCATATCGAAACGCTGGCGTGTCCGCGATGATGATGCCCTCGTCCGGACTTCGACGCAGTTCCCATCATGGATCTCAGCGGATCCAATTAACGGAAACCGACTTCTGCGCAACTATCGGACTTGCGGGAACAGCACGGGAACGTCTACGATTCTCTTATCTACCGAGGAAAGCGGGAAGTGGAGACGAAAAGGTGAGCGATATCACGGCCATAGATCTGTTCTGCGGAGCGGGTGGCCTTACGCTCGGAATGAAGCGCGCCGGTGTCCGCACCGTCGCTGCGGTCGAATACGATCGCGATGCGTGCCGGACGTTCGGGGCATCCTTTCCGGACGTGACACTGGTCGACGACGACATCCGCAACGTGGATTTCCGATCTTACGCCAACATCGACCTCGTGGTTGGCGGGCCGCCCTGTCAGCCCTGGTCGACAGGGGGCAAGAGGATGGGTGAACGGGATTCCCGCGACATGCTCCCCGAATTCGTCCGGGCGGTGCTCGAATCCCGGCCCAAGGCGTTCCTGATGGAGAACGTACCCGGTCTTGCCGGAACCCATCTAGAATATCTCATGGAAACGGTGCGGCCATTGCGCGACCATTACGACATCGGCGAGCCGGCTATGGTCAATGCGGCCGACCACGGTGTCCCGCAGAAGCGTCGTCGCATGCTATTGACCGGATATCGCAGGGACGTGGGCGGATCTTTCAAGGTGCCCCCGAGCCAAGCGATCGTGCCGGCGTCAGCCGCGATCGGAAAGAAGGTCGTCGGCGAACACAATCCTTCGAAAGTCACCTACGCGAAGAATCCCGACATACGCCCCAACCCCTTCGATGGTCAGCTGTTCAACGGCGGCGGCCGTGGGATCGATCTGGCCAGACCTTCGCCCACGATCCTGGCAAGCGCCGGCGGCAACAAGACGCCCTTCATCGACGTGGCCGATCTCGTCCCGGCGTACCATGCTCATCTTCTCGCCGGTGGAAGGCCGCGCAGCGGCACACTCCCGAACGCTCGCAGAATCTCCGTGCGCGAATGCGCAAGGCTTCAGACGTTTCCCGACGATATGGTGTTCCACGGAAGGCGATCATCGCAATACCGTCAGGTCGGGAATGCCGTTCTGCCGGTCCTGGCCGAGGTAGCAGCCCGCGCCCTGCTCCAGGGAATGTGCGTCGTCTAGGCCGTGACACCCGCCGTCGACAGTAGCCGCACATAGGCGTTAGTTCTCTCGATTTCAGGCTGATGGCGATCGAGGAGTTCATAGAGTCTTCGCAGCGCGCTCGCTCGCGCGGGCTTGCGCATGAAGGCGGCAAGACCATGCAACAACGCTCGCAGGTCCAATACGGACACATCCACATCCGATGGCAGAGCGAGCAGAGCGGAGACGTCACCGAGTGAGCCGCCACCCACCTTGCCAGCAATATGGATCCTCGCGAGATCGTGAGCCTTCATGGAAGCCACCGCATCAGCCGGCTTGCCCGACCAGTCGTTGGCCGTCACCTCGAACGCTTCCTCGAATCGGTTGCCCCGTTTGATCTGGACATCCGAGGCAGACCTCGAACTCGCATCGCTGGCGTTGATGTTCTTCGTTTCCACATGCACGCCGCCTCGACCGGTCAGGGAATACTCGTCCAACAGGCCATGGACGAACGCGGCAAGAAGGAACTGTTCGAACGCTCCTCCCGACTGGGTCTCCAGCATTCCGTTGATCAGGCGGACCATCCTTGCGAACGTCAGGTTCGCCACGTGGAGTTCGGGAAACGCGAGCACCGGACGAGCCATGGACGCCGTGGTCGCAGCCAGGAATTCGAAGGCTTCCCTGCGCCGTGACGGCGTAGCGGTATTTATCCAAGCGAGAAGGTCGTCGTAGGCCTCCACATTTCCGCGGACGAGGTTCGTGCTGTTCTTCCCGATGTTCTGAAACGCGTCCTTCACACCCGGGATGTGCAGATCGCTGCATAGAGCGCCCAAGCTCTTCGAAACGTTCCCGCCCCCCTCCTGCCGTTCCCGAAAGTCCGCCTTCTTTTCGACGTCCTTCTCCGCACTCAACGCATAGGCGAGCTGAATGAGAATCCCGTCCCGGTAGGAATCGCGAGCGGAGAGAACGCCCGTCAACATCCTTGCCAGATCCGGATCGGATAGCGCTGCCTTCTGCGGCGGAGTACCAGAAGACGATTGGGTCATGAACTCGTTCAGGGTGCGAGCGAGCAACTTCCATGCCCGCTCGCTCCACCTCTCGATAGCCGGATCGTCCAAGAAGTCCTCCTCGGGCGCGCTTACAACTAGAGCCGGCCCCGTCTCCTAGAACCTCGAACAACACCCGAGGTCAAACGAAACCACATGGCGAGACCGCGCTCGCTATGGTTTCCAAGCCCATTGCGCTCGGGGTCTCCGATCGTGGATGTATGACAGATCGCCTCGTTCACCTCTCGATCCGCCATTCACGATACTTGGCAGATAAGCCTGTCATTCAGAGTGTGAGAGGAAAAATGGAGAACGGTCTTCCACCCGTCCCCCGCGTTGGGTCGTCATCGCGCCCAAGGCGTCCCTGATGCCCAAGCGATACCCGCGCCGACCCGCGACCGCCGTTGCGATCGAACGCAACGGCGCTCCGCCCAACCTTCCCAAGCGCGACCGAGCGCGACCAGAGGAAGCGGCTTCCACGTCCTCATGCTCCCGCCTTCCGGTTCGAGCCTAGACCACGCCGGCGTTCCAATCCGCCGTCCCCATCGAGCGCAGCGTTAATCTTTCAAGGGCGCACGGAACCGCCACCGCCACAACAGGGAAGGACGGTCCACGACCGTGGCCACGCCGGAGAAATCGCCTTCATTGGCGCCACGACCCCAACAAAACTCGGGTTTCTCCTGACCTCAGCGCTCTTGAACCCAGACTCCGCAACATCGTCCGTCGACGTATCGAAGCGATCGGGCGGTTCGAAGCATCACCGGGGCGACTGAACGCCGAGCGGCTGGCCAAGGAGATCGGCCTCGGAACCGCGCAGTTCTACAACCTCGTCAAGGCTTGGAGAACGCTCCGCGATCCGCGGAAGCTGGCAGGACCGGAAATGTCACGCAACAAGCCGGTCGGCCTGGATGAAGAGCAGCAGCGTGTCATCGAACAGGCCATCGAAAGTGCTCCCACGGACGGTCCGGACGAGATCGTCCGGACGGCGATCAGGGAAGGCGAAGCCCAGAACGTCCCCATGCCGACGAGGGAGAAGGTCCGCCGGTTCGTCCTCGCCCGTCGAGAACCCCGCCTGACGGACGAACTCGCATCCCTGGCAAACCTGATCGTCGATCATACGGTACTCGAACTGCCGGTGGACTTCGGCACCGGGATGATCGAGCGCCCACTGGCCACCGTGGTCATCGACGCGACGATCCACCGGATCGTGGCTCTCGAGATCAGCAGGGGGCCGCCATCGACCAAGATTATCGCATCCAGTCTGCGGGCCGCACTCGGACCCGCCCGGAAGCCCGAAGGCGAGCATGTGATCGAGCGCATAGCCGTCCCCCGCGTATCGGATAAGGACTGGCCATTGCTGTGCGACGCGATCGATCGAGCCGGTCTCTCGCTCAACGTCCTGGAGGTCGGCCCCTACGGGCACGGCCGGTGCATCGAGGCTCTTCTCGGCCAGAGGCAGGAAGGCATGCGCTTTCGCCCACGCCTGGTGGAGGCGAGCCCCGACAGGCGATCCATCCTCCCGCGCAGTTCCCACGTCCCGCTGGACGCGGAGCGGACGCGCGATCTGGTCAAGGCGAGATTGAAAGTCGACGATGATACAGGGCTTTCCTGCGATCTGACCGGGCCTTGCTTTCGGGAACTGCTCGATCGCCTCGGCTCGTTGTCCGGGGATCAGGCGTCCTGAATCTCGCGGAGGAAGCCGTCGACCGCATGGAAGACGTCGGACATCCGCCCTATCGGCGAACTCGCAGCGAAGACCCCTGGCCTGTCCTTCCATCGAGCGTCCGCCGCGAACACGCTTCCCGTCTGCATCGCGCGGAAGACCGGATCGTTGTGTCGCAGGACCTCACGGCGCCAAAGGGCGTCCGCCTCCGGCCCCGGCAGCTCGACGATCCTGCGATTGTCGGAGAACGGTACGCTATCGACCGCCAGGGTCCGACGGGGGGCCAAGGGGATCCGACCGATCCTGGGTCCGAGCAACTGCACCAGTTCCCGGCCGAACGCATACCTGCCGGGGCCACGCACCACCAATTCGCTGGTGACCGCGCGCAGCTCGTCGTCGCGGACTGGACCATCGGTCGCAGGGGGGAGCATGAGGTGCAGTCCGCACGGTGGCCACACGCCGGAAGCGCGATCGGCCGCATGGTCACGAACGTAACGCCAGGCGTCGTCGACGGCACTCCGCTGGAGTTCGAGCGTCGTCCTGAGCCGACCGATCGCGGTGCCCAGGACGAGCCCGCTCGCGACGTCGACACAGAAAGCGGCGACCGCGAGTTCCCTCTCGCCCTCCAGGACGATCGAAACGGCGCTGACGTCCACCAATATCCGACGGCCGTAATTGACGCGCAGATATGCCCCGTCCCTCGCCAACGCACGCCGTTCATGCCTGACCAGCCTCTCCGCCCACTGCAGCCGGGTCTGCGCCGAGCCGCCGCCGATCTCGTCGTCCGGGCCGGCCTGCTCGACCAGCCGGCGGGCCAGTTCGGCGTTTCCGCAGGAGAGGCCGTCCTCGATCAGAAGGCGCCTGGCACGTCGCCGGATGGGCGCGTCGGGCGCGGTCTCGATACGCCGCGGTGCCTGCCTCGCGAAAGGGATGACGCCCTCGAGCGATCGCTCACGCCAGTGGCGCCGGAGATTGAAGAACGCCGAGCGCCCGAGACCGAGTGTACGGGCGAGAGGCTTCCAAGCCTCTCCGTTCTCCGCCCTCCAGACCGCCTCGAGTCGGGCGAGGACCTCGGCACGGTCATCGGTCGAGAGGCCCTCGAAGATGACGCGTTCCCTCTCCGGAACGCCGTCCTCCCACACCAGTCCGAAAAGGCGTTCCACGTCATCAGCATCGGGGTCCATGTGCCGTACGTTAACCATCGGCTCGCACGCCGTCCACTGCAATATGCTTGACATGCCGCGATTTCGCATCCAACTCGCAAGTCGTCCACTGCTTTATACGTGTATTGGAGAAATGGCGATGCTGATCGGAAGGTGGTTACTAAGCGCAAGGTGCGACCAGCCGGACGGCGCGAGCCAACCGGAGGTGAACGGCGCGGCCCCGCTCCGTCCGGCAACGCGACCGGTCGCTGGAAGCCAGGAGAAGCACGAAGCTGCGCATCGATCGGATACCGGACCGGGCGATCACGAGCGCCAGCGCGCAATGCACCTGCAGATCGTAAGGGAGGAGCTCGCGTTCCTCGCGGAAGCGTGGAACTCCGATCCCCGGCTGGACAAGGCCACGATCCACGCCCTGGCCTGCGATCTGCTTCGACGGAGCCTCTGACATGGACGAAGATCCCGACCACGATCTTGGATCGACGGAGCGGTCGGACCCGACCGAGACGCTGGCTGACCCCGTTCGCGAGCCCGGACCCAGCCGGACAGGTCCTACCTGCCGGGCGGCGACTAATATCGCATGCCCGCCCCGGTACCGCGTCCTCGACGGTGTGGTTAGGATCGGTGCCACGAGACCCGTCGCCCGCCGTCATGCGACCGTCGAGAGGAGGCTTCGGCTGCAATCACGCGACAGGCACCGCGACGTCTGGTCCCGATGTCACGGAAGCCATCGGAAGCCGCCAGTGAACCCGCGGGACAGGCCGGAGCCGCCGAGATGACCCGCCCGCTCACCGGAAGGGAAGCGATGGCGTCGGCCTACCTCTCCTCGAATTCACCGCTCTGCCCGCCCGCCTACGACCGCCATGCCGCCCGTGTCGGCGACCGGCTTCCCACGCCTCGCGAGCTGCTGCCCCGTCGTCCCAAGCGCCGACCGCGCTGGGTCCCCGGCCGGTCGCATCTTCTGCGCGACGAGGCCCACGTGAGGACCCATGCTCCCGCCGCCGTCCGATACAGATCGAGCGAGGACCTCGGTCACGTGCGCGTGAACTTCAGATACAGGAACTGGTTCTCGACGGCGGCGCACTACTCGCAGAAGGCGCGTCGCGCGCAATACACCGAAGGTCCCCACGAACTCAACTTCCTCCGTTGGTTCTCGATCAATCCCCTGATCAGTGACTTCCAGTTCCAGCCGATCGAGCTGGAGATCTGCGACGAGTTCGGGAACGTGACGGTCTACACCCTCGACGTCGCCGTGGAGCTCGTCTCGGGGGGCCTCGTATTCGCCGAGATAAAACCGGTCGCGAGCTACTTCCATCTGCCGGAGGTCGTCTTCGCGACCGCCGCCGCCGAAGACGCGCTCGCGCGAGAAGGCGCGGCATTCGAGCGCTTGCGCGGCGACCTCTTCGACGAAGTGACCGCAGGCACCATCGCCGACGTCTACGCCCACAGGCTCGAAGCGTTCGACATCGAAAACGACTACGGGACGATCGAGACCGCGATCGAAAGCGGCGGTGGCGTCGTCGACCTGCGCACCGCGAAGGCCGTCCTCGGCGGACGACCCTCCGATGCCCGCGCGAAGCTCGATGCGATGATGGCCGCCCGGCTGATCGCCATCGACGTGTCGCTGCCACCTACAGCCGAGACACCCGTCCGTCTGGCTCCCCCGGCCCGCAGGCCCAGGGCATTGCGCGATTTCCTGGAGCGCTTCGTCCGGCAGGAAGACTGATGGACACGACGCCTCTTCCCGTGACACCAGGCCGAACATTCTTCTGGCAGGAGAAGAAGTTCGTCTACGTCGGTCGGATCCTCGACGATCTGCTCCATATCGACGACGAGGTGGGCAGACCCCTGCTGGTCACGGACGAGGCGACGGGACTGGAGGCATATCCCGACCCCGCCTGGTTCCTCCACGAGCTGATATCCGACCGGATCCGCATACCCACCAGCAAGACCGAGTGCCAGCAGCGTCTGCAGCGTTTCCTCCATCTCGACATGATCGCCTGCGCCACGCGCGACCCGGCCAGTTTCGTCAGGTGGAAGTGGGGCCGGGCGGCCGCCGAGGCGGCCCTGCCGCAGAGTGAACCGAAGGCCGACGCCTTCGTCGCGGCGAACCACCCGCTTCCGCTGCCGAAGCTCTCATGGTTGCACGGGAACCGTTCGCTCACCACGAAGCTCCTAAGGCTCCTGCAGGTCCGACCGAGTGGTCGATCCGTGATGAGGGCGGCCAAGAAGTACCGCCGCTACAACGGAGCGATCGGGGCCTTCGTCAATCAGTCCGGCCGGCTGCCAGGGGAGTCACAGCTGCCCGACCGGGTCGACCGGCTCGTGAATGCGGTCGTCGAAATCTACTGGCGGGATCACGAACTGAGCGACAAGGAGATGGCCGGGGCGCTGGCGGTCCGGTTCTGGGACCTTCTCGATCAGGCGGGACACGGCGACATCGGTGCCAGTCCGCCCTCGTTCGAGGCCGTGCGCAACCGCATCAACCGGGCAGAAACGCGCGCCAACTGGGCCAGGCGCTACGGCGTCGTGGCCGCGGAGAAGAAGTTCGCCCCGAGCGGCGAACCGATCGAGGTCACGAGACCCTTCGAACGCATCTACTTCGATGCGACCGAATTCCGCCACTACACGACGTTCTCGGACGAGTGGGGCGAGATCGCGGGGAAGATGAAGGGCATCTATGCCATGGACGTCTTCTCGCAGTACGTCTTCGAACCTTCCATATTCTGCGGAAACCTGCGGCCCCAGATGGCCCGCATCGCCCTCATGAACGTGTTGGGTCCGCGCCATGTCGACAAGGAGGACATACGGTCGAAGGACCGGTCCGCCCTGATCTACGGCATCGGCGAACTGCTGATGTACGACAACGACAAGGCGATCCTCCCGCCGAGTTCCGTACCGGGGATGTCGACGATCGCGACCACCGAACTGGCGGCCGCCTACCACAGCGACGCCAAGTCGATCCTCGAGAACTTCTTCAAGTTCCCCAAGGCCAAGGTGCGGGGCCTGAAGGGGCTCGTGATGGCTCCCCGACAGAAGCGCGACCCGCGGATCGACCCGGCGGTGGAGGCGAACGTGACCCGGGCGGAGTACAAGGCGATGCTGGAGCAGGGCAGGCACGCCTGGAACACGACGCCGAAGACTTGCCTCAACGGCTGGACGCCGGAGGAGGTCATGCTCGCCCACATCGGCAGCTTCGGTCTGCCCGCGCTGTCGCCGCGCGAGCTGCACCGCCACCTCGCCGACCATCCCGGTGGCAGGTTCGCACTGACGACCGACGGACTCGTCTACGACAACGTCCATTACCGGTGGAACCCCGACGGCACGGCCGAGACGCTCGACAACAACCACCATGCGCACCCCTTCCGACAGCGCCTGCAGGACACGGCCAAATGCATGGTTCCGATCCGAGTCTGGAACGGCGACATCGACATGATCGAGGTGCTGGACGAGACCACCGGCAAGTACCATCCGATGTGGTCTACCGACCCCGAGTACACCGGCGGTCTGAGTCGCTGGGAACACCACCACTATCGCGACATGCTCAAGATGGCGGGGCGAGGACCGGCGACCGACCGGTCCCGCATACGCGCGAAGTCCAAGCAGGAGGTACTGAAGAAGTTCGACTCCCTCCTCGACGAACTCGCGATCCGGGACCGTGCCGTCCCGATGGGGCTGATCGAGAGCGAGGAGATGCGAGAAGCGCAGCTCGCAGCCGGGACAGCGGGGGCGGGCCCGGTCTCCCCCCACCATCGCGAGGCGAGGGTTCCCGACGAAGGAAGGGAGGACGTCCCGACCCCCCCGCCACAGAGCAGGTCCACCGATCGCAAGGGCAGACCCAGATCCAAGCCTCTCAAGCGAGCGGAGGACTACGGGACCGCGAGCACGGCGACGCATACGCGCCCGGGGACGCGACCCGGAATCCGTGTCCCCGGTGGGAACACGCGAAGGGAAGGTTTCATGTTCGACGAAAGAGAGGATACACGAGATGGCCAGGAAGACGGAAAAGAAGCAGCCGGACCCCCTGACGGGACGCCGGACCCCTGACTGGTCGGATCCGACGCTCTCCGCGAACGTGGACAAGGCCAGAACCGCCATGGAGGGCATCTGGATCGATCACGAGCCGCAGCTGGCGATCATCGCTCAACTGCGCGAATACATCGCCGAAACTTGCGGCAAGCTCGGACGACCGATCTCCGGACGCCGGCTCAGTCAGAAGTCGCAGGCCGGCAAGTCGGCCCTGGCATGGCATTTGAAGCATCAGCTCGAAACCGAGGGCAAGGCACAGGGTCTCGCCGTCAATCCTTACCAGCTGATCATAGTGACGATCGAGAAGGGAATGACGCTCAAGGGCTTCATGCAGGCCCTTCTCAAGCAGATGGGGGATGATTTCCTGGACAGTCATGACGACGGTCGCAAGACGGTCGATGATCGGCGCACGATCCCGGTGCTCGAGAAGCGGATAGCGGAATGGGTCCCGAAGCTCGGCGTCGAACTGGTCGTCGCCGACGAGGTCCAGCGACTCAAGGGGGCGCTCGGCGAGTCCAACAGGGTGACCGAGCGCTTCCAGACGATGCTCGATCGCGGCATCGCGCCGCTCCTCCTCATCGGCAACGGCGAGTCGGTGGACTTCTTCAGCAGCAATCCCGACCTGTGCGCGCGTCTGGGAATGCCGCTGGAACTCGCCCCTCTGGATCCCGAGAGGAGGGAGCCGGCCAGGCTGTTCCAGAAGTTCTGCCGCGAGTACGACCTGATGCTCAGGAACCGAGGGGTCTTCGGGATCCCCAGCGACCTCGGCGAGAGACCGATCATCGACGGCCTCGCGCTCGTATCGGGCGGTCATGTCGGAAGGGCGGCCCGGGTCATCCAGGAAGCCGTGCCGCTGGCGGTCAGACGCGGTGCGCTCAAGATCGAGCCGTTCGACCTCAGCTGCGTCACGCAAGGCTATGCGATGGCGAACGGCTGGATCGACGAGGATCCGTTCTCGTCGTGACCGGACAGCGAAGGCACGACGAGCCGGCTCCGCACCCGGACACGAGGGGCCGACCCGCGCGCTCACCGAAGCGGGTCCGCTTCCCGATCGAAGTCGCGGAGGACGAGAGCCTGATCGGGATAGTGTCACGTTCGGCGCGGGAGCACGTCCTGGGGCGTGTGTGGCCGATACTCCATGCGGCAGGCATCGACACGTACACACCGGGCGCCGTCACAGTCGCCGATCCCCGTCTGATCGCAAGACTGGCCGAGGTCCTCCGGCAGGAACCCGCGACGCTGGGAGCGAGACATGCCGTCAAGGGCGGAATGAGCACGACGTTCGGTGACCTCGTTCTGCCGATGGGCACCATCGACCTTCGGATCCGGCGCATCGCTCCACGGTCCCTCGAGTTGTCACCGCACCATAGGGCGCACTGGATGAACCGCCTGCTCGCGTGCTGCCCGGTCACCGGCGAGCGTCTCGTCGACCGCTGCGAGACGTGCGGAGCCGAACTGGGCTGGTACCTGGCATGGGGCATCGACACGTGCGAGCACTGCCTGAACATGATCGAACCCGCGCCCGTTCCGCTGCTCGAGGGCGCGGACCTCGAAGGCTATCGCCTCGTGGCCGATCTCATGTCACCGATAAGAGGAGATCGGATTCGAGCGCTCGCCCCGCTGCCATCCGCGCTCTCGTCGCTCGCGCCCGGGACCATCGCACTGACCGCGATCCAGCTGGCCGCATCCCTGCAGAGCACGCCGGATGCCACCGCGGACATGAAGGCAATCCGGATGCTGGATCCGGACCGGCAGGTCCCCATCGTCTGCGATGCCGGAAGGATGCTGCTCGGATGGCCGCGCACGGTACGGGAGATGCTGCACGAGAGCATGGAGTCCCACGGTTCGGACCACGGTGCGTTCTTCAAGTCCTGGAGGAGGTTGAAGAGGATGGCGAGCGAGAAGCTGAGCGGTCCGGAGAGGGCGGAGATGGTGCTGGCCGGGATCCCGGACCTCGCCGACAACATCTGGAACTCGTTCGCGGCCGGGATGCGTACCTACAACACTTCGGAGGCGATGGAGGTCCTCGGCATCGACAACCGACGCACCAAGCGGCTTGCGGAGATCCCCGAGGTCGTCCTCGTCAGCAAGCCGAGCAGGTATCGCGGCAACAGGCAGTTCATCGCCGACAGTATCGACGACCTCCGTGAGCGCAAGGACCGATCGGTCAATCTGGCCACGGTCGGATACGATCTGCGGATCCCGCTGTACGGGGTCGAACAGTTGGCGGCGTCGAAGCAGCTGGAGTTCAGGGGCGACCAGGCGATGCTGACGGCCTACCCACGCGCGATGGCGAGCCGAGCATCCTTTGAGGAACTCGTCTCCGGTCTTTCCGCAAATGCTCTCGACACCGCGATCCCGGGGGACGCTCGCAGGCTGTCCGACTGCGTCAGGCTGCTGGGCGGAGACCTCAAGCCATGGAGTTCCATCATCGGTGCACTGCTCCGAGGACAGATCGAATACTGGTCCGAAGGCGAGCGGTTTGACACCAGGACATGCTTCGTCATGCCCGACGATCTGAAGGCCTTCCTCGGCGTTCGGTTCGACGAATGCGAGCACGACTTCCCGTTCAGCGCAGTGCTGACGAAGGAGGAGGTGGCCGAAGTCCTGACGATCGACACCCCCCAACTCGCCGCGTCTTGCGAGGCAATGGATCTGGCCTTCGAGAAAAGCGGTCGACGCATGCAGGTGGAAAAGGACCAGGTCAGGTCGATCGCGCGACGGATCATCTCGAACGCGGAGATCGGCGAACACTGGAACCTGTCGCCGAAAAGCGTCCGACATGACGCGAGAACGTCGGGAGTGCGCCGCATTGCCTACGGATGGGATCGTGCCCAGATGGTAGCAGCCGGTCTTGTCCCGGACCATATGCGGCCTAAGGGTCAGTCATGAAGAAGGACGGAGTTCGCGCCACATCGTTGGTTTTGTGACAGGGTAAGGTTGTGCTAGCGTAAGCTGCATCCGGTCGGCTGTTGCGTGTGGTGCAACGGAACGTGCGATGTTCGACATGGCGCAACGTCTCGGGGGCTGTTAAGTCCCCTCCCGCAATGTTCGATACAGCCGACGCACTGGTGCTGGCCCGTATTCAATTCGCCTTTACGGTCAGCTTCCACTTCATCTTTCCCGCCTTCTCCATCGGACTGGCG
Source organism: Aurantiacibacter spongiae (assembly GCF_003815535.1). NCBI lineage: Bacteria > Pseudomonadati > Pseudomonadota > Alphaproteobacteria > Sphingomonadales > Erythrobacteraceae > Aurantiacibacter > Aurantiacibacter spongiae. Next base: position 1,093,333 of record NZ_RPFZ01000001.1, on the reverse strand, counting down.
AGCTACCTCGCCGTTCTGGAAGGTCTGTGGCTGAAGACCGGCAGGCAACTCTACCACGATCTGTTCAAGTACTGGCTGAAGATTTTCGCCATCGCCTTTGCCATGGGCGTCGTCTCTGGCATCGTGATGAGCTACCAGTTCGGCACCAACTGGTCGGTCTTTTCCGACAGGGCGGGCCCGGTGGTCGGTCCATTGATGGCGTACGAGGTGCTGACGGCCTTTTTCCTCGAAGCGGGTTTTCTTGGCGTCATGCTGTTCGGGATGGAAAAGGTCGGGCGCAGGCTGCATTTCGCGGCGACCCTGATGGTGGCGGTCGGAACGTTCATCTCCGCTTTCTGGATATTGTCGGTCAACAGTTGGATGCATACGCCCGCAGGGTTCGAAATGGGTGCCAACGGGCAATTTCTGCCCGGAGACAGCTGGCTGGCGATCATCTTCAATCCCAGCTTTCCCTACCGCCTCGTTCACACCGTCACCGCCGCCTATCTTACGACGGCCTTCGTGGTCGGCGGGGTGGGGGCGTGGCATCTGCTGAGGGACAGGGCCAATCCGCATGCCCGCAAGATGTTCTCGATGGCGATGTGGATGGCGGCCCTGGTGGCCCCGGTGCAGATTTTTCTCGGCGATGCGCAGGGTCTCAACACTCTCGAGCATCAGCCGCAAAAGGTCATGGCGATGGAGGGGCATTACGAAAGCCATCCCGACGGCGCCCCGCTGTATCTGTTCGGAATCCCGAACGAGAAGGAACAGCGGCTGGACTATGCGGTCGGGATACCCAAGGTGTCGAGCCTTATTCTCGAGCACTCGCTCGACGCGCCGCTGGCCGGGCTCGACACCATACCGGACGACGAGCAGCCGCCCGTCAGCATCGTGTTCTGGTCTTTCCGTGTCATGGTCGGCATCGGCTTCGCGATGCTCGGTATCGGGGTGTGGAGCCTGCTGGCCCGCTGGCGTGGCCGACTTTACGACTGGCCCTTGCTGCACCGCTTCGCCGTCGTCATGGCACCGTCCGGCTTTGCCGCTGTCATCGCCGGCTGGATCACCACGGAGGTCGGCCGCCAGCCTTACGTGATCTATGGCCTGATGCGAACCGCCGACGCGGCCAGCCCTCTCGACGCGCCCGCCGTCGGGTCGTCACTGCTGGCATTCATTGTCGTCTATTTCGCCGTGTTCGGGGTGGGCGTATGGTACATCATGCGCTTGATGAGCAAGTCTCCCCAGCCTGGCGAGGTCGGCGTCAAGCGCGGCGACAAGGGGCCGATCCGCACGGCCGGCTTCACACCCGGTCCGACGCAGAACCCCGGTGACGGAGAGAAACTGCCGCGCGGTCCGCACGAGGCGAGCCGTGAACGTTAACGTCGATCTGACTACCGTGTGGGCGTTCATCATCGCCTTCGCCGTCTTCGCCTATGTGGTCATGGACGGGTTCGATCTGGGCATCGGAATACTCTTCCCGGCCTTCGAGGCGGGTCCGGAGCGCGACCGCGCGATGAATTCGATAGCGCCGGTCTGGGATGGCAACGAAACCTGGCTGGTACTGGGCGGCGGCGGGCTTTTCGCAGCCTTTCCCCTGGCCTACGCCGTTATCCTGCCAGCAACCTATCCGCTCGTCATCGCCATGCTGCTCGGACTGGTTTTTCGCGGTGTGGCGTTCGAGTATCGCTGGCGCGACCCGTCGCATCGGCGCTTCTGGGACGCCGCCTTCACCGGCGGATCCCTGGTCGCTGCTCTCGCGCAGGGAATGACGCTGGGCGCGTTGCTGCAGGGCGTGGATGTGACCGGCCGAGCCTATTCCGGCAGCTGGTTCGACTGGCTGACGCCGTATACCCTGCTTACCGGGTTCGGAACCGTCGCCGGATACGCGCTGCTCGGCGCGACCTGGCTTGTCTGGAAGATGGAAGGTCCCGAGCAGGAGCACGCCCGCCGGCTGGCGAAGGTCGCGGCCTGGGCGACCGTGCTGCTCATGGGGGTGGTCAGCCTCTACAACCTTCTCCTGAACGCGGAGTACGCTGATCGGTGGCTCACGGCTCCGGAAATCTATCTGGCCGCACCGGTGCCGATCGTCACTGCGGTTCTCGTCATCGCGCTGCTGCGCGCCCTTTCTCGAGAGCGCCATTCCAAGCCCTTCTGGCTATCCATCTCGCTATTCCTCATGGGGATGGCGGGATTGGGATTCACCATGTGGCCTTACGTGGTGCCGCCCGGGATCACCATCTGGGACGCCGCCGCTCCCGAGCGCAGCCAGATCTTCATGCTGGTCGGCGTGGCAATCACCATGCCGCTCATCCTGATCTATACGGGCTGGGCGTACTGGGTCTTTCGCGGCAAGACGAGCGACGAGGGCTACCATTGATCGGGGACCAGGCAGAGAGCCGCCCGCTCTGGCGCAGGATAGCCTGGATGGCGACCATCTGGGCGGCGAGCGTCGCGGTGGTGGGCGCAGTCGCCTGGGTGCTTCGCGCCTGGCTCGCGCCCTAGGCTTCGGGCGATGCGAGCAGCGCCAGCAGCGCGAAGCTCGCCAGCCAGTGCGACCCCATGTAGTGACCGTCGACCGCCCCGATCGAGGCGGCGAAATGTCGATCGGCGATGCGCTGGACGGCTTCGCCGTGGTCGGGCAGCCCGGCCGCGATAGCGCGCAGACACCAGGCGCGGGACAGGTTGAGGCCGTCGAGATGGGCCATCTTCCCGTCGGCCGGATCCGTGACGCTGACCGGCTGGCAGGTCTCTACGAGCCAGCCATTGCCAAGCGCGCCATCGAACCACCGCGCGAACCCGCCCTGGTCACGAACGCGGGACATCAGCAGCGTGGCGGTGAGAATGGGCGAGAGAAACTCGTCCCCGCCCGGTTCCCACCCGCGATAGTCGGTCACTGGTCCGAAGGCGTCTTCGGCGTAGGCAGCGATCGCGTCCGCCAAGGGGCCATCGTGTTCGCGGCCCCAATCATGGGCCAGCACCAGCGCGAAGGCGGTATTGAAGTGCGTACCGGTGTAGATCGGGAAGGCCAGCTTTGTGAGATAGGGCCGAAAACCGGCTGCAAGGTGGCGAGCCATCGGCGCAAGCCTGTCCGCCCAGTCCCGGTCTGCGTGCCGCGCCGCCTCCGCGTGAAGGGCGAGAAACCAAGCCCATCCGTAGGGGCGTTCGAACCCGCCGCCCTCCGGTCTCGTAAAATAGGCGAGTTCGCCCTCGAGATTGCCTGCGGTGAAGGTTCTGTCCGCCAGGGCGGCGATCGACGCGGCTTCCGGACTGTCCGGAAACAGGCGGCGCAGGGTCAGCAGCGTCCACCACGAATGCACGCAGCTGTGCCAGTCGAAACTGCCGAAGAAGGCCGGATGCATCTGCCGCGGGGTCAGGGCGTCGGCATCGCCCTGCATGACATGCGCGATCGAGTTGGGATATTCGCGCGCGACGTGCGACAGTGCGGTGCGTGCCAGCCTGCCGGCGAAGGCTTCATCCAGCATCACGCTTCGCCGTAGCCCCCGCCGCCCGGCGTGCGGATCACGAACACATCGCCTGGCTGCATGTCCGCACCGCCCGTCGCACCGAGATCAAGCAGGCTCCCATCCGCCCGCTCGACGAAGCTCTCCCCCACCGCCCCGTCGCCGCCACCGGCGATCCCGCGCGGTGCGACCGTGCGGCGGTTGGCGAGAATTTGCGCGCGCATCGGAGTGAGAAACACGATGCGCCGCTCCACGCCCTCCCCACCGGACCATTGCCCTTCCCCGCCCGAGCCGGAGCGAATGGCGAACCGCTCGACGCGAACGGGGAACCGGCTTTCCAGCACTTCGGGATCGGTCAGGCGACTGTTGGTCATATGGGTTTGCACCGCATCGGTCCCGCAATGCCCATTTCCTGCCCCGGACCCCCCTGCGATGGTTTCGTAGTACTGACGCTCCTCGTCGCCGAAGGTGAAATTGTTCATGGTGCCCTGCGCGCAGGCCAGTGACCCGCAGGCAGCCAGGATCGTATCGGTGACGACCTGGCTGGTCTCCACATTGCCGGCCACCACCGCCGCCGGCGGTTCGGGCGCGAGCATGGATCCGGGGGGCACGACGATCTCGACCGGGCGCAGGCATCCGTCGTTCAGGGGGATCTCGTCATCGACCAGCGTTCGCAGCGCGTAGAGCACGGCGGCGCGGGCAATCGCGGCGGGTGCGTTGAAATTGTTCGGCAATTGCCCGCTCGTCCCGGTGAAGTCGAACCGGGCGGTGCGGACATCCCGGTCGATCGTCAGCCTGAGGGAGACTTCGGCCCCGTTATCCATCGCATAGGTGAAGCTGCCTTCGATCAGGCTTTCGAACAGCTGGCGGACTGCCGCCTCGCCGTGGTCGAGGACGTGCCCGAGATAGGCGGCAACAACGTCCGCACCGTGGGTCTGTGCCGCATCGGCAAGAAGATCGGCCCCCCGCGCGCATGCTGCGAGCTGCGCCTTGAGGTCGGAGATGTTGCGATCCGGATTGCGCGCCGGGTACGGACCGGACGAAAGCAGTTCTCGCAAACCGGTTTCGCGAAACACGCCTTCGTCCACCAGCAACACGTCGTCGAGGCGGATACCTTCGTCCTCGATCGTGCGGCTGTCGGGCGGCATGGAACCGGGCGCGATGCCGCCGATATCGGCATGGTGCCCACGGGCCGCGACGAAGGCGTCAGGTACCTTGCCTTCCGCGAAAAAGACCGGGACGATCACCGTTACATCGGGCAGATGCGTGCCGCCGTGAAAGGGATCGTTGAGGCAGAAGGCATCACCCCGGCGGAGGCCGCGCTCGCTGTTCGCACGGTTGCTTATTATCCGCCGCACGCTCTGCGACATGGATCCCAGATGCACCGGAATATGGGGTGCATTCGCAATGAGCGAACCTTCCGCGTCGAACACGGCGCAGCTGAAATCGAGGCGTTCTTTGATGTTCACGCTGCTCGCGGTGGCTTCGAGCACCAGGCCCATCTCCTCCGCGATGGCCATGAACAGGTTGTTGAAGATGGCGAGGCGTAGCGGATCGACGCGTGTCTCGGCCGTGCTGTCGCGTTCGTGAGGCACCCTGCGGGTAAGGACGAGACTGCGATCCTCGGCAAGCGTGGCTCGCCATCCGTCCTCCAGAATGGTGGTGGAGCCGGGGTCGGCGATCATGGCGGGACCATCGATCGCTTCCCCGATCGCCATGCTGGCACGTGTGCGGATATCGCCCGCCGGTTCCTCTGTCTGATCCAGCGCGGCCGCGTCGGATAATCCGCCGCTCGTGCTCCGCGCCTCGACGCTGATCGCTTCGAGCACGATCTCCGCATCCGCGTCCGACCAGCCGAAGCGTTGTCGGTGCGCCTCGCGGAAACGGGCATCGAGGTCGCCGCCGACCGGCAGGTCGATGGTCGTGTCGCTGCCAGCGAAGCGCAAGCGAAGATTTGTAATGGTAGAAATGCCCTCACGCACGATTCCCTGCGCGATCAGGTCGTCGGTGGCGGAGCGTTCGAGATCGGTCCGGGCCTGCGTGAAATCTTCCGTTATCGGCCGGACGATTCCGCTCTCCCGGATGACGGTAACCGGGGCGAGGCCAATGCCATAGGCTGACAGCATCCCTGCGAGCGGGTGGACGAGGACGGTCTCGATGCCCAGTTCGTCCGCCACGCGGCAGGCGAACTGGCCGCCCGCTCCGCCGAAACAGGCGAGAGCATGCGCGGTTACGTCGTGACCGCGCGCCGTACTGATCTTGCGGATGGCATTGGCCATCTCGTCCACCGCCAGGGCCAGGAAGGCTTCGGCCAGATCTTCGGAGGCCATGGGTTCCGGAAGCGCCGTGGCGACCGCGTCGAGCCGTGCCCGTGCGGCATCCCGGGCCAGCGGCTGGTCGCCATCGGGTCCGAAGACCTTGGGGAAGTGTTCGGGATCGATCCGGCCCAGGACGAGATTGCAGTCGGTCACGGTCAGCGGCCCGCCCTTGCGATAGCATGCGGGGCCTGGATCGGCGCCGGCGCTTTCCGGGCCCACCCGCAGGCGCGATCCGTCGTATCGGCAGATCGAACCACCTCCGGCCGCCACCGTATGCACCTGCATCATCGGCGCGGCGATGCGAACGCCGGCGACCACGCTCGCCCCCGTACGCTCGAACTCGCCGGCATAGTGACACACGTCGGTGCTGGTCCCACCCATGTCGAAGCCGATGAGCTTCGTGTGCCCCAGACGCCTTGCGGTCTCGACCATGCCGACCACGCCGCCGGCCGGGCCGGACAACACCGCGTCCTTGCCGCGAAAGGCGCGCGCATCGGCGAGGCCGCCGTTCGATTGCATGAAGCGCAGACTTCCGTGATCGGGCAACCGCTCCGCCAGCTGCTCGACATAATCGCGGATGACGGGTGACAGGTAAGCGTCGACCACGCTGGTATCTCCACGCGGCACCAGCTTTATCAGCGGAGAGACTTCATGGCTCGCGCTTACCTGACGGAAGCCGGCCTCGTATGCCAGTTCGGCCAGTCGTCTTTCGTGTTCCGGGAAGCGCCATCCGTGCATGAGCACGACGGCGATCGCTTCGAACCCCTGTCGGCGCAGATCGGCAAGGTTCCTGCGCGCGTCCTCCTCGTCAAGCGGACGAAGCACGGTTCCGTCCGCGCCGACACGCTCGTCGATCTCGATCGTCGCCGTCTCGAGCCGCTTGGGCAGGACGATGTGACGAGCGAAGATTTCCGGACGCGCCTGATTGCCTATCCGCAGCGCATCGCGATGCCCCGCGGTGATGGCAAGGGCCGTCGGCTCTCCCTGACGCTCGAGCAATGCGTTGGTTGCGATCGTCGTGCCTATGCGCAGCTCGTCCACCGGGGCTTCGCCATGCGTGCGAAGGATGCGCCGAACGGCTTCGCTGGCGGCATCATCGTACTGTTCCGGATTGCTGGACAGCAGCTTCATCGTCACCAGCCCGCCGCCGGGCGTTTGCGCGACAACGTCGGTAAAGGTGCCGCCGCGATCGATGGCGAAGCGATAGGAACTCGTCATGGCGAAAGTCCTATCGGCTTCGGCGCGCCGCGTCGACCAGCCCCTGCCGGCACCACAGACGCACCAAACTGACAAAGATTTATTTCGATCGCCGCGTGCTTGCGAAACCCCTTGAAGAAGTTATCGAAAGCGACGCGACGAACGGCAGGCATTCGCGACCTGACCACGGAAAAAGCATTATGGGGGGCGCCTTGTCCGCGCGACTGGAACTGGATCGCTACCCGCTTACCGGGCGGTTCCTTCTCGGACGCCTTCGCGATGCCATGAGCGAGGATGAAAAGGCGACGATCGAATCGCTTATCGAACGGGTCGAAGACTTCGATGCCAGCCAGCAGATACTCGCCCGGGGACAATTGTGCGACAAGTCCACCGTTCTTATCGAAGGGTTCGCGCTTCGCACCATCGAGGAAGGGAACAAGCGGTTTGTCGTCGGCATTCAGGTGCCGGGCGACTTCATCGACCTGCATGCCTTCGCTCTCAAGCGGCTGGACCACAACATCGTAACGCTCGGACCCGCGCGCGTCGGCTTCTGTTCGCATAAGCGGATCGAGCGGGTGATGGAAACCAACGCCCATCTTGCTCGCCTGCTGTGGTTCTCGACCCTGCTCGACGCGGCCATTCACCGCGAATGGATCATGAAGCTGGAGCAATTGCGCGCGTCGCGCCGTGCCGCGCACATCCTGTGTGAGATCTGGCAACGGCTCGATTTCGTGGAACTGGGCCGCCTGGGCCGCATCGAGACGCCGCTCACGCAATCCGACCTCGCCGACATGTGCGGGACGACCGCCATTCATATGAACCGCGCGCTAGCGCAGTTGCGCAAGGATGACCTCGCCCATTTCCAGCGCGGATCGGTAAAGGTCCCGGACCGCAGACTGCTGGAACGCTATTCCCATTTCGATCCGACCTACCTCTATGGCGAGGGCGTGCTCGGGATGCAGGGCGAACTGACCATGAAGAACGGTGAATGAGAGGCGGGGCAACCACTCGTGCGAAAGCGGGAAAAGTCCGCTAGGCGCCGGGCATGGCGAAACCACGATACGCGCCCCGCAGGAAGCTGAACTGGAAAACGCTGGCGCTCGTCGCCCTCCTGCATGTGCTGGTCGCGATCGGCCTGGTCCGCACCTTCGCCCCCGATCTCACCGATCGCATAGTGGAGACAGCGACGAGCTTCACCAGCGTGACGGTGGCGACTTACGAGGAGCCACCGCCCCCTCCGCCAGAGCCCGAACCCAGCGAGCAGCCCGCTCGCCAACCGTCCGTCCGGGACGAGGGAGCCGCTGCCGAGGCGGGCAAGCAGGCCGTCGCACGGGCCGAAACCGCGCCCGATCCGGCCGTCGTGCTGCCCAACCCGAACCCCGCGCCCCGGGCATCGTCCACCGGCACCGCGAACAATTCCGGCGGAGCGGATCAGGGGAGCGGCACCGGCGCCGGCGGCGAGGGCGAGGGTACCGGAAGCGGAAACCGAGGAGCGGGTCGCGGGTCGGGCTCCGGCGGCGGCGTGGCCGTCGGCCCGTCGGTAAAATCCGGACGGATCGACGCCGTGCGGGACTTCCCCATTCCGGAGGGCGGACGGGCTTCGCGTGCCGGAACCTCGGTCGTCGTCGAATTCACCGTTGGCGTGGACGGACGCGCCCACGATTGCAACGTGACCCAGCCAGGACCGGATCCGGCAACGAATGCCCTCGTATGCCCGCTCGTCATCGAGCGCATTCGCTTCAATCCGGCGCGCGACCGCGACGGAAATCCAGTTCCTGCACGCTACGGCTGGCGGCAGGACTTCTTCCGTCGCTAGAAGGGCCTATATCGCTCTCGCGGCAACCAGGCGGGCAAAGGACAAGACATATGACGAGTATCCACCCGGTAATCCTGTGCGGCGGTAGCGGAACTCGGCTCTGGCCGCGCAGCCGCAAGGCAAAGCCCAAGCCTTTCCTGCCCCTCGTCGGCGACCGGACCTTGTTCGAGGCGACGCTCGCCCGGTGTCCGCCGGCGGAGGGGTTCGCCTACCCCGTCATCGTCACCGGTGCCGTACATGTCCCGCATGTCGAGACGCAAATCGGCGAGGCCACGGACGCGCGCATCGTCGTCGAGCCCGCCCCGAAGAACACTGCGGCGGCGATCGCACTCGCCGCGCAGCGCCTACCCACCGATGCCGTCATGCTCGTATGTCCGAGCGATCACCATATCGGAAATCCGAAAGCTTTCCGACAGGCCGCCCACGCGGCGGCGCGGCTTGCGCGCGATGGGATGATGGTTGCTATGGCGATAGAGCCCACGCACCCCGAAACCGGATACGGCTACATTCGTCATGGCGAACCGATCGAGGGCGGCGGGCGCCGCATCGCGCAATTCGTCGAAAAGCCCGATCTGGCGCGGGCGACGCAGTTCCTGGCCGAGGGGGGATACAGCTGGAACGGGGGAATTTTCGCGTTCCGCGCGGGCGATTTCCTGGAAGAACTGGCGACATACCGGCCGGCGCTTGCCGAAGCAGTGCGCCGTTCGGTGGAGGAGGGGTGCGAAACCGGGTCTGCATTTCATCCAGACGCCGGGCACTTCGCGAAGATCGAGCCGGAATCGGTCGATTATGCGGTGATGGAAGAGACGCGCCGCGCCGCGATGGTTCCGGCCGCGATGGGTTGGTCCGACATCGGCGGCTGGCCCGCCCTTCGCGACACGCTCGAAGGCGACGAGCGTGGAAATCGCACGAGGGGGAAGGTGGAACTGCGAGATTGCCGCAACGTGCTTGCCGACACGGACGGACCACGCATCTCCATCATCGGTATGGACGACATCGCCGTCGTGGTCGATGGGGACGAAGTGCTCGTGACTTCGATGAGCGGTGCTCAGGAAGTCGGCAAGCTCGAAGGGGCAGCCAATCAGTGAGGAACAGCGTTTAGTCGCCGTCCCGCTTTTGCGACAACTGACTGACCAGCCTTTGCAGGTCGTCCCTGGTATAAGGCTTCTGCAACACGCCGCGGGCCTCGCTTTTCGACAGTTGCTGCACCGCGTCGCCATAGCCGGTCACGAACCAGAACGGCACTGACCTTTCGGTCAGCTTGCGGGCAATCGCCTCGCTGGTTCCATCACCGAGGTTGAAATCGAGCAGAGCCAGGATCGGCTCCTTCTTGGCGATCTCGGCCAAGGCCGTTTCGGTGCTGCTCGCGACAACGACATTCGAAAAGCCGATCTGACGCAACATTTCCTCGGCGTCCATCGCGATGATCATGCTGTCCTCTACGACCAGGACGGGGCGATCGGTTTCGTCTTCCGCAAAATCCTCCGCCGCGACGCGTTCCGCTTCCGCTTCAGCCTGCCCTTGCGTGGCGGGCTGTTCGTCCGGCGCGGCCTCGGCGAAGCGCGAAGGAATGACGAAGTCGGCTTCCAGACCGCTCAGCTTGTACCGAACGTCTGCATTGCCCTTGAGTTCGAATGGTATCGACTTTTCGATAATCGTGGAGCCGAAGCCGCGACGCGTGGGGGCCTTGACCGGGGGGCCTCCGTGTTCGCGCCAGGCAATTGCAAGGTCGCGATGCTCGGTGAAGGAGATCTCGATATCGAGCGAACCGCTGCTGTCGCAAAGGGAGCCGTACTTGGCCGAATTGGTCATCATCTCATGCACGACCAGAGCGAGGACGGTATAGGCCTCCGGATTGACCAGGGCATCCTCTCCGGTGATGTTTACCCGGTTCGCCTTACCGACCAGATAGGCCTCCGCTTCCGACTTCAACAGCTCCACCAGCGATGCCGACGCCCAATTCTCGCGCGTGATGTGATCGTGCGCCATGGCGAGCGCGCGGATACGGCCGCCGATAAGGTCGGCGAACTGATCAATAGACTTCGCCTCGCCCTTCGATTGGCCGATCAGACTGCGGATGAGCGTCAGGATGTTCCGCACGCGATGGTTGAGTTCCGCGATCAGCAATTCCTGTCGTTCCTGAGCGCGGGCACGTTCCTGAACCTGTTCGTCCGTCACGCGCAGGATGACCTCGAGCAGGGTCACGCGCAGGCGTTCCGCTATGCCGAGCTCTTCTTGCGACCAGTCGGCAGAGCGGCCGCTGACCGATTCCTGCCAGGCGGCGAAGCTCTTGCGCGGCGTAAGCCGATCGCCGTTAGGGCCGATGGTCGCGACCTTCTCCGGATTTCCCGCCCAGGTGACGGTCTGCTGCAATTCCCGGCGCCAGAGGGTGACGTAATCGCGCGGGCGGCGCGATACCGGGATGATCAGCGCGCCCACCACGCGACCGGCAAAGGCCTGGGCCTTGGGGATGAGGTCCGCCAGCGCATCCGAGTGCACGATCGAACTTGTAGACGAGGTGTTGAGAGCAGGCACCAGAGCCCGGAATTCTTCCTCGTTGGGTGCAGCCCCGCGCGAACGGTATTCCCCGTTGATATACGCGCTCAGCCCGTCATGCGGAATTAACTTCGCCAGCGCATTTTCGATCACTTCCAAATTGTCCGCCAGCGAACTGCCGCCGATCAGCTGGCTCATCAACCGGTCGTGCAGGTCGCGCGCCCGTTCCTTCGCCGCGTTGCCCGCCGCCATGATCGCGATTTCTAGCTGAAGCGAAAATAGCTGCGAGAATAGTTCGGCGGCGGTGCGCTGTTTGAACGGCAGGCGGCGTGCGGAATAGTGATGACAGGCAAACAGCCCCCAGAGTTTCCCCTCCACGATGATGGAAATGGACAGCGAGGCGCCGACGCCCATGTTCTGGAGATATTCGATGTGGATCGGGGAAACCGCCCGCAGCGTGCTCTTCGACAGGTCGAGCGGATCGCCTCCTAGCGCAGTGCGCGGCTCGAGCGGCACCGGTTCGGCGTTCACGTCACTGATGATGCGAAACAGGTTGGTACGGTAGAGTCGCCTCGCCTGCTGCGGGATGTCCGTCTTGGGGTAGCGAAGCGAGAGAAACGTATCGAGATGCGATTCTCTCGCTTCTGCAATCACCTCGCCGCTTTCGTCCGGATGAAACTTGTAGACCATGACCCGGTCAAAACCGAGAAAGCGCTTGAGCTGCGTCGCGGCTTCCTCGCACAGGTCTTTTGCGGATGTCGTATGCTGAAGGCGTTCGACCATAGGTCGCAGGGCGGCGGTGTATTCGATTCCGGCGCCGGTATCGCTCGGTTCGATCTCGATGATATTGTAAGGACCGGTCGAATGGACTGCGATGTCGAACGGGCGCCCGCTTTCATCCAGATCGATACCGAACAGGCGTTCGACGACGCCGAGCTTGCCGGCATCCCCAGCGTGCCTGCGCAGACTCTCGAGTGCAGCCGCGCTGAAATGATCGGCTAGCCTGTCACCGATCTCGACGGGTTTGCGCAACCCCAGGACTTCGTGGCAATTCCGGGATTTGAAAGCGACGTTCCAGTCCGACGTCACCGCAATCAGCGCGCCGAAGTCCTGGATCAGGCCGAGCTGATGGATCGGCTCTCGATCGCAACTCGTCAGATCAACCTCGTAGCTGGTCTCGACATTCATGCCGCGAGCCTGGAGGATGCGCCGTCTACAGCGAACGCCCGGAGAAACCGCGCAAACACCGCCCTGGCACCCAGAACGGCGGCCTTGCCCAGAGCGCGCGAGACATCCCGCTCGATCGCGGGGCGCAAGCTTTTCCAGAACGCCATCATGGCTTGATCGCCGAAGAACGACACCGGCAGGTCTGATTGTGCATCGGCAAGAGACTTCAACATCGCCCGATTACCCAGATGCGACCCTGCCAGTGCCCAGGCAAGACCGATCGGGTCGGCCCCGTCGGGTAGTGTGAAGCCCTCATCAAACTTCGGCGTCGACCGACCGAGTAGGGCAAGGTCGTTGGCAATCAGCGGGCAGGCTGCGGGAGGCGCGCTATGCGAGGCCATCGTCCGCGCGGCCCAGGCTTCGATCGGACGTCGGGCGACGAATTGCCGTTCCAGGAAGCGGACATACTCGTCCCGGTCGCGAAGCGATGCGGGCACCGTTCGACTATCCAGGGCGTCGTGCAGCGCAGCGGTTTCGCCCCTGAGGAAAGTCCGTAGATGAACCTGATTGCCGTTATCGGCCAATGGCGACATATCCCTACATGAAAGGCGGCAGTCAGGCCCCGATAGACCGGACTCGTCAGCCCTTAAAGCACTACAAGCCTCTCATTTGGCAAAACGTTCCACGGATTGAAAGGGCAGGGTAAGCGCAATGAACATGGTGGACGGGTTCATCGCGCAGACCATCCAGCTGTCCCTGGCGCCGGTTTTCGTTCTGGTGGCCATCGGCGCTATCATGAATATCCTGTCCACCCGCCTTGGCCGTGTCGTCGATCGCTCCCGAGCCCTCGTAGAGCGACATGGAGCGACCGAGGGAGCCGAGCATGATAACATAGTTCGCGAAATGCGCACCATAGACGCGCGCATACAGCTGATCGGTGATGCCTTGCTGCGGTTGGTGACGGCGTCACTCATGATCGGCGTAACCGTGGTCCTCCTGTTCCTGGAAGAGTTCGCGCATATCGGGCTCAATCCGGTGGCAGCGGGCACGTTCATCCTCGCCATAGCCTTGCTGATGTGGGCGCTGGTCCTGTTTCTGCGGGAAACGCGGCTTGCGACCGGAGCGCTTCGCATTCCGGCCAGCCTGCTAGAATACGACCGACAGCTTTAGCGAGAAGTGCGTTCAGTCTTTCGGCGCAGCGAGAAGGCGCTGACCCTGGTCCCGGATCGCTCCCTCGACGATCGGTTGCACGAACCCGAGCGCTGGCGGCAGAATCATGTGGAACACGACCTTGTGATCGTGAATGTCGACATGTCCGGTTATCGCCTGTCCGAGCGCCGTGACGGACAACGCCATACGGTCCTCGCTCGGCCAGCTGGTCTTCACCTCGGCCATGCCGCCGGGGATGCCGGCAGCGATGCGATGGGAATTGTCCCTGAACCGGCGGCGAACCTCGTCGCGACCCAGGCTGTGGGGTATCTCTACGTCCATCAGCGATCGTCCAGAGGTACGGAAGACGGTGCCGCTGGCTGCGGGGGTTCGGCCGGAACGGGCGGCGCGGAGGGGGAGGGCAGGGCAGTCTCCGCGTCACCATAGCGGTAATCGAGGTAACGACTCTTGATAGCCAGATCGTCGAGCGAACCTTCGGCAAGCTGCCGCGTAACGTGATCGATCTCGCGGCTTATCTTGTCCAGCGAATCGACAAGCTGCGCGTCGGGTGTCGAGCCGGCACGTTCCTCGCCCCGCAAGTTGCCGGGTATGCGCCGATAGCTGTCAATCGTCTCGGGCAGGTGTTCGCCGACCAGCTTGCGCGTTTCGCGAGCAGCGGGATGGGCAGGATCGACATTGGCCAGTTGTCGCCCGAGTTCATCAAGCTGTACGCCCAGGTCATCGACCAGTTTCACCGCCGGGGGCGGGAGGGCGGGGCGCTGGCTTTCCAGCCACAATTCCGTCTGCGCGACCAGTTTTCCGGCGTCATTGGTGCGTGCGAGGTCGGCGCGCTTTGGCTCCCTGACACGGGGGAACTGGGAAAACAGGATCGCCGCCGCAATCATCGCGAAGGCCGCGATCATGACGCCGACGAACCCGATCCCGTTGAGGATGATTCCCGCCGCGGTCATCGCCGCCAGAATGGCGAACACGGCGATCCCGAAATAGCCCGCCCGCTTCAGCAGGTTGCGAGCCTTCGCCTTGCGCGAACCTTGTCCGATGGATACCCGGCGGTGCCGCCCGCCGGAGCGGTTGTCGCGCACCAGTGCCCGGCTCTCGGCCAGGATCCGGTCGGAATTGCGCGTCAGGTCTTGGACCATCGGAATTCCCTTTTCAGCCTTCCAGGCTCAGCAGGCCGCTGTCGTTGACCTGCTTCGCCGCCTGCGATTGCCCCTCCGCCCGGGCGATATAGCCCTTGGAGCGCTCTACCTCGTCCGACAGCACGTTGACCGTCTGCTTCATCGAATCGAGCGCGCGAAGCTTGAACTGATCGACCTCGTCCATAGTGTCGTAGATGTTCTGGAACGCGCGTTGCAGCGTTTCGAGCGGGATCGTGCTCGCCGCTGCCTGCTCGTGGATCTTGCCGGTGTTGTCGCGCAGCATCTGGCTCGTGGAATCGATTATACCGGCGGTAGTCTCGTTCAGCGCGGTGATCTGCCCCAGAACCAGCTTCTGGTTGGTCATCGCTTGCGCCACCGTCACCGCTGTGCGCAGCGCGCCCACCGTGGTGGTCGAGGCGCGATCGACGCCCTTCACCAGCTCGACGTTGTTCTTCTTCACCAGGTCGAGCGAAAGATAACCCTGCACACTGACCGCCATCTGCGTGAGAAGGTCCTGCGTGCGCTGCCGGACGTAGAACAGAGCTGTCTCCCGGATCGCCTTGGCCTTTTCCGGATCGGTCAAATCGAGCTCGTTCGCCTCTTCCTCGAGCCGGGAATCCAGCGTCTTGCCGATGTGAATCATCTGTTCGAGGTTGCCCATCGCCTCCCACAGCTTCTGGCGCTCCACATCGATGGCGGCATTGTCCATCAGCAGTTCGTCCTTGCCGCTGGAAAGACGCGCGAGGATCGACTGGATGTGGCCCTGAGCGGAGGTGTAGCTGTCGAAATAGTTCTTCAGCTTGTTGCCGAAGGGAATGATTCCCAGGAACTTGCGTCCTGTCAGCTTGCCCTTGCGGCCGGGATCGAGTTCCTCGACCGTACGGCGCAATTCGGTAAGGTCGGCGCCAACCCCTGAATCCTGATCCATCGCGCGTACCGGCCGATCGAGGAAGCGGTTGGACATCTGAGCCGCCGCCTGGATCTCCTTGCGCCCCATATTGGTGATCTGGTCGACCTTTTTGCCGAAGTCGGGAGAATTGGCATCGAGCGCAACCAGTTCGGAGACGAAGCCGTCCACTTTCTCGTCGAGAGCCGATCGTTTCTCCTCGCTGACCGGAACAAGGCCCGCAGCCTTTTCCGGCGCCACGGCAGGAACCGGATCGGGAGGGGTCAGATCGAAATCGGATTTTACCGCCGTAGCCGTCGTTGCCGGTGCGGGCGCGGATGCGGGCGGAGCCGTTTGCGGGTCAAGCTGATCGCTCATTCTCTTTTCGTCCTTCCGTCCGGGTCATATGGCAGCGGCAAGTGTATTATGCAAATACAACAGCAAGAGGATGGCAATGCCCAACGCCCGGCGCAAGAGGCATCGCGCGTTCACCGCTTTACGCGGCCCCGTTCACGGACGTAAGGATGGACTTCGGGCGCATCGGGCGGGGGACGGCATTGGCGAGCGAAGCGGTCAGCGGCACTCCTGACAGGAGCAAGTCGGGAGGACGCGAACCTGACGACGGGCCGACCCTGCCGCTGGACCGGACGCTGACGAAGTTCCGTCGTTGGTGGCGCCTGGCGGTCGTCGAAAGTGTCGATCGCGCCGCGGTCATCGAGGCGCGGCGGGAAGAAGCCTATACTAGTCCGCGCTACCTGTTCATGCTGGCCATGTCCGCCGGCATCGCGATGCTCGGCATGCTGCTGTCGAGCCCCGCCGTGGTGATCGGAGCGATGCTGATCGCGCCGCTGATGGGACCGATCATCGGTGCCGGTTTCGCGCTCGCCATTGGTGATTACAAGTGGCTGCGCGGATCGGTGCGGGCATTGGCGGCGGGGATGATCCTGGCCGTGGCAATTTGCGCCCTGATCGTGTTCGTCTCGCCCATCCAGACGGTGACGCCGGAGATTGCGGCACGAACCCGCCCCAACCTGTTCGACCTCGCAGTCGCCATCTTTTCCGCGCTGGCGGGCGCCTATTCGATGATCCGGGGCCGGGAGGGGACGATTGTCGGCGTAGCCATTGCCACCGCACTGATGCCGCCGCTCGCTGCGGTCGGTTTCGGCCTGGCTACGACGAACTGGACGGTTTTTTCCGGTGCCTTGCTGCTGTTCGTGACCAACCTGATGACCATCGCGCTGGTGGCGACCGTCATGGCGCGCATTTATGGTTTCAGCGCTGCCCTTTCGGAAACACAGACACGGTTGCAGACCATGATAATCGTTGGCGTGTTCGTCGCGCTCGCCATTCCGTTGTACCTGGCGCTCAAGCAGATCGCGTGGGAATCCATAGCGCAACGCCAGATCCGCGATACGGTACTGTCGCAGTTCGATGGCGATGCGCGGATATCGCAGCTGGATTTCGATCTCGAGGCCGATCCCGTCAGCGTTGACACGACCGTCCTGACGCCGACCATTCACGCCGGCGCGCAGCGGGCCACTCAGGACGCGCTTGCCGACCTGCTGGAAGAGCAGGTCGATCTTCGTCTCACGCAGTTCCGCGTCGGCACCGCAGCACAGGCCGAGGCCGCTGAACTTGCCGCGGCGAGCGCGCGGCAGGAACAGCAGGCCGAGGCCGCGATGGCAGACCGGGCTCGTACTCTCGCCCGCGACCTCGCGCTCGTCGCGGGGGTCGATCCTTCGGACGTGCTGGTGGATCGCTCCGAGCGGCGCGCGCTCGTGCGCGCCCGTCCGCTCCCCGGAGCGACGCTGGCCACTTACAGAACGCTCGAGGCGCGCATAGCCGGCGCCTTTGACGGATGGCGTGTCGCGATCCAGCCTCCGCTCGCACCGTTACCATCGATCGCGTTCGCCCAAGGGGAACCGACCGATGAAGGACGCGCGGCCCTCGCCTTGATCTCCTGGGCGGCGCAGCGGCGGGATATGCCGGTGATGCTGCAGGGCGGAACGCCAGCAACTCGCGAACTCGCCGCCGCGATCCTGCGTCAGGAGGGCATCGACATCACGCTTTCGGTCGGCGGCCCGCTGATGCAGGCAAACTGGCGGACCGATCTGGAAGGAGAATAATGATGCCGACCGAACTCCTCGTCCTGGCGCTTGGCGCGCTTTTGCTGCTCGTTCACATCCTGCTGGCAGCGCATTTCAAGACGAAGCAGTACGGCGTCGAGTGGAACGTCGGCGCGCGGGACGAAAACGTGCCTGCGTTGAACGATCTCGCCGCCCGGCTGCAACGGGCGCAGGAGAATTTCAAGGAAACATTGCCTGTCGCGGTGATAGCCCTGCTAAGCGTGGTCATTACCGGAAAGGCCAATGACGTTACCGCCATCGCCGCGTGGACTTGGCTGGCTTCCCGGCTGATCTACCTGCCGCTGTACTGGAAAGGAATTCCGGTCGTGCGAACGCTCGTCTGGGGCGTATCGCTCGTTGCGCTTCTCGTTATACTGGGCGTCCTGATGTTCGGCTGAAAGGATTGCGCGAATGCGGTGGTGGTTACTGGCGGTTGCTGCGGCCTTGTCAGGCGCAACGGGGGTCGCACGAGCGCAAGGGGTCGATCCTCTCGACGCCCGACTCGAAACGCGGGATGCAGAGCGGTTTGCCCAGCTATGGCACGATAGTGACGGCGCGCCCGATGCGCCGGCACTTCAGAGGAATTATCTCGATGGTGCCTCGGATGGCGTGGCGGTGTTCACGCCCCACAGGATCGAAAGCGCCGCGAACCTCGCTGCCGCCATCGCGGCCGAACCGGAAATCTATCGCGACGCGGTGGAACGCTGCCTGCCGTGGGCGGCGCAGACGAGCGATGAACTGCGCGCGACCTATCTCGGTTTTCACGGTCTGCTGCCAGAGACGGAACTTCCGCGCGTCAGTCTGGTGGTAGGGGCCAACAACAGCGGCGGTACCGCCGCGCCGGGCATGCAGGTTCTCGGTCTGGAAGTGATTTGCCGGCTTTCATCCGATGAACAGCAGTTCCGCGACATCATGCGAAGGTTCTACGCGCACGAGACCGTCCATACCTGGCAGGACATCGATTACGACAGCCTAGGTCCGGTCGCATCCGGCATTGCCAATATCCTTGCCGAAGGGACGGCCGACTACCTCGCATGGCTGGTGACGGGTCGCGTTCCAGACCCTGCTCGAGACGCGTGGGCACGCCAGCACGAAGACTTCGTCTGGGGCGAGTTCGCGAAGGATGTCGCGGCCTATCACGATCCGTCGCTGAATGATGCGGGGCGCCGGGCTATCGCGCGGCGGTGGACGGGCAATGCCGGTCATCCGCCGGAAGGCTGGCCGTCCGAACTCGGATATTGGGTTGGGATGCGTATCGCAGAGGGCTACGTCGCCAATTCAGGTGACCGGCACGCTGCCATCCGCGAACTGCTGACGCTCGACGATCCGATGGCGATTGTCCAGGCGAGCGGACTGGCCAACCGGATCGCGCCGACCGCGCGCTAGGCCGCGACGTCGAGCGGCTCGATCTCGCCCGACAGATACAGCTTCTTGGCCTTTGCGCGGCTGAGCTTGCCCGACGAGGTCCGTGGCAGGGTTCGTGGCGGAACCAGCTCGACGACGCAGTTCATGCCGGTGACGGACCGCACCTTGTCCGCGATCTGGTTGCGCAACGAAATGCGCTCGGCCGGGTCGGACACGCGGCAATGCACCAGCACCGCCGGCGCTTCCTCTCCGCTATCGGTTTCGATGGAAAACGCAGCGATGTCGCCATGGTTGAAACCGGGGAGTTGCTCCACTGCCCATTCGATATCCTGAGGCCAGTGGTTCTTGCCGTTGATGATGATCATGTCCTTCGCCCGCCCGACGATGAACAGATACCCGTCTGCCATGTAGCCCATGTCGCCCGTATCCAGCCATCCGTCGACCAGGCAGTCGCGCGTCGCATCCTCGTTGCGGAAATAGGAATGCATGACGGACGGGCCGCGGCACCATACCTTGCCGATCTGGTGATCGCCTTTCGCCTCGCCGTTCTCGCCGCGTATCTCCACATCCATGTCGGGCAACGGCTTGCCGCAATTGACGATGGCGCGGTAACGGGCCGGCCGCGACAGGTTGCGTTCCGAACCTGAAAGCCGCTCTTCCTCGACCAGCTCGATCTTGATGCCTTCGCCAGGGGGCATGACGGTGACGGCAAGGGTCGCCTCCGCAAGACCGTATGACGGGGTGAAGGCGCTGGCCTTGAATCCGGCGGGGGCGAAGGCATTGACGAAGCCCTGCATAACGTCGGGGCGTATCATGTCCGCGCCGTTTCCCGCGACGCGCCAGCGCGACAGGTCGAAACGATCACCGACGTTGCTCTGGCTGGAGATGCGCCGCGCGCAGATGTCATAGCCGAAGGTGGGCGAGTAACTGAGCGTGGTGCCCTCGTTCCGGCTGATGAGGTCGAGCCAGGCCAGCGGACGCCGGGCGAAGTGCTCGGTCTTGAGATAGTCGACGCTGACCTGGTTCGAGATAAGAGACAGGAAGCAGCCGACCAGTCCCATGTCGTGATACCAGGGCAGCCAGCTCGCGACGCGGTCGTCTCCGCCCAGTTCCATGCTGGCGGCATGTCCGTACAGATTGTGGAGCAGCGCCTTGTGTGTCACCGCGACGCCGGTGGGGAAGCGGGTCGAACCGCTCGAATATTGCAGGTAGCAGATGTCGTCGGGCTCGGCTTCCGGCAGGTCGCACGGCGGGGCGGGGCGACTGGCGAAGCTGTCCCAATCCTCCCCCATGCAGCCCTTTCGTGTGGCCGCCTCTTTCGTCATCTCGGCGATCTCCGCCGGGTAGAGCAAAAGCCTGGGGTCGGCGCTTTCAAGCTGCACGGCGAGCTGATCGATATAGTTGTCCCGTCCGCCGAACGTGGTGGGGAGCGGCAGGGGAACGGGCCAGATACCGGCATAGACACAGGCGCAGAACAAAGCGGCGAATTCGGGACTCGTTTCCGCGATCAGCGCGACCCGGTCGCCCTTCTCCAGCCCCATGTCGAGAAGGCGCGCGGCATGATCGAGTGCGTCCTCGCGCATTCGGGTGAAGGTGTAGACCCGCTCGAGTTCACCGCGCATGTCATGGAAATTCATGCCCTTCTCGCTGCGCGCGGCGTAGTCGATCGCGGCATTGAAGGTCGGAAAGTCCGACCGGATGCGGGGCAGGGGGCAATTGTTGGGCGTGGGCGTGAGGCCGCCCTCTGGCGCGGAAGTCTCAGTCATGGAAATTATGGCTTATCCTTCATCACGCGCTCTATCCGGCGCTGTCCCTGTATGACCCCTGTATCAAAAACGGCGCCGAACGCATCCGGTGCCGCCAGCAGGTTCCACATCAAACTTTCCCATTTGAAGGGAAGTGTGGCACGATTATGGCCGATGCCGTTCGATAGCAGACCACGCGAGACGAAGCGACGCCAGCGAAAGCCGCTCGACGCTGCGAAGCTGGACGAACTCGCACTCGCCTACGTCGCGCGTTTTGCGACCAGCGCCCGCAAGCTCGAACAGTATCTCGTCCGCAAGCTGCGCGAGCGCGGGTGGGAGGGTCGGGAAGAGGGTGAGCCGGAACCGGATGTGGGCGCACTCGTCGCTCGCTACGTTGAGCGCGGCTATGTCGATGACGAGGTTTACGCCCGGGCCAAGGCTGGCGACCTGTTGCGGCGTGGGTACGGCGGAAGGCGGGTGAGGCAGGCACTGGGCCAGGCGGGCATAGCCGAAGAAATCGGAGAAAAATTCGCCCCGGGCGAAAGGGCAGCGCGCGAAGCCGCGCTGCACCTCGCCAGGCGGCGCCGGTTCGGCCCTTTCGGAGCCGAGACACCGGAGCGCGACGTCCGCGAAAAACAGATTGCGGCAATGCTGCGGGCAGGTCACAGCTTCGAAAGCGCCCGCGAGCTAGTCGAGGCACCTAGCGAACAGGCCGCGCGGGAGTGGGTGCGGGAGGCAGGCGATGCGCAGGACAGTTGAGACATCGGTCTTTCATGGCGTGATCCTCGCACTGGCAGCCGGAACGCTGGCCGCGTGTTCTCCGCAATCCACCCGGCAGGTCGCCGAACCTGGAAGCACGTCCTCTCCACCCGTCCACCCCCGGTCCGGGCTCGAGATCGTTCCCGTTACCATTACGGCCAATGATGAGGACCACACCATAGCCGCCGAAGTGGCGGCGACACGCGAAGCGCAGTCGCGCGGCCTCATGTTTCGCACCGAACTCGGACCGGACGAAGGCATGCTGTTTCTCTACGATCAGCCACGGATCTTGAGCTTCTGGATGCGCAACACCGTACTTCCGCTCGACCTGATCTTCATCGACGCGACCAGGCGCGTCATCAATATCGGGCATGGCGAGCCTTACAACGAGACGTCCATCACGTCGAACAGGCCCGGGATCGCCGTACTCGAACTCAACGCCGGTCGCGCCGCGGAACTGGGTCTGGAACCTGGCGACACGATAGACTGGTAACAGCAAATCCTTGCCACCCGGACGCGGCCCCGGCTATTGGCGCGGCCTATGGGCTTCTTCTCCAAGATCTTCACCTGGTGGGACGGTGCTACGCTCGGCACGCAGCTTTGGTCCTCTCGCAACGGGGAACATGTCGGCACCGATGCGCAGGGCAACAGGTACTATCGCTCCAGGCGGAAGCACGGCGACGGTCGAGAGCGGCGCTGGGTCATCTACAAGGGCGCCAACGATGCGAGCCGCGTCCCGAGCGAATGGCACGGCTGGCTCCACGGGTCGTACGACGACCTGCCCGAAAGTCACCTTCCTCCGCCAAAGATCTGGGAAGCCGATTATACTCCGAACGCAACGGGGACACCGGGCAAGTATCTTCCGGCCGGAGCCCTGGAGCGCGGCGGCAGCCGTGCCCCCGCGCGCGGCGACTACGAAGCGTGGACTCCGGACGCGTGAGGGCACTGGCGACGGCGATCGTCCTGCCGGCTGTGTTGCTGGCGGCTTGTGATAACGAGGCACCCGAACCCGAGGCGCAGCAAACCGAGATCCCCGAGGGCCTCGGCGGCGGTCCGTTGCCGCCCCCCGCCGACACCGCCGGCGTAGGAACGCCGATGGAAGAGCGAGTGGCGACACTCGGCCTTCTGAACAAGCGGAACAACATCTCGCGCGACATCGAGATGTCGCCGGGTGAATCGCGCCGGGTGGATGATGTCATCGTCCGCCTTTCGGCTTGCGAGCGAACCGCGCCATGGGAGGATCCGGAGGAAACCGGCGCGTTCGTTCAGGTGTTCGTCAACGAACGGGCGGATGCGGATACTGACGCGCAGTGGAACCGTGTCTTCTCCGGCTGGCTGTTCAAGAATTCGCCCAGCCTGAACGTCGTCGAACATCCGATCTACGATGTCTGGGTGAAGGATTGCGCGATGAGCTTTCCGGGTGAAGAGGGTGGCCCGCCCGCTGACGACGCCGACGCGGCCGCCTGAAGCAATCGCGCATGGGCGGCGGGCAGGCCCTCCGCCGGTGCCGCGTCGCATGCGTGGGACAACCGGGCGAGATATTCTTCCCGGGGGATTTCCACGGCCCCCAGCGAAGCGAGATGTTCGGTCATGAACTGGCAGTCGAGCAGCGTGTAACCGGCTCGCCGCAACAGCGCGACAAGCCAGGCGAGTGCGACCTTGCTGGCGTTGTCGGCCCGGCTGAACATGCTTTCGCCGCAGAACGCGCGATGTAGCGACACCCCGTACAGCCCGCCAACCAGCCGCTCCCCCTCCCAGCATTCGATCGAATGCGCGCCGCCGTGATGATGCAGGTTGCGGTAGCTGGCGGCGATCTTGTGGCTGATCCAGGTTCCCGCCCCGTCGGCGCGCGGACCGGCACAGGCTTCCACGACGCCGCCGAAGTCGGCATCAACGGTCACCCGGTAGCGGTCACGACGGACGATCTTTGCCAGCGAACGGGAACAGTGAAAGCCATCGAGCGGGAGGATTGCGCGATGTCGCGGCTCGACCCAGAACACCTCGTCGTCTTCGCGCGAATCGGCCATCGGGAACACGCCGCTGCGATAAGCCAGAAGCAGGACTTCGGGCGGAATGACTTCGGAAGTTGGCGCGTGCATGTCGCGCCGCATACAACATCTCGCGCCGCGCGTCGCTTGCCAAGGACGAGCGGCGGCGATAGAGGGCGCGTCTGGCTGCAGGGGTGTAGCTCAGTTGGTAGAGCATCGGTCTCCAAAACCGAGGGCCACGGGTTCGAATCCTGTCACCCCTGCCACTTGTTCGTTCCAGACCGATCCTGAAAATTAACCATGACCGCGTAACGCGCTTTCATGCGCGCTTCGGTTCTCGATCTTTGTCGCACCGCCGAATGGCTGACGGCCCGGCGCGTACGCGGCTATGCGGTCATCCTGATCCTCGCCAGTATAGGGCTCTTGGCGAATTCATACGTCAAGGCGATGGGGACGGACGGAACCGATTTTCTCGCCTTCTGGGGAGCGGGTCACGTCACCGCGGGAGGCGATCCGAGCGCCGCCTACGATCTTTCGGTACAGGAGCGCGTACAGACAGCGACGGGCAGCAAAGGCTGGTTTGCCTTCGTCAATCCGCCTCCCTTCCTGTTTGTCGCGGCACCGTTCGGCTGGCTGTCTTTTCCCCTCGCCTGGGTCGCGTGGGTGGGCAGTTGGTTCATGCTCTGGACCTGGGCCACGATTCGCGCGTTCCCTCGTTATTGGCTGCCGGTCCTGGCCTTCCCCGGCGCGTTGCTCGCCGCGGGACATGCACAGACGGGTCTGCTCACAGGAGCGCTGCTCGTAAGCGGCGTCACGCTGCTCGATCGGCGTCCCCTCCTTTCGGGAGCCCTGCTTGGCGCGCTCGTCATCAAGCCGCACCTCGCGCTGCTCGTCCCGTTCTGGCTGGCGGCCGGGGGACGGTGGCGCAGCTTCACCGCAGCGGGAACAAGCGCGCTGGCCTTGCTCACCGTGTCCTGGGTTGTCTTCGGGACGCAGACCATGCTCGCCTACACGACCAGTTGGGACGCGAGCGCCGCCATCATGGCGAGCGACGACCCGCAATTCTACCTGCGCATGGCGAGTGTATACAGCCAGCTTCGCCTGTTCGCTACGCCTTCCCTCGCGCTGGCGACCAACGCCGTGGTCATGCTGGGATTGGTTGGCCTCGCAATGTTTTCTTGGCGGCAGGCGGGCGGAGATGCGATGGCGAGTGGGACAGCCATGCTGACCGGCACCGCGCTCGCTTCCCCCTATCTCTTCAATTACGATCTGCCGTTCCTGATCGTCCCGATACTCTGGTTGGCCAATGAAGGGCGAACCCGCGGTTTCCGGTCCTTCGAAAAGCTCGCTCTGATCGGTCTGTTCCTCGCTCCTTACGCAACCCGCGCCGCGGCCCTGCCGCTCGGAGTCAACCTCATGCCGTTGGCATCGGCAATCCTGTGCTGGCTGGTCTGGACGCGCGCAGGACGGACCGCACGCGGTAAGACGGAAGGGGCCGATGCGACGAACCGGGGAACCGCGCACAAATGTGGCGAGTTAATGGCGTCGATGGGTTGATCAGGAGTTTGTCATGGCCAAGATGTTTCGCAGCAGCCGGCCCGATAGCTGGAGCAGCCCCCGGCCGTGGAGCGATCCCAGCTACCGCACGATGTCGCACGGCAAGATCCTGCCGATGGAAGAGCCGGGATTTCTGGAAAGGTTGTTCGGCCGCCGCTGAAGCCGGCCGACGGTAAAAAGAAAGACCCCGCGCCGGATCGCTCCGACGCGGGGTCTTTGTTTACCCTCAGTATTCTTCGGGTTCTTCCGGCGTATTTTCGTAATGGTCGGGTCCGGCGGTCCGGTTTCCCCGGGCAAGCGCGAATACCACGCCCGAAAGCAGGAGCAGCGCCAGGAGGTTCGGCAGAACCATGACGGCGTTCGCGATATCGCCCAGCCGCCAGATGAGGTCGGACTCCCTGCTGGCGCCGATGAAGATGCCAACGCACCACAGGACGCGCCAGATCATGTGCAGCACCTTCTCTCCGCGCAATGTCGAGCCGGGGATGCGGTCGTAGATGAAGGTGATCGCCCGTTCGCCGTAATAGCTCCACGTAAGCAGGGTGGTGAAGACGAACAGGAGCAGCGCGATCGACGCAATGAGCGTTCCGATCGGAATCGAGCCGATGGCGAAGGGGAACGCCGCGGCGAACGCGCCGCTGGTGACTGCGAAGCCATCGAGATCGGTCGATTGCCAGGCATGAAGGACCGGCTGCCCGTTGGCCAGGAAATCCCCCTCGACGGTCAGGATAACGAGCGCGGTCATCGTGCAGATGACGATCGTGTCGATGAAGGTGCCCAGCATCGCCATACGGCCCTGGAACTGGGGATCGTCGGTCTGCGCCACGGCGTGGGCGATGGGGGTGGAGCCCTGTCCCGCCTCGTTCGAGAACAGGCCGCGCGCGACGCCTGCGCGGATTGCCAGGATAACCGCTGCACCGACGAAGCCGCCACTGGCCGCCTGCTGGTTGAAGGCCCCGTGGAAGATGCGCTGGAATGTTTCGGGGATATCCTGAATGTTCAGGATTATGGCGATGATCGCCATGACGATGTAGGCGGCCGCCATGAAAGGGACGACACTTTCCGCGACACGCCCGATCGACTTGATGCCGCCGATGATGACGATGAAGACGAGGATGGCGACGATCAGGCCGCCAAGCCATTCCTCTATGCCGAACAATTCGTTCAGACCGTCGGCTACCGCATTGGCCTGGATGGCGTTACCCGTCACGAGTCCGCTGATGAGCGTACCGACGCAGAAGAAGACGGCTAGCCAGGTCCACTTCTTTCCCAGCCCCATCATGATATAGCTCATCGGACCGCCGCGGTAGACGCCTTCGCTGGTCGTCTCGCGATAGCGAATGGCGAGAGAGCCTTCCGCAAAGGCGAGTGCCATGCCGAACAGGGCGGTGATCCACATCCAGAAGATCGCACCCGGACCGCCGAGCGCTATCGCGGTGGCGACGCCGGCGAGATTGCCCGTGCCGACCTGCCCCGACAGGGCCGTCGACAGCGCCGCGAATGGCGAGATCTCGCCCTTTCCTTCACCCTTGCGGCCCGCGAACAGATTTTTCAGCGCGGGCACGAAATTGGTTACAGGATAGGCGCGCAAGCCGATCATGAACCACAGGCCAGCGCCCAGAAGGACGATGGCGAGCGGCGGAAAGGGAAGCACTTCTGCCCCGTTCCACGTACCGCCCCAGATGAAGTCCGCCACGTTCGTGACGGGCCCCAGCAGCTGCTGGTCGATTGTCGCTGCATCGGCTGCCATGCGTCGATTTCCCCCTTTGCGTCCCTTGGTTCTTCGTGTTGCCTATCGGCGCTTAGCGGACAACGCTACCCCCAATGTCCGGAACAAGGCCGCCCCCTTTACGAGTCAGGCAAGCCTTGCCATGCCCGGGAACCGCGACTAGATAAGCCACCGCTTTCCGACATCGGTAGCTTTGCCAGCCCCTCCCGGACATCTCGACCGGGGCGGCGAAGAACCCTACCCGGAAGGCAAGAGATTTTTGGACACACGAGTTTGAGCAGATGGCAGAAGAGCGCAAGACCAGGACCAGCCCGGGCGAATTCATCCGTCAGGTGCGTTCCGAAACCTCCAAGGTTGTCTGGCCCACCTGGCCGGAAACAGCGCGCACTGCCATCTTCGTGGGCATCATGGTGCTGTTCCTCTCGCTGTTCTTCCTGGGCGTCGATTCGCTGTTCGGCTGGGTCGTCGGCCAGCTGCTCGCGCTGCTCTGAGCGCGCCACCCCTCCCTACCGATCTGAAGCTTTCCGAAAGAGACTGACATGGCTGCCCGCTGGTACATCATCCACGCCTATTCCGGCTTCGAGAACAAGGTCCGCGATTCGATTCTCGCGGAGGCGGAGCGGTTGAACCTGTCGGAAGGGGTCGAGGAGGTCGAGGTGCCGACCGAGACGGTAACCGAGATCAAGCGGGGCAAGAAGGTCCAGGTCGAGCGCAAGTTCATGCCCGGTTACGTGCTGGCCAAGCTGAACCTGACGGACGATGTGTATCACCTCGTCAAGAACACGCCCAAGGTCACCGGTTTCCTCGGGTCGGGCAACAAGCCGCAGGCCATCTCGGAAAAGGAGGCTGCACGCTATTTCGGCGGTGTCGAGGAAGCGAAGTCAGCGCCGAAGAAGGATATCAGCGTCGATTACGAGATCGGCGACCAGGTCAAGGTCCTCGAAGGCCCGTTCGCCAGCTTCAACGGCGAGGTCGAGGAACTCGATTTCGACAAGGCCAAGGTCAAGGTGAGCGTGTCGATCTTCGGCCGTGCGACGCCCGTGGAGCTGGACTTCGATCAGGTTGAACTGGTCAAGTAGTCTCCGTTCGCGGAAGTCCGTTTTCACGGACGCGAACCGGACCGGACCGGACCTTCGGGTTTCATCCTTACCCGCTGACGAAACAGGTGGAGTAACACCCTCGCTTCGGTTCAGGCGGCGCGGTGGGACCTGTTCGCTGCATCGAAACGTGCGGCCCGGCGGCGAAGGTTGCGGTAGAGTTCCAGTGCCTCTTCCTCGAACGCAGTGCAGCCGTCATTATCGTAGCTGGCAATGGGCCTGATCATATCTTGCGCGTGTGCCTGCGCTTGCGGGGCCGGCGCTAGGGCGAGGTCTTGGAAGAGGGCAGCCACGCCTTGCGCAGAGCGGGTGAATGTCGCCATGTCGATGATCTCGCCTATCCCGTTTACGGATATGTGCCGCATCGCGGCGATCCAGTAGGCCAGCCAGTAATCGAGGCTATCGGGCGAATGGTCGGCCATGATCCGTTCCATTCCGGCGAAGCCGATGGGTCGATGATGCAAACCGAATTCGAAATGTCCGACATCGCGCGGCCACGCACTGGTGAAACCTCCCGACGCTTGGCTGGCAAGAGCCCTCCTATGCTGGCGCAACAACGAATGCGCCTGGTCGATCGGATGCCGCAGGGGAATTAGGATCCGTGCCTCAGGAAAGGCCTTGGCGAGGGCCGGCAGACGGGCGATATTGGCGTTGTTCTTCGAGACATAGCGCGTGGCCTCCGGGCCGCGCGCGGTCGCCACCGAATGCATCAGCCGGACAAGCCGGCGAACGGTGTCATCCGGCACCGTCTCCCGTAGGCTTATCTGACCGCGCGCAAAGTCTCCGGGTATTTCTCGCAGCCAGAATACTTCCTCGAACGCTTCCGGGCTCTCGGGTCCGACCATCATGCCGTCCCCGTGACTGCGCTCCTTCATGGGTGAATGTCCACGGTAGCGCTGCGAGAAATTCTGCCAGATCGCCGGGGACAGGACGAAGGGCATGTCGCGACTGATATGCGTCGCAGTCGACGGATGGCATGCCAGTACTTCGAGCAGCAGAGTAGTCCCCGCTCTCGGCAGGCTCGTGACGAAGATCGGCGGTCCCATCTGCTGCGCCGTCATGAGGTCGCAGAACCGGCTCAGCTCGATATCGGTCAGAAGGCGTTGAGGGGTCGACGTGCCGAACGCGATGCGATGGACCAGCCGGTCAGCCCAGGAATAGTCTTCTACCGCCACCGGTCAGTTCGTCGGGAGCCGCGAGCGGAGCCACGGGGCTGCGGCGAATACGGCCACCGTCGCCACCACCACCGCGGGCCGCAGCGAGAAAGCCAGGAAACCGCGCCAGTCCAGCCAACCTGCCATCTCGGCGACCGCGACCGGTGCAGCGGCGGCGAGGAAGGTCGCGGCAAGGGCCGCCGTCACCGTCGCCACGAGGCCGAAAGCTTCGACAGACTGACGGCGCAGCAGGCGCTCTTTTTCTTCATCGCTGAGCGTCCGGTCGCGCAGGATCGAAACCGCGACGCGCAGGGTTTCGGTCATAGCGAGAGTGCGAGGCCAGATACGCAACCCGTTGAAGGCGAAGGCCAGAAACGCGCAACTCAGGATGTAAGCGGCAATCACGTTTGCGTATCGTCATCGCGCCGATCGGCCTCTACCGCGGGCGCGTCCTCGTTCTTTCCGGTGAATTTGCGGATGGCACGCTTCAGCGGAAACCAGACGAAGCCCACCACCATAAGCAGCATGACGCCGAGAAAGCTCAGCATCGAACCGAGGGCGCTCAATCCGACCCCTGCGCCCATGTAAGCGTGCGCAGGAGCCGCCCCTATTGCGAATGCCGCTGCGAGTGCGATGGCGGATGGGTGACCTAGCTTGAACATCGCGGAATTCCCTTGTCGAAATAATCGTCCGGCACGTGCATGCCGAAGGTGAACATGGCGGCGTAATCCTCGTCGTAGGGCAAGCGATAATCCCACACGACCTCGCCCGACGGCGTAACTTCGAAAATTCTTCCCGCCCGTGTTTCGGTGATCAGACGATTGCCGTTCGCCATCGTCTGATGGACCCCCATCGTGTCGGTTTCGAAAGCATCGGCACGGCCCTTGGGAAAGACGACCGCGGTGTTCTCGGTCGCCGGATCGTAGCGAAGGATCTGACTGCCGGGATGTTGCCATCCGATGAGCGGATTGCGGTTATTGAAGATTTCTATGGTCCCGTCCGGCATGATATCCGGGTCGTGCTGGCGCAGCCACGGTCCTTGCTTGTGCCATTCGAGCGCGCCCGTGTCCTTGTCCAGGATGGCGAGCATGTTCATGGCGCGCAAGGACACGAGAATGTCGCCCGGTTTGACACCCTCGATCCGCGCGGCGAGCGGCGCGGTCACGATCCCGATGTCGTTGAGATGCGTCGCGTCGGATGTCGTCTCCACCATCGACTGATAGAGCGCACCTTCGAGACCGGCATCCACTATGGCCTTGAGAACCGACAGCTTCTTCAGGGTTCTGCCGTTGCCATCCATCAACACGACAGCGTCGTGGTAATAGTAGTCCGTCTCGATCTTGTCGTTGAGAGTACGCGGTGTCGTTCCCTGCGGAACCCAGCCGGCGGGCGTTTCATCAGGAGTAAATTGCCCCGGTATCCAGAAAGTCCCGTCGTTTACCGGCGTCACCGAATGGTGGTGCGGTTCCGTCGATCACCAGACCGTGTTCGAGCACGCATCGATCCGGGCGGAGCCGAGCCCGGTCAGGTTCACGATGAGCGATCCGTCGCGCATCGGCCACATGCCTTGCGTGACGTAGTTGTTCTTCGAGACGGGAATGCGCCTCGTTGGGATAATACCATCCGCATCGGGCCAGATCCGGAAGAAATCGACATCCCAGCGGTGCAGTTCGTTACCGTCATGATCCAGCAGACGCACTTGCGGTCCGCCAGGCAGGAGGCCTTGTACTAGCGTCAGCCCGGACTGGCTCCGGGCTGGATCGTTCGCGACCAGTCCCGATCCTGAATAGCGGATGGGAAGCAGAATGTCCGGCCTGTCGGCCAGCGCCCCGCGCGCTGCCTCGACAGTCGTTCGTGCGCCCTCGGCGATCTGCGGAAACGGTGACACGCCGAGGCCGCCGAGCAAGCCCCCGGCGGCAACGGACGCGAACAGCACGAACAGCCGCTCCATCGTGCTTCCCGAATTCGCCACCTGGAACCTCCCCCTTTCGCGAGAAGGATGTTAACGGCTCATGGTAAACGGCAGGTAAAAGCCGTCCGGGGCCGAGACTTGCGGATCAATTCGCGTACCAGCCCAGCTCGCCGGCGTACGCGGAGGCCATGACCACCGTGTCGACCGCGGCATGCGCAATGATTGCCGCCCACAGATTGCCGCGCTGCCGCAAGCGGATGATGCCGAACAACAGGCCGACCACTCCGGTCACGATTACACCGCCCCAGCCTTGATAGACATGCGGCAGGCCGAATAGTGCCGCCTGGATGACCAGCACCGCCGGGGCGCGTCGGCGCAGCCCCGGAAGGCGCGAGAGACGATCCATCAGGAAGCCGCGCCACAGCAATTCCTCGCCGAACCCGGCGGCCGCCCACGATACCGCGATGACCCACAGCACAAAGGCAACCGGGCTTTCGGTCACGAGCGCGAGCACCGCCTGGGGATCCGGGGCGTCGAGGCCGAACGCCTGCACGAGCGGGGCGCCCGCAGCGAAGATCGCGAGCGCGCCAATCGTGCCGAGCGCCGCCCAGCCCAGCGCGCTACGCCAGCTTGGCGGTCGGCCGAGAGCAAAGGCCGGACCGGTTGCACCGTCCCTGTGCAGCCAGAACCAAGCGACCAGCAGGGCTCCCGCCATCGACACCACGGCGGACAGGGCCACGCCCGTGGAAGTCGTACCGAGGATCATCAAGGGCGGCACGGACGCCGCGACATAGACGATTGCGACCGTCGCGATCTGTGCCGCGAACCGCCCCCAGCCGAGCGAACGGCCATTACCGCCCGGCTGATCCGGACGCTGGCCATCCGGCTTTTCGCGATATTGGCTCGCTACCATGTTCAACGCCGACCCGCTCTTTCTGCATCCGATCCCGTGCACACGGTTCATATCGGCCGCGCGGGACGGCTATCGCCAATTCCTTGCGATACCGCCAACACCATCTGCGTTCACCCCGACCCGCTTGCAAAATCGGATGCGCGCGCTATGTGCGCCCCTTCCCGGCGAGAGCGATCGGGAACCCACGCGGGAGGTGCGGCAATTCGCACTGTCTGACCGCTTAACAGGAGCCGGCCTGGTGAAGCAGGGCGGCAGCAGTGTGAAAGGAAGCCATTATGGCCAAGAAAATCGAAGGTTACATCAACCTTCAGGTGCCCGCCGGCACCGCCAACCCGTCTCCGCCCATTGGCCCGGCCCTCGGTCAGCGCGGCGTCAACATCATGGAATTCTGCAAGGCGTTCAACGCTGCGACGCAGGATCTCGAGAAGGGCGCGCCGATCCCGACCAAGATCACGGTCTATGCGGATCGCAGCTTCACGTTTGTGACCAAGACCCCTCCCGCCAGCTTCCTGCTGAAGAAAGCGGCCAAGGTGCAGAAGGGTTCGGGCGAGCCGAACAAGAAGACCGTCGGCAAGATCAAGGCGAGCCAGATCAAGGAAATCGCCGAAACCAAGATGGCCGATCTCAACGCCAACGATATCGATCAGGCCATGAAGATCATCGCGGGGTCCGCCCGTTCGATGGGTCTTGAAGTGGTGGAGGGTTGAACCGATGGCACAGCTGACCAAGAAGCAGAAGAAGACCGCGGAACTCGACTCCGAAAAGCTCTACAGCGTCGACGAGGCGCTCGCCACGCTGAGGGAACACAAGGCCGGATTCGACGAGACGGTAGAGGTCGCGATGAACCTTGGGGTGGATCCGCGTCACGCCGATCAGATGGTGCGCGGAATGGTGTCGCTGCCTTCGGGTACCGGCAAGGAAATCAAGGTTGCCGTGTTCGCGCGCGGTGACAAGGCGGACGAGGCGAGGGAAGCCGGGGCCGACAAGGTTGGTGCCGAGGACCTGATGGAAGAGATGCAGAACGGCGATCTCGACTACGACCGTGTCATCGCTTCGCCGGACATGATGGGCGTCGTCGGGCGGCTGGGCAAGGTACTGGGCCCCAAGGGTCTGATGCCGAACCCCAAGCTGGGCACAGTAACCCCCAACGTGGCCCAGGCCGTGAAGGACGCCAAGGGTGGCCAGGTCGAGTTCCGTGTCGAGAAGATGGGCATCATCCACTCCGGCATCGGCAAGCTGTCGTTTGCGGACGAGGACATCAAGGCCAACTTCAAGGCGCTGACAGATGCCGTCGTGAAGGCCAAGCCGAGCGGCGCGAAGGGCAAGTTCGTCAAGAAGGTGTCGCTCACAAGCACGATGGGACCGGGACTGAAGGTCGATCTCGCCGAGGTCGAAGGCGCCTGACGCGCCTTTCGAACGAAGAAGAGCAGGCTGAAAGGGCCGGGAGGGTAATGCCTTCCCGGCCCTTTTCGCTTTTCGCCGTCATCGAAGTGTGTACCTAGGTCGCGGGATTGGCGCTGCTGGCAGGGGGTGGCGATTCGCTGATGAGGGAGCTGATCGCCAGTCACGCCGCCGCCATCGGGCTGCTCGTGCTCCTTGCAACATTGATAGCTTTCGCCATGGAACGGCGCCCGCCGGTCGTGATTGCATCGGTCGGTGCTGCGGTGATGCTCGTCCTGGGGTTCCTCGACGGGGATGAGCTTCTCGGCGTATTCTCGAACCCCGCTCCGATCACGATCGCGGCGATGTTCATCCTGTCGGGCGCGCTGTTGCGAACGGGCGCGCTGGAAGCCGTTTCGGGCTGGGTGATCCGGCGTACCCTGCGCAAGCCGGGCATGGCCCTTGGCGAGCTGGCCGCGGGGACCCTTCTCGCGTCGGCTTTCATGAACAATACGCCAGTCGTGATCGTCATGATCCCCATCGTCCGGCGGATTGCCCGCGTACTCGGGATCGCCGCGACGCGTTTGCTGATCCCTCTTTCCTACCTCACGATCCTTGGCGGAACGATGACGCTGATCGGAACCTCGACCAACCTGCTGGTCGATGGCGTGGCCCAGGAACAGGGTCTGCCAGCCTTCGGAATTTTCGAGATTTCCGTGGTCGGCCTGTGCGCAGCGGCGGGGGGACTCGTCACCCTGCTGATCCTCGGCCCCTGGCTGCTTCCCGAACGCGGTTCGCGCGGGCTCGACGCGGAACACGAGGGCGACGCCTATCTGTCGCATCTCGTCCTGTTGCCGACCAGCCGACTTGCCGGACAGCGTATCGACAGCACCGGTTTTGCCAGGCGCACCGGGGTGAAGGTTCTGGCAGCGCGGCGTGGTGCGAAACTGGAACGCCGCGGCCTGGGCAGCTGGATTCTGGCGCCCGGCGATCATCTCGTCGTCAGTGCCACGCCCGACGAGCTCGTCTCGCTGGCCGAAGCCGCCGATTTCCGGACCGGTCTGACGGGCCTTGGCGGGGGCGTGGCGACCGTTGGAAGGGACCGTCCGGTGGACTTGCAATACATCGAGGCGATCGTCTCGACCACGCATCCCATCGTGGGACGGAAGCTGTCGGAAATATCGTTGCTGTCGCGAGTCAGAGTGCGTGTCCTCGGCCTGTCACGTCCACGACACGTCGCCGGACCCGAACTGGCGAGCGTTCGCGTCAGGCCCGGCGACCGGTTGCTGGTTGCAGCAGGCGCAGATGCGGCCGAAGCGTTGCAGGCGAATATTCAGCTCACCAACGTCGCGAAGGCCCCGGCGCGGGCCTTCCGCCGCAACAAGGTCGGTTGGGCGGTGGCTACGCTGGCGGGGGTGGTCATCGGCGCGGCGGTTTTCGACATGCCGATACAGGTCACGGCCCTGCTTGGTGTCGCGATCGTGCTGCTCGTGCGTTGTATCGATCCGGAGGATGCCTGGGCCAGTCTTGACGGAAACACGCTCGTGCTGATCTTCGCCATGCTGGCGCTGGGCAAAGGTCTGGAAAATGCGGGAACGGTCGAACTGATCGTAGGAAGCGTCGCACCCTATCTGACCGTCACGTCGCCGGTTCTGGTCCTGATCTGCGTTTACGCGATTACCAGTGCGCTGACCGAGAGCGTGACCAACAACGCTGTCGCCGTCATTATGACGCCCATCGCGATCGGTCTGGCCGAAACTTCTCCGATAGACGCTCGGCAACTGGTGGTGGCGGTCATGTTCGGGGCCAGCGCCAGCTTCGCCACGCCGATCGGGTATCAGACCAATACGCTGGTCTACGGCGCGGCCAGTTACCGGTTCATGGACTTCGTCAAGATCGGCGTGCCCATGAACCTGACGGTCGGTATCGCGACCTGTCTTGCGATTATGCTGGTCTACTGATCTGTCAGATGCCGCCCGGCGTGAAGTCGTAACCTTCTTCGCCGAGCGCTTCGCACAGCGTGTCGACGGCGCTGTCCAGCTCCTCCCGGTCAGTCGAGCGAATGACGAAATTGGCTCCGACCCGGCCTTCGCGGAAGAAGGGGTAGCTACCGACCTGGCAGTTCGCATGCGCCTTCTCCACCTCGCGCAGAATGCCGGCGACTTCGCTTTCTGCCGTCCAGCAGCCAACCGTTTCGGAGATGAGAGGTGCGCCGCCTTCCAGCCTGCCGGTCAGCCAATCGAGCATGCCGGCGGTGATGTGCGGAACCCCCGCCATCAGGAAGATGTTCTCGATACGGATGCCCGGTGCCCCGGACATGCGGTTCTCGATCAGGTCCGCCCCGTCAGGCACGCGCGCCATGCGTAGCCGTGCCTCGGTCAGACCCCCGGGCTTGTCGGCGTAATAGCGTTCGAGGATCGCTCTCGCCTGCGGATGGACGACCACGCCAACGCCGAGCGCCCGTGCCACGGCATCGACGGTGATATCGTCATGCGTCGGTCCGATGCCGCCGGTGGTGAAGAGATAGTCGTTGCGGACCCTCAGAGTGTTCACCGCCTCTGCAATCGCGTCCATGTCGTCGGACACCACGCGCGCTTCGGCCAGGCGAATACCCTGAACCTGCAACCAGCTGGCCAGCTGGGCGATATTCCTGTCATGCGTCCGCCCCGAGAGGATCTCGTCCCCGATGACGACGAGTGCTGCCGTCCAGATCTTATCGGAAGCGTTCATTCGGCGGCATCCTTGAGGTCAAGCTCAGCCGGATTGGAGAAGCGCAGCAATCCGTCCGCCACAGGTCGGTTGCGAAAATCCCGCCGATCCTCGAGATAATCGTGATTGAGTTTCCAGGGCAGGTTCGCCGCGTTCTTGGGCATCAGCGACAGTGCGCGTTGCAGATAGCCCGATGTATAATCGAACGGTTCGGCGACTTGGGGCTCGGCGTCCTTCGCCAGAACCGGCATGGCTACGGTACTGCCCGTGTTTTCCATATGGTTGAGCACGGCGGTCACGTAGCGGGCGACATTGTCGGCCCGCAGCGTCCAGCTGGCGTTGAGGTAGCCGAACACCATCGCCAGGTTCGGGACATTGGAAAACATCGCTCCGCGATAGAAGAAGTGCTCGGTGAAATCGATCGGCTCGCCATCCATGGTCAGGTCGATCTTGCCACCCATCACCAGCTTCAGGCCTGTCGCGGTGACGACGATGTCGGCCGCCAAACGATCCCCCGAAGTCAGGCGGACCGCGTCACTGTCGAAACCTTCGATGTGACCGGTCACGATCCGGGCGCGCTCGTCCTTCAGCGCGGCGAACAGATCGCCATCGGGGACGAGGCAGAGGCGCTGCTCCCACGGGTTGTAGGGAGGTTCGAAATGCTCCTCCGTGTATTTCGGTCCCAGCGCATGGCGCAGACGGCGGCGCAGCATTTCGGCGACCTTGGCGGGTTTGCGGCGCGACAGGTCGAAGAAATAGGATCTGAGCGCGATGTTTTTCTGCCGGGTGAGGAAATAGGCAAGGCGGTCGGGCAGCCAACGGCGCAACAGCTCGCCTATCCTGTCCCGCCGTGGTCCTTCTCCCATCCAGGTCGGCGTGCGCTGGAGCATCGTGACGCTACCTGCCGTCTGCGCCATCGCAGGTACGATCGTCACCGCTGTAGCGCCCGAGCCGACAACCACCACGGCCTTGCCGGCATAGTCCAGATCCTGGGGCCAGAACTGCGGATGCACGACCTCTCCGCCGAACTTTTCCAGCCCGGGCAGGCGGGCGTCGTAGGGTTCGTCATAATCGTAGTAGCCCGAGGCGAGGTAGAGCCAGCGACAGTTGCAAACGCTCTCCTGTCCATCGGTAGTGCGCGAAACCACTTGCCACATCGCCCCGGCGCTGTCCCAGTTTGCCGAAACGACCAGCGTGTCGAAACGAATTCGGTCGAGCGCACCGCACTCGCGCGCCGTCCGTTCGAGATATTCGAGGATCGCCGGACCATCGGCAATGGCGTCTTCGTGCGTCCAAGGCTGGAATTCGAAGCCCAACGTATGCATGTCGGAATCGGAACGGACGCCCGGATATCGGAACAGATCCCAGGTGCCGCCGATATTGGCGCGCCGTTCCAGAATGGCGTAGCTACGCTGTGGGCATTCCAGGGCGATATGCCCGGCCATCGCTATGCCGGAAATACCGGCTCCAACGATCAGGATATCGACATCGGGCGAAGGTACCGGTCCGCTCATCGTTCGCCCGCCGTGGCTCCGCCTGCCAGGACGCTGCGCGTCGGCAGATCTGCGTAGTCGATGCCCGGGTCACGGCTTCGCTCGCCCAGCATCATGGCCCTTGCGGCACGTTGCGTGTTCGACAGGAGACAGGCGATCGTCATCGGTCCGACGCCGCCCGGCACCGGCGAGACGGCGCGCGCATGCTGCACCTCGTCGAAAGCGACATCGCCCGTAAGCCGGGTCTTGCCTTCCGGCGTCTGAACGCGGGTAATGCCGACATCGATGATGACCGCCCCTTCCTTGATCCAGAAGCCGCGCACGAGTTCGGGCGCGCCAGCGGCCGCGACGACGATATCGGCCTGTCGCACGATCTCGGGAAGGCCTGCGGTATGAATATGCGT
Source organism: Aurantiacibacter spongiae (assembly GCF_003815535.1). Classification (NCBI taxonomy): domain Bacteria; kingdom Pseudomonadati; phylum Pseudomonadota; class Alphaproteobacteria; order Sphingomonadales; family Erythrobacteraceae; genus Aurantiacibacter; species Aurantiacibacter spongiae. The sequence continues at coordinate 1,055,376 of NZ_RPFZ01000001.1, read as the reverse complement.
AACGGTAACGGTACATTCGGCATCGAGCAGCAGGTTGGCGATGGGCTTGCCGACGATGTTGGACTTGCCGATGACCACCGCATCCAGCCCCTCGAACCGGTCGATGACGGTTTCCAGCATCATCATTACGCCCAGCGGCGTACACGGCACGATGCCCCCGGTGCCAGTCGACAATCGTCCGACATTGACCGGATGAAAGCCGTCGACATCCTTTTCGGGAGCGATGGCGCCCAGAACCAACCTCGTATCGATCTGGTCGGGCAGGGGAACCTGGCAGAGAATGCCGTGAACCGTATCGTCGTCGTTCAGTGCTTCGATGAGCGCAAGGAGCTCTTCCTGACCGGTATCGGCGGGCAGCGCGTATTTGCTCGAACGGATACCAACCCTTTCGCATGCGCGGATCTTGTGCCGGACGTAGATTTCGCTGGCCGGATCATCTCCCACCAGAATGACCGCAAGCCCGGGACGCTGGCAGCCCGCAGCGACCAATTCCTCCACCTTGGTCCTGGTTTCCTCGTCGAGCCGGCCGGCGATAGCGCGACCATCGATGATGTCGGCCATGGCCGCTCCTCCGATCGGTTTCGCTGCGTCCTATAAGGGCGCACGTGGCGAATGGCACCCCTTTGCCAGTGGTTTCCCGGCCATTCGGGCGCGGCTTCGCCGACAGTGTTCAATTGCATGCCCGGCATGCCTATCTTGCGAGCCTCACTCGGAATATTTCATAGGCTTTTGAGGGATATCGCAATACATCGGCCCAGTTGGCCGGCATACGCGGCGCTTTGAGGGGTTCGGGTGGCAATGAAGCGGCTTGCCAGTTTCGACGTTAGCCGCCGCTTCGCGCGCGGCAGCAGCCGGCACCTGGTCGAAATCCTGTTCGGCGTGCTCGCCGCACTGGCCATGATTGCGCTACGTTCCTTGCTCGATACGGTAGCGGCACTGGCCGGGCCGTTCGCGCTGGTCTACCCGGCCGTGCTCATCGCGACGCTATACGGGCACTGGCGCGGAGGCCTGACCGCGTTCACCATAGCGTTCCTCTACGCATGGTACTTCGTTCTGCCTGCTCCGCAGTCTTTCCAGTTCGAAGTCGCTACCGATCCATCGCGCGTGGCAATCAATGCCGCGTCCGCTCTGGTGGTCGTTGTCTTTGCCGAAGGCTTCCGCCGCGCGGTGCGAACCGCGATGGCCGAACGGGATGAAGAAATCGAACGGCGCATCGTTCTGATGCAGGAACTCGAGCACCGTACGAAGAACAATTTCGCGCTCGCGGCCAGTCTTCTGGAAATGCAGAAGCGGCGGGCCGGGTCGCAGGAAGTAGAGAACGCGCTCGACACTGCCATAGCGCGCATTCATTCCTTCGCCGGAGCCTACGCCAATCTGGCCCAGACACAGGGCGAGGGTGCGCGTGTCGCCATGCGCGACTACCTCGAGGATGTGGTTGACCGTGTCGGCGCCGGGGCTTTCCATGATGGGATCACGGTAAATGTCGAGGCGGCCAATATATATATGCCGCGCGAAATTGCCGTCGCGATCGGCCTTTTCACGAACGAGGCGCTCACCAATTGTGCCAAATATGCCTTCCCCGACGATCGCAAGGGGCGCGTGGAGGTGGCGTTCCGCGGCAGGGCCGATGATTGGACGCTGGAAATCTCTGACGACGGAGTAGGCATTGCGGGGGCACCCGACGCACTTCGCGGCAAGGACGGAGGCGGCGTGGGGACGCGCCTCATGGACGCGTTCGCCCGTCAGGCTTGCGCGACAAGCGATATTTCCCTCACCGACGGGGGTTGCAGGCTTGTGCTGGCAAGCGCGGATGGTGCCTGAGTAGTCGGGAAGGGCGCTCGTCCATTCAATCATGGCCAAAACGTTCGCTCTTTCCGGGACGTCTCCCGAATTTCCCCGTCGCTCGGTCTTGATTGCCGTTGCCGCTTTGCCCGTGGCTGCGGGGGCGGGTTGGTGGGAACTCGGCCGCGGGAAGCCGACGGTCCAGGTCGCGCCCGGACTGTTTCACGATCCCGGTCAAACCGCCGGAGTACGGTTCGCTGAAGCCGTCAGACAGGGAAGTGCGCGGTCTCTGGCGCTGACCGGCGATGCCGCAGCGGCCGTGCGACCAACACTCCGCGCACGACCGCGCATCGTCGCCGGCCTTGCTTCGTATCGCCTCGCAAACCCGGTGATCGCGCAACTCGGCGAGGCGGGATACGCTCTTGCCGCGCAACTGTCGCCATCCTCGAACGGTTCGTGTGAAGCCTTCACCTGTCAGGCAGAATGGAACGCCTTCAACCGGGCGATCGTAGGCGCCGGGGGGTACTGGCCTGAAGCTTTCGGGTTATGGGCGACCGGTTTCCAGATCGGCGTGCCACCGGAAGTGCAGATCAGCGAACCGGTTGATCGCAGCGACGAGGTAGCAGGCTGGGTGATGATGCGCGCGTGACGCCAAGCTCGCGCGGCGTTAGGGCGAGCTCCGCCATGCGCCAGGTCTTCTATACACTCGCCATTTGTCTGTCCGTTCCCGCCGCCGCGCAGGATGATGACCAGACGCCCGTGATCGTTGTGCTCGGCGATGGCCTGGAGGAAACGCCGGCGACGCCGGCATACGCGACCGTGACCCTTCCACGAGAACGGATTGTCACCACCGCCTCCGGACGGCTCGAGGATGTACTGGCGGACGTGGCGGGAATACAGACCTTCCGCCGCTCTGACAGCCGCGCTTCGAATCCGACGGCACAGGGACTGACGCTGCGCGCGCTCGGAGGCAACGCGACGACGCGCACGCTCGTCCTCCTCGATGGGGTGCCGCTTACCGATCCATTCTTCGGCTACGTTCCCTTCAATGCGGTCGCACCCGAACGACTGGCGAGTGTGCGCGTAACGCGTGGCAGCGGCTCCGGTCCGTTCGGCGCGGGCGCGCTGGCGGGCACCGTGGAACTCGATAGCGCCGATGCCGCGACGCTCGGGCCACTGAGCGCGCAGTCGCTGGTTAACGATCGCGCGGAAACGCAGGCTTCCGCTACGCTGGCACAAAGCCTGGCCGACGGATACGCCGTCTTGTCGGGCAGATGGGATCGCGGCCGGGGCTTTTACACCACGCCAGTCGGCGAACGCGTTCCCGCAACGGTGCGTGCGCGGTTCGATAGCTGGTCCGTCAGCGCCCGGCTGGTCCAGCCGCTGGGAAGCGGGTTGGAAGCGCAGTTGCGCGGCCTGTCGTTCAGGGATTCCCGTACCTTGCGGTTCGAAGGGGCGGACAGCACGAATGACGGGCAGGATATCTCCGCACGCCTGATTGCTCGTGGTTCCTGGCAAGCCGATGCGATCGTCTATGCCCAGTGGCGCAACTTCACCAACGTCGTGATCTCGTCTTCGAGTTTCGAGCCGGTTCTGAATCAGCGTGATACGCCGTCGACCGGACTCGGGGGGAAGCTGGAACTGCGGCCCCCCATAGCCGACGCCCATACGTTGCGAATGGGCCTCGATTATCGCCGGGCGAGCGGCAATCTGGAAGAGGTGAACGCCTTTTCGGGTCTGAGGCAGGCGGGCGGGGTGAACGAAGACGCCGGCCTGTTCGTGGAAGACGACTGGGTAAGCGGCGATATCAAGCTGACCGGCGGGATTCGTCTCGACCGTTCGATCATCCGGGACGGATATTTCGAGACGATCGCTGACGGACGCACGCTCTATCCCGATCGCACCGACTGGCTGTTTTCCTGGCGCGGCGGTGCGGTTTACGCGGCATCTCGCACCGTGTCCCTGCGCGGCGCAGTCTATACCGGTCTGCGCCAGCCGACGCTTAACGAGCTTTATCGTCCCTACCAGATTTTTCCGGTCACTTACCTGGCCAATGCACGACTGAAGCCGGAACGCCTGGAGGGATACGAAGCAGGGATCGACTGGCGCCCTGCCCCCGGCGCGTCGCTGATGCTGACCGCGTTCGATAACCGGGTGAAAGACGCCATCGCCAACGTCACGATCGGCGAGGACACCAATCAGCGCCGCAATCTCGATGCTATCCACGCGCGCGGTATTGAAATTGGTGGTCGCTACGCCCGGCATCATTTCGATGCCTCGGCTTCACTGGCCCTGACTGACGCGGAGGTCGAGGGCACTGGCCTCGCCGCCGCCCTCAACGGACTGCGACCCGCGCAGACGCCTCGCGTCGCGGCAAGCGCCACTCTCGGCTGGAGGCCGGGGCCTCGTACCGCCGTTTCCGCGACGCTTCGCCACACCGGCGCGCAGTTCGAAGACGATCTGGAGACCTACCTGCTGCCCGCGGCCACGACCCTCGACCTGTTCGGACAGATTCCGGTTACGAGGGCGCTGATTCTGGTCGGGCGAGTGGAAAATCTGACCGACGAGAAGATCATCACGCTGAACCGTGGCGACCAGACCGATCTCGGCACGCCTCGTACCGTATGGGCAGGGTTGCGCTACGGGTTCTGACCTTCCGCTCCATGCGCTGGCACGCCTTCCTCGATCCGCCAGTCGAGGTCGAGCCACTCCGCAAGGGTCGCCAGTTCGCTTTTCACAATGTCCGAGACGAGTTCCATCCGCTCTGGCTCGATCCACAACGTCAGCGCATCATCACTTCGATTGAGCCTGCTGGTCAGCAAGGAGGCGCGCGACCCCGCGCCAAGCCTGCGGCACAAACGGAACGCGAGTCCCCAGCCGGCGGCTTCGCGCAGGGACTTGCCGCTGGCCAGCAGGTTCAGCGCATCGGTCGGCTCGGGGTTGCCGCACGCCCCGCGCAGGGCCGCGCCGATCAGGGCCCGACCACGGTGAGAAAGGCCCAGCCAGCGCTTTTCCATGGCCCAGTCGAAACTGTGCGCCAGCCGCATGTTCGGCTCGAGCCGCATCTGGGCCATTGCCAGCATCATCGCCGCCAGTCGAAGCCGCTCCTCGCCTTCATGCGTGCGCTCCCCACCGCGAGCAGCCTCGCTCGTCCAGGCGGCAATCTGGGTAGCATGCGACATGCTTGCCCCGCGCGGTTCGGTGAAATGAGCAATCGCGGCCAACAGGGGGTCGCGTTGCGCTACCAGCGGATCGAGAGAGCGGTATAACAGACCCTCGCGCAGCCCCCAGGAAGAGAAGACTAGCCCATCGGGTCTAAGCGCCTTCAACAGCGGGCGGAGCATGGCCGCGGCATCCGGCAGGCCGGCAGCGCGCGAGGACGAGATGCCTGGTATGTCCTCGAGCTTGTTCGGGTCCGCCTTCTCGAGTTTGCGGGCGATTTTTTCGGCCTCGTCCACACGCAGCGTGAACGCCTGCGGATCGGTAAGGGGATAGGCAGACTTGTGCATGGCGAAGGTTGCCAGGGCGCGCCACGTGCCGCCGACCATGTAGAGGGGACCGTCGTGATGTCGCGCCCAGTCGGCGCGGGTCAGGTCTTTCTTCACCGCCTTGCGGAATTCGGTTGGACCGCGTTCCCTGAGTGCTGGCAGGCGTAGCGTGCCGAGCGGCAGGCTGACGCCGTGTGAGGTTTTACCGTTCTCGATGGCGACAAGCTCCAGACTGCCGCCGCCAAGGTCAGCGACAACGCCGCGCGCGCCTGGGAAACCGCCGATTACACCGTAAGCGCTGGCTTCCGCCTCCTCCTCTCCGGTAAGGACTCGCACATCGAGACCCAGCTTCTCGACCGACTCGACGAAGGCAGGACCGTTGCAGGCGTCCCGCGTAGCAGCGGTGGCCACGGTCTGGACATCGGCGACGCCGATATCGCGGCAGATGAGAGCAAAGCGCGCAAGACCGGCCAGCGCCAACTCTCGCGCGTCCTCCGGTATTCGTCCGGTCGTCGCGAGATCGCGCCCCAGGCGGGCGGTGACCTTTTCGTTAAGCCAAACCGCAGGTGCCCGGGGCGGACCGGAATAGACCACCAGGCGCACGGTATTGGAGCCGATATCGATGACCGCCCGCTGCGGTCCGTCATGCTTCAGGCGAAGGTCTCGCTTTGCCGAAGCGATCATATCGCTCCCTTGCGTAGCGACAGATCCGGCACGCGGCTGTCCTTCAACGCATCGCCGCGCCCGGAGAGTGACGGGTTGGTCATGAAGTAATCGTGGCAGTTGAAGCCTTCGGCGTCATGCGTCATGCGCTCGTATTCCCCCGTTTCCCCGTCCAGCAGCCAGCTCTGCCCGGTATCGAGAAGATTGGCGAGCAACACCTGCTCCAGCACCTGATCGTGAACGGTCGCATTCTCTATCGGGAGAAGGTATTCGACGCGCCGGTGCAAGTTGCGATCCATCAGGTCGGCACTCGAGATGTAGACACGGGCCTTGTCGCCGGGCAGTTCTTCCCCCCCGCCGAACGCATAGATCCGGCTATGCTCGAGAAAACGGCCGATGATCGACTTCACGCGGATGTTCTCCGACAGGCCGGGAACGCCGGGACGAAGGCAGCAGATGCCGCGCACGACAAGCGTGATCTGCACCCCCGCCTGGCTGGCATCGTACAGCAGATCGATCATGCCCTGTTCGGTGAGCGAGTTCATCTTTGCCCAGATCGCGGCGGGCCTGCCTTCGCGGGCGAAGCCGATTTCGCGCTCGATGTCGGCCTGGAGGACTTCCAGCATGTTCACCGGACTGATCGCGAGCTGTTCGAGCTTTTGCGGGCGGACGTAGCCGGTAACGAAATTGAACAGCTTGGCCGCGTCGCGTCCCACCGCCGGATCGGCGGTGAAGTAGGACAGGTCGGTATAGATTTTCGCGGTAAGCGGATGGTAGTTGCCGGTGCCGAAATGGCAGTAGGTGCGATACCCGCCTTCTTCCTCGCGCACGATCATGGAGACCTTGGCATGGGTCTTCCAGTCGACGAAACCGTAGATGACCTGCACGCCGGAGCGTTCCAGCTCTCCCGCCCATTTAAGGTTCTGCTCCTCGTCGAAACGAGCCTTCAGTTCGACGACTGCCGTCACCGACTTCCCCGCTTCCGCCGCGGCGCACAGGGCGCTGATCACAGGCGATTGCTGACCCGCGCGATAGAGCGTCTGCTTGATGGAAATGACCTTGGGATCGCGGGCGGCCTGACGGAGGAAATCGACCACCACCTCGAAACTTTCGTACGGGTGGTGGATGACGATGTCCTTTTCCCCGATGGCGGCAAATGCGTCGCCATCGTGTTCCATGATGCGTTCGGGAAAGCGCGGCGAGTAGGACGTGAACTTGAGGTCGGGGCGATCTTCGGCGACCACGCAATCCAGGCCCGCGATACCCAGCATCCCCTCGGTTTTGGTCACGAACGCCTGTTCGAGCCCCAGCTTGTCGCGCAGCAATTCCTCGGCTTCGGGATCGAAACTCTCGTCGATCTCCAGCGCGATGACCTGGCCGCGGCGGCGGCGCTGGATCGCGCTACGGAAGAAGCGCACCAGATCCTCTGCCTCCTCTTCCACCTCGATGTCGCTATCGCGCAGTACGCGGAACACACCGTCGCCGTTCACGCGGAATCCAGGGAAGAGCAGTTCGGCATAACGACAGACCAGCCGCTCGATCGCGACATAGGTCGCATCTTCGCCCGGAATTCTGATGAAGCGCGGCAGGGCGGATGGTATCAGCACCATTTCAACGAGCGCGCTGCCATCGCTCTCTCGCGTCAGGTTGAAAAGCGCGCCGATTCCCATGTTCGCAACGAAGGGAAAGGGATGGCCGGGATCGATCGCCTGCGGAGTTATGACCGGCATGATCGAATCGATGAAGTACTGGCGCAGCCATTCCTCCGCCCCGTCGTCGATCCGGTCCTCGCCCCTTATGTGGATGCCGGCTTCTTCCAGCAGCGGGCACAGGTCGAGCAGGGCCCTTTGCTGCTTGGCCTCAAGCTCGCGCAAGCGCTGGTTGATGGCAGCGAGCTGCTGGCGCGGGGTACGCCCATCGATCGACGTTTCCGCAACGCCGGTACGAACCTGCCCCGCAAGTCCGGCGACGCGGATCATCATGAACTCGTCGAGATTGCTGCCCGAAATGGACAGGAAGCGCAGCCGCTCGAGCGGCGGGTAATCGAGTCGCGTCGCCTCCTCCAATACGCGGTCGTTGAAGGCGAGCCAGCTTAATTCGCGGTTGAAGTATCGCTGTTGCAGCGTGAGCGCGTCGGGATCGGTGCTGGTGGGAACAGGTGCGGGAACGGGAACGGTGCTCATCGGAACGCTCGACTGGTGACGTCTGACAACGGGTCTGGTCACCGTTTGGTCCCGTCAGATGACAACCATGTGGCGCGCGGGTCAAGCCTCGGCGATGTCTGCCGAGCGCGCGATCGCCGCTATCCCACGCCTGCCATCGTTGCGTTCGAGCTGTACGATCACGTCTATGACGTTGGCGGCATAGGCGATGGTGTCGCTCCGGGTCAGACCGATTCCGGTCTGCATGACCATCAGCGAGAGCTGCTCCAGCGCCCCGCGTAGCGAATTGGCGTGGATCGTGGAGAAACTTCCCGGGTGGCCGGTATTGATGGCGCGCAGGAAGCTGACGCTTTCCGCTCCGCGCAATTCCCCCAGAACGATACGATCGGGCCTGAGGCGCAAGGCCGATTGCAGCAATTCGTTCGGACCGACCTTGGCCTCTCCCAGCTCTCCCTTGACCGCCACCAGGCCGACTCCATTGGCACCCGGCAGCCGCAGTTCGGGCGTATCCTCGACCAGCACGACACGTTCGTCGCGAGGAATTTCACCGAGCATTGCGTTGAGGAAGGTCGTTTTCCCGGTACTGGTGCCGCCTGAAATGAGAATGGTCTTGCGGGCTGCGATGGCGGCGCGGAGAAAGGGAACGGGTTGCTGCACCGGATCGGGCATCTCCGCCTCGTCCCTTGGTTTCAGCGGACCGGAATCGTAGGCATCCAGGGGAAGGTCGAGCCGGCGGTGACGGCGTATCGCCATCGCCCAGTGTCGCCGCGTGGCGGGCGGCCCGCAGAACTGGATGCGCGCGCCGTCGGGCAGGGTCGCGCCGAGAAGCGGATGTTCGCGATTGATACCCTGATGGCTGATGCGGGCAACCTGCTCTGCGAGACGCTGGACCAGCTTGTCGTCCACCGCCGGCAATTCCACTCGCGTCATGCCGGGGCTGGCAGCGTCCTCCACCCACATTTCGCCCGGCCGATTGACCAGAATTTCGGTAACGGTATCGCGGTCGAGCCATTCGCGGAACGGCGCGAGATAGGCGTCGAGATAGACCGAACCGCTGGGTACCTGCGGCAAGTCTTCGGCGACCGTCGCCTCCGTCAGCTCATGGACCCCGGCGCTCATCGACCGGTCAGCGGGCGCGCGGCGCCTGCCCGAAGTCGAGGTCGCGGGCGGTATAGACGCGGATCGGTTCACCCATCCGCACGCGGACTGTCGGCGAACGCTGACCGTCCTGCTGAAGCGCGGTGTTCGCGGCACTCTGCCCGCCACCCAGCACCACCGACGCGCCGCCGGTGGCAAGGTTTGACAGGCCGCCGATGACCGAAAGCAGCATGGCCGAACCAAAGCGCGAGAAGAAATGGCTGTCGACGTCGCCCCGCAACCCGGCGGTGCCATCGAAACTGGTGGCGGGGCTCTGCAGGCTGACTGTAACCCCGTCCGGGCGGATGACCCGCGTCCAAATGACGTAGGCCCGGCGCTGACCGGCCTGCAATCCGGACTGGTACTGACCGACCAGACGGCTGGAGCGCGGGATAAGAACCCGGCTGCCGTCGAAGCTGCGCACATCCTGACTGACCACCGCCCGGACGAACCCGGGCACGTCGGTGTTGATCGCGGTTTCGAGAATGGCGGGGATCATCGTTCCCTGCGTCACCGTGGTCGCGGGATTGACGTCGCGTCGTGCGATCGCGGGACCGCCCCCGACACCGCCGACGCGAGCCGCGAACTCGCCTGCTGCGCCGCCGCCCGGAACGACGCTGCCTTCGGGCGTCGTGGCCATCGCTTGCTCGGCTGCTGCAGCAGCGTTTGCCGCGCTGGTCGGCGCGGTCCCGCCGTCGAAGACCAGCGTGGGCGAGGAATAGGGATTGGCGGTCGGGTTGTAGCCGGGCTGACCGCCGGGTTCGCGCGCCAGCACGGGGCTGGGCGCCGGGTCGGCAACGGGACCGTATCCCCCCGCGGTGCCCTCGTCTGCACCCGGAAGATCGTCAATAAGCGTCGGAGCGTACCCGGCCTGGGTCTGCGCGGAATGGTCGACGGACGCGGTCTGCACAGCGCCGTCGCCCGGGGCGGTCTCTTCCTTCATCCGGCTCGCGTTCAGTCCCCACAAGGTAGCCGCACCGAGCAGGGCGACGAAGCCAACGCCGGCGGCAAGACCAAGCGCGTCGGACCTGCCCTTGCGATTGGCGACCGCCGGATAGGACGTGCGGCTGGCCAGATCTATGATCTCGGTCGATTCGCTATCGCGCGGGTCGGCATCGTTCGCCGCGGCCTGTCGCGTCGTCTCAGGAAGGCGCATTGCGAGTTTCATGAAGCTGTGCTCCGTTTGCCGTTGTCAGGCGCCGCGGGCCGTGCCGTCGGCGGTGGTGGCGCTGGGTGTGCCGTTGTTGACGAGCGTCGCGGCGTTGTCGCCGCTGCGCAGGATGATTTCCCGCGGCACCAGGTCGAGGACGATCGTGTCCCCGCGCACCGCGAAGTTGACAGGCCCCTCGGTACCCTCGTGATCTTTCACCAGTATGGCAGGCATGGGCGTGCCTACCGGCCAGGCGAGGAAGGTCGCGTTGCCATCGTCATAGACTTCCTCGGGCAGGAGCGAAGCGTCGCCCTCGCTGGACCAGTCGAAGTTAAGGCTGGCAGGATCGACCACGGCGTAGTCGTCGTTCGCCGCGGCGACCTCTACCGCATTGGGTAGCACCCCGGGGTTTCGCGCTTCGGCCATCCGGGGTTCCTCAACAGGCTGCAGCTCGACCGGGTAGGTGAAGGTCAGCATGTAGAGCGGGTTGCGCATGTTCGGCGTCGCCACCAGATCGAACAGATAGGTGCGGCGGTTTGTGACGACGGTCATGTTCGTGCTGGCGCGCGGTTCCAGCGGCTTGACGAACAACAGATTGGCGCGGCGGTTGGGGGTCACTTGCCAGGCGGTCGAATCGCCGATGGCGACGTTTTCGATCGCCTCGCCCTCGCCGAAGCGAATGGTCGATTGCACGTTCACCTTGCCCTCCACCCGCACCACCTGACCCGGGTCGTAGAGACGTTCGACCATGCGCGGATCGTCCGCGGCGGCAGGTGCGGCCAGCGGGCCCGCGATCATCGCGACGGCGGCGCAGGCGGTGAACAGGGACTGGCGATGCATCAGAATTTCTCCGTTGATCGGACTGGCGCGGACTTGAAGCGGCTGCCCACCCCCCGCACCCGGCTGACGGCGGCTTTCGCATCGCTATCGCCGTTTCGAGATGACCCTGCGCTGACAAGGCGCGTTTCGCGACTTGTCGAATGACCCGGCCCGCTGTCGTTGGCAGCAACCGGTGTTGCGGCAGGCACGCGGATGTCGCGGCGTGCGATGGACGCGGCGCCCGCTGCCCGCTCCGACGCAGGCAATGGGAGCCCGCGAGGGTCAGAAGCACCGCGCGCGAACGCGCTGGTCTGCGACGCAGCGAAGTCGGGACCGCCGCGTTCGTCCGCCCTGTCATTGGCAGCCAGGCCGAACACGCTCCAGCCCTTCACCATGGTAGCGGCTACCTTGAGGACCATGAACATCAGCGCCAGATGAACCGCTCCGATCATGAAGAAGGCCATGGCCGCCCGCACGTCGATCTTGCCGCCAACCGTGCTGATTCCGGACAGGACCGGGACCGCTAGTTCCAGCATCAGCGATCCGCCGAGCACGGCGAAAAGCGGCGCGAGCGCCATCATCACCACGCCCTTTAACCAGCCCGTGAACAGCCCGCGGGTGGCGGTGAACAGAGCCAGGACGATGAAGATCGGACCCAGGCCCATGAGGATGGCAAGCGCGATCTTGCAGGTCGCCAGCACGCCTACCGTCCCCAGCAGCAGCATGGTGCCGCCCGACCAGAGTAATCCCGGCGGAGAGAAGAACGAGGTATTGGCGTCCATCGCCCCATCGCCCGACGCCTGCATCAGCGAAAGCATCACCACGTCGAGCTTGTCCGCGAAGATCGTGGTGGCGCTGCCATCGGTGCCCATAAGGACAGTGGCGATTTCGTCCGGAGCGCCGACGGCAAGGTTCCAGAACACGCTCTGGAAGGCGACCCAGCTCGTGGCGAAGGTCAGGACCAGCACCAGCGTCACCATGCGCGGCGTGAGCGTGGACAGACCCAGCCGGGTACGGCCGGTGATGAGGCCGAAACCCAGAAAAGCGATCCACAATGTCAGCAGGATGGTCAAGGCGGGGCCGAATGTGCCGTCTGCGCTGAACAGGCGGTTGAAGGCGGCTTGCGCCATTTCGGACGCGGCGCAGTCAACCCCGCGCAGGGACGAGCCGATGCCCGAGCCCACGCCTTCCATCGCGCGCTGGCAGGTTGCCGCTGCATTGGTCATTCCGCCGCCTCGCTATCCGGGAACACACCCGGTATTTCATCGTCGTTGGTCGCACCCGGCCACGCCCTGCTGGTCAGCGCGGGATACCATTCGGCGGGGTTGTCGCCCACCGCCTCCCGCAGCAGATCGAGCCGGCGGACGCTGCTTTCGCGGCCCGACAGCATGGTAAGGACTTCGGGAGCGCCGGACAGATCGAGCCGGACGACGACACTCGCGTCGGGTTGGCGGACGAGGAAGCATCGGGAATGGGCGGGGAGCGACCTGATAAGAGCCAGTTCGTGTTCGGTCAGGCCGAAGCCCTCGCAATAGTCTTCCGCCCGGGCGCGGGCGTTGGGCATGAACACCATCGTGGCGGTCTGTTCGACCAGCGCGGTAGCGATCCGCGAATCGAGCGCGTCGCGCGCGCTCTGAGTCGCGAAGCCGACGAGCGCATTTCTCTTCCGCAGGGTTTTCAGCCAATCGCGAATGCGGGCGGCGAAGACTTCGTCATCCAGCGCCTTCCAGCCCTCGTCGATCAGGATCATCGTCGGATCCCCGTCCAGCCGTTCCTCTATGCGGTGGAACAGATACATCATGGTCGGTGTGCGCAGCTTGGGGTTTTCCAGCAGCGCGGTCATGTCGAAGCCCATCACGCGGGTGGTGAGGTCGAGCCGGTCCTCCGCATTATCGAAGAGCCAGCCATGCTCGCCGTCTTCGATCCAGCCGGACAGGCGATCGGCGAGGTCGCCCGGTTGCGGTCGGCGGGCCCCGGAGACGAGTTCGCGAAAGTGCCGCAGGCGCCGCAGCGAGGAATCGTTGGCATAGGCGGCATCGACCGCGGTGGCGATCGTCGCGCTTTCCTCCGGTCCCTCGGCATGCAGCAGAACGCCCAGCCAGTCGCGCAGGAAGCCCCTGTTTGCGGGCGTGTCGGGCAGGGCCAGCGGGTTGAAGCCGCTCGGCTCGCCGGAACGGATGCGGTCGTAATTGCCGCCGATCCCGCGGATGAACAGTTCCGCGCCGCGATCCTTGTCGAACAGGATGGTGCGGGGCGAGAATTTCTGCGCCTGGGCGGCGAGGAAATTCATCACCACGGTCTTGCCCGAACCAGACGGTCCGATGACCGAGAAATTGCCCAGATCACCGTGATGGAAGTTGAAAAAGAACGGCGTCGCGCTAGTCGTCTGCAGCAAGGTGACCGCCTCGCCCCAGTGATTGCCCTCCGCCTGGCCGAGCGCGAACCCGTGCAGGCTGCCGAAACTCGCCATGTTGGCGGTGGAGATCATCGCCCGGCGCACGACATACTGCTCGTTTCCCGGGAACTGACCCCAGAAGGCAGGCTCGAGATTGGTGTCCTCTCGCACCGCGATGGCGCCGGTGTCGGACAGCGTCGCGGCTACGGCGGCGGTGGCGTCGTCCAGTCGGTCCAGATTGCTCTCGCGCACCAGCACCGTCATGTGGTGATCGCCGAAGCCCACGCTGCCCGCACCGAGCTCGTCGCGCGCGGCCATCATCTCGCCCCGTTCGGCCATCGCCTCTTCGTCCGCGGTCTTGAGGCGGCGGATGGCGAGGTCGATCTTCTCGCGGGCGGTCTGCCGTTCCTGTGGCGCGTAGCTTTCGGAAACCACCATCTCGTAGGGCAGGCGCAGCATCGCGTCGAGCAGGCCGGGGCTGGTCGCCTCCGGATAGTCCTTCAGCGACAGCATCGAAGCGAAATCGGCTCCGCCACTACCGCGAAGTTCCATCGCGTCGATGCCGAAACTGGCGCGGCGGTAGGGCAGCATGTTCCCGATATCGGTATCGAAGTCGGGTCGGCGCACCGGGCGCATTTCCCCGTTGTAGAGCGCGGAAAGCAGTTCCAGCAGCTCGTTGTTGGTGTTGCCCGAAGGTCCGACGTAATCGCCGAGCGGCTGCGCCCCGTAATCGCCCAGGGTGGCGGCCAGCGCCTGCAACGCCGCCCGCAGGCTGCGAGCGTCTTTCGGGTCGATATCGCCAGCATCCCTGCCGCGCCGTTTGAGCATCTTGCCCGCGCGTTCGGCCAGCCCGGCCTTGCCGCGTGCCGGCCGGCGCACCAATGTCACGAACTGGTCGTTCACGAACAGCGATCCCGACGACAGCTTCTCGCGCCAGCGAGCATCGATATGGGCCGACAACGGATCGTCGAAACGCGCATCGAGCGTTACCGCCACCCGCCGGCGGATCACGTGATGATACATGACGAAACGCGCATCGAGGTTGGAGCGAAGCATGACCTCGCGCGTGGCGGCGTGCGCGTTGAGCGCGTCGGTGTCCTCGGTCTCGAACAGCAGTCCGGGTACCTGCAACGCACCCATCAGCGAGCCATCGCGCAGCATCAGCATGTTCGCATCGACGAGCTGCGCGTAGGGCAGGCGATCGCCGGCGACCGCTTCCCTGGCGCTCCATCCGGCGGCTCCGAGCCACTTGGTCTTCATCGCGTTGCTCCCTCGCCGCTGCGATTGGCGCGGCGGAAATTCGTGTAGGCCACGCGCGTCACGCGGCGTAGCTGTTGCAGCCCCAGCGCTTGTAGTTCTTTACCCGCGGGCACTTGCTGACCTTCGTCAGCCACAGGTCGAAGATGCGCGGTTCGCGCAGGCAGGCGAAATAACCGATGACATGCATCACGAATGGCACTGGAACGATCCACCAGCTTTTCGTGATGAGAAACGCCTCCACCGTCACCAGTGCATTGATGACGAAGAAATTCAGCGTCACCCCGGCGAACATCTGCGGTCGGGTGAGCGCGCGGTGGACGGGGTGGCGGACAAGTTGCAAGAGCGTATTTCCTCAGCCCACCGCCGCGCCCTGGATGCCCGCCACGATCGAGCCGGCTCCGAAGATGATGAAGACCCCAAGGATCACGGTCGCGCCAAAGCGCCAGTTCATCCGTCCCGTCAGCATCATGAAGCCAACGGCGGCCACTGCCATCACCGCCACGGTGGTGGCGACCGTCCCCAGAAGCGTACCCTGCATCCAGCCCAGAGCGGCATTGATCGGGCCGGAACCGGCGGGATCCTGCGCAAGCGCTCCGGACGGGAAGGCCACGGCTGAAAGCAGCGTCGCAGCTGCGGCGAGACGGGCAAGAACTTGCATTATCGGTCGGAACTCCGCGAGTGGTCGGACAGGCGGCCCATGACGGCCGCGACGTATCCGCGTGTTTCAGTGATCGCCGGAACCCCGCCTGAACGGATCACCCGCCCGGGTCCGGCGTTGTAGGCGGCCAGCGCACGCTCGATATCGCCGTCGAAGCGATCGAGCTGTTCGCGCAGGTACCGCGCTCCGCCCTCGAGATTGGCGAACGGATCGCGCGGATTGACGCCGAGCTCGCGCGCGGTACCGGGCATCAGCTGCGCCAGGCCCACGGCCCCGACCGGGGAAACGGCGTCGGCGCGCCAGCGGCTTTCCTGCCACACCAAAGCCTCGATGAGGGCGGGGGAAAGGTCGAACCGGGCGGCCAGTTCGGCTACCTTGGCAGCATAGGCCCTTGGGACGATGCGGGCCTGGTAGGCGGTATCGGCGACGGCGGATTCGGGCACGAGAGCCGTCGCATCGACCGGGACTTCCTCCAGCGCGGCGGCCTGTGCATTCGTCATGGCGAAGCTCGGTGCAGCGACGGACGCGCCGGCGATCCAGCGCGCCTCACCATCGTCACCTACTTCCAGCACGTCCGCCCGGGCGCTGCCAGCGCCGAGCACTGCCAGCACGAATGCGGCGGCAGACGTGAAACCACGCAGAATCATCTGTGCAACCCTCCAATGCCCGGGCCTTGCTTACATGAAATGACACAGGCGTGACAGTCCCGAGATCAGGTACTCGCAACGCGCAGTAACGTCGTCCATTCCCGCTGGAACGGACGACGCGTGCGATGGATCGTTCGAGAGGACTTCAGCGTTGGAGGGGCACCGGCCTAGCGCATGGCCACCATGTCACGTTCGAGTTCACGCAGGGCGAGCCGTGCCGCGCTACGCGGATCCATCCATTCGCCGTTGGCGAGTTCGAGCTCGTAGCGGTCGTCGCTGGCGATTGCGGCGCGATAGCATTCACCGGCCTTTTCGAAATTGCCCGTCGCGGCGTAGGCGGCGCCGAGATTGATCAGCAGCGCCGGGTCATCCGGCATGCGCTCTCTCGCGGCTTCCAGGCGCGCGATCGCCTGCTGGGCTTCTCCGGCCGCGATCTGATCGTAGGCCACTTCGTGCTGGTCAGCCTGCGCGGCAAGGACGGGGGCGGCGCTGCCAAGCAGGGCTGCCACACCCAGAAGCAGGGACGTCTTCATCGCTTTTCTCCCAATGCGTTCGATGAAGTGTGCACCGGTACCGGGCGAGGCGCAACAAAAGCGTCACAATGTCACAAAACTGATACAATGGCTCGTCTCGCCGCAAACCCTGTGGAAAGCGACACCGCGCTGTCACACTGACCGAAAACTGTCACCCCACGGTCCTAGCTGGCGAGTCGCGACACGCAATTCGCGATTCATTCACCGGTTTTTGAGGGGACCGTCAGCCGTGACCAACATTTCTCGTAACCTTATTCTCGGGTGCTCCTTGCTGGCGTTGAGCGCCTGCGGTCCCGACGAGATCGCTTCGCCGGGCACTGGTGGCGACATCATCATCAACAATCCCAGCCCGACGCCGAGCCCGACACCCACGCCGACTCCGACGAGTGGCGGCGTGACGGCCGCTGCCGGTTGCCCGACCATCGCCGACGCGCAAGGATTGACCGACGAGGGAACGATTTCCGGCCCCACCGGCGAATACCGCGTCTGCGCCACGCCGATCCGGTTCAACAGCTCGTCCACGCTCTCCTACGTTCCCGGACTGCTCTATCGCCTGCCGGGCCAGGTCAGCGTGGGCACCGACGGCGGTCCCGCTCCCGACAACAGCGATGGCTTCGACGATACCGATGTCGAACTAACTATCGAGCCCGGAGTCATCATCTATGCCAGCGGCTCGTCTTTCCTCAACGTGACGCGCGGCAACTCGATCGACGCCAACGGCACCGAAGATCGCCCGATCATCTTTACCAGCCGTGACAACATCCTGGGTCTCAACAACGACAATTCTTCCGGTCAGTGGGGCGGTGTAGTCCTGTCGGGCCGCGCGCCGGTGACGGACTGCTTCCAGCCGGGCGCGACGCCGGGTACCGTCAACTGCGAACGTCAGGTCGAAGGTGCGGCGGATCCGAACTTCTTCGGCGGAGCCACTCCCGACGACAGCTCGGGTTCGATGAGCTACGTGCAGATACGCTTCTCCGGCTTCGTGCTTTCGGGCGATAACGAGCTGCAGTCGCTGACGACCGGTGGCGTCGGCTCGGGGACCGACCTCAGTTACATCCAGTCGGTCAACAGTTCCGACGACGGCGCGGAGTTCTTCGGCGGCCGCGTCAATCTCTCCCACCTCATCGTCGCCGGTGCGGAGGACGATTCGCTCGACACCGACACCGGGGTGAAGGCGAACTTCCAGTACGTCCTTGCCGCGCAGCGCAGCGGCGTCGGCGACACGATGATCGAGGCGGATTCGAGCAACGGGTTGGAGGATCAGACCCCGCGTCAGAACACCCAGGTAGCGAACTTCACCTTCATCCAGCGCCGATCGGGCGACCAGGTGATCCGTCTGCGGGGCGGAACCGACTACGGTCTGTACAATGGTGTGGTCATCGATCAGTCGTCGTCCGGTACGCCATGCATCCGGATCGACGATCAGGAGACGATCCGGGCCGCCAATGCCGGCCTCGACGACGTCGGCCCGCCGCGCTTTAATTCGGTTGCGCTCGATTGCCAGACCAATTTCCGAGCCGGCAGCGACGGTGTGACGGTCGCCGATGTGGAGGCCATCTTAACTTCCGGGACCGGAAACACGCTCGATTACGACAACACGATCCAGAACGGCTATCTGAACGGAGCGAACGAGGATGGCTACATGCCGATCTTCGATGTCACCTCGCTCAGCAGCTTCTTCGAATCGGCCAGCTTCATCGGTGCGGTTTCCGCATCGAACGACTGGACCCAGGGCTGGACCTGCGATTCGGCCGCGATCACGTTCGGTAACAACACCGGCAACTGCCTGACCCTGCCAGTCTACTGATCCGGAGCTGGTTGAGGGGGCGCGTTTTCCCCGCGCCCCCTTTCCCATAGTCGCGGCCCGCGACGGGCGGGCCGGTCATCCTTACGCGGGATCGTACAATGCTTGATAGAACGTCCAGGATTTCCCGGCGGCTGCTTGCCGCATTCGCGCTGACCACCGCGCTCACCATGCCCGTTGCCGCGCTGGCGCAGGGCACACAGGGCGCGGGACAGACCGGGGCCGGGGGCGCGCAGGCCCCGACCGAGGAGGAGGCCGAGCGCAATGCCGAGAACGAGCAGTCGATACCCGGACCCAATCCGGATGAACAGACGCCCGCCGACGCGCAGCTGCCCGACGAGGGTTACGAGGATCCCGACGTTTCCATCCCCGGGGGCGCGATCGTCGTCACCGGTCGCATCAACCGCGACCCCACACGCAATTCCAGCCAGGTCATAAGCGTCCTGTCGACCGAGGACATTGCACGCACCGGTGAGGGCGATATCGCCGGCGCGTTGAGCCGTGTGACCGGCCTTTCGGTGCAGGGGCAGGGCTTCGTCTATGTTCGCGGTCTGGGCGATCGTTACTCGCTCGCGCTGCTGAACGGCCTGCCGCTGCCTTCTCCGCAACCCCTCAGCCGCGTCGTCCCGCTGGACATCTTCCCGACCAACGTGGTCGCCTCGAGCCTGGTGCAGAAAACCTATTCGGCGAACTTCCCCGGCGAATTCGGCGGCGGTGTCATCAACCTGACCACCAGCGCCGTGCCGGACGAAAGCTTCGTCACGATCAGCGGCGGAATCAGCGCCGACACCGAAACCACCTTCCACAACGGCCTTGCCTATTACGGCAGCGACTATGACTGGTTCGGCTTCGACGACGGCACGCGTGACGTACCGCCTGCCCTGCAGACCTATTTCAACAGCGGATTGCGGCTCAGTCAGGTGCCGCTGGATTCGGCCCAGAACGTCGACGGTACGCCCTTTACCCAAGCCGACATCGCATTCCAGCTGGGCAACCCGAACCTCGTGCTGCTCCAGAAAATCGGCGATCTGCCGGTCAACTTCTCGGGCGGGATAACCGCCGGTACGTCCTTCGACGTGTTTTCCGACGGCCAGCTGGGGGTCATCGCCACCGCTTCGATCAGCAACAAATGGCGCACGCGCGATATCACGTCACAGTCCATCCTCGCGGATTTCTCGCTCGATACCGACTTCAACGACCTGGTGACCGACAACCGCATTCTCGTGAACGGTCTGCTCGGCTTCGGACTCGAGTTCGGCGACAGCCGTATCCGGTGGACCAACCTGTTCATCCGCGACACGGTAAAGCAGGCCACCTTGTCGCAGGGAGAAGATTTCCAGGATGATGATTCCATCCAGCAGCAGCAGACCGGCTGGTTCGAACGCCAGCTGATCGACAGTCAACTGGTGGCGGAACTCGAATTCGGCGATCTCGGTGTCGATCTGCGGGGCGGCTATGCGCGCACCGATCGCGAGGCACCCTACGAATATACCTTCACCTACGTCCGCGACAACGCCAACGGTCCGTTGTCGGATCAGTTCATCAACGTACTCGATCGCCAGACGGGCGATGCGAGCGTCGTGTTCTCGGACCTGCAGGAAGAACTGTATTCGGCGGGCATCGATATCTCCTATCCCGTGCTGGACACCCTGACCGCAACGGTCGGTTATGCCTACAGCGACACTGATCGCTATTCGGAGCGCCGCGAATTCCTGTTCAACGCGCCAACCAGCTTTCCCGACGGCATCGGCCTGTTCCGACCGGACCTTCTGCTTGGCGATGCGGTGATCGAATATTACGATATCGGCCTCATCGAATCGACGGAAGCCAATCCGGCGTTCGCGGCCGCGCTGAAAATTCATGGCGGCTACGGCAAGATCAACTGGCAGATCCTCGACCGCGTCCAGATTGATGCAGGCGTGCGCTACGAGGATGCGAAGCAGACGGTCAATCCGGTCGAGCTGTTCGCCGATTCCCTGACTTCGAACGCCTCCACGCTACTCGAGAACGATTATTGGCTGCCCGCCGCGACCGTCACCTTTGAACCGATCGACGACTTGCAACTGCGTGCGAGCGCCTCGCGCACGCTGGCACGACCCCAGTTTCGAGAACTTATCTTCCAGACCTACTACGATCCCGAAACCAACCGTCAGTTCAACGGCAATCCGCTGCTGATCGACAGCGAACTGACGAATTACGAAGTGCGTGCAGAATACTACTTCGGCGGCGGCGACCGGGTGTCGGTCGCAGGGTTCTGGAAGGATATCGAAAATCCGATCGAGGCGTTCTCGAGCTTTTCCGACAACGCGCAGTTGACGAGCTTTGCCAACGCCCCCAGCGCCACCCTGAAGGGTGTGGAGGTCGATGCGCAGTACACGATCGGCCTCTACGACGTCGGCGGTTTCTTCCAGACAAAGGAACTGGCCCTGTTCGCCAACTATACCTACACCGATTCCGCGATATCGGTTTCGGACGGGGATACGACCCTGCTCTTCCCCGGCGGGGCAACGCCTGCCAGCAACCTGTTCAATGACGGCGTGCCGCTTACCGGCCAGTCCGACCATCTCGCCAACCTTCAGTTGAGCCTGCAGGACACAGATAAGCTGCAACAGCTGACCGTCCTTGGAAGCTATGCGAGCAAGCGGGTAACGAGCCGCGGTACGGCCGGTTTGCCGGACATTATCGAAGATCCCGGCTTCCGCCTTGATCTCGTCGCGCGTCAGGGCTTCGAATTTCGCGGACTGAACGCGGAATTCAAGCTGGAAGCGCGCAACATCCTCGGCCGCCGGCACGAGGAATACCAGACCGACGGAACGCAGCGCGCCGAGATCAACACCTACGATGTGGGCACCACCCTGGGCGCATCGCTGGCGCTGACTTTCTGAACGGGACGCCGGGCGGCATCGGATACCGGGTCCGTTGCCGCCCGGCAGCCTCTCAGGGGCGGTCGAGAACGTAGCCCTTGCCGTGAACCGTGCGCAGCAGGTGGCCGGCATCGACATCGCGCAGGCCCATGCGCAGCCGTTTGATCCAGACATCCACCGTGCGCAGGTAATTCGGATCGCCTGCCTTGCCGAGCGCCTCCACGAGTTCCTGCCGCGACAGCACCCGGTCCGGATTTTCCGCCATGAAGCGCAGCAGGCGAAATTCGTTGGGGCGCAGGACCACCGGGCGGCCCCGCCAGCGCGCCTGCTCTGCCGCGGGATTGATGGAAAGATCGCCCAGCGCCAAGGCCGTCCGGGCTGCCGGGCGAACAGCGCTGCCAAACAGGGCGAGGACGCGATCGAGCATGGCGTTGCGTTTCAGGGGGCCGACCATGTAATCGTCGGCCCCGGCCTTCAGCGAACGGCGCCGCTCGTCCGGATCATCCTCGTCCAGCACCATCGTGATGTGGCTTTCCGCGAAGCGGGGGTCCGCGCGAAGCCGCCGGACCATCTCCAGACCGCTCATCGTGTCCATCACCCAGTCGACGAAGAACCAGCAGGGCTGTTCGACGAGCCCGCCGGGTCCGTGCGGTCCTATCAGCGCGAAGCGTATGACGACTTCGCCCTGATCGAATTCGTCGAATTGTGCCACTTCCCTGTCGGTTGCGAATATCGTTACGCGATCCATCGTGCCGGGCGGCCCCCTGTCTTTCGTCAGGGCACTCTGGCGCGGAAGCATGACTTCCCCGTGACAGGATTGTGGTGTGTGTCTTACGGCGTTCCCGGGCAGTACCCCGCGAGGAAATCAGCATGTGCGGGCATGTGCTGCACGAGAAAACGGATGCTCTTCTCTATTTCGTCGAGTTCCTTGCGGGTCTTCGCCGGATCGAGCGTATCGGCCAGGGCGTTGTGGCCCCGCATGGCGATACCCTGCCCCATCATCACCGCCGCCCAGCTCGTTTCGGTGAACAATTCGTCCTCCTCCCTGAAGATCTGTCCGGTATCGCGGAACAACGCGATCTTCTCGGTCAGGCTGTCGGGGACGGACATCGTGCGGCAATAGTTCCAGAACTCTGAATCGTCGCGCGCCGTCGCGTGGTAATGCAGGATCAGGAAATCGCGGATCTTCTCGTATTCGCGGCCCGTGATCCGGTTGAAGGTGTTGCGCTGCGCGTCCGTGATACCGTCGAGCGAAAGCGTCGCGATCAACTTGGTGACGCCGGTATTGATCAGGTGGATCGATGTCGATTCCAGCGGCTCCATGAACCCCGCCGAAAGGCCCAGCGCCACCACGTTGCGGTTCCAGAACAGCCTGCGCCGCCCCGTCACGAACCGCAGGTGGTTCGGCTCGGCGGTCGGCTTCCCCGCCATGTTCGCCATCAGAATGTCGGTCGCCTCGTCCGCGTCCATATAGGCGTCGCAATAGACATGGCCGTTGCCGTTGCGATGCTGCAGGGGCACCTGCCATTGCCAGCCTGCGGCGTGAGCGGTAGCAACCGTGAAGGGCGGCGGACCGCTCCCGTCGTCCCGATGGCAGGGGAGGGCAACCGCCCGGTTGCACGGAAGCCAGTGCGTCCAGTCCTCGTATCCCGTTTCCAGCGCCTGTTCGATCAACAGTCCGCGAAAACCCGTGCAATCCACGAAGAGGTCGCCCGCGACGACCTCTCCGCTTTCCAGCCTGATGGAAACGACGTCGCCGCGATCGCCATGTAGCGCCACGTCCTCGACACGCCCCTCCTGACGAACCACGCCCCGTTTCTCGGCGTAGCGGCGCAGGAAGCCGGCGTAGCGTGAGGCGTCGATATGGTAGGCGTAGTTGATCGGCGGCAAGTCGTCGCGGTCCATGCCCTGGGTGCGCTGGAAGCGGCCGAAATAGGCGGCCATCGTTTCGGCATTGAATACCTGGATCGGCCTTTTGTCGCCATGTGCGCGGGCGTGGTGCCAGACATGATGGAACCCGACCGAGCCGATCTGGTAGCCGTAATTGCCGAACGGATGGATGTAGCTGTCACCCTGCCGTCCCCAGTTGCGAAACTGGATGCCGAGCTTGAACGTGCCTTGGACGGCGGCGAGCATCTCCGCCTCGTCGATCTCGAGTAACTGGTTGAATTCCACGAAGGGGGGGATCGTGGCCTCCCCCACCCCGACCGTACCGATCGATTCCGATTCAACCAGGGTAATCGCCAGTTCGCGCCCGGCGCGAAGACGCGAGAGCGCGGCCGCGGCCATCCAGCCTGCCGTCCCCCCGCCGACGATGACGATGTGCTCGATTGTCATGCCGAAACCGCTCTCCCTATCCGCCGCGTTCATGCCTCGATGCGCCGAGTAATGCAAAAATGTTACACAAGACGTCCCGCGTTGTGAACGTTCATATTTGCGCTTGTGAACGATCACATCGGTGTTAGACGAGACGTGGAGCCCGGTAACGGGACCGACGTTTAGTGCATCCGCGCCGCGACAAGCTGGCGGGATTCAATGGGAGGAAGCCTGTGTCCAAGTCCAGCCGCGAATCCGATTTCACGCTTGCCAACCGCCTGCGCGTGCTTGGCACCGTATCCCTGCTTGCCGTAAGTCTGGGGAGCGCCCAGCTCGCCCATGCGCAGGATACGCTGGAGGAGGAGCAGGAGCAGGAGGCGGATAACGACATCGTCGACGAATCGCCTAACGTCATCGTCGTCAGCGGTTTTCGCGCCTCACTGGAAAGTGCGCAGGATTTCAAGGAACGCGCCGATACCGTGGTCGACGTCATCACGGCCGAGGACATCGGAGCGTTGCCCGATCGTTCCGTCGCCGAGGCCTTGCAGCGCGTACCGGGCGTCAACATCTCTCGTTTCGCGTCGCCCGACGATCCCGACCGCTTCAGCGTCGAGGGTTCGGGCGTCATCATTCGCGGCCTTTCCTTCGTGCGCTCGGAGTTGAACGGGCGCGACATCTTTTCCGCAGACGGCGGCCGGGTCCTCAGCTTCAACGACGTCTCGCCCGAACTTCTTGGCCGGGTTGAAGTGTACAAGAACACCACTGCCGACATGGTCGATGGCGGTATCTCGGGTACCGTCAACCTGGTCACTCGCAAGCCGCTGGACGAACTCGGTTTCCACATCGGCGGCACGGCAGAGGTCAATTACGGCGACTTGGCGCAGGAATGGTCGCCCGGTTTTTCGGTGCTCGGTTCGAACACCTTCGAAACCGGAATGGGCACGTTCGGCCTGCAACTGGCTTACGCCCAGCAGGAACTGGTGACGCGCACCGATGCGTCGCAGATCACTGACCCCTGCTATCGCCCCAGCGACCTCAATTCCGGTGGCTGTCTGCGCGCCCGCGACGTGGGATCGGGCGGTTTTGCCGGGGACGGTAATTTCGACCAGACCAATTTTCCTCCGGAAGGGAGTGTCGTCGTTCCGAAGGGCGCGGGCGTTCGCACCACCACGCTCAGCCGTGATCGGCAGGCCTATTCCGCCGTCGGCCAGTTCGAGAGCAGCGACCGCCGCTTCCTCCTGACCGCTGAATATCTACGCGCCGAAACGCAGGGGTCGCTGGAAGAATTCGCCATGCTGGCGCTCGTCAACAACGACGCCTTCTTCCCCATTCCCCAGCCCGGGACCAGCATCACTTTCGACGAGAGCGGGCAGTTCCAGACCGGCTATATCACGCAGACCTCGGAAGGCGGTATACCTGGCATCTCGACGGAGAACCTGCGGTTTCAGCAGGAAAGCGAAACGAAGACCGAGGACTTCTCGCTCGACGTCGATATCGAATTCACCGATCGTTTCCGCGCGAATTTCGAAGGCCAGTACATCAACTCGACGCTGAACGCGGCCGGCATCATCCTCAACATGCAGACCTACGCGGACATCTTCCTCGATGCCTCGACGCAGACGCCCCAGGTTCGCTTCCTCCAGCCCGGAACGCAGGAATCGCCGGCGGGGTACTTCACCGATCCGGACCTCACCTATTTCTGGTTCCATCTCGACAACCAGATCGACAACGAGGGCGACCTCTACTCTCTGCGCAGCGATTTCGAATACGACGTTTCCGACTCCGGCTTCTTTCGCAAGGCCCGCTTCGGAGCGCGCTGGTCGGAGCGTGGACGCACGACGCGCAACGCCAATTATTCGAACTGGTCGAACCTCGGCGCGCCCTGGACCGGGCGTGGCGGCAACTGGAACTGCGCGGACCCGCAGGTCTATGGCTGCGGCGGCGCCTACGCCAAGGACTTCCCCGACAGCGCCGGCGTGTTCTCGCCCTTCGGCGATAATTTCCAGCGGGGCAACGCGCCCGCGCCGACCGGCAATGGCTCCGCCATCTACTATGGCGGTGACGATCTGGTCGACGCCTACCTGTCCGGCGAACTCGGCGATGACCTGCAGGCGATCAAGGATTTCACCCTTACGACAGAGGGCCGCCCGCTCATCGGCGGTCGCACGCAGCAGCAGCCCGGCGGCACAGTCGTGGCCTGTGATCCGTTCTGTCCGTCGGAAATCGTACCGATCGAGGAGACGACGGATGCCGGCTACGTCCGGCTGGACTTCGGGCACGATTTCGATAGCGGTCTGGAGTTCTCGGGCAATGTCGGCGTGCGCTACGTGCGCACCAACGTCCGCTCGCGCGGCCTCGTCGGTTTCATCGCGCCCGATTACGTCGACGATCCGGTCGACATGGGGGGCGTCAACGCCGGCGGTAACGGGAACGGCGTTGCCGAAGTGTCCGACCTGCAGAACCGCTGCGCCAATATTTCGACGGGCCAGCAGGGCCCGGGCTACTGCAACCTCTCTCCCGAGCGTCAGGCCGAGTTCGTCGCGGGTCTGACCGGCGACGTGTTCCTGGACCAGTCGGACGAGACTTACGACCATTGGCTTCCGAGCTTCAACGCGCGGTTGAACTTCACCAATGGCGTCGTTCTGCGAGCGGCGATCTCCAAGGGTATCTTCCGCCCCGACCTGGCAGCCTTCCGCACCGGTGGTTTCGTCTACGATAACACCAACAATCTAGTGCAGGGCGGTACCGAGGATACCGGCGCGCTGTTCGGGCTCACCACGGGCAATCGCAGCCTGCGTCCGGTCGAAAGCTGGAACTACGACCTTTCCGCCGAATGGTATTTCGACGCGGTCGGATCGCTGACGGCGGCGTTCTTCGCGAAGGATATCTCCAATCAGGAGATTTCGGGAGCATCACTGCAACCGATCACAAGCCCTCAGGGCAATACTGTCAACGTCATCATCAATGGCCCTGTCAATTCGGACAGCAGCACACTTTATGGCGCGGAACTGGCCTATCAGCAGGTCTACGATTTCCTCCCCGGGCCGTTGTCGGGTTTCGGTTCGCAGCTGACCTATACCTATGTCGATGCGGGATCGTTCTCGAACAACAATATCGGTGCCGAGCGCAGTCCGTTCGCCAACAACCTGCCGCTGACCGGTATTTCCAAGCATACCGTCAACGCGGTACTGTTCTACGAGAAATACGGCTTCAGCGCGCGTGCGGCGTATAACTGGCGAGACGATTACCTGCTGACGACGCGGGACGTGATCTTCCCGTTCCAGCCGATCTTCAACGAGAGCACGGGTCAGCTGGACGCATCGCTGTTTTACGACCTGACGCCCAACATCAAGATCGGCGTGCAGGGTGTGAATCTTCTCGACGAGGTGACGGTCACGAGCCAGGTGTTCGATTTTGACGGTACTCGAGTGACCCGATCGGCATTCCGCAACGACCGGCGATACACCTTCCTCGTCCGGGTGGATTTCTAGGGCGGATAAACTTTTCGCCCCATGAAAAACTGATTATCGACGGGCCCCGGCGTATGCCCTACGCCGGGGCCCGTTCAGCATCGGCCCGCCTCAGCGGCCATGCCGGGAAGGGCAGCCAGCAAGGGAAAGTCTCGTGCCCAGACGTCGCCAGTCCGTGACCATCAAGCACGTCGCCGCTGATGCGGGCGTATCGCTGCAGACGGTCAGCCGCGTGATCAACAACGAAGCGAACGTGCGGCCCCAAATGAAGGAGCGCGTTCAGAAGTCGATAGACAAGCTTGGCTACGTACCCTCCATCGCCGCGCGTCGGATGAGCGGGTCGCGATCCTACCTGATACTCGCGCTCAACGATCGCGAGCGGACCATTGCCGACTGGCGCGCGCGCGAAGGGTCCGACTGGGTCGATCAGATGCTGCTGGGCGGAATGCTCAAATGCGCCGAGCACGGCTATCGCCTTATGGTAGAGCTCGTCGATACCCATTCCGACCATGTGCAGCGCGAGTTGCGCGCGGCGATAGCCGCGTTGCAGCCCGATGGCGTTTTGCTGACCCCGCCGCACTCGGACAACCGGCTGATCACCGATCTTCTGGAAGACGCGAAAATCCCGTTTGCCCGGATCGGCTCGCGCGTTCAGGATGACGCGATCGCCCTTACTATGGGTGACGACCGGCTGGCGAAGCGCGCCGTGCGCCACCTTGTCGAGAAGGGGCACCGAAGGATCGGTTTCATCGCCGGACCGAAGGACTATGCCATCAGCGACTGGCGCAAGGCCGGCTGGATGGAGGCGATGGCGGAGGCGGGTCTTCGTACCGACAAGCTTTGCGAGCGGGGCGACTTCGGTTTTGCGTCGGGCGAACGCGCAGCACGCAAGCTGCTCGAACGCCGCGAGAGACCGACCGCGATCATCGCCAGCAACGATCAGATGGCGATGGCGGCGAATGCCGTGGCGCACGACATGGGGTTGCGGGTGCCGGGTGATTTGTCGCTCGTCAGCTTCGACAACACCCCGGTCGTACGCTTCGTGCAGCCGCCGCTGACCGCAATCGACCAGCCGATCGCCGAGACGGTGGCCCGAGCGGTGGAACTGCTGATCGCGGCGAAGAACGGGGACGAACTACCCCCCATGCCGGTGGTGGTGGAAGGCGAACTGATCGAACGGCAATCCGTTTCCCGCCCGCCCAGCCAGTTGGCCGCCGCCCGCGCGAATGGCTGAGGGGATCGTCGAGCCGGCTTCTGCGAGGCGACAGGATACAAGGTTCCTGATCCTTTATGCGCTGGCGTCGGCGGGCGGTGCGATTGCCTATGTTCCGTTGCTAACGATCCTGCTGCCCGTCCGGGTGGAAGCGATGGCAGGAGAGGAAAGCGTCCGCTGGTTGGCCTATTGCGCATTCTTCGGCGCCGTTTCGGCGAGCCTGGGAAACATCCTTTTCGGCTGGTTGTCGGATATAACAGGCAACCGGCGCGGCTGGATCGTCGGCGGCCTTGTATTGAGCAGCGCGTTGCTGCTGGCCTTGACGCGGATCGATTCCCTGCCGGGGCTGATCTGGATGCTGGTCGCCTGGCAATTGTGCCTCAACATGATGCTCGGTCCGCTGTCAGCCTGGGCGGGAGACGTCGTGCCCGACCGGCAGAAGGGCACTCTGGGGGGTTTGCTCGCCTTCGCGCCTGCCCTTGGCGCCCTATCGGGCACCCTGGTCACGATACCGGGCCTTGCGGGAGCCGACACCCGTCTCACGCTCGTTGTCGTCATCGTCGTGGCTCTCGTCTTACCGGTGCTTTTCGTCGGGCGGCCCGTCACCTTTCCCGAATTGATGCGACCGTCCGAACCCGATTTCTCCGTCGATGTTCGGGAATCCCGCCGGGCCCGCGCGCTGGTCGTGCGCATGTGGCTCGCGCGCCTGCTGGTACAGATCTCGGAAGCGGCCCTGTTCGCCTATCTCTATCTGTGGTTTCGCACCATCGCGCCCGGGATCACCGACAACGGTACCGCCAAGGTCTTCGGCGCGACCTTGCTGGTGGCGGTCCCGCTGGCGCTGTTGATAGGGCGCTGGGCGGACAGGACGGACCGGCCGATCATGCCCCTGTCGCTCTCTGCCGGAATTTGCGCGCTCGCGCTGCTGCTGATGGCGGGGGCCAACGGTTTGAAGGCGGCCATGGCCGGTTATGCCATGTTCGGTCTCGCAGCTTCGGTGTTCCTTGCGCTGCATACCGCGCAGACGCTGCGTGTGCTTCCGCGGCCGCTTCGCCGCGGGCGCGATCTCGGCCTGTTCAACCTGACCAATACCGTGCCCTCGCTCATCATGCCGGGCCTGACGCTCGCGATGGTTCCCGTGTTCGGTTTTTCCGGGCTGTTCGTCCTGCTCTGCGTGCTCGCGGCCATTGCCGCGCTTCTCCTGCTGGGCGCCGCGCGCCCCCGATAGGCGCTTGCTTCACACGAAACGCCGTGCCACAAAACCCGAAATGATAACGTTCCCAAAACGGGGACGCGGTGGGAGAGAACGGTAATGATTGCGCGCTCGGGTAGGGGCAGAATTGCGGCCATGGCCATGATGTTGGGGGTGGGAACCGGGCTGACCGGGTGCGCCACAGTTCCTGCCGAAACGGGCCATGTCGATCAGGCCGCGGCGAGTGGTGATCGCTTCGATACGGCTGTTACCGACCTGCTTTCGCGCATGTCGATAGAAAGCAAGGTCGCGCAGATCATCATGCCCGACATCTCTACCATCACGCCCGCGGACATGGAGCGGTATCGCTTCGGCATGTATCTCAACGGCGGCAATAGCGGCCCGGGTGGCGACGACCTTGCCCCGGCGCGGGACTATCTCGAACTGGCGGACGCGATGTGGGCAGCCTCTACGCGCGCGCGAACCGATGGCGAACCCGTCATCCCCACCTTGTGGGCGACCGATGCCGTGCATGGGCACGCCAACGTGCCCGGGGCAACGGTCTTTCCCCACAATATCGGCCTCGGCGCGGCCAACGATCCCGAGCTCATGCGCCGGATCGGCGCGGCCACCGCGGCCGAAATCACCGTGACCGGCATCGACTGGACCTTCGCCCCCACTCTCGCAGTCGTCACCGATACGCGGTGGGGCCGGACTTACGAGAGCTTTTCGAGCGACCCGGCGATCGTCGGAAGCCTGGGTGCGGCCATGATTACCGGCCTTCAGGGTGAGACAGGCAGCGCGGAATTCCTCGATCAAAGTCACG
The DNA here is from genome assembly GCF_003815535.1 of Aurantiacibacter spongiae. Classification (NCBI taxonomy): domain Bacteria; kingdom Pseudomonadati; phylum Pseudomonadota; class Alphaproteobacteria; order Sphingomonadales; family Erythrobacteraceae; genus Aurantiacibacter; species Aurantiacibacter spongiae. The sequence continues at coordinate 1,024,997 of NZ_RPFZ01000001.1, read as the reverse complement.
TGATCGCCACCGCGAAGCACTGGTTCGGCGATGGCGGCACCGGCGGCCTCGATCAGGGCGATACGACGGGCGACCTGTCCGATCTGATCGCGCTGCACGCGGCGCCCTATGCGCCGGCCTTCGACGCCGGCGTGGCGAGTGTCATGGCGTCCTTCAGTTCGATCAACGGGAAAAAGATGCATGGCAATGGCAGGTTGCTGGACGGATTGCTGCGCGATTCCATGGGCTTCGACGGTGTTACCGTTGGCGACTGGAACGGGCACGGTCAGGTCGAGGGCTGCACCGATTCCGATTGTGCGGCTGCGCTGATGGCCGGCCTTGACGTGTTCATGGTCCCCGAACAGTGGCGCGCGCTTTACGATACCACCATTGCGCAGGTTCGCGACGGCACGATCCCGATGTGGCGGCTGAACGAGGCGGCGGGCCGGATGCTGCGGTTGAAGATGGCCTACGGTGCCTTTGACAAGCCCGCACCTTCGCAGCGAGAACTGGGCGGAAAGTTTGATCGACTCGGTAGCGGGGCTCACCGCGCCGTCGCGCGCGAGGCGGTAAGAAAATCCTTGGTTCTGCTCGAAAACAACGGCGTCCTGCCCATCGGATCCGGTGTGCGCGTCCTCGTCGCGGGCGAGGCGGCGGACAACGTCGTGCAGCAATCGGGTGGCTGGACGGTGACCTGGCAGGGAGGCGGCGATCTGACCGAAGCCAACCTGCCGGGCGCGACGTCCATCTATGATGGCATCGCCGAGGCAATGGCCCGGGGCGGCGGCGAGGCGACGCTTTCGGCAAGCGGCGACTACGCGCGGCGGCCCGATGTCGCCATCGTCGTGTTTGGCGAAGACCCGTATGCGGAGTTCGAGGGCGACCGGCCCGACAATCTGATGGAAGGCACCGATGGTCTGGCATTGCTGACCCGATACCGCGAGGCGGGCATTCCGACCGTTGCCGTGCTCTTGAGCGGGCGTCCGCTCTGGATGAACCGCGAGATCGCGATGGCCGACGCTTTCGTTGCCGCGTGGCTGCCGGGAAGCGAGGGCGCTGGCGTGGCGGATGTCCTGATCGGCGATGCCGAGGGCCGGGCGCGGACCGATTTCTCCGGGCGCCTGCCGTTCGCCTGGCCGGCAGACTGCACGGCGGGGGCCAGCTCCCTTCTCGGACGCGGCGCGGGGTTGAGCTACGCGGACAGCCCGATGCAGCTCGATGTCGCGACCGATTGCGCCGAGCTGTCGCGGGGGTCCGGAAATACGCTCGCGATCTTCGAACGCGGTCTCGTGCGGGGCGTAAACGCGACAGCGTTGGCGGGCGGTGTGCGGACGGATCTTCCGGGCCTTCGCGGGGAAAGCGCCGACGGCGCCCTCAGCGCGACCGGCGTCGATCTGAACGCACAGGAGGATGCGCGCGGGATCACCTTTACCGTCCCGGCCTCGATAACTTTCGACTTCGCGGACGTCGGCCGCGTCCCGCCCGATGCGGTGCTCGATCTGACCTATCTCGTCAGCGACCGACCGACGGGCAATGTCACTCTCCGGGCCGAGGGGCGTACGGTCGATCTCACCAGCACGCTGGTCCGCGGGCAGGGCAAGGGTGTGCGCACCGCCCGTGTACCGCTTTCCTGCCTCGGAGAGGGAGATATCGACGCAATCACGCTTTCCGCGGATGGGCCCGCGCAATTGGTGATTGCCGGAATGACACTGGTGAGCCACACCGGTGAAACGGAGTGCACGGGACCGTTCTAAGAAGCGGGTCGCATCGAGGGAGCATGACACACATGAATTCAGGAAGCGAACCGCGCACCGCCGTGCGCGCCGCGTTCATCGCGGTCACGACGCTTTTCTTCGCATGGGGTTTCATCACCTCGCTCATCGACCCGCTGGTCGCGGCGGTGAAGGGTATCTTCACCCTCAGCGACAGTCAGGCGATGCTGTCCGCCTCGGCCTTCTTTATCGCATACGGTCTCATCAGCTTCCCCGCTGCCGCCATCATCGCGAGGTGGAGAGCGGTCCCGTCCATCCTGATCGCGCTGGTGATGATGGTCCTTGCCTGCCTTATCATGCTGGGCGCAGCCAACGTCGCCAACTACAACCTGGTTCTTCTCGGATTGTTCGTTCTGGCAAGCGGAATCACCATCCTGCAGGTTGCCGCGAACCCGCTTGCCGCCGCGCTAGGCGATCCTGAGAAGAGCCATTTCCGGCTTACGCTGGCGCAGACCTTCAACAGTTTCGGTACCATCATCGGCCCCTGGCTCGGCTCGCTGCTGTTCCTCGGCGGCGTGGAGGTCGTCGAGGGTGTCGCGCTTACCGACGAGGTAAGGTCCAACGCGCTGGCCGGTATCGATACGGCCTATTTCTGGATCTGCGGTCTCCTGATCGCGCTGCTCGCCTTCTTCTTTCTCCTGCGCAAGACGGTGTCGGGCGCGGCGCCGGTTATCGGTTCGGGAAAGAACCTGGTGCAACTTATCGGGGATGCCTTCTCCGCGAAGTGGGCTCTCATCGGTGCAGGTGCGATCTTCCTCTATGTCGGTGCGGAAGTGTCCATTGGTGCGCAGATGGCACTGTTCCTCAACAGCGACAACACCTGGGGTATCAGCCTCCAACGGGCCGGCTCGCTCGTCTCATATTACTGGGGGGGTGCGTTCGTCGGTCGGTTGATCGGATCGTTCCTGCTATACCGCTTCAAGGCGCATCGCCTGCTGACCGCATTCACCGCTATCGCTGCGCTGATGTGTCTCTACGTCTTCACGGTCGGCGGCGTAAGCGCCGGTTATGTCGCGCTCGCCATCGGGTTGTTCAACTCGATCATGTTCCCGGTCATCTTCACCCTCACGCTGGAGCGTTCCACCGCCAGCGAGGAGGCGACGTCGGCCATGCTGTGCACCGGCATCGTTGGCGGGGCGGCTATCCCGGTGATCGTGGGTACGGTCTCGGGCGCGAGCAGCTATACCGTGGCCTTTATCGTTCCCGCTCTTTGTTACGCGCTGCTCTGCCTGTTCGCCGTTTCGGCGGGGCGGGCCCGGCCGGTGCACAAGGGCGCCGAGGTCGCCGCCTTCCACTGAGAAAGGCGTTTGAAAAGAGGGGCAGCGGCGCGATGAACCGCTGCCCCTCGTTCCCGTTCAGTTCGCGGCCACCGCCACGCTCTCCATTTGGACACCTGCGGTTTCCGGTTCGCCAAGTTGCAGGAGTACCTGCGAATAGGGCATTCCGTCGCCGCCGCGATCCACCACCAGATGCTGATAGCTCATCGCCCGCTGGCCGAGAAAGTCGCGCCCTTCTGTTTCGAGCGGGGAATCGAGGGCCACGCGGTAGAAGCCCCGGCGCATGTATTCCGACAACTCACCCGCGCTGATGGCATTGTCGGCATTGGCATCGGCATCGCCCGAAAGCGCTTCGCGCAGCAGCGGAGAAACGTAGCCACCGGCCTTGAACTTCGCGGCCACCAGGCTCAGCACGTCACTGTCCGACGAGAAGATTCCCATGCGGTCCACCCGTGCGTCGATCACGTCGTCGAAACCTCCCGAGAAGCATGAATCGAGCACGAGCAACACCCGAGCGTCGACATCGGCGAACATCTCGCGCAGTTCGTAATCGTGGAGGGGCGTGTCGAACAGTTCGATCGTCTCGCTGCTGCCGTCCATCTCCGTGGTGACACCTTCGATCTTGTCGCCGTGGCCGGAAAAGAACAGCAGGAACAGGTCGTCGGGCTTGATCGCCGATGCGATCGCATCGAAGGCCGCGACGAAGTTCTCCCGCGTCGCGTCCGCATTCACCAGCGTGACGCTTTCCGGGGCAAGCCGACCTTCCCGGCGGAGCAGTTCGGTCAGCTTTTGTGCGTCCTCGTCGGTCATGGTCAGCGGACTTGCGCGTTCGTAATCCGCAACGCCGACGCTCAGCGCGTAGATGCGTGCCGCCGGGCCAGTGGGCGTGATCGTGCGGGTGTGCGGATCGGGCTCTGCCATGCTGAGGGTATAATCCCCCGCCTCTCCGCTGCCGTAACTGCTGGCCGTGATGCGGTAAGTGCCGTCCTCGGGCAGCGTTACCGCAAGCTGGCTATCGGTGCTGTCGCCTTCGCCGATACGGTCGTCGTTTACCTCCCGCTCTCCGCCTGGCAGGGTCAGGACGAGATAGGTGTCGAGATCTTCCGACTGCATGGTGAACGCGACCCGTTCGCCCCGGTGGCCTTCGAACGTATAGACATCGCCGTACGATCCATCGTCGAACGTCGCGTCGCCTGCCGCCAGAGTACCCGTTACACTCTGGCCCAGCGCCAGCGTTCCGACGGCCGCGGCGGAAGCCGCATCGCCCGACCCGCCTTCGCGCGCGGCAAGGCGGAACGAACCAGTCTCCGCAGGACGATAGGACGATACGGTGAGACGATATGTGCCCGGGGCGGTCAGTGTGGTGCGGATGCGGCTGTTGCGCGATCCACCGCGGTCGTCGTCGTCGTTTTCCTGGCTGAAGCCGCCCGGTCCGTCGATCCGGAGGACCGGATCGAATGCATCCGATGTCAGCAGGAATTCGACGTCGCGTTCGTCGTCGATGGTGAAGGCGTAGGTCTGCGGCGCGCTCAGCACGCCGTCGACCGACTGGCCGAGAACCAGTGGTTCGGCCTGCGATACGTCGACCGCGCCGCCCCCTTCCACGGTATCCGCGCTAAGCGTGTAGCGGCCCGTCTCGTCGCCGGCGTAACTGGTTGCGGCGACGGTGAACCGCCCCGACGCCGGCACCACGACGTCCAGCGCGCTGTCCGTGCTGTCGTCGGTCGCGTCGTCGTTGCTGCCGAGCACGCCGTCCTCATCCATCGCTAGCAGGAAGGAGTCGAACGCGCCGGACTGCATCCGTACGGCGATGCGCGTGCCGGGGTCGGCGGAAACCGTCCAGACGTCGAAATGCTCACCTTCCTCGAGCACCGGATCGCTTTCTTCGAGCATGCCGGCGACGGGGGTGCCGAGTGTCAACGTGTCTCCGGCACCGCCAGCGCGAATCGTGGCGGCAGGACCGACCTTGGCGACAAGCGATGCCACACCTTCCGCTTCCAGAACGTAGGCTCCATTCTCTCCCGGCTCGAAGGACGTGACGGTTACCGAATACATTCCGTCCGCCGGCAGGACCGCGTCGATCACCGCGTCGCTTCCGCCCGCTTCCGGATCGTCGTTCTGAGCGACCGCGCCGTCGGGACCGGACAACATCAAATAGGTATCGAAGTCGTCGGACAGGGCCGTCAGATGGACTGCGGTACCGCGTCGGCCGTCGAAGGTATAAGCGTCGGCAAATTCGCCGGAGTTCAGTTGCTCGTCCCCGTTCTCGAGCGTACCGGCCTGCTGCGTCGAGATCCCGCTGGCGTCCGCCGCTTCGCTCGTTGCGGCGCGCAGAAGATAGCGGCCCGTCTCGCCGTTCTCGAAGCTGGTGACGGTTATCGCATAGGTACCGCTCGCCGGTAGTCGCTGCATGATGGCCGCATTGGTCGTCCCGTCGCGCGCGTCGTCGTTGTCGAACTGGGCGCCGCCCGGGCCCCGAACCATTAGAAACGCGTCGAAATCGTCCGACATCGCCTCGACTTCGAGCAGCTGACCCTCGGCGCCCTCGATCGTGTAGGTATCCGAATATTCCCCGGTCTCGAGCTGTTCGTCGCCAGCGGCAAGTTCGCCCGCCTCGGTCAGTTCGCTCTGAGCGATTGCCGGCGCGCTTGCGAAACAGGCCAGCGCCGCAAGACAGGTCGAACGCAGCAATAGTGTACGCATAAAAGTGTAACCCCCAAGTTGACCCCGTTACACGCCAGTCGCGCTTGCGAGGGTCATCTTAGTGCAGGTTCGTTAACGCGCCACTGTTTTCAGCCGCCGGGTTCGCTCCATGTCAGCGTCGGCTTTCGAGCTGCCAGGGCCTCGTCAAGTCGGGCACGCGGAGCGTGGTGAGGGGCGGTCTTCAGCGTCTCGTCCCCATCCCGCGCCCGCCGGGCGAGCGAGCGCATGGCCATCACGAACTGATCGAGCGCACCCTTGCTTTCGGTCTCGGTCGGCTCGACCAGCATCGCGCCGTGGACGACCAACGGGAAATACATGGTCATCGGATGGAAGCCCTCGTCGATCAGTCCCTTGGAGAAATCCAGTGTCGAAAGACCGTCGGCAAAGCCATCGTCGCCGAACAGCGCCTCGTGCATGCACGGTCCCGCCGCGCCGAAGGGTGCATCCAGCACGTCATCGAGTGATCGCAGGACGTAGTTGGCATTCAGAACCGCGTCGCCAGAGGCCTGGCGCAGTCCGTCCGCCCCGTGGCTGAGGATGTAGGTCAGCGCCCGGGTGAACATGCCCATCTGCCCGTGAAAGGCGGTCATGCGGCCGAAACTGTCGGGAAATTCCGCCCCCGCGTTCTCTTCCTCGACCAGGTGCATCGAACCGTCGGCATGCTTCGTGACGAAGGGAAGCGGGGCGAAGGGTGCAAGCGCCTCCGATAGCACCACCGGCCCCGAGCCGGGCCCGCCGCCGCCATGCGGCGTGGAGAAGGTCTTGTGCAGGTTGATGTGCATCGCATCGATGCCGAGGTCGCCCGGCCGCACCCGGCCCATTATCGCGTTGAAGTTCGCCCCGTCGCAATAGACCAGGCCCCCCGCCGCGTGGACCGCTTCCGAGATGGTCTTCATGTCGCGTTCGAACAGACCGCAGGTGTTGGGATTGGTAATCATGACACCGGCAACGTCCGGTCCCAACCGGTTCTTGAGCGCGGCGAGATCGACGCGCCCGTCACTGTCGGCGGGAATACCCTCTACCTCGTAACCGGCAAAAGCGGCGGTTGCGGGATTCGTGCCGTGCGCGCTTTCGGGAACGAGCACCACGCTGCGCGGATCGCCGCGCGCTTCCAGCGCGGCCCGGATACACAGGATGCCGCATAACTCGCCATGGGCGCCTGCCTTGGGGCTCATGGCAACGGCGCTCATCCCGGTCAGCGCGATCAGCCAGTGCGAAAGCTGGTCGATCACTTCCAGCGCGCCCTGAACCGTGTCGGTTGGCTGCAACGGATGAACATCGGCGAAACCGGGCATTCGCGCGACCTTCTCGTTCAGCCGCGGATTATGCTTCATGGTGCAGCTGCCGAGCGGAAACAGGCCGAGATCGATGGCGTAGTTCTGCCGGCTGAGCCGGGTGTAGTGACGAACGGTTTCGGGTTCGGACAGGCCGGGCAGGCCGGTCGGCTTCGTACGCGCGAACGAGCCGAGGCGGTTGGGCGCATCGGCGTCGGGTTCTGGCAGGTCGACGCCGGAGGTCTGGTCGGTGCCGATCTCGAAGATCAACGGCTCTTCCAGCATGAGGGCCCGGTTGCCGGTAGCGGTCGGGTAGGCGATCGCTTCGTCGGCTGCGACGGGCGTGCCGGGCCTCCATCCGGACTGGTTGATGTTCATGACAGCGCCTCCTGAAGCGCGTTGGCGAGCGCCTCGATGTCCTCTTCGGTGGACGTTTCCGTTACCGTGACGAGCAACCCGCCCGAAAGAGAGGCTTCATCGGGGAACAGGCGGCCGAGCGAAATGCCCGCAAGGATGCCCTTGTCCGCCAGATCGCGCACCAGCTGCCGCGCGTCGCGGTCGAAGGTCACGGTGAATTCGTTGAAAAACGTGTCGTTCAATACCTTCAGGCCGGGAACCCTTCCCAGCCGGTCCGCCGCCTTGCAGGCCAGCGCGTGATTGACGGCGGCGAGGCGGCTCAGTCCGGCATCGCCCAGCAAGGTCATGTGGACCGAAAAGGCCAGCGCACACAGGCCGGAATTGGTGCAGATGTTGCTGGTTGCCTTCTCCCGCCGGATATGCTGCTCGCGCGTCGAAAGCGTCAGGACGAAGCCGCGCTTCCCGTCGGCGTCGATGGTTTCGCCGCACAACCGGCCGGGCATCTGGCGCACATGCCTGGGGTTGGCGATGGCAAAGAGGCCGAGATACGGGCCGCCGAACTGAAGGCCGACGCCGATTGCCTGGCCTTCGCCCACCACGATGTCCGCACCCAGATCGCCGGGAGCCTCCAGCGCGCCCAGTGCCACGGGTTCGGTATTGACCGCAATCAGCAGCGCGCCCTTGTCGTGCGCGGCATCGGCGATGCGCTGTAGGTCGGGGATGCGACCGAGGATGTCGGGATACTGCACCACGACACATGACGTTTCCTCATCGATCCGATCGATGATCGCGTCTTCCCCGGCACCGGCCTCCAGCACGGGGACGGCAGTATCGACGCTCGCGCGAGTGAAACGCGCCAGCGTCGTCGCGACGGAAACGTAGTGCGGATGCAGTCCGGCGGCGCAGACCACGCGGGTGCGCTTGGTAATGCGTTCCGCCATTACCATCGCTTCCCAGCAGGCGGTCGAGCCGTCGTACATGGAAGCGTTGGCGATCGCACAGCCATAGAGGCGCGCCACCTGGGTCTGAAACTCGAACAGCATCTGCAAGGTGCCCTGGGCGATTTCCGGCTGGTAGGGCGTGTAGGCAGTCAGGAATTCGCCGCGCTGGATGATGTGGTCGACCGTTGCGGGAACATGATGGCGATAGGCACCCGCCCCCAGGAAGAACGGGGTGTCGGCGGCTGCCAGGTTCTTCTTCGACAACCGGCGCATGTGCCTTTCCACCGCCATCTCGCTGGCATGGAGGGGCAGCCCCTCGACCGGACCGTCGAGATAGAGATCCGAAGGCACATCCGAGAACAACGCGTCGACGCTGTCCGCGCCGATCGTATCGAGCATGGCAGCGCGATCGATGTCGGTATGGGGGAGATAGCGCATGGGGCAATCAGTCCAATGTATCGACGAAGGCCTTGTAGGCTTTTTCGTCCATGAGCCCCTCGAGCTCGGAGCGGTCGGCGATGGTCAGCCGGAAGAACCAGCCATCTTCCTCGGGGCTGGAATTGACGAGCGCCGGATCGTCTTCCAGCGCGGAATTGCCTTCGGTCACCGTGCCACCGATGGGGGCATAGACATCGCTCGCCGCCTTGACGCTTTCCACCACGGCCGCTTCCTTGCCCTTGGCGACTTCGGTGCCCTCGTCGGGAACCTCCACGAACACCACGTCGCCCAGTTGTTCCTGGGCGTAGTCGGTGATGCCGATAGTCGCGGTATCGCCTTCGACGTCGATCCATTCATGTTCTTCGGTGAAGTAGCGGGACATAGGCGTCAGGCTCCTTTGCGGTGATATTTGTGCGGGACGAAGGGCAGCGGCACGACGCGCGTCGGCAGCCGCTTGCCGCGAACGTCGATGGTCAGCTGCGTACCGTCGGGCGCATGGCGGGTGTCGACATACCCCATCGCGACCGGATGGCCGAGCGTGGGCGAATGACCGCCACTCGTGACCTTGCCGACCAGTTTGTCGCCAGAGTAGATCTTCGCCCCCTCTCGCGCGGGCTGGCGACCTTCGAGCACCAACCCGACGCGCGTGTCGGCGCAGCCGCCGTCCTCCAGCCTGGCGATGCAGGCCGCGTGGCCAAGATAGCCGCCTTCCTCGCGGCGTTTCTTGCTGAGCGCGAAGCCGAGGCCGGCGTTGACCGGGTTGGTGTCGGTCGTGAGATCGTGACCGTAGAGAGGTAGCCCGGCCTCGAGCCGCAGGCTGTCGCGGGCACCAAGCCCGGCGGGATGCACCCGCTCGTCCGCCACGAGAGCATCGGCAAGCGCCGAAACACCGCTCTCGTGAATCGAAATCTCGAACCCGTCCTCTCCGGTATAGCCGGCGCGCGCGACCCAGATCGGGGTTCCATCGAATTCGAAGGAACCGCCGGTCATGAACGAGAGATCGGCCACGCCCGGAATGATGCTGCCGAGAACCTCGGCTGCTTTGGGCCCCTGCAATGCGAGCAGCGCCTGATCGTCGTAATGGGTCAGGGTGATGGAATCGGGCAGATGCTCGCGCAGATGGGCGATATCGTCCCACTTGCATGCGCCGTTCACCACCATGGCCAGGTTCGGGCCGGTATTGGTCACGATGAGATCGTCGAGAATGCCACCATCCTCGTCCAGCAGCAGCGAGTAGCGCATCCGCCCTTCTTTCAGCGAGGCGATCGCTCCGGGCAGCAGCTTCTCCAGTTCCGTTGCGGCGTTTGCTCCGCTGATCGAAAGCTGGCCCATATGGCTGACGTCGAACAGGCTCGCCGCGTTGCGCGTCCAGTCGTGCTCGGCGACGATCCCGCCGTGTTCGCCGGTGTACTGGATGGGCATGCGATAGCCGGCGAATTCGACCATGCGTGCGCCGTGCCGGCGATGCCAGGCGTCGAGCGGCAGGGTTTGGATCGGCGGCTGCTCTTCGTTCTCGTCACTCATTCGCGAATCCCCGAATCGGCCTGGCAATGCCCCCGCGCCGTGCGGATGCCTTGTGCCATGCCCCCTCTGTCGGGAAACCTGAGAGACTTGACGCCGCCCGTCCCGGACAACGCTTACCCCTTCGGTGGTGGCCCGCAAACACTTGCGAACGCACGCTTTCCAGAGTGCCTGACCAAGTGCGCGGTCCTTTTGGCCTGAGAGTTTCCGGGGCGGTTGCTCCTTCGGCGTCCGTCACCCTTCGAAGGGGGCTGCCGGACTCTCCCGCGCGCCTGGCCGAACGGTGCGGACATCGTTCGACAGACATGGCGCCGGTTTCGCGTAATCTACGCCACCGGTCAATCGCCAATGCACGCGGCTTTCGCTTTCGATAATCGACACCGGGCCGAAAATCCCGTTACACTCGTAGAGTGGGCTCGGGTTCGGGTTCGATGGTGTCATGAAAGGATCGAAGGATGGCAGAGGACGGACGCGAGCCGAAGGGATATGACGGCCCTACCGGCGGCTGGGGTTCGCTGCGCGGCATGACCCGGATCGAATTGAGCGCGAGAGCCGGCCCCGGCGCTACCTTGACCCTCAAGGAACAGAACAAGCCCGGCGGTTACATGTGTTCCTCCTGCGCATGGACCAAACCTGAAGACCCGCACGCCTTCGAATTTTGCGAGAATGGCGCGAAGGCCACCTTCTGGGATCTCACGACCTCGCGCTGCGAGCCGGAGTTCTTCGAAACCCGAACCGTGACCGAACTGCGCGAATGGGGCGACTACCGTCTCGAAAAGGCCGGGAGACTGACCGAACCGCTGCGTTACAATCCCGATACCGACAAGTACGAACGCACCAGCTGGGACGAGGCGTTCAGCGCTATCGGCGCGAAGCTGCGCGAGCTCGATCCCAAATCGGTCACTTTCTACGCCAGCGGGAAGGCGGCGCTCGAGCCATCCTACCTCTATGCCGTGTTCGCACGCGCATACGGTCACAACAACCTCCCCGACAGTTCCAACATGTGCCACGAGACGACGTCGGTCGGACTGAAGAAGGTCACGGGGTCATCCGTGGGCACATGCCAGATGGAGGATTTCGACCACGTCGATGCGATCTTCTATCTGGGTCAGAATCCGGGCACCAACAGTCCGCGCATCCTGAGCACGTTGCAAGAGGTCGTGGAGCGCGGCTGCCGTATTGTCGTGTTCAACCCCCTGCGCGAAAAAGGCCTTCGCGAATTCGTCAGTCCGCAAGACCCGGTGCAGATGACCGTCGGCAAGCCGACCCGGATCGACCACCTGTATTGCCAGGTAAGGCCGGGCGGAGACATCGCCGCCCTCATGGGGGTTTGCAAGCGGGTGCTGGAACGCGACGCCGAAGCCCAGCGCCTCGGTCGGCAGCGCGTGCTGGACCTCAAGTTCATAGAGCAGCACACCAACGGTATCGGTGCGTTCCTGAAAACGCTTACCGACACCAGCTGGGGCGAACTCGAGACAGCGAGCGGCCTCTCAAGGTTCCAGATGGAACAGGCGGGCGACGTCTACGCCACCTCGAGCAACGTGATGGGCATTTACGGCATGGGCTTGACCCAGCACGTGCACGGGTCACAATCGATAGGGATGCTGGTCAACCTGCTGCTGCTGGGCGGCAATATCGGGCGCAAGGGGGCAGGATGTTCGCCCATTCGCGGTCATTCCAACGTCCAGGGCCAGCGCACCGTCGGTATCACGGAAAAGGTGAAGCTGGCGCCGGTCGAGAAATATCGCGAACTGCTCGATCTCGAAACGCCGCAGGAGGACGGTCACAATACGGTCCATTTTGTCGAAGGCGTGCTTGACGGTTCGCAGAAAGGGTTTGTCGGTCTGGGCGGCAACCTCGCGAACGCTGTTCCCGATCATGCGCGCGTGCACGAGAAGTGGCGAGACCTGGACATCACCGTTCATGTCGCGACCCGCCTCAACACCACGCACTGCCTGCCCGGGAAGACGAGCTGGATCCTGCCCTGCCTCGTCCGGGCGGAGGAGGATGAACAGGCCAGCGGCAAGCAATGGGTAAGCATCGAGGATTCCTTCAGCCACATCTACGGCAGCCGGTCCTCGCGCAGGCCCGCCAGCCCTCATCTGAAAAGCGAGACGGCGATCGTCTGCGGCCTCGCCAAGGCGACGCTCGACGGCAGCAATCCCAAGCTCGACTGGGACGGCTGGACAGCCGACTATTCGCGCATCCGCGATCTGATCGCCGCAACCTATCCGGAGGAATTTCACGACATGAACGCCCGGATGAACGAGCCGGGCGGCTTCTGGCGAGGCAATCCGGCGCACGAGCGGAACTGGAAAACCGACAGCGGCAAGGCCGAATTCACCGATCCGACCGTCCTCAATGCTTGCGGCATAGGCGATGCGGACGGACGCTTTCATCTCGTCACCCTGCGATCGAACGATCAGTTCAATACCACGATCTACGGTCATTCAGATCGCCTGCGGGGTCTTTCGGGCAGTCGCATGATCGTGCTGATGAGCCCGGAGGACATGCGCGCGAACGATCTGATCGAGGGCGATCAGGTGACGCTGGCAACCGATAATGACGGACGTGAGGGCGACATGCGCCGGGCGGTCACCGGATTGAAGATCGTCCCCTACGACCTGCCGGGCGGAACGCTGGCGGGGTATTTTCCCGAACTCAATCCCCTGGTCCCCCTCTGGTATCACGAGGAGTTGTCGCAGACGCCAGCGAGCAAGGGCATTCCGGTCCGGATCGAGCGTGGCTGACCGGCGATGACAACACCCCCCGCGCCGCTTTTGACAAGAGGTGCGGGCGAAACTACCGGGCTAGAGCGAACAGCGCGGGAGAAGCTGAGACGTGAAGACCGAATTGTTCCTGAAAGGACGCCTGCGCCACGATCTGACCGATGCCGAAAAGGGCGCGCTGTCCGATGCCGTCTCCCAGACGCTCGATCTCGGTCCGAGAAAGACACTGGTGACGCGCGGCGACCGGCTGGAGAATTCGTACTACATCATCGAAGGCACGATGCTGCGGCATCTCCAGGACAACAAGGGCAACCGGCAACTCGTCGGCCTCAACATCGCTGGTGACTTCGTCGATCTGCACGGCTTCGCCATGAAGCGCCTCGATCACCATGTCGAATCGCTCGGTCCCGTAAAATTGGCGCAGGTGCCGCACAAACGCATCGCCGAACTTCTCGATCGATGGCCACACCTTGCCCGCGCGATGTGGTTCTCCACGCTTCTTGACGCGGCCATGCACCGCGAATGGATCTTCCGCATCGGGCGCCTGAATGCGGAAGGGCGTATTGCCCATCTGATCTGCGAGATCATCACGCGCCTGCGTTTCGTAAATCTCTACGATGGCCAAAACTTGCCTATGCTTCTTCTTCAGCGCGACTATGCCGAAGCCTGCGGTATCACGCCGGTCCATGCCAATCGCAGCTTCAAGAACCTACGCGATCGCGGCATTCTCGAAACGCACGGAGATGGCCGGGTGACCGTACTGGACGAAGACGGCCTGCGCCGTCTCGCTCAGTTCGATGGAAGCTACCTGTACGGCGAGGGGGATCTCGCGCTCGATGGTCTCTACGACGCCCCAGTTAACGCCCGCCGATAGAGGGCAAGTGTCTCCCGCGCCATGCGATCCGCGCCGAAACGACGTTCGAATGTCGCCCTGATCGCCTTGCGGTCGAGCAATCGGATGTCGTTCATCCTTTCAAGCGCCTCCGCCATGCTATCAACCACGAAGCCCGTCAGACCGTTATCCACAATTTCCGCGGCGCTACCGCGCCGCCAGGCGATGACGGGCGTACCACAGGCCATCGCCTCGATCATGACCAGACCGAAAGGTTCGGGCCAGTCGATCGGAAAAACCAGCGCCAGCGCACCGCCCAGCAGGGTCTGCTTGCCCCGCTCGTCGACCAGGCCGATGTGCGTGATCGAATGGTCGAGTTCTGGCTCTACGACCCGCGCGAAATACCCGGGATTGCCGGGATCGACCGGACCGGCGAGCTTCAGATCGAGGCCGGTCGCCTGGGCAAGGCTGATGGCCCGGTCGGGCCGCTTCTGGTCTGTCATCCGCCCGAGAAAAGCCAGATAGCCGCCGCTGCCCGATCCGAACGACAGGCGATCGACCGGGATGCCGTGATGAACGACTCCGGCCAGGCTGGAGGGAGGGACATCGCTCGCTTGCGCGTTTGAAATTGCGATCACGCGTTCTTGCGGAAAGCCTGCGAAGTGTTCGCGGTGGTCGGCTTCGTCGGCGCGCCAGTGAATAGTGCGAAAGGCCGGCAGACCGAGCGATGCGGCCACCGCACTTGCGTGGGCGCTGCCGTGAACATGCAGCACGTCGCACGACCCGGCCCGCTTCAGCAGGTCGCGCAGCTGCTGCGCTTCCAGTTCTGCCGGAAGGCCCGGGGGCAAGTCTCCTTCAGCCTGCCGCCGATGCCAGGCGATCGAATGATAGTCTCCCACCCGATGAACCTGGTCCAGACTGCTGTCCGCAGCGGCGAACAGCGTAACCTCGTGTCCTGCTGCAACCTGCTCCCGGGCAAGGTCGGCAATGACCCTTTCGGTCCCGCCGTAATGGCGAGGCGGAACGGGATAAATAACGGGCGCAACGTGACCTATATGCATGTTTATAACAAAGATCGTCCAATTATTCAGGAACGGCGAGAGCGGAAATGAATCGTCATCCCGTAGAAGGGAAGCCATTCATGTTCATCTGCCATGTCGCTTTGCAGGGATGCCTGACTTTGCGCAACGTGCCATACGGACTGACCGCGGATACGGGCGGACATATCAAATACCTTCTGGAACTCGCGCAGGCCAATGCGGAAGACGAGGCAATAATGCGGGTCGATCTGGTGACGCGCGGTTTCGTGGACGAGATGACCGGAGATCGTTTCGCTCCCGGATGCAGCGAACGAGACGGAAAGATCAACCTCGTACGGCTCGACGACGGCGATCCGACCTATCTCCCGAAGGAAGAACTGGCATCCCGCCACGCTGCCTTATGCGATGCCTTTCTCGCCTATCTCGCTGATCTGCCCCGGTTGCCGGACGTCATTCATTGCCACTACGCGGATGCGGGGATCCTGGGCGCGGCGGCGAAGGAGCGATACGATATCCCGATGATTTTCACCGCTCATTCGCTGGGCGCGGTCAAGAAGGCGGCGAATGGCGGCGGCGATGCGATTCTCGACGAGCGAATAGCCATCGAAGAGCGTGTGCTGGAAAGCGCGGACGCAATAATCGCCAGTTCTAGGGATGAGGCGGAAGCGCAATACGCTCATTATGCGAATGCCGAGGTCGGACGGATCAGGGTCATTCCTCCCGGTTGCGAACTCTCTTCCTACCAGGCCGCTAAGCCGACGGCGAAAGTGCGCAAGGATGTAGGACGCTTTCTCACCGATCCCGACAAGCCGATCCTCCTTGCCATCGCCAGACCGGTGCGAAAGAAGAACCTTCTCGCCCTGGTCGATGCGTATGCCGGCGACAAGGCCCTTCAGAACGCCGCCAATCTCGTCCTTGTTGCCGGATGCCGCGGTCTTCTGACCGATCTGGAGGTAGAGTGCCGCGAGGTTCTCGAGGAATTGATACTGGCGGTCGAGAAGCACGACCTCTACGGCCGCGTCGCCTATCCCAAACGACACGAACCGGACGACATTCCGGCCTATTATGCGCTCGCGCGCGAAAGCGGCGGGGTCTTCGTCAACCCCGCGCTCAACGAACCTTTCGGACTTACCCTGCTGGAAGCAGCGGCAGCGCGGCTGCCGGTCGTTGCCACCGACAGCGGGGGGCCGAACGACATCATCGAGCGGTGTCGCAATGGACTGCTCGTTCCGCCCACAGACAGCAATGCCATCGCGCATGCCTGCAAGAGCATCATCAAGGATCGTCGGCAGTGGCTACGCTTCTCGAATGCAGGGGCGGGCGCGGTTGCGGCGTATGACTGGGCCGGCCATGCCGAGATCTATCATCGTCTTATAGGCGATCTGACAGCGATCCCGACCGCCACACCGCGCTGGAAGCGACTGCTGGTATGCGACATCGACAACACCCTGCTGGGGGACCGCGAAGCGTTGCGCGATTTCCTCGACTGGCAAAGCGAACAGGCGGGGAAGATGGCCCTCGGGATCGCGACCGGACGAAGTTTCAACAGCGCCCAGGCGATACTGGCAGCCGAAGGCGTGCCGACGCCCGACGTTATCGTCTCCGGTGTGGGTACGCAAATTCACTGGTACGATCGCGCAACGCGTCGCTACATCGAGGATGCAGATTGGGCGCAGCGCATGGCGAAGGACTGGAATCCGGCCAGGATCGCCCAAATCGCGCAGACGATCGGCCTTCGCCCGCAATCGCTTCTCGAACAGAAGACCGGAAAGACCAGCTTCTTTCTCGATGACCATGACGAGGCAGACGTTCGGCGTGCCTTTCGGGACGCCGATCTGCCAGTGGAAGTCATCGCCAGCCACTCCCGCTATCTCGACGTGCTTCCCGGCGGCGTCGGCAAGGATGCGGCGGTGATGCATGTCGCCGAACGTCTTGGTCTGCTCCTGTCGCGGGTCGTCGTCGCCGGCGACAGCGGTAACGACCGGGCCATGTTGCGGTCCTGCCCGCATCCGATCGTCGTCGGTAACTGGAGCGATGGCCTGGCCGACGATCCTGCCCTTTCCCACGCCTATATCGCGTCGGCCAGCCACGCCGCAGGCGTGCTCGAGGGGGTCAAGCACTTTCGAGCGCAGGGAAGTTGGTGAGCGCGGTATCCGTCCTGACCCTGATCCGGGGGCGGCAGCGGCATTTCGATCATCTTCTGGCGGGGCTCGCAGCGCAGGATCAACTACCGCTGGAGCTGGTTGTTGCCTACATGCAGGATCACCCGCCTGCGGTACGCGAAGATCTTCCCTTTCCGGTTAGGACCGTGCAGGTTCCGGGAGAGACGATGCCGCTGGCGCGGGCCCGCAACGCTGCCGCTGCCGGGGCGCGGGGCGACATCCTGGCGTTTCTCGACGTCGACTGCATCCCAGACCAGCGGTTCGTGCGCCGCGCGGAGGACGTGGCGTGGATGGACGCGAACGGCGTCTTTCTTCCCGAGGTGCGCTACCTGCCTGGCTGCGAGGCGGGCTGGTTGGAGGGGGACGGCTTGCCCGATTATCATCGGTTGCTCGCATCAGCCCGGCGACATCCGGCGAAGCCCGCCATAGCGCATGCGGATACGCTGCCAATTGACGATTTCGGCGAGCTTTGGGGGCTTGCCTTCATCCTCTCGGCCTCGACCTGGAGCGACGCTGGCGGGATGGACGAGGCCTACATCGGTTACGGTGCGGAAGAAACCGACTTCGGCAGGCGATTGCGGGCAAGCGATGCCCGTCTGCACTGGGTCGGAGGGACGGTCTGTTTCCACCAGCATCACCGCGTCCACAAACCGCCCCTGCAACATTTCAGCTCGATAATTCGCAATGCCCGCCTCTTTCGCGAACGGTGGGGCGAATGGTGCATGCAGTACTGGATCGACGATTTCGCCCGGCGCGGCCTGGTCCGCTTCGATGCGGACGAACTGACAGTATTGCGCGCCCCGAACCCGGACGAGATTGCCGCTACCAAGCAGGGGGCGGACGTTCTCTACAGCTGATCGGCCCACAGCCGATTGGCCTGAGCCTCCAGCCAACGAGCGGCGTTTCGAGCCGCCCCCTCGTCGTGCAGGGCAGCAAGCTTGTCGGTATCGAGCGCATCGGTCCGGGCGAGGACATCTTGCCATTCGGGAATCGAGGCTGGCCAGGTTTCGCAGGTTACTGCCGCACTCAGTCGTTCGAGTTCCCGCGCCTTGGCTCGCTGCTCGTCGAAATAGCGCCATTCCGGGATGCACAGAAACGGTTTTCGCGCCCGTGCTATTTCGTGCACGGTATTGTCTCCTGCCGAAGCCACCACCCGGTCCGCAGCGCACAGGTAGGCAGTCAGATTGTCGATCCAGCCGAGTTCACGAAGATTGCCGAAATCGGTCTCGTGTCCTTCGCGGTGAACGGGGCCGGCGACAAGCCATAGTGCATCGGGTTCGGCCCTGGCTGCCACTGTCAGCGGAGCGTACGGCGTTCCCGATCCGCCACCGCCGGCAATGACCAGGGTTACAGACCGGTCAGGGTCCAGATCGAGACGCTCGCGCGCCTTCTGCTTCGCTTCGATCGCATCCTTCGTCGTGCACAAGCCGCCTGTGTAGAAAGTGCGCGCGCGCAATCGCTCCGGATAGTCGCTTTGCTCCAGCGCCTCGTCGAACGGGGCCAGCATTGCAACGGACGCTTCGTAACCCGCAAGATGACCCGCATCGCTACGCGCGCCATGCATCCGGATCGTGATGGCGGGAACGCTCATGATCCGGGCGAGCAGCGCGATCTCTGCGGATACATCTATCACGAACAGCGCCGGGTCGACGTGCCGCAAGGTTTCGGCGATGATACCCATATGTTCGCGAACTTCCGGCACGCCGAGAGGGACGCAATGCATGACCGATGGTGTCGGCTGATCGTGCAGCGCGGCACTGTGCGAAGGTGCTCCGATCATGTCGGGCAACCTAACGATCTTCGCATCTCTGGAAATTGCATCGAACTGCGACGGCTTTGCGGTGAGCACGACTAACGGGCGGTTCTCCGGAATATGCTGAGCGATGGCCATGATGCGGTTGGCATGGCCACGCCCCTGATGGTGCGCGAAGAATACGAGGGGCCGCGGCCCGGATCGGGTCGTCATGCCCTGGGAGACGAAAGAGGGAGCGGTTCGTTTCATCGACGCAATATAGATTGTATCGATTTTCCGTAAATCGTGCTTAGGCGCGGCCAGAATGAGAAAGCGCAGAACCGAAAGAGCCGAGACGATCAGACGCGTGCAGGTCTATGGCCAGCGTTGCAGCGGAACAAACGCCCTGATCAGTTTGATAGAAGCGAATTTTCCGTCACTGCAGTTCACCGAGGAATTCGGTTTCAAGCACTGGTTCGTACCTGACTGCACAGACATTCCGGCAGACGTGATGGTAATCGCTGTCGCGCGTGAAGCGAGCGACTGGCTGCAAAGCTTGTTCCGCAATCCGTGGCATGCCCATCCCGATCTGAAAGCGATGTCCTTTGCGGACTTCATTCGCGCCGAATGGAACAGCGTCTGGGATACGCATTTCTGGGGCATCGACGCGGATCATCCCCTGCACGGCAGACCGATCGCGGAAGAACTGTGCCCGAAAACGGGGGAGCGGTTCGGCAATGTCTTGCTCAAGCGACGGGCGAAGCTGGAAAACTGGCGCAGCGCGGCTCAGCGCGCGGGTGCTTCTTTCCTGGTTTCCCATAGCCGGGTGGTAGGCGATCAGAAGGGGCTCGTGGCGGACATCGCCAGGGCGGCGGGTATATCGCCCCCCGCCCAATTCACTCCAGTGGCCAGTTACAAGGGGCAGAACAACCGACCGTTCATTCCGTCGCGATACCCCGAACTCGAACCGGAAGATCGCGACTTCGTGCTGAACCATGTCGATCCCGAACTTGAACGCGCGTTCGGTCTGTTCCCGGCCGTTGCGTAGTGTTGAACCGATCGGCGAACGATAACGGTAACACCTCGTCCCAACGTAGTTTCGCACGTTTGGGTATTTGACGGCCTGCTACGCGGCCACCGTATCGAAGGCCGAAATGCGCGGGGCTACCAATTCCACATCGTGCCGTCGTCGAGCCGGGCTACGGGAAGGCATTTCTGGTCATACGGATATTTCGCAGCCAGATCCTCGTCGATGTCGACACCGTGCCCCGGTGTGTTTCCGCAGATGAGGTAACCATCCTCGAAGCGGTAATCGTGAGGGAAGACTGCGTCGGTTTCTTGCGAATGACGCATGTATTCCTGAATGCCGAAATTGGGAACCCAGCTGTCGAAGTGAAGCGCCGCGCCCATCGTCACGGGGGACAGGTCCGTGGCGCCATGACAACCGGTGCGGACCTGATAGAGCGCCGCCAGATCGGCGATCCGTCGCAGGTGGGTTATGCCGCCCGCCCCGACCACCGTTGCGCGAATGAAATCGATCGACTGGCTCTCGATGAGGCCACGGGCCTGCCAGATCGTATTGAATATTTCGCCCACGGCTAGCGGCGTCGTCGTGTGCTGGCGCACGAGTTCGAATCCTTGCGGATTTTCAGCCGGTGTTACGTCTTCCAGCCAGAACAATTGGTAAGGTTCCAGCATCTGGCCGAGGTTGGCGGCTTCCTGCGGCGTGTATCGGTGGTGGCCGTCGTGCAGCAGATGATGCTCGAAACCATAGGTATCGCGCAGCTTTTCGAACAAACGGGGCACCGTGTTGAGCGCCTTGCGCGTGTCCCACCCGCCCACGCTTGGCAGGCGCGTATCGGCCGGTTCGTATTGCAGCTTGCCCCGGCCTACACCGTACGCATCCTCGACCCCGGGTATGCCGGTTTGCGCCCGGATCGCGCGATAACCCATGTCGATATAGGCCCCCACGGCGTCGACCGTCTCGGAGATGTCGGAGCCGTTGGCATGGCCATAGACCATGACCCGCTCCCGGCTTTTCCCACCGAGGAGATCGTAAAGGGGCATCCCGGCCAACTTTGCCTTGATGTCCCATAACGCCACGTCGACGGCAGCGATGGCGCGCATCGTTACCGGCCCGCCCCGCCAGTAGGCACCGCGATACAGATATTGCCAGATATCCTCGATCCGGCGCGGGTCCATGCCGAGGATGCAGGGGATTACGTGATCCTGCAGGTAGGATACCACGGCCAACTCCCGCCCGTTCAGCGTGGCGTCGCCGATGCCGTGAATGCCCTGGTCGGTCTCGATCTTCAGCGTCGTGAAATTGCGACCCGGAGAACAGACGATGACGCGCGCACCGGTAATTTTCACAGGGTGTTACCTCTACAAACCACTCTGGCCGGCAAATTCTTGACATCCCGTATCGGCCTGTCAACTTCTCGCAAACAGTCCTGTCCCCTTCCGCATCGGCATCGCCGGACAGGCACTTCGTTCTGGTTGCAATTGGTAAAGGAGCTTCCCCACCCTTGTGCAATCCCCATCTCGCAGCAGTTTGGCAAGCCATGGGCAATCATCCGAAGCAGGCCTTGGACCTGTCGCATTTTGCCCTGCATCGCGCCCCTGCCGCCAGTCGATCGAATATTTACCGAAAAATGTGTTCTGCATGACCGGCCGAAAGAGAACATGACGACCCGTCCGCTTCATCTTCATCCCGATCGCCTTCTGCCGGCGAACGCTACCGTCCGGACCATTGCGCGAGGGCTTTACGATAGTGTCAGGGATCTGCCCATCGTCAGCCCTCACGGTCATACCGACCCCCGCTGGTGGGCGCGAAATGATTGCTTCGCCAATGCCACCGATCTGTTGCTGGTGCCCGACCATTATCTGTTCCGGATGCTCTACTCGCAAGGCGTCCGGCTGGAGGAACTGGGTGTGCCCGACGCGACGGGCCGATCGAGCGCCGATCCGCGCACCGCATGGAGGACATTCGCCGAAAACTATCACCTGTTCCGTGGAACTCCTTCGCGGATCTGGCTCGATTGGGTGTTCGCCGAGACCTTCGGTATCGATGTGCGGCTCGACGGAGAAACAGCGGATTTCTACTTCGAGACGATAACTGCCAAGCTCGCGACCGACGCATTTCGTCCGCGTGCGCTGTTCGACCGTTTCGGAATCGAGGTCATCGCCACGACGGAGGGACCGCTCGATACGTTGGAACACCATGCCGCCATACGCGATAGCGAATGGACCGGGCGCGTCATTACAGCCTACCGACCCGATGCGGTCGTCGACCCCGAATTCGAGGGGTTTGCCGATAATCTTGGCGCGCTTTCCGACCTGACGGGAGAAGATTGCGGAACCTGGCGCGGCTATCTTGACGCCCACCGGCAACGGCGCGCCTTCTTCAAGAAGATGGGCGCGACATCGAGCGACCACGGACACCCGACACCGCGCACGGCCGATCTTCCCGATACCGATGCGGCGGCTTTGTTTGACCGGGTGAAGGGTGGTGATGCGAGTAGCGCCGATGCCGAACTGTTCCGCGCGCAGATGCTGACCGAAATGGCCGGAATGAGTAGGGACGACGGATTGGTCATGCAGATTCATCCCGGTTCCTTCCGGAACCACAATCGCCAGCTGTTCGACCGGTTCGGTCGCGACAAGGGCGCCGACATACCGGTCCAGACCGAATATGTCGACGCACTGCGGCCGCTCCTTTCGCGCCACGGCAACGCACGCGATCTGTCGATTATCCTCTTCACGTTGGATGAGACGGCGTATTCGCGCGAACTGGCCCCGCTTGCCGGACATTATCCGTGCCTCAAGCTCGGGCCGGCCTGGTGGTTTCACGACAGTCCGGAGGGGATGCGCCGCTTCCGCCGCCGGACGACCGAGACGGCCGGGTTTTATAACACCGTCGGCTTCAACGACGATACGCGCGCGTTTCTGTCCATTCCGGCGCGGCACGACCTTGCGCGGAGGATCGATTGCGGGTTCCTCGCCGAGCTTGTTGTCGAACACCGTCTCGAAGAATGGGAAGCCGCGGAACTGGCCCGGGGGCTCGCCTACGATTTCGCCAAGACGGCCTATCGGTTGTGAGATTGTCTCCCGATACGCTCGCCGGCCGGGGCGGCGTGGCGACGCAACCTTCCTATGATCGCTCCCAGAACGCGGGCATCGTCCATTTCGGCATTGGCGCGTTCCACCGCGCGCATCAGGCGTGGTACACCGACGCGTGCCTCGCCGCGGGGGAGCGCGACTGGATGACAACCGGTGTTTCCATGCGCTCGGCGCGGGTGGCGAACCAACTCAATCCGCAGGGCGGCCTGTTCACGCTGACCGAACGGTCTCGCGATGGAGAGGAAACCCGCGCGATCGGGGCAGTGCAGGGCGTTCTGATCGCGGGGCGAGACCGGTCAGCGATCGCGCAGCGACTGGCTCGGCCCGAATGTCATGTCGCGAGCTTCACCGTAACCGAAAAGGGCTATTGCAGAGCGTCCGACGGCTCGCTCGATCGCGAACTGGCGCGAGCGGGGTTCTATCCGCTCCTCACAGATGCGCTGATGCAGCGCCGGCAGGCAGGCCGAAGCGGGCTTACCCTGCTGAGTTGCGACAATCTTTCGGGTAACGGATCGCAACTGGGCCGGCTAATGCGCGACTGGCTTGCTGGCGAAGCCCCGGGCATGGTGGACTGGTTTGATGCCAATTGCAGCACGCCTGACAGCATGGTCGATCGCATCGTTCCAGCGACGACCGAGCGCGACATCGCCTCGCTCGAGGACCGTATCGGCCTTCGCGACGAAGGGGCGGTTTTCACCGAACCGTTCAGCCAGTGGATCATCGCGGACGATTTCGCCGGGGCGCGGCCGCGTTGGGACGATCATGGGGCAAAAATCGTTACCGACGTTACGCCCTACGAGACCGCGAAGCTGCGGATGCTGAACGGTGCGCATTCGTTGCTCGCCTATGCCGGCCTCGATGCGGGGCACAAATTCGTCCACCAGGCGATTGCCAATCCGGTCCTGCGCGGGCAAACCCTGGCTCTCATGCGAGAGGAGGCCGCCCCCACGATCGCAGCCGGAGAAGGCCAGAATCTGACTGGCTATGCCGACGCGCTCATTGCGCGGTTCGAAAATCCGGGGCTCGATCACCGGCTATTCCAGATCGCGATGGACGGTAGCCAGAAGATTCCGCAGCGCTGGCTGGAAACGCTTGCGATCCAGCGTGAACGTGGTCGCCGATGCCCGGTCATCCTGCAGGGAATCGGCCACTGGCTGTTGCATGTAAGAGGGGATCGGAGGCCGGTCGAAGATCCCCTGGCAGACCGTATGCGGGCATTGTGGCGGCAGGCCGGAGTGGGCGGTATTGTCAATGCGATCTTCGGGCGCGGCGGGCTTCTTGCATCGCAGTGGCAGCCCGATCGGATCGAGGCGGAAACGATCCGCGGCGTCCTTCTGTCCGAAAGCTCGTTGTAGGAATCGACCGGAATGCCTTGCCGATGGTGTCGCACCGCGCTTGCACAAGTTTCGATTTCCGCCCACCGCTTCGGGACATCGCGGGGGTGGTGAACGTCCTCGCCGAGAGAATGCCTGACCTTCCCGAGCTGACCCGAGAGGCACAACGTCGACAATGACCGATCTGAAACAACGGCCGATGCGCTCTTGGTTGTTCTCTCCCGGCGACAGCGAAAGGAAAATGACGAAGTGCGCCAAGAGCGCTGCCGATATCGCGATCTTCGATCTGGAAGACGCCGTCTCCATCGAGAACAAGGCTGCCGCGCGGCAGATGGTGCATGATTTCCTTTCCGGCTACGAAGGCGACGCCAACCGTATCTTCGTGCGCATCAATCCGCTTGACGGACCTTATGCCTTGCTCGACCTCGCTGCGATCATGCCGGCGAAGCCCGGTGGCATCATGCTGCCGAAGGCCCAAGGCAGGCATGATGTCGAGACGCTGGACAAGTATCTCGAGGCCCTCGAGGTCGCGAACGACATCGAACGCGGTACCACGCCGGTTATCGTGCTCGTGACGGAGACTGCCGAAAGCATGTTCCGCTGCGGTGACTTCAAGGATGCGCCGCGCCTCGTGGCGATGACCTGGGGGGCGGAAGATCTTGCCGACGCTATCGGAGCGAGTTCCAATCGCGACGAGAGCGGCGGATACTCCCACACCTATGAGATGGCTCGAAGCCTGTGCCTGCTTGGCGCATCGAGCGCGAATATAGCACCTGTCGAAACCATCGAGGGCAATTTCCGCGATCTCGAGGGTCTGCGCAAACGTGCCGAGCGCGTGAGACGCGACGGCTTTCGCGGAATGCTCGCCATCCATCCGGCGCAGGTCGCCGTCATCAACGAGGCCTTCACCCCGGGCGCAGACGAAATTGCCGAAGCACATGAGATCGTCGCCCTGTTCGACGCGAATCCGGGGGCGGGCGCAATCGGCTACAAGGGCCGGATGCTCGACCGGCCGCACCTCGCTCGCGCGCGGCACCTTCTGGCAACGGCAGAAAGTCGGTGAACGCGAAGTCGGCGGCCGAACTCGACCTGACCTGCGTTCTCAAACCGGGGGATGCCATCGTCATGGGGCAAGCCTGCGGGGAGCCGGGCGACCTGGTTGAGGCGCTGATCCGGCAGGCGGAGGAGCTCACCGGCATAACGCTGTTCATCGCCACGAGCTTTTCCGGCGACCTCACGCCCGATTTCGCGGCTCGAATCGGCGTGTCGAGCATGGGCGCGATCGGCGCTTTGCGGAACTTGGCGAAGACCGGGCGGCTTCAGATCATTCCCGTGCATGTCAGCCAGGTCGCGCCGCTCATCACCGCCGGCATACTCCCCTGCGATGTCGCCATGGTGCAACTGAGCCCGGCGGACGAGACCGGGCGGCACAGTTGCGGCCTGATAAGCGATTACGTCACCGCGGCGGTCGCGAAAGCGCGGTTGGTCGTGGCCGAGGTCAATTCGCGGGTGCCCTTCACGTGCGGAGAGAGCGTGGCCGCTTCGGATATCGACGTGCTTGTTGAAAGCGATCGCGCTCCGGTGGAGGTGCAAGGAACGACGATAACACAAGCCGATCAGGCGATTGCAAGGCACTGCGCCGAGTATATCGGGGACGGCTCGGTGATCCAGATCGGTGTGGGTGGTATCCCCGATGCGGTCCTGCGTCTGCTGGGCGACCGGAAGGATCTCGGCGTACATTCGGGAATGCTCGGAGACGGTATCGTCGATCTGGCAGAGGCGGGTATCGTGACGAATGCGCGCAAGGAAATCGATCGGGGCGTGTCGATCAATGGCGCGCTTATCGGTTCGCGAAAGCTGTTTGACTGGGCGCATCGCAACAATACGATCCGGATGTGCGCGACGAACTATACCCACGACGCGGCGGTGTTGGGAAAACTGTCACGGCTGGTCACCATCAATTCCGCCGTCGAGATCGATCTGACAGGACAGGTGAATGCAGAGCAGGCCGGCTCCGCCTATCTCGGCGGTACGGGTGGGCAGGTGGACTTCGTGCGCGCCGGAGCACGGTCCAGCGGCGGAGCGGCCATCACTGCCCTGGGCGCTACCGCCAGAAATGGCACTCTCAGCAAGATCGTCGAGAAGTTCGACGGTCCCGTGACTACCGCGCGTAGCGAGGTGGATGTCGTCGTCACGGAATTCGGCCGGGCGGAACTCAAGGGCCAGACGCTTGCCGAGCGTGCGAGGCGGCTCGTCGCGATTGCGCATCCCGACTTTCGCGAAGACCTGTCGCGCGCCGCGCGCGACATCGAGAGGAGGGGATACTGAACCATGTCCGATGCCGTAAAATATCAAGCCCGCGATGACGCGATAGCCATCATCACGATTGACCGCCCCGAGCAGCGCAATGCGCTGGGCCGGGAGGTGCGCGAAGGGCTGTTCGCGGCGTGGGACCGGTTCGAGAAGGACGATCGCGCGCGCATAGCTATCCTCACGGGGGCGGGCGACAAGGCTTTTTGTGCCGGTGGGGATCTGAAGGAGATGGTGGAGACGAAACTGCGGGTTCCCCCGCGGGACATGTTTCCCGTACCCTACGACAATATCGAATTGACCAAGCCCACCATCGCGGCGGTCAACGGCGCGGCCCTGGCCGGCGGCTGGATGATTGCCCAGGCCTGCGACCTTTGCGTCGCGAGTACCGGGGCGAAGTTTGGCATCACCGAGGTAAAGGTGGGGCGCGGTTCTCCTTGGGCAGCTCCGCTTATCCACATGATTCCACAGCGGATCATGATGGAAATCATCCTGACCGGAAAACCGATTACCGCCCAGCGCGCCTACGAAATCGGACTCGTCAACAGACTGGCCGAACCGGCGGAACTGATGACCGCCGCAATCACGCTCGCCCACGAAGTGCTGGAGGGTGCGCCGCTATCGGTGAAGGCCGGGCGCGAGACGGTGATGTTGGCGACGGAGATGGGGCGCAGCGCCGCCCTGCAGGCTGCCCGTGCCGTGCATGAGATAACCTATACCAGCGAAGACGCGCAGGAAGGCCCGCGTGCCTTTGCGGAAAAGCGCAAACCCGAATGGAAACGCCGCTAGCTTCCGCGACACCGCTCGAACGGGAGATGCTCCGATCATCTGGAGCCCTGCGTTTGGGAGCCCAACGCATTCGCGCGAATTATCGGGTCCGCCGTTCGAAAAAGGCAACCACGCCCATCCCGCCTAGCATCGCGGCGACTAAGATCACGGCGGACAGGAAGTCCGAGGATAAACAGCCGCGCGCTGGAAAGTGCGATGCTGCTGCCGCCGAGGCCAGCCGCCTTCGCAGCGAGTCAGGACGCGCCCGCGATACGTCCTAGCCCACAGCAGGATAGGCGCCGCTAATCCTATCAGGAAGCAGAACGACATCGGGAAAGCCGGGAATGACCGCGTAATATCCAAAACCAATCAAGGTATGGGGGGCTGACAGGTGTCAGGGTTTGGCACAGGTCGTGTAGCCGCGATAGCCCAGCTCGTCGCCCGCTTGCGGAGGAACGACGAGGATTTCCATCGCCTGCAATCCGGCATTGCCGGTTTCGTCAACGAAACGCGTAGCGACGACAAGCCCGCCGCTGACGAAGCGATCCGCGCCCGTGGCGGATAGCGGGATGATCCTTCCGTTGAGCTTCAGGAAACCCTGTTCGCCCGGACGATAGACGAAAGCTGGAAAGCCGACCTCGGTGAAAGTGAACACACACCGTCCCGAGGTTCCACCAAGGGCGGCGATGTCTGCATCGGTCATGGTTTCGGGTTTGACGAGCGCGGTCGCGATGTTCGCCAGAGCGGTTTCCGCCGGCTCGATTGGTGCGGCCGCTGCCGGCGGGTCAAGCGCCGCTTCCCGGTCGTTGCCGATCGCGGTGTTCTGGTTGCAGGCCGCCAGGGCAAGCGTGCCGCTGACGGCGATCAGGTGCGAAATCTTCATTGCGCCGCTCCTTCGCGAGAGGACGGGTCCGGATCGGACGCGGATGTCGCCCCCGCAAGACCGGCGGGCAGCCGCTCCGACCTTCGCACGCCGTTCTCCTCGATATCGGCGATCAAATATTTCATCTGCGCGATTTCGCGTCGCTGCGCGAGGATGATGTCGTGGGCGAGCTTGCGTACCCGCGGATCCTTCAGGCTCGCGCGTTCGCTGGTCATGATGGCAATGGAATGGTGCGGTATCATCGCGGCCATGTACTCCTCGTCATCCACAGTGGTCTGGCTCCGGACCAGCCAGAGACCCAGGGCGAAGACGACCGCGGCTACCGCCAGGATGATGAAGTTCTTTTTTCGGTCCCGATACATGCCCCACATGAAGAGCAGCATCACGACCATCATCATCGCGCCCATGACGAACATCATCCAGAAGCGCGTCTCGCTCCAGAATATTTGATCGGCGTCATAGGTGTTGGTGTACATCAGGAAGAACATGATGACTGTCGACGTCGCCACCATGGCCATGAAGCGCCAATAACTGCCGCCATCGCGACTGCGATCTCTGCTTCCAGCCGTTTCCATTTCACGATCCCCCAAGGTTACACGGTGATCCAGCCAAGCGCTCTGGCACCCATCCACAGGCCCATGCCGATCATGAACAGGTTTTCGGTCAGCGACACGAAGCCCAGCGGCACGTTCGAGCTGCCGCCGACGCAGGCGCATTTCAGTTCCCGCTTGTCGATGTAGACCGCCTTGAAGACGCTGATCGCGCCGACCGTTCCGATGAACAGAGAAACCGGGACCGATATGATCGGCAAGGCATGAGCGACCATCAGGATACCTGCCAGTGCCTCGCCGAAGGGATAGACAAAGCCGTACCGTACCCAGCGACGCGCCAGGAGATCGTAATTCAGGAACATCGTCGAGAAGCTGCGCACGTCCTGCAATTTCTGGAGGGCGAGCAGCGCCATCGACAAGCTGACGAACCACTCGAGAGTCTGCACGGTCAGCAGCGCATCGAAAACGTACCAGGTGATTGCCATGGCCAGAAGGAAGGCGACCGCAAAGATCGCGATAACCGGTTGGTAAGTGGTTTCGTCTTCGGCCTGCACCGATTTGCCGAAATGCTCGCGCAGATCGTCATAGCCGCCGATGCGCTTGCCACCGATGAAGGTCTGCGGGGTCGTCGCGACACCGTGCTTTTCCTTGAAGGCGTCGGTTTCCTCTCGCGTTTCGAGGTGGTGGTCCTCGATCGCGTAACCTTCCCGCTTCAGCAGATCGACGGTCTTGAGCCCATAGGGGCAAACGTGGTCGGGCATGACCATCCGATAGACGGTGGCAGTCTTGGTTTGGCGGCGGTCGCTCATGCTGCGGTCTCCGGATAGCTGGCCCATAGGGCCCGCCCGGCGGGACCAAAGGCTATGACCTGATAAGGTTGATGACGCCCGCCCTGTTCCATTCCGGGCGATCCGACGGGCATTCCGGCGACGGCGAGACCGGTCACCCCGGCAGGGCGTCGGTCGAGCAAACGCTCGACATCGGCAGCAGGAACATGCCCCTCGATCACGTAGCCATCGACAGTGGCAGTATGGCAGGATCGCAATTCGATCGGCACGCCATGTTCCGCCTTGATCGCGGCCATGTCGGGATGGTCGACCGCTGCGACGTCGTGCCTTCCGCCGTGTTCCATGTGGTCTGCCCAGCCGAGACAGCAGCCACAGCCGGGGTCACGATACATGGTGACGGATGCCGCCTGCGCGGCGCACGCCGTCAACCCCGTGCCAAGCAGCAGGGCGCTGCCGATAGCGCGTCGAAAAAGCGCCGCGCGGATGGTGCCGATCATGCTGATCTCCTGATGATATTCTGACTGCGGCGCAAAACCGATCTCATCGCTTTGCGCGTTCGAAAAGATCGACCAGTTCGCCGAATTTCTGCTGCTGCTCGGCGGGGTCGCCGCTCGCAATCGCCTCTGCAACGCAGCAGCTGGCATGGCGCTTCAGGATCTCGCTCTCCGCCCGGCCGAGGGCTGCCTTCACGGCTTGAAGCTGGTTAAGGATGTCGATGCAGTACCGGTCATCCTCGACCATCTGTGCGACACCGCGCACCTGCCCCTCGATACGGCGCAGACGGTTTACGATCTTGGTCTGATCGGTCGTTGGCACCGACATCTATCTCCTTGGGTCTGAACTCTGGTCGGGCGCCTTGTAATACCCCTAGGGGGTATATATGTCGCTTTTCGAAGGAGTTGCAAGGCTGATGTCCACTTTACCGCTTTCACGCCGCCATCTTCTCGGAGCGGGAACCTTCGGTATCGGAGCGCTGGCGATGCCGGCCTGGGCGAGGGGGGGTGCCATCAACGACAGCGCGATCCGCGCGGGCTTCGACGAAGTTTCCGGTACCAGCATCGATCTGACCGTCGGGGAGGGCATGCGGACCGTTCAGGGTCGCCGCGGCCGCGGAATCGCGGTCAACGGCAGCGTGCCTGGCCCGCTTCTCAGACTCAAGGAAGGCACGAGCGTTCGCCTCAACGTCCGCAATACCCTCGATCACGACAGTTCTGTTCACTGGCACGGCTTGCTTGTCCCCTTCTATCTCGACGGCGTGCCGGGCGTCAGCTTCCCCGGGATTTCGCCGGGAGAAACGTTCACCGCGGAATTCCCCGTGCGGCAGGCCGGTACGTATTGGTGGCACTCGCATTCGGCCTTACAGGAGCAGGCCGGTCATTACGGCCCGATCGTCGTCGATCCCGCGGGGCCGGATCCGGTCGAAGCGGATCGCGACTATGTGCTGTTGCTGAGCGAGTTCACGCCGCTCGATCCGCACACGATCATGAAGAAGCTCAAGAAGGGGGAGGGGTATTTCAATTACCAGCAGACCAGCTGGACCGACGACTATCCCCTGGATGCAGGGCAGCGTCTGATGTGGGGGCGGATGCGGATGATGGCGACTGACATCCTCGACGTCACCGGATCGACCTACACCTATCTCGCCAACGGGCACGGCCCCGAAGAGGGGCTGGAATTCGCCTTTTCTCCGGGAGAGAGGGTTCGCCTTCGCGTGATCAACGGCAGCGCGATGAGCTTTTTCAACGTGCGAATACCCGGCGCGGTAATGCACGTCGTTGCCGCCGACGGGCAGAACGTACGGCCCGTTCCGGTGGAAGAATTTCAGATTGGCACGGCCGAAACCTACGACATAGTGGTCGAACCGGTGGGCGAAGCCATGACCATCGTCGCCGAGGCCATGGACCGATCCGGCATGGCCGTCGCGACCCTCGCCAGGCGGCCCGGTGCGCGTGCGGCAATCCCGCCTCTGCGCGAACCGCCACTGCTGACCGTGGCCGACATGGGAATGAACCACGGCAGTGGCGCCGGCGATATGGAGGGCATGGATCACGCCGCCATGGGGCACGACATGCCGGCGATGACCACTGCGCCGGAACCGATGGGCGGCATGGATATGGGGGGCATGTCCATGCGCGATACCTCGCTGCTGCCGCCAACCGTAAAAGTCGGTCCGGGCATTGACATGGTGGCCATGAACCCTGTCGATCGCATGGGCGATCCGGGTATCGGGCTCGACAGGGTGGGCCACCGGGTGCTGACCTACAACGACCTCGTCTCGCTTGTCCGTAATGACGATCCGCGCACCCCTTCGCGGATGCTGGAAATTCACCTCACCGGCAACATGGAACGGTACATGTGGTCGTTCGACGGAAAGAAATACTCCGCCGTCAGCGACGATCCCATTCGCTTCGCCTACGATGAGCGCGTGCGGGTCAAGCTGGTGAACGACACCATGATGGCTCACCCCATCCACCTGCACGGCCATTTCTTCGAACTCGTAAACGGTGCTCCCGAGGGGTTTCAGCCACAAAAGCACACGGTCATCGTTCAGCCGGGCGGATTCGTGCAGTTCGATCTCACGGCCGATGAGCCCGGCGACTGGGCGTTTCACTGCCACCTTCTCTACCACATGCATTCGGGGATGTTCCAGGTCGTCAGCGTCGCGGAACCGGGAGGGGTCGGGTAATGCGAACCTCGATCTTTTCCGCATTTTTGCTGGGCGCCACCGCGACGCCAGTTCTGGCACAAGGCCATTCCGCGCACGGTAATCAGCAGACATCTGCCGAGACCGGAAAAGACGATCTTCAGGACGAAGAGAGCCGCGCAGGGGAGGATACCGCCGAAGCTGCCAGCGCGCCCGCCGTTCGAAGCGATCAGGCGGACCATCATGCTATGGATCATGGGTCGATGGCCCACGGTGCGATGGAACCCGGCACGGTGGAGGACACCGCTTCGGGCGATGGCGCGATGGATCATTCGGCGATGAATCACGCGGCGGTGGACCACACGGCGATGGGTCACTCCGTCAGCGAGCGCGAGAGCGCGCTAATTCCGATCCTGCCGCCGCCGCCCGAGGCCGGTTTCGGTCCGCCTGTCGCCGCCGATGCGATATGGGGGGCCGAAGCGATGCACGACAGCCGCGGAGCGCTGGCGCGGGAGAACGGTCGGATGATGACCGCCGGTCTGTTCGTCGATCGCCTGGAATATCGATCACGAGAGGGCGAAGACGGGTACCTTTGGGATGCCAGCGGGTGGTACGGCGGAGATCTCGACAGGATATGGCTGAAATCGGAAGGCGAGGGCCGTGCCTCGGGCGATCTGGAGCACGCCTTTGTGACCGTGCTTTACGGGCGTGCGGTATCTCCGTGGTTCGATGCGCGAGTTGGCTTGCGCCGGGATCTGACCGGGCCGACGCGAACCTATATCGATGCGGGAATACAAGGTCTTGCGCCTTATCTCTTCGAGTTAGAGGCGGACCTGTATCTTTCCACGAACGGCGATCTGACCGCGCGGGCCGAAGTCGAACTCGATCAGAGTATCACGCAGCGCCTCATCCTCCAGCCCCGCGCCGAAATCGCCCTGGCGGTCCAGGATGTTCCCGAACTCGGGATCGGCGCCGGTATCGATACCGTGGAGACGGGCCTGCGCCTGCGCTACGAGATCGCCCGAGAACTTGCCCCGTATGTGGGCGTTGCACAGGAGTGGAAGCTGGGCGGCAGCGCGGATTTCGCTCGCGCCGCAGGTGAAGAAGCCAGCGCCACGAACGTTGTTGTGGGCATACGCTTCTGGTTCTGATCGGCGCGCCGGGTTGCCGGTGGCGGAGACGGAGGGATTCGAACCCTCGATACCCCGATAGGGGTATGGTTCCTTAGCAGGGAACTGGTTTCAGCCACTCACCCACGTCTCCGGACACAGCGGCAGGGCACGCGCTATAACGACGGGGATGCTCTGCTTCAAGGCGCGAATCGCGTTGTTCGGGAACGATCTCCATTCGGCGCGAAACGGATTCGGTCTGCCGCCTATTCATTGCCGCTTCAGCCGCGAAGGACTCTGCTGGACGCCGTACAGGTTTGCCAGTCAGGGGTCTTGGCCATGATTTTCCATCTCGCGCGTTCGGTTCGCACCGTGGCAGCCAGAATGTGCCTGGCATCTCTGGGATTGCCGTTGCTCGTCGCGATGACTGTCCCGGCTACCGCCCAGATCCAGTCCGTCGATCCGGATACCGCGATCGACGGCGACCTCATGGACGATACAGACGACAGTGCGGCGCGCGGATCGGGAGACTATGCCTTCGATGGCGCTTACGAAACGACGCGAGCGGATTCGCGGTATGACGAGGCTCAGCCCGTAACGTCTGCCGACGATCGCCCCGCGTCGGACCTTCCCCCCGCCGCCGCGGGCGGGACATACGATTCGGACGAAGCCGTCGAGGCTGTTGCGGTCGAACAGGCGCATAATCCATCCGATACCTATGCCGAAGACGATCTGATCGGAGCGGCGGAAGGGCTGTTCGGTCGCGGTGCGGAAGGCTTGGCCCGCCTGATCCAGGATATCCTCTCCGACCAGGGCGAACCCAACGGCTACATCGTCGGGCGCGAAGGCGGGGGCGCATTCATTCTCGGCGTGCGCTACGGTTCTGGCACCCTGTTCCACAAGGTCGAGGGCAACATGCCCGTTTACTGGACCGGCCCGTCAATCGGCCTCGATGCCGGGGCCAACGCGGGCAACACTTTCGTGCTCGTCTATAACCTGCACGATACGGACGAGTTGTACGAACGCTTCCCGGCCGGAGAGGGGCAGGCCTATTTCGTCGGTGGTTTCAATGCCAGTTACGTGCGCAAGGGCGATATCGTTCTGATACCCATTCGGGTCGGCGCCGGCCTCCGGCTGGGCATCAACGCAGGCTACATGAAGTTCTCGCGCAAACAGCGCTGGTCTCCGTTCTGATTGCGGAAAGCGCGGTCAGTGCGGGGGAACCTTGAAAGCCGGAGCGCAGGGCGGCATTGAACCGCACCATGCTAGACCGACTCGATCAACAGGCTCCCGATGCCCTGCTCGCCCTCATCAAGCTCTACAACGCCGATGCGCGCGAAGAGAAGATCGACCTTGGCGTTGGCGTCTATCGCACGGCGGACGGCGATACACCGGTTTTCTCGGCGATAAAGGGGGCTGAAGCGCGCCTGCTCGAAGAGCAGGAGTCGAAAGGGTATCTCGGTCCCGAAGGGGATATGGGTTTCGTCGAGGCATTGCTACCGCATCTGCTCGGCCGGGATCTACTGGGTACTCTGCGCGAAGAGGGCCGCATCGACGGCATGCAAACGCCCGGCGGCACCGGCGCGGTGCGCCTCGCGGTGGCGCTCGCGCAGCGCGCCGGGGTGGAAACGGTTCTTATGGGAGCGCCCAGCTGGCCCAATCATGCGCAGATTCTGGCCGATGTAGGGGTGGAGACCGTTGCCTTCGACCATGCGCAGCCTGACGGACGCGCGAACATGGAGGCCCTGCGTGCCGCGCTGGAGGGACGCGGTCCGGGCGATGCCCTGCTGCTGCACGGGTGTTGCCACAATCCGACGGGGGTCGACTATACAGACGCCGAATGGGACGAGATCGCCGACCTGCTGCGGACCACGGGCGTCTTGCCGATACTCGACCTGGCTTATCAGGGTCTGGGAGAGGGCATGGCCGAAGACGCCTACGGCGTTCGCCGTGTGGTGTCCGCGGTTTCCGAAGCGCTCATCGCTTATAGCTGCGACAAGAACTTCGGCCTTTATCGCGATCGCGTAGGCGCCTTCTATGCAGTCGGCTCGAAATCGGATGATCTCAAGCGGATCATGTCGAACGCCGCGGCGCTTGCCCGGGCGAACTGGTCAATGCCACCCGACCACGGCGGGGCCGCAGTGCGGCTGGTTCTGGAAGACGATGAACTGACCGGGCAGTGGCGTGAGGAACTCGCTTCAATGCGCCAGCGGATCGGTGCCGTGCGGGAACGACTGGCCGGACATGGGCAGGCGGGTTCGGTGGATCTCACGCCGCTTGCCAAGCAGCGCGGCATGTTCGCCATGCTTCCGGTATCGAAGGAACAGGTACAGCGTCTGCGCGAGGATCACGCGGTGTACATGGCCGGATCGGGACGAATCAACGTGGCGGGGCTGACCATGGCCAATATCGACCGGTTCGTGACCGCCCTGGCGGATGTCACGAGCTGATCGACCGCTCGATTGCGCAATGGCGTTCCCTTTCGTATCCGGGGGAGGGGCGAAGCCTGGGCGGAGGACGCGGATGGCGAACAGGAACGATGTCGACTACAGCGTGCTGGTCGGCTGGACCACGACCGTCGTCGATGCCGATCGCCTCACCCTCAGGATGCAGAGCGTTACGACCCCGCCGCCGCATTCGCGGGAAGATGTGCGTTCGCATGTCTACGTCCTCGATCGAAACCAGGCAGTGCAACTGGGCAACTTCCTGTTCGAACTGGTCGATCAGACGAAGCCGCAAGGCCGGCGAGCCGGGTGGTTCCGGCGAATGTTCGGCTAGATCGGCCTTCTGCCAATCCTGTCAGCGCCGTCAGGTAACGGTTTTCAAAGCCTGCATCCGGTTCAGATATCGGGCGATGGTGTCCACTTCCAGGTTGACCTCTCCGTTCTGTCGCAGACTGCCCAGCGTCGTGACATCGGCGGTATGGGGAATGACGTTGACCGCGAAATGAACCGCGCCGTCGGGCCGGTCGTCCACCGTATTCACCGTCAGGGAAACGCCGTCGATCGTGATCGAGCCCTTCGCTGCGACGAACGGCGCCAGATCCGGCGGGGCGGCAATGGTGATGCGGGTGGAGCCGCCGTCGGGCTGCCAGTCTGCCACGCGGCCCACGGCATCGACATGGCCCGTCACCAGATGGCCGCCCAATTCGTCGCCAAGGCGCAGGGACGGTTCGAGGTTGAGCTTCGCTCCCTGCTGCCACGTCTCGTTCGCGGTGCGCGCTACCGTCTCGGCGGAAACGTCAACCGCGAACCACGCGTCGCCCGCGCGTCCGCCCTTGTCCACGACCGTAAGACAAATGCCGGCGCAGGCGATGGATGCCCCGATCGCGATCGTACCGGGATCGAACGGGCAGTTCACGGTCACTCGCAGATCGCCCCGCCTCTCTATCGCAGTGATCTTTCCGACCGCAGTGACGATGCCGGTGAACATGAACGCTACCCCTCCTGCCGGGAGCGGATGTAGACTTCGAGCGTGTCTCTGCCAAGCGGGCGGATATCCTCGCGTCGCCAGCGATCGTGCGCATCGTTGAGGTCCGTCAGACCGATATCGCCCAGGGCGGGCCGCCCATCACCCAACAGGATCGGCGCGCGGTAGATAAGCAGGCGGTCGACCATGTCGGCGCGCAGGAACGACGCAGCCGCGCCCGCGCCACCCTCGATGAAGAGGTACCGAACACCAGGCATGCTATGAGCCCGTTCCGGAGACGCCAGAACTTTCCACCCCCCGGGTGCAGGGCCGCGCGTGAGCACCCAACGCTCAGGCGATCGGTCTTCGAGACCCTGGAGCCGCACGTCGAGCGAGGGGGTGTCCGAGCGTAGCGTTTCCCCGCCGACGAGGATCGCATCGGCCCGCGCCCGCTCGCGGTGGACGTGCGCCCGCGCTTCCGGACCGGTAATCCAGCGACTGCTGCCGTCAGGCATGGCTAGACGTCCGTCCAGGGTGAGGGCCAGCTTCAGGGTGACATGCGGACGACCGTGACGCTGAAACATCTCGTGCCCCGAAAGACTCAGCCGGGACGCTTGCAATCCCATCTGGGCGACCTCGACGCCGCTTTCAGCCAATGTCGCGAGTCCCGCGCCGGCAGTCCGCGGATCGGGATCGCACATCCCGACGACGACGCGCGCGAGACCGGCCTCGACAACCAGATCGGCGCAAGCCGGACCCCGGGCCGAACGATGCATGCACGGTTCAAGTGTAACGTAGAGCGTTGCCCCGTGCGCTGCTGACCCGGCCTTCTCCAGCGCCATCGCCTCAGCGTGCGGACGCCCGCCGAAACGGGTCCAGCCGCGACCGACAACCCTGCCTTCCTTGAGAACGATCGCACCCACGCCGGGGTTGGGGCGGCTGAGGGGGCGAGCGCGTTCCGCCAGTGCCGCCGCCGCGACAACCCACCGCTGATCGTCAACCGGTGGCACGCGAGCAGTATTCCTCCACCGATAGCGCCAATTCCTCGTCCGAAGGTCCGTCGTCGGGGTTGGCCGCTTCCTCGGCCGCCTCGCGCGCCTTTATTTCGGCTTCCATCTCGTCCACGTCGATGAACGTGGCGCGGCCGAGTGTCTTGTACATTTCGCGCCGCTTTTCGTCGTTGGCGGCGATGCGTGCGGCGATCTCGTCCTTCAGCCGCTGGTTGGCGCAGTTAGCGGCAATGATCTCGCCCTGAGTACGGTTTTCATCGAAGGTGGTGATATAGATGACCTCCGGGCGGGGAGGGGCCATGCGCTGCGTTTCGGGGATGAACAGCGTGAAGATCGCGAAGGTCGCCGCCGCCGCGACGCCGAGAATCTGCCAGCGGTGCGGCGTAGGCTGCCGCCACTGTTCCGCGAAATCCTCGACGGCACGTTTCGGATTAACGCTGCGGAAAAACTCCTTCATGCGACGCTAGATAATGCGCCGAGGGGTAGAGCGCCACCCTCGCCGGCCGGACCTCAGGCGAAATACCCGTAAAGGCTTCGCCCCTTTGTCTTGAGCCAGGCATCGCAGGCACCAAGGTCGTCGTCGAACACATCCCTTAGCCGCGCGTGGAAGGCCGCCGAGTGATCGAAATGCGTGAGATGCGCCACCTCGTGCGCCACGACGGAGCGCCGGACGGAATCGGGAGCCATGACCAGTCGCCAGTTTATGCGGATACAGCGCCCATCGTCACGTTCACCCGAACACGACCCCCAGCGTCGCCGCGCCCGAGAAAGGCGCAGTTCCGGCATTGGGAGTTCGGCGCGCGAGCAATAGAAAGCGAGATCGTCGCGTAGCAGATACAAGGCTTCGTTTTCCAGCCAGCGCCGGATGCGCGGCTCCAGCCCCTCAGAGGGGCCGCCGACCATCAGCCTCTCGCCTTCGATGACCGGTTGCCGCCTGGCCGACGGCTCGTGGCATACGGAAAACGTCTTCCCCCGATAGGGAATCGTCGCCCCATCGCGGACCGTGATCGCGGGCGAGGCGTCGCGCAACTGCCGGGCGATCCAGTCGCGACGCGCCTTCGCAAAGGTCAGCGCATCGAGAGTCCGGCCCCAGCTCGGCAAGGTGATCCGCACCTCGCTTCCATCGGATGCGACCCGCATCGTGAGGCGGCGAGCGCGGGTGTGACGACGCAAGGCAATCGGAACGAGGCGGCCATCGATCTCGATCGAGGGTTCGTTACGGTCCGCACGCAGCCAGTCGATCATGCGCCTGCCCTTTCATCCTCCCAATCGACGATATGGTGTTCGAGCGGTCCGGCTACTGTCTCGCTTACCACCCGCCCGGCAACGCAGGCTCCGGCCTCAAGCATGGCGGTCCGGTCGCCCGTCAGAAGGTGGTGCCAGTCCGGCAACGGCTTTCCCTCCGCGCGGCGGCGATAGGCACAACTGACGGGCAGCCACGGAACCTGGGCGACGAGCCGGGGTGTCAGTCGCAAACAGTCGGGCACGAAGGCCTTGCGGTGAGGGTAGTCGCGGCACCGAGCGGTGCCTGTATCGAGCAGCTTGCATGCCACATTAGTCTCGACGATTTCGCCCGTGTCCTCGTCCTCCAGCTTGTGCAGGCAGCATTTGCCGCAGCCGTCGCACAGCGCTTCCCACTCTTCCCGGGTGAGCTGGTCGAGCTCGAGTTCCCAGAACCGTTCTCTCGGCATGGAGGTCATCTGACGTAGGTTTCCAGCTCGTCCGCCACCGCCTGTCCGCTTTCGTCCACCGGCAACAGGGTAATCGGCTCCCCTCGCGGACCCATCAGATAGCCGGCATTGGAATGGTCCATCAGATAACCGCCGGACTCCGTCGTCTCACCGCGGGAATGGAAGACGCTGAACGCTTCTGCCGCCCTGTCGACCTGCTCCTGAGAACCGGTCAGTCCGATAAGTTCGTCGCCGAAATTGGCGGTGTATTCGCGCAGAACTGCGGGAGTGTCGCGCTCGGGGTCGATCGTGACGAAGAGCGGTTGCACCCGTTCGGCCAGATCGGGATGCGCGTCGGCGAAGGTGCGATATCCCTGCATCATCCTCTGCGTATCGAAGGGGCAGATATTGGGACAATAGGCATAGCCGAAATAGACCATGCGATATTTTCCGTCATAGCTGTTCTGCGTGACTGCCTGCCCGTTTTCGTCCACGAGACTGAACTGTCCGGTCAGCGCCGAGCCTTCCAGGACACCTTCCGGCGGCGGCTCGCTGCCGCAGGAGGACAAGCCCAGAAGAAGCGCGAGGATGGCGGGAACGGCCTTGATAGAAGAGGACATGGCGCGTGCGTTCATGCTCTGCTAACGCCGTCAGCGCAAGACGCCGCGGCCGAAGGGCATGGGCGTATGCCCGATAATACCGTATTGCTACAGGAGGTTGGGTTGGCCCGGCTGACACTTCGCGCTACCGCTCTATTTCTCGCAGGCCCGCTTGTTTTGCTGGCCGCCTCACCCGTAGCCGCACAGCTTTATTCCGATGGCTACAAGTTTCTGGAAGCGGTGAAGGACAAGGATGGCGAGACCGCGACCGCCATGTTGAACGAACCGGGTTCCACGATCGTCAATTCACGCGATCTTACCAGTGGTGAGACGGGGCTGCATCTGGCCGTCAACCGTCGCGACCTGACCTGGACCCGCTTCCTGCTGCAACAACATGCCAACCCGAACATCGCCGACAATCGCGGGCGCACCCCCCTTATCCTGGCGGCCGATGCCGGCTTTCTGGAAGCTGTCCAGACGCTCATCGATCACGGTGCGCAGGTCGACGTAACAACAACCACCGGAGAAACGCCCCTCATCGCGGCGGTCCACGCCCATAACATCGAGTTGATGGAGGTGCTTCTGGATGCGGGCGCCGATCCGGACCGGACCGACAATACCGGTCGCAGCGCCCGCGACTACGCGCGCCAGCCCGGGCAACCGCAGCGATTGTTGTCGATAATAGAACGTCACGAAGTGCCTTCGGACGAGCGCGAGACGCAAGTGTACGGGCCGGTCTTCTGACCATGGCAGACGCGACCCGTGCCGCTTCGCTGGACGATGCCACGCTTGCCGAAATTCGCCTGGCGCTGGCGCCCGATATCGCCATGTCGGCGGTGTTCGACGGTTGGTCCGAGGCTGCGTTGCTTGCCGCGGCTGAAGGCGTGGGAGTCAAACCGGCGCTCGCGCGGCTCGCCTACAAAGGCGGGGCGATGGACATGATCGACGGGTGGGTCGACTGGGTCGACACCATGATGGCCGCCGAATTCGCGGATGGGCGGCTCGATGCCATGCCTGTCCGCGAGCGTATCCGCGAGCTGGTTCAGTTCCGGCTCGACGCGATCGCGGGGATGGAAGAAGCGTTGCAGCGCGCGATGGCGGTGCAGGCCATGCCGCAAAACGTGGCCGCCGCGATCAAACAGGGCTGGTCGAGCGCGGACCGCATGTGGCGGTTGGCGGGAGATGCCGCGACCGATTACAATCATTACACCAAGCGCGCGATCCTGGTATCCATCTACGGTGCGACGCTGGCAATCTTCGCGGGCGACGAGAGCGAGGGGAAGGCGGATACGCGGGCCTTCCTCGACCGCCGGATCGAGAACGTCATGCAGTTCGAGAAGGCCAAAGCCCGCCTGCTGGCGGATCGCGAGACGTTCGATGTTGCCCGTTTTCTCGGCCGGTTGCGCTACCCGCAGCGGTGACGTTTTTCCTATTGCGAAGCAGTTGCAAAAAGACGCCGGCGCGCCTATCGCGCCCTGTGTGACCGAACCCCTCACACTCGACATGCTGGCCCCGCTAGAGCGGGCCGAGATCGTCGCCGTCGACTGGACCGCGCTCGCTCCTGACGAAGGCAAGCGCCTGCGTGCGCTCGGTCTCGACGAGGGTGCGCGGGTCGCCATCGCTCATCGGGGAATCTTCGCGGGCCGCGACCCGATCGCGCTGATTGTCGGCCGGATGACAATCGCCCTGCGTCGCTCCCACGCGCGAGCGATGACCGTGGAGTTCGTATGACCCGGCTTCGCACTGCGGCACTCGTGGGCAATCCAAACGCCGGCAAGAGCGCGCTGTTCAACGCGCTTACCGGCGCGCGGCAGAAGATTGCCAACTATCCGGGCGTTACCGTCGAACGCAGGGCGGGTCGCCTGGTCATGCCCACAGGTGAACCGGTTGAACTGATCGACCTGCCGGGTTCCTATTCGCTCGATGCGGCCAGTCCCGACGAGGAGGTGACGCGGCAGGTCGTTGAGGGGGAGTTTCCCGGCGAACCGCAGCCTGACGTGCTGGTCGTGG
This sequence comes from Aurantiacibacter spongiae, assembly GCF_003815535.1. Taxonomy (NCBI): domain Bacteria; kingdom Pseudomonadati; phylum Pseudomonadota; class Alphaproteobacteria; order Sphingomonadales; family Erythrobacteraceae; genus Aurantiacibacter; species Aurantiacibacter spongiae. The sequence goes on along the minus strand of NZ_RPFZ01000001.1, from coordinate 983,034 downwards.
TCGTCGATGCCGCCAATCTGGAACAACACCTGGTGTTCGCTCAGGAGCTGGTTGCCCTGGGCCGCCCGATGGTGGTGGCGCTCAACATGGTCGATCTTGCCGAGCGCGACGGACTGGCGATCGACCCCGACGCCCTGAGCGCGGCTCTCGGTGTTCCCGTCGTTTCGACCGTCGCGGTGCGCAGGCGCGGGTTGGACGAGCTGGTGGACGCGCTTGGCAACGCGCATGACCAGGACGTCACCACCCGGCACGAGGTCCGAAACCTGTCCCTGCCAGAGCGTCGGCTCAATGCGCGCAACATGGCGCGCGGCGCGATCCTGTCCGAAAGCGGGCAGCATCGCCTCCACGCCAGCCTCGACAAGGTGCTCCTGCATCCCTGGCTCGGCCCGCCCATCCTGTTCGCGCTGCTGTTCGTTATCTTCCAGGCCGTATTCGCTTGGGCAACGCCCTTCGCCGACGCGCTGGACGCGGCGATCGGCGCGCTCATAGCGCTCGCGAACGGAGCATTGCCCCCCGGCATCCTGCGGGATTTCATCGCCGAAGGAGTCCTGACGGGCGTAGGCAGCGTGGTCGTATTCCTACCGCAGATCGTGATCCTGTTCGCCTTCATCCTGGCGATGGAGCAGTCGGGTTACATGGCCCGCGCAGCCTTCATAATGGACCGGCTGATGGCCTATGTCGGCCTGTCCGGACGCAGTTTCATCCCCTTGTTGTCCAGCTTCGCCTGCGCGGTCCCCGGGATCATGGCAACACGCGCCATCGCCGATCCGAAGGACCGGCTGACGACCATCCTCATCGCTCCGCTGATGACCTGTTCGGCGCGGCTGCCGGTCTACGCCGTCATCATCGCCGCCTTTATCCCGGCGACGACGGTGGGCGGCGGCGTCGGATTGCAGGGGCTGGTGCTGTTCGCGCTCTACATCGCTGGCATTCTCGGCGCGATGGGAGCCGCACTCGTGCTGCGGCGCACGGCGACGAAGGGTGGATCGTCGGGCTTCATCATGGAGCTTCCGCGATACCAGATGCCCCCCTTGCGCGATCTTGCCATCGGTCTGTGGCAGCGCGCCTGGGTGTTCCTGCGCCGCGCCGGCACCATCATCTTCACCGCCACCGTCGCCCTGTGGGTACTGTTGAGCTTCCCGCAGGCGGAGCCGGGCGAGAGCCAGCTGGACGCCAGCATCGCCGGCCATGTGGCGGATGGGCTGCACGTCCTGGTCGAGCCGATCGGCTTCAACCGGGAGATCGCGCTGGCTCTCATTCCGGCCATGGCCGCGCGCGAGGTCGCCGTGTCCGCGCTCGCCACCACCTACGCCGTCGACGCCGACGACGAGGAGGCCGAGGCGCGCGGGCTGATCCCTCAGCTTCGCGCCGGGTGGAGCCTGCCGACGGCCCTCGCCTTCCTCGCCTGGTTCGTGTTCGCGCCGCAATGCCTGTCGACCATCGCGGTCGCCCGGCGCGAGACGAACGGGTGGAAATGGCCAGCCTTCATGGTCGCCTACCTGTTCGGCGCGGCCTACGTCTTTGCCGGATTGACCTACTGGAGCGCGGCCGCGCTCGGTCTGTAGCGCCGCCCCCCGCGCCGGTGTGGACGGCGCGCACGAGGCGGGTAGCGACTCGCCCACCCCTTCGCTAAGCCCGCCGTCACGCTAGTCACGAGAGGAACGGATACATGGCGGGCAGCCTCAACAAGGTCATGCTGATCGGGAACCTGGGTCAGGATCCCGAAGTGCGCAGCTTCCAGAACGGCGGTAAGGTGTGCAATCTGCGCATCGCCACTTCGGAGCAGTGGAAGGACCGCAATACCGGAGAGCGGCAGGAGCGGACCGAGTGGCACACCGTGGCGATCTTCTCGGAGGGCCTGGTGAGCGTTGCCGAACGCTTCCTGCGCAAGGGCTCCAAGGTGTATGTCGAAGGCCAGTTGCAGACCCGCAAGTGGCAGGACCAGCAGGGCAATGACCGCTATTCGACCGAGATCGTGCTGCGCGGCTTCAACGGCACGCTGACCATGCTCGATGGCGCGTCCGGCGGCGGCGGCGGCGGTGGTGGCGGCCAGCGCGGCGGCGGCGAGGACTGGGGCCGCGGCGGCGGCAGCGGCGACTTCGGCGGCGGTTCTGGTGGTGGCGGATCGTCCTCGGGCGGGGGCAATGCCAGTTACGACGATCTCGACGACGACATTCCGTTCTGAGCCTCGTTCAGCTTTCCCGCCTGTTTCCTGCAAAGGTGTGACAGGTGTGACAGTGTCCCGAAACGAAAACCCGCGCCCCATCACGGGCGCGGGTTTTTCGAATGCGGACAGGCAGTTGCGCGGCAGGAGAAGGGCGGAGGAAACCATGCGGCCACCCGTGCCCGGCCATTCGCCCTGTAGGAAAGGGCAGAGGCGGGCGCGCTCAGCTTACATGGACGAAGCGCGTCATCGGGAAGGTCGCCAGCACCGCGCCGCTCTCGTCGGTGACGAGCATGTCCTGTCCCATGTCGAGCCTGCCCACGGCAATCTCGCGCGAGGCCAGATACCGCGCCATCTGCTTCGCCACGGGCGTGACGGCATCGATGTCGGGCAATTCCATAATCCGCTCGCCACCCTTGCAGGAGCCGCGTTCGAGTCGGAAACGGAAATGGGGCATGGGCAGCAGTCGACCAGCCGATCGTTACAGTTTCGGGACTCGCCGGGCGATCCGGGCGAAGGGCCGCTCCGGCTGCGGGCAATTCGCTGGACCGCCGGTCAATCCTTCTTCAGCCCCATCAGCGCCTCGGCCAGCGCACCGGCCTTTCCCTCTTCCATCAACCCTTTCTCGGCCCGCGTGGCGTCGGCGCCGGGGCCGGTGGCGTAAGGGTCTATGCCAAGGCCCAGTTCCTGTGCGATCGCTTCGCCGAGATCGAAGGCGGTGCCGTCGTAGGGAAGGCGGTCGAGATCGCCTTCCTCCAGCTCCACCTCCTCGGCTTCGCTGTCGGCCCAGTCGCTTTCGGGGACGAAGACGAGCGCGATCTCCTCGCATAGCTGCGTCTCCAGATCGTCGCCGGAAACGGCGCAGTCCTGCGTGAGGTCGGCCCAGAGCGTGCCGGAGGCGGTGACATTCTCTCCATCGGCGGTCAGGGTCACGCTCGCTTCGAGCCGATGGATCGCGGTGACGCCGAAGCGCCGCGCCAGCGCCGCGCGTTCGGCGTCTGTCGCCCGCAGTTCGAGCGGCGCACCGGTGATCGAGCGGCGATCGACGATGCGGGAAAATTCGGTCTCGCTCATGGCCGCACCCTTCCCGCCAGCAACCCCTCGTCGGTCTGCCGCGCGAGATCCGCGTGGAGCGCACGGGTGCGGGCGGCCAGCGCCAGCGGCGGAGTGTCCGTGGTCAGCCGCATGTTACGTTCCAGCACGGCGGCGAGTTCATCCTCGTCGTCCTTGTCCAGGGTGTTGCGCAGCGCGCCCATCCGCCCGCCGAGCGCGCTCATCAGCTTGCCCATGTTCTTGCCCACCATCAGATCGCCGACGCCGGTATCGCGCAGCTGGCGGTCCATGTCCTCCACGAACAGCTCCGTCAGCAGCGCGGTGCGCGGCGCGAGCGCCTCGCTGCGCTCCATGCGGATCATCACCAGGGCGAGGACCAGCGCGATCATGTCGAAGCGTCCGTCCACCGTGTCGGCCACCGCGCAGTCGGCATACCATTCGCGCTCCCTGCTGGTGGCGACGGTATCGTGCCACAGCGCTCGCAACTGCTCTCGCGGGTCGCGCGCGGTGCCCAGCAGGCGGGTCAGGAAAGACATGGCGTGCTTCGCTCCATCCTCGTTAAGCGGCGGTTCAATGCGTCGGCAGCACCCGGTTGCGCGACATTGCCGGTCCGCCGCACGTTGCGGCGGCGCGATCCACGCTCTAAGGGCTTGACCAGCATATAGGGCGCGGACACGGGCGGGCAATACGCCGACTGCCGCGAACCGGCGGGACGATTGAAGGACGGATACGATCATGGGTGCGACCAAGCGGATCATGGCGCTGGGGGCGGTGGGCCTCGGGCTGGCGGCGGCGGGATGCTCCTCCATCCCCGATCACAAGGGCTACATCGTGGACGAGACGCTGTTCCAGGCCGTGCAACCGGGCATCGACAATCGCGAATCGGTACGCGGAACGCTCGGCACGCCGACCATGACCAGTGAGTTCGGCGATCCGGTGTGGTATTACGTGTCCAGCCTGACGCGGCAGGCGCCGTTCCGGATGCCGCGCATCGCCGAGCATACGGTGCTGGCGGTGACATTCGATGCCGCCGGCAACGTCGTCTCGGCGGAACGCAGCGGGATCGACCAGGTCGTGCGCCTCGATCCCGAGGATGACGAGACGCCGACGCTGGGCCGCGAACGTGGCTTCCTCGAAGACCTGTTCGGCAATATCGGCACGGTCGGCACCGGCCCCGGCGCGGGCGGGGCGGGGCGCGGCCCCGGCGGGTGACGCCCGGCCTGCCGGTTCGGCGCGGATGATCCGCCTTTCTTGAACCGCGCGGGGCCTTTCCCATATCGCGCCGCATGAGCGACGACAGCGGCAGCCACGGCCTCATCCAGTGGCATTCCACCACCATCATCGGCGTCAAGCGCGGCGAGACGACCGTGCTGGCCGGAGACGGCCAGGTGTCGATGGGCAACACGGTGATGAAGCCCAATGCCCGCAAGGTCCGCCGCATCGGCGATGGCGGCAAGGTGGTGGCCGGGTTCGCCGGCGCGACCGCCGACGCCTTCACCCTGTTCGAGCGGCTGGAACGCAAGCTGGAACAGTATGGCGGGCAACTGATGCGCGCGGCGGTGGAACTGGCCAAGGACTGGCGAACCGACAAGTATCTGCGCAACCTCGAGGCGCTGATGATCGTCGCCGACAAGGACACGCTGCTGGTCCTGACCGGCAATGGCGACGTGCTGGAGCCGGAAGGCGGCATCGCCGCGATCGGCAGCGGCGGCAATTACGCGCTGGCCGCGGCGCGCGCCCTGTCCGATTACGAGGACGACCCCGAGAAGATTGCCCGCCGCGCCATGCAGGTGGCGGCGGACGTATGCGTGTTCACAAATGGCAACGTGACGGTGGAAACCGTCTGATCGCGGGGGGGGGGCGCCCGGGCCGCGTCTCGTCGAGGCCGGTCGCGCGCTTCTTTCCATCCCGCCCGAACCGAACGGAACGACTGGATTTTCATGACAGACACCCTCACCCCCAAGGCCATCGTCGCCGCGCTGGACGAACACATCGTCGGGCAGAAGGACGCCAAGCGCGCCGTCGCCGTGGCGCTGCGCAACCGCTGGCGGCGCCAGCGCCTGCCCGATGCGCTGCGCGACGAGGTGACGCCGAAGAACATTCTGATGATCGGACCCACCGGGTGCGGCAAGACCGAGATCAGCCGCCGCCTGGCGCGGCTGGCCGATGCGCCCTTCGTCAAGGTCGAGGCGACCAAGTTCACCGAGGTCGGCTATGTCGGCCGCGACGTGGAGCAGATCGCCCGCGATCTGGTGGAAGACGCCATCCGGCTGGAAAAGGACGCGCGGCGCGAGGCCGTGCGTGAGGCGGCGAGCAAGGCGGCGATGGAGCGGCTGCTCAACGCGCTGGTGGGCGAGAACGCCAGCGAGGCGACCCGCGAGAGCTTCCGCCAGCGGATCGTCGACGACTCGATGAACGACACCGAGGTGGAGATCGAGGTCGAGGACCAGCCGTCGATGCAGATGGACATCCCCGGCATGGGCGGCGGCGCGTCGATGATCAACCTGTCGGAAATGATGGGCAAGGCGTTCGGCGGCAAGACCAAGCGGCAGAAGCTCAAGGTGCCCGAGGCGTGGGACAGGCTCGTCGACGAGGAGGCCGAGAAGCGCATGGACCAGGACGACGTCGCCCGCGTCGCGCTGCGCAATGCGGAGACGAACGGGATCGTCTTTCTCGACGAGGTCGACAAGATCGCCGTCAGCGACGTGCGCGGCGGATCGGTCAGCCGCGAGGGCGTGCAGCGCGACCTGCTGCCGCTGATCGAGGGAACCACGGTCGCCACAAAGTACGGTCCGATGAAGACCGACCACGTCCTGTTCATCGCCAGCGGCGCGTTCCATGTCGCCAAGCCTTCGGACATGCTGCCCGAATTGCAGGGCCGCCTGCCGATCCGCGTCGAATTGCGCAGCCTGACGGAGGAGGACTTCGTCCGCATCCTGTCGGAAACCCGCGCCAATCTCGTCTCCCAGTACAAGGCGCTGCTGGGCACCGAGAACCTGACCGTCGAGATGACCGAGGATGCCGTGGCCGAGGTGGCGAGGATCGCCGCGCAGGTGAACGAGGGCGTCGAGAACATCGGCGCGCGGCGGTTGCAGACGGTCATGGAAAAGCTGTTCGACGAACTGAGCTTCGAGGCCGAGGAGAAGAGCGGGGAGAGCGTGACGGTCGATGCCGCCTATGTGCGCGAGCGGCTGAGCGATCTGGCCAGCGACACGGACCTGTCCAAGTATATCCTGTGATATGTGTCCGCCCCTTGCGCTGGGCGCGAGGGGCGCGCTAGGCCCGTGCCCGGGACATCTCTCGGGGGAACATCACATGACATCGCGTATCCTGGCCGTCCTGGCCGCCACCACGGCGCTGGTCGCCGCTGCACCGGCGCTCGCCGATCATCACATGGCTTCGGACGGGCAGGCCGCCGCGCTGACCGCGCCGGAAATCCAGTTCACGCAGTGGGAGCTCGACAACGGCCTTACCGTGATCGCCATTCCCGATCCTTCCACCGCCACGGTGATGACTTCGTTGTGGTACGAGGTCGGGTCGAAGAACGATCCGGAGGGCAAGAGCGGCTTTGCCCATCTGTTCGAGCATATCCTCAGCCGCAAGACGCAGAACATGCGCTACAACCTCATCTACGACCTGACGGCGGATGTGGGCGGCACCCGCAACGCATCGACGGGGTCGGACCGGACCAACTATTTCGAGATCGTACCCGCCGAATATCTCGAGACGATGCTGTGGACCCACCGCGAGCGCATGGCCTTCCCGGTGGTGGACGACGAGGTGTTCGACAACGAGCGCGCCGTGGTGAAGGAAGAATTGCGCACCCGCGTGCTGGCCCCGCCCTACGGCATTTTCAGCCGCTTCGTGATCCCCGAGAACGCCTATGACGATCTGCCGCAGCGCCGCCCGGGCATCGGCTCCATCGAGGATCTCGACAACGCCACGCTGGAGGACGCGCGCGCCTTCCATAACGCCTATTACGGTCCCGACACCGCGACGCTGATCGTCGCGGGCAATTTCGACATGGCCAATCTGCGTTCGCTGGTGGACGAATATTTCGCCGACATCCCGCGACGCGAGAATCCGGTCGACGTCACCATCGCTACGCGCGAGGACCGGCGGACCGAGGCGCGCTTCGTTACCGCCCATGCGCCCAACGTGCCGCTGCCCATCATCGGCACGATCTGGCAGACGCCCGAAATCACCGATCCCGCCGACCCCGCGCTGGAAGTGCTGGCGGCCATCCTGGGGCGGGGCGAGAACAGCCGCTTCTATTCCGCGCTGGTGGAGCCGGGGCTGGCGGTGCAATCGACGCAATACGCCTCCTCCGGAGAGGAAGGCGGCATGTTCGCGAGCTACGCCATCGTCAATCCCGACGCCGATCGCGAGGCCATCCGCGCGGTCATGGACGCCGAGATCGCGCGCGTGCGCAGCGAACCGGTAACGCCGGCCGAACTGGCCGAGGCCAAGAACGAGCTGATCGCGGCGTCCCTGCGCAGCCGGGAGACGGCGAGCGGGCGCGCCTTCGAACTGGGCGAAGCGCTGGTCAGCACCGGCGATCCGCGCGCGGCCGACAAGCGGCTGGCCGCCATCGCCAACGTGACCGCCGAAGACGTGATGCGCGTCGCGAGCGAATGGCTGACGGAGCAGTCGCGAACCGAGATCACCTACGAGCGCGGCGAGCACGATCCGGCCGAATACGCCAACCCCGAACCGATGCCGCAATTCGTGACGCTGCCGGAGGCGATCGGCCCGGTCTATTCGGTCCTGCCGGAAGACCAGCGCGAGGCGCCGCCCGGACCGGGCAGCGCGCCCACGGTCGCCCGCCCTGAGATGATGCAGCGCACGCTGGCGAACGGTGTCGACATCATCGCCGCGCAGACGGGCGACGTGCCCATCGCCACGATGACGGTGCTGCTGCCCGGCGGCAGCGCCAGCGATCCGCGGGCCAAGTCGGGCCTGGCGAACTTCGCGGTCGATCTGGCACAGAAGGGGACCGCCAACCGCACGGCGAACGAGATCGCCGCCCGGCTGGAAAGCCTGGGCGCCAGCATCGGCGGCTCGGCCCGCAGCGATGGCACCGTGCTGAGCCTGACCGCACCGGTCGGCAACATGGAGGCGGCGGGAGAAATCTTCGCCGACATCCTGCGCAACGCGAACTATCCGGCCGGCGAACTGGAGCGCGAACGGGCGCGCACGATCGATTCGCTGCAGGTCTCCCTCAGCTATCCGGGTTCGCTCGCCGGCATGGTGCTGCGCCCGGTGATCTACGGCGATGCGCCCTATGGCAGCATCGCCGGCGGCACGCCCGAATCGCTCGCCGCGATTACCCGCGACGATCTGCTGACCCACCGCCAGCGTTACTGGCATCCGGCAGAGGCCGAGGTCATCGTCAGCGGCGGTATCGCGCCCGAGCAGTCCTTCGCCCTGGTGGAGAACCTGCTGGGCGACTGGACGGTCAGCACGCCGCCGCCGCCCGCCATCGCGGATCCCGCCGGCGAGGCGCAACCTGTTCGCACGGTCGTGATCGACCTGCCCGACGCCGGTCAGTCGGCCGTCCTTCTGGCGGGCCGGGGGCCGACGCGGGCGCAGGGTGACTATTTCCCGCTGCTGCTGGCCAACGCCGTTCTGGGCGGTGGATCGAGCGGGCGGCTGTTCGAGGAAATTCGCACGAAACGCGGCCTGTCCTACGGCTCGTATTCCTCCATCGGCTCGCTGGTGGACGATCCGGTCCTGACTGCCAGCGCACAGACCGCGCACGAGACGGTGCCGGAAGTGGTCGAGGTGATGCTGTCGACCTTCGGCGGCATGGGAGAGACGCCGCTCGCCGACGACCTGTTGGACCGCCGCCGACTCTATCTCCAGGGAGGCTACGCCCGCAGCCTCGAAACCTCCTCGGGGTTCAACGGCATCGTCGCCGACCTGCTCGCCCAGGGTATCGACCCGGCGGAGGTGTCGAACTACGCCGACAATCTGCAGGGCGTGACGGCGCAGGCGGCAAGCACGGCGGCGCAGAGCTATTTCGATCCCGAAGGACTGACGGTGATCGTCGTCGGCGATGCGTCGCAGTTCATAGACGATCTGCGCGCCATCCGCCCGAACGTGGAGGTCATACCGGCCAGCGAGCTGGACCTGTTCGATCCGCAGGTGCCGATGAACGGCGGTTGATTTCGCGGGTTGTCTGGCACCCGGGGGCGCCCTCCCGCGCAGGGAGCGGCGCCCTCTTTCGTTGACGCGTCAGGGATGCGGCGCCAGGCCGATCTCCACGCCGGTCTTGTCGGTCAGCGCGAAGCGGTCGACCAGGTCCGTGCTCGCCTCGTTCAGGCCCAGCACCTGCACACTGCGCCCGTTGCGACGCATCCGCTCCACCACCTTGTCGAGCGCACCGATGGCGGAGATGTCCCAGAAATGCGCGCGTGACACGTCGATGACGACGTGGTTGGCCGGATCGGGCTGCCGGCTTTCGGGACCGAGAAAGCCGATGAAGCGGTCGACGCTGGCGAAGAATACCTGCCCGGTGACAATGTAACGCGCCTCCTCCGCCTCGCGCACGCGTACGACCTCGAACATGTTCTTGACCTTGCCGGTGAAGAAGATGCCCGACAAAAGGACGCCGACCAGCACGCCGATGGCAAGGTTGTGGGTGGCCACGACCACGACGACGGTCGCCAGCATGACGACGGAACTGGGCCAGGGATGCTGGCGCAGATTGGGGATCGAGTTCCAGCTGAACGTGCCGATCGACACCATGATCATGACCGCCACCAGCGCGGGCATCGGCACCTGGCCCACGATGGGGCCGAGCAGCCACAACAGGATCAGCAGCGTCAGCCCGGCGGTGAAGGTCGACAGGCGTCCGCGCCCGCCGCTCGTCACGTTGATAACCGACTGGCCGATCATGGCGCAGCCGCCCATGCCGCCGAAAAAGGCCGCGACGATGTTGGCGCCGCCCTGCCCTGCGCATTCGCGGCGCTTGTCGCTGTCGGTATGGGTCATGTCGTCGACGATCTGCGCGGTGAGCAGCGATTCGAGCAGGCCCACGGCAGCCATCGTCAGCGAATAGGGGGCGATAATCCGCAGCGTTTCCCAGCTGAGCGGCACGTCGGGGAGGACGAAGTAGGGCAGGCCTTCGGGTATCTCACCCATGTCGCCGACCGTATTGACCTCGATTCCCAGACCGATGGACAGCGCGCCGAGCACGATGATCGCGACCAGCGGGCTGGGGACGGCGGTGGTCAGGCGCGGCAGCAGGTAGATGATCGCCAGGCCGCCCGCGACCATGATATAGGTGGCGAGGCCCACGCCGGTATTCGCCGGATCGAGCTGGGGCAGCTGCGCCATGAAGATGAGGATCGCCAGCGCGTTGACGAAGCCGGTGATGACGCTGCGCGAGACGAACTGCATCAGCAGGTCGAGCCGGATGACGGCGGCGATCGCCTGGAAGATCCCCATCAGGATGGTCGCGGCGAACAGGTACTCCACGCCGTGATCGCGCACCAGCGGCACCACCACCACGGCCACCGCAGCGGTGGCGGCCGAAATCATGCCGGGACGCCCGCCGGTGAAGGCGATGACCATGGCGATGGCGATGGAAGCGTAGAGACCGACGCGCGGATCGACGCCGGCAATGATGGAAAAGCCGATGGCCTCCGGTATCAGCGCGAGCGCGACCACGATGCCGGCAAGGATGTCGGCGCGCGGATTGCCGAGCCAGTCGCGCTTGAGCGCTCTGGTGTCGATCATGTCAGTCTGTCCGTCTGAAGGGCGCTGGCGCGGTGGGCGCGCGCCGGTGAATTTGGCGCCGCCCCTGTCATACTGCACTGCACAACGCAAGATTTGCGAGGGCTGCGCCCCGCTATTCGGCCGCCTCGCGTTCCTCGCTCGCTTCGTTCTGTTGCCGGTTCCACATCTCGGCGTAGAGGCCATCGGCTTGCAGCAGCCGCGCATGGCTGCCCGACTCGACGATGCGGCCTGCTTCCATGACGTTGATGATGTCGGCATCGGCGATGGTCGAGAGCCGGTGCGCGATGGCGAGCGTGGTGCGGTGTTCGCTGACGCGCTTCAGCGTGGCGAGAATGTCCTGTTCGGTGCGCGAATCGAGCGCGCTGGTCGCCTCGTCCAGCAGAACGATGGGCGGATCCTTCAGCAACGTGCGGGCGATGGCCACGCGCTGCTTCTCCCCGCCCGACAGCTTGAGCCCGCGCTCGCCCACCTGAGTGTCGAACCCGTGGGGCAGGGCGGTGATGAAGGGCAGGATGGCGGCATCCGCGGCCGCGCGGCGCACCGCTTCCTCGCTCGCATCACCGCGACCGTAGGCGATGTTGTAGCCGATCGAATCGTTGAACAGCACGCTGTCCTGCGGAACGATGCCGATCTCGGCGCGCAGCGATTCCTGTCCCACCTGGCTGATGTCCTGCCCGTCGATGGTGATGCGCCCGCTCCACGGATCGTAGAAGCGGAACAGCAGCCGTCCGATGGTGGACTTGCCCGCCCCCGACGGCCCGACCAGCGCGACCGTCGCGCCCGCCGGTGCCTCGAAGCTGAGGTCGTGGAGGATCTGGCGGTCGGGATCGTAGCCGAAGGACACGTTCTCGAAGACGACCACCGGGTGGCGCACCACGATGGCGGGGGCCCCCGGCACGTCCTTCACCTCGGCCTCGGTATCCATGAGGTTGAACATGTCCGCCATGTCGATAAGCCCCTGGCGAATCGTGCGATAGACCCAGCCGAGCATGTCGAGCGGACGGAAGAGCTGCGTCAGGTAGGTCTGGATCAGCACGAGGTCGCCCGGCGTGAGCCGCCCCTGCGCCCAGCCCCAGACCGTCCAGCCCAGCGCGCCGGCCATCATCACGTTCATGATGACGGCCTGCACGATATTGAGCACGCCCAGCGAATTCTCGGTCTTGATCGCCGCCTCGGCATAGCCGCGCGCGGAATCGCCGTAGCGTTCCAGTTCGCGCCGCTCGGCACCGAAATACTTCACCGTCTCGTAATTCAGCAGCGAATCGACGGCCCGGCCCATCGCCTGCCCGTCGAGATCGTTCATCTCCTTGCGCAGCTTGACGCGCCATTCCGTGATCGCCTGCGTAACCCAGACGAAGGTGACGATGGCAACGGCAACGGCGGCAACCATCTCCCAGCCGAACATGGTCCAGAAGATGACCGATACCACGACCAGCTCGATGGCGGTGGGCAGGATGTTGAACAGGATGAAGTAGATCATCGAGCTGATCGAGCGGCTGCCGCGTTCGATCACCCGCGTTATTTCCCCGGTGCGGCGTGACAGGTGGAATCGCAGCGAGAGCTTGTGCAGCCGCTCGAACACGTCCTCGGTAAGGGACCGCACCGCGTCCTGTCCGACGCGGTTGAAGACCATGTTGCGCAAATTGTCGAAGGCGACGGTGGCGAGCCGACCCGCGGAGTAGGCGAAGACCAGTCCCAGCGCGACCCACAGCGCCGGATCGCCGTCCGCTGCCATCGTATCGACCGCGCGGGCGTAGGCGAGCGGCAGCGCGAGGGTCACGCCCTTGGCCAGCAGCACCAGGATGGTCGCGCCGACGATGCGCTTCTTCAGGTCCGGCCGGCCCTCGGGCCAGAGATAGGGCAGGAACCGGCGTATAGTCGCCCAGTCGGCGCGGCTGTCGTCGTTGCTGCGGGGGGCGGGCATGTCGCGCATCCCCGCAAAGGTGGGGCCGCCGCCGTCCGGCGGCAAGGCCGCGGCGTCTATCCGCCCCCGAGTGCGGGGGCGCCATCCGCAGACGCGCCGCGCGTCATCCCCGCCGCCGCGAACGCTTCCGCCAGCGCATCGTCGCGGGGAAGGGCAGAGCCGCCCGCATCGGCCCGTGCCCAGCGATCTTCCTTCCAGCTGTTGCTGATCGCGCGCATGTGGCGGTAGGCGAAGCGGCTATCGAGCGTGGCGTTGGCCTTCGCGCCGAACAGGTTGTGGACCGACCAGCTGTCGCCGCGCCGGTCTCCGCGATTGGGAACGACGCACCACTTGGGCGGGCAGGCGAGCGCGACCGGCGTGTCGCGGTAAACGAAGTCGGCGTGGCGGCAGGTCGCGCGCGAGACACCTTGCGGCGCATGGGTACCGATCCACAGACCGGGAAACTTGACGAAGCCGGCGGGCGAATATTCGGTCGCGGCGAAGATCGACCGGCCGCTTTCGCCCAGCACCAGTTCGTCCACGTCGACATTGAGAACCGAGCGCGCTTCCCTGAGGAAGCGGAAGCGGGCGTGCTGCAGGCTTCCGGTCTGGCAGAAATCGCTGTCCCAGTCCGTTTCCACCCCGTCCACCGCGCCGGCCATTCCGCCCTGCGGCCCGTAGGGGAAGGGCCAGGGCACCGCGAGCGCGATCATGTCCGCCCCCGCCTCCGCAGCCATCGCCGCCTGCAATTCGCCCAGCGAATAGGCCGAGGATCCGTTGTCGTAGACCAGCACGCCGTCGGCCCCGTGTATCTCGCGGTAGAAGCGCATCCAGTCGGCGATCCAGCGCAGATCGTTGTCCTTCGACAGCGTGGTGACGACGCGGCGCCCGGCGAACAGGTGCGCCATGTCCGGCTGCACGTCGATCTCGAACGCACCGAGCGGACCGTCGAAGGCAAAGCTGTCCGCTTCGCTGCGCAACCAGATTTCGCCGCGCTTCTTCTGTCCGTAGTGCCGCGCGGCGAAACGCGGGAAGCCGAACCGCCCGCGAAGCGGGGCGCTGCGCCTGAGTTCGGCAAGCAGGTTCAGGAAGGGCGGCCCCTGGAACACGACGTGCCTGTCTGCACGGAAGACATCGTAGAACAGCGTGTCCCGGTCGAACTGATCGGCATAGGCCGCATCGCGCAGATGCGGCGGGCGCGGCGGTTCCCTGTGGATTTCGCTCCGCGCGCTCGACAGGACGACGGGCGGCGTCACGGCACGGGCACCATCCGCCGGGCGACGGGGATACGCGCGAGAACCGGCGCGGCCATGCGCAGCAGATCGCCCAGCGCCGGATGCCGCATTGCGAACAGGGCCGCCAGCCAGCACGCGACGCCCGCGATCACCGCCAGCATGAGGGTGATCGTCCCGATCTCCCGCGGCCCGGCCCACAGCAGGTAGGTCAGCGCAAGCGGAGCGAGAGCAGCCAGCGTCGCCGCGCCGCTCTTGGCAAGGATCGTGCACCAGCTGCGCATGGGAAAGCCGACGATACGGTGCATGAAGCGCAGGTAAATCGCCATGAAGGCCAGCGCATAGACCATGCGCGAGGCGGCAGCGCCCCATGCGCCCGCCAGCAGCGATCCGCCGACGAGCAGACCGATGGATACCAGCGTCTCGCAGATATTCAGCACCAGCAGGCGGTTCATGCGCCCGAGCAGGATGGGCAGTTCGCTTACCAGCGGCAGCGCGCTCAGCAGCGCGGCCTGCAACGCGATCATGGAGAGCAGCGGCGCGGTTCCGATCCAGTCCTCGCCATACAGGGTCATGACCACCGGCCATGCGGCGAGCGCGAGGCCCGCCATTCCGGGCCAGACGACCGCGGTATAGCCGGCGCAGACCCGCAGATAGGCAGGTCCGAGCGGCTGGCCCGCATCGCGAATCCGCGCGAATGCCGGGTAGAACACACTGCCGATGGCCCCGGCGATCAGCACGCGCACCTGTTCGGCCAGGCTGGTCGCGCGGCTGAACAATCCTACCGCCGTAAGGGTCACGAGCTTGCCGACGACGAGGTCGGGCGTGCGCGATCCGAGTGCGCCGGTCAGATAGAGCGCGCTGGCCTTCCCGCCGAAGCCGAGCACCGGTCGCAACCCGTCCAGGCGCAGGGGAAAGATGCGCGACGGCTCCAGGGCTTGCGCGATCGCGCCCTTGGCCAGCCCCGCCGCCAGGGTGGCCCAGGCGAGGGCGAATGAGGACAGGCCCATCCACGCGAGCGTCAGCGCGACGCACGCATGGGCCGCCGCTCCGCCGACATTGACCGCGAAATGATACTGGAACCGCATCGCCCGCGCCATCAGTGCCAGCGGCACGACCGCCAGCGGCAGGAACAGGTAACTGCCGGCGATGATGAGCAGCAGGGGAGCGAGGTCGGGCAGGCCGTAGGCGAGTGCCAGCGGCCAGGCCAGCGCGGCGATGATCGCGGTGATGACCAGCGAGAACAGGAAGGCGACCGATGAGCAGCGCGCCACCTCGCCCCGGTCGAGGCGGGGCAGGCCCGAGATGTAGCGCGACAGTCCGAAATCCTGAAGCACCGCAACCAGAAGGGCGGCGGCGAGCGCGATCGAGAACAGGCCGACCTCGTCCGGATCGAGGAAGAAGCGCGAGATGACGACGCTGGTGGCGAACTGGATGACGAAACCGGCATACTGGCTCGCTATGGCCCACACCGCCGCGGCGCGTACGCCCATCGCGGCGGGTTCGCGTTCGACCTGCCGGCTCGCCGCCGCCGCCGGGGACCGTGGGGATAGCTCGTCGGCCATCTCAGCCCGCCGGGTTCGCGGTCCAGCGCGAGGCGGGCGGGACCGGCGGCGCCTGCGCGGGGCGCGAGGTCGCGAGCGCGGCTGCGAGGCGCGCGGCCCGCGCCGGTTCGCCAAGCTTGATCAGGCGCGCCGCGGTGCGCCACATGCCGCCGTGCGAACCGCCGTCGCGGATGTGGCGCAGCAGGATGTCGAACCCCTCGTCGCGAAGCGCGACCGGCGAGTGAAGGATGCCGCGCGTTACCGCCGCTCGCACGCGCCGCGAGACGCCCGCCTCGCCGAACAGCGCGTCGAGCTGATCGATGGGCGGCAGCCGTTCGAGATGTTCGGTCGGGTCGGTCCGTCCGGCATCGCGCGCGCGAAAGGCCTCGTAGGCGATGGCCGCGCCAATTTGCTGTTCGGTGGCATGACGCTTCGAGACCTGCTGCATGTAGTGGCGGTAGCGAATCAGCCGCTCGGGAATGTTGGCAAGCTTCGTCAGCGACGCCAGTCGCAGCCACAGGTCGAGATCCTCGCAATGCCGGAAGGCCGCGTGATAGCCGCCCGCTGCCAGCACCAGGTCGCGGCGGTACATCACCGAGGGGTGACACAGCAGCGGTCCGCCGTGACGCATGTTGTCGAGGAAGGCGGCATGGTCGAGCGGGTGATCGCGCCCGCCGGTGGAATACGCGCCGCCGTTCTCGTCGATGTCCTCGCTCCAGCTGCCCACGACACCGTGGTCGGGATGCGATTCGAGAAAGGCGATCTGGCGGGCGAAGCGTTCCGGCTTGCATATGTCGTCGGCGTCCATCCGCGCGACGAGAGGCGCCGAGGCGGTGGCGAGCAGCTCGTTGAGACTGGCCACGAGCCCGCGATTCTCCCGGATGATCGGCCGAATCCGCGAATCGCGCCCCGCGAAGTCGCGGATGATCGCCGGTGTTGCGTCGCCAGAGCCGTCGTCGAGGATCAGGAATTCGAAATCGGCGAAGGACTGCGCCAGCACGCTCTCGATCGCGGGCGCGAGGAAGCGTTCGCCGTCATAGACGCTCATCGCCACGCTCAGCGCGGGCGTGTGGGCCCGATTTTCCGCGGTCTTCATGCTCGTTCGCCTGCGCTCATCGTGCGAGCGCCTTACGCGGGGGTGCGTAAAGATAGCCTCAATGGGCGGGGCGACCCTTGCGATGCGCGGGCCCGGCGCCATTTCTCACGCGGACCGGAGGGCGTTTCCGGGGCTTTGCGACTTTTCTGAAATAAAATTGCAAAAAGGCGTTGACCCGAATCAAGGCCACCCATATATGCCCTCTCACCGACGCGGCGCTGACGGTTTTCACCGGCCTCGCTGAGTTGGTCGCCAACATCGATCGGACAACCGGACCCCCGGTAAAATGGGGGACCGAACGTTGTCCGCCTCTTTTGTTGGATGGCTCTTTGACATTGTCGATTTTTGATGAAGGGACATGTGGGCGACGGCACCCGGTCCGGGGACCTCAAGGCTCCGGATACCGGTTACACCTAAGCCGACGCCACATCCTGATCGGGCTCCACGTCCGGTCTGTGATGATGCATGTCCATTCGTATCCATTACGTTTGACAGTGCAGGTATCGGCTCCTTGAAGCTCTTGCCGTGCCGGTTGGCGAAGTTCGCTTCGTGCCGGTCTGGTGAGTGACACAAACTTGAGAGTTTGATCCTGGCTCAGAACGAACGCTGGCGGCATGCCTAACACATGCAAGTCGAACGCCCACTTCGGTGGGAGTGGCGCACGGGTGCGTAACGCGTGGGAACCTGCCCTTAGGTTCGGAATAACAGTTGGAAACGACTGCTAATGCCGAATAATGTCTTCGGACCAAAGATTTATCGCCTTTGGATGGGCCCGCGTTGGATTAGCTAGTTGGTGGGGTAAAGGCCTACCAAGGCGACGATCCATAGCTGGTCTTAGAGGATGATCAGCCACACTGGGACTGAGACACGGCCCAGACTCCTACGGGAGGCAGCAGTGGGGAATATTGGACAATGGGCGAAAGCCTGATCCAGCAATGCCGCGTGAGTGATGAAGGCCTTAGGGTTGTAAAGCTCTTTTACCAGGGATGATAATGACAGTACCTGGAGAATAAGCTCCGGCTAACTCCGTGCCAGCAGCCGCGGTAATACGGAGGGAGCTAGCGTTGTTCGGAAATACTGGGCGTAAAGCGAACGTAGGCGGCTTTTCAAGTCAGGGGTGAAATCCCGGGGCTCAACCCCGGAACTGCCCTTGAAACTGGATGGCTAGAATCCTGGAGAGGTCAGTGGAATTCCGAGTGTAGAGGTGAAATTCGTAGATATTCGGAAGAACACCAGTGGCGAAGGCGACTGACTGGACAGGTATTGACGCTGAGGTTCGAAAGCGTGGGGAGCAAACAGGATTAGATACCCTGGTAGTCCACGCCGTAAACGATGATAACTAGCTGTCCGGGCTCTTGGAGCTTGGGTGGCGCAGCTAACGCATTAAGTTATCCGCCTGGGGAGTACGGTCGCAAGATTAAAACTCAAAGGAATTGACGGGGGCCTGCACAAGCGGTGGAGCATGTGGTTTAATTCGAAGCAACGCGCAGAACCTTACCAGCCTTTGACATCCTCTGACGGTTACCAGAGATGGTTTCCTCCCTTCGGGGCAGAGTGACAGGTGCTGCATGGCTGTCGTCAGCTCGTGTCGTGAGATGTTGGGTTAAGTCCCGCAACGAGCGCAACCCTCATCCTTAGTTGCCATCATTTAGTTGGGAACTCTAAGGAAACTGCCGGTGATAAGCCGGAGGAAGGTGGGGATGACGTCAAGTCCTCATGGCCCTTACAGGCTGGGCTACACACGTGCTACAATGGCATCTACAGTGGGCAGCTATCACGCAAGTGTGAGCTAATCTCCAAAAGATGTCTCAGTTCGGATTGTTCTCTGCAACTCGAGAGCATGAAGGCGGAATCGCTAGTAATCGCGGATCAGCATGCCGCGGTGAATACGTTCCCAGGCCTTGTACACACCGCCCGTCACGCCATGGGAGTTGGTTTCACCCGAAGGTGGTGCGCTAACCGGTTTTCCGGAGGCAGCCAACCACGGTGGGATCAGCGACTGGGGTGAAGTCGTAACAAGGTAGCCGTAGGGGAACCTGCGGCTGGATCACCTCCTTTCTAAGGATTTATGCGGAAAGCGCCGGCCTTCGTGGTCGGAAGTGCTTCCTCATTCTCCAAAGAACATGCCGTCGTCCTCATGTCCCTTCATCACTGGAGATAACGCCTTTTGCGGGCGTTGTTTGTCTGAGCTGGCCCCACGCCGCAACGGCCCCTTGGCCGGCGCGGGCGAACGGGCCTGTAGCTCAGTTGGTTAGAGCGCACCCCTGATAAGGGTGAGGTCGGTGGTTCGAATCCACCCAGGCCCACCATCATCAGGCTACGGGGCCTTAGCTCAGCTGGGAGAGCACCTGCTTTGCAAGCAGGGGGTCATCGGTTCGATCCCGATAGGCTCCACCAGCCTCATATACTCCAGGGATGAAGAGAAAACGGATCCGGCATCTGGCCGGTAGGCGGTTTCGACCGCTGTCTTTGACATTGTGAATGGGTTTTTAAATCGATGCCGTGAGGTGTCGTCGCGCTGGTTTCGGCCAGTCGATGGCAAATCACAAATCAATCAAATTGATTATCTGGCTGAGATAATTCCTCCGCGCCATTGTATCGGTGAGCTTTTATGCAGGCTTGTCGTTGATGGTGTGGATTCTCAAGCGTGAGGTAAGAGCATTTGGTGGATGCCTTGGCATGTACAGGCGAAGAAGGACGTGGCACGCTGCGATAAGCGTCGGGGAGCTGTGAGCAAGCTTCGATCCGGCGATTTCCGAATGGGGAAACCCACCTTCACCATTTCTTCTCTCATCCGTTCGCGGGTGACTGGAGAGGTGGATAAGGTATCATCAGACTGAATATATAGGTTTGGTGAAGCGAACCCGGGGAACTGAAACATCTCAGTACCCGGAGGAAAAGACATCAACCGAGATTCCCGTAGTAGTGGCGAGCGAACCGGGACCAGGCCAGTGCCTTCAATTCAACTAGCAGAACACTTTGGAAAGAGTGGCCATAGCGGGTGACAGCCCCGTATGCGAAAGTGATGTTGGAGGACTTGAGTAGGGCGGGACACGTGAAATCCTGTCTGAACATGGGGGGACCACCCTCCAAGCCTAAATACTCGTACATGACCGATAGCGAACACAGTACCGTGAGGGAAAGGTGAAAAGCACCCCGATTAGGGGAGTGAAACAGTACCTGAAACCGAATGCTTACAATCAGTTGGAGCCCCATAGGGGGTGACAGCGTACCTCTTGCATAATGGGTCAGTGACTTAATCTACCGTGCAAGCTTAAGCCGTTAGGTGTAGGCGCAGCGAAAGCGAGTCTGAATAGGGCGACAAAGTACGATGGATTAGACCCGAACCCCGGCGATCTAGGCATGACCAGGCTGAAGGTGCGGTAACACGCACTGGAGGGCCGAACCGTTTAATGTTGAAAAATTATCGGATGAGTTGTGTTTAGGGGTGAAAGGCCAATCAAGCCGGGAAATAGCTGGTTCTCCGCGAAATCTATTGAGGTAGAGCGTCAGATTTATGCCGATGGGGGTAGAGCACTGGATGGGCTAGGGCCGCGCGAGCGGTACCAAACCTAACCAAACTCCGAATACCATCGAGTCTTGTCTGGCAGACAGACGGCGGGTGCTAAGGTCCGTCGTCAAAAGGGAAACAGCCCTAACCTACAGCTAAGGTCCCCAAGTCGTATCTAAGTGGGAAAGCATGTGGGAATCCCAAAACAACCAGGAGGTTGGCTTAGAAGCAGCCATCCTTTAAAGAAAGCGTAACAGCTCACTGGTCTAAACAAGGGTTCCTGCGGCGAAGATGTACCGGGGCTAAAGATACGCACCGAAGCTTAGGGTTGCAGTTTACTGCAGCGGTAGCGGAGCGTTCCGTAAGCGAGTGAAGCTCAAGGGTAACCGAGGGTGGACGTATCGGAAGTGCGAATGCTGACATGAGTAGCGATAAAGAGGGTGAGATGCCCTCTCGCCGAAAGACCAAGGGTTCCTGCGCAACGCTAATCGGCGCAGGGTAAGCCGGCCCCTAAGACGAGCCCGAAGGGGGTAGTCGATGGGAACCACGTTAACATTCGTGGGCCTGGAGATGTGTGACGGATGGCGGAAGTAGTTCAACCTTAACGGATTGGTTGGGCTGCCAAGTTGTCCCGGGAAATAGCCTCTCCGTATAGACCGTACCCGAAACCGACACAGGTGGTCAGGTAGAGTATACCAAGGCGCTTGAGTGAAGTATCCTGAAGGAACTCGGCAAATTGCCTCCGTACCTTCGGAAGAAGGAGGCCCTGTATCGACGCAAGTCTTTGCAGGGGGCACAGGCCAGGGGGTAGCGACTGTTTATCAAAAACACAGGACTCTGCTAAGTCGGCTTCAAGACGACGTATAGGGTCTGACGCCTGCCCGGTGCTGGAAGGTTAAGAGGAGGAGTGCAAGCTCCGAATTGAAGCCCCAGTAAACGGCGGCCGTAACTATAACGGTCCTAAGGTAGCGAAATTCCTTGTCGGGTAAGTTCCGACCTGCACGAATGGCGTAACGACTTCCCCACTGTCTCCAGGATATGCTCAGCGAAATTGAAGTTCCCGTGAAGATGCGGGATACCCGCGGTTAGACGGAAAGACCCCGTGCACCTTTACTGCAGCTTCAGAGTGGCATTAGGAAAGAACTGTGTAGCATAGGTGGGAGGCTTTGAAGCGTGGGCGCCAGTCCGCGTGGAGCCATAGGTGAAATACCACCCTGTTGTTTTCTGATGTCTAACCTCGATCCGTTATCCGGATCAGGGACCCTCTGTGGCGGGTAGTTTGACTGGGGCGGTCGCCTCCTAAAGAGTAACGGAGGCGCGCGATGGTAGGCTCAGGCCGGTTGGAAACCGGCTGCGAGAGTGCAATGGCATAAGCCTGCCTGACTGCGAGACCGACAGGTCGAGCAGAGACGAAAGTCGGTCATAGTGATCCGGTGGTCCCTCGTGGAAGGGCCATCGCTCAACGGATAAAAGGTACGCCGGGGATAACAGGCTGATACTGCCCAAGAGCTCATATCGACGGCAGTGTTTGGCACCTCGATGTCGGCTCATCACATCCTGGGGCTGGAGCAGGTCCCAAGGGTTTGGCTGTTCGCCAATTAAAGTGGTACGTGAGCTGGGTTCAGAACGTCGCGAGACAGTTTGGTCCCTATCTGCCGTGGGCGTCGATTGTTGAGAGGAGTTGCCCCTAGTACGAGAGGACCGGGGTGAACGTGCCTCTGGTGTACCAGTCATCGTGCCAACGGTGCAGCTGGGTAGCTATGCACGGAAGGGATAACCGCTGAAAGCATCTAAGCGGGAAGCCTCCCTCGAGATAAGCAATCATCGAACCGTCGTAGACCACGACGTTGATAGGCCGGGTGTGGAAGCGCAGTAATGCGTGAAGCTAACCGGTCCTAATAGTTCTGTTCGCGCTTGGTGGATCCCACCATCAACGTCAGGCCTGCTGGCCCATGCGTTGACCGGAGGAATTCTCCTGGCCGGATGATCGCCCATTGAATGCGTAACGTGCATCGATTTAGAAACCTCACGCTATCCGCCGGCTTCATTGCTTGGTGGTCTTAGCGCCCGTGGCCCACCCGATCCCATCTCGAACTCGGCCGTGAAAGCGGGCAGCGCCGATGGTACTAGTGCCTAAGCACTGGAAGAGTAGGTCGCCGCCAGGCATTGCAGCCGGCGGATGGCGAGAGGTTTGCCCATTCACATGCCAAGGGCTGTCCCGTCAGGGCGGCCCTTTTGGCGTCTTTGCCGCTCGCGTTCGAGGGGCATGATATTGGCGCGGGGTGGAGCAGTCCGGTAGCTCGTCAGGCTCATAACCTGAAGGTCGTTGGTTCAAATCCAACCCCCGCAACCAACCAGCACCCCCGAAAGCCTAGGCTTTGCGGGGGTTTTTGCAGTTTGCGTCATGCGAATCGGTCTCTAGTTGGCCTTCTGCCGGTCGATCTGCGCTTGCGTAGTCAGCGCAGTCTTCCCTTCGGGGGAGGCTGGCGCCTCCGATCTTCTCCATGCAACCCGTAGTGTGCCTGAAAATGGCAATCTGTGCGGCCGCCGTCGGCGAGCTCTCGCGCCGAGCGCTCTCCCGGGATGACCCGCTCGTTTATGCCTAGCGGACTTGCGTATTGCCCTGCCCCGGCAGCCGCGTGCATGGGCGCTTGGCGACACCGCACCTTAGGATTTTCTTAACCACGAACCCTCTAGGGATCGGTGGATTTTGCCCCGGGACACCCCTGCGTATGCCGACCATCCTCGTAGCCGACGACGAGCCGCTATTGCGCGAATTGCTCGAATTCCGGCTGACACAACGTGGTTACGACACGATCCTGGCCGCCGACGGGCGCGAGGCGGTTCGGCAGCTCGAGAATGGGTCGCCCGATGCGGTGGTGCTGGATATGATGATGCCCGTCCATGACGGTCTCGAAATCCTCCGTCGCATCCGGAGTTCGGACGATCATTCCGACACTCCCGTCGTCATGCTGACGGCCCGGCGGGGGGAGAAGGATATTGTCGGCGCTCTCGAACTGGGCGCCAACGACTACCTCGTCAAACCGTTCATGCCGGAGGAATTGCTGGCGCGGCTCGCCCGGCTGCTGAAGGGCGGGCGATGAAGCATGCCCTGTTTGCCCTGGGAGCGATCCTGCTGGCCGGATCGGCGCCCGCCCGCGCCCAGGACGATGCCTACGCCGCGGCGGTGGCCGCCCGGAGGAATGGCGATCCGTTACGGGCGATCTCCATTCTGGAACCGATCATCGCCGCCGACCCGCGCAATAGCGATGCGCGCGTTCAACTGGGCTACGCCTTGCTTGCTGCGGGGCGGCTCGACGCCGCCGAAGAGCAGTTCCGCGCCGTCGTCGCGGCGGCTCCCGATTACACCGACGCACGCGAGGGTCTGGCGCTGATCGCGCAGCGCCGGACACACCCTGCCGATGAACGCGGTTTCGTCCAGGTGGAAGGCGCGCTTTCCGATCTGGGTGAGGGCATCGCCGACTGGCAGGAAACCGCAATCGCCGTCGCCCTGCCCGCCGGCGCCACGGACCGGATCGGGGCCGGCCTGAACTGGTATCGCCGCTTCGGCGGTATCGAGGATACCGAGGCCAGCTTATCCTACGTGCATCGCTCTGGCGACGATACCTGGCTACGCCTTGGCGCGAGCTTTACGCCGCAGGCCGATTACCGGCCTGAAGCCGGATTGAGTGTCGGTCTCGATCACCGGCTGACAGCGGGGCGGAACGCTCTGGTCGCGGGCCTCGAAGGAAGCTGGCGTCGCTTCCCCGCGCAGGACGTCTGGCAGATCTCGCCCTCGCTCACCCGATATGTCGCGTCAGGGCGCGGCTCCGTCACGGTGCGCGTCAACGCACTCGCGCCCGAAGGCGACGATCTTCGTCTGGGTGCCCAGGCGCGCTTCGACTGGCATCCTGCCGAACGCCGGCGGTTGTTCGTCGGCACGGGATACGGCCCCGAAACCGCTCTGGGCGTCGTCACCGATACATGGTCGCTTTACGGCGGCGGCGAGTGGCCGCTGGGCGAAGGCTTGTCGCTGGTCGGCAGCCTGGCGCGCGAATGGCGCGACGGACCGGTCGACCGCACGGAGGCGCGGCTCGGGGTGCGGGTAGCCCTGTGACGTCGCTGCTGTTCCTGTGGGAGATTTCGCTGGTGCTGTGCGGCATTGGCCTTGCCTGCCTGCTCGCCCTGATCGTCGCGCGCCTGTTCTCGACCCATTCCGCCGACGCGCGGCGAGAGGCGCGGCGCGAGATCCTGCCGCTTCTTCTGGAAGACGGCGGATACGCCGGCCAGTTACGGGGAATGGAACTCGACGTGGCGACCGCGCTGACCATGGAACTGGCGGAGATGACCGCCGGATCGGAGCGTAGCGCGATGCTCGCAAGGGCCTCGGCGCTCGGCGTGCCCGGGCATCTTGAACGGCAGATGCATTCTCGTTCGGCGCAGACACGACTGACCGCGGTGGAGACGCTGGCGCTGTTCGACGAATGCGGAAGGCAGGCGCGGGCGGCGCTGGACGACGACAACGCCGACGTCCGCCTCGGTGCAGCTCTCGCCATAGCTCGCCGCGACGATGCCCCGCCGCCCGCCGTGATGGTCGAGAAACTGCGCGTGGGGTCGGAAGAACGCTCGCTTCTGCTCGTCTCGCTGATGTCCGACCTCGCCGAACGCGACCCCGGCGCGGTGGCGGCGATCCTGTTCGAGAAGGACATGCCCTACGATGCCAAGGTGGCGGCGACCGATGCCCTGTCGCGCACGGGTAGCGAATACGCACCGCTGCTGGCGACCATGGCGGCGGCCGCGTCGGGTGAATCGGACCTGCAACCGCGTATTTTCCGGGCGCTCGGACGCACCGGCCACCCGGCCGGACGGGCCTCCATCCTCGAAGGCCTGCACAGCGATGAATGGCCGGTGCGCGCTTCCGCCTCTGAAGCTGCCGGCAGGGCGGTGCTGGTGGATGCCGCGGAACGTCTGGGTGAATTGCTGGGCGACGAGAACTGGTGGGTCCGCTTTCGCGCGGGCGAAGCGCTGCTGCGCCTCGGTCCTCGTGGCATCGCCGTCTTGCGCGTGGCGGGCGACAGCGACGTTCCGGTCGCGCGCCTTTCCGCAGAAGCCATCCTTGCCGAGGGCCGCGCGGCATGAGCCCCGCATTGCCGATCGACTGGGCAGACTGGATGGTGGCGTGTGCCGAGGCAATCGCCCTGGTCGTGATCGTGACGGGTCTTTTGCAGACCGCGTTCTATTTCGTACAGCTCGTCTATGCCGGGGCGGCGCTGGCCGGGCGACCGCCGGTACCGCGCAGCGCGACCCTGTGGCGTCGGTATTCGGAGCAGGCGCCGGCGATCAGCGTCCTCGCGCCCGCCTATAACGAGGAACTCAACATCGTGGAGAGCACGCGCAGCCTGCTGGCGTTGCAATATCCCGATTTCGAGGTGATCGTCATCAATGACGGGTCGAAGGACGCCACGCTGCAACGGCTGATCGACGCCTACGGACTGGCCAGGGTTGATCGCTTCGTCGACGGCGCGGTCGCCCATGCCGATATTCGCGGCTTCTACGCCTCTCCCGACGTGCCGCGACTGCTGGTGGTCGACAAGGAGAACGGCGGCAAGGCCGACGCGCTCAATGCCGGCATCAATTGCTGCCGCACGTCGCTGTTCTGCGCGATCGACGCCGATTCCATCCTCGAGAGCGACGCGCTTTTGCGCGTGATACGTCCCTTCATCGACGATCCGCATCTCACCATAGCGGCGGGCGGCACCATCCGCATCGCCAACGGCTGCCGGGTCGATAGCGGGCGCATCGTGGGCATCGGCCTGCCACGCAGCTTTCTGGCGCTGGTGCAGATCGTCGAATATCTGCGCGCTTTCCTGATGGCCCGCCTCGGCCTGTCGCGGATGCAGGCGCTGACGGTCATCTCGGGCGCGTTCGGCCTGTTCAAGCGCCGCCATGTCGTCGAGGTCGGCGGATACAGCCATGCGACAGTGGGCGAGGACATGGAACTCGTCATCAAGTTGCATCGGCTGATGCGCGACCGGGGGCAGGAATACCGTATCGATTTCATCGCCGAGCCGGTTTGCTGGACCGAATGTCCCGACAGCCTGCAAATCCTCTCGCGCCAGCGCGCCCGGTGGCAGCGCGGCGCGCTCGAATGCTTCGCCAAGCACAAGGACATGCTGTTCAATCGCAAGTACGGCCGTATCGGCTTCGTCGGGTTCGGCCAGATCCTGCTGGTCGACGTGGTCGGCCCCCTGATCGAGGTGCTGGGCTACGCGCTGATCCCGCTTCTGTGGGCCTTGGGATTGCTGGCGCTGCCCTGGCTGCTCGCTTTCCTCGCGATCACCTTCACGCTTGGCCTGTTCCTGTCGATGGCCACCCTTGTGCTCGAGGAAATCCAGTTGCGCCGTTTTCCCAGGGCACGCGAGCTCGCCGTGCTGGCCGCCGTCGCGGTGCTGGAAAATTTCGGCTACCGGCAACTGTCGAACTTCTGGCGCCTGCAGGGCTGGTGGCAATGGATGCGCAAGAAGCAGAACTGGGGCACGATGACCCGCAAGGGGTTCGCCACGAGCGGGGGCTGACCCGCCCGCTCAGTCGGGTAGCGGCGCAGCGTCGAGCAGCGCGATGACCCGGTGCGCCGCGGCGGCGTGTTCCTCTCCTGCATCCACCGTCGCCTCCAGCGCCAGCGCGGCATCGCCAAGCGCGAGAAAGCCGAGCATCGGGGCGATGCCCGCCAGCTTGTGCGCCTGATCGCGCAGCGCGGGGCGATTGCAGGTTGCGAGCGCGGCCTGCAATATCTCGCGTTCCTCGGCCATTCGTTCGGCGAAGCGTGCCTTAAGGCTTGCCATGCGGGTGTCGAACTCGGTCACGCGGCGGCCAGTTCACGAACCTGGGAGGACAGCGTCATCGGGTCGAACGGCTTGGCGATGATGCCCTTGGCATCCAGCGTGGCGAACGTCTGCAATTCCGTCTTCTGCGCGCGGGCGGTGACGAAGATGACCGGGAGGTCCGCCAGTGCCGGTTCCGCCCGCATGCGCGAGAGCAGTTCCGGCCCGTCCATGCCCGGCATCATCACATCGAGCAGGGCTACGTCGGGTCGCCATTCCGCGGCCAGCGCAAGCGCCGCTTCACCGCCATTCGCGGTGCGGACTTCGAAACCGGGATCGAGCGAGAGTGAGATTTCCGCGATCTCGCGGATATCGGGTTCGTCATCGACATACATAACGCGTATCATGCTGCTTTCCTTCGACGTTCCAGCAAGGCCAACGTCGCTGCGACCAGATCGTTCACCGATGCGCGCCCTTTCACGAGCACGCGGTCGGCGCCGGGAGCGAGGCCGGGTGCCTCCTGCGCGCTGAAAACGAGAATCGGGATTGCCCTGTCCCGCCTGCGGAGTGGTACGATCAGGTCCGCGCCGTTGTCGGGATCCAGACCGATATCTATGATGGCAGCGCGGAAATCACCCGATGCGGCCAGCGCGGCGGCGTCCTCCAGCGTGTCGGCCGGCACGACGATCGCCTTCCCGGCGAACGCGGCCGCCACCACGCTGAGGGTGTCGAGATCGTCGTCGACGTGGAGGATACGGGGCAGGGCGTCATCGTCCGCTGCCGGGGCCGGTGCGGTATCGGCCGGGGCGAAGGGCAGATCGAAGCGGAACACGGTCCCGCCCCCGGCCCGATCCTCGAAAGCGACCTCGCCCCCGTGACGCCTGGCGATCTCGCGGGCGATCGACAGGCCGAGCCCGGTGCCGCCCTTGGTCCGGCTGTCAGAGGCATCGGCCATGGCGAACTTTCCGAAGATGCGGCCGCGGAAATCCTCCGGAATACCCGGCCCACGGTCGCGCACTTCGATGCGCACCATCTCGCGGTGGTGGTTGGCGAAGATCTCGACCTCGCCGCCCCTGGGCGAATGCTTGATCGCGTTGGAGACGAGGTTGGTGAGCAGTTGTTCCAGCCGGTCGGGATCGCCCTTTATGCATTGCGGCCAGGGGGGGAGGGTGGCTGTCAGCGTGACCGCGTGCTGTTCGGCAAAGCCGTTCATGGCCGCCATCGTCCGGCGCACGAGCGGGGCGACCTGCATCCGGCGCAGATCGAACTCCATCTTTCCCGATTCGATCTTCTCGATGTCGAGGATGTCGTTGATCAGGCGGATCAGACGCTCGCAATTGGTGCGCGCGATATCGACCAGCCTCGCTGCCTTGTCGTCGAGCGGACCCACGGCGCCCGCCCCAAGCAGCCCGAGCGAACCACCGATGGAGGTCAGGGGGGTGCGCAGTTCATGGCTGACGGTCGAGACGAATTCGCTTTTCAACTGTTCGGCGCGCTTGCGATCGGAGATGTCGCGAACGGCGACGACATAGCGCCGGGCGCCGCCGTCGCCGGAAACCGCACTGATGGCAATCTCGGTCTCGAAGGTGGAGCCATCGGCGCGCAGTCCGGTGAATTCCTGCCGCCGCCCCGCACCGTGCTTGCCGGCCGCCCCGATGGTGGAGAGCCACGCGGCGCTTTCCTCGGGCGAGTATTCGGCTTGCATCAGGGCGAGATTGTGCTGCCCGATCAGCTCTTCCGGACCATAGCCGAACATGCGGCTGACGCTGGGGTTCATGCGCAGGATGCGGCCGCGCTCGTCCAGCAGCATCATGCCGTCCACTGCGCCGTCGAACATCGCCCGCTGCCGCTCGGCGAATTTCTCGGCACGGTCGAGCGCGTCGCGCCGCTGCGCGATCGAGCGACCGATCAGCACGGTCAGCGCGATCAGCAGGAGCGCGAGGCCTGCGAGCAGGGCGAGAACGGTCCGTTCGACATTGCCGCGCGACCCGCGGTTGGCGGCGGTGAGGCTGCGCAGCCGTGCCTCCTCTGCTCCGTCGAGCCGCGCCACTTCGGTTCGAATGGCATCCATGATCCGCTTGCCGCGCCCGGCGGCGATCCGCTCGCGGGCCACTTCGGGCCGTCCCTCGTGGACCAGCGCGATGTTGCGCGCGGCGTTGTCCAGCTTGGCGAGGCTCAGGCGCTCGAGTGCCGCAAGGTCGCCGTCCGAAATGGTGTCGCCGCTTTCCGCCAGTTCGCGAAACACCGCCCCGCGGCGCCGCATCGCATCGTCATACGGTCCGAGGAAGCCCGGGTTCTGCGTGATGACGTAACCGCGCACGCCGGTTTCGGCGTCGATGTGCATCACCAGCAATTCGGCGAGGGCGTCGCGCGTCGATGCAGTCCGCTCGATCGTCTCGCGAAGGTCGCGCACTTGCGCGAATTCCTGGCGTACGAAGAAGAACACCGCCGCCAGGATCAGCGGCACCAGAAAGAGCGCGACCCCGGTCGCGATGCGACCGATCTGACGCGAGGAAACAGGCGATCGAGGCACGGCGGGCAAGGCTTTCGCGGCGGTTCTACCGTACTCCCATAGTCAACACATCCTTAACATCAGGTATCGCAGTCACCTCGCGCCGTTGCGGAACCATCGGCCCTCGCCAAACGCTCTTTCGCTTTAGAAGCAGGAGGTTTTTCATGGCCGCACGCGCCTATTGGCAGGGGCAGATCCGCCTCGCGCTCGTGTCCATCGCGGTAGAAGCCTATTCCGCCGTGAAATCGGGCGCGAAGATCAGCTTCAACCAGATCCACGAACCGTCGGGAAAGCGCATCCATTACGAAAAGGTCGTCGACGGGATCGGCCCTGTCGACCGCGACGAGATCATCAAGGGTTACGAGATATCCAAGGGCAATTACGTCCTGCTCGACGAGGAGGAGATCGAGGCGGTCAGGATCGAGAGCAAGAAGACCCTCGAACTGGTGCAGTTCGTGGAAGCGCACGAGATCGACCCGCTCTATTTCGAAAAGCCCTACTACGTCGCTCCGGCGGACGACCTGGCCGAGGAAGCCTTCGTCGTGCTGCGGGAGGCGCTGCGCAAGGCTAAGAAGATCGGGCTGGGCCAGTTGTCCGTGCGCGGTTCGGAAAAGCTCGTGGCCATCAAACCGTGCGGCAAGGGCCTGCTGATGGAAACGCTGCGCTATGCCGACGAGGTCAGGAAAGGCCAGTCCTTCTTCACCGAGATAGACGACAAGGAAGCACCGCAGGAGGAACTGCTCGATCTGGCGACCACGCTGATCGACAAGCGCACCGCTCCCTTCGATGCCAGCGAATTCGAGGACCACTACGCCGACGCGCTGATGAAGCTCATCGAGAAGAAGGCGAAGGCGAAAGACGGCAAGAAGGTTCTGGAGGAGGTGGACGAGCCTTCGGCTGGCAAAAAGTCCAACGTGATCGATCTGATGGCGGCTCTGAAAGAATCGGTGAAGGAGGAAAAGCCGGCGAAGAAATCGTCCGGTTCGTCTTCGAAAAGGAGGAAAAGCGCCTGATGGAGCTGAACGCGCCGACGAACATTCACTGGCTCGATTTCGATGTCATGTCGCGGCTGGGAATAGCGGCGGCGCTCGGCCTGCTGCTCGGGCTCGACCGCGAGTTGCGCGGACACGCCGCCGGAATGCGCACGCACGGTATCGTGTGCGTCGCCGCCGCCGGCATGGTCGTCTCCGTCCTCGCGCTCTACAACCAGCTCGGCGGACTGCGCATGGACCCGCTTCGCCTGTTCGAGGCGGCAGGCGCGTTCATCGGAATCATCGGTGCCGGCCTGATCGTCTTCAGCAAGGGGCAGGTCCATAACCTTACGACCGCCGCGCATCTCTGGCTGGCGACGATACTCGGCATCGCCTGCGGTGCGGGGCAATGGCCACTGGTCGCGATCCTGTCGGTGGTGAGCCTGGTGATGGTCACGCTGCTGCGCGTGGTGGAGGGCTGGTTCGGCCCGGAAGGCCGCCGCCTTGACCGCGACCTCGATGGGAGGCCCGAGCAATGACGAACACCGCCGATCCGCTAGCGAAATACAATGCCAAGCGGGACTTCGCGAAGACGAAGGAGCCCGCCGGCAAGCGCGAAAGCAGCGAGAGCGGCAACATCTTCATGGTGCAGAAACACGACGCGACCCGGCTGCACTGGGATCTCCGGCTGGAGGCGGACGGCGTGCTGAAAAGCTGGGCGGTAACGAAAGGCCCCTCGCCCGATCCCGACATCAAGCGGCTCGCCGTCAGGACCGAAGATCACCCCATGTCCTACGCCACGTTCGAGGGGACCATTCCCGAGGACGAATATGGCGGCGGCACGGTGATGCTGTGGGATCGCGGAACGTGGGAACCGGTCGAAGGCAAGAGTTGGAAGGATATCGACAAGGGGCATCTCCACTTCACGCTCCACGGCGAACGGATGAAGGGCGAGTGGCTGCTCATCAGGCTCAAGCCGCGCGAGGGGGAGAAGCGCGAGAACTGGTTGCTGCGCAAGTTGCAGGACGAATTCGCAGGCGAGGGCGATACGCTGGTGCAGCGCGAGCTGACAAGCGTATCGACGGGGCGTTCCATGGCGCAGATCGCTGGCGACGAAGAGGGTGAATTCTCGCTTGAAGGCAAGGAGGGCAGGGAATTCGCGAAGCAGATGGAGAAGGCGCACAAGCGGACCAAGACCGTCGGCAAGGGCAAGGCGAAGGGCCCGAAGGCGTCCGGCAAGCCGCCGGCGTTCCGCAAGCCTCAACTCGCCACGCTGGTCGATACGGTTCCCGCCGGGAACGGCTGGATGCACGAGATCAAGTTCGACGGGTACCGTGCCATGATCGCCTGCGCGGGCGAGACGGTAAAGGTCTATACCCGCAGCGGCAAGGACTGGACCGACAAGTTCGCGCCACTGGTCGATGCCATCGCCGGTCTCGATCTCCCGCCGTGCCTGATCGACGGGGAAATCACCGCGCCGGGCAGCGACGGCAACCCGGATTTCTCCACGCTGCAATCGGTGCTCAAGCGCGGCCACGGCGAGCAGGGCGAGGGGGACGCACTGGAGTTTCATGCCTTCGACCTTCTCGAGGCGAACGGCGAGAAACTGGACAAGCTTACCAACATCGAGCGCAAGGAGCGGCTGGAAGGCCTGCTGCGCGGAGCCGGGCCACCCGTGTACATCGCCGACCACGTGATCGGGGCGGGCGAAAAACTCTACGCCGCGATGTGCGACGCCGGGCAGGAAGGCATCATCTCCAAGAAGATCGACGCGCCCTACCGCGCCACGCGAACGAAGGCCTGGGTGAAGGTCAAGTGCACGCGGCGGCAGGAGTTCGTCGTCATCGGCTACAAGGTCAGCAAGGCGAAAGGTCGCCCGTTCTCCTCGCTTTTGCTCGCGCAGAACGAAGGCGGCGATCTCGTCTACAAGGGCAATGTCGGCACCGGCTTCACGATGGACGAATTGCAGGGTCTGGCTGCGAAGTTGCACCGGATCGAACGCAAGACGCCGCCCGCCGATGTCGACAAGGCCAGCAGCCGGGGCGTCACCTGGGTCACGCCGAAGCTGGTCGCAGAGATCGCCTTTGCCGAATTCACCGCCGACGGAAACGTGCGGCACGGTTCCTATCTCGGACTGCGATCCGACAAGGACGCTGCCGACGTCACGCCCGAAAAGCCCGCCGCGGCCCCCTCCGATACCGGGCCCGAGGTGGAGATAAGCAGCCGCGACCGGGTGGTCTTTCCCGAGAGCGGGCAGACCAAGGGCCAGCTCGCGGATTATTATGAAACGGTTGCGCCGATCATGCTGCCGTTTCTCGCCCGCCGACCCGTCAGCCTGGTGCGCTGTCCGCAGGGCAGGGCGAAGAAATGCTTCTTCCAGAAGCACGACGCGGGTTCGTTCGGCCAGCACGTCCATGCGGTACCGATCTCCGAAAAGGACGGCGGAACCGAGGACTATCTCTACGTCGAGGACGGGGCTGGCATTCTCGGCTGCGTGCAGATGGGGACGATCGAATTTCACGGCTGGGGAAGCCATGTGGCCGATGTGGAAAAGCCCGACCGCATGGTTTTCGACCTCGATCCCGACGAGGGACTCGATTTCGCCGATGTCAGGCGCGCGGCAAGGGACATTCACGACCGGCTGTCCGATATCGGTCTGGTCAGCTTTGCCATGCTGTCGGGCGGGAAGGGCGTACATGTCGTCGTGCCGCTGACCCCGGGCCATGACTGGGATACGCACAAGGATTTCAGCCGCCGCTTCGCCGAGGCGCTGAGCCTGGCGGAGCCGGACCGGTTCACCGCGAACATGAGCAAGGCGAAGCGCAAGGGAAAGATCTTCATCGATTACCTGCGCAACCAGCGCGGCAGCACCGCGGTGATGCCCTATTCCGCCCGCGCCCGCGAAGGCGCGCCGGTGGCGGTGCCGATCGCGTGGGGCGAGCTGAAGAAGATGAAGGACGCCCGCCTCCATTCCATCGACGACGCCAAGCGATTGTTGGCGCGGGCGCAGTCCAAAGGCCTGGCCGGATGGGGGTTTGCCGAACAGACGCTGCCCGAGGTCTAGACTTCCAACTGTCACCCGCAGCGCCTACATCGCCACCCATGCTTCAAGACCAGAATCGCCGGCGCTTCCTGCAAGCCACTGGCTCCGCCTTCGCCGCTCTCGCCGCCAGCGGGTGCATGCGTGTCCCCGTCCGGTCCGCCGCCGCGCCCGGCGCCGCCCCCACGACCACGCTCGTGCCCGATCCCGCCGGCATCCTCGATTTACCGCCCGGGTTCTCCTATCGCGTACTGTCCCGGCTCGACGACGAGATGAGCGATGGCAACCGCGTGCCCGACCGGGCGGACGGCATGGGCTGCTTCGATCTGGGCGGCGGCAAGCTGGCGCTGGTCCGCAATCACGAACTGTCTCCGCAGCACGATAATGGCGGGGTTTCGGGCAAGGCCTACGATACCGTAGCGCGCAGCCTCGTGCCGCTTCCCGGCGGAACGACGACGATCGTGCTGGACGCGCATACGCTGG
Organism: Aurantiacibacter spongiae; assembly: GCF_003815535.1. Lineage (NCBI taxonomy): Bacteria > Pseudomonadati > Pseudomonadota > Alphaproteobacteria > Sphingomonadales > Erythrobacteraceae > Aurantiacibacter > Aurantiacibacter spongiae. The sequence continues at coordinate 948,961 of NZ_RPFZ01000001.1, read as the reverse complement.
AGGTCGAACGGGTCTATCGCAGCCTGGCCGGTACGATCCGCAATTGCGCCGGGGGGATTACCCCTTGGGGCAGCTGGCTTTCCTGCGAGGAAAATACCGATCGCGCCAATGGCCGCATCAACAAGGACCATGGTTACGTCTTCGAAGTGCCCGCCGATGCCGGCGGACTGGTCGACCCGGTCCCACTGAGGGAAATGGGCCGCTTCAATCACGAGGCCGCCTGCGTCGATCCGGCGACGGGCGTGGTGTACATGACCGAGGACAAGCAGGATTCGCTGTTCTACCGCTTCATTCCCGCCGTCCCCGGCCAGCTTGCGCGCGGGGGCAGGTTGCAGGCGCTGATGCTGAACGGCGTCGACGACACCAGCAATCGGGAAAGCGTGCAGGTGCAGGTCGGTCAGCCCGTCGCGGGTCGCTGGATCGACCTCGACAATGTGGAATCGCCCGAGGACGATCTGCGCCAGCGCGGCCACGCGCAGGGCGCGGCGATCATCGCCAGGGGCGAGGGCATCTGGATGGGTGATGGGGAGATGTACTTCACCGCCACCAGCGGCGGCGCGGCGGAGGAGGGGCAGATCTTCCGCTTCCGTCCTTCGACAGACGAGTTGACGCTGTTTTTCGAGAGTACCGATATCGCGCAGTACAGCTACGGCGACAATCTGTGCGTCGCGCCGAGCGGGCATCTGGTGGTATGCGAGGATCAGTATACCGACACTGTCGACAACCACCTGCGCGGGATCACACCGTCCGGACAGTCCTACGATCTGGGTCGGATCCGCATTCAGACCGAGCCGGCCGGCGTCAGCTTCTCCCCCGACGGGCGCACGATGTTCATGAACATCTATTCGCCGGCCATGACGCTGGCGATCCGCGGGCCGTGGCAGGATCTGTGGAATGGCTGAGGCAGGCAAGCCATCGGTCCTGTTCGTATGCCTTGGCAATATCTGCCGGTCGCCGCTTGCGGAAGGCGCGTTTCGGGAGGCGGCGCGCACACGCGGCCTCGATATCGAAATCGACAGCGCAGGAACGGGCGAATGGCATGTCGGCGATCCGCCGGACGATCGCGCGATTGCGCAGGGGCACAAGGTCGGCATCGACATTTCCGGCCTGCGTGCTCGGCAGGTAGAGGAAGCGGATTTCACACGGTTTACGCACATCTACGCGCTCGATGCGCAGAACCTTGCCAATCTGCGCCAGCTTGCGCCGGATAATTCGACAGCCGAAATCGCGCTGTTGCTCGACGCGGTTCCGGGATGGGAGGGAAAGCCGGTGTTCGACCCCTATGAAGGGGGCGCCTCCGTGTTCGAGAAGACCTGGCATATCGTGAAGACCGCCGCAGACGCGCTGGCGGACCGTTTCGCAGCGTGAGCCGCATCGCGCGCATCGCCGAAATCGCCGGTTCAACGGTTTCGGACATGCGCGAGCTGGCTGGCGGCGATCTCGGCGGGGCGACGTTCGTGACGCTTGCGGACGGGCGAAAGCTCGTCGCCAAGACGGGCGAGGGTACCAGGCGCGAGGCGGCCATGCTGCGGGCCATTGGCGATGCCTGCGGTCGCGCGCCCGAGGTGATTTTCGCCGAACCGGGGCTGTTGCTGATGGAATTCGTCGATGGCGGCGGCAGGCCCGATGCCGAAGGGTGGTGCGATCTCGCCGCCGTCCTTGGTCAGCTTCACGCCGCGAACGGCACCCGCTACGGCTGGGACGCGGACCACGCCTTCGGGCCGGTGGCGATCACCAATACGGCCAGAGACGACTGGCCGACCTTCTGGGCACGCAACCGCTTGCTGTGTCATGGCGAGAAAATTCCCGCGGGCGTCGCCGGGCGGTTGGAGAGCCTGGCGAAACGGTTGCCCGACCTGCTTCCCGCCGAACCGCGCGCCGCGCTGCTGCACGGCGACCTGTGGGGTGGCAACGTCCTGTTCGGCAAAGGCCGCGTCGCCGCGTTGATCGACCCCGCCTGCTATTACGGGCATCGCGAGGTCGATGTGGCGATGCTCACCCTGTTCGATCACCCACCGGCCGCCTTCTTCGATGCGCTGGAGCTTGATGCCGGCTGGCGGCAGCGTCTGCCCGTCTACCGCCTGTGGCCGCTGCTCGTGCATCTGCGGCTGTTCGGCCAGGCCTATCTCGGCGCGGTCGGCCGGGCGCTGGACGAATGCGGGGTCTGAGGGCCGCTCGAACGGGGAAGCCGGAACCGGGGACCGCCCCGCCGCGTCGATAGGGCACGACCCATCACGATCACGATAGGACAAGGCACATGCAGCGTTTCAAGGACAAGACCGTCATCGTCACCGGCGGTAGCTCGGGCATCGGCAAGGCAACCGCGACCCGGTTCGCACAGGAGGGCGCGCGAGTCGTCATTTTCGACATAGCGGACGATCTCGACAGCATGGCAAACGCGATCGAGGGCGACGTCAGCGCCCGCAAGCTCGATATTCGGGACAGCGCAGCGGTGAAGCAGGCGATAGATGCCGTGGCGGGCGAGCACGGCGGCATCCACGTCCTACATAACAATGCCGGTGTCGCCGTCATGAAATCGCCGACCGATCATACCGATGACGATTGGGACAAGGTCATGCGGACCAATGTCGACGGGATGTTCTACTGCTCGCGCGCGGCAATTCCGCATCTGGAAGAGAGCGGCGGATGCATCGTGAACACCAGTTCGGTTTCGGGCCTCGGGGGTGATTGGGGGATGCTGGCCTACAACACCTCGAAGGGCGCGATCAGCAACTTCACCCGGGCCCTGGCGCTCGATCTTGGCGCGAAGGGCGTCCGGGTGAACGCGGTCGCCCCGTCGCTCACCGATACGCCGCTTGCCGAGGGCATCACGGGCGATGAAAAGCTGATGGACAGGTTTCGCGATCGCATGGCGCTTCAGCCGCCCGAACAGCCCGAAGATATCGCGGCGGTGGTCGCCTTCCTCGCGAGCGACGATGCGCGCATGGTGACAGGCGCGGTAGTGCCGGTGGATGGCGGGGTGACGGCGTCGAACGGCCAGCCGCCGATCGGCTAGCTCAGGTCAGACCGGCGACTTGCGCCAGTGCCCGCTCGGCCCATTCGGGGCGGCAGATCAGCAGGTCGGGCAGATAGACGTCGCGCTGGTTGTATTCCATCGGACTGCCGTCGATTCGGCTGCAATGCAGTCCGTGCGCCTTCGCGACGGCAACGGGGGCGCAGCTGTCCCATTCGTACTGACCCCCGGAATGGAGATAGATTTCCGCCTCGCCGCGCACGATCGCCATGGCCTTGGCCCCGGCGCTTCCCATCGGCAGCAGCTCACCCCCCAGGGTCTCCGCCAGCGCGACCGCCTCGGCCGCGGGGCGCGTGCGACTGACGACGAGGCGCGGCCGGTCCGAAGCCGATCGAAGGTCGGCAGGTTCGTCGCTGCGGAGCACCACCCCGCCATCCAGACCCGGCAGCGCGACCGCGCCGATCTCCGCCACGCCGTCGATCGCAAGACCGACATGCACCGCCCAGTCCGATCGGGCTTCCCCGTATTCGCGGGTGCCGTCCACCGGATCGACGATCCAGACACGTTTCTTGTTCAGCCGTTCGAGCGTATCCTTGCTTTCCTCGGACAGCAGCCCGTCCTCGGGGCGCTGCTGTCGCAGGGCGTGCACGAGAAACTGGTTGGCGGTCTCGTCCCCGGCCTTGCCCAGCGCCTTGCCTTCGAACATGCCGCTCTCGCGTACCTGCAGAAGGATCAGTCCGGCCTGGTACGCGAGGTGCGCGGCGAGTTCGCCATCGGTCATGGAACGCGGATGCGATCGAGCATCAGGCATCTCCCAGCAACCGGTCGATGATGATGTCGGCGGCCTCGTCGGGGGTTATCGAAGTGGTGTCGATACGGATCTCGGCGTTCTCGGGTTCTTCGTAGGGACTGTCGATCCCGGTGAAGTTCTTCAGGTTTCCGGCCCTCGCCTTGGCATAAAGACCCTTTTCGTCCCGCGCTTCGGCGACCTCGAGCGGCGTATCGACAAACACTTCGATGAACTCGCCTTCGGGCAGCATGTCGCGCACCATCTGCCGTTCGGCGCGGAACGGGCTGATGAATGCGGTGATGACGATGGTGCCCGCATCCGCCATGAGCTTCGCCACTTCGCCGACGCGGCGGATATTCTCGATACGGTCGGTATCGGTAAAGCCGAGATCCTTGTTCAGCCCGTGGCGGATATTGTCTCCGTCGAGCAGGAAAGTGTGCCGGTTCATCCGGTACAGCTTCTTCTCGACTATGTTCGCGATGGTGGACTTGCCGCTACCCGACAGACCGGTGAACCAGAGCACCGCAGGCTTCTGGTTCTTGAGCGCGGCGTGCTGGTCGCGGGTGATGTCCACGGACTGCCAGTGCACGTTCTGCGAGCGCCGGAGGCTGAAATTGATCATGCCCGCCGCGACCGTCGCGTTCGTCAGCTTGTCGATCAGGATGAAGCCGCCCAGCGGCGCGCTTTCGTCGTAAGGTTCGAAGGTGATGGGCTTGTCGGTGGTCACTTCCGCCACGCCGATGGCGTTGAGCGACAGGGTCTTGGCCGCCAGATGCTCGAGCGTGTTGACGTCGATCTCGTATTTCGGCTGTGCGACGGTGGCCGTCACCTGCTGCGTGGCCAGTTTGAGCCAGTAACCGCGACCGGGAATCAGATCCTCGTCGCTCATCCACACGATATTGGCTTCGAACTGGTCCGCGCGTTCGGGTGGATCGTCCTTCGCGGCGACCACGCTGCCGCGCGAGCAATCGACCTCGTCATCGAGCGTAAGGGTGACGGCCTGACCGGCGACCGCCTCGTCTAGATCGCCATCCGCCGTAACGATGCGCGCAACCGTACTGGTCTTGCCCGAAGGCACGATCCGCACCGCATCGCCCGGCTTCACCGTGCCGGCCGCGATGAGGCCCGAGAAACCGCGAAAATCGAGATTGGGGCGGTTGACCCACTGGACCGGCATGCGGAAGGAGGCGTCCTGTGCCGCGGCGCTTTTCAGCTCGACGGTTTCCAGATGCTCGATCAGCGATGGTCCTTCGTACCACGGCGTATTGGCGGACGGGGCGGTGGTGATGTTGTCGCCCCTGAAACCGGATATCGGGATCGGCGTGAAGTCCGCGATGCCGATCTCGCTTGCGAAACTGCGATAGTCGGCAACGATGTGTTCGAAGGTCGGCTGGTCGTAATCGACCAGGTCCATCTTGTTCACCGCCAGCACGATATTCCGGATGCCGATGAGATGGGCGAGGAAACTATGCCTTTTCGTCTGCGTCAGGACGCCTTTGCGCGCGTCGATCAGGATGACGGCCAGGTCGGCCGTGCTGGCCCCCGTCACCATGTTGCGGGTGTATTGTTCGTGACCGGGGGTGTCGGCGACGATGAACTTGCGTTTTTCGGTGGCGAAGAAGCGATAGGCGACGTCGATGGTGATACCCTGTTCGCGTTCCGCCGCCAGCCCATCAACCAGCAGGGCGAAGTCGATTTCCTCGCCTTGCGTGCCCACGCGCCTGCTGTCGGCTTCCAGCGCGGCGAGCTGGTCTTCGAAGATCATCTTCGAATCGTAGAGCAGGCGACCGATCAGGGTCGATTTGCCGTCGTCCACGCTGCCGCAGGTGATGAAGCGCAGCAGCCCCTTGTTCTGATGCTGTTCCAGATAGGCTTCGATGTCTTCCGCGATCAGCGCGTCGGTCCTGTAGGAGGAATCGGTCATCAGAAATATCCCTCCTGCTTCTTCTTCTCCATGCTGGCGTCGCCCGATTCCTTGTCGATCACACGGCCTTCTCGTTCGGACGTGGTGGTCAGCAGCATTTCCTGCACCACTTCGGCCAGGGTGGAGGCCTCGCTTTCGACCGCGCCTGTCAGGGGGAAACATCCGAGCGTGCGGAAGCGGACGGACCGCATGGTAATTTCGGGCCGCCTTCCCATGACCCGCTCCAGCCGTTCGGGATCGTCGGCCATGAACAGGCCGCCTTCATAGGTATAGGTAGGCCGCTCGGCCGCGAAATAGAGCGGTACGATCTCGATCTGCTCCCGCATGATGTATTGCCAGATGTCGAGCTCGGTCCAGTTGCTCAGCGGAAAGACGCGAATGCTTTCGCCCTTCGCTTTCCGGGTGTTGTAGATGTTCCACAGTTCCGGTCGCTGGTTCTTCGGATCCCATCCATGGCTCGCCGTGCGGAAGGAGAAGATGCGTTCCTTCGCGCGGCTTTTCTCTTCGTCGCGCCGCGCGCCACCGAACGCCGCATCGAAGCCATGCTTGGTGAGCGCCTGCTTCAGCCCTTCGGTCTTCCACATGTCGGTATGCAGCGCGCCGTGGTCGAACGGATTGATGCCACGCTCCTCGGCTTCCGGGTTGCGGTGGACGATGAGGTCCATGCCGGCATCCTCGGCTGCCTTGTTGCGCAGCCTGTACATGTCCTTGAACTTCCACGTGGTATCGACATGCATGAGCGGGAAGGGCGGAGGAGAGGGATGGAACGCCTTCTTGGCAAGGTGCAGCATGACGGCGCTGTCCTTGCCGACCGAATACAGCATCACCGGCCTGGCCGACTCGGCTGCGACCTCGCGGATGATATGAACGCTCTCGGCTTCGAGCCGCTCGAGATGGGTCAGACCTTTCATGGGGCCGGTCACTGCCTTGTGCGCTGCACAAGGGCAAGTGACATGACGGATCGAAAATCTTTCGGGCGAAGTAGCCCGAAATGGTCAGACTAGCCGAAGGGCGTCCATTCCTCGCCCTGGCCTAGCGGGGCGAAGATGTCGTCCAGCATGGTGGCGCTGATGTCCTCGGGTCGATCGGGCTTCCACGCCGGCGCGTTGTCCTTGTCGATCAGCACGGCCCGCACGCCTTCGGCGAAGTCGTGCCGCATCATCATCCGGGAAGCGACCCGGTATTCCATCGCCATGTTCGCGGCGAAATCGGTGCACTGCGCGTTCTGCGCGAACTGCCGCAACGCCACCTTTCCCGTCATCGGGCATTTCGCCTGGACGGCCTTCAACTCCTTCGCCGCCCAGTCGGCCGAATCTCCGGCAAGCGCGTCGATGATCGCCTCGAGTTCGGCTGGAGCGAAAAGCTTGTCGATACTTTCCGCGTTGCCCGCGATGCGCGGTTCGGGCGCGACGATCGCAAGGTCGCCGAGTACCGCGTCGATCTCTTCACCCGACATCATCCGGCGCTTCGCCTCGGCGACGCCGTCTTGTGCGAGGTAATGGGTCGCAAGTCCGGCCCAGAGACATTCCGCCCCGTCGAGCCGCGCCGCGGTGAGCGCCAGGAACTTGCCGGTCTCACCCGGCAGGCGCGGCAGGTAATGCCCGGCGCCGACATCGGGAAACAGACCGATGGATCCTTCGGGCATGGCGAACATGGTGTTCTGTGTCGCCACGCGGAAATCGCATGGCTGCGACAGGCCGACCCCGCCACCCATAGTCACCCCGTCCATGAAGGCGACGGTCGGCTTGGGATAGGTGAACAGCAGATGGTTCATGCGATATTCGTGGAAGAAGAAGGCCCGGCCCGCCTCGCCGCCGTCCTCCAGTGCGGATCGGCGAACCATCGCGACATCGCCGCCCGCGCAAAAGCCGCGCGTACCGTCCTCGTGGTCGATCGCCACGGCGCGCACGGTATCGTTGTCTCGCCAGGCGAGCAGCGCCTCGTTGATCGCCTCGCACATGGCGGTGGTCAGCGAATGCAGCGCCCTGGGCCGGGTTAGCGTGATGCGCCCGATGCCGGCTTCGATCTGCGTGCGGACGTCGTCGGTCATCTGGGTGTTCTCCGTTCAAGCGGGGGAGGGGGCGGGATGGTCCGCCGGTCCGAAGCGGGCGATCACGCCGCCGTTACTGTCGCAGCAGGTCGCGGCCCACGATCATCCGCATGATCTGGTTCGTTCCCTCCAGAATAGAATGGACGCGCAGGTCGCGCCAGAAGCGTTCCACCGGGTAATCCTGCAGATAGCCGTATCCGCCGTGCAGTTGCAGCGCGCGGTCCACCACCGCGCTGCCGGTATCGGTCGCCAGCCGCTTGGCCATCGCCGCGAAACGGGTGCGGTCGGGCGCGCGGGAAGTGACCTTCGACGCGGCGAGATACAGCAGTGCCCGCGCAGCCTCCAGTTCGGTAGCCATGTCGGCGAGGGTGAACTGGGTGTTCTGGAAATCGGCCACGGACTGTCCGAACTGCTTGCGTTCCTTGGTATAGCGCAAGGCCTCGTCGAGACACCTCTGGGCCCCGCCCAGCGAGCAGGCTCCGATGTTTAGCCGGCCGCCGTCAAGCCCCGACATGGCGATGCGAAAGCCCTCGCCCTCGCCGCCAACCCGGTTGCCGGCGGGAACCCGCACGCTGTCGAGATTGACCGTCGCCGTCGGCTGCGAATGCCAGCCAAGCTTCTTTTCCTGCGCGCCGAAGGTCAGACCCTCGCTGTCCTTCTCGATCAGCAGGCAGGAAATGCCGCGCGGACTGTCGTCTCCGGTACGGCACATGACGAAATACAGGTCGTTATGGCCCGCGCCGGAGATGAATTGCTTGGTGCCGGTGACCAGGTAATCGTCGCCGTCACGCACGGCCTTCGTCTTGAGGGCCGCCGCGTCGGACCCGGAGCCGGGTTCGGTCAGGCAGTACGAACCGAGCAGCTCGGCCGAGATCATGTCCGGCAGGTATCTGGCCTTCAGCTCTTCGGACCCGTAGGTATCGAGCATCCAGGCGGTCATGTTATGGATGGACAGGAACGCGCTGGTCGAGGGGCAGCCATAGGACAGCGCCTCGAATATCAGCGCCGCCTCCAGTCGCCCCAGGCCGATGCCGCCGCCGTCTTCGCTGACATAGATTCCGCCGAAACCGAGTTCGGCCGCCTCGCGCAGAACGTCCACGGGGAGCGTGTGCTCCTCGTCCCATTTCGCGGCGTGGGGCGTGATGGCATCCGCCGTGAAGCGGCTGGCCATGTCCTGAATGGCAAGCTGGTCGTCGGTAAGCTGGAACTGGTCTGTCATAGGTCTCTCCGGCTGCGCCTCCTGTCATCGCGGCGCGCAGCGGGCAACCCCGTTTCTGAGCAGGTCAGTTGGCCGCGGTGCCCCACCCTTGCGCGGCGAGCGAATCCTCGGACGACGGATCGAAGCCCTGGGCATCGTCCATCGGAGCGGGATCGAACCCTTGCGTCTCGTCCATTAGCGAGGCGGCATCGGCATCGACGACCAGCGGTTCGTCGCCGTCCGTTCCCTCCGTAGTTCCGCGCTGCTGGTCGCGCAGGCGCAGGACGGCATCGCGTTCTTTCGGCGTCACGGTGCGCGCCGGGGCGCGTGGCGCGGCCGGCGCAGCGGACGCCGCACGCGCGGCGATCTGCGCTTCTGCCGCGGCCTGCCGTTCGGCGAGCGGATCCTCGCATCCGCTGAGGATCACGCTCGCGCCCAGCAGGCAGAGGACGGCGGACATTCTGGCGACGGCAATCACGGCAAGGCGGCTCTCTTCGGTTGTCGATCGTCAACCGCAATACACCCGCAATATTACCAAATCGTCGTCATAGCTGATGTTCAGGCGATCGGCGCGGTAGTCCATCGTCACGGCGGTGCGCGGCGGGATCCAGCGCAGGTTTGCCGCGCGGGCGAGTTCGAGCGCGCGGGCGCCGACGGTCTCGCTCGCCTGGCGACCGACCAGGGATTGCGCCGGCGCCGCGTCGCATTCGCCCGACGGTTCGCGCACGCGAATGGGCTCCTCCCCGCCCGGCGCGGGCATCGTCGTGCAGGCCGATACCGATGCGAGGAGACAGGCCGCCAGGCCGGAACTGCGCAGGTTCATAGGTAATCCTTCCTCTTACGGGCAGCGGGCATATCGAAACGGGCCGGGCGTCGCGTCTTCTCCGAATTCGCGCCTTACCAGGGTCGATCCTTCGTCCTGCGTCTCGAGCGCGGTATCGCGCGACCAGGTCATGCCTTCGCCGGTGAAGTCGAAGGTCGCCCGGATACTGGTGGGGGATGTCGTCGCAATATCGCTCAGCGTGGCCCGCGCTTCGTAGAAAGTCAGCGATGTCGCATCGATGGTCAGCAACCCCTTGGCATCGGCGCGGTCCGGTTCGCAATCGGCGACGTTGAGTCCCCAGCGGCCCTGAAGGGCAGCCGGGATAGAGGCTTCCGCCTCAGTCCCCGTCACGGAAGGAGTCGGAGGTTCGGGCGCCGCCGCCGCGTCCGTTCCTGGTTCTTCCGCCTGCGAAATGATCGGCCGTTCTTCACCCGGATCGCCGCCGCCGTCGCAGGCCGCCAGCATTGCCCCAATTACGGCAAGGGGCAGGGCGAACGTGAAGTGACGAACCATGAAAGACAGGCCTGTCGCTGTTGCACTCAAGCCTCGTCAACGCGCGAGGCGCGAAGCCTTTCCCCGAAGCGCGTCGTCAGGTCAGCAGAGCGAGACTGACCCTTCCGCTTCCGGCGCGGATGAGGCCGATCGCCCGCGCTGCCGCCAGGGAAAGGTCGATGACGCGGTTGCCGTGATAGGGTCCGCGATCGTTGATCCGCACGATCACGCTGTCGCCATTGCGCGGGTTGGTCACGCGTACCCTGCTGCCGAGCGGGAGGGTCCGGTGCGCGGCGGTCAGGCTTTCGGGGTCGAAGCGCTCCCCGCTGGCGGTGCGGTTCCCGGCAAGTTCGTCACCGTAATAGCTGGCGTGGCCTTCGCCGAGCGCGCTTTCCCGGGGGGAAGGGGGCGGCGGGGACAAGGCGGCAGGCTGGACCTCGGGCCGTTCCGGCAACGCGGGAACGTCGAACTGGGAAACCGCATGGTCCTCGACACTGGCCACTCCCCTGCCCAAGGGCACGACGTCGGAACGCGGGCCGGAATCGATGGCGACCGCGCTCGCCAGAATGGCGCACAGGGCCAGGCTGAAGCCCAGTCCGGCACCAAGTATCTGGCGCTGCGATTTCAGGCGCATCAGCGCGCGTAGCCGCTCGCGGCGACTGGGGAGGTGGTGGGGGTGATCGCGGTGTCGATCGGGCGTCGTTGGAAAAGTCCTCATATATCAAGAAGGAACCGCCGCCCCGCCCTGTTCCGAATTAACCGTACAGGCTAAACGCAGGGATATGCCTAACCATCTTCACTGCGCGATTGACCGTGTCACGGCGCCGCCGTAAGTCCGGGCGCACCCGCGGGTGTAGCTCAATGGTAGAGCAGCAGCTTCCCAAGCTCCCATAATCGGCGGATTTCTGCGGTTTCTGCTGTAAACCGGGCAAGATTGGGCTCCTTATATTTCAAGCACTTCAGAAATCGCTGTAAACCGATATGTTGGCACATTCGTGCAACTGGTTGCAGCGATAGGAATAGGGCGGGAGCGTGGGGTGGCACTGACTTTCAACATGGTGCTGAAGAACGGTGGGCTCGATCCTTTCAACGTGCGCCTCATGCGACACCAGCATGTAGCCGACAGCGGACTGACACCATACGCGCTATGGCGCGATGACAGAGCGGAGTTCGAGCGTTACCAGAGTGCGCAGCGGGCTAACCGGCGCGAATACTTCGCTAGTCGGTATTGGGCCAGTTTCGTGGTGCCTCCTGATGGCAGCACGATGTTCGCCGGAATGTATGAAGTATTCGGTTCGTCGCCCGCGCCCGACGATTGGGTCGATCCGCTCTACCGCCTTTCGCGCCTTCAGATGAACCTTGAACTTGACCTCTATGAGTGCTCGCGGCTGCCCGCTTTTGACCCATTCATCGGATGTTTGAAGGTGGAGTGGGGGCCGGGAGCCCGCTCGTGGGCGCAGCGAGCCGACAGCAACACGGGCGACAAGCCGATTGTTGAACTCACACAGACCTTTCGGGAGCCGGACTTTCCCGGCTTTACGCATTTTGTTGAAAATCTTGCCAGCCTTCCGAGCCTGCCTCCATCATGGGTTGCCACATTATCGGCGAGCAGGGGCGTTTATCTACTGACATGCCCCCGAACCCGAGAACAATATGTTGGTGCTGCGCATGGCTTCGAAGGGTTTTGGGGACGCTGGCAGAGCTATATCGCGACAGGGCATGGCGGTAACGTCGGCCTCAAGAGCCGCGATCCATCGGATTATCAGGTCAGCATCTTAGAGGTGGCCGGTTCAGCCGCGACGGTCGAGCAGATCATCGCGATGGAGCAACTATGGAAGCGCAAGCTCCAAAGCAGAGAAATGGGTCTGAACAAAAATTAGGTTTCCTAAGCTCGCTGCCTTGTCCGGACCATTGCCAAGAACGCTCGCATATCCATGAGCCATGCCCGTTGCGTATTTCGGTATGTCTCATGAAGCCCCCTCGGGACGACTAATTGCAAGGATTTGGCTCGCATCTCGTCAGTCTGATTTTCCGAGAGGCCCGGAGAAAGGGTGGCAAGGTGTTTTACCGGGATGCGTTCCGCCTCGGATAGCACCTGTCGCCAACGATCTTTTAGCGTGGATTTTGATCCCAGCATGGTCAGCAACTCAACCGGAAAGCTCGGGTCGCGGTATTGATCTTGACCCGGAAAGAGAAAATCCGGCTTATTCTTGTTTTCGGTTTCCGCTCCACGAGCATATCGAACGTCATGGGCTAAAAATATCGCTTCAAGATGGTTCTCAAGGGCCAAGCCAACGCGCGCCTTCCGAGTGTTCTGAACCGAGAGAGAGAACTTCAGGAAGCCATCGACATCTGCTCCATCTGGCCCAGCGAACCCGTTCGCGATCCGGTCGGCCACGATACGTCGTTCAAGCCGACGAAACATTAATTCCTCGCGTTCCATCCAAGATAGCAAGACTTCATCAGGGTCATCTTGCGCACTGATCTCGGGCAGGGAGGTTCGCGCGAGTTCAGAAAAAACCCGAGTTTTGGGGAACTTCAGCCCAAACCGCTCAATGAGACTGTCTAATAGGTCGGCCTCTGGTTCAGCAGCCTCGATGCCAAGCTCATCCAGAATAAACCGTGCTGCGAAGTCCACTTCGCCACCGCTGTCGCGGGTGATCTCCCTCTGCTCAAAAGCGAGAGAGGGTTGTTCCGATAAACCGAAAAGCCAAACAAGCTGACTTTGAATATCAGTGCCATCGGGCGTGACAATAAAGAGGATGTGGTCATCAGGGCGGCGAGCAACGAATAGACTGTCACCCGGCTCCATCAATTCCGTTACCGGATTGCCCTGATAATATAGACGCCACTCCGCTGATCTCGTCGGATCGTTGGCACGGCTATCATACCACGAAAGCCTGCCTTCCTCCGATAGCGCCTCCTGCTCCCCTCCTAGCCAAACATAGGTGGCGTGAAAGCGAGTGTCCGGCCCGCTTCGCGGCGCGCTGCGCGTGGTGTCTCCTAAAATCCGACGCAGCACCTTTGAACCAGTCACTTCATGCTGATTGGATTGCGCGGTGATAGTGTCAACGACGGCAAGCCGCTTCGCTGCCACTGCCGCGAAATGATCAGAAAGGTAGCCCCTACGCACCCCCTACTCCCCTGCGATTTCAAGCCCTGCTGCTTCATTACAAAGCCAATCCGCACATGTCCTCAAAACGTCATCGAAAGGCAATCTTGTCCGGCCTTTCAGGGCACATTCCCACACCACACCAACGCGCCAACCCAAATCAGCGAGCGCAGACATTGTCCGCGCATCCACTAATCGGTTGCGCTCGATCTTCATTTGCCAAAACTCCTGCCTGGTCGAAGGCAGCTTGAATAAGTGGCAGTCGTGACCATGCCAGAAACAGCCGTGGGCTAGAAGGACAGCGTTGTAGCGCGGAAATACAATGTCAGGCTTACCGGGCAACTCCGGCGCATGTAGACGGAAGCGGAAACCTAGTCTGTGCAGCCCCTTTCGTAGGAGAAGCTCCGGTTTCGTATTACGCCCCCGGATACCAGACATCATGCGGCTGCGCACGTCAGCCGATACGATGTCAGCCATTCGCCACCATGCGCTGTCGCGGCGGCGGTGAGATCAGCGGAATATCGCCCGGCGTTCTGATTGGTGTGTCAGCGTCGAGGGCCTGCCGCAGGTGCGGTTCCATTGCTTCGGCAATGAACTCAACGACCGGCACCACCACAGCATTGCCGAATTGGCGGTAGGCTTGCGTATCTGAAACCTCGATCCGCCAGCGCCGATCATCACGATCAAAGCCCATAAGGCGGGCACATTCCAGCGGGGTCAGACGGCGCGGGCGCTTGCCCGGCTGATCGACCAGAACTTCTGATCCGTCTTTGTAATAACGGGCCGACAAGGTTCGTGTGACGTCATCGGGGCCAAACAGACTATATCCAAATCCATTACCCTTGGCTTCATGCTTCGCCCGATAATCCTGCAAATACTGCCACAGGCGAGGGGTCAGAGTGTATTTTGGGTCCACTTCATCATGCGGTTGGAGGATGCTGCCTAATTTCGGGCCGCTCGACTTTGAAGGAAGTTCGATCTTGTCGAGATCAAACTCCGTATCGTCGCGAAAACCGACGATGAATACCCGCTCGCGCTTCTGCGGCACCCATGGCTCCGAGCTTATGACACGAGCCTGCACCCGGCTGTAGCCGAGTTCATTTTTCAGAACATTCATGATGGTGGCGAAGGTGCGCCCCTTGTCGTGACTTTCTAGGTTTTTGACGTTTTCCAGCACGAAAGCTGCCGGACGGTGATGGGCAATGATCTGCGCCGCATCAAAAAAGAGCGTGCCTTGGGTATCGCAAAGAAAACCATGCGGCTTGCCGAGAGCGTTCTTCTTGGAGACCCCGGCTATCGAAAAGGGCTGACAAGGAAACCCTGCCAAGAGAATATCGAACTCTGGTATCTTGTCAGGGGCGCTGGAAAACTCCCGGATGTCACCTCCAAGGGGATGGTTGTCCCTGAAGTTCAGAGCGTAGGTTTTACGCGCGTGCTCATCCCACTCCGACGTAAAAACACAATGCCCGCCAATCCTCTCGAAGCCGAGACGAAGTCCGCCAATCCCTGCAAAAAGGTCGATAAATCTGAAAGCCCGACGAGTGGTCTCTTTGCTCGCCCCGTTTGCGGCAGACCGCAGAACGCTTAATGCCAGACCATTGGGCCGACTTGCACCGCTCGCATACCGATAGGTTGTTCGCTCTGATACTTGAAGCAACGCAGCCGCTTGCTCTAACGTCAAACCCGCCTGATCGCAGAGAAGTTGAAACTCGTTTGGCTTGTTGACGACGCGCATGGCCGCTCCTCATCTCTGTGTCGATTTTTGACACTATGACGACGTGCATCCCGCCGATCAAGCATTTGTTCGCAGAATGTTCCGTTTTTTTGCACAGCCCCTATGCAGGAGAAGGTGATAAGTAGCGAACAGTTACACCTGCATGTCTAAGCATGTGCAGGGCTGCACGTTGAGAAACTACCCAGCGATCTTCGCCTGCAAATCCACTCGGAAAAACCGCCCTAGCGATACCGGCCCAAAGCATTGCTCGGGCACAGTCGCTGCACGGAAAGCGGGTGCCGTAAAGTGTCGCCCCTGAAAGGTCGATGCCCTTTTGGAGAGCTTGGTAGATTGCGGCGCGCTCCGCATGTTCTATCACGTGGTATCTTTCTTCATCGCTGATACCGCGCATGTCATGGCGGAAGCGGGCAGCCAGCGCCGGGGGCAAGACGTTAGCGGATCGCGCAAGCTCGACTTCTCCCTTCGCGATAACGACACCCACGCCCGATTGTGGGAAAGCCTTCGCTTTCGGGTCGTCGGTTTGTGACCTCGCACCTAACGCTTCCGCTAAGTAATGAAGGTCAGCTTCGGTTTGATTGCGGAACGTGACTATGATTTACCCTCCTGAACGGGAGGATCGTGCAATGGTGCTTAGTGGGCAAGAGATCAAGGCGAAGGGGATTGTCAAAGGAGACGTATCCAAGGGATGGCGTCCCTCGACATACGACGCCACTGTCGGATGTATCATTAAAGAGGGCGTGGAGATCGAGGGTGGAACCTATCGGCTTCCTCCGCGCGGTATCGTGTGGGTAGTCTCCGCAGAGACTTTCAGTCTGCCTGACGATGTTACCGGCCTAGCGACCTTGATGACGCGCTGGACCCATGAAGGGGTGCTGGCGCTGAATGTTGGTATTGTCGATCCCGGTTGGCGCGGCCCGTTGTCAGCGGCACTGGTGAACTTCGGGAACTCCGATTTCCCGATTAAAACCGGGGAGCCATTCTTCAGGCTCCTATTCCACCCCCATGTGGCCTCGGGGAGCAATGCCGTCGAGAAGGAGAGCGATCAATATAAGAAAGAGACCTTGGTCCGCTCTCGACTGTTTTCATCGACCTTTCTCAACATGGAGAGCTTGGCTTCGGAGGTCTCTGACAAAGTATTGCAAATGCCGCGTTGGGCTCTCCGCCTAACCATTTGGGGTCTCATCTTGGCGATGCTGGCGATTTTTGCTCCAATAGCATACGGTGTCTGGACCGACTTCGCCGGAAGTAGAGCCGAGTTAGAGCAGCTTGAGAAGCGGATAGCCGATTTAGAGGCTGGATTGGGAGCGGCGGAAAGCACGACCCTCGGCACTACGCCCGAAGATGTTCAAGACGTTGATCGGGCGGCTCCTGCGCCAGATGCCACTAGCGGGCCTTCGGGCTGATGCTGTGTGTCGATGAAGCGGCTTCGCTGCGAAGCGGGCACAGATCATGACATTTGGTTCACATGAAGCGTATCGAGATTTCGACCGCTCGGTTCGTCAGACGTATCGTTTTGCTCGAACGCAGGAGCAAACCGACTTTCTAGATGAGGTTTCCCGAACAAGCTGCAATCGCGTCAGGCGGCTTCAGGAGGGGTTACACCTATATCGGGCCCAACTCGGTTTTAGATGGCGAAAGGAGGAGATCGCGCCGGGTGTATTCGACGAGTTCCCGAGCGCGTATGCCGAAGATAGGATGTTCCCGGACGCTGCGTGGGTGGGCGATGGCCGCGTAAACGCAAGGGGCATCGCCTGCCTCTATCTGTCCACTAAGGAGGTAACGGCGGCACTCGAAGTTCGCCCGCTAATTGGTTCGCACGTGTCAATCGGCGTTTTCCGGATCAAGCGCGATCTACAAATCGTAGACTGCTCCGAAAAACTAATTCAACCCTTTGCGCGCTTAACGCAAAATGCTTGGTCTGACGAGGACATTGAGCGTCAGGTTTGGACTGACATCAACAATGCGTTTTCC
Source organism: Aurantiacibacter spongiae (assembly GCF_003815535.1). Taxonomy (NCBI): domain Bacteria; kingdom Pseudomonadati; phylum Pseudomonadota; class Alphaproteobacteria; order Sphingomonadales; family Erythrobacteraceae; genus Aurantiacibacter; species Aurantiacibacter spongiae. The sequence goes on along the minus strand of NZ_RPFZ01000001.1, from coordinate 931,892 downwards.
GCTCCCGTCGAACGCAGTGACGCCGGTCTGACGTATGTTCCAACGCAGGTCATCGCGGAGACGCTTCGTCTTAAAGGCTACGATGGGGTCGCCTACAAGAGCGGATATGGAGAGGATGGTTTCAACGTTGCTCTGTTCGACACCACAGCAGCCGAACTCAAGATGTGTGGATTGCACACGGTTGCCAAAATGACGGTTGAGTTGAGCATGGCCGATAATCCCTATTATGTCACAGAGGAAGGAACCTTCCGAAACAAGATCACTGCGGTCTATCCTGCGCCAGAGAGTGAGCGGAGCGACGGCGACCACACGGATTAGCGACGGTCTCAAAAGCTCCTGCCCATGTGGCACATCCTCGGGACAGCGCGCCGGTGTCCCACTGAAATGGGTAATGGGCCAGTGAGACGGTGTCCCGCAGGGCCATAAAGCCTAGCGAGAACTGCAACGGGTTGCACGAGACCGCTTTGTCAGTCCAGCAACGCTCCGGGCTTCACTCGCAGCGCCTTGGCAATCCGGTCCACCACCTCGATGGTGGGATTGCGAGCCCCCCGCTCGATGTCGCTGATGTATGTGCGGTGGATACCTGCGTGATCGGCAAAGGCTTCCTGCGACCAGCCCGCTTCCTTACGGAGCCTTGCCACGTTTCGGGCTAGTCGCTGCCTGATGTCCGTCATCGGGAAGCATAGGGACCAGATGTGACTGATCGGTCCACCGACGATGAGTGACAATCACTGATCTATTGTCACTTATCGTCTACACCTGTTCTTCACTACCGTCGCGTAGCTTCCAGCGGAAATGTCGCGCAGGGAGTTCCGAAGTGCCAAATGAAATCGTGGGATGGTTGTTTCTGCTTATATGCGCGGCAGTCCCGGCTGGGCTTACGACCTATGTCGTGCTTCGCTTCCAGCGTTGGCAGAAGTGCAAGCCCGACCGGATAGGAGGCCTGATCGCAACTATACCGGACTTCGAGCCAGTCCTGCGGTTCGATCAGGCGGACAAGTATGCGAGCCTCGCGATGGACCCGGATACTAATCAGTTCGCGGTGATCCTTGTGAGCGGTTCCTATCGGGTGTTCCATTTCAGCCAGCTTGTCGCAGTCGAAATCGAGCGCGATGGCACCAAGCTAGAACTTACCAATCGCGGGAGCCAGTTGATGGGCGCAGCCGTGGGAGGCGCGCTATTGGGTCCGGTCGGCCTGCTATTGGGAGGGCTCTCCGGGTCCAAGAGGCATGAGCAGACGGTCAAGAACATCGCTCTGAAGATATTCACCAACGATCTACACGAGCCCGTCATCCGTGTGACGTTCTTCAACCATCTTGCCGGATGCAAACCCAATACCCCGGAAGTGAGAATGGCAGTAGCCACGCTTGAACAGTGGTATGGCAGGTTCCGGACAATCCTCGCTGCCCAAAGCGAGCCCTTCCAGCCGCAACCTTATACCGATGAGCCACGCGCACCGGGACGTGGGCGGGGACTGCTATCGAGCGGCGCTTGACCGTCTGCACCCGCGCCCAAGATCAGCAAGATTTTTGGTCAATAATCCAGTCTTTTCCGTGACTTAGGCGGGTCGTGCTGGTAGCCTTTCCTTCGAACAAACGAGGGAAATCAGATGCTTGTTGGCTATGCGCGCGTCTCCACCGCCGACCAGTGCGCCGGGCTTGAAGCCCAAGAACGCGAACTCCGTGCAACGGGTTGCACAAGACTGTTCACGGAGCGAGTGTCGTCGGTCGCGGAACGAAACGAGCTTGCGGCTTGTCTCGACTTCGTGCGTGACGGCGACACCCTAGTCGTGATGCGGCTCGACCGCCTAGCGCGGTCAACTGCCGACCTCCTTGCGATAATCGAGACACTTGAAGGCAAGGGCGTTGCCCTTCGCATCCTAGATTTCGGCGGTCAGGCGGTGGATACCAAATCGCCCGCTGGCCGCTTGGTCGTCACGATGTTCGGCGCGGTTGCGCAGTTCGAGCGAGAATTGGCAATGGTCAGACAGCGCGAGGGCATCGCGAAGGCCAAGTCGCTCGGCAAATACCGTGGCCGGGCACCGACAGCGCGCCGTCTGGCACCGCAGGTGCACGATCTGCACGCCACCGGGGTGCGGGCTTGCGAGATCGCTTCCCGGCTTCAGATTAGCCGTAGCTCGGTTTATCGAATACTGTCTGACGGCCAAGCCGCGTGAGCGACGCCGTTCCGGCTTTGTTTGCCGACATCACTGCCATGCTCGAAGATATGCACACCGTCGCCATCGAAGGGCAGAGCAATGACAATTCCCCGGACATGCAGTGTGCACTCATGTGCCAGCTTCGCATTGGGATCACCTCGCTGAATGGCTTGCTCGGCAACGTTCGGAAGCGTTTGGACTTTGCTTGTGACTAGCAACTCGGCGCGGCCATGGGAGACGCCATACAACGGTTGGTCTTGGGCGGAGCGGTGCGCCGTGACGCGTGTGCAGAACGCACTATTCCGCTCCGGTCAAATTGCACGGCCCACGGTCTGTTCGATCTGTGGCTTCAGCGACCCGGCCCGGCTCCGGACCAGCGGATACATATTCGCGCACCTTGAGCGATACGACCGCCCCGCTGAACTCTTTCCAGCTTGCAAGAAATGCCATGCGGCTCTCCATGCGCGCTTTCGTGACCCGCAGCGGTGGCTATGGCGCTTGCAGAGCGTTGAACTGCGTTCCGAGTGGCCCACGCTGCTCTCGCTCGATCCTGTGTCTCAATCGCGGCTATTCCGGCTCACCTACCCGGATGGATTGCCGATCCCCGCCGCGCCTCCATGTCGCCAATCGGAATTGGGGCTCTAGCAACGTCGATGGCGCAAACCGGACTTTAACGAGGCTGTCTCTACAGAGGTAACGAAAAACCCTGTGAGGCTGTCATATCAAGAACCGGGACCATACCTGACACGTCGTTCGTGCGAGCCCCGCAGCGTGGCCGCAATGGATTGCGCGCGTTCTATCCGGACCTTCGTCCCGCCCTTCCAGAAGTCGGCATCGACAGGATTTCGCTTACGGTGCGTGGACACTGGCGCTCATCAGCGGCAGCACTAGATGATCTTACGCCAGAGGGATATTTCGAGCTACTCGCCCCTCCATTTCAGCCCCATTGGTTTAAGTTCGAGCAGACGTCGGAGCGCATCCTGATCGCCACTCTGGCTAACGCGGCGACGACACTTGGTAAGGTCCATCTTTCGATCAAGAAACAGGGAGGCCAAGGAGCGATCCGGTTTAACCTCACAGGTGGTAATGTCGTCAGGACACTCCATCACCTTCTCATCCGCTACGCATCGTTGGGTGAGGCGTTCGGTTCGCATATTGCGGAAATTGATCCAGTGGCGTTTTTCTCTCGGGCCGATGAAGCCGTGCCGCGTGCATTGGGAGATACCGATAACTGGATCAGCAATCTTCGTTCCGCCCACGAGTGTCTAGGATCGGACCCCTTCGCAGCTTTCCTTCCGTTATACGTGAACCAGTTGAAACGGATGGTAGCGTGGATATGCCTCCCCGCGCCAACTGCGAGCTTGGCAAGCGACAGCGGTGACGTAATTACCAGCGTTCCTGGCCTAACCTGCCGGTTTGATTGGGAAGGGGTTAGCATCAACGAAGCGGAAGCCTTCTTCGAGCGCCGCCACACCAACGCACTTGGAGCGGTTCGATTGCTCGGGTCTGCGACATTGGCCGATTTCGACAATGCGGAAGTATGGCGCTACATTACCAATAGCAGCATGTGGACGGAGCGCGGCAATGACAATCTCTCGGTCGGGTTCGTTCTCAATGAGAGATACCGGATAGCGATCTATGCCAAGTCACCTTCTCGCATCAGGTTCGAGATGCGACGCAAAGGGCCGGGCGCTAAGGCTCCTGAAGGCCCGGAAACGCGATTGCTTCGGGTTCTCGAAATGGAGCGGCAGCACCTTGCGGACTACTATGGATGGCCGGTTATCGGCTCATTGCTGGATGAGCATCCCGCACCACAGATGAGCGACCTAGTGTCGCTCTGCAACGCGGTGCATCAGATCAGCGTCCAGCACTCCTTGCAATTCCACACGCTTCTCAATGTTCTGCTGACCGATGGAGGCATCCGCACCAACACGGCCTTTGGCTGGTCAGACGAGGTCATTGCTGACCTGTGCTCGGCGGGGATCGTCCAACGGACGACACTTCGCAGACAGGATCACCGGCGTCCGAACAAGCGATATGCACTTCGTCCGGAGTATCGCGGTATGGTCCATCTGGTCACGCGCAGCCTGATAGAAGGCCGTGGGTTGGTCCCCGAGCGTTCATGATCTGACGAGGGATTGCCCATGTGGCCGGGGCAGCTATGCGATCTTTGCGCCAACCGGCTACAGCCAAGCACTGCTTACTCGCTAAGGGCAGTTTACGGCAGTTAGGCGCATTAGTGAGAACTCAATAGCGAACTGCCGATTGACAAAAAATACAGAACTGTTCGTGACCGTTATTCATGAAGTGATGTCTAGATTTTTAACCAAATAGGCTTGCAACGAGTTGCACTCAAAACTTGTTGTCAAGCGGTATAATCTGCTTAATGTGCATGATCGTCTAAAATTGAGGCGATCATGCGAATAATACCTGTTCCTTCTAGTAATGAGCCCATTGATCCGCCACGGCGAACTCGCAGTATTCGACCGGAGCGGTTCATCGAGCAAGTAGCTGACGGTGGTCGGGCAGTAGCGCCGCGCCGTAAATCGACATTCCGCATGGCGGATATCTCCCGCGCCATTAGAGCAGCACAGAAGTGCGGCGCGGTAGTCGAGGGAGTGGACATTCGAGCCAATGGTGAAATTAGCCTGACGTTGGCGACCGGCGAACCCAAGGGGGCTGGTGCGGTCCCTACGCCGTTCGACGAATGGGAGGATCGCCTGTGAGTTCCGGCGTCCATTTCGTTCGGAAGTCCTTGGCGTCCGGAACAGCTTGGTATGTCTATGCGTGGCGGGGCGGGCCTCAAATCCTGCGCGCAAAGGGGCCTCGTAAGCCCATACTGACCCCGGCTGATTGGGTTCGCGTGGCCGAGGCGCGCAGAGCACTGGAAGAAACCCCTCGCGATGACGTTGGCAGTGTCATTACTGCCTTTCGACAGTCCGCATACTGGAAGGAACTGGCCGTCAGCACCCAGCGCACTTGGGGGCAGGCATTGGAGAGGGTGGAAGGCAAATGGGGCAAAGCGCCGCTTGCGATCTTCAATGACGCCCGGATGAAGGCGAAGATCGTAGCGTGGCGAAATACCATGAGCGCCACGCCGCGCACTGCCGACATCAGCGTTTCTGTTCTCTCCCGCTTTCTAGAATGGGCTACGCTCGAAGGAAGGATAATCCTAAATCCGGCTCACGGCATCCCAACGCTCTATCGGGCCGAGAGCCGAGCACCCGTGGTCTGGCTGCCGGAGGACATTGAGGCGCTCAAGGCAGAGGCCCAACAAGCACTGAAAGATGCAATAGACCTTGCGGCAATGACTGGCCTGCGTAGGGCGGACCTTGTCGCCTTGCGGTGGCATGAGATCAATGACCTCGCGATCCAGAGGACAGCCTCCAAGCGTTCCCGGCGCAAGCGTTATCGGGTCACCATTCCCCGACTTCCCGAGTTGGATGGCCTTCTCAATGATTTGCGGCAAAGGCCACGGCGGGAGGGCGTTGAGACCGTGCTAGTCACAAGCCAAGGGAAAGCATGGACTGGCGATGGGCTCAATTCGAGCTTCCACGAAGCCCGCAAGAAGGCGAACGGCGGCACCGGCATTTGGCATACCGAAAGAGACCCGGTCACGGGCGAGGAGCGGAGGACACAGAAGCGGCTCCACGATCTACGGGGGACTTTCGCAACCAAGATCATGACACATCCGACCGCAATGCTCTCCAATCGAGAAATAGCAGACCTCATGGGATGGTCGCCAGAACAGGTCGATGAAATCCGCAAAAGATACGTTGACGATAGTGCCATCGTGGTGTCAATCAGCCGTCGCTTGCAGGGCGAGGTGTAAACCAAAGTGTAAACTGACGGAGCACCCCCTGTCTAAGCTATTGAAATGCGGGTGTAGCTCAATGGTAGAGCAGCAGCTTCCCAAGCTGACGACGAGGGTTCGATTCCCTTCACCCGCTCCATCTACATCTCCGCGTATCAGCGTTGCGACAGCTGCCAGTCATAGAGGGATGAGGCCGCAGCAAGGCGCTGGCCGGTCGCCTCGACGTAGGGTGCGGGATCGTATTCCAGGATCAGCGGCCGGTTCCCGTGCAGGCCGACGATGCGGGCTTCGGGGCCGCCGCTGTTCTCGGTGATGATAACCGGTTCGCCCGGTTGCGCCCCACTCTCCACCTCGACATCGAGATTCCAGACGGTGTTGTAGCGACCGTGGCCCGGCTGCCAGTAACCCGCGCCGCCTGCCTTGAAGAGGTCGTAAGTCGCGCGACCGTCGCTCTCGTCCGGTCGCGGCCGGACATGCACGGTCAGCGCATCGTACAGGTTCTGGTGGTTCGCACCGGCATGCTGGTCCAGCGTCGGCTGTTCCCAACCGGTGCTGCGATGGTAGACCGAACGGGTCGACTGGGTATTGAAACTGAAGGTGTGTTCGGTCGGGTTGCGTACCTCGTTTCCGGTCACCAGCACGTTGTGCACATTGCCCATATGGACACCGTAATGGGCCTTGTGGTCGCCGGTGGTCACGACGTCCGCGATGGTGACGTTGGCCAGATCGTCGGTCAGGATGCCGCTATCGGCATTGACGATCCGGACGTTGCTTATCCACCCGTCGTGAACGCCGGTGAAGTAGATGCCGTTATAGCCGGCTTCGTTGTGATGCCCGAAATAGGGATTTTCGGGAAATACCATCGCCAAATCCTGGATACCGACTTCCGAAAGGTGATCCCAGCGAGCGAAGTAGGCGGGTAGGTCGGAGTCGATATCGTGCAACAGCGGATCGGCGATGGTGGCGCGGTCGCCCTCGATCGATTCGATCCGGGTGGCCTGGCGCACAAGCGGGCGATCGGGAAGCGTCCAGTGACGGTCGCCGATTTCGAGATCGGAGTCGCCGTACAGTTCGGTTATCAGAGGGCCGTCCTCCCCGGCACGGTTGTGCCAGTGAATCTGGACCACGTCGCCCGCGGCCAGGGAGCCGGGATCGCCCAGCCTCACCTCGCGCGTGCCGCGCGTGCCGGAACGGATCGTGGCGACGGTTTCGATCGGACGGTCGTAACTCTCCAGATAGGTTGCGTGACGCCCACCCGGATAGCGCGTCCAGATGAAGCCGCCGCTCCAGCTCCATTCGGAGAACAGGGTGTCGAGGTTGATGTCCTCGTCGCGCTGGCGCTTGTCGTACTGGGCAAGGTATTCGCGCAGTTCGTCCAGCGCGCCGCCGTCGTCGGCCTGGTCGAGCGGGCGGGGCATGTAAAGCTGCGTACCGCCCTGGCCGCTGCCCATGCCGGCAAGGACGATGCCGTTGCGCTCGATCCACAGAATCTCGGTCAGCACGTAGCGACCCGCGCCGAACTGCACGCGCACCGGCCCGTCCATTTCGTGTGCTGCGGCAAGGGCGGCCTTTATCGCCTTGCTGTCGTCGCGCCCGTCATCCGGAATCGCGCCGTAATCACCGACGTCGATGACCGCATTCACCGCGGGAATCGCCTTCAGACCGTAGCCGTAGCCCGCGTAGGAAAAGTCGGGGAGGTATGGCGCATCGCCCACTGCGGCGTGCGATAGGATTTCGGGCAGCGTATCCCTGACCTGTTGCGCGAACGCGACGCCCGGCATCGTCAGAACGAACGCGCCGGCCAAAACTATCCTTCGTTTCAAAGCCTTTACGGCCATCGCAACCCCTCCGAATTTTTCTCTCACAAATCTATTGACGAGAAATGGCACCGGTGTCAACGTATTGGGTAACCGGTGTCAAGAATGGCGCCACGGGCCGACCCGGATCGGCTAGAAAATACATCGAGGGAGGAACCATGCGTCACATCACCGATCGTTTCGCCGTGCCATCCGTGCGCACGTTCAGGGCCGGACTGCTCGCTTCGGCCATGCTGCTGGGTCAGGCGGGCATCGCCCATGCCCAGGCCGTCCCCCCCGACGAGGACGCGGACGCGATGGAAGAATCGCAGACCGGCGACAACACCATCATCGTCACCGGAGAGATCGCCCGCACCATCGAGAATTCGCTGGAAACGAAACGCCAGCTCGATGTGATCGGCGACGCCATCGTGGGCGAGGATGTGGGCGATCTGCCCGACCTTTCGGTGGCGGAAACGCTGGAGCGCATCGTCGGTGTCACCTCCGACCGGTTCAAGGGCGGGGCATCGGAACTGTCCGTGCGCGGCCTTGGTGCCTTTCTCGGTTCTTCTGTCCTGAACGGACGCGAAGTGACCTCGGGCAGCGACGGGCGCGACGTGAATTACGGACAGTTCCCTTCCGAACTCATCAACGGGGCCATCGTCTACAAGTCGCAGCAGGCCAGCTTCATCGAGGGCGGCGTGTCGGGTATCATCGAGCTGCAGACGCTGCGACCGCTCGATTACGGCAAGGGGAGATTGCAGGTCCAGGCTCTCCTGGGGTATTCCGATTACGAGGATCGCGTGGTCGACGGCGATCCGCTCAGCCAGCGCCTGACCGCATCCTACGTCGATCAGTTCGTGACCGGGGCAGGGGATATCGGTGTCGCCATCGGTTGGCAGATTCGCCGCGATACCGCTCCGGAAGACATCTACACCAGCAGTTCGACCTACTCGGTGTGCAACACCGACTATTCGATCGACGGTGGCTCGAACTGCGACTTCGTGCCCGACGGTTCGGCATCCCAGCAATATTTCGTCTCCAACCAGTATATCTACCGCGCGCTGGAAACGCAGTCCGATCGCGACGCGCTGATGGGGGCGATCCAGTGGGAGCCGACGCCCTCCCTCGATATCAATATCGACGGACAGTATTCCTATCGCGACGACAGCGAGGATCGGCAGAACCTCATCATCTCGGACGGACGCCGCCGGATCAGCCCCATCGACATCAGCGAGAGCGGCGCGCTGCTCAATTATACGGGCGAGACGCGGGTCGAGCTCAATCCCTTCCGCCAGGACCAGACCGAAGAATATGTCGGCCTCGGCGCGAACGTCGAGTGGACGGGGGACCGCCTGACGCTCGCCGCTGATGCCGGCTATTCGCAGACCCAGCGTCGTCGCGACGAGCTCGACATGCGCATCCGCACCGACGACCGCGTGACCTTCCAGCTCGATTTCCGTGACGTCGAAATTCCCGCGCTCACCTTCCTCGATACCAGCCGTGTGGAAAGTGATGTGGGCGCGCCGTTCGACCTCAACAATTACGACCAGTACACGAACGCGCTGCGCGTGCGCCGGCGGCAGGAGAATGTCGATGACGACATCCTCGCCTTCCGCCTGGATGGCCGCTACGATTTCGATGGTGCCCTGTCTTCGATCGAAGCCGGCGTAAGGTATGCCGACCGGCACCGCGTGCGCGACGACGGCATCGACCGAAGCAGCGACGATTCGACCGATCCGATCATGCTGGTCGGCGACATCTTCTCGCCCGACGCGGTCGATGCGCGCATGCCGTTCCCGGTGAAGGATTTCTACGCCGGCGCGGATACCCCGATGCAGGGCCTGACCTTTGCCAGCTGGGATCCGCAGCGACTGTTCCTGGCGCTTACGGGCGATCCCGATGCGGGGCTGCCCATCGGCTCCACCCTGTCGACCGACGATACCGACGTGACGGAGGAAACGTGGGCGGGATACGTCCAGGCGAACTTCGACACGCGCCTGTTCGGGCTGCTGGCCAGCGCCGATGTCGGCGTGCGCGCCGTGCATACCAGCATCACCTCGCTCGGCGTCAGCAGCTCGCTGATAACTTCGCCCGGCACCGATCCCGGCACGATCGACATCGAACCGGTCGGCGATCCTACGGTGAACTCCGAAACCAACGATTTCTGGAACGTGCTGCCGAGCGCCAACCTGTCGCTTGAACTGAATTCCGAGATGCTGCTGCGCTTCGCCGCCTATCGCGCCATCGCCCGGCCCGATCCGGAGGCGATGAGCGCCGCGCTGGCCATCGATAACGAGACTGACGCCGAGAATGTCGGGCAGGCCATCTCCGCGTCCGGCAATCCGTTCCTCGAACCCCTCGAGAGCTGGAACGGCGACGTATCCTTCGAATGGTATGCAGGCGACACCACTTCGCTCGCGGTGGCGGCCTATTACAAGAGCCTGCAGACCGGTTTCCGAACCGATGTCAGCACCATCAGCGTTGACGTCAACGGCACGCCGACCCCCGTCGATATCGCCCGTACGGTCAATTCCGACGACAAGAGCCGCATCATCGGCTTCGAGATCACCGCACAGCACCAGTTCGACATGGGGCTGGGCTTCCAGGTGAGTTACAATTTCGCCGATTCCGACTTCGAGTTTCCCGATCCGACCATCGGGCGCAGCGGAGAGACGCTGGCCGACTTCATCGCGCCCGCCAACATTCCCGGCTATTCGAAGCATTCGGCCAACGCCACGGTGTTCTACGAAGCCGGTCCGTTCAGCGCGCGGATCGCCTACAAGTGGCGGTCGGACTACTTCAAGCCGTTCCGCACGACGTCCAACCGCTTCGCCGGCGATCAGGGCTTCCTCGACGTCTCGACCAGCTACGACCTGCTCGACAACGTCCAGATCCGCTTCCAGGTGCTCAACATCCTCGACGAGCCGAACCTGCTCTATCGACCGACGCGCGACAGCCTGGCGGAATCGGATTTCTCCGGCACGCGCTATTTCATCGGCATCCGCGGGAAGTTCTGACGGAATGCGACAGGGCAGCAAGAATGCGGCGGGCTCTCTGCCGGACGAGCATCGCGCGATCTCGTCCGGTCTGGTCCGGGCAAGGGCGGAGGGTCGTGCCCTGCCCGGACCACCTTCCGGATTGCCGGACACGCTGGAAGCGGCCTATCGTCTGCAGGACCGATCCATAGCCGAATGGCCGGACACGGTCGCCGGATGGAAGGTGGGCGGCGTTCCCGCAGCCTATCGGGAGCGGTTCGACGAACGCTTTCTCGCCGGTCCGATCTTTGCCAGCTCCGTACGGCATGCCCGGCCCGGAGAGCCGACGCAGATGCCCGTGTTCGCCGACGGCTTCGCGGCGATCGAACCAGAATTCGTGATCAGCCTGGGAGCATCTGCGGCCACCGACCGCATGTTCATCGGCGCGGAAATCGCCAGTAGTCCCATTCCCGACATCAACGATTACGGCCCCGTCGCGGTCATCAGCGACTTCGGCAACAATAACGGGCTCCTTCTGGGAAGCGAGATCCCCGAGTGGCGCGACCGCAACGAACCGTTCAGCGTGACCTGCACGATCGACGGGGAGACGGTCGGCACGCGCGTGGTCGATGACTTCCCCGCTGCCGCGCTGGAATCGCTCGCTTTCCTGCGTCGCCTGGCCGAGCGGCGCGGCTATGACCTGCCCGAGGGTACATACGTCTCTACCGGCGCCATCACCGGTGTGCACGAGGCCTTGCCGGGCGCGCGCGGCCGCTGTGATTTCGGGACGCTGGGGGGCTTCGACCTGTTGCTGACGCCTGTGCCGACGACGTGAGCGAAGCGGTTCCCGCGACTTTGCGGCTCGGTCGCCGCGCGGTCCTGGGCGGCATCGCCGCGGGCGGGCTCGCCGGGTGTGCCCGCGTTCTTGGGCACGGCGTGCTGACATCCTCGGACACGCACCCGATCGGCTATCCCACGGTCGAGGGCGTGCGCCGCTTCGGCGAGCTGCTGTATTCTGCGACGGGCGGCCGACTGGACCTGCGCATCTACGCCGGTGGTCAACTGGGTAATGAACGCGACACGCTGGAAATCACCAGTTTCGGCGGGATCGATTTCAACCGGGTCAACCTCGCCCCGCTCAATTCGATCGAGCCGCTCACCATCGTGGCCGCGCTGCCGTTCATCTTCTCGGATACCGCGCACATGCGCCGCGTCGTGGACGGGCCCGTAGGCGACGCAATTCTCGCCTCGCTCGAGCCGCACGGCCTTGTCGGGTTGTGCTTCTACGATTCCGGCGCGCGCAGCTTCTACAACACCCGCCGCCCCATCCATCGGCCCGAAGACATGCGCGGCCTCAAATTGCGGGTACCGGGATCTGATCTCTACATCGCCATGGTCCGTTCGCTCGGCGCCGACGCTGTACCGATGCCGCTCGACGAGGTTTACCAGAGCCTGGCGCAGGGCGTGATCGACGGGGCGGAGAACAACTGGCCCAGTTTCGAGAACGGCCGCCATTTCGAGGTCGCGCGCTTCTACAGCCTGACCCGCCACCTCCTTGCACCCGAAGTCTTCGTCATGTCCAAGGTCAAGTACGACGCTCTGCCTCCCGCGGACAGGCGGGCGGTACGCCTCGCGGCGAAGCAGTCGGTGCCCTACATGCGCCGCTTGTGGGACGCGCAGGTGGAGAAAAGCCGGGCGATCGTGCTCGCCTCGGGCGTCGCGGTGAACGAGGTCGATCCGGCGCCCTTCGCCGAACGGATGACGGCCATGTGGGACGCCTCGCTCACCACGCCGCGTCAGCGCGAACTGGTCGAGCGCATCCTCGCGCAGCGCGAGGTCGCGCGGTGAAGCGGGGGTTCGAGGATCGCGCGGCGGATCTCCTCGCCCGGCTCGGCGCGGCCGGCCTGCTGGCGATGACCGCCGTGATCGGCTGGCAGGTGTTCGGCCGGTTCGTGCTCGATCACAGTCCGTCCTGGTCCGAACAGACCGCGCTGGTGCTGATGATCTGGTACGTCTTTCTGGCGGCCGCTGCCGGCGTGTGGGAGCGGTTCCATATCCGGATCGAGATCCTCGAACAGCGCCTCTCGCCCCGTGGCATGCGCAATCTGCGTATCGCGATCCATGTGCTGATCGCGGGTTTCGGCCTCGTATTCGCGATCTACGGCACCCTGCTGGCGTGGGACGTGCGCGAGCACGTGATCCCCTCGCTCGGGATAAGCCGAGCCTTCGCCTATCTGCCCATACCCTTTGCCGGTCTGCTGATGACGGTGTTCTCCATCGGCCGCATTCGCGTGCGACTGGCCGAAAAGCGAGGGGTGCGCTGATGGAAATCCTCGTCCTGTTCGCCGTGCTGCTGATCCTTCTCGCCATCGGCGTGCCAGTGGCCTTCGCCCTGTTCGGCGCGGCCCTCGCGACATTCGCCGTCGCCGACATTCCGCTGATCGTGGCGGTGCAGCGCATGGCGGCGGGCATCAGCGTCTTCACCCTGATGGCAATTCCCTTCTTCATCTTCGCCGGCGACCTGATGTACCGGGCCGGAATTGCCGAGCGGCTGGTACGGGTGGCCGATGCTGCCTTCGGGCGGGTCCGCGGCGGACTTGGGCTTGTGGACGTCGGCGCCAGCATGATGTTCGGCGCAGTGTCTGGCTCCGCCATCGCGAGCGCGTCGGCCATCGGATCGACCATGGTGCCGCTCATGGACGAGAAGGGATACGATCGCGACTTCTCGGTCAACGTCACCGTGACCGCGGCGATCGTCGGCCTGCTGATCCCGCCCTCGCATAACATGATCATCTACGCCGCGGCATCGGGCATCGGCGTTTCCATCGGCGATCTCTTCCTGGCCGGTATCGTGCCCGGAGTGCTGACCGGCGGGTTGCTGATGCTGACCACCTGGCTGGTGGCCCGCTGGCGCAACCTGCCGCGCGGCACCTTCCCCGGCTGGCGGACCTTCATTCGCGCGGCGATCTACGCCGTCCCCGGCCTGTTCACCGGCGTGCTCATCATGGGTGGCATCCTGTCGGGCATTTTCACGCCCACGGAAAGCAGCGCGGTGGCGGTGATCTACACCATCGTCGTCGGCACCTTCGTCTATCGCAACCTGGGCTGGCGCGGCACCTGGGAGGCGGCACAGAAATCGGTGCGGACCGCGGCGATGGTGCTGTTCATCATCGCCGCCGCGACCGCCTTCGGCTTTGCCCTCGCCCTGCTGGAAGTGCCTGCCGCACTCGCTGGCCTGATCGCGGTCATAACCGACAATCCGATCCTCACCCTGCTCATCATCAACGTCATGCTGCTGGCGCTGGGCACATTCATGGACATGGCCCCGCTGATCGTGATCACCACCCCGATCTTCCTGCCGGTGGCGATGGCGACCGGGGTGGACCCCGTGCATTTCGGGATCATCCTGATGCTCAATCTCGGCATCGGCCTGGTCACGCCGCCGGTCGGTTCGGTCCTGTTCGTCGGATCAGCGGTCGGCAAGGTGCCCCTGTCGCGCATGGTGGCGACGATCTGGCCCTTCTACCTCACGCTGCTGATCTCGCTGGCTCTGGTGACATATCTTCCCGGCCTCTCGCTCTGGCTACCTCACGCGCTGTAGTTTTTACTTCGCACCACTTGGCGATCCGCAAACCGGCCCATAAGGGTAGGGGATGAACGGGGGCAGCAAACCGACGATCAACGATGTCGCGAAGCGCGCGGGCGTGTCGAAAAAGACCGTCAGCCGGGTCATCAACAAGTCCCCGCTGCTGAGCGACGCGACCCGCGAACGGGTGGAAACCGTCATCGCCGACCTCGGCTACGTGCCAAATCCGCAGGCCAGGGCCCTGGCGCTGCGGCGCAATTTCATCATCGCCGTCATTCATGACAATCCCAACGCGCAGTTCCTGGTGAACGTCCAGAAGGGTATCCTCGATGCGCTGGAGAACAGCGAATTCGGCCTGATGGTGCAGCCGGTCGACCGCACCTCGCCGACGATCGAGGACGATCTGCGCGGCTTCTTCGAACGCCAGCGCCCTTACGGCGTCGTGCTGTTGCCGCCGATATCCGAGCGCGACAACATCGCCGAACTGTGCCGCGAGTTCGGCTGCCGGTACGTGCGGATGGGATCCGTCAAGCTCGACGCGGCTGAAAACACCGTCACCTCGAACGACAGGGAGGCGGTGCAAGATGCGGTCTCCTACCTGATCGCCAAGGGCCATTCCCGCATCGCTCTCATCGAGGGGCCGGAAGGCTTCACCTCTCCGCAGGAACGCCGCGCCGGCTTCGAGCAGGCGATGATCGAAGCCGGCCTGGTGGTGGACGAGGCGCTGGTGCGTCCCGGCAGCTACACGTTCGAATCGGGCGTTGCGGCGGCGGAAAGCCTCGTCACGCTGGACCCGCGACCGACCGCGATCTTCGCCTGCAACGACGAGATGGCCATCGGGGCGATGATCGCGGCGAGGCGCAGCGGGCTGCGCATTCCAGAGGACATGTCCATCGTCGGTTTCGACGATACGCCGCTCTCGAGTCATGTCTGGCCGTCGCTGACGACGGTTCGCTGGCCCATCGTCGAAATGGCTTTCGCCGCGGCCCGCAAGCTGATCTGCCCGGAAGACGCCGCGGCGGAAGAACCCTGGCTGCTCCCGTCCACGCTGGTCGAACGCAGCTCGGTCGTCCCTCCTGCCGGAACCTGACGCAGGCGCGATGGTGGAACGCTTGCATTTGCTGATGACACCGGTTACCAAAACGGGGACAGATCGCGATCCGCAGGTCGCGTGCAGACATTGAGAGAGGACATTCCGGTATGAAGATCGCGCTCATCAACGAGAACAGCCAGGCGGCGAAGAACTCGATCATTCACGAGGCGCTGACCTCGGTGGTCGAACCGCTCGGTCACGAGGTTCACAATTACGGCATGTATACCGCCGACGACGCGGCGCAGGTGACCTATCCGATGGTTGGCCTGCTCACCGGCATCCTGCTCAATTCCGGCGCCGCCGATTTCGTGGTGACGGGGTGCGGCACCGGGACCGGGTCGATGCTGGCGGCCAACGCCATGCCGGGTGTGTTCTGCGGTTTGGTGATCGATCCGACCGACGCCTTCCTGTTCGCGCAGATCAACGACGGCAACGCCATCGCCATGCCCTATGCCAAGGGCTTCGGATGGGCGGCGGAGCTTAATCTGCAGGATTGCTACCGCAAGCTGTTCGAAGGCGAGAGCGGTGTCGGCTATCCCCGGGAGCGCGCGGAGATCATGGCGAAGAACCGCGGCGTCCTGGCCGAGCTCAAGTCCAAGACCTGTCACGACATGGTGACCGTGCTGAAGAATGTCGATCAGGACTTGCTCAAGGCGGCCATTGCGGGCGAGAAGTTCGCCGACCAGTTCTACGCCAACGCGAAGGACGACGCGATCAGCGACTATCTGCGAGCGCTTTGATCGGCAGGAGGGGACAGGACATGGCCAATAATCCGTTCGACCTGACCGGGCGCACCGCGATGGTGACCGGCGCCAATACCGGCATCGGGCAGGGTATTGCCGTCGCTCTCGCCCGCGCGGGTGCGAACCTGGTGCTCGTCGGGCGCAGCGCGTGCGACGAGACACAGGGCCTGGTAGAGAAGGCGGGGCGGCGCGCGGCGCTGATCCGGGCCGACCTGTCGAGCACCGCCCCCGTGTCCGGCGTGGTGGAACAGGCTGTCGACGCCTTCGATCGCGTCGACATCCTCGTCAACAACGCCGGTATCATCCGCCGCGAAGACGCGCTCGACTTTTCCGAGGAGGACTGGGACGCGGTGATGGACGTCAACCTCAAGGTCCTGTTCTTCCTCAGCCAGGCGGTCGCCCGGCAGATGACGGGCTGGGCGGCGCCGTACGCTCTGCGCGGCAAGATCGTCAACATCGCTTCGATGCTCACCTTCCAGGGCGGGATTCGCGTGCCGAGCTACACCGCGAGCAAGAGCGGAGTCGGCGGCCTGACCAAGCTGATGGCGAATGAATGGGCTGCCAAGGGCATCAACGTCAACGCCATCGCGCCCGGCTACATCGCCACCAACAACACCGCCGCCCTGCAGGCCGACGAGACGCGCAACCGGCAGATCGTCGAACGCATCCCGGAAGGGCGCTGGGGCGACCCGGCGGATATCGGTGGCGCCGCCGTCTTTCTCGCCAGCCGGGCGGCCGATTACGTACAGGGCCATATTCTGGCTGTGGACGGAGGCTGGCTGGCGCGCTGATGACCCTTACCGTTCCAGACCGGACCCTCGTCGCCTGTTTCGGAGAGGTGCTGCTGCGCCTTTCCCCGGAGGCGGGTGGCACGGTTCGCGATGCCTCCCGCTTCGATGTCCATGTCGGCGGGGCCGAGGCGAATGTCGCCGTGGCGCTCGCCAATCTGGGCATTCCCGCACGCATGATCACCGCCTTGCCCGAAGGCGATCTCGGCGAGCACGCCCGCCGAACTCTTCGGGCGGAAGGGATCGACACCTCCGGTATCGCCGGCGGCGAAGGACGGATGGGTCTCTATTTCCTCAATCCCGCAATCGGACCCCTCGCGGGCCGGGTCCACTACGACCGCGCGCAAAGCGTGTTCGCTCTTGCCGAGAAGTACGATCCTTCGGCGCTCGACGGCGCAACCCACCTGCATCTCTCGGGAATCTCGCTCGCGGTCAGCGAGGCGGCATCGCGCGTGACGAGAAGTGTGGCGAAGGCGGCCAGGGATCGGGGGATGACGCTTTCCTTCGATGGCAATTTCCGTCCGTCGCTATGGGCGAGAACCGGGCGGGAACCGCGCCCGGAAATCGCCGAACTGGTGGGGCTGGCAAACCTGTTCATCGGCAACCACAAGGACATCGCGCTGCTGTTGGACCGCGACTTTTCCGGCGGTGGTAGCGAGCGCCGCCGCGACGCTGCGCTCGCCGCTCTAGACGCATTTCCGAACCTTGACGCCATTGCCTCGACCGCGCGGCATGTGGAAGACGACGGCACGCACCGGATCACTGGCCGTATCGACACCGCCCGGACCAGCGCGGAAAGCCGCGAGCGGGTTCTGTCGGGAATCGTCGATCGAATTGGCACGGGCGATGCCTTCACCGCGGGCGTACTCGCGGGCTGGCTGAGCGATCCGGGAAATCTCGAACGCGCTGTCGAGGCAGGCACTGCCCTGTCTGCACTCAAGCACTACACACCCGGCGATTTCGTTCGGGTCTCGCACGAGGATTGGGTCGCTGTAATGGCCGGGGGCGGCGATGTCTCTCGGTAGAAGGGCGCTCGTTGCGGTAGTCGCCCTCGCGTGGTTGCCGCCGGCTTCCGCGCAGGGACAAGCCCCGGCGCCCGCCTTTCGTGCAGCATCGGAAGCACCCTCCTGCCAGGCGGAGGCAGGCTATGGGCCCGAATTCGGCGGGCGGCGCACCTTCCTGTGGCGACCCCGCTGGTTGGAAGCCATCGCGGCCGATCCGGCGCTGCATGAAGAAGCCTTGTCGGATGCAGTTGAAGCGCTTTCGCGCGGTCCCTACTCGGTTACGGACAAACCTCGCGCGCTGGCGGATGCGGGCCTGCACGACTACGCTTCGATCGGCCCGTACTGGTGGCCTGACCCAGTAGCGGACGATGGCCTTCCCTATGTGCGGCGCGACGGGGTGGTCAATCCCGAACGCGACGGACCGGAATTTGACAAGTCGCGTCTCAGGGCGCTTTCAGAGGACATGCGCGCGCTGGCGCTTGGCTACTATCTTTCGCAGGATGAACGCTTCGCCGAACACGCGGCCATGCTCGCGCGGACCTGGTTCATCGACTCCGCGACAAGGATGACCCCGAATTTCGACTTTGCCCAGGGCATTCCCGGACGGGTCGACGGTCGAGGCGAGGGTATCATCGAGGCGTCGCACCTCTCCACGATCGTCGAGTCGCTGGGACTGCTTCGTCCCTCCGCCGCCTTCGGCGCCCAAGACGAGCGGGCCTTGCGCGAGTGGTATCGCGACTTTCTGGTGTGGATGGCGACCAGCGACAATGGCGACGACGAAATGCGAAAGGCGAACAATCACGGCGTGTTCTTCGACTTCTATCTCGCTCATTTCGCCCTGTTCGCCGGCGCGCCCGATGTCGCGCGCAATGTGGTCGCGGCCTTTCCGGACTATCGGCTCGGCGTGCAGATGGACCGGCAGGGGCGGTTTTTTGCTGAACTCGGTCGGACGCGAAGCTGGCACTACGCACATTACGTCGTCGACGGCGCGGCGCGGCTGGCCACGATCGGGGAATGCGTTGGTCTAGACCTGTGGGGCGCAAACCTGGACGATGGACGAAGTCTCTCGACCGCAAGGCAGTTCTTGCTGCGCTACGCCGAAAACCCGGCAGGCTGGCCCTTTCCGGACACCGATCTCGACGCGGGCCGGATCGAGCGCATGCGCGGCGTCTCGCGCGAGGTTCTGTTCCTGTGGGGTGAAGACGGACCGGTCGATCTCGACGAGTTGCCGTGACAGGTTCTACCAGTCCGATCCGACGGCCGCGTGAAAGGAAACGAACGAACTGGCCAGCGCTGCCTCGCTGTCGATCAGCGCCTGCCGGCTGGCGATAAGCTGGCGCTGCGCATCGAGCACGTCGAAAAGCGAGGCCAGGCCTTCGCGGTAGAGCGCATTCGACTGCGACAGCGCCGTTTCGCTCTGGTCGATGGCTTCGGTCAGCGCGCCGTTGCGCTGACGGTAGGCCTGGATCGCGACCAGGGCGTTCTCGACCTCGCCAAGCGCATCGAGGAAGGTCGTGCGGTATTCCGCCAACCGCGCCTGCGCCAGGCCTTCGGCCGCGTCGACTTCCGCGCGCCGGCGTCCGCCGTCGAAGATCGGCAGGTCGATGGCCGCACCAAGGCCCAGCAGGAAGTCGCCGAACAGTCCGCCAAGCGTCCCGTCGCCAAGACCGATACTGCCCGGAATGGTCAGCAAGGGCCGCAGATCGGCCTGTTCGATGCCGATATCCGCTGCGGCACGGGCGAGGCGGGCTTCCGCTGCGAGGATGTCTGTTCGCCTGCGCAACAGATCGGCAGGTACCCCTGCGGCGGGTCCGGCTCCGTAGTCCGGGATCTCCTGGTTCTGCGCGGGAGGCGGTATGCGGAATACCCCCGGCGGCGCGGCCAGAAGAACCGCGAGCGCGTTCAGAGCATTCGCACGCGAAATCTCGATAAGGCCGCGACGCGCGCGCGTCTGAGCGAGATCGGCGGCGGCGCGGCGTACGTCGAGATTGGCGGCCAGACCAGCTTCGTAGCGCAGTGTCACGATCCGGAGCGTCTGTTCCTGCAAGCCGGTCGATTGCTCCAGCAGATCGAGTTGCGCCCCGGTCCGACGGTATTCGATATACTGGCTGGCGACGGCCGCTGCGACAAGCCGGCGCTGGTCCGCGAGCAAGTATTCCGCTTCGGCGTAGTCGGCGGCGGTGGCGCGGATTTCCGCAGCGAGGCGCCCGTCTATGTCGGGATTGAACAGACCGAACAGACCGGCGGTCGCGGTAAGTTCGCTGTCGGTGCCAAGGCTTATCCCCGCATCCCCCGTGCCGTCGATCGAAGGCAGGCGGTCGGCCCGCTCGGCGCGCAGCAGGGCTGCCGCCGATACCAGCCGGCCTGCCGCCGCGTCGACATCGAGATTGGCGGCAAGCCCTTGCTCGACAAGATCGCTCAGCACCGGATCGCCGAAGCCGGTCCACCATTCTCGGTCGAGTCCTGCTGGGGGAAGGTCGGTAGCGTAGACCCGTGGCGGGGCGATGTCCGGTTGCAGGACCACTGGGTCCACGCCGGCACATCCGGCGAGCGAAAACGCCGAGGCGAGGAGGGCCGCTCGTGCAATCATGCCGGAGCCATGGTCATGTCCTCGTCCACTTCCGCGATCTCATCGCGCAGGCGCTCGAGATCGACGTTGCGCGGCTTTCCGAACCGGGCGACGGCAAGATAGATGACAGGGGTAAGGAACAGGGTGAACACTCCGGCGATGCCCAGCCCCCCGAAGATCACCCAGCCGATCGACTGGCGCGCCTCCGCCCCCGCACCGCTTGCGAGGATCAGCGGCACCGCGCCCATGACCGTGGAGATCAGCGTCATGGCGATGGGGCGCAGCCGGATGGCCGCGGCTTCTTCCACCGCCTCACGCACGCTTCGACCCTGATGGCGCAACTGGTCGGCGAATTCGACGATCAGAATACCGTTCTTCGCCATGAGGCCGATCAGCATCACGAGACCGATCTGGGAATAGATGTTGAGCGATACGCCCGACAGGAACAGCGAGAAGATTGCCGCCGCCAGCGCGAAGGGCACCGTCAGCAACACGACCAGCGCACTCGTCAGGCTCTCGAACTGCGCGACCAGCACCAGGAACACGATGACCAGCGCGAAGGCGTAGGTCAGAAGCAGGTCGTTGGAGGTTTCCTCGAGGCTTTCCGCGTCGCCCTGCAAAAGCATGTCGATTCCGGGGCCGACCGCTTCATCTCCCAGCCGCTCGATTTCGTCCACAGCATCGCGAAGCGGAGTGCCGGGGGCGATGTCGGCGCTGACCTCGATGGCGCGGCGCTGTTCGGTCCGGTCGAGTTCGGCGGCAATGCCCTGTTCCTCGATTGTCGTGACGCTCGACAGGGGGATCAGCGAATTCGCTGTCCCGCGGACGTAGAGATTGCGCAGGTCGGACGGATTGGTGACGCTGACGGCCTGCGCGGTAAGGAAGATCGGAACGGCCTGATCGCGGACATTGAGGTCAACCAGATCGTCTCCCCCTACCATGGCGCGCAAGGTCTGGGCGAGGTCTTCGAGATCGACACCGAGGTCGGCGGCGCGTTGGCGGTCGATCCGGACCGACAGCTGCGGCTGGGTCGGCTGGTAGGAGATGTCGGCGTTGGAAAGCATGTCTGACCGGGTATCGATGGCTTCGGCCAGCGCCTGCGCGGAATCGTAGATCGTGTCGTATTCGGCTCCGGTCAGGGCAACCTCGATCCCGTCGCCGCCGCCGCCGAAGCTCAACGTACCGCGGCCGCGCGCATTGGTCCGCGAACCGGGAATATCCTGCAACGGATCGTTCAGTTCCTCAACGATCTCCGTCTGGCTGCGGTCGCGATCGCCCCAGTCGGCCAGTTGCGCGGTGACGCGCACGCGGTTGGGATCGTAGCGCCCGACGATAGAGAAGGTGCTCTCGATTTCGCCGCTATCGAGGTAGGGCTGAAGCACCCGCTCAACCTCGTCCAGCTCGCCGTCCATGAAATCGATGCCGACGCCGTCCGGCCCGGTTGCGTCAACGGTGATGACCCCGCGATCCTCGTCGGGGACGAGCTCGTTGTCGAGCTGCGCATAGAGCA
The DNA here is from genome assembly GCF_003815535.1 of Aurantiacibacter spongiae. Lineage (NCBI taxonomy): Bacteria > Pseudomonadati > Pseudomonadota > Alphaproteobacteria > Sphingomonadales > Erythrobacteraceae > Aurantiacibacter > Aurantiacibacter spongiae. Next base: position 909,853 of record NZ_RPFZ01000001.1, on the reverse strand, counting down.
ATCCGGCCAGCCCGGCGAGCACCACCGACACGATGCCCACCATCCGGGGACGATCGAGGCAGCGGGCGAGCGCGCTTTCGTACCAGTGGTTCGCGCGGTGGCCCCACCTGGCAAGGCGACCCGGAGCCTGGTCGTCGCTCGTCAGGTCGAACCGGGCAGCTAGCGCCGGAACGAGGGACAGGGCGACGAAGCTGGAAATGATGACGGCGACAGCGAGCACGAAGCCGAATTCGCGGAACAGACGCCCGGCCTCCGATGGCAGGAAACTGATCGGCACGAATACCGAGACCAGCACCGCGGTCGTCGCGACCACGGCGAAGAACACCTGGCGTGTGCCGACCACGGCGGCGGCGCGGCGACCAAGCCCCTTGTTCTGCAAGCGCTGCGAGTTCTCCAGCACGACGATGGCGTCATCCACGATCAGCCCGGTGGCCAGGACGAGAGCGAGCAGGGTGAGCAGGTTGATCGAGAAGCCCATCAGCCAGATACCGGCGATCACACCGATGAGAGCCACCGGTATGGTGGCGCTCGGTATGATGGTCGGTCGCCAGGCGCGGAAGAACAGCAGCATCGTGCCGATAACGACAGCGATGGTGAAGCCGAGGGTGATAAGCACCTCGCGCACCGAGATGCGGATGAATTCCGCGTCGTCCGACACGACCTCGATACGCAGGTCGTCGAACCGATCATTGAGGCGATCCACATTCTCGCGAATGGCGCTTGAAATCTCGATGGTATTGGAGGTGGCCTGCCGCACCACGCCAAGACCGACGATCGGCTGGCCGTCGAGGCGGACGAAATTGGTGGCGTTGGCGGGGGCGAAGTCGGCCTGGGCAACATCGCCGATACGCGTGCTACCATCTATGACGACATTCTCGATCTGTGCCGGATCGATGGCGCTTGCCTCTGCGCGCACGACCAGTTCCTGCGCATCCGACCGGAAAGACCCGACCGGCACGTCGTAGGGGGCACTCTCCAGCGCCGTCACCACATCGCTCAGCGTCAGGCCGAAGCGGTTGAGCCTGGCCGGATCGACCGCCACGCGCATCTGCCGGGCGCGGGTACCGAATTGCTCGATGCTGGCGACACCCTCGGCCGCCAGCAGCTCGGGAACGATGTCGTTCTCCACCATGCGCGTCAGTTCGGCCTGGTCGTAGGCAGTTGAAAGCACCGTTAAAGTCATGATCGGCTGCGCGTCCTGGTCGGCCTTGACGACGCGCACCTGTTCCACCCGGTCGGGCAGGTCGCGGCTTACGCGGCTCACTGCCTCGCGCACATCGGAGGCGGCAGTGTCGAGGTCGACGCCCGGATTGAACTCGACACGGATGCGCGAATTGTTCTCTTCGCTCGAAGCGTTGATCTGGCGCACGCCCGACACGCGCGCGACCGCGTCTTCCAGTACGCTCGTGACTTCGGAATCCATGGTTTCCGGCGCGGCACCGGGCAGGTTGGCGGTAACCGACACGACCGGACGATCGACGTTGGGAAGTTCGCGCACCTCGACGCCGAGGAGGGCGGCGATACCGGCAATGACGATCAGAAGATTGAGAACGCCGATCAGCAACGGTCGTTTGACCGCCAGCATGGGCAGGTCGGAGCTAGTCTTCATCGGTGCTGGCCGCCATCGGCCCGGTCGCCGGCCCCGATCGCGCCCTCTCGCGCGGTTCGCGAACCTCGACCTGCTGCTCGCCCGCACCCTCCTGCCGCACCAGCCGGATCTCCTGACCGTCGCGGACCTTCTGCACACCTTCCACGATCACTCGGTCGTCCGGTTCGATAGCACCGTCGACGAACACCGAACCTTCGCGCCGGGCGGTGATGGTGACGGGCACCTGGCGTGCCTTGCCGCCACGCACGACGAACAGGTGCGAGCCTTCGCCGCCCCACACGATCGCTTCTTCCGGCACGACGGGCCGCGCTTCGCCTGCCCGGGTAAAGACGACACGGAAGCTCATGCCGGGGCGCAGGCGGTCCTCGGAATTGGGGATCGCGGCGCGAACGATGAAGTCGCGGCTGTCCCGGGCGACGCGATTGTCGGTGGTGACGATGCGGGCATCGATGGTGCGCGAGGGGTCGGAGAACGGCGTTACCTGCACGACCTGCCCCGGCCTCAGGGCGTTGAAGGCTGCTTCGGGCGCCGGAAAGTCGACATAGAGAGTACCGCGCTGATCGATCTGCGTGATCGGTGTAGAATCGTTCACACGGTCGCCGATGTCGATTTCGGTCAGGCCTACGTGACCGGAAAACGGTGCCCGCACCGTACGGTCCGCCAGTGCCGTCTCCGCCTGCTCGAGCGCCACGCGGGCTGAGGCGAGCGCCGTCTCCCCGGCCTCGATCTGGCTTTCCGACAATGCGCCGGTATCCTCGATTCGGCGATAGCGGGCCAGCAACTGGTCGGCTTCGCGCACCTGTACGCGCGCAGCTTCCACCGCGAGCCGCTCCTGACGGGAATCGAGCCGCAGGAGGGGCGCACCGCTGCGCACGTAGTCGCCGGCCTCGAACAGCACCGCGGTGACGCGGCCTGCCGTTTCGGCGAAGATTTCCGCCGAGGTCGCGGCGCGAGCGGAACCGATAGCCTCGATCTCCATCCGTTCGGGGGCGATCCGGACCTGCTGCGCCACGACAGGCGGGAGATCCCGCTCGGGTTCAGCTTCGTCATCGCTGCACGCCCCCAGCGCGAGCAGGGCAACGAGGGCGGCAAGACGGGTTGAACAGCGCGACACGAATGCCGGCCTACCGAATAACGCCCCCAGCGGGAAGGCATCTTCGGGTATTGCAGGTACCGCAAATCGTGGGTGGTTCTACCTATGCATCATTTGTTAGGCGCAATAGTATAAAGTGGCTGGAGAAGGCGGCGTCTGCCCAATTCGTCACGGTTTGACAACATGGCGACACTGTTCGAAACAGCGGCGACCTGTCCCTAAACCGGACGATAGCGACGCAATCGTCGCCGTAACTGATCTTACCTGCAAAAAACCCGGTAGCGAATCGGCGGTGATTGGGTTAACCATCACTTAAGGCTCTGGGGAAACGTGAACGCGGCTTCGTATGGCTGCGGTTGCGAGAGCCGATGAAACTTGGGGGTGGGGATGTCTCGTATCGGTAATCACGGCACGCTTCTCGCGGGCATCGGGGTTGCGTTGCTTTCGGTTCTGGCCCCGTCGGCCAGTGCGCAGGATGTCGTCTACGAACCGATCGATCCGTCGTTCGGTGGCAACCCGTTCAATTCCGCGCATCTGCTGGGTGTCGCCAACGCCCAGAACGATTACCGCGATCCCGACGCGCGCACCTCCGGTTCGCAGGCGGACATCTTCGCGCGGCAGTTGCAGTCGCGGCTTCTTTCCGCCCTGTCGTCGCAGATCGTCGACGCCATCTTCGGCGACAATCCGCAGGAAAGCGGAACGATCAGTTTCGGCGGCCAGACGATCAACTTCGTTCGCGGACTCACGGAAGTGACGCTGACCATCATCAATGACGATACGGGCGAAGTGACCGAAATCGTCATTCCGACCTTCCTCGAGATCGACTGAGCGGACGGATGATCGGACGGTTCCTTCTTTCCCTCGGCGTCCTGGCCTCGCTGGCGGGATGCGCCACGGTTACGGAAAACGGGCGGACCCTGTTTCCGGAAACGCGGTCCGAGGCCTTCATTCCCGATCGCACGCAGACGCAGGGGCTGCTGGCGCAACTGCCCGCTCCTTCCCGTCCCATCGCGGTGGCGGCTTACGGCTTCGTCGATCAGACGGGTCAGTACAAGCCCACGGAGGCCGGACAGACGCTGTCTCGCGCGGTAACGCAGGGCGGGGGGTCGATCCTCGTGAAGGCCTTGCAGGATGCCGGAAACCGTCAGTGGTTCACCATCGTGGAACGGGAATCACTGCGCAACCTCCTTAACGAACGGCAGATCATCCGCGAAATGCGCGAGCGCTATCTGGGCGAAGAGGAGGTCAATCCGCAGGCGCTGCCGGCGCTGCTTTTTGCCGGCGTCCTCCTCGAGGGCGGGGTTATCGGCTATGATACCAACACGGTGACAGGCGGCGCAGGTGCCGCCTTCCTGGGCATTGGCGGGCGTAGCGAATACCGTCAGGACACGGTGACTGTCTATCTTCGTGCCGTTTCCGTGCGCACCGGTGAAGTGCTGACCAGCGTAACGGCCTCGAAGACCATCGCCAGCCAGTCCATCGGGGCCAACGCGTTCCGTTATGTCGCGTTCAAGGAACTGCTTCAGGCCGAAGCCGGCTACACCACCAACGAACCCGATCTGGTCGCATTGCAGCAGGCGATCGAGAAGGCCGTCTACTCGCTCGTTCTCGAGGGGGTCGAGCTGAACCTTTGGGAATTCGCCGATCCGCAGGCCGGCGCACCCCTGCTTGCCGAATATCAGCGCGAACGCGACGGCTATGTCGACGAAGCGCGAATCGCCCAGGTGCTCAGCACTCTTCCGCCCATCGAGCCGCAGCGCATCGTGCGCACTGCGGATGCCGATCAGGTTGCGGAAGGCGACGGCGGGCGCAGTGCGCGGCAGTCGCTGCGGCGATAGGTTTACGGACAGGCGGGCGCCGGACCCGCCGGGGAAATGTCCGAATGCTCCGGTGGCCGTCCGGCGATGTTGCAGCATCGCCGGGGGTCAGAATGAAGAAGGCGCGCCGGAGTTGCAGCTCCGACGCGCCCGGTAAGACTGAGTTGCGGTAACAACCAAGCCTGGGTGGCATTGCAGCCATCCCGGCATGGTTATGAAGTTCCGAGGGGGAATTGACAACCATGTTCTGTGGCGAACGCCTTGACTCTCCAAGAGAATCAACAGGCTCGTCATGGTGGCCTTCCCGGCCAATCTCCTTTTTCGACTTTGTTCCGCTTCCACCTAGTCCGGGCGCCATCGCGCGCGTCCACACGCAACCGACCGAAGGTTGGCGATAAAACGTATCGTGGGAAGTATATGCTCCGAAATGGAGCAACTGCATATTATCGGTTTGCGTGAACGTGCAAGACAAAGATTGTAGTCGAGTGTTCGATAAGAAAGGAATTGGACGTGAAAAAAGTTATTTTCTCCACCGTTTCGGCTGCCGCGGTCGCTGTTGCGATGCCGGCTTTCGCCCAGGACAACGATTCGACCGTCACGCAGACTGGTCAGAACGATAGCGCCGTCATCATGCAGACCGGTAGCGACAACGTTTCCGGCGTGACCCAAGGCGGCCAGTATAACGAGGCCGAAGTCGACCAGAGTGGCACCAACGGTCTCTCCACCATCAGCCAGACGGGTATCGGCACGCAGAACACCAATGAAGCCGGCGAGAACCGTGTTTCGGTGACGCAGATGGGTGACAGCGCGGAAAGCATCGTCACGCAGACCGGCGCCGACTTCAACGAGGCTGAAGTCACGCAGGATGGCGACAGCTATTCCTCGATCACCCAGAACGGCACCCGCCAGGGCGCCGAGGTCAATCAGCTGGGCGACCTCAACAGCTCGATCGTCATGCAGGACGGCAACAGCAACCAGGTCGGCAACGCCTTTGGCGACGGCCTGACCGGCGTGGTCCAGACGGGTGACGGCAACACTTCGGTCGTTGATCAGGATCCCGCCAGCTATGTCCGTGCCTTCGTCACGCAGACCGGCGATCAGAACGCATCCGACGTCAAGCAGGAGTCCTTTGGCGGCGCTGGCGCGAACCGCACATTCGCGACGGTGACACAGACCGGCGACCTGAACGATTCCAGCGTCGATCAGAGCAGCACGGTTGCTCCCTCGCGGCAGGACGCCACGGTGTCGCAGACGGGCACCAGCAACATCTCCGGCCTGATCCAGAGCGGCCAGGACAACGATGCGACGGTGACACAGGACGGCACCTCCAACGACTCCTCGCTGATCCAGCGCGGCAACCTGGCCGACGCCACCGTCGACCAGACAGGCACCGGCAACATCTCCCGCGTCGAGCAGGGCTCGCCGAACCGCATCACGGCCGGTCAGACGCTGGCTGTGACGCAGGACGGCACGGCCAACGAATCCTACGCCACGCAGTTCGGCAATCTTGGTGACGCGATCGTCAATCAGAGCGGCGAGGCGAACGTCTCGCGTGTGTCGCAGGGCGGGCTCGACAACGACGTTGCCAATATCGACCAGATCGGCAACCGCAACGACAGCTTTGTGGAGCAGAGCGCCAATTTCGGCATCGCCGACGTCGATCAGATCGGCGACGACCTGACCAGCTCGATCGTGCAGACCGGCCGCGCCAACTTCGCGTCGGCGACGGTGCTGCAGGAAGGATCGGACAACGACAGCGAGATCACGCAGACCGCCGAAGCGCCGCCCTCCGGCCCTGCGTTCAACCTCGTCGCCGAAGTCCGCCAGAGCGGTAGCGGCAACGAGAGCGACCTGACGCAGACCAACACCTTTGGCGATCCGCAGTCGTCGGCCAACAACGCGCTGGTCATCCAGAGCGGAATCGATGGCTACTCCTCCATCTATCAGGATGGCCACGGCAACGACGCCGATCTCGACCAGAGTGGCTTCGACAACGCGAGCTACATCGATCAGTTCGGTACGGAGAACGTCGCGGACGTGACCCAGACCGGCACCTCTGCCGTGTCCAACGTCTATCAGGACGGCACCGGCAACGTCGCCACCGTTACCCAGGGCAACTGACCGCGAAAGCGCGGACCGGCTTCCTTTCAGGGCCGGTCCGCGACCTTCGCCAAGCCGCAAGAACAAGCGGTCTTACACAGATGACGCGGGACGCATCCCGAAACTCGTGATGAGGACAAAACCGATGAAAAAGACAATTCTTACAACCGTATCGCTGGCCGCCCTGCTGACCGCAGGCCAGGCGCTGGCGCAGGCAAGCCAGTCGGACGTCGACCAGAACGGCACCGATAACGCCGTAGTCGTCATGCAGACCGGCAACGAGAACGTGAGCGACATCGATCAGGACGGCGAAGGCAATTTCGCCTCCGTCGATCAGGAAGACAACCAGCCCGGCATCGTCGGTTTCAGCGTACCGGCCGACGATTCCGTCATCGATCAGAACGGCGACGGCAACTTCGCCGACGTCGCGCAGTCCACTGCCGTCGCCGGCGGTCCCGGCAATACCTCCTCCGTCACCCAGTACGGTGTCGCCGGCGCGGCGGCGAGCAGCGGGTCGCCGGTGGTGGCCACGGCCGAGGGCGATTTCAACAATGCCGCCTATGTCAGCCAGCAAGCCGGCAGCGCGGGCGGACCCAATGTCGCGACCGTCACGCAGGGCGCCGATGGTGCTGCCGTCTTCGGCAACCTCGCGGATATCTCGCAAACCGGTGATGCCAACAGCTCGACGGTCGACCAGCAGGCGCTCGGCGCGAGCGCGTCCAACACGCAGGTCGGGTTCGGAAACACCTCCGAAATCACCCAGTCGGACGAGACGCTGACGCAGTCGATCGGTACCGCCTTCGATCCGGAAGCAACCGTGAACCAGACCGGCAACAATAACGGTTCGATCGTAGCGCAAAGCGCCCTCGGCTCGTCGCGCAATTTGCAGGCGACCGTTAGCCAGACGAATGACGACAACTTCTCCGACGTCATGCAGAGCGCGGGCGATCCGGGCCTGGGACTGAGCCTTCGCGCCAATGTGACCCAGACCGGCATGGCGACTTCGGACCTCGACCAAACGGCTAATGGCGGCGGCGCATCGCGCAACCTGAACGCCACCGTGGTCCAGGACGATTCCAGTTCGCAGATCATCCAGACCGCCAGCGGTTCGTCCGCCCGGGACCTGACCGCAAACGTCCGTCAGGCCAACGGGGCCGATTCGTTCATCTCGCAGACCGCTGCGGGCGATGACTCGAACAACATGGATGCGATCGTGACGCAAGACGGAGCCAGCGAATCGCGGATCACCCAGAATTTCGACAATGCCGGAGCGAACACGTTCGCCGCGACCGTCACACAGACCGGTGACGGACATCTTTCGGTCATCGATCAGGACGACAAGGCCCCCGAGAGCCAGGCCGATTCGAACCTGATCGCTACCGTCTTCCAGAGCGGAAACGGAAACGATTCGTACATAAACCAGGATAACAAGGCCGCTACCGCCTTCGTGACCCAGTCGGGCGACGACAACGATTCCGACATCCTCCAGGACGGTGCCGGTCTTTCCGCCAACGTCCTTCAGTCGGGTAACGCCAACGTATCCTACATCGAGCAGCTTGGCGGTCTGAACTCCAGCGTCGATGTCGATCAGCTCGGCGATCGCAACACGTCGAACGTCTATCAGAACTCCAATGCCCGCAACGACACCGCATCGGTTCGTCAGCTTGCATCGGGTTCGGATAATACGTCCACCATCACCCAGAACGGTGCGACGCCCAGCGCGCCGGCCTTCAACATGGCATCCGTCGAGCAGGGTGGTCTGTTCAACGACTCGTCGATCACCCAGTCGGGCGTGAACAACGAAGCCACTGTCGGGCAGTACGGCAACTACAACGAGAGCACCGTCACGCAGATGGGGTCGGGAATGGGCAACACTGCCACGGTAATGCAGTATTCCGACAACAACGTCTCCACTGTGACGCAGGATGGCTCGGGTAACTCCGCCACCGTGACGCAGGGCACGATGGCGCCCTAAGTCGCCCGCAGATCGCCGGGGCCGTTTCGTGTGGGGAACGGCCCCGGTTTTCGATGTATCCGGCTGCGGCCGGGGATCGCGTTCAAGATCTAGATCGAGTAGGATACGGCAATGAAAGCGGCTCTCTTCCTTCTTCCTTTCGTCATTTCCGGCCCCGCGACCGGGCTGGTTTCGGCGGACGCGGACGCGGAAGGTTGCCAGGGGAATTCGGCGATGACGAACAGGCAGGACGCGGCAGAGGCCGGCTCAACCACCATCATACGCAGCGGCGAAGGGCATACCGCCCACGTACTGCGCGAGGGTGACGGCACCGTCCGGATCGAGCAGCGCGGTAGCGACCACGCATCGCTCGCGGTGCAATCGGGTGACGGCAGCCATCTCGCCATCGAACAGACTGGCAGCGATGCGAACGCCGACGTTGCCCAGACCGGCACCTGCAATACGGCTACGCTCTCGCAATCGGGCAATGGCAGTACAGCGACTGTTTCGCAGAGCGGATCGGGCAACCGCGCCGTTGTGCGTCAGGGCGGTGGAGCCGACCGGTGAAAGCATTTCGGCTGAGCCTTGCCGCACTGGCGGCCACTGGCCTGATGCTGGGCGCGGCGCCGGTTCTCGCTTCGAACGGCAAGACGCCGCCAGGCAATCCGTGTGGCGCGGGACCGGGGCAGGGCACCGGCAATCCGTGCAACGGCAATAACGGAAACGAGGGTGCGAACGGCAATGCAAACAGGGAGCGGGTAACGGTCGATCCCGATCCCGCACCGTTCTCGCTCGAGCGTCCCGGGAACGACAGCGGAGCTTTCATCGCCCAGATTGGCAGCGGCAATATCGCGACGATCGGGCAACGCGCCTCCGTCCAATATGCCCGGATCAATCAGACCGGCGCCGACAACCAGGCTGTCAGCGCGCAGGAAGGCGGCGGGGCGCATTATGGCGCGGTCGAACAGGCGGGCAGTTTCAACGAACTCGACCTGGTGCAAGGGGGCGATGCCGCGCAGGTCGCGCTGTTGTCGCAGCTTGGTGACGGAAACAGACTGTCAGTAACCCAGCAAGGGTTGACGGAGGGAAACGGCGCTCTCGCCCGTCAGCTGGGCGACGCGAACAGCATCGAGCTTACGCAACTGGGTGACGATAACCAGGTCATGCTTACGCAGAACGGTTCCGGAAGCGCGATGACGGCCAATCAGCTGGGCACCGGAAACCAGCTGATCTGGACGCAGAACGGCGACAACCTCTCGGACCTTCGGATTACGCAGGATGGCAACCAGGCGATGCAGGTCACGCAGTCGCGATGACGAACCGGTTGATCCTTCCGGTCTCGATAGTCTGCCTGGCCGCAGCGCCACTCGCCGCGCAGCAAACCGATGAGCGCGCGCGACTGGACGATTTTGCCATCCCGGTGGAGCAGGATGCGAACAATACGCGGATCGACCAGCTGGGCGATCGCGGCTCTGCCGTGGTGCCGAGCGCATCTCAGTCCGCAAGGGATTTGACAGCGCCCGACGCGGGCAAACCGGCCAAACCGGCCTCCGGCCCGATGCGCCAGGTTTCTTCGAGCGACACGCGAACCGACGGTGAGCAACTCGTCGATCCGTCCAGATCCCGCGAAACCGCTGCTGCCTCCGTATCGAGTGCAGCCGACAGTCGGCCGGACGGTGCCGGGGCTATCCAAGGCAGTGATCGCTGCGATCCTTCGCCAGAGGTCGAGCGTGATGCGCGCTGTGCTGCAATTCTCGAAACCCGTGCCGCCGAGTTCGATGCGGTGGAACCGCCCCGCCTCAGCGCCGAGCAGGTGCTCCTCGCCGGGCAGGGCGACCGCGCCGACGTGCTCAGCAGCTATTCGAGCGAGTGGCGCGTGGCGCTGGCCCGCGACAATCCCGACGCCGACACGCGCAGCACGCAGGAGCTCGCCTCGCTCGTATTCGATCAGAATCCGGGCGCGCTCACCAACTCCGCCGATCCGGTACCCGAAGCGCCCGCCGAGTTGACGGCGATCCTCGAGGCGTTGCAGATCGACCTGCCGCCCTCGACCGGGCAGTAAGGCGGGAAAGGGGCTGGATGAGCGCACGGCACTCCGCAACGGCCCCAGCCCGCGCCGTCCGTCGCCAGCGCAGCGTACGCCCTGCAGGGCACGGCGCCTTCCATCCTTCGCGGACTCCGCCCGACTGGCGCAGGCACCTCGTCGTTCCCGCCGAACATCCTGCGCCGGAAAAGGGGGGCGGCGGTCTTTTTCAGCTTGTCGCGGGATTGCTTACCGGCGGCAGTATCGTGGCGCTGGCGGGGCTCGTCCCATCCGATCCTGGTCCGGTCATCGTTCTGCCGGCTGCGGAAAGCCAGACGCAGGCTGCGGGGCCACGGCCCGAACAGGTCCGGACGCGGCCTTCGCCGAGTGTCGCTTCTGTGCAGGTGACATCAGCCGACGAACCATCGAGGTCGCCGCGAAAGGTGCGGTCCGTCGAACAGATTGAAAAGCCTGCGTCGTCCACGTCGCCGGCGCCCCTGACATTCGCAGCGTCCGATCCGGAGGGGCCGATCCGGATCGTTCTGCCCGATGCGAAGCCGTCGCGCGAAGTCAGAGATGCAGGCGTTCAGGCGATTGGCGAACTGCCCGACGCGGCCCCGCTTCCCGCCCCGATCGCGCCAATGCCACCTGCTCGGCATTCACCCATGCAAACCGCGCGCGAGATGCGCAAGGTCGATATCGACCAGCTTACGCCCTCTCGTCTCGCAGTCGTGTCTGCCTCAGACGCGGGACCTGCCCGTCTCGCGCAGGCCGACCAAATCGCCGAAACGGGTCCGCAGCAAATGGCGGCGGCATACATTCCGCAGCTAAGCGATGCCGAACTCGATCTCTGGCGGGCCGAAATGCCCGCGCAGCTGGCGGTACGATTGAGCGACACGACCATCGGCCAGGTCGCCTTTCGCGTCGCCGACAACAGGGGCATCGAGATACAGCTGGCCGGGCTGATTTCTCTGGTGGCAGAAAGTCTGCCTCCGGGTGAGGCCGAACGTCTGGCCGGGGCCGCGGCGGCGCAGGATTACGTGAGTCTCGACGAACTGGCTGCGCGGGGCCTGCCCATGCGCTATAACGCCGCGTATGACGAGTTGCAGTTCGCGCTTTAGCCGCGGCGCACGCCCTGACGCCGAGCACGTCCGATCAGGCGGGCGGGGTCTTGCTTTGTGCACCGAAGGTGCCATGTCCTAAGGACGCGAGTTAGCGCTACCATAGACAGGAAAACGAGGAAAACCGAATGAATCAGGCCAGCCCGGAAACCTTTCGCGCCTTCGAAGCCGCTACCGGCAAACCGATCGAACCCGACTACAGTTCGAGCACGCTCGAGGATGTCGAGCGCGCCTGCGCGGCGGCGGAAGGTGCGTTCGACACCTATCGCGAACTACCCGCAGACAAGCGCGCCAGCTTCCTTGAAGCGATCGGTGACGAAATCATGGCGATCGGCGACGACCTGCTCGAGCGCGCGCACAAGGAAAGCGGCTTGCCAATGGCTCGCCTCACCGGGGAGCGCGGTCGCACGGTGGGCCAGCTCAAGCTGTTTGCCGAAGTCGTGCGGGAAGAGCGGTGGCGCGGCGTGCGCATCGACCCCGCCTTGCCCGATCGCGAACCCGCGCCGCGGCCCGATCTACGCCTGCGGATGATACCGCTCGGGCCGGTCGCAATCTTCGGCGCATCCAACTTCCCGCTCGCCTTTTCTACCGCCGGCGGCGACACCGCCTCGGCGCTGGCTGCGGGATGTCCGGTGGTCATCAAGGGGCACCCGGCGCACCCCGGGACCGACACGATGGTTTTCGAAGCAATGAAGCGCGCCGCCAGCAAGACCGGAATGCCCGATGGCGTGGTCAATCATCTGACCGGTGCGAGCAACGAGATCGGCGGAGCGCTCGTGCAGAATCCGCATATCGCTGCGGTAGGCTTCACCGGCTCGCGCGGGGGCGGCCTTGCGCTCCAGCGCCTTGCTCAGCAGCGCGACGTGCCCATCCCGGTCTACGCCGAGATGTCGAGCGTCAATCCCGTCGTACTCATGCCCGACGCCCTGGCAGCAGACGCCGAAAAGCTCGGCAAGGGTTTCGTAAGCTCGCTGGTCATGGGTGCGGGCCAGTTCTGCACCAATCCGGGGCTGATCCTCGCCATAGACGGCGACGATCTGCGGACCTTCGAAGCCGCCGCGGCGGAGGCCCTGAAGGGGCAGAAGGCACAGACCATGCTCACGACCGACATCGCCAAGAGCTATTCCGAAGGGGCGAAGCGGCTGTCCGGCGCTCCGGGTATCGAGGAACTCGCCCGCGGCGAGGCAGGCGACGGCGTCACCTGCGATGCGGCGCGCCTGTTCGCAGCGAGCGGAGCGGCCGTCAAGGATCACCCCGAATTGCTGGAAGAGGTGTTCGGCGCGTCGTCCCTGATCGTGCGTTGTGCCGATATGGACGAGTTGCGCGATCTTCTGCGTGACCTTGAAGGCCAGCTTACCGCGACGCTGTACATGAAGGACGGCGATGCCGAGGAAGCCGCGACGCTCGTACCGATTCTGGAGCGCACGTCCGGGCGCATCCTCGTCAACGGCTGGCCGACCGGCGTGGAGGTCGCACACGCCATGGTACATGGTGGCCCCTATCCGGCGACCACCGATGCACGCACCACATCCGTAGGCACGCTGGCGATCGACCGCTTCCTGCGACCGGTAAGCTACCAGGCTCTTCCGGAGCGATTGCTGCCTGCCGAACTGCGAGATGATTCCTCCGCCCCGCGAATGGTCGATGGCAAGCCTGCTTGAATGCCGGTATCGGCACCAGGTTCAGGGTCCGCTCGCGGATGCGGGCGGACCCCTTTTGCCAGGCCCCGATAATTTCGTTTGCGGCTCCCGGTTCGCGTCTCTAAGGTAGCGCTACCATGAGCGGCGAAAAACGCCGCCCGGCGGGAGGGATATTTTCGATGGAAGCGACAACTAACCGCGTCAACATGGCGCTGATTTCGGCGATCGTGGCGGTGGCGACGATCGGCGGCCTGCTGTTCGGTTACGACAGCGGCGCGGTTAACGGGACGCAAGGCGGCCTGGTCGCCGAATTCAACCTTTCGCCAGCCGCGCTCGGCTTCACCGTGGGGTCGCTGCTGATCGGCTGCGCAGTCGGTGCGTTCTTCGCAGGCCGGATGGCGGACCTCATCGGGCGCCGGAAGGTAATGATTGTCGCGGCAATGCTGTTCGTTATCGGCGCGCTGGTGCAGGGACTGACGGAGGTGCATACCTTCTTCGTCATCGCCCGTTTTGCCGGGGGGATGGCGGTCGGCGCGGCATCCGTGCTCTCCCCGCTCTACATTTCCGAGGTTGCGCCGGCAAACATCCGCGGCCGACTGACCACCATGCAGCAGGTGATGATCATCGGTGGCCTGACCGCCGCTTTCCTCGTCAACTACTTCCTCGCCCAGGCGGCGGGCAGTTCGCTCGGCGAGATCGGCGGGGCGCAAGCCTGGCGCTGGATGTATCTGGCGCAGGCGGTGCCGGCTGCCGTGTTCCTTATCGCGCTGTTCTTCATTCCCGAAAGCCCCCGCTATCTGGTGAGCAAGGGCAGAATCGAGGAGGCGCGCGGCGTTCTCACCCGCCTGTTCGGCACCGATACCGCCAACCGCAAGATCGGCGAGATCGAGGCGAGCTTTGGCGATCATCACAAACCCCGCCTGTCAGACGTGACACGCAAGGGCACGATCTTCCGCCCGATCGTATGGGCCGGCCTGCTACTGGCAACGTTCCAGCAATTCGTCGGCATCAACATCATCTTCTATTACGGCGAGACCTTGTGGAAACTGGCTGGTGTATCGGAAGAGGTCGCGCTGGAGCGCAACATCATCTCCGGCGTCGTTTCCATCGCAGCAGTGCTTGCCGCCATGGCCGTGATCGACAAGATCGGACGCAAGCCGTTGCTCATGATCGGGTCTCTCGGCATGGCCGCGACGCTGGGGGCGATGACCTGGGCGTTCAGCGGCGCGGGTACCGATGCGGCGGGCAATCTCATGCTCGACGAGAACACCGGCTACATCGCCCTCGTGGCGGCCAATCTCTACGTCATCTTCTTCAATGCCAGCTGGGGTCCGGTCATGTGGGTGATGCTGGGCGAGATGTTCCCCAACCAGATCCGCGGCAGCGCACTCGCCGTCGCCGGACTGGCCCAGTGGGCGGCGAACTATCTCGTCGTCCAGAGCTTCCCGTGGATGGCGGACAATCTCGGCCTGGCGACGACCTACGCGTTCTACACCGTGTCCGCGATTGTCAGCTTCTTCCTGGTGAAAAGCTTCATCAACGAAACGAAGGGCAAGGAGCTGGAGGAAATGGAGGGTTGGGAAGACCCCGTCTCCGCTGGAGACGCCATCGTGCCGGCGACCCGCATCGACTGAAGCGCGAAGCGCGCCTATCGTCTTTCGCATGAGCGAACCAGCCCGTCCCCCCTTGCGTGTCGTCGTCCTCGGCGGCGGGACGGCGGGGTGGATGACGGCGGCGGGGCTGGCAAGGTTGCTGCCCGGCATGGCGAACGTCCAACTGATCGAGAGCGAGGATATCGGGATCGTCGGCGTCGGCGAGGCGACATTGCCGCACATCCGCGGTTTCGTGGAGCGGCTGGGCATTGACGAGGCCGCTTTCATGCGCGCCACCCATGCGACCTACAAGCTTGGCATCGACTTCCGCGATTTCGGGCGTCTGGGCGAAAGCTACATTCACCCGTTCGGCAGTTTCGGAGAGGAAGTGGCTGGCGTCGGCTTTCACCACTGGTGGCTGCAATTGCAATCGCAGGGCATGGCTGGCGATCTCGGAAACTACTCACTGGCTGTGGCGGCGGCACGGGCCGACCGTTTCGCGCCGCCAGCAGGCGATGCGTCGCTCGCGAGTACGTACGGTTACGCCTACCAGTTCGATGCGACCTTGTTCGGCCCCTTCATGCGCGACTTCGGTCTTGGCATCGGCGTTGCTCGTCATGAAGGGCTGGTGATCGAGGTCGAGCGCGATGCCCAGACGGGCGATGTCACCGCCTTGGTGCTCGAGGACGGGCGGCGGATCGAGGGCGATTTGTTCGTCGATTGCTCTGGGTTTCGCTCGGTGCTTCTGGGACAGGAGCTGGGCGAGGAATGGGAAGACTGGACGCACTGGCTTCCCTGCGACCGGGCCGCGGCCATGCCATGCACGCATGCGACCGGCGCCATTCGTCCTTACACCACGGCCACCGCCATGCCGGCCGGCTGGCGCTGGCGGATCCCGCTCCAGCACCGCATGGGCAACGGCTATGTGTTCGCCAGTTCCTTCACCAGCGAGGACGAGGCGTGCGAAACCATCCGCAGCGCCGCGGACGGTGAACCGCTGGCCGACCCGCGTATCCTGCGCTTCCGCCCGGGACGGCGGCGTCGTTCCTGGAGTCATAACGTCGTGGGAGTGGGACTGGCGAGCGGCTTTCTCGAACCGCTCGAAAGCACCTCGATCTACCTCGCACAGATGGCGATCACCTATCTGATCGAACTGTTTCCCGAGGGCCCGGGCATCGACCCGCGGGACCGGAACGAATTCAATCGTCTGGTTGACATGGAATACGACCGCGTGCGCGATTTCCTGATCCTTCACTACCACGCGACCACCAGGGACGATTCCGATTTCTGGAATCATGTCCGCACGATGACGGTGCCCGACAGTCTCGCCGACAAGATGGAGTTGTGGCGGCGTGCGGGCAGGATAGAGAAATATTCGGACGGGTTGTTCTACGATGCCAGCTGGATCGCGGTCTATCTGGGGCAGGGCGTGTTTCCAGAACGTCACGACCCCCGCACTTCGCTGGCCGATCCCGCACGCGTTGAAGGGGCGCTCGAGAGGTTGAAGCGCACCATCGCCGACCATGTCGCCGCCATGCCGGCTCACGCCGACTACCTGCATCGCGAAAGCGCTCGGTTGGCCGAGGAGGCGTGAGCGCCGCGCGCGAACCGCTGCGCCGGGTGGTTGTTGCCGGCGGGGGCCAGGTGGGAGTTCTTTGCGCCATCGCCATTCGCCGCGCGTTACCGGCGTGCGAGGTCGTGGTTATCGGGCTGGCCCCCGAACAGAGCGCTTTTGCCGACCGCTCCGCTACTGCGCTACCCTTCACCAACCGCCTGCATGACCGGCTTGGCATTGGCGAGGATCGCATCATCCGCGAAGCGGGCGGGAGCCATCGGCTCGTCGAGCGTTTGATAGGGTGGGGCGGGGAAGGTCAGTACGAAACACTGTCCTATGGCGGAGCGTCGAACCCTGCCCAAACGACGCGGTTCGCGCGGGAGTGGGGCGGGGGCAAGCAGACGGGAACGGTGTCGCGTTCGCCCGGATCGCTTGCCGAAGTGCTGGCCGAGGCGGGCCGCTTCTGCGTGCCTCCAGGCGATGTTTCAACGCCGCTGGACGAGGTCGATTACGCCCTGCGCTGGAACCCCGGCGCGTACAGGAACATCCTGATTGCCGAAGCCCGGTCGATCGGCGTCGCCCATGTGCATGGTGATATCGCCGCGATTCAGCCCGGTGACGACGGTGGGATCGCCGTCCTCTCTATTGCCGGGCAGGGAGAGTTGGCGGCCGATCTGTTCGTCGATTGCAGCGGACCCGGTGCCGCCCTCCTGTCCGTCCTTGCTGGTTATGAAACCCAGGATTGGACAGCTTACCTTCCCGTGCGCCGCATGATGATCGCCCCGCCCGGTCAACCCATGTTGGCGCTGGAAGATCGCACGACGTTGCTCGCGGAAGGGTGGCTGAGCGAGTTTGCCGGGCGGGACGGTTTGCAGGTCGCGCTCGCGATGCCGGACGGTCTGACACGGGAAGCGGCGATCCGCACCCTGCAGAGTGAGCCGGCTGAAGAGATCGCGATCTCCCCCGGGTGTGCCTCTCGACCCTGGCTCGGAAACGTCGTCGCCATTGGCGATGCGGCGGCGCGCTTCGAACCGCTCGGTCGCTGCAACCTCGACCTTGCGCATCGCCAGCTCGACCTGTTGCTCGAATTGCTGCCCGGCCGCGATGTCGAGCCCCGCGAGCGGGCCGAGTACAATCGGCGCGCAGGGCTCATGGCCGATGCCATGCGCGATACGCTCGGCATGGCCTATGCGGCTCCAGGGGCGCGCAGGGTATTTGGCGACACGAAGCGATCCGATGCGCTCGCCACGACACTTGATCAGTTCACGCGCCGTGGGCGGTTGCCCACCCGTGAAGAAGCGCCGTTCCTGTCCCGGGAATACGTCGGGCTACTGACGGCGCTGGGATTCGCAAGGGGTATCCCGCCGCAGTCACGCACGGCCGATCCGCGGGAGGGGGAACAGGCGCAGTCGATGTTTGCGGCCAAGGCGCGCGCCGCGCTCGAATACGCGCCGCCCTATGCGCAGTGGTTGCAGGCGGCGCTCAGCCCAGCGCCTCGCGGATGATCTGCCGCATCCGGGTGAACAGGCCCGGTTCGGGGGCACCGAGCACGCCTTTTGCCCGCTCGGGCAGATGCGCGGCAGGATCACCGTTCGCTTCGAAAACGTAATGCTCCAGCATGCCGCGCCACACCGCGCGCCGCGCGGGCGGCAGGTGACGATAAGCGAGGATCGCGTGCAGAAGTGCATCGTATGGGCCGCCGACGCCTTCGGGCTCGCCCTCGTTCCACCAGTAATTGACGAGCACACTCAGCGGTTCGAGCGATTCCACCCCGTGCCACCAGCAATAGGGAATGTAGATCGCATCGCCCGGCATCAGCGTCGCTTGCGCTGCGTGTTTCCAGGCCTCGGAAAAGCGCGGATGGGCGACCAGGTCTGGGGCATCCATGTTCACCATGCTCACCGGCGTACCGGCGGGCGTCAGTTCGAACGGGCCGGGATAGAGATTGCCGATCTGGTCGGGGGGAAAGAGGGTGAACCGCCGGCGTCCTGCGACGCAACACGCGATGTTTTCCTTCACGTCGTAATGCGGCGCTACGCGGATGCGGTTGCCGATCCAGATGCGCGGAGAAACCCGTGGCAGCAGATGCAGCCGGTTTTCCCGGGCGAAGTGCGGCAGGAGCTGCGAAATGTCTTCCGACTGCACGGCCATGCCCGGCGGATCGGGCACATGCCGGGCTAGTAGCAGGTCGGAGAGGAACATGGGAAGATGACCCTGTCCCGTGACGAAATTGAATCCCGTCAGGTCAGCATTGTAAAAGAACCGTCCGTGCTCCCCGGGTGGTGCCGCGATCGCGGTGACCGGCCGCGTTGCCGGGCCGGATGTGAGATAGTCGACGAAACGCTCGTCGCCTTCGCGCGCGGCCGCGACGGCGGGCCAGTCAGACACGAGACCGCGCATGACCACCGGTTTCCCGGCCTGCCTCACGGCGGCGAGGCGGGCGGCGTCTACAGGCTCCTCGATCTCCTCGATGGCCGATGGCGGGGGCGGGGCGGTCAAGCCGTGATACGCCGCTCGCGCGGTATCGCGCTGCCATTCTGGGCGAGGAACTCCTCCTGCGTCGGCATCTGGGACACGGTGGTCGCGATCACCTCGCGGATATGGCCGAGGCGGCGACGTGTTTCATCTTCATCCAGCAGCGCGGCGGCCGGATGATAACCGCGCGCCTGAACCCCCTGACCGACCATTACCGACAGCCAGCTTGTTTCCGTGAAGAGTTCGTTATGCTCGCGGATCACCCGGCCCGAGCTGCGGAACATGGCGAGCTTCTCCTTCAGTCCATCGGGCGGATCGAGATTGCGGCAATACCGCCAGAAGGCGGTGTCGTCGCGCTCGCTGGCGAGATAGTGCAGCACGAGAAAATCGCGAATATCGGTATAGGCCTCTTCGGTTTCGCGGTTGTAACGCTCCATCTCGACCGGGGCGAAGGCCGTTGTCGGAAACAGGCTCATCAACCGGGCGATGCCGGCCTGCACCAACTGGATCGCGGTGGATTCGAGCGGCTCGAGGAAGCCCCCCGCCAGCCCCAGCGCGACGACGTTCTTCTCCCACGCCCGCTGCCTCAGACCGCCTGTAAACCGCAAGTGCCGAGGCTCGGCGAGCGGGCGCCCGTCAAGATTGGCGAGCAGGATGGCGGTTGCCTCGTCCTCGCTCATGTGGGTTGAGGAATAGACGTGCCCGTTGCCGATCCGATGCTGCAACGGAATGCGCCATTGCCAGCCCGCAGGACGCGCCGTCGAGCGGGTGAGCGGTTCGTTCGCGCCTGCGAGCGTGCAGGGCACCGCTACCGCCCGGTCGCATGGCAGCCAGTCCGTCCAGTCGGTAAACGGAACGCCAAGCGTCTGTCCGATGAGCAGGGCGCGAAAGCCAGAGCAGTCGATGAACAGCTCGCCCTCCACCCGTTCGCCGCTTTCCAAGGTGACCGCGTCCACGTGACCGGTTTCCCCGTCTTGCGACACATCGGTCACGCGCCCTTCGATCCGTTTCACGCCCTGCGCTTCGGCGCGGCGCCGCAGGTATCGGGCGTACAGACCGGCGTCGAACTGGAAGGCGTAGGACAGGCGGGCGAGCGGCGAATTGGGCTGATCGGGTCGAGGCCACAAGAATTTCCCCGCCTTTGCTGCTGCGACGGCTATGGAATAGTCGTCCAGTTCCGCTGCCTCGCCCAGCGCGCGTCCGCGGAGCCAGAACTGGTGAAACTCGATCCCCTTCATGTCGATGCCGTAGCTGCCGAAGGGGTGGACGTAGCTGTGACCGAGCCGCAGCCAGTCGACGAATTCGATACCCAGCTTGTAGGTAGCGTGGGTCTCGCGCACGAACTCGCGTTCGTCCACGCCCAGCAACTTGTTGAAGCCGATCAGTTGGGGGATCGTCGCCTCGCCGACCCCGACTGTACCGATCGCGTCGCTCTCGATCAGCGTGATCGTTAGATCGGGAAGCTCGCCCATGATGCGAGAGATCGCCGCGGCGGCCATCCACCCGGCGGTGCCGCCCCCCACGATCACGATGCGGCTGATGGGATCCCCGTTCATCGGAACCCTCCCGTAGCGTGGAACGAGGCAAACGGAGCCGGCGAAGGTGGCGCGCCCGTCGGACCCTCCTCGTGCCAGGCGCCGGCCTGCCGCAGGAACTCCTCCTGCGTCGGCAATCCCTGCGCCGTGCGATGATAGGCCTCACGCATTTGCGCCATCGCCGATGCGACGCGGTGCTCGTCCAGCGTGTCGGCTATGGGATCGTAGCGGTCGGGCCAGACATTCTGCCCGAGCATCACCGCGATCCAGCTGGGCTCTGAGAAAAGCTCCGCATTCTCGCGGAAGATACGACCGTGAAGCCGCCAGAGCGCCATCTTGCGCGTCAGGCTTTCCGGCACGTCCATTTCGCGAACGTAGCGCCAGAACGGCGTGTCGTTCCTTTGCGTCGCCTTGTAGTGAAGGATGATGAAGTCGCGCACATCCTCGTACAGCTCACGCATGCCGCGATTGTACTCGTCTCGTTCGAGCGGGCTGATCTCCCGCTCTGGGAACAGTGCGAACAGGCGGGCGATGCCGTTCTGGATGAGGTGAATGCTGGTCGATTCGAGCGGCTCGATAAATCCAGCGGAAAGGCCAAGCGAAACGACGTTGTGGTTCCACGCCTTCCTGCGCATTCCCGTCACGAATCGCAGCAACCGCGGATCGGCTAGCGGTTCGCCCTCCGCATGATCGCGCAAAGTGGTCTCGGCATCGTCGGCGTTGGTGTAGGCACTGCAGAACACATGGCCGTTGCCGGTGCGATGCTGAAGCGGAATGCGCCATTGCCAGCCGGCGCCATGCGCGGTGGCGCGGGTAAAGGGCGGGGGGCTTCGGGTGTTCGCCGTAGGCATCGCCAGGGCCCGGTCCATCGGCAGCCACCGGCTCCATTCCTCGTACCCGGTTTCGAGCGCCTCTTCGATCAGCAGGCCGCGAAAGCCTGAACAGTCTAGGAATAGGTCGCCCTTCACGACCTCGCCGCCGTCCAGTTCCACACCGGTCACATCGCCGTTCTCTGCGTTGCGGTGGACGCGAACGATGCGCCCTTCACGGCGGCGGGTTCCCTGTTTCTCCGCCATCTTGCGCAGGAACGATGCGTACAGGCCGGCATCGAAATGAAAGGCGTAGGCGATCTGTGACACGAGCGATTGCGCGCCGGGCGCGGGCCGTCCGAAACGACCGGCCGCGGCGGCGGCCGTGCTCATGGAGAAGTCGGCTATGGAGCGGGGTCCGCCGCGCGCCGCCTCGCGCAGGAACAGCTGGTGGAACTTAATTCCGTGCAGATCCTGGCCATAGGTGCCGAAGGGATGGAAATAACGGTCGCCCAACCGCCCCCAGTTCACGAATTCGATGCCCAGTTTGAACGTGCCGCGCGTGGCGCGAAGGAAATCATTCTCGTTGATGTCGAGCATGGCGTTGAAGCTGGCGATCGGCGGTATGGTCGCTTCTCCGACCCCGACCGTGCCGATGGCATCCGATTCGACGAGCACGATCTTGCGCCGTCCGTTGTCGAAATAGCGCGACAGGGCCGCGGCGGCCATCCAGCCCGCGGTTCCGCCGCCCACGATGACCACGCGGTCCACGGCGTTGATGTTAACGATACCCTCGCTGTTCGTCATTCCCGGCCTTGCTACCCCTCCCGGACACGCCGCGACATAAATGCCGCACCTTTCCTAAACTTTCAAAGCACCGCTTGCCAAGGAATGTTCGCGCCAGTAGGACACCACCGTTCAACGTTTCAAGCGCCGTGCCAAATTATGGTAGCGCTAACATGGGGAGGAGAGGTCTCTTGACCAAGGCGATTACTCATCGTGACGGCGACCACGCCGCTATCGAAATGACGTTCCGTAAATATCTGCGCGCGGGTTCCTCGCTGGCTGTTCTGGGCAGCCTGCTGGCGGGCCAGGCGGTCTACGCGCAGGACAACCCCGTTACCACCGAGACGGAAGAGGCGGGCGAGCAGGTCGGCGATACGGCCGACAGCAATGTCATCATCGTGTCTGGCATCCGGCAGTCGTTGGCCAATGCGCAGAACATCAAGCGCGACGCCGATACCGTCGTGGACGCCATCACCGCCGAAGATATCGGCGCTCTGCCCGATCGCTCCGTGACCGAGGCGCTGCAGCGTGTCCCGGGCATCGCGATCAACCGCTTCGCCGGATCGAACGATCCCGATCACTTCTCGGTCGAGGGTTCGGGTGTTACCGTTCGCGGCCTCAACTTTGTCCGGTCGGAATTCAACGGCCGCACCGCGTTCGTCGCGGGCGTGAACGGGCAGGCACTGAACTTTGCCGATGTGCCGTCTGAACTGCTCGGTTCGGTCATCATCGCCAAGAACTCGACCGCCGAACAGATCGAGGGTGGTCTGGCCGGCACGGTCAATCTCATCACGCGCAAACCGTTCGATCGTTACGGTTTCCATGTCGGTTTCAGCGCAGAACTGAACTACGGCGACTTCTCCGAGGAGTGGACGCCGAACGTATCCGGTCTCATCAGCAACACCTGGGATACCGGCATCGGCACCTTCGGTATCCTGGCGAGCGCGTCCTACTCGCAGATCAAGAGCCGGGCAGACGGCCTGCAGATCGCCAACTACCAGACGCGCGACGGTCAGCTGGTGCGTGCTGCCAACACCGGCAACACCTTCATCTGTCGCAACCCCCTGCCTGCGCAGACCGACACCATGACGCTGCCGCCGCCCAACGCCGCCTGCGGCAATTTCGGCAGCCCGGGCGCCGACGGTTTCGCCGATTATGCGGATTACCGCGTCGCGCCGGTCGGCGGCCAGTTCCGCACCCAGAACTTCGATCGCAAGCGCGACGGTATCGCTCTGTCGGCGCAGTACGAAACGACCGACCGGCGGACCAGCGTGACGGCGGAGTTCATCCGCTCGCACACGACCAACGACTGGGGTGAATATACCTACGAGGCCGCACCCGACCTCACGGAGTATTCGACCTATCCGCTGGGCTGTCAGCAGAACGCCAACGGCCCGAACCAGATCGACGATCAGGGGACGATCAATCCCGACGACGAGACCCCGCCGCGCGCGCAGTGCCCGGTCGGCGGCTTCCAGGACTTCGTCTATAACGAGGACAACCTGTTCCAGTCGGGTTATATCGTCGATGCCAGCAACGGCTGGCGCGGCCAGGTAGACAATTACGATCCGTCTCCCGGCCAGGGTTCGCCCTACGTGCCGATCGGCGGTTCGCAGTATTCGCTGGCTCGCCGCGGGGTCGCCGACGAGACGACCAACGAGGATTACAGCATCAACCTGCAGCACGAGTTCAGCGACCGCCTGCGGGTGGAGCTGGACGCGCAATACGCCACTTCCCGGCGCCAGAACCTCGACTTCTCGATCTTCGGATCGAATTTCGCGGATTCCGAGCTGGACATTTCCGGCGACCTGCCCGTCGTGCGTCCGCACAAGCCGCAGTTTCTCGGTTACGACTGGTCACAGCCTTCGCCCGCTTTGGCGAATGCAACCGATTTCGGATATTTTACCGATCCGCGCTTCCAGTTTTGGCGTGCGGCGATGGATCACTCGGAGGACAGCGAGGGCGATCAGTATGCCTTCGCCGGCGATCTGGAATACGAGTTCGGTGACGATGCGTTCATCCGCCGCGTCAAGGTCGGCGCACGTTACGAGGAACGCGATCAGACGGTCCGCTACACCACGTATAACTGGGGCATGCTGAGCGAGGTGTGGTCCGGTAGCCGACCGATCAACTTTGCCGATACCGATGCCAGTGCCAGCGAGTTCTACGGCTTCCCGAACTTCTTCCGGGGACAGACGCCCGGTCCGATCGGAGCCTACTATTACAGCGGCGAACCGGCGGCCGATTATCAGGGGGCGCTCGATTTTGTTGCCGGCGTTCAGGACATTGCGCGTCAGTACGGTGCATCTCCGACCTTCATCCCGCTCGCGCAGCGCGACGGGACGATCGACGGCACACGGTACACGGCGCCCGATATCCAGGATGTCTCGAGCCAGGACTACGCGGCCTATGCGATGCTCAGCTTCGGCAGTGACAACGTCTTCAACGACATGCGACTGTCCGGCAATATCGGCGTTCGCTGGGTCAAGACCGACCTGTCCTCGACAGGCGCGGTCGGTCCGGGCACGCAGGCTGGCCTCAATATCGCGCAGGACTTCGACACACGCTGTGCCGAACGCGCGGTGCCGGCCGAACTGGGTGGCGGAACGGCGCGTCCCGGCGGGATCTGTACTATCGGCCGTGATGCGTATGTCGCCTTGCAGAATTTCGTCGATGGCAGCCTCATCACCGAAACGGTCGACAACAGCTACGACTACTTCCTGCCGAGCTTTAACCTGAAACTCGGGATCACCAACGATCTGATTGCGCGCTTCGCGGTTTCGAAGGTTCTGACGCGGCCGGAAAACAGCTACATCCGCAACTACTTCACGCCGGCGATCGACGTGACGGGCAATTTCACGGGGCAGGCGGGCGATCCCACGCTGCTTCCGGCAACGGCCTGGCAGTTCGATGCAAGCCTCGAGTGGTATTTCGCCCGGGTCGGGTCGTTGACGTTCAATGCCTTCTACAAGGATATCAAGAACTTCTTCTACAACGAGACCCGGACGGAGCAGATCGTCAACAGCGCCGGCGACAGCCGCGACATAACGGTTCGCGGTCCGGCAAACTACGATGGCAGCGGCAAGATCAAGGGCTTCGAGGTCGCCTATCAGCAGACCTTCGATTTCCTGCCCGCACCGCTGGACGGTCTGGGCGGCTCTGCGAACTACACCTATATCGAGAGTTCGGGGCTTCCCAACACCTTCCTCAATGGCGGGACGACGGTCACACCGTCGACCGTCACGCCTGGAAACCTGCCTCTGGAGCAATTGTCGAAGCACAATTTCAACGTGGCCGGTTTCTACGAGAAGGGGCCGCTGTCCGTTCGTGCCGCATATAACTGGCGCTCTCGCTTCCTGTTGACGGCGAGCGACGTCATCTTCCCCTACTACTCGATCTTCAACGAGCCGACGGGGCAGCTGGACGCATCGATCTTCTTCAACATCAATGAAAACCTGCGGGTCGGTGTGCAGGGCGTGAACCTGCTTAACGAAGTGACCGAGACGACCCAGGCCTACACCGGCAATCCGGATGACCTGGCGCCGCGCTCGTATTTCATGAACGACCGCCGCTTCTCATTCATCCTGCGGGGCAATTTCTAGGCCGCTCTCCCATTGGGCCTGGATATGAGCGGGCCGCCGGACCGATCTGGTCCGGCGGCCCTCTTTTTTTGAGAAAGATGCCTCGCGAACCTCGAGGGCACAGAAAAACCGCCGGACCCGGGGCGAGGGTCCGGCGGTTCTCGTGCCGTTCCGGGGGAAACCTGGAACGGCTCAGCCCCTTGATCGCCTCAAGCGGCCGCCAGCGCCGCGGCAATGGCGTCGCGCATGGGCTTCGGACGATAGTCGTTGTCGTATGGCGCCCCACGAATTTCGAGTCCATCGGGCCGCGCTGCCTTCTCGAAATCCTGAAGCCAGTTGAACCGGTCCACCATGCCCCAGGCGAGGATGTCGTCCAGGTCGTCGTCATATTCGAGCATCAGGTCGAAATAGCGGCGGGTATAGTCGGCAACCTTGGCGTCGCGCTGCGCAATGGGGGCGGGCAGGGCGGAATCCTTGACATCGAACTCGGTGATGAGAAGTCGCAGACCCATCCCCGTCACCTCGTCCAGGAATGCGCGCCACTGCCTTTCGGCATACGGACCGACCCCGGTTGCGGGATCGATCTCGAACATCTCGATGTGCGACTGAATTCCGAGCGCATCGACAGGCACCCCCCGTGAAACCATGCCCTCGAGCAAGCGCAGGACGTCGGCGCAATGGTTCTGGTGCTGCGGTTCCCAACTCATGTAGTCGTTATAGACCAGTTGCGCGTCCGGCATCGCATCACGTGCAGTTCGAAAGGCAAGGTCGATGACCGATTCCGGCGTTCCCATCGCACGGCTCAGGCTGGTTTCCATGGTAGCGCGCGCATCGTGATCGATGGCTTCGTTGACGACGTCCCAGCTCTTGATCTGGTCGCCGTAGCGGCGCGCCACGGTGCGGATGTGTTCGCTGATCAGGCGTTCCGCCTCCGTCGCCGGATGCGCTCCGAAGTCATAGGCGTTGAGCCAGGCAGGGAACCATTCCGGACGATGCCACAACAAGGTGTGGCCGCGCAGTTCCATCTCGTTGGCCCGCGCCCAGGCGGCCACGGCATCCATCCGCGCGAAATCGTAAGTCGCCGCGTCGGGGCGAGTCGCCTGCCACTTGAGTTCGTTTTCGGGCACGACCAGGCCGCATTCGGCCTTGATCAGCGCCGAATAGCGCGGGTTCTGAATCGATCCGGCATCCACGTTGCCCGGTGTTGCGGCAATTGCACTGCCGAAGCGCCGGCCCCGACGCCGCGCCAGCGCGTCCAGGCTTGGCGTCGGAACATTGTCGGCGACCGCGGCGCCCGGACCGGATGACGATCCGGCCCAGCTTGTGTCGCCCGCGCATGCCGCCAGGGGCAGGGCCGCCAACCCGGCAAGCGCACCGCGGCGGTTCATACGGAAACTGTCTGTCATGTGGGTATCCTGTTTGCGGCTAGTCCGTCATGGTCAGCGTGACCTCGGTCACGTCGGCCGAGTTGGGACCAACCATCAGTGTGAAAGTGCCCGGTTCGGTCACGAATTCCATGTCGCGATTCCAGAAGCGGAACGCGTCGGCACGGATCGGAATATCCACCGCGCGCGTTTCTCCCGGTTGCAACGTCACCCGTGCGAAGCCCGCGAGCTCCTGGACCGGCCTGGTCACCGAACTCACGTCATCGCGCAGATAGACCTGCACGACCTCGTCACCGGCCAGATCGCCGCTATTGGTGACGGGCACGCGCACGGTCACGCCCTGACCACCGGCAATGGTATCGGATGACAGCGTGGGCGTACCGAAAGCGAACTGCGTGTAGGACAGTCCGTAACCGAACGGATAGAGCGGATCGGTGGTGTCGAAGAGGTAGCCGCGCTGGGCGCTGGGTTTGTGGTTGTAGAGCAGCGGAAGCTGCCCGACATTGCGCGGCACGGTAACGGGCAGTTTGCCACCCGGATTGACGCGACCGAACAGGGCATCGGCAATCGCATTGCCCTGCTGCTCGCCGGCGTACCAAGTTTCCAGGACAGCGTTCGAATTTTCGGCTACGTTAGGGTAGCTGGGCGGTCGTCCGTTGACGAGGACGGTGACAATGGGTTTGCCCAGCGCCCGCAACGCGTCGAACAGGTCGTTCTGCTGTCCGACGAGATCGAGGCTCGTCCGGTCGCCCAGATGCTCATCTGCCCAACCTTCGCGACTGGTCTGTTCGGTATCGCCGATGAACAGGATGATCGTGTCGGCATCGCGCGCGGACTCGACCGCGGCCGCGATCATCCGGGCGTTTTCTTCCGGATCGGCGAGCTGCACCTCGTCTTCCCACCAATCGTCATCAACGGTAATGGCGACGCCTGGCGCATGTACGATCTCGGCGCGGTCGCCCACGAGAGCGCGGATGCCGTCCAGCGGGGTCACGGTGTTGCGCGGTATCCCGTAATAGCCGCCGAGCCGAGCGACGTCGGCATTCGGACCGATGACGGCGATAGTCGGACGCCCTGCGCCCTCCGGCATGGCCAGCGGCAACACGCCGTCGTTCTTCAACAGGACGAGCGATTGTTCCGCCGCCCGCCGCGCGAGAGCGATGCCCTGTTCGGTATTCGAACGCATGGCAGGCCCGGTGTCGGTGACGAAGGGCATCTCGAACAGCCCGGCATTGAACTTCATCGTCAGGATGTGCCGCACCGCATCGTCGATCTGTTCGGGCGTTATGCGACCGTCGGCCAGCAGTTCGTCCAGGTGGGAATAGGCAGCGCCGTCCGGGAAATCGACGTCCACCCCGGCCCGAAGCGCCAGCAGGGCGGCACCGGCGACATCCTCGGCGACGTGGTGGCGGGAGACCATTTCCTCGATGGCAAAGTAATCGGAAACGACTGCGCCCTGGTAATTCCATTCGCCGCGCAACACGTCGTGCAGCAGCCAGCGATTGGAGTGGCTGGGAATGCCGTCGATCTCATTATAGCTCGCCATCACGTTACGGATCGCGGTGCGGTCCACCACCTGCTTGAACGGGGGGAAGAACATTTCGCGCAACGTTCGTTCGGAGATTTGCGCAGGCCCGATATTCGTTCCGCTCTCGGGCTGGCCGTGACCGGTCATGTGCTTGAGCGTGGCGAGAACCTGCCCTTCGCCGAGCACCGGGTCGGTTCCTACGCCCTGCAAACCTTCGACAGCAGCAACGCCCATCTCGCCCACGAGGTAGGGATCTTCCCCGAACGTCTCCTCGATCCGGCCCCAGCGGGGGTCGCGGGCGACGTCGACCACGGGGGACAGAACCTGGTATACCCCGCGCGCGCGGACCTCGGATGCGATGTAGTCGTTGACCTCGCGAACAAGATCGGGGTTCCAGCTGGATGCGAGGGCGATGGACTGCGGAAAACTGGTCGCGTCCTGCGCGGCAAGCCCGTGCAGCGATTCCTCGTGCGTCAGAACAGGAATGCCGAGCCGAGTGTTTTCGCGTGCCCAGCGCTGCAGCGCGTTCACGTAACGGATCGATTCTTGGATCGAACGCGGAGGAGTGGCCCGCGGCGATCCCGGCCCTGCCTGGTCCGATGGACGGGTGAAGAACCCGATGCCATCGGGGTAGAGCTCGCTCGCCTTTGCGGGATCGAAGAAATTCGCCTCGTCCTGGATTGCTGCCTTGTTGGTCCAGGTGCTGATCATCTGGGCGAGCTTTTCCTCCATCGTCATGCGGGCGAGGAGATCGGCGACGCGCTGTTCGGTCGGAAGGCTCGCGTTCCAGTAGGGCGCGTCGGCCATGGGCCGTGCAACTTCGTCGGTCATCGCGGCGTCCTGCGCCATCGCGACCGGGGTGATCGGACCGGTCAGCGCCATCAGGCCCACACTCGCCGCAAGCGCGGCGCGCAACATGGTGTTCATCGAATATCCTCTCCCGAACGGGCGCAGCGTACTTGACTGCCCCGGCTCCTGTGGTAGCGCTACCATGATGGTGGCCCACATGCTTGTCAACCAGCTTGAGGCGGTTCACCGTGGAGGGGGAGACTGCCGGTACCGTCGTCCCGGAAGTGGGCGAAATCGAAGGACATGTCACGCGTACTTGCTGCCATCCGGAAACCGGCGCTATGGCCGACACGATGAACGCTGACGGCAACTCGAAGGAAACGTCCTCGCGCACGCGTCGCGGGTCGCGGCGCGGTAATTCCGCGCCTACCATCGGTGACGTTGCACGGGAGGCGCGGTGTTCGCCAATGACCGTGAGCCGCGTAGTGAACGGGGAAGGCAATGTTCGCGAAGAAACGCGCGAGGTTGTCCAGGCGGCGATCGCCAAGCTCAACTATTCGCCCAACCGCGCCGCCCGCAGCCTGGCGGGCGCGGAGCAGGTGCGCGTGGCGGTGATGTTCGACAACCCTTCGGCCTCCTATCTCAGCGAATTTCTCATGGGGGCGCTAGAGGAAGCGGGTCGCAGCGACCTGCACGTCGTTGTCGAAGCGTGCGAAAATCCGGCAGACGCACTGCCACTTGTTCGTCGGCTGGTCGACGGCGGTATTCGTGGATTCATCCTTCCGCCCCCCCTGTGCGACGATCAGCGGGTGCTCGATCTCGTGACCGAACTTGACGCGATTGCCATCGAGGTGGGACCCGGCAAGGCCACCGGATCGAGCGGCGCGGTTACGATCGACGACTTCCAGGCCGCTTACGACATGACGCGTCATATCATCGGACTCGGGCATACGCGCATCGGCTTCATCATCGGCAATCCGGAGCAGGTGGCAAGCGGCCGGCGTCTAGACGGCTATCGTGCGGCGATGGCCGACGCCGGGTTGGAAGCGGATGACGACCTGATCGTCCAGGGTCGCTTCACTTATCGCAGCGGAATGGCCGCCACGCAGAAACTGCTTGCACTGCCGGACAGGCCGACTGCGATCTTCGCTTCGAACGACGACATGGCCGCCGCCAGCGTCGCGGTGGCGCATCGCAACCATCTTGACGTCCCCAACGACATCACCGTCTGCGGGTTCGACGACACGGCGATGGCCAGTACCATCTGGCCCGAACTCACTACCGTCAGGCAGCCGATCCGTGAGATGACGGCGTGGGCGGTGCAGGCCGTCGCCCGCATCATGAAGGCGCGGCGATCGGGAGAGAAGGTCAGGCCGGAGATCAAGGTGATGCCGACCAAGTTGATCCGCCGGGAATCGGACGCCGGTCCCAGTCTCGCGCGGACATCAGCGGACACCCTGGCGGCGAACGGTGCGCCACGAGCTCAAGCGAGAAATGCCTGACTGCATGACTGACGAGACAGAAAAGCCCGCCCGCCGACTGCGCAGCCGCGACTGGTTCGACAATCACGAACGCATGGACATGACCGCGCTCTATCTGGAGCGGTTCATGAATTACGGCATCACGCCGGAAGAACTGCGCAGCGGACGACCGATTATCGGTATTGCGCAGTCCGGCAGCGACATATCGCCCTGCAATCGCATACATATCGAGTTGGCCAGGCGCGTGCGCGACGGTATTCGCGACGCCGGCGGCATCCCGATGGAATTTCCCGTCCATCCGATCTTCGAGAATTGCCGCCGTCCGACTGCCGCACTCGACCGCAACCTGCTTTATCTCGGGCTCGTCGAACTGCTGAACGGGTATCCGATCGACGGCGTCGTGCTGACCACGGGATGCGACAAGACCACACCGAGCCAGATCATGGCGGCAAGCACGGTCGACATTCCCGCCATCGTCCTGTCGGGTGGGCCAATGCTGGACGGCTGGCACGAGGGCGAACTGGTCGGCAGCGGCACGGTGATCTGGCGCAGCCGCCGGAAACTGGCGGCGGGCGAGATCAGCGAAGAGGAGTTCCTCGACCGCGCCACCGACAGCGCGCCATCGGCCGGACATTGCAATTCGATGGGAACGGCGAGCACCATGAACGCCGTCGCCGAGGCGCTCGGCCTCAGCCTGACAGGCTGCGCGGCGGTACCCGCCCCCTATCGCGAGCGGGGACAATACGCCTATCGCACCGGCCAACGTATCGTGGAGATGGTGCGCGAGGATCTCAAACCTTCCGACATCCTGACGCGAGAGGCTTTTCTCAATGCCATCGCACTCGTCAGCGTGGTCGGCGGATCGTCCAATGCACAGCCTCATATCCAGGCGATGGCGGCTCATGCTGGCGTTGCCCTGAATCCGGAAGACTGGCAGGCCCACGGCTACGATTTGCCGTTGCTCGTCAACATGCAGCCGGCGGGCGAATATCTGGGTGAACGGTTCCACCGGGCGGGGGGCGTGCCGGCGGCGTTGTGGGAATTGCTGCAGGCGGGCAGGCTCCACGGTGACGTCGCCACCTGCACCGGTGCAACAATGGCGGAAAACCTGTGCGGCCGGGAAAGTCACGATCGCGAGATGATTCGCCGCTTTGACAATCCGCTGATGGAGAAGGCCGGCTTCCTCGTCCTGTCCGGAAACCTGTTCGATTTCGGCATCCTCAAGACCTCGGTCATCTCCGACGAATTTCGTGACCGCTACCTCTCCCGTCCCGGCCGGGAAGGCATATTCGAAGCACGTGCCATCGTGTTCGACGGGTCGGACGACTACCACCGCCGCATCAACGATCCCTCGCTCGATATAGATGAGGATTGCATCCTGGTAATTCGCGGTTCGGGCGTCATCGGCTGGCCGGGCAGCGCCGAGGTAGTCAACATGCAGCCGCCCGACGCCTTGATCCGGCGCGGGTCGCAATGGCTACCGACGCTGGGGGACGGCCGGCAGTCGGGCACCAGCGACAGCCCCTCCATCCTCAACGTTTCTCCCGAAAGCGCGGCGGGCGGCGGGTTGTCATGGCTGCGCACCGGCGACACGATACGCGTCGACCTGAACGAAGCGACGTGCAACGCGCTGGTCGACGACGAGGAGATCGCACGGCGCCTGGCCGAAGACCCGGCGCCGCCGATCCCCGAAAGCAATACGCCTTGGGAAGAACTTTTCCGCGAAAAGACCGGCCAACTGGGCGAGGGCGGCGTGATGGACTTCGCACTGAAATACCGCGGGACCAGCCGGAAGTTGCCGCGACACAACCACTAGAGCGGGCCGTCGGCCTCGATCCTCAGCGCGATTGCCGCTGCCGCGCATGAGGGGAGGGAGATCATTTCCCCCGGTGCGCGATTGAGGGCGTCCGGCGTGTGGCTGATCGGCTCGATGCACAATGTCGGCTCTTCCGTCGGCGAGAAGACGTGGCAATGGGGCGCACCGAACGCCCTGAGCCGAATCGCTCCTAGCCGGTCGCTTATCGTGGCCGTGCCAGTCCAGTCGACGAAGCAGTTGTCGACCAGGCGTTCGGGTAGCGCCGCGCCGGCGGTAAAGTCAGCCACGTGGCTTGCATCCTCCACCGATCCGTCGGGGAGAAACTCCTCGTCAATTCCCATCATGCCCCGCGCTTCGAAAGCCACGACGGTCTCTGCGCCGCGGCGAAAATAGGGATGCAGGCCCAGCCCCATCGGGGCGGTCCGATCCGACCTGTTTTCCGCCAGCAGGCGAATGGTGCACCCGTCCTCGTCCAGCGCGACGTGCTGATGCGCGCGGTAGGGCCAGGGCCATTCGCCCGCCGCGTATTCATCTTCCATAAGGGCGCTGTGGCGATCCGAGCGAACCGTTCGCCATTCGCGTCG
Organism: Aurantiacibacter spongiae; assembly: GCF_003815535.1. Taxonomy (NCBI): domain Bacteria; kingdom Pseudomonadati; phylum Pseudomonadota; class Alphaproteobacteria; order Sphingomonadales; family Erythrobacteraceae; genus Aurantiacibacter; species Aurantiacibacter spongiae. The sequence continues at coordinate 876,580 of NZ_RPFZ01000001.1, read as the reverse complement.
CCAGCCGAAGCCATGCAGCGGATGGCGCTGGGGCGGCAGGTTGGGTTCCAACCGCACCGTGCTCCCGCCGAAATCGAACTGTCCCTCGGCTACGCGGTTGCAAAAGGGGACGAGCGGAAAGCAGGCCGATTGAAGAACGTCATCGCACTCAAGGGTCGTTTCGCGCAAAACAGGCAGGTCGCCGCAGGTCAGCGAAACAAGAGAACCACCGAGCTGCGGACGAAGCACCGCTCGCCATTTGCCGGCGCGCAGTTCGATCATGTCGGACCGGTTCGGGGGAGCACCGCTTCAGCGTGTTGCCGGATTAGCGCCAGCATGTCGGCGTCGCTGTCGAAGTTTCCGTACCAGCCCTGGGGCTCGTGCGGGGGATCGCCCATGTAGGCGCGGTCGCCATCGACGAAGCGGTAATCGCCATGCTGCGCACGGGCCTCACCGTTCCAAGCCCAGAAATTACTGCCGACAAGCGGCCCGCCGGAACGCACCGATCGTTCGACCGCATCGTAGATCGTGGCGTAGAAGCGTTGTCGGAACGTGGTGCCGGCGGCGGGATCGTAGGATTCGCCATCGCGGGGGAAGCCGAACTCCTCGATCACCAGCGGCTTTCCGAGCTGCCCGGCAAGGCGTTCGTGCGCGGCGATGTATTCGTGGGTCAGCCCGCTGCCTTCCGACCAGGTGCCCGACAGGTCGTCGCCATCCACCCAGCCCCAGTTGAGCGGCCAGATATGCGCGGTGAGATAGTCCATCTGACGGTGGGCGGTAAGCACGATGTCCTCGCTACCGTTCGTCGCCTGCGTTCCCTCCTGCCCCAGTGACACGAGATGGTGCGGGTCGAGCTCGCGGATATGACTGGCGCTGCTTTCGATCCAGTCGCGATAATCGGCGACGTTCGCGGCGATAGCCGCATCGCTTCCGCCGGGGCGCGGTTCGTTGGCCAGCTGCCAGCTGAATATGGCGGGATCCTCGGCATATGGACGCCCGGTAATCGAGTTGGTGCGCGACACGATGCGGTCCAGATGGGCGGCGTAGAGTTCGCGCGCTTGGGGGTTGGCATAGAAACGTGCCGTCGCGTCGGCGAATGCGGGCCAGGGGTGCGCGGGATCGCCCATGTCCATGTACTCGCCCGTTGCGCGCCAGAGCAGCGTCTGCAGGCCACCCGACCATTCCCAGAAGTTGGAAAGGACCAGCACCGCGGTCATGCCGCGGCTGCCGATCTCGGCCATCGCCCGGTCCAGCCCTTCGAACAGCGCGGGATTCGGCGAACCGTCCGGCCGGGTGAAGCCGGGTTTGATCGAGTTCGTGAGCGGGCCTTCCTCGGCCGATGCCATGATCCTCAGGTTGTTGATCCCGAGACTGCGGAGCCGATCCAGTTCGCGTCGAAGCCGGTCGCGGTCCCCGAACGGCGCATCGGCGGCGAGCCAGGCGGCATACCACATGTTCGCGCCCACGATCCGGTAGGCCAATCCGCCCCGCGAGAACCCTGCGCCGCTCCGAACGACGATAGCGCGACGCGGGGACCGTGATAGGGACGACGGTGACAAGGTGGTGCAGCCGGCCAGCGAAATCGCGGCTGCCGATGCGAGTAGCCCGCGCCTGTCGAACTTCACGGTTGCGCTACGGGCAGTTCGAAGCCGGGCACCGGCAGGCCACGCTCGTCGTAGAGATTGATGAGCGGAGCGTCGGACCAAGCGTGGCGCACCCGCGCCACCGGTCCGCCCTGGTCGGTACGGATCAGCATCGTGTCCCCCTGCAAGGCGGGCAGTACGAAGCGGCAACTCTCTTGCATCTCCCCGCACAGTTCGACGCCCAGACCGTACGGACCTCCGATGGCACGCAATCCACCCTCGACGCCGCTCAACCGGAGGCGAATGGTGTCGCCCGTCAGAACCGCGCTGTCAGGCATGGGCATGGGTTCGCCCTCGGCGGCCATGGCCAGTCGCTTGCCAAGCACATTCTTGTTGGCGGGGTGAATATCGGTCGGCTCTCCCAGGTCGGTCGCGGCGACCAGCGCCGCGTTGTCGTCGGCGACAACGGCGTCGAGCTGTTGCTGCCGCAGCTCGGCCCAGCCGGAGGCAACGGGTTCGGCCTGCGGCGTGCCCCATCCGGCCAGTTGCACGACCATCATTCGCGCCTGATCACCGAACTGCCGTCGCCATCCGGCGAAAAGTTCGCGCAGACGGTCGGCGTATCCGGGTTGGCCGACATCGGCCTCCCCCTGATACCAGGCGACTCCCTTGACCCGCATCGGTCCGATCGGTGCGATCATGGCATTGTGCATGACTCCCGTGCCAACCAGGGCATCCCACGGCGCACGGGGCGGTGCTTCGTCCGTGCGCATCACGGCGTAGTCCCAGTCCGCGCCCAGCGGAACGGCATCGCCGCCATCGCCTGGCGAAAAGAACAGTCGGTCTGGTCCGGCGTAGAAGCCGCCGGTGTCCCAGGCATTCCAGGCGGCGATCAGGACTTCGTTCTTGCCAGCCTTGAGATCGGCGGCCGGCACACGATAGGTTCGCTCGGTTCCCCAGCCGAAGGTATAGCCGACGGGCGCCCCGTTGACGAAGGTCATGTCCAGATCGTCGATGGCACCGATGGAAATGCTACCCGCCGAAGCCGCTTGTTCGGGCGTCAGCGTAAAGGTCTGGCGCAACCACACCAGCCCGTTGGGGTTGGTGTCGAGGCCGGTGCCAGTCCATTCGTTCCAGAACGAGAACTTCGGGATCGGTCGCCAGTCGAGCTGCGCGCTGTCCTTCCACGGCTCGCTGCCTCCCGATACACCGCGATACCAGTCATACCATTCGGGCGCGAAGGAGCGCGCTGCCGCGAGTGGATCCTGATCGTATTGCCGAAGCCGGGCGAGAGGCTGCTCTCCGTAGAGGATACGAACCCCTTCGGGCGAAAGCCATGCATTGGCCGCGCTGCCACCCCAGCTGGAATGGATGAGGCCGACCGGAACGTCGGGATGATCGGCGCGCAATTGCTTGCCCATATAAAAACAGGCTGCGGAGAAATCGGCGGCAGTATCGCCGCTCGCAGCTTGCCAGTGCGCTGCTTCCCCGAATGCGTGAACAGGTGTGGAAGCGGTAACCTTGGGCACCTGAAGCAGGCGAAGGCCCTCGTCGCCGGCCATGCGCAGCTCGTTGCTGACATTCAGCGCGCGCACCACCGGCAGTTCCATGTTGGACTGCCCCGAGCACAGATAGACATCACCGACCAGAACACCGGACAGCCGGGCAGTTCCGGTCGGATCCGACACGGTAAGCGTCATGGGCTCGCTCGCCGCATCGTGCGAGGAAAAGGTCAGGCGAAAGCGACCGTCGGGCCCGGCCTGCGCATTCGCGGTGTCGTCGCCCAGCGTCCCTTCGACGCGAGACCCCGGTTCGGCATTGCCCGCAACCTCGATCGGCAGATCGCGCTGTAGCACCATTCGGTCGCCATAGCCTGCATCCAGCACCGGGGTTGCCTGCGCCGTGCCACCGAGAGCCAGGAATCCGACAAGAGCAAACGCGAGCCTCATGCCAGTTCAACCAGCGGCTGGACGAAACCCGGGGCGGGAGCGTCGAAAGCGAACAGGCTACCGGCCTGTGGAAAGCGTGTCATGTCATCGGGCTCCATATTCTTGGTTGCGCTGGTCACGAAGGCAGTGGAAAGATCGGTTCCGCCGAACGCCAGCTTGGTCACGTCCCGGGCCGGTATCGCGACCGTCGCCGCCAGCGTTCCTTCGGGGGAATAGCGCGCCACGCGCCCCCCAAGGTAAAGCGCGGTCCAGATGTACCCCTCGGCGTCCACTACCGGGCCATCCGGGTAGGCACCGGGGAAGTCGCGGGAGGTATCGACAAGGAGGCGCGGCTCGCCAACCCCATCCGCCGTAAGGTCGGCGACGTAAATCGTCCTTCCCAGGGTGTCGGTGAAATAGATGAGGGAGCCGTCGCGGTTCACGGCCGGACCGTTTGTGATCGTGATGCCGGATGGACCAGCGGGCCTGATCTCCCCCCGATCGAAAACGTAGAACCGTCCCGATGACAGCTCTTCTTCGTCGTGCATCGTGCCGAACCACACTCGGCCCCACGGATCGGTGCAGGCGTCGTTGAGGCGATTGGCCGGGCTTTCCCCCGGTATGTCGGCAAGCTTGTCGAAATCCCGCGTTCGGGGATCGAAGACGTGCAGACCGTCCTTCAGTCCGCAAAGCAGCGCGCCCCCGTTCGCCGGCAAGGCCCAGCCGATCTGGTCGGGCGCTTCGACGTGCGCATTGCTGCCCGTGTCCGGGTCGTAATGCCATAGGTGCCGCCGCTTGATGTCGACGAACCAGACGATCTTGCGCGCATGATCCCACACCGCCCCTTCACCCAGCAGCGCCTTCGTATCGAGCAGCTGGCGAACGGGCAGTTCTATCTCCATCCGGCGTCGACCCAGTAATTGTGAGCCGTGCAGTAGCGCGCATCGTCGCTGGCGAGGAACAGCGCCATGGCGGCAATGTCGACCGGGTGGATGCGCCCGTCCAGGCATTGCGCAGCGACAATCTCCGCCTCGCCTTCGGGCGTGTACCACTTTTCCTGCCGTGGGGTCTTCACGTTGCCCGGCACGATCGTGTTCACCCGAATGTTCGCCCGGCCCAGTTCGCGCGCCAAGCTGCGGGTCAGTCCTTCAATGGCTGCCTTGGCGGTCTGGTAGATCGTCAGGTCTTCCAGGCCCAGATGCCAGCTGATCGAGCCCAGATTGACGATCGAGCCACCGCCGGCCTTCTTCATCGCCGGCACCACGGTTTGAGCGGCGAAGAACTGGTGCTTGAGGTTCACCGCCATGCGGTCGTCCCAATAGGCGCTGGTGACGTCGGCAATCTTGTGCCGGTCGTCGTTCGCGGCATTGTTCAAAAGCACATCGCAACCGCCCATTTCCCCGACAAGATCGAGGATGGTCGAGGTGTAGGCTTCGGTATCGGTTATGTCGCAGGGGCGGAAGATCGGCGCGTGATCGGCTTCCGCCAGCGCCTGACAAACCCCGCGGCTCGCGTCCTCGGCCACATCGACAAAGGCGACCTTCGCCCCCTGCCTCGCAAATCCCTCCACAAGGCCGGCGCCGATGCCGGACCCGCCGCCGCTGACGATAACCCTCTTGTCGCGCAGACTGGGATAGATCGCAGCCTTGCCGGCAATACCCAAATTCGCTTCCGCCATGCGGATCACTCTCCCCGTAAGTAAGGTGCCGATACCTTCGTCCGGCCGTTTATATCCTGTCCACCAGTCCGCGCTGTGTGAGGTTGCGGACGAATTCGCCGATGCCGCACGTCCAGGACGGGGCATCGCGCGAGGTCGTGACGGTGTTGCGAAGGGTGCCGATCCGTTCGGAACGGATAGTCACGCTGTCGCCCATCTTGTGGGTGAAGCCGGCGCCCGGCTCGTCCCGATCCTGGGTCGGAGCGAACAGCGTGCCACAGAACAGCACGAACCCATCGGGATAATGATGTTCGGACAGGCACTGGCTTACCAGATCCGCCGGATCGCGGCTGATCTGCGCCATCTCGTTGCGGCCTTCGAGCCGGTAGCCTTCCGGTCCTTCTATCGTCAGTTCGACATCGGCACCGCGCACGTCGTCGAGCGTGAAATGGTCGTCGAACAGACGGATGAACGGTCCGATCGCGCAGCTTGCCGTATTGTCCTTCGCCTTGGACAAAAGCAGGGCCGAGCGTCCTTCGAAATCGCGCAGATTGACGTCGTTGCCCAAAGTCGCACCCAGTATCGCGCCTTTCGCGTCGCATACGAGCACGACTTCGGGTTCCGGGTTGTTCCAGCTGGAGTCGGACCTCACCCCGATAGGCGCATCGTGGCCGACCGAAGAAAGCACGGGGGATTTTGAGAAGATTTCCGCATCGGGGCCGATGGCGACCTCCAGATATTGGGACCACATGCCCTTGTCGATCAGCGCCTGCTTCAACTGCATCGCTTCGTCCGAACCGGGCACGACCGAACGGATCCCGGACCCGACCGTGCTTTCGAGTTCGTCCCGGATTTCCATAGCCCGGGACGCATCGCCGCGCGCCCGCTCCTCGATGACGCGCTCGATCGCGGACAGGGCGAAGGTAACGCCGCTGGCCTTTATGCATTGCAGATCGATGGGGGAAAGCAGCGACCATCCGGCGGGCAGACCGTCGGCCAGCGCGCCAATCTCCGCCCCGCCTGCGAACTGGCGACGCGCAATGGCGCCCGACACCGTGGCAACCTGTCGGGTCAGATCGAACAGGCGCCCACCGCGTAGGGCTATGACGCATGGTCCGTCGGGCGATTGCGCGCGGCCGATGAATGTGCCCTCACCGGCATCGGCCGGCAGGATGGAAATCAGGTCAGTTGACATTGCGAGCGTTGTTGCCCTCTCCCTTGATAGCGCTACCATATGAACGCAAGCGAACATTCGCAAGGCGAAAGCGAGAGGTATGAAGCACTTCGACGCACGGTGGCGCGCCATGGTATTGGGAGCTTCCGCATGTCTGTCGGCCTCAGCGGTATCCACGCCCGTTCAGGCCGGCCCCACGGCGCGGTTCGAGCGATTCCATTACACCGCGCTGGACACACCGCCGCCGCCGGAGGGCATGTTCCGCAATCCCGTTCTGCCCGGCTTTTATCCTGATCCCTCCATCGTGCGGGTGGGGAAGGACTTCTACCTCGTCACATCGACATTCGGATGGTTTCCCGGCTTGCCAATCTTCCACAGCACCGACCTCGTAAACTGGAAACTGATCGGCCACGCCATCGACCGGCCCGGGATGGTCGATCTCGGGCATAGCAGACTGGTCGCGGACGGCCTCTATGCGCCCGCCATCGATTATCGGAATGGTCTTTTCGTCATCTTCAATACATGCGTTCGGTGCGGCGGAAATTTCTTCGTTACCGCGCGCGATCCGGCTGGACCGTGGTCCGATCCGATATGGGTGGACATCGGGGGTATCGATCCGTCGCTGTTCGTCGACGAGGACGGACAGGCCTGGGTGATTAACAACGATGCCCCTCCCGGCGATCCGCTTTACGAGGGGCATCGCGCCATCTGGATACAGCCGATCGACCTGGCGAGCGGTGAAGTCACCGGCGAGCGTACGCTGCTCGTGAATGGCGGCACCGATCTGTCCACGCAGCCTGTCTGGGCTGAAGGACCACATATCTATCGCATGGGTGGCTGGTATTATCTCAGCGTCGCCGAAGGCGGCACGATGGATCAGCATTCGCAGACGATCTACCGCAGCCGCAGCGTCACCGGACCTTACGAACCCGGGCCGGTCAACCCGACGCTGACACAGCGCGACCTGCCTGCCGACCGGGCCGATCGGGTGGAAGCGACAGGTCATGCCGACATGGTTCGGCTGGACGACGGAAGCTGGTGGGCGACCTTCCTCGCCATGCGGCCGTTCACCGGCATGTCGACCCTTCTTGGCCGCGAAAGCTGGCTCCTCCCGGTCGAATGGACCGATGGCTGGCCCCGCGTCCTCGCTCCAGGAGAGCCGGTCCCACTTATCTCCACAAGACCGGATTTGCCGGAGGGCGCAGGGACGGACTGGTCGCGCATTACGGACGATTTTTCGAACGGCAAACTGGCGCAGGACTGGCTGGAGGTTCGCAATCCCGCCCCCGTGCAGTGGTATGCACTGGACCGCAGTGCGAATGCGCTGTTGCTGGTGCCGGGCGCCGACGCGGCAAGCGGGCCGGGTAAACCGCATTTTCTCGGGCGACGGATGCGCCACCCTGCGGCGAGGTGGACCACGCGCCTGACCTTCGCCCCTTCGGGCAAGGGGGAGGGGGCTGGCCTTCTCGCCATGGCCAACGAAGAGAATTTCCTCCTCGCCGGCATCGAGATGCTCGATGGAGAAACGCAGATCGTCGTGCGGCGGCACGATCTGGCCAGCGATCCAGAAGAGGGCGTCCTGATAGCCTCCTCGCCGTTCGCGGGAGGGAATACGCCGGTTGACCTGCGACTGACCATCCGCGACGGGGTGGCCGACATCGACTGGCGCGTTGGCGAAGGCGGGTGGAGGACACTCGCCCACGCCATCAATATCGAACACATGGCTTCGGCCCATTCGGACCTGTTCGCAGGCGTGGTTGCCGGCCCCTACGGCTGGGGCGCGGCGGACTAGTCTTCGGGCAGGCCCATTGCCGCCAGCATGCCAGGTAGCCACTCACCCTGTTCGCGGTCGTAGAAGGGGAAGGTATTGGCATAGGCCCAGGTACAGATGCCGACCCCCGTTCCCTCGAAGGCCTCGCGCACCGCGCGGTGATACGCTGCGCGTTCGGCGGTCGGTATGTGCCGGTCATAGGCGCCGGTTTCACCCATGAAGGGCAGCTTGCCGGTCCGTTCGGCATAAGCTTCCACCTTGGCGACGTCCGCCTGCAACTGAGCCATGTCCTCGGCGCTACCGAAGCTGCGACCGGGCGGCGGTGGCGACGGCTCGACCCAGCTTGCGCCCTGATGAGTGAATTCGAACGGGGCGTAATAATGGAACGTCGGATAGACGTTGGGGTCGTCGGGCAGGCGCAGCGTGGCGAGCGAATCGACGCCGCTCCACTCCTCGCCGCCGATGATAACCGGCCGGGTCGGGTTCGTAGCGCGCACCGCCGCCAGCGCCGGCGCCAGCGTGGCCAACAGATTGCTGTCGTCGAACTTGTTGTGCGGCTCGTTTTCCAGCTCGAACCAGAGCCGGTCTTCAGGATAGTCGGCAAAGCGCTGCGCGATCTGTCGCCAGACCCCGCCATGCCACGGCGCAACCCCGGCCGGATCTTCGTGGATCGGGTTGAAGTGGTGGCTGTTGAGGATGACGTTGAGGTCGTTTGCGAGCGCCCAGTCGACGGCTTGCTGAACCTTGTCCATCCAGGCGGCGTCAATGGTGTAGAGAGCAGTGGGGGATGATTTGTCGTCCCAGCGAACCGGCAGGCGTATCGTCGTGAAACCGGCCTCTTTGATGTGCCGGAAGTCGGTTTCCGACAGCGGCGCGGGCGGGGGCGGCGCATCGGCGGAAAGCTCCAGCGTGTTGCCGATATTGATGCAGGTGCCAACCGGCAGGGACCGCTCCGTCACCTGCGTTGCCGAATTCGCGGAGGGCGGCGTCTGCGCGGCGCAGCCGGTAAGTATCAGCGCAGCGAACGCGGCAAGGTGCGGGAATTTCGACATGATCTTTCTCCTCATTTGCTCGACAGAACCTGCACCAGGAACTGCCTGATCTGTTCGTCTCGTTGCGGCGAAGGCGGTCCGTTCACACCACGCGCGGGCAGTGGCAGGTGATCGGCGGCAGCCTGTGCGTCCTCGCCGAACACCATATGATCGAACCATGCGCGCCATGCTTCGCGCTGCGGCGCAGGCTGATCGCGGATCGTCAGCATGGCGTGTACCATCGCCAGGAAACCGCCGCCGCGCACGGCATCGTTGTGCCAGTAATTCACGAGGATGCCGATCGGATCGGTCGCGGCGACATGATGCCACCACAAGGTAGGAATGTAGATCGCGTCACCTGGTTCGAGCTCGGCGAATTGCGCGCTCGCCTGGGCTTCTTCAAACCGCGGGTAACGGTCGGTATCGGGGGCGAGCGGATCGACCATGCTGACCGGTTGTCCCGCCAGCGTGACGTTGAGCGGCCCGACATAGAGGTTTTTCGTCTGCTCCGGAGGGAAAAGCGTGAAACGACGCCTGCCCAGCGCCACGACCGCGAAATTGTCCGACAGATCGAAATGCGTCGCCACCTGGGTCGCGTTGCCCAGCCAGACCCGCGTGGTCGGCTGCGTCGCCCGGTCGAGCAGGGGAAAGGGATGCACTGCCTCGAAACCGGGCAGATGCGTTGCTGCTTCCGTCGCGCCGGCATAGATCGCGATGGGTTCGGGTTCCGCGGCTATCTGCCGCAGGTGCCCGGCGAGCTGGGACAAGGTTCCGTGCTGCTTCTGGAAGTTGAAGCCCCGCATGTCGGGGGCGTAGAAGAAGCGACCGCGTTCGCGCGGCGGGGCCATCATGATCTCGGTCGGCGCGCCGCTATCGAGGCGTTCGAGATACGCGAGCGCCGCATCCGCGCTTTCGCGCCCCGCCTGCACGATCGGCCAGTCCGCCGCGATCCCCCGCAACACGACAGGGCGGTAGTGCGGCCGGATCTCCGCCTCGAACGTCGCGAGGTCGGGAGGAGAAATTTCCCCGACTGGCGTCATGCGCGCTCCGTCCGGCAAAACCTTAGTCGCAGGGAAGCACCACTTCCGCATCGGTGCCCAGCCGCACCTCGCCGATGGCGAAGTCGGTGGTGCCCGTGGTCTGCAGCACGAAGGGCTGGTTGAGATCAGTCATGTCCGCTCCCTTCGAGCGCAGGCACCTGAGGGGGATGCCATACCGCACGAAACCGTCCGTTCGCGGCATCGCGAAGCTGACCATGCCGCTCGTCGTCTCGCCCGCCGCGCCCAGCATGGCGCTGTCGGGCGCGTCCATCGTGTTGAGCGTGACCAGCATCAGTACGTCCGCATTGGTTTCGCGGTCGAGATCGACCGGCTCGAAATTGCGCAGGACGACCGATGCCGTCCCGTCCTGTATCGTGAAGCGCCGCGCGCCTTCCTGCACCTGGAAATCCGCCGCGCTCACGCGCACGCGGCCTGATAGCGCCTCCGCCGGCACGGTGGTCACCCGGGTCTGGGCGTCGCCCTCGTTCCCCTCGACCAGCAGGGACCAGCTTGCCGCCGGACGTCCGGCGGCGAACCAGGTCCGCGTGTCGGCGGCGGCGGCGGTATCGACCTCGGCCAGGGGCGTCCACGCCGCGGCAGGGGAACCGTAGGTAAGGCCGTAGCCGAATTCGAACAACGCTCCGTCGTCCATGTCCGGCGTGCGCGGCCAGTCTGCCGGTAGCTTGCCGGTAAAGTCGAAACGGGGATTGCCCTCCCCGTCGCCGACTAGCACGTCGGCAATACCTTCCCCTTCGCTACCGGGCAGCCATGCTACGACGAAGGCGTCGGATGCGTTGAGCGCGGGGTTCACGTAGAGCGGCCTGCCGGTGATCATCAGTGCCACGACCGGAATGCCCTGCGCCCGGAGGCGTGCCATCGTGGCGTAGGGGCCGGTCAGGTCGGCATCGAGCGCCAGCGTTTCCCGGTCGCCCTGGAACTCGGCATAGGGTTTCTCGCCGAAGACAACCACGGCGGCATCGGGGCGCTGGGTAAAGCTGCCATCGGGCGAAAGCTGCACGCTGCCGCCTCCGGCCTCGACCGCCAGCCGAAGGCCGGCATAGATCGAGGTCGCGCCCGGGAAGTTCGAATTATCGATACCTGTCCCCTGCCATGACAGCGTCCAGCCGCCGGATTGGCGGGCGAGGTCGTCCGCGCCCTCTCCCGCGACCAGCAACCGGCCACCGGGCGCGAGCGGGAGGACATTCTGGTTCTTGAGCAGGACAAGAGACTTGCGCACCGCCTCTCGCGCGACGGCGCGGTGTTCGGGTGAACCCAGCGTGTCGAATTCGCCGGACAGAGGCCGGGTCGACGGAGCGCCCGCCTCGAACAAGCCGAGACGCATCTTCACGCGCAGAATACGCGCCACGGCTTCGTCTATACGGGACATGGGAATGGTGCCGGCCTCGGCCCGGGCGAGCAGATCGTCGTAGATCGGACGCCAGCTGTCAGGCGCCATGTACATGTCGATTCCGGCCATCAGCGCCTGAGGACAGGATTCGTTGGTGCATCCCTCTACCTGTCCATGCGCGTTCCAGTCGGACACCACGAAGCCGCCGAAGTCCATGCGGTCCTTCAGGACGCCGGTGACGAGGCTGCGATTGCCGGTCATCTTGCGGCCCTGCCAGCTCGAAAAGCTGACCATGACGGTGGCAACGCCTTCCGCGATCGCCGGACCGTAGGGCGCACCGTGGATGTCGCGAAGTTCGCTTTCACTGATGGAACTGTTGCCCTGGTCAACGCCATTGTCCGTGCCGCCGTCGGCTAGAAAATGCTTGGTCGAAGCGATGACGTAAGGACCGGAGAGCAGATCGTCGTTGCTCGGCGGACCCTGCAGGCCGCGCACCATTGCGCCGACATAGGATGCGACGAGGTCGGGATTGGACGAATAGCCTTCGTAGGCGCGGCCCCAGCGATAATCCTGCGGCACGGCGACGGTCGGCGCAAAGGTCCATTCCTGTCCGGTGACGCGTATTTCGGCGGCGGTTACCTGCCCGATTCGCTCGACAAGGTCGGGATCGCGCATCGCCCCTAGGCCGATATTATGCGGAAAGAGCGTCGCGCCGATGATATTGGAGTGGCCGTGAACGGCATCGGTTCCCCACACTACCGGGATGCCGACCCCGCCGTCGCTGGTGTCGACCGAACTGGCGTAGAACTCGTCTGCAGCGCGCAGCCATTCGGGAGCGGGAGCCAGATCGTTGCCATATGGGCCGCTGTTGCCACCCACCAGGATCGATCCGAGATTGTAGGTTCTGACATCCTCCGGCGTCACGCAGCACAGGTCGGCCTGCACCAGCTGGCCGATTTTCTCGGGCAGCGTCATGCGTGCCAGCAGGTTGGCGATGCGGGCCTCGTGTTCCGGATTGACGGGCACGGGATAATCGTAGGCCGGCCAGATTTCCGGATGCGCTACGCCGGCGCCGCTTTCGCTGGAGACTTGCGCGGAATCGCGAACCGTCGCGCACCCTGCGAGAGCTGAAGTCGCGAGTATACCGGCGGCAATCGCAGACAGGCTGGCGCGCGGTGTGTGCATAAAACGTCCTCCCCGTAGTCTCGGCATGATATGCCGGCTCGTTCTTATGTGAGCGTTATCATTACCGGCGCGGCGGCTGATGTCCAGAGAGAAAAGGATAGTCGGTGGCGGATATGCGCGTTTGCAGAAGACGGAATGTGCGAAGCGGCGTTCCAGCAGCGGTCGCGCGCCGGACACTTATGGTATCGCTACCACGAGGTTGTCTCGCTATGTGGAACAGGCATCCTTTCACCGATCGCTACCGAGGTGGCATATCGGCAGGCCATACGAAAACTGCCGGCCCGACGAAGTCGGCCCGGCAGTTCGAAAACCCTAAGATAGATCGCCGCGCCAAGGGCGACCGACAAATCAGGACGTAGCGGACCCACCCATGCTTACGGATCCATCCGAGCCCGGCTCGTAATCGAACTCGACGTTACCCATGCCACCCTTCACGTCGAGTACGACGGGAGCGGTCCATTCGCGCTTTTCGGAGTTGGTCTTCATATTGGCCATGGTCGTTAAATCCTTGTTACGCCGTGTTTCGTTGATTCGCCCTACGAGGAGCTAAAGCACTCGATCGCCTACGTAAAGGGCAGATCAGCTTTTCGTTCCGGCCATTGTTCCAATGGCGGACCGCCTGTCACTAATTTGGCACTATTTCACGCTTACGAGTGTTCGCTCGTGCAAGTCGCCCAACAAATGTTCGAGCTGTTCCCGGCAGGTTGCTTCCGCGACATCGTATTCGTCCTGCATTGCCGCGACCAATCGGTCGAACCGGTCGACATCGTCCAGCAATTCCCAGGCGCGGCGTCCGGTTTCCTTCAGGCTGTAGAACTTGCCGTTGACGATGTGCAGGAGAACAAGCTCGTCGTCGACGACGGTTTCCACGAAATTGTCGGTTTTCCTGATCGTGCTGTCGTTGCGCAAATCCAAGTTGAAGCTCCCTGCGTCGTTCGTTCGTTCTACCGGTCGTAACCGAGTTCTTCCATGACGTCGCCATTGACGTCCCAGATTGCGTTTCGCTGGCGTTCACTCAACATCGCCAGCCCGTCGCCGGCGCGCCCGCTCCTGAAGAACCGTCGGGCCTTCTCGGGACGTTCGCTGAAGCCTACGCGATCCTCTCGCGTGCGCAGTATCTCGAAGGATGAGCGCTCCACGGCGGCGGCAATTCGCTGCGGATCGTTCTTCTCTTCCAGGTCGAGGAAGTCGGCGATGCTCGCGAGTGCCTTTCGGGTATCTGTCAGCATGTCCTCGTAGCGCACCACGAGGACGGGGATGGCATGCTGCGACGTCCAGCTTCGGTAGTGGCCTTTCCACCCCAGCGTGCGCTGCCGCAGTTGCGACTTGGCCCCGCCCGCCATGATATGATCGGGGTTGTTGATCTGCTTCACTGCCCTGTCGAAATCGCCATGTCCCTGATGGCTCGCATAGGAAACCGCCACGTCGTAGGGGTGGCGGACGAGATAGACCGCGCCCTTGCTGACCTCGGCTGGGAACAGCGGTCGGCCGTCGCCGCAATCGTGATAGCCGTCGTGAACCTTGACGAACAGATGCCGGTCCGCTTCCGCCGCCAACTGGCGATAGAGCCCCGGGCGGGCCAGGTCGATCTCGTCGTCGGTCAGGTCAGAGGAGGGAAGCCCCGTCAGGGCATCGAAGCCCGGTCGGTTCGACGATATCGATCCCGGCAGGGCGGCAAAGGTTTCCTCGTCCAACGGTTCGGTCGCCATCAGGTTCGTGAGGAGTATGCGGGTCCAGGTGTTTCCCGATTTCGGAAACGAGGCGAGCCAGGAAATCCGGTATTCGTTGTCCGCTCCGTCGCCTTCGACCCCCATTTCAACCCGCCCCGCCACCGCGCTGCGTCCGGGTCTCGAAGCTGACGATCCAGTCATGCAGGGCCTGCGTGCTGCGAGGAAAGACGTCTCTTTGCATGGGCCGGTCGAAAGTCTGCACGTGAACCGCGGCGATCAGGCGCGCGAGCACGGTGTAGAGTTTCCGCGTTCCCATGATCGCACTCGCGAGACGAACGCGGTAAACGCTGTCGCGAAGACTCTTCAATGCGACCGCGCCGGTGACGGGCGCGATCTCGATGGGTTCCCTGCCCCGACGGGTGTTGGTGTTGCGCAACAGCGTCAGGCTTGACAGGTGGCCGCTGGAGTTTTCGATCGGGGTGCGCGGAGCGGCGAAGAATTTGCGGAAGTCGGGTTGGTCGCGCACTGCGCCAAGCCGCACCGAACCGGTCAGTTCCAGCGCATCTTCCCACAGCTTCATGTCCTTCTGACCGGCGAAGCAGACCGCTTCGTGCGGGCCGATCAATTCGGGGTCGATGATGAGCACGTCGTCGGTGAAATAGGACAGGCCCCTGTCCGACAGCGCCGCCGCCAGCGTTGACTTGCCGGCCCCGGAAATACCGGTGAAGGCGTGCACCCTGCCTTCGTGGATGACACCGCTCGCGTGAAGCGGGATGAGACCACGCTGGTAGCACAACGCGCCCCAGGCGGTGCCGAGCAGGAAAAGGGCTACGTCCCTGTCCGAAGCGCCGCCGCGCGCATAGACAATGCGTCGCCCCCCCTCGACCAGATAGCTCGCTCCGTTCGGAATGCGCAGCAGGAAGCGGTCCCCGGCAACCTGGTACGCGCCGCCCTCGCTCGAAACGTCGGCGAGGCTCGCGGGCACTTCGCCTTCCTCCACGGTTACATCGCCGCCGCTATCGCGCAGATAGGGGGCGACCCGGCTGCCCAGATCGAGGTCGGCGGTCACGGTGAAGGGTGTGTCGTTCATCAGTTCTTGCCCTCGACCCAGTTGATGAAGCGCGACATGCCGATCATCCGCCCGATCCCGACCATTGCCAGCACGTAGTCGGGATGGTCCGAAGCATCCAGCGGGGTCTTGTCGGGCCACGTATCCAGCAGCTTGCGCAGTCGGGGGATGTCGAACCGGCCGGCCATGACGGGGTCTTCGGCCGCGCGTTCTATTTCCGCGCGGTAGCGATCGATATCCTTGGTGAACCGTGCGTGCCAGTCGGCCGCCTGACGGCCGCGCGGGGCGGTCAGAATCTCGCGCGGGAGCCGGTCAGCCATCATCCGCCGGATCAGCCAGCGATCCTGTCCGGGGCGCATGAACTGCTCTTCTGGAATCGCATAACAGAATTCGGTCAGCCGCCGGTCTCCCAACGGATCGCGGCCATGCAGGCCGTGCGCGCTCTGCAACGCCATCCGCATGAGCGAATTCTGTGCCCGGTTGCCATTCATCGTCATCAGGTCGCGAAGTTCGCGCGCGCTTCTGATCGTGCCGTAACTGTCGTCGCGGCCCATCGCCTCGGCCCGTTCGTCGACCTGCATCTGTGCGGCATAGTCCGGATTTATGGCCGAAAAGCCGCGCCAACCCATGTGCATCGCGTCGCCGCGAAACCGTGCAAGCGCCTTCACCGCGGACGGCGGCAATTGCGGCTGGAAGACGTAACGCCAGTAACGCTTGGCCATTCCCTGCCCGATGGTCATCGCGCGCAGGTGCGCATGCAGTTCGGCCCAGCGCCCCTCGCGGAACAGCTGCGGGTAGATGCTGCGATTGCTGAACGAGAGAGTCCGGTTGCCGCTTTGCCCGCCGAGCATGACATTGCGGCCGGAAGCCAGCACGCGCTGCCGGATCGCCACGCTCCAGTGCAGGTTGTTCCACCCCGGCAAAGGCATCTCGGCAAGCCGTATGACCTTGTCGAGTTCGGTATCGAGCGCCATACCCTCGCTGTCGACGAACTCGACCTCGAAGTCGGGATACATGCCAGCCAGCGCCTTAACCGGCCCCGATTCGTCGCCGATGCGACTCTTGCCGAAGACCCTTCCGTCCCAGTCCTTGCCGGGAACGTGCGTGAAACCGAGCAGCGGGTCCGTCAGGTCGTGAACGTCGCGGTGCAGGGCGTCGAGCGCGTAGACCGCGACGGTCGAGGAATCGAGACCTGCGCTGACCGTGCAGGCCGGCGTTCGCACCGCCCGCATGTGGGTATCTACCGCATCGCGGGTCAGCGCGTCGGCGGCTTCGACGTACTCTTCGTCACGCACGAAGCGGACCGGTTCGACGGCGCCGACCTCGTACCAGCGGTGCTTTTCCACCGCACTGCGCGAGACGGCGATCCAGTGGCCCGCGCAAAGCAGCGAGATGCCCTTGAAGAACGTCTGCTCGGCGTCTTCGAGATTGAGGGTCAGGGCATCGGCGACGTGTTGTTCGTCCACCTCGCGCGGAATGTCGGGCAAGGCGAAGATACCCTTGGGGGCGGACGCCATGACGAACCTGTCCGGTGCGACGTGATAGACGAGCGAGGGAGCCATCAATGGCGAGGTCGCAGCGAACAGGGTCTGGCGTTCGGCGTCGCAGGCGATGAAGGCCCAGTCGCCCTCCAGCCGGGGCAGGGCTTCGCGCCCCCAGGCGTTCCAGGCGCGGTGTGCCAAAGCGCCGTCGGACATCGTCTTCGCGCGCTGAGATTCTATCCCGAGCGCATTTTCCAGATCGCCGCGATAAGTCAGGAATCCGGAAAAGACGAAACCTGCATTGCCCGACATGATAGGCTGCTGATCGAACCGGTCATGCGGAGTGAAAAGCGCCGCCTGGCCCCAAGTAAGGCCGAAATTGTCGAGCCGCCGGTTTTCCAGCTTGCGCTTCGCATGTATCCGCAGGGACGCGGCCATCCGGTCCACATCGTCTTTCGCGACAGGCGCGCCATCGCGCTGAAAAATGGCGGATATGGCTGACATTGCGCGCCCGCATAGTCTGTGCGCGAGCGGGGCGACAAGGTTTTATTGCCTGCGTTGCCGACAAACGCTCTAAGGCTTTCACGATGCTGAAAATCTCGCCCGCGAACCGACGATTGGCGAAGGCCCTGACACCCGCGCTGGGTTTCGCTCCGGAAGACGGGGCATTGGGGCCGATCGATCTCGACCTGGCCCGTTACGCCCATTTCCGGCACCGCGTCGCCCCATTGCTGCACCACGCAGTGGCTACCTGCGGGATCAGTGCGGAGGAGGACGCGGCACGGTTCCTTGAGCGGCAGGCCGCGCGGAATGCGCGCCGCGTCCTCCAGCAAAAGGCGGCGGTAAGGCGCTTCGGCGATGCGCTCGACAGGGCGGGCATCGGCTGGCTCGAGGTCAAGGGCTGGCACCTTGGCGACAGCCTCTATCCGGCCGCGTCGCTGCGCCATGCCAAAGACGTCGATTTGCTCATCGAGCCCGGCCGCGCCGAAGATGCGATCACGCTCGCGGCAAAGCTCGGCTATCGCGGATCGCAAGGGGGCGGAAACGGCGAGACACTCGATGTCGAACATTCGCGCCAGGTTTTGCGATACCACCGTGAGACGAGCATCTTCGACCCCGCGTCCGGCGCGGAGATAGAGATCCACGCGCACCTGTTGAGCGATGCCCCCCCGGGGTGGCGTGATCCCCCTACGAGTTCGAGCAAGGAGGAGAGGTCGCAAACGCTGCGCCGACCGGACTATGTTCTCTACCTGATTACACACGGCACGGCGACCGGATGGAAGCGGATGAAATGGCTCTGCGATCTCGCGCTGCTGGCATCGGGCGTGGACTGCGCTACCCGGAAGCAGGCAATTGCGCTCGCTCGTGAACTCGACGGGCTTCCTGCCCTGTGTGCCAGTTTCGATCTGCTGCGCGAACTGTGGCCGCAAGCCACCGACGGGCTCTGGCTACCCCTCATCGCGCCGGACGAATGCGATGCGAAAACGATTCGCTCCCACCGTGCCGCGTTCATTCGGCAACTCAACGAGGAAAGCGAACCGTCAGCACCGCTGCGCTATGCCCGGCACCTCGGGCTGTTGCGCGATCCGCCAGTCTTCGGAACGCGCCATCCCTCCTTTTGGCGTCAGCTCCGCCGCACCTTTGCGTTGCGGCAGTTATGGAGAGGCTGATACGCCTGCAAGCAGCATGAGACCGTTTCGCACCCTTCGTAAAGTCGCATTCCGCGCGGAAATCGTCGGCGCGCTGGCCTGGGCGCGCTTTCTCATCCGTTTCGTCGCCATGCGGCGCTGGAGCCGCCTGCTCGGACCGATAGATGGTCAGGCGCTTGCGGTGTCCGCGCCTCCTGTCTCTCCCGCTCAGGCGAAACAGGCACGCGACATCGGTCGCATCGTACGCCGCACCGCCGCACGAATGCCATTCCGTGCCGTCTGCCTGCCTCAGGCGATGTCCGCCCGATGGCTTCTGCGGAGACGCGGCATTCCCTCGCGTATCGTTATCGGTTCGCGGCGCGGTGATTCTCGGGAGGGGCTGCTGTTCCACGCCTGGCTGATGGTTGGCGAGCAGGTCGTAACGGGGCAAGACGAACGTGATGCCTTCATAGATTTTACCCGTCGCGGCATACCCCTCGATGCCCGCTGAACCGATTTCGGGAACGCGAGCCATCGGTGGCTTTCGCGATCTTCTTGGCGCGATCGTAGCTTTTGCCGGTCCGAACCTTCCGGGCACGCTTACGGTGGTGGCCCTTGGTGCTCTTCTCGACGGGTTCGGCATCGTCATGCTGCTGCCGGTAGTGGAAACGGTGTTCGCGCAAGGGGACGGGGAGCAGACGGGATTGACCGCCGACCTGACTGCCTGGCTTACCGTGCACGGAATAGACACGGTCCTTGAACAGCTCGCCGCGATGGGCGCGGTCTTCCTCTTGCTGGTCGCCATTAGATCCGCCGTCCTGCTGAAGCGCGATGTCGTGCTGATGGAGGTTTCGCAAGGCTTCACCGATCATGTACGGCGCGACTTCTTCGCTTTGCTGGCCGACGCGCAATGGCCTGTCATCAAGAGTTATCGCAAAGCCGATCTGCTCAACCAGATGACGACGAACATCGGACGACTAGGTCAGACCATGAGCATCCTGTCGAAGGGGCTGGTCACGCTCGCGCTCGGCATCGCCTGTCTCGCCGCCGGCTTTGTCGTATCGACGGCCCTCGGTATCATGCTGGTCGCCTTTACTCTCGCCGGTCTAGGCAGTGCCGTCGTATGGAGTCGCCGCAGCCGGGCTCTGGGATCCCGTTTGACGCGCGCCAATCGCGGCATCATGCACGAGACAACGCTTTTTCTGGACGGGCTGAAGGCGGCCAAGGCAGCGCGCGCGGAAGAGGAACTCGCCCGCCGTTTCGCCGCGCGAATTGCCGAAAGCCGGGAGGTGCAGGTTTCCTTCGTGCGCCAGCAGTCGCGCTTGCGCAACGCCATCCAGTTCATTGCCGCGTTGGCTGCCTTGATGGTCCTGCTCCTCGGGTTCGCGGTGTTCGATCTTTCTGGCGGTGAATTGCTGGTCATGGCTGCGATCGTGATGCGCCTATCCCCTAGCCTGGTGACGACCTTTGGGGGAATGCAGCAAATCGCCCACGCGCTGCCTGCCTTCAGTTCGATCCGGGAGATGGAGGCGAACCTGCTGGCTGCGCGCGAACTGGCGCAGGACAACGAGAAAGCCGCAGTCTCGTCATTCCCGCAGGACGCTCCGCTCACCTTGCGAAACTGCCAGGTCGTCGCTCCCGGCGGGGCGGTTCTGATCAGGGCGGAAGCGATCAGCATTCCTTCCGGATCGCTCGTCCATATCGGCGGACCTTCGGGTGCCGGAAAGTCGACTCTCGTTGAGCTTATCGCCGGCCTCCAGCTGCCGGCGACCGGACGGGTAATGCGCGGGGACATTGCCCTTGGCGAAAGCACCCGCGCGGCATGGCAGCGCCATATCGCCTTCGCTCCACAGGAACCGTTCCTCTTCGATGGCACGGTACGCGAGAACCTGCTCTGGCCGCAACTCGACAGGGCGGCGCGAATTCCGGACACGGTCATTCGCCAGGCGCTGGATCAATCTCACGCCGCGGCCATCGTCGACGGTTTGCCAGAAGGCCTAGACGAGCCGCTACTCGATGGAGGTGCCCGCCTGTCGGGCGGCGAACGACAGCGTCTGTGCCTCGCCCGCGCATTGCTGCGTCCTGGGAATCTCCTCGTTTTGGACGAGGCGACCTCGGCGATGGACCCTGCGCTTGAACGCGCCGTGGTCAGCTCGCTCAAAGCCGATGCGGCGCGGCGAACGATAATCATGGTATCCCATTCGCAAAACGCACGCGATCTGGCCGACATTCGCATCGCCGTCGCCGGGGGGGTCGCCGAAATTGTCAGCTTCGATCACCGGTCGGCCGCCGGGTAGGGGGCGAACGCGGTCTTTGCTTTCGCGCCGCCCCGCGCTAGGCCTTGCAAGTGACCGAAAACCCGCGGACATTGCCGGACCCGAAGGTTGCCGGCCTTATCGCCGACAGCCCTATCGCGTCGGTCATCAGCGATCCGCGTCATCCCGATAATCCGATCGTCGCCTGCAACCGGGCCTTTATCGAACTGACCGGCTATTCCGAAGGCGAGATACTCGGGCGCAACTGCCGATTTCTCGCGGGCGAGGGAACCGAACCCTGGCTGACCGAGGCATTGCGGCAGGGTATGCGCGAGGCGAAACCGGTCATGGTCGAGATACTTAATTACAAGAAGGATGGGACACCCTTCCGCAATGCCGTCGTCATCGCTCCGTTGATGGATGACAACGGCGAACTCGAATACTTCTACGGTTCTCAGGTCGAGCTGGCACCACAGGCGCGATCGCCGAGCCTGACGCTCCGGGCGCGCGCGGCGCAGAAGATCAAGGATCTCTCACCGCGGCAGAAGGAAGTGCTGCAGATGGTCGCTGGTGGCCTGCGCAACAAGCAGATCGCCTACGAGCTCGGACTGTCCGAAAAGACCGTCAAGATGCACCGTGGCATCGCAATGGAAAAACTGGGCGCGTCGAACAGCGCGGACATGGTCCGAATGGCGGTCGAAGCCGGTATCTGACGAAAAGCTAGGGCAGTCGCGAGTGACGCGTCGCCGCGACGACCGCTTCGGCGGTAGGATTGCCGAGAGAAACCTGTCGCCCATTCGGAAATCCGATCGTCGCGGCTGATGCACGCCGGGATCCGTCGCGCGCCCTGAAGGCGTTTACGAGCACCCGCGTTCCTGGCGGAAGAGAATCGCGTTCCCACCCTCGCCGACGCATGGCCGCGGGCGTTCCTGCCTCGATCCGCCATTCCTCGATACCATGATCGGTCTGTACCGCGACGTGGATCCAGCTGTGCGGATTGACCCATTCGAATTTGGTGACGCGTCCCTCGAGCCGGATTTGCGCGTTGCGATCGAACTCCGCGGCGAAGGAATGGTGCGCCAGCGCGCCGCCCGCGATGGCGCTTGCGGCGAAAGCGGCCAGCGCCGTTATTCGGCGAAAGATCGCGAACTGAGACTGGCGGCTTGCGCGGGACATGCCGACGCGCCTACCAACCCTGCGCCCGATAGTCGATGAACGAGGCGAGAGCGGGGGCGCGAAGTGGAAGATTTCCTGTTCGAGATGACGAGCTGGCTGCGCACGACGCGCCTGCTCGACTTCAGCTTTGCCTTGCAGGACGGCGCCGTGAGCCGGATGCTCGTCGGGAACTTCTGGGTCGTTCCTACCGTGCAGGTCATTCACCTGCTTGCCATCGGAACCGCCTTTGCAGCCATGCTCATGCAGGTTCTCAGGATGAACGGACTTTCGGGGGATGGCCTGACCATGCGGCAGGTCGCGAATCGTTTCTCGCCCTGGGTGTGGTGGGGGGTCGCCGTCATCGCCCTCAGCGGCGTCGGTATGATCGCGGCGGAGCCGGTCCGCAATCTCGTCAACGCGGTTTTCTGGGTGAAGATGGCTCTGCTGGCGCTCGCACTGGGGGCGAGCTTCTATCTTCAAAGAGCCTCGCTATCGCGTTCGCTCGGGCACGCCGGTCGATGGACTGCCGGCAGCGGCCTTCGCTTCGTATCGATCATGGCCATCGTCTTATGGATTTGCGTCATGACGGCGGGGCGATGGATCGCCTACGCGCCGACGTAGGGCGCACTGGCTCGTGCAACCCGAACCCGGCACCATCTGGCGGACGATCGAAACTTGGCGACCGGCCACTGCGCTGGCCGAAAGCCTGTGGGCGTTCCCGGCGGTGGAGACGATGCACGTCGTGGGACTGGTGACGGTTTTCGGCACGATTCTCGTGGTCGACCTGCGGTTGATGGGTCTCGCTTCCCGGACCACCGAGGTGAAACGTCTGATGGGCGATGTTCTACCGTGGACTTGGAGCGCTTTCGCACTGGCCGCGCTTAGCGGGCTGGCGATGTTTGCCAGTCACGCTTCGCTGTACGTTGCGAATCCGTGGTTTCTCGCGAAGATGGGCTTGCTGGCACTTGCCGGGCTGAACATGGCGATATTTCAGTTCGCAACGACCCGCAGGGGGCACTCCTTACCGGCCGGGGCGACGCCGCCACATCGCGCGCGAGTCGCAGGGGCGTTGTCGCTGGTCCTCTGGGTCGCAGTGGTGTTCTGCGGTCGGGCCATCGGCTTTACCCTGGGCATCTATTCCTGATCCCCCGGTTCGATGGCGTAGGCCTCGTGACACTCCATGCACGCGACGAACAGCGAATACCCGCTATCCATAAACAAGGCATCCGCGTCGCGAGCGGCAACCGATGTTTCCACCCGCTTCCCCGCAGCGCTCAATCCCAAGGCAAATTCGGACCAGTCCGGACCACGGTTCCTGGCGTAGCGTGACTGCCGCAGAACGGCGCCCAATTCCTGTAGATCGCGGCTGGCATCGCGGACGGCGTTCCACTCGGCATCGCTACGGGGGCGCCATTCACGGTTGACGACCTTGCCGCCCTCGAGTTCGCTAGCGGCCCCGGTCGAACTCCACACGATTTGCGCGGCGGGTTGAACGCGCGAGGTCATCAGCGCCTGAACGGCAGCGCGCTGTGTTGCCGGTTCCGCCTTGCAACCGGAAAGGGCTACCGCGGCTGCCCAGACGACGACGTGCATTTTTGGCATGGGATCAGCGTACCGCGAGGTGATCTGCGTCAATATCGATAACAATGTCGGCACGCGGTGGCATTTCAGCGAGCATGTGGCGGGTCAGTCGCTCGAAATACGCGCAGAAGCGGATGACGCCGGCGTCATCCATCACTTTCGGCGATTCCGGACATCTTTGCGCGAGCTTTCTTTCCTGGCGGCGACGATTGGCAACGACCTGGTCGAAATCCGCGACCCGCAACATCACAAGGACGTCTATCTGATCGAACAACCGGCGGTATTCCTCATCGAGTAACCGGTTGACGAGGCCACGCCAGATACCATCCGGGTCGCATTCGGCTTCGAGCGCGTTAACGGGGTGGGCCAGGTCCACCGCCCGTTGTGGCATCGCGCCAACGCACCATCCTTCCAGGAGCAGAATGTCCACGGGGTGGGTGACCATCACGCTGTCGTCGGATCGATCGTCGAGAGCCTTGTCGAAGCGGGGGAGGGCAAATCTGCGCCCGGCACGAATTCGTTCGACGATTTCTAACCCGATCCCGACCGAGTGCGTCCCCGGCGGCCCACGGGTAGCGAACAGCGGGTGAACCCCGTCGGCAAGCCGTCTGCGCTCCGCTGCGCTCAGGTACAGGTCGTCAAGCGAGAGTGTCACGGCGCGAAGTGCTCGCTCTCGCAGGAGCAATTCGAGAAACCGGCATGCCGTGGTCTTGCCCGAACCTTGCGGACCGGAGATTCCGATGACCAGCGACGCGCGCGGGATCGCCGTGCGTGCGATTCGATCGGCCAGGGGCCGCCAGTGCTTCTCGACAGTCTGGTGATAGTCGGCGGGCAGACCTTCGGCGGCGACGAGGGCGGATACGGGATCGGTCACGCAACGCGGTCGGGCAGATCTGCCCCTCGCGCAAACGCCTCGATGTTTCTGAGCGCGCGCATGCCCATTGCCCTGCGTGTCTCGGCATCGGCGCTGCCCAGATGCGGCAGCAGGACCACGTTGTCGAGATCGAGCAGGGCCGGCGGCACAAGCGGCTCTTCCGGAAACACATCCAGCCCCGCCCCTGCCGGATGGCCCGAACGCAGCCCCGCCGCCAGCGCATCGTGATCCACGACCGAACCGCGAGCGGTGTTGATAAGGAAACTGCCCGGCTTCATTGCCGCGAGCGCGTCGGAGTCGATCAGGTGCCTTGTTCCCTCTCCGCCCGGAACATGGATCGAGACGAAGTCACTCTGTTCCAGCAGACCTGCAAGGTCCGGACAGAAGCGGGCGCGTGTATCGCGCACAATATCCCCGCCAACCTCGTGCCGTGCGTGGTAGAGGATCGTCATGCCGAACCCGCATTGCGCGCGCTTCGCCAAGGCTTGTCCGATCCGTCCGAAACCGACGACACCCAGCGTCTTGCCGCTGACCGCGCTACCGACCAGATGGCGCGGATGCCATCCACTCCATTCGCCGGATCGAACCATCCGCTCACCTTCGCCGGTGCGTCGCGCGGCCATCAGCAACAGGGTCATTGCGAGGTCGGCGGTCGCGTCGGTCAGGACGCCGGGCGTGTTGGTAACGGCGATACCCTTCGCCTTCGCCGCGTCCAGATCGATGTGATCGAAACCCACGCCGTAATTGGCGATGAGCCGGCAGCGGTCGGCCTCGTTGATGAGATCGGCGTCGATCGTATCGCCCACCGTCGGGCAAAGCACGTCGTATCGCGCCATTGCATGTGCGATAAGGGATCGATCGAGGCTGCCTTCGTCGTCATTCAGGACCGTGTCGAAGCGCGAGGTGAGAGCCGCCTCGACCTCGTCAGGCCATTTCCGGGTAACGAAAACGCGCAGATCCGTCATCGCGCGTTTCAAACATCATCCAGCCAGCCGCCGCCAAGCAGCATCAGCAGTTTGGCGTCGATGGCCAGTCCGCGTTGGCGCGCTTCGGCTACCACCTGCCCCATGTGCGCCCGTTTTACGCGGCGCACGGTAATGTCTTCTCCCTCCACGCCGCCGCCCGGGCCGACCCGTGTTAGACCGCTTGCCAGAAGAAGCGTGAACCCTTCGCTGGTCAAACCAGGACTGGAAACGAATTCGCCGCAATTCCGCCAGGAACTGGCCGCGTAGCCGGTTTCTTCCTCGAGTTCGCGTCGGGCGGTCGCCAGAGGATCCTCGTCCGGGCCACTGTCGTCGTCGCCTATCAGGCCTGCCGGAAGTTCGAGGCTTTGGCGGCCCAACGGTACCCGATACTGCTCTATGAGGACGATCTCGTCCGCGTCGATCGGAACGATGACGGCGGCGCGGATATTGCGGGCGCGGCTGACATATTCCCATTTGCCGCAGGTCTTGGCGACGATCCATTCGCCCCGCCAGGCGATCTGTTCGGTCTCGGCCATTGCGGATCGCTAGGGCAGCGTCACAACTCGATCAAGCGATCGGGCAATTCGTTTTCATCATCCTCGGCGCGGGGGAAATGCTGCGACAGGATCTGCCCGACGTCGCGTACCCCGGCGGCGATGCCTTCGGCCGTGCGGCCTTCGCGAATTTCGAGAAGCATATCGGCCATTGCTTCCCCCCAGACCTCGGGCGGTACTATCTGAGCGATGGGTTCGTCAGCGACGATCTCCGCCCGGTGTTCGCGCATCGAGAGATAGAGGAGCACGCCCGTGCGGCCGTGCGTGCGGCGTTCCGCCCCGACCTTGAAGTGGCGCACGGCGTGGTCTCGGACCCGCTGCGACTTGGCCGGACCCGGAATGGCCGCAAACCGGATCGCGGGCACCAGCAGGAGCAGCCAGCTTGCGGTAAAGGCGACGAGACCCAGCGCGATGGTCATGCTGGCTGTTTCGCCGGTCGACCAGT
This sequence comes from Aurantiacibacter spongiae, assembly GCF_003815535.1. Taxonomy (NCBI): domain Bacteria; kingdom Pseudomonadati; phylum Pseudomonadota; class Alphaproteobacteria; order Sphingomonadales; family Erythrobacteraceae; genus Aurantiacibacter; species Aurantiacibacter spongiae. The sequence goes on along the minus strand of NZ_RPFZ01000001.1, from coordinate 850,207 downwards.
CGTGCCCCCACCCGGCGAAATGGCTGTCCCAGAAATCGAGGAAGGGTTGCGGAAAGGCTGCAAACGCACTCATGACCGTAAATGTGATGGCTGCCGCCCAGGTAAGGGCGATGTCGGAATATCCATCCGAAGCGGCCGTGATCACCGGCACGATCTCTCCGCTCGTCGTCAGTTCGGCCTGCTTCACCGCGTCGGATACGATGGTGTGCTGGCGTTCGTCGAGCATCGCCATGCTCACCACCCCCCCGACGCGCCGCCGCCGCCGGACATGCCGCCTCCGAAACCGCCGAAGCCGCCGCCTCCGCCCCCGCCGCCGAAGCCCCCGCCACCGCCGAAGCCTCCGCCCCAGCCGCCACGACCCGATGCACCGCGCGCGATTGCCTTGCCCGCTTCCCAGAGCATGATGTCGCCCACGACCCCGCCAACGCCCGAACGGCGATAGCGTCGCCGCCGCCCCCTGCCGGACAGCATCGGCAGAATGAAGAAGAAGAACAGGAAGCCCAGCCAGATCAGCGTGCCGATGGGAAAGCCGCCATCGCTGCTGCGCCGGTTCTGTTCGGCGGCCTGTGCCGCCTCTTCGATAGCGACAGCGTCCTCCGGACTGTTCGCAAGATGGCTCAGTATGGCGTCCACCCCCTGCGTCACGCCCGCATCGAAATCGCCAGCCTTGAAACGGGGCGTGATGACATCGTTGATGACGCGGCCGGCCATGATGCCGCCGAAATAGGGGTGCAGACCGTAGCCGACCTCGATCCGCATCTTGCGCTCGTCTCGCGCGATCAGCAGCAGCAGACCGGTGTCGCGCTGCTCTCCGCCGATGCCCCATGTTTCGAACAGGTTCGTCGCATAGGGCTCGATCGTGCTGCCACCCAGATCCGGCACGGTGGCGACGATGATCGCATTGCCCGTCTCCCGGTTGTATTCCCGCAATCGCTGATCGAGACGTACCTCGGTGGCCGCCGAAAGCATGTCCGCCCCGTCATAGACCGGCCCATCCGGTCTGGGGGGAAAGTCGTACGTCTGTGCGTTTGCGCCCGTGGCATTTGCAGCGGAGAGCCATACGACTAGCAGGACTGCGAGCAGGCGTATCACCTCAATTGGCCGCCGCGGCCGGCTCCCGCGCGGATTCGTTGTCGTTGCTGGCCGCGCCCGTAGCGCCACTGCGATCGCCGGTGATTCCGCTCATGTCGACCTGCGGATTGCCCTGCGCCGCTTCGTCCGCCTCGAAATATTCCAGCGGCTCTGCCCCGTGAATCACGTTCGCGCCAATCGTGGAAGGAAAGGTACGGATTTCGGTATTGTAGTCGCGCGCCGCCTCGTTGTAGCGCACCCGCTCCGTATTGATGAGATTGTTAGCCTCGTCGATGGCCACCATCAGGTCCGCGAAACGCGGTTGGCTGGCGAGCTGGGGATAGTTTTCCACCACCGTGCGGAGCTGGCCCAGGGCTTGCGTAAGCTGGTTCTGCGCGTTCTGGAAACGCTGGAATTCCTCCGGGTTGGAAAGATCGTCCGTCGTGATGTTGATCGAAGTCGCGCGCGCGCGGGCGTCAGTGACTTCGGTGAGAATGTCGCGCTCTGATATCGCGGCGGCCTGTACCACCGAGACGAGATTTGGAATGAGATCCGAACGCCGCTGCAACGCGCTTTCGACATTGCCCCACTGCGCCTTCGCCGCTTCTTCCTTCTGCGGCACCGAATTGATGCCGCACGAAGCCAGAACCAGGGAACCGAGGACAAGAGCGGCCATGCGGAAGATAGGCTTGAACATCGCAGTATAACTCCGGGTCTATCGTGTATTAGACCTATAGCACGGTGTTCGCCGCAAACAAGCGAAGGCAGGGACTAGGCGTAAGCGCTCGAGGATGGCACGGACGGTCCGAATCTACCGAAAGGCCAGAGCAATGTTCAACGAGTTCAAGAAATTCATCGCCCGCGGAAACGTGCTCGATCTGGCGGTGGGAGTCATCATCGGCGCGGCCTTCGGCAAGATCGTGACGTCGCTCAACGAAAGCATCATCATGCCGATTATCGGCTGGATTTTCGGCGACGTGGATTTCTCCAACTATTTCATTCGACTGGGGCCGATCCCCGATGATTACGCAGGCAGCGTGCAGAATTACGCGCAACTCAAGGAAGCAGGCGTACCGATGATCGGATACGGCGATTTCATAACGCAGACGGTGGACTTCCTCATCATTGCGATAGCTCTGTTCATGCTGATCAGGCTGGTCAATCGCGTGCTCGACGAGATGCAGGAAAAGCAGAGGGAAACAGAGGATTCTTCCAAGTCCGACGAAGTGCCGACCGATCCCCAGCTCGACGTGCTGAAGGAGATTCTGGCAGAACTGAAGAGCTCTCCGGCCGATCCGGCCCCTTCACATTCGGCGTAAACGCGCTATATCGGACTTGCCGGCTTCGGTCGGCTATGGCGATAAATTGCGGTGTGCAATAGGCACAGCGGACCCGGGGGCAGTACCCGGCGGCTCCACCAGAACAGGCAATTCCCCGCCAGTTCTGACGGGGCCGAACCAGGATCGACGTGTGTTGAAAGGCACTGTTTTCGCCCGGGTTGAGAAACCCCGTAAAAAGCTCAAAACACACAAGTGCCAACGATAACGAAGCACTCGCCATCGCTGCGTAATTTTACGTCCTAACGGACTGAATTACAAAGCTAAAGCGCGGTTGGACCCACCGGGCAACAGAAGCGGATACCGGGGGCCCGGGGGAGCCTAGCAACAGAATCCCCCACTCATTCCATCACGGCCCGGAAAAGGGCGGCAAGGGTCCGGTCGGGCTCAGTCGGTATCGCCGCGCGTGCGCGCCGCGACCTTCTCCGCCTGTTCGAACTTCAGACAGTCGAGTATCTTCGCGCCGGCCATGAAGACCGCTCCGGTGCAGGCAAGGAACAGGGCCCAGCCGCCCCATCCGGGGTATTCGTGCAGGTAGGCCGTGCCGCGCGCCGTCGCGCCCAGCGCGAGCGCGTATATAATGAGGAAGGCTTCCCACCGTGTCTTGATGACGAACAACCGTGCGACCTTGCGAAACATCCGGACCCTTTCTTAACCCGCTGCATAGCAAATGCCGTGCCAGCCGCGGCGTTCCGGGAAGGAGCGTGGTTAAGAACGGGGCGGGTGTAAAGCCACCCGACGGTTGCGTCCCGAACTCAGACGAGTTCGGAAAGGTCCAGCGCACCCAACAGCCGGCGCCGCGCCTCCTGCACGGTTCCGGCAAGCTCCTGCGACCCGATCTGCGTGGGGTCGATATGGTCGGGCCAGCATTCGGCAATGACGGCTTCGATGGCGCTGGCCTTTGCCTCGTCGAGCATGAAGCGCTGATCGACGGTCGCAGGGTCCGCCACGACGCGCAGCCTCAGGCACGCGGGGCCGCCGCCATTGGCCATGGACTGCCGCACGTCGACGACCTTCACGTGCCGGATCGGACCGTTGCCCTTCAGCATGTCCTGCAACCAGGCCCAGACCGCTGCGTTCGCCTGGCATTCGGAGGGCACCACGAGCGTCTGTTCGCCCGAAGGCGGGGTCAGCAATTGAGCGTTGAACAGGTAGGAGGAGATCGCGTCCTCCAGGCCAATCCGGTCGGCCGGCACTTCAACGATCTGCAAGCCCGGGCAGGCGGTCCGCATGGCGTCGTAGGCCGGATCGGGATCGGCGAACGCCTGTTCGTGCGCGAACAGCACCCGCTCGTTCGCCACGGCGACGACATCGTTGTGGAAGGCGCCAGCGGCGATCGCTTCCGGGTTCTGCTCGATGAAGAGCGCGCGGTCCGGATCGAGCCCGTGCGACCGGGCGACGATGCGGCTGGCCTCGATGTGCTGGCGGGCGGGAAATCGACCTCCGGGCCGACCGTAGACGAACACTTCCGCTCCCGGCTCCGCGTGAGAGGTCGCGAAACGCATGTGGTTGGCCGCTCCCTCGTCTCCGAAACACGGTGGAACCGGTCCGTGTACGGCGAAATGCGCCTCGTCGGCGAAGGCCACGCGCAGTTGCGCCAGCGTGTCGGGCCATTCGTGGGTCCGATGCGGCATGGTAACAAGGTTCGCCACGGTCAGATGGCAGCGCCCGTCGGTGGTATCCGGGGCGGGGCTGACCGTCGCCGCATTGGCTGTCCACATGGAAGAGGCTGACCACGCGCCGGCGAGCAGCGCCGGATCGGTGGATGCGTCCACCGCCAGCTGTTCAAGCCACGCGGCGTCGGGGCGGGGAAGCGGCAGCAGGAAGCCCTGCGCCATGCCCATCGCCATATTGGCACGCATCTTGGCGATGCCCTGCAGGGCGGCGGCACGGGGAAAGGATCGCTCGCCGGCATTCTTCGTCGCAGCCAGATTGCCGAGGCTCAGCCCGGCGTAATTGTGGCTGGGGCCGACGATACCGTCGAAATTGATTTCGGTGAGTGTCACGCGTTCTCCCGGGGATTGCGAACAGGGGTCAGATCCGTTCGCCGGCGCATCGCGAAGACGCGCGGCACAAGCGGTCCGCAGCGGATAGGAAAGGCTTCAACGCGGTATGCTCCACACCGTTTCGCCCTCGCCGATCCGCAGCAATTCCGCCGTCTGCGCGTCGATCGCCACGCCCTCGCCGCGCAGTTCGCGCGCGCCGTAGCAGCACCGGAAATCCGCCATCTCGCCCGCGGCGATCAACGCCTTCTCTCCCTTGGCCAGCCCGCAGTCGACTGTTTCGCCGCAATGCGCGCCGGCGATTGATCTCACCGCGTCGGTGCGCGCCACCATCGTCGGGCCACCATCGAAGATGTCGACATAGCCCTCGTAGGAAAACCCCTCGTGCTCGAGCATCCGCATCGCCGCCCGTCCCGACGGGTGGGGCAGGCCGATGACCTTTCGGGCTTCGTCGTCCAGCATGGCGATGTAGACGGGGTGCTTGGGCATCAAGTCGGCGATGAACTGGTTGCCGTTGCTGGCGTTGAACTCGTCCGCTTCCTGGAAACTCATACCGAAGAACTTGCCGCCGATCGCATCCCAGAACGGCGACCCGCCGCGCTCGTCTATGATACCGCGAAGTTCGGCCAGGATGCGGTCGCCGAAGCGATGACGATGCGCGGCGATGAACAGATAGCGGCTGCGCGCCAGCAACAGGCCCAGCCCGCCGGCGCGCTCGCCGGGATGGAGGAACAGGCCGCCCACCTCGCTCGATCCGCCGAGATCGTTGACGAGGCTGAGCAACTCCGCGCTCATGGTGCGTTCCAGCTCGCGCGAATGCTGGGTCAGGCGGGTTATGCGATAGGAATAGAACGGCCAGTCATGACCCACGGCGGTGAAGACCTGGCACGTTCCGCGAACGTCGCGCGTTTCGGTATTTTGGAGAACCAGGACGAACGTTTCCGCGACGATCTCCTCACCCTCGCGCGCGAAAGCGGCTTCCGAGGCTTCCAGCTTGCCCGTGAGCGAATTGCGGTCGGGCGGGAGGTTGGTGAAACCCCCGCCGGTCAGCTTGGCCATCTCGTACAGGGCTTGCAGGTCGCCTGTATCGGCGGCGCGGATAACGAAGCTCATGCCAGCGACCCGCTCGCCAGCCGGTGCAGCACGATCGCGCTCAACCGCGCGCGTTCGGTCAGCGATGGAACGATCATGAACTCGTCGGGGGAATGGATCTTGCCCCCGCGCACGCCCATCGTATCGACGACGGGGACGCCCGTGGCGGCGATGTTGTTGCCATCGCAGACCCCGCCGGTCGCCTGCCAGCCGATCTGCTGGCCCAGCGCGGCGCCGGTATCGCGCACCAGGTCGAACAATTGCTGCGCTTTCGGATCGACGGGTTTGGGCGGGCGCGAGATGCCGCCGTGCTGTGCGATGGCAACGTCGTGCGCGGATTCGAGCATGCGCAGCAAAGCGCTGAGCGCGCTGGCGAATTCCTCGCCCGCAGCGGCCGTCCTGGGGCGAATGTTGAAGCGGAGGATCGCGTGGTCGGGGACGACGTTGTTGGCCGCCCCGCCTTCGATCCTTGCGGGGTTTACCGGCAGGTCGGAATGCTGCAATTCCTTCAGCCGCACCGCGCAGTCGGCTGCCGCGACCAGCGCGTTGCGTCCGTCCTCGGGATTGCGCCCGGCGTGGGCGGACCGACCGGTGAAGGTCAGCGTATAGTTGCCGCTTCCCCCGCGCGCGTGGGCGAGGGTTCCGTCGGGCAGGGCCGTTGGCTCGTAGGTCAGCGCCGCCGCCTTGCCGTGCGCCAGTTCGGCGATGAGCGCCGCCGAGGACAGCGACCCCGTCTCCTCGTCGGAATTGATCATCACGTCGTACCCGACACCGGCCGCCGCTTCGCTCGTCTCGAACGCGGTCAGCGCTTCCAGGATAACGGCGATCCCGGCCTTCATGTCGGCCGTTCCCGGCCCGTTCAGCGTCTCGTCGTCGATCCATTCGAGCGACTGGAAGGGATGATCGGCAGGATACACGGTATCCATGTGCCCGGTGAGAAGAAAGCGGCGCTCGGCTGCCGGTCGGACCTGGCATACCAGATGCCTGCCATGCGGCTTGTCCCGATGCGAACCGTCCTCCTCCACGGCGGTGACGCGGGCTGGCTCGTACAGCGTTACCTCGCCCGGCAGGCCCGAGAACGCGTCGGAAAGCTTGTCTGCCATCCGGGCGAGTCCATCGAGATTGCCTGTTCCCGAATTGATGGCGGCCCATTCCTGCGTACGCGCGAGCATGCGCTGCTGATCAATGTCGGCGATTAGCTCGCGCTCTGTCTGGGAAAGCTCTCTCATGGCCGGCGTGTAACGCAGCGCCGACGGCGGGCCAAGGGGCGGATGGCTCACGGCCCGCCGTTAACCCGATCCTAGGCATTGTCCCACAATGCTTGCGGCCCGCATCTACGTTGCGGCGGGGCATCGGATGGAAAGGCCCATGCACACCTTGGACAATGCCCGAAACGACCCGCGCGCCGGCACGATGCTGCGTGCGACCGTGCGCGATGGGCGGGGTCTGCGCGAGTTCGCCGTGGCGGACCTTTCCTCGCGCGGCCTGATGGGTCGCCTCGAGCATCCGCCCGGGCGGGGCGAATTCGTGGAACTGAAAGTCTCGGGTCATATCCTGGCCGGGCACGTGCGCTGGGTGAAGGGTCCGCTCTTCGGCGTGGCCCTGCGCGACCGGGTCGATGTCGCGCGCGTTCTCGGGGGCAAGCCCCCGCCCCGCAGCCCGACCACGACGGTCGCACAGATGCAGCCGCCGCAGACGCTGGTTCGCACGGTAGCGTCCTACTGCGTGATGGCGCTGGCAGCGGGATGCGCGGCCTACGTTATCGCGGACCTGTTCATCCTGTAGCAGAACCGTCGCCGATCGCCCGGGCGATCTTCACGAACTCGTCGATCGTCAGGGTTTCCGCCCGCCGCGTGGAGTCTATCCCGCTCCGATCGAGCGCGGACAGGGCGCCGGGCACGGACTTCAGGCTTTGTCGCAGCATCTTGCGTCGCTGGCCGAAGGCGGCCTCCGTCACGCGTTCGAGCGTGCGCGCGGATAGGCCGGCGGGCATGGCGTCCGGCTCGACATGCACGATTGCGCTCATCACCTTGGGCGGCGGGGTGAAGGCGCTGCGGTGGACCTTCATCGCCAGCCTCGCACGCGCGCGCCACCCGGCCAGCACGGCGAGACGCCCGTAGGCCGATGTTCCGGGCGCCGCGACGATACGCTGGGCGACCTCCTGCTGGAACATCAGCGTCAGGCTCGTCCAGGCGGGCGGCCATTCGGCCCCCCCCATCCAGCGAATGAACAGTGCGGTGCCGATATTGTAGGGCAGGTTGGCGACCACGGCGAAAGGCTCATCCATGATCGCCGCATGATCGACGGCAAGGGCGTCATCCTCGATCACGCGCAGCCTGCCGGGAAAGGCGTCGCCCAACTCGGCGAGCGCGGGGATGCAGCGCGCGTCGCGCTCGATCGCGGTCACGCGCGCACCGGCGCGCAACAGGGCACGGGTCAGGCCGCCAGGTCCGGGACCGATCTCGAGCACGGCGCGGTTCGCAAGGCCCCCGGGAACGGCCGCGATCCGGGCAAGAAGCTGCTCGTCGAACAGGAAGTTCTGACCCAGCGCCTTCGAGGCGGATAGGCCATGCGCAGCGATGACGTCTCGCAAGGGGGGCAGGGTATCGCTCACCTTTGGCTCCGTGTCGGTCAGCGGCTTCTTCGCCGCGCGATGTCTGCCGCCATGCGGATCGCTGCAATCATGGCCTCGGGACGCGCGGTGCCCTTGCCGGCGATATCGAACGCCGTGCCGTGGTCGGGGGAGGTGCGCACGATCGGCAGACCGAGCGTGACGTTCACCCCCTCGTCGAAATCGAGCGCCTTGATCGGCACGAGCGCCTGGTCGTGATACATGGCGATGGCGACATCGTAGCTGCCGCGCTTGTGCGGGGCGAACAACGTATCGGCGGGATGAGGGCCAGTGGCGTCGATCCCCTCGGCACGAAGCCGGGCAATGGCGGGCGCGATGATCGTGGCTTCCTCCGATCCCATGCGCCCATCCTCGCCCGCGTGGGGGTTCAACCCGGCGATCGCGAGGCGCGGCCTGGCGATACCGAAATCGGTCGTGAGCGCACGGGCGACAATGCGGCTGCGCGTGACGATCAGTTCCGACGAGAGGCGCGCCGGCACATCGGCGAGCGCGCAGTGGACCGTCATCGGCACAGTGCGCAGCGACGGCCCGGCGAGCATCATCACCGCGTCGTCCGCCGGCAGGCCGCAGGCGGCGGCGAGAAATTCGGTCTGTCCGACGAAACCCGGTGCGATCTGCGCGATGGCCGACTTGGCGACGGGCGCGGTGACGACGGCGGCGGTGTGGCCGGCCTTTACCCGGTCGATGGCAGATTCCAGTGCGACCAGTGCCATTTCCGCACCCGCCCGGTCGGGTTCGCCAGGCCGGTATCGGTATCCGCGAAAAGCGTCGTCGATCACGGGCAGGGCGTCGGGCCAGATGCCTTCCACGCCGCGATGGTTCAGTTCGCTCCACGCCAGGTCGATACCGCAGGCGACCGCGGCATCGCCAATGACGGCACCAGAGCCGATGACGACGAACGGCGGCAACGCCAGCTCGAACCGCTGGGCGAAGGCGCGGGCGATGATCTCCGGGCCGACCCCCGCCGGGTCTCCGATGGATACGGCGAGGGGAAGGTCGCTCACGCCGCTCAGTTGTACTCGATTACCGCGTCGCGCCTGAGGTCGCGCAGATAACGCTGGGCGCGGCGATTGATTCGCTCGTCCTCCATCTGCGCCATGAGCTGATCGGTCGTCGGGCCGACAGCTTCGGCCGGATCGTCCCGCCCGCACAGCATAAGCACCCGAATGCCCTCCTCCAGCACACCGAAGGGCGGCGTCGTCTGCCCGACATTGAGGTTGAGCAGGATCGGCTGCAACTGCTCCGGCAGCGCGCGCACGGCAATCTCGTCATTGTCGACCGTCGTGGCTCCGAGCGCCGCGGCGCGCGCGTCGGCGTCGCCGCAACCCTGGAACGACTGCACTTCCTGCATGAAGGCGTTTCCGCGCTGTTCGATCTCGGCATCGGACAGACCTTCCGGCCAGTCGATGGAAATCTGCTTCAGCGACAGGACGGCATCGCGCGGGTCGGCCATGCCGATCTGGCGCTGGTCGATCATCAGCAGGATCGAATAACCGCCCGGGATTTGCAACGGTCCTACCAGCTGGCCGGGCGACATCTGCGCGGCGGCGGTTTCCAGCTGCGCGTTCTGCAATTGCTCCAGCCTGATCCAGCCAAGATCGCCACCGACGATGGCGCTCGACGCCTGGGAATACTGCCGCGCATAGGCGACGAAGCTGCCGCCCTCGCGCAATTGCTGGACGATCTGCTGCGCGTTCGCCAGCACCTGCTCGCTATTGGCGGGGGTGGCCGCGAGAAAAATCTCTCCGAGCCGGTACTCCGTCGTCCCGCGCGATGCTTCGAGGCGCTCCTTCAATTCGGTCACCTCGCCTTCCGATACGTTCACGAAGGGCGCGACGTTGCGGCGCAGCAGCCTGTCCCACGCCAGTTCCCCCTGGATCTGGCGCTTGATCGAATTCGGCGAGGAGCCGACCGAGCGCAGATAGGCATCGAGTTCCTCGGGCGACATCCCGCGCCCCTCGCGCGCGAAGCGCTCATAGGCCGATTTCACCTCTTCTTCGGTAACCGGCATGTCCTGCGCGGCGGCTTCCTGCACCTGCAGGGTTTCGTCGATCAGATTGCGCAGAACCTGCAAACGCAGCCCCTGCATGTCCTCCTGCGACAGCTGCACGTCCGGCTGCGCCGACAGGATGAGAGCGACCCGGTCGTCGATCTCCGTCCCGGTGATGATATTCCCGTTCACCCGCGCCGTCGCGCTGCGATCGTTCGGGTTGTCCTGCCGGGCGATGAAGGAGATATCTTCGGGAAAATTGAACGCATCGCTGCTGCTGACGGCGGCCTGCGCCAGCACCGGCGTTGCGCAAAGCGCGCCTGAAACGAGCGAAACAAGCCCCAGTTGCAAGGTCGTCTTGGCGAAAAATCTCACGTCATGCACCCTAATCTGCTTCATCGGCGCAGGAATTGCGCCCCGTAAATCGCAAGGCTCGCCTTGGCGAGCGGCGGCTTAACGGTAGCTGAGCCTCGCGCCCTAGCGAAGCGCGCAGAAAACGGCAATCCGGACCGATCAGCGAAAACCGAGATTGCGCAGTCGGAAATAGATGCGGAAAGAATTGCCGTTCTGTGCGTCGGCAAGCTGAATGTAGTCGCGGCGCCAGGTTACGCCGAATTCGAGGCAGTCGTCAGCGTAAGCGACGCCCAGCCGCGTGCGAAGGGGTTCGAATCCGTCGGCCGAGAAGGTCGGATCTTCCTCCCGGTCTGTCAGGTTGACGACCGCGGAACCGAAGACCGACCAGTATCGCTGGAACGCGAGGCGTCCGGCGAGGCGCAGTTCCTCGCGGTCCTGCAGATCCTGAAACAGCGGGTCGATGTCGCGGTTGAGGCGCAGGTAGCCGATCTCGGCATAGGTGCGCGCCGACCCCACGGTGGCGTCCACCTCGTTGCGCCGTACCGCGAAACTGTCCTTGTCGAGACGGAACCGGTGGGTGAACTGGATGAAGTCGCGGTAACGGATCTTGGTGCGGCCGACGAAATCGGAAAACTGTTCGTTGAGACCGGTTCCGTCCGGAAACAGATTCGGCTCGTCGGAAAGCCGGTAGGACTGGCCCACGGTGGTTTCCACGCGCCATCCGGGCCGGTTCACTTCCCAGTCGATGCCGTAGGTCAGCCTCACGCCGTCTTCCACGCGGTCGTAACCGGGAAAACGGTTGAGCGCGAAAAGGTTGGAATCCTCCAGATCGATGGCGCGCGCATCCTCGTTCGGTATCGCGAGGTTGCGGATATCGGGTGCCGCGACGAGTTGGACCCGCGGCGTCAGCGTCTGCGTGCCGCCGAACGCGCTGCCGATGAGGGGCCACTTCACATCGAGAGCGCCGATCGCGACGGCGCGACCCTGCCAGCCGGGCTGACCGGAATAGAGCGGCACCGGATTGAGTGCGTTCCCGTCGGAATGATAGATGTCGCCCCGTGCGAGCGCGGTGAACGTCACCTCCTGTCCCCAGCGCGTTATTCGCCGCAAGTCCCACTGGGCCCTGGCGAAGGCGCGCTGCGTGTCCTGCCCGTCGCCGCGGGTGACCGCCAGCGTGTTGGCCTGGAGTTCGATGTCGCCGCCCAGCACGGGATCGTCGAGCAGGTAACGCGCGTCGATCAGCGGCAGCGCGAGCGGAACCTGACCTTGCGGCGTATCGACCAGCAGCGCCTGCGTCGCCCAGCCGGACAGGGAAAGGTAGGACCGGTCATCGATCCGCTCGAGTTCGACCATCGAGCGGATGCGATCCTCGCGGCTTATGTCGTAGCGGCGCAGAAAGGTCCGGTCGCTGGCAATGCGCAGCGATCCGGTCGCCGTCCAGTGCTCGCCGATCTGGAAGCGTCCGTTGGAAAAAACGTAGCCGCGAAGGCCATCCTCGCTGATGAGCCGCTGCGATCCGAGCGGTATGCGCGAGCCGTGGGTAATGTAGCCGGTGACCTGGAAGGCTCCGTTGCCGGTCAGATGGCGGTACTGGGCCGAGGCCATCGGTGCCGCCTCGGTATAGACATAGGCCGACAGCGTCAGGTCGCGATTGTCGGCCAGCCGCATGTAATAGCTGTCGCTGATCTCGATGCCGTTCGATGCCGTGATGCCGACATCGGGGATGAAGATCCCTGAATTGGCCCCGCCGCCCGCACGGATCGTCAGCCCGGGCAGCGGCAGCACCCGGGCGCCGAACAGTTCGAGATAGGCATCGCGGAAACGAATCTTGTCCGTCGCCGAATCATAAGTCACACGTTCGGCGGTCAGGCGCCAGCTTGGGCGTTTCGGGCACCCGCTCCCCGTCTCTACCGCGCAAGACGAGTAGGCCGCCCGGGTCAGGGCGATATCGCCCGCCTCGTCGCGCCGTGCCTGTTCCGCCGCCAGCCGCCCGCCTTCCTGGAAGACAAGTAGCAGGTTGTCCATCGCCCCTGCTTCCAGTTCGTCCGTCAGCACGAGGCGATCGGTGAAAAGCTGGTTGCCGTCCTCGTCGACGAAGCGGATATCGCCGGTGGCGACGATCTCTCCTGTCAGGCGGTTCCAGGTTACCGCGTCCGCGCGCACCGACTGATCGCCCGAGCGAATGAAGACGTTGCCCGACGCGGTGACGGTTTCGGTCGTCGAATCGTATTCAAGCTCGTTCGCCTCGAAGGCGATTTGCCGCTCCCCCGCCGCGTTGAATTGGGGAAGGACAGGCGGGGCGGGTACGGACCCGTCATCCGGCAACCGCGCATCGAGGATGTCGTCCTCGACCGGATTGTCCTGTGCCGTATCGACACCGGGGGCCGCACCGGCCTGGGCCAGAACCGAACAGGGGAGGCCCAGCAGCAGCGCTGCGACGATTCCCGCCAGCGGCAAGCGCAAGGGTACGGCTTGCGGCGCGAAGGGCTGGCCGATGGGCATGGCTTGCCTATTGCACCGCGCGACCGTAATCGCAACGCAACATTGCAGGCGCGATTTCACGCGCCATCTATGCACCCCGCACAGTCATTCCCGGAGCTTACATGAAGATCGAATTTCGCGATTCCGCCACCGACACGCCCCGCCTGCTCGCCCGTATCGTCGATCAGGACAAGGTGCCCGGCGATCTGCCGCGCGCCGTAGCGGAAGGTGCGAAGGCATCGCGGTTCACCGGCAAGGCCGGACAGGTGTTCGACGGGTTCGCGCAAAACGGCGATGCGGTGACCCGCGTGGCCCTGGCCGGGGCGGGCAAACCGGACGACGAAGGGCGCATCGCGGCGCTGGAACGCGCCGGCGCGGCGCTGACCGCGAAATATCTCGTCAGCGGAGAGACGGAACTGGTTCTCGATGCCGGTGCAAGCGGGCTCGATGCTCGTGAGACTGCCGCCGTGCTGACGGGGATGCGGCTTCGCGCCTGGCGCTGGGATCAGTACCGCACCAGGCTCCGCGACGAACAGAAGCCCACTCTTGCGTCGGTCATGGTGCGTGGCTCGCCCGATGGGACACACGGCGAATGGGCGGATGCGCAAGCTGTTGCCGCCGGCGTGGAATTCACCCGCGAACTGGTCTCCGAACCGGCCAATATCATCTACCCCGAAAGCTTCGTCGAACGCTGTCGCAAGCGGTTCGACGGCACGGGCGTCACCATCCGCGTGCTCGACGAGGCCGAAATGCGCGACCTCGGCATGGGCGCGCTGCTCGGCGTCAGCCAGGGATCGCAGCGTGAAGGCAGGCTCCTCGCGATCGAATGGATGGGTGGCCGCGAGGGCGATGCGCCCACGGTTTTCGTGGGCAAGGGCGTCACTTTCGATTCGGGCGGCATCTCCATCAAGCCCGGCGCCGGCATGGAGGACATGAAATGGGACATGGGCGGCGCGGGCGCCGTCGCCGGCGCGATGCTGGCGCTGGCCGGTCGCAAGGCCAAGGCCAACGTGATCGGCGTGTGCGGTCTCGTCGAGAACATGCCCGACGGCAATGCCATGCGCCCCAGCGACGTCGTCACCACCATGAGCGGGCAGACGGTCGAGGTCATCAATACCGATGCCGAGGGTCGGCTGGTGTTGTGCGACGCACTGACCTGGGTCCAGCGCGAATACAGCCCCAAGACCATCGTCGATTTCGCCACGCTGACCGGTGCGATGCTCGTCGCGCTGGGGACCGAGCATGCGGGCGTATTCTCGAATGACGATGCGCTGGCCGACAGCCTGCTCGCGGCGGGCCGCGAAACGGGCGACAAGCTGTGGCGCATGCCGTTATCGCCCGCCTACGACAAGCTGCTCGACAGTCAGATCGCCGACATGAAGAACGTCGGTCCGCGCTTCGCCGGCTCGATCACCGCGGCGCAGTATCTTCAGCGCTTTATCGAAGACGGCGTGAACTGGGCGCATTGCGACGTTGCCGGTATGGTCTGGGCGGACAAGCCCGGCGCAACGTGGGACAAGGGTGCCACCGGATACGGCGTCCGCCTGATCGACCGCCTCGTGCGCGACACCATCGAGGGGTAGGGTTCGCGTGGGCAGGATGCGCAAGAAGGCAGACCTGCCCACGAAGACCTGCGCTGGCTGCGGTCTGCCTTTCGCCTGGCGGAAGAAGTGGGAGCGGGATTGGCCTTCTGTGCGCTATTGTTCCGAACGCTGCCGGCGCGGCAGGAGCGGTCCTTCCTGATGCGCGTCGATTTCTACCGGCTTTCTACTGACCCCCGAGCCGCCGCGATTGCCTTGCTGGCGCGAAAGTCGCGCGAGGCGGGCAAGCGCCTGCTGATCGTCGCCGAGGGCGAAGCGTTGCTCGAAGAGATATCGAAAGCGCTGTGGGAGAGTGCCCCCGAGAGCTTTCTCGCCCACGGCATCGCCGGGTCGGGGGACGAGGCCGATCAGCCGATATTGCTGGCGCAGGAGGTCGCGGCCAACAACAAGGCGGCCATCCTGCTTCTCGCCGACGGCCAGTGGCGCCACCCCGGGGACGGGTTCGAGCGGGTGCTGTATGTGTTCGACGATGCCACGATCGACGGCGCGCGGTCGACCTGGCGCGATCTCGCCGGTCGCGAAGACATCGAACGCAAATTCTGGAAAACCCAGGCCGGTCGCTGGGTCGAGGGACCGTAGGAGAATTTCGTAATGCAAAGGGCCGCGCTTTTCCTGGCCGCGCTGCTGGCTCTGCCCGCCTGCACGTCCGAGCCGGACCAGGTGCCGCAGGACGCCGCTGCGTCTGACGCGGGCATGACCGCCGAGTTTTCCAACGGCAATGGCGGGACGATGACGCTCAACCGGAAGGAAGGCCAGACTCCCGACCTGCCAACGGGGTTCTCGATCCATGAAGACGCGAGGGTAACGGCGACGGCGACCATGTCCGACGACGCGGGTTCGGGACAGATGATCGGTTTCGACAGCCCCGCCTCGCCCGCCGATATCGTAGCGCACTACCGCGACGAGGCCGAGGCCGCCGGGTATGTCATCGCATCGCGCGACCGCGCCGATATCGGAGCCGGATTCATCGCTCGGCGCGAAGATGGGGCGGAGCTCTTCGTGCAGTCGGTGAATGCCGGCGGCGGTTCGCAAACGCAGCTGACCTTCTATCGGACCGGCGCCTGAGGTTGCGCAGGCTTGCCCAAACGCCGGTCGGGCGCTAGGGGCGCGCGCAATCCCGCAACCTTCCGAAAATACTGTAAGGACAATCCAGATGGCGGTTACCCGCACCTTTTCGATCATCAAGCCCGATGCCACCCGCCGCAACCTGACCGGCGCGGTTACCAAGATGCTGGAAGATGCTGGCCTGCGCGTCGTCGCATCGAAGCGCATCATGATGTCCAGGGACCAGGCAGAAGGGTTCTACGCCGTCCACAAGGAGCGGCCCTTCTTCGGTGAACTGGTGGACTTCATGACCAGCGGCCCCGTGGTCGTCCAAGTCCTCGAAGGCGAGGATGCGGTCAAGCGCAACCGCGCCGTGATGGGTGCGACCAATCCCGCCGATGCCGAAGAGGGCACGATCCGCAAGACCTATGCCGAAAGCATTGAAGCCAATTCGGTCCACGGTTCCGACAGTGACGAGAACGCGGCGACCGAGATCGCCTATTTCTTCGACAAAGACGAGATCGTCGGCTGACGACGGCCGTATTGCTGTTATCGCGAGGGCCCGGTCGACTGATCGGGCTCTTTTCGTGTCAGGCCTGCGCTCCGGCGAACTTGCGCCAAGCGGCACCGTGCTGCCGGTGGGGCGCTTCGGATGATCGTCCCGTCTCGGCCTGCATGGCTTCAAGTGCCGCCGGGGTCAGGACCAGCTTCGCAGCGGTATAGATCCGGCGGATTTCCGCTTCCCAGTCTTCGTTGAGGGACTGGAAGTTGGCGAGGGCGAACGGGCCGCCGAAATCGTTCAGCGCGTCGTCCATCCGCTGTTCGCGCAGGGCGATCTTGCGTCGCACCTCCGACGCAATCCAGTCGCAATCCACGTTGTCGGACTGGATCGTCATCTGGTTGGCGACGAGCGATGCGCTGCTGCCTGCGGTATCGTCGGCATCCCGGCCGGTCCGCACGACGCGCGATTCCGGAAAGCGGGCAAGCAAGGCGGGCAGGTCTTCCGCAAACTGCGGCACCTTGAGCACGCGCGGCCTGTCGCTGTTGCCGTGGAAATGCGCGTCGGTCCTCAGGATACGCTCGAATTCGCGGTAGACGGGAGTCGCATCGCGCGCTTCGCTGAAAGCGGTGAACCCGGGCACGCGCCATTGCGTCTCGTAGGCGCAATGATCGAGCGCTGCCGCCAGCCAGCCAAGTTCCTCATCCGCCCGAGTTGTGCCGAAGGGGTGGATCGAATCAATCCAGGGATCGAGCCAGCGGGCCACCAGCAGCGACAGCGCGGACCAGGCGGGGCGCGTGTCCGGCCAGGCGGGAACCGGATGCCAGCTATCGCAGAACCGGGTTGCGGCGTGGGCCGGGTCGGCAGCCAGCAGACGGTGAATGCGCGTCGTACCCGATCGCATCTGGCCGACGACGATGATCGGGGCGGTCAGCTGACCCTCCAGTATTTCCGGACGATCGGCCCACAAGGCTCCGAGCAGCAGGCGCTGCCGGATCACGCGGGTCAGCTGGCCATGGGCGATCGTCCGGCCGAGCGGATTGAGCCGCGCTTCCGTGGTCAGCGAGCAGGCGAGACGTTCGAGGCGGAGCCGAAAATCGGCCGTGTCGTCTGCGCTGCGACCGGCTGCTTCGCCGCTGGCCGGTGCATCGCGCAACGCCTTTGACCACAGGGCGTCCGGATCGAGCGAAGGCCGTTCGCACCATCCCCTGCGCCAGAGCGATTCCAGCCAGTCATTCGCCTTGTCCACGCGAGGCGATCGCGCGGCTGGATGCGGGCGAGGCGGAAGCGTCATGCGTCAGAATTCGTCGGCAATGGCGTTAAGGGACGGCGGATGGCCTTGTGCCAGACGTTGCGGCGCGACCTGCCGCCAGCTTCTTTCGATCCAATTGCCCACATGGTCCCAGTCAACGCCCGAACGGTCCAGAATTATCCCGACCCATCCCGCCGCGCCGTAATAGGCGGGTTTGAAATAGGTTTCGGGATCGCGTTCGACGAGGGAGGAGAGCTCGTCCGGGCCGCTCGTCTTCACCAGTAACGCCACCTTGTCGCTGCCATGATGACGGTCGTTGAAGTGGGCGAAATACTTGCCGCTGGAGCCGCCTATGCGCCATCCGGGGGCGCCGTGGCTCTCGCGTTCCTCGACCCGGGGCAGGGCCATCGCGAGATCGCGCACCCGCCCCAGCAGCCAGTCGGGATCGCGATGGCGGCCGACATAGCGTGAAAGCATGCGTGGGTAGAGCTGATATTCGGCGAGAATGACGCGAGCCGCGAGGCTTTCGGCGGTGTCCGAGGGAAGAATTGCAACGGGCATCTGCCCCAGCACCGGTCCACCATCGAGTTCCGGCGTGACGACATGAACGGAGCAGCCGCCATGACGGTCGCCCGCCGCGATGGCACGGGCATGGGTGTCGAGACCCTTGTATTTCGGCAACAGCGACGGATGCGTGTTGACCATCCGCCCCTCCCAGCCGGAGACGAACTCGCCCGTCAGGATCCGCATGTAGCCGCACAGGGCCAAATATCGGGCACCGGATCGGCGCAGGGCCTCGTCCATGATCTGCTCGTGCTCGCGGCGGTCCATGCCGCGGTGCGAATGGGCAAAGGTGGGAACGCCCTCGGCCGCCGCGATCTTCAGGCCGGGCGCATCAACATTGTTGCTGGCGACCAGGACGATTTCGTAGGGACAGCCCGGCAGGCGGGACTGGAACAGCAGGGCCGACATCGTGGTTCCGTTGCCCGATAGCAGGCAGGCGACCTTTGCCTTTCCGGACGCCTTGCGCGCGGGGGTGTCAGCCATCGTGCCTGGCTTCCCACGCTGCCCTGCCGCTCCACGTGCCCTGCGATCCGCGTACCGTGCAACCGCGCCTGCCAGCCTCGATCTGGCCAATGCGCATCACCGTCTCGCCTGCTTCTGCCAGCTTCCCCGCGAGCGATGTCGCAGCGCTCTCGTCAACCGCCAGGACCATGCCGATACCGCAGTTGAACGTGCGCGCCATTTCCGCGGGTTCGATATTGCCCTGTCCCTGGAGAAACCCCATCAGCGGGGTCAGCGCCCACGCATCGGCATCGACGACCGCCCGAGCGCCTTCCGGCAGAACCCGCGGAATGTTTTCCAGCAGGCCGCCGCCGGTGATATGCGCCAGCGCTGCGATATGGCCTGCACGAATGGCGGGAAGCAGACTCTTCACGTAGATGCGCGTTGGTTCGATCAGCAGATCGACGAGCAGGCGTTCGTGTTCGAACGGAGCGGGGCGATCGAGACGCCACCCCTTGTCCGCCGCCAGCCGCCGCACCAGGGAGAAACCGTTGGAATGAACACCCGAGCTGGCGAGGCCCAGCAGTACCTGGCCCGGTTCGACCCGGCTTCCGGTCAGCTGTTCCCCGCGTTCAACCGCGCCCACGCAAAAGCCTGCAAGGTCGTAGTCTCCGCCGGCATACATGCCGGGCATCTCTGCGGTTTCCCCGCCGATCAGCGCACAGCCTGCCTGTTTGCAGCCCTCGGCGATACCGGCGATGACACGCTCGGCGACGCCCGTCTCCAGCTTCCCGGTGGCGAAGTAATCTAGGAAGAACAGCGGTTCGGCGCCCTGCACGATCAGGTCGTTCACGCACATGGCGACAAGGTCGATGCCGACGCTGTCGTGTCGATCGTGCTCGATGGCGAGCTTCAGCTTGGTTCCCACGCCGTCGTTCGCGGCGACGAGGAGCGGATCGACATATCCGGCGGCCTTCGGATCGAAGAACCCGCCGAACCCGCCGATCTCTCCGTCGGCGCCCGGGCGGCGCGTGGCCTTTGCCAAAGGGCCGATCGCCCGCACGAGGGCGTTGCCGGCGTCGATCGAGACGCCGGCCTGTTCGTAGGTATAGGAGGTTGGCTTTCCGGACATTGCGTCACCGCCATACCGTTTCGCGCTTGGATTTCTACTCGCCTTTGGGCAAAAGGCGCTCACTTTCCCCCATGCGAACTCTCTCGATCCCCCCCATCCGGACGACCGGCAGCCTTTCCGCCCTCGTCCTCGTTCTGGTCTTCGCGGCGCTTGCGGCGCTGGCGTTCCAGTCGCTGACGGCGCAGGTTTCGGGGGAGCGGGGCATCGCCCCCGTCGCCAGCAGCACGGATATAAACGTGGGTGGCATCGAGGTCGATACCACGGGGGACACGCCGGAAGAGGCGCGGCAGAACGGCTGGCTGGAAGCGCAGCGGCTCGCCTGGAAGAAGATCGGCGGACCGGACCTGCCCGATTCGCGGCTCGAATCACTGGTTTCGGCGATCGTCGTGGAAAAGGAGAGCCTCGGTCCGCGCCGCTACGTCGCGACACTCGGAGTGATATTCGATCGCTCGCGCGCCGGATCGCTTCTGGGGGCAGGGGGCGAGCGATCCCGCTCCGCGCCCATGCTGACCTTGCCGGTGATGATTACCGGCGGCACGCAGACCATGTTCGAAGTGCGCAATCCGTGGCAGCGCGCCTGGGCCGAATACCAGTTCGGATCCAGCAGTGTGGATTATGTCCGCCCCTCCGGCATGGGCGGCGAATCACTGCTACTGACTTACGGCCAGACAGGGCGCCGCAGCCGGGCGTGGTGGAATTCCATACTCGACCAGTTCGGTGCGGCGGACATCCTGGTTCCGATCGCTCACCTGACCTGGCAGTGGCCGGGTGGCCCGGTGGAGGGACGCTTCACCGCCCGTCACGGACCTGATGATACCTATCTCGACAGTTTTACCCTGCGTGCGGATAGTGCCGAACAGCTCCCGGCCATGCTGCGCCAGGCCGTCCGCCGTTTCGACCAGATCTTCTCCCGCGCGCTGGCTCAGGGTACTCTGGCGCCCGACCCTTCGCTCACGCTCGACAATGTCGAGGTCAGCGACGAGGTGCGCGCCTTGCTCGCGGAAGCTGAGCGAGCGGAGGCGGAAGAGCGCGCCGCGCGAGCGCGAGAGGAGGCGGATCGCGCGCGTCAGCAGCAAGAAGCCGATGAACCCGAAATCAGCCTTCCCGAACCCGAAGCCACGCCCACTCCCGCCGCGCCCGTTACCAGCATCGTCGTACAGGTAGCGACGCCTTCCCAGGGTGCGCTCGACAACGCGCAAAGCCTCCTGCGCGGCACGCCAGGCGTTCGCGGCCTCTCGGCCTCCTCCACGGATGTCGGCGGCAATTCGGTCTTCAGCGTGCGCTTCGCCGGCGACCAGTCGGCGCTCGCCGCGGCGCTGCGCTCGCGCGGCTGGGCGGTGAGCGAGGGTCCGGGCGGTCTCGGCATTTCACGCTAGGTCTGGCGTGGCGGTCGGTTCGCCATGAGTCAGTTCGCGCTCCCCCTGACCAGCGGCGGCGGTCCGCGTCGCATCGTTCTCGGCCAGGCCAACGGGCAGGTCGCCGAAGCCCTCGCCGTGCCGGAAACCTGGCCGTTCGGTACTGCCGTGCTCACCGGGCCGCGGCGGTCGGGCAAGTCGCTGTTCGCGCGCTGGTTCGCACAGGGCGGCAAGGGACAGGCGATCGACGACGCGCAGCGCATGGACGAGGCCGACCTGTTCCATCGCTGGAACCGCGCGCAAGAGGATGGGACATACCTGCTGATCGTCGGCGGAGAACCCCCTTGGAGCATCAACCTGCCGGATCTGCGATCACGCCTGGGTGCTGCGCTGCAACTGGACATCGGCCTGCCGGACGACGAGATGGCGCGGGAACTTCTCCTGTCGCTGGCCGAAGAGCGCGGACTGCCGCTGCGCGCCGATGCGGCGGACTACCTCGTCCCCCGGGCTAGCCGGGCGCAGGCGGATCTCGAGCGCCTGGTGGCTGAAATCGACCGCTTGAGTCTGGAAAGAAAGGCACCACCTTCTCTCGGGATTTGGCGCGCTGCGCTCGATTCGCTTCACGGCCCGCAGGAGCCGCGCTTGCTTTGACATGGCTTTAGTGGGAAACTGACTCGCACGATGTTCGACCGGCTGATCGCCTATCTCGACTCGGTTCGCGCACGCGATCCGGCGCCGCGTTCGCGCTGGGAGATCCTGCTCTATCCGGGCGTCCTGGCACTGGGAATGCACCGTGTCGCGCACTGGCTGTTCGAGGCGGACCTGTTCTTCCTGGCCCGGTTCGTCAATCATCTGAGCCGCTGGCTGACCGCGATCGATATCCATCCCGGTGCGAATATCGGGCGTAACTTCTTCCTCGACCACGGGTTTACCGTGATCGGCGAAACCGCGGAAATCGGCGACAACGTCACCATCTACCAGTGCGTTACCCTCGGCGGGACAAATCCCGCCAACGGCGAGGGGGGCAAGCGACATCCGACGCTGAAGGACAACGTCATCATCGGTTCGGGCGCCCAGATCATCGGACCGATCGTGGTTGGTGAACGGGCGCGCGTGGGCGCGAACGCCGTCGTTCTGGACGACGTGCCGGACGGCGCGACCATGATCGGGCTCAAGGCCCGATCGACACTGGTGCCAGCCGAGACATGGCTGCGAGAATTCATTCCCTACGGCACGCCGTGCGAGGAACCGTGCGAACCTGCCCCGACCGAGCGCGTTCAGTCGCTCGAAGCGGAGGTCGCCACCCTGCGAGACGAACTGTCGGAAATGCGCAAGTTGCTGAGTACTGCGCCCAAACGCCAGAGCGGCACGAAGCGCTGATGGCTCGCATTCTTGCGTCCGGCTCCAACATCGTTGCCTTTCCGGGGCGGCGTCCGGCCGACCAGGTGGGCTTCGACCGGCGCGAACTGACGCGTATCCTCGACCTTTACGGCCGCATGGTCGCTGCCGGGGAGTGGCGCGACTACGCGATGGATTTTACCCGCGACTGCGCCACGTTCGCAGCCTTCCGCCGCACTGCGGAGGTGCCGCAGATGCGGCTGGAGAAACGCCCTGCGCTGCATCAGAGGCAAGGTATGTGGGCACTGTTCGGCGAGGCTGGACAGGTGCTCAAGCGAGGACACGAACTGGCGAACGTGCTTGCACCGGTGGAGCGCCGGCTACTGAAGGCGGTGGACGGGTAGAAGAGCTCCCTCCCGCGCCCCGCTTTCAGGCCGCGACCGGTTCGCCGAAACCGGCAAGCGGCAGACGGTCGCGCAGGGCAACCGGCAATTTCCTGACGACCGAAGCGCGAATTCCTGCCCAGAACGCCGACAGTGTCAGCAAGGCAGAGCCGATGACCAGCGCCGTCAGCGCCACGCTCAGTTCCACCATGCCGTAGGTATCGAACAGGCTTGCCAGCGCGAACAGCACGTAGGCGAGCGCCGAGACCAGCAGTGCTCGCCGATCTACCGCAAGAGCGACAAATCCGAAGCCGACATAGACCGCCAGCACGGCGAGGATGCCGCCGAGGCCGACCGTAGCGCCATCGGTAATGCCAAGACCGTGGAACAGCGGATGGGCGATCATCGGTGCTGCCAGCAGATGCAGCCAGAAGGCGACGTCGGAGCGGCGCGTGGCGCGGGCCCGATCGCTCGTGTCCCAGCGCATCGCGATGGCGAAGACTATCAGACCAGCGATAAAGACCAGCGGCAGGACGACAGTTTCCGGCTCGCTTTCGGTGAGATCGAAGGCTGCGACGATAAGCGTGATGACGGCTCCGGCCGTAGTGGCGCACAGGGCGGCCAGGGTGATCGGAACCATGAAGCGGCGCCAGTGCAGCCAGGCGGCCACCGCTCCGGCGACGAAGCTTCCCGAGATGACCGCTGTCATCGCCTGTTCCGACAGATTGTCCGCACCGGACACCATGATTTCCACCGGAACCGCGACAACGCCGCCGACGAAGGCGAGTAACAATACGATCGACGGCAACGCCATGCGGCGGCGGCGGGTAAAGAATTCGCTCATCATCCAGGCAGCCATGGCCACCAGCACCCCCGCAACGCCCGGCGCTACGGCGTTGCCGATACCCGCCATGGCCACCACCAGGAGTACCGCCGCGATGGTGACGAAGATGTCGTTGAAGGAATTGACGAGGCGGAAATTCTCCTCGTCCGTCGTCGGCATCCGGCGCATCCGCGCGACGTGCGTGCGAAGCGCGGTTGCCGCTTCCTCGGTGATCACGCCCGCTGCAACCGCATCGTGCAGATCCTGTTCGCTGTACATGGCATGCCCCGTTCCAGCATCGTCCCGGGAAAAGCCTACGCCGCTGTTTTACGAAGTCAATACACCTTCCAGCGTGGGCAGCAGTTCGTTCCAATGGTCAATCATGGCATCGCCGCCCAGTTCCTCGACCGGCACATCGTGATAGCCGTAACGAAAGGTGATGGCCGGGATGTTCGCATTGCGGGCCGCGCGCACGTCGTAGGTGGAATCGCCCACCATCGCCGCGCGTCCGCCGCCGCAATCGGCAATGGCGGCGTAGAGCATCGCAGGGTCCGGCTTGGCGTTCCCGGGGCCGAGCGTGTCACCACCGTAGATTGCGTCGAAGCGCCCGGCCAGGTCGAGCTTCGCCAGCAGGTCGCGCGCTGGTTCCTCCGCCTTGTTGGTGCAGACCGCCAGTTTGCAGCCGAGCTGTGCGAGCCGATCAAGGGCAGCCGTGACGCCCTCGAAGGGCACGGTATTATCGGCAATATGCGCCCGGTAATGCGCCAGCAGTTCGGCGCCGAGTTCCGCGAACCTTGTTTGCGCAACGGGCCCGCCGGTCGCTTGCAACGCCCGTTCCAGCATGGCGAAAGCTCCCCCGCCGATCAGGTTGCGGACCTCGGCCTCGGGCACAGGTGGCCGATCTTCCAGCGAAAGCGCATGGTTCACCGCCGGGGCCAGATCGCGGTTGGAATCGACGAGCGTGCCGTCGAGGTCGAACAGGACAATGTCGAAAGGGAAACTCGTGGCGTTGCGGGTCATCGCGGACACAGGTGGTGGTAAATGTAGAAACCGCAACGAATTGCTGGCAAGGCGCGCAACATGAGCCAGACCGACCGACCGATCGCCGCCGTTATTCTAGCCGCGGGCAAGGGCACGCGGATGAAGAGCGCGAAGCACAAGGTTCTGCACGAGATCGCCGGCCGACCGATGATCGAGCATCTCCTCGCCAGCGTCGAAAAACTGGCGCCCGAACGCCTGGTCGCCGTCGTGGGCGAGTATCGCGAGCAGCTCGCATCGAGGCTGGGCGACCGGGTGGATTTCGCCGTGCAGGAACCCCAGCTCGGAACCGGGCACGCGGTGCAGCAGGCGCAGGAGACGCTGCGCGGCTTCGAAGGCGACGTCATCGTGCTTTACGGCGACGTTCCGTTCGTGAGGCCCGAAACGATGCGCAAGATGATTGATCGGCTGCGCAGCGACGATGCCCCGGCGGCCGTCGTCCTTGGCTTCGAACCCGGCGATCCGCTTCGTTACGGTCGCGTGATCGCGCAGCAGGGCCAGATCTTGAAGATGGTCGAATACAAGGACGCGAGCCTTGAAGAACGAGCCTGCGCGTTGTGCAATTCGGGACTGCTCGCGGCCCGTTCCGACGATCTGTTCGACCTGCTGAGCCGCGTTTCGGACAACAACGCGCAAGGCGAATACTACCTGCCCGACATCGTCAACATCGCCATTCGCGACGGGCGCAACTGCGCGGTCGTCACCTGCGACGGCGCCGACGAGGTTGCCGGGATCAACAGCCGGGCCGAACTGGCCGCCGCCGAAGCGCAATGGCAGGACTACAAGCGGACCGACGCGATGGAGGCCGGCGTCACGCTGCGCGCCCCCGGCACGGTCGTATTCAGCTGGGACACCGAGCTCTCCGAGGACGTGACGGTCGAGCCCAACGTCGTCTTCGGCCCCGGCGTCAAGGTCGCGCGCGGCGCGACGATCAAGGCGTTCAGCCACCTGGAAGGCGCGAGCGTGGGAGAGGATTGCGAAGTCGGTCCCTACGCCCGGCTGCGACCGGGTGCGGTGATGGAGGCGGGCGCGAAGGTCGGCAACTTCGTCGAGATGAAGAAGGCCGTCCTGGGGGAAGGCGCCAAGGCCAATCACCTCACGTATCTTGGTGATGCGACGGTGGGGGCCGGGGCGAATATCGGCGCCGGCACGATCACCTGCAATTACGATGGATACTTCAAGCATCAGACCACGATCGGCCCGCGCGCCTTCATCGGTTCGAACTCCGCACTGATCGCGCCCGTTTCTATCGGGGCGGATGCCATCGTCGCCGCCGGCAGTGCCGTCAGCCGCGACGTGGCAGACGGCGAACTGCGCATGGTCCGCGCGGATCAACTGGTGAAACCGGGCTGGGCGGACCGCTTTCACGATACCATGCGCAAGAAGAAGGAGGCGAACCGCGACGGATGACCGACCGCTACGAGGGCAAGCCGTTTCTTCGCCTGCTGGACAGTTACGTTCTTGATGCGATCGACGGTCTCGATCCGGCGAACCGTCGGTGGCTGACCGAGGCCGAACCCCATTTTCGCGCGACCTTCGGAGAGCAAGGAACGTGGCGACAGATCGTGGAACGCCGCATGCGCTTTCCCCCCGGAATGCCCGATGCCATTCGCGAAACCTGGGAGAAGGGGCGGGTCCGCTTCCTGAAGGAAAATTCGGCAGAACCCGACAAGGTCGTCTTCGCGCATATGTTCGTCGATCAGACCTTTCCCCACTGAACGGGGTGGGCGCGGTCGTGCCGACTTGTTACGACAATCGCAATCCAGCCGGCGCCAAGCGCGACCGGGTTCACTTAGACTGAGGCTTATCGGCAATGTGCGGAATTATCGGTATCGTCGGAGAGCGGGACGTCGCGGCGCGGTTGCTCGATGGATTACGACGCATGGAATATCGCGGCTACGACAGTGCCGGTGTCTGCACGATAGACGACGGACAGCTCGTCCGCCGGCGAGCCCAGGGCAAGCTGAACAATCTGGTACAGGAACTGGTCGACAATCCCGCGCCGGGGCAGACCGGCATCGCCCATACACGCTGGGCCACGCACGGCGCACCGACCGAGAAGAACGCACATCCGCATGCCACCAGTCACGTCGCGGTGGTTCACAACGGCATCATCGAGAATTTCCGTGAATTGCGTGACGAATTGCGTGCGGAAGGCCGGACCTTCGAGAGCGAAACCGATACCGAGGTCGTCGTCCATCTGCTGTCTCGCCGGATAGAGGAGGGCATGAGTCCGACAGAGGCGGTGGAGACCGTGCTGCCGCGCCTTCGCGGAGCCTTTGCGCTGGGCATCGCTTTTCGCGACCATCCAGACATGCTGATAGGCGCGCGGCTCGGCTCGCCGCTTGTCGTCGGCTACGGCGATGGCGAGACATTCCTCGGTTCCGACGCGCTCGCGCTGGCGCCGCTCACCCAGGAAATCAGCTATCTCGAGGAAGGCGACTGGGTCGTCATCGAACGCGACGGCGCGACCGTTCGCGATGCCGACAACAATCACGTCGAACGCCCCGTGCAGACTTCCGGCGCCTCTGCCGCGCAGATCGAGAAAGGCAATTATCGCCACTTCATGCAGAAGGAGATTTTCGAGCAGCCCACCGTGGTCGCCCAGACGCTGCGTTCCTATCTGCGGCCCAGCGAGCAGCGCGTGGCGTTGCCGCAAATCGACTTCGACATTTCGGCCATCGACCGCATCACCATCGTCGCCTGCGGCACGTCCTATTATGCGGGGATGGTCGCGAAATACTGGTTCGAGCAGTTCGCCCGCGTGCCGGTGGACATCGATTTCGCATCGGAATTCCGTTACCGCGAGCCGATCCTTCCCGATGGCGGTCTGGCGTTGTTCATCAGTCAGAGCGGGGAAACGGCCGATACCCTCGCGGCGCTGCGCCATTGTCGCCAGCAGGGCCAGGTCATTGCCGCCGTCGTCAACGTCCCGACCAGTTCGATGGCGCGCGAGGCGGACCTGCTTTTGCCGACCCATGCCGGGCCGGAGATCGGGGTTGCCTCCACCAAGGCTTTCACCTGCCAGCTCGCCGTGCTGGCAGCACTGGCGGCTCATTTCGCGGTTAGAAAGGGTCTGCTCAACCGCAACGAGGAATCGATCATCGTCGAACATCTGCTCGAGGCACCCGCCTGCCTCAACGCGGCGCTCGACCATGACGACGAGATTGCCGAGATGGCGCCACTGATCGCGCCGGCGCGGGACGTGCTGTATCTGGGGCGCGGTGCGGACTTCCCCCTGGCGCTCGAAGGCGCGCTCAAGCTGAAGGAAATCAGCTATATCCATGCCGAGGGTTATGCCAGCGGAGAGATGAAGCACGGCCCCATCGCGCTGATCGACGATACGGTGCCCGTGATTGTGCTCGCGCCATCCGGTCCGCTGTTCGAGAAGACGGTTTCCAACATGCAGGAGGTGCAGGCGCGCGGCGGCCGTGTGGTACTCATTTCCGATGAGAAGGGCATCGCCGACGCCGGAGAGGGATGCATGGCGACGATACGCATGCCCAAGGTGCATCCCCTTATCGCGCCGCTGGTATACGCGGTTCCGGTGCAATTGCTTGCCTACCACGTCGCCGTTGCCAAGGGCACGGATGTCGATCAGCCGCGCAACCTCGCGAAATCCGTGACCGTCGAATAAAGACCGGAATTATCGCAGGAATTTCGTCGGAGCTTTACCCGCGCTAAACCTTTCGCCGGTTAGGGCCGGGGGGTGAGCGAAAACGCGTCAGGTCTGCCGAAACTTCCCTTGCGGCTCAGCGCGATGGAGGTTCTGGGCTTGCGGTCCCCCGCGGAAGGGGACTGGGCCCGGCTGAGGGCGATCCAGTATTCGGATCTCCACCGGGTATCGATGGTTCGCGCCGTGGGGCAGGGCATCGCTGCGATCCTCGCCGTCACCCTTTATGCCAGCAGCGTTTCTGCCTGGCTACTGGGTGCGTGGCTCGCCGTGCTCGGATTTGCCATCTGGCAGGTCGGGGTGATCGATGCCGGTCTTGCGGAGATTGACAAGGGTACGATGACGCGTGCCCAGTTCCGCAAGCAGACCTTCAGCGTGGGCGTCTGCGCGCTGCCGTGGGTGTTCGCCCTGTTCTATTTCGTGCCGCACGGATCGACGACCGAGCACTACGCCCTGTGGACCGTCGTCGCGATGCTGATCGCCGGATCGGCCGCGATGCTGACCCCGGCCCCCATCGCCACGGTCGTTTTCTGCACGGTGGTTGGCGGCGCGGGAACGGCCTCGTTCATCCTCACCGGGGACTGGACCTTCGCCGTTGCCAGCGCCGCCTACGTCATGACCATTCTCGCCGGTACGATCCGCGCAGCGCGCACGTACCTTTCCGCGAAGATCGCCGAGGCCGGAGTGGCGGAAAAGGACGAGGTCGTCTCGTTGCTCCTCCGTGAATTCGAGGAGAAGGAATCGGACTGGCTTTGGCAGGTGGATACGAACCGTCGAATACGCGCTGCTTCGCCCCGCTTCGCCTTCGCGATGGGTGCGGAACCGCACGAGATCGAGGGGCAGAGCTTCGTCAGACTGATCGCAGGCGACAACCTCACCGCAGTCGAAACGCCGCGAAGCCTTCACGAACTCGCCGAGAGGCTGAAACGGCGCGAGAGTTTCTCCAACCTCCTGGTTCAGGTCGAGGTGGGCGGAGAGACGCGCTGGTGGGAACTTTCGGGCACCCCCATGCGCGACGACAACGGAGCCTATGTCGGTTTCCGGGGCGTCGGCTCCGATGTCACCGAACAGCGCGATCGCGACGAGAAGATCGCCTATCTTGCGCGGTACGATACGCTGACCGGACTGCCCAATCGCCTCATGCTTACCGAATCGCTGGGCGAGGCAATGCGCTTTTCCGAACAGTGGAAGACGCGCTGCGCCTTCCTGATGATCGATCTCGACCGGTTCAAGCAGGTCAACGATTCGCTCGGCCACCAGATCGGTGATCGATTGCTGGCCAAGGTGTCCGAGCGGCTGCGGTCGGTCATTACCGACAATGAACGCTGCGGCCGTCTGGGGGGGGACGAGTTCGCCGTCGTGATCCGCGACGTTGCCGATGTCGAGCGGGTGCGGCAGATCGCTCACGCGATTATCGAAACCCTGTCGCAACCCTATGTCGTCGACAATCACACCCTGTTCATCGGAGCGAGCGTCGGGTCCGCCATCGGACCGCGCGATGGTTCGTCGGTCGAGACGCTGATGCGCAATGCCGACCTTGCACTCTACCGCGCCAAGGACGAGGGCGGCGGCGAACATTTCGGTTATCTGCCTTCGCTGCATGCCGATGCGGAGGAACGCCGCAAGCTGGAGCTTTCGCTTCGAAACGCCATCGGCAACCGCGAGCTGGAACTGAACTTCCAGCCGGTTGTGAACGCCAATTCCGAAGACGTCGTCAGCTTCGAGGCGCTGCTGCGCTGGAACAGTTCCGAACACGGTTTCGTCAGCCCGGCCAAGTTCATCCCGCTGGCCGAGGATACGCGTCTGATCGTGCCCATCGGCGAATGGGTCCTGCACGAAGCCTGCGTCGAGGCGACCCGCTGGCCCGAGCATATCCGCGTCGCGGTGAATGTCTCGGGCGAGCAGCTGCTCGAACCCGGCTTCTCCGGCAAGATCGTCAAGGCGCTGGCGATGAGTGGCCTGCCCGCCCATCGGCTCGAGGTGGAGGTGACCGAAAGCGTGTTCCTGCGTGACGGACGCACGGCCAATCAGACGCTGAACGAGATCATGGCGCTGGGCTGTTCGGTGGCGCTCGACGATTTCGGCACCGGCTATTCCTCGCTCGGCTATCTGCGCAACCTCCGTTTCTCGACCATCAAGGTCGATCGCAGCTTCGTCCAGGGCGCGGCTGCCGACAACCCGGAAAGCCTCGCGATCATCCGCGCCGTCGTTGCCATGGCGCAGAGCCTGGAGATGTCGACCACCGCCGAGGGCGTGGAGGATGCAGAACAGGCGAAGCTGATCCGCGATCTGGGCTGCACCAAGATACAGGGTTACTATTTCGGTCGCCCGATGGCCGCCAAGGAGGCCCGCTCCCTTCTCGCGCGGCGCGTTCGCGCGGCCTAGGGCAACTCCGCGGCGGCGCGCCCTGGCCACCCGCAACCGGGATCGCCCCGGCTCCTAGCCCACCAGTTCTCGTAAGGCGCCTTCGAACAGGCGGCGCCCGTCTGTGCCGCCATGCGCCTCTTCCACCGCGCGTTCCGGGTGCGGCATCATGCCGAGCACGTTGCCCGCCTCGTTGAGAATGCCGGCTATATCGCGCTGCGAGCCGTTGGCATTGTCGAGATAGCGGAAGGCCACGCGGCCTTCGCCCTCCAGCCGGTCGAGCACGGTCTGGTCGGCGTAGTAGTTGCCGTCGTGATGGGCGACGGGAATGCGGATCGTCTCGCCCGGTTCGTAAGCGCGGGTGAAACGGCTTTCCGCGTTCTCTACCCGCAATTCCACGGTTCGGCAGATGAAGGTCTGCCGGGCGTTGCGCATCAGCGCGCCGGGCAGGAGACCGGCCTCGGTCAGCACCTGGAAGCCGTTGCACACGCCCAGCACCGGCACCCCGCGCGCCGCCGCCGCGGCGACGCTGCGCATGATCGGGCTGTTCGCCGCCATCGCGCCGGAACGCAGGTAGTCACCGTAGGAGAAGCCGCCGGGAAGGGCGATGAAGTCGAGGCCATCGGGCAGATCGGCATCGCCATGCCAGACACGCAGCGGGTCGCGGCCGCTGACCTGGCGAAGCGCGACGGCCATGTCCCTGTCGCAATTCGAGCCGGGAAAGGTGATGACGGCGCTCTTCACGCCACGCCCACCTTCTCGATCCGGTAATCCTCGATCACGGTGTTCGCCAGCAACCGCCTGCACATCTCGTCCAGGGCCGCATCGCCGGTGTCGTCGGCGACGTCCATCTCCACCTGGCGTCCGATCCTGACGTCCTTCACCCCGTCATAGCCCAATCCCTCAAGCGCGTGGTGGACGGCGCGGCCCTGCGGGTCGAGCACGCCGGGCTTCAGGCTGACATGGATGCGGACTTTCATGGGGCGGACCTTCGGTTGCGGGGACTTGCCGGTTGCCGCGCAGCCTATGGCGACAACGCGGCGGAACGGCAAGGTGTGACAGGTGTGACAGTGTCCTGTAGCGAAAGGCGCCAGACCCCATTCGCACCTCGCAGGAGGCCGATCGGAAGAAGGCGAGAAACGAAGCGCATGGGCGGCGCGTTAGGGGACCACGACGCTTGTAGGAAAGTGTCGCACCTTTCGCACCACAGGGGCGCTGGCGATGATCGGAACGGAGAAATTCACCTTCGCGGGGGCGCGCGGGCAGATGCTGGACGGGCGGCTCGAAAAGCCGCTGTTCCGCAGACCCCGTGCCGCGGCGCTGTTCGCGCACTGCTTCACTTGCACCAAGCAGAGCCATGCCGCGACCCGCATCGCCTCCGCGCTTGCCGCCCGGGGCATCGCCGTGCTGCGCTTCGATTTCACCGGGCTGGGCGGCAGCGACGGCGACTTCGCCAATTCCGGCTTCGCTACCAATGTCGACGACATCGTCTGCGCCGCCGATGCGCTGGTCGAGGCTGGCCTGCCGCCGGCGCTGCTGGTCGGTCATTCGCTGGGCGGGGCGGCGGCGATCGCCGCGGCCGGCCGCATTCCCGCCCTGCGCGCGGTCGCCACGCTCAACGCGCCGTTCGACACCACCCACGTCTTCGACCACTTCGCCGAAGCGCTGGCGGCGATCGAACGCGACGGGGAGGGGGAGGTCGAACTGGCGGGCCGGACTTTCCGCATCACCCGCGACTTCCTCGAACAGAACCGCGGACAGCCCCAGGCCGAACGGCTGGCGGCGATGGATACCCCGCTGATGGTGATGCACTCCCCCCAGGACGAGATCGTGAATGTCGACAACGCCCGCGCCATCTTCGAGGCCACCAGGCATCCCAAGAGCTTCGTCGCGCTCGACGGGGCGGACCACTTGCTGACCGCACCCGGCAGCGCGGCGTATGCGGCGGACATGATCGCGGCCTGGGCCGCGCCCTATCTGGGCGACGGATCGGACGCCGACGCGGAAGGTGAGGGGGAGCTTGCGGGAAGCGTCGAGGTGGCGAGCGCGGGTGGCAAGTTCGCGCAGTGGGTGCGGACCGGCCGCCACGAATTCATCGCCGACGAGCCGAGAAGCTATGGCGGCGGCGATTACGGCCCCGCGCCCTACGACCTGCTGCTGGCCGCGCTGGGCACCTGCACCAGCATGACCATGCAGATGTATGCGCAAAGGAAGGGCATGGCGCTCGACACGGTCCGGATCGAACTGGAACACAGCCGCGATCACCATCTCGATTGCGTGGATTGCGAGGCCGGCGGCGAGGCGATTCAGGTCATCGACCGCGCTATAGAGCTGACCGGGAACCTGACCCCCGAAGAAAGGACAAGGCTGCTGGAGATCGCCGACAAATGTCCGGTCCACCGGACCATCGAAGGCGATCTCCATATTCACACGACGGCCATACCGCCGCGCGACTAGCCCCGGGGCTTCAGCCCCCTGCCTGCTCGGCCTTGTCGCTGATGATGCGCACGTCGGCGCGCCGGTCGTCGGTCAGATATTCCTGCGCCAGCGCCTGCAGTTCCGCCGGGGTGAAGCTTTCCACCGTTTCCAGCTGGTTGCGCACCCGGTCGAGCCGGTCCGCCTCGCTTTGCGCGTCGGCCACCACGCCGAGCCAGAAGCCGTTCTGCTCGCGCGAGGTGCGGATGCCTTCGATAACCGGCTGGCGCGCGCGCAGCAGCAGGTCATCGTCCACCGGGGCATCGCGCAGTTCGGCGGCGATGGCGGGGATTAGATCCTGCACCTCGTCCACCTCCTCGGGGGCGACCACCGCGGCGACGCTGAGCGTGCCGTAATCGGTGAAGTCGCTGCTGGTGTTCTCGCTGACCAGCGGGCTGTAGGTCGCGGCGATTTCCTCGCGCAGCTTCGCCAGGGCCTTCAGTTGCACCAGCTGCTGCAACAGCCCCAGGCCAACCGCCTCGCGATAGTCGCTGTCGTCGCGGGTGCGCCAGATGCTGCCGACCAGCGCCTGATCGGCCTGCCCGGTATGGACGATGGTGACGGGCTCGTCGCTGGCAGGCTTGAAGGCAACCGCCCGCATGTCGGCATAGTCGGGGAAGTCGAGCGCCCGGTCGGGCAGTTCGCCAAAGCTGTTCGCGACCGCCGCGATGGCGGTATCGGGATCGATATCGCCCACGATGCCGATTTCGAGCGCGCCGTTGGCGGTCGCCTCGGCGAAGGACTGGCGCAGGTCGGCGCCCCGGACCGCGCCCAGCTGCTCCAGCGTCGGCATCTGGAAGCGCGGATCGTCGCTTACCAGGCCACCGGACGACAGCGAGAACAGCTGCGCGGGCTGCGACAGAAGTTGCTGCCAGACGGCGTCGATCACCCCGCTGAAGCGGGCATCCGCTTCCGGACGGAAGCCCGGATCGGTGAGGTAGGCGGCGCTGACCTTCATCTGCATCGCCAGATCGTCGGGCGTGGTGGTGCCGCTGGCCACGAAGGCATCGGTATCGGCGGAAAAGCCCGTTCCGATCTGCTTGCCCGCGGTCAGCTGCTGCAATTCATCGTAGCTGTTCTGCCCCAGCCCGCCCACGGCCGAGGCGATGGACAGGTAGATGGACGATGCCACCTGGTTGTCGCCGAAGGCGAACTGGCCGCCCGGCGTGCGGATCGAATAGCGCACGCGTCCCGGTTCGAAATCGGTCTGCTTGATGTTGAGGCGGACATTGTTGTCGAAGGTGATCGTGCGGATGCCCAGATCCTCGATCATGGTGTCCGACACGACCTCGCCCGGCACGCCGTCGCCGAAACTTTCGTAGGCGAAGGCATTGGCCTCGAAGTCGGTCGGCTCGGCCACGGCGACCTCGGTGCTGGCGTTCCAGGCCTGCTCCACCGCGTCGACGCCGCCATCGAGCTGCTTGGCGCTGACCTGCACCAGCGGTTCGCTGCCGCTCCACAATTCGCGGAAGCGGGCATTGACCGCATCCAGCGTCAGCCGGTCCTTGTAGGACTGGAACATGGCGTAGTGCCACGCCGGGTCGACGATCACGTCGTTCTCGTTCGCGGCATTGACGATCTGCCCGGCGATCTGCCGGTTGGTTCGCGCCTCGGCCTGTTCGGCGGCGCGGCGCTCGTTCGCTTCGGAATTGCTGAGCGCGTAGTCGAGCTCGGCCTGGGTGAAGCCGTACTGCTTCGCGCGGCGCAGTTCCTGCTCGGCGATGTCGAGTCCCTGCTTCCACGCCCCGTCGCGCGTCTGCACGCTGAGCGAGGTGTAGTCGATGAGATCGTCGAACTTGCTGACGCCCATGCCGCCGCCCGAAATCGGGCTGTCCGGCTGGCTGGCGATGCGGCTGATGCGCCGGTTCAGCATCGCGCTGGCGAGATAGTCCAGCTCGTCCTGGTAACGCGTTGCCACGGTGTCGACCGGGTCGGTATAGTCACGCGCAACGAAAATGCTGACGCCGCTGGTGGCGGCAGGATCGACGAAGGTATCGAAGCTCAGCGGCCGGTCGAGATCGACGTCACCGAGGTCGGGTCGTTCACCGGCGGTGCCGACGCCCTGCCAGTCGCCGAAGCGATCCGCGATCTGCGCCTCGATCTGGTCGGGGTCGATGTCGCCGACCACGACGAGCGCGGCGTTCTCGGGCCGGTAATAGCGGTGATAGAGCGCCTTCAGCCGCTCCGCCGGCGCGTCGCGCAGTACCGAATCGAGGCCGATGGGCAGGCGGTTGGGCAGCAGCGTGTCGGGCAGGGTGAACTCGATCTGGTCGACCAGCGCGCGCAGCCCGACCGTGTCGCGCAGCCGGCGTTCGCCGACGATCACCTCGCGCTCGCGGTCCACCGATTCGGGCGCGAAGGTCAGTTCGCTTGCCGTTTCCCGCATCAGCATCAGCGCGGTGGACACGCTCTCGTCCGTAACGTTGGGGACGTCGAGCATGTAGGTCGTCTCGTCGAAGCCGGTCGAGGCGTTCGTGTCCGGCCCGAAGGACAGGCCGAGCCGTTCGAGCAGCGGTATCATCTCGCCCTCGGGGACGTTGGTGGAACCGTTGAAGGCCATGTGCTCGATGAAGTGCGCCAGGCCGCGCTCATTCTCCATCTCCCCCACGCTGCCGAAATCGAACAGCAGGCGGAAGGAGGCGGCGCCCGGCGGCGTGTCGTTCGGGCGGATGGCGTATTTCATGCCGTTAGCGAGCCGGCCATAGCGGATCGCGGGATCGGCGACGACATCGGTCTGCTCGACGCCCCAGGCATCGTATGGCGGCGTCTGCGCGGCGGCCGCCGGGGCCGCATCCTGCGCGAAGGCGGGCGCGGCGACCGGCGCTGCAAGGGCGAGTGCGACGGCGAGGCCGGTGGCCGATACGCCGCGCGCGAGAATGGTCTTCAATGTCATGATGTTCCCCGAGAAATGTTCGACAACTCGGCGCGCAGGCAGCGCGCCCTCCAGCCCGGGGCGGTTATGCAACCTTATGGTATGGTGTGCAACTATTGCGCCTCCGCCTGCGCCGGGCTGGGCAGGACGACGACTTCCAGCCTGTCCTCGGGTGCCAGATACCGGCGCGCCGCCGCCTGCACGTCGGCGGCGGTGAGCGACTGGAGGATTGCCTTTGCGGCGAGGAACCGGTCGATCCGCTCGCTCTCGCTCTGTGCCCTGGCGGCGAGCCCCATCCAGCCGCGATTGGTGTCGAGCGCGTTGTCGTAGCTTTCGAGCATCGGCCGCCGGGCGCGCAGCAGCGTGTCCTCGTCCACCGGCGCGTCGCGCAGGCTCGCGAGTGTCGCCAGCATCGCCGCGCGCGTCGCCTCGACCTCGCCCGCATCGACCGCGGCGGAGGTGCGGAACGTGCCGTACCCGGTATAGAAATGGCTCTGGCTCGCGCTGACGGAAGGCGAGTAGGTCTGGCCCAGATCCTCGCGCAGCGTATCGGTAAGCTCCAGCCGCGCGACGCGTTGCAGCAGTTCGAGCACCAGCGAGGCGCGCTCGTCGCTGTCGTCGCGGCTGGGCCAGGTCATCGTCACCAGCGCCTGATCCTGCGCCCCGTCGTGATACAGCGTGCGCGGCTGCCGGCTGGCGGTGAAGCCGCGCTGGCGTTGCTCGTCATACGGGCGGAAGGCGGTTTCGCGCTGCGGCAGGGTGCCGAGCGTTGCGGCGACCATCCGCACCGTCTCGTCCGCGTCGATGTCGCCGACGATCGCGACTTCCATCGCGCCGTTGCTCCACCGCTCGATCACGTCGTCGCGAAGCTGAGCGAAGGTAAGGCCCGCATAGGCCTCGCGCGGCTGGATGGTGAAGCGCGGATCGCCGTCCGACACGATCCCGCCGATCTGCGAGGAATAGCTCGCCGACGGGGTAGCGAAGCGGCGGGCGAACCAGTTGTCGATGCCGCGCTGGTACTGCGCTTCCCCGGTGGGGCGGAAGCCGGCATCGGCGATGGCGGCGCTCATCAGCTGCAATTGCAGTTCCAGGTCGCGCGGCGTGGTGGTCGCGCTCATGCCGAAGGTATCGGTCCCGCGGATCATGTTGAGCCCCGCGCGCCGGCCCGCCAGCACGCTTTGCAACTCGTCGCGGGTATGCTCGCCCAGCCCGCCCGATTCGAGACTGGAGAACAGCGCGGTCGCCAGCGGATGTTCGCGCGTGTCGAGCATGGAGCCGCCATCGACGTTGACGGCCACGCTGACGCTGTCCTCGTCCAGATCGGTGGGCTTGAGGTTCAGCATCACCCCGTTGGCGAAGCGCACCTTGCGTATGCCCAGCCGCTCGTCCAGCGTATCGGACACCACCGTTCCGGGTTCGCCCCAGTCGGCATAGGCGAAGTCGGCGACCTCGCCCGCGTCGCCCGCCGCCACCGTGCCGGCCATCCCGGCGTTCCAGGCCGACCGCAGCGCGCTCTCCCCGCCATCGGGCGCGGTGCGGCCCTCGAAGCGGATCAGCGGATCGTCGAGCGGCACGAGTTCGGCCTCGAGAGCGGCCATCACGCGGGCGGGCGTGATCGCGTCCGCCATTCTCTCGAACAGGGCGAGAGAGGTCGCAGGCGTCGTCGGCACGATGTCGTTGCGCAGCAACCGGATGGCGCCATTGACGAACGCGCCGTTGGAGCGGGTCGCGGCGCCGGCCACGCCCGCTTCCAGCGCGGTGCGGATATTGGCGACCTGTTCGGCGATCTCTCCCTCGGTAACGCCGTATTCCAGCAGACGGCGATATTCCTCCTGCGCGGCGGCGAGGGCGCGTTCCCATTCCCCGTCGGCGGCGCGCACGACCAGATTGGTGGTGCGCCCCTCGCGGTAGAAATCCGACGTGCCGAGGCCGGCGGCGCGGAAGGGCGGATCGTCCCGGCGCGAGAGCCGCTGCAACCGGCGGTTGACGATGGCGTAGCCGATGGCGCGCAGCAGGCTCGTGCGCCGTTCCGCCATCGTATCGGCCTGCCCCAGCCATTCGCCATGGCGCGATATGGTCAACTCCTCGGCCATCGCGGGATCGACGAAGATGCGGGTCTCGCCGGCGAGGTCGGGATCGGCGGGGCCGAAGGTCGGCGAGCCCAGGCGCGGGCCGCCCCGCCAGTCGGCGAAGCGTTCGCGAATGGCGTCTTCGACAGCGTCGGCATCGTAATCGCCGCTGACGATGACGGCGACGTTTTCGGGCCTGTAATAGCGTTCGTAGAGGTCGCGCAGCGCCGCGCCGTCGGCCGCCTGCAACGTCGCGACCGTGCCGATGGGCAGGCGTGTGGCGGCCAGGGTGCCGGGATAGAGAAAGTCCAGATTGTCGACCAGCGACCGCATGGCATAGGTATCGCGCACCCGCCGTTCCGACAGGACCACGCCCTTCTCGCGCTCCACCGCTTCATCGTCGAAGGCGAGGTTGCTGGCGGTCTCGCGCATCAGCATCAGCGCGGTATCGAGCAGGTCCGGATCGTTGCGCGGCAGGTCCAGCTTGTAGAGCGTCGTGTCGAAGCCGGTCGAGGCGTTGGTGTCCGCGCCGAAGGCCAGCCCCTCGCGCTCCAGCAGGCGCACCATCTCGCCCTCGGGCAGATTGTCGCTGCCGTTGAAGGCCATGTGCTCGATGAAATGGGCGAAGCCCTGCTCGGCCTCGGCTTCCGCGGCGCTCCCGAAATCGACCCACAGGCGAA
This sequence comes from Aurantiacibacter spongiae, assembly GCF_003815535.1. Taxonomy (NCBI): domain Bacteria; kingdom Pseudomonadati; phylum Pseudomonadota; class Alphaproteobacteria; order Sphingomonadales; family Erythrobacteraceae; genus Aurantiacibacter; species Aurantiacibacter spongiae. The sequence goes on along the minus strand of NZ_RPFZ01000001.1, from coordinate 811,644 downwards.
CCTGCCCCTGTTCGGGCGGGGTGGCGTTGGAGCGAATGACGTAGCGCATTCCGTTCTCGAGCCGCCCGACCCGGTATTCGGTATCGAACGGCAGATCGCTTTCGGCGATGGCGGGAAAAGTGTCTGCGATCTCGCCGGGAATGGCGGTGTCCGGCGCGCCCGCCGCTTCCCGGGTGGCGGACTGGGCGAAAAGCGGGGCGGGGCAGGCGAACGGCAGGGCGAGCGCCGTCGAGAGCGCGAGAATTCGGCGAAGTTGCATGAAGATACCCCTTGGGATCGGTGTGATCGGCGTCGGCGCAGTTTGCCGGCCGCCGGAATGCAGCCGTCTAGTCGACGGCGGAAAGACAGGCGGAATCGTCCGCGACCCAATCGCGGTCGAACGTGGCGGGCACATGGTCGGCATCGTTCGGCTGCATCGCGGCATCGCCCGCAAGACCCGGTTCGAAATTAATTCGTGCCATGGAGTTGTCGAAACCGGAAAGGCGCCTTGTATCGCTGGCCGCCTGCTCGGCGGAAATCTCGCTTTCGTCGGTGCGAAAGACGCGCATCATTCGCATCGTTCCGTCGCGCAGGTCGAAGACCCGGGCGTAGGATGATCCGTAGATAGCAGTCTCGAAGGCGGAATTGTGGCTCCATTCGGACGGTTCGGTCGTTTCGGGCAGTCTGACGCTGGTGACATGACAGGTGAAGCGCGAATCCTGCCAGAAGGGCGCGTCGCCGTCGGCGGCGCTGCGCTGGCGGCGGTCGGGCGGACTGAAGCCGCCGCCCGGCAGGATCAGCGATCGCGCCGCGCCCCCTTCGTCTTCCCAGTTCACCGGACCGGTGCCCGAAATTTCCATGACGCTGGCCTGGCTCGCTTCGTCGAAGCGCCACTTCACGCTGTCGATCGTGTTCCACGACGTCGATCCCGCGAGCTGGCTGCGGATTGCCGTTTCCAGCTGGTCGTCGGTCACTTGCGAGAGCTGTGCATATTGGGCCAGGGCTTCCAGCCCGCGAGTGACGTTGGTCTGGGTAATGTGCGCCGGTTCGTCGAAGCCCGCGCGCGCGTCGATCTCGTACAGGGCGAGTTCGGTGGGATGGCGCTCGGGCTGCCATTCCACCCGGTCGAGGGGCGCGCCGTTCGCAGCCAGCGGCAAAACCCAGCGATAGGGCGGAACGGGGCGCTGCGCCGGGCCGAAAGCGTCGGGGAAGGTGCCGTCGAGCCAGTATTGCTGCCCATCGATAGTGGCGCGAACGAGGACGTGATCGAACAGCAGCGGGCTGGGCAGGCGTTCGTCGAGGCCGTCATCGCCGCCCTGGTTGTTGGCGAGCACGACCTCGGCCTCTATCCCCATCGCGCCCAGCAGCGCCAGCAGCAGCGCGGTCTTGCCCTTGCAATCTCCGTAGCGGCGCTCCCACGTGATTTCGGCTCTGGCGGGCCGGATGTTGCTGCCGTTCAGTCCGACATAGACGTAGCGGACCTGCTTCTGCACCAGTTCGAGGGCGGCGGCGGCGCGTGCCAGATCGGTATCGTGCGCGGCGGCGATGCGCGCCGCCTCGCGCGCGACCGGTGAATCGCCCGGAACGCTGGCAGCTTCCTGGAACAGCGCATGGACCCGCCGCGACAGCGCCGGCCAGTCCGCGAAGTCCGAATATTCGAGCACGCGCTGCCAGTTGTAGCGCGGCGGCGCATCCTTGGGCGGTATCAGCGCCGATGGCGTATCGGCACTGATTAGGACGGCGTTGTCGGTGCGCGTGATCATCGCCGCCAGATCGTCCGTCGCGCGGATCGCCGGCTCCTGCCCGTCCTCCCAGGTGAGCGACAGGCGATAGCGCCCGGCCGGCGGGGTCGCACCCAGCGCGAGCAGGCCGGCGTCCCGATCGGCAAGCGTGGGATCGGCGGTGGGCACGGTGAAGGCCCATCCCGGCTCGTCGTCGATCCTGAGGTCGGGCACGCGCAGCGTCGCGGTCAGCAGGCCGTCTATGGCCGCGGCCTCCAGATTGTCCTCGCGCCGCAGAATCTCGAATTCGGCCTGATCCAGCACGTCGATGGTCGCGCCGTCGCGGTGGATGAGAATGGAGTGGATCTGGGGGGTGCCGGCGGCGGGGTTCCACTGGATTGCAATGTTGCCCAGTTGCAGGGCGGCGGGTTGCAGCAGGCGAATGCGGAAGGCATTGAAAATCCGCTCCCCCTCGGTAGCGAGGTGAACGACGGTGTCCTGCCGGCGGATGAAGACAACGCCGCGCGCGTCATCCGGCATGTCGAGCAGGTCTGACTGCGTGGCCCATTGCGGAACGGGCGCCCCCAGCTCGATCCGGTCGTCCTGCGCCTGCGCCGGAGTGGCGGCAGCGACGCACGCGATGGCGGGCAGCGCCGCCAGCATCCGCAATGTCATCGTGAAAAGCCCCCTTTCGCAGCAGCGTTCCACCGAACGCGGCGCAATGCAAGGGGGAAGCGCGTGCCTACTTCTTCGGCTTTGCCGGCGGGGTCTGACGCAGGCGCGAGCGGTGGGCGCTCATGTCGAGCACCTCGCCCGGTCCGTTGTCCTCTCCCTGCAACAGGCCAAGGCGACGCGCGACCTCCTGATAGGCCTCTTCCTCTCCGCCCAGGTCGCGGCGGAAGCGATCCTTGTCCAGCTTTTCGCCGCTGGTCATGTCCCACAGGCGGCAATTGTCGGGGCTGATCTCGTCGGCCAGGATCACGCGGCTGAAATCGCCGTCGTAGATGCGTCCGAATTCGAGCTTGAAATCGACCAGGCGGATATCAATCGCGGCGAACATGCCGCACAGGAAATCGTTGATGCGGATCGCCATGGCGGCGATGTCCTGCATCTCTTCGTGACTGGCCCAGTTGAAGCAGGCGATGTGCTCCTCGCTGACCAGCGGATCGCCCAGATCGTCGGACTTGAGGTAGTACTCGATCAGCGTATGCGGCAGCATCTCGCCTTCCTCGATGCCGAGGCGCTTGGAGATCGAGCCGGCGGCGACGTTGCGCAGCACCACCTCGAGCGGAATGATCTCGACCTGCCGCACCAGTTGCTCGCGCATGTTGAGGCGGCGAATGAAGTGGGTGGGGATGCCGATATGGGCCAGCCGCGTGAAGACATGCTCCGAAATGCGGTTGTTGATGACGCCCTTGCCGTTGATCGTACCGCGCTTTTCCGCGTTGAAGGCGGTCGCATCGTCCTTGAAATACTGAATGATCGTGCCCGGCTCCGGCCCTTCATAGAGGATCTTGGCCTTGCCTTCGTAGATCTGGCGACGACGGGACATGATGGCTCGGCCTTTCGCTGGCGTTTGGTGCAAATGCGAGCGCCCCGGCAGGGCGGAGCACCGGATGCTCTGCAGTGGTCGGGGCGCGCGGAAGGCGCGGCCTATACACCCGCCCGCCGGTCTAGGCAATCGGCGCGCAAATGCGGGAAAATCCGCCTGCTGTGCGCAAACGGCGATGGATTGTTGACCTTCGTGCCGGCAGCGGCGAAGCGCCCGCCCGGCACTGGCCGATAACAACGAGGGAAGCATCATGTCGGGTCGCAGCGAACGGACCGTCCGGGCCGGATCGGCGCTTGTTCACGTCCTGCTGGCGGGGGCCGCGCTGGCCGTTCCGGTGGGCGCGCTGGCGCAGGCCGGCCGAGGCGCCCCGCCGCGCGACGGGGCAGAGGATGCGCCGCCGAAGGACATCGTCGTCACCGGGACGCTGATCCGCAGCGGCCGCCGGGATGCGCCGGTGCCCATCGAGGTGATCGACGCCGCCGACCTCGCGCGGCAGGGCGCGCCAAGCCTGCTGGAGTTGGCGCGGCAACTGCCCGTTTCAAACGGCGTGCTGGGCGATGCCAGCCAGTTCGATCCGCGCAGCCAGTTCAACCAGGGTTCCGCCAGCGTCAATTTGCGCGGCCTCGGCCCGCAGCGCACGCTGGTGCTGCTGAACGGGCGGCGGATGGTGGCTACGGGGGCGGGGAATGTCCCGCTGGTCGACATCAACCTGTTTCCCGCCAATGCCCTCGATCGCATCGAGATCCTCAAGGACGGGGCGGCGGCGACCTACGGTTCGGACGCCATTGCCGGGGTGGTCAATGTCATCACCCGCACCGATCAGGATGGCCTGCTGGTGCAGGGCGACTATCGCCTCGTCGCGGGTTCGGACGGAGACTGGAGCGCCGGCGTCAGCTATGGCGCCGAGATCGGGCCGGCGCGGGTGTTGCTGTCCGCCGGTTATCAGCGGCGCGGCGAACTGCGCGTGACCGACCGCGCCTTCGCCATGCGCCCCTATCCGCAAAACCCGCAGGGCGGCTTTTCGGGCGGCGGCAATCCCGGCAATTTCGACTTCGATGCCGCGCGCGGCGGTATCAGCTTCGATGCCGATGAGGGGTGCGGGGCGCTGGGCGGGTTCCGCTCGCTTCCCGGATCGACGGCGGACCTGTGCCTGACCTCCTATCTCGGTTTCACCAATCTGGTCGAGCCGGAAGACCGCTTCCAGCTGTTCGGCGACGTGGCCTTCGACCTGACCGCGCGAGCCGTGCTGCGGCTGACGGGCCTTTACGGACGGACGGCGACGGTGCTCAACACCTCGCCCAGCTTCCTGCCGACCATCGCCCCTTCTGCCAATGCCGCGTTCGGCGGGACCGGCCTGTTCACCATCCCCGCCTACGCCCCCGCGCTGATCGACTACTGCGCCCGCTTCGGCGAGGAGGCGGGCTGCGCGACGGGAGCGGACGGGAAGCCCGCCGCCGCCGCGCTCGCCTATCCGGTGCGCTTTCGCCCGTTGCTGGCGGGGGGCAACCCGCTGTTCGACAACGACCGCAACGTCGCCGCGCTCGACCGCAATTCGGACGCCTACCAGATCGCCGCGGAGCTGACCTACGAGGTGGGAAGCGACCTGACCCTGACGGCGGGCGCGACCTATTCCGAATATGACCGCTTCTTCGAGGTCGGCGACAGTTTCGTCGATTATCTACAGAATGCGCTCGCCGGTTTCGGCGGACCGGACTGCGCCTTCGCCGATCCCGCCTCGCGCGCCGGCCTGACCACGGACGAGCTGGCGCGCATTGCGGGTACACGCGGCTGCACCTACTTCAATCCCTTCTCCACCGGCGTCGACGCGAACCGCATCTCCGGGCAGGCGAACCCGAACTTTGCCGGCAACGGCAGCCCCGCCGGCCTGGACACCAGCCCCGGCGCCGGGCTGGTGAACGATCCATCGACCGTCGGCCATTTCTACAATGTATGGGGCCGCACCGCGAATACGCGGCAGTGGGTGGCAGACCTGGTGCTGACCGGCGGAACCGGGCTCGTCCTGCCGGGCGGAGAGGTGGATTTCGCCATCGGGGGCCAGTTCAGGCGCGATTCCCATGTGCGCACCTACGAGGGCGGCAACAATCTCGACCTGTATCCGTGCCCCGGCTCAGTGCTCGATCCGCAGGAGCGATGCGATCCCGAACCCGGCGCTCTCGGTTTCATCGGGGCGGGACGCGATTTCGCCGTGGATCAGGACATTCTCGCGCTTTTTGCCGAGGTGCAACTGCCCGTCACGCAGCGCCTGTTCGCACAACTGGCCGCGCGGTTCGAGGATTACGGCGGCTCCGTCGGCTCCACCTTCGATCCGCAGGTTCGCGTCCGCTACCGGGCGACCGACTGGCTGACCCTGCGCGGCGGTCTGGGCACGACCTTTCGCGGCCCGCCCCCGAACCAGACCGCCGCTGATACCGTGATCCTCACTTTCATCGGGGGCGCGTTCCGTGCCGTGGACCTCCTTGCCAACCCGGACCTTGCCCCCGAAAGCGCGACGACCTGGAACGTCGGCGCGGTGGTCGATGGCGGAGGCCTCGCCGCCAGCATCGATTACTGGTCATACGACCTTGCCGGGGCGATCGAGAACGAGCCGGTGGCCGGCATCGTTTCCGCCCTGTTCGGTGCCAGCGGCACCGCCAATTGCGGCGACCCTGCCTATAATGCGCTACAGGCGCGCTTCACGTTTTCCGGCGGGATATGCGGTGGCGGCAATGTCCAGCGGCTGCGCACCTTCGCGGTCAATTCCGCCGACCTGACGACCAGCGGCCTCGACATGGCTGCCAGCTACGACTGGCGCATCGGTACGCTGGACGTGCAGATCGGGGCCAGGGGAACCTATGTCCTCGATTACGCGGTGGGCGATGTCGTCGTGGAGGGCGTGGTGGTGCAACCGGCTTTCGATGCGGTCGGTCTGCTCAACTATCAGACGACCGCGTACCCGATCCCCGACTGGAAGGCGCAGCTATGGGTGCAGCTCCTCGCCGGAAACCACGCGCTGCGGTTGCAGGCTAATCATGTCGACGATTACGCCGATCAACGCGGTGACGCGGTGTTCGGACCGAATGAGGGCGTGCTGGCCGGGGCGAGCGTGGCGGCGGGGCGGCTGGTGGACAGCTTCACCACGCTCGACCTGACCTGGCGCTGGTCCCCGCGGCGCGACACCACCGTCAGCCTCGCGCTCGCCAACCTGCTCGATGCCGATCCCCCTTTCGCCCGGCTCGATCAGAACTACGATCCGTTCACCGCCAATCCGCTCGGCCTCACGGCGAAGTTCGGGATCAGCCAGGCGTTCTGAGCGCGGCCGGTCAGTCGCCGCCGGACGTTCTTGCAGAACTCATAACGGCTTGGGGCGCGCCCCAGGTCATGTGGCGATCTTCCAGGACGACCAGGTTTTCCGGGCGGATAAGCTCCGCATGCGTCTTGTAGCCGAGCAGCTGGTCGGCGGGCAGATCCTGGTTGTTGGTCATCACCCGCGTTTCCTCGCTGGTGAAATCCGACAGGCCGCGCGCCAGTTCCTTGCCGGACTGGTCGTAGATATGCAGCACGTCGCCGCGGGTGAATTCGCCGTCCATCGACACGACATCGCGCCGGTGGATCGGCACGTCCTCTCCCAGGCGGGCGGCGGCTTCCCTGGTCAGCACCAGGCTGCCCGCCATCTGCAGGCGATCGGCGAGCCAGGTCTCCCACAAGCTGTTGGGTTCCGAATGCGAGACGCACACCGTGCATTTGCGCGTGCCATCGAGCACGGAACTGAGCGGATGGTCGGCCTCGCCATTGGCGATGTAGGCGGTGCAACCGGCATTCTGCGCCATGTTCGCTGCCTGCAGCTTGGTCAGCATTCCGCCGGTGCCGAGCGTGCTCTTGCCCGAGGCGGCCTCGAGATACTGGTTCACGTCGTGGACTTCCTCGACCAGCTTGGCTCCCGGTTCTGCCGGATCGCGGTCGTAGAGGCCGTCGACGCCCGTCAGGATGATGAAGTGCTGCGCGTTCACCATCTGCGCGATCTTGGCGGCGAGTCGATCGTTGTCGCCCACGCGGATCTCTTCGGTCGTGATCGAATCGTTCTCGTTCACGATCGGCACGATGTGCGATTTCAGCAGCCGGTTGACGGTGTTGCGGGTGTTGAGAAACCGGCGGTGATCCTCGAAATCGCCCAGCGTCAGAAGCACCTGCGCGATCTCCAGATCGAACTCGTGACCGATCTGCTTGTACGCGTTGAGCAGCACCGGCATTCCGCAAGCGGCGGCGGCCTGCTTGTCGCTTATCCCTGCATCCTCCGGCCGCGAGCCGACGACCTTCAGACCGAGCGCCACCGCGCCCGACGAGCACAGGATGACGTCGTAACCATCGTCGCGCAGCCGCGCGACATCGTCGAGCAGGCGCTGCATGAAGGCGAAGCGGGGGGTCAGCCGGTCGGAATTGGCCAGCAATTGGGAGCCGATCTTGACGACGACGCGTTTGTCTTTTGACACGAAATCCTCCGTGTGTCCTTGAAATGAGTCATCAGGCATCTAGGTAGAAATGGTGCAGCGCACAACCAGCTTGCGGGAGTTTTTCGTATTCGCTCGGGAAAAAGCCGATTTTTTGCGTAATTCTCCCCGTTCCTTGGCCTACAGTTTTCGAACTCGTCGCAGGCAGCTGGTTGTGTTTTCGATGAAATTATGAGGGTGATACTTTGCAGATATTGATGATCGGTTGCGGCAAGATGGGCGAAGCCCTGCTTGGTGGCTGGAGCAGGGGCGATGATGACTTTACCCTCGTCGATCCCGGACTCGAAGAAGCGCCGCATGGCGCCATCCTTTACGCCGATGCAGCGCAACTCGGCGACAGGACGTTCGATGCCGTGGTCTGCGCGGTGAAGCCGCAGATGATCGACACGGTCATGCCAGGTTATACCGATCACTATGCCGACGACGCCTACCTTCTCTCCATCGCCGCCGGCGCCTCGATCGACCGCCTCAAGGCAGCGAGCGGTGGCAGGCCCGTCATCCGCGTCATGCCCAACCTGCCCGCGGCAGTGGGCAGGGGGGTGAGCGGCCTCGTCGGGTCCGCCGATGCGACCGGGGCACAGCTCGCGCATGCGCAGGCGATGATGGAACGCTGCGGCACAGCCGTCACGGTGGAGAGCGAGGACATGCTCGACCGCGTCACCGCCGTTGCCGGATCGGGCCCGGGATACGTTTTCGAGATGGCCCGTTCCTATGTCGAGGCCGCGAAGGATCTGGGGTTCACCCACGATCAGGCGCGGGCGATGGTGCTGGGCACACTGGAAGGAACGATCGCCATGGCGCTCCGGTCCGACAGCGATCTGGAAACGCTGCGCAACTCCGTCACCAGCAAGGGCGGCACCACGGCGGCGGGCCTGAACGCGCTGAACGGCGGGGGGGAATTCTCCGCGCTGATCGCGAAGGTGCTCGGCGCCGCTTACGATCGCGCCGTCGAACTGCGCTGACGCCCGTCCGATCGCCCGCGACACGAACACGATACAACAGGATACCATCATGACCGACCAGACACTCGATCCGCAGATCCATATCCGCCAGCTCGGCGAGAATGCACGCACCGCTGCGCGCCAGCTTCTCCAGGCGACGACCGAACAGAAGAACACGGCGCTGACCGAGGCGGCGAAGGCGCTGCGCGAGGCCACGCCCCGGCTGCTGGAAGCGAACGCCAGGGATGTCGAGGGCGTGCGGGGCAAGAAACCCGACAGCTTCATCGACCGGCTGATGCTGGACGAGGACCGGGTGAACGGCATGGCCGACGCGCTCGACCAGATCGCCGCGCTGGACGATCCCGTGGGACGCTCGCTCGCCACCTTCGACCGGCCCAACGGCCTGAAGATTGAACGGGTCGCCGTGCCCATCGGCGTGATCGGCATGATCTACGAATCGCGCCCCAATGTCGGTGCCGATGCGAGCGCGCTGTGTCTCAAGTCGGGCAATGCCGTCATCCTGCGCGGCGGTTCGGAAAGCCGCAACTCCACGCGCGAGATCGTGGCCTGCATGCAGGCCGGGCTGAAGGCCGCCGGCCTGCCCGAACACGCGGTGCAGACGGTGCAGACCACCTCGCGCGAGGCAGTGGCCGAATTGCTGCGCGCCGTGGATTACGTCGATCTCGTCATCCCGCGCGGGGGCCGCGGCCTGGTCGAGCTGGTGCGCGACCAGGCGAAGGTGCCGACGCTGCTGCATCTCGACGGCAACTGCCACACCTATCTTCATGCCGACGCCGACATCGGCAAGTCGGTGGAGGTCGTGCGCAATGCCAAGCTGCGCCGTACCGGCGTCTGCGGCGCGACGGAGAGCATCGTGGTGGACAGGGCCATCGCCGATATCGCGATCCCCAGGATCCTCGACGCGATGCCCGATTGCGAGTTCCGGGGCGACGCGGCTTCGGTCGCCATCGACGACCGGATCAAGCCGGCTTCCGAGGAGGATTTCGATACCGAGTTCCTCGACTCCATCGCTTCGGTCAAGGTGACTGACGGGCTGGACGAGGCGATCGGGTTCGTCGCCGAACATTCGAGCGGACATACCGACGCGATCATGACCGAGGACGACGAGGCGGCGAGCGCCTTCCTCACCGCCATCGACAGCGCGGTGGTGATGCACAATGCCTCGACCCAGTTCTCCGACGGCGGGGAATTCGGCATGGGCGCCGAGATCGGCATCGCCACCGGCAAGATGCATGCGCGCGGGCCGGTCGGCCTGGAACAGCTGACCAGCTTCAAGTATCTGGTGAAGGGCAACGGGCAGACACGGCCCTAGCGCCCGAGCCTAAATCGGAGTCTCCTGGCGTCAGCCCGCTGGGCCATGCCGGTTCGAACCTGCACGACGCTGGAGTGGTCCGGAGCGCCTATCCCAGTTTCGTCAGGTCCGGTTCGGGATGAGCCTTGCCGCGCTCGATCACGCGGCCCAGCGTCGCGCGCTGCACCAGCACGCTGAACAGCACCGCCCCGAAGGTCGCCGCCAGCAGCAGGTCGCGCACCGGCCCGGCGGGGAGCGACAGAGCGAGCGCGATGGAGATGCCGCCCCGCAGACCGCCCCACCACAGCACGGTCCAGGCGCCGTCCGCCTTGGGGCTGGCGGCGGGCACGAGCTTGGTCGAGACCGTCACCGCCGCCGCCCGCGCCGCCAGCGTCACCGGAACCGCCGCCAGCGCCAGCAGCGTGTGGGGGACGCCGGGGACAAGAGCGATCATTTCCAGCCCGATCAGCAGGAACAGGACGGAATTGAGCAATTCGTCGACCACCTCCCAGAACTTGATGACGTAGTCGCGCGTAAGATCGCTCATCGCGTAGGTGACGCCGTGATTGCCGATGAGAAGGCCGGCGACCGCCATAGCCAGCGGTCCGGAGACGTGGATGGCGCTGCATAGTGCGTATCCGCCCATGACCACCGCCAGGCTGATCGTCACCTCGAGCGCGTATTCGTCCATCGAACGCATGGCACGATAGCCGAGCCAGCCCGCCAGCAGACCGACGACGATCCCGCCGCCCGCCTCGATGGCGAACAGCCGCGCGCCCTCCGTCAGCGAGAAATCCTGCCCGGTCAGCGCCGCGCCCAGAAGGATCGTGAAAACGACGATGCCGACCCCGTCGTTGAACAGGCTTTCGCCAGCCACGCTCGCCTGCAGGCTTTCGTCGACCCGTTCTTCCTTCAGCACGCCCAGCACCGCCACGGGATCGGTCGGGGCGATGAGCGCGCCGAAGACGAAGTACCAGATCGGCGCGATGGGCAGGTCCAGCAGCACTCCGATGCCGAGCATGGCGAAGCCCACCAGCACGGTCGACACGATCACGCCGAGCGTGCTCAGCAGCAGGACGGGCAGCCAGTCCGCCTTCAGCCGGTCGAGATCGACATGCAGCGCGCCCGCGAACAGCAGGAAGCTGAGCATGCCCTGCAACAGCGTCTGGGTGAAATCCATCTCCTCCAGCAGCCGCGCGACCTGGTTGTCGAGCGTGACGGCGGGAACGAATTCGTTGGTCAGCAGCAGCACTATGGCCGCCACCGCGCCCATCACGGTCAGCCCGATGACGTGCGGCAGCTTGATGAAGTGATGGTTGACCCAACCCAGGAAGGCGGAAGCGACCACCAGCATGGCGGCAAGGTCGAAGGGCGAAAGTCCACCGGCGGTCTCGTGCATGGGGCGCAGCGATAGCGGCCATGCCGCGCGACGGGAAGCCCCGGGCGCTTCCCGTCACCGTCCTCGATAACGATCAGCCGTGCAGCTTCGCCGCCGCTTGCGCCACGCGGCGGCCGAGATAGGTGGCGCCGGCGAGATCTACCTCGCTGGGCTGGCGACTGCCGTCGCCAGCGGCAATGGTACTGGCCCCGTAGGGCGTTCCGCCATGCACGGCGTCCACGCCCATCTGCCCGTCGAAGCCGTAATCGAGGCCCACGACCGTGCAGCCCATATGCAGCAGGTTCGTCAGGATGGAAAAGCAGGTCGTCTCCTGCCCGCCGTGCTGGCTGGCGGTGGAGGTGAAGGCGGCGCCGACCTTGCCGACCAGCGCGCCTTTCTGCCACAGCCCGCCGGTCTGGTCCCAGAAGCTCGCCATCTGGCTAGACATGCGGCCGTAGCGGGTGGGCGAACCGACCACGATGCCGGCGTAATTCTCCAGATGCTCCGGCCCCTCGATGCACTGGTGGCCTTCCATCTTCTGGAAGCCGGCGCTCTCGACCACCTCCTGCGGCGCGGTTTCGGGCACATGGCGGATGTCGCATTCGTGCCCCGCTTCCCGTACGCCTTTCGCGACCGCTTCCGCCATTTGCGCGGTGTGACCGTAGGAAGAGTAATAAAGCACGAGAATGCGAGCCATCAGATGCGGTCCTTTTCTGTCGGGGGGTTTTCCTATCAATGACGCGGCCGCCCCAGCGTTCCGCAAACGCGAACCCGGACACGCGCCCGCAGCCGGAACGATGTCCGGGCGGAGAAAGCGGCGGAGCGGATTAAGGGAGAATGGTGCCCGGGGGCGGAGTCGAACCACCGACACGACGATTTTCAGTCGTCTGCTCTACCACTGAGCTACCCAGGCATTCACGGCGACACGGAGGCACGAACGGCGTCCTGCGGCGAGTGAGTGCGCGCCTATGGCGAAGCGCGCGCGACTTGGCAAGGGGGGTCTTCGCCCGCTCAGTCCGCATCGCCCTCGCGCCGCTGCATCTCGCCCATCATGTCCTCCGGCGTGGCGGCGGGGCCGGGTACGGCGTAACCGTCGCCGAACCACTGGGCGAGGTCGCGGTCGCGGCATCGCGGGGAACAGAAGGGCGCGTGCTCCGCCGCGCGCGGCTTCCTGCAGATCGGGCATTTGCGGGTCGTCGTCATCGCGGCACGATCTGGGCGTGGGGTGCCGCGATGGCAAGGGCGGGGTCGGGCCGCGTGGCGAGATCGCGGCCCGTCCGGCGGCGCAGTTCATCCAGCCAGTCTTCGCGCAGCAGCGCGAGCACGGCGGGATGCGCGGTCAGTTCGATGCGGCCGGCCCCTTCCAGCCTTTCGGCCCGGCGCAGAAGCTGGCGCACGGCGAAGGCCGGACGGCGATGGGCGGCGCGGTGGAAGAGCGAGGGACGCTCGAGCCGGGCGACGATCTGCACGAAACCGAAGCCGTTCATGGCGGTGCGCTCGTGTGGCCATCCGGCCAGCGCGGCGCCGAGCGCGGCATCGACGGCGCGTCGATCCTCCTTCGCCGGGAGAGTCGGGAAATCGACGCCGATCGATCCGCCCATGTCGAACCGCCGAACGGTAGCCGCCAGCGCGTCGGTCGCCGCCAGCGCCAGCTCGCGCGGGGGCAGCTCGCCATCGACATCCACCAGGCTCATCGCCGGGGTGGGGGAAAGGATCAGCGAACCGCCGGCAAAGGCAATGGTGGCGGACATCGCCTCACCGACGAGTTCGTCCCAGTCGCCCGCAGGGAAGCGCGCCACGACGCGAACCGTGTGCCCCGCATCCCGCAAGCCGTCGGCCAGCGAGGGCGCGGGGCGCGCGGGCGCATCGACAGGGCGGGCAAGGGCGTGCTTGGTGCGGCCGGCTTCGGCGATGGCGGGGCGCACGACGCGAAGCCTGATTGCGGCGCCCTTCGCGGCGGCCCTCGGCAGGCCATCGACCAGAGCGACGCGACCGTCGGCAAAGGTGGCGGTGCCGCGCTTCGACCCGCTTGCGCGGCTGGTCAGCACGGCATCGGCGATGAGTCCGGTCGACAGGCCGCCGGGCCAGTCCACTCGCGCTTCGGCGATCTCTCCCCCGTCGAGCCGGATCGCGCGGTGTTCGCCGATCCCCTCCTCGACGAACCATTCAGCCAAGGGAAAATCCCGCCGCTTTCAGCAGCGCGCGCGTTTCGTACAGCGGGAGGCCCACGACGGCCGAATGGCTGCCCTGGATCCACGGAATCAGCGCCTCGGCCGCGCCCTGGATGGCGTAACCGCCAGCCTTTCCGAGCCATTCGCCGCCAGCGATGTAGGCGTCCAGCTCCGTGGCGGAGAGGCGCTTGAACTTCAGCTGCGTCTCGCTCAGCCGCTCGCGTACCGAACCGTCGGGCGCGGCCAGGGCGATGGCCGACATCACGCGGTGCCGGCGCCCCGACAGCAGTTCCAGGCACCGGCGCGCGGTCGCCTCGTCCTCCGCCTTGGGCAGGATGCGGCGACCGGCGGCGACCACCGTGTCGCCGGCCAGCACGAAGGCGTCATCGCCGGCAACCGCGCGGGCCTTTTCCAGGGCCATGCGCTGCGCATAGGCGCGCGGCAGTTCGCCTTCATGCGGTGTTTCGTCGATCTCGGGGGGCGCGATAGCATCGGGTTCGACACCCAGCCGCGCCAGCAATTCGCGCCGTCGCGGACTGGCCGAGGCGAGGACCAGTCGGGGGCGCCGGGAAGGGGAGGGCGCGTTCACACGCGCGCGGCTATTGCGGACCCGGCCCGCCACGGCCCGGCATGAAGCGGTAGGTGATGCGCGCCTTGGTGAGATCGTAGGGCGTCAGTTCGCACAGCACCTCGTCCCCAACCAGCACGCGGATGCGGTTCTTGCGCATCCGGCCGGCCGTGTGACCCAGCACCTCGTGACCGTTTTCGAGCTCCACCCGGAACATCGCGTTGGGCAGCAGTTCCACCACCGTGCCGCGCATTTCGAGGAGTTCTTCTTTGGCCATCCGGTACCCGGTCCTTCATCGTTGCAGAGCTTGCGGGCACACTCGCCCGGCGGCGCGCCATAGCCGCGCGGGGCGCATATGGGAAGGGCGCGGGCGCATGTCACGGCAAAACATAGGTACATTCGCGACAAAATATTACCCGACCGCGATTGCGGAGCCGTCTTGCGGCCACCATAGGCGACTGCGGGGCGGGTCGTTTGAAGTTCAGGGTGTGTCTCAGTGTCGCGAATCTCCAGTACCAGCCTCATCGCCATCACCCTGACCCTGTGCGCGCATCCCGCGCTGGCGCAGGACGCGCCCCCGCCCGAGCAGGAGACGCCGGAGGACAGCGCCCCGCCCGCCGATGACGAGAACGTCATCGTCGTCTACGGCGCGCGTCTGCTGGGCGAGGTCGAGACGGCGGAGCCGCCGATCCTCGAACTGGGCGAGGACGATATTGCCGCCTACGGCGCGGGGTCCATCGGAGAACTGCTCGAATCGCTGGGACCGCAGGTGTCGAGCGGGCGCGGGCGGGGCGGCGGCGGGCAGCCGGTATTTCTCGTCAACGGACAGCGGATCGCGTCCTTCCGCGAATTGCGCAGCTATCCGCCCGAGGCGATCGAGAAGGTCGAGGTGTTCAACGAAGAGGTCGCCCAGCGCTACGGCTATTCGCCCGATCAGCGGGTGGTGAACTTCATCCTCAAGGACGACTTCTCAAGCCAGGAGATCGAGGTCGAGTATTCGCAGCCCTTCCGCGGGGGTTATTCCCGGCAGGAGGTGGAGGGCACCTATCTGCGGATCGACGGAACCGACCGGCTCAACATCAATCTCGACTGGAACAATTCCAGCCTGCTGACCGAAGCGGAGCGCGGCATCGTGCAGACCGCGGCGAACACGCCCGACATCGCCACCGATCCCGACCCGGCGCGCTTCCGCAGCCTGGTGGCCGACAGCGCCGGGGTCGAGGCGACTGTGAACTATTCCATG
This sequence comes from Aurantiacibacter spongiae, assembly GCF_003815535.1. Lineage (NCBI taxonomy): Bacteria > Pseudomonadati > Pseudomonadota > Alphaproteobacteria > Sphingomonadales > Erythrobacteraceae > Aurantiacibacter > Aurantiacibacter spongiae. Next base: position 796,274 of record NZ_RPFZ01000001.1, on the reverse strand, counting down.
GGGATCGGCGACAGCGGCGATTCGCTCAGCCTCAATGCCACCTACGAACGCGACGACAGCCTGCGGTTGCAGGGACTGGACCTGGTGACGCTGACCGGGCCGGACGGCATCGGCGTGCGGCGCAGCTTCAATCCCGCCTTCCCGCTGACCTTCGACGCCTCGAGCGACACCTACGCCGCCGCGGCAACGCTGAATTTCGGGCTCGGCGACTGGGAGATGACCGGCACGCTCGACCTGACCCGCGCCATTTCGGACAGCGTCATCGCCAGCCGTTACGACACCGCCGATCTGGAGGCAGCGGCGATGGCAGGCGATCTGCCGCCGGACGCCGACCTTGCAGATGTCATCGGCGGCGACTTCGTGCGCGGCTTCGACCGCGCGCGCACGAAGACCTGGACGACCAACGCGCTGGTCACCGCGCGGGGCAATCCGATCTACCTGCCGGCCGGCGACGTGTCGGTAACGCTCGATGCCGGCTACCGCTGGAACCGCATCGAGGGTTCCGACACGCGCACCGATACCGGCGATACGCGCTTCACCCGCGGACGCGTCTCCGGGGGCGCGAACGTGACCGTTCCGCTGACCAGTCGCGACCTCGAATTCGGCGGATTTCTCGGCGACCTGACCCTGAACCTCAACGCCGGGCTGGATGAGGTTTCCGATTTCGGCACACTCTACAACTGGACGCTCGGCCTGACCTGGGGGCTGACCGACAAGCTGACGCTGACGGTTAGCTCGATCAACAGCCGCGAGGCGCCCACGCTGTCGCAGCTTGGCAGCCCGACGCTGGTAACGCCCAACGTGCCGGTGTTCGATTTCGTCAACAACGAAACCGTGCTGGCCGAGGTGACGAGCGGCGGCAACGGCGATCTGCCGGCGCAGAAGCAGGGCGATTTCAAGGCCAGCCTGGTCTGGGATCTGCCGGTGTTCGATCGCAGCAATCTCAACATCAACTATTTCGACAACCATTCGGACAATGTCATCGCCGGCTTCCCGCTGCTGACGCCTGCCATCGAGGCGGCGTTCCCGGGCCGGGTGACGCGCGCGGCGGACGGCACGCTGCGGGCACTGGACAACCGGTTCGTCAGCTTCGCGGCGCAGGATCAGCGCAGCATCCAGGTCGGCCTCAACCTGTCCGACAGCTTCGGCGGCGCGGATGAGAGCGAGGGCGAAGACCAGCGCGGCGGCGGCGAACGACGCGGCGGACCGCGCGCCGGCGGGCCGGCTGGCGGGGCCGTGGGCGGCGGAGGCGAGGGGCGGCCCGATCCCGCCCGCATGGCCGCCATGCGCGAACAGTTCTGCAATACCGAACCCGACATCCTGATCGAACGCTTCAACCAGGCGCTAGCCGCCGAAGCCGCGGGGGAGGAACCGCCCGTCGGCCCCGATGGCGAGCCATTGAACATTCCGCCGCAGCTGCTCGAACGGCTGAAGGGCGAGGACGGCAAGGTCGACCCCGAACGCTTCGGCGCTTTCCGCGAGCGTATCTGCAATGCGCCGCAGGGACAGGCGCAGGGCGAGGGCGGAAACCGCGGCGGTGGTCGGCGCGGCGGTGGTGGTGGCGGCGGTCGCGGCTTCGGACGGTTCGGTGGCGGTAATGACGATGGCCCGCCCGAGGGCCGCTGGTTCGCCGGCTTCGACTACACCTACGCCATCGACAACACGATCCTGATCGCGCCCGGCGTGCCGGTGCTCGACCTGCTGGATGGCGATGCGCTGTCGGGCGGATCGAATCCGCGCCACTCCGCCAGCGCGCGCGCCGGCGTGTTCTACGATGGCTGGGGGGGCTTCCTGTTCGGTCGCTACACCGGTGCATCGACCATCAGCGGCACCGGCCTGCCGGGCAGCACCGATCTGCGCTTCGACGACTACGCCACGCTCAACCTCAGGCTGTTCGCCAATCTGGGCGAGCGCGATTCGCTGGTCGAGAAGTATGGCTTCCTCGAAGGCACTCGGATCAGCTTCGGCATCGACAATATCTTCGATACGCGCCAGCGCGTGACCGACAGCAATGGCGAAACCCCGCTGCGCTACCAGCCCTTCCTCATCGATCCGACGGGGCGCAGCTTCGAGATCGAGTTCAGGAAACTGTTCTGAGGTCGCGACGCCCGGTGCCCCCGGGCGGAGATCCGGGCGCCGCCTACGAGGCGGGCGAAGCTTTCAAACCGCCTCGCCCGCCGCGCGGCCGCTGGCCCAGGCCCACTGGAAGTTGTAACCGCCCAGCCAGCCGGTGACGTCCACCGCCTCGCCGATGGCGAACAGGCCGGGCACCGATCTCGCTTCCATCGTCCTGGACGACAGTTCGGCCGTGGAAATGCCCCCCGCCGTCACCTCCGCCTTGGCGAAACCCTCGCTGCCGGTCGGTTGGAAGGTCCAGCCGCGCAGCCGGTCCTCCGCCGCGACAAGGCGTCTGTCGGGCACGTTGCCGAGATCGCCTTCCACGCCGAGGCGATCCGCCAGCACGTCGGCGAGACGTTGCGGCAGAACCTCTCTCAGCACGGCGCGCATCGTGGCGGAGGGGCGGGTGCGCTTCTCGGCGAGAAGCCAGCTGCCCTTCTTCCCCGGCGCAAAATCGATCCGCACCGCTTCGCCGTGCCGCCAGTAGCTCGATGCCTGAAGGATCGCCGGTCCGGACAGCCCGCGGTGGGTAAACAGCGCAGCCTCGGCAAAGCGCGCCTTGCCGGCGCTCGCCGTCACATCGGCCGCCACGCCCGACAGGTCGCGGAACAGCACGTCCTCGCCGCCCAGCGTCAGCGGCACGAGCGCGGGGCGCGGCTCCACCACCTTCAGGCCGAATTGCCGGGCGATACGATAGGCGAAATCGCTGGCGCCCATCTTCGGAATGGATGGCCCGCCCGTCGCGATCACGATCGCTTTCGCGGTGACGGTGTCATGCGGGGTCGCGACCGCGAAGCCGGTCGCGCTTTGCGTCACTTTCTCGATATCCTCGCGGCACCGGATCGTCACCGGGCCCGGACCGGCGGCACATTCGGCCAGCAGCATGTCGACGATCTGGCGCGCCGAACCGTCGCAGAACAACTGGCCGAGCGTCTTTTCGTGCCAGTCGATACCATGCTTTTCCACCAGCGCCAGGAAGTCGCGCGGGGTATAGCGGCTGAGCGCGGACTTGGCGAAATGCGTGTTGGCGGAGATGTAATTGGCCGGACCCGCACCGATATTGGTGAAATTGCAGCGTCCGCCGCCGGATATCAGGATCTTCTTGCCGACCTTCTCCGCGCGTTCGAGGACCAGTACGTTGCGGCCGCGCTGGCCCGCTACGGCGGCACAGAACAGCCCGGCCGCCCCGCCGCCGAGAATGATTGCGTCGTAATCGGGCATGACGCCTGCCATGCCTCGCCGGGCGCGGGTCGGCAAGCGCGCGGCGAAACTTGGCTTTTCCCGCCGCGAATCCTATCTCGACCGGCATGAGCCGCAGCGAAGCCGGATCCCCCCATGACCCGCGAGGAAAGGAGCGCTTCAACGAGGAGCGGGCCACCTACACCGTCAAGGGCAACACCAAGCCCGACCTCGACGCCGGCGTAACCGCGATCCGCAACGTGGTGAAAACGCTGAAGCCCAAGCCGGGCGTCTACCGGATGCTCGATGCGCGGGGCGATGTGCTTTACGTGGGGAAGGCGCGCAGCCTGAAGGCGCGGGTGGCGAATTACACGCAGGTGAAGGCGCTGACAAACCGGTTGCAGCGCATGGTCAGCCAATGCCGCGCGATGGAGATCGTCACCACCAATTCCGAAGCCGAAGCGCTGCTGCTGGAAGCGCAGTTCATCAAGCGCTTCCGCCCGCCCTACAACGTGCTGCTGCGTGACGACAAGAGCTTCCCCTTCATCCTGCTGCGCGAGGGACACGACTTTCCGCGCATCCAGAAGCATCGCGGCGCGCGGCGGGCCAGGGGCAGCTATTACGGCCCCTTCGCCAGCGCGGGCAGCGTGAACACGACGATCAACGCGCTGCAGAAGCTGTTCCTGCTGCGATCCTGCACCGACAGCTTCTTCGCCCGCCGCGACCGGCCGTGCCTGCTCTACCAGATCAAGCGCTGCTCCGCCCCCTGCGTCGGACGCATCGACAAGGAGGGCTACGACGCGCTGATCCGGGAAGCGAAGGATTTCCTCGGGGGGAAGTCCGGCGCGGTGCAGGCGAAGATCGAGAAGCAGATGGCGAAGGCCGCGGAAGACCTCGATTTCGAGACCGCCGCGATGCTGCGCGACCGGTTGCGCGCGGCGACCTTCATCCAGGGCTCGCAGGCGATCAACGCCGGCGGGGTGGGCGATGCCGACGTGTTCGCGCTCGCCGCCAAGGGCGGGCAGGTGGGCGTGCAGGGGTTTTTCGTACGCGGCGGACAGAACTGGGGGCACCGCGCCTTCTTCCCGACGCATACGCAGGATCTGGACGAGGCGGAAATCCTCGCCGACGTACTGGCCCAGTTCTACGAGGAGGTGCCCCCGCCGCGCACCATCCTGGTCGATCGCGAGCTGCCGGAGCAGGAATTGCTCGAGGAGGCTTTCGGCGCGCTTGCCGAACGGCGCGTGTCGATCTCCACGCCCCAGCGCGGGGAGCGGCGCCGGCTGATGCAGCAGGCCAGCCGCAACGCCACGGAAGCGCTCGACCGCCGGCTGGCCGAAAGCGGGACGCAGGCGAAGATCATGCGTGAACTGGCCGAGTTCCTCGAACTTCCCGAGGTACCCGCCCGGATCGAGGTGTACGACAACAGCCACATCCAGGGCGCCAAGGCGGTCGGCGCGATGGTGGTCGCGGGGCCGGAAGGCTTCGTCAAGAACCAGTATCGCAAGTTCAACATCAAGACTGCGCAGACCAACGACGATTTCGGCATGATGCGGGAGGTGATGCACCGCCGCTTCGCCCGCGCGATGAAGGACGATCCCGACCGCGAGACGAGCGGCGACAAGTCGGTCTGGCCCGATCTCGTCCTCATCGACGGGGGCAAGGGGCAGATGTCGTCGGTGCGCGACACGCTGGAAGAGCTGGGGATCGAGGACGTGCCGCTGATCGCCATCGCCAAGGGTCCGCATCACGGACGCGAGGGGCGCGAGGTGTTCCACTTTCCCGACGGGCGGGAGAAGACGCTGCCGACCAATTCGCCGGTGCTGTTCTACCTCCAGCGCCTGCGCGACGAGGTTCATCGCTTCGCCATCGGCGCGCACCGGGCGAAACGCAGCCGCGCCATCCAGGCGAGTCCGCTCGACGAGATACCGGGCATCGGCCCGTCGCGGAAGCGCGCGCTGCTGCTGCATTTCGGCACCGCCGGAAAGGTTCGCGCCGCCGCGCTGGACGATCTGCAACGCGTACCGGGCGTCAGCGCGAGCGTCGCGCAGACGATCTACGACTTCTACCATTCGAGCGGATAGCAACGCTGGCGAGGCATGGGCGCGCAGCCGATCGCGGGGAACCCTGTCCCAAATCAGGCGTGCCGATAGTTTCTGATCGTGGGACGGCCGCGACGGCGATCGGGAGGGTGAGACACGCGGCCAGCCGGCCCGGCCGGTGATCTGGCCTATACGTGCCGCAGCATTCCTTCCTGGGAAACGCTCGCCACCAGGCGCCCGTCTCGAGCGAAGACCTGGCCGCGGCAGAACCCGCGGGCGTTGCCGCTCCATGGACTGTCGCTGACGAACAGCAGCCATTCGTCGGCGGCGAAACTGTCGTGAAACCACACCGCGTGGTCGAGGCTCGCACCCTTGATCTCGCCGCGCGCCATGCTCTTGCCGTGCGGCTGGATGGCGGTGGAGAGAAGCTGCAGGTCAGAGATGTAGGCCAGCACCGCGCGGTGGACCGCGGCTTCGGCCGGCAACGGTGCCACGGCGCGAATCCAGACATGGCTGACCGGGTCGCGCGGCTGGGGATCGAGCCAGTCGCGCGGTTCGACGGAGCGGAAATCCAGGGGGGACGGGCGTTCGAGCAGCCGCCTGAAGCGGCCCTCCGGAATTTTCTGGGCCACCTTGCGGCGGATCTCCGCGTCGGGCGTCAGTTCGTCCGGACCGGGAACGTCGGGCATGTCGGCGAACTGATGGCCCGGCCCTGCCGACGGTTTCTGGAACGAGGCGACGAGGTTGAGGATCGGCCGGCCCTCCTGGCTTGCCACGACCCGCCGGTTGGAGAAGCTGCGCCCGTCCAGATCGCGCTTGACCCGGTATTCGATGGGCAGTTCGTCGTCGCCGGGGCGCAGGAAATAGGCGTGCAGCGAATGGGCCTCGCGTTCGCCGTCGACCGTGCGCCGCGCCGCGCCCAGCGCCTGCGCAATGGCCTGCCCGCCGAAGACGCGGCCCGTCCCGTCCTTCTGCCTACGACCGACATACTGGTCCCCCCCGCGCGGTTCGAGATCGAGCAGGAAGGTCAGTTCCGCTACCAGTTGCTCCGGCGTCGGGGTGGGGGCGTGTTCGGATCGAGGATCGGCGGCCATCGCCGCGGCCTTGCGCGTGACGGACCCGCTCGTCAAGCGAGCGGCGCCCGGAATATCGTTCAGCCCAGGCCGGGTATCCGCCGCGCGATACGCCAGCCCAGCGCCTTCATCCGGTTGCGTGCGGGCCAGCGACCCGGCGGCTCCGGATCGCGGCCGAAACGGCGCAGCAACCGGTTGAAGGCCCGCGCGTCCGCCTCTGCATAGGACCATTCGGAACGCCAGGTGATCGACAGCGAGATCGAGGGTTCCGGCCCGTTCGTGACGAAATGCGGAGCCATCACCGGGACGTGGACAGCATCGCCCGCGCAGAGCGGGAAATTTACGCCTTCGCAGATGAAACCGGGCTGCCAGATCAGTTCGCGCGCGCCGCCGGTGTGGTAGGCCTCGTGCCGCTCGTCGGGTGCGAAACGGCCGACGCCCGCGGGGAACAGCGTCATCACCTTGCTGCCGCGCAGTTGCAGCAGGATGTTGTGTTCGGGATCGAAATGATAGGGCGTTACCGCGTTCGGGCTGGAGACGAATACGAAACCGTGCATCCCCAGCAGCGCGCCGGTGCGCGGTTCGATCGAATCGCGCAGCTCTTCCAGCAGGTCGGCCACGAGTTGCGCGTAGAGCGGCGAATGTTCGATGTTCTTGAGCACCGCCCAGCTTTGCGCGTCCGCGATCTGGCGGATGGTCTGCCCGATGGTGAGACCGTTTGCGGCCGGCTTTCCGTCAACGCCGATGGACACGTCGCCGCGATTGTACTCGACGCTTTCGGCAGGCAGGCTTTCGCCCAGTTCGGCCAGGGCATCGAGTTCGAGCAGCGGATGGCGGACGAGATCGTGCGAAAGCAGGCACGGCCCCTCAGGGTAGGATGCGGCGAAAAAGGTGCGCGACCGGGCGGGAAACACGTCGCGCCGCCCGGTGGGCCTGCCGCTGATCGGGGCGGGTACGTCGGTCACGCGGAAGACTCCATGCGGGCCAGCGTGTCGAACGCTCCGCGGCGCAGCGGTCCGCCGATCGCGATCGAGCGCCGCACGATCAGGCGGCGTTCGCGCCAGAAATGGTCGATCATCGGGTGGTCGGCGCCGGCGCAGCTGTCGACCCAGTTCGTCCCGCCGCGTTCGATCAGGCGCAGCGCCTCGCATTGTAGCAGCACGCCGGGGGAGAAGCGGGCGTAGTCCTCGTCGAAGGCTGTCTTGAACGAGAACGCCCCGCGTCCGGCGAGGAAGGTGGCGAGCATGGCGATGGGCCTGCCGTCCAGCGTTAGCGACAAGCGATGCAGTCGACCGGTATGGCCGGCGCCCCGCAGCGCGGCGCCGAACAGGCTGCGCGTGTCCCTATTGCAGGCCAGCGCGGAGCCAGCCCGTCCCTTCCAGCCACGCGCCTCCAGCGCGAGAAAATCCTGCGCCCAGCGCGCCAGCCCCTCGGCATCGGTCCGGCTGTCGACGAAGAGATTGCCCGCGTCTTCGAGCCGGCGGCGCTGGCGGCGCAGTTCCTTGCGCTTCTTGGGGGAAAGCGACCGGGCGAGATAGCCATCCGGCGAAAGCCGCGAGCGCAGCATCGCGCGTTCCTCCCGCATCACGATGGCGCTGCGCCGTCCGGCCCCCATCAGCTCGGCCTCGAGCGCGCTCGCCAGAACCCCGTCGCCGGGCATGTGGGCGAGATGGAGGAAGGGGCGCATCCGCGTTGCCTTGTCGCACCAGACGAGCAGCTCGCGCCAGAACAGCCGCTCGAACCCGCGCGCCACGAGCGGCAGGCCGAGAAAGCAGTTGGCGTGGCACCAGTTGCGAAGATGCGGCATCGGATAGCCGTAATAGCGCGCCTCGCGCTTCACCGGCATCAGCCCGGCGATCTGACCGTCCACCTCCAGCACCAGCAGCCGGATGCGGGCGGCCGGATCGAAGGCGCGCAGCGAGGGCAGCAGGAACCAGCTTTCGTAGAACGGGTTGGGCTCGACCGCCCATTCCGCCAGCGCATCCCACGCGGCAATGCGATCCGGCCGGTCGAAATCGCGCCAGTCACGCGCCGTCAGCGTCACTGCCGGACCGGCTATCCGGGCGGGCATGGCCGGTCCGGCACGGCCGGCGCGCGCATCGGCGGCGGGGCGGGACATGAACTGGGTCACGGCGTCGTCGTCTTAACCTTCGGTCGGCTGCTGGTCGGGTCTGACGGGCGGAAATCTAGGGCGGGGGCGCCCAAGGAAGGCTTAAGCGGCGTGGTAAAGAAAGCCCTGCCCGAACGGATCCGGGCAGGGCGAGTACCGCCTAAGCGGTTGTTATCGAACGGATGGACGGTCTTCTGCGGAAAGACCTTACCCGGCTCGATTTATGGGGTCGGTCACGCGGCAAGCGAGGCGAGCAGCAGCAGCGCGACGATATTGGTGATCTTGATCATCGGATTGACGGCGGGGCCGGCGGTATCCTTGTAGGGATCGCCCACCGTGTCCCCCGTCACAGCGGCATGGTGGGCATCGCTGCCCTTGCCGCCGTGATTGCCGTCTTCGATGTACTTCTTGGCATTGTCCCACGCGCCGCCGCCCGCCGTCATGCTGAGGGCGACGAACAGGCCGCCCACGATCACGCCCAGCAACAGCGCGCCGAGCGCAGCGAAGCCGTTGGCCGTGCCCGCCACGACGCTGATGACGAAGTAGACGACGATGGGTGCCAGCACCGGCAGCAGGCTGGGAACGATCATCTCCTTGATCGCGGCCTTGGTGACGAGGTCCACCGTGCGGGCGTAATTGGGTCGGCTGGTCCCTGCCATGATGCCCTTGTCGCCGGCGAACTGGTCGCGCACGTCCTTCACCACGTCGCCCGCCGCGCGGCCCACCGCCGTCATGCCCATCGCCCCGAACAGGTAGGGCAGCAGCGCGCCGAGCAGCAGCCCGACGATGACGTAGGGGTTCTCGAGACTGAAATCGACGTCGGTACCGGGGAAGAACTCGGCGAGGTCGGTGGTGTAGGCGGCGAACAGCACCAGCGCGGCGAGGCCGGCGGAGCCGATGGCGTAACCCTTGGTCACCGCCTTGGTGGTGTTGCCGACCGCATCGAGCGCATCGGTCTTTTCCCGAACGCTTTCGTCCAGCCCCGCCATTTCCGCGATGCCGCCGGCATTATCGGTGACGGGACCGTAGGCGTCGAGCGCCACGACCATGCCCGCCAGCGCCAGCATCGACGTTGCCGCATAGGCGATCCCCATCAGGCCGGCGAGCTGGTAGCTCACGACGATGGCGGTCACGATGGCGAGCGTGGGCAGGGCGGTGGATTCGAGACTGATCGCCAGGCCCTGGATCACGTTCGTGCCGTGGCCCGTCTCCGAAGCCTTGGCAATGCTCTTTACCGGGCGGAACGTCGTGCCGGTATAGTATTCGGTGATCCAGATGATGATGCCGGTCAGCGCCAGTCCGATGACCGCGCACCAGAACAGGTCCATGCCGGTAAAGGGCAGGAGCGAGGCCGTGCCTTCCTCCGCGATCGGCGCGGTGGCATCGACGTTGCCGAGGTTCTCCCCCCCGATCACCGCGCCCATGTCGCCGAGCGCGAGCTGCATGACGAGGTAGATCAGGGGGACGGACAGGACGGCGGTGACGATGAAGCCCTTGTACATCGCCCCCATCACGTTCGTGCCCTTGCCGAGCCGCACGAAATAAGTGCCGATGATGCTGGTGACGATGCACGCCCCGCCGATCATCAGCGGCAGCGCCATCATCGGTAGCAGCAGGTCTCCCAGACCCGTGAGCAGCAGGGCGGTGAGCACCATCGTCGCGCCGACGGTGACGACGTAGGTTTCGAACAGGTCGGCGGCCATGCCAGCGCAATCGCCGACATTGTCGCCCACATTGTCCGCGATGACAGCCGGGTTGCGCGGGTCGTCCTCCGGAATCCCGGCCTCGACCTTGCCGACGAGATCGGCGCCGACGTCCGCCGCCTTGGTGAAGATGCCGCCGCCGAGGCGGGCGAAGATGGAGATGAGCGAGGCTCCGAAGGCAAGGGCCACCAGCGCGTCGATCACCGTGCGATCGTTGGCTGCGAGGCCCATCGGGCCGATGAGAACGTAGAAAAACACCGCGATGGCGAGCAGCGCCAGGCCCGCCACCAGCATTCCGGTGATCGCTCCTGCGCGAAAGGCGAGGGTGAGCCCCTGCTGCAAGCCCTTCGTCGCCGCCGCGGCGGTTCTGAGGTTGGAGCGCACCGAGATGTTCATGCCGATGAAGCCGGCGACGCCCGACAGGATCGCGCCGAGCACGAAGCCTACCGCGCTCACCCAGCCCAGGAACACGAAAACCAGCACCGCGACGACGATGCCGACAAGGCCGATGGTGGTGTACTGCCGCTTCAGATAGGCCTGCGCGCCCTCCTGGATGGCGCCGGCGATCTCGCGCATCTTGTCGTTGCCGGAATCGGCACCCAGAACCTGGCGACTGGTGATGAAGCCGTAGACGACGGCCACAAGTCCCAGGACAATAGCGATAAGCACAAGGTTCATGACCCGCTATCCCCTCTTTTCCCATTTTTCGGCCCGGTATTTTCCGGGTCCGCGCAGGGAAGGCTAGCAAAGCCGGGGCGTTCTACAAGAACTAAGCTTGATTTATCCGCGATGATCGTAGCCGAGGCCCGCACGGTTGGCGATCGGTTCCCCATCGACGAACAGCGGTACGAAACCGCGCGGTTCGACGCGGCCGATAGGAGTGGCGGGCACCGGCGGCTTCGCGATACTGGCGGGCAGGGTGAACAGCAGTTCGTAATCGTCGCCCCAGGTCAGGCAATCGTAGCGTCTTGCAGGTGCGGCGACCGGCGCGGCCGCGCTCTGGACGGCGAGGGTGACGCCGCTCGCCTCGGCGAGGCGGAACGCATCGAGCAGCAGGCCGTCCGACACGTCCATCATCGCGGTGACATGCGGGGCGAGCGCGCGGCCCTGGGCTAGGCGAGGCCGGGGACGGCGATAGGCGGAGCTGTCGCCACCGCCGCCGCCGCCCTTGCCCTCCTCACGCAGCGCCTCGAACCCGAGCATTGCCGCGCCCAGCGTGCCGGTTACGAACAGCCCGTCGCCCACCTGCGCGCCGGACCTCGCGGGCACGGGGCGGTGGGTCGCGCGCCCGATGGCAGTCAGGCCGAGCGCGCGTGCGCCCGTGCCCGCCACGGTATCGCCGCCCAGCAACGGCGTATCGAACGCCGCCAGCGCCTCGTGCAACCCCGCCACGAAGCGCGCGTCTCCGGCGCCCAGCATGTGTCCGACGAGCACGCCGAGCGGTTCGGCGCCCTTGGAGGCAAGGTCGGACAGGTTCGTCGCCACCAGCCTGAACGCGACGTCCGCCATGTCCTGCGAGGGGAGATAGTGCGTGCCTTCCACCAGCATGTCGTGCGTCAGCACGAGCGTGGTATCGCCGATATCGAGCACGGCGGCATCGTCGGCCAGTCCCCGCGCGCCGGGATGGAGCGGCAGGGTGCGCAGGGCGGCGATGAAGTCGGCTTCGGTCATGGGTGGCCAGCCCTACAGCGAATCGCCGCGCGCGTCAGCGGCAGTAGGATTCGCCGTCGATCACGCCTTCGACATGCAGGTGATCGTGATGCGCGGCATTGTAGTCCGGGCCCAGCACGGTGTCGAAGCGCTTGCAGGCGCTTTGCTGGACGAGGCGCAGGAACCGGCGTTCCTCGCGGCTGCCGTTCCAGCCGGTCAGCACGTCGACATGGCGCCCGTCCTCCAGCTCGAACCCGCCGATGTCGATGGCCGCGGCGCTGGCATGGGCGCTGCGCCGACCGGTGCCCGCGACGTTGCGGCACGAATAGCTGCCCATGGTTCGCACGCTGGCGAGCGGGGAACCGAACACCGCGCGCGCGGCGCGATCCACGCCGTAGCGTACCCATGCGGCGAAGGCGGTGGAGACGGGGCAGGTGACCGGGCCGAGATTGCTGACAGCGAACTGTCCCCGGTCGCCGGCAAGCGCGCGCATCTGCACGGTACCCAGGTTGGTGCAGCCATCGGAAATGTAGCGATCGGGAAGGGGCGAGAAATCCGCGCCGGCCCGGCCCAGATCGGTCAGGCACTGATTCAGCGCCGGGCGGGCGAGAGCGGCGCTCTGCATGCCTTCGCCGCGGGAAGCGGGGGACGGATCACTGCGATCACCGCCCCCCGACGATCCGGGTACCAGCGAACAGCCTGCCAGGGCGAACGCGGATGCGAGACTGATCGACATGGTTAGGATCGGACTGCGCATCGTGGTTAAATATCATGCACCGGCATTGGTTAACAATCCGTTACCGTCCTCGATCGAAGGCCGGCCGGGCGCACCGGTTACGCGCGCAACCGCATTAGCGTTTGACTCGGGCGTGGAGAGCCCTAGGTGCCGCGTCGGGCCACGCGGTCCCAACGCCGCGCGTGCTCTCTGCAAGGAGAGAATACAGCTATGACTACCCAGCCGATGCTCAAGCCGGAGCGCCCCTTCTTTTCATCCGGACCGACCGCCAAGCCGCCCGTCTGGGCGCCTGACAGGATCGACACGCGCTCGCTCGGCCGCTCGCATCGCAGCAAGTACGCCAAGGGCCGGCTGAAATATGCCATCGACCTGTCGAAGGAATTGCTCGGCGTGCCCGAGGATTACCTCGTCGGCATCATGCCCGCTTCCGACACCGGCGCGCTCGAATGCGCGATGTGGACGATGCTGGGCGCGCGGCCCGCGACCATCGCGGCGTGGGAAAGCTTCGGCAATGTGTGGATCCAGGACGCGGTCAAGCAGCTCAAGCTGTCCGACTGCCAGGTGCTCGATGCCGACTACGGGGAAATACCCGATCTGTCGCAGGTGCCGCAGGACAACGACGTCGTGTTCACCTGGAACGGCACGACCAGCGGTGCGCGCATTCCCGATACGGACTGGCTCGCCGCCGACCGGGCCGGCCTTGCCATCAACGATGCCACCAGCGCCGTCTTCGCACAGGAGATGGACTGGCCCCGGCTCGATGTGACAACCTATAGCTGGCAGAAGGTGATGGGGTCCGAAGCGCAGCACGGCATGATGATCCTCAGCCCGAAGGCGGTGGAGCGGGTCGAGAGCTACGATCCACCCTGGCCACTGCCCAAGCTGTTCCGCATCAAGAAGGGCGGCTCGATCAATACCGGTATCTTCGAAGGCGCGACGATCAACACGCCGTCCATGCTGGCGACCGAGGATTACATCCTGGCGCTGGAATGGGCGAAGTCGATCGGCGGTCGCCAGGCGATGTTCGAGCGGGCCGATGCCAATGCGAAGATCGTCACCGACTGGATCGAGGCGACGCCGTGGCTGAGGAACATGGTCGCCGATCCGGCGCTGCGCACCAATACCGGCGTGTGCATGGTCTTCACCGGCGACTGGTACGAAAGTCTTTCGGCCGAAGACCAGGCGGCGGTTCCCAGGAAGATCACCGCGAAGCTGGAGGAGCTGGACGTGGGATACGATTTCAACGGCTACCGCGACGCGCCCCCCTCCCTCAGGATCTGGTGCGGCGGATCGGTCGAGCAGGAGGACATCCGCCGCCTGCTGCCGTGGATCGAATGGGCCTACGAAAACCTCAAGAGCGGCTCGCTGTAAGCGGCGCCCATCCGGCGAACCCCGGTATCGCGCGCCTCCGGCCAAGACCCCTCTGATCAGATCCCGGCCTTCGGCGGGATGACGAAAGCGAACATCATGACCAAACCCAAGGTACTCATCAGCGACAAGATGGACCCCAACGCCGCCCGCATCTTCGAGGAGCGCGGCTGCGAGGTCGATGTCATCACCGGCAAGACGCCGGAAGAGCTGAAGGCGACGATAGGCCAGTATGACGGCCTCGCCATCCGTTCCTCGACCAAGGTGACGGCCGACATCCTGGAGGCGGCGGACAACCTCAAGGTGATCGGCCGCGCCGGGATCGGCGTCGACAATGTCGACATTCCGGCTGCCTCTGCGAAGGGCGTGGTGGTGATGAACACCCCGTTCGGCAATTCCATCACCACCGCCGAACACGCGATCGCCCTCATCATGGCACTGGCTCGCCAGATCCCTGCGGCCAACGCGCGCACGCAGGCCGGCGAATGGCCCAAGAGCGACTTCATGGGCGTGGAGGTCACGGGCAAGGTGCTGGGGCTGATCGGTGCCGGCAATATCGGCGCGATCGTCGCCAGCCGAGCACTTGGCCTGCGCATGAAGGTGGTCGCCTACGATCCTTTCCTGACGCCGGAACGCGCCATCGAGCTGGGCGTGGAAAAGGTCGATCTGGGCGAATTGCTCGAACGCGCGGACTTCATCACGCTGCACACCCCGCTGACCGACGAGACGCGCAACATCCTCTCGCGCGAGCGGCTGGCGCAGACCAAGCCGGGCGTGCGCATCGTCAACTGCGCGCGCGGCGGACTGGTGGACGAGGCGGCGCTCAAGGACATGCTGGAAAGCGGGCATGTGGCAGGCGCTGCGCTGGACGTGTTCGCCCAGGAACCGGCGAAGGACAGCCCGCTGTTCGGCGCGCCGAACTTCATCTGCACCCCGCATCTGGGTGCCTCGACAACGGAGGCGCAGGTCAATGTCGCGCTTCAGGTGGCCGAGCAGATGAGCGACTATCTGGTCGATGGCGGCGTCACCAACGCTCTCAACATGCCCTCGCTGAGCGCGGAGGAAGCGCCCAAGCTCAAGCCGTACATGGCGCTGGCGGAAAACCTCGGCTCACTGGTGGGGCAGCTGGCGCACGGTGACTTGCCCAAGATCAGCGTGGAGACCGAGGGCGCGGCTGCGGACCTCAACCAGAAGCCCATCGTGGGCGCCGTTCTGGCGGGCCTGATGAAGCGTTATTCGCAAAGCGTGAACATGGTCAACGCGCCCTATCTGGCGAAGGAGCGCGGGATCGAGGTGCGCGAGATCCGCAATTCGCAGCGCGGCGTCTACCAGACGCTCGTACGCGTCACCGTGGCCACCAGCCAGGGCGATCGCAGCGTGGCCGGCACGCTGTTCGGCAACGGCCAGCCGCGTCTCGTCGAGATCTTCGGCATCGGCATCGAGGCGGAGCTGGCGGGCGAGATGCTCTACATCGTCAACGACGACGTGCCCGGCTTCATCGGCCGGGTCGGGTCGCTGATGGGCGAACACGGTATCAATATCGGCACCTTCCATCTCGGTCGCCGCGCGACCGGCGGGGAGGCGGTGATGTTGCTGAGCGTCGACCAGAAGATCCCGCAGGACGTGATCGAGGCGGCCTGTGCGCTGGACGGCGTCAAGGTCGTGCGCGGCCTGAGTTTCTAGTTGCGCCGATCTGGGATAACCGCCGCGCCATGACCGAAACGCAAGACCTCCTCCCCGAAGGTCTCGAGGATCGCCTGCCGCAATCCGCCGCCGCCGCGACGCGGATCGAGCGGGCGATGCTGGAGGCGCTGCGCGCTCACGGCTACGACCGCGTGCGGCCGCCGCTGGTGGAGTTCGAGGCGAGCATGGCGCGGCGGATGGACGGGCTGAGCACGCGCGGCATGTTCCGCTTCGTCGATCCCGCCAGCCTGCGCACGCTGGCGCTGCGCAGCGACATGACCGTGCAGGTCGGGCGCATCGCTGCCACCGGCCTCGTCGATGCGGCTCGCCCGCTGCGCCTCAGCTACGCGGGGCAGGTCGCGCGCATCACCGGGCGGAAGCTGGAACCCCGGCGCGAAAACCTGCAGGTGGGCGCGGAACTGATCGGTCGCGATACGGTCGTGGCGGCGGGGGAGGTGGTGGAACTCGCCATTGCCGCGCTCGAGGCTGCCGGGGCGAAGGGCATCGGCGTCGATTTCACCCTGCCCGACCTGGTCGATACGCTCGCCGACGGCCCCTGGCCGCTCGACGCCGCGGCGCGCGAGCGGGTGCGGCGCGAACTCGATACGAAGGATGCCGGCGGTCTGGTCGAGGCGGGCGGGGAGGCCTACCTTCCACTCATCCACGCCGCCGGCCCGTTCGACGATGCGGCCAGGCGGCTGTCTGCCATCGACGACACCGGCGTATTGGGCTCCCGCATCGCCGCGTTGCGCCAGATCGCCGCGCGGGTGGAGGGCCGGGCGCGCCTGACCCTCGATCCCAGCGAGCGCCACGGCTTCGAATATCAGAGCTGGTTCGGCTTCACGCTCTATGTCGACGGCGTGCGCGGAGAGGTGGGGCGCGGCGGCACCTATTGCATCGGCGGAACCGACGAACCCGCGACCGGCTTTTCGCTCTACCCCGAGGAGTTGATCGAATCGGTGAAGGCCGAAGAAACGCTCGGCGAGCGGATATTCCTGCCGCTCGACCACGACCGCGCTGCCGCCGACAGGCTGCGTGACGAAGGCTGGCGCACGATCGCCGCGCTTGATGAAGACGACGATCCACAGGCGCTGGGATGCACGCACCGGCTCGCCGCGAACGGACCGGAGGCGCTCTAGTCGGCGGCGCCGAGTACAGAACCGAGGTCGGCGGTTTCGACGTCGCTCATCATGGCCAGATACCGCTCGTAATACGGTGCGTGCGATACGCCGACAATGGCGAGCACCCGCTCCCCCGGCTCGGTGATCTCGCGCAGATTGGCCACCATGCGGAGGTTTCGCGTTTCCCAGTAGGCCAGATAGCGGCGGCCGCCGTTCCCGGGCTGCCGGGCGCGGGCGGCCGCGGCGAAATCGGTTCGCATGGCGAGCCGCGCCTGTTCGTCCGAGTTGAGATTGCGATACCAGTCGAGGACCGGCAGTTCGCCGAAGATGACGGCCCGTTCCCATGCTTCGAGCTGCCAGATGCGGTCCTCCAGGGCCGACGACTGCCACGCCGCCTGCACTTCTGCCGCGTACAGCTCGTCATCATCGGTATTCGCCGCCCGGTCGCCGGTATGATCGTCGACCGGGTGGATGCGTTGCAGACCCAGCCGCCGCGCCAGGGCGACGCCGACCACTTCGGTCTCGTTCATGCGATCGCCGCGCCGGACAAGGAAATCCGCCAGCGGTTGCGTCAGCACGGCGTCGGCGTGCCGTTCGGCTTCGGGCAGATAGAGCCATTGCAGATGCACCGATGCGGGCTCGCCGATGGCAAGGAACAGGACGGCGAGGCGGCGGGTTTCGGAAGGCGAGCGGGTCTGCTGCGCCAGCAGCGCCAGCGCCGCTTCCTCCGCCCCGGCTCCGTCCAGCCCGACCGCCTCGCGCGCTGCGGCCGGGTCGGGGCAGTAGTCTTCCGCCGTCCCGGGATAGGCGAAGGCGTAGGCACGAAGGTAGTCGCATTGCGGCCCGGATAGCTGCTCGACAGTGATCCTGCCGGGCACCCAGTCTTGCAGGCGACCGAGCAGCGGGTCGAACCGCGATCTGTCGAAATCCGCCGGGAGCGAGGAAAGATGCGAACTGCCCAGAACGAGCACTTGTGACAGGTCCCCCCGCTCCCGCGCCGCCGCATCGACGATATCGACCGGGTCGCCGTCCTGCGCCGCGGCGCTCGCTGCAAGACAGGCGACGATGCCGATGAACAGCGACTTGGCGGACCGAACCGTGAAACACCTCCGTTTCCGAACGGGTGTCATGGCAGGCTAATACGGTCAAGCCGGAGCGTGCCTGTTCGGGATGTCAGTTGGTGTCGTCGGGATGTTCGCCCATGCGCCCGTTCTCGCTGTCGAGATCGTCGATTGCGGCAACCTGCTCGTCTGTCAGCGAGAGGTCGAGCGCGGCGAGGTTGGCCTCCATGTGGTCCCGGCTGCTGGCCTTCGGAATGGGGGCAAGGCCGTGGTGCAGATGCCAGGCCAGTATGACCGCGGCGCGCGGCGCGCCGGTATCCTCCGCGATGGTCGCAATCGCCTTGTTTTCGAGCAGTTCGCCCTGTCCCAGCGGCGACCAGCTCTGCGTGACGATGCCCATCTCCTGATGCACCGCGCGCAGTTCGCGCTGCTGGAACCGCGGATGCAGTTCGATCTGGTTGACGACCGGCGGCTTGCCCGTCGCATCGGCCAGCCTTTTCAGGTCGTCCTCGCGAAAGTTCGACACCCCGATGGAGCGCGTGCGCCCCTCGCGCTGCATCTCGATCAGGGCCTTCCAGGTATCCACGAACATCTCCCGGTCCGGACATGGCCAGTGGATCAGCGTCATGTCCACGCTATCCGTCCCGAGCCGATCGAGGCTTTCGCCCAGCGCCCCCAGCGCAGAGGCGTAGCCCTGGTCGGTGTTCCAGATCTTCGTGGTCAGCCAGACATGCTCGTCCGTCGCCGCTTGCCGGGCGAGGCCCCTGCCCACGCCTTCCTCGTTGCCGTAGATCGAGGCGGTGTCGATCAGGCGATATCCCGCCTCGACCGCGCGCGTGACGATATCGGCCGCCTCGCCATCCGGTATCTTCCAGGTGCCGAAGCCCAGTTGCGGCATTTCGCGCTTGTCGCTGAGGGTTAGGGTCGGTTGCGGGGGCATGGTGTCTCCTGTCGGTCTGCAAGCGAAAACGCGCGCGGCGCCTATCGTATCCGCGCACGTTCGCCGGTCGGTCGGGATCTGGTGAGGTGGATCAGCCTCCGAAGCTGCCCGGTTCCGGCCCCATCCGGCCATGGGGATCGTCCAGCGCGTCGATCGCGGCCATCTGGTCTTCGGTCAGCACCGTGTCGAGGGCGCGGAAATTGGCCGCGATATGCGCCCTGCTGCTGGCCTTGGGAATGGGGGCGAGGCCGTGTTGCAGATGCCAGGCCAGGATCACGGCGGAGGCCGGTGCGCCCTTCGCCTCGGCGATGGCGTTGATCGCGTCGGCCTGCAGCCCCTCGCCCTGTCCCAGCGGCGACCAGCTCTGCGTGATGATGCCCATGTCCTCGTGAACCTTGCGCAGGTCACGCTGCTGGAAGGACGGGTGCAGTTCGATCTGGTTGATCGCCGGTGTCACGCCGGTCGCGTCCACGATGCGGGCGAGATCCTCCTCGCGGAAATTGGATACGCCGATGGAATGGGCCTTGCCCTGGTCGCGCGCCTCGATCAGCGCCTTCCACGTCTCGACGAACTTGTCCTGCCCGGGACAGGGCCAGTGGATCAGCAGCATGTCGACATGATCGCGGCCGAGCCTCTCCAGGCTTGCGCCCAGCGCCGACAGCGCCTCGTCGTAACCGTGGTCGTCGTTCCACACCTTCGTCTGCAGGAAGATGTCGCTCCATTCCCCGATTCCCTTGCCGACGCCTTCCTCGTTTTCGTACACCGCGGCGGTGTCGATCAGCCAGTAGCCCACGTCTATGGCGGTTTTGACGGGTTCGACGGCATCATCGCCCTTCAGCTTGAAGGTACCGAAGCCCAGCTGCGGAATCCGGCGATCGTCGTTGAGGGTGAGAGTCGGGTAATCGGTCAAAGTTCAATCTCCTTTGGTCGATCAACGGGCGGGCAGGGCGATCTTTCCGGCGCAATTCTTTCCGAACGCCACCCGCCGGGCGTAACGCCCCAGCCGCCGTCCTTGCCGCCGCCATTGCCCTTGCGCCGCGCAGCGCCTAGGGCGCGTGCCGGTTCTCGACGCGATAAGGATCAGCGCATTGGCCAACGTCACCGTGATCGGCGCCCAGTGGGGCGACGAGGGCAAGGGCAAGATCGTCGACTGGCTGGCGACCCGGGCCGATGCCGTCGTCCGGTTCCAGGGCGGGCACAATGCCGGCCACACGCTGGTGGTGGACGGCACCACCTACAAGCTTAGCCTGCTGCCGAGCGGTATCGTCACCGGCACGCTCAGCCTGATCGGCAACGGCGTGGTGCTCGATCCGTGGGCGCTGAAGGCCGAGATCGAGCGGCTCGAGGGGCAGGGCGTGGCCATCAGCGCGACAAATTTCGGCATCGCCGACAATTGCGCCCTTATCCTTCCGCTCCACGGCGAACTGGACGGCCTGCGCGAAGGCGCGGCGGGCAAGGGCAAGATCGGCACGACGAAGCGCGGCATCGGTCCGGCTTACGAGGACAAGGTCGGGCGCCGCGCCATTCGGGTGTGCGACCTTGCCCATCTGGACGATCTCGAAGCCCAGCTGGACCGGTTGTGCGCCCATCACAACGCGTTGCGGGCCGGCTTCGGCGTCGATCCGGTCGACCGGGCGGCGCTGGTCGCCATGCTGCGCGAGATCGCGCCGTTCGTGCTGCAATTCGCGCAGCCGGTGTGGAAGCGCCTGCGCGACGTGCGGGCCGATGGCGCGCGCATCCTGTTCGAGGGCGCGCAGGGCGTGCTGCTCGACGTCGATCACGGCACCTACCCCTTCGTCACCAGCTCCAACACCGTCAGCGGCTCCGTCGCGGCGGGAAGCGGGCTGGGACCGAAGGCGGCGGGCTTCGTGCTCGGCATCGTCAAGGCCTATACCACGCGGGTCGGCAGCGGCCCGTTTCCCACCGAGCTGGAGGACGAGATCGGCCAGCGGCTCGGCGAGCGGGGGCACGAATTCGGCACCGTCACGGCGCGCAAGCGGCGGTGTGGCTGGTTCGATGCGGTACTGGTGCGCCAGTCCTGTGCGATCAGCGGCGTCACCGGCATCGCGCTGACCAAGCTCGACGTGCTCGACGGCTTCGACACGGTAAAGATCTGCACCGGCTACCGGCTCGATGGAAGGGAAATTGACTATCTGCCGTCCAGCACCGTCGAACAGGCGCGGCTGGAACCGGTCTACGAGGAAATGGAGGGCTGGCAGGAGAGCACGGAGGGCGCGCGCAGCTGGGCCGAGCTGCCGGCGCAGGCGATCAAGTATATCCGCCGGATCGAGGAGTTGATCGAGTGCCCTGCCGCCAGCGTCTCGACCAGTCCCGAACGCGACGACACGATCCTCGTGCGCAATCCCTTCGCGGAGACGTGATCGGTTCGCGGGTCTTGACCTGATCTCTCTTTGTTCTACTCTCGTTCCGGTTGGCGATTCGAGAGGAGCAGGGCATGAGTGCGGCGGATTTCTCCTATGGCATGGCCGCGGACAGCGCCGGCCTGCCGTTGTCCGTTTCCATCTATGCCGACCGCGACCCCGTCCTGGACGAGATGCGGGAAGATGTGGAGCAGGCCGGGTTCGACCTGCGGGAAATCGGACCGCTGGCCATGCTGCTCGACGATCACGCGCGACCCCTTGGCGAGCTGGTGGTGATCGATTGTCAGACGCTGGACGGGCATGGCATGGCGGCGCTGTCGCGGCTGGACATGCGGGTGGCCCATGCCGGGGCGCGGCTGATCGTGGCGACATCCATCGACATGCTCGACACCGTGTTCGGCTGCTGCCTCGAATCCGATCCGCAGATCATCGTCGACCCGCGCCGCGCCGACCGTGTCATCGCCCTGGGCCGGGCGCTGGCCGACCGCCCGATCCGCCGCGTGCGCGAACTGGACGAAGATGACCGGCTGACCCTGCTGCGCCTGACGGAGCAGGTCGCTTCCATCGCGCAGCGCCTCGATCGCTTCGGCACGACTGCCGGACGCGGGGCCGATGGCGGGGCGTTTCGTTTCGAAAGTCCGAAGACCGGTTATCGCGCGCAAGGGGATGGCCACGTTCGCAAGTCCCGGCCGCCGCTTCCCGAACCCGCTCTGGTTCGCCAGATCATCGCCCAGCGCCGGGCTAGAACCAGGTTCTTCGATGAGGACCTGTTCGCGGATCCGGCGTGGGACATGCTGCTCGACCTGACCGCGGCGCGGGCCGAACACGCGCGTGTATCCGTGACCTCGCTCTGCATCGCTTCGGGTGTTCCTCCGACGACGGCGCTGCGCTGGATCGGCCAGATGACCCAGGCGGGTCTGTTCGACAGGGTTGAGGACGACACCGACCGCCGCCGTGCCTTCATCCGCCTGTCCGATAGCGCGGCGGACGCCATGGCGCGCTACTTCGCCGCTGTAGGGGCCGCCGCGCCGGCGATGGCGTGATCGCCAGCCGGGGAATCAAGCCCGTCAGCGACGGTCGAAGGCGGCCTGGATGTCCGCCGGATCGGTCACGCCCGAAGCGATGAGCAGTTGCAGCAGGATGCGCGCCTTCGCGGGGCCGAGCGCCCGGGCGGCGACGAAGCGGCTGGCATCGTCCTGCGGTTCGCGGTCGACCAGCCCCTCATCGACCCGCGTCGCGCGCACGACCGGCACGCCCGCCGCGGCGGCTTTCGTCAGCGCCGTTCGCACGGCATCGGGCATGTTGCCCGACCCGAAGCCTGCGAGCACGAGGCCCGCCGCGCCGGCGTTGCGCAATCGCTCGACCTCCGCGGCCCCCATCGCGGCGTAGGCGAACAGGACCGGCACGTAGGGAAACGAATTCGGAAAGACGAAGCGCGCCGGCTCGCCGCTACGGTGCGGCGGTTGCAGCCAGTCGAGCGCGGACGGCGTCGCCAGCGCGACAGGTCCGCGCGGGAAACCGGCAAAGGCGCTGGTCCCCCCGGTGCGGGCCTTGCGCGCGTCGCGGGCCGACAGGACCTGATCGCCCATCACCAGCAGCACGCCTCGCCCGGAGGCTTGCGGATCTGCGGCGACGCGCACGGCGTTGGCGAAATTGCGCAGGCCGTCGCTCCCCACCGCGTCCGCCGCCCGCATGGCGCCCACCAGCACGACGGGTTTCTCCGTCGGCAAGGTGAGGTCGAGAAGAAAGGCGGTTTCCTCCGCCGTGTCCGTGCCGTGGGTGACGATGACGGCGTCTATGGCCGGATCGTTCATCGCTTCGTGCAGCGCCGCGTGCAGCTCACGCCACAGCTCGACGGAGATGTCCTCCGATCCGATATTGGCGATCTGCCGCCCGGTCAGGCACGCCGGAACGCCCAGCTGCGCAAAGGCGGCGAGGAAGTCGGCGATGTCGATCTGGCCGGGGCGGTAATCGGCCCGCACGGCCGAACCGGCTTCACCGGCGATGGTGCCGCCGGTGGCGAGGACAAGGATGGAAGCGTCACGCATTTGCCGCCGCCCCTAGCGCCGCGCGCCACGCAGCGCCAGTCGCACACAGACCCTTTCCTCCCGGCGGCACTTGGGTTAGAGGCCGCGCGGCCTGAAGGATCAGGGCGGTTAGCTCAGTTGGTAGAGCATCTCGTTTACACCGAGAGGGTCGGCGGTTCGAGCCCGTCACCGCCCACCAGTTTCGACTGCACGAGACAGTCCGGGGGACTGTTTCGGGTCGAAACTCCCGAGCGAAGCGAAGGGGACTGCACGAGACAGTCCGGGGGACTGTTTCGGGTCGAAACTCCCGAGCGAAGCGACGAGCCGCACCCCTCGCACCGCCAGGTCCCTCGAAGCGACCCGCGAGCGCTCAGTTCGCGTCGATGTCGTCCTCCTCGATATCGGCGGCGACATCGGTCGCGGCGGCTTCCAGCACCAGCTCGCGCGCCTCCTCGCTCGCCCAGTCATAGCCGCCGATGACCCGCCATACCTCGCGCCCGTCGCTGTCGTAGAGGATGGTGAGCGGCAGCACCGGGCCGCCGCCGTAGGCGCTCGCCAGCGCGTTCTGCGCGTCGATCCATTGCGGAAGGTTCTCCAGGCCACGCTCGGCGAAGAACGGCTCTACCGCGGCCGCCCCGCGAAAGTCCTCGCTCACGGTCAGCACCCGCACCGATTCGCCCAGATCGCCGGCCAGGTCGTCGAGCAGCGGCATCTCGACGACGCAGGGGGCGCACCATGTGGCCCACAGGTTGAGCAGCACCGGCTCGCCCAGCCCGCCGCCAAGATCCAGTCTCTCCCCGGCCGGGTTCGTTACCGTCACCTGCGGCATCTCTTCCCCGGCGAAGCTGCGATCGAGCGTGCCGGTCAGTTCGACAGCTGGGCTTGTCCGCTCCGCAGTCGCGCTTTCTTGCGCCGCTTCGCCGTCCTCTCTATCGCAGGCCCCCAGCAGGCCAAGCGAGACGCAGGCCAGGGCGAGCGGGACGATACGCGGTTTGAGCAAGAACGAATCCTCCAATGCGATGTGGGGCGGCAGATTTGCCGAAGGCCCCTCCGCCATAATGCGCGAGATCAACGCTTCTATCCCGTTCGACAAGGTTTTGTGGGCGCAGGACATCGCCGCGAGCAAGGCGCATGTCGCCATGCTGGCGGCCTGCGACATCGTGAGCGAGGCCGATGCGGAAGCGATCATCGGCGGGCTGGAGCGCATCGCGGAGGAATACGAAACGCAAGGGGTGCCGGAAGACTGGGATCTGGAGGACATCCACATGACCGTGGAAGCGCGCCTCGCCGACCTGATCGGACCGGTCGCGGGCCGCCTGCACACCGCGCGCAGCCGCAACGACCAGGTGGCGACCGATTTCCGCCTGTGGGTGCGCGCCGCAATGGACGAGGCGGTTGCGGGACTGGAGGGGTTGCAGCGTGCGCTCGTCACCCGCGCCGGCGAACATTCCGGCTCCATCATGCCGGGGTTCACCCATCTGCAGACGGCGCAGCCGGTGACGCTCGGCCATCACCTGATGGCCTATGTCGAGATGGCGGCGCGCGACGTCTCGCGCTTTCGCGATGCGCGCGAGCGGCTCAATCGCTGTCCGCTCGGCAGTGCGGCGCTGGCGGGAACGGGCTTTCCCATCGACCGGGAGATGACGGCGCAGGCGCTCGGTTTCGCCGGGCCGACCGCCAACAGCCTCGATTCGGTTTCCGACCGGGACTTCGCGCTCGATTACCTCGCCGCCGCCGCGCAATGCGCGCTGCACCTTTCGCGGCTGGCGGAAGAGTTCGTGATCTGGGCGAGCCAGCCCTTCGGGTTCGTGCGGATGCCCGATGCGCTGAGCACCGGCAGTTCGATCATGCCGCAGAAGAAGAACCCCGACGCGGCGGAACTCGTGCGCGGTCACGCGGGCCGGATAATCGGTTGCCAGACCGCCCTGACGGTGACCATGAAGGGCCTTCCGCTCGCCTATTCGAAGGACATGCAGGACGACAAGCCGCCGGTGTTCGAGGCGGCCGGCCTGCTGCGCCTGTGCATCGCCGCGATCACCGGGATGGTCGAAGGGGCGACCTTCCAGACAGGGCGCATGCGCGCCGCCGCCGAACTGGGATACGCGACCGCCACCGACCTTGCCGACTGGCTGGTGCGGGAAGCGGACATACCCTTTCGCGAAGCTCACCACATCACCGGCGCGGCGGTGAGGCTGGCGGAAGGCCGGGGCGCGGCGCTTGGCGAATTGTCGCTGGCGGACCTGCAGGCCATCGATGCGCGCATCGACGAGCGGGTATTCGCCGCGCTGTCGGTCGAATCGTCGGTCGCGGCGCGTGCCAGCCACGGCGGCACGGCCCCGGCAGAGGTGGAAAAGCGCGTGCACGAGGCGCGCGGGCGACTGGAGATGGACGCATGACGAAAGCGATTGCCGCGCTGGGGCTGGCCCTCGTCCTGACGGGCTGCGCGCAGGAGGCCGAGCTCGTACCCGCGCCGGGCGAGACGCTGCCGCCGCCGCCCTACGGGGCTGCCGATCCGCTGACCGCCGAGGACCTGCTCGAGCTCGACCCGCTCGCCGCGCCCGAGCGCAACGTCGAACTGCGCCGCGAAAGCGAGGAGCGCGAGGAAGACCCGTTCGACCTGCCGCCCCCGAAATAGGTGCGCGATGGATCATTTCCATATCCGCGATGGCCAGATGCATGTCGAGGACGTGCCGCTTTCCCGCCTGGCTGCAGAGGTCGGGACGCCGCTCTACGTCTATTCGCGCGCCACGTTCGAACGCCATGCGCGCGTCTTTCGCGAAGGGCTGGCGGGTCTGGACCGGCCGCCGCAGCTCGCCTTCGCCGTCAAGGCCAACCCCAACCTGGCCGTTCTGGGGCTTCTCCGGCGCGAGGGATACGGTGCCGACGTCGTCTCGGGCGGAGAGCTGGCGCGGGCGCTGAAGGCGGGAATGCCGGCTCCGGATATCGTCTTTTCCGGGGTCGGCAAGACGACGTCCGAATTGCAGCAGGGGCTGGACGCCGGCATCGGCCAGTTCAACATCGAATCGGGCGAGGAAGGGCGCGAGCTGGCCGCCATCGCCGCCGCGCGCGGGCAGGTGGCGCACTGTGCGCTGCGGGTGAACCCCGATGTCGATGCCGGCACACACGACAAGATCTCGACCGGCAGGGCGGATACCAAGTTCGGCGTGCCCATCGGCCACGCGCCTCAACTGTTTGCCGAACTCTCCCGGCTGCCCGGTCTCGACCTGCGCGGGCTGGCCGTGCATATCGGCAGCCAGCTGTCCGAGCTCGATCCGCTCGAGGCAGCCTTCGCCAAGCTGGGCGACATGCTCGCCAAGCTGCGCGGGGCGGGGCACGCGATCACGCACATGGACCTGGGGGGCGGTCTCGGGGTGCCCTACCGCCGGGGAGAGACGCTCCCCGAACCGGCGCAGTACGGCGCGATGGTGGCGCGCGCGACGCGCGGCTGGGACGTGCAGCTGATGTTCGAGCCGGGGCGCGTTATCGCGGGCAATGCCGGCGTGCTGCTGACCCGCGTCATTCGCGTCAAGCGCGGTCTTCACAACCCCTTCGTGATCGTCGATGCCGCGATGAACGATCTCGCCCGCCCGGCGCTCTACGGCGCGTGGCACGATTTCGACGCGGTGAGCCCGACCGGCGAGCGGATGCTGGCGAACATCGTCGGCCCCATCTGCGAGACGGGCGACACCTTCGCCACCGATCGCGAGATCGACGCGCTCGGCCAGGATGATCTCGCCGTGTTCCGCACCGCCGGCGCCTATGGCGCGACGATGGCGTCGAGCTACAACAGCCGCGGCTTCGTGGCCGAGGTGATGGTGGACGGGGCGGACTATGCCGTCGTCGCCGAGCGCATCGCGCCCGATGCCATCGCCGATGCCGAACGCGTGCCGGACTTCCTGCGCTAGACCCCGTGCGCTCTCTTCCCCTCTTCCATCGCATCGCCGGTCAACCGGTGGTGGTGCTCGGCGAGGGGGCGATGGCCGAGCCGAAGCGGCGGCTGGTGGCCCGGGCCGGCGGGCGCGTCGTGACCGACATGCAGAGCGGGATCGACGAGGGTGCGCGGCTGGCCTTCGTCGCGCACGACGATGCCGCGATGTGCGAGGCGGACGCCATCCGGCTGCGCTGCGCCGGCCTGCTGGTGAACGTCGTCGATCGGCCCGATCTGTGCGACTTCACCACGCCGAGCCTGCTGGAGCGCGACCCGGTGCTGATCGCCATCGGTACGAGCGGCGCCTCGGCGGGGCTGGCCAAGCAGTTGCGGTTGCGGCTCGAAACGCTGCTTCCCGCCGATGTCGGACACCTGGCGCAAGCGCTCGAGGCCGCGCGCGGTGCGATCAGATCCCGCTTTCCGCAAATGTCCGCGCGCCGCCGAGCGCTGGACGATGCGCTGGCGGCGGGCGGCCCGCTCGATCCGCTCATGGCCGGCAGCGCCGACCGTATCGGCGAGTGGCTCGGCGGCGCCGCGGAGCCGGAGGGCGAGGGCGTTCACGACTTTACCCTCTCCAGCGACGACCCCGACGACCTGACGCTGCGCCAGGCGCGCCTGCTGGGGGCGGCGGATGCGGTGCTGGCCGATCCGGGCGTGCCCCCCGCCATCCTCGCCCGCGCGCGGGCCGACGCCGCCAGGCTCACCCTGCCTTATCGCGACGAGATGCCGGCGGGGCTGGTGGTCGTGTTGCGCTTGGCGTGACGGGGACCGCGCCTGCCGCACGGATCCTCGACGGCGTCAGAACAGGCCGCCGGCCAGTCGGTCTATCGCGCCCTGCAGGATGATGGCGGCGGCGTGGCTGTCGATCCGCTTGGCCCGTTTTCTCCGGCTGGTATCGGTAGCGATCATGTCGCGCTCCGCCGCGGTGGTGGACCAGCGTTCGTCCCACAGCAGAACCGGCAGGCCGGTGACGGCGATGTTGCGGGCGAACGCGCGGCTCGCCTGCGCCCGCGGACCGGCGCTGCCATCCATATTGAGCGGCAGGCCGATGACGATGCCGCGCACCCGCCGATGGGCGCACAGCGTTTCGATAGCCGCCCGGTCGCGGGCGAACTTGCCCCTCGGCAGGGTCTTGCCCGCGGTCGCGAAGGACCAACCCGCGTCGCAGAAGGCGGTGCCGATGGTCCTGGTGCCAAGATCAAGGCCGAGCAGCGCGCCGCCATCGGGCAGCGCGCCCCGGAAAGCCGCCGCATCCTCGGTGACGACGCCGCCCTCGCTCACGGGGCGGGCCGGCTCTTGCTCCATGCGCGAACGCGGCGCACCACGTCGGCCTGAAGGTCCGCCCAGAACAGCGGAATGTCATAGACGTGGTAATTGTTTCCCGGGAGCGCATAGGGGCCGAGGTCGGGCGGATCGCCGATCAGCAGCAGGCCGATATCGTTGCAGCGCGCGCCTACCGCGCCCTTGACCAGCTCTCCGCTCGACAGGTCGTCCTCCGGCACCAGCGTTCCGCTGTTGGCACCGGCGGGTGCGGAACCGTTGAGCGTGCCGCTGATCGGGTTGACGCACAGGATCGGGCTGCCGCCGCGCGCCTGGCCGTCGAGGCCGGGGGTTGCCGCGTAGCGCGTGAAGAACTGACCCGGCTCGGCCGGCTCGGCGAAGCTCGCCCAGCTCATCACGCACCCGCCCTGGTCCGCCTCGGTGCAGGCGGGAAGGCCGAGCGCGGGCAGATCGTGGTCCAGCGAGACGGGCCAGCCGATCGGATAGGCCATGGCGACCCGCGATTCCAGCGGCGTGCCTGCCACCTTGTCGCGCATCAGGCGCGTTACGTGATAACCGCCCTGGCTGTGTCCGGCGAGGACGATTGGCATGTCCGCGGGTATCGAATCGAGGAAGAAATCGAAGGCTTGCGATACGTCGGCATAGGCAGCGTCGAGCGCCTGCTGCGCCTCGGGCGCGTCGGTCAGGAAGGCGCCGAAGGTGGCCTGGCGGTAGCGCGGCGCCCAGATCTCGCTCGCCTGGTTGAAGGCGCTCGCCATGCCGCGCACCATCAGCCGGGCGCGCGATTGCGATTCCGCGTCATCGAGCGGCGCGTTCCAGTTGCTGCGTTGCAGGTAGCTCGTCGGATGGACGAAGAAGACGGCGAATGCGGGCGGCTCGCTGCCGGGCGGTGACGATGCCCGGTTCGAAGACGAGGGCGAGCGTGAAGGCGCGGGGGAGGGCGACGTCGAGGCCGACGGTGCCGGTGACGGCGATGCGGAAACGAACGGTCCGTCCCCGCGCGCTTCGGGAACGGCGAAGGCGGGTTGCCAGCGCGCCGGGTCGTTCGCGGCCCCCATGCCCGGGCGGCTGAACCACATGGCGGGATCCTGGTAGGCGTTGCTGGCGAGCGGATCCTGCTCGACGAACTCGCTGCTCGGCACCAGCGCGATGGCCGTCAGGTCGTCCGAGAACAGGCGCAGCGCGAACAGCACGCCCAGCGCCAGCACGATCAGGGCGACGATCGTATAGAGAAACTTACGCAGACGCCTTCTCCTGCTTCAGGCGAGGGCCTTCCACTAGATGATCGGAGGCGGGCGATCGCGGATCGTCCTCCCGCTCTTTGTCCTTCGATCGCTGTTCGAGGGCGACCTTGATCATCGCCAGCAGCGGATCGGCGAGCAGCAGGCCGAGGATGCCGAACAGGATGCCCATCACCAGCTGCATTGCCAGGACCAGCGCCGGAGCGAGGTCGACCGTCTTTCGCGCGATCATCGGGACCACGACGTACCCGTCGAAATTCTGAATGAAGAGATAGACGACGATCGTGTAGATGCCCATCTGCGTGCCGCCCGAAAATCCGACCAGCACCATCAGCGCGCCCGACACGATCGCACCGATATTGGGGATGAAGGCGAGCAGGCCGGTCAGCGTGGCGAGGAGGGCCGCCATCGGGATCTGGTCGCCGGTGACGAGGCCGTAGGCCATCAGCGCGACGTAGGTGAATACGCCCTCGAACACCATGCCGACCAGCCGGCCGAACAGCAGGCGGCGCATCGAATAGGCCATCTTGCTCACGGTATCGTGGAAATCCGCCCGGCGCGCGCGCGGCAGCATCCAGGCGACGCCGCGTTCGTAGAGGCGCGGTTCGAGCGCGACGTAGATACCCACGATCACGATCAGCAGAACCGTGGTCAGTCCCCCGAGAATGCCGCCGAGCGCGCGCGTGACGGTGCCGAACCCGCTGATTGCCTGGCCGATCATCCCCTCCACGCTGTCGAGGCTGATGGAAAAGCCCTGTTCGCGCAGCCAGGCGAAGAACGAGCCCGCCTGACCGGCGATGATCGTGGGAAATTGCGCGGCTTCCTGCGATACCGAGGAGCCGGCGTAATAGCCGAGCCAGACGAGAAAGGCGATCGCGAACAGCAGCACCAGCGCGATGCGCGGTCCCCGGCCGATAGGCAGGACGCGGCGCAGCAGGCGCGCGCCGCCGTCGACCAGCGCGGCGAAGACCATCGCGCCGAAGATCACCAGCAGGCTCTGCGAGATGTAGACCGCCAGGGCCAGCAGCCCGATGACCGCCGCCCAGACGAACGCGCGCCACGCCTCGAAGCGCAATTCCGGACTCGATATGCGCGTCGGGCTCGCACCCATCTCGTCGCCCTCCGGCGCGTCGCGCAGCTCGCTCATTCCGGCTCTCCCCTGATTTCCGGGCGCAGGCTGTCCCACGCGCGGCCCGGGCGCAAGCTTTTGATCCAGGTCAGTGGGTTCCAGCTCGCCTGCCCGTCGAGCGAGAAGGTGATGAACTCGGCCCGTCCGCCGATATCCGCGATGGGAACGGGGCCGCCCAGCCCGTTGCCGCCGTCGAGCCGCGAAGGCGCGCGGCTGTCCGCCGAATGATCGCGGTTGTCGCCCATGAGGAACACATGGCCGTCGGGGATGGTGACCGGCCCGTAATTGTCCAGCCCCTGCGTTTCGTGGTCGATGATGAGGTAGCTTGCCCCGTTGGGCAGCGTCTCGCGATAGGTCGGCGGTTCGTAGACCTCGGTTCCGTCCTCCAGCCGCGTGCGGTACGGCTCGAAGATGTCGAGGCACGGGTGCATCTCGCCGAATTGACCGACACAGCTGTTATCGTTGTCGACCGGCAGGCGCACCGGCGGCTCGACCTCCTGCGGAACGGGCTTGCCGTTCAGCACGATCTGCCCGTTCACCACCGCGATCGTGTCGCCCGGCAGACCGACGACCCGCTTGATGTAATCCTCCGCCCGGTCCGGCGGCACGGGAACGACGATATCGCCGTATTCGGGCGTGCCGGGCGCGATGCGCCAGCCGGCGCGCGGCAGGATGTGGAAGCTCGCCGAGACCCAGCTCCAGCCGTAGGGATATTTGCTCACCACCAGCCGGTCCCCCACCAGCAGGTTGGGCACCATGCTGGCGCTGGGAATGTAGAACGGCTTGGCGATGAAGGTGTGGAAGGCCAGCACGGCCAGCAGCATCCAGGCCAGGCCGCGCAGTTCCGCCCACCAGTTGACGGGCGCTTTTTCCTTGGTTTCGTCGGCCATGCGGGGAACGGGTCTTTGCTACGCGGGGTGCGCTTCGAGGATCACGAAGGCCTGCGCCCATGGATGATCGTCGGTGAGGGTGAGGTGAACGGTGACTACGTGGCCGGGCGGAGTGAGTTCCTCCAGCCGCGCCTTCGCGCCGCCGGTCAGAGCCAGGGTGGGCGCGCCCGTCGGGGCGTTCACGACGCCGATGTCCTTCATGAACACGCCCGCCTTGAACCCGGTGCCGACCGCCTTGCTGAACGCCTCCTTCGCCGCGAAACGCTTCGCGTAGGTGCCCGCCCGCGTGTGCGGCCGCCGGGCGACCTTGGCGTTCTCGACGTCGGTGAAGACGCGGTTCGTGAAGCGCGTGCCGAAACGCTCGAGCGAGGCGGCGATGCGCTCGATGTTGCACAGGTCGGAGCCGAGACCGATGATCATGCGACCGGTTCGCCCATCAGCGCGCCTCGTCCATCAGGTCGCGCATCCGCAGCACCGCCGCCTCCAGCCCAACGAACACCGCCTCGCCTATCAGATAGTGCCCGATATTGAGTTCGGCGAGCTGTGGAATGGCGGCGACGGGCTGCACGTTCTCGTAGGTGAGGCCGTGGCCGGCATGCGGCTCGATCCCGTTCTTCGCGGCGAGCGCGGCCATGTCGGCAAGGCGCCTCAGTTCGACGCCGATCTGTTCGCCCGCCGCATGCGCGTATTCGCCCGTATGGAGTTCGACCACCGGCGCGCCGAGCCGGATGGCGGCGTCGATCTGCCGCTCCTCGGGGGCGATGAACAGGCTGACCCTGATGCCCGCATCGCCGAGCCGCGTGACGATGGGGGCAAGCTGGTTGTGCAGCCCCGCGGCATCCAGCCCGCCCTCGGTGGTGCGCTCCTCGCGCTTTTCGGGAACGATGCAGACGGCGTGCGGCTTGTGCGCGAGGGCGATGGCCAGCATCTCCTCCGTCGCGGCCATCTCAAGGTTGAGCGGCAGGTCGGTAGCAGACTGGATGCGTTCGAGGTCGTCGTCGCGGATGTGCCGCCGGTCCTCGCGCAGATGCGCGGTGATGCCGTCCCCGCCGCAGGCCGCGACGATCTCGGCCGCGCGCACGGGATCGGGGTGATCGCCACCGCGCGCGTTGCGAATGGTGGCGACGTGGTCGATATTGACGCCGAGGCGAAGCTTGGAAATCATCGCGCACGCCCCTAGGGCAAGCCTTGCGGCAATTCCAGACGCAAGCCGCGGCGTTCTTGCGGGAACTGGCGAAACGACCGTTCGCCGGGACGCCCAGCCGCCCGTTGCAGGCAATGTCAGACCGCGCGGCTTCCCGGTTTGGTCACGGGAATCATCTCCAGCTCGGAGGGAACTTCGCCTTCGGCATAGGTGGGAAAGTCGAGGCTCACGAGCGGATAGAACGGCACGCCGAGATCGGCGCTGCCGCCGCTGCGGTCGACCAAGGCCACCTCGGCCAGCACCTCGCCACCCTCGCGGGCCACGGCGGCGATGGCCTCGCGGCTGGACAGGCCCGTCGTCACCACGTCCTCCACCATCAGCACTTTCGCGCCCGGTGCGAGCGAAAACCCCCGGCGAAGATGGAACTCGCCCTCGGGCCGTTCGAGAAACATCGCGTCCAGCCCCAGGGCGCGGCCCATCTCGTGCCCGATCACGAGCCCACCCATCGCCGGGCTGACGACCGCGTCGAGCGCCCCGCGAATATCGTCCGGGATCCGGGCCGCGAGCGCCGTCGCAAGCCGCGATGCGCGTGCCGGGTTCATCAGCACCCGCGCGCATTGCAGGTAATGTGCGCTGTGCCGGCCCGAGGAGAGGCGGAAATGCCCCTCCAGCAACGCTCCGCTGGCGCGGAATTCGTCCAGTACCTCGTCGCTTGTCATCAACGCCTCGTGATCCGTTCGATTCGCCGGTTGCCGCGCGCCCGGCCCGATAGCAGAGCGCCACCCGCGGCGGAAAAAAGTCCCTAGGGGCGCTTGAGAGATGGGGCAAGTCGGCGTATAGGCGCGCCCAACGCCCTTGGATAAGGGGGTCGCTTTGGGCCCTTCGTGCCCCGGACAGACACGGAAAGCATCGCTCACCATGAAACTCGGCGCTAACGCCCGCACCCCACTCTCGTTCCTGACGTTGCTGCTCGCGGCGCTGTGCCTGCTGGCCGTGCCGCAGGCCGGTTTCGCGCAGGCGACCGCGGTACAGGACGAATCGGCGGCGAACGTGGCCGACGAAAGCCTGCCGCAGGAAGCCCAGGTCGAAGGGTCGGTATCGGCCGATGCGACGGTCAAGGAGAAGTCCCCCTCCTTCGACTATTACGGTCCCGACATGGTGAAGGGGCAGCCTGAATCGGGCGCCTTCGGCTTCCAGTCGCAACATACCGACGATGGCCTGTTCGCGCTGCGCATGCACAACGCCCTGCTTCTGCCGATCATCGTGGGTATCAGCGTGCTGGTGCTGTTCCTGCTGATGTGGGTGATGTTCCGCTACAACCGCCGCGCCAACACCGTCCCCTCGCGCACCGCCCACAACACGCTGATCGAGGTGCTGTGGACGGTGATCCCGGTGCTGATCCTGGTGGTCATCGCGGTTCCCTCGATCACGCTGCTGGCGCGCCAGTACAAGAGCCCGCCGGACGACGCGATCACCATCAAGGCGAACGGCTACCAGTGGTACTGGGGCTTCGAATATGTCGACAATGGCGGGTTCGAGGTCATCTCGAACATGAAGGACGAAAGCCAGGCGCTGGCCGATGGCGAGCCGCCGCAGCTGGCCGCCGACAACCGCATGGTCGTGCCGGTCGGCGTGCCCCTTCGCATCCAGACCTTCGGGGCCGACGTCATCCACTCGTTCGGCGTGCCCTCGCTGTGGTTCAAGCTCGACGCCGTGCCCGGCCGCATCAACGAACGCCTGCTGACGATCAACGAGCCGGGCATCTATTACGGCCAGTGCATGGAACTGTGCGGCGCGCGTCACGCCTACATGCCGATCGTCATCGAGGCGCGTCCGCTCGACGAATACAACGCCTGGGTCCGCACGCAGCCGGGCGGCATGACCGTGGCCGAGGCGCGCGCCGCCGAGGCTGCCGCCAACGCGCCCGCCACGGCGGAACCGGCGGGCGAGGAGATCGACGCCGAGAGCTCCGGCATACAGGAGCCGGAAAGCAGCGTGCTCGACGCGCCGGGGGCGGGTGAACCGCCGACGCAGGATACCTCGCCGACGACTTGAATACCGCGCGATGCGCGACGACCTTACCGAACATTGACTGATTGAGTGAGTGAAAGCAGACCGATGGCCACGACCGCAGACCAGTTCCAGGCCCACGCCGAAGAGCATCATCACGATGCGGACCACAAGCCGTCCTTCTTCGCGCGCTGGTTCATGTCCACCAACCACAAGGACATCGGCACGCTGTACCTGATCTTCGCGATCATCGCGGGTATCGTGGGCGGGGCGATATCCGGCGCGATGCGCGCCGAACTGCACTATCCCGGCATCCAGCATCTCGGCATGCTGGTGAACTTCCTCGGCGGCGACGGATCTTCCTTCGATCAGCAGGGCCACATGTGGAACGTGCTGATCACCGCGCACGGCCTCATCATGGTGTTCTTCATGGTCATGCCGGCCATGATCGGCGGTTTCGGCAACTGGTTCGTGCCGCTGATGATCGGCGCGCCGGACATGGCGTTTCCGCGGATGAACAACGTGTCGTTCTGGCTGACGGTCGTGGGTTTCTGCTCGCTGCTGTTCTCCATGTTCGTGCCCGGCGGAACGGGCATGGGCGCGGGCACCGGCTGGACGGTCTACGCGCCGCTATCGACAACCGGCTCGGTCGGGCCGGCGGTCGACTTCGCCATCTTCGCGCTGCACCTGGCCGGTGCCGGCTCGATCCTGGGGGCCACCAACTTCATCACCACCATCTTCAACATGCGCGCGCCGGGCATGACGCTGCACAAGATGCCGCTGTTCGTGTGGTCGGTGCTCGTCACCGCGTTCCTGCTGCTGCTGGCGCTGCCGGTGCTGGCCGCGGCCATCACGATGCTGCTGACGGATCGCAATTTCGGCACGACCTTCTTCGACCCGGCGGGCGGCGGCGATCCGGTGCTCTACCAGCACCTGTTCTGGTTCTTCGGGCACCCGGAAGTGTACATCATGATCCTGCCGGGCTTCGGCATGATCAGCCAGATCGTGGCGACCTTCAGCCGCAAGCCGGTGTTCGGCTATCTCGGCATGGCCTATGCCATGGTCGCGATCGGCGTGGTCGGCTTCATCGTGTGGGCGCACCACATGTATACGGTCGGCCTCGACGTGAACACGAAGATGTACTTCACCGCCGCGACGATGGTGATCGCGGTGCCCACCGGCATCAAGATCTTCAGCTGGATCGCGACGATGTGGGGCGGCAGCATCGAGTTCAAGTCGCCGATGGTCTGGGCGCTGGGCTTCATCTTCCTGTTCACCGTGGGTGGCGTCACCGGCGTGGTGCTGGCCAATGGCGGCATCGACGACAATCTGCACGACACCTACTACGTGGTCGCGCACTTCCACTACGTGCTGTCGATGGGCGCGGTGTTCTCGATCTTCGCGGGGTTCTACTACTGGTTCCCGAAGATGAGCGGGCGCTGGCACTCCGAATTCCTCAGCCACGTGCATTTCTGGATGTTCTTCATCGGCGTGAACGTGATCTTCTTCCCGATGCACTTCCTGGGCCTGCAGGGCATGGCGCGCCGTTATCCGGACTACACGCCCGCCTACCAGTACTGGAACGAGATCGCGAGCTGGGGCTACGTCATCATGGCCGCCTCGATGGTCGTGTTCTTCGTCAACATCGCCTACGCGCTGGTGGCCGGCAAGCGGGCGCCTGGCAATTACTGGGGCGAGGGCGCGACGACGCTGGAATGGAGCCTGTCCAGCCCGCCGCCGTTCCACCAGTTCGAGACGCTACCGGTCATCGAGGAGCATCACTCGCATCACAACGCCATCCGCGAGGCGCCAAGGACCGCCTGACGCCGTGCCGCATTCCTCCTCTCGCCGTGGCGGCGGGGGGAGGGCGGCACGCTCGGTTGCGCGGGCCGGACGAGCCCCTTCCGCCGGTGCGGAACGCCAGAGACCAATGACGACACTTGCCCCCACCTCCCTTGCCCTGCCCGCAGACTGGCGCGATTTCCTCTCGCTGACCAAGCCGCGGGTGATGAGCCTGGTGGTCTTCACCGGCCTCGCCGGCCTGCTGGCCGCGCCCGGTGCGATCCATCCTGTGCTCGGCTTCACCGCGATCCTGTGCATCGCCATGGGCGCGGGCGGGGCGGCGGCGCTCAACCAGTGGTGGGAAGCCGATCTCGACGCGCGGATGAAGCGCACGGCCAAACGGCCGCTCCCCTCGGGCCGGATGCGGCGCGAGGATGCGCGCGATTTCGGCCTGTTCCTGTCGGGCGCTTCGGTCATGGTGATGGGGCTGGCGATCCACTGGCTTGCGGCCATCG
The DNA here is from genome assembly GCF_003815535.1 of Aurantiacibacter spongiae. Classification (NCBI taxonomy): domain Bacteria; kingdom Pseudomonadati; phylum Pseudomonadota; class Alphaproteobacteria; order Sphingomonadales; family Erythrobacteraceae; genus Aurantiacibacter; species Aurantiacibacter spongiae. Next base: position 759,162 of record NZ_RPFZ01000001.1, on the reverse strand, counting down.
TGCTGGCCGTGTCGATCGCCTATTACGCGGTGGTCTATACCATCTGGCTCAAGCCGCGCACGCCGCAGAACATCGTCATCGGCGGCGGCGCGGGGGCGTTTCCGCCGCTGATCGGGTGGATCGCCGTGACGGGCGACATCACGCTGATGCCGGTGCTGCTGTTCGCCATCATCTTCATCTGGACGCCCCCGCATTTCTGGGCGCTAGCGCTGTTCGTGAAGACCGATTACGCCGCTGCCGACATCCCGATGATGCCGGTCGTTGCGGGGGAGCGGTCCACCCGCCGGCAGGTGCTGGGCTATTCGCTGCTGCTGTTCGCCACCGCCCTGCTGCCCTGGGCGATCGGCGGCACCGGCGCTATCTACGGCCTTTCCGCGATAGCGCTGTCGGCGATCTTCGTCGCCCTCGCCGTGCCCGTGGGCCTGCGCGAGCGGACCGGGGACGGCGACGGCAGCCAGCCGGAAAAGCGCCTGTTCAAATGGTCGATCCTCTACCTCTTCGTCCTGTTCGGGATGCTCGTGGTCGATCGCATGGTGCTGTCGTGACGCCCGAAGAGGAAGCCGAGTTCAAGCGCCGGCGGGCGACGCGCAACAAGGTCATCGCGCTCGCCCTGTTCGGCCTGGTGATCCTGTTCTACCTCATCACCATCGTCAGGATGGGCGACTGATGGCGAACGCGAGCACACTCGACACGCGCAACCGGCGGACCATGATCTTCGCCTTCCTGGCGGCGCTCGGCATGCTTGGCCTCGGCTATGCCGCGGTGCCGCTGTACCAGCTGTTCTGCCAGGTCACGGGTTTCGGCGGCACGACCCAGCGCGCCAGCGAGGCGGAGGCGGAAACCGCCGCCGCCCTGGCCGCGAGCGCGGGGGGCAGGACCTATTCGATCCGCTTCGATGCGAATGTCGGGCGCGACATGCCGTGGACCTTCCGGCCGGTGCAGGTGACCGATACGATCACCATCGGCCAGCGCGACCTGGCGACCTTCACGGCGAAGAACAATTCCTCGCAACCCGTCACCGGCAACGCCACCTTCAACGTGGAGCCGGAACAGGCGGGCAGGTATTTCAACAAGATCCAGTGTTTCTGCTTCACCGAGCAAACGTTGCAGCCGGGGCAGGAGGTACGCATGCCCGTCCTCTATTACGTCGATCCCGCGGCGCTGGACGATCCCAACATGGACGGCGTGGAGCAGATCACGCTCAGCTACACCTTCCACCGCGCAATCGAGGACGATACCGAGGCGGACACCCCCGCCAGCTAGGCTCTGGACCCCGCGCCTGCGGGGCTCTAAGGGCTGGACCAACCAAGGATTCAGGATACCGACATGGCCGGCGCCAAGAACCACGACTACCACATTCTCGCCCCCGACATCTGGCCCGTGGTCGGCGCCCTGTCCGCGCTGACCTTCACCAGCGGGATGGTGATGTTCATGCATTCCGATTTCTTCGGCGATGCCTGGCATGTCGTCCTCGGCCTGGGCGTCGCCGGCCTGATCGCCACCTTTTTCGGCTGGTTCTCGAAGATCGTTAACGAGGCACAGCGCGGCGATCATACCCCCGTGGTGCAGCTGCACATGCGCTACGGCATGATCCTGTTCATCGCGTCCGAGGTGATGTTCTTCGTCGGCTGGTTCTGGAGCTGGTTCGATTTCTCGCTGTTCCCCAGCGTCATCTCCGACGTGATCGGCGGCATCTGGCCGCCCGAATCGATCGAGGCGGTGATGGATCCGCTCGATCTGCCGCTCCTCAACACGATGATCCTGCTGTGTTCGGGCACCACCGTCACCTGGGCGCATCACTCGCTGGTCCACGGCGATCGCGACGGTCTGAAGAAGGGCCTTTGGCTGACCATCGGGCTGGGCATTCTGTTCAGCGCAATCCAGGCCTACGAATACGCCCACGCCCCGTTCGATTTCGGCGGCAACACCTATTCCAGCGCCTTCTACATGGCGACGGGGTTTCACGGCTTTCACGTGCTGGTGGGCACGATCTTCCTGATCGTCTGCCTGCGCCGCGCCTATGCCGGCCACTTCACCCCGCGCCAGCACTTCGGGTTCGAGGCTGCCGCGTGGTACTGGCACTTCGTCGACGTCGTGTGGCTGTTCCTGTTCATCGTCGTCTATGTCTGGGGCGGCTGGGGCGCCGAAGTCCACTAGGCCGGTGCCCGGCGATCCGGAAACCAGAGAGGGGCAGCCCGCCACGCGCGAAGCTGCCCTTTTCGGTCTGTGCCCGCGCTGCGGCGCGAAGACGCTGTTCGACGGCCTCCTCGCCTTCGCCCCGCGCTGCCGCGCATGCGGCCTCGACTTCGACAGATTCAACGTGGGCGACGGGCCGGCGGCTTTCCTTACGCTGGGCATCGGCACCGTCATCGTCGCCCTGGCGTTATGGTTGCAACTGGCGGTCGAGCCGCCGTGGTGGGTCCACGTCCTCATCTGGCTGCCGCTGACCGTGGCCAGCGTGATCGGCGGCCTGCGCGTAACGAAGGCGTGGCTGCTGGCGAGCGAATACAGGCGCGGCGCGTGATGGCGAAGCAGCGCCGCCGCATCCCCGTCCTGCCGACGATCCTGGTCGTCGCCGCGGCCATCGTCATGGTCGGGCTGGGTGTCTGGCAGTTGCAGCGGCGGGAGGAGAAGGAAGCGCTGATCGCCGCGTCCCGGGCCGCGCTCGCCAGCCCGCGTCCCGTTTCGTGGCAGGCCCTCCTGACCGATCCCGAAGCGGTGCGATATCGCCGGACCGAACTGCCCTGTACCCGGGTGACGGACGAACAGGCCATTGCCGGGCGCAACCGGTCGGGAGAACCGGGCTGGGCACACCGCGTGCGCTGCGCTGTTCCCGGCGGCGATCTCAGCGTGCCGGTCGACATCGGCTGGTCGCGGCGCCCCGATCCGGTCGGCTTCGCGGGCGGCCTCGTCTCCGGCACCGTTGCGCCGGGCGGCCGTGTCGTGGCCGATACCGCGCCCACCGGCCTCGAGCCGCTCGCCCGGCCCGATCCGGCGGACCTGCCCAACAACCACCTGGCTTATGCCGGTCAGTGGTTCTTTTTCGCGCTGACCGCGCTGGTCATCTACGGGCTGACCCTGCGCCGCCGGTGGCGCGAGGGGGACTGACGCGGCCCGGCCCCGCGATGGCTGCCCCGGTAGCCCGGTCGCCGTTCGGCGCGAATGCCGGCGCGGGCAGGCTGAGGTCGCCCATCCGCGCTTGTGCGCAGCGCGAGCGCCCGCTACCCCGCAGCGCGTCATGCATTATGTCTCCACTCGCGGAAGGGCGCGACATCTCGGCTTCGAAGGGGTGACGCTTGCCGGTCTCGCCAGCGACGGCGGGCTGTACGTGCCCGGTCACTGGCCGCGCTTCGGCGAGGACGAGATCGCCGGGATGGCCGGTCTGCCCTACGCCGAACTGGCGGCGCGGGTGATGCGTCCCTTCGTCGAGGGCAGCCTGACCGCGGACGAATTGCGCGACCTGTGCGGCCGGGCCTATGGCCGCTTCAGCCACGACGCCGTGACCCCGCTCGTCCAGCTTGACCAGAGGCAATGGCTGCTCGAGCTGTTTCACGGACCCACGCTCGCCTTCAAGGACGTGGCGCTGCAACTGCTCGGCCAGCTGTTCGAGCATTTCGTGGCGAAGAGCGACGATCACCTTACCATCGTCGGCGCGACCAGCGGCGATACCGGCAGCGCGGCGATCGACGCGGTGGCGGGGCGCGAGCGGATCGACATCGTGATGCTCCACCCAAAAGGCAGGGTCAGCGACGTTCAGCGCCGGCAGATGACCACGGTGCGCGCGCCCAACGTCCACAACGTCGCCATCGACGGCAGCTTCGACGACGCGCAGGCGATCGTGAAGCGCATGTTCGTCGATCGCGGCATGAATTCGCGGTTCCACATCAGCGCGGTCAACTCGATCAACTGGGCGCGGCTGATGGCGCAGATCGTCTATTACTTCGCCGCCGCGCTGCAACTGGGCGCGCCGAACCGCCGCGTGGCGTTCAGCGTGCCGACGGGCAATTTCGGCGATGTGTTCGCCGGCTACGTCGCTGCCCAGATGGGCCTTCCGATCGAGCGGCTGATCGTGGCGACGAACGTCAACGACATCCTCCACCGCGCGCTGTCGAGCGGTGACTATTCGGCCAGCGACGTGACCCCCACCGCCTCGCCCAGCATGGATATCCAGGTGAGTTCGAATTTCGAGCGGCTGCTGTTCGATGCCGGGGGCCGCGACGGGCTGGCGCTGGCGGACCAGATGCACGGCTTCGACGCGGTGCGCGCTATGCAGCTGACCGAGGAACAGCGCCGCGCCGCCGCCGCCCTGTTCCTCAGCGCGCGGGCCGACGCCGACGACATGGGCCGGGCGATGGCATGGGCGCATGAATGCTGCGGAGAGGTGATCGACCCGCATACCGCCATCGGCCTTCACGCCGCGCGGCAGGCGGACCTCGATGACGGGGTGCCCGTCGTGACGCTCGCCACCGCGCATCCGGCGAAGTTTCCCGACGCGGTGGAGCGCGCCACCGGCCTGCGTCCGCCGCTGCCTGCGCGCGTCGGCGACCTGTTCGAGCGCAGCGAGGCGTTCGCGGAACTGCCCGGCACCTACGAGGCGGTGCGCGATTTCGTCGCCGAACGGGCGACCCCGTCCTCGTGATCGATCCGGCCGCGAGCAGGACCGATGGCTGAACTGACGCGCGATCCCGTCGTCATGGAGGGCAGGCCCTGGGCCGATTACGGGCTGGTCGATAGCGGTCACGGGCGCAAGCTCGAACGCTACGGCGCCTACCGCTTCGTTCGTCCCGAACCGCAGGCGCTGTGGTCCCCGCGCCTGCCCGAAAGCGAATGGCGCGCGCATGGCGAATTCGTTCCCGGCAGCGACGAGGACGGCGGCGGGCGCTGGCAGTTTTCCCGCGCCGTTCCCGAAGCGGGCTGGCCGCTCGCCTGGCACGACGTGCGTTTCACCGCGCAATGCACACCCTTCCGCCATCTCGGGTTCTTCCCCGACATGGCGCCGGTATGGGACTGGATGCGCGCCCGCCTGGGCGGGGCTGGCGAAGCGGGCGGGGCGCGCCGCCCGGCGCTCAACCTGTTCGGCTATACCGGCGTTGGCAGCCTCGCGCTGAGCGCCTGCGGGCCGGTCGCCCATGTCGACGCGAGCAAGAAGTCGGTCGCCCAGGCGCGCGATAACGCCGCGCTGTCGGGCATGGACGACAGGCCCGTTCGCTGGCTGGTGGACGATGCCGCCAAGTTCGCCGCGCGAGAGGTGCGGCGGGGCAATCTCTACGACGGCATCATCCTCGATCCGCCCAAGTTCGGTCGCGGTCCGAAGAACGAGACCTGGCGGCTGGAGGAAGGCCTGCCACCGCTCATCGCCGACTGCCGGCGATTGCTCGATGCCGACAGCCGCTTCCTGTTCCTCACCGTCTACGCCGTGCGGATGAGTTCGCTCGCCATCGGCGGCCTGCTGGCGGAAGCCTTTGCCGACATGCCCGGCGTGGTCGAGCACGGCGAGCTGGCCGTGCGTGAGGAAGGGGAGGGCGGACGCCTGCTGCCGACCGCCATCTTCGCCCGCTGGTCCCCCGCCTGATCGCGCTCAGCCGGCCCGTTGCAGGGCGTGGAGGAATTCCTGCACGCGCGCGGCGTTGTAGCCCAGGTCGCTCACGCCGACGCGGCTGACGGAGCGCATGTCCACCCGGCTCGATCCGTCGGCGATGGGCGTCACTTCCACGATCACGTCGTCCATGAAGCGGATGTATCCGGCATAGGCGGTCGCCTCCATGTGCCCCGTCGGCACGTCGTAATAGGCGATGGTCCAGCCGCGATCCTCCGCCAGCGCGCGCGCCTGCGCGAGCACCTGTTCGGGCGGACGGTCGATGACGACGGGCTCGATCATCGGATAGTTCTGGCGGTGGGCGGCGCGCCATTCCTCCATGCTGTCGAACGGGGTGAGGTTGTCGGGACGCAGGGCCAGCGCGACGAATTGCGGCGGATCGTCCACGTCGGTGGTGATGTCGTGCATCGCGGGGGCGCTGGTGCCCGGCTGGATCACGGCGAAATACATGACGATCAGCAGGCCGAGCGAAAGCACCAGCCCCGCCGCCGCCTGCCATACCGGGCGCACCTTGCGCCAGTAACCGATGACAAGCGCGATGGCCGCGACCACCGCCGTCACCAGCGCCGGGAACAGCAGCTTCATGAAGGTGATGAAGCCCCCCAGCTTGTCGACGATGCCGTAACGCGCCAGCGTCAGCGCGACGATGGCCACCACGATGAACAGCAGCGCCCCGCCCAGAGCGAAGGCGCCCATCCACTTGACCACCGGCGAACGCGGCTTCCCGTGCGTTTCTCCGGCGTCGCGGTCGTGTTCGGTCGTTTCTGCCATGCTGCATCGCTCCATCGCTGGTTCGCCGCTGCCCTAGCGTATTGCGCGTCGTCCACAAACGATTGCCTTTGCGCGTTCCCGCTGCAATCAGGATCGTCGCATGGCCGACAGCCTCTATCTCGAACTCGCCGATTTCGTCCACGACGTGCATACCGGCATCTATTCGGAAGAGACGGGCAAGCCGCAACCGCTGCGCTTCACCGTGCGCGCCCGCATGAAGCCGCTGCATCGCTTCGACCCCGAGACGCCGCTGTCCGAATCGAAGAACTACATGGACCTGAAATTCGCGTGTTCCGATGCGCTGGGCGACAGGCACTACAAGCTGATCGAATCGGTGGCGGACCACGTCTGTGAAACGCTGTTCGTGCAGGATGCCCGGATCGAGCAGGTCGAGGTGAAGATCGTGAAGCTGGCCCTGTCCGAGGCGGGAGAGGGCATCGGCATCACCCTGACGCGGGACCGGCCCTGATGGGCGCGGCGCCGGGCGGACAGGACGTATGGGAAGCGCGCGGCCTGCCCGCCGCGCCGCTCGATGCGCTCGCCGCCTTCACCGCCGAACACCTGCCCGCACTGCGCCGACACGGCGGCATCGTGCTGTTCGATCCGGCCGACCATACGCACGACGCCTGGCGCGAGGCGGTGATCGGGGAGCTGGCGCGAGAGGCCGCGCCAGCCCGCGTCAACGCCATCGTGGGAACCGATGAGGAGGGCATTCGGCGGACCGTCGCCTTTCTCGATTCCGCCCCCGGCGTAACCGGACAGGTGCTGGTGGTGGATGGCAATTGATGCGCGCCGCCCCTAGGTTGCATCCTGCATGACCTGTTCCTCTCCCCTCGTCGATGCGTTCGATCGCCGCATATCCTACCTGCGACTGTCGGTGACGGATCGCTGCGACCTGCGCTGCACCTACTGCATGCCCGAACGCATGACCTTCCTGCCCAGGAAGGAGGTGCTGAGCCTGGAGGAACTGCATCGCCTGTCGCTCGCCTTCATCGCGTGCGGCGTCACCAAGATCAGGCTGACGGGCGGGGAGCCGCTGGTCAGGCGCGACATGATGGACTTGGTGCGTGCGCTGGGCCGACAGCTGGGCAGCGGGCTGGAGGAACTCACCCTCACCACCAACGGCACGCGGCTCGCCGCCTTTGCAGGCGATCTGGCGGCCGCGGGCGTGCGGCGCGTGAACGTGTCGCTCGATACGCTCGACGGCGAGCTGTTCTGCCGGCTTTCGCGGCGCGACCGGCTGGACGACGTGCTGCACGGCATCGCCGAGGCGCAGGCGGCGGGGCTGAAGGTGAAGATCAACACCGTGGCGCTGAAGGGGCTGAACGAGGGCGAGATACCGCGCATCATGGAATGGGCGCACGGGCGCGGCCACGACATGACGCTGATCGAGGTGATGCCGCTGGGCGAGGTCGACGGGGAACGGGTCGATCACTACCTGCCCCTGCCCGCCGTGCGCGACAGGCTGGCCGAACGTTTCACGCTGACCGATCTGCCCGACGATACCGGCGGGCCGGCGCGCTATGTCCGGGTTGCGGAGACGGGCGGCAGGCTGGGCCTGATAACCCCGCTTACCAACAATTTCTGCGCCGGCTGCAATCGCATCCGCGTGACCGCGACGGGTCAGCTTTTCGCCTGCCTCGGCGGGGCGGAGCAGGTCGATCTCAGGTCTGCGCTACGCTCCGACGCGCCCGATGCCCGGCTCGCCGACGCGCTCGATACCGCGATGCGGATCAAGCCCGAGCGCCATCACTTCCGCATCGCGGAAGGCGAGGCTCCGGCGCAGCCCCGGCACATGTCGATGACCGGCGGCTGACATGGTCACGGTCTTGTTCATCGGCCGGCTCGCGGACACTGCCGGCGGGTCGGAGCGCGCGGTGGGCGCGCCGCTTCTCTGGGCGGATCTCGACCGCGCCTTCGGGGCGGAACTGGCCGCCGCTCTGCGCGACGAACGGGTGAAGGTGGCGCTGGACGGGGCGGTGCTTGCCGACCGCACCGCGCTCGACGCGGGCGAGGGGGCGGAGGTCGCCTTCCTGCCCCCCGTGTCGGGCGGCTGACATGAAGCGCGATGTCGCCCTGCTCGACACGGGCTTTTCCCCCGGCAAGGCTCTGGGCCTGTTCGCGAAGGCGCATCCGGAGGCCGGGGCCATCGCCAGCTTCGTGGGCAAGGTGCGCCCCGACGGGGACGTGAAGGTGCTCGAACTCAGCCATTACGCGCCGCTGACCCTGCCGGGAATGGACGCGCTGGCCGGGGAGGTGGAGGCGCGCTGGACGCTCGACGGGCTGCTGATGCATCACCGCATCGGCTTCATGCGACCGGGCGCACCCATCGTGCTCGTCGCCGCGGCCGCCCGCCACCGCCGCGACGCCTTCGAGGCGATCGATTTCGCGATGGACCACCTCAAGTCGCGCAGCTGGTTCTGGAAGCGGGAGAAGCGCGCCGATGGCTGGCACTGGATCGAGCCGCGCGCCGCCGATCGCGAAGACGCCGCGCGCTGGGACGTTTGAGCCAGATCAAAGCCGGATGCGGCGAATCGCGGCATACCTTCCCCATCAGGAAGGAGAATTCTCATGGCCGAAAAACTGACCCGCCGGCAGATTGCCGAAGCCGCCACGATCAGCGCGCAGGCACCTCGCCAGCTCCGCAACGCGCCGGTCGATCGCACGTTCGAACTGCCCGGCATTCTCTACGCGGCGACCGTCGGCCTATTTCTCGGCTATGTCGCCATCATGGGGTGGGGCTTCGCCCATCCGGAAATGATCCTGCCGGTAGCGATCTTCGCGATCTTCATCGTCGCCGGGTTTGGCGTACCGGCGATCTGGACACGGTTGGCGCCCGACTCCCCGGCAAGGGCGAAGAGCTGGAGCCGTTTCGTCGCCGAGGGGATCGACACGGCGACCGGCCCGCTGGATGCGAAGGCCGCCAGCGTGCAGGTCGTCATCCTGCCGGTCCTGATCTTCGGATGGGGGGTGGCTGTCGTCTCCATCGCCGCACTCGCCCGGTAACGGTTGCCGGGCGGAGCGGCTGACCGTCCCGTCAGATCGTCTCGCCCAGCCGCGCGGGGTCGATCAGCTCGATCCCGCGCGAACCCGTGCGGCGAAGCGCCCCGTCCCGCTCCAGCCGGGTCAGGGCGCGGCTTACGGTTTCGATGGTGAGCCCCAGCATGTTCGCCATCTCGCCCCGCGTCAGCGGCAGGTCGAACGCGGCTGCCGGGTGACAGGGGGAATCGCTGGCGCCTTCTGCCAGGGCCAGCACCAGCGCCCCCACCTTCGCCACGGCGCTGCGGTTGCTGCCAAGCGCGAGCAGAGCGCGCGCCGCGTGCAGATCTTCCTGCGATCGGCGCAACAGGGCTTCCGCCAGGGCGGGGTGCGCCCTCAGCGCGGACTCCATGTCGCGCCTGGCGAACACGCACAGCCGGCTGTCGGTGAGCGCGACGACATCGTGACCGGCGAATGGCGCGAACAGCTCGCCCGTGAATCCCGCGGGGTGGATCAGCGCCAGGATGCGCTCGTTGCCGTCCGCGTCGTGATGCGTCACCTTGAGGGCGCCGTCCAGCAGCGTGGCGCAGGCCGCATCCGCGTCGCCGGCGGCGAACAGCACCTCGCCCCGCGACAGGCGGCGGGTGCGTCCGGCGCGGGCGAGGGCATCGCGCTCCGCCTCGGTCAGCACCGAACAAGCGGCGCGGTCGCGCACCGGACACGTGGCGCAGGCCAGCGTCACGCGGGCCGCCTCACCGGTCGAGCCGCGCCGCCAGCGCCTCGACCGTGGCGTTCTCCTGCGCGACGAGGGCGTCGATCTCCGCGTGGACAGGGGCGATGCGCGACAGGTCGGTGCCCGAAGTCGCCGCCTCGACGTAGAGGCGATCGAGATCGGCCATCGCCACCAGCGCCTGGCTGCGCCGCGTCTCGAGAGTGCCGAGCGCGACCTGCGCCACCGCCCAGCTCTCGCTTCCCGTAGCGCCGGCGGCATTGACGCGGGCGCGCGCGGTCGGCTCGATCTCCAGGAAGGCGCGGTGCGCCGCGCGCGCGTCGGCAGCGAGCGATTCGAGCCGGTCGAGCGTGGCGGACCGGGGCGGATCGGGCGTGATCGCGGGGGCGGGCGGGGCGTCGAACGCGCCCCCCTCGCGCTCGACGTCGCGGATCGCGAGCGAGGGGTAGGGCCGCTCCGGCCCGGCGCAGGCCGACAGCAGCGCGGCGACGACGAGCAGGGGTGGCAGGAAGCGCGCTTGCATCATACCCCCGTGTCCCTACATCCGGGACGGAGCGCTTTCCAGCGCGGTCTGACCCGGTCGGCGGCCATCTTGCCGTTGACAGCCCCGCGCGACTGGCCTAACGGCAGCGCTCTTTCCGGTGCCCTGTGGGCGCCTTTTTGTCATTGCCGCGGGCAGGCCATCGGGTCGGTTCGCCGGGAAGACACCAGTAGAAACGGATTTGAGCACCATGTTCGCAGTAGTGCGCACGGGCGGCAAGCAGTATCGCGTCGCCGAAGGAGACAAGATCGCGGTCGAGAAGCTGGCGGGCGACGCCGGCGACACGGTGGAGCTGGGCGATGTCCTGCTCGCCGGAGAGGGCGCGGATCTCGCCGACGTGGCGAAGGTGACGGTTTCGGCCGAGATCATCGCCCAGGCCAAGAGCGAGAAGGTCGTCGTCTTCAAGAAGCGTCGCCGGCACAACTATCGCCGCAAGAACGGCCATCGGCAGCAGATGACGCTGCTGCGCATCACCGCGGTCGGCGAAGGCAAGGCTCCGGCGAAGAAGGCTGCCGCCAGGCAGGCGGACGACGCCGACACGGCTGCCGAAATTAAGGACCTGGCGAAGAAGGCCGCGGCGCCCAAGGGGGAAGCCAAGAAGGCCGCGCCGAAGAAGGGCACCAAGGCTACCGAGGAAAAGGCGACCACCACCGCCAGGAAGGCCGCGCCCAAGAAGAAGGCCGCCACCAGTAAGGCCGACGGCGAATAAGCCGGCGGCATTGTGATTTTCCCCGGCCCGTCCGGGTAGCGAAGACGAAACGGAGTACGACGCAATGGCACATAAGAAAGCTGGCGGTTCATCGCGGAACGGTCGCGATTCGGCCGGTCGTCGCCTCGGCGTGAAGAAGTTCGGCAGCGAGCACGTGCTGGCGGGCAACATCATCGTGCGCCAGCGCGGCACCAAGTATTATCCGGGCGCCAATGTCGGCATGGGCAAGGACCACACGCTGTTCGCGCTGGTCGAGGGTCAGGTGCGATTCCACGACGGCAAGCTCGGCCGCAAATACGTCTCGGTCGACGGCATGGCGATCGCCGCCGAATAACCGGACGATCCGATAAAGGGGTCGTCCTGCGGGATGGCCCCTTCCGGTCCTCGATACCGGAAAGCTGGAAGGAGATGGGGCCGCCCCCGTCTCCTTTTTTGCACTCTCCTTCGCAAGATGCCCGTCACATGGCGGCGCTATACGCTTGAGCGAGGAGAGCATGCGATGTTTATGAGAACCCCGAGGCTGCTGCTACGGCCCGCCTGGTCCGAGGACGTGGGCGAGCTGACGGCGGCGATTGCGCACGAATCGGTCGCCCGCATGCTCGCGCGTCTGCCCTGGCCCTATGACGAGGCCGATGCCCACGCCTTCGTGGCGCAGCGGCGCAATCCTCATCTTCCCAGCCTTGTCGTCACCGTGCCCGGGGCGCGCGGTGCGATCGTCGGCGGGGTCGGTCTGCATGACGAGGCGGGCGAGGCGCATGTCGGCTACTGGGTCACGCCCCCCGCATGGGGCTGCGGCATCGCGACCGAAGCGCTGCGGGGTATGGCGGATCTGGCGAAGCTGTGCGGCCATGCCCGCCTCGTCGCCCGGCACGCTATCGACAACCCGGCATCGGGCCGCGTGCTGCGCAACGCCGGCTTTCGTCCGACGGGCCGGACGACGTGCTACAGCAGCCCGGGGCGGGGCGGGAATCCGGTGGCGGCGCCCGAATACGCGCTCGATCTGAGCGCTACCGGCAACCACGAAGCCGGGCAGGACCGAGGCGATCCGGCGAAACCGCGAGGGCGGATGGTGCCGGCGGCGGCGTGAGGCAGGCGCTTCAGCTCGCCGCCGGTTCCATCCGCGCATCGGCAAAACCGCTTCGCGCGAAGCCTTCGTCGTAGCCGGCGATCAGGGCGCGATCGTCGACGTCCCACGGATGGAATCCCGGGCGGAAGAAGGCGAGCCATGCAGGAAACACCCGGCGCAGCAGGCCGGGCCGCGCGACCAGATAGCGCAGCAGCGCCGCCTTGGCGCGCCAACCCGTCAAGCCGTCCTGTTCCAGCAGCGCCAGTGCATCCTGGGACCGGTTCTTGAGGAAGCGGACGCTCGTGCGCAGCATGATGAGCGAGCGAACGCTCCATCGCTTGAAAGCGCTCCAATCGCGCGTGGCGTGAAGCCAGGTGTCGTAGGCGACGCCCTTGTGCTCGATCTCCTCGGCCGCGTGCCATAGCCACAACGCGCGATCCTCCATCGCGTCGGTGGCAATGGAATCGGGGTTGGCGAGAAATTCATGCGCGAACATCGCCGTGAAATGTTCGAGCGCCATGGTGATCGCCAGCTGCACGATGGCCGGCTGGTCGTAGACCTGCTGCACCAGCCGCTCCACCCGCGCGTCGATCGTCGCGGTGTCGTAACCCGCTTCGGCCGCCATCCGGTTGAAGACGAGGTGTTCGCGCGAATGGTTGACCTCCTGCCTGATGAACAGGCGGATTTCCTCGCGCAGCCGCTCCGGCGTGCCCTCGCGATGCGCCTTCACCGCCTCGATGAACATCGCCTCCCCGCGCGGGAAACTGAGCGAGAGGGCGGTGAAGAAAGCGGTGCCGACGATGTCGGTGGTCGAGCGGGCCTTGCCGCGTTGCACGGCGAGATCGCGCGAACCGTTGCGCCCGAAGCGCCGATCGCGCACGGTTATGGGGGGAGTGGTGGTCGCAGTGGTCATGGCGGTATTCCGATGTTACTGTCAGACATGTAAATAGGGGTTGCTTACATTCATGTCAACAAGGAAGCGCCTGTCTCCGGAGGAAAGCCGCGCCGCCGCTCTGGAGGCCGCCCGCGCGTTGCTGATAGAGCAGGGTCCGCAAAGCGTCACGCTGAAGGCCGTGGCGGGGCGGATCGGGCGCACCCACGCCAATCTGCTTCATCACTTCGGATCGGCCGCGGGTTTGCAGAAGGCGCTTGCCGCCCATCTGGCGCAGACCGTGTGCGACGCCATCGGCGATGCCGTGCGTGCCACGCGGGCCGGCATCGGCTCCCCGCGCGAGGTGGTCGACCTGACCTTCGATGCCTTCGGACGGGAGGGCGCGGGCGCGCTGGCGAGCTGGATGCTCGCATCGGGCAACGAGGACGCGCTCGACCCGGTCGTCGAGACGATCCACCAGCTGATCGACGACATCATCCCCGAGGAAGCCGATCACGATTCGCGTCCGCAGGCCGACCGCGCAATTCACGAGATCACCTTCACCCTCGTGCTGATGGCATTGGGCGACGCGCTCCTGGGCGACATGCTGGCCGATTCGCTCGCCGTCGCGCGCTCCAGCGCGCGCGAGCGGGCGGAGGCGATGCTGGTCGCGGCCTTCGTGGAAGCCCGGGAAGGCGCGTGAGGCACGAACCGGCTATCCGGGCAGGCGGACCAGCGGCGATATTCGCGATATTCGCGAGCGGGGTGGCCTGACCTGGGCATCGGAGACCGTGACTTGCGTGTGCACGATGTCGATGAACCGCGGGCCGACCTGATCGCGGCCGCGTCCTTGCCGGCGCGGGCAAGTTTCGAAAAACACCTTGCGGGGTCGGACGGTGTCGTCGGAACGCCGACTTGTCCCGGTAATCGGTCGCGACGGGGGCCGACTATTCCTCTGCCGGTTCGAGCGACATCCATCCGGGCGCCAGCTTCGCCGGAATATCCGCGACGCGCAGGTGATCGACGGCGTAGCCGCGCTCGGGGTAGGCGGCCTTGCGACGCTTCTCATCGCTGCGATCGTAAGGCACGACGAGCAGCCTGCGGTTGACCTTCTGCCGCCAGTTCATGCGGGCGGTGTTCTCCTGCCCGATATAGCAGCCCTTGGAGAAGCTGACGCCGTTGAGATCGACCGCGTTCGTTTCGAGCCACAATATGTCGGCCATTTCGTCCGCGCCTTCGGGCACGCCTGCGGCGAGGCGATGGTCGAGCCAGGCCCCGTCGCCCGCCGCCACGCTGTCGTCCAGCGGCGCGATCCTGCGCCAGCCGAGCGCGGGCAGGCGCGGGTCTGCGGCGAAGCCCTCCCGTTGTGTCGGCGACCAGTAGGCGGCCAGCGTCTCGTCGCGGGCGATGTCCAGCTTGCGGCGCAGGCGGTAGAGCGAAAGACGCCTGGCGAGTTCGTCGGCATGGGCCGCCTCGCATTCCAGCAGCATCGCCTCGCCCTCGCGCCAGACCAGCATGTCCGTCATCGTCTTGCCCTGCGGGGTCAGCAGGGCGGCATAGGCGGGCAGGTCTCCGGTCACGTCATTGGTCAGCAGTCCTTGCAAAAAGGCGGCGGCGTCCTCTCCCTCGGCGGCGGGGGCAACGCGGATGACGGCGCGGTTGGCGAGGCGGGTGGCTGGCATGGTAGAGAAGGTGGCGCGTGGCCCGGGCGAATCAAGTCCTGTCCTACGGGCATGGTCTGTGTCATGGGGCGCGCCATGTCCTCCTGTCGCGCATCCCTTCGATACGGCCGCAAGGCGCCTCCGCGCTCTCCGCACGGCGCGGGCGCGCTTTCGCTTCAGGACACTGTCACACCTGTCACACCTTGCCCCCCGCCGCCCGAACCGACGATGCCCGCATGACCGAAACGCTCACCATCCGCCGCCCCGACGACTGGCATGTCCACCTGCGCGACGGGGCCATGCTGCAAGCGGTCACGCGGCACACGGCGCGCCAGTTCGCCAGGGCCATCGTCATGCCCAACCTCTCGCCCCCCGTGACCAGCGTCGCGGCGGCCCGGGCCTATCGCGAGCGGATCGTGGCGGCGGTGCCCGAAGGCATGGCGTTCGAACCGCTGATGACCTGCTATCTCACCGACGATACGGAGCCGGCACAGGTGCGACGCGGCTTCGCCGACGGCGTGTTCACCGCCGCCAAGCTCTACCCCGCCGGTGCGACGACCAACTCCGCCAATGGCGTGACCGACATCGGCAACATCCGTGCCGTGCTGGAAACGATGGCCGAGATCGGCATGGTGCTGTGCGTCCACGGCGAGGTGACGGATGACGACGTCGACATCTTCGATCGTGAAGCGGTGTTCATCGAGCGTGTGCTTTCCCCGCTCATCGCCGACCTGCCGCAGCTCAAAGTGGTGTTCGAGCATCTGACGAGCGCCGATGGCGTCGCCTTCGTGGAAGGGGCCGGGGTTAACGTGGCGGCCACGATCACGCCGCAGCATCTGCACATCAACCGCAATGCCATGCTGGTCGGCGGGATACGCCCCCATGCCTACTGCCTTCCGGTCGCGAAGCGCGAGGCGCACCGTCTCGCCTTGCGCCGAGCGGCGACGAGCGGATCGACGAAGTTCTTCCTCGGTACCGACAGCGCGCCCCATCCGCGCGAAGCCAAGGAATCGGCCTGCGGCTGCGCCGGCATCTTCAACGCCCCGTTTGCGCTCGAAAGCTACCTGGCCGTGTTCGAGGCCGACGACGCGCTCGAGCGGTTCGAAGGGTTCGCCTCCGAACACGGCCCGCGCTTCTACGGCCTGCCGCTGAACGAAGGGCGGGTGACGTTCCGGCGCGAGCCGGTATCGGTGCCCGAGACGCTCGATGCGGGCGGCACGGCGCTCGTGCCGTTCCACGCGGGCGAGACGCTCGGCTGGCGGCTGGACGGCTAGACCTGCGTGCCCTGCAACGCCTCCATCGCCTGGGGGCGGCGGCGGGCGTTGCGCCAGAGATCCCAGGTAAACAGCGCGATCGCCGCCCAGATCAGCACGAAGCAGACGAGCTGCGCCAGCTTCAGCTCCTCCCCGAACACCGTCAGACCGATGATGAAGATCAGCGTCGGCGAGATGAACTGGAGGAAGCCCACCACAGTGTAGGGCAGCGCGCGCGCGGCGGTGGCGAACAGGATCAGCGGAATCGCGGTGTAGGGTCCGCCAAGCACGATGCCCACGCTCTCCCAGAAGTCGCGGCCCAGCGTGATGCCCGGCCCGGCGATCTCCAGCCAGGCGAAATAGACGAGGACGACCGGCGAGAGGATGATCGCCTCCACCGTCAATCCGACGATGGGGCCGGCATCGACGGTCTTCCTGAGAAGCCCGTAGACCCCGAAGGACGTCGCCAGCGTAATGGTGATCCAGAGGGTCGTGAGCGCCCCGGTCGCCAGCGCGCCGACACCGATCGCGGCCAGGGTGACGGCGACCTTCTGCCGCCCCGTCAGCCGCTCTTTCAGGAACACGCGCGCGAGCAGCATCATGTTCAACGGCAGGACGTAATAGCCGAGGCTGGCGGCGTAGACGTATTCTTGCTGGATCGACCAGACATAGACCAGCCAGTTGACCGCGATAAGCGTGGCCGTCGCGGTCAGCGTCCGCAGCGTGCGCCAGTTGCCGAAGACGCTGCGCAACTCTCCCGCCCGGCCCGTCAGCCAGACGACCGCCAGGCAGATCGGCATGGTCAGGAGAGTACGCCAGGCGACGTATTCGACGGGCGGCACCTTGTGGACCAGCAGCAGGTAGACGGGCATCGAGCCCCAGATCGCATGAGTGCCCAGGCCATAGAGCAGCGCCCTGCCGCGACCGATTTCGGATTGTCTCATCGGCAGCGCGCTAGGCGGGAAGAACCTTGCCAGCAAGCCTTACGTGATGTTGCGGTTCGTTCAGCTTCATGCCGCTATACATGAACCAACAGCTCACGAAAAGAGGAGCGACGACATACTCGAAATCGGTGCGGTCTTCCCTGTTGGATCGCCATCGGTGCGCGGCTTTCCGGGTCGTGTTCTTGAGAGCCGCGTGGAAGGCGCCCGGACCACGGTTCGGGCGCCTTTTTTCCCTTTCCCGGGTCAGGAGCCCCGGAAACCCACCCCGACGCTGGCGCGCGGCTGTTCCATTTCGGTGCTCGTCACGGGATATGCGCAGTAATCCGCAGCGTAGTAGGCCGCCGGCCGGTGATTGCCCGAATAGCCGACCCCGCCGAAGGGCGCGGCGGAGGACGCCCCGTTGGTCGGCCGGTTCCAGTTGACGATACCGGCGCGGATATTGGCCCAGAACCGGCTGTATTGCTGAGGTGAGCCGCCGATGAGCGAAGCCGACAGGCCGAACCGGGTCGCGTTGGCCTCGGCGATGGCCTCGTCGAAATCGTCCATGCGGATAACCTGCAACAGCGGTCCGAACAGCTCCACGTCCGGCCTCTCGGACATGGCCGTCGTATCGATGATGGCGGGGCGCAGGAACGGCAGGTCGTCGTCAGGTCGCTTCATGTGGCTGATCGCCTTGCCACCGTTCGACATCAGGTAGACGAAGCTTTCCACCAGCTGATCGGCGGTGGAGTTGTCGATGACCGGCCCCATGAACGGCTGCGGCTCGTCGAACGGTGCGCCTACGATGATGCGATCGGCCAGCTTCTTAACCGCCTCGACCGCCTCGTCGTACATGGAGGATTTCACGATCAGCCGCCGACCTGCCGTGCAGCGCTGTCCAGCGGTGGTGAAGGCGGACTGGATGATGAGCGCGGCCGCGTCCTCGATCTTCGGGGTATCCCACAGGACGATCGGGTTGTTGCCGCCCATCTCCAGCGCGACGATCTTTCCCGGATCGGTGGCGAGCTTGCGGTTGATCGCGATGCCGACCTGCGCGCTGCCGGTGAACAGAACCCCGTCCACCCCGTCATGCGCGACCAGCGCCTTGCCCTCGTCGGGCCCGCCGATCAGGATCTGCACGATGGCCGAGGGGATGCCGGCGCGCTGGAACAGCGAAATCAGTTTTTCGCCCACCGCCGGGGTTTTTTCCGACGGTTTGAGGATGATCGCATTGCCCGCGATCAGGGCGGGAATGATATGGCCGTTGGGCAGGTGCGCGGGGAAATTGTACGGCCCCAGCACCGCCATGACCCCGTGCGGCTTGTGGCGCAGCGCCGCGGTGCCCTGCAACGCGCTGTCGAGCTTTCGCTGGCCGGTTCGGTCGGCATAGGCCCGCACGGAAATTTCCACCTTGCCGATCACCGCCTCGACCTCGGTGCGCGCTTCCCACAGCGGCTTGCCCGTCTCCCTCGCGATCAGCGTGGCGAACTCCTCCTGGTCCTTGCGGACCTCGTTGGCGAAGCGTCGCACCAGCTCGATCCGCTTGGCGAGCGGCTGCGCCGCCCAGGCGGGCCAGGCGCGGCGGGCGCGGTCGACCGTCTCGTCCACATCGCCGTGGGGTGCGCGCCACAATTCGGTGCCGGTGGCCGGTTCGTATGAGATCAGTTCCTGGGTCTTGGACAAGCGGTTCGGACCTTCGTTAATGGTTTCTCTCTGACGCCCTTAGAGGCAGTAGGCATTCCGCGCAAAACCGGCGTTACCGGAAAAGGTTAAGACGGGCTGGACAGGCCGCGCGGGCGAGGCGGTTTCCCGAGCGCCTGCCCCAAGTGCCTGATCGCAGCGATCTTCTGGTCGAGCGGTTCCCAATCGTCGCGCCGGTCGATGGCGTCCCAGATGGTTTCGACCTCGTCAATCAGCAGGGATACCGGGGCCGCGTCCGACCATTCGGATTGGTGATCATCTCCGGGCGCATGATCGGCGAGCGCCTCTGCCAGAAATCCGCCCGCGTTATGGCCACCGCGATGGCGAGCGAAGAATTCGTCGGGCCCGATACCCTCCTGCCGCATTGTCCGCTCGCCCGCCTCGACCAGCTCGGCATCCGCTTCAGGCCCGCGCGACGCGACGCCGAGGCGCCAGCAGAAGCGCCGCGTCATGGCTTCGCCGTAGAGCGGGCCGAACCGCTCCAGCGCGGCGATCAGCGGCGCCGACTCCGCAAGCGGGCGCAGGGCGATGGCCAACTGGCCGAGGTTCCAGCGGATCGCCTCGGGCTGGCGGCCGAAGGCGTAGAGGCCGGTATGATCGAAATAGGCCGCGGTGAAACCCGGTTCCCACCGGGGCAGCCAGCGCCACGGACCGTAATCGAAGCTTTCCCCGGTGATGTTCATGTTGTCGGTGTTGAGCACACCGTGGACGAAGCCTGCGACCATGTAGCTGGCCGCGAGGTCGGCCAGTCGCTCGCTCGCCTGATGCATGAGCACGATGGCCGGATTGTCGCGATCGGGTGCATCGGGCGGCGGTGGCGGGCCGGGGTAGGTGGTGATGCAATAGTCGACCAGCGCCCGAAGATGGTCCTCTTCGCCCAGCGCGGTGAGCCGCTGAAAGCTGCCGATACGGATGTGGCCGTGACTTAGCCGGACCAGCACGGCGGAGCGGGTGGGGCTGGGTTCGTCGCTGCGCTGCAGTTCCTCACCCGTCTCGATGACGGACAAGGTCTTCGAAGTGTTGACGCCCAGCGCCTCCAGCATTTCGGTCGCGAGGATCTCGCGAACCGCGCCTTTCAGCGTGAGCCGCCCGTCGCCTGCGCGGCTGTAGGGCGTGGTGCCGCTTCCCTTCGTCCCGCAGTCGAGCAGACGGTCCGCACCGTCGCGCATCTGCGCGAACAGGAAGCCGCGACCGTCGCCGAGGTCGGGGTTGTAGGTGCGAAACTGATGCCCGTGATAGCGCAGGGCGAGCGGTTGCGGGAGATTTTCGGGAAGCGGTTCGAACTGCCCGAAATGGCGCACCCACGCCTCGTCAGAGAGTGCCGCGAGACCGATCGCCCCGGCCCAGCGCGCGTTGCGGAAGCGCAGCGTCGTTTTGGGAAACGATGCCGCCGAGACCGGATCGGCAAGGAATCGCGCGACCTTGGTGATTTGGGGATCGGCGCGGTACGGGGCGGGTTGCGGTTCTTCGCGCATCCTATCAATAGTGGCCCGCGAACCGCCCCGCCGCAAGGCCGGGGTCTTGCAAACACAAGGGGTTGCTCGTGGGCGAAGCCGCCTATTCCGACGAAAGCTGGCAGAGCGCGGACGGGCTGACGCTGCACTACCGCGATTATCCGGGCCGGGATGACCGTCCGCCGATCCTGTGTATTCCGGGCCTGACGCGCAACGCCCGCGATTTCGAGCCGGTGGCGGATGCCTTCGCCGGCGAGTGGCGCGTCATCGCCTGTGAACTGCGCGGCCGCGGGGACAGCGATTACGCGCGCGATTCGGCAAGCTACACGCCCGCGCATTATGTCGAGGACATTGCCGCCCTGTTCGACGCGGCGGGGCTGGACCGCGTGGTGGCGATCGGCACGTCGCTGGGCGGGCTGGTCACGATGATGACCGCTGCGGGCGACCCCCGCCGCTTCGCCGCCGTCGTGCTCAACGACGTCGGTCCGCATATCGAGGAGGACGGGCTTGCCCGCATCCGCGATCAGGTCGGGCAGGGGCGCAGCTATCCGACCTGGATCCACGCGGCCTGGTCGCTGAAGGAAGCCTCGGACAAGACGCATCCGGATTACGAGATCGCCGACTGGCTGCGGCTCGCCAAGCGCCTGATGTGCGTGGGCGGCAACGGACGCATCGCCTACGATTACGACATGAAGATCGCCGATCCCTTCGCGCGCGATGGCGACGGCGACGGTGACGACGAAGGTGGCGATCGTGCCGCCGCCGCGAGCGGGGCGGCAACGGACATATGGCCGGTGTTCCGTGCCCTGCGCGGTCGGCCGGTGCTGGCCCTGCGCGGCGAATTGTCCGATCTCGTTTCGCCCGCCACCTTTCGGCGGATGCAGGAGGAAATGCCCGACATGGATGCCGTGACCGTACCGCGTGTCGGCCATGCCCCCACGCTGGAGGAACCGGTGGCGCAGGACGCCATCGCCCGCCTGCTGGCGCGCGTCGCATGAGCGGCAGGCGCACCCGCCCCAGGATCCTCCACCTGCATTCGACCTTCGACGCGGGCGGCAAGGAGCTGCGCACCGTTCGCCTGATCAATGCCTGGGGGAAGGAGGTCGATCACGCCATCGTCAGCGGCGATCTGGAAAAGCGGGGCGCGGCGCACATGATCGGCAAGGGGCCGAAGATATCCTGGCCCCGGTTCCCGGCGCTTCAGGGCAAGCCGACGCCCGGCAGGCTGAAGGCGCTGGCGCAGGCGATGGCGGGATACGATCTCATCTGCACCTACAACTGGGGCGCGATCGACGCGGCGATGGCGCATACGGTGTTCGCCGATGCTTTCAGCCTCGCCCCGCTCGTCCATCATGAGGATGGCTTCAACGAGGACGAGGCGAAGCGGCTGAAACGAAGGCGCAACTGGTATCGCCGTATCGCGCTGGGCCGGGCGGCGGCGCTGGTGGTGCCTTCCAGGACGCTGGAGGACATCGCTCTCAGGGTCTGGGACCAGCCGCGCAGCCGCGTGCGCCTGATTCCCAATGGCATCGACACCCGTGCCTTCGCCGCGCCACCCAAACGCGACGTCTTTCCCGGCCTGCTCAAGCACAAGGACGAGTTCTGGATAGGATCGCTCGCGGGCCTGCGCGCGGTCAAGCAGCAGGGCGTGCTCGTGCGCGCGATGGAATGGCAGGACGAGGACTGGCACCTCGTCATTGCCGGCGACGGGCCAGAGCGCGGCGCGCTTCTGGCCGAGGCCGAGGCGCGGGGCGTGGAAGACCGCGTGCATCTGCCCGGCTTCGTCGCGGAACCGCAGAAGGCGGTCGGCCTGTTCGACATCTTCGCGCTCTCCAGTCAGTCGGAGCAGTTTCCCATTTCCGTGGTTGAGGCGATGGCGGCGGGTCTTCCCGTCGTGGCCCCGCGGGTGGGCGACATCGCCAGCATGGTGGCGAGCGACAACGGCCCCTTTCTGGTCGATCCCGGCAACGAGCGCGAGCTGGCGCGGGCTCTCACCCGGCTCGCCTCCGACCCGGAGGCCCGCAGGCGTATCGGCAGGGCCAACCGCGACAAGGCCCGCGAGGAGTTCGACGAGCGCCGCATGATCGAACGCTACCGGGCCCTCTACTGGGGCCTGATGCAGAAGTATCCGCGCGAGGCGGCGCCGGCCGGCAAGGCTTAAGCGGGCGTTCACGGGCGCGGGGACAGGCACGCCGACAGGAATTGAAAAGCCGCGCCCATCCGCTATGGACGCAGCCGCAATCCTGCCTGACCAGACGCTAGACGAGATCCGTGGCCCTTCAACCCACTCCCCCCAACCCACCCGCCAAGCGCGATGCCGAACAGGACATGTTCATGCGCGAGGTGGACGAGGCCGTCCGCCACGACGAGGTGGGCAATTTCGCCAGGAAATACGGATGGCCCCTCGGCATCGCCCTTGTCGTCGCGCTGGCCGCTTTCGGCGGCTGGCTGTTCTGGCAGGATCGCAGCGAAGGCGATCTCGAGGGGCGTTCCGAACAGATCGTGCAGGCGATCGACGAACTGGACGCCGGCAATCCCGATCAGGCCGATCGGGAACTGGCCGCTCTGGCGGATGGAGAGGGCGGCGCAGCCGTCACCGCCACCATGCTGCGTGCGGGGATCGCCGCCGAGGCGGGACGCGGCGAGGACGCGGCGCGGATGTACGATGCGGTGGCCGGTAACGGCGACGTGCCGGAGGAACTGCGCAATGTCGCGGCGATCCGCTCTGTCACCGCGCGTTTCGATCAGCTCGATCCGCAGGAAGTCATCGATCGGCTCGGCCCGCTGGCGAGCGCCGGCAATGATTTCTTCGGCAGCGCCGGGGAACTGGTCGCTCACGCCTATCTGAAGCAGGGCAAGGAAGATCAGGCCGGCCCGCTTTTCGCGCAGCTGGCAAAGGACGAGGACGTGCCCGAAACGATTCGTTTCCGCGCGCGCCAGATGGCCGGATCGCTCGGCTATGATGCGATCGATGACGTCGACGCGCTGCTGGAGGATTTCCGCGAACAGCAACCGCGTGGCGGCTCCGCGCAGCTGGTCGAATGAGAACTGGACCCATGACGAAAATCACACGCTTTCCCCGCATCCTTCTCGCCGCCGCAATGCCGGCCCTTGCGCTGGGCGCATGCAGTGGGGGTATCTTCGGCGGCGGGGGCGGCAAGGAATCGACGCCCACGCTGGGCGAACGCGAACCGATCCTGTCGCGCATCGCGACCGAAATCGTCGCCGACCCGGCCCTGGCGGACGTGGCGGTGGTGCTCCCGACGCCGGAAACGAACGCCGCCTGGCCGCAGGCCGGTGGCAACGCGGCCAAGGTCGCCGGGCACCTCACCTTGTCGGCGACACCCGCTCGCGCCTGGAGCGCGCGGATCGAGGGGACGACGAAGACCCGCCGCCTCGCCGCCGCGCCCGTCGTGGCCGACGGCAAGCTGTTCGTCGTCGATACCGCCGCTGTCGTTCATGCCTTCGATGCAGCCACCGGCGCGCGGTTATGGCAGCACCGGATCGAGGTATCGGGCGACTTGCGCGATGCCACGTTCGGCGGCGGGGCGAGCTATTCGGACGGGCGCGTCTACGTCACCAACGGCGTGGGCGACGTGGTCGCGCTCGATGCCGGTAGCGGTGCGGAAATCTGGCGCGTCAAGCCCGCCGGTCCGCTGCGCGGCGCGCCCACCGTCGCCTTCAACGACGTGTTCGTGATGACGCAGGACAACCAGATCTTCGCCCTTTCGGCCGAGGATGGCGGCATCGTCTGGCAGAAGGCCGCCGCGTCGGGGCAGTCCGGCGTCTTCGGCGTCGCCGCGCCTGCCGCCGGCCAGGGCACCGTGATCGCCGGCTATTCGAGCGGCGAACTGGTTGCCTACCGTTACGAGAACGGCCGCGAATTGTGGTCCGACGCGCTGGCGCGGACCTCCATATCGACTCAGGTCGGAACGCTGACGGACGTCGATGCCGATCCGATCATCGACAATGGCCGCGTCTATGCGCTCGGCCAGGGCGGTCGCATGGCGGCTTACGAATTGCTGACCGGACAGCGAATCTGGGAACTGACGCTGGCTGGCATCTCCACGCCCACCGTGGTCGGTGAATGGGTCTTCACCCTGACCGACGACGCGCGCATCCTCGCCATTCAGCGCAATACCGGACGCATCCGCTGGATGACGCAGCTCCAGCAATGGCGCAACGAGGACAAGAAGACGGGGCTCGTCTTCTGGACAGGACCGGTGCTGGCCAGCAACCGGTTGTGGATCGCCAGCAGCCGCGGAGCGGTGAAATCGGTCGACGTGATGACCGGCGACGTCGCCGACTTCGCCGAACTTGACGACGGCGTCTCGCTGCCCCCTGTCGTGGCGAACGGCACGCTCTACATCCTCGACGACGGCGGCAACATCACCGCCTGGCGCTGAGACGGGCGCGGGCGTTACCGCGGTCTTAACCCCCGGGGGTTAGGGCACGTGCGTGACAAGCGCGCGCGATCCTGCCGAATCGGGGCCACCGGCCAGCGATGTCAGTGCGACGGTCGGCCTGGTCGGCCTCGCTACGCTGCTCTCCTGGATCCTGTTCGCCCGAAGCTGGCCCGACATCGCCGCCGCCTTTGGCTATATGGAAACGCGTGGCCGGCTATCGGGGCCCAATTCCGCCCTGCTGGCGATGATCCTTGCCGGGCTGGCAATGGCCGCCTGGTCGGTTCTCGTCGAAAAGGTCCATCGCAACCCCTCCACCGGCCTCGACTGGAACCGGCGGGCACCGCTGTCCGATACGCTGGGCATATCGACCACCAAGATTGCCGGCCTGTGGGCGACCTGGGCGGCGATCGGCGCCTTCTACGCCATCGCCCGCTGGTACTGGGACGGCCCGTATCTGTTCGCCATGCAGGTGATTGGTGCGGCGGCGGTGCCGCTGTTCGTGCTGAGCGTGCCCTATGTCGTCTGGATCGACCGCGTCATGCGCGAGCCGCGCGATGCGGCGTGGCATTTCGGTGCCATGCTGCTGGGGCGCGGCGGCTGGGACGGCGCCCGGGTGAAGAAGCACTGGCGCGCCTGGGCGATCAAGGGGTTTTTCACCGCTTTCATGGTCTCCATCCTGCCGCCCGGTTTCGCGACCGTGGTGGAGGCCGACCTGGTGTCCATCGCCGGCGACCCGGTGCGCGTGGGGGGAACGCTGTTCGCCCTCCTATTCGTGATCGACGTGCAGATCGGCACGGTCGGCTACCTTCTCACCATGCGCCCGCTCGACGCGCATATCCGCTCGGGCAATCCCTTCCTCGGCGGCTGGCTGGCGGCGCTGATGTGCTATCCGCCCTTCGTCTATGGCCTGATGGGACAGGGCGGGGCGATCCAGTACGAATACAACACCGCCGACTGGGCCTACTGGCTCGGCGGCCATACCGCGCTGCTGTGGCTTTGGGCTGCCCTGCTGGCGGGGCTGACCGCTATCTACGCCTGGGCGACGGTGGCCTTCGGCATCCGCTTTTCCAATCTCACCTACCGCGGGGTCGTCACCAACGGTCCCTACCGTTACTCGCGCCATCCTGCCTATCTGTCGAAGAACCTGTTCTGGTGGCTGAGCGCCATGCCCTTCCTGGTGACGAGCGGGTCCGTCACGGACGCGGTACGCAACACGGTGTTCCTCGCGCTTGTAAGCGGGATTTACTACTGGCGCGCCCGGACGGAAGAGGCGCACCTGCTCTTCGAGGACGGCAAGTATCGCGCCTATTACGACTGGATGCAAGAAAACGGCGTAGTGACGGCGCGTCTCGCTCGCCTTTTCTCGCGCGCGGCGCCGCGCCGCGCCTGGCAGACCGAACCGGCGGAGTAGCTTTCACGCCGCCGCATTGCCGACGACAAAGCACGCGGCTGCAACCAGCGCTCCGGCAAAGCGGTTGGAGCGGAAGCGGTGCAGCGGATTGGCCGGATCGCTGCCGTCCAGCGTCGCCACCTGCCAGAACAGGTGCCCGGCCGCCGGCAGGATGGCGAGAAGCGCGAGCGCGTCCCTGCGCAGCAGCCAGAAGGCCAGCGCCCACAACAGCACCGACGCGGTGTAGAACAGCGCCACGCCGGCCCTGACCCGTCCGCCCAGTCGCAGCGCGCTCGATCGGATACCGACCAGCGCATCGTCCTCCCGGTCCTGCATGGCGTAGATGGTGTCGTATCCCACGCACCAGAAGAACGCCCCGGCGTAGAGCGCGCCGACCACGTCCCACCGGTCCGCCCTCAGCGTGGTCCACCCGGTCAGCGCTCCCCAGGTGAAAACGAGGCCGAGCCACGCCTGCGGCCACCAGGTTATGCGCTTCATGTAGGGGTAGGCCGCGACCAAGGCGAGGCTCGCCAGGGCAACGACCTGCGCCTGCCAGCGTAGCTGGAACAGGACGACCAGGCCGACGAGGCTGAGGGCGAAAAGCCACAGCCAGGCGGCCTTTCTGCTCACACGGCCGCTTGCCACCGGACGGCTTGCGGTGCGTGCCACCTTCCGGTCCAGCTCGGCATCGACGATGTCGTTGTAGACGCAGCCCGCCCCGCGCATGGCCACTGCGCCCAGGAGCAACCAGAGGACGAGCGCGTGTTGCAGACCCGCACCCGTCAGCCACACGCCCCACGCGCATGGCCAGAACAAGAGCCACCAGCCGATCGGCCGGTCGAACCGCGCCAGCAGCGCGAAATCGCGAAACGGCTGCGGCAGGCGCCCGGCCAGGCTGCGATGCTGGCTGTCGGGCGTGACTGTCTCGTTTCCGGCGGTTTCGGGCGGCATGGCTTGCCTGTTAGCGGCGATGCCCCCAAGTGCCTAGCCATGCCCGCCACCCCCGCCTGGCCCCCGCGCTCCACGCCGCGCCTGTTCATCGAGGATCGGTTGGCGCCCGGTGCGCGGATCGAACTCGACAAGGCGCAGACCCGCTACCTCACCACGGTCATGCGGCGGCAGGAGGGCGATCCGGTCCGGGTGTTCGACGATGCGACCGGCGATTACGTGGCGCGAATCGTCCAGGCGGGCGGGGCGCGCTGCACGCTGGAGGTCGAAGAGAAGCTGGCCGGGCGCGAACAGGTGCCCGATCTGTGGCTGTGCGCCGCGCCCGTTCACAAGGACAATTTCGCGCTGGTCGCGGAAAAGGCGTCCGAACTGGGCGTTCGGCGCCTGCTGCCGGTCGTCACGCAGCGGTGCCAGCACGCCCGCGTCAACGAGGACCGTCTGCGCAAGCGGATGATCGAGGCGGCGGAACAATGCGAGCGCAGCGCCCTGCCGAAACTCGGCGCGACGCAGAAGCTGGCCGCCTTGCTGGGCCGCTGGCCGGCGGATCGTACGCTGTTCGTCTGCGACGAGACCGGCGGTGCGCCCGCCGCGCGGGCGTTTGCCGACATATCTGGCCCCGCGGCTATCCTGATCGGTCCCGAAGGCGGTTTCGCGCCCGAGGAACGCGAGGCCATCCTCGCTTTGCCGCAATCGCGCGGCATTGCGCTCGGTCCGCGGATCCTGCGCGCCGAAACCGCCGCCATCGCCGCGGTTTCGCTCTGGATGGGCGCCGCCGGCGACTGGACCTGACCGGCGCCAGGCCATGAAGATTGCGGGTGGCGGAATGAAACCGATGCGCTATGCGCGGGCTCCATGAGCACGCGCAAGGCAAGCGAAAGGGAAGAGCCGCGGATAGAAAGCCGCGAGCAATTGGTTGCGCCGATGGCCGACGGGGCAAAGCCGCGCGAGGCATGGCGCATCGGGACCGAACACGAAAAGCTCGTCTATCGCAGCGAGGATCACCACGCCCCATCCTACCGCGAGGAGGGGGGGATCCGTGACATTCTGCTGTCGATGCAGCAATTCGGCTGGGAGCCGGTGATAGAGGATGGCCCCGACGGCACGCCCGATGTCATCGCCATGACCGGGCAGGACGGCACGATCAGCCTGGAACCCGCCGGGCAGCTCGAACTGTCGGGCGCGCCGCTGGAAAACCTTCACCAGACCTGCGCCGAGACGGGGCGCCACCTCGAACAGGTGAAGAGCATCGGGCGCGAATGGGACATCGGCTTTCTCGGTCTCGGCATGTGGCCGGACAAGGCGCGGTGCGATCTGCCCGTCATGCCGAAGCAGCGCTATGCCATCATGATGAACCACATGCCGCGCGTCGGTACGCTGGGCCTCGACATGATGCTGCGCACCTGTACCATTCAGGTTAATCTGGACTACTCGTCAGAGGCGGATATGGCGAAGAAGTTTCGCACCGGCCTCGCCCTGCAACCGCTTGCCACGGCCCTGTTCGCCAATTCGCCGTTCACCGAGGGCAAGCCCAACGGCTTCCTCTCCTACCGCAGCCATATCTGGTCCGACACCGACCCGCAACGCACCGGCATGTTGCCGTTCGTGTTCGACGGTGATTTCGGCTACGAACGCTATGTCGACTACATGCTCGACGTGCCGATGTATTTCGTCTTCCGCGACGGCAAGTACATCGATGCCGCCGGGCAGAGTTTCCGCGATTTCCTGAAAGGTGAGCTGCCGGCGCTGCCAGGCGAGCTGCCCACCCCCAGCGACTGGGTCGACCACCTATCCACCGCCTTTCCCGAGGTCCGGCTCAAGAGCTTCCTGGAAATGCGCGGTGCCGATGGCGGGCCGTGGAACCGCATCTGCGCGTTGCCGGCGTTCTGGGTGGGCCTGCTCTACGACGATGGCGCGCTCGATGCCGCGTGGGATCTCGTCAAGGGATGGAGCATGGAAGAGCGCGAACACCTGCGCAATGCCGTACCCGCACAGGCGCTCGACGCACCGCTCCCGCGCGGGGGAACCCTGCGCGATCTGGCCCGGCACGTTCTCGACATCGCTCATCGCGGGCTCGTCGCGCGCGACCGTCGCAACACCATGGGCGACAATGAAAGCGGCTTCCTCGAACCGCTGATGGAGATCGTGGAAAGCGGCAAGGTGCCGGCCCAGCGCCTGCTCGATAAGTATCACGGACCGTGGAACGGCGACATTTCACGCATTTACGAAGAAAGCTTCTGACCGGTTCGGGTCAGGCATAGCTGACCACCTCGAACTCGATCCCGTCCCAGTCGAGGAAGTAGAATGTGCGCGGGCCGGGCGCGTAGCGGCCCTGTCCGAAGGGCCGAAGGCCGGCATCGCGCACCACGCGTTCCGCAGCGTCGAGATCGTCGACCTGCAGGCCGACATGGTTCATCGGACGGCCCTTGCGCTGTCCCGAATGGTCCGCCCCGTCCGACCACAGCGCCAGGTAGTCGTCATGAGTTCCGACATGCGCGAATTCACCGCGTACGCCGTGGGCATCGCGCAGGCGCAAGCGCCATCCGAGGAGGCGTTCGAACAGCGCGATCGACCGGTCGAGGTCGCTCACGGTCAGGTTCACATGTTCGATACGGCCCCGCGGCCCGGTGGGATCAGTCATCAGCTGGTCCTTCCAAATCGTTGCTTCGAAAGATGATTCACCCGCCCTCCAGGTGCCGGCGCGAATCATCGTTTGCCCATGGTGCAACCTCAAGCTAAGTTGAGGTCAAGCATACGTGAAAAGCGGACAGCATGGATGGCCCTGGCCAGCTTCATCTCGATCGGTGATCTTTCGCGTCGTACCGGCGTTGCCGTCTCCGCCCTCCGGTTCTACGAGGAAAAAGGGTTGCTTCAGCCGATCCGCACCAGCGGCAATCAGCGTCGCTACCTGCGCGGCGACATCCGGCGGGTCAGTTTCATTCTCATCGCGCAGAAGCTGGGTCTGGGTCTCGCCGAGATCGAGGAGAAGCTTGCCGACCTGCCGGAAAGACGCAATCCGACGCTGGCGGACTGGCAGAAGATCAGCCGCGCCATGCGCGCACGGATCGACGAACGCATCACGCTTCTGAACCGCACACGCAACCAGCTCGATCAGTGCATCGGCTGCGGTTGCCTCAGCCTTCAGAAATGTCAGCTCTACAACAAGGATGACCGGCTCGGCCTCAAAGGACCGGGCCCGCGCGCGGTGCTCGACTAGGGCGCGCCTCTAGACCTCCCGCCCCGGGGTGACCCGTTTAACCACCCGGCGCAGGGTCAGGTAGGTGACGCTGACCGTTGTCGCCAGGAGGGCGATGACCAGCACGCTGGCGGCGAACAGCCCGTTGTAGAGCGTGGAGTACCAGTCGGTCGGCAGCTTCTCGAACTTGCCCACCGGCATGACGAAGGCAAGCAGCACCAGCAGGCTGATCATCAGCGAACAGGTGGCGAGCTTGGCGATGACGTCGACGCATCGGTACGTGACGGTGTCGAAATCCGCGTCGAGCTTGGGCAGCATGCCGATCAGCGTAAGCATCAGCGCCAGCGTGGTCGCCGAGGCGGTCGCCGTCGCCGAACCGAGATAGAGACCCGCGTTGGCGAGCGCCTTCAGCAGGTCGGCGGCTTCGGCAGCGCCGTAGATCGATCCGATGGCAGTGCGCGCCCCCCATCCGATCAGGCAAGTCAGAACGAATATGGCAATCGGTGTCTTTTTCGGCATCACGCGTCATACGCACATGCCCGGGAACCGGGTCCGGCGACTTGATCAAGATTAACGAATATTCCGCCGAGCAAGACGGCTACTCGGCTGCGAGCAATTCCTCCGCCCCGCCCAGGTCGACGCTGACGAGGCGGGACACGCCGCGCTCCACCATCGTGACACCGAACAGCCGGTGCATCCGGCTCATCGTGACGGCGTTGTGCGTGACGATCAGATAGCGCGTCTTCGTATCGCGGTTCATCGCGTCGAGCAGATCGCAGAAGCGTTCGATATTGGCATCGTCCAGCGGTGCATCGACTTCGTCCAGCACGCAGATTGGTGCCGGATTGGTAAGAAACAACCCGAAGATAAGTGCCGTAGCGGTTAGCGCCTGTTCGCCTCCCGAAAGCAGGCTGAGCGATTGCAGCCGCTTGCCGGGAGGTTGTGCGAAGATTTCGAGGCCGGCCTCCAGGGGATCGTCCGAATCGACCAGTGCCAGATGCGCCTGCCCCCCGTCGAACAGCCGCGCAAAAAGGCGCCGGAAATGATCGTTCACCTCCTCGAATGCGGCGCGCAGCCGTTCGCGGCCCTCGCGGTTGAGATTGCCGATGGACCCGCGCAACCGACTGACCGCCTCGGCCAGTTCGGCCTGCTCGGCGGCGCTGGCACCGTGTTCCTCCTCGATCCTGGCCAGTTCGTCCGCGGCGACCAGGTTGACCGGCCCGATCCGTTCCCGGCTGGCGACAAGCCGGTCCATTTCCTCGCTCTCGAGGCCGGCATTGCGCACCGCCCCTTCTTCGAAGCCGAAGGTGCCGGGCAGCATTGAGGGCGGGGTCCGGAAGCGTTCGCCCGATATGCGGGCCATTTCCTCGCGCCGGGTTTCCTCGTTTTCCGCTCGCGTCGCCAGCGCGGCGCGGCGCTCCCGGGCGGTGGAAAGTGCTTCGTTGAGCTCCGCGAGCGCCTCGTCCGCTTCGCGCGCCAGCACGCTCGCCTGCGCAACGGCGGTTTCGGCCTTCGCCAGTTCGTCGCCCAGGCGCGCGCGGGTCGCTTCGCCGTCTTCGATCTCGCGCATCAGGCCAGCAGGCCTGGCGGCAATGACGGCGCGTTCCCCGGCGATCTCCTCGAAGCGGGCGGACATTCCCGCAAGGCGCCGGGCGGCGTCCCCGGCGCGGCCTTGCCACCCCTTGATGTCCGCGCGTTGCGTCGCCACCCGTTCGCGCGCGACGGCGAGTGCCTGATCATGCGCGGCGAGCGTAGCGGCGGCGGACTGAACCGCCTCGCGCATGGCCTCGTTCCTGTTCCTGGCGGTTTCCAGCGCGGCCCGGCCAGCTTCGGGATCGGGTAGCTCGCCGCGCCTCGCTTCCGCCGTTGCCAATTCCTCCGTGGCAGTCGCGCGCCGGGTGGCGAGATCGGCTTCGGCAAGATCCAGTTCCTCGCGCCGCGTCGCCAGCCGGTCGCGCCGCGCTTCCGCCTGATCGAGCGTGCGCAGCGCCTGCCGTTCGGCCTCCGCCGCCTCGTTCACTGCCCGCTCGCGCGCGACCAGATCGCGCTGCGAGTCCGAAAGAGCGTTCTGCGCTGCTTCCTGCTCTCCTGCCGCCTGCTCTGCGGCCGAGCGCAAGGTCGGCAAGGCCTTCTCCAGTTCGACCAGGCGGTTGTCGCGTTCCAGCCGGGCCGCCTCCGCCGCCCCCTCGCCGCGCGCGACGAAACCGTCCCAGCGGCGCAGCAGCCCGTCGGTCGTCACCAGCCATTCGCCGGGTGCGAGGCTGCGCCCGTCATCGACATCCGCGACATGCACCAGCGCCAGCCGGGCGGCGAGTTGCGGGGGCGCGTCGCGCAGGTGATCGGCCAGGGTATCGGCGACGGGAGAGGGTGGCGGCGCGCCGGTCCAGAAGCGGCCGTCTTCCGCATCCTCAGGCGAGCCGAGCACAGCCTTCGCATCGCGCCCCAGCACTGCGGCGAGAGCGCGCTCGTACCCGGGCCGGGCGGCGACGGAATCGAGCGCCTGCGACCGGCCACCGCGTCCCGCCTGCTGTTTCGCGCGCGCCTGTCGGTCGCGGTCGAGCGCCTGGAATTCGCGTTCGACACCCGCCAGTTCGGCGCGCGCGGCGGATAGCGCGGACGCGGCCTCGTCGCGGGCGGCGGCGAGGTCTTGCCGGCGTGCGCGTTCGCTTTCGAGTTGCCCACGCAGGGCGGCGAGGCGAGCACCGGCCTCCTGCACCGCCCCCACGGCTATCGTCACATCCTCGTCCGGATCGGTTTCACCCAGCAGGGCTTCGCGCTGCCCGGCGATACGGCGGGCCTCGCCCTCCAGCCGGTCGAGCCGCATCCGGGCCTGCGCGATTTCGGCTTCGGCCACGCGCCACTCGGCCTCGACGCCGGCATTGTCCGCCGTCGCGCGGGCCAGCGCCAGCTCCGCCGCGCGACCGGCACGTTCGGCCGCCTCGACCTGCGCCGCGATCCCGGGCCGCGCGTCCTCGTCGGCCTCCAGCGCCTTCGCTCCCTCGGCGAGCGAGCGCTCGAGCGCGGCGAGGGCATCGGCGGCGTCGCGCGTCATCCGGTCGGCATCGACCTTGTCCTCCTCCAGCCGGGCCTTCTGCCGGTCGAGATCGGCAAGCCGCTCCTCCGCCGCCTCGAGCTGGCTGGCGAGCGCGGCCATGCGGTGCCCGTGCGCGCTGGCATCGTCCCGTCGGTCCGCCAGGTCGTCGCGCAACTGCGCGAGATCTTGCGCCAGGGCATGCTGGGCGCGCTGCGCTTCCTTGGCCTTGTCCTGCGCCGCGGCCACTTCGGTATCCGCCGCCTTCGCCTCGGCCCGCGCCGCTTCCGCCGCAGCCGCGGCATCGCGCCAACGGGCGTAGAGCAGCCGTGCTTCGGCCACGCGGATCTGATCGGACAGGGCGGTGTAGCGCTCCGCCTGCCGGGCCTGCCGCCGCAGCGAGGCCATCTGGCTGTCGAGGCCCGCCATCAGGTCTTCCAGGCGCGCGAGGTTCGCTTCCGTCTGGCGAAGCTTGCTCTCCGCGTCGCGGCGGCGAACGTGGAGGCCCGCAATACCCGCCGCCTCTTCCAGCATCATGCGCCGTTCGGCGGGTTTGGCGGCGATCACCTGCGCGATCTTGCCCTGGCTGACCAGCGCGGGCGAATGCGCGCCGGTCGCCGCGTCGGCGAAGATCAGCGAGACGTCCTTCGCCCGCACGTCGCGCCCATTGACCCGGTAGGCGCTGCCCGCGCCGCGTTCTATCCGGCGGGTAACGTCGAGCGGTTCGCCCTCGTCATCGACCGCATGCAGCACGACCTCGGCGAAGTCGCGCGGCGGCCGATTGGCGGTGCCGGCGAAGATCACGTCTTCCATCCCGCCCGAGCGCAAGGACTTGGGCGAGTTTTCCGCCATCACCCAGCGGATCGCCTCGAGCAGGTTGGACTTGCCGCACCCGTTCGGCCCGACGACGCCCGTCAGGCCGGGTTCGATGCGCAGATCGGCGGGTTCGACGAAGCTCTTGAAGCCGCTCAGCCTAAGCTTGCGGATCTCCATCGCCGGCCCGCCGCCGCCTCAGCTATCCCGCGCGCCGGCGCGTTGCAGGGCGGCCTCCACCTGCGTCCAGGTGCTGGTGCCGGGGGTGGTCTCCAGCTCTCGCCCGTTGAGGAAGAAGGTCGGCGTCCCGCCCACGTTCTGCGCGTCGGCGGCGTTCTGCGTCACCTCCGCCAGCCGGTCGGCAGCGGCGGTATCGCTGAGGCAGGCCTGCGCCTGGTCCCGGCTGATGCCGCGGGCCGCGAACCAGTCCAGCGTACCCGAAACCTCGGCCAGGGCGGGCAGGCGGCGTTCGGGCGGCAGGCTGTTCGCCTGTTCCAGCGCCGCCTGGTTGTCGGTCTGGAAGACATAGGCGCGCTCGTCATGCAGCTTCGCCCAGATCTGGTCGGCCAGCGGAACGGCGGCGGTCGGGTCCGCGCATTCGAGCATCCGGGTGAGCACCAGATCGGGAACGCCGTGGATGAGGAAGCTGCGCAGTTCGTAGCTGACCCGGCCGGTGTCCACGTAGTCCTGCATCAGGGGCGTGGATCCCTCGGCGCTGAAGGCGGCGCAGCCCGGGCAGGTCAGCGAACCGTATTCGACCAGCTTGATCGGCGCATCGGGGTTGCCGACCAGCCAGCCGCCTTCCTCAGTCCGCGAGACGGTATCGGTCCATGCCTGGCCCGCCGGGGCCGGTACGGCGGCGACGGGATCGCCCGAAACCGCGTCGGCGGTGGCGGCGTCGTCCGCGCAGGCGGCGAGGGCCAGCACGAGCGGGGCGGCGAGGGCGGCGGTAAGGATGCGGCGCGTATTCATCATGTCACTCGTGTTCCGTTGCAGTCTGACGGGCCCCGGCGCCCGAACCTGCCGTGCCGGTCGATTAGACCGCCGGGGCAGGCGTTTGGGAAGCGCCGGGGGCCGGGAAACGGCGCTTTTGCACAGGCTTTTCCCCTTTTGCAAAGGGATCGGCGGGTTCAGTCGCCGACGGCGGAGAGCTCGGCGCTGAATGGCATCGGTGAACCGAGCGCGTTTTCCAGCGCCGGCCAGCCATACACCCCGTCGAGCAGCTTGCCGTTCAGGACGAAGCTGGGCGTTCCCTGCACGCCGTATTCGGCCGCGTTCGCCGCCGATTCGTCCACGATCGCCTGCGCCCGCGCGCTGTCCGACAGGCACTGATCGATCTCGCTGGCGGAATACCCCCGCCTCTCCATCAGTTCGTCGAGATCGAGATCGGCCGCAATCGCCTTCATCCGCGAGGCGATCGGGCCGGAATACCAGCGGTTCCTCTGCGCCTGCGTGGCGGCGCGTGCCTTGCCCATCCATTCGTCCTGGGAGAGGAGCAGCGCCCGGTGATTGTCGAAGAACCTGTCGTCCGGGCCACACTCGGCAAGCAGGATGGCGGCAACGTCGATGACGTGGTGAACCTGCTGGCGCACCTCGATATTGGCGCGCCCTTCATGGATCAGCAGGTACCGCAGCCCCGCCTCCGATTCGCGGGCGAAGGCGGCACAGTGCGGGCAGGTATAGCTGTTGAATTCGATCAGTTCGATGGGCGCTTCGGGATTGCCGACACGGTATCCCTTGGCCGTCGTCTCGTACTCGGCATTCCAGTTCTGCGCCGCTGCGGGGCCGGCCGCGAAGGGCGCGGCTGCCATCAGTGCGGCGGTGACGATCCGCTTCATCATTGCTTGTCCTCTTTCGACGCGATCGACTGCGCCAGCGATTGCAGCACGGCGCGCAATTCCGGGTCCCCGATATCGCGCAGGCTTTCCCCCAATTCCATCGGAATCGGCTTGAGCGAAGGCGGCGCCTCGCGCTTCGCCACAGCAGGATCGGCCTTAACCGCGCCTTGCCGCATCTTGACCTTCGCCACCGCCTTGTAGCCGAAGAATCGGTTCACCCGCTCGATTATCTCGGGAATGACGTGCTGGATCAGCGGCGCGTGGGCGGGTAGCACGACAAGCTGGAGAATGCCGTCGCTCTTCTCGCCCGGCGGAAAGCGGATGCTTTCGGGCGCGCAAACGCGGGCATGGCGCGCGCCCACGATTTCCGGCCAGCGGGTGACGACGCTCGACTGCACGAATCCGAAGCGGCGAAAGGCCGCGCGCCCGATTTGCGGGACCAGGTCCGCCACGGGGCGCGCAGGTCCGCCGCGCGGGCGTTCGTAGGGTCTCGCCCTGCCTTTCGCGCCCTTTCCGGTGGCGGCGCGCGTCTTCCCCGGTTTCGCTGCATCGTCGCGTTCCATGTCGTCGCCGCCCATGCCATAGCGCGGGCATGGAGGATAGGGTCGCTCCGCTGCTTCTCGACTGGTATGCGCGCCATGCCCGCGACCTGCCCTGGCGCACCCCGCCCGGTATCGGGGAACGCCCCGATCCCTACCGCGTATGGTTGTCGGAAGTCATGCTGCAACAGACCACGACGGCGGCGGTCGCCCCGTATTTCGCGAAGTTCACCCTGCGCTGGCCAACGGTCGAGGCGCTGGCGGCGGCGGACGAGGCGGACATCATGGCCGAATGGGCGGGGCTGGGGTATTATTCGCGTGCTCGCAATCTGGTGAAGGCGGCGCGGGCCGTGGCGGAGCGCGGCGGCTTTCCCGATACCGAGCGCGAATTGCGCGAATTGCCGGGGCTTGGTGCCTATACCGCCGCAGCGGTCGCCGCCATCGCTTTCGATCGGCGGGCGGTGGTGGTCGATGCGAATGTCGAGCGTGTGGTGGCCCGGCTGTTCGCCATCGAGGATCCGCTACCCGGCGCGCGCAAGGCAATCCGCGAGGCAACCGATGCGATCACGCCGGCGGAGCGGGCCGGCGATTTCGCGCAAGGCATGATGGATCTGGGCGCAACGATCTGCACCGCGCGCGATGCGCGGTGCCTGCTGTGTCCGCTCTCGGCCCTGTGTCGCGGGCGAGCGGAAGGCGATCCACTGCGCCTTCCGGTCAAGCCGGCGAAGAAGGCGAAGCCGCGCCGCAGCGGAACTGCCTTCTGGATCGAGCGCGACGGCGCGGTGTGGCTGGTGCGCCGGGCGGGGCGCGGAATGCTCGGCGGAATGCGCGCCCTGCCCGACGATGGCTGGAGCGCCCGGCGCGACGGGGAAGACGACCCCCCGG
Organism: Aurantiacibacter spongiae; assembly: GCF_003815535.1. Taxonomy (NCBI): domain Bacteria; kingdom Pseudomonadati; phylum Pseudomonadota; class Alphaproteobacteria; order Sphingomonadales; family Erythrobacteraceae; genus Aurantiacibacter; species Aurantiacibacter spongiae. Next base: position 721,864 of record NZ_RPFZ01000001.1, on the reverse strand, counting down.
TCGCCGGCGCCTGGAAGGCGGGCGGCGTCGTGCGTCACGGTTTCACCCATTTCGATCTCGAACTCGGGGTGGCGATCCATGCCGGGGACGGGGTTCCCACGGGCGAGGGCGAATGGTGGCCGGTCGGGCAACTGGAAGAGGCCGGACTGCCCACCCTGTTCGCCAGGGCGGCGCAGCTCGTGCTGGCGATGCGCGAGGGTGTCTAGAACACCCCTCCGCCCAGCAGCAGCCGGATCACCGCAATGGCCAGGATCACGAGGTTGAAATTGCGTCCGCTGCGCTTGCTCGACAGCTGACCCAGGACGATGCCGACGGCGATGACCGGCAGCGCCAGCCAGTTGCCGATGCCAAGAAACGGAATCTGCGACGGGATGACGATGATCAGCGACAGCAGCCCGGTGAGGATCGAGAGGACGTTCAGCATGTGTATGCGTTAGGTAAGACACGGCAAGCGTGCAAGCCGCGCCTTGTTCACCCTTTGCGCGCCGGTTAAGTCGCAGAATGAAACGAAATCAGACGAGAACGTTATGACCTCCGCCATTTCCCACGCCTTGTCCCGCCGTTCGCTCATCCGGGGCGGCGCGCTGCTGGGGGCGGGCGCGATTGCCGGATTGCCGCTGGCCGGCGCCGCGCTGGCGCAGGACGCTTCGGGGCGCTGGCCGGCGGTGGCGCGCATGGTTGGTGCCTATGTCGACAACCGCCGCGTGTCGGGCATGGTCGCGACGATGGGTTTCGGGCAGGCGCGCGCGGACACGATCGCGCGCGGGACGAAGACCTTTGCCGGAGACGATCCGGTCGGCCCGGACAGCCTGTTCCGCATCTATTCGATGACCAAGCCGATCACCGGCATGGCGGCGATGATGTGCATCGACGACGGGTTGATGGCGCTCGACCAGCCCCTGTACGAGATCATCCCCGCCTTTCGCACGATGCGCGTGCAGAAGCGCTATGACGGGCCGATCACGGCGGATAATCTGGAACCGGCACGGCGCCCCATCACCATCCGCCACCTGCTGACGCACACCGCCGGCCTTGCCTACGGTATCATCCAGAGCGGACCCATCCGCGAGGCTTATAGCCGTCGCGGGCTGGTGCCGGGGCAGGTAAGCCGGCTGGAACTGGCACAGGCGATCATGGGCGGCACCCCGACCGACAGCCTCGCCGATTTCGCGCAAGGCGTCGCGGAGATGCCGCTCGTCTACCAGCCCGGCACCAGATGGAGCTATTCGGTCGCGCTCGACGTGATGGGCCGGGTGATCGAGGTCGTCTCCGGCCAGGACTTCGACGCCTTCCTGCGGCAGCGCATCTTCGATCCGGCGGGCATGACAAGCACCTGGTTCCGCGTGCCGCGTGGCGAGGCGGGGCGGCTGACGGGCAATTACTTCCTCATGGGCGGCTTTCCCATCCCGCTCGACATGCCCCGCAATTCGGTCTTCCTCGACGAGCCGGCCTTTCCCGCGGGCGGGGCGGGGCTGGTCTCCTCCCCTTCGGATTACGACCGCTTCCTCAGAATGCTGGCGGGTTACGGGGAAATCGACGGGCGCCGCGTGATGAGCGAGGCGGCGGTGCGCATGGGCACGCGCGACCTGTTCCCTGATACGCTCGCGACCAATGGCGGCTTTACGAGCAACGGGCTGACCTTCGGCTTCGGTGCCGGCGGCCTCGTCGGCAAGGGCGACGCGGAAGGGCTGTACGGCTGGTTCGGCGCGGCGGGAACGAGCGGCCTCGTCAACATGCGCCGCGCGCTGCGACACAATCTGATGACGCAGTACATGCCCGCGGAAGCCTACCCGACGCAGAGCGAATTTCCGCAGGCCGTCGCCCGCGACGCGGCCCGGCTCTTGCAGTCTTGAACATTCCCTTCACCGCGGCCGGTATGGACCGGGACGATCACGCGCGCGCCAGTCCGGAGGCGCTCGCCCGTTACGCCGCGAGAAGCGACGCGCGCGTGCTTGCGATGGATGGCCTCGCCCCGCTGCTGGGCGCGGACGGCCGGTTGCGGCGCGATCCGATGGGTGGGGAGGGCGGCGATCTCGCCTTCCTGGGTCTCGAAAACGGGGCGCCGCTGTTCGTCGCGCTGCCTGATCTCGCCGAGCAGGACCGCTGGGCCGGACGGCAGGCGATGGGGCACCTTTCGCCTGCCGAGCTTGCGCTGTTCGGCGGCGCGCGCGCCCTGGTAGACTGGCACGCCCGTCATGGTTTCTGCGCCAATTGCGGCGGCGCGACCCGTCTTGCCAAGGGCGGGTGGGAACGCGATTGCGAACGCTGCGGAGCGATGCACTTTCCCCGCACCGATCCGGTCGCGATAATGCTGGTGGAGCAAGATGGTGCGCTGCTGCTGGGACGACAGGAGCGGTTTCCGCCGCGCAGCTATTCCGCGCTCGCCGGCTTCGTGGAGCCGGGTGAGAGCCTGGAGGAAGCCGTTGCGCGCGAAGTGATGGAGGAAGCGGGCATCGCCGTTCGCGACGTCAGCTACGTCGCCAGCCAGCCCTGGCCGTTCCCCTCGCAATTGATGCTGGGATGTCATGCCCTTGCGGACAGCCGCGAACTGACGATCGACACCACCGAACTGGAGGACGCGCGCTGGTTTACCCGGGCCGAGGTCGCCGAGGCGGTGGAGCGCGGACAGGACGCGACCGGCTTCGTCCCCCCGCCGCGCATCGCCATCGCCCATTCCCTGCTACGCCGCTGGCTGGAGACGCATTCGTGAAAACGCCCGTCATCATCGATATCTGGTCCGACGTCATGTGCCCCTGGTGCGTCATCGGCTACCGTGCGTTGATCCGTGGCATCGAGCAGGGCGACCTGGCTATCGAACCGACGATCCGCTGGATGCCGTTCGAACTCAACCCGGATACCCCGCCGCAGGGCTGGTCGCAGGCCGATCACGTGCGCGAGGTTTACGGGCGCGGGCCGGACGATCTTGAGCGGATGCGTGGCGAGATCGCCGAAGTCGCGAGGCAACTGGGCTTCCCGATGGACTATGCGGGGAAGGGCGAGGCGCCCGAACCGATGATGCGCAACAGCTTCGCCGCGCACTGCCTTTTGCGTCATGCGCTCCGGACCGGCGGACCGGACGCGCAGACGCGGCTGGCCGAGGCGCTGTTCGCGGCGCACTTTCAGCAGCGCCTCGATGTGGCGGACACGAGCGTGCTGCTCGACATCGCGCAGGATGCCGGGATCGAGCGGACCGAAGCCGCTGCGGCGCTGGAGGACGAGACGCTCGCCGCCACCGTCCGCGCGGAAGAGGAAAAAGGCCGGAACAGCGGGATCACCGCCGTTCCGACCTTCATCGTCAATGGCAAATATGTGGTGCAGGGCGCGCAGGCGCCCGCCGCCTATGCCGAGGCGTTGCGGCAGGTCGTCGATCTGGAAACCGGCGACACTACCTGCTGACGATCAGGCGTCGTCACGCGAGTTCTGGATCGCCTCGCGGGTTTTCGGTCCCTTCTTCGCATCCTGCGCGGGATTGTCGCTCCCGACCTCCGGCTCCCGGTTGTCGGGGTCGGTCGCACGATTGGCTTCGCCGCGGGTGCCCACGTCCTTGGGAACCTGGCCGCCCGAGCGGCTCTGCTGCGAAGGGGTTGCGGTTTCGCTCATCGAATCGATCAGGTCGTTGTCCGGATGGCGGCTCTGGCGTTCGGGCATGTGTCTTTCTCCTTTGCGAAATCAACGGGACAGACCGGCGCCCGTTCCATCGCGCAGCCGGGCGACGCGCATGCGAAAACGCGCCCCGCCGCATGTCGGCGAGGCGCGCCTCTGTCCTGTTTCTCGAATCAGCGAGGGGTCACTCGGCCTGCGTCGCTCCGGCGCGGGCCATGATCTCGGCCTGCACACGCTGTTGCAGTTCGGGCTGCTGCCCGATCGCCTGCGCCAGCGACATGAACCGCTGCGGGTCCATACCCTTGCCGCCGATCGCGTTCATGACTATCGCAATCTTCTCGTCGTCGGGCAGCGAATCGTCGATCTCCAGGTTCTGCATGTCCATCGCGATGGTCACGAAGGTCGCCACCTCCTCGTCGGAGACGCTCGCCGGATCCACCGGAGAGGGTGCAAGCTGTGCGTCGAGACCGGACATACCCGCGCCGGAACCGTCTTCTTCAACGGGGGCGGTGGTGGACGAATCCTGCGCCCGGGCCGCCGGCGACAGCGCCAGCGTGCCGAGAGCAAGACACGAAGTAGCAAGCAAAGCCTTCATCGCGCGACCTTTCCGAATAGAGTGCGGGCGTCAGCCTTGCGCCTGGCCGAGCTGGTTGACAAGCTCCGCCTGCGCGCGCTGCTGCAATTCGGGACTGGCGTTGATCGCCTGGGCCACGGCGCTGAACCGGGCAAGTTCGAAACCGGCATCCTGGATGACCTGAATCATCGCCGCCTGCTTCTGCTGGTCGGTCATCGTCGTATCGTTCTCCATCGCCTTGCCCTGCATGACGACGGTGACGAACTTCGCGATCTCCGCGTCGGTCACGCTGGACGGATCGGCCGCGGGCGGCGCCTGAGCGGGGGTTTCCTGCGCGGCGACCGGGGCGGCAAGCGCGAGCGGCGCGACGGCGGCGAGGGCAATGGCGGCAAATGTCTTCATGTATTCAAGCCTTTCGTGGGCGCCGTTTGTGGCGACCCGCGTTCGTGTGAGTAAAGATGATCGGATTACGCTGACCTTTACAGCATCCTCAGATCAAACCCAACCGTTGCAGTTTTCCGGCGAGCCGACCGGGAATCACGTCGCCCGGATCCTCGCCCTCCTCCAGATCGCGCGGCGGTTCTCCCTTCAGGTAGCGCCAGCCCTGATGCGCCCGCTTGGGACGCGGCGTGACGCGGATCAGGCGCGGCTCCAGCTCGATGAACCAGCGCCCGTTGTCCTGCTGGCGAAAGCCGGTGATCGGACTGCGCGCGACGAGGTTGTGCTCGTGTATCCAGAACAGCGACCCGCCGACGCATTCCTCCCAGCGGGTCGGACGATAGCGCGTGTTCACGTCGATGCGCTGGCGATTGTCGAACCATTTCTGGATGTCGCCATAGGTTTGCGCACCGAACGCGATCTTGGTCAGGTTGAGCGGCATGATGGCGTGCAAGATGGGGAGCGGGCGGCCGATTGCGAGTGAGGGGGGCGTATCCATGCCGTCGCGGGCGACGGGACCATCGTCGCGCTTACCATCAAGCAACGGAACACAGTCGCGCCAAGCGTCTTGAATCATGACATAGGTTAGGGAGCGGAACAGGCAAGCTCGTGAAGAAGTTTGGAATCGTCCTTGCGCTTGTCGCGGCGCTGATGCTCGTCGCCGTTCTGATATCGCTCGTTCCCAGCGATGCGTGGTTCATCCGAACCGTCGATCTGGTGCGCGAACCGTTCTCCTACGCGGCGGCCATCCTGCTATTTGTTTCGCTGCTGGCCAGAGGATGGCAACGCTGGACCTTTATTGCCATGTTTGCGCCACCCCCGGCCCCACGCATTCGGGATGGTCTTCGCGACCGATCTGCCGGTTCTCAAATCGGCGATGATCGACAATACCTATCGCGATACGCCTGCGCTCTACGCGACCCTGCGGCCCGGCGGCTCGCCACCGCTCGAATTCATCGGCCTCCACCCGAAGCCGCCTCTGCCCCGGTGGAATACCCAAGCTGCGCGACGAGAATATCGTCAATGCCGGCATCCAGACTCCGGACCGCCTGCCCGATGCGTTCGTCATGGGCGATTTCAACGACGTGCGCTGGTCCCGCACCACCACGACGTTCCGCGAAATGGGAGACTGGCCCGATCCGCGGCTCGGGCGCGGGACCTTCCCGACCTTTCCTTCGGACCATCTGTGGCTGGGCTGGCCGCTCGATCAGATCATGGTGAAAGGCGCGCTGGACCTGCGATCCTTCGAGGTGTTGCCGGATGATGGTTCAGATCACCGCGCGATGCTCGCCGTTCTCTGCGCGCCCTGAAGCCGGGGCGCGACTGCGCGCTTTCCTACACCCGGCCGCGCACGCACACCGCCCGCCATGCACGATCGTCCCTTCCACCCGGGATATTCCGCCGATTTCCCCGCTTCGCCGGGCACGGCGGTTTTGCGCCTCAGGACACTGTCACACCTGTCACACCTTGTCCGGAAAGCGGACCGTCAGGCGTTGACCAGCCCGCTTGCGACGGCAAGCCCGAGAAAGGCGAAGAAGCCCATCGAATCGGTGATCATGGTGACGAACACGCTCGAAGCCACGGCCGGGTCCTGGTTCATCCGGTCGAACGCGACAGGCACCAACACGCCGGCCATGCCCGAGATGATGATGTTGACCACCATGGCCGCCGCGATCACGCCGCCCAGCGCGGGCGAGAAGATGGCCCCCACCGCCAGGCCGATCAGCACGGCGATGGTCGCACCGTTCATCAGCGCCACGCGCAGTTCGCGCCACAGGATGCGGCGGGTGTTGGACCTGGTCAGCTGGTTCATGGCGATGGCGCGCACGGTCACCGCCATGGTCTGCGTTCCGGCATTGCCGCCGATGCTGGCGACGATGGGCATGAGGACGGCGAGAGCGACGAGCTGCTCGATCGCGGCGCCGAAGGCCGCGATGATGGCGCTGGCGACGACGGCGGTGCCGAGGTTCGCGATCAGCCAGCGCACCCGGGCCGAGTACGCGTCGCGTAGCGGCTCGTTGATGTCGCCTTCGCCCGCGCCCGAAAGCAGCAGCGTGTCCTCGCCCGCTTCCTCCGAGATGATGTGAACGATGTCGTCCACCGTCAGTTGTCCGACCAGCCGGCCGCTTTCGTCGGTGACGGCAGCGGAAATGAGCGCGTACTTCTGGAACCGCAGCGCCACCTCTTCCTGGTCCATGTCGACCGGAATCAGCGTCTGGTCGCGCTTCATCACGTCGGTCAGGGCAACGTGGCGCGGGGTGCGCATGATCCATGACAGCTGGCAGGTGCCGATGGGATGGAAGCGCGCGTCGACCACGAACACCTCCCAGAACTCGGTCGGCAGGTCGTCCGCCTGGCGCAGATAGTCAATGAGGTCGCCCACCGTCAGATGCTCTGGTACCGCCACCAGTTCCCGCTGCATGAGCCGGCCCGCGCTCTCCTCCGGAAAGGCGAGCGCGGCGGTGATGACGGCGCGGTTCTCCGGATCGAGCTCGGCGAGGATGGAGCGCTGATGCGGCTCGTCGAGATCCTCGATCAGCTGGACGGCATCGTCGGTGTCGAGCTGTCCCGCGATGTCGGCGACGGCGCCGGGGGCGAGATCCTCGACCATGTCCTCGCGTACGTAGTCGTTGAGCTCGGCGATGACCTCGCTGCTCATGAGGTCGGTGATGGCAGCCGCGAGGTGGCGGCGCTCGTCCCGGTCCAGCAGTTCGAACAGGTCGGCGATGTCGGCGGGGTGCAGCGGCTCGACCAGTTCGTAGGTCCGCCCGGTATCCCCCTCTTCCAGAGAGCTGCGCACGTCGTCGACGAAATCGGGCTTCAGCCGGTTCTCCTCGTCCAGTTCCGCCCCGCTTTCGCGCACCTCGACGGGCTCTTCGCGTTCCTGGAGATCGGTATCGGCCATGCCGCCCGCTCTATCCCCGGCGCGGGTAAAAGCAAGCGGGCGCGCGGAAGGCTTGGCGTGACATTGCGCCTCTCCGGCCTATATCGGCCCCATCCGGAACCAACCGAACAGGAGACCTACCGTATGGCCGATCAGAAACTGACCTTCACCCTCGATTGCGGAGACGGCAAGGGTGGCGACGTCGTGATCAAGCTGCGCGACGATCTCGCGCCCAATCACGTCGCGCGCATCACCGAACTGGCGAAGGACGGCTTCTACGACGGCGTGACCTTCCATCGCGTGATCGCAGGATTCATGGCGCAGGGCGGCGATCCGACCGGCACCGGCATGAGCGGATCGGACAAGCCGAACCTGAAGCAGGAATTCAGCGACGCTCCGCACACTCGCGGGGTCTGCTCGATGGCTCGTACGCAGGATCCCGACAGCGCCAATTCGCAGTTCTTCATCTGCCTTGACGACGCGCGCTTTCTCGACCGCCAGTACACCGTCTGGGGCGAGGTGGAGAGTGGCATGGACCATGTCGACGCGCTGCCGAAGGGCGAGCCGCCGGCCAATCCCGGCAAGATCACCAAGGCCAGCGTGGGCTGATGGGCAGGGGCGCCGCACCGGCGCCCCTTTCTACGCGGAAGCGTCGATCACGTCTTCGTGCCGCTTGAGCCACCGCGCCTGGTAGCCGAAACGGGCCGCCTTCGACACGTCGCTCTGGAAAGACGAGTTGACCGCCGCCCCGACCGCAGAACCGATGACGGGTACGACCATTCCCAACCGGTTGCGAAGCGAGGCAAGGGCGAGCGCGCGAGAAACGCGCTCCACGACCTGATCAACCAGCGGCTTGGCCGCGTTCGGGTCGACATGGCGCAGCGAACCGTCCTCGGCGATACTCGCCTCCAGTGCGTCCATGCGCCGCCGCCGCTCCTCGCGATCGTTGAGGGTGGCCAGTTCGAGGATCTGCATGCGGAACATCCGCTCCTCGGCTCCCCTGTCGCTGAAGCCGTAGGCGACCCCGGTATCGCGCACGTTGCGCAGGGCGATGGCGATGGTGCCGGGGATATCGAGCGACGCGGTCAGGGCACCGCCGAAACCGGCAGCGGCGCCGGATGCGCCATTCACCGTGCGTGCGATCCGTTCGATCCGCTTCGCCGCGCTCCGGGCCGCATCCGCATCGGCCGGATCGTGGTTCAGCTCGGTCAGCGGCGGAGCGCCCACCGCCGTATCGATCCCCTCGACGATTTTCTGCACCGGCCACTTCGGCACTGCGCCGGCGAGCGCCGAGCCAACAGGATGGGTCAGCCGCTCGATGCCCCGCCCGAGCCATGACGGTTTGCTCCGGCGATAGCGTTGCTGGTCGCGGCGAATATCCATAGCCTGTCTCCTCTCGTATGACGTGAGGGTGAAATGGGTGGTTGCCCGGAGCGTTCCTATAGGCCGGCGCCCTGGAGCCAATCATGGAAGATCCGTACGGGACGTGCCTCCAGATCTCCGGGTCGACAGATGAAGTAATAGGAATACGGGCTTTCCACGCGCACGTCGAAAAGACGGGCGAGCCGCTGATCGTTGTTCCGCGCCAGGTGATCGTCGTGCATGATGGCGATGCCGATACCCTGCGCCGCCGCCTCGAGGATGAGCTGTCCGGAATCGTAATGATCAACGGCCGAGGGCTGCAGGTGCGCCATGCCGACAGCCCGCTTCCACGCATCGAAGCTCTTGGGCATGTCGGTGTGGACGAGGAAGGTCTGCTTCGACAGCGCCTCGCGGTCGGGATCGACACCCAGATCGTCCACCAGCTTCCGGTTGGCGATGGCGTGGACCGTGTTCTGATCGAGTTGCAGCGAGTGAAAGGCCGGGTCGGGCCGATCGGTCAGCGTGATCGCTGCATCGAGCGTGTCGCCCACCCTGTCGACCAGATGCGGCCCGGTGTCGATGTCGAGATGGAGCCGCGGATGGGCGCTGCGCAGTTCGTTGAGGCGCGGAAACAGACGCTGCGTTCCGAACAACGGCATGACTCCGAGCCGGAGGCGCAGGGTCTGGAGGTTCTCGCTCTGCGATTCGACCGCCGCGGCCAACGCTTCCAGATGCGGGGCTACCGATTCGTAGAACGCACGGCCCTCATCGGTCAGGCGCATGGTCTGGCCGCTGCGACTGAAGAGCTTGCGACCGGTGAACTCCTCGAGATTGCTGATCCGGCGCGACAGGGCGGAGGGGCTTAGACCGAGTTCGCCTGCCGCGGCGCGGGCAGACCCGAGCCGAACCACTCGAATGAAGGCCTCAAGGGCACGAAGGGGAGGAAGACGGCGCATGAATTACCGGGTTTGTCGCCGGGCGGAACGACGGTGTCGAGCGAAAAGCGAGCCTGTCACTGTCCATGCTGCAACGCAACACAGAACCGTGCGGTTCCGCTTCAAGCCTCGTCGTCCGGTTCCTCTGACCGCGGTCGATGCAGGCGCAAACGGGTTACGTGGGTCTCGTCGCCGGCGGTGACCTCCATGCGCCAGCCGCTCGGATGGGTCAGGACGGTGCCGGCCTGCGGGACTTCCTCGGCCAGCACGAAGGCAAGACCGCCAAGCGTATCGACCGGTTCCTCGATCTCCGCCAGCTGCGGGTCGCCGACCTTCTCGGCCACGTCGTCGAGTTCGGCGCGGGCATCGGCATCCCAGACGCCCTCGGCGATCTCGACCAGCTGGTCGATCGGCGCCTCGTCGTGCTCGTCCTCGATCTCGCCGACGATCTCCTCGACCAGATCCTCGATAGTGATGATGCCGTCGGTGCCGGAAAACTCGTCCACCACGACGGCGAGATGGGTGCGGCGTGCGCGCATGTCCGCCAGAACGTCCAGCGCGCCGCGCGCCTGCGGCACGTACAGCGGCTGCCGCATCAACACCGTCCAGTCCTGCGGCGGGGGATCGTCGCTGGCGAGATAGGCGAACACGTCCTTGATGTGCATCATGCCGATTACGTCGTCGAGCTGTTCGCGATAGACGGGCATGCGCGAATGACCGTGTTCCGCGAACAGCGCGACCATTTCGTCCCATCCGATCGCGGCGTTGATGGCGACGATTTCCTTGCGCGGGATGGCGACATCGTCGGCATCGTGTTCGCTGAAATGCAGCAGGTTGCGCAGCATCGTCAGTTCCACGGCGGACATGTCGTCCGTCGCCGGGTCGTGCGGGCCGGCGTTGCGCGCGGCTTCGCCCTCATGCTCGTCGATGGCTTCCTCCAGCTGCGCGCGCAGGCTGGTGTCGCCCGGTTCCTCGAACAGGCCGCGGATCACGTTCCACAATCCGCCGCCGCTGCTACTACTGCCGTCGCCGTCGGTACTGGACGAGCCGTCCGGTTTGTCGCTGTCGGGCATCGCCCCTTGTCTATCCCTTGTCATGGTCGGTGTCGCGGTCGGTCGCGCTATATGGGTCCGCTACCCCCATGGACGCAAGCGCCTTCACTTCGAGCCGCTCCATTGCCTCGGCATCGGTCTCGCCGGTCTCGTGATCGTGGCCAGCGAGGTGGAGAAAGCCGTGCACCACGAGGTGCGCGGCATGGTCGGCCAGCGCGATGCCCTTTGCCGCCGCTTCGCGCGCGCAGGTCTCATACGCGAGCGCGATGTCGCCGAGCATCTGGGGCGGACCTTCATGCGGGTCCAGATGAATCAGATCGACGCGCTCGACCATGGGGAAGCTGAGCACGTTGGTCGGCCTGTCCTTGTCACGCCATTCGCGGTTCAGGTCGCGGACCCTTTTGTCGGAGGTGAACAGCAGGCTGGCGACAAGGCGCGGATTGGCGAGTTCGGGCGCGACCGCAGCCGCTGCGGCGGCCGCGCGTTCCGCAAGATCGGACCAGTCGCCGTCCGGCCAGCCCTCGATGTCGATTTCCAGGTCCACGATCAGCAGGCGTCAGGGCTGGGCATTCTCGCCCTCGTAAGCCTCCACGATCCGGCCCACGATCGGGTGGCGAACCACGTCGGCGGCGGTGAAGCGGGTCACGCCGATGCCGTCCACGCCCTCCAGCCGGCCGACGGCATCGGCGAGGCCGCTCATCCGGTCGCCGCCGGGAATGTCCACCTGTTTCGGATCTCCGCAAATCACCATCCGGCTGTTCTGGCCGAAGCGGGTGAGGAACATCTTCATCTGTTCCTTCGTGGTGTTCTGCGCCTCGTCCAGGATGACGAAGGCATCGGACAGGGTGCGCCCGCGCATGAAGGCGATGGGCGCGATCTCGATCTCGCCGCTGGCGATCCGGCGGTCCACCTGTTCGGGCGGCATGCAGTCGTAGAGCGCGTCGTAGAGCGGGCGCAGATACGGATCGACCTTTTCCTTCATGTCGCCGGGCAGGAAGCCCAGCCGCTCCCCCGCTTCGACCGCCGGGCGCGACAGGATCAGGCGTTGCACGCTGCCGGTAATGAGCTGGCTTACCGCCTGTGCCACGGCGAGGTAGGTCTTGCCCGTCCCGGCCGGGCCGAGCGCGAAGATCACGTCGGTCTTGGCCAGCAGGTGCATGTAATCGGCCTGATGCGCGCTGCGCGGGGCGATGGTCTTCTTGCGCGTGCGGATCATGATCGGCGGGGTTTTCGCGTCGCCGGTTATGATCCCTTCCAGCGTCGGTTCGTTCGACATGGCGATGAGCGTTTCGATCTCGCCCGCATCCATGTCCTGACCGGTCAGCAGCCGTTCGTGCATCTTGAGCAGCACCTCGCGCGCCCGTGCGACCTCGTCTTCCGGGCCTTCTATGGAAACGGTGTTCCCCCGTGCCGCGATGAACACGCCGAGGCGGTTTTCCAGCTGGACGAGGTTGGCGTCGAATTCGCCGAACAGGGCGCCGAGCACGGCTTCCTCGTCGAAGGCGACTTCCGTGCGGGCGCGCTGCGAGGCGATGTTGCGTTCGGGCGCGTAGGGGGCGGACCGGTGCTGTCCGTCACGGGTCTTGTTGCGAGCCAATCGAGTCCTTTCGTTCGAGCGTCGATCCCAAAGATAAGTCCTCGGCCCATGCTGGCAAGTCGCCCTGCCGCGAGCGCGGGGGATACTGGCGCAAGGCGGGGCCGGCCGGTCTGCCCGCCTTGGAAAGGGTGACGAAGTTGACAGTGGCGTCAATTTCCAAGAGGACCAAAAACTTATGGTATATCAGTAGCTTAAAGGCTATTCCGGGTGCGAAGTTGACGATTACGGCCGTGCGGGGAAAAAAAGCGCGGCCAGGGCGGACGGGGCGTGTCTGCATCGCTCTGCCCGGCCCGGGCGGCGTAGGAAAGTGAAACGGGTGTCGCAGCGATCCGGAAACCGCCGCGGTGGCGATACGCTTGCCTGTCAGACGCGCACTGCGCGCAGCGAGTTCGGGCCGGCATCCGCCAGCCTGACGCGCACGATGTCACCGATGGCCGCATCGCCTTCGAAGAAGACCGATTGCAGCCAGGGCGACTTGCCGAGCCATTGGCCGTCGCGCTTGCCTCGCCGCTCCACCAGCACATCGCATGTCCTGCCCACGCTCGCTTCGTTGAAGGCCAACTGATCGCGGTTGAGGCGGGCCTGAAGCCGCTGCAGCCGCTCGTCCATCACCTCTCTCGCGACCTGGGCGTCCATCGTGGCGGCAGGCGTGCCGGGGCGGGGCGAATATTTGAAACTGAACGCCTGCGCGTAGCCGACTGCGTCCACCAGTTTCAGCGTGTCTTCGAATTCGGCTTCCGTCTCTCCCGGAAAGCCGACGATGAAATCGCCGCTGAGCGCGATGTCGGGACGCGCGGCGCGGAACCGGTCGAGCAGGTTCAGATAGCCTTCGGCGGTGTGGCTGCGGTTCATCGCCTTGAGCACGCGGTCGTTGCCGCTCTGCACCGGCAGGTGGAGATAGGGCATCAGCTTGTCCACCTCGCCATGCGCGGCGATCAGCGCGTCGGTCATGTCCGCCGGATGGCTGGTGGTGTAGCGTATCCGCGCCAGATCGGACAGCTTCGCCAGTTCGCGCACCAGTCCGTCCAGGCCTACCGCGTGACCCGCACCGTCCTCCCCGCTCCAGGCATTGACGTTCTGACCCAGCAGCGTGATCTCGCGCGCCCCGGCATCGACCAGCCGCTTCGCCTCTTCCACCAGATCGGCGAAGGGGCGGGAGATTTCCGCCCCGCGCGTATAGGGCACCACACAATAGGTGCAGAACTTGTCGCACCCTTCCTGCACCGTGAGGAACGCTATCGGCGCGACCTTGCGACGGCGGGGCAGGGCGGCGAACTTGGCGTCTTCCGGCATGTCGGTGTCGGTGCTGCGCCGGCCGGCCAGCGCATGGTCCAGCATGGCGGGCAGGCGGTGATAGGCCTGCGGGCCGACGACCATGCCCACCGCCGGGGCGCGCGCCATGATCTCCTCGCCCTCCGCCTGCGCCACGCAGCCGGCGACCGCGATCATCGGTTCCCTGCCGGCCTCGCGCCCGCGCTTGACCAGCCGGCCGATGTCGGAATAGACCTTCTCCGTCGCCTTCTCGCGGATGTGGCAGGTATTGAGCACCACCAGATCCGCTTCCTCGCCATCGGGGGCAGGGGCGATGCCCTGTTCGGCCAGCAGTTCGGCCATGCGCTCGCCATCGTAGACGTTCATCTGGCAGCCGAAGCTCTTGACCCTGTAGGTCCGGGGTTTCTCGCGTTTGTGCATGGGCGCGCCCGTTAGCTGATTTCCAGGCGCCTTTGAACCCTTCAGGACGGTTCGCCACCCTTTGGCGTGTAGCGCACCGGATCGACCGCATGGCGATATTCGCGCAACGGTTTGCCCAGCGTTTCCAGCAATTTCGCCTCGATAGCCTCGCGCGCCCGCGCGCCGATCGCCTTGCGGCCGCGATAATCTTCTGGCGAGAACGGTTCGAGATAATGGATCGTCACCGGGAAGCTGCCCCGGCGCGACAGGATGCGCCTGGCGTTATCCACCCCGCTTTCATTGCCCGTCCAGCCGATCTCCTCGGCCACGTCGCCGTAATCGATCAGCACCGGCTGCACCATCACGCCCGGCGGCGGTGGTTCGAGCAGCTTGAGCATGGAGGTCTTGAACGGCAGCAGCGATTGCCCGTCCGTCGTGGTGCCTTCGGGAAAGATGGTGACGGACCAGTTGTCGGCCATCGCTTCGCGCACGGCGTTGATCTGGCTGGCGACGTCCATGCGCGCCTCGCGCTTGACGTAGACGGTGCGGTTCAGCCCTGCCAGCCAGCCGACCAGCGGCGCCCTTTCCAGTTCGGCCTTGGCGACGAAGGCGGTCCCGCTTGCCCCGGCCTCGGCCAGGATATCGAGCCAGCTCAGGTGATTGGACAGGAAGACCACATCGCGCCGCAGGGGCGTGCCGATCTTGCGCACCCGCGCGCCGCATATGCGCGCCGCCCAGCCGAGAAACAGCTTGGGAAACGGCGAGCCGTAGGCGAACAGCCGATAGACGTAATGCGCCGGCACGCAGGTGAGGATCGCCAGCAGCAGCAGGATCGAGCGCCCCGTCAGCCGCAACCACCCTGCCGGGGTCAGCGGCGGACTGTCGCCGGCGTCGATGGCGGCACGCTCCGGCGTCACGCGGCCTAGCCCTTGCTGTCGCGCTCGCGGTCCATCCGCACGGCATACAACTCCATGCGGTGATCGACGAGGCGGTATCCCAGCTTCTCGGCGATCTGCCGTTGCAGCGCTTCGAGTTCCGGATCGACGAATTCGACGACCTTGCCCGTCTCGACGTCGATCAGGTGATCGTGATGCGCCTCGGGCGCGGCCTCGTACCGGGCGCGGCCGTCGCCGAAATCGTGCCGGTCGAGTATGCCCGCTTCCTCGAACAGGCGCACGGTTCGATAGACGGTGGCGATGGAGATTTTCGGATCGATCGCGCTGGCGCGCTCGTGCAGCTTTTCCACGTCGGGATGGTCGTCGCTTTCCGACAGGACCTTGGCGATGATGCGCCGCTGCTCGGTAATGCGCAGGCCGCGTTCGGCGCACAGGGCTTCGAGGTCTATTCGCTGATGCACTGTCGTCCCCATCGAAAAAAGGTGGCTGTTGCCGAAACGCAAAACGCCCCGTCAGCCATAGGGCGACGGGGCGCGTTGCTCAAGCACCGCCCCGGGGCGGCACCGGAAGGGTTGTTCAGCCCTCCGCCTTGCGCCGCCCGCGTTTCTGGCCGGGCTTGCGACCAAGACCGATCTTCTTGGCCAGTTCGCGCCGCTTCTCGGCGTAATCGGGCGCGACCATCGGGTAGTCGGCGGGCAGGTTCCAGCGGTCTCGATATTCCTCCGGCGTCATCCCGTGATCGGTCATCAGGTGACGCTTGAGCATCTTCATCTTCTTGCCGTCTTCCAGGCACACGAGGTGGTCGTTCTTCACCGATGCACGCACGGTGACGGCGGGTTCGGGGCGTTCCTCTTCCCGCGCGGCGGTGCCGAGGCCGGACAACGCCCCGTGGACCTTCTCGATCAGCGAGGGAAGGGCGTCCACGTCGACATTGTTATTGGAAACATGCGCGGTGACGATATCGGCGGTCAGCGTAATCATCATCTCGTTCATGTCGTTTTCGGAAGTGTCCATCAAAGCCTCTGATAAATTGTATTGACCCGTTATTGTCCGGACTTCGATAGGACCGAACTCGATTGCATCTGGACCTGAAACACCGGTGTCACAAGAGGGAAGGCGTCGCCTGTCGCAAATAAAGCATTATCGAACACGAAACGGGCTGACAATGACCGATTGAAGAACCGATCAAACGTCCGTCTTGGCAAAAGTAATGGCATCGACCGGTCCGCCAATCGCCCCCCGGTAATAGCCGCGTCGCCTGCCGACCGGCTCGAAACCGAAGCGGCGATAAAGGCGCTCCGCCGGGTTGCCGTCCCGCATTTCGAGGAACAGGCGCGTGCAGCCGCGGCCCGCCGCCTCGGCGATGAAGCGGTGCATGAGGCCGCTGGCGATGCCGGCACCGCGCGCGTCGGGACGGACCGCGATCAGAAGCAATTCCTCCTCGTCCGCGGCGTGTCGGGTGAGGGCGAACCCGGTAGCGCGCGACGGATCGAAGGCAGCGCCATCGGTAATGCCGGCGAGCAGATAGTGCGTGCTGGGCATGATCAGCGCGTCGGACACCTGCCGCCGGTTCCACGCCTCGCCGTAGCGATGCTCGAAGCTCGCTTCCATCACGGCCATGATCGCATCGACCGGATCGCTCATGCGCGGGCCTTGGGCGGGATTGCGTCGGGCCCGCGTCCGTAGATCGGGGCGAGATCGCGCGTAAGGTGATCCTCGCCCAGCGCGAGACAATGCCGCGCGTCGGGCAGCAGATCGAGCGTGGTGCGCTCGCCGCCGGTCAGGCGGGCCAGCTCGGCGGCGCGGTTCCCGGCGACGAGATGGTGGCGACAGGCCTCGCCCGCCGCTTCGGGAGCGAGCGAGCGCGCCGCGTCCTGTGCGGATGCGTCGCCGCCGAAGTTCTGCACGAAGAATTCGCCGTGACCCCCGTTCATGCACACGCTGACGGGCTGGCCCGGCCGCTCCGCCCGCGCCATCGCGGCGACGAGCGCCAGCGTCGGATAGCCCAGCACCGCGATGCGCCAGGCCAGCCCCAGCGCCCGCGCCGCCGCGAGGCCGATGCGCACGCCGGTGAAGCTGCCTGGCCCGAGCGATACGAGGATCCGGTCGGCGCGCCCCTTGTCCGGCAGTTCGGCGATCATCGGGACAAGCCGTTCGGCATGACCGCGGCCGAGTATCGCGAACCGCCCGTCCACGAGCATGCGCCCGTCGAACAGGGCGACCGAACAGGCCTCCGTCGCGCAATCTATGGCAAGGGTCTTCACCCGACCCCCCTAGCGGGTCAGGTCAGGCGATTGAAGCGGTCGAATTCGGGCCGAGGGCTACGATCGAAGATGGTCGAACGGTCGCCATAGCCGATGGAACACAACCAGTCGGCCCGGTAGTTGGGCTGATCGGCGAAGAATTCCCTCGTCGTGCCGTCCTGGTCGAAACCCGACATCGGCCCGCAATCGAGACCGAGCGCGCGCGCCGCGATCATCAGATAGGCGCCCTGCAAAGCGGAATTGCGAAAGGCGCTCTCGCGCCGGGCATCACGGTCCCCCTCGAACCAGCTCCTGGCATCGGCATGCGGGAACAGCCAGGGCAGATGCTCGTGGAAATCGAGATCGTACCCGATGATGACGCACACCGGCGCGGTCAGGATCTTGTCCCTGTTGCCTTCCGAGGCGTGCTTCGCCAGCCGTTCCTTCGCGTCCTGCGACTTGCACCACACGAACCGCGCGGGCTGCTGGTTGGCGGAGGTCGGGCCCATCTTGGCGAGTTCGTAGATTGCCTTGATCTGGTCGTCCGTCACCTCCTTGTCGTGCCAGCCATTGAAGCTGCGCGCGTCGCGGAAGATGAGGTCGAGAGCGTCTGCGGAAAGCGTGTCGGTCGTCATGAAAGCCTTTCGTCGGGGCGGGTCACTGGGGCGGGCCGTCTTCGGGCGCGGCGGCGCAAGGTCAGGCGGCGCGCACTTCCTTCACCTCGGGAACGTAGTGCTTGAGCAGCCCCTCGATGCCGTGCTTCAGCGTGGCGGTGGAACTCGGACAGCCAGAGCACGCACCCTGCATGGCGAGGAACACCACCCCGTCGCGAAAACCGCGATAGCGGATGTCGCCGCCGTCGCTGGCGACGGCCGGGCGCACGCGCGTCTCGATCAGATCCTTGATCTGGACGACGATATCCTCCGTCCCCTCATCGTCGCCGATGTCGCTTTCGGCCACCTCGGGCGGGACGGCGATGCCGTTGCCCTGCGGGCCGGCGAAAAGCGGCGCTTCGGACACGAAATGGTCGAGCAGCACGGCGACGACCTGCGGCTTCAGCGTGGGCCATTCGCTGGCCGACGCGGCCGTGACGGAGACGAAATCGCCGCCGAAGAACACGCCCGTCACCTCTCCCGTATCGAACAGCGCCTGCGCCAGCGGGCTCGCCTCGGCCTCCTCCGGCGTGGCGAAATCGCGGGTGCCGGACGGCATGACCTGCCGGCCGGGCAGGAATTTCAGGGTCGCGGGATTGGGCGTGGTCTCGGTTTCTATGAACATGACCGCCGATGTAGGGTCGGGGCGGGCCGCCGGCAAGGCGGGGTTGGCGGTGCCGGGCAAAGCCTTTCTTGCCCGCCATTCACTGTCCCTTCATTCCCCGCTGCCCTAAGGGGCACCATGACATTCTTTTCGCGCGCGGCCTGCGCCTTTCTTCCGCTTTTCCTCCTTGCGCCCGTTCCGGCGCTCGCGCAGTCCCCCTGCACCCTGCAGGCGACCCCGGCGGACACGCCGCAATACGCGATGCCGGACGACCCGTGGATCTACCGCGGGACGGACATTCCCGTGGACGAGAAATGGCTGTTCGGCGAGCTCCCCAACGGAGTGCGTTATGCCGTGCGGCAGAACAACGTGCCGCCGTGCCAGATGAGCCTGCGCATCGCCATAGACGCCGGATCGCTGAACGAGGGCGACGACGAGCGCGGCTTCGCCCACCTGGTCGAGCACCTCACCTTCCGCCAGTCGCGCGATTTCGGGCCGGGGGAGGCAATCCCGCATTTCCAGCGGCTGGGTGCGTCGCTCGGCAGCGATACGAACGCCATCACCAGCCCGACGCAGACGGTCTACAAGCTCGATCTGCCCAACGCCAACCGCGCCACGCTGGATGAAAGCATCGGCCTGTTCGCCGGCATGGTGATCGCGCCGACCCTGTCGAGCGACAATCTCGCTGCGGACGTGCCCATCGTGCTGTCGGAACGGCGCGAGCAGGCCGGTCCGTCGCGCCGCATCCAGGACCAGACGACGCAGATCCTCTATGCCGGGCAGCGCCTTGCCGAACGCCTCCCCATCGGCACGGTCGATTCGCTCGAAGGCGCGACGCAGGGATCGGTGCGCGCGTTTCACGACCGCTGGTATCGCCCTGAAAATGCCGTCGTCGTGCTGGTCGGCGATGCCGACGAGAAGGTGCTGGCGGCCATGGTCGAGAAGCACTTTGCCGACTGGCAGGTGGACGGGTCGGTCACGCCCGCGCCCGATTTCGGCGACCCCGTCGCCCCCGCCGGGGCAGACCCCGCCAATCCCGTGGGCGAGGTATCGGTGATCGTCGAGCCGGGGCAGCCGCGCGGCTTCACCTATGCCGTGCTGCGTCCGTGGGTGCAGATCGTCGACAACCTCGAATACAATCGTCAGAACCTGCTGCGTTCGGTCGCGGCGGCGGTGGTCAATCGCCGTCTGGAAACCCAGGCGCGCAGCGGCGGCAGCTATCTCTACGCGCAGATCGGGCAGGACAAGATCAGCCGCAGCGTGGACGGCACCTTCGTCCAGTTCGCGCCCATCAGCGAGGACTGGGAGGCCGCCCTTGCCGAAGTGCGCGGAGTGATCGCGGATGCGTTGCAGCAACCGCCCAGCCAGGCCGAGATCGACCAGGCCGTCGCGCAGTTCGACGTGGCCTTCGTCGATTCGGTCGAGCAGTCGCGCATCCAGGCGGGCAGCGCGCTCGCCGACCAGGTGGTGCAGGCCGTCGACATTCGCGAGGCCATCGCCAGTCCCGAGACGTTTCTTGACGTGTTCCGCTCCATCGCCCCGCGCTTCACCCCGGAACAGGTGCTGGAAGCGACGCGCGAACTGTTCAGCGGGGAGGTGATCCGCGCCGCCTATCTGACTCCCGAACCGGGCGAGGCGGACGTGGCGCAGTTGCGCGCCGCCTTGCAGACCCCCGTCACCGCCAGCGCGCTCGCCCGTGACGATGCCGAGGCGATCGACTTCGCCGATCTGCCGGCCATCGGCGCGCCCGCTTCGCCAGCCGTGATCGAGCCGCTGGGCGTGTTCGACATCGAGCGGCTCACCTTTCCCAACGGCGTGCGTGCGCTGATCTGGGATCGCAACAACGAACCCGGCCGCGTCACCGTGCGCGTGCGCTTCGGCGCGGGGTGGCAGGGCTTCGCGCCGGACGAGGGCGTGTATGCGCAGATGGGTCCGCTGGCGCTGGTCAATTCCGGCGTCGGGCCGCTCGACCAGAACGATCTCGACCGTATCGCGGCCGGCAGCAAGCTGGGCTTCGAATTCTCGATCGACGACGGCACCTTCGTCTTCCAGGGGCTGACGCGGCAGGAGGATCTGGAAAACCAGCTTTACCTGTTCGCGGCGAAACTGGCGATGCCCGGCTGGGACGCCGCCCCGTTCGAGCGGGCGAAGGCCAGTGCGAAGATCGCCTATAACAGCTATGCCCGCGATCCGGGCGGGGTGCTCAACCGCGATCTGGACTGGCTGCTGCGCGATCGCGATCCGCGCTTCGCCACCGCCACCCCGGCACAGCTCGATGCCGCCACGCCGGACCAGTTCCGCGAGGTCTGGAGCCGCCTTCTGAGCCAGGGACCGGTGGAGGTCGACGTGTTCGGCGACATCGACCGGCAGGCGACGATCGATGCGCTGTCGCGTACGTTCGGTGCGCTCGACCAGCGCGAGCCTCTGCCCGCATCCGTCACGAGCCGCCAGATGGCCTTCCCCGAAGATACGAGCGAGCCGGTCACGCTCACCTTCGATGGCGATACCGACCAGGGCGCCGCCGTGGTCGCCTGGGAAACGGGCGCGGGTTCGGCCGGACTTCCGGAAAGCCGCAAGCTCTATCTGCTTTCGCAGATCTTCTCCAACCGCCTGATCGACGGACTGCGCGAACGGGCCGGTGCCGCCTATTCGCCGATGGTCAGCTCGAGCTGGCCGCTCGACGTCGATAGCGGGGGGCTGACCTTCGCCCTGGTGCAGATCGACCCGTCATTGCTGCCCGCCTTCTACGACGAGGCGGCGGAAATTGCCGCAGACCTCGCCGCGAACGGGCCGAGCCCGGACGAGCTGGCGCTCGTGCAGGAGCCGATCCGCCAGTATTTGAACCGGGCGCAGACCGGGCATACGTTCTGGCTCAACCAGCTGGAGGGCGCGGCCTTCGATGCGAACCGGGTGACGAACATCCGCACCATCTGGTCCGACTATGACGAGGCGAGCGTCGCGGAAATGCAGGCGCTGGCGAAAAAATACTTCGCCGGAACGCAGCCGCTGCGGGTATCGGTCGTTCCCGCCGAGGGGGCCGGGACGGCGGCGGCGGGGCGCTGAGCGCGGGCACGGACGTTTCGCAAGTAACCTTTGGCTTTGCAGAAGCGAGGCTGTAGCGTCCGGCCTTTCCCCGCATTCATCGGTTTACTGGCCTTCACCGCGGGGGAGGGCCGTTGACGGAACGGTATGGGTTGACGTGGCACAGGATTGGACACCGCAGAGCTGGCAGCACGATCGCTTCATCGCCAGGCATCTCCCGCAATACGAGGACGCGGACGCGCTGGCCGAGGTGGAAGCGACGCTGGCCGGTTTCCCTCCGCTGGTTTTCGCCGGAGAGGCGCGTAACCTGAAGGCCCAGCTGGCCGAGGTCGCGGCCGGCGACGCCTTTCTGCTTCAGGGCGGCGACTGCGCCGAAAGCTTCGCCGAATTCTCTCCCAATTCGATCCGCGACACCTTCCGCGTCATCCTGCAGATGGCTGCCGTCCTGACCTTCGCCAGCAAGATGCCGGTGGTAAAGGTGGGCCGCATGGCGGGCCAGTTCGCCAAGCCGAGAAGCGCGCAGACCGAAACGCGCGGCGAGGTGACGCTGCCCAGCTATTTCGGCGACAACGTCAACGGCATCGACTTCACGCCCGAAGCGCGGCGCAACGATCCCGCGCGCATGGTGCGCGCCTACAGCCAGGCGGCGGCGACGCTCAACCTGCTGCGCGCCTTTGCCGGCGGAGGGTATGCCAACCTGCGGCAGGTGCATCGCTGGACGCTCGATTTCATGGGCCGTTCACCGTGGTTCGAGCGCTTCCAGTCCATCGCCGACCGCATCGGCGAAGCCCTGGATTTCATGGAGGCGTGCGGCGTCGATATCGAGAACGATCCGCATCTCAAGGCGACCAGCTTCTATACCAGCCACGAGGCGCTGTTGCTGCCCTACGAACAGGCCATGACGCGGCAGGATTCGCTGACCGGCGACTGGTTCGACACCAGCGCGCACATGCTGTGGATCGGGGACCGTACCCGGTTCGAGAACAGCGCGCATGTCGAGTTCCTGCGCGGGGTGAACAATCCCGTCGGGGTGAAATGCGGGCCGAGCCTCGAACCCGATGTGCTGCTCGGCCTGCTCGACACGCTCAACCCGTCGCGAGAGGCGGGGCGCATTACCCTCATCAGCCGTTTCGGGCACGAGAAGGTCGAGGCTGGCCTGCCGCCGCTGGTGCGCGCGGTGACGCGCGAAGGGCATCCGGTGGTGTGGAGCTGCGACCCCATGCACGGCAATGTCGTCAAGTCCGAAAGCGGTTACAAGACGCGCCCCTTCGACCGCATCCTGTCCGAAGTGCGCGGCTTCTTCGCCGTCCACCGGGCGGAAGGCACCCATGCCGGCGGCATCCATGTCGAAATGACGGGGCAGGACGTGACCGAATGTACCGGCGGGGCCGTGGCGATTACCGACGAAGGGCTGGCCGACCGCTATCACACCCATTGCGACCCCCGGCTCAACGCCGCGCAATCGCTCGAACTTTCGTTCCTGCTCGCCGAAATGCTCAACCTCGAACTGGCGGAGGGGAGCAAGGCGGCGGCCTGACCGGCCGGGCCATTGCCGCTTTGACGGGAACCCGAAGGCCTGCCATTGGTCGGTTCGGCACACACCGCTCGCCAGGGGAGAGGCCCGTTGTCTCGCACCGAAGCCCGAACAACACTCGCCCTTCCCGACCGGGGAGAACCGCTCGCCGACCGGTTCCGCGCCACCCGTTCGCTGACCGAGAGCCTTCTGGAACCGCTGAGCGAGGCGGATGCGATCATCCAGTCGATGGAGGATGCCAGCCCGGCCAAATGGCATGCCGCGCACACCACCTGGTTCTGGGAAACCTTCCTGCTGCGCGATCACCTGCCCGGATACCGACTGTTCGACGAAGTCTATCCGTTTCTCTTCAACTCCTATTACGAAGCCGAGGGGGATCGCATCGCGCGCGGTCGGCGCGGCCTGATCTCGCGCCCGTCGCTGGCCGAGATCCTTGGCTGGCGCGCGCATGTGAACGAGGCGATGGACAAGCTCCTGCCCGACCCGGCCCATGCCGATCTCATCCGTCTCGGCATCGCGCACGAGGAGCAGCATATCGAATTGCTGCTGACCGACATCAAGCACGGTTTTTCCATGAACGCCCTCGGTCCCGCAATGTGGGATGCCCCCGCGTGCCGCCAGCCGGCGCAGTGCGAAGGCTGGCTGGAACATCCCGGCGGCATTGCCCGCATCGGCCACCAGTCGGATGGCTTCGCCTTCGACAACGAAGGCCCGGCGCACCGCGCGCTGCTCGAACCCTTCGCGCTGTCGCGGCGGCTGGTGACGAACGGGGAGTGGGACGATTTCATTTCCGACGGCGGATATGACGATCATCGCCTGTGGCTGTCCGATGGCTGGGAATGGGTGAAACGCGAAGGGATCGCCGCGCCCCTCTACTGGCGCGAGGGAGAGCAGTTCACCCATGCCGGCTGGCGCGAGCGCGATCCGGATGCGCCCGTCGCCCATATCAGCTATTTCGAGGCGGATGCCTTCGCCAGCTGGGCGGGCGCGCGGTTGCCGACGGAGTTCGAATGGGAGGCCATCGCCCGCGGGCAGGACCACCCCGGTTTCGACAGTCTCGCCGGCAACCAGCTGAACGAGGCCGCACCGCCCCTGCCTGCCGGCACGGGGGAGCTGTTCGGGGATTGCTGGCAATTCACGCAGTCGGCCTACCTGCCCTATCCTCGCTTCCGCCCGGCCAAGGGCGCGGTGGGCGAGTACAACGGCAAGTTCATGGCGGGGCAATGGGTGCTGAAAGGCGCCAGTTGCGCCACGGTGCGCGGTCATTCGCGGCCCAGCTACCGCAATTTCTTCTATCCGCAGCAACGCTGGCAATTCACCGGGCTGCGGCTCGCCCAGGATCGGTAGGACAGGGACCGTCAATGGCCAATTCGGAAGGTATCAAGCTCGTCGACCTGGACGAGGACGGAATCGACCGCGCGTTTCGCGACGGCGTGCTGGAGGGGCTGTCGCAGCCGCAGAAGGCAATACCGGCACGCTGGCTCTACGATGATGCCGGTTCGCAGCTGTTCGAGGACATCACCGCCGTTCCGGAATACTATCCGACCCGCGCGGAACGCGAGATTCTGGAGGAACGGGGCGAGGACTTTGCCCGGCTGATCGGTCCGGGACGCGCGGTGGTGGAATTCGGATCGGGGTCTTCGGTCAAGACGCCGCTCGTGCTCCGGGCGATCGAGCCCGGTGCCTATGTCCCGCTCGACATCGCCGGGGATTTCCTGCGCGCCGCCGCCGCCGACCTGTCGGCGAAGTTTCCCGGCCTGCCGGTCTACCCGGTCGAGGCCGACTTCACCCGCAAGGTCGAACTGCCCGCCGAAGTCGCGGGAATGAACAAGCTGGGCTTCTTTCCCGGCTCCACCATAGGCAATATGGTTCCGCGCACCGCGGTCGATCTGCTGCGTTCGATGCGCGATACGCTGGGCGACGGGGCGATGCTGCTGATTGGCATGGATCTCATCAAGGATGTCGCCACGCTGGAGGCGGCCTACGACGATGCGGGCGGGGTGACGGCCGATTTCAACCGCAATCTTCTAACCCGCATCAACCGTGAACTGGAGGGCACGATTCCGGTCGAGGCGTTCCGGCACGAGGCGCGGTGGAGCGACCTGTATGCGCGGGTCGAGATGCATCTGGTCGCCGAAGAGGATGTCGCCTTCTCGGTTTGCGGACGCGGTTTCGCCATGAAGAGCGGCGAAAGCATCCATACCGAAAACAGCCACAAATTCGATCGGCGCAGTGCCAATACCCTGCTGCTGGCAGGGCGCTGGACGCCGGTGGAGCGCTGGACCGACGCGGAGGGGCGCTTCTCCCTCATCCTGGCGCGTGCCGCCACGCCTCGCGGCGCACCGTGACACCCTGGCCGGCTCTCGATTACGTAGCCGACAGGCATACGATCGAGACGTGCCACATGATGCTCCAGCTGATCGGCAAACTGCCGACCCGGCTGCTACCCTGGGAAAACCACGGCTGGCACGTCGCGCTGCGTGTCGTACCTCGCGGGTTCGTCACGCGGCCCATGCCGGCGGAGGACGGGCGGCAGTTCACGGCGGGGCTGGACATGCGGGAGGGCGCGATCGTCGTCGAATGTTCCGATTCCAGCCGCTTTGCCATCTCCCTGGCCGGGCGCAGCGTCGCGGCGGTGCATTGCGACCTGGCGGACGGTCTCGACCGCCTGGCGCTGCCCGCGCCGGTGCATGGTGGTCCGAACGAGATCGAAGCCGCGATACCCTTCGCGCGCGATACGATGGAGCGCGAATGGAATGCCGACGCGGCCCGGCGCCTGCACGGGGCCTTCATATCGGCCGATGGCGTGTTCACGACGTTCCGCTCGCTCTTTCTTGGCAAGTCCTCTCCCAGCCACCTGTTCTGGGGCGCCTTCGACATCGCCGTGACGCGCTTTTCCGGACGCCGCGCGCCGGTCCATCCGGGCGGGTTTCCCAACCTGCCCGACGCCGTCACCCGGGACGCTTACAGTCACGAGGTCATCAGCGCCGGTTTCTGCCCCGGCGGCAACGGCATGACCGAGGCGGCCTTCTATACCTATGCCTATCCTTCACCCGCGGGGATCGCCGCGACGACGGTGCGCCCGGCGCACGCCCGCTGGCACGAGGGGCTGGGCGAATTCGTCCTGCCCTACGCCGCGGTAGCGACTTCGAACGATCCGGCAGAAGCGCTGATGGCGTTCCTGCAATCGACCTACGGCGCCTGTGCCGAGATGCTGGACTGGCCCGCCGACCTCACAATCTCCGCGCCCGCCATCGGCTCCCCGGCGCAAGAGGTTTGAGGACAGCGAAAATCCATTCATCGCCAAGTCGATCCGCCGCGCCTATATAACCGGACATGGACTTCGCACCCGTCTGGGACCAGCTGGCGCATTCGATCCGGGAGATTCCGCGCTCCGGACTGCTGATGGCAGCCATCGCCGCGATGGCGATGGGTATCCTCGGCAGCTTCCTGCTGCCGCGCGTGCCCGCCCTGGGCAGGTTGCTGAGGCTCGGCAGCACGCTCGGGCTGATGGCCGTGCTGCTGCTCGTCGTGCTGCAACTCTCGCGCCTCGATCCGCGCTTTTCGCTCGCAGTGCCCGAACTCGGCTTGCCGGAACAGGTGGTCGAGGGCGGGGAGACGCGCATCCCCCTCTCGCGCGACGGGCATTACTGGCTGGAGGCGGAGGTCAACGGTCACCGCACCAGCTTCCTTGTCGATACCGGCGCGACGCTGACCGCCGTATCCGATCGTACCGCGGCCGCCGCCGGGCTCGAAGCGCGCGAGAGCGGCCTGCCCATCCGCCTGCAGACGGCGAACGGCGCGGTGGCGGCGAAGATGACGAATATCGACGAACTGCGTTTCGGCAATGTCGCGGCGCGCGGTCTGGATGCGGTAATCGCGCCGGGGCTGGGCGATACGAACGTGCTCGGGATGAACCTGCTCAGCCGCCTCGCTTCGGTTCGCATCGAGCAGGGCGAGCTGATTCTCGTGCCCAACAACCCGCAACCCACGCTGGACATCGCCGACTGACGCTGCGACCGGTGGCGGCGCTTTACAAGGGCCGCCCCTAGCGGGCAGGGGCAAACGCATGATCCGCCGCGCTCTCACCAACACCGGCTGGCTGATGGGCGCGCGCGGAGTGAACGCGGTACTCAGCCTGATCTACCTGGCGATGGCGACGCGTGCACTGGGCGTGCAGGGTTTCGGCACCTTCGTCATCATCTTCACCTTCGCGCAGCTGATCGTCGGCTTTACCTCGTTCCAGACATGGCAGGCGATCATCCGCTGGGGTCAGGGGGAGGAGGGACGGCGCAGCGCTACCGGTTATGCGCTCGCTCTCGACACGCTGACGATAGTCACAGGGACGCTGGTGGCGGGGCTGGTACTCGGTTTCGCGGGGGAGTGGCTGCCCATTCCGCGGGGGCTGCGATGGGAAAGCTTCTGGTTCACCCTCGCCTATCTGCTTGCCATCCGCTCCACCCCCACCGGACTGCTGCGCCTGCATGACCGGTACGGCCGCGGGGCGATCGCCGATTCGACCATGTCGATAGTGCGCGTCGCCGGGGCGGGGCTGCTGATCCTGACCGCGCCGACGATAGAAGGGTTCCTTCTGGTGTGGGCTGTCGCCGAACTCGCGACGGCGGGAATGTACTGGCTGCTGGCCGCGCGGACCGAAGCGATATTCTGGCAGCGATTTTCCCTCACTCGCCTGCCGCAGGCGGAGCCGGACGCATGGCGTTTCGTCGCGGGAACGAGCCTGACCGCCATGCTGTCCATCTCCAGCCGGCAGTTGCTCGTCCTGCTGGTCGGCACTTTCGGCGGGGCGGCGATGGCCGGCATCTACCGCGTGGCGGCACAGTTGGGAGAAGGCTTGCTGCGCCTTGCCCAGGCGCTGTTGCGCGCCGTCTATCCCGAGCTGGTGCGCAACCCAAAGCAGGCGCGGCTCCTCGCGGCGCGCATCACCCGCATCGCCATGCTGACGGGTGCGGCCACTGTGGCGCTCGCCTGGCTGGGGGGCGAATGGCTGATCCGGGCGATCGCGGGGGAAACCTATCTTTCGGCCTGGTGGCCGATGCTCATTCTGTCGGCGGCGGCGGCGATGGAACTGGCGGGGGCGAGCCTCGAGGCGCTGCTGGTCGCGCGGGGCAGGGCCATCACCAACTTCGTGCTGCGCGGCGTGCCGACTGTAGCCGCCCTTTGCGCCCTGCCCTGGCTGGTCGGGCATTATGGCGCGACGGGCGCGGCGCTGGCGGTCCTGGGATCAAGCGTGCTGAGTGTGAGCGGATTCATCCTTGCCAATCGCCGCGCGGCGGCCTGACAGGACTAGTCCGCACCCGCTTCGCGGCACGCACAGGCAGCGCGACGGTTCCCGGGCGCGGGTGCGAACATGCGTTTTTGAGACGGAATCGAAAGCGCCCCGGCCCCGGCGGATTAGGATTCGAACCACGGCCTTAAGGGGTTGGGGGGAATCTGGATCAATGCGCAATCGTCTGTCGCTTCGTGCCGCACTGGCTTGCTCGTGCGCTTTCATTCCTTTGTCAGGGGCGCAGGCCCAGGATACCGGCGCGTCGGGACCGACGATGGATGTGCTGACAGGCACGATCGAGGTATCGCGGCAAGTCCTCGTCCCGCCTCCCGAACTGCCCGATTACCTGTTCGGTGACATGATCAGCCTGCGCGAAAGCGGTTACGGCGAGGCGCAGCCATTGCGCGACGTCCGCAATGACGGCGAGATCGTCGCCTCTCTCAAGGCTCTCGGCATCCTGACGCAGACGTCCGCCGCGTTCGACCCCTCGAACCCAGATGCCTCGACCTTCCTTCACACGCGGGCAAGCGGAATCGAGACCAATGCCGCACCGGTCGTCACGATCGTCAACGACGCAAGGATCACCGTCGATTCGCAGGTGAGCCTCGCAATCGCGGGCTCGACGGCGATCTCCTCCATTGCCGGCGCCGATCTGTCGGCGCTCGCCATAGCCAACGCCTTCGGCATTCGGCGCGGATCGCTTTACGATCCGTCATACGCCTTCGTCAGGGATGGCGAGGAGCTCTACCCGGTCCAGGTCGCCACCATCAACGCCGGCAACATCAGCGTTTCTACCGCTGCTGCCGCCACGCTGGGACAGGTCGACCTGGTTGCCCGGGTCGGAACCACCGCCGTCGATACTGGCGCACGGACGCGCGCCTTCGGTATCGCCGGTCATTCCCGCTTCGACGATTTCGTCCTCAACAACGGCTCGATCACGGTGACCGGCGAGGCCATTGCCCGGCGCGGATCCGGCTCGAACACCGCGCTGGACGGCGGGGCGTCGGATGCGAGTGTCAGCGCCGATGCAAGGGTAATCGGCGTCGACGGACTTGGCGGAAACGACTACCTCGACAATTCGGGACTGATCACGGCCGCGTCCCGGGCAAGCGTCGAGAGCGTCTACGTGGCGCTTGCCATCGGCCAGTATTCCGGCTCCGCGGCCAGCCTCGACCCCGTCGCCCTGGCGGTCGGGATGGCCGGGGGCAGGGGCAACGATACCCTGTCGAACGGCGGGATCGTCAGCGTCAGCGCCGCGACCTCCCGGACAAATACGCGCGGCAGCGTCTCGCTGTTCGATCTTTCCATCATCGACGCAGCTGTCAGTTCGGCGCCCGCGGCGACCGAGGACCGCGCGGTGCAGGCGCAGGCCATCGTCCTGGACGGCGGGGCGGGCGCGGACAGGGTTACTGCCGGGGAAGGTTCGCTCTCTCAATTCACCGCGGACGCCGACGCTCTTTCCGTTTCGGTAGACGCCGGATTTGCCGGTATCCCGGCTTCGCTGACCGTTCTCGGCAACCCGCAGGAACGCCTGTTCGATTTCGACACGCGCGCAGCCGCGATGGGGGCGGGTTTTGCGGGCGGGCTCGGTGCGGACGAGCTGCTGAACGGCGGCACGCTCGAAGGCAGCGTCCACGCCTCGGCCAACCAGACGGGAATCAGCGTCAGCCTGCCCGGCGCGCTGATGGGCGGACTGGGCGACGTGCTGGGGGCCATCCCCGATTTCAGCACCGTCGGCGCGGCAGCTATCGCCGACGCTCGGTTCACCGCCATGACGGGCGACGGGGGTAACGACATCGTCGCCAATACCGGCGCCATCGACGTCGCCGGGAAGGCGGAAGCGCTGGCGATAGCTGCCTCGATCGCCATACCCGACGTCCCCGGCGACGTGCCTTCCACCGGTCTTGCCGCGGTCGACGCAAGCGTCGCGGCGCGCATCGCCGGGGAAGGACTGGCCGGGGGCACTGGCGACGACAGCGTCGTGAATGGCGGCCCCCTTTCGCTAGCCGGCGCAGCCGAGGCCGAGGCCTGGAACGCCAGTTTCAACGCGATGGTCCAGAAGTCCGGATCGCTCAACGCGGTCTTCATGCGCGGGGACGCCAGCGCAACGGGTGCCATGCTGGGACTGGACGGTGGGACCGGCGACGACAGCGTTACGAATGACGCCGTAATCGCGATGAACGGCACCGCCAGCGCGTCGCAGAACGGCCTTTCGGTCGCCTTCAATGCGGGCAATTACGGCGGCGCCAACGCCACTGCCCTGCAACTCGGCGCCGACGCGGACTTCGCATTTACGGGTATGGCCGGCGGCGAGGGCAGCGATGTCCTGACGAATACCGGCGAGCTCGACCTGACGAGCGCCGCGACCGCGGAAGCGAACAGCCTGACCCTCAACGGCACGGCGAGCAACGGCATCTCCGTTTCCGGGGTGGCCCTGCAGGCCGGGGCGCGCGCGGGCGCCGCGTCCTGGGGCATGGCCGGCGGTTCGCCGGGCGGTGCCTCGATCGGGGAGGAGGATTACCTCCTCAACGCTGGCGGGCTGACCAGTTCGGCGCGGGCGGATGCCGCGACCCGTTCGCTCGCCATCGTGCTCGCGGGGAGCAAGGGCGGGGCGAGCGGCGGTATTGCCGGGAGCGACATGTCCGCCGATGCGCGCTCGCAGGCAATCGGTCTTTACGCCAACGCGGGAAGCTCGCGCATTGTGAACGATGGGATCGTGCTGACCCAGGCGGGGGCCGGATCCGTCGTGGAAGGGCTGGGCCTCAACCTCGCGTTGGATACCGCAGGGGGCGGGGCGGGAACGGCGAACGTCGCGAGCAGCCGCTCCCACGCCGCAACCGGTGCCACCGCAATCCAGCTGGACGGGGAGGGGAGCATAGGCGGTGCCGGCTCGATCACCGCGCTCTCCAACGCGACGGCGAAACTGGATGCGGTGCAGTTCGCGGCGGCGCTGGGGCAGGGTCCGGCCATTGCAGCGACGCTGACCGATGCCTCGAGCGTAGCCGAGGCCGACGCCGCCGGCATCCGAGCGGCTTCGGCCTCCCCGACCTCGATCGACCAGGGCGCCACGTCCGCTCTTGCCAACGCGATCGCCGACAGCTCCGCGATGGATTTCGGCGTATCCTATTCCGCCCAGACCGCTGCCGTCTCCGCAACGCTGGGTCGCAGCGAGACGAGCGCGCGGGCCGACGGGCGCGGGGTGATATCGGCTGGCCAGCCGGTCGATTACCGGCAGGGCAGGCAGACCACTGTTCGTGCAGGGGCGCGGGCGACACAGTTTTCCGGTGCCTTCTCGCTCAACGTATCCAATATGACGAGCATCGGGGCGTCGCTGCTCGACGCTTCCACGATCTCTGCGGCGACGGGGGCGGGCATCGACTTCGGGGATGGGAGCGACACCGTCGCGCTGTCCGCGCGCACGGACGTCGCCGCCGATGCGAAGACGCGATCGAGCGTTCTTCGGGCGGGGATGGGCTACAGCCAGTCGGCCATGGCGGGGCAGGTCTCGGCAGCGCGGATCGGGGCCAGTGCGGATGCGTCCGCCACGGGGGTCGCCACCGGCGGCGGCGATGACAGATTGACGGCAGATGCGCTCGCCGATCTGGTCATCGACAGCCACGCGGACAGTGGTTTCACACTGATCGATGCGAAGATCAACGCCTCGACCGGCGGGTTCGCCGGATCGGTGACGCTGGCTGATTCGAGCAACCGCGCGCTCGCAAGCGGTGGCGGCTACAGCCTCGGGGCCGGCGACGACACGCTCGCCAGCGCCGCCTACGCCAGCGCCCGCGCGGACGCCGTGGCCGAGACGCTGGGGATCAGCGCCTCGGTCGATTTCTCGACGCAGGGCGCGGCGGCAGGGCTGGTCCTGATGCGTGCCGGGACCGACGCCGACGCGCTCGCCATCTCCGCCAGCGGCGGGGCGGGCAGCGATACGCTCGCCCTGTACGGTGTCGTGGCGGACGCGTCGGCCCGGTCGAGCGGCACCTCGGCCACCCTATCGCTTGCCATTGCCGCCGAAGGCGCGAGCCTGTCGCTTACCGGAATCGATCTCGGAGTGGATGC
This sequence comes from Aurantiacibacter spongiae, assembly GCF_003815535.1. Classification (NCBI taxonomy): domain Bacteria; kingdom Pseudomonadati; phylum Pseudomonadota; class Alphaproteobacteria; order Sphingomonadales; family Erythrobacteraceae; genus Aurantiacibacter; species Aurantiacibacter spongiae. Next base: position 689,424 of record NZ_RPFZ01000001.1, on the reverse strand, counting down.
TACGGCCACGGCCGTCGGCATCGCCGGTGACGAATGGATGTCGGAGGGGGAGGCGCCCTCGCCCGGGGATGATGACGATATCATCACGACGGTCGCTGACTCCGCCGCGCTCGCCGATGCCCATGCCAGCGGGCTGGCTGTCGCCCTGTCGGTGCCGGTCAGTTACGTTCCGCTCGGCGCGGCGCTGATCGACGCGAACGTCGCCGCGCAGGCGGTGGCCACGGGCATCGACGCGGGCGGTGGCAACGACGCGGTAACGCTGGATGGCGGCATCGCCGCCCTGGCTGGCGCGACATCTTCCGGAACGAGCATCGCCTTTACCCTGGCGGGTGCGTCGCTCGGCGATCTGTCCGTTACCGCCGGTGCCGATGCCGCCGCCGTACGTCTCGGCAGCGGGAACGACACCTTGCTCGCCACCGGCGTGGTGAACAGCGGGGCAACGGCTACCCTGTCGGGACTGTCCATCGCCGCCAACCTGGGCGGCGGGGCGATCTCCGCGTTCGATCAGATCGCGGACGCGGCGACTATCGGTATCGATGCGGGGGAGGGCGACGACGCAGTACTCGTCGATACGATCTCCACCGCCGCCCTGACCCGTTCGGGCGCCGGCAATTTCGCGATCAACCTGGTCGGCGCTGCCTTGCCCGACACGGCCGTCAGCCTGCGCAGCCGCAGCGGCGGTGTTGCTGGTGGCGGCGGCAACGACACGATCGGGATCACCGGCGGGATGGAATCCTCGTCCCTCGCGCAGTCGGACAGCCTGACCGTGTCGGCCACGCTCGCGGGGGCAGCCGCCGCCGCGAGCGGCGTGACGCTCGAATCCGCTGCGTTCGGGGTCGATGGCGGCGATGGCAACGACAGCGTCGAAGTAAGCGGCGGGATCGTCGCGGCGAGGGCAGACATGACGGGCGCCAGTGCCGCCGCGTCGCTGGCAGGGTACAGTTCGAGCCGCTTCGATGCGGTGGCCTCGGCACGGAGCGTCGGCGTCGAAGGGGGCATGGGCGACGACTATCTGTCATCCACCGGATATCTGCAGACCAACGCCGACGCTCTCGTCGGGGGCGAGAACATCGCGATCGGCCTGCTCGGCGAGGGCCGGGGGGCCATGACCATGAACGCGGTGGCCGATGCGACCGGTCTTCGGGGCGGCGAGGGCGCTGATCTGTTTGCGCAGACGGGCTTCCTAACGACCACGGCAACGGCTGGATCGTCTTCCCGCTCGCTTGCGATCCAGCTCGCCGGCAACCAGCCTTCCTCGGCCCAGGCTCGCAACACCGCCGTGGCGGTCGGGGTGGATGGCGGCGAAGGCAACGACGTCGCATCGCTGCGCGTTGTCGGAGTTTCGGCGACGGCCACGGGATCGGCTTCGGGAATGCGCTTCCAGCTCGCCGGAAATGCGCGTTCGAACTTCGACGTCGCGGCAGACGCCCGGGCCATCGGCGTGGACATGGGGCTGGACGACGATTTCCTCCGCGTCGGACTGGTCCAGGCTATTGCCACCAGCGATGTCGCCACCGCCGACGGCGGTTACCAGCTCGTCGGCAACCAGAACTCCGATGTTCGCATCGCATCGCATCGCGGGCGGAGGCGAGTGCGGTGCGGCTCGGCTCGGGGAACGACACGCTCGACATGCCCTACGGCCTGGCGCTGCGCGCAAACGCGACGGCCAGGGGCGGGGCGTCGAATTCCTCCATGCAGCTTGCCGGCAGGACGGGGGTGCAATCCGAAATCGCGACGTTCGCCATCGCTACCGGCCTCGATGCGGGCAGCGGCGAGGATGTGCTCTCGCTATCCGGAGCCGATGTGAGCGCGCTCGCCTCCAATGCCTTCCTCTCCTCGAGCGTCCAGGGCATCGGTTCGGGAGAGGCCAGCCAGCGTCTCGTCGCGCGCGCCGTGGGTCTGGGCGTAACGACGGGGTCGGGGGAAGACCGGCTCTACGCACAGGACGCGATTACCGCCTTGGCAACCGCTCAGACGACGCAGGACGGGTCGAACATCTCGGTAATCGGGGCAAGTTCCACCGACCCGCAACTGGGGTCCAGCGCGTCCGCCACGGGGCTTGACCTCGGTTCGGGCACAGACCGGGCCAGCGTCGACGAGGTCAGCGTTACCGCCCTCGCCGAAAACGCGTCCACCAATTCCAGTACGACGATCGCCGGCGCTTCGGCGGGCACGCTGCGTTCCGGGACCCAAAGCGAAGCGCTCGGCGTCTCGGCGGGACAGGGCAACGATGCCCTGCTGGTTCGCGGCACCTTGCAGGTCAACGCCTCGGCGAAGCAGAATGCCGGACAAGCCTCGCTCACCGTGCTGGGAAGCGGCAGCACCGCGATGGTGTTGTCGGGCCGGGCGTCGGCGCTGGGCGTCGATGGCGGAACCGGCGACGATTTCGTCATGCTCGACGGTGACGTGTCGGTGAAGGCCTATGGCGAGGCGGTCACGCAATCGGGCAGCACCCTCGCCCTCGGCGGTGTCTCCAGCCGCTTCGGCCTGGAAGGCACTGCCGAGGCGACGGGTTTCCGCGATACGGGCGGATACAACATCGCGATGGCGAACGGATTGCTCAGTGTTCTGTCCGATACCTATGTCCGGCCCAGCGGTTCGCTCGCTTCGGGTGCCGGCGCCTCGGCTTTCGATGCGCGGTCTTCGGTCACCAGCATTGCCCGGGGCATGATCGCCTCGGGTGGCGAAGCCTCGATCCTTGCCGCGAACGGCGGCCTCTCGGTAACGGCGCACAATTCGCTGATCGGCACGAACCAGTCCTCTCAGGGGATCGGTCAGCAGGAAGGTCGCGGCTATGCAGAGGGCAGCGCGAACGCCACTGGTCTGGAAACGGGCGACGGCCAGGACCTGCTGGGACTTGGCGGGGCGGGGACGGTTACGGCGGATAACGAGGTGCGCGCCTATTCCAGCGCGACGCAGGGGTTCATCTATTCCACCGGCAACATGACGGCGAGCGCCGTCGCAACGGGCTCGGCGGCCGGAATGGTCGGCAACGGCGGATCGGATGACTTCGTTCTTAGTGCCGGGCTTCAGGTGGAAACCAAGGGGGAGGCGCATGGCAGCGCCTCGGTCAACGGAAGCCTGCTGGCGACCTTCAGCGGATTGAAGACGACTGCCTTTTCGGTGGCGTCGGCGGATTACGGCCATCAGAACGCGATCGGCATCGACGCGGGAACCGGCGACGACCGGGTCCTGCTCAACGCCGATCTGACCGCGCTGACCACCGGCACCGCGCGCAGTTTCGCCTATGCCGACGGCGATGGCCTGGTCAATGCGCCGGGACGCACGGAGGCCTATGCCTCTATCTCCGGGGTCGGCACGACGGGCGTGGACCTGGGCGACGGCGCGAACACGCTCGTCAACAACGAACTGCTCACCGCACACGCCTCCCCCGACATCGACATCACCTCCGATGCCGATGGCGACGGGGCCTCGAGCGCGACCGCGGTGATCTTCACCTATGCCAACGCCATCGCGGCGCATGGCGTATTCGGCGGGGACGGCGGCAACCGGGTGTTCAACGGCGCTGCGGGTCACATCACGGGCTATGCGCAGCCCTACGTCAAGCTTTACGCACACGGGGGGCACCGCGATGCCAGTCCGACCGTCGCGGCGCGATCCTTCGTTCGGACCGAAGCGAATGACCTGCGCGCTTACGGTGTCGCGACCGGTTCGGCCGCGGATCTGGTGGTCAACGACGGATTGATTCGCGGCGATCTCACCGTATCCCACGACATCACGATCCGCGCGCAATCCTCGGGCCTTGCCGCGGCGACGCTTGACCTGGGCTTTTCCAGTAACGGCATCGCCTATGGTGTGGCGATGGGCGGCGGAAACGACGTGCTGGTGAACGATGGCGATATTGTCGCCAGCGCGACGCCGATCTTCAGCATGGACATATACCGCGAACCTTCCTCGAAGATGGGCGACGAGTATTTCTCCGCCAACCTGCGTTTCCTCGCCTACGGGGTGGACATGGGCGATGGTGACGATCTGCTGATCAATAGCGGGACCATCACGGCCGGCGTGGCGCGCGATCGCTATGCGGGTTACGGCACGGTGGCCGTTGGCGACTTCCTTCGGACCGACAGTGCCGCGATCGACATGGGATTCGGCGACGATACACTTGTCCTGCTCGATGGCTCGGTGATCAACGGCGATGTTCGGCTCGGCGATGGCAGCGACACGTTCTATCTTTCGGGCCATTCGACGCTCGAATCGGGCACCGTTTACGGAGGACAGCCGAACTTCGATGTGCGTGACGACACGGTCTATTTCGACGGAGAGGGCAGCTTCACTCTCGCCGATTACCCTCTGGAGCCGATCATGCGGGGCTTCGACCGGGGATACAAGACGGGCGCGGGGACGTTCGCCGTGCAGAACCTCGGCACGTTCCGCGAATTGAACCTGTTCGAAGGCACCCTTTACACAAACCGGTACAGTTTCGATCGCGGGGGTGTCCTGCGCACCCTGCTCGATCCCGCCAGCGGGATGGCTGGAAATCTGGAAGTCATCGGCAATGTTACGCTTACCGGCAATCTCGAAGCCTACGCTCTGCCGGGCATCTACGGCAACGGCCAGCGTTTCGACGTCGTCGCCACGCCCGAATTCGGAATCGTCAAGGGTGCCTTCACCACGATCACGCTGCCCGAACCCACACAATTGCTGAGCTTCGGGTGGGAACAGCACAGCAAGGTCTTCAGTATCGTCGCGCATGTGAAGCCGCTGCGCTCGAGCGCAGACCTGTCGCCGCTGGATGCCTCGCTTGCGAATTTCCTCGACGGAGTCGCGACCTACACGACGGGCGAGCTGCGCAACCGCATCATGACGTGGCAGATGGCACCGACCGGCACCGATTTCACGGCCGACATCCGGGCGCTGAATCCCATGAACTACGTGGCGCTCTCCTCGCCGGCGGCGGGTGCCTCGTCGGCGATCGACGCCGCCATCGCCGATCGCCAGTCGCGACTGTCACCGGCTTTTGCGAACGGCCCGCGAACCCCGAACCTGCGCGAACAGAGCGCCCCGGCGGGCGGGGGTGCGATAGCCTTCTGGCAGGCGACCCCGTCGAGCGTCTCGGGCCTGGTCGAGGGAAGCGGCGCCAGCGGCCTCGAATTCCGCCGGGACGGCTCGCTGTTCGGTATCGCCATGCAACAATCGGCCGATCTGGCGCGCAAGTCCGCCCGGCCCGACTTGCAATTCGCGCTCTATGGCAGCCTTCCGGCCCCCGGAGATACGCGTCTCGCTTTCGGCGCAAGCCTCGGCACCACTCACGGTATCGCCGCCGCCCCGTTCGGAGCGAGCGAGATCAGCGCACGGGATCGGTCGGTCGGTCTTTCCTGGACCGGTGCGTTCGATGCGCTGGGAGGAACGGCGGCGTGGTCAGCCGGTCTTTCCTACCGCGCGTTCCGGCAGGATGCAGCCCGCTTCGAGGCGGGCGGTATAGAGATGAACGTGAGCGGTTTCGATCAGGATCGGATGCAGGGAAGTCTCGGCATACGACAGGGCTGGACTCTCGATGGCGGACACGATTTCCATTTCGCGCCCTATCTGTCCGCTCGCGTGCAGCAACGCGTGTTCCTGCGCGGCGGCGCGGCGCGGATTGACCTTGCCGATCTCGATTCCGCGATGCGTCTCCCCACGGATCAGGAACAGGCCGTCCGCACCAGCGGCGTCGTCGGTGCGGGAATAGGTCTTGCGAGGGGCGATCGCTTCCGCATCGATGCGGGGATCGAACGCGACCTGGCCCTGCCGCCCGGTTGGGGCGATACTGCAAGCCTTGGTATCACCTTCGACTGGTAGACCGGATCAGACAGGCGGGCGAGCGCGAAAGGTTGCGCCCCAGCGCTGGACCCGGCGTTCGGCGATGAGCGTGCCCTTCAACAGGTCGGACTTCTCGTTCCGGGCGAATGCGCGCGGGCTGATTCCGAAGCGCTGGGTGAACACCGTGGTGAAATAGGAAGCGCTGGAAAACCCCAGATCGAGTGCGAGATCGGTAATCCGCGTTTCGGGATACATCGACAGTCTTCGCCGCGCTTCCAGCAACCGCTGCGCGGTGATGACCGACTGGATACCCAGACCCGCTTCCTTGAATGAGCGATAGAGGCTGGCCCGCGACATGCCGTTGACGCGGGCGATCTTGGCAGGGTCGATGTCGGGATCGTCGAGATTGCTGCCGATGTAGTCGAGTACCCGGGCAACCACGTCAGTGTGCGGCTTGTCGCCGAGCATGACTTCCCTTGCATCCAGCACACCTGCAAGGATCACGATAAGCGCATCGCCCACCGCCATGCCGGCCGCGTCGTGCCGCACGAGCGACAGCACGTAATCGCGCAGAACCGCGCCGCCGCTGTCCGCAAGAACCTCCCCGTGCAGGCCGCTCAGCACCGTTCCGTGCAGCTCCAGCCGGCGGCGCGGCACGTTGACGACGGTGAGATGGTCGTCCGGCGTCAGCAGGCGTACGGCCTGCGTGCGGTCCATCAGCACGATTTCGCCCGCCGCCATCGTCCGTTCGCGATCGAGGAAGCGACCCGACCAGGCGCCGCTCATGCTGAAGGCGAAACAGATGTCGTCCAGACCATCGCTTCTCGCCCGTTCGGCGTCGCGGTCGAACAGGGAGGAGGTGTGCTGACCGGAGTGCATGAACACTTCGCCGAAGGCGCGCGCGGCCAGCTGCGCTGCGAAGGGGCGTTCGTCTCCCTCCCGGCGGCGCACGTCGAAAATGTCGGAGATAACGGTGCGATAGGTGTCGAAAGCCAGTTGCGCAGAAGGGTAGTCGGCGCTGTCGTACCGGGCCACGTTGGGCTTCTGCATCGCATTCTCCCGGTTGCGCGAACGCGGGACGTCCGGCGTCGGCGCAGGGTAGCGGGTTTCGAACCGATGCGTAAGCCCGACGACAGAATGCATCCATCCGTGTTTCCTCCTGGGGCAACCGGACGGGCGGCCTTGCGTCGAAAGTCGGTCAACGCGGCCGGCGCCGCATCAGATTTTCCTGTGCCACGGTTGCGACCAGACCGCCTCCGGTGTCGAAGAAATGACCGCGGTTAAGCCCGCGCGCACCGCCCGCCCACGGGCTTTCGGTGGCGTAGAGGTGCCAGCGCGAAAAGTCCGGCGAGGCGTGAAACCACATCGCGTGGTCTAGACTTGCGACCTGCATGCTCGCATCGCCGGGCCTCACACCATGCGGCAGAAGCGCGTTGCGCAGGAACAGCATGTCGGAGGCGTAGGTCAGCGCGGCGCGCTGCATTCGCGGGTCGGTGGGACTATCCTCGCGGCTGCGCATCCAGCAGCCCGATCTGGGGGCGTGGGGCAGGTCGGCGAAAAGCGAGCGTATATCGAGCGGAGCGACCTCGACCGGCCTGTCGGACAGGCGACCGATGATGGGAAGGGCGGAGAAATCTTCCTGCCGGGCGATCCATTCCTGCATCGCGGCCAGCGCGCTTTCGGCAGTGTCGGCAGGCGGCGGCTCGACGGAGTGGGTGAAGCCATCCTCGATTACGTGCGAGGACACCGTCATCGTCAGGATGGGCGTGTCCCCTGCGACGCCTCGATACGCTTTTTCGCGAAGCTGCGCCCCTCGACGAGGGTAGTCACGTCATAACGGGTCGGCGCGGCGGTCGCACCCGGTTCGAGGAAGTAGGCGTGCAGCGAATGCGGGGCTCGCTGTCCGCTCTCGGCGAGTTCGGCCGCCAGCAGCGCCTGCGCCAGTGCGTGCCCCCCGAACATGCGCGGTCCGATGCCGGGGCCGGGCGGTCCGATCCAGCTCGCATCGTCCACGCGTTCGAGATCGAGTAACTCGGCGAAAGTGATTTCAGGTCTCCGGATGGCAGGAAAAAGGGGGCCGGAGCGCTGACCCCGACCCCCCTTTGTCGGATATTCGTTCGCTTTGGCTCAGAACCGCCCGCGCACGGTCACGCCATAGGTCCGCGGTTCGGCAAGATAGGCCGAATAGGTCTGCTGCGGCGCGACGAAAGGCGTATTGAAGGCCACCTGCGTGTAGTCTTCGTCAAGCAGGTTGTTCGCCCACAGTTCGATCCCCCAGGCGCGGTCCGGCCCGGTCAGGCCGATGCGGCCGTTGATCAGCGCGTAGGCCTTCTGTTCCTTGCCGTAGAGCAGGTCGGAGCCGGTATTGTAGTCGCTCGTCATGCGGGCGTTGAAGAACACCAGTCCGCTGAGGCCCGAATTGCCGATCGGCGGCGTCCAGCTGATAGAGGTGGTGGCTGCGATCTCGGGCGCATTCGAGAGGTTGTCACCCGGCAACAAGCGTAGCGCAGGGTCGAGCGGCGTTCCGTTGTCGCCGCCGATCAGATTGTCCTCGTAACTGGTATCCGCATAGGTCAGGCCAACGGTCGCGGTCAGATCGGGCATCGGGGTGATCGTCGTTTCGAATTCCACACCCTGCGCGATGACGCCGGGCTGCACATCGTCGGGCGAACAATCGCCCGTCGCCGCGCTCGCGTCCATGTCCGCCCCGCCCAGGTCCGATCCGCAGGAATTGATGTTCTGCACCAGGAAGACCGAGCCATTGAACGTGTTTAGCTGGAAGTTCGTGAATTCCTGGCGGAACGCGGCAACACTGGCCGAGAAACGGCGGGTGGAATACTTGAAGCCCAGCTCGAACGCATCGACCGTTTCTTCCTCGAACTGCAGGTTGGCAGGGTCGATCGCGTTGACGTTGAACAGAACCGGGTTTGCCAGGGCCGAGCGGTCGAGATTGTAGCCGCCGGCCTTGTAGCCCCGCGAATAGCTGGCGTAGAACAGCGTCTCGGGTGTCGGCTGGTAGGACAGCACGGCGGTTCCGGTCAGCTGATCCTCGTCGCGCGAATCGGTCAGCGTTACGCCATCGAGCTCGGACGTCGAATTGCCCTGGCACGACAGCGCCAGCAGGCCGCCTGCCAGGCCCGCAAGCGAGGGCACCTGCAACAGCGGTGACAGCAGCGCCCGGTTGGCCGGACAGAAAACGTTGTCATTGCCGAAGGCGGCGCTGAAATCCTTGGTCTCGTTCGTGTAACGCAGGCCTAGCGTCAGATCGAGCTTGTCGGTCAGATGGACGATGTTGTGCGTGAACAGGGCGAAATTCTTGCTTTCCTGGTCATACACATCGCCGGTGCTGCCACGATCCGTGACCTGCGCCAGGTTGTTGATACCGGCGATGATCAGCGGCGTCGCCGCTCCGAACGCGCCCGCCCCGCCATTGGCGAATTGCAGTGCGGCGATGTTGGGACCGAAGCAATTGCCCGCCGCCGGGTTCACCAGCAGGGGATTGATGGCCAGCGCGATGCGGCAGTTGGCGAAGGTACCATACTGCGTTCCGAACCGCAGGTTGTCCTGCACGCGCAGTTGCTCGTCGGCGTAATAGCCTCCGACCAGCCAGTCGAGACGATCGTTGAAGAGAGTGCCGTTCAGCCGGAGTTCCTGCGTGAAGGTATCGAACGCGCGGGCGCCGCCGAATTCGTTGGGCGCGCGGTAGAGGAGATCGACCTGGGTGTAATCGGTATCCGATCCCTGGAAGTTGGAATATTCGCGATAGGCCGTGATCGAGGACAGGCTGACATTCCCGAAATCCCAGTTCAGTTCGCCCGAGATGCCGTAATCCTCCGTCTCGCCTTCGTAGCTGCGACCCGCCGTCACGAAGATGTCGCGGTCGAAGGTGCTCTGGGAGAGCGCACGCGGATCCTGGCCTAGACCGAGCAGGACCGGGATGATCGGATTGCTCGTGCTCGTGAGCGCGGGGCCGCTGGGATATTCGAAGGAATCGAGCCCGGGGCTGATCCTCGCCAAGGGGGCAAAATCGGGCTGGACGAAAGTCGCCGCGCAGCACGCTTCCTCTTTCTTCGAATAGTCGGCCACCAGGCGGAAGCTGACGTCCGGGTTGGGTTCGAACAGGGCCTGAGCGCGGATCAGGTAGCGGTCGCGATTGTTGATGTCGGTATCGTTCACGACGTCGTGGTAAAAGCCGTCGCGCTTGAAATAGACGCCGTCGACCCGCGTGGCGATGGTGTCGCCCAGCGGGAGGTTCACGCCGGCCTCGACGCGGACCGCATCGTAATTGCCGTAGGTAAAGGCGCCGTAGCCCGACAGGTCGAATTCGGGCGGCGCGGTGTAGATGCTGATAAGGCCGGCAGAGGAGTTGCGTCCGCCCAGCGTTCCTTGCGGTCCGCGCAGGATCTCCACCCGGTCTACCGGGCCCAGTTCGCTCAACGCATTGCCGGAGCGCGACCGGTACACGCCATCGATGAACACCGCGACCGAGCTTTCGAGACCCGGATTGTCGCCCACCGTGCCGATGCCGCGAATACGCGCGGAGCCATTCGCCTCATTACCCGTCGATGAAACGAGGAGCGACGGGGCGAGCTGATTGAGCTCGCGGATGTCGGTGGTGCCCGATTGCTCGAGCAGTTCGCCCGATACGGCGGACACGGCAATGGGAACGTCCGCCAGCGACTGCGCGCGGCCCTGCGCGGTGACGACGATCACGCCCGGCTCCTGCGTCTGGGGAACGGGCGGCTCCTCGGGTTCCTCGATATCGCCCTGTTCGGCCAGATTGCCCTGTTGCGCGGGAGTCTGCTGGGCGTGGGCGGCGGCCGGGACGCAGGCAAGCGCGCCGGCAAGGGCACCATAGGCAATGGACTGGCGGAATACCGATTTCATGAAACTCTCCGTCGACAACCGTTTTTATGCGGAGAGTATGCCCGTCGTGGTTCCCTGCGATCGTCTTCCCGCTGCCAGGCGGGGCAAGGATATCCAGTAGTGACAACCTCTCCTGCTTCTGCTTTTTGTGAATCCTTGTGCGTTCTCGATCCCCGTTACGCAAGCAATTTGAAAGACCGGTATCCTTTTCCGGACAGATCGCTTGTCAAGCGTGGCTTTCCGACAACGCCGCGTAGATCATGGTCTTCAACTGGCGGCGCAGCGGGTAGATGTTCGAAGGGTAGAGCTGCGTCATGAACACCATCGTCACGCGCTCGACCGGATCGACGAAGAATGCGGTCGAGAACGCCCCGCCCCAGTAATACTCGCCGCGGCTGGCCGGCATCAGCGTCGCCACCGGATCGATCACGCAGGCAAATCCGAGGCCGAAACCGGTTCCCGCATTGCTTGCCTCGGAAAACAGCGCGTCGCTCACCGCCGTCAGGTCCGCTCCCCCGGGAAGGTGGTTCGCAGTCATCAGTGCCAGGGTCTTGGGCGCTATGATGCGCCGGCCGTCCAGGGCGCCGCGCTGGAGGAGCATCGTGCAGAAGCGATGGTAGTCCTCGATCGAACTCGCCAGTCCGCCGCCGCCGCTGTGAAAGCCGGCGGGCGTGAAATGGGCGCTATGCGTCCCGCGTTCGATCAGGCTGGGCTTTCCGTTCGGCGACCACGCCCAGTTATCGCTCAGCCGCGCGCGCGACCCATCGGGCAGGTCGAATCCCGTATCGTCCATGCCGAGCGGTCCGAAGATGTGATCGCGAAAATAATCTCCCAGCTTCTGCCCGCTCAACCGCTCCACCGCGACCCCCAACACATCGGTCGCGACCGAGTAGGTCCAGCGTTCGCCGGGTGCGTGCTGAAGCGGCAATTTCGCCAGCCGCGCGACATAATCGTCTGACGACAGGTTACGCGGCAGGTCCAGGTTTGCCTCCCGGTAGGCGGCATCGACGTTGGTGCGGTTCTGCAGGCCGTAGGTAAGGCCGGCTGTATGCGTCAGCAGGTCGACGAAGCGGATCGGCCGGGCCGGCGTGGTCGGAGCGAAGGGAATGGACCCGCCGCCCCCGGAATAGACGCCGGGCGATGCAAATTCGGGCAGCACGCGGGAGATCGGATCGTCCAGCGCCACCTTGCACTGTTCCACCAGTTGCATGAACGCGATGGAGGTGACGGGTTTGGTCATCGAGGCAATTCGGAACAGCGCATCCTCGCGCAACGGATCGCCCGCCTCGTTCTGGACGCCCGCCCGGTGGCGATATACGGGCTTGCCATCGCGCGCGACGAGTATTTGCGTATTGGGTAGCCGACCGCTTCCGACATAGGCCTTTTCCAGAAACGCGCCGATCCGTTCGAGTCGGTCGCCGTCGAAGCCGAGGTCGGCTGGATCGGTCAGGTCCGGCATCGTCAAAGCATCTCCCTTTGTTTCGCATACCCTGCGTTCCGCATTACCCTACCGCTAATTCCCCGTTAGGCAAACGCGTCATACCGCTTTTTCGAAAAGGGTCGTTGCCGCTTGCGCGATCGCATCGGTTTCGCCTATCGTCGTCCGGATAAAGAGCTGGAGAGACGATGCAGACGAAAACGGACGTCGCCGCGGGCTGGACCCCGCCGGCTGGCTGGCCCGCCATGAGCCGCGACGAGGTTCGCGACCTGTTGACCGGGCCGGGCCAACCCTTCGAAATGGAAACTGTGGCGATCGACGGCCGCGAAACCCGGGTCTGGAAGAACGCGCCGCCATCGCTGCGCGCCATCGCCAACATGGGGCGCGAACACGGCGACCGGCTCGCCATCGTCTATGAGGAAGAGCGCGTGACCTTCGACGCATGGTTTCGCGCCACCGCGGCACTGGCCCACCATCTGCGGAAGCGAGGTATCGGCAAGGGCGACCGGGTCGCGCTCGCGATGCGCAATCTTCCCGAATGGCCCGTCGCCTTCTTTGCCATCACCAGCCTCGGCGCGATCTGCGTACCGCTCAACGCCTGGTGGTCGGCGGACGAACTCGCTTTCGCGCTGTCCGATTCGGGGAGCAAGGCGCTCGTCTGCGATCACGAGCGGTGGGAACGGATCGCGGAGGTGCGGGACGGGCTGGCGGCGCTCGAGACGTGCATCGTTTCTCGCGCCGAGGAGGAATCGGAAGGCACTGAGCGTCTCGAGGACATCCTGGGTAAGAGCAACGCTTGGATCGATCTGAACGATCATGATCTACCCGAAGCGGATATCGCGCCCGACGACGAGGCGACGATCTTCTACACCAGCGGCACGACGGGTGCGCCCAAGGGTTCGCTCGGGACGCATCGCAACATCTGCACCAACGTGCTGTCGAGCACCTACAACCTCGCCTTCGCGCCCCTGCGCCGCGGGGAAGAACCGCCCGAACCCACGCAGAAGACCATCCTGCTGGTCATTCCGCTGTTTCACGTCACCGCCTGCTCGGCGGCGATGGTCGGCTATTTCGTCTCCGGCCATACGATGGTGTTCATGCACCACTGGGAACCCGAGGAAGCCTTTCGCGTCATCGAGCGCGAAAAGGTCAATATGACGGGCGGAGTGCCCACGATTGCCTGGCAGCTGCTGGACCATCCCGCGCGTTGCGACCACGATCTCTCCAGCCTCGAGATGATAACCTACGGGGGTGCGCCGGCCGCACCTGAACTCGTTCGCCGGATCGAGCAGACCTTTGGCGCCGCGCCGGGCAGCGGCTGGGGCATGACCGAGACCATGGCAACGGTGACGGGCCATGTCTCGGAGGATTATCTCAACCGTCCCGACAGCTGCGGCCCCCCTGTTGCGGTCGCCGACCTGAAGATAATGTCGGAGGATGGGCAGCGCGAACTGCCTACCGGCGAGGTCGGCGAATTGTGGGCGCGCGGGCCGATGGTGGCGAAAGGCTACTGGAACCGGCCCGACGCCACCGAGCAGACCTTCGTCGATGGATGGGTGCGGACCGGCGACCTGGCGCGTCTCGACGAGGAAGGCTTCTGCTTCATCGTCGACCGCGCGAAGGACATGGTCATCCGGGGCGGGGAGAACATCCATTCTTCCGAGGTCGAGAACGTCCTGTACGAACACCCCGCCGTGACCGACGCCGCGGTAATCGGACTGCCGCATCGCCAGCTGGGTGAAGAACCTGCGGCGGTGGTTCACCTCGCGGCCGGCACCCACGCCACCGAAGGGGAATTGCAGACCTGGGTCGGCGAACGGCTGGCCCATTTCAAGGTGCCCGTGCGCGTCGTCTTCACCGATACGACGCTGCCGCGCAACGCCAACGGCAAGATCCTGAAGAAGGAGCTGACGAGCCTGTTCTGACCGGCGAACCTAGTCGAAGGTGATGACCGAGCGCGCTATGGTGCCGGTCTTCATCTCGTCGAACGCCTCGTTCACCTGCGCAAGGTCGATCCGGCGGGAAATCAGTTCGTCCAGTTTCAGCCTGCCATCCATGTAGAAATCGACAAGGCGCGGAATGTCGACGGGAAACTGGTTCGATCCCATCATCGACCCGCGCAACTGCTTTTCCTGCAACAGTTCGTAGCCGTTCAGGCTGATCTTCTGCCCGACGGGGATCATCCCGATCACCGTCGCGATACCGCGCCGCCGAAGCATCCTGAACGCATCGCCTGCCGTCTCGGCGAGGCCGATCGCCTCGAATGCGTGGTCGACGCCGCCGCCGGTCAGGCCGAGAACCTTTTTCCATACCTCGCCTTCGGACGCATCGATGAAGTCGGTCGCGCCGAAATCGCGGGCGAGCTGCTCCTTGCCGGCCACCCGGTCGATGGCGATGATCCGCCCCGCGCCGGCGATCTGCGCGGCGTTGATCGTGGCAAGGCCCACTCCGCCGCAACCGATCACCGCGACGCTCTGCCCCGGCCGGACCTCCGCCGTGCGTACGACCGAGCCATAGGCGGTGATCGTCGCGCAGCCCAGCAGCGCCGCCCGGTCGAGCGGCATGTCCTTCCTGATGGCCACGCAGGCGTTCTCGTGAACCAGCAATTGCTCCGCGAAGGCGGACAGGTTGAGGAACTGGCCCATCGGTTGCTCGCGGTTGCCGAGACGGGGGTCGGCGTCCTTCTCGCGCTGGGTATCGGGTTCGTTGCACAGCGACAGGTGGCCGCCGACGCAGAACTCGCAGTGACCGCAAAAAGCCGAAAGGCAGGTGACGACGTGATCGCCGGGGTTCACCGTCCGGACTTCCGAGCCGACCTGTTCCACCACGCCGGCGCATTCGTGGCCGAGCACGCTGGGCAGGGGAGTGGGGTAGTGCCCCTCGACGAAATGCAGGTCCGAATGGCACACGCCGGTAGCGGCGGCGCGGATCAGCACCTCGTGCGGACCGGGCTTCGAGATGGCGACCTCCTCGATCTGCAGCGGCTCGTTCACCGCGCGCATTACTGCTGCTTTCATGTCATGCTCCTTGCCTCGTGCTGCGACTCGCCTGATCGCGAAAACGGCTCGATTTGCCAAGCGATCTTTGCGAATCTCGAAAAACGCGTATGTAGACAAAACCCGCGAAAGCGTGCATTTCGAAGGTGCTTCGAAATATCGGTGCCGGCGGAAGGAGAGGAAGGCGAGTGGACTTCGGATTGAGCGAACGGCAGCGCGACATGCGTGATCGCGTAAGGGCCTTCATCGACGACAGGATACGTCCGCGCACGGGCGACTACGCCGCGGCGGCCAGGGCCGCAGATGAATCGGGGGACCGCTGGCAACCCAACCCGGTGATCGAGGAGCTGAAGCCCGCCGCGCGCGAGGCGGGCCTGTGGAACCTGTTCATGCCACCCCATTCCGGGCAGGATCACGTCGACGACAGCTTCGTCTTCGAAGGCCGGCAGCTCACCAACCTCGAATACGCGCTGTGCGCGGAGGAGATGGGACGCGTGTCCTGGGCGAGCGAGGTGTTCAACTGCTCCGCCCCCGATACCGGCAACATGGAGGTACTTCATCGCTACGGCACGCGCGCGCAGAAGGACCGCTGGCTGACGCCGCTGATGAACGGCGAAATCCGCAGCGCCTTTCTGATGACGGAGCCCGACGTCGCCTCTTCCGACGCGACGAACATTCAAGCGAGCATTATCCGCGACGGCGACGAATACGTCATAAACGGACGCAAATGGTGGAGCAGCGGGGCGGGCGATCCGCGGTGCGAGATCGCCATCTGCATGGGCAAGTCCGATCCCGATGGCTCACGCCACGGAAGCCAGTCGATGATCCTGTTGCCGATGGACAGCAGGGGCGTGACGGTGAAACGGGTGCTGACCGTTTACGGGTACGACCACGCTCCGCACGGCCACGCCGAAATCTCGCTAGACGACGTCCGCGTGCCGGCCACGAACATGCTGCTGGGGGAAGGACGCGGTTTCGAAATCGCACAGGGCCGGCTCGGCCCCGGCCGGATCCATCATTGCATGCGCACGATCGGCGTGGCGGAAGAAGCGCTCGAGGCGATGTGCCGCAGGCTCGCCAGCCGTGTCGCCTTCGGCAAGTACATCTACCAGCATTCGGTCTGGGAAGAACGCATCGCGCGTGCGCGTATCGATATCGAGATGAGCCGCCTGCTCTGTCTCAAGGCCGCGGATGTGATGGACCGCGAAGGCAACAAGGCCGCAAAGGACGAGATCGCGATGATCAAGGTGCAGGCGCCGAACATGGCGCTGGGTGTTCTCGACAACGCCATTCAGGCGCATGGTGGGGGCGGGGTGAGCCAGGATCACGACCTGGCCGCCGCGTGGGCCAGCATGCGCACGCTGCGTTTCGCCGACGGACCCGACGAGGTTCACGCGCGCGCCATCGCCCGTAGCGAGATGGGCAAGTACACCGACCTCAAGGCGAAAGCCGGACAAGCGCGCGGGCCCGTGCCGAGCGGAACAGGAGCGAACCAATGACCCGCGAAGCCGCAATCGTCTCGACCGCGCGCACGCCCATCGGCAAGGCGCATCGCGGTGCCTTCAACGCCACCATGCCCGACAGGCTGGCCGCCCACGTCGTCGACGCTGCACTCGATCGGGCCGGGGTCGACCCCGAACGGATCGAGGACTTCTACTACGGCACCGGCAACCAGTACGGCCCGCAATTCTACAACATCGCCCGGATGAGCGTGTTCTCGAGCCGCTTGCCGCAAAGCGTCCCCGGCGTTTCGCTCGACCGCAAGTGCGCCTCGGGTCTCACGACCGTCGCGCTGGCTGCGCGCTCCATCATGGCGGGCGATGCCGACGTGCTGCTGGCGGGCGGCGGCGAGTCCGTCTCGCTCACCATGGTTCCGGGCATCGTCGGCGAGGGATGGCGCTCTCCCAATGTGCTGGAGCATGAGCCCGATGCCTACATGGCCATGATCGAGACGGCCGAGATCGTGGCCGAACGTTACGGCGTGACGCGCGAGGCGCAGGACCGCTTCGCCGCTGAAAGCCAGCAGCGTGCGGCTGCCGCCACCGAGGCCGGACGGCTGGCAGAAGAGATCGTGCCGCTCACCACGGAAAAAGTGTTGCGTGCAAAGGACGGCTCCGAAGCGGGACGCGAGACGGTGACGCTGACAGCGGATGAGGGCATCCGTCCAGAGACGACCTACGAGGCCCTGGCCGGCCTCAAGCCGGTTTTCAAGAACGGTGCGAAGGTACAGGAAGGCAGCAACATCACCGCCGGCAATGCGAGTCAGCTTTCCGATGGCGCGGCGGCGCAGGTGCTGATGGACCGCGCCACGGCGCAAGCGGAGGGACGGGAGGTTCTGGGCATCTTCCGCGGCTTCCAGGCGGCCGGTTGCGCTCCCGACGAAATGGGCATCGGCCCGGTCTTCGCCATCCCCAAACTGCTTGACCGGGCGGGCCTGTCCGTCGCCGATATCGGGCTGTGGGAAATCAACGAGGCGTTCGCCAGCCAGGCGCTCTACTGCCGCGACCGGCTCGGCATCGATCCCGAGAAGCTGAACGTCAACGGCGGGGCCATCGCCATCGGTCATCCCTTCGGCATGACGGGATCGCGGCTGGTCGGCAGCATTCTTCTCGAAGCACGGCGACGCGGGGAGCGCTTCGCCGTGGTATCCATGTGCGTGGCGGGCGGCATGGGAGCCGCCGGCCTGTTCGAAATCCCCTCCTGATCAAAGAGGCGTGCGATGAATCTGGAATACACCGAAGACGAAAAGGCTTTCCGCGAGGAAGTCCGTCAGTTCCTCAAGGACAAGTTGCCCAGTCGGCTGTCGGACAAGGTGCGCACCGGCAAGCGGCTGACCAAGGAAGACATGGAGGAATGGCATGCCATCCTTAACGAAAAGGGCTGGCTCGCCCCCCATTGGCCCGAGGAATATGGCGGGACCGACTGGTCGGTAATGCAGAAGTTCATCTTCGAGACCGAGGCCGCCCAGGCGCATGCCCCGCGCATCGTGCCCTTCGGCCTGTCGATGCTTGCGCCCGTTCTCATCAAGTATGGCAGCGAGGAACAGCGGCGCCACTACCTGCCGCGCATTCTCGACGGCACCGACTGGTGGTGCCAGGGGTATTCGGAACCCGGAGCGGGTTCCGACCTTGCCAGTCTCAAGACAAGCGCGGTGCGCGAGGGCGATCACTACGTCGTCAACGGACAGAAGACCTGGACAACGCTGGGTCAGCACGCCGACTGGATCTTCTGTCTGGTGCGCACCGATTCCAGCGGCAAGAAGCAGGAGGGCATCTCCTTCCTCCTGATCGACATGGACAGCCCCGGCATCGAGGTGCGCCCGATCAAGCTGCTCGACGGAGACGAAGAGGTCAACGAGGTGTTCTTCACCGACGTGAAGGTGCCGGTCGAGAACCTCGTGGGGGAAGAGAACAAGGGCTGGACCTACGCCAAGTACCTGTTGACCTACGAGCGCACCAACATTGCGGGGATCGGCGCGTCGATGGCGGCGCTCGAACAGCTGAAGGAGGTCGCCCGGACCACAAACCGCAATGGCAGGCCGCTGATCGAGGATCCGCTGTTCGCACAGCGCCTGGCGAAGCTGGAAATCGATCTCGAGAACATGAAGACCACCAATCTCCGGGTGCTAGACGCCGCGGGGAAGGGCGGGGCGCCCACGGCGGAAAGCTCCATGCTGAAGATTCGCGGCACCGAAATCCGCCAGGAAATCGGCAGCCTGATGCGCCGCGCGGCCGGTCGCTACGCCCAGCCATTCGTGTCCGAAAGCATGGACGAGGGGTACAACGGCGCGCCGATCGGTCCGGAATGGACCGGCTCGGCCTCCCCGCACTATTTCAACATGCGCAAGCTTTCGATCTTCGGCGGCTCCAACGAGGTGCAGCGCGAGATCATCACCAAGGCGATTCTGGAGCTTTAATTCGATGGATTTTGCAATTGGCGAAGACCGGCAGATGCTGGCCGACACCATGAAGCGGTTCTTCGCGAACACGCTGGGTTGGGAAAAGCGGCTCAAGGTGATCGAGACCGATAGCGGCTTCGACCGGGGCGTATGGAACGAGATGGCGGAACTGGGTGTGCTCGGCGCCCTGTTTCCGGAGAGCGCAGGGGGCTTCGGCGGGGGCGCGTTCGATATCGGAACGGTGTTCGGCGAAGTCGGTCGGGCGATTGCCACAGGTCCGTTCATCGGTACCCTGATGGCCGGCCGACTGCTGGCGGCCGCAGGGGAAACGGACACGCTGGAAAGCGTCATTTCCGGCGAGAAGATCGTCACCTACGCGCATGCCCCGGCGCACGACCCGCAAACCGGTGCCGAAACGAATGTCACCGCCACGAGATCGGGCGACGGCTGGACGCTCGACGGCGCGAAGGGCGTCGTCGATTATCTCGGTGCGGCAGACTGGGTGGTCGTTACCGCGAACACGGATGACGGACAGCGGGCCTTTCTGCTCGAATCCGGTGCCGAGGGCGTCGAAGTGCTCGACTACAAGCTGGTCGATGGCGGATCGGGCGGCGAGTTGCGATTGACGGGCGCCAGCGCAGTTGCATTGAGCGGCATCGGCGATAGCGAGATTGCCGCCGCCCGCGCGGCCGGAATCGTCGCCCTGACATGGGAAGGTGTCGCGGTGATGGACGAGCTTCGCGACCAGACGCTCGACTACATGCGCACGCGCAAGCAGTTCGGCGTTCCGATCGGCAAGTTCCAGGCTCTTCAGCACCGCATGGCGACTTTGGCGCTGGAAATCGAACAGGCCCGCTCCGCCGCGATCAACGCCGCCGCCCATCTGGACGAACCGGATCGCGACCGCTTCGCTGCGGCGGCGAAATACACGCTCGGCAGGGTCGGATCACTGGCGGCGGAAGAAGCGATCCAGATTCATGGCGGCATCGGCATGACGTGGGAGTTGCCACTGTCGCACTATGCGAAGCGCATGGTGATGCTCGGACACATGCTCGGCGACGAGGACGAGCATCTGGCCCGTTACATGCAATTGATGCGCGCTGCCTAGGGCTTCGCCCCGTAGCGTTCGGCAAGGACGCGTTTGAGCACCTTGCCGATACTGCTGCGCGGCAGTTCCTCGACCACGACCACATCGTGCAGGCGTTGGGTCTTACCCAGACGCGCGTTTGCGCGCGCGAGGATGGCTGCGCCGTCGGCGTCCTGGTTGAGTACCACGAAGCCCACCGGCGTTTCGCCCCACCTTTCCGATGGGACGCCAACCACCGAAGCCTCGATCACTCCCGTCTCCTTCAGCAATTCGGCCTCGAGATCGGAGGGGTAGATATTGAAGCCGCCAGAAATGACGACATCTTTCGCACGGCCTATCAATTCGAGAAAGCCGTCCACGTCGAAGCGTCCGATATCGCCATGCCGGATAAAGCGGCGACCGTCCGCATCATGCCATTCCGCCTGGCGGGTGGCGTCGGGTCGCCCGTGGTATCCGCGCATCATGCCGGCGGACCGACCGACAACTTCTCCCGTTTCGCCGTGCGCCACTTCTTTTCCGTTGGCGTCTATCAGCCGAATGTCGTGGCCTTCGGCGGGCCCGCCGACCGTATGCAGCTTATCGGGATGATCGTCGGCGAACAGCAGGCAGGTGCCACCGCCCTCGGTCATGCCGTAGATCTCCACCAGCCGGCCGGGCAGCGATCGACAACCTGTGCCTTGAGAGCCGCCGGAAAAGGGGCCGACGTGCTGGTTTTCACGCGGAAGGCGGACAGATCGAACCGATCGAAATCGGGTAACGCCATCAGCCGGTCGTATTGTACGGGAACCAGCGCGGCATGGGTCGCGCCGTGCCGTTCGGCCAGCCGGCAGAACTCGCGTGCATCGAAGCGCGCCATCAGCACTACCTTCCCGCCACCCGCCAGCGCGGGCAGGAAGGCGACGAGCGTGTTATTCGAATAGAGCGGTGTCGAGATCAGCGTTACCGCATCGCGCCCGTATCCGAAGGCCGATGCCCGTTCGATATGCGCCGCCCGCATGGCGTGATCCTGCACAATCCCCTTGGGCGTACCGGTCGTTCCCGACGAATAGATGAGATTGAAAGCGTCATCGGGAGCAATGACAACGGGTTCGGGCGACGTGCCGACGGGGGCGAGCCATTCCTCCAGCCGGTCGAATGTGACCATCCCGGTCTTCGCCTGCGCGTCTTCGCCAAGAGCGTCACCAGCGTCTCGGTCCGCGAACAGAAGCCGCGCGCCGCTATCGGCGATCATGGCATCCAGCGCTTCGGAGGTGGCCGAAGCCGTCAACGGCGTCGCCACCGCGCCGATGGCAACCGCCGCGCAGAACACGGCGGCATACGAGATGCTGTTACGACCGAGAATGGCGACGCGGTCGCCCCTGGCGATCCCCTCGCGCTGCATCGCCGCGCCGATCCGGTCGATCAGGTCGCCCAGCGCTCGCCAGGTGAGCGTCTCGATATCATCCGATATCGCTGGCTCATCCGGTATCTCCCGCGCGTGGCGGCGAAGGGTCGTGCCGAAATCCGCGAATGCAGGAGCCATCGCCCAGCGATCAGTATCCGGCCATCTGAGCCAGACGGTCGGCGTGAAAATCGCTGTCGCCGTAAAGTTCGGCGAGAACGCGCTGGCGTTTCATGAAGAAGCCGACATCGTATTCGTCGGTCATGCCGATCCCGCCGTGCATCTGCACCGCCTCGCGCACGGCCAGGCCGCTGGCCATTCCGCTCATCGCCTTGGCGACCGAGACGTCGCGATCGGCATCCTTGCTGCCGGAATCGAGCGATTGCTGCGCCTTGAGTACCGCGGCGCGCGCAATCTCCATCTCGGAATAAAGATGGGCGGCGCGGTGCTGCAGGGCCTGGTAGCTGCCGATGGCGCGGCCGAACTGCTTGCGCTGCTTGATGTAGTCGAGCGTCATCGCGCTCGCCCCTTCGGCCACACCGACCATTTCCGACGATGCGCCAGCCCGCACGCAGGCGAGAACGCGGGTCAGCACCGTTCGTCCATCATCGACTTCGCCGATTACGGCCCCGCCGTCGAGTTCGACGCCGTCGAGTTCGATACGCGCGGCAAAACTGCTGTCGGTCAACCTGTGAGCTTCGACGCTGACGCCGGGCACCGTGCGGGGCAGGGCGAACAGTGTGACGCCGTTCTCGTCAGCCGCATCGCCGGCTGTGCGGGCGGAGACGATCAGCAGATCCGCCTCCTGGCCAAAGGGGACGAATTGCTTGGTGCCCGACAGGCGGAAACCGTTGCCATGCCGCTCTGCCCGCAGCGCCACGGATTGCGGACGGTGCCGAGCGGCTTCGTCGAACGCCAGGGCGGCGACGCTGGTTCCAGCGACGATTCCCGGAAGCCACGCCTGCTTCAGACCGCTGTCGCCATGACGCAGCGCCTCCACCGCGCCGATCGCCGTGCCGATGAAGGGCGAGGGGGTGAGATTGCGACCGATTTCTTCCAGCACGATGCCGGCTTCGACATGCCCCAGCCCAAGCCCGCCATCGGCCTCGTCGACAAGTACGCCGGTAAAACCCATTTCGCCGAACTGGCGCCACAGGTCGCGGCTGAATCCAGCCGGATCGTCGGCATCGCGAAGCCTGCGTAGGTGCGAGACCGGAGCCTGCTCTGCCATGAACGGGCGAACGGTGTCGACCAGCGTTTCCTGATCGTCGTCCAGGAAGAGCGGCATCTCAGACCTCCGGCAATTCGAGGATGCGCTTGGCGATGATATTGAGCTGGATTTCAGACGTGCCGCCCTCGATCGAGTTCGCCTTCGTTCGCAGCCAGGCCCGCGCGGCCTTGCCGCCGCCACTCGCCGCGCTGTCCCACTCCAGCGCATCGCTGCCACCCACCGCCATCAGCAATTCATGGCGATCCTTGTTCAGTTCCGTACCGGCATATTTCATCATGGAAGGCTGCGCGGGATGAATCTTTCCCGCCTTGAGCTGGTCGATGAAACGCTCGCTCATCGCGGCAAAAGCGTGGGCGCGAACCTCGTGCATCGCGATCCGGCCGCGCAGCACAGGATCGTCGAGCCGCCCCTGTTCGTCCACGCCTGTCTTCTGCAGCGCGTAGTCGGACAGCGACGGTCCGAGCCCGCGTCCGCCCATCCCCGAAATCATCTCGCGCTCGTGACCGAGGAGGTACTTCGCAACGCTCCACCCGTCATTGATCTCGCCCAGAACCTGATCCCTGGGCACTTTCACGTCGTCGAAAAAGGTTTCGCAGAACGGCGAGGCACCGCTGATGAGACGGATGGGCCTGGTCGAGACGCCATCCGATTCCATGTCGAACAGAAGGAAGGAAATGCCGCCCTGCTTGCGTTCCGGATCGGTGCGGACGAGACAGAAAATCCAGTCCGCCTGATCGGCATAACTGGTCCACACCTTCTGTCCGTTGACAAGAAAATGGTCGCCCTTGTCCTCGGCCCGGGTTTGCAGGCTGGCAAGGTCGGAGCCGGCATTGGGTTCGGAATATCCCTGACACCAGCGAATTTCTCCGCGGGCGATTTTGCTCAGATGTTCGCGCTTCTGTTCTTCGGTCCCGTATTTCAGCAGCGCCGGGCCAAGCATGGATATGCCGAAGCTTTGCAACGGAACACGGCAACCGAGCGCCGCCATTTCCTGCTTCAGCACTTTGGCTTGCGCAGGCGAAAGGCCGCCGCCGCCATATTCCTCCGGCCAGTCGGGGACCGTCCAGCCCCGCTCTGCCATGAACTCCAGCCATCGCTTCTGCGCGTCGCTGCTGAAAGAGAAGTTTCGCCCCCCCCCAGCAAATGTCGTCCTCACTGCGCATGGGCTTGCGCATTTCTGGCGGGCAATTGGCTTCAAGCCATGCGCTTGCATCCCGGCGGAAGTCTTCCAGCGCGGCGGACTCAGTCATTGAAGCCTTCGCCCTTCGCAGCCTTTTCGCGCAGCAAAGTGCTGATTTCGCGATCTTCCATCGTCCCTTCGTAACGCTCGAGACCGGCCAGGATCCTGTCCAGTCCGATGGTATCGGCCCAGAACATCGGACCGCCGGTGTAAGGAGGCCAGCCATAGCCGTTGACCCATACGGTATCGATGTCGCCCGCGCGCTGGGCGATGCCTTCCTCGAGGATCAGCGCCCCTTCGTTCACCATCGGGTAGAGCAACCGTTCGCGAATTTCCTCTTCAGAAATATCGCGCTGTTCCTTGCCGGATCTGGAGGCGAAGTCGCGAATGACCTCGTTTACTTCTTCCGACGGAGCTCGCCGCCGATTCTCGTCATAATCGTAGAACCCCTTGCCGGTTTTCTGCCCACGCCGACCACGTTCGCAGAGCACGTCGCGAATGGTGGAACTGTCGGATTCGTCCTCTTTCCATCCAAGGTCCAGTCCGGCGAGATCAGCCATCTGGAACGGTCCCATCGGAAAGCCGAATTCGAGCAATACGCGGTCGATCTGGTCGGGCAGGGCGCCCTCCATCAACATGGCGTTGGCCTGTTCCTGCCGCACGGCGAGCATGCGGTTGCCGATGAAACCGTGGCACACGCCTGACACCACCGCTACCTTGCCGATCTTCTTGGCAAGATCCATCGCCGTCACCAGGACTTGCGGGCTGGTCTTGTCGCCGCGAACGACCTCCAGCAAACGCATGATATTGGCGGGAGAGAAGAAGTGCAGGCCGAGCACGTTTTCCGGCCGCGATGTGCAGGCAGCGATTTCGTTCACGTCGAGATAGCTGGTGTTCGAAGCCATGATCGCATCGGGCTTGCAGATCTCATCGAGCCTGCCGAACACTTCCTTCTTGATCTCCATCAGTTCGAAGACGGCCTCGATCACGAGGTCGCAATCGGCGAAGTCCCGATAGTCGAGCGAGGTCGTCAGATGGCCCATCGCCGCGTCCACCTGCTCGGTAGTCATGCGCCCCTTTCGCGCGGTCGCGTCGTAATTCTTGCGAATGATGCCGACGCCCCGGTCGAGCGCATCCTGTTTCCGTTCGACGATGGTGACGTCGTAGCCGGCGGACAGGAAGTTCATGGCGATCCCGCCACCCATCGTACCCGCGCCGATAATCCCGACCTTGCGCACCGGTAGAGGCCGCACGTCCTTGGCCAGACCATCGATCTTGCCCGCCTGCCGTTCTGCGAAGAACACGTGGCGCAACGCTTTCGACTGGGTGCCGGAAACCAGTTCGATGAAGAATTCGCGCTCCTTCGCGATGCCTTCCTCGTAGGGAAGCTCGGTCGCCAGCTTTACCGCCTGGATGCACTTTTCAGGCGCTTCCTGGCCCCTCAGACGACGCGCGTGCTTTTCGCGAAAATCGTCGAATACGTCAGGATCGGTATCGGAAATCTTGTCCGTCCGGCGACTGGAAACGGGGTGTTCGTCGCGTTCGGCTACCTCCCGGGCGAAGGCTATGGCCTCCTCACGCAGCTTCTCTGGTTCGACGACGCGATCTACCAGGCCGATGCTTTCCGCCTTCTTCGCGGAGATCGGGTTGCCGGTAACGATGATCGGTAGCGCCTGTTCGACCCCGACGACGCGGGGCAGGCGCTGCGTGCCGCCGGCACCGGGCAGGATACCGATTTTCACCTCGGGCAGTCCGATCTTGGCCGAGGGCACAGCAATCCGGTAATGGCACCCCAGCGCAATCTCGCACCCGCCGCCCAGCGCCGTGCCGTTCAACGCGATGACGACCGGCTTCGCGAGCGTCTCTATACTGTCGATCAGATCGGGGAGGGAAGGATCGACGGGGGCAGAGTTGAATTCGGTGATGTCCGCGCCTCCGGAAAACATCCGGCCTTCGGCCCTGATCACCACGGCGCGAATTTCGTCGCTCTCCCCCGCTTCCTCGATGGCGGCGGCCATTTGCTGGCGCACCTCGGCGGAAAAGGCGTTGACTGGCGGATTGTCCAGGGAGACGACGAGAACGTCTCCCTCGCGCCGGGTGGTGACTTTCGACATGCTCGCTCCCGTTGATGGTGTTGGTCGCAACCGCGCCGACCGGCGCCTTGCGCGACTCCGTTGCGGGTAGCTCTATTGCATACCGGTTTTTCAGACAAGACGCATGCTAAGCGTTACCGACGCGGCTCGCCGGGAGGCCGGTTGACAGGGTGCGACGTTGACAGGCCGCCGTCGACGGGGATGGTCTGGCCGTTGATGTAGCTCGCCGCGTCGGAGGCGAGGAACAGCGCGGTGGCGGCGATCTCTTCCGGTTCGCCGCCGCGGCCCATCGGATTGAGCGCGCCGATCCGGTCCTCCAGCCCCTTGGCGCGAGCATTGTCGTAGAGGGGGCGGGTCATGCCGGTCTCGATCAGGCCCGGAGCGATGCCGTTGACCCTCACGCCCGTGCCGGCAAGCTGCTGCGCCGCCGTCTGCACGAGGTTGACCACGCCCGCCTTGGAAGCGGAATAGGGCGCGGGTCCGGCGCCCGACCGCAATCCGGCGACGGACGCGGTGCAGACGATCGCTCCGCCGCCCGACCGCTCTATCGCGGGCGCGCCGTGCTTCACGGCCAGGAACGGACCGATCAGATTGACGCGCAGCACTTCCATCCAGTTGGCCGCATCGCTGTCGAAGAAGCCGCCGCGCGCGTTTCCGGTGATGCCGGCATTGGCGAAGAGCACGTGGAGCGCACCGAACTCGTCCTGCGCGCGGTCGATCAGCGCGGCGATATCCGCCTCTTCCCCCGCGTCGCCCGTCACCGCCACGCTTTGTCCGCCGGCATCGCGGATGGCGTCCGCCGTGCCGGACACGTCCTGCTCCCGGTCGAACACGATGGTTTTCGCCCCCTCCCGCGCGAACAGCAGGGCGCTCGCCCGCCCGATCCCGGATGCCGCGCCCGTGACGATGGCGACCTTGCTGGCGAGCTGCCCGCTCACAGGCCGACGCCGATGGTGACGCCGCCGTCGATCACCATCATCTGGCCCGTCATCCAGGCACCCGCCTCGCTGGCGAGATAGACGGCGGCCCCGGCGATGTCGCGCGGTTCGCCAAGCCGCTTGAGCGGCGTCATGGCCGCCGTCCGGTCGTGCATCTTCGGGTCTTCCCACAGCGCCCGGGCAAAGTCGGTCTTGACCACGCCGGGGGCGATGGCGTTGATGCGGATGTTGTCCTTGCCCGCCTCGATCGCATAGTTGCGCACCAGCTGGAAATCGGCGGCCTTGGAGATGTTATAGGCGCCGATCGTCGCCGATCCCTTCAGACCGCCGATGCTGGAGACGACGACGATCGCCCCGCCGCCGGCCTTGCGCATGTCGGGCAGGGCAAGCTGCACCAGCCAGTGATTGGACAGCACGTTGTTGTCGAGGATCTTGCGGAACTGCTCGTCGCTGATGCCGTCCATCGATCCGTAATAGGGGTTGCTGGCCGCATTGCAGATGAGGATGCCGATCGGTCCCAGTTGCCGGTGGGTTTCGTCGACGAGGTTTTCCAGCGCGGCCTTGTCCGAGATGCTGGCCGCGATGGCGACGGCACGGCTGTCACCGTGCTTCGCGTTGATCGCTGCGGCCACCTCTTCGCAGGAATCCTGCTTGCGGCTGGAGATGACGACGCGCGCGCCATGATCCGCCAGTTCCTCCGCGATGGCGCGCCCTATTCCGCGCGAGGATCCGGTGATAACGGCAATTTTGCCCGTGCAATCGAATAGCGACATTGCGGTGATACTCCCTGGAATGAAGGGGCCACGCGCGTCAGGCGCCGGCCTGCCGTGCGAAAACCAGCGCCTGCCGTGCAAGCGGTTCGACCATGGCGGCCTTGGCCTTGGCATCCTTGCTCGAAGCGTTGCCGTCGATGATCCGCTTCTTGATGCCCTGAAGGATGCCGACGAGACGGAACAGGTTGTAGGCGAAATACCAGTTCATCCCGGGCACTGCGTCGCGGCCCGTCGCCGTGCAGTAGCGCTGCGTGATCTCCTCCAGCGTAGGGATGCCCAGATCATGCAGGTCCAGCCCGCCCAGTTGCGCGTTCGCGCCGGTGCGAGGAAGCGCCCAGTTCATCGCCAGGTAGGTGAAGTCCGCCAGCGGATCGCCGAGCGTAGAGAGCTCCCAGTCGAGAATGGCGCGAACCTGCGGCGCGCGGGGTGCGAAGATAAGGTTGTCGATGCGGTAGTCGCCGTGGATTATCGCCACCCGCTCCTGTTCGGGGAGGGTCGCCGGCAACCATTCGATCAATTCCTCTACCGCCGGCAGGTCGTCGGTCTGCGAGGCGCGATACTGCTTCGTCCAGCGGCCGACCTGACGCTCGAAATAATTGCCCGGGGCCCCGTAGTCCGAAAGACCCGCCTGGTCCGGATCGACCGAATGAAGGTCGGCCAGGGCATCGACCATCGCCAGGTAGATCGCGCGGCGTTCGGCGGCGTCGCAATCCGGCAGGGCTCCGTCCCAGAAGGTGCGCCCCTCGACAATGTCCATGACGTAGAACGGAGCGCCGATGATCGCGTCGTCTTCGCACAGGGCGAACGGCCTTGCGACCGGCAGCCCCAGCGGATGGAGGGCGTCGATCAGGCGATATTCGCGCTCGACCGCGTGGGCCGACGGCAGAATCGGACCGAAGGGCTTGCGCCGAAGGACGTAATAGCGGCCGTCCAGCCTCATGCGATAGGTCGGATTGGACTGTCCGCCGGGGAATTTGATGAGGGACAGGTCTTGGCCGGCAACGTCCATGTTTCGTCCCAGCCAAGCGCTCAGCCGCTCGCCATCGAGATCGGCGAAAGGTCCGGTGCTGGGGGCATTCGTCATGGGTTTCTCCGGCCTGATGTTGGATACCATAGTTTCAAAACTCCGCGACGCACAACCCGAAACATCCTTGGCGAGGCGGGCGCTTTGGGGCATGGGTGGCGGATGATCGACCTACCAGGGAGCGTTCCGGAGAAGTCGGAAAAGCCGGCACGGCGCATGCGGTACGAGCGTAAGCGCGACGCGCTGCTGGACGCGGCGACCGAACTCATCAACGATCGCGGAGCCAAGGGCACGACCCTGCAGGCCGTGTCGCAGGCCGTGGAACTCAGCACCACCAGCGTCACCTATTATTTCCCGCGCAAGGACGTGCTGGCCGCCGCCGTGTTCGAGCGCGCGATCGAACGGCTGCAGGACATGGTGGAGGAAGCCGCGAGCGAGGCAACCCCGCGGGAGCGGGTGCGGCGGCTGCTCGAACTGCATGTCGCGTTGCGGGCCGACGTCATTCGCGGAACCGGCGTGCCCATCGCGACCCTGTCGGAAGTCCGCACGCTCGACGACGCCATTCGCGAGCCGCTGCTGCGCCAGTATGTCGGGCTGTTTCGCGCCACGCGGGAGCTGTTCGGCGATTTCCCCGACCGGCACAAACCGCTGATGACGGCGCGGACGCATCTGTTGCAGGAGACGATCTACTGGCTGCCTGTCTGGATCAGCCGATACCCGATCGACGAGTTCGCGCGCGTTCACGAGAGCCTGTTCGACCTGTTCGAGGCCGGGATCGCCCCTGCCGGCGCGACCTGGGATCCGGTCGGCCTGCCGGACGACGCCGATGGCGAGCCCATGGGCGGGGATGATCCGGGTCCGCCCAATTTCCTGGGCGTTGCGACCCGGCTCATCAATGAAAGCGGTTATCGCGGGGCTTCCGTCCTGCGCATCGTCGACGAACTGAAGGTCACCAAGGGCAGTTTCTACCACCATCTCGACGCCAAGGACGATCTGGTTCTCGAATGCTTTCGCCGCAGCTTCCGCCGCATCTCGGCGGTGCAGCGCGCGGCGGCCGAGGCGGGGCGAAACCAGTGGGAGCACCTCGTCGCGACGATGGCCTACCTGATGAACCTGCAGTTCGAAGCGACTTCGCCGCTCACCCGTTCTTCCGCGTTGCAGGCATTGCCGCAGGCGGTTCGCGCCGAAGTGGTGGCACGATCCGACCGGACTGCGCTGCGTTATGGCGGAACGCTTGTGGAAGGCGCGCGCGAGGGTACCATCCGGCTGGTCGATCCCAACATTGCCAGCCAGACAATCACCGCCATGCTCAATTCCGCCTACGATCTGCGCAAGTGGGCGAGCGGGATGGAGCGTGAGCGAGCGGTTCGACTCTACGCCTCCTGCCTGACGCGCGGACTTTTCGCCGACCCCGACGAGATCATGGCCTAGCCACACCGATCGTTCGAATACTGCGCTGCCCAGAAGGGACGCGCGCTTGACCTGTCGTTCGAAAAGCGGGATGCGAGGGACCGGAATGACACTTCGCGACGAAGACAGGCTGCGCATCGTGACGCTGGAAGGGGCGGGCAATTTCCGTGATTTCGGCGGTTACCGGACACAAGGCGGCCGGCGCGTGGCGACAGGCCGGCTCTACCGCGCCAACCGCCTGTCGCACCTGACCCCGCGGGATATCGCGGCGCTTGACGCGCGCGGCATCACCACGATATTCGATCTGAGAAGCGTGCGCGAACGCGAAGCCGATCCGACCGCATGGACCGGCGAGCATCTGACCGCGCATAGCTGGCCGCCGGGCCACAAGCGCCGCCTTGTCGACATGGCGCGCGACTATCCGCAGACGGCAGCGGGCGCGCGCGCGCTGATGCTGGATTTCTACGGCGAACTGCCGCTGACGCTGGGCCATGCCTTCGGGGCGATCATCACCCGGATTGCGGCGGGGGCGGTGCCGTGCGTCATTCACTGTTCGGCGGGAAAGGACCGGACCGGGATGGCCGCGGCACTGGTGCTGGCGGCCCTTGGCGTCCCGCGCGAGACGATCCTGGACGATTACGCGATGACCGATCGCATCGTCGCCAGCGCTGACGACATGGCCCGCTCGATCTTCACGGGGAGACGGGGCGGCGAGCGGGCGCAGGGCACGATGCAGTCGGAATTTCCCGAAGAGATGATCGCGGTCATGCTGTCCGCGCGGCCCGAATTTCTCGAAAGCGCCTTTGCCGGGATCGAGCGTGCGCATGGCGGGCTGGACGAATATCTGGAGGCTATTGGCGTCACCGATGCCATGCGGGAAAACCTGACCCGCCTGCTCCTCGAACCGCCCCTTTCGCCACTATCGGAGACCGCCTGAATGAAAGCCCTTCTGTCGACCGCCCCGGGCGGTCCCGAAACGCTCGAACTGACCGAGACCGATGCGCCATCGCCGGGCCGGGGGCAGCTGGCGGTTCGCGTCCTCGCCTGCGCGATCAACTATCCCGACGTGCTCATCATCGAGGACAAGTATCAGGTGAAGCCGCCGCGCCCCTTCGCGCCCGGCGCGGAGATCGCCGGCGAGGTCGTCCAGACAGGAGAGGGCGTGACCGGCTGGAGCGAGGGCGACCGGCTGATCGCCGTGACCGGCTTCGGCGGACTGGCGGAACGGATCGTGGTGGATGCGCAGCGCGCCTTCCGGCTGCCCGAGGGCCGTGATCCGGTGGAAGGTGCCGCGCTGCTGATGACCTACGCCACCACCATCCACGCGCTCGTCGACCGGGGCGAGCTGGGCGAGGGGCAGACGCTGCTGGTCCTGGGCGCGGCGGGCGGCGTGGGGCTGGCCGCGGTCGAGATCGGCAAGGCGCTGGGCGCGCGCGTCGTCGCCGCGGTTTCCACCGGGGACAAGGCGAAGGCCGCGCGCGAGGCGGGCGCGGACGAGACGCTGATCTATCCGCGCGCGCCGTTCGACAAGGACCAGTCGAAGGCGTTGTCAGACGAGTTCAAGGCGGCGGTCGGCAAGGGCGGGGCGGACGTCATCTACGATCCGGTCGGCGGCGATTACTGCGAACCGGCGCTGCGATCCATCGGTTGGGAGGGGCGCTATCTCGTGGTCGGTTTCCCGGCCGGCATCCCCCGGCTTCCGCTCAATTTGACGCTGCTCAAGAGCTGCGACGTGCGCGGGGTGTTCTGGGGCGGGTTCGTGATGCGCGATCCGGCCGCCAATGCCGCCCATGTCGAGCAACTGATGCGGTGGTGGGAGGGCGGCACGATCACTCCGCGTATCGACCGCACCTGGCCCCTCGCCGAAGGTGGAGAGGCGATCCGCTGGCTGGCCGAGCGCAAGGCGGTGGGCAAGGTCGTCGTCACGGTCGGCGAGTAGGCCGAAGGAGCGCGCGCATGACCGGTTTCGATACCC
This sequence comes from Aurantiacibacter spongiae, assembly GCF_003815535.1. Classification (NCBI taxonomy): domain Bacteria; kingdom Pseudomonadati; phylum Pseudomonadota; class Alphaproteobacteria; order Sphingomonadales; family Erythrobacteraceae; genus Aurantiacibacter; species Aurantiacibacter spongiae. The sequence continues at coordinate 657,371 of NZ_RPFZ01000001.1, read as the reverse complement.
CCATCACCCGCGACGGAACCAGCCTCGTCGGCCCGTGGCGTCGCCCGCGGCAGATGCTCGATCGGCAATCGGTTTCGGGAGAGGCGTCGATTCACGACGACAACACGGCGCGAAAGCTCGGCTTTTCCGGCGGCACCATCGAGGGACCGACCCATTTTTCCCAGTTCGAACCGCTGGCCGAGGTTTTGTGGGGAGAGGAATGGCGCAAAACCGGCTGCATTTCCGCGCATTACCGCGCTCCGGTCTTCGAAGGCGAGGCCGTGCGCGCCATCGCGACGCCCGATCCCGCCCGAGACGATTTCGCCCTCTTGCACATGGAAAAGGAGGACGGCACGCAAGTGCTGACCGGGTCGGCGTCGGTGGGCCGCGATGCGCCGCGTGGCGCCCTGCGTCAGCGCCTCGGCGGACTTGATCCGCTCGAGGAGCCGGTGCTGATGCGCGACGTGCCGGTGGGCGCGCGCACGGCGCGCGTTCCGGTCACGATGGACCGCGATACCCCGATGGGCGCGCTCTACCCGTTCAGCCTGGCCGACAAGCTCGCCGTCATTACCGAGTACGCCGAGCGGTTCGAGCGCGAATTGCCGTTCGAGATGATCTCCGTCCTCGCCAACGCCAAGGCGGACGTCGAACCCTTCGCGGTGCGCCGTCCCAGCGTGGGCCTGTTCGCAGACCAGGAAATCCGCCTGATCGACGGTCCGCTGGCTGTCGGGCAACGCTACGAGATCGAGCGCGAGGTCATCGCGCGCAGCGGCAGTCGCAGGACCGAGTCGCTCTGGATCGAGAGTCGCATCCACCGCGCCGGCGAGGCGGAGACGGTCGCGGTCATGCTGCTCAATGTTGCAACCCTGAAGGCGAGTTATCCGGCCTATGACCAGGAGGCCCGGGATCTATATGGAAAGGACAGGAATGGCTGACTTCGAGACACTCGATCTGGAAATTGCCGACGGGCTGGCGGTCGCGACCTTCAACCGGCCCGACCAGATGAACACCTTCAACCCGGCAATGGTCGCCGACCTGCTCGCGCTGTTCGACCGGACCGATGAAGATGACGCGGTTCGCGCCGTTATCCTCACCGGTTCCGGCCGCGCCTTCTGCGCCGGCGCCGATCTGGGCGCAGGGGGCGAGACCTTCGACTACGACGCGCGCGCGTCCGAGATGGGCGGCCCGCATGAGGGCGGGGTGCATCGCGACAGCGGCGGCGTCGTGACGCTGCGCATCTTCCGCAGTCTGAAGCCGGTGCTTGCCGCATCGAACGGGGCGGCGGTGGGCATCGGCGCGACGATGCAACTGCCGATGGACTGGCGGATGGGGGCGCAGGATTCGCGCTACGGCTTCGTGTTTTCGCGGCGCGGTGTGACGCCCGAGGCCTGCTCGGCCTGGTTCCTGCCTCGTCTGGTCGGCATGTCCCGGGCGCTCGACTGGACCTATTCGGGCCGCGTGTTCGGCGCGGAGGAGGCGCTTGCCGCCGGATTGGTGCAGTCCCTCCATCCGGCAGATGCTCTGCTCGACGCGGCAAAGGAGAAGGCGCTGGAAATGACCGCCTCCTCTGCCCCGGTGTCAGTGGCGCTGTCGCGGCAGATGCTGTGGCAGGGGCTGACCATGAACCACCCGATGGACATGCACCGCGTCGACAGCCGTGTGTTCGCCGCGCGCGGCCGCGCGCAGGATGCCCGCGAAGGCATCCTCGCCTTCCGCGAGAAGCGCGACGCCGACTATCCGAACCGCGTCTCCACGGACATGCCGGACGTGTTTCCGTGGGCGGAGGAACCACCCTTCCGCTGACACGGCAGATATCCCGCGCCGCCTGTCGGCCCGTATCCCGCCCGGAAGCGCGACGGCGATGGGGCGACCTTTCTTTCGATCGGGCGCGGAAGGCTTGCCCCGCTGCCGCGTTCGTGCATACCGTGCTTTCAGCGACAGCGGCAATCGCCGCGCCCGCGGGGAGAGGACGATGATCGACGCCACCGCCGCCGCGCGGCCTTCCGCCCAGCCGGTGCGCGCCTTGCCGGCCAACGCCCACCTCGTGCTGGCCATGCTGCTGCTGGTCTACATCTTCAATTTTCTCGACCGCATGATGCTGTCGATCCTCGCGGCCCCGATCCAGGCCGATCTCGGCCTGTCGGACAGCGAGATGGGTCTGCTGGGAGGACTGGCTTTCGCGGTGCTCTATTCGACGCTGGCCGTGCCGCTGTCCGCGCTCGCCGATCGAACCAGCCGCAGCGCGGTCATCACCGTGAGTCTGCTGTTCTGGAGTGCGTTCACCGCGCTTTGCGGAGTGGCCCAGAATTTCTGGCAGATCTTCCTCGCCCGCGTCGGCGTCGGCGTGGGGGAGGCGGGCGGCGTCGCCCCGAGCTACGCCATGATCGCCGACTATTTCCCTCCGCGCCGTCGCTCCATCGCGCTGGCGATATACTCGCTCGGCGTACCCGTTGGTTCGGCCATCGGCGTTCTGGGCGGCGGATACATCGCTTCCACCATCGACTGGCGCGTTGCCTTCTTCGTGATGGGCGGAGCGGGACTTCTGATCGCGCCGCTGTTCCGCATGACGGTAAAGGACGTCCCCCGGACCGATGACGCCGATACTGCGGGCAGAAGCGGACAGTCCATCGCCGCGGTCGCGCGGATTCTCGCGGCCAAACCGTCCTTCGGGTTCATGGCTTTCGGTGCGGCGACGAGTTCCGCGCTCGGCTACGGCATCGGTTTCTGGATGCCGAGTTTCCTGCTGCGCTCCTTCGGTCTGTCGCTGATCGACGCATCGCTGTTCATGGGCGGGGTGTTACTGATCGGCGGGGTCACGGGGATGCTGGCGGGGGGCGCGCTGGGTGATCGCATGGGTGCGCGCAAGGCATGGTATCCGCGCCTGCCGGCGATCGCCTTCTTCGTCGGCACGCCGCTGATGTTCCTCGGAGTGACGACCGACAGCGTGCTGCTCGCCTTCGTCCTGTTCCTGATACCGCAGGGCCTCAACTACGTCTGGTTCGGTCCGGTTCTGACGGCGGTGCAGCATCTGGTCGAACCGCAGGCGCGCGCAACGGCTTCGGCCCTGTTCCTGCTCATCAATAACCTCATCGGCCTCGGCGGCGGCATTTACGCGCTGGGCGCGCTCTCGGACCTGCTCGGACCGATCTATGGCGACGAATCGCTGCGCATGTCGATCCAGTGGGCGCTGCCGGCCTATCTCGTTGCCGGCGGGCTGATGCTGCTCGCCACGCGCACGATCGCGTCCGACTGGGTCGAGGAAGCCTGACGGGGCAAGCGGGCCGCCTGGCTGGGGTGGCAGGGATCGAACCTGCGAATGCCGGTACCAAAAACCGGTGCCTTACCACTTGGCTACACCCCAGCAGGTGCGCGCTCGTATAACGACCAGCGCCCGCCGCGCAAGTCGCACCTATACCCGTTCAGGCGTCGACCCGCTTGCGGACGGGATCGAACAGCGTGCGATCCTCGACCCGGTCGAAATCGGCCGGCGAATGGCGTTCCCTCATGGTCTTCGAATTGACCAGCCGCCCGCGGATGACGGCCGGGCGGGCATCGATCTCCTCGATCCAGCGACCGACATTCTCGTTCTCGCGAAGTTGCAGGAACCTGTCCGACCCCTTGTAGGCGCCATGCCAGAGCGCGGAAAGCCACGGATAGGCGGCGATGTCGGCGATGGTGTATTCATCGCCAGCCAGATACCGCGTCCTGGCCAGCTGCATGTCGGCGACGGAAAACTGTCGCTTGGTTTCCATGGCGTAGCGGTCGATCGGATATTTCATCGGATGCGGCGCGTAGTTGTAGAAATGGCCAAAACCGCCGCCGATGAAAGGGGCGCCGCCGATTTGCCACATCAACCAGCTCAGTGTTTCGGCGCGTGCGGACCGATCGCTCGGGAGCAGGGCATCGAAAGTTTCCGCCAGGTGCAGCAGGATGGCCCCGCTTTCGAAGACACGGAATTCGGTCTCCCCCGACCGGTCGACCAAGGCAGGGATCTTGGAGTTGGGATTGATGGCGACGAAGCCCGATCCGAACTGATCGGCTTCGCCGATGTCGATCATCCACGCGTCGTATTCGGCCCCCTCGTGGCCCGCCTCGAGCAGTTCCTCGAACATGATCGAGGCCTTCTGCCCATTGGGAGTGGCGAGCGAATAGAGCTGGAACGGGTGCTGCCCGACCGGCAATTCCTTTTCGTGCCGCGATCCGGCGGTGGGCCGGTTGATGCTGGCAAACTGGCCCCCATTCGCCTCGTCCTGGGTCCAGATTTCGGGCGGGGTATAGGTGATGTCGGCCATTGCGGGGGTCTTTCTCGTGACGCTTCGTACGGGACGCGGACATGGCGATGCTGTCCCCGCGCGGCAAGTATCGGGATGGCACCGCCTTTCGTCCATGAGCGGAACCGCGTGGCATATCAGGCCGTTACCGCCCATCATGGCCACCCGCCCTTCGCAGCTGATCTACGTCGATGACGATCTTCCCGGCATTACCCGCAAGGGTGCCGGCAGGGGGTGGGCCTATTACGATCCGCAAGGCAAGCTCATCACCGACCAAGCGGAAAGGAAGCGGCTGAACGCGATCGCCTTGCCGCCCGCCTATACAGACGCATGGTTCTGCCCCGCGCCCAACGGGCATATCCTGGCCACCGGCGTCGATGGTCGCGGACGCAAGCAGTATCGGTATCACCCGCAATTCCGCGCCGCGCGCGAAAGCGAGAAGTTCGACGCCTGCCTCGTTTTCGGCAAGCTGCTGCCGCTCGTTCGCAAGCGTGTGGAACAGGACATGCGATCAACCAGGCCAACGCGCGAACGGGCCATCGCCAGCGTCGTGCGCCTGCTCGATCTCGGCGCGATCAGGGTCGGCAATACCAGCTATGCGAAATCCAACCGGAGCTTCGGCGCCACGACGCTGCAACGCCGCCATGCAGAACTGACCGGCACGACGCTATGCCTGCGCTATGTCGGGAAGGGCGGAAAACAGCGCGAGGTCGTCCTGTCCGACAGTGCTTTGGCAACATGCGTGAAGAAGATGCAGGATCTGCCGGGCCAGCACCTGTTCCAGTGGATTGACGAGGGTGGCATCGCGCAGGACGTCAGTTCCTCCAACGTCAACGCCTATCTGTGCGAGACGATGGGCGATCATTTCACAGCCAAGAACTTTCGCACTTGGCACGCCAGCGTCATGGCCTTCCGCACGCTGGGGGAGGCGCGCGAGACGCTGACTTTGAAGGCGGTGCTGGAAAAGGTTGCCGATTATCTCGGCAACACGCCTGCCGTCACCCGGCGAAGCTACGTCCATCCCGCCGTGATCGACCTCGTCGGCAAGCAACAGGATTGGCGCGAGGCGCTGCGACTCCCGCGCGTGACGCAATATCTCAATCGCTGGGAACGCGGGTTGATCGCCATGCTGGAAGACAGCCCCGCAGCCGAGGAATTCCTCGCCGATGCCGCCTGACGCTTCGCCGTTCCGGGCGAATGGAGTCACACAAATGTAACGAGAGGGTGCTTGGGGCCGACAATCGCTTGCGGATCGTCCGCATCATTCGCGAATCGACGGACCTGTCCCAATGAAGTTGCTTGCGCCTGCCGCCCTTCTTGCCTCGATGTCTGTAGCCGGTGCGGCGCAGGCCGGCGATGTCGCGGGCAAGGTATACGGCGCGGACGCGTTGCCGCGGGGCGGCGTGGCGGTTTCGCTCCCCGACCTCGATCGAACGACGCGCACGGCTACCGATGGCAGTTATCGTTTCGATGGTGTGCCTGCGGGAAGCCTCGTCGTCGCCGTCGCGGCCTCTGCCGACGCGGTACAGCGCGCCCGTGTCGACGTGCCCGAAACGGGCGAAGCGAGGCGCGATGTGTTCCTCTATTCCGCCAGGGTGATCGGCTCCGTTCGGGACGGCGGCGATCCGCTCGTCAACGCGCTGGCGGAACGCAGCATGGCGAGCGCCTGGGATGCGGCCAGTGCGATGGTCGCCGACGCCGCGCCGACTGCCTGGCGCTGGCGCGATTCGGACGGCTGACCGGAAAGCTGTCGATCTCGCTTGTTGCGGGTTCAGGCTTGGGCGCGTAGTCCGGCGAACAGGTTTCACCTGTTTCGAACGTCAGGATTGTCCATGCGCCATATCGTCCGCACCCTCATTCCCGCGACCCTGCTGCTGTCGGCCTGCGCGCCGATGACGGCGGACCAGGGCGTTGCCTCCACCGCCGGCACCGAAGGTTACGACATGCTCGCGAGCCGCGCGAAGATCGCGGATGTGCGGATTGCGCCCGATACCTCCTTCCTCAGCCCGGAGGAGCGGCAAGTGGTCAACAAGCTCATTCAGGCGAGCGAGTTGATGAATGACATCTACCTGCGCCAACGCGGCAGCGACCTTCCGCAGATGCGCGCCCGGATCGCGGCGAGCGGCGATACCGATACGCTCGACATGTTCGACCGCAATTTCGGCCCGTGGGATGCGGTGGACGAACTCCACCCCTTCTACGGCGACACCGAAATGCCCGAAGGCGCGGGCTTCTATCCGACAGACCTCACGCGCGACGAATTCGACGCGTATCTTGAAGCGCATCCCGGCCAGCGCGATGCGCTGACGAGCCCCTACACCGTCGTAAGGCGCGACGGGCAGGGAGGCCTTGTCGCCGTGCCCTATTCGCAGGAATACGCCGAGTTCCTGCGTCCGGCCGCACGATTGCTGCGAGAGGCGGCGGCGATCACCACCAATCCCAGCCTGAAGCGCTTCCTGTCGCTGCGCGCCGATGCCTTCCTGTCGGACGATTATTTCGAAAGCGAGATGGCCTGGATGGACCTGGCCGACACGCCCATCGAAGTCGCGATCGGCCCCTACGAAGTCTATACCGACCGCCTCTACGGCACCAAGACCGCCTTCGAGAGTTTCGTGACGCTGCGCAATCCGGAAGAGAGTGCCGCGCTGCGCCGCTATGTCGGATATCTGCGCGACATGGAGGGCAATCTGCCCATCGAGGACCGCTACAAGAACTTCTCGCGCGGGTTCGAAAGCCCGATCTCGGTCGCCGACCAGGTGCAGGGCGGCGGCGACAACGTGCCCGGTGTGCAGACCATCGCCTTCAACCTCCCCAATGACGAGCGCGTGCGCGAGGCCAAGGGGGCGAAGAAGGTAATTCTCGCGAACGTGCTGGGCGCCAAGTTCGACCGTATCCTCGAACCGATGGCGACGCTGGTTCTCGCCCCCGATCAGGCCGGCCTCGTCAGCCGCCGCTACATGGAACTGAACACCCTGTTCCACGAATTGTCCCATTCGCTCGGGCCGGGCACGATTCAGAAGAACGGCGGCGAAACCACCGTGCAGGCCGAATTGCGCGACCAGTATTCGGCACTGGAAGAGAGCAAGGCCGACGTGATGGGGATCTGGAACATCCTCTACATGATGGAACGCGGCGAGCTTCCCGTGGCGGAAAAGAGCGAACTGTGGGCGACCTACATGACCGGCCTCTTCCGCTCGATGCGGTTTGGTATCGAAGAAGCGCACGGCAAGGGTGCGGCGGCGCAATACGGCTTTCTGCTTGACCACGGGGCGTTTCGCTTCGATCCCGCGAGCGATCATTACATCGTGGACGAGGCGAAGATGGAAAGCGGCATCGAGGCATTGCTGCGCACCGAATTGATGTTGCAGGCGACGGGCGATTATGCCGGCACGCAGGCTTTCTTCGATCGCTACGCGAAGCTGGATAGCCACGCCCGCAACACCATTGCGCGAATGGATTCCATCCCCGTCGATATCCGCCCCATCTATCCCGAAAGCATCTGACCGGGCCGCGCCGCGGCGCGCCGCCCGCACGCGCCATCGTAATTCCATCATGTTCCCGTCAGGACTCGGTCCTCTCGCAGCCCGTAAGCAGACGGCCGCGGGAGGGATTGGTCCCGCGCGAATAGGGGATTAGCGATGAAGATGATCAGATGTGCCGTGGCCGCGATCGCGCTCTCGGTGGCCGTTCCCGGTGCCGTCGCCGCGCAGGACATTCCGATGGTGCCCGGCGAATATGTCGAGGTTGCGGGGATCGAGATCGCCGATGGCCATACGCTCGATTACGTCAACTACCTGGCCGGACAATACCGCCGCGAACTCGATTTCGCGGTCGAGCGCGGATATATCTCGTCATACGAGGTTCTGTTCAACGAATATCCGCGGCAAGGCGAACCCGACATGTATCTCGTCACGCGGTACGAGACCGTGCCGAACGCCGAGGAATCCATGCGGCAGATGCGCGAACGGCAGGAATATCTGCAACGCAATCTTGCCCAGCTTGAAGCCGAGTCCGGCGAAAGAGCGACGTATCGCACGGTGATGTTCAGCCAGCTGTTGCGGAAATACGAATACGCGAACTGATCGCACCCGGCCGACGGGAGCGGGGGTGGCCGGCGCTTAGCGACCCGACGCCGGTCACCCTTAAGCGGTATGGACTCGAACCTGATTAAGGTTAACACTTGCCGGCAAGGGGGACACCATGCCGGCAGCCACCTCATGATGCACGGGCCTCGGCGCAGCGAAGCGTTGTCGCCCCCGCATGACGCGCCCCCGTGCTCGCTCGACCTTTCCAACTGCGCCGTCGGGGCGTTCCGTCTGCATCCCGCGCGCAACGCGGTGACGCTGGACGGTACGGAATTCGGCATCGAGCCGCTCGTCATGGATGTTCTGTGCTACCTCGTTCAGCGCGCCGGCGAGGTCGTCACGCGGGAGGAGATCATCGACCATGTCTGGCTCGACCGGCCCTGCGGCGACGAAAGCCTAACCCGCGCCATTGCGATGCTGCGCCGCACCTTCCGCAAGGACGAAAGCGCAACCGACTATATCCGCACCGTCTGGAAGCGCGGTTATGCGCTGGAGGCGCCGGTCCGGGTGCGACGGGCCGCTTCGCCCGCGACGGCCAGCATTGCCGATGCGCTGGTCCACCCGTTCGTCACTGATTATTCGGTTGCCGTACTGCCCTTCGCAAGCATGTCGGCGACACCGACGGACGCTTTCCTCGCCGATGGCATTACCCGCGACCTGACGATGCTGCTGAGCCGCGTGCCGCGCCTGCGCGTGGCGGCTTTTTCTTCCGTGCAGACCGTTGGCGAGGGGGACGTTCGCCTGCCCGATCTGACGGAACGGCTACAGGTCCGTTACGCGGTCACCGGTTCGATCGCGCGCAACGGCGACAATTTCCAGTTGCGCGCGGCGCTGATGGACGGTGCCGACGATGCGCAACTGTGGGCGCAGCGCTTCGACGCTCCGCTCGCGCAGTTCTACGCGGTCCAGGACCGCATCGTGCTCGACGTTTCGAGTTCGCTGTCGAGCGCGCTGCAACTCGCTCACGCTGTCGCGCTGAAGGGTCGCCGGCCGTTCCAGCTTAACGCCTACCAGCTCGTCCAGCGGGCTGAAATGCTGCGATTGAACTACAACCGCGAGACAGCCGGGGAGATCGTCGACCTGCTCGAGCGCGCGCTCGATTGCGATCGCGCGGATGGCGCGGTCCACGCGGCGCTGGCGGTACAGCATACGCAGAACGTCACCAGCCGCTTCGTCGACAATCCGGCGGAAACCTTCTCGCTCGCCAAGTCCTATCTCGGCGAGGCGCTGGCTCTCTCGCCCGACGATCCGGAGGTCTTGGCCGCGGCGGGTATCACCGCCAGCATGATGGGCAACGCCCGTCGTGCGGTTCGCTTCCTGACGCGAGCGGTGGAACGCGATCCGAACAATCCGCACACCCTGGCGGTGCTCGGATGGCAGCACTGCTGGCTGACCGGCGATGCGGATGGCGTGGCGATGATCCGTACCGCGGAGGAACGCGCGCCCCATCACCCCCGCTTCGCGTTGTGGGCGCATTATCGCGGACATGCCGAATTGCGGCTGGGGCGGGTGGAAGAGGCGATAACCGCCTACGAGGAGGGACAGCGGCGCAACCCCCACTACAGTCTCAACCTCGTGACGCTGGCGGCGGCCCTGGCCAATGCCGGGCGCGAGCAGGAAGCGCGCAGGGCGATTGCGGACCTTCGCCAGGTCGCGCCCGAATACCGCGCCGCCGATTACGAAGCGCTGGTGAGGCGCATGGTGTACTGGTTCGGGGAAAGCCCCACCGGGGAGGAGATGATCGCAGCGGTGCGCGGCATCGGCCTCTGACCGGGAGCGCAAGTCTCTACGGTCTGGCGAGTGGCACCGCTTCGTGATAGCGCTACCATGATGAGAGAGGATTCTTGCCGCTTCGCCTGGCGTACGCTGTTGCTCGCGCTGTTCCTGGCCGTGATTGCGCGGCCCGCCTGGGCATGCGAAGACGCCTTGACCCCGTGCGAGGATACAGGCTTCGTCCTTGCTACGCGGGCTGCCCCCACGCGCGTCCTGGTCGATGCGCAGGCGCCATCCCCGGTCCGCCACGCCGCCGCCGCCTTCGCGCGGGATACGGGCCGCGTGACGGGGACCGACGGGACCGTCATCGAGGAGGCCGGCGCGGCGCGCGGGCCGCTGGTAATCGTCGGGACGCTCGACAGTCCGGCCATCACGGCATTGATCGCACGCGGCGCGCTGGACGTTTCCTCGGTACGCGGCCGGTGGGAAGGCTATCTCCAGACGGTCGTGGACGATCCCGTTCCGGGCATCGACAGCGCACTGGTGATTGCGGGCAACGATCCGCGCGGCGTGGTGTTCGGTCTCTACGACCTTTCCGAACGCATCGGCGTATCCCCCTGGCACTGGTGGGCAGATGTGCCGGTAACGCGGCGCGAGACAGTGCGCCTCGCACCCGGAACGCGCAGCGATGCCCCCGCAGTGCGCTATCGCGGGTTCTTCATCAACGACGAGGACCCCGCCTTCGGCAACTGGGCGCGCGAGCAGTTCGGCGGCATCAACGCCGCGGCTTACGAACGGGTCTTTGATCTGCTGCTACGCCTGAAAGGCAATTATCTGTGGCCCGCCATGTGGGGCAAGTCGCTGGCGGAGGACGACCCGGCCACCTTGTCGCTGGCCGCCGACATGGGTGTCGTGCTGGGCACGAGCCACCATGAGCCGCTGACACGCGCGCATGTCGAGTGGGAGCGCGCGAAGGAAGCCGGCGAGGCGTCGGGCGAATGGAATTACGCCACCAACGCTGCCACCCTGCAGGATTTCTGGCGCGCCGGGATGGAACGGTTCGTCGACAGCGGCGCGCCGGGTGTCGTCACGATCGGCATGCGCGGGGATGGCGACGAAGCGATGAGCGAGGATACCGCCATCCCGCTGCTCGAACAGGTGGTGGCGGACCAGCGCGCCATTATCGCGCAAACCACGGGCCGGCCCGCAGCCGAGACGCCGCAGGTGTGGGCGCTCTACAAGGAGGTGCAGGACTATTACGATCAGGGGATGCAGGTGCCAGCCGACGTCACCTTGCTGTTCTCCGACGACAACTGGGGCCAGATCCGCCGCCTGCCCGATCCCGCCGCCGCGCCGCGCGAGGGTGGATACGGGGTGTATTATCATTTCGACTATGTCGGCGGACCGCGCAGCTACAAATGGATCGACACGATCCAGAACGGCAAGACCTGGCAGCAGATGGACCTCGCCTGGCAGCGCGGCGCCCGCGAGCTGTGGATCGTCAACGTGGGCGACATCAAGCCGGCCGAACTTCCCCTCGATTTCTTTCTCGAAATGGCCTGGAACCCGCCCGCCATGACGCTCGACCGTCTGGCCGACTACGACCGCGAATGGGCCCGCCAGCAATTCGGGTCCGAACATGCGGACGAGATCGGCGAGATCCTTGGCGAATACGCGCGTCTGGTTTCGCGCCGCAAGCCCGAACTGCTCGGTGCCGAGGTGCTACGCGATCCGGAATCTCGCCAGATCGCCGCCGCGTTCGCTACCCTTCGCGACCGGGTGATCGCCCTGCGTCCCCGGATCGCAGAAGCGGCACGGCCTGCATTCTACGAACTGGTCGAGCACCGCGTGCTGGCGGTGGCCAATCTCTACCAGATGTATCTCGCCGCCGCCGATGGTGACGATGAGGCAATCGGTTGGGCCATGCTGAACGACGAGGCCGCGACGAACAGGTACCACCGGTTGCTTGATGGCAAGTGGAACCACATGATGAGCCAGACCCATATCGGCTATACCGACTGGGACGATCCGGACACGAACATCCGGCCGGTCGCTCTGCAGCCGGATGTCGCGGAGCGAGCGACGGCAGCCGGTTCGCTGGTCACGCCCGCCGCAAGCATCGTCGGCTCTTCCAAGAACGAAGACCTCGCCTGGCACGCCATTCCCCATCTCGGCAGTCATGGCACGGCGCTCGCCGTTCTGCCGCAGGGGCGACCCGCCACCACGCCCGCCGATGCGATCTTCGCCGAATATTCGCTCGACGTGCCGCGTGCCGGGGAGTGGACGCTGGCCGTCAATCTCGCGCCCACGCTCGACACCCTAGGGGACGACGGGCTGCGGTTGGGGTTGCAGATCGACGATGGGCCGGTGATCGAACGCCGCTTCCTGCTCGAGCCCAATAACGGCGTGACCGATACGCCCGCGCGCGCCGCATGGGCCGAGGCGGTCACAGCGAACGAAGTCACGCTCGCCCAGCCGCTCGGACACCGACCCGCCGGGCCGGTGCGCGTTCGCATCTACCGCATCGACGACAATGTGGTGCTGGACGAACTGGTGCTGCGCCCGGCCGAATAGGGTAACGTCGCTCGCGGTTATCCGCCCGCCGCAGCGGCGCGCTGCGCCGGGATGAATTCGTCCTCCACGGCAGCCGTCAGCAACTCTATGGGCAAGGCGCCCTGACCGACCAGGAAATCGTTGAACGCCTGCTGGTCGAACGCGTCACCCAGCGCCAGTTCGGTCGCGATCCGCAGGTCGATGAGCTGCGAATATCCGTAATAATAGCTTCCCGCCTGTCCCGGCATCCGGAAGGTGTACCGGTCCAGTTCCTGTTTCACCGCCGCATCCGAGAACCGCGCTTCCTCAGACAGGATCTCCCGCGCGCGATCGACATCGATCTCACCCAGATTGAGCATCGGATCGAGCATGGCGCGACTGGCGCGCAGCAGACGGCTCTGCAGGCCGGTCAATTGTCCTTCGATCGGCAGGAAGGGCAGGATTTCCGCCTCTGCATAGAGCGCCCAGCCTTCCACGTTCACGCTGTTGAAGGCGTAGAGGATACGCGCCTGGCTGACGCCGCGCGCGACCATCTGCGCGAATTGCAGTTCGTGACCGGGCCGTGCCTCGTGCGCGCTTACGAACCAGGCAGCGGCGGGGTAGTTGAAATCATCGAACCGCGCGCCCGGGCCGGCCGAGGGGTCGCCCGTTGTCAGAACGAAGGTGCCCTGTTCGCCGGTATTTCCGATCAGCCGCGGCGGACGCATATGCGGCGCCGGACTGGCGGCGTTCTCCGCTTCCGTGCCCAACCGCATGGAAACAGGGTAGTCAGGCAGCGTGACGATATGTTCGCGCGCGACGATCTCCTCGATTTGCCGGCCGACGTCGCGGTAGAAGTCTTCCAGCTCGCTTTGCGGCACGGGATCGGCTTTCAACCGTGCGATGACGCTGGGATAGTCCGTTTCCTCGAAACCGAATTTCGCCGCTACCAGCGGGGCGAGCGCTTCCATCTGCTGACGGGTTTCGTAGAAACCGCGCCGTGCGCGGGCGATCAGCTGCTGCGGCGGCAGGTCGATGCCCACCTGCTTCAGGTTCAGTGCGTAGAGTTCGGGCGGCAGGCGGTAATCGTCACGCGCGGCAGGCAGTACCGTCTTGCGCTCCCAGGCGGCGTAGTCGGTCAGTTGCGTTTCGATCGTATCGAGGGCTTCGGGCGCGTCGATCTGGTAGCGCTGGAACAGGTCGCGGATGCCGGTGATCAGTTGCGGCACGCGGTCGATCGCCTGCTCGACCTGTTGCCGGTAGGGACCGACCTTGCCCGGACCCATGCTGTCTGCGAAACGCGCCCTGGCCTGCGCGGTCAGGGGCTCGCCGCCGTCCAGACCGGCATAGGCGCGCAGCAGGTCAGCCGCGCTGCCCCGTCGGTCCGCGCCGACCTGATCGTCAAGCAGCGCCCCGATATTGCCGAACACCATGTTCGGTACGTCCGTCCAGTCGATCAACAGTCGGTCGGCGGTGCGGATATACTCGTTCTCGTCCTCGAGCGAGTCGATGAGGATTTCCAGATCCTGTCGCAGATTGGCATCTTCGGCCCCGGCGAGCGCCGTCTGCAACCGGGCGATCTCCGCCTCGTTCGCCGCCAGCCTGCGCGCCGTGCGGTCCGCGGTCAATTCGGTCGCAACGCCGTCGAACTGGACCAGCCCGACCTGCGCGGCGTTTTCCGGCGCGAACTCGGCCTGCATCTCCAGCACTTCGCCCGAATAGGCATTGCTGCGCTCGATCCAGTCCTGCGCGTGGGCGGAAAGGGGGGTGAGGGCGGTCAGGCCAAGAAGGCCCGCGGTTAGCAATCTCTTCATGTGATTTCCCTTTCCGCTTACGCGTTCAGTCCAGTCGCATGACCCATCCATGCGTGTCTTCTACCGTGCCGCGCTGAATGCCGACCAGCCTGTCGCGCAGCTTCGTGGTAAGCTGTCCCGGTCCGCCCGAGCCGATGGTGAAGTTTCCATCGCGGCCCGCGACCTTGCCAACCGCGGTCACCACCGCCGCCGTACCGCAAGCGAAGGTCTCGGTCAGCCGGCCGCTTGCCGCATCCTCTTTCCAGGAATCGAGGCTGTAGCGCTCCTCGCGAACTCCCAGCCCCTCTTCGCGCGCGAGGGTGATGATCGAATCCCGGGTGATGCCGGGCAGGATCGTACCGGTCAGCGGCGGGGTGACGAGCGTGCCGTCGTCGAATACGAAGAACAGGTTCATCCCGCCCAGTTCCTCGATCCACTTGCGCTCTACCGCGTCGAGGAAGACGACCTGGTCATGTCCCTGCGCAAAGGCCTCTCCGGTCGGCACGAGGCTGGCAGCGTAATTGCCTCCGCACTTCGCCTCTCCGGTTCCACCGGGCGCGGCGCGGGTGTATTCGCTGACCCATACGCTCACCGCCGGTGCGCCGGACTTGAAGTAGTTGCCCGCCGGGCTGAGGATGACGAGGAACTTGTATTTCTTCGCCGGCCGCACGCCCAGAAAATGCTCGTTGGCGAACATGAACGGGCGGATGTAGAGCGAGCCTCCCTCGACCTTGGGAAACCAGTCGGAGTCTTTCAGTACCACCTGCCTGACCGCTTCCACGAAGACATCCTCGGGCAGTTCGGGCATGGCGAGGCGGCGGGCCGAGCGGTTGAGACGCGCGGCGTTCTGATCGGGCCGGAACAGCGCCATCGTCCCGTCGGTCAGGCGATAGGCTTTCAGACCTTCGAAGATTTCCTGCGCGTAGTGCAACACGCTGGCGGCGGGATCGAGCGTGATCGGTTCACGCGGGCCGAGTGTCGCGCCGTGCCAGCCTTCGCCTTCGTCCCAGTCGATCGAAATCATGTGATCGGTAAAGACCGTGCCGAAACCCGGATCGGCAATCGCCTGTTCCCGCGTGGCGCCGGGTACGGGCGCGGGATGCGGCAGATGCGCGATGTCGATTGCAGGCGCGTCGGTCATGTGTCGTGTCTCTCCTCGGCGTGCCCGATTAGGCGGGGGCGGGGGGAGAGGCAAGGGCGCAGTCGGGTCGTCCCGCATCGTGCCCTCAGGCCCGAAAATGAGAAGGGCGGCCCCGCCTAGCGAGAACCGCCCTTCGCATGGTCAGCGGTCAGTGGACCGCCTCTGCTAAAGCCATACGGCAAGGAAAGCTTACCGAATATGCTCCGCAAGGGTCATCACCGACCTCCCTGCTGAACCATGAGACATCGGATCACCTCCTTTCGCGCTTTTGAAGCCAAGACCCGGGCGTTTCATCGGCGGGCCAAGACCCGCGTTCACCGCTGGCCTTGACTGCATGTTTGAATCGGGACGTCCTACTTTTCAAGAGCGGAAAAGGGATTTTTCAACCGGTGTCTCGCATGTGCTCGCCTGACCGGGAGCGAACGGCGATCATCCCTGATCCCGGCAATCCTCAACCACCCGCGTGATCTCCGGATAGGCTGGGACGTAGATCGTGTCGGTGCCGGTCACCTCCAGCGCGAAGCGGCCCTTCGAAAACGCGATGGCGTCGAGCAGCGGATCGCTCGCGGCCAGTTGCGCCACCAGCAGCGGTGCGCGGCTCTGCACGGGTCCCGCCGTCAGCACCTGATCGCGCGTTTCCGTGCGCACCGTCATGTCGACCTGACCGGCGGCGTTGCCCTTGCGGCCGATGCTGACCCGCCGTGTCGCGAGGTCGCATGCCATGATGAGCGCGATCCCCTCCGGCGATCGGTCGGTACCGAACACCGCCATTGTCTGTCCGGGTTCTGCGACGTAGCTCCAGTCACCCGGCGTCGCGGGGTAGTCCATCCAGTTGTCGAAGCTCGGCGTCGGAATGCGCACCGGTGCCGCTTCGGGCCGGGCGACGGTCGGCGCGGGGGTCGGGGCAGGCGTGGGCTCCGGCGCGGGCGGCACGCAGCCTGTCAGCGCCAGCGTTCCGGCGATGACGGCCAGCGAGGTGAGGCGAACCGGTTTTGCGGCGTGGCGGAGGAAGGGGGTTTGGCTCAAGAACATGCATCCAATACGCGGGAAATGCCCGAATGTGTCGGGAACTGGCTTTTTTGTCCGGCGGGGTCGGTCAGCACGATGCTCTGCCCCGGCATCGTCATGGCGCGGACGACGGGCGCGCTAGGCGACAGGCGGGCCTCGAGTTCGGGAAGCTGGCCGTCGCGCGGTACCATGTCGAGGCGCGCCGCCTCGCGTCCGGCGTCGATGCGCCAGGCCTCTGGCGCGCTCGCGTCGGAGGCCAAGGCGAGGGTGAGGGTGTTCGTCGCCCGGTCGCAGGCAATCGTCAGGTGCGCTTCGGTCTGCGCCTCTCCGTAGAGAGCCATGGCACCGCCGGCATCCTCCTTCACCTGCCACGATCCCGCTTCGTAGGCGGTGCCGTCCGGCGCCCGGGTCGGCGTGGGGGCGGTGGTCAGAACCGGTTCGGGCGCGCTGGCGACATCGTCCGCCGGCTCGTCCGAGCGGTTGCAGGCGGCCAGCAGGGCGAGGCCCGTCAACACCGTCGTCCTGTTCAGTACGCGCATGAAAGCCACTCCCCACTGGTAAGGTCCGTTCGCGCATCCTATCGCGGCGCGCATGGCGCAGCGCAAGCCTTCCCGCATCCGGATCGACCATCTGCTCGTCGAGCGCGGGGAGGCGGAGAGCCGTACCCGCGCGCAGGCGCTGGTGATGGCGGGGCTGGTCTTTGCCGGTCCATCGCCCGAGAGGCTGGAGCGGATCGCCAAGCCGGGCCAGCAGATCGCCGAGGGCTGGCAGGTCGAGGTGCGCGGACGCGACCACCCCTGGGTCGGGCGCGGCGGGGTGAAGCTGGATCACGCGATCGACGCGTTCGGCCTCGATCCGAGCGGAGCCGTGGCGATGGACATCGGCAGTTCGACGGGCGGCTTCACGCAGGTCCTGCTGCATCGCGGCGCCGCCCACGTCTACGCCGTCGATGTCGGCACCAACCAGCTTGCGTGGTCGTTGCGGCAGGATGCGCGCGTCACCGTGCTCGAACAGACCAACGCCCGCGCGCTGACGCGGGCGCAGATCGACCGGGCCTGCGACTGGGTGGTGTGCGATGCGAGCTTCATCGGTCTTGCCAAGGTGCTGGAGGTGCCGCTGGCGCTGGCCGCGCCCGATTGCCGGCTGGTGGCGCTCGTCAAGCCGCAGTTCGAGGTCCGCAAGGGCGAGGTCGGCAAGGGCGGCATCGTGCGCGATCCAGCCCTGCGCGACCGCGTCTGTGCGGAGGTGACCGCCTGGCTGGAAGCGGATGGCTGGCGGATCGAGGGGCTGATCGAGAGCCCGATCACGGGCACGCAGGGCAATGTCGAGTTCCTCGTCAACGCGCGCCGGGGCGGGTGAGCGGGGCAAGGTGTGACAGGTGTGACAGTGTCCTGAAGCGAAACCGGCGCTGGGCATTTCGAGCGCGCAATCGGGGGAGTGGAAGAGGTCGTGCGAGCGATCATGGCGTTGCCCTAGGAAAGCCCGCGCGATGTAGGAAAGCCGAGCCGAAGAGGCCCGTTCGGGGATGCCTGCCCCTCCGCCCGCCTTGCGCGCCGCACGCTCCCCCGCCAAGAATGCACGCCGGGGCCGCGAATCGGTCCGACCGGGTGGAGCACGCATGAATCGTCTCGCATCGCCGTCGCAACTGCGTGCCAGCATGATCCGCTGGGCGCTGTTCGTGGTGCCAACGGTGATGCTGCTCGGCTTCCTCGCCGGGCGGATCGGCGGCGACGCGAGTTCGCCCTGGTTCCAGTCGCTCGCGAAGCCCGCGACCTTCCCGCCGCCCGTCACTTTCGGCATCGTGTGGACGGTCCTCTATTTCATGATCGGCCTCGCCTTCGCGCTGGTGTGCGCGGCGTGGGGATCGCGCATGAGGAAATGGGCGATCCTCGCTTTCCTCATCCACTTCGCGTTCAACCTGGCCTGGTCGCCGACCTTCTTCGGCGCCCACGACATGCGCGCGGCGCTCGGTATCGTGATCGCGATGGACGTGACCGGCATCGTCGCGACCTGGCTGTTCTTCCGCGTGCGCAAATGGTCCGGCTGGCTGATGCTGCCCTACCTGGCGTGGATAGCCTTCGCGACGCTGCTGACCTGGCAGTTCATCGAGGCCAACCCCGACGGCGGCCGCGAGGCGGAGAGCGGCGCGGTGCAGCGTTTCGAGCTGTGATATTGAAGCGGTCCGCCGCAAACCCCAAGTGAGAGCCATGCAAAGCGAAAACCCCCTGATCGCCGATTTCGTCAAACTCGCCAATTCGGCTGCCGGCACGCTTGCCGGCATGAGCCGGGAGGCCCGCGATACCGCGCGCGAGCGGATGAGGGAGGCGATGGGCGGCCTCGATTTCGTCAGCCGGGAAGAGTTCGACGCGGTCAAGGACATGGCGGCAATGGCGCGCGAACGGGTGGAGGTTCTCGAAGCGCGAATTGCCGCGCTGGACGCGAAGACGAGCGACTGATACCCGTTCCGCCGGAGGGGATGCGCCCGGGCCCCTGACATGCATGTCCGCGCCCCTGCCATACTCGTCGCCGCCCGCCAGCATGGCGAGACGGCCGTGGTCGCCCGCTTCCTGACGCGCGACTTCGGGCTGGTCGCCGGTTATGTCGCGGGAGGGCGCGGCAGGCGGCTGCGCCCGCTGGTCATTCCCGGAAACCTGCTCGATCTGCAACTGGCGGCGAGGTCCGACAGCCAGCTTCCCTTCGCGAAGATCGAACTGGTCGAAAGCCGCGGCCCTTGGCTCGCGGAACCGCTGCCCGCCGCGGCCATCGCGTGGGTCTGCGCGTTGACCGCCGCCACGCTGCCCGAACGCCAGCCCTACGCCCCCGTGCACGACGCACTCGAAGCGACGCTTTCGGCGATCTGCCATGCCCCCTCCGCGCGCGGCTGGGCCGGAGCGTTGGCGGGATACGAGATCCTGCTGCTGCGCGAACTGGGCTATGGCGGGGCGGGCGCGCGGCCGACGGGCGATCTCGCGCAGATCGTGGCGGTGATGGACACGGTGGAGGCGGCTATCGACCACTACCTGCTTGCCGACCGCCGGGCCGATGTTATGTCCGCCCGCCGGCGCCTGCGCGCGCTGCTGGGAAGGATGGCCTGACATGAAGATCCCGACGTGAAGATCGCCCTGTTCGCCGGTGACGGCATCGGTCCCGAAATCATGGCCGAGGCGCGCCGCGTGCTCGATGCGCTCGACCTTCCCGGACTCGTCCTGTTCGAAGGCGACGTGGGCGGGGCCGCCTGGCGCGCGCACGGCCATCCGCTGCCGCCCGAGACGCTGGAGATGGCGCGTGCCGCGGACGCGGTGCTGTTCGGCGCGGTGGGCGATCCGGAATGCGATTCGCTGGAACGCCGCCTGCGCCCCGAACAGGCCATTCTCGGCCTGCGCAGGGAACTGGACCTGTTCGCCAATCTGCGCCCAGCGACGATGTTCGAGGGGCTGGAAGACCTTTCCGCCCTGCGCCCCGAGATCGCCCGCACCATCGATCTGCTGATTGTGCGGGAACTGAACGGGGACGTCTATTTCGGGGAGAAGGGCACCCGCACCCTGCCCGACGGGCGGCGGCAGGGCCACGATCTGATGTCCTATGCCGAGGACGAGGTGCGTCGCATCGCCCACGTCGCCTTTCGCGCGGCGCAGGGCCGCAAGGGGCGGTTGACGAGCGTGGACAAGGCCAATGTCCTCGAGACGAGCCAGCTGTGGCGCGACGTCGTGATCGACGTCGCCGCCGGGTATCCCGACGTCGCGCTGACCCACCTTTACGTCGACAACGCCGCGATGCAGCTGGTGCGCGATCCCGGACAGTTCGACGTAATGGTGACGGGCAATCTGTTCGGCGACATCCTTTCCGACCAGGCGAGCATGTGCGTCGGCTCCATCGGCCTCCTGGCGAGCGCGGCGCTGGGCGCCGGGCGGACCCGGTTCGGGACCAGGGGCCTGTACGAACCCATCCACGGCAGCGCCCCAGACATCGCCGGGCGGGGGATCGCGAACCCCATGGCGATGATCCTCAGCCTGGCCATGCTGCTGCGCCACTCGCTCGGGCGCGAGGCGGACGCGCGGCGGATCGAACGCGCCGTGGCGCGCGCGCTGGCCGATGGGGTGAAGGCCGCGGACCTCGGCGGTTCGGCGGACACGCGGGCCATCGGCGACGCGGTTCTGGCCCGCCTGTGATTTACCTTATGGTTAAGATTGCCCTGTAACCGCGCTAGGCGATGGACATGACGCATTCGCAATTCCAGTCGCAGGGTGTGGCCGCCGCCCCGCAGGCGCAATCGAGCGCGCCGCTCGAACTGGCGATCGTGCTGCCCACGCTCAACGAGCACGACAACATCGCGCCGATGGTGCGGCGGCTGGAGGACGCGCTCGGCCCGACTGGATGGGAGGCGGTGTTCGTGGACGACAATTCGTCCGACGGCACGGCCGAGGAAGCGCGCCGCATCGCCCAGGCCGATCCCCGCATCCGCGTGATCCAGCGCATCGGCCGGCGCGGGCTGGCGAGCGCGGCGATCGAGGGCATGTGCGCCACCGCCGCGCCCTTCGTCGCGGTGATGGACGCCGATCATCAGCACGATCCGGCGCTGCTGGCCGATATGCTCGCGGCGGTCAGGTCGGGGGGATACGATCTCGCCTATGCCAGCCGCTTCGCCGAGGGTGGCAATGCCGACGGGCTGTCGAGCAAGGGGCGCGAAACCGGCAGCCGCGTCGCCAACGCGCTCGCCCGCAAGCTGACGGGCAGCGAGCTGACCGACGCGATGAGCGGATTCTTCCTGCTGCGCAGCGAGCAGTTGCGCGCGCAGGCCGACAAGCTTTCGGGCATCGGCTTCAAGATCATGCTCGACATCCTCGCGACGGCGGAGCCGCGCATGAAGGTAAAGGAATTCCCGTTGAAATTCGCAACCCGCCTCAGCGGCGAAAGCAAGCTCGACCACGGCGTGATCCTCGATTTCGTCGGCGGTCTGGCGGAACGCTGGTTCGGCCGCTTCGTGCCCGCCCGCTTCGTTCTGTTCGGCCTCGTCGGCGGGCTGGGCGTGATCGTCCACATGAGCGTGCTGGCCGCGATCTACTGGCCCGATTCCATCGGTTTCGGCTGGGCGCAGGCCATTGCGACGATGGTGGCGATGACGTTCAACTTCTGGCTCAACAACCTTCTCACCTATCGCGACAAGAAGCTGGCCGGGGCGGACGGGCTGTTCTGGGGCTGGCTGAAATTCTGCGGATCGTGTGCCGTGGGCGCCTTCGCCAACGTCGCGGTGGCGACCGTGCTGGAAGAACAGGGCTTCGTCTGGTGGGGCGCCGCGCTGGTCGGCGTGGCCATCGCCTCGGTGTGGAATTACGCCTTGTCGAGCAAGTTCGTCTGGGGCCGCTTCCGGTAGGCGCGGGCGCCGCGCCCTAGCGCCAGCTCGTCAGCCACGCCCAGCGCAGGAACGCCTGGCCGTTCTCCAGCGGGGCGGCGGTCAGGATCGGATACCAGTAGGCGAACGCCGCGACGGCTCCGAGCACGACCAGCCCCGGCCCGATCAGCCGACCGCGCCGCATCAGCCGGTCGCAGCCCAGCGCCAGCGCGGCGGAAAGGAACATGCCGGGCAGGAAATAGTGGAAGTAGAACTGCACCGCCTTCGGCGCGACGACCCACAGCGCGAGGCTGGCTGCGTAGAGGATGGCGACGGCCGCGCAATCGCGTCGCCGCTCCTTCCATCCGCTCCACGCGCACCAGGCGAGGGCGGGAAGCCCCGCCAGCATCGTCACCGGATTGCCGATCAGCATGACGCCGCGCATCGCGCCGTCCACGTTCTCGTAGAGATACCAGATCGCCCGCCAGTTCGCGACCCATTGCGGCCAGTTGGACTGGTATGGGTGCGGTTCGGGCACCTGCTCCTGCAACCCCAGCATCTCCATGTGGAGCGAGATCATGCCGACCGGATCGCCGGGGAGCCGGTCGAACCAGAGATAGGGCGCGAAGGTCAGGGCGTAGACCGCCAGCGGCACCGCGCCGAGCCAGATCGCCGCTTCGGCCAGGCTCATGCCGCCAACGGGTGCACCGCGCACGGAGCGGACCGGGCGACGGCGGCGGGCGGACAGGCGGACCGCCGCGAAGGCGAGACCGGGCAGCACGGCGACCGGTACGGCGTTCCATTTCGACGCCATCGCGCAGCCCAGCGCCACGCCGGCGATGGCGAGGCGCCAGCGCGCCGTCTCGTTCTCGCGCAGCGCGCCCGCGCACATCCACAAGGCGAGCATGGTGAAGCTCACCATGAAGATGTCGAGCATGGCGATCCGCGCATGCACGAACAGCAGGAAATTGGTGGCCACGAACACGCCGGTCAGCACGCTGGCGGTGCGGGTGCCGCTGGCCAGCCACATCGCGCGCATGGCGGCAAGCAGGGCCAGCGTGCCGAAGGCGAGGCTCATGATCCGCCAGCCGAGCGGCCCGTCCCCGAACAGCGAGATGCCGAGCGCGATCAGTTCCTTGCCGAGCGGCGGATGCTCGAGATTTTCGGCGCTGCCCAGGGTGAGGAAGGTGCGCGCGGCGGGGAGGTAATGCACCTCGTCGAAGAACGGCGCCCCGGGCGTGGTCAGGCGCACCGAGGCCAGCAGCACGAAGGCGAGCGCGACCACGCAGTTCCAGCCGAACGGATCGCGGGGGTGGACGGGCGCCGTGCTCATGCGCGGGCGGCGATAGGGGGGCGGCGCGCGAAGGGCAATTGGCAAAAGCGGGCAGTCTGCCTAAACGCGGGCGGCATGAAGAACACCACCGGCACCGATCGCTCCGTCACCCGCAACTGGCGCCCCGCCACGAAAGCGGTGCGCGCCGGCACGTGGCGATCGGAACATGGCGAGACGAGCGAGGCGCTGTTCCTCACCAGCGGCTATTCCTACGACGATGCCGCCACCGTTGCCGCGCGGTTCGCCGGCGAGGCGGAGGGCATGACCTATTCGCGCCTGCAGAACCCCACCGTCGCCATGGCGGAGGAGCGGATCGCGATGCTGGAAGGTGCCGACGGCTGCCGCATGCAGGCGAGCGGCATGGCGGCGATGACCACGGCGCTGCTGTGCCAGCTGGAAGCGGGCGACCACGTCGTCGCCGCGCGCGCCGCCTTCGGGTCGTGCCGCTGGCTGGTGGACAATCTGCTGCCCAAATTCGGCATCGCCACCACGGTGATCGACGCGCGCGACAATGACGCCTGGGAACGCGCGATCCGGCCCGAAACCAGGGTCTTCTTCTTCGAGACGCCGGCCAATCCGACGATGGACGTCGCCGATCTCACCCATATCTGCGCGCTGGCGAAGGCGCACGGCATCACCACCGTGGTCGACAACGCCTTCGCCACGAGCGCTCTGCAACGCCCGATGGAATTCGGCGCGGACGTGGTCGCCTACTCCGCCACGAAGCTGATGGACGGGCAGGGCCGGGTGCTGGCGGGCGCGGTGTGCGGCAGCGAGGAATGGATCGCGGAAACGCTGCTTCCCTTCCAGCGCAATACCGGCCCCAACTGTTCCCCGTTCAACGCCTGGCTGGTGCTGAAGGGGCTGGAGACGCTGGAACTGCGCGCGCACCGGCAGAGCGCCAATTCGCTGAGGGTCGCCGCCGCGATCGAGGGCCGCGTGGACCGGATGCTCCACCCCGGCCTTCCCAGCCATCCGCAGCACGATCTGGCGGCCCGGCAGATGGGTGCGTTCGGCCCGATCTTCTCCTTCGTGGTGGACGGGCGCGAGCGCGCCCATGCCATTCTCGATGCGCTGCAACTGGTCGACATCTCCAACAATATCGGCGATTCCAAGTCGCTGATGTGCCATCCGGCCAGCACCACCCACGCCGGCCTGTCGGACGAGGCGCGCGCCGAGATGGGCGTGGCGGAGGGGATGCTAAGGATCAATATCGGCCTGGAGGATCCCGAGGACGTGATCGAGGATCTGGACCGGGCGCTGGCCGCCGCCGGGCTGTAGGCCGGACCGGGAAACCGCCCCTTCGCGGGGCGTTCGTCGGATCGCCCCTTGCGGGCGCGCGTTCAGCCGCTACCTTGGGCCGCATGGTCACAGAAGCCATCAATTCGCTGTTCCAGCATGTCGCCATCACCGCGGGGATCACCGTGCGGGTGGCAGTGAACTTCATGCCCGAACAATCGCGCACCGGGGCGGGGCGCTGGTTCTGGGTCTATCATATCAGGCTGGAAAACCACCGCGACGACACCGTGCAGCTGCGTACCCGGCACTGGCGCATCACCGATTCGAACGGTATGGTGAACATCGTCGACGGAGAGGGCGTCGTCGGCGAATCGCCGGTGCTGTCGCCGGGACAGACGCATGATTACGTCTCCGGCTGCGAACTGACGACGCATCGCGGCACGATGGAAGGCTTCTACACCTTCGCCCATGCCGACGGCACGCTGTTCGAGGTGGCGATCCCCTTCTTTCCGCTTGCCGCTCCCGCAGAAGAGGCCGACTAACGTCCGCCCGCGCGCTGCGCGCGGCACCTGCGATCCGGTCGGTGAGCCTGCCCGTCCCGCCCCTTACCGAACCCGCGCCGGGGCCACGATGACCGCGTTCGCCAGCAACAGGTCCAGCCCGTCGAGATAGCCGCGAACCGCGGGATCCTGCGCGAACCCGATGGCAAGCCCGGTCCCGGTCGCCTGCGCGATCATGTAGGGCTTGAACGCCATCTGCCGCCGGTTCTCGTCCCACACGTAACCGCTCGCCACCAGATTGTCCGGCCCGGCATAACGGATCACGTTGGTTCCATCGGTCAGCGTCAGCGGGGTCAGGATCAGCGATCCGTCGGCGAACACCGTCGGGCCGGTCTCGCTATAGCCCGCGGCGAGGAAGCTCTCGCCATCTGCGAGCGTGTTCAGCAGCGCGCCCGGCAGCGTGTCGGGCCGGCGGCTGTCGTCGAGGATGGCGGCGCGGTAGTCCGCCTCGCTTTCCAGCGCGACGCCCGGTGCGGTGTCGCCCTCCGCCCCGTCGCCGGCGTCGCTTTCCGGCCCGGTCGCTTCGCCGCCGAGCACGGTTTCGGGCCGGGTGGCGAACAACGCATCCTCGCCGCTCGCCAGCATTGCCAGCGATCCGCCATAGGCCAGCAGCACGCCGCCGTCGCGCACGAAGCGGGCAAGCGCGGCGCGCCCGCCATCGCCCAGCGCGGCGGCGGGCGCGCCCTCGGGCATGATGACGACGTCGAAATCGCGCAGTGACGCGCGCCCCACCGTGCCGGTGCGGATCGGCGCGACGGGCAGTCCGAATCGCTGTTCGAGCACGTAGCGCGTCGCCCCGGCGGAAACCGGGGAGATACCCTCGTCCCACAGCATCGCCACGCGCGGCGCGCCCAGCAGGCGGAAGCTGTCGCTGCCGAGGTTGGGACCGCTGTCGACCCAGCCGGAGGCGAGCGGAACCGTCTCCGCCCCGATGTCCCGAGCCAGTGCGACCAGCGCGGAAAGGTCGCCGTCATTGTCGGCATTGGTAAAGACTACCGTGCCGCGCCCGAAGTCCCGCCCGTCAGCGGTGAAGACGGTATCGGTCGCGCGCCCTTTCAGTCCGGCGCGCAGGGCGCAGGCGACGAGCTGCACCTGTCCGCTGTCGGTCCACGGCACCGCCAGGCCGAACGCGCCGGCGGGCCGGGCGAGGGCGGGAATGGCCGCGTCGGGCGCCAGCGCCTGCCCGCTGCCGGCAGAGCCGCACTGGCGCACGTCCAGCCCGCTCATCAGGCCGACCGACCAAGCGGTCGTGTCGTAGATCTCGTGCGGCAGGTCGTTTGCGCGTCGGGTTTCCTGCCCGGCGATGAAGTCCGCCGGCAATTCCACGTCCGTATCGAGCAGGCTGCGGATCAGCCGCCCCTGCGGCTGGTCGAGGCCGACCGAGAGGTAGCCGGCCGGATAGCTGCGACCGCAGGCCCTGGCCGCGCCCGCGACCCGGCCCACGCGGATGCCCTGCGCGGCAAGGCGCCGGCCCAGCGCCTCGGCATTCCAGCGCCTCTGGCCAAGATCGATGACAAACGCGCCGCTGTCCCGCGCGCCCGTTCGGTAGGCGGCATAATCGGACAGGAAGCTGGCGGCATTGCGCGCCACCGTCTCGGCCGTGGCCAGCGAGGTGGCGAAATGGTTGCGCACTCCCTCGCCGTAGGTCAGCACCCCGCCGTCGCTGCGATCCCAGACGAGGCCGCGCGCGCTCGACTGTTCGAAGGTCATGCCGATCGCGCCGTTCAGCGTGGGCCAGGTGTCGCCGTAGCCCGGATAGAAGGCGTCGAAGATCTCGCGCGTGAAATAGGGCACGCCCAGCGCATCGAGGCGGGCGGCGTTGGCGCGGCCCAGCATGTCCTGCCGGGCGCGCTGCGCGGGGGTGATGAACGGGCTGAACGGTTCGGCGTTGGGCGGGAAGAAATAGCTGTCGTCACCGCCCATCTCGTGCGCGTCGACATACACCACCGGGTGCCACTCGCTCACCGCCGCGACCTTGCCGCGCGTTTCGGGCTGGGTCAGGGCGAACCAGTCGCGGTTGAGATCGAACAGGTAGTGGTTGAACCGCCCTCCCGGCCAGGGCTGGTCGTGCCCGGCGGTGTAGCGATCCCCCGACGGGGCGAGGCCGAGCTGCTGGTAGTACGAATTGACGAACCGGGCCCGCCCGTCGGGGTTCTGGCTCGGGTCGATGATGACGACGCTGTTCGCCAGGATGGTGTCGACCGCCGGATCGCCCTCGGCCGCCAGCAGGTGATAGGCGAGGGCGAGCGCGGCGTCGGAGGAGCTGATCTCGTCCCCGTGGACGCCGTAGCTCAGCCAGGTGACGGGCAGGCTGTCGGCGTCCGGCGCGCCGCCATTGGCGATCCGCTGCATGTCCGCCTTGATCGCGTCGATTCGCGCCATGTTGGCCGCGCTGGTGACGATGGCATAGATCAGCGGGCGTCCTTCCCAGCTTACCGCGTACTGGACGATCCGCATCCGCCCTGGCGCGGCCTGTTCGAGCGCGCGCATGTAGGCGAGGATCGCGTCGGGGCGACTGATCTGTTCGCCCGGCGCGTATCCCGAGACCTGTTCAAGCGTGGGGATGGCGGGATCGTACGGTCCCTCCAGCAGGCCGTCCTGCGCCGCGGCGGGCGGGGCGAGACACAACAGACAGGCCAGAAGGCCGGACAACAGGCGCAGCATGAATGGAAATTCCCGACTGGTATGAGCCGCTGCACTGGTGCGGCCTCGCGCGCGGGCGGTCAAGCGCGCATCTTGCCGTTCCCCCGTCCGCGCCATAAAGGCGCAGCGCCAGAGCCATGAAACGCACCCACCTTCCCCTCAATGCCCTGCGCGTCCTCGATGCCGCTGCCCGGCATCTCAGCTTCACCCGCGCGGCGGACGAGCTGGCGGTGACGCCTGCGGCGGTAGGGCAGCAGATCCGCGCGCTGGAGGATGTGCTGGGCGTCGTGCTGTTTCGCCGCACCTCGCGCGGGCTGGAACTCACGAGCGAGGCGGAGGCGGGACTGGACACGCTGCGCGAGGGGTTCCTGCGCTTCGAGGAAAGCGTGCAGGCGATGCAGGCCGGGCAGAGCTCGTCGCGCTACGCCATCGCCGCGCCGCGTGAATTCACCGCCCAGTGGCTGGCCCCGCGCCTCGCCACGTTCCGCGCGGACCGGCCCGAGGTCCGCTTCCAGCTGACCGCCGATGGCGAGGCCGACTTCACCGAGGCCAATCTCGACCTCGCGGTGCGCTTCGTGGAGGGGCCGGGCGACATGGAGGGCGTGCAGCTCGCCCCCGGAGAACGGGTGAGCGTCACCGCCGACGCGGACGCGCCGGGCGACTGGATCGAGTGGCCCGGCTTCGCCCTGCCCGAGGGCGAGCGGGTGGCGATGGGGGTCGCCGATGCCGGGCAGGCGCTCGCCTGCGCGCTGGCCGGGCTGGGCCGCGCCATCCTGCCGCTGCCGCTTGCAGCTGGGGCGCTTGCGGAAGGGCGGCTGGTGTCGCTCGGAGAGGCCGAACCGTGCCGCCGCGCCTACTGGCTGGTCGCCCCGCGCCCGCAATGGCGGCAGGCCAAGGTGCGCGCGCTGGCGGATTTCCTCGGTCGGTGAGCCAGGCGATTGTCTTGCCGCGCCGCCCGCAATAATCTGCGCGCGACAAGGGGGTACGACAATGCGATTCTCCAACACCACGCGCCTGTTTCTCGCCGCCGCCGCCTGCGCCGCCCTGCTGCCGCACGTCGCGCTCGCGCAGGTGCGCGACCTCGATGCCGAACCGAGCGACGTGCGCGTCTATCAGGGCGAGGTGGACGGCGCGGCGGAACGCTTCGTCGTGTCGATCCCGGCCGGCGCCATCATGCAGATCGACGTCATCGGCCGCGACGATTTCGATCCCGTCCTGCGCGTGAAGGACGCCGCCAGCGGCGAGCTGATCGACGAGGATGACGATGGCGGCGACGATCTCAATTCGCGCCTGCGCATTCCCGGGGAGGGCGGGCGACGCATCGCCATCGAGGTGGACAGTTACGAAGGGGAATACGCCGCCGATACCGAAACCTATGGCGGTCCGTTCGACCTGCGGCTGACCACCAGCACCTACTCCCCGCCCGTAACCCGCCCCATCGCCTATGGCGGGCGCGCGACCGGCACGATCGACGGCGCGGAGGAACTCTACGCCATCGAGGGGGAGGCGGGGCAGATGGTGGAAATCGCGCTGCTGGCCGAGAGCGACGGGCTCGATCCCTATCTGGCTTTGCGCGATCCGAGTGGCGAAACCGCCCTGATGGACGATGATGGCGGGCAGGAGCTGAACTCCGCCCTGCGCTACGTCTTTCCCGAAAGCGGCACATACACCATCGTCGCGACCGGCTATAACGGAAGCACGGGCGATTACGTCCTGCGCGTTCGCGAGCGGCGCCAGCCGGCGGCGCAACTGCCGCAGCAGGTGATCGGCCTCGACGATCCGGCCACCGGCGAACTCGCCGATTCGGCGACGGACCAGACGCTCATCCCCGCCAGCATCACCTATCGGCTGAGCGAGGAGGCCAAGGCCGCGATCGTGGCGGGCGGTGCGGGCGAGCGAGCCATCACCGTCCACATGAACGCCAGCGATGGCGGCGACCCCGACTTCGGCAGCAGCATCGATCCCTATCTTGAGGTCGGCTTCGATACGCCGATGGGCTTTTCCGTACTGGATACGGATGATGATGGCGCCGGCAATCTCGATGCGCTGTTGCCGATCGACCTGTCCGGCGTGACGGACGCGCCCCGCTGGCTCGACGACCTGCGCATCCGCGCGACCGGCCTGAGCGGTACGTCGGGCCCCTACACGCTCACCGTCACGCAGGGGCTGGAGGAGCGGGTCGACCCGGCGGACGCGCTGGAGGAACAGGCGGACATGATGGAAACCATGTCGGTTGACGAGGAAATGTAGCCGGCGCCTCCCCGCTGGCCGGCCCCGCCCGGGCGTGACTGCCCTTGACCGGCATGCAAATCAGGCATAAGGGCGCACCCAACCCGGCGGGCCTCGCCCTGTCGCGGTTGAATAGAGCTGAACATTGCCGGTCATCGTCCCGGAGCTCCTCGCATCAGCAAGGGGCTCCTTTGTTTTCGGGGCGGCCGTCAGAGTAACCCGGTGCCGCGTGCTGCCGGGTGGAGCGTTTCAGGCTCGTGCCATGCGGCCGCCCTTGCGGCGGCGCTCCGGGATCCCATGCGGATCGCGAATGGCACGGCCCCGATACATTCCATCCGGCGCCTCGGGCGCCACGACACGGGTCCGGGGTGATCCATACCCCCTCCGCCGCTCCGTACGGGGCGGCGCGGAGGCGGGATGCCGCCCCTGGCCAGCAACAAGGTGAAGATCCCAATGCCGACTATCAACCAGCTGGTCCGCAAGGGCCGCGATCCCATCAAGGCCAAGAGCAAGGTGCCCGCGATGGAGCAGAACCCGCAGAAGCGCGGTGTCTGCACGCGTGTCTACACGACCACTCCGAAGAAGCCGAACTCGGCGCTGCGCAAGGTCGCCAAGGTGCGCCTGACCAACCAGCGCGAGGTCATCGCCTACATCCCGGGCGAGGGGCACAACCTGCAGGAACACTCCGTGGTGCTGATCCGCGGCGGGCGTGTGCGCGACCTTCCGGGTGTGCGCTACCACGTGCTGCGCGGCGTGCTCGACACGCAGGGCGTGAAGGACCGCCGCCAGTCCCGTTCGAAGTACGGCGCCAAGCGTCCGAAGTAAGGTTTAGCGCGGCGGCGGCCCGCTCCCCCACCCTGTCACCCCTGCGAGGGTGGAATTCGGGTGGCCGGGTGGGGGAGCGGGCCGGTGCCGCAGGACGCTCACGGATGTGAGCGACCACTCCGAAGGAGTTTAGAGATATGTCACGTCGTCGTCGTCCCGAGAAGCGGGAAATCCTGCCCGATCCCAAGTTCGGGGATCAGGTGCTGTCGAAGTTCATGAACAACCTCATGCTGGACGGGAAGAAGGCCGTTGCCGAGGGCATCGTCTATTCCGCGCTCGACACGGTCGAGCAGCGGGCGAAGGCCGATCCGGTGCAGCTGTTTCACGATGCGCTGAACAACGTCGCGCCCGCCGTGGAAGTGCGCAGCCGCCGCGTGGGCGGCGCGACCTATCAGGTGCCGGTGGAGGTCCGTCCCGAACGGGCCCAGGCGCTGGCTATCCGCTGGCTCATTTCCGCCGCCCGCGGCCGGGCCGAAACCACCATGAGCGCGCGCCTTTCGGCCGAGCTGATGGATGCCGCCAACAATCGCGGCAATGCGGTCAAGAAGCGCGAGGACACGCACCGCATGGCCGACGCCAACCGCGCCTTCTCGCACTATCGCTGGTAAGGGACTGCGCGGCCTGCGCCTTTCGTCGGACCGTGTCGAGCGCCAGCGAGACACGGTCCGGCGGCGGCGCGCGGGCCGGCTGCCTTTAACCGGTCACATACGTCACTATATCGGGCGCGGCACACCGCACCCCGCACAAACCGACTAAGGAATTATCATGGCCCGCGACTATCCGCTGGAGCGCTATCGCAATATCGGCATCATGGCGCATATCGACGCCGGCAAGACCACGACGACCGAGCGCATCCTCTATTACACCGGCAAGTCCTACAAGATCGGCGAAGTGCACGACGGTGCCGCGACGATGGACTGGATGGAGCAGGAGCAGGAGCGCGGGA
This sequence comes from Aurantiacibacter spongiae, assembly GCF_003815535.1. NCBI lineage: Bacteria > Pseudomonadati > Pseudomonadota > Alphaproteobacteria > Sphingomonadales > Erythrobacteraceae > Aurantiacibacter > Aurantiacibacter spongiae. The sequence goes on along the minus strand of NZ_RPFZ01000001.1, from coordinate 625,745 downwards.
TCACCATCACCTCCGCCGCGACGACGACCTTCTGGTCGGCCGATGACGGCAAGGGCGAAAAGCACCGCATCAACATCATCGACACGCCCGGCCACGTCGACTTCACCATCGAGGTCGAGCGGTCCTTGCGCGTGCTGGACGGCGCGGTCGCCGTGTTCGACGGGGTTGCCGGCGTGGAGCCGCAGTCCGAGACGGTGTGGCGCCAGGCGGACAAGTACAAGGTTCCGCGGATGTGCTTCATCAACAAGCTCGATCGTACCGGGGCCGACTTCTACTACTGCGTGCAGTCGATCATCGACCGCCTCGGCGCGACCCCGCTGGTGCTGTACCTGCCGATCGGTGCGGAAAGCGACCTCAAGGGCGTCGTCGACCTCGTCAACGATCGCGGGATCGTCTGGGAGGACGAGAACCTGGGTGCCGACTTCCACTACGTCGACATTCCCGACGATCTGAAGGACAAGGCCGCCGAATACCGCGAGAAGCTGATCGAGACCGTCGTCGAGCTGGACGACGAGGCGATGGAGAAGTTCTTCGAGGGCGAGATGCCCGACACCGCCAAGCTCAAGGCGCTCATTCGCAAGGGCACGCTGGACCAGGCGTTCGTGCCGGTGCTGTGCGGCTCCGCGTTCAAGAACAAGGGCGTGCAGCCCCTGCTCGACGCGGTGGTCGACTACATGCCGTCCCCGCTCGACGTGCCCGCGATCCGCGGCGTGAAGCCTGAATCGGAGGAGGAGGATACCCGTCCCTCCAGCGACGAGGCGCCGTTCGCCGCGCTGGCGTTCAAGATCATGAACGACCCGTTCGTCGGCTCGCTGACCTTTACGCGCATCTATTCGGGCAAGCTGTCCAAGGGCACCGTGCTCAACAGCGTGAAGGACAAGAAGGAAAAGATCGGCCGCATGCTGCTGATGCATTCCAACAACCGCGAGGACATCGATGAGGGCTTCGCCGGCGACATCGTCGCCATCGCGGGCCTCAAGGAGACGACCACGGGCGACACGCTGTGCGCCCCGAACGCGCCGATCATCCTCGAGCGGATGGAGTTCCCCGATCCCGTGATCGAGCTGTCGGTCGAGCCCAAGACCAAGGCCGACCAGGAGAAGATGGGCGTCGCGCTCAACCGCCTCGCGGCGGAGGATCCGTCCTTCCGCGTCACCACCGACCACGAGAGCGGTCAGACGATCATCAAGGGCATGGGCGAGCTTCACCTCGACATCCTGGTCGATCGCATGAAGCGCGAGTTCAAGGTGGAGGCCAATGTCGGTGCGCCGCAGGTGGCCTACCGCGAATCGCTCGGCCGCGAGGTCGAGGTGACCTACACGCACAAGAAGCAATCGGGTGGCTCGGGCCAGTTCGGCGAAGCGAAGGTGCGCGTGATCCCCGGCGAACGCGGGCAGGGCATCATCTTCGACGATCAGGTGAAGGGCGGCAACATTCCGCGCGAATACATCCCGAGCGTCGAGAAGGGCATGCGCGAGCAGGCCGAGAGCGGCTACCTGGTCGGCTTCCCGATCATCGACTTCACCATCGAGCTGCTCGACGGCAAATATCACGACGTCGACTCGAGCACGGTCGCCTTCGAGATCACCGGTCGCGGCGCGATGCGCGAGGCGGCCGAGCGGGCCGGCATCAAGCTGCTGGAGCCGGTGATGAAGGTCGAGGTCGTCACGCCCGAGGAATATCTCGGCGACGTGATCGGCGACCTCAACTCCCGTCGCGGCCAGATCCAGGGCACCGATTCCCGCGGCAACGCGCAGGTGGTCGAGGCCCATGTGCCGCTCGCCAACATGTTCGGCTACGTGAACGAGTTGCGGTCCTTCTCGCAGGGCCGCGCGCAGTACACGATGCAGTTCTCCCACTACGACGAAGTGCCAGCGAATGTGGCGCAGGAGGTCAAGGAGAAGCTTGCCTAAGGCGAGCGATGCAGCTAGGGGCGGCGCCTGTTTCGGCGGGTGCCGACTCTCTCCCCGCAGAGATTCAATCTTAGACAGAGGTTAAGAGTACAATGGCGAAGGAAAAATTCGAGCGGAACAAGCCGCACTGCAATATCGGCACCATCGGTCACGTCGACCACGGCAAGACCACGCTGACGGCTGCGATCACCAAGGTCATGGCGGAAACCTACGGCGGCTCGGCCGTCGACTTCGCCAACATCGACAAGGCGCCCGAAGAGCGTGAGCGCGGCATCACCATCTCGACCGCGCACGTCGAGTACGAGACCGACAAGCGTCACTACGCGCACGTCGATTGCCCGGGCCACGCCGACTACGTGAAGAACATGATCACCGGTGCCGCCCAGATGGACGGCGCGATCCTGGTCGTGAACGCCGCCGACGGCCCCATGCCGCAGACCCGCGAGCACATCCTGCTCGCCCGTCAGGTCGGCGTGCCGGCGCTGGTGGTGTATCTCAACAAGGTCGATCAGGTCGACGACGAGGAAATCCTCGAGCTGGTCGAACTGGAAGTGCGCGAGCTGCTGTCCAGCTACGATTTCGACGGCGACAACATTCCGATCGTCAAGGGTTCGGCGCTGGCCGCCCTCGAAGGTCGCGACGACGAGATCGGCAAGAACTCGATCATCGAGCTGATGAATGCCGTCGACGAGCACATCCCGCAGCCCGAGCGCCCGGTCGACCAGGCGTTCCTGATGCCAATCGAGGACGTGTTCTCGATCTCCGGTCGCGGCACCGTCGTCACCGGCCGTGTCGAGACCGGCGTGGTGAACGTGGGTGACGAAGTCGAGATCGTCGGCATCAAGGACACGCAGAAGACCACCGTCACCGGTGTCGAGATGTTCCGCAAGCTGCTCGACCGCGGCGAGGCCGGCGACAACATCGGCGCGCTGATCCGCGGCATCGGCCGCGAGGACGTGGAGCGCGGCCAGGTCCTGGCGAAGCCGGGTTCGGTCACGCCGCACACCGACTTCTCCGCCGAGGTCTATGTCCTGTCGAAGGACGAGGGCGGCCGTCACACGCCGTTCTTCGCCAACTACCGTCCGCAGTTCTACTTCCGCACGACCGACGTGACGGGCGAAGTGGTCCTGCCGGAAGGCACCGAGATGGTGATGCCGGGCGACAACGTGACGATCGACGTCAAGCTGATCGCACCGATCGCCATGGACGAAGGTCTGCGCTTCGCGATCCGCGAAGGCGGCCGCACCGTCGGCTCGGGCGTGGTGTCGAAGATCACCAAGTAATCTTCGCATCGCGCGCACGGTAACGGGCCCGCCCCTCGCACAGAGGGGCGGGCCCTTGCCTTTTGTCGAGGGCGCTGTTCCGGCTTGCCGGCACGAGTGAATGCCCCGGCGAAAAATCCCGCAAATCGGGGTTGTCAGCCGGGCAGCTCATCCGTATACGCGCCCTCACAGATGGAGATTCGTCTCCGTCGCAACGAATTTCAGCAAAGGCCGCCCGTTTCCGGGAAACCGGGTCAAGCGGGGCGGGCCTTTTGTTTTTGTGGATCGGCAACGATCCATTGGCTCTTTCGCATCGGTAGTTGGAACATGGACGCACAGAATATCCGTATTCGCCTCAAGGCCTTCGATCACCGCGTGCTCGACCAGGCGACTGGCGAGATCGCGGACACCGCCCGCCGCACGGGCGCCCTTATTCGTGGTCCCATTCCTCTTCCGACGCGTATCGAGAAGTTCACCGTGAACCGCGGCCCGCACATCGACAAGAAGTCGCGCGAGCAGTTCGAGGTGCGCACCTACAAGCGGTTGCTCGACATCGTGCAGCCGAACGCCCAGACGGTCGACGCGCTGATGAAGCTCGATCTGGCCGCGGGCGTGAACGTGGAGATCAAGCTCGCGTAGGCGGGCGATCCACGACCAAGCAGAGATACCGCCGGGCAACCGCCCGGGCCGCGTCTCCCGTCTCGTTTCCCGCCTGCGGGAAGCACTTTCAGCCCGGACGGGCGACGCATGACAATTCGGGCTGAGCATGCACCGGCGGGAATGGTCCCCCGGTGCCTCTGTGTAAGGAGTCAGGATCATGCGCAGTGGCGTGATCGCGAAAAAAGTCGGGATGACCCGCCTGTTCCAGGAGGATGGCCGCCACGTGCCGGTCACCGTCCTGTCGCTGGAAGGGTGCCAGGTCACCGCAAACCGCACGGCCGATCGCGACGGCTACTTCTCGGTCCAGGTTGGTGCCGGTGAAGCCAAGCAGAAGAACGTCAACAAGCCGCAGCGCGAGGCCTTCGCCAAGGCCGAGGTCGGCCTGAAGCAGAAGGTCGCCGAATTCCGCGTCGACGACGCGGACGGCCTCCTGCCTGTCGGCGCGACGATCACCGCCGATCACTTCATCGCCGGTCAGATGGTCGATGTCACCGGTCACACGGTCGGCAAGGGCTTTGCCGGTCCGATGAAGCGCTGGGGCTTCGGTGGTCTGCGCGCCACGCACGGCGTGTCGATCAGCCACCGTTCGCACGGCTCGACCGGCAACCGCCAGGATCCGGGCAAGGTCTTCAAGAACAAGAAGATGGCCGGTCACATGGGCGACCGTCAGCGCACGCAGCAGAACCTCGAGGTCGTCCGCACCGATTCCGCGCGGGGCCTGATCTTCGTGAAGGGGTCCGTCCCCGGATCCAAGAACGGCTGGCTGATGGTGCGCGACGCCGTGAAGGTGCCGCTGCCCGAAGGCGTGCCGTTCCCGGGCGCCATGCGCCGCAACGCCGACGAGACCCGGTCCGACGAACAGGATGCCGGCCTGGTCGAGAGCGATGCCGCGCACAAGGTCAACCCCGAGATTTCGCCCGAGCAGCAGGCCAAGCTGCTTCAGCAACAGGATGCAGGCGCAGGCACCGAAAGCGGTACGCCGGCGGCCGATCCGAGCACGAAGGAGTCCTGATCGTGAAGGTCAAGGTCCAGAACATCGACGGCTCCAAGGGGTCGGGCGACATCGAACTGAGCGATGACGTGTTCGGCGTGGAGCCGCGCGCGGACATCCTGCACCGGGTCGTCACCTGGCAGCTGGAAAACCGGCGCGGCACGGCGCGTCCGACGCGCGAGCGTTCCGACGTGAACCGCACCGGCAAGAAGTGGGGCCGCCAGAAGGGGTCGGGCGGCGCCCGTCACGGCGACCGTGGCGCCCCGATCTTCATCGGCGGCGGCAAGGCCCACGGCGCCCGCAAGCGCGACTTCGAGCAGCAGCTCAACAAGAAGGTCCGTGCGCTCGGCCTGAAGATGGCGCTCTCCAGCAAGGCGAAGGACGGTCTCGTGATCGTCGATTCGCTGGAACTGAAGGACGCCAAGACGAAGGCGCTGAAGGGTCACTTCGACACGAACGGATGGAACGGCAAGGTGCTGGTGATCGACGGCGAGACCGTTGACGACGGTTTCCGCAAGGCCGCCGGCAACCTGCCGGGCGTGGACGTGCTGCCCGCGGTGGGCGCGAACGTCTACGACATCCTTAACCACGACACGCTGGTCCTGACCAAGGACGCGGTCGAAAAGCTGGAGGCGCGCTTCAATGGCTAAGAAGCAGGACAAGGACGCGCGTCACTACGACGTTATCCTCGCACCCCACATCACCGAGAAGTCCACGCTCCTGAGCGAGAACAACGCGGTGGTGTTCAAGGTGCCGGGCGATGCCACCAAGCCGCAGATCAAGGAAGCCGTCGAGGCCCTGTTCGAGCGCAAGGTGAAAAGCGTCAACACGATCGTGATGAAGGGCAAGTCCAAGCGCTGGCGCGGCAAGCCCTACAAGCGGACTGACCAGAAGAAGGCGATCGTGACCCTGCAAGAGGGTCAGGATCCGATCGACATCACCGAAGGGGTGGGCTGATCCGATGGCACTGAAGAATTACAAACCCACCAGCCCGGCCCGCCGCGGCCTGGTCCTGGTCGACAAGACGAACCTCCACAAGGGCGGTCCGGTCAAGTCGCTGACCAAGGGCCTGACCAAGTCGGGCGGCCGCAACAACAAGGGTCACGTGACCTCGCGCGGCATCGGTGGCGGCAACAAGCAGAAGTACCGCTTCATCGACTTCAAGCGTCGCAAGTGGGACATGGAAGCCACCGTGGAGCGGATCGAGTACGATCCCAACCGCACGGCGTTCATCGCGCTCATCAAGTACACCGATGGCGAGCTGGCCTACATCCTGGCGCCGAACCGTCTTGCGCCCGGCGACAAGGTGGTCGCGGGCGAGAAGGTCGACACGAAGCCGGGCAACGCGATGCTGCTGGGCCAGATGCCGGTCGGCACCATCATCCACAACGTGGAGATGAAGCCGGGCAAGGGCGGGCAGATCGCGCGTTCGGCAGGCACCTACGTGCAGCTCGTCGGTCGTGACCGCGGCATGGTGATCGTGCGCCTGAACAGCGGCGAGCAGCGGTATCTGCGCGCCGATTGCATGGGCACGGTCGGCGCGGTGTCGAACCCCGACAACCAGAACCAGAACCTGGGCAAGGCCGGGCGCAAGCGCCACATGGGTCGCAAGCCCCTGACCCGCGGCGTCGCCAAGAACCCGGTCGATCACCCGCACGGCGGCGGCGAGGGCCGCACCAGCGGCGGTCGTCACCCGGTCACTCCGTGGGGCAAGCCGACCAAGGGCGCCCGCACCCGCAAGAACAAGCAGACCGACAAGATGATCATCCGGTCGCGTCACGCGAAAAAGAAGAGGTAAGAGAGAATGGCACGTTCCGTCTGGAAAGGTCCGTTCGTCGATCTTCACCTGCTGAAGAAGGCGCAGGACGCGCAGGAAGCGAACAATTCGAAGCCGATCAAGACCTGGTCGCGGCGCTCGACGATCCTCCCGGATTTCGTCGGCCTGACCTTCAGCGTCTACAATGGCCAGAAGTTCATCCCCGTCTCGGTCAACGAGGAAATGGTCGGCCACAAGCTCGGCGAGTTTGCGCCCACGCGCAGCTTCCCGGGTCATGCCGCCGACAAGAAGGGCAAGCGATAATGGGCAAGGCAAAGTCTCCCCGCCGCGTCGGCGAAAACGAGGCGCTGGCCGTCGGCACCACGATCCGTGGGTCGGCGCAGAAGCTGAACCTCGTCGCGCAGCTGATCCGCGGCAAGAAGGCGGAAGAGGCGATGAACATCCTCGCCTTCTCCAAGCGCGCGATGGCCCGCGATGCGAGCAAGGTGCTCGCCTCCGCCATCGCCAACGCCGAGAACAATCACGACCTGGACGTGGACGCGCTCGTGGTGGCCGAGGCCAGCGTTGGCAAGTCCATCACCATGAAGCGTTTCGCGACGCGCGGGCGTGGCAAGTCCACGCGCATCCTCAAGCCGTTCAGCCGGCTGAGGATCGTCGTTCGCGAGCAGGAAGAAGAGGCTTAAGATGGGTCACAAGAGCAATCCGATCGGCCTGCGCCTGCAGATCAACCGCACCTGGGACAGCCGCTGGTACGCCGAGGGCGGCGAATATGCGCGGCTGCTGAAAGAGGATATCGAGATCCGCAAGCACATCGTCGAGAGCCTGCCGCAGGCAGCGATCTCGAAGGTGGTGATCGAGCGTCCGGCGAAGCTGTGCCGCATCTCGATCTACGCCGCGCGTCCCGGTGTCATTATCGGCAAGAAGGGCGCGGATATCGAGAAGCTGCGCACCAAGCTCGCGACGATGACCGAGAGCGAGGTCAAGCTCAACATCGTCGAGATCCGCAAGCCCGAGATCGACGCCAAGCTCGTCGCGCAGGGCATCGCCGACCAGCTGGTGCGCCGCGTGGCGTTCCGCCGGGCGATGAAGCGCGCCATGCAGTCCGCCATGCGCCTGGGTGCCGAAGGCATCAAGATCATGTGCGGCGGCCGTCTGGGCGGCGCCGAGATCGCGCGCGTGGAGCAGTATCGCGAGGGCCGCGTTCCGCTGCATACGCTGCGCGCCAACATCGACTATGCCGAAGCCGAGGCGAAGACCGCCTACGGCATCATCGGCATCAAGGTCTGGGTCTTCAAGGGCGAGATCCTGGGTCACGATCCCATGTCGCAGGACCGGCTGATGATGGAAGCGCAGACTTCCGGCGTCCGTCCGGCCCGCTGAGGTAGAGTACCATGTTGCAACCGAAGAAAACCAAGTATCGCAAGGCCTTCAAGGGCAAGATCCACGGCAACGCCCGCGGCGGTACGACGCTGAATTTCGGCTCCTACGGCCTCAAGGCGCTGGAGCCGGAGCGTATCACCGCGCGCCAGATCGAGGCCGCCCGCCGGGCGATCACGCGCCACATCAAGCGTCAGGGACGCCTGTGGATCCGCGTGTTCCCCGACGTGCCGGTGTCGAAGAAGCCCGCCGAAGTCCGCCAGGGCAAGGGCAAGGGCTCGGTCGAATACTGGGCCGCGCGCGTGAAGCCCGGCCGCATCCTGTTCGAACTGGACGGCGTTGCCGGCCCGCTCGCTGCCGAGGCGTTCAGCCGCGCGGCGATGAAGCTGCCGATCAAGACCAAGGTCGTTGCGCGCTTCGGCGACAGCTCCCACCTCGGCGGAGAGAATTGATGGCCAGGAACAGCACCTCGATGGAAGACCTACGCACGAAGAGCGACGATCAGCTCACCCAGCAGCTGACCGATCTCAAGCGCGAGCAGTTCAACCTGCGCTTCCAGGCCGCGACCAACCAGCTCGAGCGCCCCGACCGCGTTCGCGAGGTCCGTCGCACCATCGCGCAGATCAAGACGTTGCAGACCGAGCGCGCCAGCGCCGCTGCGGCCGAAGCCAAGGCTTAAGGAGTAGACCATGCCCAAGCGCGTACTGATCGGGACCGTCACCTCCGACAAGACCGACAAGACCGTGACCGTGAAGGTCGAACGCAAGGTGAAGCACCCGCTCTACGGGAAGATCATCCGTCGTTCGAAGAACTATCACGCGCATGACGAGAGCAACGAATATGTCGTCGGCGACACCGTCCGCATCGAGGAGACCAAGCCGTTCTCCAAGACCAAGACGTGGCAGGTGACCGATCGCCTGGTGGCGAGCAAGGGCACCGCGCTGGAGGCCGACATCGATGTCGAGGCGGCGACGCCGGGCAACTGAGCCCGCGCGCGGACCAACAAGTTTGACGTAGGAACTGCCGGGCGGATGTCCCGGCAAGCCAGTGAGAAGGAAACGGATCGATGATCCAGATGCAATCCAATCTCGACGTCGCGGACAACAGCGGCGCGAAGCGCGTCCAGTGCATCAAGGTGCTGGGCGGGTCCAAGCGGCGCACGGCGTCCGTCGGCGACGTGATCGTGGTTTCCGTGAAGGAAGCCCAGCCGCGCGCCCGCGTGAAGAAGGGCGACGTCCACCGCGCCGTTATCGTGCGGACGCGCAAGGACGTGCGCCGTCCCGACGGCAGCGTGATCCGCTTCGACAGCAACGCCGCGGTCCTGGTCAACAAGACCGAGGAACCGATCGGCACGCGTATCTTCGGCCCTGTCGTTCGCGAACTGCGCGGCAAGGGCTTCATGAAGATCATCTCGCTGGCTCCGGAGGTCATCTGATGGCAGGTGCGAAAATCAAGAAGGGCGACCAGGTCGTCGTGCTGTCCGGCCGCGACAAGGGCCAAACCGGCACGGTCAGCCAGGTCATGCCCAAGGAAGGCAAGGTCGTGGTCGAGGGGGTCAACGTGATGACCCGTCACCGCAAGCCTTCGCAGACCAATCCGCAGGGCGGCATCGACCGCGTCGCCGCTCCGATGGCGATGGCCAAGGTCGCCGTCGCCGATCCCAAGGACGGCAAGCCCACCCGCGTCCGCTTCGAGGAGCGCGACGGCAAGAAGGTGCGCGTCGCCGTCAAGTCCGGGGAGACGATCGATGGCTGAAGCAAGCTACACACCGCGCCTGAAGCAGCGCTATACCGACGAGATCGCCAAGGCGATGACCGACAAGTTCGGTTACAAGAACGCACTCGAAGTGCCCCGGCTCGAGAAGATCACGCTCAACATGGGCGTGGGCGAGGCGAGCCAGGACAAGAAGAAGGTGCAGACCGCGGCCGAGGAAATGCAGGCGATCGCCGGGCAGAAGCCCGTCATCACCAAGGCCAAGAAGTCCATCGCTCAGTTCAAGCTGCGCGAAGGCATGCCGATCGGCGCCAAGGTTACGCTGCGCCGCGACCGCATGTACGAATTCCTCGACCGCCTGGTCACGATCGCCATGCCCCGCATCCGCGACTTTCGCGGGCTGAATGCGAAGAGCTTCGATGGCCACGGCAATTACGCCATGGGCATCAAGGAGCAGATCATCTTTCCCGAGATCTCCTACGACAAGATCGAGAAGGTCCGGGGCATGGATATCATCGTGACCACCACCGCAAAGACCGACGAGGAAGCGCGCGAGCTGCTGCGCCTGTTCGGTTTCCCGTTCCCGGCTCCCGAGTCCTCCGAGACGAAGGCCGAAGAAGAAAAGGCGGCGGCGTAGGCCGTCCCAGGAGAGCTTAAGTCCAATGGCGAAACTGAGTTCCATCAACAAGAACGAGAAGCGCAAGCGTCTCGTCAAGAAGTACGCGGCGAAATACGCCAGGCTGAAGGCGATCGCAGACGACGAATCGCTGGACGATGGCGAGCGTCTGATCGCGCGCCTGAAGATGGCCGAGATCCCGCGTAACGCGAACCCCACCCGTGTGCGCAACCGCTGCACCACCACCGGCCGCCCGCGCGGCTACTACCGCAAGTTCGGGCTCAACCGCATCGAACTCCGCGATCTTGCCAACAAGGGCATGATCCCGGGCGTGATCAAGTCGAGCTGGTGAGGATCTGACGAATGGCTATGACCGATCCCCTGGGTGACATGCTCACCCGCATCCGCAACGGCCAGCAGGCGAAGAAGAATTCCGTCCTGTCGCCGGCGTCCAAGCTGCGTGCGAACGTCCTCGAAGTGCTCCAGCGCGAAGGCTACATCCGTGGCTATTCCGAGGACGGTTCGGGCCGGCATCCGGCGCTGCGGATCGAACTGAAGTATTTCGAAGGCGAACCCGCGATCAAATATGTCGCGCGCGTTTCCAAGCCCGGCCGCCGCGTCTATTCGGGATCGAAGGATCTGCCGAGCGTGCGCAACGGCCTTGGCATCACCATCGTGTCGACGCCGGCGGGCGTGCTCTCGGACAACGAGGCGCGCAGCCAGAACGTCGGCGGCGAAGTGCTCGCGGAGGTGTTCTGATGAGCCGCATTGGTAAAAGGCCGGTCGCGATCCCGAGCGGGGTCGAGGCCAAGATCGACAACGGCCAGCTGTCCGTGAAGGGTCCGAAGGGCACCCTGACGATGGGCCTGTCCGACGCCGTGGACTACAAGGTCGAGGGCGACGCGATCAACGTGCAGCCCGCCAACGACACGCAGAAGGCCCGCGCCTTCTGGGGCATGCAGCGCACGCTGGTGCAGAACCTGGTCGATGGCGTGACCGATGGCTTCACCAAGGTGCTCGAGATCAGCGGCGTCGGCTACCGTGCGCAGGCGCAGGGCAAGACCCTGAAGCTGCAGCTCGGCTACAGCCACGACATCGACCTGACCGTGCCCGAGGGGCTGGAGGTCAAGACCCCGGACCAGACGACGGTCGAGATTTCCGGCATCGACAAGCAGAAGGTCGGCCAGTTCGCCGCCGAGATCCGCGAGATGCGCAAGCCCGAACCCTACAAGGGCAAGGGTGTGAAGTACCGCGGCGAGTACATCTTCCGCAAGGAAGGGAAGAAGAAGTAAGATGGCAAAGCTTTCCCTCTTTGAACGCCGCCGCCGCCGGGTGCGCACCGCGCTCCGCAAGCGGTCGGGCGACAAGCCCCGCCTGTCCGTGCACCGCACCGGCAAGCACATCTACGCCCAGGTCATCGACGATGCCGAAGGGCGCACCGTGGCCGCCGCCAACACGCTCGGCAACGACAAGTCCGGCGCGAATGTCGAGGCCGCGGCGCAGGTCGGCAAGGACATCGCCGCCGCCGCCAAGAAGGCGGGCGTGACGACCGTCGTGTTCGATCGCGGCGGGTTCCTGTTCCATGGCCGCGTCAAGGCGCTGGCCGATGCCGCGCGCGAAGGCGGGCTGGAGTTCTGATTATGGCAGACGAAAACAACACCGAGAACACCACGGACACGCCCGAGGCGGCCGCCGCCAAGGCGAATGCCGAGGTGACGGCCACCAACGAGGGCAGCACGCCCACGCCGACCACCGCTTCGACCGAGGCTTTCGAAAACCAGTCGCCCGCCCAGGCTGACGAGGGCCAGCCGCGCACGCGTTCCGATGCGCGCGGCGGCAACGAGCGCGGCGGACGCGACGGCGGTGGCCGTGGCGGCCGCGGTGGCGGCCGTGACGATCGCGGCGGGCGCGGTCGTGGGCGCGGCGGGCGCGACGATCGTCGCGGTGGCCGGGGCGACGACGATGGCGAGGAGCTGATCGAGAAGCTCGTCCACATCAACCGCGTCGCCAAGGTGGTGAAGGGCGGCAAGCGCTTCGGTTTCGCCGCGCTGGTCGTGGTGGGCGACGGCAAGGGCCGCGTCGGCTTCGGCAAGGGCAAGGCCCGCGAGGTGCCCGAGGCGATCAACAAGGCGACCGCCGCCGCCAAGAAGCACATGATCCGCGTTCCACTCAAGGAAGGCCGCACGCTGCACCATGACGGGCGCGGTCACTTCGGCGCGGGCAAGGTCAACGTGCGGTCGGCTCCGGCCGGTACCGGCATCATCGCCGGCGGCCCGATGCGTGCCGTGTTCGAGAGCCTGGGCGTCGCCGACGTGGTGACCAAGTCGATCGGCACGTCCAACCCCTACAACATGATCCGCGCGACGTTCGACGCGCTGACCAACCAGAGCTCGCCCAAGTCGGTGGCCCAGCGTCGCGGCAAGAAGGTCGCCGATCTGCTGGGTCGCGGGGGCCAGGTGAGCGAGGCGGAGGCCGAGGCCGAAGCCGCGGCTGTGGTGGAGTAAGACAATGGCCGACAGCAAGACCATCAAGATCAAGCAGGTGGGTTCGCCCATCCGCCGTCCGAAGGATCAGCGCAAGATCCTCATCGGCCTGGGCCTCAACAAGATGCACAAGGTCGTCGAGGTGAAGGACACGCCCGAAGTGCGCGGCGCCATCGCCAAGGTGCCGCACATGGTCCGGGTCGTCGACTGAACGGGTTTCGGACCGAGTGTATCGATTGACGGGGGCGGCCTGCTGATATAGCGGGCCGCTCTCTTCCATTTCAGCGCGAACAACAGCGAAAGCGAGTGCAGACTATGAAACTCAACGAACTCCGCGACAATCCTGGTGCCCGCAAGGACCGTATCCGCGTGGGCCGGGGCATCGGCTCGGGCAAGGGCAAGACCGCCGGCCGCGGCCAGAAGGGTCAGAAGAGCCGCGAAGGCGTTGCCATCAAGGGCTTCGAAGGCGGCCAGATGCCGCTTCACATGCGGCTGCCGAAGCGCGGCTTCAACAACCCGTTCGGCAAGGACTACGCCCACGTCAATATCGGCCAGGTGCAGCAGCTGATCGACGAAGGCAAGCTCGACGCCGGGAACACCGTCGACCACGCCGCGCTCCAGGCCGCAGGCGTGGCGCGCGGCGGCAAGGACGGCGTGCGTCTGCTGGGCAAGGGCGAGATCTCGGCCAAGGTCGCCTTCAAGGTCGCCGGCGCCAGCAAGGGCGCGGTCGAGGCGGTCGAGAAGGCCGGCGGTTCGGTCGAGCAGACCGCTCCCAACAAGGACAAGGCTTCGGCCGAATAACAAACGGGCGGCGCGGGTTCGACAACGGGCCCGCGCCTCCCTATCTACCTCTCCTGAGCCGGGAGGGACCGGCGCCCATTTCGCAGGATATACGTTTGGTATGGCATCGCGCGCCGACAATATCGCGAGCAATCTGAGCCTCGCAAACTTCAGCAAGGCGACAGAGCTTCGCCAGCGCATCTGGTTCACCATCGGTGCGCTGATCGTCTTCCGGTTCCTCAGCTTCGTGCCGCTTCCGGGTGTCAATCCGCTGATCCTGTCCTCGCTCTACGACCAGACGCGCGGCGGCATCCTCGACATGTTCAACATGTTCTCCGGCGGATCGCTGGAGCGCATGAGCCTGATCGCGCTGGGCGTCATGCCCTACATCACCGCCTCCATCGTCATCCAGCTGGCTGCGTCGCTGCATCCCTCGCTGATGGCGCTGAAGAAGGAAGGCGAGGCGGGGCGCAAGAAGCTCAACCAGTACACCCGCTACGGCACCGTGTTCCTGTGCGCGATCCAGGGGTATTTCCTCGCTTCGGGGCTGGAGGCCTACGGCGCGTCGAGCGGGTTGCAGGCCGTGGTCGATCCGGGGCTGACCTTCCGCATCGTGTCGGTCATCAACCTGGTCGGCGGGACCATGTTCCTCCTGTGGCTGGGCGAGCAGATCACCAGCCGCGGCATCGGCAACGGCGTCTCGCTCATTATCATGGCGGGTATCGTCGCCCAGTTCCCGACCTTCACGGTCAACCTCGTCGAAGGCGGCCGCACGGGTGCCATCAGCGGCGTGGTGATCGGCGGACTGATCGTGATGATGGTCCTGCTCATCCTCGGGATCTGCTTCATGGAGCGGGCGCAGCGCCGGCTGCTGATCCAGTATCCCAAGCGCGCCATGCAGCGCGGGGGAATGCAGGCGGATCGGTCGCACCTGCCGTTGAAGCTCAACACCGCGGGCGTCATCCCGCCGATCTTCGCCAGCTCGCTGCTGCTGCTGCCGCTCACCATCACGCAGTTCGCCGGCAATTCGATCGACCCCACGAGCACCATGGGCAGCTTCGTCCAGACGCTGAACCAGTATCTCGCCCACGGGCAGCCGCTCTACATGCTGCTCTATGCCACCGGCATCATCTTCTTCTGCTTCTTCTATACCGCGGTCGTCTTCAATCCGGAGGACACGGCCGAGAACCTCAAGAAGAACGGCGGGTTCATCCCCGGCATCCGACCTGGCAAGCGAACCGCGGACTATCTCGATTACGTCCTCACGCGTATCACCGTGGTCGGTGCGATCTATCTGACGATCGTGTGCGTCGTGCCCGAATGGGGCATTGCGCAGACGGGGCTCCCGCTGTTCCTCGGCGGCACCAGCCTGCTCATCGTGGTCAACGTCACGGTGGACACGATCAGCCAGATTCAGTCGCACCTGTTGGCACATCAGTATGGCGACCTTATCAAGAAGGCGAAGCTGAAGGGGCGGATGCGCTAGGGCCGTAATTCGCGCTTCGCGATCCAAGGGGAGATCACGAGAGCACCATGAACATCATCCTTCTCGGACCTCCGGGCGCAGGCAAGGGCACGCAGGCCAACCTGCTCGTCGAGCATCACGGCATGAAGCAGCTCTCCACTGGCGACATGCTTCGCGCTGCCGTCAAGGCGCAGACCCCCGTCGGTCTCAAGGCGAAGGCGATCATGGATGCAGGAGAGCTGGTTTCCGACGAGATCGTGTCCGCGCTGATCGACGCCGAACTCGTGGCGATGGATGACGGCACCGGCGCGATATTCGACGGCTATCCCCGCACCGCGCCGCAGGCGCACGCGCTCGACGACATCCTCGCCCGGCACGACCGCACGCTCGACCACGTGATCGAGCTGGAAGTGGACGAAGATGCGCTGGTCGAGCGGATCTGCGGGCGTTACACCTGCGCCAATTGCGGCGAGGGCTATCATCAGCAATTCAAGCAGCCGAAGGTCGCCGGCGTGTGCGACAAGTGCGGCAGCACCGAATTCAAGCACCGGCCCGACGACAACGAGGAGACGGTGCGCAAGCGGATGGAGGAATACCGGGCCAAGACCGCGCCGATCCTGCCCATCTACGAGGAGCGCGGGATCGTCTCGCGGGTGGACGGCATGGCCCCTATCGACGAGGTGACGAAAGCCATCGACAAGGTGCTGGCCTCGGGCTGAACAGCGCGGTAGCCTGTTTCCCTTCGAGGGGGAGATGGTCCGTGGTCCTTCGCAAGTTGCCGGTGCTGCCTGCCGTGCTCGCCCTTTCGGTGCCGGCAACGCCAGTGCGCGCGGAGGTCGTCGAGGCGTCCGATGGCGGTTTCGCCACCAGGTCCGAAGCTGTCGTGCGGCTCCCTCGTGACGATGTTTGGCTTATCCTCAAGGAGCCGGCGCGGTGGTGGAACGGCGCCCATAGCTGGTCGGCGGACGCGGGCAATCTCTCGCTCGACGCGCGAGCGGGCGGCTGCTTCTGCGAAGCGCTGCCCAACCGCGGTTCCGTGGAACACGCGCGCGTCATCAACGCGGCGCCGGGCGCGATGCTGCGGATGAAGGGCGCGCTCGGCCCGTTGCGGGCCGAGCCGGTGGACGGCGTGCTTACCGTGATGCTCGAGCCGACCGGGGAGGACACGCGGATCGTCTGGACCTATGTCGTAGGTGGCTATTCTCGCATTTCGTTCGAACAGGTCGCGCCGGCGGTCGCCGGGGTCATGGCGGAGCAGTTGGCGCGCCTTGTCAATCTCATCGAGCGCGGCAGTCCGCATCGCGGGCGCGGCAACGCGGATGGCGGGGATCTGGCGTCCTTTTGACTAGCGTCGCGAGCGGCGCTATAGGCAGTGTCATCGGACCGTAACGGTCCCGCGGGCAGCGGATCTACCGCCGGCTCGCCCTGCCTGTTGACGAACCCTTGACGCTTGGGGCGAATCACCCTATCTGCGCCACCTATTCGTCCAATCGGAAATTCCTGCGGATACAAGGCGGCGCGTCATGTCGTTCGCCATGCGCGGCAAGTCCGGGCGGTCGATGCGCACTAGCGATGAGATAGGGGGCGCCCCTTCCCGCCGGGAAGATCAGGCAGTCCACCTGTGGAGCATGGAGAATTAAGTGGCTCGTATTGCCGGGGTAAACATCCCCACCAACAAGCGCGTGATCGTCGCGCTCACCTACATTCACGGGATCGGCCCGACCACGGCGAAGACCATCGCCGAGAAGCTGGGCATCGACCCGTCGCGCCGGGTCCAGGATCTCACCGATGCGGAGGTCCTTCAGATACGCGAGACGATCGACGCGGACTATCAGGTGGAAGGCGACCTGCGCCGCGACACCGCGATGAACATCAAGCGCCTGATGGATCTCGCCTGCTACCGCGGGCTGCGCCATCGCAAGGGCTTGCCCGTTCGCGGTCAGCGCACCCATACCAACGCCCGCACCCGCAAGGGCAAGGCGAAGCCGATCGCCGGCAAGAAGAAGTAAGCGCGCGCGGGGCGTCGTGCCTCGCGACGGCTTTTTCTTACCCCACGATATTCAAAGGAATTTCCCATGGCACGCGAACCCGGTCGGATCAGGCGGCGCGACAAGAAGAACATCTCCAGCGGCGTCGCGCATGTGAACGCCAGCTTCAACAACACCATGATCACCATCACCGATGCCCAGGGCAACGCCATCAGCTGGTCGAGCGCCGGCATGATGGGGTTCAAGGGCAGCCGCAAGTCCACGCCCTACGCCGCGCAGGTCGCTGCCGACGATGCGGGCAAGAAGGCCGCCGAACACGGCGTGCGCACTCTCGAGGTGGAGATCAAGGGGCCGGGCTCGGGCCGCGAGAGCGCGCTGCGCGCCCTGCAGGCGGTGGGGTTCACCATCACCTCGATCCGCGACGTCACGCCGATCCCGCATAACGGCGTGCGGCCGTCCAAGCGCCGCCGCGTCTGATCGAAGCCTGCCGCGTCTGGCATCCGGCCAGGCGCAACCACAGTCATTCGCATCAGCCGCGGCGCTTCACGAAGAAGCGTCGCGGCTGTTGCGCCAGAAAAACGCCTTAGGGGAAGTCCATGTCCGTCAACACGAAGAACTGGCAGGAACTGAAGAAGCCCAATTCTCTCGATATCAAGGAAGGCGGTGACAAGAAGCGCAAGGCCACCTTCGTCGCCGAACCGCTGGAGCGCGGCTACGGCCTGACGCTCGGCAACGCGCTGCGCCGCGTCCTCCTCGCCAGCCTTCAGGGCGCGGCCATCACCTCGATCAAGATCGAGAACGTGCTGCACGAATTCTCCTCGCTCGCCGGCGTGCGCGAGGATGTGACCGACATCGTCCTGAACGTGAAGCAGATCGCGCTCAAGATGGAGGGCGAAGGCCCCAAGCGCCTGCAGCTTTCGGCCACCGGTCCCGGTGAGGTGAAGGCAGGCGACATCGCGGTGTCCGGCGACATCGAGGTGCTGAACAAGGATCTGGTGCTGTGCCACCTGGACGATGGTGCCACGCTCAACATGGAACTGACGGCCGACACCGGCAGCGGCTATGTCCCCGCGGTGCAGAACCGTCCGGCGGACGCGCCGATCGGCCTGATCCCCGTCGACAGCCTGTATTCGCCGATCAAGCAGGTCAGCTACAAGGTCGAGAATGCGCGCGTCGGGCAGGAGCTCGACTACGACAAGCTCAACCTCACCATCGAGACCGACGGCACGATCACGCCGGAAGACGCGGTAGCCTATGCCGCGCGCATCCTGCAGGACCAGCTGACGCTGTTCGTCCACTTCGAGGAAGGCATCCCGCAGCCGCAGAGCGCCATGATCGGCGTCGCCGCGCAGCCGGAGGAAAGCGACACCAACCAGCTCAACCGCTACCTGCTGAAGAAGGTGGACGAGCTGGAACTGTCGGTGCGTTCGGCCAACTGCCTCAAGAACGACAACATCATCTATATCGGCGATCTGGTCCAGAAGACCGAGGCGGAGATGCTGCGCACGCCGAATTTCGGTCGCAAGTCGCTGAACGAGATTAAGGAAGTGCTCTCCAGCATGGGGCTGCGGCTGGGCATGGACATCCCCGGATGGCCGCCCGAGAACATCGAGGAA
This sequence comes from Aurantiacibacter spongiae, assembly GCF_003815535.1. Classification (NCBI taxonomy): domain Bacteria; kingdom Pseudomonadati; phylum Pseudomonadota; class Alphaproteobacteria; order Sphingomonadales; family Erythrobacteraceae; genus Aurantiacibacter; species Aurantiacibacter spongiae. Next base: position 607,104 of record NZ_RPFZ01000001.1, on the reverse strand, counting down.
ATGGCCAAGAAGCTCGAACAGGAGCTGCTCGGCTGAACGGGTTCCGGCGGCGCGCCCCAAGCGCCGCCAGCACTGGGCTGCCGTAAGACGGGCCCTTTTCGAACGGAGTGAATTACGATGCGTCACGGTATCAAGGGCCGCAAGCTTTCCCGCAAGAGCCAGCACCGCACGGCGATGTTCCGCAACATGGCGGCTGCGCTGATCAAGCACGAACAGATCACCACCACGGTCGCCAAGGCCAAGGAACTGCGCCCCTACGTGGAAAAGCTCATCACGCTGGCGAAGCGTGGCGGCCTGTCGAACCGGCGCCTGGCCCACGCCCGGCTGATGGACGACGCGCAACTCGCCAAGCTGTTCGACACGCTTGCCGATCGCTATTCCGATCGCAATGGCGGTTACACCCGTATTATCAAGGCCGGCATTCGTGCCAGCGACGCCGTGCCCATCGCCGTCATCGAACTCGTCGACCGTGACGAGGACGCAAAGGGGCAGGACAGCGGCCCGGTGATGACCGAGGACGAATACGAGGACGCCTGAGACGCATCCGCATCAGACACGCGAGGGGCCGGCAGGAACGATCCGCCGGCCCTTTTCTTTTGCACTGGCGGTGTCCAGACTGCGCTCCATGATCCGACCCTTCACGCTCGCCACCGTCGTCGCGCTGTCGCTTGCCCCCTCCGCCGCGGCATGGGCCCAGTCGCTCTCGCAGGCCGACCTTCAGACCCGCTACGACCGAGCGCTGGCGGCGGGCTACAAGGCGATGATGCTGTGCAGCGCCATCGCCAATGCGGAGCGCAACGGCACGACCCGCTCGCCCGACAGCGTCATCGCATGGGAGCTGGCCGGCATTCAGGAACCGCTGGACGACATCGTGGGTGAACTGCCGTTCGAGATCGAGCGGGGAGAGGGTCGGGGCGCGCAGCTCCGCTCGGTCCGCGTGCGCTGGACCGACGACATGCCCCCGCGCATCGCCGCGCACGATTCGCAAAGGGGATGTTCTATCGAACCGATCGGGTGGGTTCCCGGCCCGGTTACGACCGTGCGGCAGCAGCGGGAGCCCGCGCCGCTGCATGTCGTCGCGCCTCGTGGCAGCGCCCTGTCGTCTGCGCTCGACCGGGCCTTCCATTCACCCGCGACAGACGGATCGCCGCGCACGACGGCGGTTCTTGTCACGCGCGGCGGCGAGATAATTGGGGAAAGATATGCCGAAGGATTTGATCCGCGCACGCCGCAGCGTACCTGGTCGGTGGCCAAGAGCATTGCTGCGACCCTGATCGGCGCCGCCGTGCAGCGCGGCGAGGCGGACGTCAATTCCCCGGCCGGCCTCGGCAGCGGATACCAGGATGGGCTGCGGGGGCAGATCACCATAGACAATGCGCTGCGCATGGCGTCGGGTCGGTACAGCGATACGCCGGGCAATCGGACCGATCCGCTCTATTTCGGCGGGTCGACGGTGGAAGAGGTCGCGCTCGACTGGCCCGTGGTCGACCGGCCGGGCAGCCATTTCCGCTACGCCAACAACGATACGCTGGCCGCCGTCGCGGCGATCGCCGATACGTTTGCGGATCACCCGCCTTCGGCGCTGTTCGCGGCGCTCGGCATGGACGACACCGTTGCCGAAACCGACTGGCAGGGCAATTACGTCCTTTCGAGCCAGGTCTGGTCCACCGCGCGGGACCTTGCGAAGCTAGGCCAGCTCTATCTCGATGACGGCGTGACGCGCGAGGGAACCCGCATCCTGCCCCGGGGCTGGGTGGAATACGTCTCCAGCCCCACGGGTCCGCAGCCGGGCGGAGATTACGGCTACGGGGCAGGATGGTGGATCATGTCGGGCATGGCCGGGATCCCCGATGATGCCTTCGCCGCACGCGGCAATCGCGGTCAGTTCATCGTGGTCGTCCCCAGCCGCGATGTCGTCATCGTCCGGCGCGGGGAGGATCCGGCTGGCGGTCCGGGCTTCGATCTGGAGGCTTTCACGCGCGACGTTCTCGCCACGCTTGCGGAAACCGATTCAGATTAAGAGCGTTAAACCTGAACGATAGCTAACCCGCGAGTTCAGCACGATCACACGCGCGGGCCGGTACAACAGGGGCACAGGTGGCGAAATGCCGCCCTCGATACGAAACCTCTCGTTCAGGAGACGCCCAATGAAAACCTTTTCCAAAGCTCTCGGCAAGGGGACGATGGCAAGCCTCGCGGCAGGCGCGATGGCGCTGGCATCGGCCTCTCCCGCCGCAGCGCAGGGACGCTACGACCGCTACGACCGCGACCACGACGGCATTTCCGCCGGCGAGGTGATCGCCGGCGCGGTGATCCTCGGTGGCCTCGCCGCCATCCTGAGCAGCGGCAACAACGACCGCTACGACCGCGATTATCGTTACGGCACACGTGGCTACGGCTACGATCGCGGCGGGTACAACCAGTACGGTTCGCGCCAGGCCGTTGAGCAGTGCGTGCGTACCGCAGAGGCGGAGGCGCAGCGCTATCTCGGCACCCGCGCCGAGGTGTATGAAATTCGCGATGTCGACCGCGAGCGCAACGGCTATGAGGTGAAGGGTCGCATCGCCGTGCAGGAAGGCTATGGCCGTTACGACCGGCGCGACCGCTACGGTCGTTACGATCGCCGGGGGTACGGCAATTACCGCCGCGGCTACAACAACCGTGGATGGGACGAGGGCCGCTTCGAATGCGACGTGCGCTACGGCCGTATCACCGACCTCGATTTCAGCGGCATTCGCGGGCTGTAGTCCGCTCCGGCTCCACGTATGACGACAGGGCGGTTCAGGCTTGTTTCAGTCTGGACCGCCTAGCCATGTCCACCCGCATTCTCCTGTCAGGACGATCGCCATGGTTCGCAAGTTCCTTCCCTCTCTCACCGCTATTGCGGCGGCCCTGTCGCTGACCGCCGTTCCGGTTCGCGCGGCCGAGCTTCCGGTTGCTTCTCCCGCGGCAGCGGGCGTGGCCGATCCCGGCGTGCAGGCGCAGTTCCGCTATGGCGGATACGGGCGCTACGATCGCTATCGCCGCCATCGCGGCGGGGTGGATGCGGGCGACGTCGTGGCCGGCGTGCTGGTGCTCGGCACCATCGCCGCCATCGCCAGCGCCGCGGGCAACCGCGACCGCGACCGGTACGAATACCGCGACCGTGACCGTTATCCTCCGCGCGACGACGGCAACTATTACCGCCGCGGGGGATGGCAGGGCGAAAGCGACTATGGCAGCGACGGGATGGACCGCGCCGTCGACATGTGCGTCGCCGAGGTCGAGAGCCGTCTCGTCGGGAGCGTCGACGAGGCTCGCCGGACTGCCGATGGCTGGCATGTCGCGGGACAGATGCGCGATGGCGAAGGCTGGCGCTGCTGGATCGACAATGACGGCCGCGTGCAGTCCGTCGACCGCGCCGCCGCCCGCTATGCCCCGTCCGATGATGTCGCCGTCTATCCGGGCGTGCCCGATCCGGGACAGCTCGACGACGAGGTCTATGCCCGCGCCCGCGCGGCGCAGACCACGCCGGCGGACCGGGCCTACAGCTACGATGGCGATCGTGGCTACGGTGCCGCGCAGCCGGATCGGGACTATGGCTCCGATCCGCAACCCGCTTATCCGGGCGGCCCCCTGCCGGGCGAGGAGGGGTATGACGATGGCGCCGATGGCTATACCACTGCGCGCGCGGGGCAGTAGGGCCGCTCAGCCCTCCTTCGCATAGGCGGGGAGTTCGATCCGCCATATCATCGCCGCGCCGCGCAGGGCAAACCCGGCCAGGGCGGCGATCGCCATGGCGGGCGTCTGCTGCACGCCGGTCAGGATCAGCACGCCGCACAGCGCCGCGGCCACGGCGGCGGCGGTGACGTAGAGTTCGGGGCGCATGAGGATGGATGGCACACCCGCGATCACGTCGCGGATGATGCCCCCGACGCAGCCGGTGACGATGCCGAGGATGATCGCGGCGAGGGGAGTGACCTCGAACGCCAGCGCCTTGGCCGTGCCCAGCGTGCTGAACGCCGCGAGGCCGGCGGCGTCGGCCCATTCCAGCCAGTGTCCCTCCCACCATCTGCGCGGCGTGTACCAGGCGAGCAGGGCCACCGCCAGGATCACCGGCGCGACCCAGAAATCGCGCAACCAGAAGGCCGGCACGCCGATCAGCGCATCGCGCACCGATCCGCCGCCCACGCCCGTCAACAGCGCGAAGAAGGCGCAGGTGACGAAGGTCTGGTTGAGCCGCGCCGCCATCAGCGCCCCCGACAGCGCGAAGACCGCCGTTCCGCCCAGGTCGAGCAGCGGCGGCAGGGCGGGTGTGGCGGGCAGGGCGATCACGCTGCCGTGCCCTTCGCCCCGGGACGCGCCCGGCGGCGGCGGAACATCAGCACGCAACCGAGCAGCGACCCGGCAACACCCAGCGTCGCGAACAGGATGAGCACGGGATGGCTGGTATCCTCGCGCGATTGCAGATCCATGATGTGCAGCCCCCACATGACATCGAACACCCTCCAGAACCGGGTGCGGACAGCGGCGATCTTTCCGGTTCGGGCGTCGACGTATACATGAGCGCCGTCCTCCAGCGCCACCTGCCACACGGGCACGGAGCGCCGGAAATCGAACGGCGGATCGTCAGCGGGAAAGCGCCGGACGCTCTCGACCCTGTCGCCCCCTACGATGCGCTCGGCCACCATTCGGCGCATCCAGTCCTCGTCGATCGGTGACAGCGGTGCGCCGGTGGAGTCGGCGGCGTAGCGCTCGATCTCGCCGTGCGCCGTGGTCAGGAACCAGACGGGCCGCCCGTCCTGCATGGCGACGCGCATCTCGGTGTAGCCGGCGCCCCCATTCGCCGGAAAGGGCAGGGGGGCGGGGTTGCCGGGAGGCAGCAGCGCGGCGGAAACTTCCTTTCGCAGCTGGTCGCCGTGGACGTATTCGATCGGCCGCGCGACCATGACGAGACCGGTCACGGTCCACATCAGGATCGGCAGGCCGACCAGCCAGCCGAGCCAGACATGCCACTTCGCGAAGCGGCGCATAGTGCGTTGGTGTCCCATCAGCGCGGCCCTAGCGTCGCGGGCGGGGTCGCACTAGTGTGCTGCGAACAGATTGGAACGATCGGCGAAGGCCTTCATCTCGATGGCGTTTCCGCTGGGATCGCGGAAGAACATCGTCGCCTGTTCGCCCGGCTGCCCCTCGAACCGGATATGCGGTTCGATATCGAAGGCGATACCTGCCGCCGTCAGCCGGTCGGCCAGCGTTTTCCACGCCTCCATGTCGAGCACGACCCCGAAATGGGGCACCGGAACGTCGTGCCCGTCCACCCGATTGCTGCCGCGCGCGCCATCGGCGATGACGCCGGGTGCCTGATGGGCGACGATCTGGTGGCCGTAGAAGTCGAAATCGACCCAGTCCTCGGCGTTGCGACCCTCCGCGCAGCCCATCGTTTCGCCCCAGAACCGGCGCGCGGCCGCGATGTCGTGAACGGGGAAGGCAATGTGGAAGGGCGGTAGATCGGTCATCTCTGGGGTATCCCGTGCAATCCTAGGGCAAGGCCGAAGCCGAGTATGGGCGCGGCGCCGTAACCGATCAACGGGGTCGGATAGGTCGACATCAGCGACGCGACGGTAAAACCGAACAACGTGCCGGCCAGCGCGAACCGCTTCGTGCGATCGAAGGGAATCGCGTTCAGCAACAGGACGAAGCTGGCCACCAGCGCGGCGGCCAGGGCGAGTGCGGCCAGAACGTTGGCGAACAGGGTATCGACCACCACCCGCTCCACGAACGGCGTCACCGGCACCTCTCCTCGCAGCGCCATCGCGATGGATGCGAAGAAACCGAGCGCGCAGACCGCGCCGACGCGCCAGTCTTTCGTCACGTGGTAGATACCGACGCCGGCGAAGGTGAGGGCGAACCCCGTCGCCGCGTCGGGTTGCAGCCATGCCGCGAGCAGCGGCGCGAGCAACAGGAACGGCGCCAGCGGGCGGTTGCGCGCCGCCAGCATGGCGAAGGCCGGGACCGTCAGCATCCCGGTATGGATGGCTAGCGAGCCGAGCGGGAACCAGCGCCGCACCGCATGGCCATCGGCCGATTGCACCACGGGCCCGACCCATACCGCGGCCAGCATGGCAGCGAGCATCGCCAGCGCCAGGATGTGCCGGCTGGACGAGGTATGCGGTCCCTGTCCGATCATCACCCAGAGGCCGGCGAGGACGAGCGCTCCGATATTGACGAGCGGCCAGGACGCGGGCGCCCCCGCAAGCGCCATCCACGCTGCCCCCGTCAGGACCGGGATCGCGAGCGCCAGCAACGACGGGACGCGATCCCCTGCCGGCATCAGATGTGAATGGCCTGTCCTTGGATACCCATCGCCGCTTCCTTGATCGCCTCGGCGTGCGTGGGGTGCGCGTGGCAGGTGTAGGCGATGTCCTCGCTCGTCGCGCCGAATTCCATGCCGAGCGCGGCCTCGGCGATCATCGTGCCGGCAACCGAGGCGATCGCCCACACGCCCAGCACGCGGTCGGTTTCGGCATCGGCGACGATCTTCACGAGGCCTTCGGGCTCGTGATTGGTCTTGGCGCGGCTGTTCGCCATCATGGGGAACTTGCTGACTTTCACCGCCTTCCTGTCGCCGCCGGCGGCCTCGACCGCTTCTTCCTGCGTCAGGCCGACGCCGGCGATCTCGGGCCAGGTATAGACGACGCTGGGGATGACGTCGTGGTTCACGATTCCGGTCTGCCCGGCGATGTTCTCGGCCACGGCGATGCCCTCGTCCTCCGCCTTGTGCGCCAGCATCGGGCCGGGGATGACATCGCCGATGGCCCAGACGCCATCGACTGTCGTGCGGAAGTCGTGGTCCGTCTCGATCTGTCCGCGCTTGTTGGTCTCCAGACCGATGGCTTCGAGACCCAGCCCGTCGGTGTTCGGCCGCCGGCCGATGGATACGAGCACGCAGTCCGCCTCCATCGTCTCGGCCTCGCCGCCGGCGGCCGGTTCCATCGTCAGCGTGGCGGTCTTGCCCTTGACGGTCACGCCCGTGACCTTGGTCGACAGCCTGAAGTCGATGCCCTGCTTCTTGAAGATCTTGCGCGCTTCCTTGCGGATGTCGCCGTCCATCCCGGGCAGCACCTCGTCGAGGAATTCGATGCAGGTCACGTCCGCACCCAGGCGACGCCATACGCTGCCCAGTTCGAGCCCGATCACGCCCGCGCCGATGACGACCATCTTCTTCGGCACTTGCTTCAGTTCGAGCGCACCGGTGGAATCGACCACCACCTGCTTGTCGTTGTCGATCTCGACATTGGGCAAGGGCGTGACGGAGGAGCCGGTGGCGATCACGATGTTTGTCGCCGTGACCGTCTCCTCGCCGATCCGGACGGTATGCGCGTCCTGAAATTCGGCGTAGCCCTTCTTCCAGTCGACCTTGTTCTTCTTGAACAGAAATTCGATGCCCTTGGTCAGGCTGCCGACCGCGTCGAGCCGCTGGTCGTGCATCTTGGGAAGGTTGAGCCTGGGCGTCACCTCGATGCCCATCTCGGCCATCTTGCCGTTGGCGGCGGCATCGAAATATTCGCTGGCGTGCAGCATCGCCTTGGACGGAATGCACCCGACATTGAGGCAGGTGCCGCCCAGCGTCTCGCGCCCTTCGGCGCAGGCGGTCTTCAATCCCAGCTGCGCCGCGCGGATCGCCGCGACGTAGCCGCCGGGTCCGGCACCGATGACGAGGACGTCGTAGTCGTGTTCAGCCATTGTTTCGTCATTCCGGCGAAGGCCGGAATCTCCCTCAGCAAAGTCGCGCCCGGCGGCACGAGGCTCCGGCATGCGCCGGGGCACTGGTGAAAATTACAGGTCGATCAGCATCCGCATCGGATCCTCGATCGCTTCCTTCATGATCTTGAGCGCGGTCACTGCCTCGCGCCCGTCGATGATGCGGTGGTCGTATGACAGGGCGAGGTACATCATCGGACGCACGACGACCTCGCCGTTCACGGCCACGGGGCGGTCCTCGATGCGGTGGAGGCCGAGAACGGCGCTCTGCGGCGGGTTGATGATCGGCGTGGACATCAGCGATCCGAACACGCCGCCATTGGAGATGGTGAAGGTTCCGCCCTTCATGTCCTCCATCGTCAGTTCGCCATCCCTGGCGCGCTTGCCGTAGTCGGCGATGGCAAGCTCCACCTCGGCGAAGCTCATCTGGTCGACGCTGCGCACGACCGGAACGACGAGGCCGTTGGGCGCGCTGACCGCGACCGAGATATCGACGAAATCGTGATAAACGATCTCGTCGCCGTCGATTTGCGCGTTGACGGCGGGCACGTCCTTCAGCGCGAGGCACGCGGCCTTGGCGAAGAAGGACATGAAGCCCAGCTTGATTCCGTGCTTTTTGGCGAACACGTCCTTGTAGGCTTCGCGCGCCTCGATCACGGCGGTCATGTCGCAATCGTTGAAGGTGGTGAGCAGCGCAGCCTCTTCCTGCGCGCCCTTCAGCCGCTTGGCGATGGTCTGGCGCATGCGCGTCATCTTCACCCGTTCGACCCGGCGTTCGCCCTTTGCCGACGGGGCGGGGGCGGGGGAAGGAGAGGGGGCGGGGGTCGGTGCGGGTGAACTGCTGCCCTTCGCCTTCGCCGCATTGAGCACGTCTTCCTTGGTCAGCCGTCCGTCCTTGCCGGTGCCTTTCACCGTCGTCGGATCCACGCCGTGTTCCAGCACCGCGCGGCGCACGGCGGGCGACATGGTGACAGATCCGTCGCCCGATTTCTCGTCGGGCAGGTTCGCGATTTCTTCCTCGCTCGCGGTATCGGCCTTGCCAGCATCGCCCTTCGCCGCGGCCGGGGCCGGGGCCGGGGCCGGGGAGGACTTGGCGGCGGCGCCGTCGCCTTCCTCGATCCTCGCGATGACGGAGCCGACCTCGACCGTGTCGCCCAGCTCGACGGTGAATTCACCGATGATGCCGGCCACGGGCGAGGGGACTTCGACCGCCACCTTGTCGGTTTCCAGGCTGGCGATCGGCTCGTCGGCGGCAACGGCCTCGCCGGGCTGCTTCAGCCATTCGCCGACCGTCGCCTCGGTGACGGATTCGCCCAGCGTGGGCACTTTGACTTCGGTTGCCATCGGTAATGCGTCCTCGGAATTGTCAGGTCTTGGCGCGGGCGTTGCGCTCGGCATTGGTCTTGCCGCGACTGGAAAGGCCCAGCGCGACGGAGACGAGCGCCTCCTGCTGCGCCTGGTGGCGGCTGGCGAATCCCGTCGCGGGCGAGGCGGCGTCCTCGCGCCCGGCATAGCGGGGGCGCATCCCCTCGTGCCCGGCGGCGGTGAGCGCCTTCTCGATCCGGCTCTCTACGAAGAACCACGCGCCCATGTTCTGCGGTTCCTCCTGACACCAGATCACCTCTTCCAGGTTGCTCATCCGCGCCAGCCGTACGGCCAGCGGATCGCCGGGGAAGGGGTAGAGCTGCTCGATCCGCACGATGGATACGTCGTCCACCTGCTCGTCCTCGCGCTTCTCCATGAGGTCGTAGGCGACCTTGCCCGAACACAGCACGAGCCGGCGCACCTTGTCGTCCGCCACGTCGACCGGGTCGGACAGGATGCGCTTGAAATGCGTCTCTCCGGTGAAGTCGCTGGCCGGGCTCTTGGCCATCGGATGCCGCAGCAGGCTCTTGGGGCTCATGATGATGAGCGGCTTGCGGAACGGGCGCAGCATTTGCCGGCGCAGGACATGGAAGTAATTGGCCGGGCTGGTGATGTTGCACACCTGCAGATTGTCGTTCGCGCACAATTGCAGGAACCGTTCGAGCCGCGCGGAGGAGTGTTCCGGACCCTGCCCCTCGTACCCGTGGGGCAGCAGCATGACCAGCCCGTTGGCGCGCATCCACTTCACCTCGCCCGCGGCGATGAACTGATCGATCATCACCTGTGCGCCGTTGGCGAAATCGCCGAACTGCGCCTCCCACAGCACCAGCGTCTTGGGGTCGGCGAGGGCGAAACCGTATTCGAAACCGAGGATGCCGAACTCGCTCAGCGTCGAATCGTACACCTCGAACTTGCCGTGCGGCAGGGTGGCGAGGGGAATGTACTTCTTCTCATCCTCCTGATCGATCCAGGTCGCGTGCCGCTGGCTGAACGTGCCGCGCGCCGAATCCTGCCCCGACAGGCGCACGCCGAAGCCCTCGGTTACCAGGCTGCCGAAGGCGAGAGCCTCGGCCGTGGCCCAGTCGAACCCTTCGCCCTTCTCGAACATCTCGCGCTTGGCGTCGATCACCCGCTTGAGCGTCCGGTGGATCTTGTGATCGTCCGGAACGGTGGTCAGCGTGCGACCAAGGCTGTCGAACAGCTTCTTCTCGATCGCGGTCTGCGCGTTGCGGCGCGCGGTTTCGGGGTCGGCGGGCTTGTGCAGGCCCGACCAGCGCCCGGCGAACCACTCGATGTCGTTCGGCTTGAAGCTCTTGGCCGCCTCGAACTCCTCGTCGAGATGGGCGATGAACTCGTCGCGGGCGGCGGGGGCGGTACCCGGATCGATCACGCCCTGTTCCAGCAGCCTGTCCGAATACAGCTGCGACACGCGCGGATGACCCTTGATCTGCGCATACATCAGCGGCTGGGTGAAGCTCGGCTCGTCACCCTCGTTATGGCCGAAGCGGCGATAGCACCACATGTCGATCACGATGTCGCGCTTGAATCGCTGGCGGTATTCGATCGCCAGCTTGCAGGCGAAGGTCACGGCTTCCGGATCATCGCCGTTCACGTGCAGGATCGGCGCCTGCACGCCTTTCGCTACGTCGCTGGGATAGGGCGAGGAGCGCGCGAATTGCGGGCTGGTGGTGAAGCCGATCTGGTTGTTGATGACGAAGTGGATGCACCCGCCGGTGGAATAGCCGCGCACGCCGGACAGGCCGAAACATTCCCACACCACGCCCTGCCCGGCGAAGGCGGCGTCGCCGTGGATCAGCACCGGCAGCACCGTCTCGTGCCGGTCGAGATCGTCGCGGAACGCCTGCTGGGCGCGCGTCTTGCCCAGCACGACGGGGTTGACCGCCTCCAGGTGGGAGGGGTTGGGAACCAGGCTCATATGCACCTTGATGCCGTCGAACTCGCGATCGGTGCTGGTGCCGAGGTGGTATTTCACATCGCCCGATCCGCCCACGTCGTCGGGGTTGGCGCTGCCGCCGGAAAACTCGTGGAAGATGACCTTGTAGGGCTTGGCCATCACGTTCGCGAGCACGTTCAGCCGCCCGCGATGCGCCATGCCGTAGATGATCTCGCGCACGCCGGTCGCCCCGCCATACTTGATGACCGCTTCCAGCGCCGGGATCATCGCCTCGCCGCCGTCGAGACCGAAGCGCTTGGTGCCGACATATTTCTTGGCCAGGTACTTCTCGTATTCCTCGCCCCGGATCACCGCCTGGAGAATGGCGCGCTTGCCTTCGGGGGTGAACTCGATGACCTTGTCCGGCCCCTCGAACCGCTCCTGCAGGAAGCGGCGCTCCTCCACGTCGGAGATGTGCATGTATTCGAGGCCGACGTTACCGCAGTAATTGGCCCGCAGCGTCTCCACCAGCTTGACCGGCGTGACCCATTCGAAATCGAGCACGCCGCCGACATAGACCTCGCGCTCCAGCGCGTCGCCGGTGAAACCGTGATACTCCAGCGTCAGGTCGGCGGGCAGCTCGCGCTGGGACAGGCCGAGCGGATCGAGGTCGGCGGCCAGGTGCCCGCGCACCCGGTAGGAGCGGATGAGCATCATGGCGCGGTTGGAATCGTCCGCGGCCTGGACGACCCGCGCCTGGTCGATGGATTTGCCCGCGCGCTGCGCCGCTTCGGTGACGATGGACATCATCGCCGTCGGATCGAGCGCCTGCGTCAGGTCGTCCGCCGCATCGGCGAACGGGTCGGCGTCCATCGGCCAGCGCGGATTGGCCCAGCTCGGCCCCTGCTGCCCATCGCCCTGATGCGGCAGCTCGGGAAGGAAATCGCGCGGTTCTTTACCCATGTGTCCTACCTCTCGCGGGGGGAGGCCCTTCTATGCGAGCTCTTTGAGCAGGGCGTCGAGCGTGGTGCCCAGTTCGCTCGGCGATTGCGCGACGCGGATGCCGGCATCTTCCAGCGCCGCGATCTTGTCGTCCGCGCCGCCGCTGCCGCCCTGCACGATGGCGCCGGCATGGCCCATGCGGCGGCCCGGGGGCGCGGTGCGTCCGGCGATGAAGCCGACCATCGGCTTGCGCCGGCCCTTGGCAGCCTCTTCCTTGATGAAGGCGGCGGCCTCTTCCTCGGCGCTGCCCCCGATCTCGCCGATCATGATGATCGACTTGGTGGCGTCGTCGTCCAGGAACAGGTCGAGCACGTCGATGAAATTGGTGCCGTTCACCGGATCGCCGCCGATGCCGACCGCGGTCGTCTGGCCAAGGCCCACCTGCGTGGTCTGGTGCACCGCCTCGTAAGTCAGTGTGCCGGAGCGGCTGACGACACCGACCGTGCCTTCGGAGAAGATGGAGCCGGGCATGATGCCGATCTTGCATTCGCCGGGCGTCAGCACGCCAGGGCAGTTGGGGCCGATCAGGCGGCTCTTGCTGCCCGACAGGGCACGCTTCACCTTGACCATGTCGAGCACCGGAATGCCTTCGGTAATGGCGACGATCAGCTCCACCTCGGCGTCGATGGCCTCCAGGATCGAGTCCGCGGCGAACGGCGGCGGGACATAGATGACAGAGGCCGTCGCGCCCGTCTCCTTAACCGCCTCGCGCACCGTGTCGTAGACGGGCAGGCCGATATGCTGAGTGCCGCCCTTGCCGGGCGTGACGCCGGCGACCATCTTGGTACCGTAATCGAGCGCCTGCTGCGTGTGGAAGGTGCCGGTGTCACCGGTCATCCCCTGCGTGATGACCTTGGTGGATTTGTTTACGAGGATGCTCATATCTTTTGGTCCCAGTATTTGGCTCTCGAACGTGGATCAAACAAAATTACAAATGCGCATACCCAACCGAAGAAAAAGTAGAAGAAAAGCGCGGCTAAGTATGGATGAGGGTAATTTACACTCGGTCTGAGACAAAAAATTCCTGCAATTATTATCCAAAACAGAAATACTATTAAAGTAAGCCATCGCCGATGAAGGAACCACGTCAGGCTGGGTAATGCGCCCAATGCTACGATGCCTAGAACGAGTAGAAGATCCAGCATTAAGTCAGCGAGCTATCCAGCCCCTTGCACGCCTCCAGCAATTCCTCGACCGCGTCCGTGCTGACCTTGAGGTTGCTCTTCTCCTCGTCGGACAGGTCTATCTCGATCACCTCTTCCGTGCCGCCCGCGCCGATCACGGTAGGGACGCCGACATACAACCCGTCGAGGCCGTATTTGCCCTCGACATAGCTGGCGCAGGGCAGGACGCGCTTCTGGTCGCCCAGATACGCCTCGGCCATGGCGATCGCGCTGGTGGCGGGGGCGTAGTAGGCCGAGCCATTACCCAGCAGGCCGACGATCTCGCCGCCGCCCTTGCGCGTGCGGTCGACGATTGCGTCGATGCGATCCTCGCTCACGCCCTTGATCTTCGCGAAATCCTTTACCGGGATGCCGTTGATCGTGGTGTAGCTGGTGACGGGCACCATCGTGTCGCCGTGGCCGCCCAGCACGAAGGCGTTGACGTCCTTCACGCTGACGTCGAACTCCCACGCCAAGAAGGTTGCGAAGCGCGCGCTATCGAGCACGCCCGCCATGCCGACCACCTTGTTGTGCGGCAGGCCGCTGAACTCGCGCAGCGCCCAGACCATCGCGTCCAACGGGTTGGTGATGCAGATCACGAAGGCGTCAGGCGCGTTTGCCTTGATGCCTTCGCCCACCTGCTTCATCACCTTGAGGTTGATGCCGAGCAGATCGTCGCGGCTCATCCCCGGCTTGCGCGGCACGCCGGCGGTGACGATGATGACGTCCGCACCGGCGATGTCGGCATAATCGTTGGTGCCGGTGATCCTGGCGTCGAAGCCCTCCACAGGGCCGCACTGCGACAGGTCGAGCGCCTTGCCCTGTGGCATCCCCTCGGCGATGTCGAACAGGACGATGTCGCCCATTTCCTTCTTCGCGGCGAGATGGGCGAGGGTGCCGCCGATCATGCCGGAGCCGATGAGTGCGATTATCTTGCGGGCCATAACGGGTCTGCCGGTCCTTCCTCGTGTCGGGCGCATCGTGTTCAGCCGACCCGTGGCGGAGCCGGCCGGCGGTACCCATGCGCCCCGTGACTACAGGTGCGTCCGCCGGGTTTCGCCCGCCGCCCTAGGATGGCGTCCGGACCATTGCAACAGCCAATCCGCCGCCATTTTCGCTAACAGTTCGCAATAGCAAAAACTGGACCGGAAAAGCCGGCAAGTCCCTATCAGACGCAGCACTGCGCCGCACGTTCCCGTGCCCGTGGCGGGTCGCCGGGATCAGCTAGCCAGTCGCGGACGATGGGCGGGGTCGGCCAGCACGCGAAGCGCATTCGCTTCGCGCAGGAGCGGCAGGACCTGCGCGTGCGTCATCTCCCCGCCGCAATGGCGACCCTGCCCGATCGTGCAGCCCATCCGGCGCAGCGCCGCATACCGGGCGGCCGTGTCCACGCCGGTCGCCAGGATTTCGAGCGCCGCGTCGTGTTTCCGCGCCGCCGCAATTCGCGAGGCAGCCTCGCCGCACTCGGAAAGGACGCGGCCATCGACTTTGAGGACGCCGATCGACCACCGGCGGGCGGGCCATGCGGCCTGCGTGCTGCCCGTCGCCTCGTCGAGAGCGAAGGTCACGCCCGCCTGCTCCATCGCGGAGAGGAATGCGGCCGTATCGTCGCCGCGGAACACGCGCTCTGTCAGGTTCAAACGCAACCGTCCGGCGTCGAGACCGTTGGCGCCGAGCGTCGCCAGCATCGCGATAGCGGCGCCGGGGGCGGCGATGTGGACCGGCGACGGCGTGATCGCCAGGCCGACGCGCCCGGGCCATCGGGTTGCCGTCCGCGCCGCTTCGGCGATCAGCCCGTTGTCCAGCGCGCCGACCAGGCCGCTCTCCTCGGCGACGGGCACGAAGTCGTCCGCCGCCACCTCGCCGTGTGTCGGATGCAGCCAGCGCAGCGAGGCCTCGAAAGTGCGAATGCGTCCGCTTGCGAGATCGACTTCGGGGGCGAACCGGATCGCCAGCTCTCCGCGCTGGATCGCGCCGCGCAGGTCCGCCTCCAGGTCGCGCCTTTGGGCCGCGGCGCGAACCATCGTCCTGTCGTGAAAGCAGATACGCCCGGGACCGCCGCGCCGCGCGTGATAGAGCGCCATGTCCGCCGCCTGCATCAGGGTGTCGAGCGTTCCCGCGTCGTCGGGGAACAGCGCTGCGCCGATTGCCGCGGGATGACGCACGCGGTATCCGGATATCCGCATGGGAGCGGCAAGACCGTCCCCCAGAACGCGCGACAGCCGCTGCGCCGCGTGGCGGTCGGAACACGGCGCGGCGACCGCGAACGGTCCTCCCTCGAACCGGGCGAGCGCGCTGTCGGCGGGAAGCGCGGCGGTGAGACGAGCGGCCGCCTCGCGCAGCACCTTGTCCGCGGCCTCCTCGCCCAGCCGGTCGGCGGTTTCCCGCAAGCGCGGCAGGTCGAGCCGGAAGACGGCCAGCTTGCGGCCCGGCGGCGTGCGCGCCAGCAGCGCGGGAAGGGCGTGGGCGAAGCCGATGCGATTGAGGCACCCGGTTACGGGATCGTGGCGAACCTCCTCGCGCAGCGCCTCGAGCCCGGCGCGGCTTTCTTCCAGCAAGGCGATCCGCTCGCCGAGTTGCGCCAGCATGGTGGCGAGGATGCCGGCCAGTCCGAGGAAGAGGCAAGGCGCCACGACGGCCACGAGCAGCGCGCCTGTCCCGTGCGTGAGGAGACCGGCGGCAAGCAGGGGGATGAGTACGGCGAGCAGCGACAGGTGCACGCGGCGTGCGGCGGGCCTGCCTGACATGTGCCGTGTCGTCTTGTCGATGAAGTTGAACACTGCCTGCTCCCCGGTCCGGAGGGCATGCCTAGGAAGATGCGATCAAGCAGTGGTTAAACAAATATCCGCATTTTGCCGTAAGTGGCTGGTCGATAATGGTAAAGTCAGGCGAGGCGCGCCAGCTCGTCGAGGCGGGAGGCCATCGCGCCGTCGAGCGCCCGGCACACTTCCAGCCACCAGCGATAGCCGCGCGCATCGCCGCCCCTCCGGGCTGCCACGGCCTGCCGCCGGGCCTGATCCGCGGCTTCCACGCCATGCTGCGCGAACAGGCGCAGCGCGGCGTAGCGGTAGCGCTCCGCCAGCAGTCCCGCGGAACCGGCCGCATTGTCGTTCGCCGCTCCGCCCAGGGAAAACCGGCGGGCGAGCGCGCGCGGCATGCGGGTCCGCAGGCGATGATCGGCGGCGGCGAAGCGGATGGACATGGCAAACCCCTGTTCTGTCGCGGGACGGGCCGCCATCGACCCGCCGCGAACGGCCCTAGGGGCGGGCACGCTAAGACGGGGTTTGCCGGAATGGTTTCCGAAGCGTTGTGGCCGGCGCGTGCCCTCGTCGAGCGCGCTCAGGGGCGGTCTTTCCAGCGACCACTATTCGCGTATTGCGCGCGCACGGTGCCGCCGGCGGGCAGGTTGTCCGGCTGCGCGCCAGCTCGCTCTTCTGCCGGAGCCGGAGCGATCGCAGCGGCGGGAGCGCCGGTGCCCGGCTCGAATCCACCTGACCCCCGGTCGGTAATTGCCGGCGCGGCGACCGGAGCGTGCAACGGGTCGGGGGCCGGGCCATAGTTCGCATCGCGCCCCGGCACCGGCTCGGCCCCGCCGTAGCGGCCGGTGAAGGCAGCGGCGAAACCGGCCGCTCCCGGCCAGCGATAGAATATGTGCGCGCCGATGACCGCCGTGCGTTGCAGGCTCGGCGCCCAGTAGGGATGCACGGCCAGCGTATGATAGTGGGTCGAGGTGCCGACCGGGGCATAGACCGCGCCCGCCAGCGCCTCGCGCGCTACGCGCGAAGCTCTCGCCCACGCCGCGCGTGCTCTGCCCCGGGCCAGCGATCCGTCGCAGGTGAAGGTGAACTGGCACCCGGTCGCCCGGTTCGATCCCTGAAACACCACGCCGCACACATTGGATGGCCAGGCGGGATGCGCGACCCGGTTCAGCACCACCTGAGCGACGGCGCGTTGTCCGGCGTCCGATTCGCTCGCCGCCTCGTAATAGACGGCCATCGCCAGGCATTCCTGCGCGCGGACCCGGTCGAGGGCGGTTCCCGCCATGCGCAGGGGGGCGACGCTCATGAGGGGAGCGAGGGGAGTGTCCGCAGCGCCGGGCGCGGCAAGGCCGGCTTCGCCCCCTGCCGACGCGCGGGTTGGCCGGAAGCGTGCTGCATCCGGCGCGGGCACGGGCGTATCCTCGAGGTAGTAGAAGGCGGAACCGGGAAAGCTCTCTCCCGCGATCTCGAACCCCATCGGCCGTGCGACGGGGGATCTCGCCCCGGCGCTTTCCGGCGCGCCCGGCGCGGCGAGGGCGGGCACGGCGAAGGCCACCGCCAGGACGCCGGCACGCTTCAGCAGCGCGGCACGGTGGTGGGACGCGGCGACGAGGGCGCGGCGAGCGAATCCGGCGAGGCGGGCGGAGAGGGGGCGATCCGGCACGCCTGCCATCTAGAGCGTAAGAACCGCGCGGACACCCGGCGCCGCGCGGCTGTCCCGAAGGGGGACGGCATCGCCCCCGCGCCTTCCCCATTGCCTCGGGCGGGCCGTGCGCCTATCGGCTGCAACGAGTCACGGGTTGTCCGCGCCCGCCGCCTGGCGGGCCGGACCGAAGAGGGAAGCGGGTGCGATACCCGCGCTGCCCCCGCAACTGTGACCGGGGAGCGATCCCGCCAGGTGCCACTGTCCCCCGAGGGGCGGGAAGGCGGCGGGAAAGCGTCGATCCGGGAGCCAGGAGACCTGCCGGTGACTGTCGTTCGGCTGCGGGCGGGGTGTACCGGCGGCCAGCGGAAAGTGCGCCCCCGCGCGTGCCCTCCGTCAGAAACGGCAAGTTCGCTTTTGACCGGAGGAAACGTGCGCAAATATCTGATTCTCGGGGCATCCGCCCTCTCGCTGGCCGTGCCCGCCGCGGCACAGGATGCTGGCTCTCCGTGCGAGGACGTGGCCAGCGCATCCGGCTTCTGTCCCACGCCGGAGGACACCATCACCGTTACCGCCACCGGCACGCGCACCAGCGTCGATGCCACGGGGCAGGCGGTGACCGTGCTGGGCCGCAACGAGATCGTCAGCCTGCAGACGCCCGATCTCACCCGCGTGCTGGAGCGCGTTCCCGGCCTCACCGTCACGCGCAACGGCGGGGTTGGCGGCTTTACCGGGGTCCGCCTGCGCGGCTCGGAAGCGGAACAGGTGCTGGTCATCGTGGACGGCGTGCGCGTGGCCGATCCGGCCTCGCCCGCAGGCGGATACGATTTCGGCAATCTCCTGGCGAGCGACATCGACAAGCTCGACGTGCTGCGCGGGTCCAACTCGACAATCTGGGGTTCGGACGCCGTCGGCGGCGTGATCCTGGCGAGCACCTTGCAGCGGACCGGGCTGGATGCGAGCGCCCAATACGGATCGGACGACACGTTCAGCGGACGGCTGGCCGGCGGCCTGTCCGATGCCGATACCGGTTATATCGGCGCGTCGGCGACCTATTTCGGCACGGACGGTTTTTCCGCCGCCGCGGCCGGCACGGAACCCGACGGGTTCGAGCAATGGGCGCTGAACGGCCATGCGCGCTACTATTTCTCCGACCAATTCGAGCTGTTCGCCCGCGCCCGTTACGCCGAGGGTGAACTGGACATCGACGGGACACCGCCGCCGCTCTACGCGCTCGCCGACACGCCGGAATATCAGGACACGCGCCATCTGGCCGCCTCTGCCGGCGCGGTTTACGACACCGGGCCGCTGTTCCTGCAAGGTGCCTACAGCTTCGCCGATACCGCGCGCGACAATTACGATCCCGCGTCGGGCGACGCGCCCACCTTCACCAGCGACGGACGCTCGGACAGGGTGGAGGTGCGCGGCGAATGGCGTCCGTTCGGCCCGCTGCTCGTCAATTTCGGGGCGGAAAACGAGTGGACCAGCTACCGCACCGCCTACGACGCGGGCGAGGAGACCCGCATCTTCGGCGCGTATGCGCAGGGCGGCATCGAATGGCGCGGCATCAACGCGCATCTGGGGGCGCGTTTCACCGATCACGCCGATTTCGGCAGCGCGGTCAGCTTCGGCGGCGATGCCAGCTATGGCCTCGGCGATGGCTGGCGCGTCCGGGCGAGCGTGGGCGAGGGGTTCAAGGCGCCGAGCCTGTTCCAGCTCTATAGCGATTACGGCAATCTCGCCTTGCAGCCGGAGGAAAGCACCAGCGTCGATGTCGGCCTCGCCTACGGCACGCGGGCGCTGGAAGGCACGGACACATACGCCGCGCTCACCCTGTTCCGCCGGGATACGGACGACCAGATCGCCTTCGTCAGCTGTTTCGGGCGCACCGACGCCATCTGCGAGGACCGGCCCTTCGGCACCTACGAGAATGTCGGGCGCACCCGCGCGCAGGGAATCGAGTTCGAAAGCTGGGTGCGTGCCGGGTCCGGGGTGACACTGGGCGCACTCTACGCCTTCACCGATACCGAAAACCGTTCGCCCGGAAGCGCCGAGGCGGGCAATCGCCTTGCCCGCCGCCCGCGCTTCGCCGCGACATTCACCGGCGAATGGACGCCCCTCGCGCGGCTCACGCTGGGCGCGGATCTGCGCATCGTCACCGCCAGTTTCGACGACGCGGCGAACACCGTGCGGCTGGACGGATACGAAACGCTGGCCCTGCGCGCGGCGCTGGGCCTGACCGAGCGCGTGCAGGTGTTCGGGCGGGTAGAGAATGTCTGGGACGAGGACTACCAGACGGCCGCCGGCTATGCCACGCAAGGCAGGGCCGTGCATGTCGGCGCGCGGCTGGCGCTGTGAGCCGCGGCGGCGTACGGGCGCTGTTCGCGGCGCTGGCGCTGTGGCTTGGCGGTTGCGCTGCCGCTCCCGCATCGGCCCCCGCTGCGCCCGGCGCACCCACCATCGTCAGCCTCAACCCCTGCGCCGACGCGATACTGGCACAGGTCGCCGCGCCGGCGCAGGTGCTGGCGCTGTCGCATTACAGTCACGATCCCGCCGCGAGTTCGCTGCCGCAGTCCGTCGCGCGTCGCTACCGGGTGACGGGCGGCACGGCTGAGGAAGTCATCGCGCTGGCGCCCGATCTGGTGGTGGCCGACAGCTTTCTTCCCCCCGCCACACGCGCGGCGCTGGAGCGCGCGGGCATCCGTATCGAGACGGTCGGCATGGTTTCCACCCTTGCCGAGAGCGAGGCTCAGGTGCGCGCGCTGGCGCGGGTGGCGGGCCATCCTGCCGCCGGGGATTCGCTCGTGGCACGGATCGAGGCTGCCTGGGACGATTACGCAAGGCCGGGCAGGAAACTGCGCACCTTGCTGTGGCAGCAGGGCGGCATCGTGCCGGGCGAGGCGACGCTGGCCGCCGCGATGCTCGAACACGCCGGCTTCGCCAGCCATTCCGCTGCGCGGGGGCTGGGACAGGGTGCCTATCTGCCGCTCGAGGAAGTGCTCGCCGATCCGCCCGAACTGGTCCTTGTGACCGGAGACGAGCGGGCGCTGACCCATCCGGCGCTGCGTGCGCGCGGGGATATCGCCTGGCGGCATCTCGACCCCTCGCTGCTTTATTGCGGCGGACCGACGATCCCGCGCGCGCTGGCGCGGCTGGCTGCGATCCGGGACGAGCTTTCGTGAACCGGGCCGTCAGCGTGTTCGGCGTCGCTCTGCTGGTGGCGCTGCCGCTCAGCCTGCTGGCCGGGCGCGTGTGGGTCGATCCGGCGACCACGCCCAATGCCGTCCCCATCCTCGCCGAACTGCGCCTGCCGCGCGCGGTCCTGGCGCTGATCGTCGGTGGAGGGCTGGGCGCGGCGGGGGCGGCGATGCAGGGCTATCTGCGCAATCCGCTCGCCGATCCGGGCCTGTTCGGCATCGCGCCTGGCGCCGCCTTCGGGGCGGTCATGGCGCTTTATGTCGGCGTCGCGACTGCGGTGCTGCTGCCGGCCTTCGCCCTCTCCGGAGCGGCGGGGGCGATGGCGCTGCTCGCACTGATCGCCGGGCGCACGAGCAGCCCGGCGAACGGCATCGCCCTGTTCACGCTGGCGGGCATGATGATCGCCAGCCTCGCTGGCGCGTTCACCAGCCTCGCCATCAGCCTTGCGCCCAACGCCTTCGCGATGAGCGCCATCGTCACCTGGCTGATGGGCGCGCTGACCGACCGCAGCTGGCACGACGTGGTGCTGTCCGCGCCGCTGACGCTTGCGGGCGTGGCGCTGCTATGGCGCGCGGGCGCGGCGCTCGATGCGCTGACGCTGGGCGAGGATGCCGCCCGCTCGCTTGGCATGGAGCCCTCGCGGCTGCGCTGGCTGATGGTGCTCGGCACCGGCCTGACCGTCGGCAGCGGCGTGGCGGTGGCGGGGATCATCGGTTTCGTCGGGCTGATCGTGCCCCACCTGGTGCGACCGCTGACCGATCGCCGCCCCAGCGCGCTGATCGTGCCGAGCGCGCTGGCCGGGGCGTTGCTGGTGCTGGTGGCCGACGTCGTCTGCCGCGTCCTGCCGCTGGTCACGGAATTGCGGCTCGGTATCGCCCTCAGCCTGATCGGCGCCCCGTTCTTCCTCTGGTTGCTGCTGCGCATGCGCCGGGGGCTGGCGTGAACACGCCCGGCGGCGAGGAGGGCCTGGCGGCGAGCGGCGTGACCGTCGCAGGGCGCCTGCACGACCTTTCCGCCCGGCTTCGCCACGGCACCATCACCGCCATCTGCGGCCCCAACGGAGCGGGCAAGAGCACGCTGCTGTCGTGCCTTGCAGGCCTGCTCGATCCCGACACGGGCGGCGTGAAACTGAGCGGCGAGCTGCTGGACGAAATGCCACCGCGTGCCCGCGCCCGCCGGCTCGGCTACCTTCCGCAATCGGGCGAGGTGGCGTGGGACGTGACCGTCGCCGCGCTGGTCGCGCTAGGGCGGCTGCCGCAAGGCGACGCGCGCTCCGACGCGGGACGCGCCGCCATCGGCGCCGCCCTCGCCGCGACCGACCTTCACAGCTTCACCGGTCGACGCGTCCTGACGCTTTCGGGCGGAGAGAAGGCGCGCGTGCTGCTCGCCCGCGTGCTCGCGGGGGAACCGGACTGGATCCTCGCCGACGAGCCGCTCGCCGCGCTCGACCTGGCGCACCAGCTCGCCATGCTGCGCGTGCTGCGCCGACAGGCGGAGCGCGGTGCGGGGGTGGTGCTGGTGCTCCACGACCTCGCGCTCGCCATGAACCATGCCGACCGCGTGCTGGTGCTGGACGCGGGACACCTGGCGGCGGACGGCGCACCCGACCGGGCGCTCTCGGCTTCGACCATCGCGCAGGTCTGGCAGGTCGGCGCCCGCTGGATCGGGGAACCCGGCGCCCGCGCGCTCGTCACCTGAAGCGTGAGCGAGCGTGACGAACTCGAGGCGCGCTGGTTCGCCCTGACGCGCGAGGACATGCCGGCCGCGGCACGGGCGCGGAGCTGGCCGGTTCGCCTCGATCACTGCTTCCAGCGGATCCTGCTCGACAATGCGGCGGGGCAAGCCTGGCGCGAGGCGATCGCGCCGCCCGCCTACCGCAACGCGCCGGACGCGCTGCTGGCGAAGGCGGTGCGCCTGGGCGAGGCAGCGCTGGCGGGGGAGGCGGATCTCGCCGAGCTCAACCACCGCTCGCTGGCGATGCGCGGCAAATGACAAGAGGCCGGAACCACGCAGGTTCCGGCCCCCTTTTGAAGCGTTCTCAACCGGAGCTTTACTCCGCGCCTTCCGCCCCGTTCACCGCGTTGACGGTATCGTCTTCCGGGATCAGCCCGCGCGCTTCCAGCATCGGTTCGACCTGCGGATCGTGGCCGGTGAAGTCGCGGAACATGACGGCGTAGGGCTTGGAATGGCCCTGGCCGAGGAAGGTCGCCCGGATGCGGTCGCCCATCGCCCGGCTCATGCCGCCATTGTTCTCGACATAGCTGTAGGCGTCGTGCGCCAGCATCTCGGTCCAGGTATAGGCGTAATACCCCGCCGAATAGCCGTGGACGAAGATATGCCGGAAATACGGCGTGCGATAGCGCGGCGGCACCAGATCGGTGCGCAGCCCCATCTCGGACAGCGCGTTCTGCTCGAAGCCGAGGATGTCGTTGACCTCGGTGCCCGGCGGGATCGAGTGCCAGTCCATGTCGAGCAGCGAGGCGGCGATGATCTCGCCGAAGGCGTGCCCCTGGTTGAACTTGCCCGCCCGGTCGATCGCCTCGACCATTTCGGCCGGGATCACCTCGCCCGTCTGCCAGTGCTTCGCGTAGTTGCGCAGCACCTCGGGATCGGCGGCGAAGCCTTCATGGAACTGGCTGGGAAATTCGACCCAGTCGCGCGCCGTGTTGGTGCCCGACAGCGAGGAGTATTCCTGATCCGCGAACATGCCGTGCAGCGCATGACCGAATTCGTGGAACATGGTGGTCACGTTGTCCCACGTCGCCAGCGCCGGCTCGCCATCGGCGGGCGGCACGATGTTGAGCGTGTTGGAGATGACCGGCTTCATGCCCAGCAGACGGCTCTGCTCGATGAAGTTGTTCATCCACGCGCCGCCCGACTTGTTCTCCCGCGCGAAGGGATCGAAGTAGAACAGGGCCAGCTCCGACCCGTCCTTGTCATAGACGGTGTAGGTGCTGATGGAATCGTCGTAGACGGGGATGTCGTCGCGCTTCTCGAAGGTCAGGCCGTACAGCTTGTTGGCCATGTAGAAGACGCCGTCCTCCAGCACCTTGTCGACCACGAAGTACTGCTTGATCTCCTCGTTATCGAGGGCGTAGCGCTCCTGCCGCACCTTGGCCGCGTAATAGGGCCAGTCCCACGGCTGCAGCTCGAACGTAGCGCCGTCCTCCTCGGCCCGCGCCTGGAGCAGCGCCGCCTCGCGGTCCTGCGTGGCGCGCAGCGCCGGCACCATCTCGCGCATGAAGCCGATCGCGGTTTCCGGGGAATCGGCGAAGCGATCGTACATCTGCCAGGTGGCGTAATCGTCCACGCCGAACAGGCCGGCGATGCGGGTGCGCAGCGCGATGGTCTCGCGGATGGCGTCCATGGTCGAGTTCTCGCCCGACTGGTTGCGGTTCCAGCTCGCCTTGAACAGCCGTTCGCGCACATCGCGATTGTCGAGCTGTTCCAGCATCGGCTGGTTGGTCGTGTTGGTGAGCGTCAGCACATATTTGCCGTCCAGCCCCTTCTCGGCGGCGGCATCGGCGGCGGCGGCGATCTGCCCGTCGGTGAGACCGGCCAGCTCCGCGCGCGTGTCGACGGTGATCGACGCGGCGGCCGAACCGTCGGTAATGTCCTGCGAGATCTGCGAGGAAAGGGTCGAGAGCCGCTCGTTGATCTGGCGCAGTTCGGCCTGCTTGGCCGCGTCCAGCAGCGCGCCCGAATGCACGAAGTCGGCGTAGGTCGTCTCCAGCAGCATGGCGTCCTCGGGCGTCATGCTCATGGCGGCGCGGTTGTCGTACACCGCCTTCACCCGGGCGAACAGGTCCGGGTTGAGGTAGATGGAATCGCTCATCGAGGCGATCTGCGGGGCCAGCGCCTCGTCCGCCGCGGCGAGCGTGTCGTTGATGTTCGCGCTCACCAGCTGGCCGAACGCCGCGTAGGAACGGTTGAAGACGCCGCCGGCGCGTTCCATCGCGACAATGGTGTTGTCGAAGGTCGGCGGGTTGGGATTGTGGGCGATCGCGTCGATCTCGGCAAGCTGGATGCCGATCGCCTCCTCGATGATCGGCTGCCATTCCTCGTCGGAGATCCGGTCGAATTGCGGGGCGTGGAACGGCAGGTCGGAAGGCTGTGCGAAGACGCTGGTGGCCTGCGGAATGGCGGGATCGTAGGCGACGGGCGCGGGCATGGCGGATCCGGTTTCCATATCGCCCTCGGGCATGGTGGTGGTGCAGGCGGTGGCGAGGGCGGCGAGCATCGTGCCGGCCAGCAGGCGCTTGGTGTTCATGCGGATGGATGTCCTCGAAGTCAGCTGTGATGGCGAAGAACGGTCCGCGGACGGGACCGTTTCAGTTGCAACCTGTAACCTTGCACAACCAATCTGCCAAGACGCTGAACGAGACCGGGAAGTGGGCCGCGATCAGACGGTTACGCCCGCCGCTTCCGGCTTCTCGGCCGCTCGGCGCGCGGCGGCGATCGCCTCGGACAGCGCCTGCCGGTTGACGGTGACGAGGCGTGGCCTCCCGCCACGCCGATCCGCGACCATCCATACCGAGCCGAGCCGGAAGAAGGCGCCCTCGTCCGGCACCACGGTCATGTCCTCCAGCCTGAGCTGTGTCATCATGTCGAGCATTTCGGGCGAGAACACCTCGTCGAACCCCGCATCGACCAGTTCGCTTTCGCTCACGTCGCGCCGGTTGCCCTCGGCATCGATATATTGCAGCGGAATGTCGAGTTCGCGCAGCAGGGCCGCGCGGTCGTTCCCTGCCGCGGCGGCGCGGATGGCGCCGAGAGCATCCTCGAACTGGCTGGCGCTGGTTCCCGTCGCGCAGGAGATGGCGCCGCCGTCCACGGTGTCGTTCGCCCGGTCGAACGCCCGGTCCGGACGATCCTGGCCGTCCCAGATCACCATCAGGCAATCCCTTTCCGCCTGTTGCTGCGGCGGCGTCAGGGATTGCAGCGCCAGATCGTTGGTCGTCCGTTCGACAACCGTCGCGCTTTCGTTCGAACATCCGGCAACGAGACCGGCAAGGGCCAGCACCGCCGCCGTGCCGATAGCGACGGCGGGGTTGGAACGGGATGGATCGGTTGGTCGGGCGGTCATCGTTCGGTTAGTGGCGGTACTGCGCCGCGTTGCAGGGTTCGTTTTCGAAACGCGCCGGTCAGGTGCTTACCTGGCCGTAGGAATCGACGGTCGCGGCGCGCGGATCGTCATAGGACGCGTCCATGAAGATCGACTGCCGCCTCTCGCTCCTGAACACCAGGCCGCGCGCTTCCTCCCCGCCCGCGTGGTGATATTGCAGTTCGTCGGCAATGCCGTCGTAATCGCGCACCATGATCGCGTCGTTGAGCTTGGGACTCTTGTCGGGGGTCACGTTGCCTTCGCCGACATTATAGACAAGATCGACCAGCGCATCGAATTCGTGCTGGTATAGCGGCAGATCGCGCGCCAGTCGGCGGACGCCCTCCTCCGCCTTTTCAAGATCGCTGTCGAGGAAGTCGAGGGCGTCTTCGTAGGTGATGCGGTCGCCGACGCTCAGCCCGTCCTCGGGCGTGACCAGGTGCCCCACGCCCACGGTCGGATACCCGGCAACGTCGCGATAGACGGTCAGCCGGACGCCCTCTTCCTCCGCCAGCGCTTCCTTCATGGTGTCGCTGACCTTCAGTTTCTCGGCGTCCATGCGAACCTGCGATGCGTCGAGCATCCTTACGGCCTTGGTCGGCGTCTGGTTGTCGACCGCCGCGGTGTTGAGGCCCATGACCGCGGCCGACATGGCGACCGCTGCCTTGCGCTTGCGCATACGCCCGCCAAGGCTACGGCCCCTGCCGGACTTGCGCTTCTTGCGCATGGCGGACTTGAACTCGCCCACCATCTGGCTGCGCATCCAGTTGACGGCGGGGGCAAGCTCTTCCTGTGTTCTGGGGTTGATCGGCCGCTCGCGCAGGGGCGGATGGGTCGATTCCTCTCTTCGTCGTCGCAGCGCGGCGTCGGCCCGTTCGGGCTTCGCGGTCGTCTGGGTTGAAGTCGGCATGTTTGTCCTGTTCGTAATTACGAGGGCAGGCCGCCATGGGTATTCGTCGTGAACGGCTCCTGCCGGGTATTTCGGCTTTCACTCATTCAACGGGCGGGGGGAGGGCAAAGGTCCGCCATTCGTCCGATGGGACAAACGGCCCATGCGACAGCGCTTGACAGACGAAGATTTGTCCCGGCCTCGTGAAACTATCGAATATTGCGCGGTAAACTACGGAAACTTATGCAATTCCTCGTAAACCGCGCCATTGGGCGTCAGGTCGCTTTCGAATAGCGAGACGTGGTCTGCCCGCCATGTCCGGGGTGCAAGATCGCCATGCGCCGCCAGCCATGGTCCGACCGGCGCGCTGCCCGAATTGAGCCGCGCCAGGGTGACGTGCGGCACGAACTTGCGCGTTTCCGGCGGGCAACCGGCCCGGCGGCATGCCCGTTCCACCCGTTCCTGCAAGGCCAGGAGATCCAGGGAAGCCTCGCCGCGCGCCCAGATCGCCCGGGCGCGCCCCTTGCGTTCGAAATGGCCGACCCCCGCCAGACGCACCTCGAACGGATCGAAGTGCAGCCGCGAGAGGACGGTGCAAATATCCTCGAACTGCGCCCGATCGACCTCGCCGATGAAGCGCAGCGTCAGATGCAGATTGTCGGCGTCCTGCCAGCGCGCGCCGGGCAGCCCTTCCATGGTGTCGAGCAGCGTATCGGCGACATCCTCGGGCGGGCGCAGGGCGACGAACAGGCGATGGCGCGACATCGCGCGAAGGTGGGGAGCGTGCCCGCGGCGGGCAAGGCCGTGACCGTCCCCGCGCGGTTCAGGCGGCTTCCACCACCCGGTCGCGCCCGGCCGCCTTGGCCCGGTACAGCGCCTCGTCCGCACGGTCGAGCACCAGCGGCAGCGCTTCGCCCGGCCTCATGGGGGCAAGGCCCACGCTGGCGGGCGTGGCGTGATCGGCAACGTCCAGCTCGGGCGGGATCATCGCGATGCGGGCGCGCAGCGCTTCCGCGGCGAGCTGGGCCATCGCGCGGCCGGCGCGGGCGATTGCGAGCGCGAATTCCTCTCCGCCCAGCCGCACCGCGCTGTGACCTTCGCCCGGCAGGTCGCGCAGCGTATCGCGCATCGCGTCGCCGACCCCTGCAAGGACCCGGTCGCCCGTAGCATGGCCGAAGCGGTCGTTGATCGTCTTGAAGTGATCGAGGTCCACCGCCAGCAGCCACCCGGCCTCCGGGTAACTGCCATCCGCCTCGCACCCGTTCTCGAAGAAGGCGCGGCGGTTGAGCAGCCCCGTCAGCGGATCGCGCATGGAGAGGAACTCGGCATGGGCGAGGGCGTCGGCCAGATCTTCGCCCAGGTGGCGGTTTTCCACCAGCGCCTCGGCCATCGCCCGGCTCTGATTGGCCGACCCCAGGGCGTAGGCGACCATGCCCATCGCCAGGGCGAGGGCGGACAGGACGATGGCGCTGTCGATGGTGCCGGGGCCGAACACCAGCCCGATGGCGAGGGTGGCGACGAAACTGCCGACGAAGCCCGCAAGGATCTTCGGCAACGGTCCGAGCATCGCGCAGATGAGGCTCACACCCACCACGCAGATGCCCAGGATCACGAGCGCGAACGGCTCGCTTTCCAGCCGCCGCAGCACCGGCCACAGCAACAGCGCCCAACTCGCCCCCGCCAGCGACAGGCTGAGCGCGACGCGGCGAAGCTGGTCGTCATAGGGGCGCGCGTCGGCCAGCCGCCGCCGCAGGCGGATCGCGGTGAGGCGGGTCGTGGCGATGGCGAGCAGGCGTAGCGCCAGCGGCAGGACGAACGCACCCGCGCCCGCCTGGAACAAGGCGGCGATGCAGCAGCCGAGCCAGCCGATCAGGTTGGCGGGTAGCGAGGCCCGCTCGACCTGCGCCAGCGCACTGACGATCTCGCGCCGCACCTCGGCCCGCCAGCGTTCGTCCCGCACCACCGTATCCACCAGCCATTCCCGTCCGTCGATCCCCGATACGTCGTCATAGTCCGCAAGGCGTTAAGAGCGGGTGGACGGCCCGCCCGGCGCATCGCCCCTTGATCGGGCCGCCCCGCCTTGCGAAGGGTGGCGCGCATGGCGCCTTCCATACAGCCCGCTCCGGCGCAACTGGCGGCCGATCCCGCCTGGTTGCCCCATGCCCTCGACCTGGCCGCGCGGCGGGTGCGTTTCCTGCGCCTGCCGCGCGAGACGCTGGGTGAGCGCACCTTCCTGCACGAGCGCCAGCCGGCATCGCCCGACGAGGAAGCGAGCGCGAGCTTCGCCGAAGTCGCGGAAATGAACGTGGCGAGCGGCCCGGTGCATTTCCTCTTCCACACCGCCTTCTGCCGCTCCACCCTGCTCGCCCGCGCGCTGGACGTGCCGGGGGTGTCGGTGGGCCTCAGCGAGCCGGGCATACTCGGCGCCCTGGTGAGCGCCGGGGGGGAGGCGCCGGAGCTGCTGGCGCCGGTCCTCGATCTGCTTTCGCGACCTCATGCACCCGGCGAAGTGGTGGTGGTAAAGCCCACCAACCATGCCAACGCGCTCATTCCCGCGATCATGCAGGCGCGCCCCGATGCCAGGGCGGTGCTGATGACGAGCGGCCTCGAACCCTTCCTCGCGGCGGTCGCGCGCAAGGGGCTGATAGGGCGGCGCTGGGGCCGCATGCTGTATCTGGAGCTGCAGGGTTATGCGCCGATGGATTTCGGCATGGACGCCCGCGAACAATACGCGATGACCGACATGCAGGCGGCGGGCCTCGCCTGGTTCATGGGCCAGCGCTGGCTGGCGATGCAGCTCGACGGCCCGGCGGGCGGGCGGATGCGGACCCTGGACGGGGACGCCTTCGCCGCCGACAGCGCCGGAACGCTGTGCGCGCTGGCCGGGTTTCTCGACCTGTCGCTGGAGGAGGAAGATGCACGGCGCATCGCCGGTGGCCCGCTGTTCGCCAGCCACGCCAAGTCGGGCGAAGCCTATGACGCCGCCCGCCTCGCCGCCGATGCGCGGGCCGACAGCGCCATCGTGCGCGAGGAGATCGCGCAGGTTGCCCGGTGGGTCGGCATGATCACGCAGCAGGCGGGGCTGGCGCTCCCGGTAACGCGCCGCGCGCCCCTGCTCGAAAGGTAGCGTGACCGCACAAGGGCCACGGTCCTCGGCGTCGATGTCGATCCGGTTGCGCGCGACGTCGCCGATGGTGACGGCGAGATCGGCACGGTTCTGCGCGACTTCATCGTTGGTGGCGGCGAGCTGCGCGCCGTTGACGGCATCGCTCGATCCGGCGGCGACGGTTCCGGCGGCGACATTGGTAACGCGCACCGTATCGCCGCTCGCGCCGACGAAGGCGCGGCGGCGACATTGGTAACGCGCACCGTATCGCCGCTCGCGCCGACGAAGGCGACCGTATCGGTCGGGGTGGCGGAGCGCGTTCCGTCATCCTCGACATAGGTGACCGGGACGTTCGCCACCTGCGTGCGGATCTGCGTGATCGCGGTCGTGTTGCCGGTCACGCGGGCGTCGATGGCGACGATATCGCCCTCGGCGACGTCCACCCGGTCGCCCAGCGAGACAATATCTCCCGTATTGACGGACACGCGGGTATCGAGGTTGGCGATATCGCCGGTATTGGTGGTCACGCGGTTATCCAGGTTGACGATATCCCCGGTGTTGATCGCAACCTGCGAGCCGATAGTCGCCACGTCGCCCTCGACATTCGTGATCCGGTTGCCGAGACTGACGATATTTCCCTCGTTCACCGCCACGCGCCCGTCGAGAGCGGCGATGTCGCCTTCGGCACCGAGAGACGTTCGTTGGTCGTGAACAATTGCGAACCGTTGACGGCCTCGCCCAAGGTGGCGCTCACTTCGCCCGCCGCCACATTGGCGGTGGTGGTGCCGCCCGCGCCGTCCAGCGTGATACCGGTGCGGCTGGCATCGTCGTATAGGACGGCGAGCGGATTGCCGCCGCCGGTGCCGATGGCCGCTATGGCGTCCGCATTGGCCTGGATGGCGATGGTGTTAACGTCCACCTGTTCGCTCACCGCGAACAGCTGCGAGCCGTTGACCGCGTCGCTCGACGTCGCGCTGACACTGCCGTCCAGCACGTTGGTCAACAGCGTTCCGCCGCTGCCGGAAAAGACGACGAGCGCCTGCGCCGGATCGGAATACTGGACGGAATTGTCCGCCGTCGTCGCGACCGCGGCAATGGCGTCGAGCGCGCCCCGCACCTGTCCGACCGTCGCCGCGTCCGTGGCCCCGGTCCCGGGAGCGACATTCGTGATCTGGCGCAGATTCCCCGCGCGCCCGATCGAAACTGTCCCGACCGAGTCGTAGGTGCCCGCCAGGCCCGGTGCGTCACCGTTTTCGACGATTATCAATTGTTGTTCACTTTCGATAAGTTCAGGCGCAGTCGTTACGATACGACCTTTTTTCCGTCGTCGGTGCGCCGGCGTCACGGACTTGCACCGCAGGCCGCGGTCCCCATTTTACGCGTTCGCTCGCCGCGCCGTTCGTCTGGCGCGGGCGTCTTGACATACGCGAACATTACCGGAACACGCCCCGTATGGCCCTTAGCAAAATCTCCGTCCGCGGCGCGCGCGAGCACAATCTCAAGGGCGTCGATATCGACCTGCCGCGCGACGCGCTCATCGTCATCACCGGTCTTTCGGGCAGCGGCAAGTCGAGCCTTGCCTTCGACACGATCTATGCCGAGGGGCAGCGCCGCTATGTCGAGAGCCTGTCGGCCTATGCGCGCCAGTTCCTGGAGATGATGCAGAAGCCCGATGTCGAGCATATCGACGGCCTCTCGCCCGCCATCTCGATCGAGCAGAAGACCACGTCGCGCAATCCGCGCTCGACCGTTGCCACCGTTACCGAGATCTACGACTACATGCGCCTGCTATGGGCGCGCGTCGGCGTGCCCTACTCGCCCGCCACCGGACTGCCGATCGAGGCGCAGACCGTCTCCAACATGGTCGACAGGGTGATGGCGCTGCCCGAGGGGACGCGCCTCTATCTGCTCGCGCCGGTCGTGCGCGGGCGCAAGGGTGAGTACCGCAAGGAAATCGCCGAGTGGCAGAAGGCCGGCTTCACCCGCGTGCGCGTCGACGGGGAGACGTATGCCATCGAGGATGCGCCCGCGCTCGACAAGAAGTTCAAGCACGACATCGAGGTGGTCGTGGATCGCCTCGCCGTGAAGGACGGTATCGAGACGCGGCTCGCCGACAGTTTCGAGACCGCGCTCAAGCTGGCCGAGGGGCTGGCCTATGTCGATCTTGCCGACGGCGCCGTGCCCGGGCGCGAGGCGGAGGGCGAGGGGGCCGACGCGAAGGGCGGCGCGATGAAGGGGGCGGGGCTGCCGGCCAACCGCATCGTCTTTTCCGAAAAGTTCGCCTGTCCCGTCTCCGGCTTCACCATCGAGGAGATCGAACCGCGCCTGTTCAGCTTCAACGCGCCGCAGGGGGCCTGCCCGACCTGCGACGGCATCGGCGAGAAGCAGCTGTTCGATCCGCGCCTCGTGGTGCCCAACGAAGACCTCAGCCTGAAGAAGGGCGCGGTGGTGCCGTGGGCGAAATCCAACCCGCCATCGCCCTATTACATGCAGGTGCTGGGCAGCCTGGCGAAGGAATACGATTTCGACCTGACGACGCCGTGGAAGGATCTGGGTGCCGCAAACCAGGACATCATCCTGCACGGCACGAAGGGCAAGCGCGTGCCGCTCACCTTCAAGGACGGGCGCAAGGCCTACACCGTCAACAAGCCGTTCGAGGGGGTGATCGGCAATCTCAACCGCCGCATGGCGCAGACCGAAAGCGCCTGGATGCAGGAGGAGCTGGCCAGGTTCCAGACCGCCCAGCCGTGCGAGACCTGCGGCGGCGCCCGCCTCAACGAGAAGGCGCGCGCGGTGAAGATCCCCGCCGCCGGTGGCCCGACCGACATCAGCCGCCCCACGCGCCTGTCGGTCAGCGATGCGCTGGCCTGGTTCACCGACCTGCCCACGCACCTGACCGATCAGCAGAACCAGATCGCCAGGGCCATTCTGAAGGAGATCGTGGAGCGGCTGGGCTTCCTCGACAATGTCGGACTCGATTACCTCAACCTCGACCGCACCTCCGGCACCCTCAGCGGCGGGGAGAGCCAGCGCATCCGCCTCGCCAGCCAGATCGGCAGCGGGTTGTCGGGCGTGCTCTACGTGCTCGACGAGCCCAGCATCGGCCTCCACCAACGCGACAACGACCGGCTGCTCGAAACCCTCAAGCGGCTGCGCGACCTCGGCAATACCGTGATCGTGGTGGAGCATGACGAGGACGCCATCCGCCAGGCCGATCACGTGGTCGATCTCGGCCCCGGCGCCGGCGTGCGCGGGGGCGAGGTGGTGGCGCAGGGCACGCTCAAGCAGGTGCTCAAGTCCAGGCGGTCGCTCACCGCCGCCTACCTCACCGGCCGGCGAGAGATCGCCGTGCCCGCCACCCGCCGCAAGGGCAACGGGCACCAGCTCACCGTCCACGGCGCGCGCGAGAACAACCTCAAGGACGTTACCGCCAGCCTGCCGCTGGGCACCTTCACGTGCATCACCGGCGTCTCCGGCTCGGGCAAGTCGAGCTTCACCATCGACACGCTCTATGCCGAGGCGGCGCGGCAGCTGAACGGCGCGCGCGTGGTGTCGGGCGCGCACGACAAAGTGACCGGCCTCGAATATTGCGACAAGGTGATCGAGATCGACCAGTCGCCCATCGGCCGCACCCCGCGATCGAACCCGGCGACCTATACCGGCGCCTTCACCCAGATCCGCGACTGGTTCGCCGGTCTGCCCGAGGCGCAGGCGCGCGGGTACAAGCCGGGTCGTTTCAGCTTCAACGTCAAGGGCGGACGGTGCGAGGCATGCCAGGGCGACGGCCTGATCAAGATCGAGATGCACTTCCTGCCCGACGTGTACGTGACGTGCGAGGAATGCGGCGGCAAGCGCTACAACCGGGAGACGCTGGAGGTCCGCTTCAAGGGGATGAGCATCGCCGACGTGCTCGACATGACGATCGAGGACGCGGAAGGCTTCTTCAAGGCCGTCCCCCCCATCCGCGACAAGATGCACATGCTGAACGAGGTCGGGCTGGGCTACGTCAAGGTCGGCCAGCAGGCGACCACGCTATCTGGCGGAGAGGCGCAGCGCGTGAAACTGGCCAAGGAACTGTCGAAGCGCAGCACCGGGCAGACGCTGTACATCCTCGACGAACCGACCACCGGCCTGCATTTCGAGGACGTGCGCAAGCTGCTGGAAGTGCTGCACCGGCTGGTGGACCAGGGGAACAGCGTAGTGGTGATCGAGCACAACCTCGACGTAATCAAGACCGCCGACTGGCTGCTCGACCTCGGCCCGGATGGCGGTGTTCGTGGGGGTGAGGTTGTCGCCGAGGGTACGCCGGAGGAGGTTGCGGAGGTCGAGGCGAGTTGGACGGGGCGGTATCTGGCGCCGATGTTGGGGTGAGAACCTGCGGGCTGATTTGGGGGTAAGTGCTTGAACGTTTATGGCCATAACATGGTCAAGAATTCGCTCATTTGAGATCGCTTGGAAAATCAGCTTCCTTTCTCGCTCAACCTGATCTAAGGCTAATTTCGCACAGAACGTGCAGAAATAGATTGGAAACCGGATGCTTTTAGAGTTTGAGCTTGAGAACGAAGGCTCGTTTGCGGATTCCTCAACGCTGTCATTGATAGCATCAAAATTGAAGGAAGAGAGCGAAGGGTCAGTTCGAAGGATTGGGCCGCCGGCTGAACTCGACGTGCTAACGTCAGCCATCGTCCTAGGGAAGAACGGAAGCGGTAAGAGTTCCTTTATCGATGCTTTGAAATTTGTCGGTCAGTTCGTGCGGTCGTCTGCAATCGATGATGGTGCTGACGCAGTGCTTCCATACGACCCCAACCTCCTAATGGAGGGCTTTGATGAAAAGCCTACATTTTTCCGTGTTTTGTTTTCAGTCGCGGGAGTGGTCTATAACTTCGGATTTTCTCATGATGCTGAGAAAATCATGGAAGAGTTTCTCGAAGTTGCAGATAAATCTTCTCGCTTTCGAAAACTTTACGAGAGGAATTGGAGCGAAGAATTGAGTGAGTATGAGTACTCGTTCGGAGAGGCTCTCACTGGGACGCGGCGTGTTTGGGCCGATAACACGCGAAAAAATGCCTTATACTTGTCTACAGCGAATCAGCTCAACTCTCAGGATCTAAAAGAGCCATACACATGGTTGACGAAATTTCTCAGGAACGCGTCAATCGGCACGACAGGTAAGCGATATACGATCGTCCGTTGCCGAGAAGAGAAAGCGTTTAGAGAAAAGGTCGTTAGTTTCCTTCAGTCGATGGACGTAAATGTTGTCGATCTTGAATTTCGGGAAGACGAATTCGACGATACCGTCTTAGAGAAGACTTTTTCGAGAGAATTTCTCGAAAAAATGAAAGATCAAATTGGACCTCGAAAAGATGAAAAGAACTATCAAGTATTTTTCAAGAAGAAAACTGATACCGGGGATATAACCGAATTCCCGCTATCTCGCGAGTCAACTGGAACGAGGGCTCTTTTCTGTCTGGCTGGGCCGCTTTTTGATGTCCTTGAGAATGGGTACTGCCTCTTAGTTGATGAATTGAACACGAGTCTTCACCCTCTTGTTGTTAAATTCCTGATTGAAATATTCGGCGATGAGAAGATTAATAAAAAGAACGCACAGCTCTTATTTACGTCTCACGATGTGAGTGTATTGCGAGAATCGGTCCTGCGACGTGATCAAGTTTGGTTCATAGAACATGACGGAACCTCCTCATTAATCGTCCCGTTGTCCGATTATTCGCCTAGAAAGAAAGAGGCTCTGGAGAAGGGCTATTTGTCAGGTAGGTATGGCGGCGTTCCAGCGGTTGCGACAACGTTCCTAAGGTATTTGGCATAATGGGTCGCCGACGGAAGGACGTCAGAGCTATCAAAAGGCGGCGCGCGACGCGCGAGCCGAAGCGTTCAATCCTTATTGTTTGCGAAGGGGAAAAGACTGAGCCAAATTACTTTACCTTCTTCAAGCAGAAGCTTCGGTTGGCAAATGTAAATCTCCAAATTTGTGGTGAAGAATGCGGATCAGACCCTTTGTCTGTTGTTGAATTCGGCGAATCTAAGTTGAAAAAGGATGTCTCTATCGATGATTGCTTTTGTGTTATTGATCGTGACGGTCATGACACTCAAAGGTTCAATTCTGCCAAAAGCAAGGCTGCTTCACTTAATGGGAAGTCTAAGTCTCGACAGTTTAAGCTGTTCATATCTGATCCCTGTATCGAGTATTGGTTCATTCTCCATTTTGAATTTTCGCGAACTCCATTTGTGCGCGAGGGACAGAAATCCCGCGGAAAGGTGGCATTAGATCGTTTGCGGCAACTCTGGCCGGAGTACGAGAAAGGGTTAAAATCGCCTGGATGCCATCTTGAAGAAAGGGTAGAAGTGGCAGTCAAGAACGCCGAAAAGGCTCTCGCTGATGCGGAGTTAACTGGTGAAATGAATCCCTCGACTACTGTTCATTTATTAATACGAGAGTTGCATGATGGAAACATAAGTTGAATTCAGTTTAATTTCAACACTAGTGTTTTCTAAAGTCTCCAACCCAATCTGAGTCTGTTCTCGGTTCCATTAACCACAGACAGTTCATCGGATCTTACCCAGCACACCCGACGTCCACCCTCCCACGCCCCATCGCCCAGTTCCCCTGCATTCGCACCTTGGGGTTGGGCGCGCACCAGACTTCTCCGTTTTCGTCCAGCGCTGTCACCCAGATCAGGTGGTGTTCGGGGCCGTAGTCGATCACCGCGACGGCTCAGCCCTTGCCCTTGTCGATGATCGTCACGGGCAGGGGCGGGTTGAGTTGGGTAGGCATGGGGTGGGTCTGGTCGGTTTGGTGGGGACGCGAGATCGCAACGCGGGCGGCGCGAACAGGCATCGACTTGCTATTTGCCAAACGGATGGCGGCACGGGTGCCAAGGTCGGCCGCTTTATCCTCGTTCATCATCGCGGACTTGATCCCGTGTCCCGCTGCCATTGCTGATCGCCGGAGAGAAGCGAGACCCTGGCTCGGTTCGCAATTGGGTCCGCCTCCTAAGCCACTCCGCTCGCCCGGCCCGACCCGACGCCCCTTTCCTACACCCCCCGCTCCCTGCTCCCCTGCGCGGTTCTCTGAACCCTTGCGAGGAGCGCTCCGTCATGTCCGCCTACGATCCCCGTCATCTCGTCACCCTCTCGCCCGATCAGGCCGCTGAGCTCGATCCGGCGCCGGTGCATCGCTCGCCCGCCGGGCAGCCGGTCGCGCTCGATCCTGCGCGGATGGCGGCGTTTCTCGAAAGCCTGCAGATCATGGGCAACGTCTCCATCGCCTGTTCGCGCGCCGGGGTGGCGCGGCAGACGGCGTACCGGGCGCGGCGGCGGGTGACAGGCTTCGCCCGGGCGTGGGATGCGGCGCTGGTGGCGGCGCGGGTCCATGCCGAAAGCGAGCTGGCGGACCGGGCGATCAACGGGGTGGAGGAAAAGGTGTTCTACCACGGGGAGGAGGTCGGCTCGCGCCGCCGCTACGACGCGCGGCTGCTGCTCGCCCACCTGGCGCGGCTCGACCGGATGGCGGAGCGGGCCGATCTGGCCGACACGCTCGCCCGGCTCGACGACGTGGTCGAGGCGCTCCACGCCGGGCAGGACCCGGCCGAGGCGCTGGCGGCTCCGGCGGACGGTGCGGTGGGTGCGGAGGTCGGGGACGGTGCGGGCGATGCGGGGGAGGGCGCCGCGGCGGGCGCGCGGGACGGGGGCGCGGACTGTGCTCAGGACCCTGTCACACCTGTGCCACCTTGCCCCGACTGCGGCGGCGCGTGCGACGATCCGGACGCCAGGCTGACGCATGCCGACTGCCAGTGGATCGGCTACCGGCTCGACCGCGCGGCCGCCGCCCGCCCCGCCGATGCGCCGACCCTGGACGAACTCGCCGACGGGTTCGACGACCGCCTGGTGCTGGAGATGGTGCAGCTCCACGCCTGGGAGGCGGGGCTGGCCGAGTGGTGGCTGGTCACCGGGTGGGACGCGCTCGAGACGGCGCTGGAGGAGGCCGGGGAGGCGGACGTGCAGCCCGGACCCGGAGAGGCGGAAGCGGAGGCGGAAGCCGAGGCGGCGGGCGAGGCCTGCGCCCCGCGGCCCGTCAGCTCGTGATCAGCTCCAGCTTCACCGATCCGCTGCCGGCGCGCACGATGCCCACCTGCTCCGCCGCGCTGCGCGACAGGTCGATCACCCGCCCGCCGTGGAACGGGCCGCGGTCGTTGATGCGCACGATGACGGAGTTGCCGTTGCGCGGGTTCGTCACCCTGACGCGGCTGCCGAAGGGCAGGGTCCGATGCGCGGCGGTGAGGTCGGAGGGGTCGAACCGCTCTCCGCTGGCGGTGGGCCGGCCGGCGAAGCGCGCGCCGTAGTAGGAGGCGACGCCGGTGCCCAGGTCGCGCGTGGCAGGCTCTGCCGGCTCGATCGTGTCGAGATCGACGGCGTGGTCGGGCAGGTCGACGTCGGCAGGCGTGTCGAAGGCGCTGAACGCCTCCTCGAACTGCGCCTGCTCGCTCGGCACGAAGATGGCGCCATGCCGGGTGGGTGCCCCGTCGGCGTCGGCGGTGGAGACGAACTCGACCTGCGCCTTGGTGGCGGATTCGGCGTGCCCCGCACCGGTCGCGGCCAGAGCGGCGACAACGGCAAAGGCAGCCAGCGAACGGCGCGCGGCGCCGATGGTGGTATTCCCGTCCATGGGAAGGGCAGATACAGGGGGTCGGTTGCGAATCCCACCCAAGGGGCGGTGGGTAGCCGCAGGACTCGCTCGCTTCGTCGCGGAATGAGGCGCAAATGCGGCGAACGGATTGGTGAACACAACGCGCGGGGGTGGAAGCCGGTTCCCCCGTTCGTCGCAATGCGATTCGGGACGCCGCAACGGAAATGGGGCCGGCATCGCTGCCGACCCCACTCTCACCGACGTGTGGATCTCACCCCGAAGGGCAGGATGCTTGACGCCTGGCGTGTCCTCCCTGGCCCGAAGGCCCGGGAGTATGTCGCCCGGCGCTCGCGCCGGTGCCGGAACTGGCGCCTCGATCGCCGTGGAACGCGAACGACCCGCAGCCGATCCGGCAGCCTGTTCCGAAACCGGGGCTTTCCTACACACCTCGGGGCAGTCAGGTGGACAGCAAGCTGTTCACGACTCGTCCGTCGGTGATGTCGTCAGGCTCCGGCCTCTAGTCGTTCGCAGGTTC
This sequence comes from Aurantiacibacter spongiae, assembly GCF_003815535.1. Classification (NCBI taxonomy): domain Bacteria; kingdom Pseudomonadati; phylum Pseudomonadota; class Alphaproteobacteria; order Sphingomonadales; family Erythrobacteraceae; genus Aurantiacibacter; species Aurantiacibacter spongiae. Next base: position 568,066 of record NZ_RPFZ01000001.1, on the reverse strand, counting down.
GGTCTTCGCTCCTTCGTGACCGGCAGGCGGTCCGTTCGTGGCGATCCGTTTCCTCCGATCGACGCAAGCAGGATGCGACGGCGGGGCGAGTCGGCGCAACGGGTCAAGCGATCACTTATCCACTTTCCCCCGATTTCGCGGTGGACAGCGGTGGACAAGTCAACAGCCCGGCGTTTCGCGCGAAACCAATAGGCAGAAAGAAGATGGACAGGTCAGCCGCGGTCCCGTCTGGCGAGCAGGCGCAGGCGCAGGGCGTTCAACTTGATGAAGCCCGCCGCGTCCTTCTGGTCGTAGGCGCCGGCATCATCCTCGAAGGTGACATGCGCTTGCGAATAGAGGGTATTGGGCGACTTCCTGCCGACGACCCAGACATTGCCCTTGTAGAGCTTCAGCCGGACGGTTCCGTTGACGCTCTGCTGGCTGAGGTCGATCGCCGCTTGCAGCATCTCGCGTTCGGGGCTGAACCAGAAGCCGTTGTAGATGAGCTCCGCATAGCGCGGCATCAGTTCGTCCTTGAGGTGCGCGGCCCCGCGGTCCAGCGTGATCTGCTCGATGCCGCGATGGGCGCGGGCGTAGATCTCGCCGCCCGGCGTCTCGTACATGCCGCGGCTCTTCATGCCGACGAAGCGGTTCTCGACGAGGTCGAGGCGGCCGATGCCGTGCCTGCGACCCAGATCGTTGAGCGCGGCGAGCAGTTCGGCGGGGGACAGGCGCTCTGCGTTGAGGGATACGCCATCGCCGCATTCGAAACCGATCTCGATCGTCTCCGGCGTGTCGGGCGCATCTTGGGGATCGACCGTGCGGGAATAGACGTAGTCCGGCGTTTCCTCCCACGGATCCTCGAGCACCTTGCCTTCCGACGAGGTGTGCAGGAGATTGGCATCGGTGGAGAAAGGACTGTCACCGCGCTTGTCCTTCGGTACCTGGATCTGATGAGCCTCGGCCCAGTCGACCAGGGCGGTGCGGCTCGTCAGATTCCACTCGCGCCACGGGGCGATGACGGTGATATCGGGGTCCAGGGCGTAGGCCGACAGTTCGAAACGGACCTGGTCGTTGCCCTTGCCGGTGGCACCGTGGGCGATTGCATCGGCACCCGTTTCGCGGGCGATCTCGACCAGCCGTTTGGAAATCAGCGGGCGCGCGATGCTTGTGCCGAGCAGGTAGTCGCCCTCGTAGCGTGCGTTGGCGCGCATCATCGGGAAGACGAAGTCGCGGGCGAACTCCTCGCGCAGATCCTCGATGAAGATGTGCTCGGCAGGTATGCCCATTGCGCGGGCCTTGGCCCGGGCGGGTTCGATCTCCTCCCCCTGGCCCAGATCCGCGGTGAAGGTGACGACCTCCAGCCCCCTCTCGACCATCAGCCACTTGGCGATGACGCTGGTATCGAGACCGCCCGAATAGGCGAGGACGACGCGGCTAATATCGGGCATCAGGAAGCGCTTTCGACTGTCGGAGGCATGGGGAAGCGCCCTCTAGCAGCGCCGCCCCCGGCGGGCAATCAGTCGATCTCGCGCGCGTGCAGTTGCGGGTTCCGGCGGATCACGTAGTTGAGCCAGGCCTTCGGGCGGCGCAGGTATTCGGACGGCACATCGGCGCGCAGGCCGACGAGCTGGGCAATGCGGGCGACGAAATGAATGCAATTGCGTTCGTCGAGGTCGTAATACTTGCCCGGATAGTCGCGCCAGGCGATGACCTCGGCGCGCAGGCGGCGGTAGGTGGCATCGGATACTGTGACCGTGAAGTGGCGGTTGGTGTCGGCGATCGTCTCCGGCGTTTCGGTCAGGATCATGTGCGCGGCGGGGCCGGACATGATCGCTTCTGCCGAATTGCGCGCGCTGAAGCCGAAATTCTCGTCAATCCGAGTGCCGTCGTCGAGCGTTCCGCGCATGACAACGAAAGTATGGGGATAACGGCCCCACAGGACCGAGCCGTTGAACGAATGGAAGCTGACATCGACCTCGGCCTGCGCCGGGGCAGCCATGACCAGCGTCGCAAGGGCAAGGAGGAGGGCGGTCCACAAGCGGGCGAGGCGTTTTGCGAAGGGTGTCATGGCTGGTCTCGTGCTGGCGTGCCCCGATGTTGGCGGGAGGGAGTTGGCGGACTGTCCAGATATTGAAGCAGATCAGGCAGATACAGCGCAAGCCCGCCGGCGCGCAACAGGTAGCTTGTCAGGAAGGCGATCCATACCCCCCAGTTTCCGAACGGACGCAACAGCCAGTCCAGCGCGATGTAAAGGACGGTCGCCCCCACCCCCGCCACGCGAAGCGCCTTGCCGCGGGTTGCGCCGATGAACACGCCATCTAGCATCCAGCTCGGCATTCCGACGAGCGGAACCAGAGCCGCGAATGGCAGGAACCGGCGCGCGAGCTGCCGAACGTCGGCATCAGTCGTTAGCGCTCCGATGATCAGATCACCCGCCAGCCAGAAGACGAGCGCCAGAACCAGGCCACTTAGCGCGGAGAACTCGGCGGTAAGGCGGGCGGCGCGTAAGAACCGGGCCTTGTCGCGTTGTCCCACGGCCTGCCCGACGCGCTCCTCGGCGGTGAAAGCGAAGGCGTCGAGGACGAAGGCGGAGAAATTGACGAACTGCAACAGCACATGGTTCGCTGCCAGCGAGGCCGCGCCAAGACGCGCGCCTGCATTGGCGAACCAGGTGAACAGCACGAGCAGGGCGATGGTGCGGATCATGATGTCGCGATTGACCGCGAACAGTTCGATGAGCCGTTCACGGTCCATCAGGGCTGCCCGCGGGGTGCGACGCACGAGGGCGAGGATACCGCCGCCCGCTACCCGGCCCACGATCAGGATGCCGAGCGCGAAGGCGAGCCACTCCGCGCAGGCCGTGCCGAGGCCGACGCCGAATGCCCCGAGATGCAAGCCCCACACGAAACCTACGTCGAGTGCGATGTTGGCGAGGTTCATGACGATCTGCAGCGTCAGCGCAGCGCGTGTGCGGCCAAGACCGAGTAGCCAGCCATTGACGGCGTAAACCGCAAGGGCGGCAGGCGCGCCGATGAAACGGCCCTGCATGTACCCGCTCGCGCTTGCATCGACGCCGTCGGAGCCGGACATGATAGCGAGCGCTGCTCTTGTAATGGGCCAGTTCAAGGCGAGCAGCACCAGTCCGAACCCGAAACCGACCACCAGCGCGCGCAGGAGCAACGCCTCGACCTCCTGCCGGTTGTTCGATCCACTCGCCTGCGCCGTCAGCCCGGTCATGCCCATGCGCAGGAAGCCGAAGGTCCAGAACACCAGCGTCACGACGGTCGCGCCCAGCGCCACTCCGGCCAGCCCGACGGCATCCCCCGTCCGCCCGATGACGGCGGTATCGACGATCCCGACAAGCGGCACCGAAGCCTGTCCCAGCATGATGGGCCATGCCTGCGCGAAGACGGCCGGGCGGTTGAGGGGGCGGGGCGGGTTCACCGGCCGGGGCATTGCGCGAACTGCGCGCGGGGTGCAACCGGACCGGTCAGGCTTCCAGCAGACGCCGTTCCGCGCCGGCCATGTAGTCGCGCGTCAGCGGGAGGGCGGTGCGTTCGCGGGCGAACTGGATCTGGTAGTTGCACATGCTGCCATGCTCGAAAACGGTTGCCGCACCCGCCAGGTAGAACGTCCACAACCGGAAGAAGCGTTCGTCGAACATCGCGACGATGGCGTCGCGGTTCGCCAGCACGTTGTCATACCAGGCACGGATCGTGCGGGCGTAGTGCAGACGCAGCGTCTCCACATCGGTGGCGATCAGGCGGACCTTCTCGCTCGCTTCGACCGTCTCGCTGAGAGCAGGGATGTAGCCGCCGGGAAAGATCCACTTGTCGGTAAAGGCGTCGGTGCGGCCCGGCGAGCCCATGCGCCCGATTGTATGGACCAGCGCGGCCCCGTGCGGCTCGAGCATCTGCGCGATGCAGCGGAAATATGTCTCGAACTGGGGGGCGCCAACATGCTCGAACATGCCCACCGACACGATCCTGTCGAAGGTCGCACCGCTCTTCGCAAGATCACGGTAATCGACAAGCTCGAAGGTCACGCGGCCCGCGACGCCCGCCTGCGCGGCGCGCTGCCGGGCGAGGGCAAGCTGTTCTTCGGACAGGGTGACGCCGAGCACGCGCACGTCCGCGCGCTGCACGAGGAAAATCGCCATCCCTCCCCAGCCGCAACCGATATCGAGGACGTGGTTGCCGGGCTCGAGGTTCAACTTGGCGGCAATATGCGCAAGCTTCGCTTCCTGGGCCTGTGCCAGCGTCATGTCCTCGCCGAAGCGCGCGGTGTCCCAGTATGCGCAGCTGTACTGCATGTGCTCGGCATCGAGCATCAGGTGATAAAGCTCGTTCCCGATGTCGTAGTGATGCGCCACGTTCTTGCGCGAACTGCCCGGCTTGTTGAGGCTGCGCAGGCCGACGGAGATACGGTTGCGCAAGCGGCGCGGCAGGCTCGGCTCGCCGAGGTCAGCCCTGTCTTCCCAGCGATTGTTCGCCCGTGCCAGCGAGACGAGGTCCATGATGTCGCCACGTTCGACGACGATGCGTCCGTCCATATAGGCCTCGCCCGCGCCCAGGCGGGGGTCCAGCAGCAGATCGCGAGGCACGTTCGCGTCGATGAAACGCACGGCCACGTCGGGAAAGCCCTGTGTCGCCCTGCCGAAACTGCGCGTCCTACCGTCGGCATAGGTCACGTCCAGCGTACCGCGTTTGATCATCCGCGAGAGCAGACGATCGATGACCTTGTCACTCACAGCCATGTCTATTCCGCCGCATCCTCCACTGCCGGATCGAGGTGCCATCGTGGCGCTTCGTCCAGTCCCCGCAATCGTTCGCTTTCCTCGTAGATGAACTCCCCGGTCATGGGGATGGCAGCGCGATTCTTCACGTAGATGATCTGCCAGTTCACCATCGTGCCATGACGGAAGCTCTGCTCCGCCCCGGCGAAGTAGAACAACCACATCCGGTAGAATTCCTCGTCATACAGCTCGACCAGTTCGTCCCGGTGCATTTTGGTTCGCGCGTACCATTCCTGAAGCGTGTGGCTGTAATGGAACCGCATCGCCTCCACATCCATCACCTGCCAGCCGTTCTTCTCGCTTTCGGTCACGAGTTCGGAAAGAGCGGGGATATATCCGCCGGGGAAGATGTACTTGCGCGTCCAGGCATCGGTGAAGCCGGGCGGCCCTGCCCGTCCGCAGCAATGGCTGAGCATGACGCCGCCCGGGGCCAGCAGATCGTGCGTCTTGGCGTAGAACTGCGGATAGTGCGGCGTTCCGACATGTTCCAGCAGGCCCACCGAACTGATCCGGTCGAACTGCCCTTCGATGTCGCGGTAGTCCATCAGCTCGAACCGGACCTTGTCCTCCACACCGGCTTCCCTCGCCCGTTCGCGGCAGAACGCGATCTGGTCCTCTGCCAGCGCCACGCCGAGGACTTCGCAGCCGTAATGGCGATTGAGGTAGAGGGCGAAGCCGCCCCAGCCACAGCCGATGTCGAGGACACGCAGCGGACGGTCAAGTTCGCGCGCCTGCTGCATGTACATCTTGGCGGCGAGATGCGCCTTCTTGTCGAGCTGCGCCTTTTCGAGACTGTTATCGACGTCCCGGTAATAGGCCATCGTGTACTGCCGGTCCTCGTCGAGGAACAGTTCGTACAGGCGCCGGGTCAGGTTGTAGGTGTGTTCCGCGTTCTTGCGCGCTTTTCCGCGCAGGTTGACCGAGTCCACCTTGGCGATGGCCTTCTGCAAACCCTTGCGCAGCGGACCTTGCGGCTTCAGCGTCTCGTCGCCCAGCCGCTTGGCGTTCATGGTAACGAACAGCACCATGTCGCGAATATCGTAGGGCTCCTCGACCACCAGCCAGCCCCACATGTAGGCTTCGCCGGCGCCGACTTGCGGATAGCGGGCGATGTGGCTGGCGGCCCTGGGGTGGGTGAAGCGCACGTGCATGGGGCCGTGCTCCATGCCCTCGTCGCCCGGGCCGTAGGCGTAATCGGTCCCGTCGTAATCGGTGACGAGCAGCTGGCCGTGATGAATGATACGCTTGAGGAACTTGTCGAGCAGCCACATGAATGCGGGTTCTCCGATAGGGAACTGATGGCAGGGCGTTTGGGGGAGGGGGTTGCCGGCTGTCAATCGCACCGGGTCGTTTGATGCAAAGACGGCCCCGGCCAGGGGGGCGCGTCATATACCCGCATACCATTGATAGCCGGAGCGATCCTCCCAGTAACCGCCATGCCCGCCCTCGATATCTTCGAGGCTGGCGACCGCCTCGATTCCCGTCAGGTATTTCGCGTGCTTGTACCCCAGCTGTCGCTCCAGCCTGAGCCGGAGCGGAGCGCCGTTGCGGACGGGAAGGGGGCGGCCGTTCAACCGGTGCGCGACGATCGTCTGCGGATGGTAGGCATCTGCCATGTCGCAGCTTTCGTAATAGCGTGCGCCGCCCAGGGTGTCGGCGCAGTGAAACACGACGTATCGCGCACCCTCCTCCACGCGCACAGCGTCGAGGATGCGCGAAAGCTGCGGACCGGTCCACTGGCCGATGGCACTCCAGCCTTCCACGCAATCGTGCCGCGTTATCTGGGTGCGCTGGGGAAGACCCCGGATATCGTCCATCGACAGAACCAGCGGATTGGCGACGAGACCGCCGACCGCGAGCTGCCAGTCGGCGAAGCCGCTCGCCTGCGCGGCGGCATAGGCCGGTCCGTCAACGCTGGTCGAGCCATTGCCGCGAAAGTAGGGGGAGATGTCGGTAACGTCGTATTCGGGCGCCATCTCGATCCGGCCGAAACCCAGCGCGCGGTGCAGCCCGCGATGCCAGCTTTCCGCGCCATCGACCAGGCCCTGAAACGCACCGGTATCGCCGATCTTCTTGCAACCGGCCAGCATCGCCGCGCTCGCCGTGAGAAGGAAGTTACGCCGCCGCATCGCTCTGCTCCGGGTTGTCGCGGTCTTCGCTGCCGCCGCCGATCATAGCCTTCAGCTGCCAGATCGGTCCCGACAAGAGGACGAGGGCGATATGCGCGACGAAAAAGCCGAACAGCGCCCACGCCGTCATGAAGTGGATCGAACGCGCGCTTTGCCGTCCGCCGAAGATGTCTGTGAGGAAGGGCCAGGCCGCCTCCATTCCTGGGCTCATCGCCATGCCGGTCGCGATCATCAGCGGGATCATCCCGAAGATCACGGCGGCGTAGCTGATCTTCTGCAACACGTTGTACTTGCCCCGGCCGTGATCGAAATCGAGGCGCAGGTGGTGCCGGATGTCGGCGGCGATGCTGGCAGGGCGCCATTCGCGTGCACGCGCGAACAGGTCGCGGGTCATGTGACCGTTGATAGCTGCCGCGATCAGGAAGGCCAGTAACGAGAAGGCGAGGACGATACTGAAAACCACGTGCCAGTCGCGCGCGGCGGCAAGGCTGTAATAGCCGGGAATCGTTGCCCAGCCGGGAAAGTCGATGACGGCCAGCCAGGCCTGTTGCGGCATGAAGCCCCATTCCCCCCAGTAGAGAAAGGGATGCGCGTTGGAGATGTTCAGCCCGCTCATGAACAGCACGATCAGCGCCAGGGCGTTCGTCCAGTGCCACAGGCGGGTAGAGAGCGCGTGGCGCTGTCCCGGACGGCTCATGCCCCGCTTCCCCGTGCGAGATAGATGACGTCGCGGTTCTGATCGAGCAGGTGCTGGCCGGAATCGACGAACAGGTTCTGTCCGTTCGCCAGTGGCCCCTCGGCCAGGAAAACGGCCGCCTCGGCGACTTCCTCGGGCCAGGTGCGTCGTTCCAGCAGGTTCAGCCGGTGCGACCGCTCCGCCTCCTCCTGCGACTGATCGTGGCTGGCGAGAATGGCACCGGGCGCCAGCGTATGCACGCGGTCGCCATCGTCAGCCGCCATGCCGATCATGCGTGCCGCCACCTCGGCCGCGGCCTTGCTCATGGTGTAGCTGAAGAAATCGGGATTGAGGTTGCCGAGCTTCTGATCCGTCACCTGCACCACGCGGCGACCGCCGCTGGCACGGGCGGAGCGGAGAAAGACCTGCGCCAGTATCGCCGGTGCGGCGGCGTTGACGAGCATCGCCCGGCGGTTGGTTTCGGGATCGAGATCGTCAACCGTATCGGCGGCAAAAACCGAGGCGCAATTCACGAGGCAGCGCCAGTCATCCAGCCGCTCGGCGAGATCGCGGACCATCGCCGCCGCGGCATCGAGGTCGGCCAGATCGCATCCCACGCTCTCGGCATCGGGGAGTTCTTCGGCCAGCTTCCGGGCGACATTGCCCGAAGTCTTGTAATGCACGACGACGCGCCAGCCCGCTTCGGCGAACCGCCGGCAGATGGCGGCACCGATGCGCCTGGCACCGCCGGTTACGAGAACGGCTTTCGTCATGGGGGCGCAGAATAGGGCGTGCGCCGCCCCGCGCAACCACCTGCCTTCGTCTAGCTTCGATCGGGAACGTTGTCGCGCAGGTCGGCCAGCCAGACATCGGCCACCGCGTCGCTCGGCGCGCGCCAGTCTCCGCGTGGAGAGAGCGCGCCGCCCGCGCTGACCTTCGGGCCATTGGGCAGCGCGCTGCGCTTGAACTGGCTGAAACCGAAGAACCGCTGGCAGAACTTCTCCAGCCAACCGGCGATCGTCGGGAGATCGTAGGCGTTCTTCGCCCGGTCCGGGAATTCGTGAGGCCAGCTACCTTCGTTCGCATCGCGCCATGCGTGCCAGGCGAGGAAGGCGACGTGGCTCGGCGGCTGGCCGAAGCGGACGATGTGGTGAAGGAAGAAATCGTTGAGCTCGTAGGGGCCGATCAGGGATTCGGTGCTCTGGATTTCGCCGTCTTCGCCGGCCGGCACGAGTTCGGGGCTGATTTCCGTCGCCAGCACCCTTTCGAGCGCACCGTCCACCCTGCCGTCGAACTGGTCGGTGCGCGTGGCCCAGCGGATGAGGTATTGAATAAGCGTCTTGGGAACGCCCGCATTGACGGCGTAATGGCTCATCTGATCACCGACGCCGTAGGTGCACCAGCCGAGCGCCAGCTCGCTGAGATCGCCGGTTCCGATCACGAAGCCGTGGTGGTGCCCCGCAAGACGAAACAGGTAATCGGTTCGCAGACCTGCCTGCACGTTTTCGAACGTCGTATCGTAGACCGGGTCGCCGTCCGCGAACGGATGGCCCATGTCCTTCAGCATGGTTTCGGCGGCGGGGCGGATGTCGATTTCCTCCGCCGTAACACCGAACGCCTCCATCAGCGCCCAGGCATTCCCCTTCGTCCCTTCGGACGTACCGAAGCCGGGCATGGTATAGCCGCGAATGGTGGTCGGGGGCAGGCCGAGCCGTTCGCACGCCTTGGCCGCCACGATCAGGGCATGGGTCGAATCCAGTCCCCCCGATATGCCGATGACGAGCGACTTGCTGCCGGTCGCCTGCATCCGCCGCATCAGGGCATCGACCTGGATGTTGAACGCCTCGTAGGCATCCTGGTCCAGCTTGTCCTGCCGGTTGGGCACGAATGGAAAGCGCCGGATCTTGCGGCGCAGGCCGATATCGCCGGCCTCGTATCGGTGATCGAAACCGATCGTGCGGAACCTGTCTTCGGGCCGCCCGGCATCCTCCACCGCGTCGTTGAAAGTCTGCATCCGCATCCGGTCGTTCAGGATGCGGCGCGTATCGATATCGGTAACGCACAGTTCCGGCTCGAGATCGAAGCGCACGCTTTCCGCCATGAGATCGCCCAGTTCGTAGATCATGCCCTGACCATCCCAGGCGAGGTCCGTCGTGCTTTCTCCGTGTCCGCTTGCCGAATAGGCATAGGCACAGACGGAACGCGACGAACTGGCGCGGCTCAGCAGATGGCGTTCGTCCGACTTGCCGATCGTGATGTTGCTGGCCGACAGGTTCAGGAGGATCGTCGCCCCCGCGAGCGCGGCCATCGTGCCGGGCTGGATGGGGCTCCAGAAATCCTCGCAAATCTCGATTCCGAAGACGAAACCGGGCAGATTGCTGGCAGAGAACAGCAGGTCCGTGCCGAAGGGGATTTCCGCGCCGTTCACCTTCAGCCAAAGGTCGCGGCAGTTGTTGCCGCGCGCGAACCAGCGTTTCTCGTAGAACTCGCGGTAATTGGGCAGATAGCTCTTCGGAACGGCTCCCAGCACTTCGCCGTCGGCGATAACCAGGGCGCAGTTGTAGATGCGTCCGTTCCGGCGCAACGGTGCGCCGATGACGAGGACGGGGACAAGGTCGGCAGTCGCGGCGCGGATTGTCTCGACTTCGCGTTCCACGGCGTCGAGCAGGGCGGACTGCATGACCAGGTCGTCCAGCGCGTAGGATGACAGACACATCTCGGGGTAGAGGACGAGATCGACCGATTGCTCGTGCGCGGCCTTCGCCTGTTCGATGATCGCGCGGGAATTGAACGCCACGTCGGCGGTGCGAACGCGCGGCGTGGCGGTGGCGACGCGCACGAAACCGTGCGTGTGCATGTCGAAGAACGGATGCTCCCGATAGCTCATGCGCGCATGGCGCTTTCCAGCAGGTCCAGTGCCGTCTTCAGGGCCGCTATCCGAACGCCTTCGCGCCCGATGGAACCGAAATGCTTTTCCACGTGGATCGTCTCCTCGCCCTGAACGGCACATCCGAAATGCACCAGCCCCACCTCGTTTTCTTCGCCTGCCGGGCCGGCAAAACCCGTGACAGCAAGCGCCACCCTGGCCCGCGAGCGCCGCAGCGCGCCCTGCGTCATGGCGATCGCAACTTCCTTGCTGACCGCTCCGCAACTGTCGATCTGCTCACGCTCAAGACCCAGCAGATCGCACTTCGCCTCCTCCGAATAGGTCACGAAACCGCGTTCGAAAATGTGGCTGCACCCCTCTATGTCGGTCAGCAGGGCGGCGAGCAGGCCGCCCGTACAGCTTTCGGCGGTTACGATCGGCCGGTCAACGTCGCATGCCAGTTTCAGGACGTTTCTCGCCTGCTCCTGCAAGCGCGTAGGTATGGCTGGCTGAAGGGTGTCGGCCATATTTATCGGTTCTCCTCAGGGAGTTCGACAACGTGGCTTCCCGCCCTCGCGTTCCTGAATCATGCGCTGCACAGACGCAAAGGCACCGCCACTCCCTGCGAAGCGGCGGTGCCCTTTCAGTGATGGCCGCGCGCATCAGGAAGCGGCGGCACGCCCGAAGCGTTCGGCTGGTCCTAGCGGCAGCGGGCCGAGCCGCGGTCGATCTCGCGACCCAGTACACCGCCCAGCGCCGCGCCCAGCAGGGTGCCGACCGTACGGTCACCCCGCGTATCGATGGTCCGGCCGAGCAGCGCGCCGCCGGCGGCACCGATGATGAGTCCGGTCGTGCCGTTCTCGCGCTGGCAGTAGTACCGTCCGTCGCGGCCCTGCCACACACGGTCGTTGCGGCTCACCCGGCGCGGTTCGTAATAACGACCGTACTGGTCGTAGGCCCCGCGGCGGTCGCGGCGGTCGCGATAGCGGTCGCGCCGATCGCGGCGATCATAGCGCGATTCGTACCGGTCGTAACCGCGGTCGTTCTGGGCATGATAACCGTGCGCCGGCGCCCAGGCGGGCGGTCCGCCCTGCGCCATGGCGGGGACGGCAGGAACCGCCAGCGTGGTTGCGGCGGCGAGAGCGAGCATTGTCTTTTTCATGGCGAGTACCTTTCTTTCGATTCGACTCTCTGAATGTCGATGACCCTGTTTTGGTTCATAATACCTAGCCACTTCCTGAACGACGTGACGTCGTGCCGTCAGAGAGACGAAAGGTTGGGTGGGTGCGACGGACGGTGACGCAGCTTTGCGAAAGCACCCGCCGGATGCGGGGAAACAAAATCTATGCCGGTCGCCGGACCGTCAGGGCGATCCACTCGCGCTTCGTGCCGTCCGCGCCTTCGCCAGGCCACGTGCATTCGTTCTCGATGAGGAAGCCCGCCTTGCGGTAAACCGTGCAGATCCATTCGGCTTCGGGGAAATTGTGCCATCGCCCGATCAGGTCGCGGTCCTCGCCGGCACCAAGCTTGAAGCTGGCGAAATGCAGTCCGCCGGGACGAAGTGCGCGTTCGATGCGAAGGAGAATACCGGGCAGATCCGCGCGTGCGACGTGCAGCAGGCACGCGTGAGCCCAAACGGCGTCGTAGCGTTCGCGCGCGACGAGCTGGTCGAACCGCATGACGCGGCCCTCGATGCCGAAGCGTTCCTTCATCTTGCGCAGCATGCCGGGCGTGGCGTCCGTTGCATCCACGACGAACCCTCGCTGTGCCATTCGCGCCGCGTCGCGGCCCGCGCCGCACCCCAGTTCGAGGATGCACGCCTCGGGCGTCAGCCGGTCGAGGAACGGATCGAGGTGCCGGCTGTGCGACTGGCCGGAGTTCAGCGTGAAGCGCGAGGCATTGTGCGCGTAGTAGGCGAGGGTGGCGGGGTCGCTCACTCGCCCGGGAACGCTAGGCCTGCGCCGCCCCGGCCCCCGCCGCGGCTTGCGCCTCGCGGTCGCGCTCTGCACGGCTCTTCTTCTGGGCCGCGGTCTTCAGCTGACCGCAGGCCGCCTCGATATCGCGGCCGCGCGGCGTGCGGACGGGCGCGGATATGCCGCCTTCGAACACGATGTCGGAAAAGCGCCTGATCCGCTCGGGCGGGGAACATTCGTAGGCCGCCCCGGGCCAGGGGTTGAACGGAATGAGATTGACCTTCGCCGGCAGCTTGTAGTGCCTGAGCAGACGAACGAGCTCGCGCGCATCCTCGTCGCTGTCGTTCTTGTCCTTGAGCATCACGTATTCGAAGGTGATGCGCCGCGCATTGGACGCGCCGGGATAGTCGGCGCAGGCCTGCAGCAGCTCCTCGAGCCCGTATTTGCGGTTGATCGGCACGATCTCGTCGCGCACCTCCTTGCTTACGGCGTGGAGGCTTACGGCCAGGTTCACGCCGATCTCCTCGCCGCAGCGCGCCATCGCCGGGACGACGCCGCTGGTGGACAGCGTGATTCGCCGCTTGGACAGGGCCAGGCCGTCGCCGTCCATGACCAGTTGCAGCGCACCCTTCACGTTGTCGAAATTGTAAAGCGGCTCGCCCATGCCCATCATCACGATATTGGTCAGCAGCCGGCCGTCCGCGGTGTAGTCGCCCTCGCTCTCCTCGCCCAGATCGTCCATCCGCCCCTTGGGCCATTCGCCCAGCGCATCGCGCGCCAGCATGACCTGGCCGACAATCTCGCCCGGCGTCAGGTTGCGCACAAGGCGCATGGTGCCGGTGTGACAGAAGCGACAGTTGAGGGTGCAGCCGACCTGGCTCGACACGCACAGCGTTCCTCGATCCGCGTCGGGGATGAAGACCATCTCGAACTCGTGGCCGTCCGCCGTGCGCAACAGCCATTTGCGGGTTCCGTCCGAGGAATGTTGGGCCTCCACGACATCCGGCCGCCCGATCACGAAGCGCTCCGCGAGCCACGGGCGCATGGTCTTGGCGATATCGGTCATCGCCTCGAAATCGGTCACTCCGCGATGGTAGAGCCAGTGAAACACCTGCTTGGCGCGCAGCTTCGCCTGGCGCGGGTCCAGACCGGCCTCGGCAAGGAGCTCCGCGATGCGGGGCTTGGGCAGACCGATCAGATCGACGCGTCCGTCCGCTCGCGGGGTAATGTCGCGCGCGACGGGAACCGGGTCGATCTGCCCGGCGATCGGCATGAGTGTCGTATCGGCCATGAGGTCTATGCATATAGAGCCGGCGCAGCCGATATGCCAGCCGCCCGAAGCAGGACGTCACCCGCCGTGCGCCCGTCGAACCGCTGAACGGCCGGTGAACTCGACTACATTTGTCGATCCTGGTCGGCGTTCCCTCGTTTCGTCGATGCTGCAACGCCGTTCGTCGATCATTATGTGACTGAAATGCAACACGATTGTCGTTGTGCAGCGTTCATGAAACGAAGCCCGTCCCGCGCCATTCCAGCAGTCCACCGGCCGCGGTTCGAGAACCCGGCTGGCGATAACGAAAACGGAGTGACACAATGAAAAAGACGTTTGCCTTCATACTCGCGACGGCCTCCGCCTCGGCGCTCGCGGCACCTGCCATGGCGCAGGACAATTCGGCCTTCACCGGCCCCCGCATCGAAGGCGTGGTCGGCTACGATATCAGCAAGGCCGGCAGCGATGTGGACAACGAACTGAACGACGAGGACGACCAGTCCATCGACGGCTTCATGTACGGCGTGGGCGTGGGCTACGACTTCGCGGTCGGCGGCGCGGTGCTCGGTGTCGAGGCTGAACTCAGCGATTCCACCGCCGAAACCGAGGTCAATGACGGCGATCTCGAGGATCTGGGCTTCAACGCCAATCTCGATACGGGCCGCGACATCTATCTCGGTGCGCGCGCCGGCATCCTCGTCAACCCTCGCACGCTCGCCTACGTGAAGGGCGGCTACACCAATGCCCGCTACAATTTGCAGGCGAGCGACGGGCAGACCGACATCGGCACCGATCTCGACCTCGATGGCTACCGCGTGGGCGCGGGCGTCGAATACGCGACGTCGGAGCGTTCGTTCGTGAAGCTCGAATACCGCTACTCCAACTACAGCGAGGGCGAGTTCGATTTCCAGGATAACGGCTTCTTCGAGGACGATACCGGCGAGAGCGGTCGGTTCGACGCCGATCTCGACCGCCACCAGATCGTGCTGGGTGCCGGGTTCCGGTTCTGATCCTTGCGCAACCGAACGAACGGGGCCGGCGGAAGCGATTCCGCCGGCCTTTTCGTTCGCTCTGCTAACGCCGCGCCCGCGCGCAGCCGACGCTTGCCGCATCCATCGCGGTCGCCGCACCATTCAGGCTGTAGCGATCGGCAAAGCGATTGCCGCGCGTGTCCCTGGCGCTGACGGTCATCGAAGCGGCGGCACGCATGGCGGTGAGGATGGCCGCGTCCTCTTGCGGTCCTGCCGCCCAGACATCGCCTCCGTTGCCGGTCAGGACGAAGCGCTCTTTGCCAACGGCAAGGCTAACCCGTGCCCCTTGCGCCGGCGTGCGGCTCATCCGGATGAAAAGCTGCCCGCGGATCTGCCGTGCGGGCCAGGTTGCGATGCTGGCGAATCCGGCTCGTTCGCGCGAACGGGCGTTCGGTTCTGCAGCGGCAATGGCATAGCAGCGCGGAACCTGCGGATCGCGGAACGCCCCCCACTGGCCGAACACCCCGAGACTGTCCTTCGCCAGCCCCGGCGCGGCGGCAAGGGCAAATGCTAAGGGAAGCGTCGCGGCAAGATAGCGGGCCATCGCCATCCTAATCGTCTGCGCCGCGCGCTGTCACGCTATCTTCGTCGGGGTAGGCGATGGCGAGCACTTCCCATCCCTTCTGCCCGGCGGGCAGGCGGACGGTGCGCAGATCGCCGACGCCTGCGCCGCGCAACGCCCGCGCGATGGGGCTGGACCAGCCGATCCGGCCCGTGCCGGCATCCTGCTCCTTGTCGCCCACGATGGTAACGGTCCGCTGTAAATCGTCCTCGTCCGCGATGGTGACGGTCGCGCCGAAGAATATGCGGGTCTTGTCGGGCTGGCGTACGGGATCGACGACCTGCGCATGTTTCATGACCTTGGCGAGATAGCCCAGTTCGCGGTCGATCTCGCGCATGCGCTTGCGCCCGTAGAGGTAATCGCCGTTCTCGCTCCGGTCGCCATTGCCCGCCGCCCAGCTCACGATCTCGACGATCTCGGGCCGTTCGGTGCCGAGCAGGTGATCGTAGCGCGCCCTCAGGGCCGCGAGGCCCGCGGGAGTGATCGGGCTGGTGTTGCTGGTTGAGGGCATGGGCTTGTCA
The DNA here is from genome assembly GCF_003815535.1 of Aurantiacibacter spongiae. NCBI lineage: Bacteria > Pseudomonadati > Pseudomonadota > Alphaproteobacteria > Sphingomonadales > Erythrobacteraceae > Aurantiacibacter > Aurantiacibacter spongiae. Next base: position 552,321 of record NZ_RPFZ01000001.1, on the reverse strand, counting down.
TACCGGAATATCCGGTCGAGGCCACCGCCAAGCCGTCACGACCGCATCACGCTACGTAATCGCCCGCCTGGCCTGCAAACTCCGCATTAACCATGGCCAGGTAGGCGGGCGGGCGGCCCATAAGGGGGCATTGAGAAGGACTGCATGATGACATTTAGGTTTACATTGGTCGCGGGTGCGCTGGCTGCGTTATCTACGCCCACGTTGGCCCAGGATCGCACGGATCAATCCGGATTTCGCATCGAAGCCATTGCCGGCTTCGACACCGTGACCACCGGAGTGGAAAATACCGACGAATATGACGATAGCGGAAAGGGATTCCTGTACGGCGCTGCTGCCGGTTACGATGTGGTTGTCGGCGGTGCGGTGATCGGGCTGGACGCTGAGATTGCCGAATCCTCGGTTGATAGTGGGATCACCTACACCGATGGCATGGACGTAGCAGCCGTGGCCCTCGACGCGTCCGAAGATATATTTCTCGGTGCGCGGGTAGGGGCGAATATCGGCGGAACCGGTCTTCTCTACGTCAAGGGCGGTTATTCGATGGCCAACACCGAACTTACCGCGCGGGGAATTGTCGACGGGGAGCGGTACGACGAAAAGGTCGATATCGACTTCGAAGGCTTTCGCGTAGGCGGGGGATTTCAGGTCAACTTCTCACGAAATCTCTTCGGCAAGGTCGAGTATCGCTATACGTCCTATGGCGACGCGTCGGTCGAGTATGACGGCGTCAGCGAAGACGTCGATGAGGTGTTCGACTACGTCAACCTCGAACGCCATCAGGGCGTCGTCGGTCTAGGCGTGCGCTTCTGACACCTTTCGTCGCAGAGAGGGGGCACGTCATTCGGCATGTCCCCTCTCCATGCTTTAACGGGCGACTAGCGCAGGAAGTCCGTCACCTGGCGAGGCCGGGTGTAGCTCGCCTGCTCGGGATAGAGCGCTTCGTACACGACCGCGTTCTCGATCACGCGCTGGACGTAGTTCTTCGTCTCGTAGAAGCCGATCTGCTCGATCCATTTGAGCCAGTCGACCTCGCCGGTCCGCGGATCTCCGTTTTCGCGCAGCCACTTGTTCACGTTGCCCGGGCCGGCGTTGTAGGCGGCGATGGCGAGCGGGTAGCTGCCGTCGTAGTAGGCGATCAGGCGTTCGATGTGGTTCGAACCGAGCTGCATCGAATAGGCGGGATCGTCGATCAGGCGCTGGGCCGAATAGGGCAGGCCGGCACGCCGCGCCTCTTCCTGCGCCGTACCCGGCATGAACTGCATCAGGCCGCGCGCGCCGGCATGGCTGATCGCATTCTCGGCAAACTGGCTTTCCTGCCGGGCGAGCGCGTGGACCATCGTCCAGTTGGCCCCGGGCGGGGTTTCCAGCCGCGGATAGCCGATGCGGGTGAAGCCAATATGCCCGTCCTCCATCGCCGCGTCGGCGAGGTTCACCGCCAGATCGCGACGCCCGATCCGGCGGGCAAGATCGGCGACGAGCAGGTGTTCGCCAACCGTCTCGGCCTGATCGGCGATAGCGCGGTAGAAGCGGATGCCGGTTGACCAGGGCGCATCGCGCGCCACTTCGGACACGGCGGCGGTGATGGGAGCGCTGGCAAAGGCCTGCCTCTCGGCCTCGGTCGGCTGACCCTGCGGAGCGCCGTCGAGCGCCGGCAACGGACGGCCGAGGCGGGTGAGTGCCATCTGCCCGTAGAACCTGTCCGCATATTGCGCGGCCATCTCGTAATAGCGGCGCGCCTGTTCCTCATCGCCTGCCTGCCGATAGGCTTCGCCGGCCCAGAAGAAGCCCTTGGACCGGGTCGGCGGCGTGCGCGCGGCCGCGCCGTAACGATAGAACAGCGGGGCGGCGGCGGCGGCATCGCCAAGCTGCCACAGCGCGTTCGTGCCCCCCAGCCACATCAGCGAGGTGTAATCGTCGCGCAGGCGATATTCCTTGGCCGAGACATCCTCGTTGGCGCCGAAGGCCTGGTCGATCCGCTGCGCGATCCGGACGGAATCGCGGGTGCCGGCCGAACGGGCGAGGTTGAGCATCTCCGTCGTCCAGGCGGTCTGATCGAAGGGGGTGGTCGCGAGCGCGGGGCCGTCGACGATCATCCGCACCGCTTCGCCGGTCCGGCCCTCCTGTCGCAGTTCGCGGCTGCGATTGTAGAGATAGCCCGGATCGGCGGCCGCGGCCGGATCGTTCGTCGCGCCGTCGCCGCCCTGCAGGATGGCGAGGCGGCTGGCGAAGACGCCGCGCTTCGATGGCGAGACGCGCGGCATCTGCCGGGCCGCCGCCTCCGCGTCGCGCTGCCACAGCAGGGCGTTCATCCGCGCGTCGTGATCGTCCTGGTCGAAGCTGTCGCCGAAGCTGGCCGACAGGGCGGCCTCCGCGGTCGGGCTCATCTCGCCGCCGCGCCAGGCCTCGATGGCGTAACGCCGCGCCTGATCGGGGTTCGGCCCCATGAGCGCGAGCGCATAGTGCGCGCGGGCGTAGTTCGTCACCGGCTCGTGATCGGCGAAGAATGCCATCAGCAAATCGGGGGAGGTGAACTCCTCGCGCAGGCGCTGCTCGGCGCGGGCGCGCAGGGTGGTTTCATCCGGATAGCCGGGATTGGCGATCAGGAAATCGGCATAGGTCCGGAAGGGCAACTGCGCCGACGTATCGCCGAACAGTGTCTCCCAGGTGGAAATCCGGCGCGCGACATTGCTGTCATACGATGCGGCGAGCTGCGCGCGGTTGGTGTCCCACTCCGCCGCCTCCTGAGCGCTGGCGGCGGCGGGAATGGCTGCCGTCGAGGCGGCGAGAAGGGCGAAGAGGGAAAGTCGAACCATGCTGGACATCGTGCCCGCCCCCTCCTTATCAGACGCTGAATACATTCTTCCTCCGTCCGGGCCGGCGATCCGCCTTTGCCCAAGTATTTCAGAGACAACGCGGGAGCGGCACAAATGTTCAAAGGTTCGATCCCTGCTCTCGCCACGCCCTTCGCCGGCGACGCGGTGGACGAGGAGGCCTATCGCCGGTTCGTCGAATGGCAGATCGCCAGCGGATCGACCGGTCTCGTGCCGTGCGGGACGACGGGCGAATCGGCGACGCTCGACAATGACGAGCATCACAAGGTCATCGCCATCTGTGCCGAAGTCGCAGCCGGGCGGGTGCCGGTGATCGCCGGGGCGGGCAGCAACGACACGCAGACCGCCCTGTGGCATATCAAGGAAGCGCAGATCGCCGGTGCCGACGCGCTGCTGCTGGTCGCGCCCTATTACAATCGTCCCAGCCAGGACGGGCTGCTCGCTCATTTCAGCTACCTGGCGGAGCGGGCCGACCTGCCCATCGTGCTCTACAACGTCCCCGGCCGCACCGTGACGGACATCGCGCCCGAGACGGTAATCGAGCTTCATCGCCGCTTTCCGGAGAGGATCGTCGCCATCAAGGATGCGAGCGGCGATCTGTCGCGCGTCGTCACGCATCGCATGGGCGCGCCCGGGTTGTGCCAGCTGTCGGGCGACGATCCGCTGGCGCTGGCGGGATACGTGCTCGGCCAGTCGGGCTGCATCTCGGTGACGGCGAATGTCGCGCCGGAACTGTGCGCCCGGTTCCATCAGGCGGCGGGCGAGGGCGACTTCGATCGCGCCCGCGACCTGAACGAGGTGCTCTACCCGCTGCACCGCGCGATGTTCGCCGACGCCAGCCCGGCACCGGTGAAATACGCGCTCGGCAAACGTCACGACTGGTTCGCCCCCGACACGAGATTACCGATCGCACCGTGCTCCGGCACGGCGAAGAAGGCGGTGGATGCAGCAATGGAAAAGGCAGGAATAGCATGAACAAGATGGTTCGTTCGACGTTCGCGGCATCGCTGGCCGCTCTCGCGCTGGCCGGCTGCGCCACCACGCAGTCTGCGCCGCCCTCGATCGACGAGCTGGCGCGCGATTACCTGGCGGTGCAGCTTGCCATCGGGGAAAAGGATCCCGGCTATGTCGATGCCTATTACGGGCCGGAAGACCTCGCGGTCGCGGCCGAGGCGCAGGACGATGAGACGACGCTGCCCGGGCTCCAGGCACGGGTGATCGCGCTCGACTCCACGCTTGCCATGCTGAACCCTGCACCCGACACGGAGGAAGCGAGCCGCGTGCGCTATCTGCGCGCGATGCTGGCGAGCGCCAAGGTTCGCCTGAGGATGCTGCGCGGCGAGGAGATCCCGTTCCAGGACGAGGCCGAGGGACTGTTCGGCGTGCGTCCCGAACTCGCCAATCTCTCGACGCTCGATCCCGTGCTCGAGCGGATCGAGGCGCTGGTCCCCGGCGATGCGAGCGACGGCACGCTGGCCGAACGCGTCACCGCCTTCCGCGACCGGTTCGTGATCCCCGAGGACCGGTTGCAGGCCGTCATCGATACCGCCGTCGCCGAGTGCCGCGCACGCACCCTGCCGCACATCCCGCTGCCCGAAAGCGAGAGCTTCGATCTCAGCCTCGTTACCGACAAGCCGTGGGGCGGGTTCAATTACTATCAGGGCGATTATCACTCGGTCATCGAGATCAACACCGATCTGCCCACCCGCCTCGACCGGGCGGTGGATGTGGGCTGTCACGAAGCCTATCCCGGCCACCACGTCTACTCGACCCTGATCGAACGTGACCGCGTCAACGAACTGGGCGAGATCGAATACACCCTGCTGCCGCTCTATTCTCCGCGCGCGATCATCTCGGAAGGCAGTGCCGAATACGGGCGCAAGCTGGCCTTCCCGGGCGACAGCCAGCTGGAATTCGAGCGCGACACGCTGGCCCCGCTCGCCGGCATAGATACCGCCGACCTTGCCGCCTATTACGAATTGCGCGAAGCGACCGAAGACCTGTCGCCTGCGTATTACACCATCGCCGCCGGCTATCTCGACGGCACGCTGACGCGGGAACAGGCGATCGAACTGTCGATGAAGTATCGCCTGCTCGATCGCGCCCGCGCCGAACAGTCGTTGCGCTTCATGGATACCTATCGCAGCTACGTCATCAATTACGGGCTGGGGCAGGATATCATCGGCAACGCGGTGGAGGCGGGCGATGCGGACATGCCGACCCGCTGGCAGCGCTTCATCGGCATCCTCAACACGCCGACCCTGCCCGAAGACCTGATGGAATAGCCGGACGCCGGGAGGATTGCGCCGCGCCGCCGTCCTCCCTACATCGCGCCTCCTCATGGCCCGTCCCAAACCCGCAACCTTCGACAAGCAGAAGATCGTCGCCGAGAACCGCAAGGCGCGGTTCAACTATTCGATCGAGGAGACGTTCGAAGCCGGCCTTGCCCTGCAGGGGACAGAGGTGAAGGCGCTGCGCGGAGGGGAAGGGTCCATCGCGGAAAGCTATGCCGAGGTGCGCGACGGGGAGGTCTGGCTCATCAACGCCAACATCCCCGAGTTCAGCCACGGCAACCGCAACAACCACGAACCCAAGCGGCCGCGAAAGCTGCTGCTGCACACGCGCGAGATCGACAAGCTGTTCGGAGCGGTCGAGCGTAAGGGCATGACACTCGTTCCGCTGAGCGTCTACTTCAACGGGCGCGGGCGGGCGAAGGTCGAACTGGCGCTCGCCAAGGGAAAGCAGGCGCATGACAAGCGCGCCACGATCAAGGATCGCGACTGGAAACGCGACAAGGCCCGGCTGTTGCGCGAGCGCGGATAAGTCTCTCGCCCTACCCAAGAAAACCCGCCGCAACGGTTAAGCGAGCGTTGTAACATTTCCGTCTAATCCCACCTATCCCCGGCGGGCGGAATGGGTGTAACGGGCCACGGTAACGGATGGCGAGCAAGGCGATCAGATGGCTCGCGGCGAAGATGCCGCGAATGCCCGAGCGCGAGGAGATGCAGCGCAATCGCTGGCTCGCGCCCATCTCGAATCGCTTCGGCCGGTCCGAACTGTGGCGTTTCACGCGCCGGTCCGTACCGCGCGGCGCGGCGCTCGGACTGTTCGCGGCGTTCATCGTGCCGCTCGGACAGATCTTCCTTGCCGCCTTTCTCGCCCTGCCGGCGCGCGCGAACGTGCCGATCGCGGCGCTTATCACCTTCGTCACCAATCCCTTTACCGTGCCGTTCTGGCTGGTCATCGCCAACAAGGTCGGGCGGTTCGTGCTGAAGGTCGACCCCACCACCTTCGGCACCGCGAAGGCCGCTCTGGAAAAGGGCTGGTGGGTCGAATTCGGCTGGTGGTTGCAGACCGCCGGCGTCACCGCGTTCGGCTTCGTCGTCCTCAGCGTGCTGAGCGCTGCGGTCGGCTACCTCGTCGCCAGCTTCGTGTGGCGGATCGTCGTGGCGCGGCGGTGGTACCGCCGCCCCGGCCACCACCGGCTGCCGGAACCTGCCGAATGACGGACCGGGATTGGCGCCGTTCGGGGGGCGGGGCGCGATGAATCTGGAACGATCCGAGGAATCGCGCAGGCTGGTCGATGTGCTGGCGGTCGCGGCGGCGGTGCTTGCCAGCATCACGCTGATCCAGTTCGCGACCGGCGATACCACCGTTACGCTCGCCTATGCCGGGGGACTTACGGTCCTGGGCTTCATCGCGTTCATGTCCGCCCGCGCGCGCCCCGCTCCCGTTCCCGCCACGAGGGCCGACACGCCCGACTGGTCCGTGACCGTTGCGGCGATCGAGCAGCCGGGGCTCGCCGTTGCCGTCACCGACCGGGCAAACCGGCTGGTCTGCGCCAACGCCACCTTCGAATTGTGGTTCGGATCGAGCAATGCGCCGCCCGGCCTGCCGGTGGATGGGCAGAGCGCCGACGCGCTGGCGCGCGCCGCGCGAACCGCCTGGCGCGACGGCCACGGGGACGGGCCGGTCGGCATCGCGGACGAGGACAAGAGCTGGACCGCCGAGGTCGTGCGCGCCGGGCGCGGCGACGATTACCTCGTCTGGCGCTTCGCTCCGGTCGTCCGGCACGAACCGATGGCGGGCATCGGCAAGCACATCACCGGCCTGTTCGGGCGCGTTCTCGGGGCTGCGGGTATCTCGGTCGCGCTGGTCAGCCCCGATGGCCTGGTTCGCGCCGCGAATCCCTCGCTCGCCCGGCGCGGGCTGGGGGACGAGAATGCGAGCCTCGCCGGCCAGGAATTCGTGCGCCTGCTGCGCTCCGACGACCGGGAGCGCATCTATTTCGCGCGGGAGGGCAGCAAGGGATCGCCGCAGACGCTGTTGCAGATTCCCCTGACCGACCCCGACGAGGCCGGGTCCGATGCGTCGTCCGACCGGACGGAAGCGGACGCGCCGTCGCTGATGCTGCTGATCGACAGCGGGATCGGTCTGGGGGGCTGGGGCGGCGAGAGCAAGGGCCAGGCGGCGCAGCTCGAAGCGCTGCTGGAACGCCTGCCGCTGGGTCTCGCCGCAACCGACCGGGACGGCCATTTCCTGTTCGCCAATCCCGCCTTCCGCCGCGCCGCCGGGCTGGATTCGCGCGAGCTGCCGCCCTACCCCAGCGATCTTGTCGTTCCCCGCGACAAGACGGCGATGTCCGATGCCGTGCGCCGCTACGGGCAGGGGCCGTCCTCGAGCGGGGACATCGCCGTGCGCCTGACCGGCGATCCCGACGAACCGGTGAGCATGGGCCTTGCCGGGGTGCGCGGACTGGGGGACGCGGCGGTACTGCTCAGCCTCGCCGACACGACCGAGGAGGCGCGGCTCAAGCGGCAGGTGGCGCAGGCCACCAAGATGCAGGCGGTCGGGCAACTGGCGGGCGGCGTGGCGCATGATTTCAACAACGTGCTGACCGCCATCATCGGCTATTGCGACCTCATGCTGCTGCGCCACACGCCGGGCGACAGCGATTACGACGACATTCAGCAGATTCGCGCCAATTCCAACCGCGCCGCCAGCCTGACGCGTCAGCTTCTCGCGTTCAGCCGGCAGCAGACCCTCCAGCCCGAGACCATCCAGCTGCCCGATATCCTGTCCGAGGTGTCGCAATTGCTGAAGCGGCTGCTCGGCGCCAAGATCACGCTCACCACGCGGCACGACCGCAATCTCGGGCCGGTGCGTGCGGATCCGCGGCAGCTGGAGCAGGTCATCATCAACCTCGCCGTCAACGCCCGCGATGCGATCCAGGCGAGCGGCGGGGGCGAGGGGGCGGCCGGCACGCTGGCCTTCACCACCCGCCGGGTCGAGGCGAAGGACATCCGCCGCATGGGTTCCGAGATCATCCCGGCGGGCGACTACACCGTGCTGGTGGCCGAGGATACCGGCGGCGGGATCAGGCCCGACATCATCGGCAAGCTGTTCGAACCGTTCTTCACCACCAAGGAACAGGGCAAGGGCACCGGCCTCGGCCTGTCGACCGTCTACGGCATCGTCAAGCAGTCGGGCGGGTTCATCTTCGCCAGCAACGCCAAGGCCGCCGATGGCGGCGTCAAGGGCGCGCGCTTCACCGTCTACCTGCCCGTGCATCACGTGACCGAGGAAGAGGCCGCCCGCGCCGGCAGCCTGCCCGAAGAAAGCGCGCGCGAATGGTCGGGCGGGGGGACCATCCTGCTGGTGGAGGACGAGGACATGGTCCGCGCCGTGGCCGAACGCGCGCTGACCCGGGCTGGCTACGGCGTGGTCACGGCCAGCGACGGGGACGAGGGGCTGGACCTGGTGCAGCAGGGCGGCCAGTTCGATCTCGTCGTCACCGACGTCGTCATGCCGAGCATGGACGGCCCGGCCATGGCCCGCGAGATCCGCAAACGGTCGCCGGACACGCCGGTCCTGTTCATGTCGGGCTATGCCGAGGAACAGTTGCGCGGTGAAATCGACATCGACAACATGCATTTCATTGCCAAGCCGTTCAGCGTGAAGCAGATCGGCGAGAAGGTGGAGGCGGTGCTGCGCGCCGCGCACCGTAGCAGGGTGGACGCCTAGGGAAGGGCGTTCATCGGGGGGAAAGCCATGCGACACAAGATTACATGGATCGAGGGAATCAGGGGGATTTTCGAATGACCGCACGTATCGCAACCGCCGGCCTCGCGCTGCTTTGCCTGGCCACCTCGCCGGCGTTCGCGCAGGAAGGCGATCCGTCCGACCCGACGCCGGCGCGCAGCGCCCAGGGCGACCTTGCCGTCACCATCTACCAGGACGGTGCCGCGCTGGTGCAGGACGTGCGGCGCATCGACATCCCGGCGGGCCGCACGCGGATCGAGTTTCCCGACGTCTCCGCCCAGATCCGGCCCGCCACGCTCAGCTTCAACGCCGATGGCACCGCGATCGTCGAGCAGAATTTCGACTTCGACCTGCTGACCCCGCAAAAGCTGATGGAAAAGGCCATCGGCGAGACCGTCACCCTGATCCGCACCAACCCCGCCACGGGCGCCGAAACCCGCGAGCAGGCCGAGGTGCTCTCCACCGCCGGGGGCGTGGTTCTGCGCATCGGCGACCGGATCGAGGTGCTGCGCGATGACGGCCTGCCGGTGCGCGTCGTGTTCGACGAGGTGCCGCCCAATCTGCGCGCCCGGCCCACACTGTCCGTCACGCTCGACAGCAACCGCTCGGGCCTGCGGCCCGCCTCGCTGCGCTACCTGACACCCGGCCTGGGCTGGACGGCGGATTACGTCGCGCTGTTCGACGATACGACCGGCACGGTCGACATGCAGGGCTGGGTCACGCTGACCAACACCACCGGCACCACGTTTCACGACGCCGATACGCTGCTCGTCGCCGGCAATACGGACCGCGGAAACGGCGGCGGCTACAACGGCCGCGGATACCCCCCTGCGCCGCCACCGCCGGGAACCGGTATGGTCCGCCCGGGCACGCAGACCGCGGACCGGGAGCGGCTGGCCGACTTCTATCTCTATCCGCTGGACGCGCCGACGACGATTGCCAACGCGCAGACCAAGCAGGTCAGCTTTCTCGACACGCAGGGCGTTCCGGCCGAGAGGACTTACTCGATCGAGACCAGCGACTTCGTTTCCGACGACGATTTCCGCCCCGCCGCCAGTGCCGTCAGCTTCTCGTCCAGCCGCGAGGGCGGATTGGGCGATGCGCTGCCGGCCGGAACGGTGCGCTTCTACCAGCGTGACCGGCAGGGCAATCCGCAGTATATCGGCGAAAACACGATCGGTCACACGCCGATGGGCAGCACCCTTTCGCTCGTCACCGGCGACGCCTTCGACGTGTTCATGAAGGCCGAGGTGGAGAACCGCGAACAGATCTCGACCGACGAATGGCGCAGCACGGCCCGCTACCGCGTGACGGTGAACGGGGAGCAAACGCGCGTGATCGAGGTGGAGGAGGACGACGATCTCTACCGTACCACCATGCGTTATACCTTCACCAACGCCAAGCCCGAACCGGTGACGGTCAACCTCTACCAGACCGGCCTCGACGATGGCGCCTACGCCCGCGATTACCGCGTGACGGCGGAGGATGTGCCGGGCGAGCAGATCAACTGGGACCGCCGGCTCTACCGTGTCACCGTGCCCGCCAATGGCGAGCGCGTGGTGCGCGTTACCTACGAGACGCGGTACTGAGGGGACGGGCGGTGACGCGCTCGAGAACTTCCCATCCGCCCCTGCACGGGGCCAGGGCCAGGGCCAGGGCCGGGGCCGGGGGCGGGCAGGCTTCCGCGCGAAGGGGCGGCACCTTCGTTCTGGCCGTTGCCGCCATCGCGGCATTTGCCGCGCCCGCCGCCGCGCAGGATCGCGCCATTGTCGAGGCGTCCGCCCCCAGCGACATCGCCGTTACCGTCTACCGCGATCCGGATCGGCGCGTCGGGCAGGAACTCGACACCCGCTTCCCGCGCGGCTTCGCGATGATTTCGGAAACACGTACCGTCACCCTGCCGCCGGGCGCATCGCGCATCCGGTTCGAGGGCGTGGCAGAGGGCATGATCGCGGTCAGCGCCATCGTCACCGGCCTGCCGGGCGGCACGATCGAGAAGAACCGCAATGCCGACCTTCTCAGCCCCGCCGCGCTGGTCGACGGAACGCTGGGCAACCGCGTCACCATCACCCGCACCAATCCCGGGACCGGCAAGGCGAGGAGCGAGGACGCCATCGTGCGCACGCGCGCCGATGGCGGTCTGGTGCTGGAGACCGAAGCCGGATACGAGGCGGTGCGCTGCTCCGGCCTGCCCGAGCGCCTGACATTCGACAGCGTGCCAGACGGACTTTCCGCCCAGCCGATCTATTCCATCGACACTCGCGATCCGGCCGGCGGAACCTACACCGTCACGCTGTCCTACCTCTCGTGGGGTTTCGACTGGGAAGCGAGCTATGTCGCGACGGTGCTGGACGGCGGTGACCAGGACGATCTGCGCTTCGATCTCGTCAGCTGGCTCACGATTCTCAACGATAACGGTCAGAGCTTTCCCGATGCGGAACTGATGGCGGTGGCCGGGCGGCTCAACGTGGTCAGCGATTTCCGCCGGCTGGCATCCCCCCCGGCGGCGGCGCCCCTGCGGCTGACCTGCTATCCGCTGGGCAGCACCGCGACCGGCTCTCCGGTTCCCACCTTCGATGACAACCTGCAAAGCCGCGCCATAGTGGTGACGGGGTCGCGAGTTTCCGCGGATTCCTACGAAATGGCAATGGCGCCGCCGCCCCCCCCCCCCCCCCCGCCGCCGCCCCCGCCGCCCGCCCAGGTCGCGAGCGAGGAGAACCTCGGCGACCTCAAGCTCTACCGTGTACCGATGGCGGTGGATGTGAACGCCAAGGGGCTGAAGCAGGTCGCGTTCCTGCGCGAGGAGGATATCGAGGGCGAACTGACCTACGAGGCGGCCTGCTATCCGGCATACGGAAGCAAAGGTGATCCGCGTCCGGCGGCACTGCAGATCGAGACCGTGAACGACGAGGATCACGGGCTCGGCGTCGCCCTGCCGACGGGAACCGTCGCCGTCTTCGAACGCGGCGAGGCCGGGGAACTGCTGGTCGCCGAGGAGAACATCCGCGACTACGCCGCGGGGCAGGATGTCGAACTGGCGCTCGGCGCGAGCGGACAGGTTTTCGCCGGGTGCTTCACCTTCGACGGCTTCGATCCACGCGAAAGGCCGGGCGAACCCGTGGCCATGCGCGCCGTGCTGACGAACGCCAATCCCCGTCCCGTCGACGTGCGACTGCTCCTGGGATCGCCTGCAGTCTACGAATTCGACGGGATCGACGCGCGGCTGCGCAACGGTGAACGCGTCTCCAGCGTCCGCGTGCCTGCCAACGGCTCGCGCGAATTGCGCTGGACGGCGCGCGCGATCGCGGACTGAGCCGTATTCGCGAAATAATTATGTTCCTCTCTTGTTCTCATGGAACAAAGTGGGTACATGGTGGCTGTTGGAAATCCCGATTGAACCCTAGCCTAGTGACGGAGGCCGTGTCATGGCAGCGCAGTTGAAGATCGTCGAAAAGGAAAACACCGTGGACCGTCAGAAGGCGCTGGACGCCGCGCTCTCGCAGATCGACCGTGCGTTCGGAAAGGGCTCGGCGATGAAGCTGGGCCAGAAGGAAGCGATGAACGTGGAGGCGATCTCCACCGGGTCGCTGGGCCTCGACATCGCGCTGGGCGTGGGCGGGCTGCCCAAGGGCCGCGTGATCGAGGTGTACGGGCCGGAAAGCTCGGGCAAGACGACGCTGGCGCTGCACGTGCTGGCCGAGGCGCAGAAGCAGGGCGGCACCGTCGCCTTCGTCGATGCCGAGCACGCGCTCGATCCCGTCTATGCGAAGAAGCTTGGCGTCGATATCGACGAACTGATCGTGTCGCAGCCCGATACCGGCGAACAGGCGCTGGAGATCACCGATACGCTGGTGCGTTCCAACGCGATCGACGTGCTGGTGGTCGATTCGGTGGCGGCGCTCGTTCCCCGGGCCGAGATAGAGGGCGAGATGGGCGACAGCCATGTCGGCCTTCAGGCCCGGCTGATGAGCCAGTCGCTGCGCAAGCTGACCGGTTCGATCAACCGCTCCAAGTGCATGGTCATCTTCATCAACCAGCTGCGCATGAAGATCGGCGTGATGTACGGTAATCCGGAAACGACGACGGGCGGCAACGCGCTGAAGTTCTATGCGTCGGTTCGCCTCGACATCCGTCGCACCGGCCAGATCAAGGACCGCGACGAGGTGATCGGCAACTCGACCCGGGTGAAAGTGGTCAAGAACAAGGTCGCCCCGCCGTTCAAGCAGGTCGAGTTCGACATCATGTATGGCGAGGGCATCTCCAAGATCGGCGAGATCCTCGATCTGGGCGTGAAGGCCGGCATCGTGGAGAAGTCGGGGTCGTGGTTCAGTTACGACAGCATCCGCATCGGCCAGGGCCGCGAAAACGCCAAGACCTACCTCAAGGAAAATCCCGAAGTCTGCGAAAAGCTGGAAGCCGCGATCCGGGGCAAGACCGACGAGGTCGCCGAGGAGATGATGGCCGGCCCGGACGCGGATCCGGAAGGCTGATCCCCCGGCGGGCGGGGCGGCGGTTTTCCCCTCCGGGACACTGTCACACCTGTCACACCTTTCCCGCAAGGAGCCGACGCGGCGAGCGCCGGCTCCTTCGTGATTGCGCTTGGCCCCCCATGCGTCCAAGACCGGACCACGGGCCGGGAAGGGGGCTGGGGTGACTGAAGCGAGCGAATGGCGGGGCCGGGTCGGCCGGACATGGGCCGAACAATGGCGGCGGACGGACCGGGCCTTCGGACAACTGACCGACCGTCTGCTCGCCGCCACGCGCGGTCTCGACTTCGCCCATGCCCTCGACATCGGCTGCGGGGCGGGCGAACTGACGCTCGCGCTCGCGCGCAATCGTCCCGACGCCTGCGTCACCGGCGTCGACGTCTCGCCCGACCTGCTCGCCGTCGCTCGCCGGCGCGGCACGAACCGCTCGAACGTTCGCTTCATGGAGGGCGATGCCGCTCAGTGGACCCCCCGGCCGCACCAATCTCCCTCGTTCCTCACGTCGCGTCACGGCGTCATGTTCTTCGAGGATTCCGTTGCCGCCTTCGCCAACCTGGCGGGCCACGCCGCGCCGCGCGCCAGGCTGCTGTTTTCCTGCTTTCGCGAGCGCTCCGACAACCCCTTCTTCACCGAACCCGCCCGCCAGCTGCCCCAAGCCCCGGAGCCCCCCGCCCCGGGCGCACCTGGCCCTTTTGCCTTCGCCGATCGTGCTCATGTCGAGCGCATATTGGGCGCGGCGGGCTGGGGTGATCCCGTATTCGACAGGTTTGACTTTCCGATGATCGCGGGCGCAGGCGAAAACGCGGTGGACGAGGCGGTTGCCTACTTCCTGAACATCGGTCCGGTCGCCTCTGCCACCGCCAGTCTCGACGGCCTTGCGCGAGACCGACTGACCGAGCGCCTGCGCAATCTGGCCGAACGCAGTTGCCGAGGGGATATCGTTTCGCTCCCGGCATCGACCTGGCTGGTCACCGCTACCGCGCTCGCATGACGTCACACATGCGTAACCGGCTTGTCGCAGCTTGCCGTCCGCCCTATTTCGCCTGACATGCAATCGACCAACGACATCCGCCGCGCCTTCCTCGACTTCTTTGGCGAGAACGAGCATACCGTCGTGCCGTCGGCTCCGCTCGTCCCTTACAACGATCCGTCGCTGATGTTCGTGAATGCGGGCATGGTGCCCTTCAAGAACGTGTTCACCGGGTTCGAGACGCCTCCCGCTCCCCGGGCGGCGAGCAGTCAGAAATGCGTGCGCGCGGGCGGAAAGCACAACGATCTCGACAATGTGGGATACACCGCACGTCACCTGACGTTCTTCGAAATGCTCGGCAATTTCAGTTTCGGTGATTATTTCAAGGAACGGGCCATCGAGCTTGCCTGGACGATGGTAACAAAGGAGTTCGGTCTCGACCCCGATCGCCTTACCGCGACGGTCTATCATACGGACGACGAAGCCTACGATTTGTGGAGGCGCGTTGCCGGTCTCCCCGACGAGCGCATCATACGCATCGCGACCAAGGACAATTTCTGGGCGATGGGGGCGGACGGACCGTGCGGACCGAGCTCTGAAATCTTCTACGATTACGGCCCCGATGTCGCAGGGGGGCCACCCGGTTCTCCCGAGGAAGACGGCGATCGCTTCGTCGAGATTTGGAATCTGGTTTTCATGCAGCACGTGCAGGAAGCCGATACCATTACCGGCGACCTGCCTCGACCCAGTATCGATACGGGCATGGGGCTGGAGCGTATCGCATCGGTCATGCAGGGCAAGCGCAACGTGTTCGATACAGACACTTTTCGTACTCTGATCGAATCGAGCGAAGAACTTGTCGGTACGCCCGCGACCGAGACAACGATCGCCAGCCATCGCGTGATTGCCGATCATCTGCGCTCAACGAGTTTTCTGCTGGCCGACGGTGTCCTCCCCTCCAATGAGGGGCGCGGCTATGTCCTTCGGCGTATCATGCGCCGCGCCATGCGCCATGCCCATCTGCTTGGAGCGGAGAAGCCGCTGATGCACCGGCTCGTCCCTACGCTGGTCGAAGAAATGGGGCATGCTTACCCGGAATTGCAGCGGGCGCAGGCGCTTGTGACCGAAGTTCTGGAGCGCGAGGAGACACGCTTCAGGCAGACGCTTGATAAAGGCTTGCGCCTGCTCGAAGAGGAAGCATCCGGCCTGGAACCGGGCGACAGTCTGCCCGGGGAGACGGCGTTCCGGCTCTACGACACTTATGGATTTCCCTACGATCTGACCGAAGATGCACTTCGTTCGCGCGGCGTGAGTGTGGAGCGTGCCGGCTTTGACGTGGCGATGGCCGAACAGAAGGCCGCGGCTCGCGCCGCCTGGAAGGGATCGGGCGCTGCGGCCGATCAGGAAATCTGGTTCGATATTGCCGAACGGGAGGGAGCCACCGAGTTCACCGGCTACAATTCCGTCGAGGGCGAGGGGCGCGTGGTCGCACTGATCGTGGATGGTAAGGAAGTTTCGCGCGCGGATTCCGGGCAGGACGTGATCGTGCTGACCAACCAAACGCCATTCTATGGTGAGAGCGGCGGGCAGGCCGGGGATGCCGGTCGAATCAGCGGGGATGGCAGGCTCGATATCGCCGTGACCGACACCTCAAAACCGCTCGGGCGGCTTCATGCTCATCATGGGACGATCCGATCGGGTACGATCGCTACCGGAGAGACCGTGCATCTCGAGGTCGATGCCGAACGCCGGGATCGTGTCCGGGCAAACCATTCGGCGACGCACCTTCTTCATGCGGCCCTGCGTAACCAGTTGGGCGATCACGTCACGCAGAAGGGGTCGCTGGTTGCCGAGGACCGCTTTCGGTTCGATTTCTCGCATCCAAAGCCCCTGACCCCAACGCAGATCGCCGCCATCGAAGCGGAGGTGAACGCCGAAATTCGCGAGAACGAGAATGTCGTAACTCGCCTTATGAGTCCCGATGAGGCCATCGAAGCTGGCGCGATGGCATTGTTTGGCGAGAAGTATGGCGAAGAGGTGCGAGTCTTGTCGATCGGCAGGCCTAATTGGGAGGGGTCCGGTCGAACCTACTCGGTTGAACTTTGCGGCGGAACCCACGTGGAGGCAACGGGTGACATCGGTGTGTTCCGCATAGTTTCCGAAAGCGCAGTCTCGAGCGGCGTGCGCCGGATCGAAGCCCTGACGGGGGAGGCTGCGCGCGAATGGCTCGTTACACGCGAAGAAGCGTTGAAATCGGTCGCAGCCAAGCTGAAGACCGCTCCCGACGAGGTAGAAGAAAGGGTCGCCGCGCTCGTTGAAGAGCGTAAGCGCCTCGAACGCGAACTCGCGGACGTGAAGAAGCAACTGGCCCTGGGCGGCGGACGTGGGGCGGCCCCGGAGGCGGAAGAGAACGTGTCCGGTGTGGCCTTTTCGGGCCAGGTTCTCGAAGGATTGGACCCGAAGGAACTGCGCGGATTGCTCGACGAGGCGAAGACGCGCCTGGGTTCGGGCGTCGCCGCGATCTGCGCCGTTAACGACGGCAAGGCCGCGTTCGCCGTTGGCGTGACCGAAGATCTGACAACCCGGTTCGACGCCGTCGATCTCGTCCGCGCCGGCGTTGCTGCCTTGGGAGGAAAGGGCGGAGGCGGCCGACCGGACATGGCGCAGGGTGGCGGCCCGGAGGGCGAGAGGGCAGCGGACGCGATCGCTGCCGTTCGGGACATCATGGCGGGAGTAACCGTCTAACAAAAAGGGGAGGCCGAAGCCTCCCCTCACTCAACTCGTTCGGGTCCGCGCGTTCAGACGCGGTTGCTCGAATTGCGACGGCGATCGCCTTCACTGCCACGCGGCACGTCATGCATGTTGCGGGTGGCGCGTCCGTGTTCGTCGTCCGCAGCAACATTCTTGGGCCTGAACTTCTCGTCGTTCTCGATCGGCTTGGTAGGGTCTGTCTTCTCGCTCATGCGGTTTCTCCTTTTCCCCTGACCAACGGGCGAGAGCAACGAAATATCCGAGACAATTCAGCCATTCACCGTCGACGTGCGCAGTTTTGGTTTGTCGGCGAGCGCGCCCTGCTCGCGGATCTGATCACGAAATTGGTCCCGCTTTTCGTGAATGGATGCGATTACCGGACCCATCGCGATACCGAGATCGACCAGCGCTGCTTCGGACAGTTGCAACGAGCTCTCGAGCGTTTCCGGAACGGCCGTGCTCGCACCGCTACGATAAAGTTGCGCGGCATGGTCGCTGTCGCGCGCACGGGCGATAATCGGGAGGTCGGGATAGCTGGCGCGCAACTTGCGTACGAGACGCTGGGCGAAAACGTGCTCGTCCATCGTCAGGATGACGGCCGAAGCGTGTTCGATACCCAGCTTGTCGAGAGCATCGGAGCGCATGGCATTGCCGAAGACCGCATAGTAGCCCTCGCGGCGAGCGCCCTCGATGAGGTCGCTGTCGGCGTCAATCCCGACATAGGGCAGATCATGAGCCTTCAGCATCTGCGCGACCACGCGCCCGACCCGGCCGAAACCGACGACGATGACACGTTGCGTCCCGGGATCATGGCCGGCGTCGAGCGTCGGGGCGGGCTCCACCCGGCGCGCGACCAGCCTCCCGAGCAGCGCCAGCAACGGGGTGATGGTAAGGCCGATAGCCGTGACGATCTGCCAGAACTGCGCCGTGCCCGGTTGAATCAGCAGCGCATTGGTGGCTGCCGCCAGGACGATCAACGTCGTTTCCGAAGGACTTGCCATGAGGATGCCGGTTTCGGTCGCGGTGCCGCTGCGTGCGCCCATCAGGCGAAGCAGTGTGCCCGTGACGACGGCTTTCAGAAGCAGGACGCCGACGACGGCGATAGCGATGGTGAAAAGGTTGTCGTAGATCACGGCGAGGTCGATGCCCATGCCGACGGTGATAAGGAAGATGCCGAGGGCCAGGCCCTTGAACGGCTCCATGATCCCCTCGACCTCCGTATGGTATTCGGTTTCCGCGATCAGCAGCCCGGCGATGAGTGCCCCGACGATGGGCGACAGGCCGACAAAGGCGGTGGCCAGGCTGGCACCGATCACGACCAGCAGGCTGGCAGCGAGGAACAACTCGGGGCTCTTGGTGCGGGCAGCCTGGGCGAACAGGCGGGGTAGCAGGAGCCGGCCCGCGATCATCATCACCAGGACTACCAGCAGACCTTGCCAGACCGTTTCCACCAGGCCCGCAAGGCCTTCGGCTCCCGCGTAGGGGGCGAGCGCACCGAGCATGAAGATGATCGGCACGATCATGATGTCCTCGAACAGCAGCATCGACAGCGCCGCGCGCCCCACCGGGGTTTCCGTGCCCGAGATCGGCAACACCAGCGCGGTCGAGGAGAAGGCGAGCGCCAGCCCCAAGGCGAGCGCACCCGTCCAGTACTGACCCAGCATGGACATGAACGCGGCCAGCAGCGCGCCGATGATGAGCAGTTCCAGCGCGCCCAGGCCGAACACCAGCCGGCGCAACTGCCACAACCGGTTGAAGCTGAGTTCGAGGCCGATGGCGAACAGCAGCAGGATGATGCCGAATTCGGCGAAGGGTTCCAGCCGGTCGGGATCGGTGATGGTGACGTGGGCCAGCCATTCGTACTCGAATACCATGCGCCCCAGCCCGTAGGGCCCGACCAGCAGACCGACCAGGATGAAGCCGATGATCGGCGTCACCCGGAAGCGGGCGAAGAGCGGGATGACGATCCCCGCCGCGCCAAGGATCACGAGCGCGTCGCTCATGATCGGTGAGATGGCTTCGCCCCCGTGCATGACGCGCAGCTATGGCAGACGCGCCGTTGCGGCGGCAATGGGCAATCGCGCCGCCCGCGTGCAAGGTCCGCGGCAAGGTGTGACAGGTGTTACACGGTCCAAGGCGGCAAACCCCCCCTCCGGCCCGCCAGCGACGGCGCCATTCCGTGAGACGCGGTGCACGCCCCGCCGCCTGTAGGAAAGCGTCACACCTTCGCCCTCGCGCCAAATCGGCTGTTTTCCGCCACCCCCTAGCATTGGCGGCCACTTTTGTTATGCACGCGCGCCATGCAGACACCCACACTCGTTTCCCTCGCGCTCTATTTCATCCTCATGCTGGCCATCGGGCTGTATGCGTGGAAGAAATCGACCGAGGATTCCGAAGGCTACCTGCTCGGCGGGCGCGACCTTCATCCGGCCGTCGCCGCCCTTTCCGCGGGGGCGTCGGACATGTCGGGCTGGTTGCTGCTGGGCCTTCCCGGCGCGCTCTATTTGTCGGGTCTGGTCGAGGCGTGGATCGGCATCGGCCTGTTCGCGGGCGCGGTCGCCAACTGGATCATCGTCGCCCCGCGGTTGCGGCGGCAGACGGTGGAATACGGCAACGCGCTGACCATTCCCGAATTCCTCGCCAACCGTTTCCCCGACAAGGCGACCGCGCTGCGTCTGACATCGGCGATCATCATCGTCATCTTCTTCGCCGTGTATTCCGCCGCGGGGCTGGTGGGTGGCGGCCTGCTGTTCGAAAGCAGCTTCATCGACACCAATCTGCTCGGCTTCTCGCCCTACATGGCCGGCGTCCTGCTCACGGCGCTGGTCGTGCTCGCCTATACCATGGTCGGCGGTTTCCTGGCCGTCAGCCTGACCGATTTCGTGCAGGGCTGCATCATGGTGCTGGCGCTCGTCATCATGCCGCTCGTCGTGCTCTACGGGCAGGGCGGGGGCGGTATCGGCCAGATGACGCAGACGCTGGAGACGATCGATCCCGATTTCCTGAGCTGGTTCGGCGGCCTGTCCTTCATCGGCTTCCTGTCCGCCGTAACCTGGGGCCTTGGCTATTTCGGTCAGCCGCACATCATCGTGCGCTTCATGGCCGTGCGCGAGGGGGGCATCCCGGCGGCGCGCAATATCGGCCTGACCTGGATGGCCGTCGCGCTGGTCGGCGCGCTCGGCATCGGCCTTGCGGGCCGCGCCTATGTGGAGCGCAACCCCGGTCTCGCCATCGAGAATTCGGAGACAGTCTTCATCCTGCTGGCGAACACGCTGTTCCACCCCTTCGTCACCGGCTTTCTCCTGGCCGCCCTGCTGGCCGCGATCATGTCGACCATTTCCAGCCAGCTGCTCGTCAGCTCCAGTTCGCTGACCGAGGATTTCTACCGCCTGTTCATCCGCAAGGATGCGAGCGAGCGCGAGATGGTGAATGTCGGGCGCGTATGCGTCGGACTCGTCTCCGTCGCCGCCATCATCATTGCCAGCGATCCCGAAAGCGGCGTGCTGGATCTGGTGGCCAATGCCTGGGCCGGATTCGGCGCGGCGTTCGGGCCGCTGATCGTCCTGTCGCTGATGTGGAAGCGCATGACCGGGGCGGGCGCGGTCGCCGGCCTCGTCACGGGCGCGGCGGTGGTGATTGTCTGGATCGCGACCGGCCTCAACGAGAGCACCGGAATCTACGAGATCATTCCCGGCTTCATCGCATCGTGGCTGGCGATCTGGCTGGTGAGCCGGGCGACGGTGGGGGATGCTGCAGGTGAGCCGCACAGGATTTGACGTCCGACATTCGCTTTGTTCGATTTTATTGCGGATAGTCCGTTTATGATCCGATTGCGGACAGAAATAGAATTGGGCAAAATCCCACGGTGGAGGTCAAACCCATGTCTCTATTGAAAATGCAGTTACTGGTCGTCGGGCTTTTTCTGGCCTCATCGTGTGTTTCGCGGGGTGGCTACGAGCCGCTTTTCTACGGCGATAGTGAATTGATCGAAATTGCTGCCAGCGCGGCAAATCGTTGCGGAGTTGTTGATACTCGCCTTGGCGATTATAAAGGGCAAGCTGCGCTTTATGTCGGGTCGAAGTCAAGCTCACGCTCAGCAAGGAATTGTCTCTATCGTTGGTGGAGAGAGGAACGGCCAGTTGGATTAGGGATGGTCGTGGTTACCTCGTAGAAACCCGAATTCCCCCAAGTTCGAACAACTCATACGTCCGATTTCCACCCTAATTGCAGACCTAGACCCGTCCACAACTTATTGACAAAAGCCGCCGCTCAGCCCCCGCCCGGCCCGTGTTGCCTTACCGGCGGCGGCCCGCTGGGTTCCGTCGCTTCGCTGCCGTCGGCGCCCGACTGGTCCCATTCGATGCGGTAGAGGTCGAAGCGCCTATCGGCTAAATTGCGCACCGTGCCCTCGGCCCGCGCCCAGGCGAGATCGGCGAGGTTCACGTCGCTGATCGTCAGCGTCTCCACGTTCTCCGTCGCCTCCGCCGCGATACCATCGCGCGCGAAGGGGAAGTCGCAGGGCGTCAGGATGCAGCTTTGCGCATACTGGATGTCCATGTTGGCGACGTTGGGCAGATTGCCGACATTGCCGCTCATCACGACATAGACCTGATTCTCGATCGCGCGGGCGGCGGCGCAATAGCGCACACGCATGTACCCTTGCCGACTGTCGGTGCAGAACGGCACGAAGATGATCCGCGCACCCTCGTCCGCCAGGCGGCGGGTGAGTTCGGGAAATTCGCTGTCGTAGCAGATCTGGACGCCGATCGGGCCGCAATCGGTCTGGATGACGTCGATGGAATCGCCGCCGCGAATGTTCCACCAGTACGCCTCGTTCGGCGTGGGATGGATCTTCTCCTGTTCGTGCACCGATCCGTCGCGCAGGCAGACATAGGCGACGTTGTGAATGTCGCCATCCTCCATGCGCGTGGGGTGCGATCCGCCGATGATGTTGATGTTGTACTTGAGCGCCATCTCGCTCAGCGCCTCGCGGATACGCGGGGTGTAGTCGCTGAGCGTCTCGATCGCCTCGATGGGGGAAAGCTCCTCCTCCTCCGCGCTCAGCAGCATCAGCGTGAAAAGTTCGGGAAAGAGGATGAAGTCGCTCTCGTAATCGGACGCGACGCCGACGAAATACTGCACCTGGCGGATGAATTCGTCGAAGCCCGACACGGCGCGCGCCTGCATCTGGCAGGTGGCGATGCGAACCCCTTCCACGTCGCGCGGAACGCGAAACTTGGGGCTTTCCTCCTGGTCGACGAAGGGATTGCGCCAGACCATGTGGACGGCGTTGGCGCGGCTCTTCGTGTCTTCGGGCAGGTAGTTCTTCAAGACACCGATCGGTTCGAACCCGTTGGCGAGCTGGAAGCGGATAACCGGATCGTGAAGCTTTCCGGCGATCACCTGGTCGAGATAGTCCTGCGCGCTGTTGACCCTGCGCCAGTTGCGCTTCAGGTTGGGCATGCGCCCGCCGAAGACGATGCCCTTCAGGTCCAGCCGCTCCGCCAGCTTGCGTCGTTCCTCGTACATGCGCCGCCCGATACGGGTGCCGCGCACCTTCGGATCGACGCACATCTCGTAGCCGTAGAGCCAGTCGCCATTGGGATCGTGGCGGCTGCCGAAGCCGTTGCCGGTGATCTCGTCCCAGCTATGCGGGCGCATGGCCTTGTCGCCGCCGATCCGCATGGACGCGCAATAACCGATCAGCCTGTCGTCGAGCAGGGCCACGAAGCAGCCATCGCGATAATTGTTCAGCTGACCGCGAATCTCGCTGCGGGTATAGGGGACGAAGTCGTCATACACCCGCTTCGCCAGCGCCGCGATCGCGGGAATGTCGCCGATTTTCGCCTGGCGAACCTCGAGGCGGGGCTTGCTGGTGCTGTCGGGCATCGCTCAGATCCTCAAGCGCTCGATGGCGGGCGGGGGCGGCGCCCTGTTGCCACCGCCCCCGCGCCATCATGGGCAGCGTCGCCTCAGGCGAGGCCCTGCTGCTTCATCTCGGCTTCCAGCCCCTCGACGATGGCTTCGAAGAACTGCTCGGTGGTCATCCAGCTCTGCTTCGGGCCGATCAGGAGGGCGAGATCCTTCGTCATCTTGCCGTCCTCCACGCATTTGACGCAGACCCGCTCCAGCGTCTCGGCGAACTTGACCACGTCGGGCGTATCGTCGAACCGGCCGCGATAGATCAGGCCGCGCGTCCACGCGAAGATGCTGGCGATGGGGTTGGTGCTGGTGGCCTTGCCTTCCTGGTGCTGACGATAATGGCGCGTGACGGTGCCGTGCGCGGCCTCGGCTTCCACCGTCTTGCCGTCGGGCGTCATCAGCACGCTCGTCATCAGGCCGAGGCTGCCGAAGCCCTGCGCCACGATGTCGGACTGCACATCGCCGTCATAGTTCTTGCACGCCCACACGAACTTGCCGTTCCACTTCAGCGCGGCGGCGACCATGTCGTCGATCAGGCGGTGTTCGTAGGTGATGTCGGCGGCTTCGAACCTGTCCTTGAATTCGGCGTCGAAGATTTCCTGGAACAGATCCTTGAAGCGCCCATCGTATTTCTTGAGGATGGTGTTCTTGGTCGACAGGTAGACCGGCCAGCCGCGGTCGAGGCCATAGTTGAAGCTGGCACGCGCGAAGTCGCGGATCGAATCGTCGAGATTGTACATCGTCATCGCGACGCCGGGGCTGGGGAACTCGAACACGTCGATGTCGATGTTCTGGCCGTCCTCGCCCTCGAACACCATGCGCAGGCGGCCCTTGCCGGGGATCAGCGTGTCCTTGGCCCGGTACTGATCGCCGAAGGCGTGGCGGCCCACGACGATGGGGTCGGTCCAGCCGGGCACCAGGCGCGGGACGTTGTCGATGACGATGGGCTCGCGGAAGACCACGCCGCCCAGGATGTTGCGGATCGTGCCGTTGGGGGAGACCCACATCTTCTTGAGGTCGAACTCCTCGACCCGCGCCTCGTCCGGCGTGATGGTCGCGCACTTCACGCCGACGCCGTGTTCCTTGATGGCATAGGCCGCATCGACGGTGATCTGGTCCTCGGTCTCGTCGCGCTTCTCGATAGAGAGGTCGTAATATTTCAGGTCCACGTCGAGATAGGGCAGGATCAGCCGTTCGCGGATCCACTGCCAGATGATCTTCGTCATCTCGTCGCCGTCGATCTCCACGATCGGGTTCTTGACCTGAATTTTCGCCATGATGGTCCTGTCTGTCTGATTTGGTGAAGGTTTGGCCGCGTCTTAGGCAGCGCGCGCTGGCGGCGCAAGGTGGGCGGGCGCGTCGATGCGGGCCATTCGCGCCATCATGGTGACGAGCGTCGGGGCGAGCCGGGTCACGGCGATCGCCGCGCGTCCACCGGCGGGGCTTTCCGCCAGCCGCCGGGCGAGCCGCGCGACCTGCACCGGGCGCCGGGCGCGGGCGGCGAAATCGTGCTGGTAGGCACGCGCCGCCGCCTCCCCCGCGTTCGACCAGTGCCGGGCCGCGACAACGCCGCTGGCGACAGCGATGGAAATGCCTTCTCCCGCGAGCGAGGGTATCACCGCCGCCTGATCGCCCAGCCGGAACAGGCCGGGCGCCGTTTCCCGGGCGATCCATCCATAGGGTACCGCGCCGATCGTGTCCGTGCGGCCCGTGGTCCAGTCGTCACCGAACCGTTCGGCAAGGGCGGGGTGCTCGGCGGCGAGGCTTTCGAACAAGGCGTCCGGACTGCCACCGTACCGGGCCAGCGCCGACTTGCGCAGCGCGAGACAGACATTGGCGCTGCCGCCTTCCTGCAACACGATCCCGGCATAGCCCCCGTCGAACAGGTGCAGCTCGATCGCTCCGCCGATCAGCCGCGCGCGTGCGGCGGAGGCGGGCAGCCGCAGGCGCAGGCCGAGCGCGATATCGTCGCCCTCGCGGGGCCGGGTCTGCCCGCGCACATCGTGCTTGCCGGTGGCGAGGAAGATGCTGTCCGAGCGCCATTGCGATCTCCGGCCGATGGCCATTCCCCGTTCCAGCCTCGTCACCGCGTCGAACGCGA
The DNA here is from genome assembly GCF_003815535.1 of Aurantiacibacter spongiae. Classification (NCBI taxonomy): domain Bacteria; kingdom Pseudomonadati; phylum Pseudomonadota; class Alphaproteobacteria; order Sphingomonadales; family Erythrobacteraceae; genus Aurantiacibacter; species Aurantiacibacter spongiae. The sequence continues at coordinate 527,214 of NZ_RPFZ01000001.1, read as the reverse complement.
TCGTCGCGCCCGCGTGCCTCGCGGCAGTGCGCATGGCGGTATCGAGGGCCTGGCGCGAAAGGCCGAAGGCCGCTTCGGGCAACGCGGCGCAGGCTTCGCGACCACCCGCGAACAGTCGCAGCGTCTCGACCCGGTGCGCGCCGAGGGCGGGGGGATCGACGCCGAGTGCGCGCAGTTGCGCGACCGTGCGCCAGCTCAGGAACCCGCCACACAGAGGGTCGCCGACGTTCTCGTCGCGGTCGACAAGCAGCGGCCGCGCCCCTTCGCGCGCCAGCGCGATGGCGGCGGCGCAGCCCGCAGGACCGGCGCCCAGGATCAGCGGATCTTCGATACGCATAGCCGGAAAGGGAAATACCGGGCGATGCGCGCACCGTCGATCTGCGCGTCATCAAGAAACGCGAGCCAGTCCTCCCGCCGGAAGCTGCGCGCGATGGAGGTCTGGCCGTCGGCGCGCACGATGGGATGAAAGCCCAGCAGGCGCGTCAGCACGGGATAACCGTGATAGCTCAGGCCATGACGGTGCAGATCGTTCACGAACCAGCCGGCCCGCCCCTCGCGGTCCATGAAGCGCAGGAAAGCAATCAGTTCGTCATGCGTCATGTGATGGGCGACAAGGCTGGAGACGATGCAGTCGAACCGCTTGCCTGCAAGATCGGCGTAGTCGCCGGTGCGGTAGGTAATCGGCAGATCGGCGCGGGTCTTCCCCCGCGCGATCCCCTCGCTGCGCGGGTTGAGGTCAACCCCGGTCAGGTCGGCACGGATACCGCGCGAGCCGGCCCATGCGGCAATCGCGCGCAGCATGTCGCCATCGCCGAAGCCGACGTCCAGCAACGAAAACGCGCCGCGCTGACCGATGGCCCGGTCGAGGAATGCGAGCGTCGGCCGATGCGCCAAGGTCAGGCGGTTGACCCGCGCCAGGTCGGACAGCACCTTGGCGTAGGTCGCTTCCGGCAGCGCCGGATCGTCCATCAGTTCGGTCGTCTGGCGGCGCTCAGCCAGCATCGCCATCGGTCCAGCCGAAGCGCAGCCCCTCCATCGCCAGACCCGGCCCGAAGGCAAGGGCGACACCCTTTTCCGGATGGTCCGCCATCATCTCGCCCAGCACGAACAGGACCGTGGCCGACGACATGTTGCCGCTCTCGGCGAGCACCCTGCGCGAAGTGTCGAGCGCGTCGTCGCGCAGGTCCAGCCCGCGCTCCACCGCGTCCAGTATGCTGCGACCGCCCGGATGGACCGCCCAGCTGGACGCGCGCTCGTCGCCCTTCAGCGTCGCAGGCAGGTTGCCTTCGCCGATCGTGTCGGCCAGCCGACCCGGAACCGCGCCCGACAGGTGCATGACGAAGCCGGTATCGGTGATGGTCCAGGTAATCAGCTCCTCGCTGTCGTCGATGGTGGCCGAAAGGCTTTCGCCCAGCGCCAGCCCCGCGCCGGTGCCACTGACGATGGCGGCCGCCGCGCCATCGGCGAACTGGCCCATTGCGAGCAGAGCTTCCAGATCGTCCGTTTCCTGCATGTGAAGCGTGCACAGCTCGACGGACAGGGCAAGCACCCTTGCATCGGGCCGGGAGCGGACGATGTGCGCTGCCGTGCGCAGCAGGGTGATCCCGGCGTAGCAGCCCATGAACCCGATGGACACGCGCTCCACCGCCGGGTCGAGGCCGAGCCGCCGCGCCACGACCTGATCGAGGCCGGGCGCCATGAAGCCGGTGCAACTGGCGGTGACGAGGTGGGTAATGCCGTCCAATTCCGGCAGTTTGCGGATCGCGTCCAGCGCGAGATCGGGTGCGGCGTCGGCATAGCGGCGCATCCGTTCAGCCGTCCCCGGCGGGCTTTCTGCGTCGTAGAAGCTGCCGAAGTCGATCCGGGCGTCGGCGTCCGACAGGACGGAATAGCGGTGATCGATGCCGCTGCGCTCCATCATCCGGGCGAAAACGGCGGCCTTGCGATCGTCGTCGATCTGGCGCGTGGCCCAACTGTTATAGGCCGCGTGGACATCGCGATCGGGCAAGGCCGTCGCGATGGCGTTGATGCGCGGCAGTGCCATGTGTGCGGTGCGTCCCATCTCCCCGATCAACGGCGGGAGGGGCGGTTCGTGCCTAGGCAGCGCAGAATTTATCCCGTGCGGCCTGGTATTGCACAATCAGTTCCTCGCACAGTTCCGCCGCCGGGCGGGCGGAGCGGGTCGCGCCGACACCATGGCCGGCGGACCAGATCGTCTTCCAGGCGCGGGCCTCGTCGTTCAACGTCATCTCCCCGCCGTGGTCGGGCAGTGTTGCCGCTTCGAGGCTCGGCGTGAGGAAATTCGCGCCCACGCCCGTCACCTTGTCGGTGTAGGTGATGTCCTTGGCGCTCGCCTCGAACATCATCGCCTTCTGCTCGTCGGGCGCCATGCTTTCGTTCGCGGTGATGAAATGGCTGCCGATATAGCCGAAATCGGCACCCATCAGCTGTGCCGCCGCGACATGGCCGCCCTGCGTGATCGAGCCGGACAACGCGATGGCCCCATCCCAGAACTCGCGGATTTCGCTCACCAGCGCAAAGGGGCTGAACGTGCCCGCATGGCCACCGGCACCCGCGCTGACCGCGATGATGCCGTCGACGCCCGCCTCGACCGCCTTTTCCGCATGCCGGCGCTGGATGACGTCGTGAAAAACGACGCCGCCATAGGAGTGCACCGCGTCCACCAGTTCGGGCACCGCGCCGAGCGAGGTGATGATGAGCGGTACCTCGTGCTTCACGCAGATTTCCAGGTCCGCCTGCACCCGCGGGTTGGACTTGTGGACGATTAGGTTGACGCCATAGGGGGCCGCGCCGTCGCCGTTGCGCTCCTCGATTTCCGAAAGCCAGTCGTCGAAGCCTTCGGTGCTGCGCTGGTTGAGCGAGGGAAACGTGCCGCACAGCCCCGCGCGGCACGTTTCGCTTACCAGATCCGGCCCGGAGACCAGGAACATCGGCGCGACGATGGCGGGGATCGTCAGCCGGTCCGCGAACGCGCGAACGTTCTCGTTCAAAATGCGTCCTCCGGCATGGCCATCATGCTCGACTTGCCGCTCGTGATCGCCATGAAGCGCGCGGTGGCAGGCGGCAGAAGCCGGTCGAAGAAGAACTGCGCGGTGGCGATCTTCGCCTTGTAGAACGCCTCGTCATCGGTGCCTTCGGCAAGCTTGAGATGCGCGATCTGCGCGGCCTTGGCGAAGCAGTAACCCATCGCGACGAAGCCCAGCAGGTGCAGGTAGTCATAGGCGGCAGCGCCCGCTTCCTCGGGATCCTTCAGCCCCTTTTGCGCGATGTGCCCGGTCGAGAGTTGCAGCGCGCCGAAGCTCTGCTGGAGCGAGCCGATCATCTTGCCGATATTCTCGTCCCCGGCATTGTCTTCCAGATATTGCGACACGGGGTGGAAGAAGCTGCGCAGGTTGCGACCCATCCGGTCGGGCAGCTTGCGCCCCACCAGGTCGAGCGCCTGGATGCCGTTCGCGCCCTCGTAGATCTGCGCGATGCGCGCGTCCCTGGCGAACTGTTCGATGCCGGTTTCCTGGATGTAGCCGTGGCCGCCATGCACCTGGATCGCCAGCTGCGCACTCTCGTGGCCGAGATCGGTGAACAGCGCTTTGACCACCGGCGTCATCAGCGCGACGAAATCCTTGGCCCGCTCGCGCACCTCGGGTTCGGGGGAAGCGTGCTCGGCATCGAGCGCGCGGCTGACCCACGCGGTCACGGCGCGGCACCCTTCGTTGTAGGCGCGCATGGTCATCAGCATCCGCCGCACGTCGGGGTGAACGATGATCGGATCGGCCGGACCATCGGGGTTCTTCACGCCCGACAGCGAACGGCCCTGGAGGCGATCCTTCGCGTAATAGACGGCCGACTGGTAGGCGATCTCGCCCACGCCGAGGCCCTGGATGCCGACCGCGACGCGTTCCGTGTTCATCATGGCGAACATGGCTTCGAGGCCCTTGTTGGGCTTGCCGACGAGCCAGCCCTTTGCCCCGTCGAAGCTCATCTGGCAGGTGGCGGAGGCCTTGAGGCCCATCTTGTGCTCGATGGCCGTCGCCTGCGCCGCGTTGCGGTCGCCAAGCGAGCCGTCGTCCTTGGGCAGGTACTTGGGCACCAGGAACATCGAGATGCCCTTCACCCCGGCGGGCGCATCGGGCAGGCGGGCGAGGACCAGGTGGACGATATTGTCCGTCAGGTCGTGGTCGCCGGCGGATATGAAGATCTTGTTCCCGGTGACGAGGTAACTGCCGTCTTCCTGCGGTTCGGCCTTGGTGCGCAGCAGGCCGAGATCGGTGCCGCAGTGGCTTTCGGTCAGGCACATCGTGCCCGACCATTCGCCGTTGGCCATCCGGGGCAGGTAGAAGTTCTTCTGATCCTCGCTGCCATAGGCTTCCAGGCTGACCATCGCGCCCCCCGTCAGCCCCGGATAGAGACCGAAGCTGAGGTTGGTCGAACAGCTCATTTCCTCGACCATCTTGGCGAGCGCGTGCGGCGCGCCCTGGCCGCCCCATTTCGGATCGACCGAAAGGCTGGCCCAGCCGCCTTCGCAGAACTGCCGGTAGGCCTCGGGGAAACCGTCGGGCGTGCGGACCACGCCGTTCTCGATCCGGCAGCCCTGCTGGTCGCCCGGCCAGTTCAGCGGCAGCAGCACGTCGCGGCACAGCTTGTTCGCCTCTTCCAGGATCGCGGCGGTCATGTCGCCGTCGAAATCCTCGAACCCCTCGACATTGCCGAACCCGTCGTCCTCGTGCAGCTCGTCGAGCACGAAACGCATGTCGCGGATGGGGGCTTCATAGACTTGCATCGGTCAGTCCTTTCGAATGGTCAGTTGCGCAGCGGCTTCCCGGTTTCGAGCATATGCTCGACCCGCGCCTGCGTCTTGTCGTTTCGCACCAGGCGCATGAACGCCTCGCGCTCCAGCTTGAGCATCTGCGCCTCGGTCACGGTTTCGGTCATGTCGGTATCGCCGCCGGTCAGCACGCCGGCGAGCTCCTTCGCCACCGTCTCGTCGTGCGGTGTCGCCTTGCCCTGCTTGCGGAAGGAATCGACCGCCAGCATGAGCGCCGCCGCGCCCGTTTCGCCGGGGAGGCGGAATTCGGGCTTCTCCGGCGGTTCGTAGCCCTCGACCATCGACAGCGCCCGTTCCTTGGCATCGTGCAGCAAGCGGTCGCGGTTCATGGTAATGCCGTCCGTCGGACGCAGGAAGCCAAGCTCCTTCGCCTCGCTCGCCGACTTGGCCACGGTGGCGGTGGAGACCGTCTCGAACACCTTGGAAACGGTCGGCATCGGGCCGCCCGGCTGGCGCGGATTGCTGCGCCAGCGATCGAGCATCTCGCCGCAGCCGCCCCATCCGGGAACGAGGCCCACCCCGCATTCGACGAGGCCGATATAGGTTTCGGCGTGCGCCTGCACCGCGTTCGCGTTGAGCGCGATTTCGCATCCCCCGCCCAGCGCCAGCCCCGCGGGCGCGGCAACGACGGGGAAGGGGGCGTATTTCAGCGCCTTGTAGGCGTCCTGCCCCGCCTTGACCAGCTTTTCCACCTCGCTCCACGCGGCGATGTTCACCGCGAACATCGCGAGGCCGAGATTGGCACCGGCGGAAAAGTTGCTGCCTTCGTTATAGACGACCAGCGCCTTGAAGTCGGACCTGACGACCGGGATGGCCTTGCCGATCAGCTTCATCACCTGTTCGTCGAGCGCGTTCATCTTGCCCGTGAACTCGAGGCAGGCGACGCCGTCGCCCACGTCCCACAAGGCCGCCGAACCGTTGGCGACGATCGGGTCGCGGGTCCGCTTGATGTCTTCCAGCAGCAGCACGCCTTCGGGCCGCTCGATGTCGCGATACTCGCCATCGGTGGTGAGGTACTGGCGCTGGCCGTTCTCGACCCGGTAGAAGGACTTGTCGCCAACCGTTTCGAGCAGTGGCGGGACGGGGATGCCATCCTGCTTCATCCGCTCGCGCAGATGCGCGGGGCCGATTGTGTCGATCATCTCGAACGGGCCGAACTTCCAGTTGTAGCCCAGCTTCATCGCGTCGTCGACGCCGACGATGGTGGCGGTGGCTTCCGGAACGATGCTGGCGGCGTAGGACAAGGTCGGGCCGAGGATCGCCCAGGCATACTCGCCCACCTTGCCCTCGGTCTCGATCAGCGCGCGCAGATCGCCCTTGGCCGCAGGCCCGCGAACCAGGCCGGGCCGCGCGGCGGTGCGGTATTCGCCCCCGTCGAGCGGCTTCGCCATCTTCGTGCGCTTGCCGTCCTCGCCCTTGTGCATGGCATAAAAGCCGCCCTTGCCCTTGCGGCCGGTATAGCCCTCGTCGATCATCTGCTCGATCAGCTTCTCGCTACGGGCGATCGCCTGATAGGGATCGTCGGGCGGCAGCGTGCTGGTGAGGCTTTCCATCAGATGCGGCATGAGGTCGATGCCGATGAGGTCGATCAGGCCGAAGATGCCGGTCTTTGGCACGCCCATCGGCCTGCCGCCGATCTCGTCCGCTTCCTCGACCGTCAGACCCATGTCGAAGGCGGAATTGACCGCCTGCTGGATCCAGAAAGTGCCGATGCGATTGGCGATGAAGCCGGGCGAATCCTCGGCCATCACCACGCTCTTGCCCATGCGCCGATCGACGAAATCGACGACGCGATCGACCGTGGCGCCATCGCTGCCCGCACCCGCCACGATCTCGATCAGACGCATGTAGCGGGGGGGATTGAAGAAGTGGGTGATAAGGAAATCGCGCTTGAACGCGTCGGAGCGTCCTTCGGTCAGCTTTTCCAGCGGGATGGTAGAGGTGTTGGACGAAACCGCCGTGCCCGGCGTGCGCACCTCTTCAAGCTTCGCGTACAGCCCCTGCTTGATGTCGAGCCGCTCGATCACCGCTTCCACGATCCAGTCGCACTCTGCGACCTTGTCCAGGTGATCCTCGATATTGCCGGTTTCCACCAGCCTAGCCGGTCGCTTGCCCATGAAGGGTGCGGGATCGGCCTTCAGCATCTTCGCCACCGCGCCCTCGGCAATGGCGTTGCGGTTGTCGCCATCCTTGGGAACGATATCGAGCAACAGGACGGGCACCCCGGCATTGGCGACCTGCGCCGCGATGCCGGCGCCCATGGTCCCCGCGCCGATGACACAAACCTTCTTGATTGCGGTATCGTCCTTGCGATCAGCCATCATGCAGCCTCCAGGATGGTCGCGATGCCCTGACCGCCCCCGATGCACTGGGTGACGAGCGCGTATTTCTTGCCTTCGCGCTTCAGCAGGCTGGCCGCCTTGCCGACGATGCGCGCGCCCGTCGCGCCGAGCGGGTGGCCGATGGCAATGGCGCCGCCATCGAGATTGATCTTCTCTTCCGGGATGTCGAGATCGCCGATACAGGCGAGCGACTGGCTGCCGAACGCCTCGTTCAGTTCGACGATATCGATATCCCCGATGGTCAGGCCAGCGCGTTCGAGCGCCTTCCTCGATGCTTCGACCGGGCCGATACCCATGATCTCGGGCGCGCAGCCGGAAATCGCCATGCTCCTGATCTTGGCGAAGACAGCCAGGCCGTTCGCCTCGGCATAGTCGGCGCTGCACACCAGCAGGGCTACCGCGCCATCGGTGAGCGGAGAGGCGGTGCCGGCCGTGACGGTGCCGTTCTCGTCGAAGGACAGCTTGAGGCCCGCAAGATCCCGGGCAGTCGTGCCGGGGCGGGGGGTGCCATCGGTATCGACGGTCTTTCCGTCAGGAGTGGTGACGGGAACGATCTCGTCCCTGAACGCGCCCGATTCCATCGCCTTGCCGGCCTTCTGCTGGCTCTTCACCGCGAAGGCTTCCTGCTGCTCGCGCGAGATGTCGTATTGCCGAGCCACGTTTTCCGCCGTGTCGCCCATGCCGATATAGGCCGCGCTGTTCTTCGCCAGGTCGGGGTTGGGCATCGGGTTGTAGCCACCCATCGGCACGCGGCTCATCGATTCGACGCCCGCGCAGATGAACGCCTCGCCCGCCCCCATCGCGATCTGCCCGGCGGCATAGTGCACCGCGCTCATCGAGGAACCGCAGAACCGGTTCATGGTGATGCCGCCCACCGACAGCGGCAGGTCGGCCAGCAGGGTGACGATGCGCGCCACGTTGAAACCCTGTTCGCCTTCGGGAAAGGCGCAGCCCATCACGATATCCTCGATATCTTCCGCCTTCACGCCGGTCCGCTCGACCAGGCCGCGAATGGTGTTGGCGGCCAGGTCGTCCGGCCGCACCTTCGCCAGCGCGCCGCGATGGGCGGGATGGAAGGGCGAACGGACATAACCGGCGATGACGATGTCGCGAGTAGGTGTGCTCATTTTCGTGTCTGGCCTTTCTGTCTGACGCGATTGACCTTTTGCGCCGAATGATTACGATAAAGTCTGTGCCCTGACGTAAACGTCAAGCAGCCGCAAATCAAGATGCGTTTTGTCGCATCGAACTGGAGAGAACTTCCGATGACCGAGGCAGCGATCACCTCGCACCCTCTCGACCCGAGCCGCATCCTCGACGCCGACGGGAACATCCGTCCGCGCCTCCTGACCGAGCCGTTCGACCGCGCGGTGTCGCTGCATCCCGATCTCGTCGCGATCGACTTCATGGGGCGCGAATGGACCTATGGCGAACTGGGCGAACTGGTGGACCGGGTCGCAACCGGGTTGCAGGCGCAGGGGCTGGGCAAGGACGACCGCTTCGGGTTGTGCCTTCCCAACACGCCCTATTCGGTCATCCTGTATTATGCCGTCCTGCGCGCCGGCGGAATCGTGGTGAACCTCAACCCGCTCTATTCGCCGAGCGAGGTGGAGTTCCTGATCGTCGATTCGGGGGCGAAGATGGTTGCCGTTCCCGATCTCGAACAGTTGCACGCAAAGGTCGCCGCCGCCTGGGGGAAGGGGGCGATGGAGCGGGTGGTTTTGTGCCCGATGGCCGACGTGCTGCCGTTCTGGAAGTCGGTCGGCATGCGGGCGCTGAAGCGGTCCGAAATGGCGAACCGCCGGCCCGGCGTGGCCTATCTCGATTACGGCGCGCTGGCGGCGCATGATTCATCTCCGCGTGACATGGGGCAGGTGCCATCGGACGTGGCGGTGCTCCAGTATACGGGGGGAACGACCGGCAGGCCGAAGGGTGCCATGCTGACCCATGCCAACCTCGCCGCCAACAGCGCGCAGATGCTGCTGCATATCGGGGAGGAGCGCGACCGGCAGGAACGCACGCTGGGCGTGCTGCCGCTGTTTCACGTCTTCGCGCTTACCTGCGTGCTCAATTTCGGGATCGAGGTCTGCGCCGAACTGGTGCTGCTGCCGCGCTTCGAGATGGACGAGGTGCTCAAGACCATCGCGCGCAAGCCGCCCACGCAGATGTTCGGCGTGCCGACGATCTACAACGCGCTGGGTTCGCTGCCCGACGACAAGGTGCCCGACCTTTCCACGGTGCGCACCAGCATCTCGGGCGGGGCACCGTTGCCGCTCGACGTGCGCCGGCAATACGAGACGCGCACCGGATCGCCGGTGTCCGAAGGGTATGGCCTGACCGAAGCCTCTCCCATCATCACTAGCAACCCGTTGCTCGGTCGCACGCCGGTAAAGGACAATTCGGCAGGGCCGGCCTTCCCCCACACATTTATCGAGATCCGCGATCCGGAAAGCGGCGCGTGCTGCCTCGAACCCGGCGAGCGCGGCGAGGTCTGCGCGCGCGGCCCGCAGGTGATGAAGGGCTACTGGAACAGGCCCGATGCGACGGAAAAGGTGTTCGTCGACGGCGCGCTGCGAACCGGCGACATCGGCTATCTCGACGAGGACGGCTACCTGTTCCTGGTCGACCGGATGAAGGACATCATCCTGTGCAGCGGATACAACGTCTATCCCCGCATGATCGAGGATGCCGCCTACGAGAACCCCAAGGTGAAGGAAGCCGTCGCCATCGGCATTCCCGACGATTACCGCGGCGAGGCGCCCAAGCTGTTCGTCGCCCTGCACGAGGGCGAGAGCCTGACCGAGGAGGAGTTGCGCGCTTTCCTCAAGGGGCGGCTCAATCCCATCGAGATGCCCGACGCCTACGAATTTCGCGACGAACTGCCCAAGACCCTGGTCGGAAAGCTGGAGAAGAAGGCTCTCGTGGCTGAGGAAAGAGCGAAGGCCGAAGCCGCCGGAAGGGCCGGGACATGAGCGAGGATGCCCGACAGGCCATGCTCGACGCCGAGGATGCGCAGGGAGCGGACCTGCGCAGCATCGCCGAGGCGTCCGAACTGCTGGGCGTCACTCAGCGGACCTTGCGCTTCTACGAGGACAAGGGCCTTATCCGTCCGCGACGTGTCGGGTCGATGCGGGTCTATTCGCGGCGCGAGATGGGGCGGATGCAGCTGATCTTACGCGGCAAGCGGCTGGGTTTCAGCATTCGCGAGATCGGCGAGTTTCTCTCGCTCTACGACGATGGTGGCGGGCGGATAGAGCAGATGCGCCACCTGCAATCGCGCATCAACGAACGCCTGCGCGAATTGCAGGATCAGCGTCGCGCGATCGAACAGACGATCGACGAGCTCGTCAAGATGGAGGGCGAGGCGCAGGACAGGATCGACGCGCTGGAGCGGGGCGGCGACTGATCCGGCATCCTTGTTCGGGAAGATTCAGGGAATGGTGGGCGTACCAAGGTTCGAACTTGGGACCCCTACGATGTCAACATAGTGCTCTACCACTGAGCTATACGCCCGCACCATTCACGCGCCGCCCGCATTGCCGGCGGCAGGCGGGCCATCTAGCGCCGGCTCGGCGCGCTGGCAAGAGGGCTTGTCGACGCTCACACGCAGGCGGCGGCGACATCCTCGAACTGCCGCTCCACCTCGGCCACCAGATCCTTCAGGTGAAAGGGCTTGGACAGCATCTTCGCATGCGGTGCCTCGCGGGCCGCGCGTAGCGTGACAGCGGCGAATCCGGTAATGAACATGACCTTCGTCGAGGGGGACAGGTCCGCGCAGCGCTGCGCCAGCTCGATCCCGTCCATGCCGGGCATCACGATGTCGGACAGCAGCAGGTCGTAGATTTCCGTCTTCAGCATCGTCAGCGCGTCCGTCCCGGACGATACGGCGACGACCGAATGGCCGGCCCGGTCCAGCGCCCGCGCCAGGTAGGTGCGCATCGCCTCGTCGTCTTCGGCCAGCAGGATACGGATCATGGTGTCGTTGCCCTTTCGATTTCGATCTGTGCCCTGCCTAACGCATCCCGGCACGCAAGATCATGTCTCTTGCGCGCTGTGCCCAGCTTTGAGACACCGCGTTTGACGCCGGGGATAATCCGCGCCAGCAAGGAACCGATGATGTCATCCGATCGCATCGCAACGACCGGCGGTTCGATACCGGGGGAGGGGGCGCACGCGCCGGCCTTCACCTTCAGCCGACCGGGGCCGGGCGCGAACGCGATACCGGTCCTCGTCGCCGTGCCGCACGCGGGGCGGGCCTATCCCGCAACGCTGACCGCAGCCATGCGGCATCCCGACGAAGCGAAGCTGCGGCTCGAGGACAGGCTGGTCGATCGCATCGCGGATCAGGTGGCGCACGCAACCGGGGCCGCGCTGCTGGTCGCCCACGCCCCGCGGGCCATGATCGACCTCAACCGCTCGCCCGACGATGTCGACTGGGAGATGGTCGCCGACGCCCGCCGCCGCGCCCCGCGGCACAGCACGGGGCGACGGGCGCGCAACGGGTTGGGCCTGGTTCCGCGCCGCCTGCCGGGGCTGGGGGAACTGTGGTCCGGGCGGCTCGCGGCCGCCGACTTGTCGGAACGGATCGAGGCGGTGCACCGGCCCTATCACGCGCGCCTGTCGCAGGGTCTGGAAAGCCTGCGCGACAGGTGGGGCGCGGCCTTGTTGATCGACATGCACTCCATGCCGCCGCTCGGCCCGAAACCGGGCGAGGGGGCGGCGGACTTCGTCGTGGGCGACCGCTTCGGCGCATCGTGCCAGGGCCGGCTGTCCGCCGAGACCCTGCGCTACCTCGCCCGGGAGGGACGCCTTGCGGCCCATAACCGGCCCTATGCCGGCGGTTACGTCCTCGACCGGCATGGAGCGCCGGCGCGCGGAATCGGAGCGATCCAGCTCGAAATCTGCCGGACCACCTATCTCGACGCGCGCCTGCGCGAACCCGGCCCGGGCATGGCGGATGTCGTGACGCTGTTGTCCGGGCTGGTGCGCGCGCTTGCGGACGGGCTGGCGCGCAGCGGCTCGTTGTTCGCCCAGGCCGCGGAATAGGGCGGACATAACGAAAAAACCGCCCCGTGCACGAAGCACGAGGCGGCCAAGGTTCAGGGAGGTGGCGCGCCGTGGCGCGCCAGTCCGACCGGGCCATGAGGGGAGCGCCGACCGGACCTCTCGAAGATAATTTCGATGGTTAAGGTTTCAAGTTCGCCGCTCCGTCCAAGAGCGGATTTCGTGTCGCAACTTGTCGCAAAATCGGAGCGACCGGGCGGGGCGGTCCGGCGCACGGAGCCAAGCCCGGTCGGCAATGCCTCAGGCCGGGGGCATCGTCGCAGCGGCCTCGCCCGCGCCCGCGCCCAGCGGACCCTTGCCCTGTTCGGCCTGCCGCGCGAAGATGTTGCGCATCAGGTCCAGCGAGAACAGGTGCGCGAAGATCAGCGGCAGAAGGCCGTTCTCGTTCCACTTGCGCAATTGGTCGCCGCGCAATTCGCGCAGCTTTTCCTGGTTGACCATCTTGAAGCCGCGATAGGTGAACGGCTCGTTCGGCTTGTCGCGGCGCTGGATGGCGATCTCCCCGTCCATCAGGAGGTCGGCGTTCTTCAGTTCGTCCATGAACATCTGCGTGCGATTGCCCGCCTGTTCGAACTTCTCGCAGAAATCGAGCAGCGCCTGGGTGTGCTGCGTGGGTTGCTTGTCGTCGTCGAACACCCGCTCGCCCTCGTCGAAATCGCCGATCAGGTCGGTTGTCGGATCGAAGCACAGCGAGAGATTGTCCGAGTTCTGATCGATCTTGGCGAGCAGGAACGGATAGCGACGGATATAGGCCGGGATGTAGGGCGCATTCTTGTCGACCGGCGCCCCTTCGTCGTCGAAGAAGACGTTGATGCCTTCGTTGAGACCCATCAGCGCCAGCGGGACCGGGCGATCGCCGGCGGAAAAGACGATCGGGAAATCGCGCTGCGCCGCCGGGAATTCCTCCACCGTCAGCGGGATCGCATGCTGGTTGACCACCCACGGCGCCTTGTCGACGCTGCGCGCGCGCCACGTCGCGTGCTCGTTGCTGTTGAGGGGGACGAGATCCTTGTACAGGACGGGCAAATTACCTTTCGGCGCGCTGGCCATGCAAACTCTCCGCTAGATCCGTGAACGGGGCGGCGTCGCGGCGGGCCGGTGGGCCGTGGCGCGAGGCCGGGTTGATCGCGCGCGGCCTTACTGAATGGGGGCGTCCGGCGCAAGCGGCACGAGCTTGCCGGGATTGAGGATGTTGTTCGGGTCGAGTGCGCGCTTGACCTGCCGCATGATGGCGAGCCGCGCCGGATCGCTGAGTTGGGCCAGTTCGTCGCGCTTGAGCTGACCGATACCGTGCTCTGCACTGATCGAGCCGTCCCATTCGCTGACCATGCGATAGACCTGCGCGCTGATCGCCTTGCCGTCCCCCGTCATCCAGTCCATCGGTTCGACCCCATCGGGCGCAATGACATGAAAATGGACGTTGCCATCCCCCAGGTGCCCGAAAGCGAGCGCTTCGGTACCGGGCCAGTCCCGCTCTATCCGCGGCACCGCGAAGTCCACGAATTCGGGCATCTTTTCCACCGGTACGGAAATGTCGTGCTGTACCGCTGGTCCCTTCTCGCGCTCGGCGGCGGCGATGGAATCGCGCAGCAGCCAGAAGCCTTCCGCCTGTGCCTCGTTGGCTGCGATGACCGCATCGTCAAGCAGGCCGCGCTCGAGTGCCCCGGCGAGCATGGCCTCGGTCCGCTCGCCCAGCGATTGAGCGTCCGCATCGTCCGCAACCAGTTCGATCAGCGCATGCCATGCGTGCCGCCCGGCCAGCGGCTGCCTCGCATCGGGAAGGTGACGGATTACGTCGTCGAGGGTCGGCTGGGCCATCACCTCGAACCCCTCCAGCGCGTCGCCGGCCTCGTCCTGGCAGTGGGTAAGCAGGCGCCGCGCCGCCGCCAGCGAAGGCAGACCCGCCCAGACCACCCGCCGGTCCCCCAGCGCTGGCAACAGGCGCAAGGTGGCGGCGGTGACGATGCCGAGCGTGCCTTCCGAACCGATCAGCAATTGCTTCAGGTCGAAGCCGCGATTGTCCTTCTTGAGCACGGTCAGCCCGTCGAACACCGCGCCGTCGGCCATGACGCCCTCGAGACCCAGGACCTGCGCGCGCATGGAGCCGTGGCGCAATACCTGCGTGCCGCCGGCGTTGGTGGCGATCAGCCCGCCCACCGTGGCCGACCCTTTGCCCCCCAGGGTCAGGGGGAAGCGCATACCCTGCGCTCCTGCGACCTCGTGCAGGGTCTGGAGCACCAGCCCGGCCTCGCACACGATCTGCCGCGCGCTCTTGTCGAAATGGCGAACCTTGTCCATGCGCCGCAGCGACAGGATGATGGCCTCGCCGCTTGCGTCGGGCGTCGCCCCGCCACACATGCCGCTATTGCCGCCCTGGGGGACGATCGGGACACCGTGGCGAGCACACAGCTTCACGAGATCGGCGACCTGCTCTGTCGCGGCGGGAGACGCGAGGGCCAGGGCGCGGCCGGTGAAGCGCCCCCGCCAGTCGGTCAGCCAGGGGTCGAGGAGGTCGGCATCGGTTGTCAGTCCGCGCTCCCCGAGGATGGCGCGGGCTTCGTCCAGAAAGGCGGCGGTGTCGGTCATCGCCCGCTCAATGCCACCGCGGGGCGTGTGTTGCAAAGGCGACGGGGCAGGTTAAGCCGGTATTCAATCCGCGCCGCTAAATCACTGGCGCACCCGGATGGCGCGGCTCCTCGTCCATCCCGACACCGATCTGGTCGCCATGAAACGTCTCTGCCTTCTCGCCGCGTTCGTCGCCCTCGCTCTTCCGGCGACGCTGGCCAACTGGCCGGCGCGGGCGGAGCCGACGGGTGACGGGCCGCCGGCAGGTCCGCAATCGCATGCGCCGCTGGGCTTCGATCCGGCAACCACGCCGCCTTTCGACGTTCTCGAACAGGCGCGCCGACCGCTGGGGCAGAACCAGGTCCGGATCGAGCAGCGCATCATCATCCGCATCTCACCCGCGCCCGCCAACCGGCGGTTGCCGAGCGGGTCGCAAAGCGCGGAACGGCGAAATCCGGTGCGGTTCAGCGAAGTCGATCACGGGGACTGCGTGCCGGTGCGCGACATCGTCGGCTCTCAGCCTACCGGCGACAACCGGCTGCTGCTCTACACGCGCGATCGCGGCATCCTCGCGGCCTCGCTGGAACGGTCCTGCTCCGCGCGGGCGTTCTATTCCGGCTTCTACATCGAGCGCAGCGATGACGGGCAGCTTTGCGTCGCGCGCGACCGGTTGCTTTCGCGGGCCGGGGCGAGTTGCCGGGTAGCCAACTTCAACCGGCTGGTCGCGACCGGCGGATAGGAGCGCGTCGCGGCGCTCTTCCTTGACTTTTCGCCCTGCGGCTGCATAGGCAGCGCGCTGCTGCCGGCCATCGCGACGAATCCCGCGGCGGCAGTTTCCATTGCCAACGCCAAAACCCGGAAAGCTTCCGCCCTTGACCACCTTCGCCGATCTCGGCCTGTCCGAAAAACTGCTGAATGCCGTGTCGGAGGCCGGCTATACCGAGCCGACCCCGATCCAGGCCGAGGCGATACCCGCCGTGCTGATGATGAAGGACATCATCGGCATCGCGCAGACGGGCACCGGCAAGACGGCCGGCTTCGTGCTGCCGATGATCGACATCCTGGCAAGCGGCCGGCGACGCGCGCTGATGCCGCGCAGCCTGATCCTGGAACCGACCCGCGAACTGGCGGCGCAGGTGGCCGAGAACTTCGAGAAATATGGCAAGAACCACGATCTGTCGATGGCATTGCTGATCGGCGGCGTGCAGATGGGCGACCAGATCAAGGCGCTGAACGAGGGTGTCGACGTTCTCATCGCGACCCCGGGGCGGCTGATGGATCTGTTCGAGCGGGGCAAGATCCTCCTCAACGGATGCGAGCTGCTGGTGATCGACGAGGCGGACCGGATGCTCGACATGGGGTTCATTCCCGACATCGAATACATCTGCTCGAAGCTTCCCGAGCAGCGGCAGACGATGCTGTTTTCCGCCACCATGCCGCCGCCCATCGCCAAGCTGGGCAAGCAATTCCTCGACAATCCCAAGCGGATAGAGGTGAGCCGGGCGGCTTCCACCAACGAGAACATCACCGCCTTCAAGATTCCCCTCAAGTCGCGCGAGAAGCGTGAGACCCTGCGCTGGCTGCTGCGCAACGACCACGTCGATACCGCGATCGTCTTCGCCAATCGCAAGACGACGGTGCGCGAACTGAACAGGGACTTGCAGCGGGCGGGCTTCGCCAGCGGGGAAATTCACGGCGACATGGATCAGGCCAGCCGGGTGAAGGAACTCGATCGCTTCAAGTCCGGCGACGTCAACATCCTGGTCGCCAGCGACGTTGCCGCGCGCGGGCTGGACATCAAGGGCGTGAGTCACGTGTTCAACTACGACACGCCCTGGCACCCGGACGATTACGTGCATCGCATCGGCCGCACGGGCCGTGCCGGAAACAAGGGGCGCGCCTTCACCTTCGTCGCCGAGGACGATGCGGAGAACATCGCCAATGTCGAGAAGCTGACCGGTAACACCGTTCCCGTTTTCGGCAAGAAGGACGTTCGGGTCGACCTGCCCGACACCTCGGCCAAAAAGGCCGAAAAGGCGCGTGGCGGCGCTCGCGGCGGGGACCGCGAAGATACGGATGGCCAGAACACCGGGCGCGAGGGTTCGCCCCGCAAGGATCCAAGCGAGAACGCAGGGTCGAAGCGCTCGCCGCGCAAGCCGCGCGACGATGCCGGTCGGTCCGAAGGCTCGCCCCGCACTGACAAGTCGACCGGTTCACGGCGCGAGGAAAACGGCGACGCGGTGCCCGCCGGCGAGTGGAACGGGCCGAAACCCGACTTCCTCGACTTCTCCGCCACCTGAGCGTTTCAGAACCGCAGCAGCGGCAGCAGTGACGCGTTGGCATCGGTCAGCGGGCGGTCCGATGCGGGCGGCAGGCCTTCCCACGCCAGCCCGCCCGAACGCACGACCGTGCGCAGGGACGCAGGCGAGCGCGCGAGAGCGATCCAGTCGGAATCGGTAATGCCCGCGACATCGACCGGTCGATCGCTGCGCATCATGCCGTGCCAGCCTTCGGCCTGCGCAAGAGCCGCGATGGCCGGCGCGAGATCGACGAAGCGGTTCGATATGTGAACCAGCAGGAGACCGTCCGGCGCCAGCGTGCGGGCGTAGGTTTCGAATGCCTCGCGCGTTATCAGATGCAACGGGATCGCATCCGAACTGAACGCGTCGAGCACCAGCACGTCGAAGGTGGCCGGCCCCTCCTGCGCAAGTTGCACGCGGGCGTCGCCGATTTCCACCCTGGCGCGCGGCGCGCAGTCCTTGAGAAAGGTGAACGGCCCTTCGGTCGAGTAGCGTAGCACCTCGGGGTCGATCTCGAAGAAGGTCCAGTCCTGCCCCTGCCGGCGATAGCAGGCCAGCGTTCCGACGCCGAGGCCGACCACCCCGACAGAAGCGCGGGGCGAAGCGGCAGCTAGCGCGATGCCGACACCCGATGTCGGCCCGTAATAAGCGGTCGGCTCGTCTGCGCGCGCCGGGTCCGTGAACTGTTCGCCGTGCATGGTGGTGCCGTGCGTCAGCCGCTGGATCGTGGCGCCGTTCTCCTCGATCCTCTGGACGCCGTAAACGCCGAAATAGCTGCGCGAGCGTTCGCCCCCCAGGCTCGATTGCAGGGTCGACAGGCCTCCGAGCGACAGGAGAAGGAAAGCGAGAGTGGCGGCATAGGCGTAGCGCTTGCCGATCAGTACGATCCCGGCAGCCATAATGGCGACGGCGAGAAGCAGGATGTCAGCCGCGTCCGCCCGGTCCACCGCGCGCACCAGTAACCAGGCCAGTCCGGCCGACAGGACGACGAGCGCCGCGGAAACGGTGCGGCCTGCGGACCTGCGTTCCCAGAGGCGAGCGAGTGGAGGGATGAGCGCCCTGTGGGGCAGCAGCAGGGCGGCGGCGAGCAGCAGGACGACATGCTCGTACACCCAGTCGAACAGCAGCGGCGCAAGGATGGCGACGAACGCACCCCCCAGCGCTCCGCCGATGGAGACGACGAGGTAGAACAGTGTCAGTCGCCGTTCGACTGGGCGAGAGAGGTAGAGGCGGCCGTGCAGCACGACCGACAGCACGAACAGCAGCCCGACCATCGCGATGGCGATGATCGTGTTCAGCTGCCCGCCGGACACCATCGCCAGCCCCCCGATGACCAGGAGCAGGACAGGTGCATAGATACCCAGGATCCCGCGCCAGTTCCCGTTATCCGAGAAGGCCACGGTGAAGCTCAACAGGTAGACGCCGAGCGGTATGACCCACAGGAGCGGCATCGCCATCAGATCGGTCGTCAGCAGCGTGGTGGTGGACAAGGTCAGGCCTGACGGGACCGCCGACAGGGTCAGCCACAGCCATATTCGGGACTTGGCGAGGGGATCGTCCGGCCGACCGTTTGCCGGGGGCGGGGCGTCGTCCGCCTGTCGCTGGGCGAGCGCCAGCCAGGCAAGAACAAGACCGACGAGCACGAAGCCCGCCGACCAGATCAGGCTTTGCGCCGGAAGATCCAGCAGCGGTTCGATGACGAGCGGATAGGCGGCGAGGCCGGCGAAACTGCCAAGATTGGATATGGCATAGAGGCGGTAGGGATTGCCCCCGTGCGGATCGTTCGCATACCAGCGTTGCAACAGCGAGGATTGCGACGACAGCAGCAGGAAGACCGGTCCGATGCTGGCGACGAACAGCAAGGGCACCCAGATCACCTGCCATCCGCTCGCCGCGGCCGGCATGTCCGCCAGTCCGACCGGCAGGGTGAAGGCCGCCAGCGCCAGCAGCACCAGATGGATCGTAGCCTGGCGTCGCGGGGCGAGGCGCGAGAGAAGATGCGCGTAGAGATAGCCTCCCAGCAGGAGGAGCTGGAACACCAGCATGGCGCTGTTCCACACCATCGGCGCTCCGCCCAGCAGCGGCAGCGCCTCGCGCGCGATCAGCGGCTGGACGACGAACAGCAGGAAGCTCCCGGCGAAGATCGCAACGGCGTAGAGCAACCGGGGCGGCAGGGATGGGCGGAGCGGCGACACGTGGTTCTGGCGTTGCAGCCTATTCGCCCGTCAAATACAAACGGAAACCGGCGCCGCCTGCGCGCCGGGTCAACCGATCGGCTGCATGTCCTGCCGCGTCAGGGCCATTTGCACCTTCTCGTCCGCTTCCATCCGTTCGCGATGCCGCTTCAGCGCGGGATAGTCTTCGATGTCGAGCGGCGTCTGGTCGAGCCATCGGGTCAGCACGTAGAGAAAGGCATCGGCAAAGCTGCGCTTGCCCAGATACCACTCGCCCCCGGCATCAGCGAGTTTGCTGTCCATGCGCTCGTAATGGCTGCGCAGGGTATCGTAGGCAGCCTGCTTCACCTCCTCCTGCGCGGCGTCGCTGCTGGCGAAGCGCTGGGGGGCGAAATGGGGGCCGTAGGCGGCGTGAACCTCGCTCGTCATGAAGGACAGCGCTTCCGCTTCGCGATAGCCCAGCCGCACGTCGCGCGAATAGCCCTGGCTCCCGAACTCGGCCCCGAGCCAAGCCATGATCGCGGTCAGTTCGGTCAGTACCTCGCCATCGTCGAACCGTAGCGCCGGCACTTTCCCTTTCGGATTGATCGCCAGGTACTCCTCGGAATTCTGATCGCCATACGCGATGTTCTTGATACCGACGGGTGCATCGAGCCAGGCGATCGCGATGTTGCAGGCGAGCGAGCAGGTTCCGGGCATGGTGTAGAGCGTGGTCATGGGGCATTCTCCTTCGCCACAACCAATGCACCGGAGGCCATAAGGGTTCGCGCAGCGTCGGGGTTGCAGCCGGCACGGCGGTTGTGCCGGCGGGGCGGTGTCAGTCCGCCGCCTTCACGAAGCTGTCGATCACGCGCTTGGTGCCGGCCTTGTCGAACTCGATCTCGAGCTTGTTGCCTTCCTGGCCAATCACCTCTCCATACCCGAACTTCTCGTGAAAGACGCGGGCGACGGTGGCAATGTCGGTGCGGGGCTTGGCGGCGAAACTGGCGGCGCTGCGGCCCGGTTCCGGCACGCGCTTCTGCTTCGTCTCGTAGCCGGTGGCGAGCGCGCGTTGCCAGCCCGGACCACGGGCACTCGAACGCTCCGGCCGGCTTTCGGAAAGATGCGCGAAGGGATCCTCGCTCTCGGTCCAGTTCGCCTGCCACAGCGATCGCCCGCCCGTCATCGTCGTCTCGCTCTCGACATGCTCGTCGGGCAATTCGTCGATGAAACGACTGGGTATCGAGCTGTTCCACTGCCCGAAGATGCGGCGGTTGGCGGCATGGAGGATGGTGCATCGGCGTCGCGCCCGCGTAATCGCGACATAGGCGAGCCGACGCTCCTCCTCCAGGCTGGCGAGACCGCCTTCGTCGAGCGAGCGCTGTGACGGGAAAACGCCCTCTTCCCAGCCGGGCAGGAAGACGTTGTCGAATTCGAGGCCCTTGGCCGCGTGCATCGTCATGATCGTGACCTTCTCCTCCTCGTCGGAGGCGTCGTTGTCCATGACGAGCGAGACGTGTTCGAGGAAGTCGCCGAGCGTCTCGTACTCCTCCATCGCGCGGGCCAGCTCGACGAGGTTGTCGGCGCGTCCGGCGCTTTCGGCGGAGCGATCGGCCTTGAGCATGTCGTCGTAGCCCGATTCCTCCAGCACCGCGCGCAGCAGATCGGACGGGGTGACGGCCTCGGCCATCTCGCGCCAGTTGTAGAACAGGCGCATGAGGTCGCCGATCGTATTGCGGGCGCGGGCCGGCAATTCGTCACTGTCGGCCAGTTCCAGCGCCGCGGCGGCGAGCGGCATCTCGCGGCGCCGGGCGTGCTGGTGCATCTTCTCCAGCGTCTTCGCGCCCAGACCGCGCTTGGGCTGGTTGTAGATGCGTTCGAAGGCGAGATCGTCCTGCGGCTGCGCGATGACGCGGAGATAGGCCAGCGCGTCGCGTATTTCGGCCCGTTCGTAGAACCGGAATCCGCCGATGATGCGATAGTTCATGCCGATCTGGATGAAGCGATCCTCGAACTCGCGGGTCTGGTACTGCGCGCGCACGAGGATGGCGACCTGTTCCAGGCTCGCCCCCTCGCGCTCGATCCGTTCGATTTCCTCGCCCACCCGTCGCGCTTCCTCCGGCGCGTCCCACACGCCGATGACCCGAACCTTCTGGCCTTGCGGAAGTTCGGTCCAAAGCGTCTTGCCGAGCCGCTGGGAATTGGAGGCGATGAGGCCCGACGCGGCGGCGAGGATCTGCGGGGTGGACCGGTAGTTCTGTTCCAGCCTCACGACCTTGGCGCCGGGAAAATCCTTCTCGAACCGCAGGATGTTGGCAACTTCCGCCCCGCGCCACGAATAGATCGACTGGTCGTCGTCACCCACGACGCAAATGTTCTTGCGTTCCTGCGCCAGCAACCGGAGCCACAGGTACTGGACCGCGTTCGTATCCTGATACTCGTCCACCAGCACGTATTTGAAACGCGCCTGATACTGCTCCAGCACGTCGCGATGCTGGCGGAAGATGTTGAGCATGTGCAGCAGAAGATCACCGAAATCGCATGCATTGAGCCCCTTCAGCCGATCCTGATAGACGCGGTACATGCGCTGGCCCTGCCCGTTGGCGTAGGTTTCGTTCTCCACCTCGTCGAGATCGTCCGGATTGAGGCCACGATTCTTCCAGCGGTCGATCAGGCCCGCCAGCTGGCGCGGCGGCCAGCGTTTCTCGTCGATCTCCGCCTCGCGTATGAGGGCCTTCAGCAGACGTAGCTGATCGTCGGTGTCGATGATCGTGTAGTTCGATTGCAGCCCCACCAGCTCGGCGTGACGACGCAGCATGCGTGCGCAGATCGAATGGAATGTGCCGAGCCACGGCATTCCCTCCACCGCGTCACCGATCAGATGCCCGACCCGCTCGCGCATCTCTCGGGCGGCCTTGTTGGTGAAGGTCACGCACAGGATCTCGCTCGGCCAGGCACGGCGCGTGGCGACCAGGTGCGCCAGGCGGGCGGTGAGCGCCGCGGTCTTCCCCGTACCGGCACCCGCCAGCATCAGCACGGGCCCCTCCGTCGTCAGCACTGCCTCGCGCTGCGGCAGGTTGAGCCGCGCCGCATAGGGCGGCGCATCCGCGTTTTCCGGGGCGGCGGCGAGTGGATGGCTATCGGTCATGCGTGCTTGAACAGGTAGGGAACATGGGCCCGTATCTCAAGCGCGCCGTTCGTCGCAAGGGATGAACCCGTGGGCGCGGTTTCGGAACCTTGCCGGGGGGAAGGCTGTTCATGAAGCAAGATCGAACCGAATTCCGCAAACACGGAGAGACGAAAATGAAGACCTTCCTTGCAGCGACCGCCGCCGTCGGCCTCGCGCTCACCGCCGCCCCCGGCATCGCCCAGGACATGGAGATGACCACGCAGCAGCAGACAATGTATGATGGCTGGAGCGCAGAACAGCAATCGACCTACGATGCGTGGCCCATGAACGCCAAGACCTATTACTGGACCCTCGATGCGGGACAGCAAGAGATCTGGTGGAACAATTTGAACAACGAACAGCGGGTTCGCATCGTCGGCATGACCCCCGCACAGCAGACGCAGACCTGGGCGTCCATCAACAGCCAGTTGAACGGCAATAGCGCGATGGCGAACAATTCGGGCCACATGTCGAACAATTCCGGCATGTCGGGCAACACGACCGCTACCTCGCGCAGCACCACTTCGGGTAATGTGCGTTTCGTTAGCAACGAAGTCGTGCAGAACGCTCCCGCGCCCCACAACGGTGAATACCCCGTGTGCTCGTCCAGTCGTCAGGACAATTGCATGAACCCCTGGGAGGCCGGACGTCGCGGTCCGGGCGTACCGCGTCCGCTGCAGAACTGGCCGGGTCAGCCCGCCAGCTCCATGTAAGCAGACCAAATCGCTGACTGTCGAGAAAGGGTCGTCGCTTCGTTGCGGCGGCCCGTTCTCATTCCCCCCGCAAGGCTGCCGATCCCGGCGAGGTGAACAGGGTGATCCGCGCCGAGCCGACGAGGCGGGTGCTTTCCTCTTCCAGCACGCGGACCTTCACATCGTCCGTCCGGGCGGTTTCGAGCGCCACCCAGGTTGCCGGACCGATCCATCCAAGGCGGGCAAGCCTGTCGATGGCGACCGCGCCGGCACTGGTGCCGTATGGCGGATCGAGCAGGATAAGGTCATGCGGCGTCTTCGCCGGGCCGAGCGCCATGACCGAAGCCGCGCGAACCTCGCTCCGGGTCTGCGCCCCAAGCGCTGCGATATTGTGCCGCAACGCACGGATGGCGGCGGCGTCCTGTTCCACGAACAGGCAGCTTTGCGCGCTCCGCGACAGGGCCTCGAGTCCCAGCGCGCCCGATCCGGCAAACAGGTCGACCACGCTCAACCCCTCGAAACTGCCGAGCCGGCTGGTCAGCATGGCGAACAGTGTCTCTCGCGTGCGGTCGGCGGTGGGCCGGGTGTTCCCGCCTTCGGGCGCGCGCAATTGCCGCCGCCGCCACTCGCCCGCGATGATCCTCACTTGAGCGAGCTCCTGAACCGCTCGACATGCTCCTTGGGTATTTCCTGCGCCTGGCCCCGCCGAAGCTCGGACAGGCCGAACGGACCGTAGGCGGTGCGGATCAGGCGGCTGACCTGTAATCCGAGATGCTCCAGCACTCTGCGCACCTCCCGGTTCTTGCCCTCGGTCAGCGTGACCTCGATCCACTGGTTCGCGCCCGTGCGCCGTTCCATGTTCGCGTCGATCGGACCGTATCGCATGCCGTCGATCTCCACCCCGTCCATCAGCGCCTCGAGTTGGTCCTGGCTGATATCGCCGAAGGTTCGAGCGCGGTAGGTGCGCGGCACTTCGGAGGATGGCAGCTCGAGCATTCGCTTGAACTCGCCATCGTTGGTCATCAGCAGCAACCCCTCGGTATTGAGGTCGAGCCGTCCCACCGGCATCAGGCGCGGCGCGTCCTTCGGCAGGGCGTTGCGCAAGGCATCGTAAATCGTCGGTCGACCGGAAAAATCACGCTCCGCCGTCAACAGGCCGACCGGCTTGTGAAAGGCGAACAACCGGGTTCGTTCGGGCCTAGAGACAGGCTTGCCGTCGACCGTGATCCCGTTCAGGCCGGTGAGGAAGGTCGCGGGGGTCCTTACGGTTTCACCGTTGCGCGCCACGCGCCCGGCTTCGATCATCCGTTCGACCTCCCGCCGGCTGGCGACGCCGGCGCGGGCCAGCAGCTTGGCGATGCGATCGCCTTCGGGACGGTCTTGGTCGGGCATGGAGCGCCCATAGGCGTTGACGCGCCGTTCATCCAGCCTTCCAATGCGCGTCAGTAGGTCTAGACCGGACCGCCAGAGTTACCGGAGCGAGAATTACATGGCCGAAGCCGCCGCCGACGCGACGACCGAGACGAAGAAAAAGCCCGGCTGGCGCACGCTCGCCCGTTCGCTGAAGAATCCCAAGAGCGGGTTCATGGCGCTGTTCGGCTTCGCCAGCGGGCTGCCCTTCGCCCTGTTTCTGGGAACGCTGTACGCATGGCTGAGCGAGGCGGAAGTCGATCTCGAGACGATGGGCGTCTTCTCGCTGATCGGGCTGGCCTATGCCTTCCAGTTCCTGTGGTCGCCGCTGCTCGACAAGGTGGATATTCCGGGGCTCCGGCGGCTGGGCAAGCGCAAGCAATGGATCGCGCCTATGCAATTGCTGCTCGGCGTCATCCTCGTCACCATGAGTATACTCGATCCCAAGAGCCAGCTCGGCGTTTTCAGCCTGCTCGCGGGGATCGGCGCGTTCGCCAGCGCCACGCAGGATATTGCCATCAATGCCTGGCGTATCGACGTGGCGGACGAGGAAGCGACGATCGACATTCTCTCCACCATCACGCAGATGGGCTTCCGGCTCGCGAGCCTGGTGGGAGGGGCGCTGGGCCTCATCATCGCCGAACGGATTGGCTGGCCGCAAACCTATGTGATCATGGGCGCGATCATGCTCGCGATTGGTTTCGCCGGTCTGTTCGCGCCTGATTCGCAGGTCGATTCGGCAGCGTCGAGCGCGGCCGGAGAAGACGAGGTCGCCGAACTCTACCGGGTGGGCGAGATCGAACCGCGCGTGCGCAACTGGGCGCTGCTGGCGGTCGGGCTGCTGTGGGCCTGGGCCATCGGTACGGTCGTGGTGTTCATGGTCCGCTCGATGACGGCGGTTCCCGATCTGCGCCCCGACCCGACCGAATTCACCGCCACCTACGGTCCGCTCATCATCCTCGCCACCATTGTCCTGCCCGCCCTGATCGCCGCCTGGCTCGCGAAGCTGAAGAAAGACGGGCGCCACACGATCACCGCGACGGAAGGCACGTTTGGCGCGCACGAGATGAAGTTCACCGACCACCTTTACCGCGCACTGGTTCTGCCGCTGGTCGAGTTCGTCGGGCGCATCGGCTGGGCGCTGGTCCTGATCCTCGCGTTGGTGCTGACCTATCGGATCTGCGACGCGATCTGGGGAACCTTCGCCTATCCGTTCTACCTCGGGGAGCTCAACTATACCGGGGACGAGGTCGCTTTCGCTTCCAAGTTCTTCGGGGTGGGCGCGATCATCGCGGGGCTGGCGCTCGGCGGGTGGCTGATTACCGTCATCGGCCGGATGTTCACGCTGACGCTGGGGGCGGCGCTGGCGGCGGCAACCAACCTGCTCTACGCAGACCTGGCCGCCGGCGGACGATACATGCAGGCGAGCAGCGATTTCATCGGTTTCACCCGCCTGATAGAGGTCATGGCGCCTTTCGGTTCGGAAGGCCTTCCGCGGCTCACCTTCACCATCATGTGGGAAAACCTCGCCATCGGCGTTGCCGGGGCTGCCTACATCGCCTGGCTTTCCAGCATCGTCGCCAAGAAATACGCCGCCGTCCAGTACGCGCTGCTCGCCTCGCTCACATTGCTGGTGGGCACGCTGGGGCGCGGGGCGCTGGGGGAAATGATCGAGGATCGCGGATATTACGACGTCTTCGTGCTGACCGCGCTGATCGGCGTGATCGCGGTTGTCCTGTGCATTCTCGAGTGGATAAGGGAAGCTCGCAGCGGCGCGAAAAGCGGCGTCGTCCAGCCCGACTTCGAAGGCGAGACCGTCGCGGCGGAGTGATGCCGGAAGGGGCTCAGCCCGGATATTCGCGATTGGCGCTCAACGCCTTGCCCGCAAGATAGAGCGAGCCGCAGATCAGCACCGGGCCCGCGCGGCTGTCGAGGGTCGCGAACGCTTCGGCAAGGTCAGCCGCGGTGCTGGTCCTGGGAACGCCCGCCTCAGCAGCGAGCGCCGCCAGCTCGTCTGGCGAGACATGTTCGCTACCGGGGATCGGCACGCCCACCAGCGACGCGAGATGCGGGGCGAGCAGACGCAGAAATCCGCGCGCATCCTTGCCAGCCATCATGCCCATGACCGCATCGGCCGGCTCGCCCAGCGTGGCCAGATAGGCCGACAGGGCCGCTGCCGCGTCGGGATTGTGTCCGCCGTCGAGCAGGATCGGGCGCCCCGGCACCAGTTCGGTCAGCGGACCGGGCGCGAGCCAATGGAGCCGCGCGGGCCAGCGGGCGGCCTTGGTGCCCTCTGCCAATGCGGGGGCGGAGACGGCAACATCGTCCTGATGACGCAGCATGGCCACGGCGAGCGCGGCGTTGTCCGCCTGATGCGCGCCGGGCATCGTGGGCAACGGCAGGTCGAGCCGCCCGTGACGATCGCGGTAGGCTATCGCGTCCGGCCCGGTTTCCGCCCACCAGTCTCCACCGCGCATGTGCAGCGGCGCCCCGGCCAGCCCCGCCCGCCGTTCGATCTCCGTCTCGACATCGGGCGGATAGGCCTGTGTCACCAGCGGCGATCCCGGCCGCGCGATGCCGGCCTTCTCGAACGCGATGCGTACGAGGGCATTGTCGGGGGAGGGGGCGGTGTCGTCCTCGCTCAGCAGAAAGGCCTCGTGATCGACGCCCAGGCTGGCGATGCCGCAGGCGGCGGGGCGTTCCAGGACGTTGGTCGCATCGAACCGGCCACCAAGCCCGACCTCGATCACGCAGGCATCCGCCGGCTCGCGGGCGAAGGCGAGGAAGGTCGCCGCGGTGGTGACTTCGAAGAAGCTCGGGGAAAGCCCGTCGGCGGCGTCCAGCACCTCTTCCAGAAGGGCGGCGAGCCGGGCGTCGGACACCAGTTCGCCGGCGATGCGGATGCGTTCGTTATAGCGCACCAGATGGGGCTTGGTGGCGACGTGGACGCGCTTGCCATCGGCCTCCAGTATGGCGCGTAGGAAGGCGCAGGTGGAACCCTTGCCGTTGGTTCCGGCGACGTGGAACACCGGCGGCAATCGGGTCTGCGGATCGCCCAGCCGTTCGAGCAGCGCCCGGATCGTGTCCAGCCCGAAGCGACCCTGCGGCAGCGACAGCCTCCCCAGCCTGTCCAGCTGGCGCTGGACCGCGGGATCGTCCGAAATCGCGAAGTCCTTCAAGGATTGCCTACGCCGCCGCACGGGGTCTGAGATAATCGAGCAGATCGGACAGCGTGCCGCGCAGGTCCTTTCGCGGCACGACCATGTCGACCATCCCGTGCCTGTGCAGGTATTCGGCGCGCTGGAAGCCCTCGGGCAACTGCTCGCGAATCGTCTCCTGGATCACGCGCTGCCCGGCAAAGCCGATCAGCGCGCCCGGTTCCGCCACATGCACGTCGCCCAGCATGGCATAGCTGGCGGTGACGCCACCCGTGGTCGGGTCCGCCAGCACCACGATATAGGGCAGGCCCGCCTCGCGCAGGCGGCGCGTCATTACCGTGGCGCGGGGCATCTGCATCAGTGAGAGAATGCCTTCCTGCATCCGCGCGCCGCCCGCCGCCGTCACGACGATGTAGCCGCATTTCTCATCGAGGGCGCGCTGCGCCGCGGCACAGAAGGCGTCGCCGACGGCCATGCCCATGCTGCCGCCCATGAAGGTGAAGTCCTGCACGCCGACCACGGCCCTGCGCCCCTCGATCGTGCCGGCGGCGGCGGTGAAAGCGTCCTGGTGAGCGTTGTTGGCGCGCGCGGCTCTCAGGCGTGCGGTATAGGGCTTGGAATCCTTGAAGCGCAGCGGATCTTCGGTGACCTGCGGCGCGTCGAGCAGCTCGTATCCCGCATCCAGCAACTGCCCCAGCCGCGTGTCCGCCCCGATGCGGCCGTGATAGTCGCAACGCGGACAGACATAGAGGTTGTTCTCGTATTCCTTGGTGAACAGCATCTCGTGGCATCGCGGGCACTTCACCCAGAGATTGTCGGGCGTCTCGCGCTTCTTGCCGAACGGGAGCCGTTCGCGGACCTTGTTGAGCCATGTCATGCGGCGCTCTCTCGCGCGGAATGCACCGCCTTGGCAAGATCCGACGTCAGTTTGCGGACATGCGGGGCGGCGTCCGCGCCGTGCCTGGCCACCAGTTCGACAAGCGCGCTGCCCACCACAACGCCATCGGCAATGCGGGAGATGGCGGCGGCCTGTTCCGGTTCGCGCACGCCGAAGCCGACCGCGACGGGCAGGTCGGTGTGGTGCTTGATGCGGCCGACATTGGCCTCGATCGATTCGATGGCGGCGCTCTGCTTGCCGGTGATGCCGGCGACGGAGACGTAATAGAGGAAGCCCGCCGACCCTTCGAGCACGGTGGGCAGACGCGCCGAATTAGTGGTGGGCGTGGCGAGGCGGATGGGGGCGACGCCACGCTCACGCAAGGCGGGGCCGAGATCGGCATCTTCCTCGGGCGCGAGATCGACGCAGATGACGCCGTCGACGCCCGCCTCGGCGAGCGCATCGGCAAACCATTCCGGCCCGCGCCGGACCATCGGGTTGGCATAGCCCATCAGCACCAGCGGCACGTCCGGATGGCGGGAGCGGAAGGCGGTGGCGATGGCCAGCACGTCGGCGGTCGTCGTCCCCGCCGCCAGCGAGCGGATATCCGCCGCCTGGATCGCGGGGCCGTCGGCCATCGGATCGGTGAACGGCATGCCCAGCTCGATCACGTCCGCGCCGCCCTCGACCAGCGCGTCGAGATTGGCCGAGGTGTCCCCGTCGCCCGCGGTGAGGAAGCAGACGAGGGCCGGGTGGGGCTTGGCGAAGGCGGAGGAGAGGCGGTTGGTCATTTGCCCATCAACGGAGTGAAGCGAAAGAGAACGAATAAAATTAAGCCTACCAGCGCAGAAAACGCCAAATGCGCCAGCCATGAATCGTGCCACGGTTCGGAGAGGAGACCACCGATCCAAACGCCGAAAGTGCCTGCCAAAGCGATTCTTAAGCCCTTGGAAGATCGATCACTCACATCTCCACTCCCAGCGCCTCGGCGACGGTGAAGATGTCTTTGTCGCCGCGGCCGCAGAGGTTGGCGAGGATCACGCTGCCGCGCGGCATTTCGCGGGCGCGCTTGACGATGGCGGCGATAGCGTGGCTGGGTTCGAGCGCGGGAATGATGCCCTCGGTGCGGCACAATAGCTGGAAGGCGTCCAGTGCCTCCTCGTCGGTGGCGGAGGTGTATTCGACGCGGCCCGTTTCCTTCAGCCATGCGTGCTCCGGCCCGATGCCCGGATAGTCGAGACCCGCGCTGATCGAGTGTCCCTCGGTGATCTGGCCGTCCTCGTCCTGCAACAGATAGGTCTTGTTGCCGTGGAGGATGCCGGGAAAACCGCCTGCGAGGCTGGCGGCGTGCTCGTTTCCGTCGAGTCCGTGCCCGGCCGCCTCAACGCCGAGCATCTTGACTTCGGGATCGTCGAGGAAGGGGTGAAACAGGCCGATGGCGTTGCTGCCGCCGCCGATCGCGGCCACCAGCATGTCGGGCAGCCTGCCGGTGCGGGCCAGCATCTGTTCGCGCGCCTCGCGGCCGATCACGCTCTGAAAATCGCGAACCAGCTCGGGGTAGGGATGCGGGCCGGCGGCGGTGCCGATGATGTAGAAGGTGTCCTCCACATTCGCGACCCAGTCGCGCAGCGCTTCGTTCATGGCGTCCTTCAGCGTGGCGCGTCCGCTGGTGACGGGGACGACCTCGGCGCCGAGCAGCTTCATGCGGAACACGTTGGGCTGCTGCCGCTTCACGTCGGTCGCGCCCATGTAGACCACGCAGGGCAGGCCGAAGCGCGCGCAGACCGTGGCGGTGGCGACGCCGTGCTGCCCCGCGCCGGTCTCGGCGATGATACGCGTCTTGCCCATGCGGATCGCCAGCAGGATCTGCCCGATGCAATTGTTGATCTTGTGCGCGCCGGTGTGGTTCAGTTCGTCGCGCTTGAACCAGATCTGCGCGCCCTTGCCCTCGGGCGCATCGGCGCGCAGGCGCTCCGTCAGCCGCTCGGCGTGATAGAGCGGACTGGGACGGCCGACATAATGTTCGAGCAGGTCGTCGAACTCTGACTGGAAGGCATCGTCAGCCTTCGCTGCGCGGTATTCCCTTTCCAGATCGAGGATCAGCGGCATCAGCGTTTCGGCGACGTAGCGACCGCCGAACGCGCCGAAATGCCCGTGCGAATCCGGCATTTGGCGAAAGCTGTTCGCCTTCACGGGGGGCTGGGTGCGGGAGGAATTGGGTTGCGTTCCGGTCATGCGCTGTCTCTCGTTCTCAGGCCATCGCGCGGCGCGCTTCACGCGCGGCGTCGCAGAAGGCGCGGATTTTCCCGGTATCCTTCACCCCGGGTGCGCTTTCCAGGCCGGAGGAGGCATCCACCAGCGGCGCATCGGTATAGCGGATGGCATCGCCCACGTTCGACGGTCCGAGCCCGCCAGCCAGACCCCAGGGAAGCTTGTGTCGATGATTGAGCAATAGCCGCCAGTCCAGCGCCAGCCCGTTGCCGCCCGGCAACGCGCCGGCGGCGGCATCGTAGATCAGGCGATGCGCGACGTCGGCAAAGCGGTCCGATTTCTCCAGCGCGGCGGCGTCCTTCACGCCGATGGCCTTCCATACTTCCAGCTTGGAATTGTTCTTGATGAGCGCCAGCCATTCGGGGTTCTCGCGGCCGTGCAGTTGCAGCACGTCGGGCTGTATTTCCTGCAGCGCCTCCGCCGTGTCCTTAGGTTGCATGTTGACCGTAAGCAGCACGACCTTGACATGCGGCGGCACTCGGGTGCGCAGTTTTGCCGCATCCTCCAGCGGGAGATGGCGCGGGCTTTTCTCGAAGTGGACGAGGCCGATATGCGTCGCCCCCGCATCAACGGCGGCATCGACGGTTTCGGGCGTGGTCAGCCCACAGATCTTGATCAACTGTTCCGGCATGGTGGCTCGTCTAGGCGAATTGATGGGGTAGTGAAAGTGGGCGGGGAGGCCGGTTCACGTCACAGCGTCGCCTCGATCTCCCGCGCCGCCGCCAGCGGATCATCGGCACGGCTGATAGGCCGGCCGATCACCAGCACCGATGCGCCGTCGTCGCGGGCCTGGCGCGGGGTGACGACCCGCTTCTGATCGGCGGTCGGCTTCCCGCCGGGGCGCAGGCCGGGGACGACGAAGAAGCCGTCGCGCCAGCTGTCGTGAACCGCCTTCACCTCGTGCCCGGAACACACGATCCCGTCGAGCCCGGCATCCTGTGCCAGCCCGGCCAGTCGCATCACCTGATCGTGCGCGGTGCCGGCAACGCCGGTGCGTTCGAGGTCGCGCCCGTCCATGCTGGTGAGCAGCGTCACGGCGACGACCTTGCAATTCTCCCCCGCGGCGGCCTTCGCATCTTCCATCATGGCCCGCCCGCCGCCGGCATGGACGGTGACGATGGCAGGTTCGAGGACGTGCAGCGCCTGCATCGCGCCGGCGACGGTATTGGGGATGTCGTGCAGCTTCAGGTCGAGAAAGACCGGCAGGCCGAGCTCCCGGATCTCGTGAACGCCGTGCGCGCCGTGGGCGCAGAAGAATTCGAGGCCGAGTTTCAGCCCGCCGACATGGCCGCGCACCTTTTCGGCCAGCGCCTTCGCGCCCGCCAGTTGCGGCAGGTCGAGCGCCAGATAGACCGGATTGCTCACGATCCGGGCGAGCGATAGGTGCCGGGCACGTCGTCGTCGCGATGCCGGGTTTCGCGGTGCACGGTATCGGTATCGCCATCCCCGTCGACATCGCTGCGGGTCACCGCCGTTTCCGTCTCGTCAGAAGTGACGGGCGCGCGGCCAGCGGTGGTTCCGGTTGTGGTCGTTGCGTCGGAATGGCTCGTCGCTACCGGGGTGGCGGCAGCGGTGCGCGCGGCGTTTTCGAGGCTGGCGACCTTGCGCCGCATCCGCCACATGGCGGCGCGGTGATAGAGCCACATCGGCACGAAGCCGATCAGGAAGGATACGATCACGATCGCCGGGATCTTCGTGTCGACGACGATCCCCTCCCAGATGCGGACGGTAACGGTCGGATCCCAGTTGGCGAAAGAGAACAGCAGCAGCGCTACCAGCAGCAGCACCCAGACGATGGTTCTGACGATCGACATTGCTGCTTCCCCTTGTCTTTTTCCGAATTCGCTGCGTTGACGCTAGGCAAGGGCGACGGTTTTGGGAAGGGCCGTCATGCCCCGCCGAACACGCGCTCGAACACCGTGTCGACATGCTTGAAGTGGTAGTCGAGGTTGAACTTTTCCTCCAGCTCCGCCTCCGGCAGCGCGGCGGTCACGTCCCCGTCCTGTTTCAGCAGGTCGAGCAGCGAGAGGCGTCCGTCGCTTTCCCACACTTTCATGGCGTTGCGCTGCACCAGGCGATAGGCGTTGTCGCGCGTCACGCCGGCCTGCGTCAGTGCCAGCAGCACGCGCTGCGAATGGACGAGGCCGCCCATCCGGTCGAGATTGGCCTGCATCCGCTCGGGATAGACCAGCAGCTTGTCGATCACGCCGGTCAGACGGGCGAGCGCGAAGTCGAGCGTGATGGTCGCGTCGGGGCCGATGAATCGCTCCACGCTCGAATGGCTGATGTCGCGTTCGTGCCACAGCGCCACGTTCTCCAGCGCGGGCAGGGCGTAGGCGCGGATCATCCGGGCTTGGCCGGTGAGGTTCTCGGTCAGGATCGGGTTGCGCTTGTGCGGCATGGCGCTCGATCCCTTCTGACCGGGAGAGAAATACTCCTCCACCTCCAGCACCTCCGTGCGCTGGAGATGGCGCACCTCGACCGCCAGCCGTTCCATCGAACTGGCGATGACGGCGAGTACGGCGAAATACATCGCGTGCCGGTCGCGCGGGATCACCTGGGTGCTGACCGGTTCCACCGCCAGCCCCATCCGCTCGGCGACATGCGCCTCCACCTCCGGCGCGATGTTGGCGAAGGTGCCGACAGCGCCGGAGATGGCGCAGGTGGCGATCTCGGCGCGCGCCGCGACCAGCCGCGCGCGGCAGCGGTCGAATTCGGCGTAGGCCTGCGCGAGCTTGAGGCCGAAGGTCGTCGGCTCCGCATGGATGCCGTGGCTGCGCCCGATGGTGGGCGTGTACTTGTGTTCGCGCGCACGCCGCTCCAGCGCCCCCAGCAGCGCATCGAGATCGGCCAGCAGCAGGTCGGTCGCGCGGGTCAGCTGCACCGCCAGCGTGGTATCGAGAACGTCCGAGCTGGTCATGCCCTGATGCATGAAGCGCGCCTGTGGCCCGACCTCGTCCGCCACCCAGTCGAGGAAGGCGATGACATCGTGCTTGAGCACCGCCTCCTTCGCGTCGATCGCGGCGACGTCGATCCCGGGATCGGTCTTCCACCAGTCCCACAGCGCCTTTGCCCCGCTTTCCGGCACCACGCCCAGCTCCGCCAGCTTTTGCGTGGCGTGCGCCTCGATCTCGAACCAGATCCGATATTTCGCTTCCGGCTCCCAGATGGCGGTCATTTCGGGGCGGGCGTAACGGGGGACCATCGGGGCACTTTCGGCTTGAGGGGAGTCGATGGCGAGCGGGTAGGGGCTGGGGCGGGGCGAGGCAAGCGGTTGCGCCGGCGGACGCGCTCTGCGGCCCGCTTGTGAAGGATTTGCGAGGTTGACGAAGTTTACACTCGCGTCAACTTCGCTTCCGGGGTCTTTTGATCGAAATACCAATGATTTATGACGTTCTATCCTCGCGAAGTTGACACTTTGCCGTGCTGGGAAAAAAATTGCGCAAAGGCCCCGTGTCCCGCTTCGCGCAGCGTGCTGCACGGGGTCGGACAGATAGGAAAGCCACAGGGGCATGCCGCGGACAAAAATTCCCCCATCCCCAATTGTGGGGATGCCGCCGGCGCGGCGGCGGTGCCATTCAGATGACGGGTCGGGCGGATGAGCGGCCGTCCGGCAATTCCCGCCGGCATGGCGCGCCACCCCGCCCGGTCCACCCAGTTTGCGCCGCGATCGTCCGTCGCCGCGCAGTCATGCAACCGGTGCGGGGGGGCACCGGCGCGAAGTCCCGGGCCGGTTCGCTTGCGACCCGTTACGGGCCACCCGGGAGAGGGGCCGGTCATCGTGCCGGTCCCTCACTCGCTCCGCGTCCCGCCCCGCCAAGTGCTTGCCAAGGTGGGAAAATCGGCGCATCGCCTCTCTCTGAAACGGGAGGGTCGATGGCACTCGCACTGGAAGCGGCGTTCGATGCCGTGATGGACGACGAGGCGCTCGTCGCGTTGTTCGACAGCTATGCCGCGCGCATCGGCGCCAAGGGCTACGCCGCCGGATGGAGCGGTGGCTTCGCCGTCGACGAGATCATGGTGTTCCGCAATGACTGGTCTGACGCGATGCTGGGCGAGTATCACGAACGCTACGCCGCGAACGATCCGTGGACGCGGGCGATGCTGGCCAGTGGGGAGGGGGCCGATGCCGAATTCCTGCTGACGTCGGATTACGTTTCGGATCACGAATTCGGCGACAGCGCACTCTACAACGATCTGCTGCGCGCCAACGGCGACGACAGCTTCCGCGCGGCCGCGCTCGTCGGCCCGATGCAGGGCGGATTGTGCGGCATTACCTTCTACCGTGGTCGCCGGCAGAGCGATTTCGACCGTGCGCGCGTGATGACGCTGAACGAGGACGCCGAAGCGCTGGGCCGCGTGCTCGCGCTGAAAGCGCTGCTCGCCGGGCGCAGCGCGCAGGCGGCGAGCTGGCGGATGCTGGTGGACCGCTTCGCCGGCGCGGTGTTCGTGCTCACCGTGAACGGCCGGCTGCTAGAGACGAACCGGGCGGGCGAACGCATGCTGGAACGCCGCGCGCCCTTCTTCGCTTCGCGCGGGGCTTTCTTCGCCAGCCACCCGGCGACGCAGGCCCGGCTGGCCGATGCGCTGCTCCGCGCCTCGATCGGCATAGAGGCTACGCCGCTGGTCATCGCCGCCTCGCCGGGCGGGCGGTCGGAGCGCTTCCATGTCCTTGCCGCGCCCAATCCCGGCGGCGGCAGGCGCATCGTGCTGATGGGGGAGCCGCCGGCCCGCATCGGCGAGGCGGCCCGCGCGCTCCTGATCGCGGCCTTCGCCCTGTCGCCTGCGGAGGCGGCGGTGATGGCGCGGCTGGCGGAAGGGGCGTCCGCTCCCGAACTGGCGCAGGAGCGCGGCGTGTCGGTGGAGACGGTGCGCACGCAATATCGCGCCGCCACGGCGAAGATGGGGTGCGAGGGGCTGGGCGAGGCGCTGTCGCGCGTGCGCCGGATAGTCGCCATCTCCGGGGCGGAAAGCTAGATCAGCCCCTTGGCCCTTAACGAGACGTGCCCCTCGCGCCCGACGATCACGTGATCGTGGACGGTCAGCCCGAGCGGGCGCCCCGCCTCGGCGATCTGGCGCGTGATCTGGATATCGGCGCGGCTGGGTTCGGGGCTGCCGCTGGGATGGTTGTGCACGAGGATCAGCGCCGATGCGCCGATATCCAGCCCGCGCCGGATGACCTCGCGCACATGGATCGCCGCCTCGTCTATCGTGCCGTCACCCACCAGATGATCGAGCAGCAGGCGGTTGCGGGCATTGAGGTAGAGCACGCGCACCCGTTCCACGGTCAGGTGTGCCATGTCGATGGCGAGGTAATCGAGCAACGCCTGCCAGCTGCCGAGCACGGGTTTGTCCTGCACCTCGCTGCGCGCCATGCGCCGGGCGACGAGCGCGGCGATCTTCAGCTGGCCGACCGTCGCCTCGCTCACGCCTTTCACCTGCTTGAGCGCAGCGGCTTCGGCGTTGAGTACCGCCGACAGCGAGCCGAAGCGTTCCAGCAACCGCTTGGCGAGCGGCTTGGTGTCGCCGCGGGCGAGCGCGCCGAACAGCAGGTATTCGAGCACCTCGTAATCGGCCAGCGCTTCCGGCCCCCCATTGAGCAGCTTTTCGCGCAGCCGGGCGCGATGGCCGGCGGCCTTGGCAGGCATCTTGCCGGCGCTCGTCTCGGGCAGGTCGAGCGGGAGCGAACTGTCCGATCTGCGATCATCGTGCGCCACGTTCGATGCGACCTCCCTCATCAGCCGCATTGCCTTTGCCCGCGCTCTCGCGCAAGTGTTCGCGCAAGATGGCGCAGGAAGCCGACGCGGCACAGGAAAACCGGCCACAGGGTCGCAAGCGCCGCATCGTGCGCAACGCCTTTCGCGTGGTCGTGGCGCTGCTGGCCGTAGCGGTGCTGCTGGCGTGGTTCGCCCGCTACCGCATCGCCGACGACCTGATCGCCGATGCCTTTCGCGACGCCGGCGTGCGCGCCACCTACGATATCGAGAGCATTTCCCCCGGTCGGCAGGTGGTCGCGAATATCGTGGTGGGTGATCCCGCGCAGCCCGACCTGACGGTGGAGCGGCTGGAGCTGCTGACGACGCCACGCTTCGGCCTGCCCGACATTCGCCAGCTGCGCGTAAGCGGGGCGCGCCTCTACGGCAGCTGGCGGGGCGGACAGCTGAGTTTCGGCGCGCTCGACCCGCTGCTCTTTACAGGAGAAGACAAGCCGTTCCGCCTGCCCGACGTCAACCTGGCGCTCGCCGATGGACGCGCGCTGATCGCCAGCGACTATGGGCGGATCGGCCTCTCGCTGTCGGGGGAGGGGCGGCTGCGCGACGGTTTTACCGGCGAACTGGCGGCGGTGAGCGATGCGCTTGCGGCCGGCGAATGCGCGGCGGAGCGCACGACGCTTTACGGGACCGTTTCCGTCGACAGCGAGCGCCCGCATTTCACCGGCCCCCTGCGGTTCGACCGGTTCGCCTGTCCGGACAGCCAGATCGCGATGCGCGACGCGGCGGTGCAGCTCGATCTCACGGCGGATGCCCGGCTCACCCACGTCGCCGCCGATTTCGCCGCACGAACGGGCGGGGTGGAACTGGCGAGCGCG
Source organism: Aurantiacibacter spongiae (assembly GCF_003815535.1). Classification (NCBI taxonomy): domain Bacteria; kingdom Pseudomonadati; phylum Pseudomonadota; class Alphaproteobacteria; order Sphingomonadales; family Erythrobacteraceae; genus Aurantiacibacter; species Aurantiacibacter spongiae. The sequence goes on along the minus strand of NZ_RPFZ01000001.1, from coordinate 489,781 downwards.
CGGGCGAACGGTCTGACCGGCGGCGGCGAGGCGTCGTGGCGCGACGGGGTGCTTACCGCCCGCTACGATCTCGAACTGGGCGCAGTGGCAACGCCGCCGGCGCGGATGGACGCGCTGGCGCTGGAGGGGCGGCTGCGCGCTTCGGACGATTTCGCCCGGATGGAGACGGACGGCGATCTGCGGGGAACGGGCGTGGCGATGGGCCTCGACCTCGACCGCACGCTCGGCGACGTGGCGGAAGCGACGCGCGGGACGCTGCTCGCCCCGCTGCTCGACCGCACCGGCCTCAACCTCGCACGCGAATTGCGCGGGGGCAGCTCCGTCACCGCCCGCTATACCCTGCGGCGGATGGACGGCGCCACCGCGATCGCCATTCCCGAGGCGCGGCTGCGCGGAGCGAGCGGGGACACGGTACTGGCCCTGTCGCGCGGGCAGATCGCGCCGGGCGCGGCGGGCGCGCCGCGCCTGGCCGGCAATTTCGCGACCGGCGGTGACGGGCTGCCGCGCATCACCGGGCGCATGGAACGGGCGGCGGGCGGCGCGCTGACCATGAACCTTGCGATGCGCGAATACGCTTCCGGCCGGTCACGCCTCGCCATTCCGCGCCTGTCGCTGAAGCAGGACGCCGGCGGCGGGGTGACGCTGGATGGCGAGATCCTGGCGAGCGGTCCGCTCCCGGGCGGCGCGGTGCGGGGTCTGGTATTGCCGGTTGACGGACGCATCGCTGCGGACGGCAGGCTCGCCCTGTGGGACGGATGCCGCGATGTCCGCTTCGACCGGCTGGCCTTTTCCAACCTGACGCTGGAACGCCAGTCGCTGACGCTGTGCCCTCAGCCCGGCGTGCCCATCCTGCGTTATGGCGCCAACGGTCTGCAACTGGCGGCGGGTGCGACCTCGCTCGACCTGCGCGGACGACTGGCGGAAACGCCGATCGCGCTCAGGAGCGGGGCGGTCGGTTTCGCCTGGCCCGGTGCGCTGGTTGCGCGCGATCTCGACGTCGCTCTCGGCCCGCCGGCCACCGCGCAGGGGTTCGCCATAGCCGACCTCACCGCCAATCTCTCCGCGCCCCGGCTCGGCGGGGAGTTTTCCGGCACCGACGTGTTCCTCGCATCGGTCCCGCTGGACGTGACGGGGGCGCGGGGAACGTGGTCCTACGCCGACGACCGCCTCGGCCTATCGCAGGCGGCCTTCACGCTGGCGGACCGGCAGGAGGATGCGCGTTTCGAACCGCTCGTCGCCCGCGACGCGGCGCTGACGCTGGCGGGCAACGTCATCGCGGCCGACGCGCTGCTGCGGGAGCCGGAGACGGACGCCGCGATCGCCCGCGCCGCCGTCGTCCACGATCTTGGCACCGGCACCGGTCACGCCGACCTGACGGTGGACGGGGTCGCGTTCGACGCGAATCTCCAGCCGCTCGACCTGACGCACCTGGCGCTGGGGGTCATCGCCAATGTGCGTGGCACCGTATCGGGCGAGGGGCGTATCGACTGGACCGCGCAGGGGCTGACGAGCAGCGGCAGGTTCGGGAGCGATTCGCTCGACTTCGCCGCCGCTTTCGGCCCCGTGCAGGGGGCGAGCGGCACGGTGGTCTTCACCGACCTGCTCGGCCTCTCCACTGCGCCGGGGCAGACGCTGGCGGTCGCTTCGGTCAACCCGGGCATCGAGGTCTATGACGGCACCGTGGCCTTCCAGCTACGCGGCGGCGAAGTGCTTGCCATCGAGGGCGGGCGCTGGCCGTTCATGGGCGGCACGCTCATCATGCGACCGGTCGACATCACCCTGGGGGCCGAGGAAACCCGCACCTACACGATGGAGATCGTGGGGCTGGAGGCCGCGCGGTTCATCGAACGCACGGGCATCGCCAACATCGCCGCGACGGGCACGTTCGACGGCGTCATTCCCATCGTGTTCGATATCACCGGTGACGGGCGGCTGGAGAATGGTCGCCTCGTCTCTCGGCCGCCCGGCGGTCACATCGCCTATGTCGGCGACCTCACCTACGCGGACATGAGCATCTACGCGAACTACGCCTTTTCCGCCCTGCGCGATCTGCAATACGACCGGATGGAGATCGGCATGAACGGCCCGCTGACGGGCGAGCTGGTGACGCAGGTGCGCTTCGCCGGCATCCGCCAGGGGCCGGAGGCGGAGCGCAACATCGTCACCCGCGTTCTGGCCGACCTGCCGATCGAGCTGCGCATCAACATCCGCGCGCCGTTCTACGGGCTGATCAATTCGCTGCGCTCGATCCAGGATCCTGCCGCGGTCCGCTCGCCGCGCGACCTCGGGCTGGTGGGCGCGGACGGGCGCCGCCTGCGCGACAGCGTGGACCAGCAGACGGTGGACGAACAGGACGAGGCCGCCGAAGCCGAGGCCGAGCGACAATTGCGCGAATCCCTCGGCGAACCGGCCGAGAAAAGGCCCGCCCCCGCCGGCGAAGACACGGGCGTTCAGCCCCCGGAAAGCGAGATCATGCGATGAACTGTGCCAGATTGACGACCGGTATTCATGCCTATCACAACCGCCCGATGCGGCGATGGCGGGCGAGGCAGCGGTCGGCGATGGCGATGCTGGGAGCGATCCCGCTGGCCGGGTGCATCACGCTGGAGGCACCGGACGAGCCGATTGTGATCGAACTCAACATCAACATCACGCAGGAAGTCGTGTACCGGCTGGCAGAAGATGCCGGCAACACGATCGACGAGAATGCCGAGATCTTCTGATCGCGGCGGAATGGAGTCCATGATGCGCAGCAAGTCCGTAATACGAACCGCCCTCGCCGCCGGCGTCGCCCTGCTGGGGCTGGCTCTGGCAGCGGCGCCCGCCAGCGCCCAGCGCGACCCGGCCTACCAGTCGGCCCGCGCCCAGGGGAAGGTGGGCGAAAAGATGGACGGCTATCTCGGCATCGTCGGCGCCGCCACGCCCGAGCTGCGCCGCATCGTCGACGACATCAACATCCGTCGCCGCGCGGTCTATGCCCAGCAGGCGCAGGCGAACAATGCCACGCTGGAGGAATACGCCTTCACCGCCGGGTGCCTCGCCATCAGCCGGACGTCGCCGGGCGAGATGTACCAGGCACCCAATGGCAGCTGGGTCGAGCGGGGCAGCGGCCCCGCGCAGCGCGATCCGCGGTGCCCGTAGATTCGCACGGTGCCGCGGCATCCGCGGGGTCGTCCTCCCCGTGGGTTTCGTCGCTCGATTGAAAGGCCGGTCGGCGCGACGGGTGCGAGGCCGGAACTGTTCGGCGCGCGGCAACGCGGCGCAAGGCCGACCGGCCGCCCGCAGATGACCCCCGGCGCAGCGGTGGGAATGGTGCCCGGGATGCACGCCCGGATTGGCGAACGCGGATGGCCTTGTCCGCGGTCAACCGTGCCGGGGGCGATGCGAGCGTGATCGATGCGGTACCACAACCCCTCCGCACCAGTTGACTCGCCACACCCCCCTTACTAAGGGGGCGGCGCTCTTGGCGGGCGGGTCTTTGCATGTGCGGGCAACCTTCGGTAGGGGTCGCTGCATGAGCGAGGACAAGCCCGCACGGGAACCCATCGGTGAAGACGCGCGGATCGATGCGCTCGAAGGGCGGCTGAAAGCCGTACGAGAGCGCGAAGAACAGCGCAACGCACCGAGAATGAAGGGAGCGGGCGAGAGCGAGAAGCTCGGCAATCGCGTGCTCAGCTACCTTCTTGGCGGGATTCTCGGCGGTGCACTGATCGGCTGGGTCATCGACCGTTTCGCCGATACGTCGCCCTGGGGTCTGTTGGTGATGCTGTTCCTCGGAATAGTCGTCGGCTTCAGGAACATCATCCGGATTTCGAGCCGGCGCCCCGAATAGGGCGCCGTGCCTGTATCAGACGCTTGAAGTAGGGGCTTTTCAGACGTGGCAGCAGAGACGGCCAAGGTCGATCCCATGCACCAGTTCACCATCGAGCCGCTGTTCGGCTCGGGGAACCTGGACCTTGCGGGCTACAACATCGCGTTCACCAATTCGGCGCTGTGGATGGCCATCACGGCCGTCGCGCTGTGGGTGTTCATGATCGGCGGCATGAAGCGCGAGCTTGTGCCCGGCCGCTGGCAGATGATGGTGGAAAGCTTCACCGGTTTCGTCGACGACATGCTGGAAGCCAATGTCGGCAAGAACGGGCGTAAATACGTACCTTACATCTTCAGCCTGTTCATGTTCATCCTGTTCGCCAACCTGCTCGGCCTGCTGCCGCTGGGCGTGATCGGCCTGCACCCTTTCACCTTCACCAGCCATTTCACCATTACCGGCGTGCTGGCGATCATCTCGTTCGGAATCGTGCTCATCGTGGGGTTCTGGAAGCACGGGCTGCACTTCTTCAGCCTGTTCATCCCTTCGGGCACGCCGTTGCCGATGGCGATCATCATCTTCCCGATCGAGCTGGTCAGCTTCCTCTTCCGCCCCTTCAGTCTCGGCCTGCGGCTGTTCGTGGCGATGATGGCCGGCCACGTCCTGCTGGAAGTGCTGTCGAGCTTCGTCATCGACGGCTGGAACGCGGGCGCGGGCTACGGCGTGCTGGTCGGCATTCCGGCCTTCCTGCTTATGATCGCCATCTGCGCGCTGGAAATCCTCGTGGCCGCCATCCAGGCCTACGTCTTCGCGCTTCTCTCGTCGCTGTATATCAACGACGCGGAAAACCTTCACTAAGACCTCCGAATTCGAACAAGTTCAACGAAAGGAAATTCTCATGGATCTCGAAGCAGCCAAGCTCCTTGGTGCCGGTTTCGCGGCGATCGGTGCCGGCATGGCGGCCATCGGCGTGGGCAACGTATTCGGCTCGTTCCTGGAAAGCGCGCTGCGCAATCCGGGTGCCGCCGATGGCCAGCAGGGTCGCCTGTTCATCGGTTTCGCCGCGGCGGAACTCCTGGGCCTGCTGGCCTTCGTCGTGGCGATGATCCTGATCTTCGTCGACGTCTAAGACACTTCGCTGCCGGCCGGGCCGAGTCCCGGCCGGTGGCGCCACAGCAACCTGTGCCGACAGACGGAATCCGTCCATGCCCCAGATAGCCCAATTGGCCGAAACCTTCGCCAGCCAGATCTTCTGGCTGCTGGTGATCTTCGGCTTCATCTACTTCGTGATCGGCCGGGGCATGGTCCCCAAGGTCATGGAGACGGTGGGCCTGCGCGACAAGCAGATCGCCGACGATCTCGCCGCTGCGCAGAAGGCGCGCGACGATGCCGATGCGGCGGAGGAAACCTGGCGCAAGCGCGAAAACGCCAATCGCGAACGCGCGCAGGCCGTGGTGGCCGAGGCGAAGTCGAAGGCCCAGGCCGCGACCGAAGCCCGCGTGGCGGAGGCGCAGACCGGCATCGACGCAAGGCTGGACGAGGCGGAGCATCGGATCGCCGCCGCTCGCGCCGAAGCCGCTGCGGAAATCGAGGCGGTCGCCGCCGAGGCGGCGCAGGACATCGCCAGCCGCCTCGCCGATGTCAGCGTGAGCGAGGCCGCGGCCCGGTCCGCCGTGCAGGAGACGATGACCCATGGCTGACGCAGCGCAAACTCCCGAAGTCCTCGCGTCCGAACCGGCGCAGGCCTATGTCGAGGAAGGGCATGGCGGGGCACCCGTCCATGCGGAGCCCGAATTGCTCGGCTACGCGCCGTTCCAGTGGGTTTCGGTCGCCATGGCGGTGCTGCTGCTGATCGCGTTTGTCTATGCCAAGGTGCATCGCTCGCTGGCCGGCGGGCTGGACGCGCGCATTGCCGCGATCCGGGAGAACCTCGACGAAGCGAAGGCCCTTCGCGCCGAGGCCGAGGCGCTGCGCGAGGAGTACGCGGGCAAGATCGCCGACGCCGAGAAGGATGCCGAAGCCATGCTCGACAACGCCCGGCGCGAGGCGGACTCGATCGTGGCAAAGGCGGAGGACGATACGACCGCCATGATCGCCCGCCGCGAGCGCATGGCGCAGGACAAGATCGCCTCCGCCGAACGGCAGGCCGTCGCCGAACTTCGGGCGAAGGCCGCCGACGCCTCGACCGCCGCCGCGGCCAGGCTGATCCGGCAGAACCACACCGAGGCCGCCGATCGGGCGCTGGCCGACGAGGCGATCGCCAGCATCTGAGTCTACGCAGGCGGTGACGGCTCCGGTCGCGCGCCTGGCACCGGCCGCCCCGGTGGCGGGGAAGGTTGTGCTTCCCGGCGCTTGTTTTCTTGCAACCGCAAGGAGACACGACCCATGCCGCTATCGGCCATCGCCATAAACTGCTCGCTCAAGTCGAGCGACGACGAAGCCAGTTCCACCGACGCCATGATCCACGTCCTCGCCGACGCGTTCGGGGAGCATGATATCGCGGTGGCGGAAACGCTGCGCATCGCCGACTATACCGTCCTGCCGGGTGTGACTTCGGACGAGGGCGAAGGCGACGACTGGCCGCAACTGCGCGAAAAGATCCTCGCCCACGACATCCTGATCTTCGGCGGCCCCATCTGGATGGGCCAGATCGGGTCCATCGCCAAGCGCGTGCTGGAACGCATGGATGCCTTCACGAGCGAGACGGACGACGAGGGCCGGATGCCGAGCTATTCCAAGGTTGCCGTGGCCGCCATCGTCGGTAACGAGGACGGCGCCCACTGGTCGAGCGCGCAGCTGTTCCAGTCACTCAACGATACCGGCTGGACTATCCCTGCCGTGGCCGCCTGTTACTGGGTGGGCGAGGCGATGGGGTCGACCGACTTCAAGGAACTGGACAGCACCCCCGACAAGATCAGGACAACGGCGGCGATGGTCGCCGGCAACGCCGCGCATCTTTCGGGACTGCTCAAGGACAAGCCGTATCCGGGTTGACCGGTGTGCGCTAGATCGGCTTTGAGGTTCGAGGATGAGACGACAGGGGGCGTGCGATGACCGACATTCACCGTTGCAAAGGCCGGCGCGAGGGTAACGGGGGCGGGGCGCGTGCCGTCACCGCAGCGCTCGTTCGCCTCCTGGCGGCTTTCATCGCCGCGTTCGTTGCCATGCCGCTCGCCGCACAGACCGATACGACCGGGGCGACCCGCATTCCCCTGTGGGAGGGCGGCGTCCCCGGGTTCGAGGATCGGCGCGACATTCCCGAGGTCAGCGACGAGTGGTGGACGCGCAATATCAACGATCCCGCGATCTGGCATTTCGCCCCGCCCGAATGGAAACGCACCGGAACCGCGGTGCTCGTCATGCCGGGCGGCGGGCACGAGAACCTGGTCACGACCACCGAGGGCGTCGCGGTGGCGCGCTGGTTCGCGGAACAGGGGGTCGACGCCTTCGTGCTCTACTACCGCCTCTTTCGCGAAGCCGGCTCCCCCTGGACCGTCGAGAATGCGCGGCAGGATGGAGAGCGGGCCATGCGCACGATCCGCGCGAGGGCAGAAGCGTCGGGCATCGATCCGGGGCGTATCGGCGTGATCGGTTTCTCGGCGGGCGGGGAACTGGCGCGCATGACCATGCTCAGCCCACCCGTCGCGCCGCCGGGCACGCCCGACGCGGTGGATGCTCTCGACGCGCGGCCGGACTTCGGGATCCTCGTCTTTCCCGGCCCGCTTCACGCCGATGGGGAGACGATCGGACCTGGCGCCCCGCCAGCGCTCCTGTCGGTGGCGATGGACGACGAATGTTGTGCCGATCCCACGATCGAACTGTTCCTGGATTATCGCGCCGCCGGGGCACCGGTCGAACTCCACGCCTATCAGGAGGGCGGACACGCCTACAACATGGGCGAGGCTACCGACCTGGTCAGCCTGCAGAACTGGCCGGAAACCATCACCGAATGGATGATCGATCGCGACCTGCTGCCCGCTCCGGCCGATCGACCAGTGCCATAGGTGTTACTTCGCGGGTGTAGGGGTCGCGAACGAAGAGCGGAGCCGAACAGCGGATAGCGGTTCGACCCCGGACTACCGATCGTCGTGGGACGACGCTACTTGTCGAGCATCGTCACCCGGAGCTCCTGCCCGCGATTGCTCGTCACCATCATCGTCTCTCCGACCTGCATCGGGCGATAGGGCCAGCATTCCTCTCCGCGCGGAACGAAGTTCACGCACACCGTGTTATCATCGCGCATCCCGTAGATACCCTGGACCGTCGGGCCACCCGGATCGACGAGAATCGTCATCGTTCCGTCGGGCGCGAAATTGATTTCGTTCACGGTTCCATCGTCGGTTTCGACACGGACCGTTCGACCGCTCAGTTCCGATGGCCATTCGGCGTAGGGTTCGAGCTGTTCGTCGGGCACGATGACGCCACTTTCGTCGACCTCGTAAGTCATGCACCCGGACAGCGCGCCGAGCGCCAGGGCGGCAGGAATGGCGGCGATCTTCATGGCATTCTCCCCTTGTTTTCTAGGGGATAATACCGGGCGATCGAACCTTTGTTCCGAATATGGCGCTAGAAGGCGTCCTTCGCCGCCCGCAATGCGGCAAAGGTTTCGGGTGCGCTCTCGCCGCCCCAGCGCGCCTGCATTTCGGTATCGTCGGCGCGCAGGAAGGGATTGGTCTCGAGTTCGCGTTGCAGCACGAACGGCACGGTCGCCTCGCCCCGCTTGCGGGCGGCGCTGACTTCTCGGGCGTAGGCCATGAGAGCGTCGTTCCCGGGATCGGCGTGCTGGGCGAACAGCGCGTTGGCCTTTGTGTATTCGTGCGCGCAGTACATCACCGTCTCGGGCGGGAGGGCTTTGAGGCGGGCGAGGCTGGCCCAGAACTGGTCCGGCGTCCCCTCGAACATGCGTCCGCAGCCCAGCGCGAACAGCGCGTCACCGACGAAGGCGATGGTGTCGGCGGCCATGTGGTAGGCGATATGGCCGCTGGTGTGACCGCCCGCATCGATGACCGTGGCCCGGTGATTGCCGAGCATCAGCTCGTCCCCGGCGTCCAGCGCGCGGTCGACGCCGGCGATCTTCTCCCGCTCACCGGCGGGGGCGGCGATGGTGCAACCCGTCGCTGTCTTGATCGCCGCGTTTCCACCGGCGTGATCGGGATGCCAGTGGGTGTTCCAGATCTGCGTTATCCGCCAGCCCTTCGCGTCCGCCTGGCGCAGATATTCGTCCGCATCGGGCGTATCGATGCAGGTGGTCTCCCCGCTCGCCGGATCGTGAACGAGGAAGCCGTAATTGTCGGACAGGCAGGGGAACTGATGAATGTGAAGGTCGGTCATGTTTCGCGTCCCATCGGATGGCGGGGCATGTCGGCGGGAAGGTGCACCCAGTCGTGCCGGCTGCGTTCGTAGACGGAGCGGGCGGGGCGCGGGAAGGCGGGGTCGGCCAGCGCGCCGAGCGATATGCCGATCATGTCGGGATACTTGCCGGGAAAGGCATAGACGGTGCTGCCGCAATGCGGGCAGAAACCGCTTGCGAAGCCGTTACCGTCATCGGTTGTTCTCGTGTATTCGCGGCTGGGGCCGCGCAGGACGACGGCTTCGCGCGGGTAATAGGCCATCACGCCAAAGGCCGAGCCGCTGAGCCGCTGGCAGTCGAGGCAGTGGCACAGCACCGTCATCGCCCGCGCATCGTCGGCAATCGTGGCGGACAGGCCGCCGCACTGGCATCGCGCTTCCATGACGGGGCAGTCTACAGGGGGGTGCCGATAGGGGAAAGGCCCGCCTGCTCTACGGAGCGGGCGGGCCTTTCGCTGGTTAAGGTTCGTCGAAGGGAGGCTTACTTGTCCTCTTCCTCCGCCTCGTCCTTGGCATCCTTCCTGGAGCTGTCCTGCTTCAGGGCCGCACCCAGGATGTCGCCGAGCGAGGCACCCGAATCGGACGAGCCGAACTGCGCCACCGCTTCCTTCTCTTCGGCGATCTGGCGCGCCTTGATGGAGAAGTTCGGCTTCTTGGACCGGTCGAAGCCGGTCACCATCGCATCGAACTTGGCACCCGCCTGGAACCGGTCGGGGCGCTGCTCGTCGCGGTCGCGGCCAAGGTCGGAACGCTTGATGAAGCCGGTTGCGCCGTCTTCCCCGACCTGCACTTCCAGTCCGCCATCGCGCACTTCGAGCACGGTCACGGTAACGACCTCGCCGCGGCGCAGCGTGCCGCCGACGCCGCCTTCGGCGGGCGCACCCTTCTCGAGCTGCTTCATGCCGAGACTGATGCGTTCCTTGTCGACGTCGATGTCCAGAACGACCGCTTCGACCTCCTCGCCCTTGCGGTGCAGGGCCAGCGCGTCCTCGCCCGATATGCCCCAGGCGATGTCGGACATGTGCACCATGCCGTCCACGTCGCCGGGCAGACCGACGAACAGGCCGAACTCGGTCGCGTTCTTGACTTCGCCCGATACGGTCGAGCCGATCGGATGCGCTTCGGCGAACTCTTCCCACGGATTGCGCTGGGCCTGCTTCAGGCCGAGCGAGATGCGGCGCTTCTCGGCATCCACTTCCAGCACCATCACCTCTACCTCCTGCGAGGTGGAGACGATCTTGCCGGGGTGCACGTTCTTCTTCGTCCAGCTCATCTCGGAGACGTGGACGAGGCCCTCGATCCCCGGCTCCAGCTCCACGAAGGCGCCGTATTCGGTGATGTTGGTAACGGTACCCGTCACCTTCATGCCGACCGGGTACTTGGCGCCGACGCCTTCCCACGGATCGCTTTCCAGCTGCTTCATGCCGAGGCTGATGCGCTGGGTGTCGGCGTTGATGCGGATGATCTGCACGGTCACGGTATCACCGATATTGATGACCTCGCTCGGGTGGTTGACGCGCTTGTAGCTCATGTCGGTGACGTGGAGCAGGCCGTCGATCCCGCCCAGGTCCACGAAGGCGCCGTAATCGGTGATGTTCTTCACCACGCCGTCGATCACCTGGCCTTCCGCCAGCTTGTCGATCAGCTCGCTGCGCTGTTCGGCGCGTGTCTCTTCCAGCACGGCGCGGCGCGACACGACGATGTTGCCGCGACGCCGGTCCATCTTGAGGATCTGGAAGGGCTGCGGCATGTCCATCAGCGGGGTCACGTCGCGCACCGGGCGGATGTCGACCTGCGAACCGGGCAGGAACGCCACGGCGCCGTCGAGATCGACGGTGAAGCCGCCCTTGACGCGGCCGAAGATGCGGCCCTCGACGCGCTTGCCTTCGCCGAACTCGCTTTCCAGCTTGTCCCACGCGGCTTCGCGGCGGGCGCGGTCGCGCGACAGCATCGCTTCGCCATCGGCGTTCTCGACGCGGTCGACGAACACCTCGACTTCGCTGCCGACTTCGAGGCCGTGCTCGTCATCGACGCGCATGAATTCCTTGAGGTCGATGCGGCCTTCGCTCTTGAGGCCGACATCGACGATGGCCATGCCGTTCTCGATACCGGTCACGGTGCCCTTGACGACGCGGCCTTCGAAGCCGCCCTCGGCGCCGCCGAGCTGTTCGTCGAGGAGAGCCGCGAAATCGTCGCGGCTGGGATTGGCAGAAGTTGCCATAAGGTCAGTATTCCTGTCTTCGTTTTGCTACCGGCCACCGGTTCTACCGGGGTCTTTTCCCGTCGGTATCGCACCATTGCGAGCCGTACGGGGCAAGAGGGCCGTCGCCGCGCGGGGCCGGATGCCGCGCGCGGGTTCCTCAATCGGGTCTGATTGCGAGAACGGGCGCGCGCCTATGCCAAACCTGCGCGAAAGGCAAGCGAAATGGGGCCTGGCGCGCCGGGCCGGGGGCATGGTGTGACAGGTGTGACAGGGTCCAGAAGCGAAACGGCGGGCGGATCGATCGCCGGCTTTCGATATGGGTCCCGCGGACGGGAATGCGGGTCACGGGCAGCATGGCAATCGTGTGCCGAATGGCGTATGCTGTAGGAAAGCGCGCAACGGAGAGGCGAATGAGCACCATCGCGACCACGCTGGCGAAATACCGTGCCTACCACCTCGATCGCCGCAACGTGGCGACCCATGCGCTCGGCGTGCCGATGATCGTTCTGGCGGTGGAGATCCTGCTGTCCCGCCCGCAGATGGCCTTCGCAGGCGCGACGATCAGCCCGGCGATGGTGTTCAGCGCCTTGTCGGCCGTGTATTACCTGCGGCTCGACCTGCGCTTCGGCCTGGTTCTGACCGCGATCCTCGCGGCGTTCGCGGCCATCGGCCTGTGGATCGGCGCGCAGTCGACCCGCGTATGGCTCACCGCCGGTATCGGCCTGTTCGTGATCGGCTGGGCGTTTCAGGTGGTCGGCCACAAATACGAGGGCCGCAAGCCCGCCTTCATCGACGATCTGGAAAGCCTGATGGTCGGCCCGCTGTTCATGCTGGCGGAACTGGCCTTCGCGCTGGGGCTGCGACGCGACCTGCACGACGAGGTCGTGCGCGCCGCCTAGGTCCGGTCGAGCATGGCGATCTGCCGGTCGTGCCGGCGTGACAGCAGCAGCAGGGCCGCGCCCGCGCCGACCAGACACATCAGCATGTCCCACTGCGTATCCCATACGTCGCCCTGCGTGCCGAGGAATTCGTCGGCCCCCTGACCGAGTGCCATGGCCGCCCCGAACTCGATCAGTTCGTAAGCCGCGCTGACCGCGAGGCAGCAGGCCAGCACCAGCACCGCCAGCAACGCGCCGGGTTTCAGCGCAGACAGTCGCACCAGCAATTCGCGCAGCACGATGGCGGGGGTGAACCCTTGCACGAAATGGCCGAACCGGTCGTAGGGATTGCGCGCCAGGTCCAGCCAGTCCTGCACCGCGAAACCTGCGGGAACGCGGGCGTAGGTATAGGCGCCGCCGAGGATCAGGACGAGGCCGTGCAGACCGATCAGCGCCAGCGACAGCGCGGTGAGAGGAAAGCGAACGGCGGTCAGCCACAGCACCGGCAGCGCGATCAGAACCGGCGCGACCTCCATCCACCAGGTCGCGCGGTCGTAAGGCTGCCAGCCCGACCCGATCAGCGCGAGCATCCAGACGACGCTCAGCGCGATCAGCCGGTTGCGCCGGGCGGCCGTCATCCGTCCGCCAGCCGCGCGCGAACCTCCTCGGCCACCGCGATCGCGGCGGCGATGGCCTCCTCCCTGCCGAGCGCGGTCGTATCGAGGACGTTGGCGTCGTCAGCGACTTCGAGCGGTGCGGCGGAGCGATCGCGGTCGCGCGCGTCGCGCGCTTCCAGCTGGGCGAGGATGTCCTCCAGCGTCACGTCGCGGGCGGCGGCCCGCATTTCGGCGAAGCGGCGCTCGGCGCGCGCGCGCGTGCTGGCGGTGACGAACAGCTTGACCTCGGCCTCCGGCGCGATGACCGTGCCGATGTCGCGTCCGTCCAGCACCGCGCCGCCCGGCTGCGTCGCGAAGGCGCGCTGGCGTTCGAACAGCGCGGCGCGCACCGTCGGGTGGACGGAAACTCGGCTGGCCAGTCCGCCGCTCGCCTCGGAACGAAGTTCGGGGTCGCGCAGCAGGGCGTCGGGAAAGGCGCAGGCGGCAAGCGCGTCAGCCTCGCAATCGGGGTCGCCCCCGGCCAGCGCCACCTGCCGCCCGACCGCCCGGTAGAGCAGGCCCGTGTCGAGATGCGGCAACGCGAAATGCGCGGCAAGGGCCTTGGCGATCGTGCCTTTTCCCGAGGCCGTGGGTCCGTCGACGGCGACGATCATGCCTCGCGCGCCTCGTCATGCGTGCGCCGTTTCCCCCGCCACGCCTTGGCCAGACCCCACAGCGCGATAGCCGCCCAGAACCCTTCGAGGATGAGGCTCGGCCAGTTGGTGTGGACCAGCAGCGATATGGTGAGGAAGGCCGCTCCCAACAGGTTCGTGCCGTGCAGCACCCAGGGATTGGGCCTTTCCACCGCGGTAAGGTAGAAATACGCGCCGATGATGCAGGCCGTGCCGAGGAAGCCGACGAGGCTGTAGATATCGAGTGTCTCGCTCATGCCTGCGCCTCCCCCAGCAAGGTCTCGAACGCCGGGAAGCTGGTGGCGACAGGGGCGGTGTCGTCGATCTCGATCCCGTCGCGGCTGGCGAGACCGGCAACCGCCATCGCCATCGCGATGCGGTGGTCGAGATGGGTGGCGACCTGCCCGCCCGCGGGCGTGCCGCGCAGCGGATCGCCGCCGCTGCCCTCGATCACCAGGCCATCCGCCCGCTCCTCGACCCGCGCACCCGCCAGCGTCAGCGCGGCGGCCATCGCGGCGAGCCGGTCGCTTTCCTTCACCCGCAGTTCCTCCAGACCGGTGGTGGTGGTCGTTCCCGCGGCCAGCGCGGCGGCAACGAACAGGACCGGAAACTCATCGATCATGGCGGGGGCGAGGGCCGGGTCGACCGCCACGCCGGTCAGCTGCGAGTGCCGTACGCGCAGATCCGCGACCGGCTCCCCGCCGACCTCGCGCGGGTCGTGTTCCTCGATCCGTGCGCCCATCTCTCGCAGCACGTCGTACAGCGCGGCGCGCGTCGGGTTGAGACCGACATTCTCGATCGTCAGGTCGCTGCCCGGCACGAGCAGGGCGGCCACGGCGAAAAAGGCGGCGCTGGACGGATCGCCGGGTACTGCGATGGTCTGCGGCGTCAGGTCCGCTTCCCCGGTCAGCTCGATCACCCGCGCGCCGTCTTCCTCGCCCACGGCGATGGCCGCGCCGAAGCCGCGCAGCATACGCTCGGAATGGTCGCGCGTGGGGACCGGTTCGATCACCCGGGTGAGACCGGCGGTGTTGAGACCGGCCAGCAGCACCGCGCTCTTCACCTGGGCGGAGGCGACGGGCAGGCGATAGGAAATCGGCACCGCGGGGCTGATCCCGCGCAGCATCAGCGGCAGGGTGTCGCCGGGGCTGGCCTCGAACGCCGCGCCCATCCGCGACAGGGGGGCCATCACCCGGCCCATCGGACGCCGCGAAAGGCTGGCATCGCCGGTGAACACGGCGCGGATGGGATGGCTGGCGATCAGACCCATCAGCAGCCGCGTGCTGGTGCCCGAATTGCCCATGTCGAGCGCGGCCCCGGGCTGGAGCAGCGAGCCGACGCCCACACCGTGAATGCTCCAGGTGCCGTCGGCCCCGCGCTCCACGCTCGCGCCCATCGCGCGCATGGCGGCGGCGGTGGCGAGCACGTCCTCCCCTTCCAGCAAGCCGGTCACGCGCGTTTCCCCCACGGCGAGGGCGCCGAGCATGATCGCGCGGTGGCTGATCGACTTGTCGCCCGGCACCGCGATGCGTCCGCTCAGCGGACCGGTGGCGGCGAAGCGCCGGGGGGAGGGCGGGTTGGAATGGCTCACACGGCTGCCTATCTGGGCGAAGTAATGGCGCGCCGCTTTGACACCGCCAAGGCCGTGTGGCAAGGCGCGCCCCGCTCGCGATTCCGGCACCGAGGCCGGCACGCGCCTTCACGAATTTTCCCGGCCGCCTTCGCGGACCGGACGAGACTAAGGACGATCCGATGGTAAAGCCAGAATGGGGCACCAAGCGCACCTGCCCCAAATGCGGTGAACGCTTCTACGACCTGGGCGAGGACGATCCGGTCACCTGCATCGAATGCGGCAACGAATGGACCCCCGAACCGGTGCTGAAGTCCAAACAGCCGATCCCCTTCGACGACGACAAGAAGAAGAAGGACGACAAATCCTCGGACGACGATCTGGACGATGACGATCTGGAAGACATCGACGAGGACGATGATTCGCCCGACAACGACGTCGATCTCGGCGGGGACGACGATCTGGGCGTCGCCAACACCAGCGACGACGACGAAGAGGAAAGCTAGGGCGAATTAGCCCTTGCCTCGGGGGCGGCTGTTGAATAGAGGGCTGCCTCCCGACGCTCTGGCGAAGGGAACGCGCATCTGTTAAGGGTGCGCGCACAGAATGGAACGGGGCCTTAGCTCAGCTGGGAGAGCGCAACACTGGCAGTGTTGAGGTCAGCGGTTCGATCCCGCTAGGCTCCACCATTCGATATCTGCATCAGTCGGGGCATCGCCTCGCACGCTGGCCGACGAGGTTTCGTCCGCCGGCGTTTTTCGCGTTTGGCGGGAATTCCCGCGTCTGAAGGGCCGAAAGCCATGTTCGATACGCTGTCCGATCGCCTGAATACCGTGTTCGACCGGCTGCGCGGGCGCGGGGCGCTGGGCGAGCAGGACGTGCGCGACGCCATGCGCGAGGTGCGCGTGGCGCTGCTGGAGGCGGACGTGGCGCTGCCCGTCGCGCGCCAGTTTATCGACCGCGTGACCGAGCAGGCCGTGGGTCAGCAGGTGCTCAGGTCGGTGACGCCGGGGCAGCAGGTCGTCAAGATCGTCAATGACGAGCTGGTCGCGATGCTGGGCGGCGAGGACAACGACGGCGAAGCCGCGCCGCTGCGGCTCGACGTGCGGCCACCGGCGGTGGTGATGATGGTCGGCCTGCAGGGATCGGGCAAGACCACCAGCACGGCCAAGATCGCCAAGCTGCTGAAGGACAAGCAGGGCAAGAAGCCGATGATGGCCTCGCTCGACGTCAACCGTCCGGCGGCGCAGGAGCAGCTGGCGGTGCTGGGCGAACAGGCGGGCGTCGCCACGCTGCCCATCGTGCCGGGTCAGCAGCCGGTGGAGATCGCCAGGCGCGCGCTGTCCTCGGCAAGGTTGCAGAATGTCGACGTGCTGCTGCTCGACACCGCCGGCCGCCTGCATGTGGACGAGGCGCTGATGGCGGAGATGAAGGCTGTCGCCGGCGCGTCCGACCCTGCCGAAGTGTTGCTGGTGGTCGATTCGCTGACCGGTCAGGACGCGGTGAACGTCGCCCGGTCCTTTACCGACGAGGTGCCGCTGACGGGCGTGGTCCTCACCCGCATGGACGGCGATGCGCGCGGCGGCGCGGCGCTCTCCATGCGCGCGGTGACGGGCAAGCCGATCAAGTTCGCGGGCACGGGCGAGAAGCTCGACGCGATCGAGCGGTTCCACCCTGCGCGCGTGGCCGACCGGATCCTGGGCATGGGCGATGTCGTGTCGCTGGTCGAGAAGGCCGCCGAGACGATCGACCGGGAGGAATCGGAAAAGCTCGCCGAGCGGATGATGAAGGGCAAGTTCGACCTGAACGACCTTCGCACGCAGCTTTCGCAGATGCAGAAGATGGGCGGCCTCGGAATGCTCGCCGGGATGATGCCCGGCATGAAGAAGGCCAAGGCGGCGATGCAGCAGTCGGGCATGGACGACAAGGTGCTGGTCCACATGGACGCCATCATCGGTTCGATGACGGCGAAGGAACGCGCCAATCCCGCGCTGCTCAACGCCAGGCGCAAGAAGCGCGTCGCGGCGGGCAGCGGTACCTCGGTGCAGGAGGTCAACAAGATCCTCAAGATGCATCAGGAAATGGGCCGCGCGATGAAGCAGATCCGCAAGATGGGCGGGTTGAAGGGTCTCGCCGCGATGTTCGGTGGGGGCGGCGGGATACCCGGCATGGGTGGCGGCGGGGGCGGCCCCGGCGGCGCGCCCGCCATGCCCGGACTGCCCAAGGGCCAGCTTCCCCCCGACATGCAGGATTTTCTCAAGAAGAAATGATTTCAGACGTTTGAATTGGAAAGGTAACGTAACATGGCAATTGCACTTCGTCTCTCGCGTGGCGGCGCCAAGAAGCGCCCCTATTACCGCATCGTGGCGGCGGACAGCCGTTCCCCGCGCGACGGCAAGTATCTGGAGCAGATCGGCACCTACAACCCGCTGCTCGCCAAGGACGACGAGAACCGCGTGAAGCTGGACGAGGATCGCGCCCGCTACTGGCTCGGCGTCGGCGCGCAGCCGTCCGACCGCGTCCTGCGCTTCCTCGATGCGGCCGGCATCAAGGAGCGCGCGCCGCGCAACAACCCGCAGAAGGGTGAGCCGGGCGAAGCGGCCAGGGAACGGGCCGAGGAACGCGCCGCCAAGGCCGCCGAGGCCGAGGAAGCGAAGAAGGCCGCCGAGGAAGAGGCCAAGGCCGCTTCGGCCGAGGAAGACACCCCCGCCGGGGACGCCGCTGGCGAGGAAGGTGCCGCCGCGGAGAACGCGGACACCGCCGGCGAGGCCGGGGACAAAGCCGAGGACAAGGCGGAGGGCTGATCGCCCCGCGCCTCGACTTCGGTTCGAACGCAGGGGGGGCGCATCGCATGCGCGGTCGCCCCCCTCCTGGTTCGCAAGAACCACTGCCAGCCAGTCCTGCGATCATGACGACGACGTCTTCCCCGATAATTCTGGCCGCGATTACCGGCGCGCATGGGGTGACGGGGGAGGTGCGGCTGAAGCTGTTCGGCGACGGGATCGCCTCGCTCCAGGCTCACCGCGCCTTCAACGGCGGCGCGCTGACCCTGACGAAGGTGCGCGATGATAACAAGGGCGGCGCCATCGCCCGCTTCGCCGAAATCGCCGATCGCAACGCGGCAGAGGGGCTGCGCGGCACCGTACTGACCGTCGCGCGCGCAACCCTGCCGCCGCTGGAAGAGGGCGAATACTATCACGCCGACCTGATCGGGCTTGCCGTCGCCACCGAGGCGGGCGAACAGGTCGGCATCGTGCGCGATGTGGTGAATTACGGCGCCGGGGACATCCTCGAGATCGAGCGAGCGGGCGGCAAGCGCTTCATGGTGCCGTTCACCCCGGTCGCGGTGCCGCGCTGGGACGCGGATCGCGCGGTGCTGAACGCGGATTTTTTCGACGAGGACTGACGGCCGGGTTGAACCCGGCGTTCTATCAAGCTAACACACCCGGGTGTTTACGGGAGGTCACGCAATGGACTGGCTGCTCTACATCGTCGCTGCGGTGGCGCTGGTTTCGGCTATGGCTGCGGGGCTGGCGCTCGGCATGCACCTGCTGGTGCCGGGCTGGAGCGAACGGCGACGCGCGCTGATCGCATCTTTGATCGCCGGCGGCGCGCCGATGACGCTGGCGTTCGGCGGGTTCTTCAGCGGCGACATAGATACCGGAGAGGATTTCGCGCTCGGCCTGGCCTCGCTGGTGATCGTGCAGCTCGTCCTGCTCGCTGTGTTCGCCCTGCCGCCCGCCTGGTGGGTGACATCGCGCCTGGCCGGACCGAAAGCACCGCGCGCGGCGATCGATCACGGGGAAAGCGAGCTGCTGACCGAGGGTTGACGCCGGCACGGGCGGGCACCCCGGCCAGCCGGAACCTCCCGCTCTCGCATCGTTGGTCTGTCATGCGACCTTTTCTTGCGATAGCCACCGCCGCCGCTCTCGCGGCCTGCAATTCGGGCGCGGACGACAGCATGGACCCCACGCAGCCTTCCATACAGGAACCGGCCGATTCTGCCGATCCCGCCGCCGGTACCCGGCCCGCCGATCAGCCGCGCCTCGTTACCGTCGAAGGGCGCATCGGCGAGGGGGCCGAATGCCCGCTGCTGACCATGCCCGATGGCGGGCGCTGGTCGCTGAGCATGGAAGGGAGCGATTTCGGCCCCGGCGACTATGTCGAACTGACCGGCGAGCGGATGGATGCCAGCATCTGCATGGCTGGCGAAGGAACGCTGCTGGTCCGGCGGATCGATCCGATCGACCCGCCGGCGCGCGACCGCGATCCGGCACGCGCGGGCGGCCTCGCCGTGACGAGCGACTACGTGCGCGGCAGCTGGGTGGCGAAGGGGCTGAATGCGGATTGCGACAGGCCCGATTTCCAGATCATGCAGAACCGCAATGGCGGCTCCATCATCGAGACTTCGGTGAACGGCGTGCCGACCACCGGCTATGTCGACGTGGGCGAGAGCCCGGCGTTCCAGTGGGACGAGGGCCTTCCTGCCCTGCCGATCGAGACGCGCGGGCCGGACGGGCTTGCCGTGATGCCGGGGGACGGCCGCACGGTGACGCTTGCCGGGCACCGGATCGCCGGCGACGGGGTCGTCTTCGTCCGCTGCGCGTAGGGCCGAGCGTCGCCTAGCGGCGCAACGGTTCGGCCTCAGCCAGATGGTTGCGAATGGTGGTGGCGGCGACGCCCGCCTGCCCCATTGCATGACTGATCTGGTCCAGTCCGAGCACCACGTCGCCCGCCGCGAACAGGCCGGGCACGCTGCTGCGCTGGTGATCGTCGCACACGATGCAGCCCTCCTCCGTCACCCTCGCGCCGCAATCCTGCGCCAGACGCGAGCGCACATCGCTGCCGAGCGCGGGATAGACGCTGTCGAATTCCATCCATCTCTCCGCCGTCTCGACCGCCAGTTTCCCGCCGCGCATTTCGTAGCGACCGCACGGCCCGTCGACGCGCACGATGCCCGCATCTTCCAGTTCGCCGAGGCAATCGCTGTCGAGATCGTGATCGTCGGTGGGCGAAATCAGCGTGAGATCGGCGGTGAAACCGCGCAGGAAGATCGCCTCCGCCGTGCCGTGACTGCCGGTGCCGATGATGCCGACCCGCTTGTCCGTCACCTCGTATCCGTCACACACCGGGCAATAGCGCAGCAGCCCGCCGGCGAGGGCCGCGTCGTGAAACTCGTCCGCCATGCCGGGCGGGTGGCGGTTGAAAACGCCGGTCGCCAGCAGCACGGTGCGGGCGCGGAATGTGCCCTCGTCGGTGCCGACCACGAAAAACTCGCCGGTCCGGGCGAGATGTTCGACGCGCTTCTCCTCGTGCACGACGCCGTATTTCTCCGCCTGTTCGAGCATTCGCCCGACCAGATCGATCCCGGCGATGCCGTCAGGATAGCCCGCATGGTTGCGCGTGCAGGGGATCAGCGCGGCGCGACTGGTGCCGCAATCGAACAGGCGGATGGAAAGGTGATAGCGCGCGAGGTAGATCGCCGCCGTCAGCCCCGCCGGCCCGCCGCCCACGATGATGCAGTCGTCGATTTGTTCGTCCATCCCGAAACAATGCGCGGGATGGCAAAGCGGTTTCGCGAACGGTAAGGCGGGAAGATGCTTGATAGCGAATTTCTCATTCTGGCATTTGTCGTCAATGTCCTCGTGACGTTCGTAAGCGCTTTCGCTGCCACTCGAAACCGCCAAGAATGGTCAGCTAGACGCGTAATTCTCGTAGCGAGTTTGCCCGGCCCAATGCTGCTGGCCACTGCGGCGATAATACTATTTATTCGAGTTCAATGGCTGGAATTCGCAAATCCGGAGGCTTGCGGCTTCGATATGTGTGGGTTTGCTATAGTCGGGGTAGTCATGGGTTTGTTGGCAGCGGTCATTTGTTTCATCGTCAACCTGTTGCCCGCGTTGCTTGGCGGCAGACTAGCCAAGTGACCTTCGCCGCCACCATCATCACCCTCTATCCCGAGATGTTTCCCGGCCCGCTCGGCGTCTCCCTGGCGGGGCGGGCGCTGGAGCGGGGGGACTGGTCGTGCGAGACCGTGCAGATCCGCGACTTTGCCACCGACAGGCACCGCACGGTGGACGATACGCCTGCAGGCGGCGGGGCCGGAATGGTGCTGAAGGCGGACGTGCTGGCGCGCGCGGTGGACAGCGTGGCGGACGAGCGCCCCGTCCTCGCCATGACGCCCCGTGGCACGCCGATCGCCCAGACGCGCATTCGCGAGATCGCGGCGGGACCGGGCATCGTCATTCTGTGCGGCCGGTTCGAGGGGTTCGACGAGCGGCTGTTCGAGGCCCGACCGCAGATCGAGCAGGTGAGCCTTGCCGACATCGTCCTTTCGGGCGGGGAGCCTGCCGCTCTCGCCATACTCGACGCTTGCATTCGGCTGCTTCCCGGCGTAATGGGCGCGGCTTCAAGCGGGCACGAGGAATCGTTCGAGGACGGTCTCTTGGAATACCCGCAATATACCCGACCTCAGCAATGGGAAGGGCGCACGATCCCCGAAGTGCTGCGATCGGGGGATCATGCGAAGATCGCCGCGTGGAGGAAAGCCCGCGCGGAACACGATACACGGTCACGCAGGCCCGATCTATGGGAGCGCCACGGGGGTGCTCCGGACCGGCCTGCCTCTGGCGCGCGGCGAAAAGACTAGGAGGAAAGACCGATGGGTCTGATCCAGGAGCTCGAGGCCGAAGCCATCGAGGCACTTGCACAGGGGAAGGACATCCCCGAATTCCGCGCCGGCGATACCGTGCGCGTCGGCGTGCGCGTGGTCGAGGGCCAGCGTACGCGCGTCCAGAACTTCGAAGGCGTGGTGATCGCGCGTTCGAACCGTTCGATCAATTCGAACTTCACCGTTCGCAAGATCAGCTTCGGCGAGGGCGTGGAGCGCGTCTTCCCGCTCTATTCGCCCAATATCGACAAGATCACCGTGGTGCGCCGCGGTATCGTGCGCCGGGCGAAGCTGTATTACCTGCGCGGCCGCACCGGCAAGCGCGCGCGTATCGCGGAACGGCGGGACAACGTCGCCAAGTAGGGCGCGTTCATTTTCCGAAAAACGACAAACGGGGCGGCGTCGCGAAGACACCGCCCCGTTTCGTTGTGTCCGGCAGGTGGGTCAGCCCTGGTCGGTAACGACCTTGTAGAGCCAGTTGAAGAGGATCTGCACACCGTTCGTCTCGCGCCGCTCCTTCTTCTTGTGGCCGATGTCGCGAACATCCTGCGTCGGTGCACCGGTATCGGCGGAGGCAGGTACGCTGACGATGGCGAGGCTGCCGATAGCGAGTGCGCCCAAAAGCGTGTTACGAATTTTCATACGCAATACCTTTCGAATACACCTCTCTTGTTAGCCGCGAGGGGTAAGCGGCAGGCCCGAGACCAGTAAAGGGGGCATTGGTCGGGACGAGTCGTTCATACCATCTTTACCATTATTCGAACCGCACTATTTCGGCTTAGCCATACCACTCACGGCGTAGCCGGCCCGGTGCTGACGCGCGACGAGGCGAAGCGCGGTCCGCGCTTCCCGGGTCGCCGGGAGGCGGGTTGCGCGGCAGCGGATGCGAACCTTTCGGCGAGAGGGACGTTGGGGTCTCGCGGGTCGCTAACGGAGACACCAAAGGATGGCAGAGGCGAAGCTTGGCCTGAACGCCGCCTGGTCGATGGCCGTTGGCGGCATGATCGGCGCCGGCATCTTCGCCACGCTCGGCGTCGTGTTCGACACGGCGGGCGCGTTCGCGCCGGTCGCCTTCCTCATCGGCGGACTGATCGCGCTCGCCACGGCCCATAGCTATTCCGAACTGACCCGCCTGCACGACAAGTCGGGCGGAGTGTTCATCTACCTCCATCAGGAGGGGCACGCGGCGGCGGCGCGGGTTGCCGTATGGGTGCTGCTGGCCGGCTACACGCTGACCGTGGCGGTATATGCCTATACCTTCGGGGCGTGTCTCGCCGATGCCCTGGGCGGTCCGGACTGGATAAAGCCCGCCGCAGCTATTGCCTCGATCGCGCTTCTCGCGGGGGTCAACCTGATGGGCGTCGAGGAAAGCGCCGGGATGGAGATCTTCGTCGTGTGGGCCAAGCTCCTGATCCTGCTGGCGCTCGCCGCGATCGGTGTCGCGCACTGGGCACCGGGCGCCCTGGGCGTGACGCATGAGGGCGGCGGGACATCGCCATATCTGGGCGCCATCGTGGGCGCGGCCAGCGTGTTCATGGCGTATGAGGGGTTCCAACTGCTGTCCTACGATTACGACGAGATGCACAAGCCCCAACAGGACATAGGCCGCGGGATGATGTGGGCGGTCGGCGCGGTAATCGTCGTCTATATCCTGGTCGCGGTCGGCGTCGGCATGCTGATCGGCGCGGACCAGGTGATCGCGGAGAAGGAAGTTTCCCTTGCCATCGCCGGGCGCGCCGCCGCGGGGCAGGTCGGATTCATCGCCGTCGCCATCGCGGCGCTGTTCTCCACCGCATCGGCGGTCAACGCGACGATCTTCTCCACCGCCCGGCTGACCATGCGCGCCGCCGAGATGGGCGAGATGCCAGGGACGTTCGGAAAGACCACCGATGCGGGCGTGCCGTGGTTCGGCACCGTGCTGATCGCGGTCATAGCGGGCGTTCTCGCCCTGTTCGGCGGCCTCGATCCGCTGGTGAAGGCGGCCAGCCTCGTCTTTCTGGCGATCTTCGCGCTGGTCAACTGGCTGTCCATCCGCAAGGATGCCGGGCAGCGCTGGGTCTCGCTGGTGGGGCTGATCGGCGCGGTCGCCTCCGCCATCGTTCTCGTCATCCATTTCTTCGGGATCGTCTAGCAGGTCGGATCGCGCACGAGGGAACGCTTGCGACCTGTGCCAGTGCGCCCTAGGTCGGCGCCCGAACGAGCGAGGAGTTGCAGGAATATGGGTTACCGCGTGGCCGTGGTCGGAGCGACCGGGAATGTCGGGCGCGAGATGCTCGCCATCCTGGCGGAGCGGGAATTTCCAATGGACGAGATCGCCGCGGTCGCCAGCGGCCGTTCGACCGGCACCGAGATAGAGGTCGGCGATTCGGGGCGGATGGTGAAATGCAAGAATATCGGGCATTTCGATTTCTCCGGGTGGGACATCGCCCTGTTCGCCGCGGGCAGCGGTCCCGCCAAGGAATACGCGCCGAAGGCCGCGAAGGCGGGCTGCGTCGTCATCGACAACAGCTCGCTCTATCGCATGGACCCGGACGTGCCGCTGATCGTGCCCGAGGTGAACCCGGACGCGATCGATGGCTACGCCAGGCGCAACATCATCGCCAACCCCAATTGCTCCACCGCGCAGCTGGTCGTCGCTCTCAAGCCCCTGCACGACGCGGCGCGGATCAAGCGCGTCGTGGTATCGACCTACCAGTCGGTATCGGGCGCCGGCAAGGCGGGAATGGACGAGCTGTTCGAGCAGAGCCGCGCCATCTTCGTCGGCGATCCGGTCGAACCGTCGAAGTTCTCCAAGCAGATCGCCTTCAACGTCATCCCGCATATCGACGTGTTCATGGATGACGGCTCCACCAAGGAAGAATGGAAGATGGTGGTCGAGACGAAGAAGATCCTCGATCCGGCGATCAAGCTGAACGCGACCTGCGTGCGGGTGCCGGTGTTCGTCGGCCATTCCGAGGCCATCAACATCGAGTTCGAGGAGGAGATCTCCGCGAGCGAGGCGATGGATATCCTGCGCGAGGCGCCCGGCTGCATGCTCGTCGACAAGCGCGAGGACGGCGGATACGTCACGCCCGTCGAATGCGCGGGCGACGGGGCCACCTATATCAGCCGGGTAAGGGAAGACCCGACGGTGGAAAACGGGCTGACGCTGTGGTGCGTGAGCGACAATCTGCGCAAGGGGGCGGCGCTCAATGCCGTCCAGATCGCCGAATTGCTGGGCCGCAAGCATCTCAGGAAAGGCTGACCGACCGCGCCCCGCCGCCACCGGTGGCGTTCCTGGCCCGGGGGCGATAGGCTGGAGGCGAGGCGGCCGCCTGGCCGCGACGATCTGACGGAAGACAAAACACCATGCGCGCAACTCTCGTTCTCGCCATTCCCGCCCTTCTGCTCGCAGCGGGCTGTTCTCAGGAAGCCGATCCCGACGGGACCGCCAACCAGCAGGCCTTCGAGGAACCGACCGTTCCCGCCGACGAGGCGACACTCGATCTGGAGGCGAACGGCATCGTCGTGCCCGCGCAGGGCGGTTTCGAAAGGTTGTCGGCGCCCTTCGGCTCTCTGCGCGACGCCACGGAAACGACGCTGGCCACGGTGCTGGGCGAGGTCACGGGGCGGGCCGACAACGCCGATTGTCCGGCCGGGCCGCTGGCGACGACCGAGTATGACGGCATCACGCTCTACTTCCAGGACGGCGAGTTCGCCGGCTACGCCGCGCGCGAGCCCTACGTGCCCGAATTGTCGCGCGCGGAAATGGTCGCCGATCCCGGGGTTTCGCTGGTCGAAGGCAGCACGCTCGGAGAGGAGTTCACCATCGGCCAGGAAGGGGGGCCGCTGATCTCCGGCCTGTTCTCGGGCGAGGGCGACGATGCCCGCGTCGAGACGCTGTGGGCCGGCACGGTCTGCAACTTCCGTTAGGGCGGCCGCTGCGATGGGCGAGACGCGGACCCAATTCGTCACCGCGCCGGACGGTGCGCGGATCGCCGTGCACCGGTTGGGGGAGGGCCGCCCGGTCCTGATGCTGCATGGGCTGTTTTCCAGCGCCGAGACGAACTGGATACGCTACGGCCATGCCGCCCTGCTGGTCGAGGCGGGGTTCGCGGCGATCATGCCCGACTGGCGCGTTCATGGGGAGAGCGACGCACCGACGGACCCCGCGGCCTACTCTCCCGGCGTACTGGTGCGCGATGCGCGGCACATCGTTTCCGCACTGGGCCTTGCGGAGTTCGACCTCGTGGGCTTTTCGCTCGGCGCGCGAACGGCGCTCAGCGCGGTGGTCGAGGGTCTGGCCCCGCGCAGGCTGGTGCTGGGCGGCATGGGCATAGAGGGGCTGAGCAACTGGGACAGCCGCGCCGCCTTCTTCGTCGACATGATCGACCGCTTCGACACGATCGGGCGCGGCGATCCGGCCTATTTCGCAAGAAGCTTCCTCAAGACCAGCGGCATAGACCGCACCGCCGCGCGGCTGCTGCTGACGCGGGGCGTGGAGGGCATCGACCTTGCCGACCTGGCGAAGCTGACCATGCCGACGCTCGTTCTGATCGGCGAGGAGGACCGCGACAACGGCTCGCCCGAAGAGCTGACCGCCGCGCTGCCCGATGCGCGGATGGAGGAGGTGCCCGGAACTCATATGGGCTGCGTTACCAAACCGCAGCTCGGCCGGGCGATCCGCGACTTCCTGCTGGAGCGATAAGGGCGGTGATGCTCCTCCATCCGCCCGTGCGCCTGGCCCGCCGGGCCCGCGTCGCGGCGGCGGGCGTCCGATGACGCGCGGACCGGTCCGGATCGATTTGCGCATGACGGGGTACGGCGCGCTCGCCTGCGGCACGCTGGTACTGGGCGTGCTGGTCGCGGTGCCGGTGCTGCTGCTGTTCGGCGTGGCGGAACTAAGCGTGATGGCGCTGGCCCACATGCCGGTGATCACGCTTGGCGCACTGGCGCTCGCGGGGGCCGTGCTGGTGCCGACCGCGCTGGTGAAGCACTGGCGCGGCTACGGCGCGGCAGGCGCGGTGCTGGCGTCCTTCATGTTCGGCGCGATCCTGTGGGTCTGGTCGCTCGCCTTCACCTATGACGAGTGGGGGCTGCTGGCGGTGATCGTCGGTCTGGTGCTGCTTGGCGTGGGTATCGTTCCGGTCGCCACGCTGGCGGCGCTGCTGACGGGCGCATGGAATACGCTTGCGCTGTTCGGGGTGCTGGCGCTGGCTGCATGGGCCTGCCGCCTTCTCGCCACCCGCCTCGCTGCATCGGCCGGGGCGGACATGCAGCGCCGCCTTTTCGGTGGCCGGACACGACCCGGCGAGGAACAGGACGCGGCGACCATCGAGGGCACCTTCACGGAACGCGACTGACCAGTCAGGTGAGAACAATCGGTGAAACGGCGCCTTCCCCGCCACGCGCGCGCGAAAAAGGGCGCCGCCGTCGCCGGCGGCGCCCTTCGGCGTTTCACGGAAGCGTCCGGTTCTAGCCGTTCGCGTCCCCGTCTTCGGCGACGGCCTGCATGTCGCTGGCCTCCTGCCCGTCGGCGGGGGTCTCGATCGGATTGCCGTCCGCGTCGATCGGCTGGACCGGGGGCAGTTCCCCGAGTTCGCGATTGGGATCGAGTTCCTCGGTGAAGCCCCCGGTTTCGGCGGCCTCTTCCTCGTTCATCTGCGCGATGACGTCGACGCCCTGGCTCTGCAGTTCGGCCTCGTCCTCGGAACGGGCGACGTTCGCCTTCACCGTGACGTGAACCTCCGGGTGCAGCGCGACGGTCACGTCGAACATGCCGATCGTCTTGATGGGCGCGCCCATGATGACCTGCTTCTTGTCGATGTCGTGGCCCTTGTCGGCGAGCGCGGCGGCAACGTCGCGCACGTTCACCGAACCGTAGAGCTGGCCGGTGTTGGAGGCGGCGCGGATCAGCACGATCTGTTCGCCGTCGACCTTCCCGCCGGCCTTCTCGGCCTCGGCCCGGCGTTCGGCGTTTTCCGCTTCCAGCCGCTCGCGATTGGCTTCGAACACCTTGCGGTTCGCCTCGTTGGCGCGCAGCGCCTTCTTCTGCGGCAGCAGGAAGTTGCGGGCATAGCCGTCCTTCACGGCGACGACGTCGCCGATGGTGCCGAGCTTCTCGATACGTTCGAGGAGGATGATATCCATGACTTCGTCCTCCCTTACTTCACGAGGTAGGGCAGCAGGCCCAGGTGACGGGCGCGCTTGATGGCCTTGGCCAGTTCACGCTGCTTCTTGGCGGAAACGGCGGTGATGCGGCTGGGCACGATCTTGCCGCGTTCGGACATGAAGCCCTGCAACAGGCGCACGTCCTTGTAATCGATCGTGGGGGCGTCCGGGCCGGAGAACGGGCAGGACTTGCGGCGGCGATAGAACGGACGGGCCATCAGTTACGATCCTCGCGGTCGGAGCGACGCTTCTTGTCGCGGTCGTTCTTGCGCATCATGGCGGACGGACCATCCTCGTGCTCTTCCACGGCAATGGTGAGCCAGCGGATCACGTCCTCGTTGATGGCGTTCTGGCGCTCCAGCTCGGCCACCAGGGAGCCGGGCCCCTCGATGTTGAGCATGACGAAGTGCGCCTTGCGGTTGCGGTCGATCTTGTAGGCGAGGCTCTTCAGGCCCCAGGTCTCGGTCTTGACGACCTTGCCGTCATTCGCTTCCACGATGTCCGTGGCGGCAGCGGCAAGCGCATCGACCTGAGCCTGGCTCAGATCCTGACGCGCGAGGAAGACATGCTCGTACAGAGCCATGTGCATTTCCTTCCATGTTCATGCCGATCGCTGGCTTGTCCGCGCGGATCGCGGGGGCCCCTCCGGCTTTCTCGGGTTTCCCCGTGCGGGCTGGGCCGCCGGCGGGGAAGGGGCGCACATAGCGCGGTGCGCGCGGATTGCAAGCGGGGATGGCGGGCGGGAGAGGACTTGCCACCGTCGCGGTCATGGCCCTAACGCCTTGTCGGACAGGAGGATACCGACCCATGCCCGCCGGATTGACCGCTCTGCTGGACGACGTGGCCGTTATCGCGCGCGCGGCATCCTCCTCGCTCGACGATGTGGGCGTCGCTGCCAGCCGCGCCGGATCGAAGACGGCGGGCGTGGTGATCGACGATGCGGCAGTGACGCCCAGCTACGTCACCGGCCTTTCGCCGGCGCGCGAATTGCCGCTGATCTGGAACATCACCAAGGGCAGCCTGAAGAACAAGTTGCTGATATTGCTGCCCGGCGCGCTGCTACTGAGCGAGTTCCTGCCCTGGGCGATCATCCCCATCCTGATGTGCGGAGGCGCTTACCTTTCCTACGAAGGGGCGGAAAAGGTGATCGAGAAGCTGGGCGGGGCCAAGCACGGCAAGACGGTCGAGGATACGATCGACGATCCCGAACAGTTCGAGAAGGAGCGTACCGCGGGCGCCATTCGCACCGACCTGATCCTGTCGGCCGAGATCATGGCCATCACGCTCAGCGAGGTCGCCACGGAGACGCTGCTGACCCGCGCCATCGTTCTGGCGCTGGTGGGTGCGGCGGTGACGGTGTTCGTTTACGGTGCGGTGGGGATCATCGTGAAGATGGATGATATCGGCCTGCACCTGTCGAAGAAATCCTCGAGCGCGGCGCGGGGCTTCGGCCGCTTCCTGCTGGCCGCCATGCCGAAACTGCTGACGGCGCTGTCCTTCATCGGCACCATCGCGATGCTGTGGGTGGGCGGCGGCATCATCCTGCACGGGCTGGAAGAGCTCGGCATCGGCGCGCTGACGCATGTCGCGCACGACCTGGAACATTCGGTCGAGGAAGCGGCGGGAGGCATCCTGGGCTGGGCGACCTATGCGGCGAGCTCCGCCGTGGTCGGGCTGACGCTGGGCGCGCTGCTGGTGTTCGTGATCCACAAGGTGCTGGGGCTGGGCCACGGCGACGAGGCGGGCGAGGCGGAGGCCGCGCACTAGCTTGCCCGCGTGTCAGGCGGCTTCGCGCCGGTTGCGCTTTTCCTCGTCGATCCAGTCGTCCACGTCGACCCATCCGCGCCCGTCATGGGATTCGACGCGGCCGCAGGGGTGAATGACGAACCACGGTTCCTCGTCAGTGGCGCGCGGATCGATCACCAGCGGAACAAGTCGCCTATCCGGCGAAACCTGCCAGCCGACCACGACGATCTTCACGAGATCGACCTGGTTATCGTCGAAATAGGCATGGACCAGGTAGGTGCCCGGCGCGGCGGGCAGCATTCCCACGCCGCCGGTGCGGTACGATTTCTGCAAGACTGGCTCCCGGCTCTGCGACGATCGGATGGGCGCAAGGCATAGCGGGAGAATGTTGCCAAAGGCTTAGTCCGCCTCGTTTCGGAGGCGCTCCAGCAGATTTCGCGCGAAAGTCGTCAGCGTATCGTCGCGCGCGCCCATCACCACGACGCGATCTCCGGGCCGGGCGAAGGTTGCGATACGATCGGCCACCGCCTCGCGCTCGGCGATATATTCGGCGTGTCCGCCAGCTTGCCGGATAAGGTGAACGATCCGCTCGGAACCCTGGGAACGATCGACCGTCCCGCCGAAATAGACTGGATCGCACAGTATGGCGACGTCGCGCGCGTCCAGTTCCGCGGCGATGGTTTCGGCCAGTTCCTCGCCCATCTGTCGCAACGGACCGTAACCGTGGGGCTGGAAGAAGGCGACGACCCGGCCTTCGTGCGCCTTGAGCGTCCTGAGCGTCGCGCGGGCCTTTTCGGGGTTGTGACCGAAATCGTCGATCACGGTGATGCCGTTCTCGCTCGTTCCGACGACATCGAACCGGCGGGCCAGGCCGGCGAAGCTGGCTAGAGCCATCGCGGCGTCGTGCACCGCCACTCTGGCGGCATTCGCGGCCGCGATGGCGGCGAGAGCGTTCGACAGGTTGTGGCGTCCGGGCATGGGGAGACGCAGCGAATGGCCGACCCCGTCGCGCCGGTCCACCAGCAGCGCGCCTATGCCGTCGCGGTCATCCTCGATGGTGCCCGGCTCCACGCCGAGGGCCGCGTCCGGATGATCGATCCCGAACCCTGTCACGCTGTCGCAGCGCGCCGCCAGGTCACGCGCTTCGCTATCGTCGAAATTGACCACGGCGCGCTTCGCCGCCCCAAGGAAATCGCCGAACAGGCCGCGTAGTTCGTGCATGCTCTTGTGGTCGAGACTGACATTGAGCAGCAGGGCGACTTCGGGCCGGTAGAGAGCGATCGAACCGTCGCTTTCGTCAACCTCGCTGACGAAGGTGTCGCCGCCGCCCACGACCGCGCTGGCGAAGGGCTGATCGTCGGTCACGAAATTCTTCATGACGGCACCGTTCATGATTGTCGGCGCACGTCCGGCGCGCTGCATGATCCAGCCAAGCATGGCGGTCGTGGTCGATTTGCCGCTGGTTCCGCCCACGGCGACGGAATGCGGCGCGGCGTTGAACAGGCGGGCGAGCAGTTCGGCGCGGGTCAGGCGCTCGCAGCCCAGTTCCTTCGCGCGGGCGACCTCGGGCACGCTGTCCTCGATCGCGGCACTGGCGATCAGCACCTGCTCGCCCGAGGTGATTCCGCTGCCGTCCTGCGGGTAGAGATCGAACCCGGCGCGCTCCAGCCAGGCGAATTTTTCCGGCGTGCGCCCCTGATCGAAACTGCGATCCGATCCGGCGACCTCGCCCCCCAGCCCCTTCACGATCGTGGCGAGGGGGAGCATCCCCGATCCGCCGATGCCGCAGAAGAAATAGGGATGGGCGGTCACGGTGTTGCGCTTGCTCATGGGGACGGACCTATGCCGCCGGTGGCGCTTTGTGAAGCGCTTGGCTATCGCACTGGCCGCATGACCACCCGCATCGCCATCTGCTGCCCCGGAAAACCGCTTCGCCGCGCCCGGGCGGAGCGTGTCGAGGAGCTGGCGGCGGCGGAGTTCCCCGCCGCAGAGCTCGTCTTCCATCCGCAATGCTTCCTTGAGACCGGTCATTTCGCGGGCGACGATGCGACGCGCCGCGATGCCTTCGTCGATCTCGCCAACGATCCCGCCAACGACGCGGTGTGGTTCGGAATGGGCGGATATGGCGCTTGCCGCATCGCAGCGGAGGCCATGACCCGGCTCGGCGAGGCAGCGCGGGAGAAGGTCTATGTCGGCTATTCCGATGCGGGCACCATGCTCGGCGCGCTCTACCGCCACGGTATCGGCCGCCCCGTCCACGGCCCGCTGCTCGGCGATATCAAGCGCGAGGGCGGCGCGGATGCGATGCGCCGGGTGCTGCGCCTTCTCACCGGCGCGGCGGTGCCGCTAGAGGCCGGCCTGGACGAGCGGCCCGCGGCGGCGTTCAACCTGATGACCCTCGCCATGCTCGTCGGCACCGACCTGATGCCCGACCTCGCCGGGCACGTCGTGCTGGTGGAAGAGGTGGCCGAGCATCTCTACGCGGTGGACCGCCTGTTCTTCCATGTGACCCAGCATCTGTCCGGGGTGGCCGGCCTTCGCCTTGGCCGCATCACCGCCGTGCCGGAAAACGACCGGCCCTTCGGCATGGAAGCGGATGAAATCGCCCGGCACTGGTGCGCGAAAGCGGGCATTCCCTATCTCGGCCGGGCCGATATCGGGCACGATGCGGCCAATGCGCTCGTCCCCTTCGGCAGGGCGTCGGCGGTTGCGGAGGGGGCATCGGAGGCATAGGTCGTAGGGCGACATGCCCTTGCAGCGCCAATCCCGGCGCTCGGGTTGCAACTGGAGATTTTCATGATCGGATTCGTTTTTCCCGGACAGGGCAGCCAGAAAGTCGGCATGGGCACCGAACTCGCCGAAGCCAGCAACGTCGCGCGCGACGTCTTCGCCGAAGTCGACGATGCCCTGTCGCAGAAGCTGGGACAGCTCATGGCAGAGGGGCCCGAATCCGAGCTGACGATGACGACCAACGCCCAGCCCGCCATCATGGCCAATTCGATGGCGGTCGTGCGCGTGCTGGAGGACGGCGGCGTCGACATCGCACAGAAGGGGGAAGCGGTCGCCGGTCACTCGCTGGGCGAATACAGCGCGCTCGCCAGCGTCGGCGCCTTCAGCCTCACCGATACCGCCAAGCTGCTGCGCACGCGCGGCATCGCCATGCAGGACGCGGTCCCCATCGGCCTGGGCGCGATGTGCGCGTTGCTCGGAGCCGATCTCGAAAAGGCGCAGGCGCTGGCCGAGGCGGCCGCGGAAGGGCAGGTATGCGAGGTCGCCAATGACAACGATCCCGGCCAGGTCGTGCTCTCCGGCCACATGGAAGCGATCAACCGCGCGGTGGAGATGGCAAAGGAGTTCGGCGTCAAGAAGGCGGTGAAGCTGCCGGTTTCCGCCCCCTTCCACTGCACGCTGATGCAGCCCGCCGCCCAGCGCATGCAATTCGCGCTGAACGATACGCCGCCCAACGCCTTCCGCCTGCCGGTCTATGCCAATGTCACGGCAAGGGCCGTGACCGATGCCGCGACGGAGAAGGATCTGCTGATCCAGCAGATCACCGGCCGCGTGCGCTGGCGCGAGAGCGTGCTGGAGATGCACCAGGCCGGCATCGACCACTTCGTCGAACTGGGCGGCAAGGTGCTTGGTCCGATGATCCGCAAGATCGTGCCCGAAGTGACCGTCACCAGCGTCGTCGGCATGGAGGACATCGAAACGCTCGCCAAGGACATCGGGTAATGCGCGGGGCCGCGCTTGCCGGCGTGACGCTGCTGGCGATGGCCATGCCCCCCGCGAGCGCACCCGTGGCGGCGCAGGGCAAGGCGCTGGGCTGCATGGCCGGCGCCTATACCGGGGAACAGGACGCCCGCCTCGACGCGTTGGCGGACGAGGCAGGCTTCGCGGGCGAGAGCGACGAGGCCGACGGCGAACTGGCCGGCATCGTGATGCAGGCGGTCGAATCGTGCGTCGACGGAAACGGCTGGACGCAGGAGGAGGCGATGTACGCCGCCTTCTACGAACTGGGCCGCGTGAGCGAGGCCGCCTACCGCAATTCGGGCGAACTGAGCGAGGCGCAGCTCGGCAATGTCGACGAGGCGCTGGCCAAGGGTGACCGTTCCCGCCTGTGGGGCATCATCGAGCGCGGCCTGATGAACGGCATGGCGTCGGGCGACGGCAATTCCGGCATTTCGGGCGGGGACGCGATGACGCTTGGCGCCTTCGTTACCGGCACCGGCATCGGTTCGGACGAGGCGACGGCGGAAAAGGTCGGCGTGCTGCTGGGCTTCATGGCGTTGCAACGGCTGGGCCGCCGGGAATTCCAGGGATTGCAGGGCGAGTGAGTTGACGCCCCTGTCCGCCCCGCGCAACAGCGGGCCGGTTCTGCGATAACACGAAAAGGATGCGCATGATGTTCGACCTTTCCGGAATGACCGCGCTGGTGACGGGTGCCAGCGGCGGCATCGGCTCCTCCATCGCCAGAGCGCTGGCGGGGCAGGGCGCGCGGCTGGCCCTGTCCGGTTCCAACCCGGGCAAGCTGCGTTCCTTTCGCGAGGAACTGATCGAGGAGGTCGGCGGCGACCATGTGGAAATCACCTGCGACCTGTCGAACACCACGCAGGTCGAGGAACTGGTGCCCGCCGCGATCGATACGCTGGGCGGGCTCGATATCCTCGTCAACAATGCCGGCATCACCCGCGACAACCTGCTGATGCGGATGAAGGACGAGGAGTGGGACGATGTCATCAAGGTCAATCTCGAGGCGGCCTTCCGCCTGATGCGCGCCAGCGCGCGGCCGATGATGAAGGCCCGCTTCGGTCGCGTCATCAACATCACCAGCGTAGTGGGCGCCACCGGCAATCCCGGACAGATGAACTACACCGCCGCGAAGGCCGGCCTCGTCGGCATGTCGCGCTCGATGGCTCAGGAACTCGCCGCGCGCGGGATCACCGTGAACTGCGTCGCTCCGGGCTTCATTCGTTCCGCCATGACGCACGATCTCGACGATCGGCAGAAGGACACCATCAACGCCCGCATCCCGATGGGCCGCATGGGCGATGGCGACGATATCGGCGCGGCGGTGACCTACCTTGCATCGAAGGAAGCGGGCTACGTGACCGGGCAGGTGCTTCACGTGAACGGCGGCATGGCGATGCTGGGGTAGGGGCGGGCGGCGCCCTCGCCGGTTTTTCCTAACTTTTCCCCAAGGAATCGGGCTGTGCCCTTCCGAATCCTTGCCCGCAAGCCGCCCCTTGCTAAGGGTGATCGGGCAATTGACCGGCGCCGGCGGGCGATTCCGGGGGTTCCCGGTCCGCTGCGGCGCGCGAAAGGGGAAGATTTGCCATGAAGGCCACCATCGAACGCGCCAAGCTGCTGCGTTGCCTGTCCCACGTTCAGTCGGTGGTGGAGCGCCGCAACACCATCCCCATCCTTTCCAACGTCCTGATCGAGGCGGACGAGAGCGGGCGGATCAAGGTGATGGCGACCGATCTCGATCTGCAGGTCGTGGAAAGCCTCGAAGCAAACACGGTCGGGGATGCGGGCGCCATCACCGTATCGGCGCACCTGTTGTTCGACATTGCCCGCAAGCTCCCCGATGGCAGCGAGATCGCTCTCGAAACGAGCGAGAACCGCATGGTGGTCAAGGCCGGTCGCAGTCGCTTCCAATTGCCGACCCTGCCGCGCGATGATTTCCCGGTGATCGTCGAAGGCGATCTGCCGACGAGTTTCGAACTGCCGGCCGCGACGCTCGCCGAACTGATCGACCGCACCCGCTTCGCCATCTCCACCGAGGAAACGCGCTACTATCTGAACGGCATCTTCCTGCACGTGGCGGAAGACGACAAGCCGGTGCTGAAGGCCGCGGCGACCGACGGGCATCGCCTCGCCCGCTTCACGCTCGACCGGCCCGCGGGGGCCGACGGAATGCCCGACGTGATCGTGCCGCGAAAGGCGGTGGGGGAACTGCGCAAGCTGCTGGAAGAAGCGATGGAGGGCAATGTCGCCATCGACCTGTCGCCCTCCAAGATCCGCTTCACGCTTGGCGGGGAGGGCGGCGTCGTCCTCACCAGCAAGCTGATCGACGGAACCTTTCCCGATTACAGCCGCGTCATCCCGACGGGCAACGACAAGTTGCTGAAGGTCGATCCCAAGACCTTCTTCGCCGGCGTGGACCGCGTGGCGACCATTGCCACGGAAAAGACGCGCGCGGTCAAGATGGGGCTGGATAGCGACAGGGTGACGCTGACCGTCACCAGCCCCGACAACGGCAACGCGACCGAGGAAGTGCCCGGCGAATACAGCGCCGAAGCGCTGGAGATCGGCTTCAACGCCAGCTATCTGAAGGACATCCTTCACCAGATCGACAGCGATACGGTGGAACTCCACTTCGCCGACGCGGGCGCGCCAACGCTGATCCGCAAGGATGAATCCAGCCCGGCGCTCTACGTGCTGATGCCGATGCGGGTGTGACGCGAAAGGCGCGTATCTAGTCGCGCGCCCGGATCATCGCCTCGATATCGACGAACTTCTCGCGCGGGGCGCCCTCGCGCGCGGCGGCCTCCTCCGCTTCCTCGATCCGCTTCCAGTCGCGGAAGGTCACGATGTCGAGACCGCGTTCGGCTGCCAGCGCATCGAAGCCTTCGCGCCCCTTGCGACGGGCCGGACCGAATGCGCCTGCCTCCATGTCCTCGGCGATCTTGTCGACCAGCGCATATCCGTCCGGGCGGTTGGTGCCGATGGTGCCCGACGGTCCGCGCCGGGCCCAGCCGACGCAGTAGAGGCCGGGCAGGATGCGTCCGTCCTCGTTGGCAAAGCGGCCCTGCCGCTCGTCGAACGGAACACCCGGTATCGGCGCGGTGCGATAGCCGATGCAGGTAACGGCGAGTTGCGCCGGAATGCGCTTGGTCTGCCCTGTTCCGATGGCTCGCCCCTTCTCGATGACGGTGCGTTCGACCTCGATCGCCTCGATCCGGTTCTCGCCTTCGAACGCCTTCGGCTGGGCGAAGAAGGCGAACTCGATAACGATACGCTTTTGCGCGCGAACGTGTTCGGCAATGTCGGCGAACTGGCGGACGAGAGCGACCGACTTGCGCAGACCGGGTTCGAGCAGCGCATCCTCCTCGTCTGCCGGGAGGTCTGCCGGATCGACCCGAGGAACGGCACGCTCCAGCTCCCCCAGCTCGCCCAGTTCCTTGGGCGTCATGCTGATCTGGTGCGGCCCGCGCCGCCCGAGGATCACGATGCGCTTGATCCGCGAGGCCTTCAGCGCGTCCCAGGCATGTCCGACGATGTCGCTTCCCTCGAACTCGCGCGTGGTCTTGGCGAGAATGCGCGCGACGTCGAGGGCGACGTTGCCCATTCCGATCACCACCGCGGTATCGCCCGAGAGATCGGGGTCGAGGCCGGCGAATTGCGGATGGCCGTTGTACCAGCCCACGAAGGCCGCGCTGCCGAACACGTTGGCGAGATCGCTTCCGGGGATATCGAGCGACCTGTCCTTCGGCGCGCCGGTTGCGAGGACCACCGCGTCGTAAAGCTCGCGCAACTCCTCGATCGAGATATCCTTCCCGATGGTGAGATTGCCGACGAAGCGGACATTGTCCGTCAGCGCCACTTTCTCGTATCGGCGAGCGACACCCTTGATCGACTGGTGATCGGGCGCGACGCCGGTGCGGATCAGGCCATAGGGGACGGGAAGCGTATCGAAAATGTCGATGCGCACGTCGTTAGCGAACGCCTTTTGCGCCGCTTCCGCCGTGTAATAGCCTGCCGGCCCTGATCCGATGATGGCAATGTGTCGCACAGGCTCGCTCCCCTCCTGGCTCTGGGTTGTAGAGAAATGCGGGGTCGCGGCAACATGCCTGTCCCATATTACGGCGAACGGCTTGGCGATTAACGGTTTTTCAAACGCGATTGGGGCATGGGCGGATCATGAAGGCGGCCCGTGACACACCCACCGGAGAAGTGGACCAGTCGACACGTATCCGCGCGCCTTCCGGCGATGCCGACCCGCCGCGCGAGGTGCCCGGCGGTGCCTCCCCGCCCGGTGACATGGCCGCATCGCCACGGGTCCGCGCGAAGCGGCCGCTGCGTGCCGACAGGCGACAGAAGCAACGCCGCGATTCCGCCGGCGAGCGATCTCTCGAACCGGACGATGCGCCCTTCGTGAAGGGGCAGTGGTTCCCGGCGCGCTGGCCGTATCTGATCCTGGCGATGCTCGCGTCGATCGGGGCCGCCCTGGCGGTCGCGACAAGAGCTCCGTCATGGCCGACCGTGGCGATGTTCGTCCTGTCGATCGGAGGCGTTTCGTGCCTGCGCCGGGTTCACGACGAAGCGATGGACCGCACGGCCCTGGGCAAGAGCATGGCCACGGCGCTCGCGATCGTCCTGCCGTTGTTCCTGTTCGGCGTCGCCATGACGCGCTGGGCGCACCGGGCCGGGCTGGAGTGGGACATCGCCCTGGCGGCGATGGTCTGCGTGTCGGGTCTCGCGGCGGTCTATCTGCGCCGCCAGCCGGGGGTCATGTTCGCCGCCTTCATCGCCATCTGGAGCGCGGCCGGCATTTCGCACGCATCGCTTGTCGGGATCGTCGCGATGCTTGTCGGGCTGATTGCCGCCGTGCTGGTCAGCCGGGAGGAACTGGCGCAGGAAGAGCGCGAGAATGCCTGGCGCGACGCCCAGGAACGCATCCGCACCCGCGCGCAGGACATTCTCGCCGATTACGAGGAAACGGGACAAGGCTGGTTCTGGGAAACCGACCGTCGCTCGCAACTGACCTATGTTTCGCCGGCGGTTGCCGATGCCATCGGGGCGGCACAAGACGAGACGATCGGCAGGCCGCTGACGGCGCTGTTCGACATGGGCGATACGGGCCGCGAGGGGGAGCGCACGCTGATGTTCCACCTGTCCGCCCGCTCCGCCTTCTCCGAACTGGCGGTGCGCGCCGCCATCGCCGACGAGGAACGCTGGTGGTCGGTCTCGGGTCGGCCGATCTATGACCGGTTCGACAATTTCGTCGGTTTCCGCGGGTCGGGCACCGATCTCACCGAACGCAAGCGCAGCCAGGAAAACGCCAGCCGGCTGGCGCATTACGATTCGCTCACCGGCCTCGCCAACCGTTTCCACATGTCACGCAGCCTCGAAACCATCCTCGGGGCGCCACAGGAAGCCAATCGTGCGTGCGCGGTGATGCTGCTGGATCTCGACCGGTTCAAGCAGGTCAACGATACGCTGGGCCACCCGGTTGGCGACGAACTTCTCAAGCAGGTCGCGCAGCGACTCGAACGCGCGGTGGCCAAGCGCGGGCAGGTCGGCCGACTCGGCGGGGACGAATTCAAGGTCATCGTGCCCACCCGCGTGGGACGCAAGGTTCTGGCGGAACTGGGCCAGGAGATCATCCACTCCCTGTCGCAGCCCTATTCGATCGACGGCAACCGCGTGACCATCGGCGCGAGCGTCGGCATCGCCCTGTCGCCCGATCACGGCACCACGAGCGAGGAACTGATCCGCAACGCCGACCTCGCCCTTTACGCGGCAAAGGACGGCGGGCGCGGGCGATACCATTTCTACGCCACCGACCTGCACGCCGATGCCGAGGCGCGAGCCGAGATGGAAGGCGATCTGCGCGACGCCATCGCCAAGGGTGAATTGCAACTGTTCTATCAACCCGTGGTCGCCAGCGCGAGCGAGCAGATCGCCGGGTTCGAGGCGCTGATGCGCTGGCATCATCCGGTAAAGGGGTGGATCCCGCCGAACCTGTTCATCGAAAGCGCCGAAGAAACTGGCCTGATCCAGCAGATGGGCGACTGGGCGTTGCGGCAGGCCTGCGAAGATGTCGCCAACTGGCCCGAAAGCGTGCGCGTGGCGGTGAACGTATCGCCCATCCAGTTTTCGAACCCGCAATTGCCGGCCATCGTCACCGGCGCCGTATCGCGCGCGGGGATCGATCCATCGCGGCTGGAGCTGGAAATTACCGAGAGCGTGTTCCTGAACGACGATGCGGGCACCGACGCGATGTTCGCAGCGCTGAAGGGCATCGGCGTGCGTCTGGCGCTCGACGATTTCGGTACCGGATATTCCTCGCTCGGCTATCTGAAGAAGGCGCCGTTCGACAAGATCAAGATCGACCAGAGCTTCGTGCGCGGGGCGACGGAGGAGGGCAGCCGCAACCGCGCCATCATCGCCTCGATCACCAGCCTGGCCCATGCCCTGGGCATGGATACGACGGCGGAGGGCGTGGAGACGCTGGACGAGCTGGATCTGGTGCGGATGCACGGATGCAGTCACGTGCAGGGCTTCATCTACGAACGACCGCTGAGTTTCGACAAGGCCAGCGAGTTGCTTTCCTCGGGTCTCGCCGCCGTGGCGCGCGGACCACAATCCTCGCGGGCGCCGCGCAACACGATGCTGCGCAAGGTGGTGCTCGACCACCAGGGGCAACTCTACAACGGCACCATCCGCAACCTTTCCGTCACCGGCGCGCTGATCGAAGGGCTTTGGAACGTGCCCAAGGGGACCATCTTCAAAGTCCATATCTCCCAGGAACATGCCGTTACCTGCACGGCCCGCTGGAGCGAGGACGATCGGATGGGCGTGGAGTTCGCTGTTCCCCTGTCGCGGGACCACAAGGGCGGCATCGCCGCGATCCAGCTTCCGGCCGCCCTCCAGGCACAGGCGCAAAACGTGGAGCCGGCCCGCGCGCAGGCATGAGCGCGAGAGGGGAGTCTTTAGGGTTTGGTAAGGCTGTATCGTTAGGAAATCGCTGGAATTGGCCCGCCGCCCCGGCGCGCCGGCCCGGCGGTGAAGGACGACGGTAAACCCCATGGACGTTCGCGGCATGTTCAGGACATTCGGCGCGCAGCGCACCGATCCGGTTCGCGTGCCCGATGCGGAGGCGACCGCGGCCGGGCTTACGTCGCTGTCCGACAGCGAGCGGCTGTCGATCATCGACAGTTTCGAGCAATCCGGCACCGTCTGGCTGTGGGCGACCGATCCCCACAACCGCCTCATTTATCTCTCCCCTTCCGCCATTGCCTGTTTCGGCGAGGACCGCCGTGTGATCGGCGAACAGATCGGCACGCTCGTGGAGACGCGGCCAGACGAGGATTCCGAAGGACAGACTCGGCCGTTTTCCTTCCTCATCAGCGCGCGCACGAAGTTTTCCGATCTGCGGGTTCGCCTCATCGGCGCCGGGGGCAAGGATGTGTGGTGGGCGCTTTCGGGCAAGCCTGCCTATGACGGCGAACAGAACTTCCTGGGCTATCGAGGAAGCGTGAAGGACATCACGGCTTCCTACGAAGAGCAGGTCACGTCCTCGCGCCTTGCCGAATACGATTCGCTCACCGGTCTTTCCAACCGCCACCGTATGAGCAAGCGGCTGGCCGCGACGCTCAACGCATACCGGGTGGAACAGCGATCCTGCGCGATCATGATGCTGGATCTCGACCGCTTCAAGCAGGTCAACGACACGCTCGGCCACCCGGCGGGCGATGAGCTGCTGCGACAGGTTTCGCAGCGGCTCGAGCGCGTGGTGCCCGAGGGAACCGAGATCGGCCGGCTGGGCGGCGACGAATTCCAGCTGATCCTGCCCGATGTCGACGACCGCGGGAAGCTGGGCGATATCGCCCTGCGCACCATTCAGATGATTTCCCAGCCCTATTCGATCGAAGGGTCGCGGGCGATCATCGGAACGTCGGTGGGGATCGCCGTCGCCCCGTATGACGGGATCGAGCCGGACGAACTGGTGAAGGCGGCGGACCTTGCCCTGTATGCGGCGAAGGGCGGCGGCAGGGGCCAGTACCGCTTCTATTCGAACGACCTCAAGGATTCGGCGCAGGACCGGCGGGAAATCGAGGAGGAGCTGCGCGACGCGCTCGCCCGCGGTGATCTGGAAATGCATTACCAGCCCTGCGTCGATGCGAAGACCTACAAGGTTCGCGGATTCGAGGCGCTGATGCGCTGGAACCACCCGGAACGCGGCTATATCAGCCCGGCAACCTTCATCCCCATCGCCGAAGACAGCAACCTCATCGTCGCCATCGGCGAATGGGCGATGAAGCAGGCGTGCCGGGATGCGGCCGAATGGCCCGATACCATAGGTGTCGCCGTCAACGTATCGGCGCAGCAGTTCAGTTCGGACGAGCTGCCCCGCACGGTGTCGAACGCGCTCGCCGCGTCCGGTCTCGATCCCGCGCGGCTCGAACTCGAGGTGACCGAGAGCGTGTTCATGGGCGACACCTACGCGGTCGAGAAGATGTTCGGCGAACTCAAGAAGATCGGCGTGCGTCTGGCGCTGGACGATTTCGGCACCGGCTATTCCTCGCTCGGCTATCTGAAAAAGGCGCCGTTCGACAAGATCAAGATCGACCAGAGCTTCGTGCGCGGCTGTACCGAGGACAGCAATTCCAACGCCGCGATCATAACCGCCATCGTCAGCCTCGCCCAGGCGACCGGCATGGACACGACCGCCGAGGGGGTGGAAGCGATGGACGAGCTCAAGCTGGTCGCGAACCTCGGCGCGAAGCTCGTCCAGGGCTTCATCTTCTCGCGCGCGGTGCCGCAGGCCACGCTGATGGAAAAGCTGCAGGACGGCAATTTCACCTACGAACCCGTCGGTCCGTCCAAGCACCGGTCGGAGCGCCGTTCCGTGTTCCGGCGCATCGGCGTCATCCACGAGGATCATCACTACGAGGCGCTGCTGCGCAACCTTTCGCGCACCGGGGCGATGATCGAGGGACTGCTGGACGTTCCCGTCGGCACCGACCTCGTTCTCGATCTGGGGCAGGGGCAGCTCGTCGTCGGCCAGGTGCGCCGTTCGCAGGATGCGACGCAGGGACTGTCGTTCGAGACTCCGCTGGTCAGCGACGGCGCGGACGGCCTGTGCACGCGCCACCGCATTTCGCCTTACGCGCTCGCGGCTGCGGGAATGCCGCTGGCCGCGCTGCCGGCGGGCAATTACTCGATCCAGAGCGACCGGCACGGTCCCCAGCGCCCGCCGCGCTTCATGCAGGTCGATGTCACCTCCAGCTCGCAGCGGGCCAATTGAGCCGCTAATCCTGCTGACAGGGGCAATCCGGCCCGCTAATGGCGGCGCATGAGTACCGACCTGTCGCTGATCCGCAATTTCAGCATCATCGCCCATATCGACCATGGCAAATCCACGCTGGCCGATCGCCTGATCCAGGTATGCGGCGGGCTGACCGACCGCGAGATGAGCGAGCAGGTGCTCGACAACATGGATATCGAGCGCGAGCGGGGGATCACGATCAAGGCGCAGACGGTGCGCCTGAGCTATACCGCGAAGGACGGCAAGACCTACGAGCTGAACCTGATGGATACGCCCGGCCATGTCGATTTCGCCTACGAGGTCAGCCGCTCCCTCGCCGCTTGCGAGGGCGCGCTGCTGGTGGTGGACGCGGCGCAGGGCGTGGAGGCGCAGACGCTGGCCAACGTCTATCAGTCGATCGAACACGATCACGAAATCGTGCCGGTCATCAACAAGATCGACCTTCCCGCCGCCGAACCCGACAAGGTCAAGGCAGAGATCGAGGACATCATCGGTCTCGATGCGTCGGACGCC
Source organism: Aurantiacibacter spongiae (assembly GCF_003815535.1). Taxonomy (NCBI): domain Bacteria; kingdom Pseudomonadati; phylum Pseudomonadota; class Alphaproteobacteria; order Sphingomonadales; family Erythrobacteraceae; genus Aurantiacibacter; species Aurantiacibacter spongiae. The sequence continues at coordinate 446,549 of NZ_RPFZ01000001.1, read as the reverse complement.
GTGCTGACCAGTGCCAAGTCGGGCATCGGCGTGGAGGACGTGCTGGAAGCGCTCGTGAAGCGCATCCCGCCGCCCACGGGAGATCGGGACGCGCCGTTGAAGGCCATGCTGGTGGATAGCTGGTACGATCCGTACCTCGGTGTCGTCATCCTGGTGCGGGTGATGGACGGGTGGTTGAAGAAGGGGCTGGAGGTGCGCTTCATGCAGGGCGGCACGCAGCACCTGGTGGACCGGGTGGGCTGCTTTCGCCCCAAGCGCAGCGATCTGGACGAGATCGGGCCGGGCGAGATCGGCTTCATCACGGCGCAGATCAAGGAGGTCGAGCAAGCGCGTGTCGGCGATACCATCACCACGGCGAGGAACGGCGCGCCCGCCCCGCTGAAAGGGTACAAGGAGGTGCAGCCGGTGGTGTTCTGCGGACTGTTCCCGGTCGATGCCGCCGATTTCGAGAAACTGCGCGAATCCATCGGCAAGCTCCGTCTGAACGATGCCAGCTTCAGCTACGAGATGGAATCGAGCGCCGCGCTGGGCTTCGGCTTTCGTGCCGGTTTCCTCGGCCTCCTGCACCTGGAGATCATTCAGGAACGGCTGAGCCGGGAATACGATCTGGACCTTATCACCACGGCCCCCAGCGTCGTTTACCGGGTCCATCTCGGCCACACGAAGAACGAGGTTGCGACGACGATCGACATCCACAATCCCGCCGACTGGCCCGACGTGAACCGCATAGAGATGATCGAGGAGCCGTGGATCAAGGCGACGATCTACACGCCTGACGAATATCTCGGCCCGATCCTGAAACTGTGCCAGGACAGGCGGGGGATCCAGACGAACCTGACCTATGTCGGCGGACGCGCGCAGGTCAGCTACGAATTGCCGCTGAACGAGGTCGTGTTCGACTTCTACGACCGGCTGAAGAGCATCAGCCGCGGTTACGCCAGCTTCGATTACGAGCAGATCGGCCTGCGCGAGGGCGATCTCGTCAAGATGAACATCCTGGTCAACAACGAACCGGTCGATGCGCTCTCGCTGATCGTCCACCGCTCCGTTGCCGAGGAACGCGGGCGCGGCATGTGCGAGAGGCTGAAGGACCTGATTCCGCGACACCTGTTCAAGATCCCGATCCAGGCGGCCATCGGCGGCAAGATCATCGCCCGCGAGACCATTGCCGCCCTGCGCAAGGACGTGACCGCGAAGTGTTATGGCGGCGACATCACGCGCAAGAAGAAGCTGCTGGAAAAACAGAAGAAGGGCAAGGCCCGGATGCGCGAATACGGCAACGTCTCCATTCCGCAGGAAGCGTTCATCGCGGCGCTCAGGATGGGCGAGGAATAGCGCGCCGCCGCGTCGTCAGGCCTTGTTGGGCTTCTGGGCGGCGAACATCCGGCGCACATATTGCGCCCGTTTGCGCGGTGGCAATCCGCGCTGTGCCCGCGCCACCGCCCCGACGGGCGGATCCACGAGCAGCGAGATCGCCGTCAGCGGCACCCGCGACAGCGGACGCTCCATTTGCCAGAGGCGTCGGCGAGATTGCAGCCGCGCGACCGGCCCGGGGGCGCACCCTGCGGGAAGGGGCACGCCGAACAGGTCGCGCAACGTCAGCAACTGGCAATCGAGTGCGCGGCGTGCGGTCGTGCCGGGGAACAGCCTCGCCAGCGCCGCGTAGTCGAGCGCACCGGTTTCGGTCACGACGGTCCGAAGGTCGAGCAGGTGTCGCAGATCGACCAGTCCGCGCCAGTAATCGCGTTCCTGTATCTGGTCATGTCCGATGACGAGCGCGGCTTGCAGCAGCGGCAGGGGAAGGCGGACGACGCCAGCGCCCAGCTGCCTTTCGGTGCTGAGCGTTTCGAAGTCGGCGTAACGCTGTCGCCCGCCCAGCGAGCGAACGCGGCAATGAAGGTCGATCCCCCCGGCATCGCGCTCCCGGTAGAATGTCGCCTCCCCACCGGCGGAATTGAGCACGCAATAGCCTAAGTCCTGCAAGGCCCCACGGGCATCGTCCCCGGCGTTGTCCGCGATCAGCAGGTCGAGATCGCAGAACAGCCGGCCGGCGACCGGCTGGGCGGCCTCCGCGAGGCCGGCGGCCCCCTTGAACAGCAGGGGTACGATGCCGCGGGCGTGAAGGGCGGCAACCGCCTCTTCGAGCTGCGCCCGCATCATCGTGTTGCGGGCGAGCGTTCGCGATCCGATGACCCCTAGGAACTGCCTCACGTCTCTCGGAATGCGACTGTCGCCGTCGAACAGCGCGGCGAGGGCGGGGGTGACGAGAAGTCGGTTCGCCAACGGCAGGAGTGCGGGCCAATCGTCGTCGGCCGGTCGTTCGCCCGCCAGGGCGGCGCACAGCAGCAGCAATCTTCCGCCGCTATCGGACAAGGCGTTCGGCCAGCAGGTCGGCCGCGTCGCTGGCGTCGGAATAGGTCAGGTCAGCCACGTCGCCCTTCTGCAACAGGGCGATCATGGCGTCCATGTCTTCCACCGAAGCACGTCCCGAAGACGAGCGGGAATCCGCGCACAACCTGCGAAGGAAGTCCTGCTTGCGGCCAGCCCGCAATGCAGCGGCCCCTTCGTGTCGGCGCTGGATTGCGACAAAGACGCAACGTTCGATTTCAGGCGGCGCGCTGTATCCGGGCAGGGGAAGGTATCCGACCTCGACACCGTCCTGCCGGGTGGTTCGGTGCATGGCGATGGCAGGGCCAGCGTCATCGCCGAAGCGATCCCAGCTTCCCTCCTTCAGCGTCGGGGGGAGGGGCAGGGGGCGGATTACGCCCTGCGCGGTGTCGATCAGCGCGATATCGTCCCCCGCGAGGCGCATTTCCCTTCGCGCGGCGCACATTGCAAGCGTCGATTTACCCGCGCCCGGTTCGCCCAGCAGCAGGACGAGCGTGTTTCCCATTATGAGCGAGGCGCAATGCAGTGCGATCGATGAACTGGTCGCGAGCACCGCCTCGACGACCCGGAAGCGAAAGGCCGCCGGCAACAGATCGGCGGGAACGAGCCTGCCTGGAAGCCCGGTAACGGTGACGATTCCGAGTTTCCTCCATGGCGCGGCGACGGCGCGAAGCGGGGCGCCTGCTGATCGAGGCAGATGCGACCAGGCGGAAAACCATGCGCTGCAATCCGGCGAAGCTTCGAGGCTTATCGCGCTCCGATCGAACGGGAGGATCGAACGCAGCGCCCGGCCGGGATGCGCGCCGCGCGTTTCCATCTTGATAGACAGCAAACCCTTATCCGAAAGATCGCACAGGAAGGCATCGAGCCACCCGGTGCCGTTTCGCATGCCGGTATCGAACTTGTCATACAGTCCGGCAAGAGGTTGTGGCTCGACCAGATCCGCCACGACGGCGGCGGCGCTGCCGTCCAGATCGTAGATTTCCTGCCGTTCTTCGGAGAACAGCGCGGCCGATCCCTCGAGCGCGAATGGCAGGGAAGTTTGCGACAGGCCTATCGACACGGTCTGGTCGATGCCGTCGCCCGGTGCAGACGATTCCCGCTCGTCGCCCGCGTCGAGGTCTGATGCCGGGTGCAGGACTGTTAACGCGAGATGACTACTTTACCCGTCCACGCCCCGGATTGCCAGGAGAGCTTCCGGGGCCGTCATTCATCGGAGGGTTGCCCGGGGGCGCGGGGTCGATCCCGTTACCGACACCGTTATTGCCCTTCGTGCCATGACCCTTGCCGTTGTTGCCCCCGCCGGATTTGGCGATGGCCGGAGAGGAGAGCGAGGTCGACAGCAGGATCGTCATGGCAGGTGGAACGGTCGCCGAATACTTGCCGCAAGCCGCGAGGAAAGAGCGTCGATCGCTCCTGAGGCCAGTCCGGGATTCTTCGCTTTCCATGATAGCTGCTCCGTTCGGTTCGAGCCAGTTTCGCCGTCGGGAACCGCGCCGTCAATTCGGCAATCGGTACGATGCGTTAACCCTGTTTGATAGGCGCGAGTGATCCTTAAGACTTAAACGACGCTGCGCACGGACGCGCGAAAAGGGGGTCTGACAGGAGGCCTAGTGGCCGCCTGTCTTGCCGCCGTCGGCGCCCTTCTTCCCCCCGTCGGCACCCTTCGCGCCGATGTCGGCGCCGCCCTTGATACCGGTATCGCCGCCGCCCGACTTGGCGATGGCTGGCGAGGACAGGGAGGTCGAAAGCAGCGCCGTCATCACCGGAGGCACCGTGGCGGAATATTTGCCGCAGGCAGCAAGAAACGCGCGACGATCGCTCTTGAGGTTTGCGATCTCGCCGGAAATTCGATCGGTCATTGTTCTGGTTCCACTTCGAGCCCGGTGATCCTGCGAAACCCATCGCGGGTCAATTCGCAAGATCACGCAGGACTTCGAAGCTATACCAAATAGTCGCCATCGCGGCCGTGAGCGGGACTTTCCTAAGCCTAAAGATTGGCCGGCCGGCAAGCCGCAATATCGTGTGGCGACCTACTGATTCGTCTGGTTGGCGGTCTGCAGTTCGGTGTCGACATTGTTGAACGTGGCCGACAATTCGTTGCCCAGCGATTGCAGGGCGGTAATCGCGGCAACGGCGATCAGGGCGGCGATCAGGCCGTATTCGATGGCGGTCGCGCCCTGCTCGTCTCGAGCGAGGTCGTGAAAGATGGCGAACATGACTGTGCTTCCTTCGCTGTGATCGGGACGATCCCCCGGGGACCGATGACGCCTGCATCACCCGGTGCTGGTGAATTCGCTCCTGAGAAAACTGGTTAACGCCCGCGTGATCGCGTCAGCGCGCCGTTCAGTTGTTCGCCGCTTCGCTGTACTTGTCGCCGACGCCTTCATATTGCGTCTCCACCTTGTCGCCGAGTGACATCATCACGCCGGCCAGGGCTACAGCGATGAGGGCGGCGATCAGGCCGTACTCGATAGCGGTTGCGCCCGTCTCGTCGTGCCAGATCGCGCTTGTTGGTCTTGCCGTTATCATTCGCAGTCTCCCTCGAATGGCGCGAGCCTAGGCCGCGAATGGTTAATTCCCGGTATCGAGCGCGGGCCGTCCGGTTTCCGTCATTCGCATGAACGGCGCATTGTTTCAAAAATGTCACAGCATTTGTCGACGTGAGGCCGCCGGGTGATCGACGATTGTGCAGTGCGTCGTGTTTGTGCTTTTGGCGCAATCAGAAAGGTGGGGCCGGACGACAGGCACGGCCATCGCACGACACGCGACACGTCGGGCGCCCGCCCTTTCGGCAAGTTTGCCCTCTTACCAGGAGCTAATTGATGCAGATTATCAGGAAAAAGGTCTCCCTGCTGACCGGCACGATCATGGCGACCGCCATGCTTTCCGCCCCGGTCTACGCGCAGGATGACGGCATGACCGAACCGGCGACCGAGCCGGGCGCGTCCACCCCCGGGGAGGCGATCGTCGTCACCGGTTCGCGCATTCAGCGCCGCAACGTCGAGACCGCCGCCCCGGTCGCCGTCGTGCAGGACGAGGAATTCGAACTGTCGGGCACGGTGAACGTCGAGAACGTCGTCAACACCCTGCCGCAGGTCGTTCCTGGCATCACCTCCAACTCGAACAACCCCGGCAACGGCACCGCATCGCTGAACCTGCGCGGTCTGGGCGAGGAGCGCACCCTCGTGCTCGTCAACGGTCGCCGCTGGATGTTCTACGATACCAACCAGATCGTCGATCTCAACACCATCCCGTCCTTCCTCATCGACAGCGTCGACGTGGTGACGGGCGGTGCGTCGGCCGTCTACGGTTCGGACGCTCTGGCCGGCGTCGTCAACTTCCGCCTGAAGGAAGTGAACGGCATCGAATTCGGCGGTCAGTACTCGATCACCGACCGCGGCGATGGCGACCGGTACGAGATCACTGGCGCGATCGGCAGCGACTTCGCCGATGGCCGCGGTAACGTCACCGTCTACGGCGAGTACTACAACCGCAAGCCGGTCTTCCAGGCCGACCGCGAGTTCTCGGCCTTCAACCTGGGCGGCGACCCGCTGGTGCAGGGCGGTTCGTCCTTCATTCCGGAATCGCGCGTCAACTATCAGGGCAACGGTTCGCTCGCCGGCACGCAGTTCGCGGGCGGCGGCAACTTCCTGTTCGATCCGGCCGGCAGCGCGCGCCCCTACACCGGTGCCGATGCCTACAACTTCGCCCCGGTCAACTACCTGCAGCTGCCGCAGGACCGCTACCTGCTCGGCGGCTATGCCAGCTACGAGGTGTTCCCGTTCCTCGAGGCCTACACCGAGGTCAGCTACGTCAACAACCAGGTGAACGCGGCGCTGGCGCCGACCCCGATCCAGGTCAACGCGAACCTCGACATCGATTCGCTGTCGCAGTTCCTCGATCCGAGCGTGGTCGCCGACCTTCGCCAGATCGATGCGACCGAAACCGGCGATCAGGCGAATGACGGCGCCGTCCTGTTCCAGGTCAACCGTCGCCTGCTCGAGGCCGGTCCGCGCCTTAACCAGGACGAGCGTAACGCCTTCCGCGTGGTCGGCGGTATCCGCGGCCCGATCGGCAACTACCTGAGCTACGACGCCTACTACCTGTATGCGCGCACCCGGAATGCGAACATCCAGCAGGGCAACGCCTCGCTGTCGAAGTTCATCGCCGGCCTCGACGGCACCGCCGTCGCCAATGGCGGAATTCCGATCAACGTGTTCGGCCTGAACTCGCTGACGCAGGACCAGGTGGATTCGTTCATCATCCAGGCCCAGAACGGCGACGAGTCCGAACTGCAGGTGGCTTCCGCCGCAGTGTCGGGCACGTTCGGCGACTTCCGTCTGGGTACGGCCGAGGCGGTCGGCTTCGCGCTGGGTACCGAATACCGTGAGGTCGCCTCGCGCTTCATCCCCGACACGTTCCTCGCCTCGGGCGACGTCGCCGGCTTCAACGCCGGTGAACCGACCCAGGGCGGCTACAACGTCAAGGAGGTGTTCGGCGAGCTGAACGTCCCGTTCGAGACCGAGAGCGGTTTCCGTGTGGAACTGTCGGGCGCCGGTCGGTATTCCGACTATTCGCTCGACGCGGTCGGCGGCGTGTGGACCTATGCCGGCGGTATCGAGATCGCCCCGACCCCGGACATCACCTTCCGTGGTCAGTACCAGCGTGCGGTTCGCGCCCCGAACGTGGCGGAATTGTTCGCCGGTTCGTTCGTGAACTTCCCGCAGGCGACGGATCCGTGCTCCACCTCGGCGGCCACCTCCGGCGCTCTGCGTGACCTGTGCATCGCGAACGGCGTTCCGGCCGGCAGTGTCGGCACCCCCGGCATCCAGCCCGACTCGCAGATTCAGGTGCAGGTCGGCGGCAACCCGAACCTCCAGGAAGAAACGTCGGACAGCTACACCTTCGGTGTCGTGCTGCAGCCGCGCTTCGTCCCGGGCTTCACGCTGACGGCGGACTATTTCGACATCACCGTCGACGACGCCATTCAGACCATCGGTCTGCAGACGTCGCTGGACCTGTGCTATCTCACCGCGGGGGACCTCAACGATCCGCGGTGTGCCGGCTTCGTCAACACGCGTAACCCGGACGGTTCGTTCAGCCGGACGAACTCGCCGCAGCTTGGCGGTGCGAACGTCGCCGAACTCGCCACCTCGGGCATCGACCTGCAGATGGCGTATTCGATGCCGATCCCGTTCTCGCTGTTCACCGATACCGGCGAGCAGGATCTCGAGCTGTCGTTCCTCGGCACCTGGTTCGAGAAGGCGGACACCGCCCCCGATCAGAACGATCCGGACAACGTCATCCGCTGCGCCGGCAAGTTCGGCGTGACCTGCGGTGCGCCGACCCCGTCGTTCAAGTGGACCTCGCGCGCGACGTTCACCGACGGGCCGCTGACGACCTCGTTCCGCTGGCGCCACCTGTCGGCAGTCAACGACGACGATCCCGCCACGGATTACTTCGTGGAACGGATCAGCGCCTACGACCTGCTCGACCTGACGCTGTCGTTCGACTTCAACGAGAACGTCCGCCTGACGGCCGGTGTGCTGAACATCTTCGACACGCTGCCGTCCACGCCGGTGTTCGATGCCAACGGGGTGGTGACCAACAACACCAACTCGCTGCTGCTGGGCGACCGCAACAATGCCGAGCAGGCCAATACCTGGCCGACCGTCTACGACGTGCTGGGCCGCGACTTCTTCGCATCGGTCCTGTTCCGCTTCTAAGCTGAACCGGCCGGGCGATAGTCCGAAAGAAAGGGCGGGGGACCTCCGGGTCTCCCGCCCCTTTTCGTAGGGAGGTCGGCGATCGCGCGGGGAGTGCGTCACCCTTGAAGTCTCTGTCTGGCGGGGCGTCAGCACCTATTTGGGGAGCGTCGCCTTAATGAAATCGGCGAAGAATTGCCCGCTATGCGGATCACGCAGTTGCTCGCGCTGTCCTATGGTCAGTCCGGCCTGCATTAGCGCCCTGACCACGCCTTCACCATTATCGGCAGCCCTGGCAGCAATTTCGAGCGAAGCAATGCGACCGCGCTCGTTCATCGCCTGGGCGACGATGTCGTCGATCAGGGCGATGACGTTTTGCGGCGCGTCCTGGCGGCCCATGACGATGCTTTGGCGAATGGCCTCGGCGATCTCCCAAGCCGCCGATTGCGGTCCGAACGCCTGCGCCCCGCGTTCGGGAGCGCTGGCGATCTCGGGCGGCAGGGCCGCAACGCCCATCTCTCGCAAGCGCTGGTTCCTGCGGGCAATCTCGGGCAGATCCTGTTCCTCGATCGCCCAGGCGATCTGAGCCAGACGCGCGCGGTTATGCGCGACAATCGGCCCGTCGAGCCGATGCGACATGATCGCGACCGTGCCCCCGGGGCGCAGCACGCGGGCGATCTCCTTCGCGATAACCGGCATGTCACCATATTCGAAGCCGAACTGGCTGGTGACGGCGGCGAAGCGCGTGTCGGGGAAGGGCAGCTTTTCCATCCGTACCCCGCCGCGCAACCTTACCCCGCGCGGGCCTTCGGGAAGGGCGGCGGCGCGGTCCGTGCCGACCAGCTTCAGATCGCGGCGGGCGCTCTGAATATCGCCCAGCACCCGCCCGTCACCGGTTGCGATGTCGAGCACCCTGACGCCCTTGTCTAGGCGCCGTGCGAAGGTCTGCCAGACGCCAGTCTGAACCGCACCGATGCCCTTCCATCCCTCCGGATCGCGTCTGCGGCCGCTTTTTCTGTGCAGGGCGTCGCGCTCCCAGAACGTGGTCCAGGCGTCATGAACATTCGAGGTCATGGTTCGCCCTCGCTGGCCGGAGCGACATCGAACGCGACCGTCATTCGCCATCCGGAGGGAAAGGGGCGGGTGCCGTGGTAGAGCGTGCTGGGAAACAAAGCGAGCCTACCCTTGCGTGGTTCGAGCGTCCGGAGCGGCGGCAGGTCGACGAGATGGCGGGGCGGGCGTCCAAGTTCGATCCAGCCGTCTTGCGACGAAGGGTCGCCGTGTTCCGGAAGGTCGCAGTAAAGCGCGGAGGAAACGATGCCCTCGGGGTGGATATGGCCCGCATGACGATCCCCGCCGCCCGACAAGCGCACCGACCAGGCCCGCGCGATGACCCAGCCCGCGTCGCGGTGGCGCAGCAGCGGGTGATCGGGATCGGCCGGGGGAAGGCGGTTCCTGAAGTCAACGAGTGCATCGCAAAGGGCAGCGTGCAGCCGTGTCAAAGCCGGCTCGGTCCGGTCGAACAGCCGGCCGCGCGTCTGCGTTCCACCCCGAAGCGATTGACCCAGCGGAAACGCCGCGTGGTCGTGCAGGTCGTGCAGCAGGGGAACGGTGCCGGCCAGAACGAGGTCGGCCGCGGGTAGCTCGACCATCTGGACGAGACCGTCCTGTCCGTGCAGCCATTCGGCCCTGTCGTCATCCATCATCCGCCAGGCCAGGTCGCGGACGGCCCAGGCTCCGATATTGTCGGGCTCCTCCCGAAGAAGACGCTCCAGCACGCCATCGGTCTTCCCGGGCCGGCCTTGCCGAAGGTGATGGCGTGCCTCCAGAAGCCGGCGTCCCGGCGTTTCGGGCGGCACCCGGTCGAACAGGTCATCCGCCCGGCAGGTCTTGCCCGCAGTACTGGCGGCGTCAGCAGCCAGGAGCGCGAAGCGTGGATCGTCGGGAAAGCGCCGGTAGGCGGTCTCGGCTTTTTCGAGGGCTTCCGAGAACTTCTCGTGTCGTTCGAGAACGGCGATATGTTCTGCGGCGATTTCCGGATCGTCCGGCCGGGCCATCGATGCCTGGGAGAAAGGGCGATCGAAGTCGTCCTCGCCCCGCGCCAGGCGCAACTGCGCCGCGAAGCGCAGCGCCGGTATCCAGCCCGGCGCCTGCGCGGCGAGCTGTTCCGCGATGTCCGCGGCGCGGGCGGAATTGCCCTCGGCATCCAGCGCTTCGGCCAGTCCCAGCCATGCCTCCGCATCGCCAGCATTGACCTCGAGAGCGCGTTCGAAACGGGCGACGGCATCATCCTCGCCCCGCTCGACGGCAATGCGCGCGCGGCCATGCAGCGCCCGCGCACCGGTCGGCGCGAGCGCGATGCTGCGATCGTACCAGGCAGCCGCCTGCGCCAGATCGCCCACCCCGCGCGCCGCGGTCGCCCGCGTTGAACAATAGCGGGCATCCCTGGCGGCGTGCCCTTCGATCGCAGAAAGAATGGTCAGCGCTTCGCGGTTCCGCTCCAGCCGACCAAGCGCAATCGCCCGGTTGACCGCATATTCGACATGGCCGCGAGCAAGATCGCACGCGCGAGCGAAGAAGCCTTCCGCCCGTTCGAACGCCCCGGCCCGCATGGCTGCATTTCCCGCGCTGTTGGCCATCGCGGCGTCTCGGGGGTGCTGTTGAACGCCCCGCGCCATCACCTCGAGCGCGCCGTGCCGATCCCCCGCCTGCGCCAGACGCTGCGCGCGAACGCGGTAGTCGTCGGGGGCAGTCGTCACCGGTCGCGCAACCAGCCGCTGATCGCGTACCGCCCTCTCGGCGCGAAAGGCGGGACATAGGTGACCGCGTGGGCCTGCGGCACGGCAAACAGGTTCAGCGTGTTGAAACAGGGCATGTAACCCTTCTTCATATCGCCGTTGTCGTCGAAGAAGACGAGGTAGCCGCCCCAGTCCGGATACCAGTCGTCGATCGTCATGTTGAGGACGTAGGCGATGCGCCAGCCTTCACCGACGTGACTGTCCTGATGCCGTCCGAGGAAGTGCTGGGGGCCGAAGCAACTGGCATTGCCATCCGCCTTCGCCAGCTCTGCGATACCCGTCACCTCGCGCATCAGCCCGAGGAAATCGGGCGCGTTGAGATGCTCAAGAAGGATTTCGTAGGGCCCCCCCGGATCCCATCCCTTCTGTACCGCCTCGACCAGCGAATACCGGTGGGAGCGGAAGGCGTAATCGCGCTCCGCCGCGGCCTTGTCGGTCCGCCTGACCATTTCGACAACCTCGTTGCCGACCGCGCGATCGCGCAGCTGGTCGGCCGGCCATGAGCGGGGTTCTGCATCGGCGCCGGCCTGGACGGCGATCCCCCAGGGCGTTGCCTCCATCATGATGGCTCTGAGTTCTCGTGCAGTCTCGTCGGTAAGGATATCGGAGATCTGCAGCCGCCGGTCGCGGGCGAAGTCCCGGGCCAGCGTTTCCCGGTCGAGATCGGGGTTGAGGCGAAACAGCGATCTGGTCATCGCACACGCCTATAGGAAAACCGGGCCGCTGGCACCAGTGGCCGGCCGGCCGGACGCTCCCGCTGATCGGAGGCGCGCCCGGCCCGCCGGATCGATCAGTCGCGTCTGGACGAGGCGAACTGCGCCCGTCGCTCCGCGCCCTGCGCGATGTGCCGGTCGACCTTGCGCAGGTTATCGAAGTAGCAGCGCCTGGCCTGCGCCGTCGGCAGGGTCGTGCCAGGCACCTGGACGTTCATTCCGCACACGTCGCGGGCAGTGCGTGCGACACGTTGCCTCAGGCGCCGCTGATCTTTCGCGGTGCCAATATCGAGATCCGCGGTATAGACCGCGACGCTGCGCAATCCGGTCTCGTTCGCGCGCGCAACGGCCGGCGAGGTGCCGACGCAGAGCAGGGCGGCAAGAGTGGCGGTGGCAATCAGGCTGCGGGTCATGGTCTTTCTCCGTCCTTCTCGTCCCACCACTGTATTACCTTGATAGAGCAGTGGGTGAGCATGCCAGTCGATTAAAGGCAGTCGCCGATCGGCAGGCGGTAACCTCCATCTGCGAGGGGATCATGCACGTCGATCAGTGTCGCGGCGCCACCCGACAGGGGCGCGGACAGCCCGCGTGGATCGCGCGGTGGATCGCTGCGCACTTCACTTGGCGTTCAGCGCACGCGTAGCTATAGCGCTGACCCATGATCACGAACAAAGCCCTTCGTGCCGCGCTTGGCTGCGCGGTTTCCGCGGCCCTCCTCGCCGGATGCGGCGGGGGTAGTCGACCTAGTGCGAATGCCGACGTCGCCTATGTCGCGCGGGACGTGGAATCGCTCTACACCGCGGCCAAGGACAGGCTCGACAAGGGTGATCTCAAGGTCGCGGCCGCCCTGTTCGACGAAGTCGAGCGCCAGCACCCGTATTCCCCGTGGGCGCGCCGCGCGCAGTTGATGAGCGCCTTCAGTTACTACGCCGCGCGCGATTACACGAGTGCGATCCAGTCCGCGACGCGCTTCCTGTCGATTCACCCGGGCAATCGGGACGCGCCCTATGCCTATTACCTTATCGCCATCAGCTATTACGAGCAGATCAGCGACGTCGAACGCGACCAGGCCATCACGCGGCAGGCCTTGTCCGCGCTGAACGAGGTCAACCGCCGCTTCCCGCGCAGCCCCTACGCCGCTGACGCGAGGCTCAAGATCGATCTCGTCAACGATCACCTGGCGGGCAAGGAAATGGAAGTCGGCCGGTTTTACGAAAGGACCGGTCAGTGGCTGGCCGCGCAATTGCGCTTTCAGAACGTGGTCGAGGATTACCAGACCACCAGCCATATTCCCGAGGCGCTCTACCGGCTGACCGAGACCAGTCTGCAACTGGGCGTGCCGCAGGAAGCGCAGCGCTATGCCGCCGTCTTGGGGGCGAACTACCCGGGGAACGAGTGGTACGACCGCGCCTACGAACTGATGCAGGACCACGCCCCGCAAACCGTTGCGGCCGGGGGCTGATCGACCGGCAAACCGCCGCCCTGGCAACCGCGGCGCGGCTGCAACGCGGGCGGCCGGCGCGGCTCAGGTGCCGTATTGCAGTTCCACCGATTCGACTTCGCGCCGGTTGGCTTCGAGCAGATCGCGCAATTCCGGAAGGTGCAGCGACCGGTTGAGCCGGACACCCGCCAGGCCGTCATGCGCCCAGCGAACGGTTCCCTCCAGCGCGGTATCGTCGGCCGTCTGGATCCAGACCTGCTCGCCGGCGACGTAATCCGCATCGCGCAGATTGCTGATGCGCGCGCCCTGTTGCGACAGTTCGATCAGCAGACCACTGGTATTGGATCCGCCGTCGCGTTCGACTTCGACCGGCAAGCGCATGGCATATCGTCTGTGTGATCTTATGGTGAGCACCGACATGGTGTTCCCGACCCTCCTGATTGCTACCCGATTACCGCAAAAACTGATTAATATTTCCTTTTAGGTCCAGTATTGAGCGACGGGCTATCGTTGCGCCGCGACAAACCGAGCCGTAAGAGCCTGAATCGACGCCATGCTGACCTCGCTCGCCATCCGGAACATCGTGCTGATCGAGGCGCTCGATCTGGGATTCGACGCGGGACTGGGCGTGCTGACGGGCGAAACGGGGGCCGGGAAATCCATTTTGCTGGATGCGCTCGGTCTGGTTCTCGGCAACCGGGCGGACAGCGCGCTTGTGCGCGTCGGGGAGGACCGGGCGAGCGTCATCGCCACGTTCGAATTTCCACACCTGCCCGCGCCGCTTGCGGAAGTCCTCGGGGATGCCGGGGTCGAGATCGAACCGGGTGAACCGCTGATCGTGCGCCGGCAGGTCAGGGCCGACGGCGGATCCAAGGCATTCGTGAACGACCAGCCGGTGGGCGTGGCGCTGCTGCGCGCAATGTCGGGCTCGCTTGTGGAACTGCACGGCCAGCACGATGACCGCGGACTGGTGAATCCACGGGGCCACCGCGCTTTGCTGGATCGCTACGCCGACGCGGATACGGCGGGGGTGGCTGACGCGTGGACCGGCTGGCGGCAGGCGCGCGATGCGCTGGCGGACGCGGAAGGCGCGATCGAACAGGCGCGGGCCGATCAGGATCTGCTGCTGGCGCATCTTGCCGAACTCGCCGCGATCGAACCCGCAGCGGGGGAGGAAGAACACCTCGCCAATGCCCGCACCGACATGCAGAAGGGCGAGAGGCTGGCGGGCGATCTCGAAGAGTTGCGGCTCGTCTGGGACGGATCGGATTCGCCATTGGCCCGCCTTCGCGGGGCGGCGCGCAAGCTGGACCGCATCGCACCCGAGCACCCCCTGCTCGCCGAGGCGCTCGCCGCGCTCGACAGGGCGGTCATCGAAGCGGGCGAGGCCGAGGAGAAGCTGGAGGCGGCGGCGGAGGCGATGACGCATGATCCGGCGGAACTCGACCGGATCGAAACGCGCCTGTTCGAACTGCGCGCGCTGGCCCGCAAGCACGGTGTCCAGGTCGACGATCTGCCCGAAACGATGCGCGGCCTGCGCGAACGGCTCGACGCGATCGAGCATGGGGAGGCGGGCCTTGCGGAACTGCGCCAGGCTGCCGAGCAGGCCGGTTCGGCCTATCGCGCCCGCGCGGAGGCGCTCCATGCGAGCCGCGTTGCCGCCGCGCTGCAACTCGACGCGGCGGTGGCCGCCGAACTCGCGCCACTCAAGCTCGACGCGGCGCGGTTCAGGACAGCGGTGGCGGCCCTGCCGGAAGACCGCTGGGGGCCGCAGGGGATGGACGCCGTCGAATTTCTCATCGCCACCAATCCGGGTGCGGACTTCGCCCCCCTCGCCAAGATCGCCAGCGGCGGCGAATTGTCGCGCTTCATCCTGGCGCTGAAGGTGGCGCTGGCCGAGCAGGGCGGTGCGGCGACGGTCATCTTCGACGAGATCGACCGCGGCGTGGGCGGGGCCGTTGCAAGCGCCATCGGCGAACGGCTGGCGCGGCTTGCCGATGGCGGGCAGCTGCTCGCCGTCACGCACAGCCCGCAAGTCGCCGCGCGGGGCCGTCGCCAGTACCTGATCGCCAAATCGAGCGAGGGTACGGTCACGAAGACGTCGGTGACGTTGCTCGACGAGGAAGGACGTCGGCAGGAAATCGCACGCATGCTGTCGGGCGCGGAGGTGACGCCGGAAGCCAGGGCGCAGGCGGGCAGGCTGCTCGAAGGGGTGTAGCGGAACCGCGATGCGACAGACCGCATTGGTTCACCATGCACGCCCACGATTTTCCGGCCTGGCTTCACACTCTATCCCTGATTTCCCTTTTCATGGCGTTCTTCTGCGCCGGATGGATCGTGATGGACGTCATCCGCCATCCGCAGAAGATGTGGATCATGAACCTCGTTTGGCCGCTGACGGCCCTGTTCGGCAATAACTGTGGCTCTGGCTCTACTGGTCGTTCGGACGGCAGAAAGGGAAGGGTATAGAAGCGCCCGAGGGCGATCCGCCGATGTGGGCATCGGTTGCGAAGGGCGCGTCGCATTGCGGGGCGGGGTGCACGCTGGGCGACATCATCGCGGAATGGAGTGCCTTCGCCGTGCCGGTGATCGCGACCTGGTTCGGTTATCGCTGGCTGTTCGCCGAGGAAATCCTGGCGATCTGGGTTCTCGATTACATCGTTGCCTACGCCATCGGCATCGTCTTCCAGTACTTCACCATCAAGCCGATGCGCGATGTCTCGGTAGGCGAGGGCATCTGGCAAGCGATCAAGGCGGATACGCTTTCCATCACCTCCTGGCAGGTCGGCATGTACGGCGTCATGGCGCTGGCGCAGTTCGTGTGGTTCCGGCAGGCCTATGGCGGGACCGCAGCCGTCGATCGGCCGGAGTTCTGGTTCGCCATGCAGGTGGCAATGCTCGGGGGCTTTCTGACGGCATACCCCACCAACTGGATACTGATCCGCAAAGGACTGAAGGAAAAGATGTAGCCGCTTCCCCCGCGGGGCCGATGGCGGCATAGACGGGCCATGACATTCGCTTTCAGAGCCTTCGCGCTGTTCGCTATCGGCATCGTGACGGGCGGTTGCGCGGGGCAGATCGGGCCAGCCGCGATGGCCGACGGGCCCGTTCCGCTCGCCCGGGATGAGGCTGGGCCGAAGCTGGCGATGTTCGAGCATATCCTGTCCAGCTATTTCGAAGCCGACATCGTCAACCCGCCGACCGTCTGCGTAGCCGAAGCGGCGGGGGCGGGAACGGAGCGCCTGCCCGAGGACGACGAAGCAGCGCTGATGGAGCGGTTCGCCGGACTGGCCCCGTTGCCGCGCTGCGTCGAACGCACCTCGGGTATCCGCGACGAGGCCACGGACGAGCCTGCCATGCTGTTCGTGCTGAACGGCTTCCGCTGCGACAGCGCCGTCGACTGCTCCGCCATAAGTTCCTACCGTTTCGGCGATACCCGTTCGGATACGGTCTTTCACCGCGCGCATTGGAGCGGGGGGCGGTGGTCGTTCTCCAGCGATTCGCGGGTCATCGCCGAGTGATGGCGAATGTGGGTTCAGAAGCCGACGCCGCAAACGAATTGATGCGGCTGGCGAAGCAGATCAGACGCGCGAACCGAATGTATCACGCGGAGGATGCACCGGAAATCAGCGATGCGGAGTACGACGCGCTCGTGCGCCGGAACGCTGAACTTGAAGCGGCCTTCCCCCACCTCGTCCGGCCCGACTCACCGTCGCAGGAGATCGGACACGAGGTGGGCACCTCGCCGTTGTCGAAGGTGATGCACGAGGTGCGGATGATGAGCCTCGACAATGCCTTTGCGAACGACGAAGTGGCCGAGTTCGTCGCACGGGTCCGCCGGTTCCTCTCGCTGGACGAAGGGGAAGCCATCGCTTTCACGGCGGAGGACAAGATCGATGGCCTGTCCTGCTCGCTACGCTACGAGAAGGGCGAACTGGTTCTCGCCGCCACACGAGGCGACGGGCAGGTGGGCGAGAACGTGACGGCAAATGTCGCCCATGTTCGCGACATCCCCCGGCGGCTTCGGGGGAGCAACGTGCCCGAACTGTTCGAAGTGCGCGGTGAAGTCTACATGGCGAAACGGGATTTTCTCGCCTTGAACGCGGCGCAGGACGAGGCGGGCGAAAAGCTGTTCGCCAATCCTCGAAACGCGGCGGCAGGCTCGCTGCGGCAGAAGGACGCGCGCGTCACCGCGCAGCGCCCGCTGCGCTTCTTCGCCCATGGCTGGGGAGCGGCGAGCGCGGTCCCTGGCGAAAGCCAGTCCGACGTCATGCGGCGCATTGCCGACTGGGGGCTGCCGGTCTCAGCGCATCTGAAAAGGTGCGTCGATCTTGAGGAAATGCTGCTTGCTTTCGAACGGCTGGCGGACGAGCGGGCGGGGCTGGGCTACGAGATCGACGGCGTGGTCTACAAGGTCGACCGGCTGGATTGGCAGAAGCGGCTCGGCTTCGTCGCCAGGGCACCACGCTGGGCCATTGCCCGCAAGTTTCCTGCCGAGCGGGCGGAGACGACGCTGGAAAGTATCGATATCCAAGTCGGACGAACGGGCAAGCTTACTCCTGTTGGACGGCTCTCGCCCGTACTGGTCGGCGGCGTCACCGTTACCAACGTTACCTTGCACAATCGCGACGAGATCGATCGGTTGGGTGTGCGCCCCGGCGACCGGGTGGTCATCCAGCGCGCCGGCGACGTCATTCCGCAGGTTGTCGAGAACCTGACGCGCGATGAAAAGCGCGTGCCGTTCGTCTTTCCCGATCATTGTCCGGTCTGCGCGAGCGAGGCGGTGAGCGAGGAGGGCGAAGTCGACGTGCGATGCACCGGCGGTCTCATCTGCCGGGCGCAGCGGTTCGAGCGTCTCAAGCATTTCGTCAGCCGTGGAGCGCTCGATATCGACGGGTTGGGCGAGAAGACGATCGCCGAGTTCCTGGACCAGGGCTGGCTCGGCAACGGGCCTGCCGACATCTTTCGACTACGCGACCATCGCGACGAGATTCTCGCACTCGAGGGGTGGCAGGACAAGTCTGTGGACAACCTGTTGGCTTCGGTGGAAAAGCGGCGCTCACCCGATGCCGCCCGGCTGCTGTTCGGTCTCGGCATCCGGCATGTCGGCAGCGTCACCTCGCGTGATCTGATGACGCACTTGCACACCCTTCCGGCACTGCGCGACGCGGCGGAAAAAGCGCGTGCGGGTGACGAGGACGCGGCGCTCGCGCTCACATCCATCGACGGCGTCGGTCCGGCAGTTGTGAACGCATTGGGCGACTTCTTCCACGAGGAGCACAACCGTGCGCTCTGGGACGATCTTCTCGGCGAACTCGACGTGCCGCGTTACGAAGTCGAGCAGGTCGACAGCGCGGTGGCGGGAAAGACGGTGGTGTTCACCGGCAGACTTGAGACGATGAGCCGTGACGAGGCCAAGGCGCAGGCCGAACGGTTGGGGGCGAAGGCGTCGGGTTCAATCAGCGCCAGGACCGATCTGCTGGTGGCGGGACCGGGGGCCGGTTCGAAACTGAAAAAGGCCGGGGAGCTGGGTATTGAAGTGATCGACGAAGCGCGCTGGGCAGAGATCGTCGCGCAAGCGGGCGCAGACGCGCGCTAGCTACGGGCTTCGGTCGATATCCCCCTTTCCCAGGATGCGCAGGTCGAAGTGCTGACGGATGTGTTCCATCACAGCCGGGTAGAGCGGACGGTCGAACCGTAGGCCGACCAGCTCGCCCTCGCGCCAGCGAGCCACCGAATCGACCGGGCCGATCGGACCAATCTTGATCGTTACGGAAGTGTTTTCGGGCAGCCTGCCCATGCGGTCGCGAATGCGGCAACCGCGTTCGGAAATGTCGAGAATGGTTACGTCGCGCGCACCGGTTGTGGTTCGAAGCCGTCCGACGATGGCGATGTCGTGTCTGCGCTCGATGCGATCATGGCTCAAAGGTTCGGTCCCATCGCAATGTATCGACCGGCCGACCGCGGCTGGCCACTTGCTCTTGCAACGGAGTCCTTCAGGACTACAGCATTGTATTCAAGAAGTTTTTTCCAAACCTTTATCAAGTTTCCCACCAGGAAACGCCGCGCCCCTTCGGCGCGCTCGTCCTCGTCAGCGGACCTGCCCCACGAAGCGGTGTCTCAGCCACAGGACCGACCAGTCGCCACGAAGGATACGCTTCTGCAAGCGGAATCCGACGCGGCGATAGGCGGAGCGGACCGCCGCATCCTGCGTGCGGAGCAATCCGGCGAGTACGATGCTGCCGCGGGGGTTCACGGCCTCGGCGAAATCCGGAGCGAGATCGATAAGCGGACCTGCCAGGATATTGGCGATGAGAAGATCGAACGGCGCGCGCCGCGCAAGCCTCTCGTCGGCCAATCCATCGGCGACGAGCATCGTCAGTTCGCCCCGCTTATCCCCCAGATCAATTCCATTGAGCGCCGCATTGGCGACAACCGCCTGATCGCATACCGGGTCGATATCGCTCGCGGTAAAGCGACCGTGGGGCCACAGGGCCATGGCGGCAAAGGCGAGAAGGCCGGTGCCGGTTCCGATATCGGCAACCGTGCGCGGACTGACCCCCTGCCGTGCCATGACATCCAGCATGGCCAGGCACCCAGCGGTGGTGGCATGCTGTCCGGTGCCGAATGCCTGCGCGGCGGGGATGCAGAACTCCACGAACGCGGGGTCGTCGGCCGGGCGGTGCTCGGGGGTACGCACGCGGAAACGCCCCGCGGTGATCGGGTCGACGCCCCTCTGGCTTTCGCTGACCCAATCGCTTTCGGGCAAGGCTTCTGCGATCAGCGGCGGAGGATCCGCGGAAAAAAGCGCGCGTACGGCCTCGCGATCCGCCTCGGTAGGCTTCGTTGCCGTATAGGCATCGAGACGCCAGCAATCGGGTTCGTCCGGATCGACCTCGAACCCCGCCAGGACGGTGGTATCGTCCCAGCCTTGCATTTCGTCCTGCCGCGCCAGCGCCCCCTCGACTACCTCCCTGGTGGCGACCGCCGACAGTTTCCAGCTCATTCGCGCGCCTCCCCCGTCAGTCGCGTTTGCAGTTGCCCTAGCACGGTTTGCGCATAGCGCCCGCATTTTGGTTCGCTGGCGAATTCCCCCGCGAGCGCCTTGTCCCGCATGCGGCTGGCCGAGGGATGCGGCGTCAACAGGATGTCGCATTCGAGAGCAGCAATCCGCGCGATACTGTCCCGGTATGCGCGCAGATAGGCCGGGTGATCCGCAAACCGGTAATCGTCACGGCTCACCGGGGTGAGACTGTCGGCAAACACGATGGTGCGGCAGTCGGACCCTTCGCAGCTTTCCCACTGCCAGCTGAGCGCCCCGGACGTATGACCGGGGGAGGCTATGGGCGTGAAGGCCATTCCCGCAAGCGTGACCGGGTGACCGGGCGTGACGGTATCGATCAGGTCGGCCGGAATTGCTCGCATCGGGGGATTGCGGCCGGATTGCGGATCGTCCGGGCTCGCCTGGCCCGACGCGAGGACCGGGGCGGCCTTCGGCGAGGTCACGACGCGCGCGCCCGTATTGCGGTTCACCCACCACAGGCCGCCGACGTGATCGAAATGTTCGTGACTCGTCAGCACCGCGACGACGTTTTCCGGCGCGAAACCGAGATTGCGAATGTTCTCCAGCACACCGACCGATCCCTGCCGCGTTCCGGTATCGATCAGCACATGCCCCTCGGGTCCGGCAACGAGCAGTGCGCTGATGCCGCAAGTCCCAACGTGATAGGTATTGCCGAAGACGCGGAAGGCCGGGGCGCGCTGGTCCCAGTCGTCCCAGTCACCGCAGGCCGCGGCCCAGTCCGCCGGAGTCGCCGCAAGATCGCGCGCGCGATCCACCACGGCGGAACTTACCTTTTGCGGCGGCCCTTGCGGGGCAACGCAGGACGACAGGCCCAGGGCTATCGCGAACAAGGAGAGGCAGGCCCACCGGCCCGGCGCGCCCGATTGCGCGCTCATCGGGGCGTTTCGGGGAGAGGGAACCGGCATCCGGCGATCCGGCTCCTACCGGACATGACTGGCACCATTGGCGTCGATGGTCGCGCCGGTCATGCTAGCCGGCGCGTCGAGCGCACAGAAAGTCACGATTTCGGCGATCTCCTCCGGTTCCGCGACCCGGCCCAGCGGGATGTCCGCCAGCAGGCCCGGCCCGCCCCGGCTGGCCAGGTAGTCACCCGCCATCGCCGTGTCGGTAAAGCCCGGCGCTATGGCGAAGCTGAGGATATTGTCGCTGCCGTAACCGCGCGCGATGGTCTTGTGCATCGCAAGCATCCCGGCCTTCGCCGCCGCGTAGTGCCAGTGCGACGGGGAATCGCCGCGATGCCCGGCGCGGCTGGCGACATGGACGATCCGCCCGCCCCGTCCGCTCGCGCGCCAGTGACGTACCGCGAAGCGCGAGAGTTGCGCCGCCGAGGTGAGGTTTATGCGCAAGGTGTCCTCCCACCGGTCGAGCCATTCGATGTCGCTCGCATCGAGCGGACTTTGTTCGAACAGACCGGCATTGTTAACCAGCACGTCGATCCGTCCCTCCATCCGGTCGACGGCCTGTTGCCAGAGCATCTGCGGGGCGGGCGGGTCGGCGAAGTCGGCTGCGATCGTGTCCGCGTCCACCGCGCTGGTCGCATGCCCCACCACGTTCGCTCCCCTTGCGCGAAGGCTTTCGACGATGGACCTGCCGATACCGCGGCTCGATCCCGTGACGAGAATATTGGTCATGCCCGGGGCATAGCGGGCCGATCATCGCTGCGAAAGGGCGGGCCGCCGCTTGCCCTCGTCCGCGAAAACGCTATCTGGGGCGCGAACCCACCCTTGGATGGAACAAAATATGGCCGACCGCCCGCTCTCACCGCATCTGGGAATATGGAAATGGGGACCGCACATGATGGTCTCCATCCTCCACCGCGTCACGGGTGACGGCATGGCGATCGTGGGCCTCGGGGTCCTGCTGTGGTGGCTGGGTGCGCTTGCAGGCGGAGAGGAATCCTACGCCGCTTTCTACGACCACGCCTCCGCCTGGTACGGGATCGCTGTGCTGATCGGGTTGACCTGGGCGTTCTTCAACCATGCCTCCTCGGGCATCCGGCATTTCGTACTCGATCTCGGCGCCGGGTACGAACTCGACACCAACCGCGCGTTTTCCTGGGTATCCATGGCGTCGGGGGTGATCCTGAGCGTGATCTTCTGGGCCGCGATCCTTCTGCTGTAGGACTGAACATGGGACGTAACACAACACTCGAACGCGCGGGCGGCAAGGGCACGGCGATCGGCCAGGTCCGCGGACTTGGCTCCTCGCACGAAGGCCCGCATCACTGGATGCTTCAGCGCTTCACCGCCATCGGCAACCTGGTCACGGTCGTGTTCCTGGGCCTTTCCCTGGCCTTCCTTCCCGACCGTTCCTACGCCAGCGTCAGCGGTTGGCTCGGCGAACCCCTGCCCGCCTTCATGATCGCGTTGCTGGTGATCTCGACATTCTGGCACGCGCGCCTCGGTCTTCAGGTGATGATCGAGGATTACGTGGATTCGCCGGGCAACAAATTCGCCGCCGTGACCCTTCTCAATCTCGTCGCCGTGGCAGGGGCCGCCTTCGGCCTGTTCTGCCTCGCCCGCCTCGCTTTCGCAGGAGCCGCCTGATGGCCCGCACCCAGACGTTCGAAATCAACGGCCGCGCCTATCCCATTACGGATCATACCTACGACGTTGTCGTGGTCGGCGCCGGCGGCTCCGGCCTTCGCGCCACGATGGGGGCGGCGGAGGCGGGTCTGCGCACCGCGAACATATCGAAAGTGTTTCCCACCCGCTCGCACACGGTTGCGGCGCAGGGCGGCATCGCGGCGAGTCTGGGCAACAATACGCCCGACCACTGGCAATGGCACATGTACGATACCGTCAAGGGGTCGGACTGGCTCGGCGACCAGGACGCCATCGAGTATCTCGCGCGAGAGGCGCCGCAGGCCGTGTACGAGCTCGAACATGCTGGCGTGCCGTTCTCCCGCAACGAGGACGGCACCATCTACCAGCGACCCTTCGGCGGTCATATGCAGAACATGGGCGAAGGCCCGCCCGTACAACGCACCTGCGCCGCGGCGGACCGCACGGGGCACGCAATGCTCCACGCGCTCTATCAGCAGAGCCTGAAATACGACGCCGATTTCTTCATCGAATATTTCGCCATCGACCTCATCATGCGCGACGGAGCATGCGTTGGCGTGATTGCCATGTGTCTCGACGATGGCAGCATCCACCGTTTCCGCAGCCACGGAGTAGTGCTGGCGACGGGCGGATACGGCCGTTGCTACTACACCGCCACCAGTGCGCATACCTGCACCGGCGACGGTGGCGGCATGGTTCTGCGCGCCGGTCTGCCGTTGCAGGACATGGAATTCGTGCAGTTCCACCCGACCGGCATATACGGCGCCGGCGTGCTGATTACCGAGGGCGCGCGGGGCGAGGGCGGTTATCTCACCAATTCGGAGGGCGAGCGCTTCATGGAGCGGTACGCTCCGTCGGCGAAGGATCTCGCCAGCCGCGATGTCGTTTCGCGTTCGATGGCGCTCGAGATGCGCGAAGGGCGCGGCGTGGGGCCGGATGGCGACCACATCTATCTTCATCTCGACCATATCGCACCGGACGTTCTGGCGGAGCGGCTTCCGGGCATTACCGAGAGCGGCAAGATCTTCGCAGGGGTGGACCTCACGCGCCAGCCTTTGCCGGTGACGCCGACCGTTCACTACAACATGGGCGGTATCCCGACGAACTATCACGGCCAGGTCGTGACCCTGGGACCGGACGGTGATCCCGATCATGTCGTGCCCGGGCTTTACGCGGCAGGCGAAGCGGGCTGCGTGTCGGTTCACGGCGCCAACCGCCTCGGCTCCAATTCGCTGATCGACCTCGTCGTCTTCGGCCGGGCCATCGGTATCCACCTCAGGGAGAACCTGAAACCGGGCGCCAGTCATGAGGAACTGGCCAAGGACAGCGTCGATTTCGCGCTGACCCGGCTCGATCACTTCCGCCACGCCAAGGGCGGATCGCCCACGGCGGAGGTTCGCAAGGCCATGCAGCAGACCATGCAGAAGCATGCCGCCGTTTTCCGCAATTCCGAACTCATGGCGGAAGGTGTCGCGCAGTTGAAGGCCGAGAACAAACGGATGGAGGACATCCACGTTACCGACCGCTCGTTGATCTGGAACAGCGACCTGATCGAGACGCTGGAACTCGACAATCTGATGGCCCAGGCCAACGTGACCATCGCGAGCGCGGAAAACCGCAAGGAAAGCCGCGGGGCTCACGCACACGAGGATTATCCCGATCGCAACGATGCCGAGTGGATGAAGCATACGATAGCCTGGTTCGACGGCTGGGGCGGCAAGGGCGGCGACGTGAAGATCGACTACCGGCCGGTCCACGATTACACCCTGACGGACGACATCGAGTACATCGAGCCGAAGAAGAGGGTCTACTGAGCGAACCCATGCGATTGTCTTCGCTCCTGTTCGTTCTGGTCGTGGGCCTCGTCGCCTGTAGCGACGGACTGGCGCATCGAAATCCCGGCGAACCGCTCCCGAGTTTTCAGCTGATGGGGATGGAGCAGGGCGAATCGACAATCGGGGAAGCGGTTTCCTCGGGCCTTGTCGAAGGCTGCGATCCGGCAGTGGCGAATACGGTCTGCAGGCTGCCCCGCTTCGGCTACGGGCGAATTCGGCAGGGCTTCCTCCTGCTGGAATTCGAGGACAGCCGCATGCACGCGGCGAAATTCTGGTTTCTTTCGGACAACTTCCCGGTGATGACCGAGAACTTCGACCGCTATTACGGAAGTCCCTGCCGCAAGTCGGGCAAGGAGGGAGTCGGTCGGGGCCGGGTATGGATCTGGTGTTTCCAGCAGGGCGATCTCGTCCTGCAGGAACGCCTGCACCTGCGTCACGGTGTGCTTCAGCGCGGGGAAATGCGCTTCGTCCCGAATGCGACCTAGGCGTTGCTCAACGTCGACCAAGGTCCAGCGGGACCAGGGAATGCCATGCGGGTCATTTCCGCCCTGGCGGCCCTCGCACTGACCGCCTGCGCGTCCACCGCCGTGCCACCCCCGAACGGCTTCTACACCAGGCAGGTCCTGGCTGCCGGCATACCCGTCCGCTCCAGCGCGCGCGTTTCGCAAGTGGCGCTCGATGCAGCGCGGGAGATGATCGAGGGCATGCTCGGCGCCCGGCCCGATCTCGCTGCCGAACTGGTGAGGCAGGACTACACCGTTTCGGTCATCGCGCAGGACGAGGCGCTGCTCGATCTTCCGGAGAATGCGGACTGGACAAAGCCTGCGCGCGACGATCCCCGCCTGACGCGTTGCGAGAAGCTGCATTACGATGAACGGATCGGTCGGCTGACCGACCGCCAGTACTGGGACGCGCGCGCCCGGGGTATCGGCGGGCAGCGAACCGCGGTGGCCGAGGAGGATGTGCTGGGCCTGCGCTCGAGCCGCTATTACGGCGAGACGATCCTCGTCCACGAATTCGCGCACAACATTCTGTTCGCCATTCAGGACGTCGACCCCGCGCTCTACGCCGAGGTCGAGATGGCCTACGCCAACGCGCTGGCCGACGATCTCTTTCTCAACGAATATGCGACGACGACCGTGCAGGAATACTGGGCCGAGGGGACGCAGACCTGGTTCGATTCCAACCGCCTGATCGTGGTGGACGGACGGCAAATCCTGAACCACGACGATCTGGAAGCGTATGATCCCCGGCTCTACGCGGCGCTGGCAAAGGCGTACGGCAGCAACCACGCATTGCGGTCCGACCCGTTTCATCTGAGCGAGGCACGCGTGCCGCCTGGCCCCATCCCGGAAAACACCGCCGAGGTATGTTGACGGGCTCGCCGCCGGATGAGCCGGCCGGCGAAGGGAACCGGGCCCCGGGCGAAGATCAGGCCAGAGGGTGCCCGGTCCATACGCCCCGCGGTTGAAATCCGCAGAAAACTGGAATTTCTTCCGGAGCGGTCTCGGGGAAAATGATGGATGCGCGGTTTGCAAATCGAACGAATTGCGGCAGACGCGGCGGGATGAATCGATCTTCGTCCCGGCAGCATCACAAGCGCCGCACGCGCTCTTCCGGCGCGCGCCGAGGCCCGCAGTGGTTCGCGCTACAAGGTCATGCGGCTTTCGTAGCCTTCGTGGTTCTGTGCATTTTCATCATGCTTCTGGGCGGAGCGTCGCGATACGACGTGCAGACCCTGCCCTGGCTGCGCACGGGCTGCATCCTCGTGCTTGCAGTTGCGGTGTGGAAATTGCCGCCCGGTAACCTGCGGGCGGTCAGGTGGCCTCTTCTGCTCGTCCTCGCCCTTGCCCTCGTCATGGTCGTGCAAGTCATTCCCCTGCCGCCTGCATTGTGGGAGAGCTTGCCCCATCGGGACATCATCGTGGAGATCCAGGAGGCTGCGCGAATGCCGGAAGTGTGGCGACCGATCACCTTCTCGCCGGCCCGCACCCTCAATTCGCTCGCATCGCTGAGCGTCCCGCTCGCCGTGCTTGCCATGCTGGCATGGCTGACGCGCGAAGAACGACGAAACGCCTTGTGGGTATTCGTGGCGATGGGCGCCTTCAGTGCGGTGCTGGGCCTTCTGCAACTGGTTCTTCCGGGTTCCGACAACCTCTATTTCTATGACATTACCAACGCCGGTGATGCTGTCGGGGTGTTCGCAAATCGCAACCACAACGCGGTTTTTCTCGCCCTCTGTCTGCTGGCTGTCCTCTGGCGCGAACGCACCGACCGCGAGCGGATGGGCCCGTCGCTGCGGATCTGGGCGTGGGCGGCGGCCGGACTTCTTCTTGTCGGGATCTTGGTCAATCCATCGCGCGCGGGACTGCTCATTCTGGCACTGGTGATATTGATCACCGTCGCGAGCAGACTGCTGTTTCGCGACCCTGCATCCGGCCATCCGGATAAAGCGGCCGGGCGCTTCCCGGTTGTTCGAAAGGTTGCGGGAACTCTCGTTCCTTTGATCTGCGTCGTATTGCTGGTTGCCCTTTTATTCGGACAGGGACGGGTTGCAGCGTTTTCGAGGTTGATCGCGCAGGATCCCCTTGGCGAGCAACGCGCCCAGTACCTTCCCATCTTCCTGCAGATGGCAGATGCGTTCAAGATCTGGGGCGCAGGGTTCGGTGCATTCCAGGAAGTCTTTCGCCTGTTCGAGCCGGTCGAACTGCTCGGGCCGCGCTATCTCAATAACGCGCACAACGATTGGCTTCAGGTCGTCATCGAGGGTGGATTGCCTGCTCTGCTTGTCGTGCTTGGAGGAATAGTCTTGCTCGCACGCAGGGCACTCTCGCTTCTGGACCGCAGCGATCAGAACGCGAACGCGAAGCGGGAAACGGCGCTCGCGCTGCTGCTTGTGGGACTGATCGCAGTCGCCAGCCTGTTCGATTATCCCCTGCGCACGCCTATCTTCATGGCATTGCTGGTCTATTGCCTGGTCCAGGCGCTTCGCCCGCCGAATGACAGCGGGGGATACAGGTTGCGTAAAGGCGACCAAGTGCTAGGGCACCGCGATGCCCGCGTCAGGAATACGGGCAAGGGATTGTAAAGTTGCACTATCGTCACGTCATCGCCGCTTTCTGCGGGCTCGGGCTGTTGTCTGCCTGCGCCTCGTCGAAACCCATCGGTATGGCTCCGAACGTTGAGGTTGCACAGTTGTCCGGCCTCCCGGTGCCGAGCGGGGCGGATTATACACCAGACGTTCGGTTCAGCACGTTGCGGCCGCTCGATACCCTGCAGGTCGATGTCTTCGACGTCCCCGAACTGAGCAAAGAGGTACAGGTCGGGGTAGGCGGGACGGTCGACTTCCCGCTGATCGGCACGATCGACGCGCTCGGCATGACGACGGAGGAATTCGCGGCCGAGGTAGAGCGGCGGCTGCGCGGTTCCTACGTGCTGGAACCGGATGTGACCGCCCGGCTGACGGCGCGATCGGAACAGCTTTTCACGATCAGCGGCGAGGTCGACGATCCGGGGCGTTACCCGATCAACGCGCCGATTACGTTGATCGAGGCGGTGGCGATCGGCAACGGGCTGGCCGAATACGCGAAGCGAGACGAGGTGCTGGTGTTCCGCACCGTGGACGACGTGCGGTATATCGGCGTCTACAACATAGGTGCTATCGAACGCGGAAACTATCCGGATCCGCAGATCTACCCCGGTGACATCGTCGTCGTCGGCGATTCGCCGAATCGTCGGCGTCTGGACCAGATTCTCGCGATCTCGTCCGCGGTCCTTTCGCCGCTCGTGCTCGTCGAGCGGGTTTTGAGGTAATCATGCCACAGTACCCCACGCAGCTCCCGGCTACCGAAGCCGAGCCCGTTGCCTCGAAGGCCGCGCCTGAATTTCATGGTTCTAGTTCCTTGGTGGCCCCCATCGTCGAGCAGGTCTTGCAGGCGATCAAGAACAACCGCTGGCTGATACTTGCCATCGTCGCTGCCAGCCTGGTCATCGGCCTCGTCGGCACCATGCTCGATACGACGCTTTTCCGTGCCACGAGCAGGATCGAGATCAGCCGGACCGACAGCAGCATCGTCGACGAGGAAGGAACCGCGTCGGAGATGCGGTTGCGCGACCAGCAGTATTATCTGACGCAATATCAAATCCTCCGCGCGCGTTCCCTCGCCACGCGTGTCGTGCGCGAACTCAATCTCGCCCAGGACGAGCAGTTTCTCGAGACCTTCGGCCTTACCGCGCTTCCCGAAACCAACCAGGAAGAGGCGTTGGCCTCAGTCCTGCTCGGCAATATCGATATTGCTCCGGTGGAACGCTCGTCGCTCGTCGACATCAGCTTCACCAGTCCCAACCCGCGCGTATCGGCGCAGATCGCGAATGGCTGGGCGGAGGCGTTCATCGCGTCCAATCTCGACCGACGCTACGGAGCGTCCATCGAAGCGCGTCAGTTCCTCGAGCAGCGGCTCGCCGAACTCCGTCAGCGGCTCGAGGAAGCCGAGCGGGAACTGATCGCATACGGCGCCAGCAACAACCTGTTCACGATTGAGGCACCCGTTCAGGGCGGCAGCGGCGCGACGGCTTCGCAGACGCTCGTCGCATCGGACCTGCAGGCGCTGAATGCGGAACTCAGCCGGGCAACGGCAGAACGCATCGCCGCCCAGAGTGCGCTGGCCGCTCCGGGTGGCTCCTACAACATGTCGGACGAAACGGTTATCGGACAGTTGCGTCAACAGCGTGCGTCGCTGGTCGCAGAACGTGCGGAACTGCGCACGCGCTTTGCCGACGACTACCCTCCGGTTCGTGCGCTGAACGCTCAGATTTCCCAGCTCGACAGCGAAATCTCTGCGGCGCAGAGCAGGGCTTCCGGATCGGTGCGTGACAGGTTCGAGCAAGCCCGCGCGAGGGAGCAGCAGCTTCAGGAGCGGGTCAATCAGCTTCGCGGCGAATTCCAAGATCAGCGCGTCCGCAGCGTGCAGTACGGCATCCTGCAACGCGAAGTGGACACCAACCGGGAAC
The DNA here is from genome assembly GCF_003815535.1 of Aurantiacibacter spongiae. Classification (NCBI taxonomy): domain Bacteria; kingdom Pseudomonadati; phylum Pseudomonadota; class Alphaproteobacteria; order Sphingomonadales; family Erythrobacteraceae; genus Aurantiacibacter; species Aurantiacibacter spongiae. The sequence goes on along the minus strand of NZ_RPFZ01000001.1, from coordinate 417,008 downwards.
TGTATAACGGTCTGCTGCAGCGATACCGGGAACTGGGCGTGGCCGATATCGGTGAAAGCAACGTCTCGGTCGTCGATGCCGCGCGCGTCCCCCGGGCGCCGTATTCGCCCAATCTCATGCAGAACCTCCTGCTGTCGTTCGTCATCGGACTGCTTGTCGCCGCGGCTGTCGTATTCTTGCGAGAGCAGCTCGACCAGAGCCTGCGCGACCCGCGCGAAGTGTCTTCCCGTCTCGGACTTCCCGTGGTCGGCAGCATACCGATCAGCGATGGCGATTTCGTCGAAGAGATCGGCATGCCCTATACCGCCCTCTACGAGGCTTATTTCGCTGCGTTCAGTTCGCTGGTCTCGATTAACAGGGGCGCACTGCCCCGCTCGCTGATGATCACGAGTTCCCGCCCCGGCGAGGGCAAGAGTTCGAGCGCCATAGCGATGGCGGCGATCGCGGCACGCCAGGGGAAGAAGGTCTTGCTGGTCGACGCGGATATTCGCAACTCGGTCATGCAGTCCTATCTTTCCCTCGATTCGAACATGGGCCTGTCTCAGGTTCTGCGGGGCGACGCCTCGTGGCGCGATACCCTGCTGCGTTCCGAGGAAGCGCAGGGGTTCGATATCCTCCCTGCCGGCCGCAAGGCGACCTCTGCGGCAGAACTGCTTTCCGGACCGAACTTCTCCACTCTGCTGGACGAACTGGAAAAGCATTACGACCTGGTCGTGATCGACGGGCCGCCTGTGCTCGGTCTCGCAGACGCGCCCCTCATTGCCGGTCTTGCCAATTCCGTGCTCTTCTCGCTCGAAGCTAATGCCGGGAAGTGGCGTTACGTCGAAAATGCCATCGACCGCCTCGTTCAGGCGCATGCCAGCATCATCGGCGTTCTCGTCACGAAGCTGGATGAGCGCAATTCGTCTTATGGCTACGGGTACGGATACGGGTACGGTTACGGATACGGCAATGATCGCGACTCCGTGCCGGCGGAAGCCTGAGCCGTGAAGGCGATCCGGATCGTAGCGGCGTTGACGGTGGCCGCTTTCGCTCCCCTGGTCGCGCTTCAGGCGATGGGAAATTCCGGGGTACCGTCTCCCGCCGTCGCCTGGAACGGCTTCAATGTGGCCAAGCTCGCCCTGACCCGGCTCAATCTTGCAGCCGGCGCACAGGGAGCCGCGAGCCCCGTCACCGTGGCAGCGAAACCGACGCAGGCGACTTCGCCGCAGCCCGCATTGGACGGGTTCAAGGTGCGGCCACCGGGTATGGCACTAGCCCACGCCGCGTATGCGAAAGAGCCGTTGGCCAGCGATGCGGCGTTCCTCTTTACCGTCGATGCTATGGATCGCGGCGATACTGCGCGCGCCAACCGACTTCTTGCGCTGACCGGCGATCTGGACAAGCGCAACTCCTATACTGGCCTGTTGCAGATCCAGGCTGCGCTGGAGCGAGACGATCTGAACGAGGCGTTTGCGGTGATCGACAGGATCGCGGTGGTCAAGCCATCCTTCGTGCCGGCGATGGTCGCGTCGATCGCCCCGCTGCTATCCAATCCCGGAATGGCTCGGGAACTGGCCGTTGCCTTTGAACGCGATCCCGTCTGGGCGAACGATTTCTGGCTGCTGAGTTCACGTGTACCCACGGCACTGGAGGGTCTGCTCGCCCTGCGTCGCCTGACGGACACGGGTGTGACGGAAGCGAGCGATAGCGGACTTCTGACAGCAGCGGTGCGCCAGAAGCGCTTTGCCGACGCGCTGGCAATCTGGCGGGGCCTGCCGGGAAACGGTGACAACGATCTGGCCTACATCGATTCCGAAGAATACGCCCCGGTCGGATGGCAATTCGAAAAAGGTGGCCGCAAGACGATGGCGAAGCTTTTGTCAGGGGGCTACCGCGTCTTTGCCGCATCCAATTCGACAGGTGAAATCGGACGGCAGCTCCTCGATTTGCGACCGGGCACCTACAGGCTCGTCGTTGACGGCGATGCTGATACGGTATCGCGGATGCAAGCCACTCTGCAATGCGCCGACGCGGAACAGGCGGATCGCTGGAGGGATACCGGCGAGGCGCTCGAATTCACCGTGTCCGATACGGCGTGCAGCGTCTACTGGCTGAAGATCGGGGTCAATACGTGGGAAGACCGTTCTGATCTCGACGGGAACCTCACCCGGCTTTCGTTCACCAAGATCAACTGATCACCGACATGTCGGGACGGCAAACCCCCGGCCGGTTCGCGCTTTCCGTCCATGCAGACAGCGTCAGTCGGTAGCTTCGGTCAGGCGTTTTCTGATTTTCGCGGGCGTGCCCGCAATAAGGACACCGTCCGGAAAGATGCCGCGAACCACACTGTTCGCACCAACGATACAGTCCCTGCCGATAACTGTGCCCGGAGCGATATAGCAGCCTCTTCCGATCCAGGTGCAATCGCCGATGACGATGGGCGCTGTTGTGTATCCCTGACCTCGCACGCCCGAACCCGGAGAAAATCCGTGTTCCTGATCACGGATCGACACATATTCAGCTATGGCAACGCTGTTGCCGATCGTGACGCCGTCACTCGCCACCACGATGGAGCCGTTGTTGATGGTGGTATCATCGCCGATGCGGATGACCGCCTTGTCGTTTGCAGCGAGCGTCACACCGTCCCCAAATCCGCAATCGCGACCGATCTCGACGCGGCACGGCAGGAGCCCGAAATGCATGCGGCCGAAGAACGCCGTGCTGAACGGCGCTGGCTTATGCCAGGCGAGGACGCGCAGATTGTTCCATAGCAGTCGAAGTTTCAGGGCCGCGACGCGAACGCCGAAGGAAAGGCAACGCAACGTGAAGTCGGCGAATCCCATTTCCTTCAGAAAGGTACGCGCGCGTAGAGAAAGCCCCCCCATGTCAGCCACTTAATCGCGAACGATACCGCGGGCGGGGAACGGTGTTGTGATGGCGGGCGCCGGCCCCGCTCAAGAGTCCGCTCAGTTTTCTCAGGAACACGATAGTGAGGAGGAACAACGGCAGAATGACGAAGAAGGTATCGTAACCGTGGGTAATCGAAGTCAGCAAGTTCGGCAGCAGGGCGAGGTATAGGACCTGCGCCCAGATATCCCCTTCCGATCCGCGGACGAAAAGTCTTCCCAGATAAAACGCGATCAGGCCGAAAATCAGAGAACCGAAATATCCGAAATCGCGAAACGACGTGCCAACGCCCGTTCCGGTCGTACCGGTCTTGTAGAAATAACTGTAGCGGGATTGGAGATTGTCGGTCTGCAATAGACCACTCTTGATCTGCAAATCCTCCTTGAGATTATCGCCGAATATCTGCCTTGCGACATACTGGCTGACAAAGCTGTTCCAGAGCGTACCTCCGTATGCGTAATCCCCGGTATCGCGGGCCAGCTGTACCGAATAGGCGGCATTCCGCACATCGTAGCCGTCGCCGATACTGTCGCGGATGCTTTCCTCGAAATCGATCTCGTTCCAGAGATCTTCCTGGAAGATGGACACGGTTTCGCCGGTGGATTGCGAGATCCGCTGTTGGGCATCGCGTAGCGGAGCGATCGAGAAGACGAATACGAACGCCGCCATCAGCCCCGTCAGGATCAGCGGCTTGGACAACACTATCCGCCGTGCGAACCACATGGCGCCGACCGTCACGATCGCCAGGTTGATAAGCGCCGACCGGCGCAGATAGACCACGAGGAAAGGTAGGCAGATGCTGATGTTCACCAGCGCGAGTGCGATCGTGGCCGGCGTGCGGTGCCTCATGACGAGTATGAGCGAGAGCGCCAGCGTAATGGTGCGGATCTGAATGAAGAAGGTGATGATGACCGCGGGACCGGTCCATTGCTGATTGGCGTCCAGCGTCGTTCGCAGTTGCGCGAGGGAAAACCACAAGACCGCCATCACGACCGTGAGAATTGCCAGGGGGGCAACCAGAGACTGCCAATCGGGAGGGGCCGCCAGCGGTTTTTTCGATGACGATCGCGTTGCCAGAAACCATCCCGCCAACGTCATTCCAAGGCATAGCAGTCCGGTGACGGCCAGCGCGTTCAGCGATCCCTGCGTCAGTGTCAGGGGTTCGTTGATCAGAATTACCTGGGGGGAGAACCACAGGCCCATGACCAGTCCGAAAAGCGTGGGCACCTTGATATAGCCGAAACGCTGCAAGAGCCCGGCGATCCCCACCAGAAGGGACATGAACAGCAGGAGATAGGTCATCGGGTAGGTTCGTTTGTTTCTGCGGGAACGAGCGCGGCACCCAGACGCTGGCTGAAGCCGTCCCATGAATAGGTCCGGGCGAGCACCCTTGCGTCAGCCGCCATTCGGTTACGCACGCTCCGATCTTCCACAAGGCACTCGATCGCTTCGGCAAGGGCAAGCGGATCTCTTTCGGGAACGATGTAGGCTTCTTTTCCATCACGCGCCACACTTCCCGCAGCTGCGGTCGTGACCAGAGGCAGTCCGGAAGCCATCGCTTCGAAGGTGACACCTGCCGAACCTTCGGCCAGCGAGGGGAATGCGAAGATGTCCGCACGGGTGAACTCTTCGCGCAACTGCTGATGGTTCAGTTTTCCGAGAAAGACGAGCTCTCCCGTCTCCGGCCTGGCCGCGATGGTGTCGCTCACCTGTCCGGCCACGCGGAATTCGTAGGGTTTTCCCTTGTCCCGAAGGAGCCGCGCGGCCTGTGCGAGAATGTGGATACCCTTGCGCAGCGACGCTTCGCCAGCGAACAGTATGCGGCCCGGTTGCGCGTCGGGTTCGATGTCGAACCAGCGCGGATTGGCGGCATAGTGCAGCAGCCTTGTATCGGCCCGGTCCACCGCGAAATTCTCGACCAGATCGTCCTGAACGAACTGCGACGGGCAGAGGAAGATGTCTGTCGATTCGATCACTTCATCCGTCGGCGGGCGCAGGCCCCTTTGTTCCAGGACGTCGTCGCCCCAATAGCGATCATCCTTTTCCCACCCCGGAAATCTGCACCGCTCTTCGCGGACGATCCTTTCGGTAGAGGGGGCGATATTGACGTCGGTGATCGTCGTCAGGTTCTTCTGCTTCGCTGCTGCCAGCAATCCTCGCGCTTCCATCAACTGGACGAGCACATGGTCTGCCCCGCCGAAACCGGCCCGTAGCATCGATCTTGCAGCGAAACGATGGGCCCGGTCGATGGCCTCCACCCGCTCCTCCACATTCTGGACTCGCAGCGCGCGCTGCAATTTCCAGGACCACGACGGGAAGACCTTCGTACGTCGCGCGACGGCGTCCGGCATATTCCGGCTCAACATACGGGTTGCGGCAGAGCCGCCGAGAGCCTTCAGGGGGGCACCAAGCAGCTTCAGCCCCGGGGTTGCGTAAAGGTCCGTGTACAAGGCTTCGAGCATGCCTGCCTCCGCCAGCGCGGCAGGCATGGCGTACTGCCGGCGTGAACCGAATTGCACGGCGAGAACCCTCGGCAAGCCTCCCGTTGCCGGTCGTGGCGGATGGTCGGTCGATGGAGCGATCACAGAAGCTCCCGCAAACGTCTTTTGGCCGAAGCGGCTTGGTCGCGGGCCTGATCGAGGAAACGCGGCAAGCCCGGGCGACGCGATGGTCCCCCGTCCTCGTTCCACCGGGCATAGTCGGGTGCGATAGTGTTCTCGATGACGTCGAGCCATTGCGACGCCAGCTTTTCGCGCGTGAAGCCTACGGCCCGTTGTCGGCCGGCATCAACGATGCGGGCATAGTGCGCCGGGTCGGATCGCAAACGTGCCAGCGCGAGTTGCAATTCCTGCTGCGTTTCCACGCGGATGTAATCGACGCCGGCCCGTCCGATCGCGCTGAACGCGCTGTCCGTTCCGGCGACGAGGGGAATGCCGGCGTTCCATGCGTTGAACAGCTTGCTCGGGGGTTTGTTGTCGTGGGCGTTCCCATCGAAATCCCGGATGGCAACCAGCAGATCGACATCGCTCATGTCATGCCACCGGTCGGGCGGAATGACGGCCACGTTCGCCACGGCATCGGACGAGGAACCCTGCATGGAACCGTCCAGGTTGTGCTTGCCGATCCTTCCCCCGTAGGCAATCCGCTCGACCGACCGACGGCCGTCCGCACGCGGAATCATGCCGGGCACGGGCCAGTACGGCAGATAAGCTTGCCGCGGCCCGCACCGTGCGTTGGGGTTCTGGAGAATTTCGAAATCGCAATCGAACAGGCGGGGATAGTCGGCGCGCACGCTTATGCGATACTCCCCGCCGCGCGATCCGACAGTCTCGCGCCAGGTCATGCAATGCGCGAAATTCATGCGTTCGGGCCGCGGCGCGGACGAGATGGTCATGCCCTCGCGGTATTCGCGAAGGATCAGGTAGGACTGCGCCGCCCAGTTGAACCGACCGCCCAGCCAGTATGGATAATCCTCGCCGACCCGCTGCGAGGGCAGGGCGCCAAGTTCCCGTGCGAACGCAGGGGGGACGATGAAATGGATCGACATCGAAGAAGGAGCCTACTGTGTGTCGGCTGTCCGACGCGCGATCGCATGACTGGCTCCGGGTGCGTCGGGAGCGATCGACATGAATTTCTCGCCGCCGATATCGATATCGATCCTGCCGGTCATGGCATCGGCATAGACCTCGCTGGTACCGGGCACGATCCGGTCATGTAATTCGGTAACGATCACGTCGGCCCTGGCGACCCATTCGGGGCGACCCTGCAACAGGGCATTCTCTCCACCCTCGATATCCAGCTTGACGAGATCGAGACCCTGCGCGTCGTAGCGAGCGAGGATGTCCTCGACAGTCACAGCTTGTACCTGCTCGATGGGCCGGGTCTTCCCCCGATCAGCACTCTCGGCGACGAGCGTAAAGCCCCACTGGCCCTTGTCCCGATCGTTCAACGTCAATTCCCCGGCGACGGGCGCCAAGGCGGCATTGACGACCTCGATGTTGGCATAGGGGGCACAATTCCGGCTCGCGAGGGCAAAGTTCTCCGAACTGGGTTCGAGACAGACGATTTTCGTGCGGGGAAAGCGCCGCGCGAGGAGGATGGAGACAAGACCGATATATCCCCCCGCGTCGATGATGAGCCCGTGCCGATCGGACACGACCGGCATGACCTCGTCGAACTCCCCGAGCAGGCAGGTCCGCACGACGCGCAGGTCCGGCGTATTCGGCCGGACCAGCAACGGAATGCCGCGAAACGACAGCCGGTGGGCGGTTCCGCGCCGCTTTCTCAGCGTATCGACGGCGAAGCGCGCTGCCGCGACGGGGTTGCCGGCCGCGATTAGCGCGGCTTCGTAATAGCGATTGGTGGATTGAACGGGCATCGATGCTCTTTGCTGACTGCAAGCGCGTGATTCAATAAGGATATTGGCTGCGTTCAGCCTTCTGCACGCTGAACCTCGCGTTGACCGATGCGGCGCGCGGGAACGCCGCCATAGATTGCCATCTCCTCGATGCGCCGACCAGTCACGACGCCACCGGCAGCGATAATGGCGCCGTCACATATCTCGGCCCCGTCCAGCACGGTTACGTTCGCCCCGAGCCAGACATCGCTGCCGATCGAAATTCCCTTTCGCGTCGATCCCTGTCCCCTGATCTCTCTGTCGGCGGAGATGTTATGATTGGACGGAATGATGATCGTCCCCGCGGCAATGAGTACGGACTTCCCGATAACAAGTCCGCCGTGACCATAAAGGATGCAACCGGGATTGACCGACGATCCGCTCCCGATTGCTATTGTGCCGCCATAGGCGAGAAGGCGGGCGCCCGAATGGATCAAGACGTCATCGCCGAGCGTGATTTTGCCACCCGCTCCTGGTCGCACGAGGGCGCCCGGCATGATCGTGACGTTTTCGCCGATCTCTACTCTGTGAACGAACGCTACCACCTGCGTGTGAATTCGCGCGTAGGCCAGGCCGAATAACCGATGCAGCCCTCCCAGAAGTCCCCAGCGCCCGAAGAAACCGCTATTCACGACGCTTGGCTCCGCGCCGCATACAGGCTGGTCAGCAGCATCAGATTTCGATGATTGTCTGTTCCCGCCTTGCGATGCGCGTCAACGATGGCGCGAAGGTCAATACCTTCGAATGGGGAGCGGGAATTCAGACGTTCCGCTGCGAGATGTGCCATCCGCTGGAATTCGGGCCGCCGTCGAAAGGCCTCGTTGAAATTGAGGTAGTTTTCCTGCCTGTTGACCATGCCCGGGACGCCGAACCGACGCAGCGCGGCCCTGACCTTGGTTTCCAGTTGCTCGGTAAGCGAGCCTGTTCGGCGCGGTCGGGCGAGCGAGAATCCAGGTACGGTCTTGGTCGGCAGCGCCATCATGTCGGGAAATCGCCCGAGCAGGATACGAAAGTACAGCCCGCATCCAAGGCGCAACGTTCCGGGAAGCGCCATCATGAAGGAGCTCCATTCCACATGCGTAAAGGGGGCGACAGTCTCGAGATTTTCACCCGCGTACTGAACCGGCTCCGTATAGGCAGCCTGCTTTACGGCGTAGAGCAATTGTTCCTCGAACGTCATGATTGCGGGATCGTCGATAAAGGGTCGTGACGGCATGCGCGCGGCGAAAGCGGCACGGCTGTCGGTTTCGCGGATTGGGGAGGGGGCCCAGCGGCTTTGCCTCACGAACCGATCGACCGATGACCTGAAATCCGCGCTCTCGTTCGCCGGAAGATACTTGCTGCCCGCCGTCGGATCGCCGAGATAACCCACCCAGACAGCGGAATCATCACCCGCGAAGCGTTCCTTCACGAGGCGGAACTGCGTGGCGGTCCATAGCTCGACCAGAAAGGGAAGCATCGCCGCCGTTTGCGCCATGTCGTCGAGCGTGATGGGCAAATCGTCCAGATTGACGAGTTCGTGTCGGACGCCGGCTGCCCTGGCAACGGCCCTGGGGAACTCATAGTCGTATGTGCCGGGCACGCCGAAGCTGACGGCGACGATCGTTTCGCGATCGACATTCTCGCACAGCCACGCGAGGATGGCTCTGCTGTCGACGCCGCCGCTCAACGGGACGACATGACGCCGGGCGCCGGTGGCCGCAAGGGATCGTGCCATCGTCGCCTCGAACCGCTCCTTCGCTTCGCCCAGCAGGGAAATTTCCGAGCGCTTCGCCAGATCGCGCTTGAGGGCGGCGAATTCTTCCGGTTCGCCCGCGATGCCACGAAGCATGGCGGGATCCCATGTGGGAACATATCCGGCCCACAAAAACGCCAGTTCTTCATCGACAGTCAGCATTGTGTACTTTCTGCGAGCGACCGGTTTGCAAAGCGAAGCATCAGCACGAACCAGAGCAGCGACTGGAGCGCAAAGGCAAGAGCTGCGCCCAATGCGCCGAGTTGTGGGACTAGCGGCAGGCACAATAGCAGGAAAAGGGTGTTCGCCGCGATATGTGCCACGAGGGTAAGCGAAGGCCGCTTCATCGCCATCACGATGGGATTGAGGGGCAGGGCCAGGCCGGTAAAAACCATTCCGGCGAGATAGACCAGCGCGACCGGCCAGGCATCGGCATAATTCGCGCCGAACACCAGATCGAGGAAGAAGGATCCCAGGACGAGAAATCCGGCCAGAATGGCGAGATTGACCCCGCCCATCAGCAACGCCGCCTGCCGGGAAAGCCTGCGTATTCCGCCTTCGTCCCTCTGGCCTACCAGCCGGGCGATCTGCGGAAAGATGGCCACGTAGAAAGGCGTTTGCAGGAGGCCGGTTACCGAACCGATGGCCTTGGCGACGCGATATATGCCCGCCGAATAGGCCGAACCCAGCCCACCCACGACCAGAATGTCGACCCGCCGAACGATAAGGGTCAGGGTGGAATTGAGGTTCGTGACCAGCAGGAAACGCAGGAACCCGCCGCGTTCATCGCGCATGGCGGGACCGGTCAGGGAGATGCCCTGGCGGCGCAGGACCGCGATCGCTCCGATCAGCACTATCATAGGCGGGATTGCCATCGCCGCGATCGCCATCGCCACAAAATCGTCCAGCGAACCTCCCTGCCAGGTGAGCCACAAGGCCCCCACGACGGTGACCGCCGGCCCGACGGGAGCGGAAAACGAGAGGTAGCCGAACCGGTTGAACAGTCGCAGGATACCCGTTGCCGATGCGGTAACGGCATCGGCTATCAGCGGGATCAGGATCAGGAACGCCAGCGGTTCGAGTTGCGCGGGAAACAGGCTTAGCCGCAGCGCGATGGCAATTCCCATCGTGGCGATCGCGACGAAACCGAGATGGGCCAGAATGTCGCAGAGCGCGGAAAAGCGCACGATCTCTCCGAGTCGGGCATCGTCCTTGTCCGCCACGGCATGTCCCGAAAAGCTGATGATCGCCTGCCAGGAATTGAGATTGGCCAGTTCGCTGACGATCTGTGCGGTCGCGACAAACATCGCGAATATGCCGAAGGCCGCCGGACCCAGCGCCTTGCCGATCAGCGCGACCGCAACGAGATTGAGCGCCGATGCACCCGCGTTCCCGCCGAACAGCTTGCCGGAATTGGCCAGGAGCTGAGAAAAATCCGCGCTCGCAATGCGTTTCAGCACCCCGCTTCACCCGAACACCATGGCGTATCGCGACCGCAACGGACCGACCAGCGTCGCCGTTCGATCGGACGATGTATCAAGTCCCCTGCTGGCCTCGATGAGATCATTCCGTTTTCCACATGGGGTCGCATCGCACCGGGTGTTTGAGAGGAATCTCTTTACCGGAACCAGTCTGGTTCGAATGCGAACGCCAAACCGTCCGCGCCTGGCGCTTTAGTGATCGCGGGGGGATTGGCAAGCGGGGCCGCCCCTTTGAACTGGCGCCGCTTGTGCACTTCACGATGCTGTCAGCCGTCGCCGCCAGCTCAGATCACGTCCGCGATCAGACCGATTTCCTTGGCTTTCTGACAGCCGAGGTACCAGTTGTCCTGCGCCTTCGAACGGACGGTTTCGAAATCGACATCGCTACCTTCGACCAGGGCGCGGAATCCTGTTTCCTCGATCTCGATCGAATGTTCGATCTCATTGAGCGCCGCTTTCAGTTGCGCGGTGCAGGATCGCAAGGGACCGGACAGGTTGATCGTCTTGGTGATCTGCCGCTCGTGGATGAGAAGGCTGGTATCCTGCGTCAGAAACCGCTTGTCGATGGGGAAGCCGGCCATGAATGTCGCCCCGGCGGAATAGACCGCCGATTTGCCGAGGAAGAAGATTTCGCGGTCCGCTTCGCGCAACAGACGGATATCGTCAGCCATGGCGCGCGCCACTTCCGGATTTCCGCCGAGCGTGGTGATGGCAACGACCAGCGGCCCCTCCTTCGGCGCGCCGGCAAGCTGGTTGCGAAATTCGTTGTACATCGCTTCGTCCACGCTGCCGATAAGGCGAAGCTGGGGACTGCACCGGATGGTTTCGGTATCGGATCGTTCGCTCATGTCAGCCCAACCGGTCTGCCGGGCCCGCGTTCCGAATCGTCAGCGGAAGCGCAGATTATCCCGGGAAAGCTCCGCAACCGAATGTTTGCCCATGAGCTGCATCGCACGCGTGATCTCCTCGCCCAGCAGGGCAATTGCGCGACGGACGCCAGGCTCGCCCCCTGCCGCAAGGGCATAGAGGTAGAGTCTGCCACCGCTCGCGGCCTTCGCGCCCAGGCTCAGCGCCTTCAGAACATGGCTGCCCCGCCGTATGCCGCCGTCCAGGATCACCTCGATCCGGTCGCCGACTGCCTGCATGATCTCGTCCAGCTGGTCGAAGGGCGCGCGCGATCCATCGAGCTGGCGCCCGCCGTGATTGGAAACCATGATGGCATCGGCCCCGATGTCGGCGGCGCGCCGCGCATCGGCGGCCGACATGATGCCCTTCAGACAGAAGGTGCCGCCCCAATCCAGTCGCAGGCGCTCTGCCTTCGCCCAGTCCAGTTCGGGCTCCAACATCGAGTTGAAGTAGTCCTGCACCGATAAGGCGAAATTGCTGCCGGCGGCCACGTGAGCTTCCAGGTTGGGCAGGGAGAACTTTTCCTTCGTCAGGTAATTCCACGTCCAGCCCGGATGGCCGGCGTAGGAAAGCGCACTGGAGGGGGTCAGGCGAGGGGGGCTCGTGAAACCGGTCCGCTTGCACCTCTCCCGGTTTCCCGAAACGATCGTATCGACGGTCAGCGTGACGGCATCGAAGCGGGCGTCTTTCGCCATATCGAGCAGGGCGGCGTTGAGCCCGCGATCCTTGTGGTAGTAATATTGCAGCATCTTGGGCCCGGCGTAGTTTGCTCCGATCTCCGCGATGCTGACGCTGGAGAGACTGGATACGCCGAACCACAGCCCCGCTTCCGCCGCCGCCGCCGCCACTGCCCGTTCCCCCTGCCAGTGGAACAGTCGTTGCAGCGCGGTGGGCGAGAGCATCAGGGGAAGTGCGCTTTCTCGCCCCAAAACGGTGACCGACGTATCGACTTTTGACCCGGCGAGGACGTCCGGAACAAGGTCTACGTCTGCAAACGCGTCGGTGTTCCGCTGCCGGGTCATCTCGTCATCGGCCGCGCCGTCGATGTAATGGAACACCGGAGCGGGGAGGCGATGCCGAGCCAATTCCCGGAAATCGGCGATGTTGTGGCAGTCGGCCAACTTGCGGACGCGATAGGCGAAGCGATCCCTCATCCCGATTGCCTAGCTTGCCGCCCTCACGAAGTCACTTGCACCTGTGGCAGGTTTCGATTACAGGTGTAGTCAAAAGGACGTTTCGACCGTCATGGAGGATGCCATGCCAGCGAGGAAGACCGGGGCGGAGGATACCGCGCCAGAACGGATCAGCGATGCCGAACACGCGGTCATGGAATCGCTATGGGCGCGCAGTCCGCAATCCGCTGCCGAGGTGTGCGAGGCGGTGTGCCAGGATCGCGACTGGTCGATCGCCACGGTCAAGACCTTGCTGTCCAGACTTGTAGGCAAGGGCGCTCTTGCGACCGAGCCGGACGGGCGTCGGTTTCTCTACTCACCATTGATCGAGCGCGCGGACTACGTCGGCGGGGAATCACGCCGGCTGGTCGATCGCCTGTTCGGTGGACGCGCGGCGCCGCTCTTTGCGCATCTGGCCGAGAACGAGGCGCTCAGCGATGACGACATCGTCGAGATCGAACGCCTTTTGCAGGAGCTCAAGGGGTGAGCGCGCTTTCGGATTGGCTGCTCGACACGTTCCTTTACACCGCAGCTTTGATCGCGCTGGTCCTGCTGGCGCGCCGTCCGGTGGCACGCCATTGCGGGCCGCAAATCGCCTATGGGCTCTGGTTGCTGCCGTTGCTCCGGTTCGTTATGCCGCCTGTCGTGTTGCCGGCCTGGATGGCGCCGGCCGAGCCTGTGGCGGCGACCCCGCAGACAATGGCCCCCGCGCTTGTTCTTATATCGGATGCGCCATCCGCCGCCGCGCCCGTTCCCGGCCCGGCACTCGGCATCGAAGTGGGCGACCTGCTGGCGCCCCTGTGGCTGGCCGGCGCGGTCCTGTTCCTTTTCTGGCGCGTGCGCGAATATCTCGCAATGCGCGCAGATCTGCTTTCCGAAGCCATGCCGGTAGGAGAAAGCGGCAAGGTGCGCCTGGTGGAAACGCCGGCGGTCAGCGCCCCCGTCGCCTTCGGCGTGCGCGACCGGGTGGTAGCTCTGCCGCCTGCCTTCATGGCGCACCATGACATTACGGCCCGCGATCTCGCGATAGCGCACGAGCTTGCGCACCATCGCGGCCACGATCTCGTCGCCAATATCGCGGCTCAGCCGCTATTGGCTCTGCACTGGTTCAATCCGCTCGCCTGGTGGGGCTGGCGAGCGATGCGTCGCGATCAGGAGGCTGCGTGCGATGCGCGCGTCGTCGCCGGACGGGCGCGGTCCGAACGTGCGGTCTATGCTGAGGTGATCGCCGGCTTCGCCGCCGGACGTCATCTGGCCTTGGCCGCACCGATGGCCTGTCCGGTGCTGGGCGAGAAATCGATAGTCCATCGCTTACGGAGCCTCACCATGACCGACGTTACCACCGCTCGCCGCCGCATCGGCATCGCCGCAATCGCAACCACCGCTATGGCTCTGCCGCTGACCGCCTCGATCAGCTACGCCGCCGAGGAGGCACCGACGCCGCCCGAGCCGCCCCTGGCGCCCGGCGCCCCTTCCGCCCCGAGGCCGCCCGAAGCGCCGCCGGCACCGGTTGCGCCCACACCGCCCCTGGCGCCGCAAGCACCGGATGCGCACGACGTGCACGGGCACGGGCACGGGACCGTGATCGTCGAGGATAGGAACGGCGAACACCGCGCGCTGACCATCGAGGGCGATACCCCTCTTTCGCAGAGCGAGGTGCGGGCTCTTCAGGCAGAACTTCGTCGTAGCATGGACGATGCGCACGACGACATCGAGCAGGCGCGGCAGGACGTCGAGCGGGCGCTCGAACAGGCGCATGCCGAACGTGAATATGCCCTCGAACATGCCCAACTGGCGCGCGATGCCGCAATGCGTGCAGCAGCGCAGGTCGAGTTCAGCTGCGAGGGGGATCAGCCGGTTGTCGAGCGGCGGTTGTCCGATGGCCGGCGCGCGATTGCCATCTGCCAGTCGGCGGTGACCGCTCAGGCCCTTGCCGGTCTCCATCAGGCGCGCGAGGCACTGGCTGCCGATCGCGACATTTCGGCAAGCGAACGCCGCGAAGCCATGCGCGAAATCGACGCAGCGATGCGCGAAATCCGGTCCTCGATGCGAGAGCTACGCGGGGTAGGCCAAATCTCCATGCGGACGGGTTCCGCGAGCGGACCGAATGCGGTGCGGGTCGCGGTGAGCTACCGGGTGGCGGCGCCGACGCCGCCTCTCCCGCCGCAGCCGCCGCGTTTGCCTGTCAATATCGTAGAAAGCTGAATTAACCGGCTTGTAATATACGGTTGTCGCACTGCGTGTCGTCGCCGGATTGCATTCCCAGCCTCAGCGCTTCCATACGTTGCCGGCTGGTGCCGTGGGTAAAGTTATCCTCCGAAACGCGCCCACCGGTCAGCCTGTCGTCCCCGATGGCGGCGGCGGCGTTCATCCCTTCTTCGAAATCGCCGGGTTCGATGGCGTTGCGGTTCTGCCCGGCCCAGACCCCGGCATAGCAATCGGCGTGGAGCTCCATCATCACCTGTAACTGGTTGGCTGCTCCCGGGTTTTGCTGCTGCGCGCTGCGGATCTGGTCGGCGATACCGGTGATCGCCTGAACGTGATGCCCGTATTCGTGCGCCATCACGTAGTAGCGCGCAAAGTCGCCGCCCGCCCCAAGCTGGTTCTGCATCGTGTCGTAGAAGCTGGTGTCGATGTAGATGCCCTGATCCTGCGGACAGTAGAACGGACCGACCGCGCTTGACGCCGATCCGCATCCCGACCCGGTCCCGCCACTGTAAAACCACAGCTTCGGCTGTCGGAAGCGATCCCCCAGGCCTTCTTCCTCGAAGCGCCGTGCCCATGTCTGATCCAGGGACGCCAACGCATTGCAAGCTTCCGTCGCGTACCGGTTGTCATCGCAAATGTCAGCCGCGCTCTCGTTCGATGCGGATCGCTCCGTCGGTGCCGATCGCTGCGCCTGTTCGACGGTGCCGAGCATCTGCGCCGGATCTACGCCGAAAACCAGCGCACCTATCAGCACGATGACTATACCGCCGCAACCCAGTTTCCCGCCAGGCAGACCGCCCCTGCCGCCGCTGCGACCGACTTTGATGCTGCCCGGATCGAACGGCCTGAGTTTCACGAGACGCCTCCCATAGATCCCGCCCAAAAGCCGAGAATTGTTCTGGACCCTTGCCCTCATGGCACTAGGAACCGGTTGCAGACCCAAATCCCGTGGAGATACGAATGTTCCTTGCAGGCCGCCGCGCTCTAGTTACCGGATCTACTTCTGGCATCGGCCTCGCCATCGCCCGCGCGCTTCACGCCGAGGGCGCCGAGATCGTTCTCAACGGGTTTGGCGATTCCGACGAAATCGCCCGGTTGCGACAGGAGATGGGGGGCGCCCCGTATTCGGGCGCGGACCTGACCAACGTCTCTGGCGTGGAAGAAATGATGGAGACGGCTGGCGCGGTCGATATCGTCGTCAACAATGCCGGGATGCAGCATGTTTCCCCGGTGGAAAATTTCCCGGTCGAGAAATGGGACGCGATCATCGCGCTCAATCTGTCGAGCGCGTTCCACACCGCGCGCCTCGCCGTGCCGCACATGAAGGAGAAGGGCTGGGGCCGCATCGTCAACACCGCCAGCGCCCATTCCAAGGCCGCCAGCCCATTCAAGACCGCCTATGTCGCCGCCAAGCACGGCCTTGCCGGACTGACAAAGACACTGGCGCTGGAACTGGCCGAGCACGGCGTGACGGCAAATTGCATCAGCCCCGGCTATGTCTGGACCCCGCTGGTGGAAAACCAGATCCCCGACACGATGAAGAGCCGCGGCATGACGCGCGAGGAGGTGATGAACGACGTGCTGCTGGCCGGTCAGCCGACCAAGAAGTTCGTCCAGCCCGAGGAAGTCGCCGCGCTCGCCGTGTTCCTGTGCCGCGACGAGGCGCAGAACATCACCGGCGCGAACTACTCGATGGACGGAGGCTGGACGGCTAAATAAGCGCGGTCGCGGCCTAGCGATCGGGGGATCACGTCGTTACATGGGCCGCCACGACTCAATCCCCTCGAATCGGTGGCATCTATGGAAATCGAAACCGGCCTGACTTTCGACGACGTCCTGCTGAAGCCGGCGGCAAGCGAAATCCTGCCCAGCCAGGCCAGCACGCGCACGCAACTGACACGCGAGATCGCCCTCAACATCCCGGTCATCTCGTCTGCCATGGACACGGTGACGGAGGCGGAGATGGCCATCGTCATGGCGCAGATGGGGGGCATCGGCGTGCTGCACCGCAATCTGACCGTAGAGGAGCAATGCGATGCCGTGCGCCGCGTCAAGCGGTTCGAAAGCGGCATGGTGATCAACCCCATCACCATCGCGCCCGACGCCACATTGGGCGAGGCGCAGGCGCTGATGGATCGCCACAACATCAGCGGCATTCCGGTGACGGACGCTTCGGGCAAGCTGTGCGGCATCCTAACCAACCGGGACGTGCGTTTCGCCGCCAATCCGCGCCAGCCCGTCAGGGAATTGATGACTGCCGACGATCTGGTCACCGTCAGCGAAGGCGTGAGCCAGGACGAGGCCCGCCGGCAACTGCATGCCCACCGTATCGAGAAGCTTCTGGTCGTCGATGGGGACTATCGCTGTGTCGGGCTCATCACGGTCAAGGACATCGAGAAGGCGGTGCTCAACCCCGACGCGACGAAGGATGCCGGCGGCCGCCTGCGGGTCGCGGCGGCGACCACCGTGGGCGACAAGGGATACGAGCGGACCGAGGCGCTGGTCGACGCCGAATGCGATGTCATCATCATCGACACCGCACACGGTCACAACAAGGCGGTCGCCGAAGCGGTGGATCGGGTGAAGAAATTGTCGAACCACGTGCAGGTCATCGCCGGGAACGTGGCGACTGCTGAAGCGACCAGGGCGCTGATAAATGCCGGTGCGGATGGTGTAAAAGTCGGGATCGGGCCCGGCTCCATCTGCACCACGCGGATCATCGCCGGCGTGGGCGTGCCGCAGCTTACCGCGATCATGGACGCCGCGAGCGCGGCGGGCGACGTACCCGTCATCGCCGACGGCGGTTTGCGTACCAGCGGGGACGCGGCCAAGGCGCTGGCGGCGGGCGCGTCCACCGTCATGGTTGGCAGCCTGCTCGCCGGGACGGAAGAGGCGCCTGGCGAGACGTTTCTTTATCAGGGCCGCGCCTACAAGGCATATCGCGGTATGGGCAGCGTGGGCGCGATGGCTCGCGGGTCCGCCGATCGCTACTTCCAGCAGGACGTGTCCGATCAGATGAAGCTGGTGCCCGAAGGGATCGAGGGGCAGGTCGCGTTTAAGGGGGCGGCACGCGATGTGGTCCATCAACTCGTCGGCGGCGTGAAGGCGGCGATGGGCTACACGGGTTGTTCCACCATCGCCGATCTGAAGACCCGAGCGAAGTTTATCCGCATCACCAATGCCGGTCTGTCGGAAAGCCATGTTCACGATGTCAGCATCACCCGCGAAGCGCCGAACTACCCCACCCGGTGAGGGATGCGGCCCGCCTCGCCTCGGCGATAGAAATACTCGATACGGTCATTTCTGCCGCCCGCTCCGGAGGGGCGCCGGCAGACCGGATCCTGGCCGACTGGTTCAGATCGCACCGTTTCGCCGGATCCAAGGACAAGCACGCGATACGCGAACTCGTCTATGACGCGATCAGGGCCTGCGGTCCCGTTCCTCCGACGGGGCGCGCGGCGATGGTGCGCCTGTCGAAACTGCGACCGGAACTGCGCGACCTCTTCGACGGGTCTCAGTATGGTGCGGCGCCGATCGATGACGGCGAGCAAAGCGCCGATGGCGGTATCGCGCCGCACTGGCTGGAACAACGCCTTGCCGCCTCGGACGTCGGGACCGAAGCGGCCTCGGCTTTGCTCGGACGGGCACCGCTCGATCTTCGCGTGAATGCCTTGAAGTCTTCGCGCGAGGGCATTTCCCTGCCGGAGTCCGGCGAGAAGCTTGCTGCACCGCACGCCCTGCGCTTCCCGACGGGGACCAGGGCGGACCGGTGGAAGGCCTACGAGCAGGGGTTCGTGGAAATTCAGGATCATGGCAGCCAGCTGGCATGTCTGGCGACCGAAGCCCGGCCAGGCGAATGCGTCATCGATCTTTGCGCGGGGGCGGGCGGAAAGACGTTGGCGCTTGCCGCGGCGATGGACAATCGCGGGACGCTCGTCGCTGCCGATACCGATCGCGGACGGCTTTCCAGACTGGGGCCGCGGGCCGAACGGGCGGGGGCGCGGATTGCCGACACCGTGTTGCTCGACCCCGGTAAAGAAATGCAGGCACTCTCGACCTGGAAAGGCGCCGCCGACCGTGTCATCATCGATGCGCCCTGTTCGGGCATGGGCACGTGGCGCCGCAATCCCGAGGCGCGCTGGCGCCTTGGCGAAAGGGAACTGGAGCGGCTTGCTGCGCTTCAGCAGCGGTTGCTGGGCGTGGCCGCCGATCTGGTGAAGCCTGGCGGAGTGATGACCTATGTCACCTGTTCGCTTCTGGACGAGGAAGGGGCTGTGCAAATCGACAGGTTTCTCGCGGGGCATCCCGACTGGACTGCCCGCCGACCCGATCTGCCGCTCGGGCAGCCGCGCGGGAAAGGAGTTCGTCTGACACCGTCCCGGGACGGAACGGACGGTTTTTTCATCGCCTGTCTATGTCGGGCGTGATACGCCTTTCCCGATGACCGATACTCCGCCAATCGCCGCGGCCAACGACCGGTCACGATGGAAGGAATTGTTCATGCGTTACGCGCCCGCCGCCGCCCTGTTGTCGCTGTTCGTGGCAGTGAGCGCGAGCGTGGGTTTTGCCGAGGATCATCAACCCGAT
The DNA here is from genome assembly GCF_003815535.1 of Aurantiacibacter spongiae. Classification (NCBI taxonomy): domain Bacteria; kingdom Pseudomonadati; phylum Pseudomonadota; class Alphaproteobacteria; order Sphingomonadales; family Erythrobacteraceae; genus Aurantiacibacter; species Aurantiacibacter spongiae. The sequence continues at coordinate 397,634 of NZ_RPFZ01000001.1, read as the reverse complement.
CCGCGTGCCGCTGCGCTGGTGGCGGAAGGCCGTTCGCAGATGCAGGCAGGCAACGTGCAGGATGCGATCAGTTCGTTCGAGGCAGCGCTCGCCGTCGATCCGGCCTACACCGCGATCTATCTGGACCTCGCTTCCGCGGCGCGGGCGGAGGGATTGCAGGGTAAGGCGATCCACTTTTACCGCGAAGCGCAGGAGCGCGATCCGGAGAACCTCGCAGCGATCGCGGGTGAGGGGGAAGCCCTGGTCGAGAAGGGCGCGATATCCGCCGCGCGCGAAAACCTGAGCCGGCTGCGCGATCTTTGCGGCAGCGATTGTGCAGAAACCGCGACACTGGCTGCCGCGATCGATCGCGGTCCTCTGGTGATGACGGCCGAAATGGTTACCCAGGATGAAGAGGTGACGCAGAACTGATCGGACGGATTTCTACAGCAGTCGGAGTCGTGGTTTGAATTCGGCCACGACCGCTTCGTAGATCGGTTTCTTGAACGGCACGATCAACTCTGGCAGCAGATCCGGATCGACCCACTTCCATTCGCAGAATTCCGGATGTTCGTGGGCCTCCAGGTCGATGTCGGCATCACTGCCGGTAAAGCGGACCAGATACCACTTCTGGCGCTGCCCCTTGTAACGCCCGCCCCACAGCTTGCCCTGCAAATCTTCCGGCAGGTCGTAGAACTGCTCCTGCTCCATGCGATGGACAATCTCAAGGTGTTGCGGGCTGGCCCCCGTTTCTTCGCCGAGTTCGCGGAGCATGGCGACATCGAGATCCTCGCCCAGATCGACGCCGCCCTGCGGCATCTGCCACCAGTCGCCTTCGCGATTGTCGATGCGTTTGCCGACGAAGGCCTCACCCCTTTCGTTAACCAGCATGGTGCCCACGCATGGGCGATATCGGAGATATTCGGGATCCTTCATTCACCGGGTGATAGGATCGCGGGAAGGCGAATTCCAGTCATTGCTCGCTGGACAGAAAAACTTGATTGTCCTTGGTGACTTGGGAACCTAGGTCGCCCGCTCACGCTGAAGGCAGCAGGAAAGAGGAATAATGGCGACACAGCAGGCCGAGCGACGGCCGGACCTTTCGAAGCGGGACGCCATTGTCGTGCGTTTCGCCGGTGACAGCGGCGACGGGATGCAACTGACCGGCGGCCAGTTCACGTTGTCCACCGCGCTTGCGGGCAACGACCTGTCGACATTTCCCGATTTTCCCGCCGAAATTCGTGCGCCGCAGGGTACGTTGTTCGGCGTTTCGGCATTTCAGATCAATTTCGGAAGCCGGCAGATCAACACCGCTGGCGACGCGCCAGACGTTCTGGTGGTGATGAACCCGGCGGCCCTGAAGGTAAACCTGGAAGCGTTGCGGCCGGGCGGCCTCATCATTGCCGATACGGGGGAATTCACGAAGCGTAATCTCGACAAAGCGAAATACGACGCCAACCCGCTGGAAGACGGAAGCCTCGCCAGGTGGGACGTTCTCGCGTTCGACATTTCAGCCCTGACCATAGAGGCGGTGAAGGATTTCGGGCTCGGCAACAAGGATGCCCTGCGCTCGAAGAACATGTGGACGCTGGGCCTGGCATTATGGATGTTCGATCGCGATCGCCAGCCGATCGTCGACTGGCTGAACGACAAATTCGCCAGAAAGCCCGATATCGCCGCTGCCAATATCGCGGCGCTCAACGCCGGCCATGCCTATGGCGAGACGGCGGAATTGTCCGGTCCCCTGCAACAGGTTGCGATGCCGCCGCTGGAGCAGGAACCCGGGCTTTATCGCACGATCACGGGAGCGGAGAGCATTTCACTCGGCCTAGTCGCCGGAGCGCAGCTCGCCGAACTTCCCCTGTTCTTCGGCGGCTATCCGATAACCCCGGCCAGTGCGATCCTGCACCATCTCGCACGGCTCAAGGAATTCGACGTCATCACATTTCAGGCGGAGGACGAAATCGCCGCCATCTGTGCCGCCATTGGCGCGAGCTACGCGGGGCAGCTTGGCGTCACCAGTTCTTCCGGCCCGGGCATCGCGCTGAAGACCGAGGCGATGGGTCTGGGAATCATGGTCGAATTGCCACTCGTCATCGTTAATTCCCAGCGAGGCGGCCCGTCCACCGGACTACCGACCAAGACCGAGCAAAGTGACCTTTACCAGGCCGTCTACGGGCGAAATGGCGACGCCCCCATGCCGGTACTGGCCGCTCGTTCGCCGGGCGACGCGTTCGACGTTGCGATCGAGGCTTGCCGTATCGCAACGCAGTACATGACGCCGGTCATGTTGCTGACCGACGGTTATATCGCGAACGCCGCGGAGCCATGGAAAGTCCCGGATCCTGCCGCCTACGAGCGGTTTCCGGTCACTTTCCTGCAAGAGGCACCGGCAGGTGAGGAGTTCCATCCCTATATCCGGGACGAAAAAGGTGCGCGACCCTGGGTAAAACCGGGCACGCCCGGCCTCATGCACCGCGTGGGCGGGATCGAGAAGAACGCGACGACAGGGAATATCGACTATTCGCCCGACAACCATCAGGCGATGACCGACGCGCGCAAGAACAAGGTCGCCGGGATCGTCGTCGCGGATCAGGAAATCGAGCTTGGCGAGCCGTCGGGAGAACTGGCCGTGGTAGGCTGGGGCAGCACCTTCGGCCCGATCCGCCAGGCAGTCAGTCGGTGGATCGCGCGGGGGCGCAAGGTCAGCCACATCCACGTTCGTCACATCTGGCCCCTGCCGGCGAATCTGGGCGAGATGCTCGGCCGCTTCGATCACGTGCTGGTTCCGGAAATGAACACTGGCCAGCTCAAGACCTTGCTGCGCGACCAGTATCTCGTCAGGTGCGAGAGTCTGACAAAGACCAGCGGCCAACCGTTCCAGATCGCGGAGCTCGAAGAAGCGATCGAGGCTTACTTCGACAGGATCGACGGAAACGAGGGCGGTCAGGTGCCAGTAAATGACGAGCAGCTTCCCCCCATTTCGAGTAGCGCCGACAATTGAACCTGTTGGTGTCGCAAAGTTTTCAGGATAGGGCTCGGTACCCGCTTTCCGCACAGGAGATTGCTAGATGCGACATCAACGAACGAAGAAGAACCGGGTGGCCCTTATCGTCTTTTTTGTGGCGATCGCCCTGGCCGCTTTGTTCTGGATCATGAACTGATACGTTGAAAAGCGAACCATGAACCAACTGACGAAGATCGAAACGAGCCTGAAGGACTGGGAAACCGACCAGGAGGTGCGCTGGTGTCCGGGTTGCGGGGACTACGCTATCCTGAAGGCGGTGCAGCGCACCCTTCCGCAACTCGGAGCGGACCCGGCGAACACCGTTTTCGTCAGTGGCATCGGCTGTTCCAGCCGCTTCCCCTACTACATGGAAAGCTACGGCTTCCATACGATCCATGGCCGCGCGCCTGCCTTTGCGACCGGAATCAAGCTGGCCAACCCGGATCTCGATGTCTGGCTGGTCACTGGCGATGGCGATGGCCTTTCGATCGGCGGTAACCATCTCATGCATGTCCTGCGCCGCAACGTCGACATGCAGATCCTGCTGTTCAACAACGAGATCTACGGCCTCACCAAAGGCCAGTATTCGCCCACCAGCCGGGAAAACACGAGATCGCCCTCCACGCCTCTCGGATCGGTCGATCACCCGGCCAATCCCTGCGCTTTCGCGCTCGGGGCGGGGGCGCGGTTCGTGGGGCGTGGAATCGACGTGTCCAGGAACCTGCCCGATATCCTCACCGCCGCTCATGCCCATCGGGGCGCGGCCTTTATCGAGATCTTCCAGAACTGCATCGTCTACAACAAGGACGTGTTCGATGATTTCGCGCGGCCCAAGGGCGCCGATCAGCAACAGCTTTGGCTCTCACACGGCGAGCCGATGCTCTTCGGCAGCGAAAAGACCGGCGGCGTGAAGGGACTGAGGCTCGATCCGTCACGCTTCGCTTTCGAGGTCGTCGATGTGTCTGACGGCGATTGGGAAGCGGCCGGCGTCGTTGTGCACGATGCCACCAACCGCGTGCTCGCTCACATGCTCGTCGAATTGCCTTTCGGGCCGTTCCCCATGCCGCTCGGCGTCATCTACGACGATCCCAAACCGACATACGAGGCAGCCGTCCATGACGAGAAGCGCCGGGCTAGCGAGGGCAAGGAAGCAAGCTTCGCCAAACTCCTTGCCAAGGGCCAGACCTGGACGGTTGACGGCACCGCGCAGGATCCGGTCTGACGCGGACTTGCCAGTGTTATGCTGACTGCCTAAGCCCGCGAAAGATCGAACCAATCGGCTGAAAAGCTGCCGGTTCGTACGCTTGGGATACATTCGATTTTATGCTGATGGCAGCCCCGAACAGGCTGATACAGGACCGGCGCAGCTTCATCCGGTCCTTCACCGTGCAGGTTTGCGCGTGCATCGTGCTGGGCTCGGTAGTTCCGACATTTTTCTATTTCGGAGGAAACGCGCCGTTCCTTCAACCGGGGCCGATCAAGCATTCGCTGATCGCGTCGATCATCGCGACGATCGCTGCGATCTTCTTTGCGCGGCGGGTAAACATCTATCCCGGTGTCAAGCAATACGGCACTGTCATTCCGACATTCGTTTCGAGCTTCGGCATCGTGGCGATGGGCATTCTCGCCCTGCGTATCGAATACTCGATACCCGTTTTCGGCATCAACGCCTTCTGGTCCACGGTAATCTTCCTCTGCTTCGTCGGCCTCGACGCACGCTCGGACGACAATGTCTTCTACGCCGTGCGCGGTGGCCGTATCGAACGCCTCGGCCAGATGGGGCTGAAGACCGTGCCGTTGCGCGAACCGATCCTGCCAACGGGGCAGGGCGCGATGATCGTCGCCGACCTTCACCATGATCATGGCCCGGACTGGGAAGCCATGCTGGCGCGGGCTGCATTGGCGGGCATCCCCGTGTTTCACTTCAAGCAGGTCTACGAGGCAGCTACCGGAAAGGTGCAGGTCGAGCATCTTTCGGAAAACAGCTTCGGATCGCTTCTGCCCAACATGTCCTTCTTGCGGGCGAAGCGGGTGGTCGACGCTTTGCTGGTCCTCGCCCTTGCGCCTCTGCTGCTCGCCCCGATGCTGCTGGTTGCGCTGTTCATCAAGCTGGAATCGCCCGGACCCGCCCTGTTCCGGCAGTATCGCAGCGGTTATCGCGGGCTGCCTTTCAAGGTCGCGAAGTTTCGCACGATGCGAACCGAAAGCCTGTCGACCAGCGAGGATGAACGCCGCGCCAGTGCCATGACGAATGACAACGATCCCCGCATCACGCGCGTCGGGGGGTTTCTTCGCCGCACTCGCATCGACGAATTACCGCAGATGTGGAACATCCTGCTCGGTCAGATGAGCTGGATCGGACCACGGCCGGAAGCCGTGGACCTGGCGAACTGGTATCGCCGCGAAATCCCGTTCTACGATTACCGTCACATCGTGAGACCCGGCATCACCGGGTGGGCGCAGGTAAATCAGGGGCACGTCACCGACCTTCATGACATCGACGACAAGCTTCAGTACGATTTTTATTACATCAAGAACTTCTCGTACTGGCTCGACCTGCTGATCCTTGCCCGTACTGCTTTCGTTGTCCTGAGCGGACATGGCGCGCGGTAGTGCGCGGCTAGGCTAGCAGTCGGTCGACCAAAGCGTCCCACGCCTCGTAAACCGAACGACGACTGAACTTCTCGACCACCATCGACCTGGCGTTGCGGCCTTGCGCAAGCCGCTGTTGCGGCCTGTCGGCGTAGTCGCAGAGGGTATCGACGAGATGGTCGGACGCTCCCTGCTCGATGATGGCTCCGCATTTTCGGTCATGAACCAGCGGCGCGATCTCGCCATCGCTGTCGCCGATGAATACGACCGGCCGTCCGCTGGCCGCGGCACCGTAGAACTTGCTGGGCACGATGAGACCTTCCAGTGCCGGCCGCAACGACACCCAGTGAACGTCGGGAACGGTAAGCGAGAGGTTGAGCCGCTCGCGAGGCTGATAAGGTTTGACAACGAAATTGGTGAGGCCGCGGCGAGCGATTTCCGCTTCGAGGTGGGGGTGCAGATAGCCACCACCGATGACCAGGAACCGGATGTCGTCCCGCCCCATAGCCTCCAGCCGTTCCGCTGCATCGAGTACCGTGTCCACCTCGTGCGCCCGGCCGAGATTGCCTGAATATCCGACCACGAGATCGTCAGGACCAAACCCCCATTCGCGCCGCAGCGGGTTGTCGATCGCGTCTACTGGTGTGATCGCTTCGTCATCGGTCATGTTGGGAATGACGACGATCCGTTCCTTCTTCACACCTGCTTGCCTCACGATCTGTGCCATTCGCTCTCCGATCGCGATATTCATTGTGGCATCACGCAAGGAACGGTCGCGTGAAGCGCGCACCATTGACGCCAAAAGGCCGTTCTTACGGAGAACAGCGAAGGCTTCTGCGACCTCCGGATAAAGATCCTGCAACCAGGTTGCGCGCCTGGCTCTCTTCAGACGTGCGGCCAATCCGACCGGCGCGGAAAGAACCGGAGGATCGGTCTTGGCGATGACTACATCGCCTTCGCGGGCGAGTGAGAGAACCTTTGCAAAGGCACCGATATAGAAGCCGAGATAATCGGCGACGCGCCCAATGACATTGGCACGCCCGAACCGCGGTGTCGTGACACGGTGGATCACAACACCCTGACGGACCTCGTTCGCCGGGTAGGGCGCTTCGTCGCCTTCGTAGGAAAGGCGACTGGCGATGACCTCGACCCGATAACCCCTGCCGACGAGGTAGAAGGCGATATCGCTGAGAATCTGGGAAGTGGCACTGCGATCTGGCCAGAAATAGCGATTGACGAAAATCAACCGAGGCGCGGCCACCGACTGTCTCGACAGCTCGTTCATGGCGTTCTCGGACGCTTTGCAACGTCATCGACCTGGCCGACCGCAATTCCCGTTACCGATCGTATAGCGGCGGGCAGATCAATCCCCTCGCGCCGCATGAGCGCCTCGATCTCCTCGATCCGGATGTCGACGTAAAGACGGTACCAGAAGCCCTGCAGGACATGGAACTGAAAGCCCCGCCTCCCGTCGAGAAAACCGAGCGCGAAGACGTAGCGCAGGAGAAAGAACGCCAAAGCGCGCAAGCCCGAGGGTAATCGACGGTAGATACGATCCTTGATCCATCGCTTGATCCGCGCCTGCCGCGTCATGGTCAGTCCGGTGGACTCTTCCCTCCTTTCGTTCAGCAGGAGTTCGATCGCTTCGCGGTTGGCATAGGCCTGGTGTTTGTCGGTCCACCAGGCAAGATCGTTGAGATTGTCGTCAAGCAGTTCGATATCGAGTTTGGCCACCGGCCCATCGACGACGATGTGTTCGTCCATCCAGCGCGCCTCGCATCGGCCAAGTCCGGCGCGAAACAGACGCAACTGCCGCGTGCGGGCGAGGCCGCGCCTGATTGGTTTACCGCGAAAGGTCATCGTGCGCGTGAAGGTGAAGCCTGCGGCTCCCGGGCGGTCGGCAAGTTGTTCTGCGAAGCGGCGATACCAGCCCTTTTCGAGTATCTCGTCCGCGTCGAGACGCAAGACCCATTCCGCATCCTTGTCGACAAGCCGGAGCCCATGATTGAACTGGGCGGCGTGATTGACCCAGGGATTGGTTTCGAAGCGCGCTCCCATTTCCCTCGCGATGGCTTCTGTCGCATCGGTACTGCCCGAATCCAGGACGATGACGCTGTCGCTATCAGCAGCCACGCTGGCGATAGCACGGCGCAGATGTCGCTCCTCGTTTTTGGTGAGGATGATAGTCGTGACTCGCGGATCGTTCATCGGTCGGCTGGCTGCTCGGTGATCAGCTTGTTGTCGGCGTCTTCCACGAACAGGGCACTTTCGCTGACGGGCCGGGCGGGATTGCCGGCGACCACCGTGTTCACGGCTACGTCCTTCATGACGACGGCGCCGGCGGCCACGACCGCACCTTCGGCCAGGGTGACGCCGGGTCCGATCAATGCCCGAGCCGCGATCCAGGCCTTGGCCTTCAACTCGATCGGGGCTCCAACGAGTGTGAAGGCGCTGTCGAGCGTGTGGCTCGCCGTGCAAAGATACGACTTCTGACTGACGGTAGCCCCACGCCCGAGCCGTACCGGCGCGACGTTGTAGCAATCGGTTTCCGGACCCAGGCACGAACCGTCTTCCATCACGAGATTCCACGGTGCCCAGATCCGTGCCGATGGATAAGCGTTCGTCGCCCGTCCCATTCTCGCGCCGAAAAGTCTCAAGAGAAAGCGTCGCCATGTATGAAGCGGGACCGGGGTAGGGCGAAACATGGTGAACCAGACGAACGTCCAGGCAAACCGCTTTACTCGAAGCGGGAAATCCGGCGGGGGAAGCGGGTCATGAGCCATGATGAATGCAACGCGCCGAAACCGGACCTGTCCAGTCGCGCCCTTCGATCCCGATCACGTGATGGCGGCGAGGGCCGCGGCGGAAGGGGTTGATTTAAACGCGCCGCCATTTCAACGCAACCACCGACTCGAGCGCTGGCAGCCGGACCGGATGATGCCTTGGCGGAACGATGCCATCCCGGCGGTTCACGTTCGCGATCCGAACCAGCTGACCATAAAGGGAGGATACCCGTGACGTTATCGGTGGGCATGGTCCTAACCAGCATATCGCGCAATGCGGGCGGTTTGTTCAATTCGGTGAGAGCGGCAGTGCAGCAGCTCGAACTGGCCGGTTGCGAAGTCAGTGTCTACGCCATCCGCGACGAATTCAGCGAAGCGGACCTTGCCGCCTGGCGTCCGATCGTCCCGCGTCTGTTCGACGCCGCAGGTCCACCTTCGCTCGGCTACGCGCCCACGTTATCAGGCGCGCTCGGTGATCACGACGTGCTCCATCAGCATGGCCTCTGGCAGGCTATATCGATTACGACTGCGCGCTGGGGACACCGTACCGGTCGTCCTACCGTGATCGCGCCACGCGGCATGCTCGACCCCTGGGCGCTTCGAAACAGTGGCTGGAAAAAAAGGATTGCGAGCGCGCTGTACGAGAACCGCAATTTGCGAACCGCTGCCTGCATTCAGGTTCTCGGTCTGTCGGAAGCGCGATCGGTGCGCGCCGCCGGGCTGGCGGCGCCCCTCGCCGTCATACCCAACGCCATCACCCCGCCGCTGAAGGACTGCGCGGAACGCTTCGATCGTTCCGGACGGCGAACACTGCTTTTCCTCGGCCGCCTCCATCCCAAGAAAGGTCTGTCCGAGCTGATCGAGGCGTGGGGCCACCTTGCGCAAAGCAGTCCCGCTCTGGTTCGCAAGTGGCGACTGGAACTGGCCGGGTGGGACGATGGCGGACACCTGGAGGCGCTGCGACGGCAGGCGGCGAACTTGCCGGATGCGTGCGAGGTCATCTTTCCCGGCCCCGTGTTCGACGATAGCAAGCACGAGGCGTTCTGCCGCGCGGACGCCTTCATTCTCCCCTCCTATTCGGAAGGCCTCCCGATGGCGGTCCTCGAAGCATGGGCCTATTCCCTTCCGACTTTCATCACAGATGAATGCAATCTTCCCGAAGCGTTCGCCGAGGGCGCCGCAATCCGGATCGAAAGGGATCCCCGAAAACTGGCCGAAACTCTGTCCGCGCGACTGGAAGAGAACAACGAAGCGATCGGAGCACGCGCACGCCAGCTATGTGCAGAACGGTTCACCTGGTCCAGCGTCGCTGGCAATCTGATACAAACCTATCGCTGGCTTCGGTTCGGAGAAGAGATGCCCGCGTGCGTGATTCCGCGCGCCGGAGCGGTAGACGACTTCACTGGTTTCGGAAAAAGGCAGAACCCGGCGCATTAGGGACAAAGTGGCTTTATGCGTTTTCGTACGACGTTCGGCTCGGGGCGAGCGTGAACGTCTCCTGGCTGGGTCGCGCCGCCCGCATGTCGGATCGGAACCAGCACACACTTGATTCGCTCCCCTTCTCGAAGGGAGACTACTCATCGCCAAACCCCAGATCGTATGGTTGCGCCGCGACCTGCGCCTGCGCGATCAGGCAGCATTCTGCGCCGCCGCCGATGCCGGCCCGGTAATCCCGGTATACGTCCTCGATGACGAGACCCCGGGAAATCGAAAACTGGGCGGCGCGGCGCGCTGGTGGCTGCACCATTCACTGAAGTCGCTCGATGACGATCTCGGCCGACACCATTCGAAACTTGTCCTGAGACGGGGAAGGGCTGCGGACATACTGGCCGAACTCGTCGCGCAAACCGGTGCCGGTGCCGTCCACGGCATCCATCATTATGAGCCCTGGTGGCGCGAGGCGGAAAGGGACTTGGCCGAAAGGACAGAATTGCACCTGTATCACGGCAATTACCTCATGCCGCCCGGCAAGGTTACGACTGGCGCTGGTGATCCGTACAAAATCTTTACCCCGTTCAAGAACGCCATGTTCGACCGCATTCACGGCTTCGACGTGCTGGAAGAGCCTTCGTTGACCAATCCAGACGACTGGCCCGAAAGCGACAGGCTGGACGACCTGAACTTGTTGCCGAGTACGCCTGACTGGTCGGGCGGCATCGGCGAGGCGTGGACGCCGGGCACCAACGCTGCAATAGCAAGATTCGAGGACTTCCTGGACAAGGTTTCCGATTACGAGGATGACCGCAATCTTCCGAGCGAAGACGGGTCTTCCCGCATGAGCCCCCACCTGCATCACGGCGAAGTCTCGCCACGAATGCTGTGGGACGCCATGAGCCGGCATACCAGCGAAGGAGCGCGTACCTATCGTAGCGAGCTGATCTGGCGCGATTTCGCGCAGAACCTAATCTATCAGTTCCCCGACTATCCCGAGAAATCGTACCGCGACGGGTATGACGACCATCTGTGGCGAAACCCCAACCGCGGTCACTTAATCGAGAGTGAGCTGGAAGCCTGGCAGAACGGGCGGACCGGATACCCCATTGTCGATGCGGGAATGCGGCAGCTCTGGCAGACAGGCTGGATGCACAATCGCGTGCGGATGATCGCAGCGAGTTTTCTCATCAAGCATCTGCTGATCGACTGGCGTCACGGCGAACGGTGGTTCTGGGATACGCTTGTCGATGCCGATTACGGCTCCAACGGGTGCAATTGGCAGTGGGTCAGCGGAACCGGCGTCGATAGCAATATGTTCGTTCGCATCATGGCACCGCTCAGCCAATCGGAAAAATTCGACGCGGCGGACTACATTCGCAAATTCGTACCCGAACTTGCCGACATGTCGGATGAGCAGATACACGATCCCCCGGACGAGTGCCGACCCGAGGCCTACCCGGCGAAACTCATCGGCCACAAGGAGGCCCGCGAGAGGGCGCTCGAGGCCTATCATGCGATGAAGGATTAGAGGCGTTCCGCATCTTGCCGGTGTGGAGCCGCCTCGTCATAAGGCCGACCATGCACGGGACGAACGCGCGCGGCGGTGAATTGTTGAAGGGTGGCAGGCGGTTCGGTCCGAAGCCCGGTATGCTGACGCGGATAATTTCGCCCGGTGCGCGGAAGATCCTGAACAAGATCGACGGCGGTCTGAAGACCGGCACGTTGATCGGACATCTGCCGGACGGCAGCACCGTAACGTTAGGCGGGCACGCGCCCGGTTTCGAGTGCGAGGTGACCGTTCACGACTGGCGCGCGCTGATGCGGCTGGCACTCGGCGGATCGGTGGGTTGGTACGAGGCGTGGGCGGCGGGGGAGTGGTCGAGTCCCGACCCGGTGCCGCTCTTCGCCCTGTTCATGGCCAACACGACAGGATTGGGTGACATCGCGCGGGCCAAGGGGCCGTGGCGCCTGGCTGCCAAAGCGTTCCATTCACTGCGTGCGAATACGCCGGCTCGCGCTGAACGGAACATTCATGCGCACTACGACCTCGGAAACGATTTCTATGCAGCATGGCTCGACCCGACGATGAGCTACTCATCGGCTATAGACATGCAGGCAACCGCAGCGCTCGAGGATTCGCAAGTCGCGAAATGGCATCGCCTGTCCGAGCGAGTGGGCGATCCCGACACGGTTCTCGAGATCGGCTGCGGCTGGGGGGCGTTGTCGGCGTATTTCGCCGAGAAGGGCTGCGACGTGACTGCTATCAGCCTCTCGGATGAGCAACTGGAGTGGGCGCGCGAGAGGTATCCGGACGTGCAGTTCCGCAAGCAGGACTACCGTGCCGTTCGCGGGCGGTTCGATGCCATCGTCAGCGTTGAAATGGTCGAGGCCCTGGGCCGGGAATACTGGCCGGACTTCATGGATTGTCTTGCCCGCAACCTCAACCCCGGAGGATGCGCCGCCCTTCAGTTCATCACCATTCGCGAGGACGTGTTCGATGCCTACGCCGCGAGCGCGGATTTCATCCAGGCTTACGTATTTCCCGGCGGCATGCTTATTTGCGCCAGCGAATTTCGGCGACTTGCCGAAGAACGAGGGCTTTTGTGGAAGGATCAGGAAGATTTCGGTCTCGATTATGCCGAGACACTAAGAGCATGGCGCGAGAATTTCGATCGCGCGGTGGCCGAAGACCGGTTGCCTGCGGGTTTCGATCGCGGCTTCTGCGACCTGTGGCGCTACTACCTCCAATACTGCGAAGGCGGTTTTCGCGGCGGGGGGATAGACGTGAGCCAGGTCACGCTCATTAAACCGCTTGGCGGAAAAGGGTGAGCGAAGCGGTAGGACTAAGTTTACGCGCCGCTGCTAGGGCGCGGGGGTGGTCGATCTGTCTCCTCAATCGCTTGCCCGGACGCAGGATGTGACGCGCGTCCTGCTCGTCATCGGCACACGTCCCGAAGCGATCAAGATGCTTCCCGTCGTGCAGGCGCTCCGAAACCTGCCCGAAATCGACCTGAGTGTGGTCACTACGGGGCAGCACCGGCACATGCTGGATCAGGTTTTCGTCGTCTTCGGTGAGCGGCCTGACATCGATCTCGACCTCATGCAGCCCGGGCAATCATTGGGCGGCGTTACCGCAGGCGTCATGCGGGAAATGGAAACGCTGATTGCCGAGCGTCAGCCTGGCCTGGTCGTGGTCCACGGCGATACGACGTCCGCGATGGCCGCTTCGCTGGCGGCATTCTATGCGCAGGTTCCCGTCGGGCATGTCGAGGCTGGATTGAGAAGTCATGACATTCACCGCCCCTGGCCCGAGGAATATAACCGGATATCCATCGATTCCGTGGCCGAACTCCTCTGGGCTCCGACCGAAGGAGCGGCCGACAATCTGCGCGCCGAACGGGCGTATCGACGGAACATCACCATCACCGGCAATACCGGCATTGACGCATTGCTGCATGTCGCGTGCAGGCTCACCGGGGACGAACTGGGCACCCTGAACCTTTCTCTCGACCCGGCGAAGAAGCTGGTCCTCGTCACTGGACACCGCCGGGAAAGCTTCGGCGAGGGTTTTTCCCGCATCTGTGATGCTCTCTCCCGACTGGCGACTCGGGGTGATGTCGAAATCGTCTATCCGGTCCACCTCAATCCTAAAGTGAAAGACGTGGTGGAAGAGCGACTGGGTCATTGCCGGGGCATCCACCTCGTCCCGCCGGTCGATTACGTAACGATGGTCGCCTTGATTAAGGCAGCGCATCTCGTGCTCACCGACAGTGGCGGCATTCAGGAAGAAGCGCCTGCGCTCGGCAAGCCGGTGCTCGTCATGCGAGACGTGACCGAGCGGCCAGAGGCGGTGGGAACAGGTGTAGCCAGTCTCGTCGGAACCGATTCCGCGAAGATCTTCGCGGCGGCGTCACGCCTGCTCGACGACGACGATTACTACGCCGGCCGCGCGCGCGCGGTGTTCCCCTACGGCGACGGCACGGCGGCCGAGAAGATCGCTGCGAGTGTGGCGCAGTTCGTGAAGGCGCGGGCGCGATGAGGATTTGCACCGTCGGCCTCGGTTATATCGGGCTGCCCACCGCCGCCATGATGGCCAGCCGCGGGCATGAGGTCATCGGCCTCGATGTCAACCAGGCGGTGGTCGAGGCAGTCAACGCGGGGCGCGCGCATTTTCAGGAACCGGACCTGCAGATGCTTCTTTCGGCGAGCGTCGATACCGGACGTCTGCGCGCGACGACGACGCCCGAACCGGCGGAATTCTTCGTCATCGCCGTGCCCACACCGTTGGTTGATGAGGGACCGGACATGACCTTCGTTGAACGGGCGGCGCGAATGATCGCGCCCGTGCTGGAGAAGGGCAACGTCGTCATCCTCGAATCGACGTCGCCCGTCGGCAGTACGGAGCGGCTGGCTGAAATCTTCACCGAAGAACGGCCCGATCTCGCATTTCCCCGCTACCGCGACGAGGACAGCCGCGCCGATGTGGCACTGTGCCATTGTCCTGAACGGATTTTGCCCGGACAGATGCTGCGCGAACTGGTCAGCAACGACCGCATAATCGGCGGCATGACTCTCGACTGCGCGCACAAGGCGGCACGACTGTATCAAAGCTTCGTGATGGGCACCTGTTACGTCACCGACAGCCGCGTCGCGGAACTGTGCAAACTTTCCGAGAATGCCTATCGCGACGTCAACATCGCCTTTGCAAACGAATTGTCGATCATCTGCGAGAAGCTGGGCACGGATATCTGGCAGGTGCGCGAGCTGGCGAACCAGCACCCCCGCGTCAACATCCTGCAACCGGGCGCGGGGGTGGGCGGGCACTGCATCGCCGTCGATCCCTGGTTCATCGTCCATTCCGCGCCCGAGGAAGCGCGCCTCATCCGCACGGCGCGGATCGTGAACGACGACAAGCCGCACCGCGTCGTCGCCACGGTCGCGCGGCTGGCCGACCGCTTCAAGCGACCCACGATCGCGTGTCATGGCATCACCTACAAGCCGGACGTTGACGACGTGCGCGAAAGCCCGGCGCTGGAAATCGTGGAGGAAATCGCAAAGCTGGACGGCGCGCAGGTGCTTGTCGTGGAACCCAATCTCGACCGGTTGCCCACATCGCTGAGCGGGCGGGAAAACGTGCGCCTCGTATCCTCCGACGAAGCGCGCGGCGCTGCCGACATCGTCGCCTTCCTCGTTGGGCACCGGCAGTTCCGGCGGCTGGACGCGGACAGCTATTTGTCGAAGGCCGTGGTTGATACGACCGGCATGTTCTCGACACGCAAGGCAAGGGCGATGGAGCGGGATTGAGGAGTCGTATCGCGCAACGGCCAACGCTATATCGCGTTTTCGGATGACATGCCGGATAGCGGTCAGACAGTCTCGTTTTCCCCCGTTCCGATCCGTCCGCATACCACCGGCGGAACATTCAGGTTCATCGCCAACTGGGATCTTGCGGGAGGCGGAACGGTGCATGCGCACGACGGTGGAGTCGCGCTCGTCCTCAGACGGGGCCAGGGTGGCAAGGGTTGGGCACGCAACGCCCTGCGCAATTATGGCCGCTTCGAACTTTATCGCGAATCCTGCGGTCGCCTTCGCATTGTCTCACACTTGATCGCTTGATCGAGCGCCGAAAGACGTTTTCGCGATGCGCTAGCCGCGATAGGTGCCGTCTCCGCGATAACGGGCGAGGATGTTGTCGTGCACGATGGGCGAGAGCAGATTGGAAAACGCGCAGCCGGCGACCCCGTTTTCCCACCACACGACCTCCGATTGCAACGATTCGAGACCCGGCAGGGTCAGCCAGCAGATCGAGCCGACATGCATGCGGTTCAGTGCGGTGGCCGAAAAGCCGCTGAGCGAGAGGTCGTTTACGACCGTCTGAAACGAACGCATACCGGAGGTGCGCAACTGCGCCGGGATGACGATCTTGGTGCGGACAGCGC
The DNA here is from genome assembly GCF_003815535.1 of Aurantiacibacter spongiae. Lineage (NCBI taxonomy): Bacteria > Pseudomonadati > Pseudomonadota > Alphaproteobacteria > Sphingomonadales > Erythrobacteraceae > Aurantiacibacter > Aurantiacibacter spongiae. The sequence continues at coordinate 381,900 of NZ_RPFZ01000001.1, read as the reverse complement.
TGCGATCCTCCTGCGCGGCGACTTCGTAGCGGCCAAGCGTGTTCTGCATGGTCATCGTGCGGGTTCCCCATCCGTCGTTGGTGCGTGGCACGATGAAGACGAAGCTTCGCGCCGTGCTTTTCGCACAGTGTCGCAGACTGCCTAACAACAGATTAGCGCGGATGGTTAATCGGGTTCGGGAACCCGCTCACGATGCAGATTGGCAAAGTCCTCGACGCAAAGCGTGGCGATCCGATCCGCCACCACGTCCGGCGACTTGACAGTCTGCGGATCCTCTCCGGGATAGGCGCGGGCGCGCATCTCGGTGCGGGTAGCGCCCGGATCGAGAATAGCCACGCGGTTCTCGGAAATGCGCTCCACCTCCTGCCCGTAGGTCAGCAGCAGGTTGTCGAACGCCGCCTTGGTGCTGGCATAAGCGCTCCAGAACGGTCGCGGTTCAGCGCCTACCGAGCTGGTAAGGCCGATGACCCGCCCGGCTTCGGCGCGTTTGAGCAGCGGATCGAAAGCGGCGAGCAGCGCCTGCGTGGCCAGCAGGTTGAGGGTTATCGCCTGATTGAACTGCTTGCCATCGATCTGGGTCACCGGGGTCAATGTCGGCAGGTAGGCCGCCGCGATGATAAGGATATCAAGCTTTTCCCACCGCTCCGCCACGGCCTGGGAAAGTTTGGCGATCGAATCGCTTTCTGCCAGATCCATAGGGGCGATGGTGGACGTGCCGCCGTCGGCATGAATAGCATCTTCGACATCTTCCAGCTCACGCACCTTGCGTGCGGTCAGGATCACGTGAGCGCCGTGTGCGGCCAGCGCTTTCGCGGTCGCCGCGCCAATGCCCCGGCTGGCTCCGGTGACGAGGGCGACCTTGCCGGCGAGCGGCTTGCTTGCGTCGGTTTCTGCCATCAGGCTACCTTGTTCACGGGAAGGGTAAGCTGCGCTTCGCGGTCGTGCCGCTGCGCCAGATCAGTCAGCGGCGTCGGATATTCGCCAGTAAAACAAGCGTCGCAGTATTGCGGACTGTCGCCATCGCGAGAAGCCAGACCGACCGCGCGGTAAAGGCCATTTATCGATACGAAGGAAAGGCTGTCGGCCTGAATGAATTCCCGCATGGCGGACAGATCCATCCGTCCCGCCAGCAACTTGGACCGTTCGGGCGTGTCGACCCCGTAGTAGCATCCATGACCAGTAGGCGGACTGGCCACGCGGAAGTGAACTTCGGCAGCACCTGCATCGCGCATCATCTGTACGATCTTGAGACTGGTCGTCCCGCGCACGATGGAATCGTCGATGAGCACGATGCGCTTGCCTTCCACGATCGCGCGGTTGGCGTTGTGTTTTCGCTTCACGCCCGCATTGCGGGCTCCGTCGGAGGGCTGGATGAAAGTCCGGCCCACGTAATGCGAACGTATGATGCCAAGCTCGAAGGGAATCTCGGACTGCTGCGAGTAACCGATGGCGGCCGGCACACCGCTGTCGGGAACGGGCACCACGAGATCGGCGTCGCATGGCGCCTCGCGCGCGAGTTCGATGCCGATGTTCTTGCGGCTTTCGTAAACGCTGCGCTGATTGAAAATGGAATCGGGCCGGCTGAAATAGACGTGCTCGAATATGCAGGGCCGGGCCTTGCGCTCGCCGAAGGGCCGGTGAGAACGGACCGTGCCGTCGAAATCGACTTCGATGAATTCGCCTGGATCGACCTGTCGGGTGAATTCCGCTCCCACTACGTCCAACGCCACGGTCTCGCTGGCGAAGACGATCGCGTCCCCGAGCTTGCCCATGACGAGCGGCCGAATGCCGAGCGGATCGCGGCAGGCGGCCATGCCACGCGGCGTCATCACGATGAGGGCGTAGGCACCCTCGACCAGTCGAAGCGCGTCGATCAGCTTGTCGAGCATGGTGGGATAGCGACTGGTGGCGACCAGATGGATGATGACTTCCGTGTCGCTGGTGGACTGGAAGATCGCACCCTTGCCGACCAGTTCGGATCGCAAAGCGCGCGAATTGGAGATATTACCGTTGTGCGCAACCGCGAAACCGCCACTCGCCAGTTCGGCATAGAGCGGCTGCACGTTGCGCAAACCTGCCCCGCCAGTCGTCGAATACCGAACGTGACCCATCGCCACGTGTCCTGGCAACTCGGCAATCGAATCGCCGGACGAAAAATTGTCCGCGACATGTCCCAGGCCTCGGCGCGTGAAGAATTCGGCACCGTCGAAACTGGTTATGCCGACCGCTTCCTGCCCCCGGTGTTGCAAGGCGTGGAGGCCCAGCGCGGTTGCGGCGGCGGCATCTGCCCCCCCGATGACACCGAACACGCCGCACTCCTCGTGCAGTTTGTCGTCGTCCGTGTCGCGCGGATTCTGGGCGAAGGTCATCGGATTACCGTCGAGTGAGAGAGGCGATGCTCCAATGGCGTCGTTGCCGCCCGATTACAAGGGTAGCTACGGCTCGCGAGCGCGTTCGCTACTGGTTTCGCCGGGTCGCTCGATCTTGTGCCGGGCCTGAAGTCGCTTGGCGAGCAACGAGGCGGCGGCGGCGAAACAGGCCCCCACGAACCAGCCGGCGAGGACGTCGCTCGGCCAGTGTACGCCGAGATAGACGCGCGTGCAGCCGATCAGCAGGACAAGCATGACCGCGGCACCGATCAGATAGACCTGCAATCGCCTCTGCTCCTGGCCACGCGCCACCAGCACGGCGAGGGTAAGGTACACTATTGCCGAGTTCATCGAGTGGCCGCTGGGAAAACTCGCCGAACTGACATCGACGAGGTGGGGCACGATTTCCGGCCGGGCGCGGTCGAACAGGCTCTTGATGACGGTACTCAGAAACGCTCCCCCAGCGATTGTAGCGGCGACGAAGACGCTGTGTGCGAACTTCCGCTGGGCCAGAAGGAAGCCAGCCGCGAAAATGGTGACGAGGGTCAGGACGGGGGCACCACCCAGCGCGGTGAAGGACACCATCGCCGGTTCCAGCCAATGCGGCCCGATCGGGACAGCCGGATCACTCGCCTGGCGCAAACCTACCACGATGGCCTTGTCGAGCGCGAAGGTATCGCCTTCAGCCACCTCTGAAGCGAGCATGATCAGCCCGAGCAGGGCTGCCGCGAACAAGAGAAACGCTACAAGGATGCGGCTGTCGGTCCGGTGCGGACGGAGGATTCGGGAAACTGCCGGGGCCTGGTTCATTGTGGAATTCCGCTCATGGCGCAGCCAACGCGCCGGCGGCTGCATAGGTTTCGCGAGGACGGGAGAACGGCAGGTAAGAGGGCGAAAGATGCAACGCCAGACGGGCTCGAGGGTTTGGCGTCATGCAGAAGAAGTCAAGGAGGACATCTCGATGAAAGAAACGCGAACCGAAACCGATTCCATCGGACCGATTCAGGTTCCCGCCGACGCCTATTGGGGAGCGCAGACCCAGCGCAGTCTCCAGAATTTCCCGTTCCCCCCGCATCAGCGTATGCCGATCGAGATCGTTCATGCGCAGGCCGCGGTCAAGCAGGCCGCGGCGCGGGTCAACAGAAAGCACGGTCTGCAAACCCCCCTGGCCGACGCGATAGAAGCCGCGGCGCGACGCGTGCGCGCAGGCGAGTTCGACGATGCCTTTCCACTCTCGATCTTCCAGACTGGAAGCGGCACTCAGACGAACATGAACGTCAACGAAGTGATCGCCGCGATCGCCAACGAGAATCTGGCCGGGGTGCGCGGTGGAAATTCGCCCGTTCATCCGAACGATCACGTCAATCGGTCGCAAAGCTCGAACGACAGCTTTCCGACGGCGCTGCATATCGCCGCCTTGCTGGCGACCCGGGGGAGCCTTCTTCCGGCCCTGGGTTCGCTGCATTCGGCGCTGGACAAGAAGGCAGGGGCTTTCGCGGATATCGTCAAGATCGGTCGTACGCACACGCAAGACGCAACCCCCCTGACGCTGGGACAGGAGTTTTCCGGCTACGCGGCGCAGATTGCCAGCTGCCGCGAGCGCGTGGAGGATTCGGTTGAACGCGATCTGCGCGTCCTCGCGATCGGCGGAACGGCGGTGGGAACCGGTCTCAACGCGCCTGACGGCTGGCGTAACGACATGGTCGCCGAACTTTCGGACATCACCGGCGAGATGTTCCGTCCTGCCGAGAACGTCTTCGAGCAGCTTGCCGCCAAGGACGGGCTTGTGTCTTTCTCCGGCGCCCTCAACACCCTGGCCGTGGCCCTGAACAAGATCGCCAATGACATGCGTCTGCTGGCGTCCGGTCCACGCTCGGGCCTGGGAGAGTTGTCCCTGCCGGCCAACGAACCGGGAAGCTCCATCATGCCGGGCAAGGTCAACCCGACGCAGGTCGAGATGCTGACGATGGTCGCGGCTCAGGTGATCGGCAATCATCAGGCAGTCACGCTCGGCGGCATGCAGGGCCAGTTCGAGTTGAATACGTTCATGCCGTTGATCGGGTCGAATGTCCTGCGATCAATCGAGTTGCTGTCCATCGCAATGAACAGCTTCGCTCGCCGATGCGTCGAAGGGATAGAACCGAACAAGGACAGGATAGCCGAACTGGTCGACCGTTCCTTGATGCTGGTGACAGCCCTCGCGCCCGAAATCGGTTATGACAACGCTGCGAAAATCGCCAAGCACGCGCTCGGAAACGATCTGACACTCAGGGAAGCCGGGCTCGAACTGGGCCTGGTCGATGGAGATACATTCGACCGTCTCGTCCGTCCCCGTGATATGGTTTAGCGGCTCTGCCGCAGGGGCCCCGGGGCTGTGAGATACGCGGGAAACGACGAAAATTGGTCGGGGAGAGAGGATTCCCGACCTTTTTTCGACCGCTTCTGAAGAAGCCCAGAAAACAGCCATTTTCACGATCTCGAACAGAGCGTGTGGCACAATTTGTGGCACAATCTGTGGTACAGTGCGAGAATAAATTTATCCGTTCCATCTTACCCCACAGCGTGAGCAAAAGTGTGCTCGAAGGCATGGTCAATTCGAAGCCTTCCATTGGACCCGTCAAAGGCCGTCCCCGACCCGCGCGGAGACCGAGGCCTCGGCACACGCCTATGGAAAGCGGGGCGGTAAGGGTCGATTTTTTTATCGGGTAAAGGCAGTTAGTGGACTTAGAGCGCTGTCTCCAAACAGAGAATCGCAAAGCGCAATAGATGCCAAGAACGGGGTGGGGTGTTGTGAGTACCGAGGCATTTTTCGATTCACCAATACTCAATTCGCCCTATCGGCGCCCAGAACGGCATTGGCAGTTGGGCGACGGAGGCCAACCCACCGGCGTAGTCGAGCACGGTCGACGCCGCAGCGACCTCACCACTCCGATACCCAAGCCCAGAGCGACGCGCGGCAAGAGCGCAGCGCAGGCTGACATTTTCGCGGACGCGCTCGGTGACATCTATGACCCGACAGAGATCATCAACGGTATCCGTCAGGCCATCGATACTTGGCGGGAGCTTCCAGAAAGCCAGTGGCAGGTAACGCCTACAACCGCGCGTCTCTTGCGCCATTGGCGCTCCGGCGAAATGCCGCTCCCTCCGTTCTTCTGCCAGATCGAGGCGGTCGAGACCGTGATCTGGCTGACCGAAGTGGCGGGCAAGCCCGAGCATAAAGGGCGCAAGGCGAAGCTCGCTACCGCGCAGCGCTACTGGGAGCATCTCTTCGCGGCTAACGAGGCATCGAACCCGGATCTGGTCCGTATGGCGCTTAAGCTGGCGACGGGTGCTGGCAAAACGACAGTCATGGCGATGCTAATCGCCTGGCATACACTCAACGCCGTGCGCCATCCCAACGCCAAGCGCTTCTCCAAGGGTTTCCTGATCGTAGCCCCTGGCATCACCATCAAGGACCGCTTGCGCGTCCTGCAGCCGAACGATCCCGAGAGCTATTACAGCACCCGGCACATCGTGCCTGAGGATATGCTCCGCGACCTTGGGCAAGCCAAGATTGTCATCACCAACTACCATTCCTTCAAGAAGAAGGACGAGGTAAGTCTCAACAAGGTCCAGCAGGCTGCTCTGGCGACCGAGCCCAAGCAGGAAAGCGATGGGTCCATGCTCCGGCGGGTGGCTGGGCCTCTGATGGGCATGAAGAACATCGTCGTTCTCAACGACGAAGCGCATCACTGCTATCGAGAACGCCCGCTATCGCCGGAAGAGGAAAAGGCGCTCAAGGGCGATGAAAAGGCGGAGGCCAAGGAAGCCAACGAAGCCGCCCGCCTGTGGATCAGCGGGCTGGAGGCGGTGAAGCGGACGCTCGGCCTCAATATGGTCTACGACCTCTCTGCCACGCCCTTCTTCCTGCGCGGTTCCGGCTACCGCGAAGGCTCGCTTTTCGGCTGGGTGATGAGCGATTTCTCGCTCATGGACGCGATTGAGTGCGGGATTGTCAAGCTGCCACGCGTGCCCATCATGGACAATGTCGAGGGCGGCGACACGCCGATGTTCCGCAACCTATGGGAGCATGTCGGGACGAAGCTTCCCAAAAAGGGGCGCGCCAAATCTGGGTTCGATGATCCGCAGAAGCTACCCAACGAACTTCTCTCCGCGATCGACGCGCTTTATGGGCATTACGAGAAGACCTTCGATAGCTGGAAGGAGCACGGCCTCGGCGTCGAGCCTGTCTTCATCGTCGTCTGCAACAACACAGCCACCAGCAAGCTGGTTCACGATTACATCGCCGGCTATGAGATCGAGGACAAGGACGGCAACAGGCGCCTGATGGCGGGCGCGTGCAAGCTGTTCCGCAACTTCGACCCTGATGGCGTTGCCCTCCCGAAGATGCGGACCTTGCTGATCGATAGTCAGCAGGTCGAAAGCGGCGAGGCGATCAGTACCGAATTCAAAACCGCTGCAGAACCGGAAATCGCCCGTTTCAAGGACGAACTGGTCCAGCGTACCGGCGATCGGGCTGCGGCTGAGAAGATCGACGACACCGCTATCCTGCGCGAGGTCATGAACACCGTCGGTCGTCCCGGTCAGCTGGGCGAAGCCATACGGTGTGTCGTATCGGTATCGATGCTCACAGAGGGCTGGGACGCAAATACGGTGACGCATGTTCTCGGCGTCCGCGCGTTCGGCACGCAGCTCCTGTGCGAGCAGGTTATCGGCCGAGCGCTGCGGCGTGTTTCCTATCGATTGAACGACGAAGACCGCTTCGACGTCGAATACGCGGATATCTTCGGCATACCCTTCGACTTCACCGCGCAGCCCCAGAACGCCACGATCAAGCCTCCGCCGCCAATGGTGCGGGTCGAGGCGATCAGCCCGGAGCGCGATGACGTCGAAATCCGCTTTCCCCGTGTCGAGGGATATCGGACCGAATTGCCGCGGGACACGCTTCGGGCCGAGTTCACCGACGACTCGACGCTGGAGCTTACCCCTGACCTTGTCGGGGCCGCGCAGACCGTGAACTCGGGCATCGTGGGCGAAGAGGCTGAGATGAACCTCGAGCATCTTGCGGATACACGCCCGGCAACCATTCAGCTTCGCCTCGCGGATCGCATCGTTCGGCGCCGTCTTACCGAGGACGGTGAGGTTCCGAACCCGGCGCTCATCATGGAGATGCGCAAGATCGTGCGCCGCTGGATGAGCGAACATCTCGTCTGCAAGGGCAATACTCAACAAGCGCAGCTGCTCTATTACGATATCGCGGACAGGGTAGCGGATCGAATCATGGCGGCGATCACTCGCGGGGCCGCGGGCGGCAACCGCGTAATCGCCATGCTCGATCCCTATAACCGGGAAGGTTCGACCCGGCATGTGGGTTTCAACACGAGCCAGGACAGATACGAGACCGGTCCGAAATGTCACATCAATTACGCCATCGCGGACAGTGACTGGGAGCTCGAATTCTGCCGCGTTGCCGACGCACATCCGCGCGTGCTGGCATGGGTTAAGAACCACAACCTCGGCTTCGAAGTGCCCTATCGTGCCGGCGGCGAGGCGCGACGATATCGACCGGACTTCATCTTGCAGATCGACGACGGAAATGGCGCGGACGACCCGCTCAATCTCGTGGTCGAGATCAAGGGGTTCCGCGATGAAGACGCCAAGGACAAGGCTGACACGATGGCTACCTACTGGGTGCCCGGGGTGAACAACCTCGGGACCATGGGGCGCTGGGCCTTTGCCGAGTTCACCGACAAATGGACGATACAGACCGAGTTCGAAGGCGTGATCAAACAATGGATTGACAGGGTTGTGGCATGAGCGAACCTCGCAACATTGCGGTGGTGACTGTCGACTGGTCCGACGACTACACCGGTGGCGAGCTTTCAGGGCGCTGGGGCCAAGAAGGGCATGAAAAGTATATCTTCCGTCCGTATCGGAAGCAGTATTATGGATATTTTCCGCCCAACGGCGGCAACTTCCCTGTGACACAAAGTGGTGACGACTGGCTGATTTTTTTCGTGTCCAGGCCGACCAAGGCTGATCCGTCTGTCGTAGTAGGCTGGTATGAGAACGCTTCAATCATCGGGGGCAATCGTCCCCGGCCAGATGCTGACAATCTGGAAGATTCTCACGACATCGGCCCTTTCAGCTATTCGGCGCGTGCGCCCTACGCAGTAAGCATTCCGGCGGCAGCGAGAGATTGCTTGCTGCCGAAGGGAGATAGCCTTCGATCATTTTCCTATGTCCGCGAAAATGGCGTCGATAAGAAGTCGAGGATGGAGCTGGTCAAGCCACTCCTGAAATATCGGGAAAGAGTGAGCGACGGCGCGAGTGATGATGGCGTCGATCCTGGTGCTGCAGCTCCGATTGACCCCGTCCTGAAACGCAAGGTCGAGCGCGCCGCCATCTCGGCTGTGAAGGCCGACTTTGGCAAAGCCTATCGTTTCAAGGACAGGCAACAACAGCGGGGTTTCGGCTACGATCTCGAATTTGCGGATCGCTCGACCGGGGAGATTTGGTGTGTCGAGGTGAAAGGCACTGCGGGTGGACGGGACGCGTTTTACATCACTCGGTCGGAGCGCAACGCTGATGTCAGGATTAAAGCCGAAGATGGGGAGAATAGTCTCCGCCGCTGGCAACTCGCGCTAGTAACGAACGCCCTCGATCCCAAGCGCCGTCGAATACAGTATTTCGATGCCGCACAAATGGAGTCGAGCTTCGAGTTTCAATGTCTGCAGTGGCAGGCCGTTCCTAAAGACAAGGACCCCGCCTGATGGCCAAGAAACCCCTCCGCGTCGAAACGCTCACGCATCACGAGGCGACGCGCAAGAATGCGCCCACGGCGGAGCTCGAGACCTTCGTCGATGCCGAGACCAAGCGGCCGATCGAGGTGGCTTACGAGCGGCGCAACCGCGATCTCGATCCGCAGCTGGTGTGGCGGGGGAAGGATGTGGCGGACTGGTCGGACCTCGTGGTCGAGGCGCCGCCGCTCTACATCCAGGAGAAGATTCATCCCAAGGCGCTAATCGAAGATCTGAAGCGCGCCAGTCAGCGCGACGAAGCCGACGACGCGCCGGACCTATTCGCCGATTTCAACGGCGTCGATCCGGAGGCGCGGACCGAATTCTACGCGCATGACCAGCACTGGTCGAACCGCATGATCCTGGGCGACGGGCTGAAGGTGATGGCATCTCTGGCCGAGCGCGAGGGGCTGAAGGGCCAGGTGCAGTGCATCTATATCGACCCGCCCTATGGCATCAAGTTCAACTCCAACTTCCAGTGGTCCACCACATCGCGCGACGTGAAGGACGGCAAGGCCGACCACCTCACCCGCGAGCCGGAACAGGTGAAGGCCTTCCGCGACACCTGGGCGGACGGCATTCACTCCTACCTCACCTATCTGCGCGATCGCTTGACCGTGGCGCGCGATCTCCTGACCGAGAGCGGCAGCGTCTTCGTCCAGATCGGCGACGAGAACGTCCACCGTGTGCGGGCGCTTATGGACGAGGTGTTCGGGGAGGAGAATTTTTGTACGCAGGTCATGTTTCGTAAGACGACCGGCAAAGGCGCGGGAGTTTTGGACAATACGGTCGATTTCATTGTTTGGTATGCCAAATCTCGCGAAACCGTAAAATACCGGCCTCTCTACGAGATGCGGGACCCTTCGGAGGAGGTGAACCTCCGTCTGGTTTTGCTACCAGATGGCACTCGGCGGCGCTTGACCACGGACGAATTTGAAGGCCGTGAAGCGTTGCCAGATGGTGCTCGAATTTATCGACCTAATCCGCTTACCAGTGCCCGAAGCGCTAGCGGTGGCGATCTCCGGGAATATCATTTTCAGGCAACCCGTTTCACTCCTGGGGGCGGAACTTTCAAAACGAATAAGCGAGGTCTCGATCAGCTTACGAAGGCTGATCGACTGATGGGCGTGGGTCGATCTCTGAATTACATCCGATACTTCGACGACTTTCCCGTAAAACCTCGGAACGATGTTTGGGACGACACTCGAACTGGCGGGTTCGGAGAAGAGAAAATCTACGTCGTCCAGACGGTAAGTAAGGCCGCCGAACGCTGCATCCTGATGACCACCGATCCCGGCGATCTGGTGCTCGATCCCACCTGCGGCTCGGGCACCACCGCCTATGTAGCCGAGCAGTGGGGGCGGCGGTGGATCACGATCGACACGAGCCGGGTCGCGCTCGCGCTCGCCCGGGCGCGGATCATGGGCGCGCGCTATCCCTGGTATCTGCTCGCCGACAGCCGCGAAGGGCAGGTGAAGGAAGGCGAGATCACCCGCACCCCGCCGCGCGACACGCCGACGCAGGGCCGCATCCGCCAGGGCTTCGTCTACAAGCGCGTGCCGCACATCACGCTCAAAAGCATCGCCAACAATGCCGAGATCGACACGATCTGGGAGGAGTATCAGGAAAAGCTCGAACCCCTGCGCGCCGACATCAACGCGATGCGCGGCCGGGACGGCTCCGACCCCGACCTGCCGCCCTTCGAGGAATGGACCATGCCGCGCGAACCCGGCGCGCCGTGGCCTGAAGATGCTGCAAAGGCGCTGGAGAAGGCGCGCGGACCCGGCTCCGATGCCGTGCGCACCAAGTGGCTTACTAAGCTGAACGAGGAACTGGACCGCGACTACACGCTGGAGACGCTGCCCGAACACCCTGTCGATCCGTGGAACGACCCGCGCGCCGAGGAACTGCACGCCGAATGGTGGCGCTTGCGCATCGAGCGCCAGCAGGAAATCGACGCCAGCATCGCCGCCAAGGCGGACACCGAATATCTCTACGACCAGCCTTACGAGGACAAAACGCGCGTGCGTGTGGCTGGCCCCTTCACGGTCGAGAGCCTTTCACCCCACCGCGTCCCCGCCGTGGACGTGGACGACAGCCTGTTCGACGAGATCGAGGCGGCTGAGGGCAGGGCCAAGAAGGGCGAAAGCGGCGAACGCGCCGACTTCGCCGAAATGGTGCTCGAAAACCTCAAGCGCTCGGGCGTCCAGCAGCGTGCCAAGGACGACAAGCTCGTATTCGAAAGCATGAAGCTGTGGCCCGGCGAATGGATCGTCGCCGAAGGCATCGTGCGCCAGAAATCGCTGACCGAAGCCGAGGACGAAGAGGAAACCGAAGCCGGCCCGACACGCCGTGCCGCGGTATTCGTTGGCCCCGAATACGGCACCATCACGCGCCCGCAGGTCGTCGCCGCTGCACGTGAGGCACAGGAGAACGGCTTCGACATCCTGATAGCGGCTGCCTTCAACTTCGATGCGCACGCCGGTGAGGTCACCAAGATGGGCCCGCTCACCGTCCTGCAGGCCCGCATCAATCCCGACCTGCACATGCCAGACCTTGCGAATACGGGCGCTGGCAACCTGTTCACCGTATTCGGCGAGCCTGACATTCAGGTGCACGACGAAGGCGCCAATGAAAACGGCGAGGGCATGGTCAGCATCGAGGTGATGGGCGTCGATATGTATAAGGGCGGCCAGATCGAAAGCGGCGATGCCGACGACATCGCCGTGTGGTTCATCGACACCGACTACAATTACGAAAGCTTCTTCGTCCGCCACGCCTACTTCCCTGGTGCCAACGATCCCTACAAGGCGCTGAAGACAACGCTGAAAGCGGAGGTGGATCAGGAAGCCTGGGACAGCCTCAATCGCGTGCGTTCACGGCCGTTCGCAAAGCCGAAGGATGGCCGCGTGGCCGTGAAGGTGGTGAACCACCTCGGCGACGAGGTGATGAAGGTGCTGGAGGTTTAGGCGGGATGCACAGAAACCTGCGCATTGCGGACTTCGGGGAAGATGAAGACCTGTTTGAGGATTCGAACGGTAGACCACTCTATCAGCCGATTGAGATTGATTGGTCGCGACCGTCCCGCATCGAACGCGACGGGACTATACCTTTCAAGGATGAGGGTGAGGTTTATCGTAATGGGTATCTCTACGCTATCGTTCGCAATCACGGTAACCAAAGAACGCGGGATCGCATTGTCTACATCGGGATAACCAACGACCTCAAAAAGCGATTTCGCAACCATCCAAAGGTGGATGAAATTCGCAGCCAGTATGGCGAAACGAGCATCAGCATTGGCACGATTACCACGCCGGGCCGCAAGCCTAACGGCGAGACGCGAGTGCTCTTCCGCGAGGAGATCGAGCACATCCTGATTTGGGTTCTTCATGAGGATCTCTGGAACGACCGGAAGACCATGTGTGTGCCCGGCCAAGGATCCAACGGCGGACGCGCCCTCGACATACAGAACAAGGGCTTCACCTTCAGCGGCAGGATGCCGCGGAGGATCGTGTTTCCGTGGGCCGCCATCATACCGCGCTGTAATAACACCAGCCGATGACCCTTCTCTACGCCTCGACCTTCGCCGATGCGCTCGCCAAGCTTACCCATCAGGAGCAGAAGCAGGTCAAGATCACGACCGTCGACCTGATGATGGACCCGAAGGGCACTGGTCTCAGTCTTGAACGGCTGACGAGGGCAGGGGACGACAAGGTCTGGTCGGCGCGCGTATCGCGGGACCTGCGTATCATCCTGCGGCGTGACGGCGAAGACAACCTGCTCGCATATGTCGGCCACCACAACGATGCCTACCGCTGGGCGGAGCGGCGCAAGTTCATTCCCCACGAGCGGTCCGGCGCCATGCAGATCGTGGAGGTGATCGAAGGCCAAGAGAAAGCCGAGCCTGAATACGGTGACCATTCCAGCGCGATGGAAACTGCTGGAGAAGTGGTCCAGCCCTTCTGGTCGTTGACGGACGACCAGCTCCTCGATGTCGGCGTACCACGCGAATGGCTGAAGCATGTGCAGGTGATGCCGGAGGATGAGATCGACACCCTGTTCGACCGACTTCCGGCGGAGGCTGCGGAAGCCCTCTATGATTTTGCGACGGGCGGGAAACTTGAGGATCATATTGTCACCCCAGCCGAACCGGGCGCCGATCCCTACGCCCATCCCGACGCACAGCGGCGCTTCCGCGTATTCGACAATGTCGACGAACTGACCGCGGCGCTCGATGCTCCTTTCGAGAAATGGGCAGTCTTCCTGCACCCGGCGCAGCGTGAACTCGTGCGCCGGAAGGTGACCGGCCCGACCCGCGTTACCGGATCAGCCGGAACGGGTAAGACCATCGTGGCACTCCATCGCGCCGTGTATTTTGCAGAGCAGAGCGAAACCACACGCGTCCTCCTGACCACCTTCTCACCAGAACTTGCGCGATCATTGTCCGCAAAGCTCGAAATCCAGACGCAGGCTGTTCCCGAGTTGCGTGAGCGCATTGCGGTCCGGCCGCTCGATGAAGCAGCGTTGGAGTTGTATTGCCAGCAGTTCGGCGAGCTAGATATTGTCAACCATAGCCATATACGGGAGCTGATTGAGAAAGCCCTATCGGAAGGCCTCGGTGGCGACCTTACACGGCAATTCCTGCTGGAAGAATGGCAGGAGTTGGTCGATGCCTGGGGCGTAACCGACCCGGAGAGCTACGCCACACTTCCTCGTATAGGTCGACGAACCCGATTGGGTCCGAAGCAGCGGGAGGCCGCGTGGGCCGTATTCGACCACATTCGAACCCGGATGGCCGAGCGTGGCTTGGTAACCTGCGCTATGATTTATGACCGCTTGACGGGGTGGCTTCAGGACGGCGGCGCAATTCCCTTCGAACATGTCGTCGTCGACGAAGCGCAAGACCTCACAGTCGCACAGGTCCGCTTCCTCGCGGCGGTGGGCAAGGGGCGAAACGATGCCCTCTTTCTTGCAGGCGATATCGGGCAGCGCATATTCCGGCTGCCCTTCAGCTGGGCGAAGCTGGGTCTCGACATTAGGGGCCGGAGCCATTCGCTGCGGGTGAACTACCGCACGTCGCACCAGATCAGGGCAATGGCAGATCGCCTGCTTCCGCCTGCGATTACTGACCTGGATGGCGTGGAAGAGGGGCGGCGTGGCACGGTATCGATTTTCGATGGTCCCGTTCCGGAAGTTAAATTGCTGGACGATACCGAAGCCGAAGCGGATTTCGTGAGCAGTTGGCTTCGGCGGTGCATGACCTCCGGCATCCCTGCGAAGCAAATTGCATTGCTGGTTCGTAGCTCCGATCAGCTTGATCGCGCCCGGAAGTCTGCCGAAAACATTGTCACCGCATCCGCCGATGCCGAGGCACCCATCGTAACTGTTATGCATGATGCGAAGGGGCTGGAATTCCGAGCGGTAGCGGTGATGGCTTGCGACGAGGACGTAATCCCTGATCCACAACGGCTAGCCTCGATCGGCGATGTCGCCGAGATGGAAAGCGTGTACGAAACGGAGCGACACTTGCTCTACGTGGCATGCACGCGTGCGCGTGACCAATTGCTTGTAACCGGTATCGCGCCTGGCAGCGAGTTTCTCGACGATCTCCGATAGGCATCTCAAACTGCTACGCGGCGCTCCGGATTGTGAGGCGCTATCAGTTGGCTTGACGGAGAGCGATTTGAGGACAGAACATTCCGTGATACTCGCAAGTGATATACCCTTCGCAATATGCATGTAATCTGATGGCGCATTCTTTGTCGACGTTGGCATGAGCATCGTCGTTGCCGAGGGAAAGCTTCTTGGAGTCGTACGCACCAGCGCCAGTACGCCTGAAGATCGGGGAACATTCCAGAAGCATGTTCGCTTCGGCGACGGCGATCCCGACGCGGCCTACACGAAGAATGTGCAGATCGCGGAACTCAACGCGCTCAACGCCTGCCACGCCGTGATGAAGTAAGAGAAGATCAACGGCATTTACCTCGACTTAGAAGGCGAGATGAATTCGAATTACACGATTGATGGGAACCACATGTCCAATGAGTAAAATTGTGTGCCTTACCCATGAATTTGTCGATGCGATCCCGGAAAAGGTCCAACCCGGCAAGCTCTACGTCTCGACCGAGTTTGCAACTGTCGTGCATAGCTGTGCGTGCGGCTGCGGGATGGAGGTTGTGACCCCGCTCACTCCAACAGATTGGAAGTTGATATTCGACGGCGAAACCGTTTCGCTGTCGCCATCGATAGGGAACTGGAGCTTTCAATGCCGCTCTCACTATTGGATTAGGCGCGGCGAGGTTCAGTGGGCAGGCGATTGGACGGACGAAGAGATAGCGGCGGGTCGAGCGAATGATCACACCAACAAGGAGCGCCGATACGACCGTGAAATCAGAGGTGGACGCGTGGCTATAAGTTCAAAGAAGCGAGGGCTAGCGAAGAGGCTGCTTGATTGGCTTTTTGGACGATAGGTTTTGAAAAAGTAGACGACTGCTTTTGGGACCTAGCTGTCGCTATTCGAATGACCGAAAAGGGGGCGCAAAGCCGACTTTGATCTCGCCCAATTTTCAAGAGGAGAAACTCAGTTTCGAGTCCCGAGAAAGCCACCCCAGGGACGTCGAACTGATTGGAGCGCCATCGAAAAATCAAATGCGCCTAGCTTCGAGGCCCGCAGTTTAGGCCGTGTTGACAAAAGCCCTGAGCCATAGTCTGGCGGCGGCGAGGTTGAGGAAGCTCTCAAAGGAGAGGACAGTCTTGTCATATCGGGTGGCGATACGCCATTGCTGTTTGAGCTTGCCGAACATGCGCTCGACGCGGTTGCGATCCCGGTATCGGCGATAATCGGGATGCTCTGGCACCTTGCGGTTTGAGCGGGGTGGGATGATCGGCAGGATACCCCGGATCAGCAGGCTTTCGCGGAGGCGATCCCCGTCATAGCCTTTGTCTGCCAACAGCGCCTTGGGCGTAGCGACGGGAATTTGCATCAATGGCTCAGCGGCAGTGTAGTTGGATGCCTCCCCACCGGTCAGGATGAAGCCGACAGGCAGTCCCTGATTGTCGCAGCGGGCATGGATTTTGCTCGTAAAGCCACCGCGTGATCGACCAAGAGCGTTCGTAAGCGCCCCCCTTTTCCGCCCGCTGCCGGGACGTGGCCGCGAACGGAAGTGCTGTCGATCATGCGTTGCGAGTCATCGGTGAGGCCCAGATCAACCAGCGTTTGCAGCAGGGCATCCCACACGCCCTGTTCGGCCCAGCGCCGGAACCGGACATAGACCGAGTTCCACTTGCCGTATCGCTCGTGCATGTCGCGCCAGGGACACCCGACCCGCAAGACGTGGAGCATGCCGTTGAGAAAGCGCCGGTTATCGCCCGCCGGTCGCGCCCAGCGACCACGCTCAGCCGGCAGCAGCGGCCCGATCAACTCCCATTCTGCATCCGACAAATCCCCGCGACCCATGACTGCTCGCCAAAAAGCAGTCTTGAATCAGAACCAGACGGCTTTGGGAATCCCTTTTGTCAATACGACCTAGTAGAGCCGCCAAAACGCGCATTCTAACAAAGATACATTTTTTTGATTTGGCATATCATCGGTCCTTCCAACGCGAACGCCGTCCGTGATTGTTTCCATCCGTCCAAGAGAAATCGGTTTGATAACGTAACGGACGAAGCGGTGATTGCGCATAAACTTCCGCACGCGAGGTCTTTCCCGACTGCGCACCTCTTGCTAGTAAGCTAGCAGCACGAAGGAAAACAACGTTTGGCTCCACTTGAAATTCGTCTGAGAAAATCTGCGTCTGCTGCACTGACTGAGTTGTCGACAGCCAATCGAACGACTGCCAGGCATTTGATGGATCGCGCTGTCGGGTTTTGCATTGATCTACCGTGCGAGAATTATTTGGCTTCCGAGTCCCGGGCAACATCACTCATCAATTCCGCGTCTTCAAGGGGAGTGTCGCTATGCGGAATGACGGTCATCTTGCCATCGTTCTCGAGGATGACCCAGTTCGCATCCGTGAGCCGAGCGAAGCCTTGCTCGCGTAACACCGCGTAGATCTCAGCCTGCGAGATCCGTTCCTGCCGCATTGCCTCCTGTTTTATCCGTCCATTGTCGAGCAACAGGCGGGGGCGGGCCTTGATCAGTCTGCACACGATATCGCTGCGCAGGACGAACCATGTTACCAGCCATTGCAAAGCAAACAGGATGACGATTGAAAGCGCGGCATCAGCGATGCTCACGTCCTTAAGCAATATGCCCGAGGCAGCAAGACTACCTACCGCTACCGTAACGATCCAGTCAAAATTGTTCATCTGCCCGGTGGTTCGTTTGCCCGCAAGGCGGGTCATCAGGATGATAAGAAAGTAGAACACGACTGCGCTGATCGCCACGCTTTCGAGGCGATCGAGGCCATTGAACCAGGTGTCGATGGATTCGTTCATGATGATACCTTGCCACATCCTTCGGCTAAGCCGAGCTTTAAAAATGTTTTCTGCCGGCCTATGATCGGTGCCTACTCCTTGGTCTCGCCGACGGTGTCCGCCACGACCGCGCCACGCTCACCCATCGCCTCGGGAGCTCCCGTGGTCGTATCCTTGCGAGTCTGGTGCTCGATCTCGGAATCCAGTTCCGCGCCCAGAAGCACGATGTAGGCCGACAGCCACAACCAGGTCAGTAGGACGATGACACCACCCAATGTGCCGTAGGTCTCGTTATAGCTGCCGAAATTGCGGACATAGAACGAGAAGCCTATCGAGCCTGCGATCCAGATGAGGATAGCCAACGACGAGCCCGGCGTGATCCAGCGCCACTTTGGATCGTCGCGCGAGGGACCATAGCGATACAACACGGATAGGCCGCCCACCGCGATGATTGCCAGCACGAGCCAACGCGCGTATGTCAGCACCGCTTCCCAGTTCGCGGAGATGCCGATCGCATCGAGCAGGATTGGGACTCCGAGCATGAAACCGATCGCGACGAGAAGCGCGATGATCAGCAATACGGTCAGGCTAAGCGCCACGAGATTGAGCCGGACGAACCCGCGATCCTCGTCCTCGTCGTAGGCGACGTTCATACCTTCCATCAACGTCTTCATGCCTTTCGACGCGCCATAGATCGCCAACAGGGTGCTGAGCAGCGCCGCCCAACCCAGCGACGTGTCGGCCCCCGTCGCCACCTTTCGAGCTTGGGCCTGCAGAATGCGCGCTGCATCGGCGGGCAGTGCACCCGTCCAAGCTTCGATCTGCGTCTCGATCACCGCGGGATCGACGATAAGGCCGGCTATCGAGATCGTCGCCGCGATCGCTGGAAAGGCCGCCAACAGGCCGAAGAAGGCAACGCCGGCGGACACCACGGACACATGATCGTCGCTCAGTTCGTCCTTGGTCCGCAACAGGATGTCCTTCCATCCCGACAAAGGGATGTGGGCAGGACGGGTCGCCGAACGGCCTCTTTGATTTGAATGTTTCTGATCTGACATACCGACGTTTACGCAAGTCCGGGACTGCAGGTTCCTCATGTCGAGCGAAGCGCGTAAAAGACGCGCTGTTACTTGATGTGTGTTAAGTTGGAACAGTTTAGCGTTGAAAGTGGTTCGCCTTAACGAAACAGTATTGGGACAGGAGATATCGAATGACGGAAAATTCATCATCCGCCCCGAGCGGCTCTGGCGATGTTCGGAGCGAGCTGAAGGGCGATGCAAACGATTTGGCTGAGACCGCCAAAGGCCGCGCTAAGCGCGAAGCGCAATCTCGCAAAGAGGAGGCGAGCAGCGTCGCTAAGTCGACCTCCTCGGCGTTGCGGTCCGCGGCGCAGGAGTTGGAGAACGACGAGCAAGCCCCGACCTGGCTCTCTTCCGGATTCCGGCAAGCGGCCGACAAGCTCGCTGACATGGCCGGCACTCTTCAGGGAAAGAGCGTCGGCGACATAACGCAGCAAACCAATCGCTTCGCGCGCGAGAACCCGGGGACGTTCCTTGCCGGTTCGGCCGCCGCCGGGTTCGCACTGGCGCGCATTTTGCGGGCGGGCGTGGAGCATAAGGATCAGACGGAGTCTCCCGCAGCAGATTTCGGCTCGACCGGTGGTAGTTCGTATCGAGGAACGACAACCTCCCCGGTATCGACGGCGGGTTCCGGAGGTGCGCTATGAACCGCGATCCGCATACGACCGACATCAGCGGTCAAGCCCGCAATGACACCTCGAACGAGAACGTTGTCGATTTGCTCGGCAAACTGACCCACCAGGGCGCCCATCTCGCCCAGGAACAGTTGAATCTTGTGCAGGCTGAAATGCGCGAGGCGGTCAACGACATCAAGCAGGCGATCGCGGCCAGCCTCGGCGCCGCGGTGGTCGGCATCGCGGGTCTGGGCGTGCTGCTGATGGGGCTCGCTTATCTCCTGGGTGATGCGATCGACGATCTGGGTCTTGGCACCCTTATCGTCGGCGTCATCACGCTCATCATCGCTGGCATCCTCTTCATGGGGGCGCGCAAGAAGCTCGCCGCAACCAACCTATCCCCGCAACGCACGATAGAGACCGCCGAGCGCACGCCCGACGCGGCGACCGGCAACCTCACCGGACCTGGAGCACGCTAATGACCGATACCGACACCCGCGATCCGGACGAGATCGAACGGGAAATCCGCCAGACCCAGCGCGAGATGAGCCGAACCGTCGACACGATCGGCGAGCAGTTTACCCCCCGCAGCCTTCTCAACGCCTTGCTCGATAAGGCGGAAGAGAACGATGTCGATGCTCGCGCGATCCTTGACGGTGCGCGCCGCAACCCGATAGCTTTGGGGCTGATCGCTGCCGGTGGCATCTGGCTCATAAGTGACAGCGATGCCAAACTTTCGACCTTCAAGTCCTCGGACGACGATGCGATGACAGGCGACAGCTGGATCGATGGCCCTGAGCATCTTCACCACCGCGGTTATGTCGATCATATGGCTCGCATCGAACCGCGCGCCGACGAGGACGACCTCAGCTACCGCCGGCGACGCGACGATGCGCGAGCAAGCTACCTTATGATCGAGCGCGGTCACGACGAGGAGGAAAGCGGCTTCCGGAAGCGGCTCGACGACGCGACCGAGCAGATGCGACAACGGCGCGATCATCTCGTGCAGCAAGCGAGTTCTTTGGGCCGCAAGTCGCGCGAGCAAGGCGACCGAGCTACAGAGAAGGTTCAGGGCGCATACTACGATAATCCTATTCTGGGTGGTTTGGCGGCTGCGTTGGTCGGAGCAATTGCTGGTGCCGCTATTCCCGCGACGCGGACCGAGGAAGAGCAACTGGGATCCCTCGGAGCGAAGGCGCTCGACAAGGCCGAAGGGCACGCCGAGCACCTCGCCGAGAAGGCGCGCGCTAAAAAGGATGAAGTGGTATCGAAGGCCGAGAATAAGATGGCGGCGGAAGAAAAGTCGACAAGCGCTTCGCCTTCGGCAGGATAATCTTTCGTCCTTGCGCTGGGCGCTGCGATGTTAGCCCCGGACGGCAAGCCTTGAATCGTTCGTTACTGGCTGCGTCTATTTGGGATTGATATAGAAAGGCCCGCCATTCAATGGCGGGCCTTTCCTTACCTGCCAGTTTGTCAAACCCAGCGAATTACATCGTGTCAGCCTGATCCTCGAGCTGTTCGGCCTGCTGTTCGGTCTCGGCGGCTTCAGCCGCCATGCCTGCGTCCTCCAGAGCATCCGCCTGCGCTTCGAGCGCTTCGGACTGCTCGTCGATAACCTCGCCCATGGCTTCGGTCGCCTCTTCCTGAACGTCTTGCTGTTCCTCGGCAACGCTGTCGCAAGCCCCGATGGCTAGAAATAGCGGCGCGGCACATAGGACAGTTTTCTTCATCTCATTCCCCTTGACTGGTTTCTCGAATATGGGCCTAGGCGGGTCGCCGAAAGTAAGCAAGCAATGGCGGAAAGGCCTTCTGCATCACCATATAGCGGAGGCATCCAACATGGCACAGCGCGGCAGCTTACGACTCCGATTGCTGCGGTTTTGTATCGTTGTCCTAGTCCCGAAAGCTGACCTAGCTGCCCTGTTGAGTGCTGCGATCGACCGCTTCAAGAAATTCGACGACGGCCCGGCTGCTTTGGAAGCCAGCATCGCAGTTGCCATTCGGTGTGCCTCCGAAGTCCATGTAGCCTTCGAGTGAAGGATTGTAGGCGAACACCGAGAAGGGACCACCAAATCCCACTGAGACAAGACTGTGCCCAGCGCCGGGATACGTCCGCACCTCGACAATATCGCTTTTTCCCGCTGCGACCAGCCTCTGCCTGATCCGCTCGGCGCTGATCCAGGATGGCCAGATACCGTCTTCCGCGCCGGCTAGAACCAGGATCGGAACGTCGATGGATCCGAATGCCGTACCGAATTCGGCCTCTAGGCTCAGGACTCATTGCGGCGACCAGAAGATGACGGTTGCGGCGATGCAGATGGCGGACATGAAGGTGTGGGCGCATCGGTCGTAGCGGGTGTGGATGCGGCGCCAGTCCTTGAGCTTGCCGAACATGTTCTCGACCTTGTGACGCTGGCGGTAGAGGACCGTGTCGTGCGGGATGGGCACTTTGCGGTTGGTCTTCGACGGGATGCAGGCTGCGATGCCGCGCTGCTCCTGAGCGGCGCGGAACCAGTCGGCATCGTAGCCTCGGTCGGCGAGCAACGCCTTGGCCTTTGGGGAAGGCATCGACCATTAGCGCAGCGCCCTTGTAGTCGCTCATCTTCCCTTCGCTGAGCAGCATGATAAGCGGGCGGCCTTGGCCATCGCAGACGGCGTGAAGGTTTGAGTTCAGGCCGCCTTTGGTGCGCCCGATACGTCTGAGTAGAGCCCCTTTTTTAGCAGGCTTGCCGCCGTCTGGTGCGCCTTGAGATGGTGGCGTCGATCATCAGTCGATCCGGCTTCCCGCCCATGGCCGCCAGTTCGGCGAAGATGCGGTTGAACACGCCCAGGCGGCTCCAGCGGATGAACAGGTTGTAGACCGTCTTGTGAGGACCATAGGCGGGAGGCGCATCCCGCCAGCGCAGCCCGTTCCAGATCACGAAGATGATGCCGCTCACGATCCGGCGGTCATCGACCCGCGGAATGCCATGCGACAGGGGAAACCACGGCTCAATCCGGCGCATCTGCGCCTCGCTCAATAACCACAGATCAGACAATCGCAGCGCCTCCTCGACACCGCCATTGAACCAATCCATCGCTTCCAGTGCAAGCAGTTTAATGGGTCCTGAGCCTAGTTCGACAGCTTCATAGTTGTCCTCAGCGTCATCTAGTCCGAAGCAGTATCACCGATCTTCTCGTCCGCTACCATGATCATTTCCTGGAGCGCCTTCACGTGCTGCTGAAAGGCCCGTCGGCCCTTCGACGTGAGCGCTGCCCAAGTTCGCTGGCGGCCGTTCCGCGGCGCTTTCTTGATCGACACATAGCCCGCTTCTGAGAGTGTCGAGAGATGTTTCGAAAGAGCCGAGTCACTCACCTCGATGACGTCTCGAATGACCGAGAATTCGGCTTCGTCGGCGCGGAGAAGAATTGCTGCGATCTGCAGGCGCGCGGAAGCGTTGAACATCTCGTCGAGACCCACGCTCATAACCTCCCTTGACGCACATCTGCGCGATACACCCGTTCCCAGATCCAGCTGAGTCCCGATGTCCCGAGAGCGACGGTTGACAACGTCACCCAGAACCATGGATCGTCGGTCGGGTCCTCGAACTGGGTGAGGACGATGACCAGCGCGGATAGGTTCAGGACGATGATCGCTGCTACGATCCACACGGTCCTGCCTCGTTGATATCCGCTCACGAACATGCCGTGACGCCTCTTATCGTCCCGGACAATCAACAACATCAGGACCATTGCCGTCACGAAGACCACGGCTGTGACATCACGAGGGAGAGCTACTGCCGCGACAATCAGCGTCATGAGCAATCCACCGGCAAAATGCCTCCAGATCGGCCACCTCATTCGTCTCGCCAGACGATTATTCGTGGACTCGAGAGCTGCCAGTGCGTCCCGTGGGTCCTCAGAGTTGTTCATGTGCTTGCCTCCGTCTCGACAACCGTAGCTGCTCCTGCCGGCATTGCTGGCAAGGCCCCCTCACTCGCCTCTGCACTTGCACGTCGCCTAGCCAGATACTGGGAAACCAAAGGCCTGATCACCAAGCCGATCATATCGATGAGCACGTGCATCGCAATCGGCTTGATGACGGATCCGCTCGAGAGATAGAACCAGAAGAAGAGCGCACCCATCGCACTGGTCGCGAGAACACCCTTCAAACCCTGATACCAGTGCGCCAATCCGAATGCCGCGATCGAGATCATCAGCGACGCCGATATTGATCCGGTAGCTTCCAGCACCAACAGCGGGAGAGCGACGCGATAGAAGATTTCCTCGCTGATGCCGGCATTCAAAGCCAGAGGGATGCAGCATGCCACCTCCTTTCCGTTGCGCGGCAGAAGAGCTTCAATGTCGCCGACCACCGGTTGTGACATCTTCTTCAACCGCCGACGCCAGACCACGGCCGTGATGGTAAGGCCTAGAAGCAAGCCAATTGCCATTCCGAGCACCGTTTCAAAGCTGGAACCTTCGGGTTCCGAAGCTGCCTCGAAGGGAGCGATCAATGGCGCGAATTCAACGGGCACTGAGTATAGTGAGTCCAGTCTTCCGAAGGTCAGCAGCACGGCTAACCCGCCGACACCGAAAAGCGCCATCGGAACGACAGTCCATCGGCGGTAGAAGCGAACCCGGTCCGCGCTGGAATCAAACTTCTTGAAAGCTGCGTAGTCGCGCGAATCGCGCCAAGACATCCACGCGAGCCCGCACAGCACGACCAGAAGGACCAAACTGTCTACCAACACCATTGCCAAACCCTCACTTTCCTCGAAGGGAAATGACTAGATGCGACTTTCCTTCGAGGCAAGTCAAAACTTTCCTCCTTGGAAAATGACCTACACGCTACAGTGCGCGGGTAACCTGATGACAGGAGATAAGCGGGGGTTCTGAAGTAGGGCTGGTTCTTTCAATCCTTATCGATCGACAATTATCTGTCGCGACGTCCGCATCAGAAAGCTCGTTCGATGATCATCTCTTAACCAAAACTAGGGCGCGAAGCCGCCGTTGCGAGCGGCGCAATGGACGGTGACACGACCAAGAGCAGGTTCGATATACCTACACTCGACCGGTAATTTGTTGTGGAAGAGCGCCGGAATGGCAGGTGTTGGGCCGGTAGCGGACAGTCCGTTTATTGGGTTCGCCAAACTCCAGAGCTGCACTTCACCTAACGACTCATACGTTCAGCCAACGCGGAATCGGTTAGATCGATAACGCGGCCAGCGTCGACCCAGACTACCGTAGCGTGAGGTCACTTCTGCCGGGTGGTATGGTGTTTCTCTGGACCGTAGCAGCAGTCGACCTCTTTCAGGACTTCTTCTGTCGGTCCGGTCTCCCCCGATATGATCGAGATATCACCGGTGCTTTCCAAGACGATCGAGCGAACATCGGATAGGTCATGAATACCTTGCAGGCGGGGTTTATAGAGGACATCGCTTTCGCTCACACGCGTCTGAGCAAGCGCGCCTTCCAGTATCTTACCGTTATGCATCAGCATGATCGGATCGTTCTCAATCATAAGCTGGAACGCCCGCGATCCGCGGCGTAGCCGCGCCAATATCAACTGCGCTATCAGTAACGCAAGAATAGCGCTCAATGCCTGAATCAGCGCCGTCCATTCGGTAACGGTTGCTGCTGAAGCGAGCAGCGAACCGGTCGCGAGCGTAATGACGAAATCGATGGAAGTCATCTTCGAGAATGTGCGCAGTCCGATAACACGCACGACAAGAATGACCCAGACGAGCGTAATGAGGCCAAGCGCGGCTCCGCGAATGATTGCGTCGGGGTAGTCACTCAAACCAAATATGCTTTGATTTCCTTGAGCCTTTTGGGGGGGGGGCAAGCTATCTCAGCCCGCAAGGAGCAGGCCTAACTGCAGACAGTAACCGCTCGCTTGCCCGGGCGGTCGATCCCGCACGATTCCTGATTCCGAGTCCAGTTTTCCATTTCTGGCGAAAGTTAGTCGGACAAACTTTCTAAGGCGGTAGGTGGGCCGAAAGGAGACTGTCGGCCTATCCTTGGGCCACCGACCAAAGCTGCCTCAGCAAACGCCCCCGTCGCGGCCGGCAGTAGCTCGCACTAATCCTTCGGACGCTCCGGAGCAGCCTCTTCCCGAGCGAAAGGCTTGTGCAGGCGGTCGATGCGATATTCGGCCCGAACTTCGCTTGCCGCGCTGAGCCATGGCACTGCCTCCGCGAAGATAAGGCGAGCACTCTGTCCATCCATCGGAAGGTCGTTCGGTCCGGTCCAGTTGACCAGCAGGCAGACGCCATCTTGGGAAAGACTTTGCCAAGCAAGGTCCGCGACCCGCGCAATCTCGTTGCGCGAGAGAAAGTAGAGGATCTCGGAGAATACGATCAGGTCGAAGGTCCCTTCCGGCCATTCCCGGGGAACTTCGGCTCGGACGAGCGAGACGTGGTTGAGATCGGCGAGGCGCGATTCTGCCAGCCGCAGAGCGGCAGACGAGACGTCGATGCCCAAAACAGCGTCGCACACGCTCGCCAGTTCCGCCGTCAGCACGCCATTTGCGCATCCGACCTCCAACGCACGCTCGAATCGGTTGGGAAAAAGCATCGTCAGTGTCGCACGCCGTTTGGCCGCCTCGTACGCCTTGCTCTCGAAGCCCCATGGGTCGGGGTCGGCCGCGAAGAGCGCATCGAACGTCTCCCGCCGGTCCGACGGGTCATCTTTCATGGAGGAAGACCTCGGGATGGCTCGCGAAGTGTTCGAACAATGCGGGCGGCATAGTAAAGCCTGCCGAATCGTCGTCGATCAGGTCGGTCATTTGGGAGGCATAGGCGTCCATCGCGTCGCACTTCGCACGGTGAAACCGGCTATCGAAGAACAGGCTCAAGCGGTCCGGCACGGGACGCTCGCCGAAGCGCCCCCACACCGCGAAGCTCCAGAGCGCAGCGCCCGTTAGGTCGGAGAGCATCCGCGCCACGATGCCAGCAGTCCGGTGATCGCAATGCGGATCCCCAAGCCATGTCGACCAGATCGAGGTCGCATTCGCAACGCAGGGGTGGTCCAGAAGGCGATCGACGACCTGCGGGGCGCTTTCGTCCGTCGTCTTGCCATCGGGTAGATGCGCACGGACCACGGGAATCGATTTGTCGGGAGCGAGCGCCGTCAGCGCGTTGTCGAACTCGGCCGCTCGCACCGCAACGCGTCGCGCAGTGTCGAATTTGCGCGAATTGGGGTGCGAGCCTTCGCCGTCGGTCAGCAACAGGATGGCGACCTCACGCCCCTCGGCGACCGCTGCAGCCAGCGCCATGCCGCAGCCCAGTGTCTCGTCGTCCGGATGAGGGGCGATGATCAGCAAGCGGCCCGGCGGAGCCAGCACTTCGAGAGACACGCGCCGGACTGACCGGGCGGCACGTAGAACCGAGCCTTCGGGCAGAGTGGGAACGCTCATAGCTGCTCGGCGCGTGCGGCCATCACTGCCAATGTCTCGGCCGCTCTGGCGCGTTTCGCGTCGGGTACGGCCTGGCATAGGAACAAACGCAGGTCCCCCATCATGCGGTAAACGAACGAGCCTTCGACATGTGCCGCCATGCCGAGCGCGCGCTCGGCATTCTCAATCACCAGTCGGCACGCATCCTCGGTCACCTCACGTGCGAGTAAGGATAACGCAGCCTTGTGGCCCGCAGCTCCGTCCGCTTCGACCTCATCGGCAGCACGCAGCAGCCAAAGTCGAGCCGATTCTATCGCGATCGCGCTGGCAACGATACGGCCCTGCTGGTTCGGCTCCTCGGCACGCTTGCGGTCGGTCAGTTGCCCCAGCATCGCATGATACAGCGCTTCGGCGCCGCCGAGATGGGCCGCGCAGTAGCGCCAGATACCGCCCTCGAAATGAGGTTCGCGCAGGTAGTCCCCCGGGGTGCCAATCAGCGCATCGTCGCGGACGCTGACCCCTGAGAACTGGTATCGACCCGATTGGGTGGCACGCATCCCACCCATCGACCAAGCCGAATAATCGCACCGCTCAGGCTCGTTTGCCGGGACGAGCAGCAACTGCTGGCCTTCCGCCGTCGCGACAGTGACCATTGCCTGCCCGACGAGCCCAAGGCCGGAGGCGAAGCGCTTGGCTCCAGTTAACGCCACCTCGTCCCCGCGACGATCGAAGTCGAGCGGTTCGGCGGGATCATCGGCACCCCACACGCCAAGAAGCGCGCCTTCTTCGATTGCTTTCGCCGCATTGCTCGCGGTGCCCTCGCTGCCATACAGCGCGATGAGCTTGACCGCGTTCATGTGGCCTTCGAACAACCTTGCCAACGACAGGTTAGCCCGGCCGAGCGCGCGCAATGCATCGAAAGCATCGCGCGTTCCGGCTGGTCCGCAGCCCCAGCCTTCGCCGCCCCACCGCTGGGGCAAGCAGGCGCGAAGCCAGCCGCGTTCGGCCAACAGCGAAACCTCCTCTGCCAGCGAACCGCAGGAGCAATCCGAGGCTGGAGCCAGTTGGCGAACCGCCGTTTCGAGCTCGCGAGTCGAAGCCGCGTCAGGCATTGCCCAGACCGTAACTAGCCGCAAGCTTGCGCGCAATCCGCAGTTCGCGCTGCACGGCGCTGAACGTCATCGGGGCGCGGGTTTTGGAGCGCGCATGAAACCCCCTGCTCGTGCCGCCGAATATCTCCATCCACAAGGTCGCTTCGTCGTGCAGGAGCCATACCGGCTTTAAACGGGAATCGCATTCCGGATCGGCAGAAAGGACCCTTTCCGCCAAGGCATCGCCGCATCCCCCCAATGCCCGTCCGGCAAGGCGGGCGGAGGTGCGGGTTCCGAAATTCTCCATCGCCTTGACCGCGAACCCCGCCCCAAGCATCGCATCGCACAATGCGCGATCTTCCCCTACGGGAGGGGTCGGCAGGCCGCCGAGCCTGAGATAGCTCGATGTCTTCATGACAAGGCTCGCTCCGGAAGGCCGGAAGGCGAGGGTACTTACCCGCCCGCGCGTCCAGTGTCGCCAGAGGCGTTCGCAAAGGCCGAGATAGGCGCGCTCGGCATCGCCGACTTCGCGGACTTGCGCCGGCAGTGCGGATAACTCGGCTTCATCGAGCAGGACATCTTCGCAGATGAGGTCGTAGCCTTCTGACAGGAGGCGGAGCCCCTTATCGATCCAGCCCTTGCCCACCATCGTGTCGGCATCGGTGGTGAAGAGAGCACCTTGGGGCGCCGCCCGCGCCGCCAAATCGAGCGCGAGCCTGCGGGAGTGCGGTGCGTTGCAGATTGTGCGATCAAACGACACTTCAACCGCTAAGAACGGTATGCCCCCGCGCAGAGCCCATCGCTCGATGATTTTTGGCGAAGCATCGCTCGTATCGTTCAGCACGAACACCGCGCAGCCAGTGAAGGGCGTGCCATGCATGGCAGTGGAAATTGCCTCGAGCGTGGCCGGGAGGCGGGATTCCTCGTCGCGTACGGGAATGGCGATCGCGAAGTCGCAACCGCGCTTCAGTGAGCCCGTGAACCCCGTTAACTCGGCCTTGTCGACGAACGGCGGGCTCGCAAGAAGGGCAACAAGTTCGGCCTCTTCCGTCGATGCCGATCTTGGGCCCGGTCCTTCGAGTGAAAGGTCGGGCATGGAAAATGGGGATCGGACCTCATGGTGCCCGACCCCAGCCAGTGCAGTCATTTCGCCGCCAAGTTTACGCTGCGTTCGGCGAGATCGCTCAGGTTCTCATCCGTATTGTAGATGTCTTCGGTGATCGCATCGAGTTTGGCGACATGGTCGCTCTTGCCCAGCGCTTCGGCGAAGGCCTTTGTGGTGCCAAAGCCGCAGATGCCGTAATGGCACATACGCTGATACTGGGCGACGATGATAACGTCGCGCACGTCATCGTCGGAAATATCGGCATCGAGGGCGTGCTTGCGAGCCTCCTTCACAAGGCCTTCCATCCCCTTGCAATGCTCTTTCTCGTCCACTCCGCAATCATCGAGCAGTTCCTTGATCGTCTTGGTGTGCTTGGCGATGCCCTCGGCACCCTTTTCCAGCTTCGTCTTGAGCGTGGCGTCACCTGCCTTGCTCGCCAGTTCGCGCACGACCTTTTCCATCTGGTCGTTGGCAGACCACAGGTCGGCCAGTTCTTCAGTGTAACAATCGGTGAGGTTTTCCGGAGCGGACATGGGCTGTTCCTTCGCGCTTGGTTCGCGCTCGCGAGACATCTTGCGAGCTGGAATCATAAAAATGAAGAAGGTTTTCGTTCCCGAACGGGAAAGACAATTTGCTACAATCATCAAATGTTAGTTGGTTCGCAAAGAAAGGCTTAGCAAAACGCAGCCGACGTAGATTCGTCTCTCAATTTAATATTTGTTAGCGGCGTAATTTTATTGACGTGTGCACAGATATTTTTTGGCGAGAGTGCAACCCTTGGCGAAGGGCGCCGTTGGAGTGGGATAGAACCCCCAACATCGGAGCACTCAATGGCCAAAGAACTCGACCTGTCCAAAGGCGGAGCCAACCATCAGAAGCCCAAGGGCGATGATGATGTGATGACCACCGCACAGGGTCATCCGATTTCGGACGATCAGAACTGGCTGACCGCCGGTCCGCGCGGCCCGCAGCTGCTCGAAGACCAGATTGCGCGCGAGAAGATCTTCCATTTCGACCACGAACGCATTCCCGAGCGTGTGGTTCACGCTCGCGGGTATGGCGTGCATGGCCATTTCGAGCTGAAGAAAGCGATCCCGCAGTATTCGCGGGCGCGGATCTTCAATGAAGAGGGCGTTAAAGTGCCCACCTTCACACGCTTCTCGACCGTGGCGGGCAACAAGGGATCGCCTGATCTGGCGCGCGACGTGGCTGGGCCTCCAGTCGGTGATCTGGGACGAAGCGCTCAAGGTCAACGGGATGGACCCCGACTTCCATCGCCGCGACATGTGGGATGCGATCGACGCGGGAGACTTCCCGCAGTGGGATCTAGGCATCCAGGTGTTCGACGAGGAATTCGCCGAGCAGTTCGAATTCGACGGGCTGGATGCGACCAAGATCATTCCGGAAGAGCAGGTTCCGGTCGAGATCATCGGCACGCTGACACTCGACGCCAATGTCGATAACTTCTTCGCCGAGACGGAGCAGGTAGCATTCTGCACGCAGAACCTGGTGCCGGGCATCGACCATTCGGACGATCCGCTGCTGCAAGGGCGCAACTTCAGCTATCTCGACACGCAGCTGAAGCGGCTGGGCGGCCCCAACTTCACGCATCTGCCGATTAACGCGCCCAAGTGCCCGGTGCGCCACTTCCAGCAGGATGGGCACATGGCCATGACCAACCCCAAGGGCCGCTTGAATTACGAGCCCAACAGCTGGGGCGATGGCGACGGCGCGGAGGAAGATCGCGGCCCTCGCGCCTGCCCGATGAAGGGGTTTCAGAGCTATGAGGCTCCGGTCGAAGGACCCAAATTGCGCGTGCGCAGCGAGACCTTCGCCGATCACTACAGCCAGGCGCGCCAGTTCTACGTCAGCCAGACCCCGGTCGAGCAGACGCATATGGGAAACGCGCTGACCTTCGAGCTGTCGAAGGTTGGCCGCATGAGCATTCGCAAGCGGATGATCGGCCATCTGCGGCACATCGACGAGGGTCTCGCGCAGGAGGTGGCCGACGGGATCGGCCTTCCCGAACTGCCCGAAAAGGTCCCCGCAGCGCGCGACCCGATCACAGACTTGGCCGAAAGCCCCGCGCTCTCGATCCTCAAAAACGGCCCTGGCACCTTCAAGGGCCGCAAGCTCGGCATTTATATTGCCGAAGGCGCAGATGCGGATGTCGTCAAGGCGCTGAAGGATGCCGCGACCGACGCGGGCGGCATGGTCGAAATCGTCGCACCGCACGTGGCCGGTGCCAAGCTTTCCGATGGCAAAATGATGGAAGCCGACGAAAAGATCGATGGCGGTCCCTCGGTCACCTACGACGCGGTGGCCGTGGTGATGAGCGAGGCTTCGGCCAAGCGCTACAACACCGACAAGCCGAGCATCGACTTCGTCAACGACGCCTTCGCCCATGCGAAATTCGTCGCCTACGTCCCCGCGGTCAAACCGCTCTTCGAGACGGCCGGCGTGTGGAACTGGATGGACGACGGCTTCGTCGATGTCTCGTCGGGCAAGGATGCGGCCAGTGCCTTCATCGAGAAGAGCGGCGAGCTGCGTTTCTGGGACCGCGAGAGCGTGAAGCAGGATTGAGTGGAAAGGACACCGACATGAAAAACAATCGAGAAATCGGCATTGCAGGCAGTGTCGCCGCCGCGGGCGTTGCGCTTGGCGCCGTGGCCTTCGGCGCTTTCCTCTCCCGCCGGCACGAAGGCGGCGGCGACGATGCGCCGAAACTGGCCCGCCGGAAGAATCAGGGTGAACACGCGCTGGTGGGCCGCACGGTCACGATCCGCAAGCCCGCCGCCGAGCTCTATGTCTATTGGCGGGACTTCGGTAATTTGCCCGAGTTCATGGAGAACGTCGAGCGGATCACCAAGCAGGGCGGAACGAAGGGCCGTGCGACTTGGACGATCAAGGCGCCCGCCGGGACGACGGTCGACCTGAAGACCGAGATCACCGACGATGTCGAGAACGAACGGATCGCTTGGGCATCGGTCGAAGGCTCGGATATCGAGACTACCGGCTAGGTGACCTTTACCGAAGCGCCCGGCGATCGCGGCACACGGGTCTCGCTCCGGATCGAATACGACGCACCGGGCGGCGCCATCGGGCGCGGGATTGCCAAGGCCTTCCTGCGCGAACCCGAAGTCCAGGCCCGGCACGACCTCAAGCGTTTCAAGATGCTGATGGAGACGGGCGAGATTGCCACCTCCGCGCACCGCAAGAGCGAAACGCGCAAAGCAAAACAGCAGGAGAACGGATAATGCGCGCACTCACATGGCACGGAACGCACGACGTCCGCGTTGATAGCGTGCCCGATCCCGAAATCATCAATCCGCGCGACGCGATCCTAAAGATCACCTCCACCGCGATCTGCGGTTCGGACCTGCACCTGTACGACGGTGTCATCCCCGGCGTGGCCCCGGGCGACGTCCTCGGCCACGAATTCATGGGCGAAGTCGTGGAGACCGGTAAGGACAGTACGCTCAAGAAGGGCCAGCGCGTGGTCGTGCCCTTCACAATCAGCTGCGGCAACTGCTTCCATTGCCAGATCACGCAATACTCCGCGTACGAAAATTCCAACCCGGCGGAAAAGCAGGACATGTCGGCCACGCTTTACGGCCATCCGATGGCTGCGCTGTTCGGCTATTCGCACCTGACGGGCGGCTATTCGGGCGGTCAGGCCGAATATGTCCGTGTGCCGTTTTCCGATGTCGGGCCGATCGTGATCCCCGACCATCTCGAGGACGAGAAGGTGCTGCCCCTCTCCGATATCCTGCCGACCGGCTGGATGGGGGCGGAAAATGCGGATATCCAACCCGACGACACGGTCGCCGTATGGGGCTGCGGCCCGGTGGGGCTGTTCGCGATCCAGTCCGCCATCATCATGGGCGCGAGCAAGGTGATCGCGATCGATCACTATCCGCACCGGCTCGAACTGGCTAAGCAACTCGGCGCCGAAGTGATCAACTTCAAGACCACCGAAGTGCGCGAAGCATTGATGGCAATGTCGGGCGGGATCGGTGTCGACGCGGTGATCGACGCGGTCGGCATGGAATCGCACGGTTTCGCGGTCGACAACATGCTCGACATGGTCAAGCAGACCGTCGGCATAGGCGCAGACCGTGCAGCGGCGCTCAAGCAGGCGATCCTAGCGGTGCGTCCCGGCGGGCGCGTCTCGATCCCCGGCGTATATGGTGGGATGACAGACAAGTTCCCGTTGGGCCCGCTGATGGAAAAGGGGCTGCAGGTGCGCGCCGGCCAGACCCACGTACAGCGCTACACCAAACCGCTGCTCGACAAGATCGAGGATGGCACTATCGACACCACCTTCCTCATCTCCCACCGCCTGCCGCTCGAAGACGCCGCGCGCGGTTACAAGAACTTCCGCGAAGAGCAGGACAGCTGGACCAAGGTCGTCCTCAAGCCTGGCATGGAAGCGGGAGCTACCGCGTGAGCAAGAACCCGGCGACAAGCTTTCGGGTCTGTGCGTCGTAACCGGCGCCTCCAGCGGCATCGGGCTCGAATTGGCGAAACTTGCAGCGAAGGACGGATGCGATCTAGTGTTGGTGGCGGATCGCGATCTGGCCTCCGCCGCCGGCGCCGTGCGCGGATGCACCGCCGCCTAGCGCAGCCCGAACCCTAGCATTGGCGAGAACCTTTCTGACAGAATTGGCCGCGAATTACTGAACGTTATGGCACAGCACTTGCCTCCAACCTTGGCAATGTTTGCCTAGTGGACGCAAGCAAGCGCTATTATCGGGACGTCGGCGGCACATTCTCCTGACAGCCGCCGAGGAAGGTGCGCCTTTCGCTGTGATAGAAGATGCGAAAAACCCTGCCGCTTGAAAGGGCTTATTCAAGCGATCGCCAACGTCGATGAAGGAGCACTGCTTTCGCGGCTAGAGGCCCCTAGAGTCGAACGCAACGCGAAGGCTCGCCGGTAAGGTAGCGTGATCAAGACCGTCGGGCTAATGTGTCGCTAAGGCGGCGGGGTCCGCTTCCGGGAGATCCCGAAACATTCTCTAACGACCGAAATTAAGGCGCGAAGCTGCCGTATTGGTGCTATCCGAGCGGCCGAGGGCATAGACCGCGATTAACACGAAAAATTTAGCGTGACCCGCTGAAAGCGGACCCGCTCGACCTAGCTCCACTTTTCTTGGAAATTCCAGCGTCGGAGCGAATGCGCCGATGACGGCCCGACCCAACTCTCGATCGCGCCTCCATTGGCAATAGACGAATAGGCAAGGGGTCGAGGTGGAGGGTGATTTTGGGGACATACCGCTGGACGAACTCGAGCCGTTCCTGCAGGACGACCTCAAGCCCTTCGGTTTTGATCCGCTTCGAATAATGCTTGGCGTTCGTACCGGAACGGGCGTGCCCCATAATTTCAGCCCGCATGATCTCGTTGACCCCGTCCACCTCGTAGAACGATGAGCCGAGCGCACGGATGGAATGGATATCAGGCCCTTTGCCCTTGTCGTTCACCTCGACCTCCATACGGTCGGTGATCCACTGGACCATATACCGCCAGGCGCGATCGTAGAATTGAGCACCACCGCGCTTGCTCTCGAATAAGTAGAGTTCGGGAAAGAGCGCAGTGTGGCCTTCAGCCCGGATAGCGGACACGTAATCCAGGAATCCCAGTCGAAGAATTTCGTCATGAAGCGGGAGCTTGCGCCGGCGCGCGATCCGCTTCTCGCCAGCCTTTTCGCCATCCCTGCCGCGGGTTAGATTTTCGCGGATGTAAATATGCGGAACGGGGTGGTCATCGAATACGTCGACGATTTCGAGCCCACAGATTTCTTCCCGGCAAGCGTGGGTGTAATACCAGATTAACGGTGCCCAGAAGGCCGCGTCATGCCAAACATGCGGGCGCGCGCATTCGTCCTTCAAGCGGTTCTTGCCTGCTCCTCCACCTAAGTAAAGCGGCGAGCGGAAAAGGCATTCGAGCTCTTCCTTCTTCCACGGCGGGCGAAGTTCGGCATTCTCGTCTTGTTGTATTGCAACCGTCGCACCGGCGAAATCCATGATCAGGACGTTGTGAATGCGCGGCTTCCACGACGTGAGCGCGAGGTGCTTGGCGACCGTGCTCATGGTGCTGAGGTCACGATTGACTGTTTTAAGGTTCCGGGCCGTGGCCGGAGTGATGGGGGCGACTTCGCTGATAACGTCCTCGAATGGCCTGGACATGGCGCCCTTCTCTGGGCTCCCGAAACGAAACGTAGACGGGCGGCGGTTCAGCCCGTTCTTGAACCGGGCGACGTCACGATGGTCATACGTCCCGAGCTCACGATCGCCGGTGATCCAGGCGAAGGACTGCATTATCCGGCGCTGTTGTTTGAGGTCGCCTTTCCAGACCTTGTCCTGTTTGAGCTCAAATAGGACGTCCTCGATAATCTCGCTGAACTTGCGGTTATCGTAGATCGCGAACGGGCATTCCGTAGGCGGTGCGGGCGAGGGCAGGTTCGTTTGTGCGACCGGCGCAGCGACGCCTTCGGCACCCGCCAGCAAGGCCGCTACAGCGGGAGGCAATTCGCCCAGATCGGCGGTCGTTGCCCGCATGGGATCAGCGGCATCGAGAACGTCGTTGTCGAACATGCGCTGCGCCCGTGTGCAAGCCGATGCGCCAGCCCGGATCAGGTGTGTGCGCGCAGCAGCAATGTTGGCGTCGCTGGTCGTCGCACCGATCGCTTTCGGGGCCGAAATTACGTATTCGTCAGAAAGCGCATCGCGTATCTGATCGACCAGCGGGCGTGCCCACTCCGGTGTCACGTCATTTTCGGCTGTTTCCCGATTGGCGGCGTCGAGCTTGGCCCTCTCGAATGCATCCATATCGTGACGCGGATTGGGAAGGCGAAGCTGCCGGTATGCTTCGCCGTGCCGGGCAGCCTCTTCAATCACCGAGGAAGACCAGGGGGCATCGGCATACGCATCCGATAACCAAGAGCCGAGCTGCTGCTCCAACTCCCGGCGGAAAATGGCCTCGATCTCGACGCCGGTCAGGTTGCGCTGGCCTTCCAGCATGGTCTTCACGTCCGCCCTTACAATTACGAAACGCGCCGCCAGGATCGCTACGCGCTCACGCGCGGCGCCCGGATCGGCAGTCTGCAACGCCAAGGTTAGCGGTTTGGAGATAATATTTCGGAAATGGATCCGGCGGCGGAAGGAATAGCGGCCCTCGATCCGGATGGTGAAGGGTATGCGGCTCATCGATAACGACCTTACCGCACGTGCTACCGCTATGTGTGTTGGTCGTGTGACCAACACCGGGCGGAAGCCCATGCTAAAAGGCGGAAATCTGCGGCTTAGCGCGCTAAAATGGTCGGGGAGAGAGGATTCGAACCTCCGGCCCCTGCCTCCCGAAGACAGTGCTCTACCAGGCTGAGCTACTCCCCGACCGGTGCGTGGCGGGGTGTCCCCCCCCGCGAGGCAGAGCGCGCCTATAGGAGGCGCATCGGGCACTGGCAAGCGCCTCTTTTGCGCGTATCGTCCTGCACGACGAGCGGAGATATTGCGTTGCGAAGGCCGCGCTGTCACTAGAGCGGCGATTTGCGCGTGCTCGGATGGTGGGGCGAACGAAACATGACGATCGTGATTACGGGGGCGGCGGGCTTCATCGGATCGGCCCTTGCCGAGACGCTTCTTGCCCGCGGTGACAACGTTCTGGGTATCGACAATCTGAACGACTACTACGATCCGCAGATCAAGCGGGACCGGTTGGCGCGAGTGCAAGGCTCCGCAGGTGGCAACAGGTTCGCCTTCGCCAACTGCGACTTTTCCGACATGGCCGCGCTGAAAACTGCGGTAGGAGACCGGAAGATCGAGGCGATAGTTCATCTCGGCGCCCAGGCGGGAGTGCGTTACTCGCTCGAGAACCCGGCCGCCTACATCCAGTCGAACCTCGTCGGTCATGCGAACATGTTGGAGATCGCGCGGCACAGCGAGGTTGGTCACCTGGTCTATGCCAGTTCGAGTTCGGTCTATGGCGGTAACGACAAGCTGCCTTTTTCCGTGGACGACAGGGTCGATCACCCGCTTTCGCTTTACGCCGCGACGAAGAAGGCGGACGAGTTGATGAGTGAAACCTACGCGCACCTCTATCGCCTGCCGCAGACCGGTCTTCGCTTCTTCACCGTGTACGGGCCGTGGGGGCGGCCGGACATGGCGATGTGGATCTTCACCCGGAAAATCCTCGCGGGCGATCCGATCCCGGTCTTCAACAAGGGTGAGATGTGGCGCGATTTCACCTTCATAGACGACATCGTCGCCGGAGTGGTTGCAGCGCTCGACAAGCCGCCGGCGGACGACGGTCTGGTCAAAGCGGGCGGTTCTTCGAAACCGCACGCGATTTACAACATTGGCAACAATCGCTCCGAAAAGCTGACCCGCGTGATCGGCCTGATCGAACAGGCGTGTGGCCGGAAGGCAGAGATCGATTATCAGCCCATGCAGAATGGCGATGTTCAGCGCACCTACGCCGATATCGACGCGATCAGGAATGATCTGGGTTACGAACCTACGACCGGCATCGATGTCGGCATACCGCGCTTCGTCGATTGGTACCGGGACTATCACGGCTCCTGATCGCGCACGCAGTTTGGCATGCGTGCCCGCGCGGTGCTAGCGCCCCCGATCATGAACGATTCTGCCGGCCGTCACTACGAGTGGCAATATCTCGATCTGATGCGCCATGTCTGGGAGCATGGGGACGAGCGCATGGATCGCACCGGCGTGGGTACGCGATCGGTCTTCGGGACGATGTTGCGCTTCGACCTTTCCGGCGGACGCGTTCCGCTCCTCACGACGAAACGCGTGTACTGGAAGGCGGCGGCACGCGAAATGCTCTGGTTCCTTACCGGCAGCACCAACATTCGTCCGCTGCTGGAACAGGGCGTCACCATCTGGAGCGACTGGCCGCTTGCCCGCTACCGGCGAGAAACCGGAGACGCCATCGCGCAGGAAGACTTCGAGGCGCGCATCGTGGCGGAAGAAGACTTCGCGCGGCGCTGGGGCGATCTCGGTCCCGTCTACGGTAAGCAATGGGTCGATTGGCCGACCTATCGGTATGGTCCCGACGGTCGGTACGAAAAGGGGCCGGGCATCAACCAGGTGTCGCAGGTGATCGAGAGCCTGAAGGCCGATCCCGGCGGCAGGCGGCACATCATCGAAGGCTGGAACGTCGCCGAGCTGGACAGGATGGCGTTACCGCCATGCCACAAGACCTATCAGTTTCACGTAATCGGGAGCGGAAGGGACGCCCGGCTCAATTGCCTGCTCTACCAGCGCAGTTGCGATGTCGCTCTGGGATTGCCGTTCAACCTTTTCGGGGCGGCGATGCTGTGCCGGATGGTGGCGGCGCAGACAAGTATGCGCCCCGGGGAACTGATCTGGGCAGGAGGTGACACGCACCTCTATCTCAACCATGCGGAGCTTGTTCGAACACAGCTTGCCCGGGAACCGGCGGGCGAGCCGCGGCTTGCCCTTGTGAGAGTTCCGGAAACCATCTTTGATTACCGGTTCGAGGATTTTGCCGTCACCGACTATGCGCCGCAAGGGCCGATCAGGGCGCCGGTCGCGGTCTAGCAGGCGATTGACGGTTTCAGGCGAAACTAATAGAGTTGCGCCTGCTTGAAAGATTTGTTTCGGGAGAGAGCGAGCATGGCAGACAGCACGGACATCGCAGGGCACAATCGCCCGCGGCTCGCGCTGCATGTACCCGAACCGAAATACCGTCCAGGCGATACGGTCGACTTCAATCATATCGAAACCGGCGAGGCGGGCGCGCAGCCACGTCCCGACGAGACATGCGAGGCGCGTGAGACGTTCCCGCTATGCGATGACCTCATCCGCGTGCTGGGCGATGACGACCGGGCGCACGGTCCGTGGAATCCCGGTCTTGCGCCCGATACGCTGCGAACCATCCTGCGCGAAATGGCGCTTGTGCGGGCCTTCGACACCCGTCTTTATCGCGCGCAGCGGCAGGGCAAGACCAGCTTCTATATGAAATGCACCGGGGAGGAGGCGACCAGCGTAGCGGCCACGCATGCGCTGGCTGCGGACGACATGATCTTTCCCTCCTACCGTCAGCAGGGCTGCCTGATCGCGCGGGGATACGACCTCGTGGAAATGGTCAACCAGATCTATTCGAACAAGGGCGACAAGCTGAAGGGCCGCCAGCTGCCGATCATGTATTGCTCGAAGCGATTGAGCTTTTTCTCGATCAGCGGCAACCTCGCCACGCAGTACCCGCAGGCGGTAGGTTTCGCCATGGCGAGCGCGATCAAGGGCGACAGCCGGATCGCCGCCAGCTGGCTGGGGGAGGGGTCCACTGCCGAAGGAGACTTCCATTCCGCGCTGACCTTTGCTGCTGTCTACAATGCGCCGGTTGTCCTCAACGTCATCAACAATCAGTGGGCGATCAGCAGCTTTTCCGGCTTCGCGGGTGCGGAGCGGGCGACCTTCGCCGCGCGCGCCATCGGCTATGGCATCGCCGGGCTTCGGGTGGACGGAAACGATCCGCTTGCCGTGTTCGCGGCGGAACGATGGGCGGCGGATCGGGCACGCTCCAACGCCGGCCCCACGCTCATCGAACACTTCACCTATCGTGCCGAAGGCCATTCCACTTCGGACGATCCTGCAGCTTATCGCAGCGCGGAGGAGCGGAGCGAGTGGCCATTGGGCGACCCGATAACCCGTCTGGCGAACCACCTCATCGCGCTTGGCGAATGGTCGGAGGAACGGCAGGAAGAAATGGACGCCGAAATAGATGCCGAGGTCCGCAAAGCCGTGAAGGAGGCGGAGAAGAACGGCATCCTCGGCCATGGTCTTCATCATCCCGACCGAACCATGTTCGAAGACGTGTTCGAGGAGCTGCCCTGGCATCTGAAAGAGCAAAGCAGACAGGCAATTCACGAACGCGAAGTCAAATATCCCGAAGGCAAGGATTGGTGAGCGCGGTGAGCGAGACCGAAACCGGGGGTTCCGCCGTCGTTGACGCCGGCGCCGAAGAAACGAAGCAGATGAACATGATCGAGGCGATCAATTCCGCGCTCGATTGCATGCTGGCGAAGGATGACGACGTTATTCTGCTGGGCGAGGATATCGGCTATTTCGGCGGCGTGTTTCGCTGCACCGCCGGATTGCAGGAGAAATACGGCAAGACCCGCGTGTTTGATACGCCGATTTCCGAATGCGGGATCATCGGTGTCGCTGTCGGCATGGGTGCGTATGGCATGCGGCCCGTCCCCGAAATCCAGTTTGCCGACTACATCTATCCCGGCCTCGATCAGCTCGTTAGCGAGGCGGCGCGGCTGCGCTATCGCTCGGCGGCCGAA
Source organism: Aurantiacibacter spongiae (assembly GCF_003815535.1). NCBI lineage: Bacteria > Pseudomonadati > Pseudomonadota > Alphaproteobacteria > Sphingomonadales > Erythrobacteraceae > Aurantiacibacter > Aurantiacibacter spongiae. Next base: position 341,719 of record NZ_RPFZ01000001.1, on the reverse strand, counting down.
TTCATCGCGCCCATGACCGTGCGCAGCCCCTTCGGTGGCGGTATTTTCGGGGGACAAACCCACAGTCAGAGCCCCGAAAGCTTTTTCACTCATGTGTCGGGTATGAAGACCGTCGTTCCGTCGTTCCGTCGACCCCCTACGACGCGAAGGGCCTGCTGATCGCCGCGATCGAAGACAACGATCCTGTCATCTTCTTCGAGCCAAAGCGCATCTACAACGGCCCGTTCGACGGCTATTACGACAAACCCGCCAAACCGTGGAAGGGTCAACCCGCAGCGCAGGTACCCCAGGGGTATTATCGCATCGAACTCGGCACGGCTAACATCGTGCGCGAAGGCGCGGCGATGACCGTTCTCGCCTATGGCACGATGGTCCATGTCGTGAAGGCCGTCTGCGAGGACAAGGGCGTCGATGCGGAAATCCTCGACCTGCGCACGCTCGTGCCGCTCGATATAGAGCCTGTGGAAAAGTCGGTGAAGAAGACGGGGAAATGCCTGATCGTCCATGAGGCGACGCGCACTTCGGGCTTCGGCGCCGAGCTTTCCGCGCTGGTTACCGAGCGCTGTTTCTATCACCTCGAAAGCCCGGTCGAACGGGTCACCGGTTTCGACACGCCCTATCCGCACAGCCTCGAATGGGCCTATTTTCCCGGCCCGGTCCGCATCGGCGAGGCTATCGACAAGATGCTGGAAGACTGATCGCCATGACAAAGTTCACGTTCAACCTCCCCGATATCGGCGAAGGGATTGCGGAAGCGGAAATCGTCGCCTGGCACGTAAAGCCAGGTGATACCGTGGAAGAGGATAGTCCGCTCGCCGACATGATGACCGACAAGGCGACGGTCGAGATGGAAAGCCCCGTGGCGGGGAAAGTTCTCGAGGTTGCCGGCGAAGCTGGCGATACGGTCGCAATCGGCGGAATGCTGGTGGTCATCGAGGTCGAGGGCGAGGTGCCCGATGACGTGGCGGAGGAAAACAAGGCGGCGGCCGAAGACGGGGGGCGCGACGCGAGTGAAGCCGACGCCCCGGCGCCCAGGTCCGACGAAGTCGAGAAGCGGATCGAGGTGGAAAATCCCGACCCTTCGGACCCGGAGGATGCGAAACAGGCGGCAGAGGAGAGGGAAGCGCCATCAGCGACCAACTCCGGCCAGAACACGAGCGGCGCGACGTCGCAGGCGGGGCCAGACTCGCACACGAAGGTTCTCGCGTCCCCGGTAGTTCGCAAGCGCGCGAAGGATCTGGGCATCGACCTTGCCGAGGTAAAACCCCAGGCCGACGGACGCGTGCGTCATGCCGATCTGGACGCCTTCATCAGCTACAACGGCGGATTTTCCGGCAGCGCGGCTTCCCGTTCCGATCAGGAAATAAAGGTCATCGGCCTGAGGAAGCGCATCGCCGAAAACATGGCCGCGTCCAAGCGCCATATTCCTCATTTCTCCTATGTCGAGGAAACGGACGTCACCGCGCTTGAGGAAACCCGCGCGCAGCTTAATGCCGACCGTCGGGATCGTCCCAAGCTGACGATGCTTCCGCTACTCATCACAGCTATCTGCCGGACCCTGCCGGACTTCCCCATGATCAACGCGCGCTACGACGACGAAGCGCGCGTTGTCACCCGCCACGGGGCTGTGCATCTGGGCATGGCGACCATGACCGATAACGGCTTGATGGTGCCCGTCATTCGCAACGCTCACACCATGAACTTGTGGCAACTGGCGCGCGAGATCGCCCGATTGGCCGAGGCCGCGCGCGAGGGCAGCGCGAAGTCGGAGGAACTGTCCGGCTCTACCCTGACCGTGACATCGCTGGGGCCGCTGGGCGGCGTAGCGACGACGCCGGTGATCAACCGGCCGGAGGTGGCGATTATCGGGCCGAACCGCATCATCGAGCGCCCGATGTTCGTAACCGATGGTCAGGGCGGCGAGCGCATCGCGAAACGCAAGCTCATGAACATCTCGATCAGTTGCGATCACCGGGTCGTTGACGGCTACGATGCCGCCGCTTTCGTTCAGGAACTCAAGAAGCGGATCGAGGCGCCCGCGACTATTCTAGCCGGATGATTTTCGCGCGTTCGCGCCGGGTTTTGCGCGGACGTAAAAAAGGGCGGCGAGGTCAGTTGACAGCCTACCGCCCCTGTCTTAGAGGCGCGCTTCCCAAGCGGTGCAACGCCTCTTGCAAGGCGGCAAGTTTTGCGGGTGTAGCTCAGTTGGTTAGAGCGCCGGCCTGTCACGCCGGAGGTCGCGGGTTCGAGTCCCGTCACTCGCGCCACTTGGGATCATTCGCCAATTCACGTCTGATGGCGGTCGCATGCATGGGCGCTGCGCCCGGCGACCTTGCTTTTGCGGATGGTTCCGTCGCAACGCGGACATTTTGCGCCATCCTCGCGGCTGCCGATCAGCCAGCTTCGCGGAAGGTCGTCGTAATCAGCGTTCACCTCGCAAACGCGGGTCAGTATCCTGCGCATATCGGCGTACATATCGCCGATCGTCTTTCCGGACAGGTCCGATGCCGTCCGATCGGGTGCGACACCCGTTTGAAACAGGATCTCGTCTGACCAAAGATTGCCGATTCCGGCCAGTTTGTGCTGGGCCATCAGCGCGCCCTTGATCGTTCCGTTCGTGCCGCCGATGACGTTCAGAAAGTCTTCGCGTGACATGTCCAGCGCATCCGGGCCGAAGCCGATGCGTTCGATCTCTTCGCCCGGTGAATCCACTACCCGTACCCAGCCAAGCTTTCGCGGACAGCGATAGGCAAGCCGGCGCGTACCTTCGAAGCGGATCAGGAACTTGGTATAATCGGGCGCGTCGCGTTCGTCCGCGTCGAAAGGGAGAAGCTTTCCGGTCATGCCCAGATGCACGCAAATCCAGGGACCAGTCTGTGACCCTGCGAAGATCAGCTTTCCGTGGCGATGCGTTTGGGTGAACTGCCGCCCGGCCAGACGGCCGAGCTCGTTATCGCCGGGAAGCTCGATGTAGCTGATGTCCTTACCGAGCGTGGCTTCCTCGATCGTGCGATTGAGGCATTGTTCTGCAACACGACGGCGATTGGCTTCCGCTTCGGGGAGTTCGGGCATGTTGCCCAAACGTCAGCCCCAGCGACCGGTTTCCATCCAGATGAGAAACCGACGCAAGGGCAGCAACCATGCGACACCGAGGATAAGGTAGATCGCGGTCTGCGCCAGGACCGGCCAGTCACCGATCAGGGGAGGAGCGAACAGCGCGACAAGGGCCCCGTAGATCGCCAGTCCCAGGCACAGGCCGAGAATGCCCACCGGAATACGCCAGTTCGGTTCCTGCCTCATGCGAATGGTCCGTAGATGCGGCTTGGCGTCACGATGGCGGTCAGACTGACGTCGTGCTCCTCGAGGGGAAGCGCCTCGATCCTTTGAACGTCCCAGGCAAGACCGATGGCGGTCGTTCGGGGATGATCGGCAAGCCATCGGTCGTAGAAGCCGCCACCCTGTCCAATCCTTTCGCCGCGCTCCGTAAATCCCAGAAGCGGCACGAAAAGCACATCGGGCACGATCTTTTCTGCATCCGGTGCGGGTTGCATCACGCCGAACGGACCCCTCTCCAGATCGGTTTCCGAGAACGGATCGGTATGGCGGCGGAAACTCATCTCTCCGTCGCCATCCTCGATACGGGGTAGCGCGATGACATGTCCTTCTTCGAGGAAGAACCGGGCATAGGAAGCGGCGGGCGCCTCGCCTTTAAGAGCCCGGTAAAGACCGACGCTGGCCCCCCGGGGCACGATTTCGCGAACCGGGGCGGGCGGTTGGCGGAAAACCAGCGCCGATACGCTGGCGGGCAGCGCGGCAGCGTGTTCGTCGCGCGCGGTTCGGAGATGCTGTCGGATCGCGGCCTTGCTGTCTGTATCGCTCACGCTCGGGCCTTCTGTTCGAAAGTGGCGGGACCACCATGGGTCGTTTGCCGGGAGAATCCACTGACGCCTAAGGGTCAGGTGGGTGCCGTATGCCCCGACCCCACGGCCGAACCGGTGGGCCAGGGCAGGGACAGCTCCCTTGGATTTGCTTATAGCCTCAGGGATATCGAAGGCTCGTGCCGGGCAGTCCCGCCGAGTGTCTATCTAGGACGCCGCTACGCCGTTCTCAAGCCGTTCCGCCAGCAATTCCAGCCGTTCGGCCAGCTGTTCGAGGCGGGCCGTCTCGGTTTCGTCGATCGCTGCCGCAGGTGGGGGCTGTGCCGAATGGACCGACGCAGACGCACCAGTCTGCGCCTCGTGCAATTCGTCAGCCAGCAGCAGCGCGGCGAACAGCAATGTCCGCTCGGCCGTCTGACCCGTCACCCCCTGCTTGGCGAGTTTCGCTTTTATCGATTCGCCCAGCGCCTCGATATGTGCTTCCTCGCCCGGCGCGCAGGCAATGGTGTAGCGACGACCGACGATTTCCAATGTCACGTTGCTCACGCAATCACGCCCCAGCTTCCAGTTCCGCGATCAGGCGATCGATCCGTTCCAGCGCTTCACCCGCTTCGCTCTTGAGGCTTTCGAAACGGAAGCGCAGCTGCTCGTCTTCCCTGCTCGCGGCAGCCTCGATCCGGTCGGACGCAGCAGCAATCCGGTCGAGCGCCTGCGCGATGCGGTCCTGTACGTCCATGTCGAGTAGGCTAGCGAATATGCGGGGAACGGCAAAGGCTTGACGCCGGAAGCTGTGAATAAACCGCAACCTGGCGACCGTGCGGCGGCCGGCCCGGCGCGCCCTCTGGAGGCCTTCGGCTTGACCTCGCACCCGTGCCCCACCACACACGCGCCAGACGAATCGCCCCCGCGGCGGCCCCATCCAGGCCGCGCCCTCGTGCGACGGAGAGAGCATGACCGAGCACCCTGACCGCTTTGCCGGCATGGCCAATTCCATCCGCGCCCTTTCGATGGACGCCGTGCAGCAGGCGAATTCGGGACATCCCGGAATGCCGATGGGCATGGCCGACGTCGCCACGGTTCTTTGGACCGAGTATCTCAAGCACGATCCCGCCGCTCCGGGCTGGGCCGACCGCGACCGCTTCGTGCTGAGCGCCGGGCATGGATCGATGCTGATCTATTCGCTGCTCTATCTGACAGGGTACGAAGCACCGACGATCGAGGACATCCGCAATTTCCGGCAACTCGGCTCGCCTTGTGCGGGCCATCCGGAAAACTTTCTGCTGGAAGCGGTCGAGGCGACTACCGGGCCGCTTGGACAGGGCGTGGCGATGGCAGTCGGCATGGCCATTGCCGAACGGCATCTCAACAGCGAATTCGGCGACGCGCTGGTCGATCATGATACGTGGGTTATCGCGGGCGACGGCTGTCTCATGGAGGGGATCAACCACGAGGCGATCGGCCTTGCGGGTCATCTGAGCCTGGGACGCCTCAATGTCCTGTGGGACGATAACCGCATAACCATCGACGGACCGACCGATCTCTCGACGAGCGAGGACATCAAGGCCCGCTATGCCGCGACCGGCTGGCACGTCACCGAATGCGACGGTCACGATCCAGTCGATATCCGGCGTGCGCTGGACGAGGCGAAGGCCGAATTGCAGCGACCCTCGCTCGTCGCCTGCCGCACGGTGATCGGCAAGGGCGCTCCCACCATGGCTGGCACGAGCAAGGTGCATGGCGCCGCCCTGGGCGAAGACGAGGTGGCAGCTGCGCGCAAATCGCTGGGATGGACGCACGATCCTTTCGTCATCCCCGATGACATACTCGAAGACTGGCGAGCCAGCACTTCACGCGGGGCATCGGCCCGGTCCGATTGGGACGACCGTCTGGCCGGTTCTTCACGAAAGGCCGAGTTCGAGCGCCGCATGGCGGGCGACCTGCCGGCGAAGTTCAGCCTGAGCGACTACGCCCAGTCCCTGATGAAGAATCCGCAGAAGGTCGCCACGCGCAAGGCAAGCGAGATGGCGCTGGAACAGATCAACGGCCGGTTGCCCGATACGATCGGCGGCAGCGCCGATCTCACCGGTTCGAACAATACCAGGGCCGGGGGCATCGGCGCCTTCACGGCAAAGGACCGGTCGGGCCGCTACATCTACTACGGCATCCGCGAATTCGGCATGGCCGCGGCAATGAACGGAATGGCCCTACATGGCGGCATCATTCCTTACGGCGGCACCTTCCTCATCTTCACCGATTACTGCCGGGGGGCCATCCGCCTTTCCGCCCTCCAGCGGCTACGCGTCGTCTACGTGATGACGCATGACAGTATCGGCCTGGGCGAGGACGGTCCGACCCATCAGCCGATCGAGCACCTGCAAAGCTTGCGCGCAATGCCCAATCTGCTGGTCATGCGCCCGGCGGACGCGGTGGAGACGGCGGAGTGCTGGGAGATCGCGCTGCGCCAGACAAGTAGGCCGAGCTTGCTGGCGCTGAGCCGGCAGGGTCTGCCGCAAGTCCGCAACGCCCCCGAGGACACCGATCAGTGCTCGCGCGGGGCGTATCGCCTCAAGAAAGCCGGCAACAAGCGGCGCGTGATCCTGATTGCGACCGGGTCCGAAGTTTATTTGGCACTCGATTGCGCGGAGCGGCTCGAAAAGGAAGGCGTGGGCGCCGACGTGGTTTCCATGGTTTGCACCGAACTTTTCGATGAGCAGGACGAGGCCTACAAGGCGGACATCCTGCCCAACGTCCCGCCGGAAGACATTTTGCGCGTCAGCATAGAGGCGGGCACGACGTTCGGTTGGGAACGCTATACGATGGCGAACGGTCTCAATATCGGGCTCGACCGGTTCGGCGCGTCCGCCCCGGCAGGGGACCTGTTCGACAAATTCGGCTTCACGGCGGACGCCATCGTCCCGAAAATCATCGACAGCATCAAAAATTAGGCAGGAGTAGGCAGCATGGCGACCAGAGTTGCAATCAATGGTTTCGGACGGATCGGCCGCCTGGTGGCGCGCGCCATTCTTGAGCGCGACGACCACGATCTCGAACTCGTATCGATCAACGATCTCGCCGATACCGAAGCCAACGCGTTATTGTTTCAATACGATTCGACGCATGGCCGCTTCCCCGGCACCGTAGAGACGGGCGACAAGTCCATCTCGGTGAACGGTCACACGATCCAGGTCACGTCGGAGCGCGATCCCGGCAATCTGCCGCACAAGGATCAGGACATCGACATCGTGCTGGAATGCACCGGCTTCTTCCAGTCCGACGAAGCGGCGCGCCCCCATATCGGCGCCGGCGCGAGGAAGGTTCTGATCTCCGCCCCGGCGACGGGGGTTTCGAAGACGATCGTCTTCGGCGTCAACCAGGATACGCTGACGGCCGACGACGATATCGTTTCCAACGCCAGTTGCACGACGAACTGCCTCGCCCCCGTGGCCAAGGTTTGCCACGATACGGTGGGGATAGAGCGTGGTTTCATGACCACGATCCATTCCTACACCAACGATCAGCGCATGCTCGACCAGATGCACAAGGACATGCGCCGGGCGCGGGGCGGCGCGCAGAACATCATTCCCACCACTACCGGTGCGGCGCGCGCCGTGGGTCTGGTGCTGCCGGATCTGAAGGGCAAGCTCGACGGGTCGAGCGTTCGCGTCCCGACGCCGAACGTCTCGCTTATCGACCTCGTCTTCACGCCCCGGCGCGATACCAGCGCAGACGAGTTGAACGAGGCGCTTCGCGCCGCTTCGCAGGGTGCGATGAAGGGGGTGCTGGATTACACGGACCGGCCGCTCGTCAGTAGCGATTTCAATCACTACCCAGCCTCCTCTACGGTCGATTCGATGGAAACGGCGGTTCTCGAAGGCAAGCTGGCGCGCGTGGTGAGCTGGTACGACAATGAATGGGGCTTTTCCAATCGCATGATCGATACGGCGGGCGTCATGGCCGGATTGCTGTAGGAGGATGCGGGGGTATGACGTGAGCGACTTCAAGACGCTTGACGACCTTCCCGACGATCTATCCGGGCAGCGCGCGCTCGTCCGGGTCGATCTCAACCTGCCGATGAAGGACGGGCTGGCGACCGATCTCACGCGGGCAAGGGCCGTCGCACCCACCATTCTCGAGCTGTCAGATCGCGGCGCGAAAGTCTTGCTGCTCGCGCATTACGGCCGCCCGGGTGGAGAGCGGCACTCGACGATGTCCCTCAGCTACGTGCAGGGCGCGCTCGAACGCGTTATCGATCGCGAGGTCATGTTCGTGTCGGAGGTCTTCGGACCGGTCGTCGCACAGGCGGTCGACATACTCGGCAATGGCGACATCGCCATCCTGGAGAACACCCGCTTCTGGCCGGGCGAAGAGGCGAATGACCGCTCCTTCGTCGACGCCATCGCCGAAAACGGCGATTTCTACGTGAACGACGCCTTTTCGGCATCGCACCGTGCCCACGCGACGACCGAGGGGTTGGCGCATGTTCTTCCGGCCTATGCCGGCCGAGCGATGGAAGCTGAACTGAAAGCGCTGGATGCCGCGCTCGGCAATCCGGCGCCGCCCGTGGCTGCGGTCGTCGGCGGCGCGAAGGTTTCGACCAAGCTCGCCGTGCTGGAAAACCTCTCGCGCAAGGTGCAGCATCTCGTGATCGGGGGCGGCATGGCCAATACGTTTCTCGCCGCGAACGGCGTCGACGTGGGCAAGAGCCTTGCCGAACACGATCTGGCCGACACCGCCCGTGCGATAATGAGCGCCGCCGACGCGGCCGGCTGTACCATTCATCTCCCCTACGACGTGGTGGTCGCAAGGGAATTTGCCGCCAACCCTGCTTCGGCGCGCACCTGCAACGTCCATGAAGTTGGCGACGACGAGATGATCCTCGACATCGGCCCGCAGGCGGTCGAGGCCCTGGGCGACGTTCTCAAGACATGCGCCACGCTCGTCTGGAACGGTCCGCTCGGCGCCTTCGAAACCGAACCTTTCGATGCTGCGACCGTCGCGCTGGCCAGGACCGCAGCGGCGCTGACCAAGGACGGTTCGCTCACTTCCGTAGCCGGGGGAGGCGATACCGTCGCGGCGCTTGCCCATGCCGATGTCGCAACGGATTTTACCTATGTTTCAACGGCAGGCGGCGCATTTCTCGAATGGATGGAGGGCAAGGAACTTCCCGGTGTCGCCGCCCTGACGCAGTAGCAGTTCCTTTCCGGGAGAAACGCGCAACTTTCTACAGGTGGACGTTCGGCCCGCAAGGCCATGTTATTGCACAACAAGCGCAGCCCGCTTATCGACCGCGAACAAAACTCGTCACGGATAGGGAGCATCCAGTGAACCACGCCGAAATGTCCGCAATTATCGCCAGGGGCGATGGCTTCATCGCAGCGCTCGACCAGTCGGGCGGTTCCACCCCCAAGGCCCTTCGCGGCTACGGCGTGGGAGATGACGAGTGGGAAGGCGATGACGAAATGTTCGCCCGTATTCACGAAATGCGCAGCCGGATCATCTCGAGCCCGGCGTTCTCCGGCGAGAAGGTTATCGGCGCGATCCTGTTTGCGAAGACGATGGACGGCGAGGTGCAGGGCAAGCCCACCCCGCAGGCGCTGCGCGACAAGGGCATCGTACCCTTCATCAAGATCGACAAGGGACTGAAGGACGAGGCGAACGGCGTTCAGCTGATGAAGCCGATCTGCGATCTCGACGCCTTGCTCGAACGCGCCAAGAAGCTCGGCGTGTTCGGAACGAAGGAGCGTTCGGTCATCCATTCCGCCGATGCTCTCGGCATTGCTGCGATCGTTTCTCAGCAATTCGAAGTCGGGCGGCAGGTCATCTCGCACGGCATGATGCCCATTCTCGAACCCGAATACTCGCTCAAGGCAGACGACCGCGCCGGGGGTGAGAAGCTCTTGAAGTCGGAGATACTGACCCAGCTCGACCGGTTGCCCGAAGGCGACCAGGTAATGCTGAAGCTCACTATTCCAGCGGAAGCGAACCACTACCGCGAACTGGTCGATCACCCCAAGGTACTGAAGGTGGTGGCCCTGTCCGGCGGCTATTCGCGCGAAGATGCATGCCGCGAACTGGCGAAGAATGACGGCATGATCGCCAGCTTCAGTCGCGCGCTGCTGGAAGAGTTGCGGGCGCGGATGGAGGATACCGAATTCGATACGGCGCTCGGCACCGCGATAGAGGAGATCCGCTGCGCCAGCGTCGGCGACTGAACCGCTAGAAGGTCGCTGCGCCGGGGGAATTGGTCCGTATGGGATCATCCAGCAGGTGCGGTGTCCACTGGAAGGTGAAGCGATAGGCGGCCGGATCGATCGTTTCGTCTGCCATGCGACCTGGCTGAACGGCCGTCATCACGAGCATTCCGGACATCGCGGGTACGGGTTTGCCGGGTTCGAGCTCGATGGTCTGCTCGGCGCTGCCGCGTTCGACACGGGTGCGGACCCTGACCGTCCCGGCCTGGATGCACTGCGCATCTACCGGACATCGGCTGTCTTCGATCACCTCCAGGGGGGTGACGCTCACCGCGCCTAGATCGGCGACGTCGCCGATCGCCGCGCATCCTTCGTCGTCGCATTCGGCATCCTGCGCGGTAACGCATCCCGACATTGCGGCGAGTAATCCAGCGGCGAGCAGTGTCTTCAGCATCATTGGACCTCGTCTGGCGACTTGCTATTGGCCGCAACATGAACGCCGCATCGCCGTCTTGCCAGCTCTACCTCATCTCGCCGCTCGATGTCGGCGGAACCTTTCCCGATCGACTCGACAGGGCGCTCGCGGAGGGAGAGGGATTGGCGACCGCTTTCCAGTTCCGCGTCAAGGACATCGACCTGCACGAGGCAGCGCGTCTTGCGCAGCCGTTGCGGAAAATCTGCGCGGCGCGTGAAGTCGGGTTCATCGTCAACGATTCCGTCCCGCTCGCCCGCCGTCTGAAGGCCGACGGGGTGCATCTGGGGCAGACCGATGGCGATCCGCGTGAAGCGCGAGAGGAAATCGGCCGCGACATGCAGATCGGCGTAACCTGTCATGCGAGCCGGCACCTGGCGATGGAGGCGGGCGAGGCCGGTGCCGACTACGTCGCCTTCGGTTCCTTCTTCGACAGTGGAACGAAAAATAGCGAGCATCGGCCTGATCCGGAAATCCTGGATTGGTGGAGCAGTCTGTTCGAAATCCCCTGCGTCGCGATCGGTGGCATCACGCCGTCCAACTGCCGCCCTCTGGTGGAGGCGGGTGCCGATTTCCTCGCCGTATCGGGTGCCATCTGGCGCGGGGACGAGGTGCAGGCCATTCGCGATTTCGCCAGCGCAATGCGCTGATATCGCTGGACCGGTCGGAAACCCTATGGGGTCTTGGCGGTTATCCTCGCAACAGGCCCGCCGCCCCGCAACGAGAGGTTTCCGACATGACCCGCAAGTTTCTGATCCTTCTGTCCGCCCTGCCACTCGCCGCGTGCGGGTTTCAGGGAACCGACATGGAGGACACCGACAGCGATACGGTGGCGCAGTCACAGACATCGACCGACTACGGGTACGACACCTATTCCGACGATAACCTTGCCGATTCGATGGCATCGAACGACGCGGCCTACATGACCGCTTCGCGGGAGGGCGCTTCCACGGCGAGCGAGGGAGAGAACGCCGGACGCTCGAGTGCGGCGATCGACATTCCGGACCCGGAAGACCGCCCGATCATGCATGCCCAGGTCGTGCTGGACCGCCGGGGGTTCGGCCCCGGGGTGATCGACGGCAAGATGGGACAGTCCACGCACAACGCCATCGAAGGTTTTCAGGAGGCCAGCGGCCTCGACGTCACCGGAGACCTCGACGATGCGACCAAGGAGCAATTGCAACGCTGGGACCGGTTGCCCGCAACGCGCGTCGTCACGATCCCGGCAAGCTGGGGCCGGATCGACTATGAGACCATCCCCGACGACCCTTCGGCCAAGGCGGAGATGGAAAGGCTCGGCTACACCAGTCTCGACGAGAAGTTGGCGGAGCGCTTTCATACCACTGTCGATGTTCTGAAGCGGCTCAATCCGGAAGGCCGCCCTGCGGGAATGGATGGGGCCGGTTCGCGGCCTGCCGGTGGCGCCTCCCCGACGCCTTCCGCCAGTTTTTCTCCTTCTTCCAGCGCCAGTAGCGGATCGTCTCGGGATGCCGATACGCAAAGCTATTTCACGGCGGGCCAGCCGATCCGCGTACCGAATATCGGCGCGGATCGCATCGTGCCCGGCGATATCGGCGATCACGACTGGCAGCGTACGCTTGCCTCGCTTGGTGTCGGTACCGAGCAGCCCGAGGTGGCGCGGCTGGTGGTGGACAAGTCGGGGGGCTGGCTGAAAGGCTACGATGTCGATGACAATCTGGTGGCGATGTTCACGGTCACCACCGGGTCGACGCACGATCCGTTGCCGTTGGGCGACTGGGGGATAACCGGGATAAGTCACAACCCGCCCTTTTCCTACGACCCGGACCTGTTCTGGGACGTGCCTGACAGCGAGGACGATCTGCAGCTTCCGCCTGGTCCGAACGGGCCAGTGGGAGTCGTATGGATCGACCTGACGAAAGAGCATTACGGAATCCACGGCACGGGCGAACCCCAGACGATCGGGCGCGTGCAGAGCCACGGCTGCGTCCGTCTGACGAATTGGGATGCCGCGCGGCTGGCGGAAATGGTCGATACCAATACAAAGGTGGTATTCCAGGCCTGATGGCATCACCGTTCGTCGAGAAGGCCCAGGTCGCGGTCATAACCGCGACGCTCGTTTCGGCGGGCTGGATCATCGCGGGCGCCTTCATCATGGACGCACGGGAAAGCGACCGCATCGAGCGCACGATTGAGGCCCGCGAGACGCCGCAACCCGAGGCGACGATCGCGCCCGAAGCCGTTCGCGCGCCCGGTCATTCGATCGAGGCTTCGATGGCGCCCGGCGCCGAGGTCGCGCAACTGATGATCCCCGTTCTCGACGTCAGTGCAAGCGATCTGCGCGATACCTTCGCCGACGAACGGGGCGGGGGGTCGCGACTGCACGAGGCGATGGACATCATGGCTCCGGCCGGCACGTCCGTCGTCGCTGCCGCACCCGGTACGATCGAGCGACTTTTCCTGTCCGACGCTGGTGGCAAAACAGTCTATGTCAGGTCCGAGGACCGCAAGACCATCTATTACTACGCCCATCTCGCCGAATATGCGCCCGGCCTGAACGAAGGGCAGGTCGTCCGCCGGGGCCAGCGCCTCGGGTCCGTCGGATCGAGCGGCAACGCCTCGCCCGATGCCCCGCACCTGCATTTCGAGGTGATGCGGACCACGCCCGCGGCCGAATGGTGGGAGCCGGCGACCTCGGTCAATCCCTATCCGCTCCTGACCCGCCGCGCCGGGCGGTAACGCCCGGCCCCTTGTTAAGCGCCATTCCAGAAGCTAGGGCGCGAGCCCGATCTGCATCCCGAACGAAAGCAAAACAGCTCCCATGAAGATCAGCGGCGTGGACATCCGTCCCGGCAACATCATCGAATACGAAGGCGGCATCTGGAAGGTCGCCAAGATCCAGCATACCCAGCCTGGCAAGGGCGGGGCGTACATGCAGGTCGAGATGAAGAACCTCATCGACGGCCGCAAGACGAACGTTCGCTTCCGCAGCGCCGATACGGTGGAGAAGGTGCGGCTCGACACCAAGGACTACCAGTTCCTCTATGAGGATGGCGACATGCTGGTATTCATGGATCAGGACACGTTCGAGCAGATCATGCTGCCGAGCGATCTTCTGGGCGATGCGCGGCCGTTCTTGCAGGATGGGATGCAGGTACAGCTCGAACTGTGGGAGGAAAAACCCATCAGCGTGCAGCTTCCCGCCCAGATCGAGGCCGAGATCGTCGAGGCGGACGCGGTCGTGAAGGGGCAGACCGCCTCTTCCAGTTACAAGCCGGCCGTGCTTGATAATGGCGTACGCATCATGGTGCCGCCGCATATCGAGAGCGGCACGCGCATCGTGGTGGACGTGTACGAGCAATCCTATGTCGGGAAGGCCGGGTAACGCACCATGCCCGCATTGTCCGGCATCATTCGTGTCATGGAAAAAGCCGCGCGCAAGGCGGGCGGCCGCCTGCGTCGGGACTTCGGCGAGGTCGAGCACCTGCAGGTCAGCCGCAAGGGTCCGGCGGACTTCGTTTCCAAGGCCGATCGCGCGGCGGAACGCATCATCTGGGACGAACTGAAAGCCGCGCGCCCGGGCTGGGGTTTCGTAATGGAGGAAGCGGGCGAGATGGAGGGCGACGAGGACAAGCCGCGCTTCATCGTGGATCCGCTCGACGGGACGAGCAACTTTCTCCACGGCATACCCCACTTCGCCGTCAGCATCGCCGTGCAGGAGCGCAAGCTCGGCAGCGACGACTGGGGCGAGGTTACGGCGGGCGTCGTGTATCAGCCGATTACCGACGAGACGTTCTGGGCGGAAAAGTCGCGCGGAGCGTGGCTGCACGACGGGCGCCTGCGCGTTTCCGGACGGCGGCAGATGAGCGACGCGCTGATCGCGACCGGCATTCCCTATCAGGGGCACGGCAATTTCGCCGAATGGAGTCGCATCTTCGGCGCGCTCGGACCGAACGTTGCCGGGATTCGCCGCTTCGGCGCCGCCTCGCTCGATCTCGCCTGGGTTGCGGCCGGACGTTTCGACGGGTTCTGGGAAAGCGGCCTGTCGCCGTGGGACAGCGCCGCCGGATGCCTGCTGGTTCGCGAGGCCGGCGGGTTCGTGACCGACTATCGCGGGCGCTCGCAGGCGATCTGCGACGAACAGGTGATAGCGGCCAACGATCCGCTTCATTCGCGCCTGCACAAGATGGTTGCGGAAGCGCTTCGCTAGATATCGCCGGGCGATACTGGCGCTTGCCGCGATGCCCCCGGGCCGCTAATCGCCCGCTTGCTTCGCGAACAGGTGCCCCTGTGGCGGAATTGGTAGACGCGTTCGACTCAAAATCGAATTTCTTCTGAAGTGCCGGTTCGAGTCCGGCCAGGGGTACCAGCCTTCGCAACGGGCGAGTGCAGACGGAAGGGAGGCATGCGCGAAACCGCTTGAACTCGGCAACGCGCAATGGAACCTTCGCTACCCGCCGTGATCGATGCACCATCCCCCCATGCCCTGGCGGCGATGATCCTGACCGTCGCGGTCTTCATCGCCTTCGCACGGGGGCGGATGTCGACCGAGATCGTTTCGCTGCTGACCATCGCGATCATCGCGGTGGGACTGTATTTCTATCCCTTGCCCGATACCAATCCGACGGACGGGCTGGCGCTCGCCTTCGGTGGCTTCGGCCACTACGCGCTCATCACGATCTGCGCGCTGATGACCATGGGGCGCGGTCTCGTGGTGACGGGCGCGCTGGAGCCGGCGGCCCGCGCGCTCGAGCGGATCTGGAAGGTCAGCCTGCAACTGGGCCTGTTCGTCTCCCTGCTGCTCGCCTTCGGACTGTCCATGATCGTGAACGACACGCCGGTGCTGGTCCTGCTGCTGCCCATTTTCGTTGCGTTGGCGCAGCGCGGCGCCATGCCCGCCTCGAAGACGCTCATACCGCTCAACGCAGCCGTACTGATCGGAGGAATGGCGACGACGATCGGCACGTCCACCAACCTGCTGGTGGTCGGCATCGCCCGCGATCTCGGCATGCCGCAGATGTCGGTGTTTCACTATACTCCCATCGTGCTGTTGGCGGCAATTGTCGCTTTCCCGTACCTGTGGCTCGTCATGCCGCGCTTGCTGCCGGACAATTCCACGGCCGGGCAACAGGCGCGGCGGCGCTTTCTCACCCATCTCAGGGTCACACCGGCCAGCGAGCTGGTCGGTCGGCATTTCGACGAGATCGTCGACCGCCTGCCGGACGAATTCCGTTTCGAAGAACGCCCGCCCAGCCGGTTCGAGGTCGGCCAGCGTCTGTTGATTTCGGGGACGCATGAAGGCCTGCAACTGGCCTTGCGCGAATTGCGCGGACAGGTCGCGCCAGGCTGGGTTCTTGATCGCATCGACAGCGACGCGAGGAAGAGCGGAGAGGACGTCCAGGTTCTGGAAATGGTCGTGACCGCCGACAGCCGCATCATCGGCCGCACCCTGGCGAGTTCGGGAATCGCGGACCGCTACGGCGTCGCCGTCCTCGGTATCCACAAGCCCGAGCGGTTGATGCACAACGAACCCGCCGCACGCGGAGACGAGATCCGCCTGGCCGAGGGGGATGTCCTGCTGGTCATCGGCAATCGCGGTGCGCTCGACGAGTTCGCGACAACGGATAGCCTGTTGCAACTGGAAGGCGGGCAGGACGTGCCGCGCCGTTCCAAGGCGGTCATCGCCGCGGCGATCATGTTCGGCGCGGTCGCGCTGGCCTCGGTCGGTCTGCCCTTCTTCGGTCGGCAGGGGTTCTACCTGCTCACCGTACCCATCGCCATTTCGGCCCTGCTCGGCGCGATCCTGATGTTCGTGACGGGATGCGTGAAGTTCGACAGGGTGGGGCGGGCGCTGTCTGCCAAGGTCATCGTCCTGGTCGCTGCCAGCATCGCCATCGGCCGCATCATTCTCGACAGCGGGGCGGCGGAGTGGCTGGGCGAAACGCTCGCGATGGGACTGCAGTTTCTCCCGCCAGCGGGCGTGCTCGCGGCCATCATGCTGTTCGTGACGCTGCTGACCAACTTCGCCTCGAACGCGACCGCCGCCACTGTGGGCACCCCTATCGCCTTCAACATCGCCAACCAGCTGGGGCTGCCGCAGGAACCGTTGATCCTCGCGGTGCTCTTCGGCTGCAACCTCTGCTACGCGACGCCGATCGCATACCAGACCAACATGCTCATCATGGCAGAGGGAAATTACGCCTTTCGTGACTATCTGCGCACCGGCGTGCCGCTGGTCGTGCTGATGGTAACGACCCTGTCCGTCCTGCTGGCGATGACTTACGGAATGTAACGAACTCAGCGCGAGCCGCTGCGCCGGGCCGAGCTGCGTTCCATCATCCGGGCCGCGCGGCGGATGTCGCCGGCGTCGGTCAGGCCCGCCCGGCGCATGTCCGCGAGCAGGCTCGCCAGTTCTTCTTCGCTCAACGTATCGAGAAAGTCCTGCGAATAGCCGGGCATCGATCCCGCCGCACGGGCATAGTCCGCCCGGCCGATAGACGATCCGCTAGGCGAGACGTCGATCATCGGCGCGCCGAAATCGCCGCCGCCTTCCGTTCCCCCGAAACTGCCGACCGGTTCGGGTTCGGCCAGGGCGAGCCGGGGCGGGCCGGTGATCTCGGCGCTCGCCTTTCGAATGCGAACGTCTTCCTGGTGCTGTTCGACATGCGCTTCCATAGCCTGGCGGTTCTCGCCATCGGCGAACATCGCCAGCATTCCGGTCATCGCGACCGTGGTCACGGCGAAGTGCTTGTACATCTTCAGCGGGATCGGGGGTTTGGAGATCTGCGCCATCGCCTTCGCGTCTCTACAGACTTCAGGTTAACCGCTCACGCGGCGAAAA
Source organism: Aurantiacibacter spongiae (assembly GCF_003815535.1). NCBI lineage: Bacteria > Pseudomonadati > Pseudomonadota > Alphaproteobacteria > Sphingomonadales > Erythrobacteraceae > Aurantiacibacter > Aurantiacibacter spongiae. The sequence goes on along the minus strand of NZ_RPFZ01000001.1, from coordinate 324,358 downwards.
TGGTTAATTTCCGAATACTTGCGAGGCGTGATCGACTGGGCGGAACCGAGATATGACAAATGTGTTCTGGCGCCACACACCAAGGATAAAAACCATGACCGAAGAACGCATTACTCAAGTCGAGACGCCGGGTGGCAACACCCACACGCATACCACGGTCGTGCAGGACGCCCCGCGCGAAGCCGGCGGCGGCGGAAAGTGGTTGGTAATCATCGTTCTGCTGGTTCTCGCGGCGATCGCGGTGGTCGTATTCACCCAGATGAGCGGCGCCGAAGTCGCCAAGGACAACGCGGTCGCGGGCGCGGCAAACAGCGTGGGCGATGCTGCCGGTCAGGTGGGCGACGCGGCGCAGGGTGTCGGGGAGGCCGCGGAGGATGCCGTCGGCGGGGAATAGCCCCGTCCGCCGGCGCCATACCCGACCACAAGTGTAAGGTTTACCGACACTAGTCCTTACACCACGGTAAAGCGCGCCTTTGCGGTGCGTTTTTCCTATCCGTTTTCCCGTTTCCGTTTTGTCTCAAGCTTCACAATCGCGGCCCGGCCCATGCGTCGCTGGTCGATCTGCGCCGCGTATTGCTCCACGATGCGATAGGTCTGGCCGGTAATCGCCGCCGTCTCGGCTACACTGCATCCCGCTTCCAGCAGGCTGATGACGGCGTTCTTTCGCAGGCCATGCGGCACGACCTCGACGCCCATCGCCGCACCGTGGGCCTTCAACTCCTTGCGGATTACCTGGTCGGTCATGGGGTGCCCGCCCTCCCGCGTCAGGATCGTCATCCCGCGCTTCGGTGTCCGGTCCAGCTCCGCGCGCAATTCGGCTAGCATTGGGATCCATAGCTTCTTGCCGGTCTTCTGCTGGGTGACGAAAATCTCGTCCCCGCGAACGTCGCTCCATTGCATCTTGCAAACGTCGCCGATCCGCTGCCCGGTGAAATACAGCAGATGTGCAGCAAGGCGGGTTCGGTCGTGTTCGCTGACCAGCGCCGCCTCCAGAACGGGGGCGGGCCACGGCTCATGACTTCCGCCCTTGATCTTGTCGAAGTCGCGGACGGGGTTGAGTTCGGTCTTGCCCTGCCGCCGGGCGTGACGATAGACCAGCCCTAGAACGGCGAGAAAGATGTTGTGCGCGCTGGCCGATGGCAGGCCGTGGTCCAGCACGCGCTGGATATCGTCGCGGCGCAGGTCGTTGATCGGAAACCTGCCCAGCGCATCCTCGATGGTGCGCAGCGCGTAGCGATACAGCTTTTTCGTGCTATCCGCCTTGCCGACGAAGTCGGTGCTTTCCTCGTATGCCTGACAAGCTGCGGCAAGGCTGTATCCCGCGCGCTTTTCCCGCTTGGCCTTCATCCTGCCGTAAGCGACGAAAAACTCGGGGCTGGAAGGGCGGGGCAGGGGTGCATAGATCACCTTCCCGTCCTTGCGCTCGCCGGTGTTGAAGTAGGCATACAGCTTGCCCTTGGCGCGGACGTGCTTCACGTATTTGAGGCGAGGGGGCTTAGCCATAGCGTTCCTGCAATTCCTTGCGGTAGTCCGGAATCTCCGCCTCTCCCGCAAGAATGGCAAGTGACTTGTCCAGCGCCGGGCGAAACCAGTGATCGCGGCCGCCGAGGTTGATGGGCGAAGGCAGGCGACCCTTCCCGACCTCCCCGAGAAACGCCGAGCGTGACAGGTCGCAATAGGAAGCGGCGGTATCCACCTTCATCATATGCGGCCAGCGCTCGTTCACCGCCCATCCTCCAGCACGCAATCACAAGGAACCTCCACACCGTTGACGATCTTGCCACAGCACCACTTAGGCAGGCCGCGTCGATTGAGCCGCTTGTAGGTGCTACTGGACGGACTGACGCACAGCGCGGTGCGGACAAATGAGCCAGAACCCGCCGCCCACGCTTGGTAATGCTGCCCGGTTTCTACGCGCAGGTGGCCGGGATGCAGATAATCCGTATGGGTTGCCCTATCCATCCCCCATCCCCTCGCGCTCGTCGATCTTCTCAATGGCGTGCGCCTTGCTGATGGCGAGGATTGTGACGGTATCCTCCGGACGAACGCCCTCTTTCTCGAACACCAGTAGCTGGGCGCCCAAGTCAATGTCGGCCAGTTCGTAGCCTTTGTAGGGAAAGCCCTTCATGTGTTGTCTCCTTGGGTGCGGAGGGCGGGTTCTTCGGTTAGGGCAAGACTACCGCTCAACATGCGATGAACCTGCTCGGCCGAATATCCTGCGTTGAAAGCTTCCTCGACCGCAGCGCCAAGTTCATTGTCGATTTTCTTGCACCCTTCGACGAGCTTGAAGCGACGCGCCGCCTCTACCCGCTCGGCAAAGCTATCGTGGGGCCGGGTCATCGGGTTAGGTCCAGCACAGCTCGGGCGATTGCTAGATAATATTTGCGGGCCCAATCTGGATCGTGATCTTCAAAATGGGCAGCAATACACGTGCTACTGTCGCAAAAGCCTGGCCAAGCATCCGGATCAGCTTCGTAGGCGCAAGTCTCGTTCCAATTCAGACCTTGGCTCTTAGCTATTAGCGCCGCTGCTTCCTCCACTTCCTGATCTGCAAGGCTATCATCGGACTGCGGCGACTGCCGAGCCAACGCCTCGTCGATCCGCTCCATCAGGTCGGCAGGCAGCGTTCCGGCACCATCCGGGTCGCGAACCTCGTCCGCTATGTCGCGAAGGAGGGTGGTCGTCTCGGTCATCGGTCTTTCCTTCCAAATAGCCACCGGCGGCGGGGTTCAGGCTCGCCGGTGCGTCGCGGCAATTCACTGGCGAGCGTGCGGGCGGGCGCGTTGACGTAGGCGGGTTCGCGGGTCTGGCCGCGTTGACGGGTGGCGATCATGCGGCGATCCTTTCCGAAATGGCGTCCACGGCGGCGATCCGCTCCCCAATCCAAGACATCACGTTCACCGCCATGCTGTTGCCGTAGGCCTTGTATTGCGGGCCATCCGGGCAGTTCTCGGCGGTCTTGTTGCGCCATGCGATGCGTGCCCAATCGTCGGGAAAGCCCTGTAGGCGGGCGCATTCGGTGGGGGTCAGGCGGCGGACGGCCCAATCGTGAAGGATATTGCGCTCTTGCGCTCGGCCGCCTCCACTCGGCGCAGTCAGCGCGTAAGCCACACCCTCCTGAATTTCGAGATGGCGACCGTCGGCGCGGCCTCGCTCTTGGAAAGCCACCGCCGGCATCACCCCGGCATTGGCATGGCTCGCCGTATGGCCGCCCGCGTGCAAGGTGGGGCTACACTCAGACATCGCGTCGGCGCCGTGATCCTTGGCGGAGAAGGCCACCGCCTGCGAAACCTGCCGAGCCTCCAGCGTGTAGGCGGCACCATCATTGCGCCAGCCCTTCCCATCGGGACCGGCAGCAGGGTTCTCGCTGACAGCACGCTCTTGAATGGCGATGGGCACAAGGCTGTCGCAGGTATCGGCATCGGTGCCGTATGGCCGCGTGCCGCCCGTCGAGTTGCCGCCTGCCCGAAGCGTTGGCGCCACCGGCACAATCGGCGTTCCCCGCCCCGTTCCGTCCTCGCTGGCGTCGAAGCCCTCGCCGCGCAGGGCATGGGCGATCAGCGTTTCGGTTTCGGCATCGTTCGATCGCTGCCCGTTCACCGACACGCAGAATGACGCATCGCCACTGTTCGCGATCAGCCCCCCGTCGCAGTCGAAGTCCGTCCCGAGGCCACCGCCCGCAGTGCTTCGGCTAGGGACGGTGGGAGCGACTTCCCCCGCTTCTCGGCGCGGCGCAGGATTCCCGCGCAGGCTTTCGCGGTCAAATAGAACCGCTGCGGGATTGATGTCGGCGGCTCCAGAATATCCGACAAGGAACACACGACGGCGGCGCTGGGGGACAGCTCGTCCGAAACGGCCCACTCGCACATATTGAGCGTCCAGCACTCGGTAGGCCCACCGGAACCCGCATTCGCCCACGAGCCGGAGGAAGGTTCCCATCGTCCGTCCTTCGTCATGCGACAGGACTCCGGGGACATTCTCCCAAACGATCCAGCGGGGCTGAATGCGTCGAGCCAGCGCCAGAAACTCAAGCGTGAGGTTGCCGCGCGGATCGTCCAGGCCAAGGCGCTTTCCGGCGATGCTGAAAGATTGGCAGGGGGTGCCTCCGACAAGAAGGTCAACTGGTCCGACATGCTGAGCCTCTATTTTCGTGAAGTCGCCGAACAGCGGCAGGACGTTCGATCCCGGCGAATAGTGGTGTTCGTCATCGACCGACACCGCCCCGAGGCGCTGTTCCAGAACGGCGCGGGGGAACGGTTCGATCTCGGACACGCCGGCGCATTTCCAGCCAAGAGGCCTCCATGCCACGGTCGCAGCCTCGATCCCGCTGCACACGGAAAGGTAGCGGATCACAGCAGCGCCTCCCAAAGGAACGGTGCCGCCGCCACGATGCGCGGCGCGTTCGCTACCGCCACCAGCACTACGACAACGGACACGGCCAGACGGCACTCCCCGCGCCAGGTGTCGTCATCGACGGCGGCGATGGTATGGATGATGCGGCGGATCATGCCTCACCTCGCGCTTTGGCGAGAATGGCCTCATGCCGAGCGCACATCTCGCAGGCCGGGTCGAAGCATTCGTCGACTTGTTCTTGGATCGCCTCCAACAGGTCAGGCGCGGCGGCGATCAGACGGGCGTTGGCTTCTCGCTGGTCGCGCGGCCCATCCATCGTGCAAATGGACCCGATGCCTCCGTTGACGCACCAGTTCTCGCCAAGCTCTTCGTAAGGCGTGTCTTCGAATTGGGCTTCCCACGGCCCCTTAGTCGGCTGCGACATTAGCGGCCTCCAGTCCTTTTTTGATTGCAATGGAGTGCTTCTGACCGCGTGAGGTCCGGCCATGCCGCTCTCGATCTTCGGCGTTCTCTTTGGTCGTTCCCCACGCGAGATTTTCGACGGAATTGTTCGTCTTATCTCCGTCAAGGTGCCTCACTTCATGCGCGGGTGACGGGCGGGGTGAAAGATATTCCCGTGCGACAAGCCTGTGAACAGCTAGGCGACTACGCTTGCCATTGATGGTAAGGCGAACAGACGGATACCCGTCCGCATTTGGCTCCAATCTCATTTCGCGCTCACCATAGCCGCGCCAGTTGCTCTTTACGGAGAACACCCGACCGTCTCGCGTGACGAAATAACCCGGCGTGTGCCCGCTCATGCCCTTTCCCCTTCCGTGCTGGTGGACGGTTCGAGAGCGGCGCGGGCGAACAAGGCCGATACGGGCTGCTCATGCTGTTCGGCGGGCGAGCAATTATAGCGGTCTATGCTGGCGAGAAAGCGAAGGCACATGGCGGCGGTTTGAATTGCTTCCATGCGGACGCCTTCAAGCGTTTCCTTGTGCGGCTCATAGGTGACTTGCAGACAGGCTTTTGCCAATTCGCCCGCTTCTTCGGTCACGACATTGCCCGCGTCGATGATGCGCGTTGGCCAAGTCGGAAACTTGGCTACAGCCTTTTCAACCTCGGCCAGAACATCACCGATTACGCCGCTCCGCAGCCGCGCATTCTCACTCGACCGCTCGGTTGCGTCCGTAGTGGTGCGGGTGTTCCATGCGGTTATGGCTTCTTCGCGCGTCTGCCGTGACGGCCCAAGCGCACTGCATCCCGTGCATATGACACAATCGCCATTGTCATCCGCAGCTACGACAGGCGGGAATTCCGTTTCGCAAAACGGACACGCCACCAGCGCGCTATCGGTTGTGTTGGTCGGTTGGGTCATGCCGCCCACCGTTCGGCAGCGGCCTTGTCCTCGGCGGCCCAGCGCTTGAGACGCGCCTCGCTCTCCGCGATCTGGCGCAGGCAGTATTCCTGCATGTCGGCAAGGGCCATGTCGATGGGATCGGTCATGCGTCACCGCCTTCGGCACGAACGCGCTTGACCAACCCAGCGTCTCGCAGTGCTTCTGCGATCTCGAATGCAGTAATGTCGTTTCCACTTTCCATCGCCTGCTGAATTGTCAATTCAACGGGATCGACGGGTTGCGGTAGGTCTGCGAGGATGGCGGAAGCGCTGGGGTCGTCACCGCAAGCTGCGCGGCTGCTGATATACGCCACCATCCGTTCCACCAACTCCGGCGAAGGGGCATTGGCGGGCTTTTCGGTGCGGTTGCGGATGCGCCAAGAGTCGCCGCACCACATGAACCCATCTGGACGCCAGATACCACTTCGACCATCGAAGCCGCCTGTGGTATAATAATCGCCAACGTGGTCAGGGTTTTCTGGATTACCAGCAAGTTCTACATTCTGCACCCGCCCATCGGGATGAATGGCCACAAGATCGCCATCCCAGTCCACCGGATCGGTCGAGTGATAAAGCGCGTTCCAGTCGATTTTCTGGGTCATGCGATCAGTCCTTCAAGAAACGTGGGGCGGTCGGCCTCGATCTCGGCAATCTCGACCAGCAGATCGGGCAGCGTCTTGGCGGTGCAGCTGAGGTCGTTATCGACCCAGCCATCCTCCGGACCTTCGTAAGAGGCGTCGTAGTCGCGGTGGGTCGCGGACCATGCCGGGAACGGCCAGCGGTCTTGGCCGATGGTCCAGCCCTTGGCTTCGGCTTCGGCGCGGGTCATGCTATGGATTCCCATCCGCCATCGCCGTCGCAGATTTCACAGGTGTCCATGCAAATATCGCAACCGCTTTCAGGATCGACGCAGGCGTATTCCTCCCAGCAGTTTGCTACTCGACCTTCGCCGCCGCACTGCCAGCATTTGGTCCAATCGCTGAAGTTATCGATGGTGCGAGATGGTGTGGTCATACCCGCTCCCCCGCACGCGAATTGAAATAGGGGTGATCGTCGGCAAACCGGCCGGTCGCGCATTCGTAGCGGTAGGCGCGGTGGGCGCGGATTTCCTCCGCCTCGATCTCGGCAAAGACCGCTTCCAGTTCGATGCGTCACCGGTGTCGAGCGCGCCCTGTGCCGCCCAGTAGACAGCCTCGTCGCGGTTCTCGGCATCGTCGCGGATGGAACGCAGGCAGTCGCGGTGGAACGGGGTGGCCTTCCAGCGCTCCCAGCGCAGCGGCCAGCTGGGCCACGCATCGAACTCGACGCGCGGAGCCTCGGCGCATGTCGGCGCACCGATCTGGCGGGCCTTGGCGTTCAGGCGGGTGAGGGCGTTCATGCCGGCACCTGTTCGGCGCGTAGATCAAACACCGGCTGCTGGAGGTTATGCCACGGAACACCGTAAAGCACAGCTTGGAAAAGTGCGATCCGGTCTGCTTTGTCGAGCAAATTGAAACGCTTGGCTAATTCAGTAGCGGTTTCAAAACGATCATAAAATTCAGAGCTAGTGGTCGTGACAATATTGAGATCACCGCGCCGCCATGATCGGAAGCCGCCATTATCGTTTCCGGTATAGAACTCAGGCGATCCGTCTTGCGTAAACCCCTGTTCTGACATCGAAGCCGATACATCATCGGACACCAGAACCAGCCAATCCTCGTCAGTGTCACACGGGGGCGGGTCACAAATTACTCTGCTGCCGGTAGGTCTGGCGCGAGCGCCACCTGTAATCTCAATAATCTCTGCACGGGGGGTAGCCATCATCGTCTCCATTCCCGGTTGGGTATGGAGAGGGTTTAGTTGGCTATATCCAACCTGTCAACGAAAAAGGTTGGTGGTATCCAACTAATCGAGCGAGACGCATTCTCGCACATAGCCAGGACAGAACGCGCCGGGTGGGCATTGCTCTTGATCAGCCTGCTCTAAGCGGGCCTTGGCGGATCGACAGGCTTCCATTGAAGAGAAGCGCTGTGATTGGCCCGCATCGCCCATCGTCACTAGTTCAATCACACGCGAAGGCGCGCTGGCGGATGGAGCTGGGGCCACTGGCGGTCGTGCGACTGCCACTTGGCCGGAATTGCGTTCAAGAGCTTCGACCCGATCCTTTAGCGCAGCAATCTCATCATGATTGATTGAAGCCTGATCTTCTGCCCACACTGCCGCGCTTTCCAGATCGGCCCGGCTCATGCGGTCGTCGCAGCTGGCTAGGACAGCAATCGGCGCGAGGCACCAGGCAAAACGAAGCGCACGATAGTAGCCCATTCGATCTCCACGTTCTCAATCGGTGGCGCATTAAGCGATAGCAGGGTGAAGCGACCTTCTTCACTGCCCTTTATAAGCTGCTTGATGTAGGTTTCGCCCGTGCTGAGACGAACGGCGCAATCCTCCCCGACATACTCGGGCAGCACCCCGTCGTGCTCGCGCTGGATATAGATGATGTCGCCTTCCCGGTAGCGTGGCAACATCGACGAGCCTCTAACAATAAGGGCGATCAGCGTTCCGGATATACCGGGCGGTCGCAGCACCGAATCTTCGTGCCCCATGTCCTCGAAAATGATCTCACCCCCAGCACCGATATATCCCACGACGGAGACTCTAGGCGCCGCCAGCAAGTCTGCAAGGGGGACATCTAGAGCGCTGGACAACTTCGACAGCGTTCCGATTTGGATGTCCTTCGATTTTTCGAGAAGGTCTTTGACCAGGGTTCGGTTCTTACCGACCCGTAGCGAAAGCGTGGTCGGCTTCACATCCCGCGCCTTCATCACGGCGCGGAGATTGGACCTGATCGTCTCAATATCTGGTTCGTCTGACACGCCCAGATAGTTGGACCAATCCGAACTTTTTGCGAAGGGAGGACGTATCCAGCGTTGACAGTTGGTTTTATCCAACCTAATGTCGGCGTCATGGATAACCTGCTCACCGAAATTCAGGCGTTCTGCAAGCGTCATGAGATGTCGAAATGGGACTTCGGAGAGAAGGCCCTGAATGACCGTCCGTTTGTCGGACAACTCGAAAAGGGGCGCGACATCAAGTTTAGCACCGCTGCGCGCGTGCGGGACTGGATGGATGAACAAGACCGAAAGGCGGCAGCATGACCCGCCGCTATCTCTCCACGCTTTACCGCTTCGCCGGCCGCTTCATCGCCACCGGCATGTCCCGTCGCCAGCGCCTGTCCGTGATGATGGACACGGTAGCAAACGATAATTTCGGCGGGGTGGCTTAGATGGCTGACGATTGGCAGATTGGCGATCTGGCGCTGTGTGTGGCCGTAAGGCACCCGCTGTTTAGAGATCCATCGATTATACTGTCGGTTGGCGCGATCTACACAGTGAAAATTGTGGGTGTGCCGCGTCCAAAGTGCAGGAATGAACGGGCACTGGGTTTCTGGGAGGTATCGCCCCGGCGAAAAGGTAAAATCGGATTCCCCGAAAGTCTCTTCCGCAAAATCCGCCCCCTGACCGACGAAGAACATCGCGAAGCCATCCTTGAACTGGCGGGCGACGTTCCCGTGCTCGAACCCGCCAACCTCACTCACCCTGTAGCAGACCCGGCGCGCGATAACGCCAATCGCTTCGCTGCGCCCGGTTCTGATCGTTCCTTTCATGACGGAGACAATGCCCGTGTCTGACAAGCACGTCCGCCCGAACAGCAAACGTCTTACGGACGCAGACGCCCGCCACCTGCTGGCCGATGGACTACTGCGCGCCTGCCACCGTGACGGCCCTTCGCGGGTCGCGCTGGAAACGGGCTGCGATGAAAAGACCATCCGCCGGGCGCGTGACGAGGAAACGACGCTCAAGCTGGGTTGCGCCTGGAACCTACTCGACGTTGACGTTCACGCGCTCGATGCCATCGCCGCTGCCAAGGGCGTAATGATCGTGCCGCTCATGGATGCAGCTGACGACATCATCGCATCCGCCGGGGCCGCCATCCATCGGATCGGACAGAACCGCGCTGCCGGATCGGACGGTGGCTCGAGCGAAACCGACCGCGAGCTGATCGACAGCGAGGCGGAAAACGACGCCCTGCTGGCAGCGTGTCTCGAACGCCGGTCACGCATTTCGCAGGCCAAGCTTCGGAGAGCCGCATGACCATCCGCGACAACTTCACCACCCGGCAGGACTACCGCGCTGGCGATCTCGCGCCCGCCGAGGAAGTGCAGGCCGATCCGCTGCGCGCATGGGTGTGGCGGGGGCTGACGCTCTACATCGTCGGGGCATGGGCCGGGCTGATCTGGTGGCTGGCATGACCCGCAACTGGACCGCTCTTGCCATGCTCTGGATCGCCGCGCTCGCCATGATGGCGGCGGCGTGGGGGATGGGGACTTTTCACGGACCGCAGCCGGTCGGGGCCGACCTGCGGGCTCAATCCACAACGCCGGCCCCTAGGAAAGGATGATTTTCCTGTGAACACGATGACCACCATCACGCCCCCGGCGCAAGAGGAAGTCCTGCTTTCTCCACGCGCCGCGTTGGGGCTGTGCATTCATTCGCTGAACCTGGCCGCGCAAGAGATCGAACGTCTCGGCGGCGAGGGCTCGTTTGTCCGCAACACCGTGGAGCGGGTTACGCCCGTCCGGTGGTCGGCATGAACAACATCTTTCTCGACATAGAGACGATCCCGAACCAGTCGTCGGAATACCGCGACCGGGTTCGTGAGAGCATCACCGCTCCGGCGCAATACAAGAAGCCGGAAAGCATCGCGCAGTGGATTGCCGACCACGGCGATGCCGCGGCAGACGAGATCGTCGCCAAGACCAGCTTCAATCCCACCCAGGGTCATATCTGCACCATAGGCTTTGCGCTCGGGGACGGTGATGTGACGGCGGTCCACGCCGAAAGCGTGGATGGCGAAGCCCTGGTTCTCGAAACCTTCTTTGCCGCGCTGCCGACGATGGGCGTCAATCGCTTCATCGGTCACTATATCAGCGGTTTCGATATGCGCTTCATCCTGTGCCGCGCGATCGTTCTGGGCGTGAAGCTACCGCCTTCGGTCGCGTTCCCTCGGGATCTCAAACCGTGGTCGCAAGAGATATTCGACACGATGACCGCGTGGGCCGGTGCGCGTGACCGGATCAGTCAGGACGATCTGTGCCAAGCCCTTTCCCTGCCGTGCAAGGATGGTTTCGACGGTTCGATGGTCGCTCAGGCGTGGGCCGATGGCGAACATGCGAAGATCGCCGAATACTGCAAGCGGGACGTTGAAACCGTCCGCTCGATATTCCGCCGCTTCGAAGCCGTGGGGTATTGAAGATGACCTTCACCGACGAACAGAACAAGGCGCTCAGCGCCCCGCTCAGCCCGAAGGTCGTCGCCAAGCGCCGTCAGGGCGGCGGAGAGGTGTCCTACATCGAGGGATGGCACGCAATCGCCGAGGCCAACCGCATTTTCGGCTTCGATGGCTGGACCCGCGAGACACTGGACCTGCGTCCGGTCGGTCAGACCTACGAGAACAAGAACGGCAACAAGGTGGTCAATTACAGCTGCCGCGTCCGTATCTGCGTGGGCGATCTCATCCGCGAGGGATGCGGGTTCGGCCAGGGCATCGACCGCGACGAGGGGCAGGCTCACGAAAGTGCGCTGAAGGAAGCCGAGACGGACGCGATGAAGCGCGCCTTCATGACGTTCGGCAACCCGTTCGGACTGGCGCTCTACGACAAGACGCAGAGCAACGTTCGTGAGGCTCCGCCCCCCACCATCACCGACGAACAGCGCAACGAACTGATGGCCCTGTGCGATAGCAGCGGCTTTCCGGTGAAGCGCTTTCTCGACACCGCCAAGATCACCGATCTTCGCCAGCTGCCCGCCGACAAGTTTGCAGGCGGCAAGGCGTGGATCATCGAACAAATTGCACTACAGAAGGAGGCCGCTTGAATGGCCGGAAGTCTCAATAAGGTCATGCTCATCGGCAACCTGGGTCAAGACCCGGAAGTCCGCTCGTTCCAGAACGGTGGCAGGGTCTGCAACCTGCGTATCGCCACCAGCGAAAGCTGGAAGGACAAGGCCACCGGCGAGCGCAAGGAGCGCACCGAATGGCACACCGTCGCGATATTCAGTGATGGCCTCGTGTCGGTCGCCGAACGCTACCTGCGCAAAGGCAGCAAGGTATTCGTCGAGGGCCAACTGCAAACCCGCAAGTGGCAGGATCAGTCCGGCAACGACCGCTATTCCACCGAGATCGTGGTGCAGGGCTTCAACGGCACGCTGACCATGCTCGATGGCGCGTCCGGCGGCGGCGGTGGCCGCCAGCGCGGCGGCGGCGAGGACTGGGGCCGCGGCGGCGGCAGCGGCGACTTCGGCGGCGGTTCTGGCGGCGGCGGATCGTCCTCGGGCGGGGGCAATGCCAGTTACGACGATCTCGACGACGACATTCCGTTCTAGCGACGTGTTCCCCCCACAATCCCCAACACCCTCAACACAAAGGAACCCGACATGTCAGAATCCGATGACCGCCTGCGCCTTTTGATCGAACGCATCGAACGCCTGGAAGAAGAAAAGAAGGGCATCGCCGACGATATCCGCGATGTCTATGCCGAAGCCAAGGCCGTGGGCTACGATCCGAAGATCATGCGCCAGGTCGTCAAGCTGCGCGCCATGAGCGCGGACGACCGCGCCGAACAGGAAGCCATCCTCGACACCTACAAGGCTTCGCTGGGCATCGCCTGATGAAGCCTACCGCATCCGAGCGTCGGCACATGGAACGCATCGCGTCCATACCCTGCCTCGTGTGCGGGGCGCGTTCGACGGTCCATCATGTGACCGCCGGCATTCACGGGGGGCGGGTGTCGCGTCGTCATGACCGCACCGTCCCCCTGTGCCCGCGCCATCACCAGATCCAGCATGGCCCCCGCGAAAGCGTCGAAGCGCTCGGGCACGGCGGCTTTTACCGCGAATACGGCATCGACCTCATGGACGAAGCCGAACGCCTCTGGATCGAAAGCAGTCGGAGGTATGCCGCATGAGCGACAAGGCACCCCTCGCGTTCGAGGCGCATCTTGGAATGCTTCGTCCCGCCAACGCCGCCGCCGAGGCCGCAATGCGCGAAATACGGGGCCGCGTGCGCGTCGAGATCAGGGGCGGGGTCGCCAACCAGCGCAGGCGCGGCCTTTACTGGTCGGTAGCCGGCCTCGTGGTGCCGCTGTTGAACGAAGCGCACGACCTCACGCTCGATGAACAGGATTTGCACGACATCACCCGGCAGAAGCTGGGCGTAGGCCGCTGGATCGACCTTCCCAGCGGTGATCGCCGTTTCAAGCCGGCATCCACCAGCAACCGCGCCATGAACGAGGCGCAGCGCAGCGAATACACGAGCCGCGCGCTGCACCTGTGGTCAACCTGGACCGGCGTGGACGTGACTACCCTGCAAGACGAGGCCCGCCATGAAGCTGCCTAACCCCTTCCGCCGCAAACCCGATCCAAGCGCCGCTGCGAGCGTATTGGCGAAGCGCGCTGCCCGGTGTCGCCACGATCGCAAGATCGCGTTCCACGCGGCCATGCGCGCCCGCCTGGGCCTGCCTGCATGGGAGTGGCCGGAATGAGCGCGATCGACTCTATCGCCATTCAGGACGCGCAGGACCATGCGCGGCTGCTGGACAGCAATCGGCGGATGCTGATCGCCCTCGGCGCCGCGTGGCCGTGCGGGCACCTTCGCAACCCGCAAACGACCCATACGATAGCCGACAGAGCCGCGTGCAAGGTCTGCCGTCGCCGCCGTTGGCGAAGGGGCTTCAGGATAGCCCTCATGCGCCGCGTGGCTCGACGCAATGCCAGCCTCAGGGCCGCTGAAACGCGGCGGCGGGGCATTACGAAATTGATCGAGGAAATAGCCACCCACGTCGGGCATGGCCGGGTGCCGCTCGATCCCCTGCTGTCGAGCGTTGCCGATACGTTCGGTTTGTCCGTGGACGACATCAAGTCGGCCAGCAGGAGGGCACCGGCTGTCAGCGCCCGAGCGGTTATCGTTCGCATCCTGCGTGAGCGCGAGATTTCCTATGCCGTCATCGGCCGCATTCTCGGCGGCCGCGATCACACCACGGTCATCCATGCCGCCGACAACTGGGACGTTTACGCCAAGCGCGACCCGCGCGTGGTGCGAGCCTATCTCGAATTGCGGGATCGTGCCGATGCGGATTGACCTGCCCTGGCCGGACAGAAGGCTCAATCCCAACGCTCGGGCGCATTACATGCAGCTTGCCAGCGTGAAGAAGAAGGCGCGCGAGGATGCGGCGCTGCAAACCATCGCGAATGTGCCGGTGGATGCCCGCAGGAGCCTCGCTCAGCGCGAAGGGGCCATTCCGGTGACGATTACCTTCTGTCCGCCTGACAACCGCCGCAGGGACATCGACAACATGTTCGCCAGTCTCAAAGCCGCGCTCGATGGCATCGCCGATGGCCTTCGTGTCGATGACACACGTTTCGAGCCGACCCTTCGCCGGGGAGAGCCGGTTAAGCCGGGACGGGTGGAGGTGGTGCTGTGAACCTCTCGACCGAACAGATGCAGTTCTTGGCAGATAAGGGCCTCACTATCCAAGAGGTTATTGAGTTCGCCAGCATTGGTCCTGCGCGCTCCGCAGCCGCCGAAAGGCAGGCTCGCTACCGCGCCAAAAAGAAAGCCGAAGATGAGGCTGATGACGTAACGCGTGACGTAACGCGTGACGGTAACGGTGATGAAACCGACCCCCTTTCCCGCCCTCCCCTTTCTTCCCCCCAGACCCCCCAACAAACCCCACCCACCCATACCCCCGAACACATACCCCGCGCGCGTAAGGGGCACCGACTTCCGGATGACTGGAAGCCCAAGCCGCTCAGCGGAGACGTTGCCACGGCTGTCAGCCGTTGGCCCGACGGCGCGGTGGACCGGGAATTGGCTAAGTTCCGCGACTGGGCCGCCAGCGCGACCGGAGCGAACGCCCGAAAATCCGACTGGGATGCGACCTGGCGCAATTGGCTGCGCCGCCGCGATGACGAGCTTCCGAGGAAAGACCGAAATGACCGACCTGCTGCCAACAACGACGAAATCCAGAACCCCTTCGCCCGGGTTGTTGCCCGACGAGCGGCTGAACGATCTTCTGCTGAGCGGTGACAGCCCGGTGGTGGGTCCGAAAACGGCGGGCATCCTTCTGGCTTTCGCCAACGAGCCGGAACCCGCAACGGCGACGGAAGCCCAGATAGAAACCATGATCGGCAAACTGGCGATCGCGACGGCGCAGTCCAAACTCTCGGACCGCGAGGTCGAAGCAAAGATCGAGATGTATTGGATTGCTTTGCGCGACCTGCCGCTGGACGACCTGAGGGCGGCATTCGTGCAGCTGGTGCGATCCTCGACCTTTCTCCCCACGCCGGCCGAGGTTCGCAAGGCCGCGATGCGGGAAGGTGCGACGCGCCGCTACGCAAAGAGCCGCGCCCGGCACCTCGCATGGCTGCATGACCGGGAATGGAAACCACAGGGGAAGATGGTGGACCCTGCCGAGGTGCGGGCCTTGCTGGGCACCGAAGGCGGGTGAAATCGAGGCCTTCAAGCGCGAGGTAGCGGAACGGCTAGAGGCAGAAATTATCGAAATCTAAGGAGATCAGGAAATGAACTACGAACCCACCGCTCACGATGTCACTCATGGCGTTGAGATGGATGTTCTTGCCGCACTACCGCGACCTGTGCGCGAAATAATCATCGTGGTTGCGGCACGGGCGGCGGAACGCGCATATCGCAGGGGCTTTCAACAGGGGCATCATCTGGCGACCGCCTGCTCGAATGCGGTAGTGCCGGACCTCCACGACTGGCGCTACGGGAACAGCACCGATCTCAGCATCGCAGCTGACGGCCCACCGAACTACACAGCCAAAGAGCGCCTTTTCATGGAAAATGACGGCTTGCGCGTCCTTGAAACAGGCTTTCACCGTCGTGCACGGAAGCGCGAGGTGCCGACCTTGGAATTGACCGGCGATCACGCTCTTGATTCCGGCTTTCAACTCGGCCTGATGTGGTCAATGATGGCTGCGAAAGCGCTTGAAGAAAGCGACGATCTTATCCCGTTTTTGGGGCAGACAGCCAATACCGTCCACACCGAACTGAGCGGGCGTGGGGGCGATGCGCCCCGGTGAAGGTGCAGCGCTCATCCTGGCCGATTGCTGGCACCTCTCGCGCGCAGAGATTCGCCAGCGATACCGCGAAGGGGTTTATGGCAAAGACCTGCCCCCGCCCGAATGGATCGATTTCAGCCTCAGGCAGCATGGGAAGTGAGGGACGATGACAGAACTGATTCCGGTCAAGGGCGTGTTTCTTCTCGGTCTGCTGGAGGAAGTCGGCAAGCGCCGTGCTCTCACCGATGTCGAAACCGACCTGATTGAGGAGATCGTGCGTTCGGAAGGCGACTGTTCCGAGTTCGAATGGCAGCCCAAGCATGACCAATGGCTGACCGAGGCCGCACGGCGCAAGGCTATCAAGCGGCTCGCCCTCGATATGGGCGTGTCGGAAGGGGCGGCGTATCAGCGCCTCGCCCGCGTGAGAAAGCGTAAGGGCGTCAAGGTGCGGGGCAATCCCCAGAAGGGTAGGAGTTAGGGTCATGGCGCAGCATGGGCTTCTCGATAACGCACTGATCGTCGACGAATTGTGCGACCGGCTGACCGGCGGGGAAGGCCTGACGGAAATCTGCCGCGACGATCACATGCCTTCGGACGATACGGTTTATCGCAGGATGGCGAGGGATCCCGATTTCGCGGAGCGTATCGCGCGCGCGAGACAGGCACAGCAGGAGGCGGTGCCGGAGAAGATCGTGCAGATGGCTTTAGAGGCGACCAGCGAGAACTGGCAGGTCGTCAAGCTGCGCATCCATGCTTATCAGTGGCGCGCGGCGAAGCTGGCCCCGAAGAAATACGGCGACAAAATCCTTCACGGTGATGATCCCGACAATCCGTTGCCCAAGGGCTTCAGCGTCAACCTCGTGAAGGCAGATGCGGCAAGTTGACCTGCCCGATTACGCTAGCGACCTGTGGCAGCCGTTCCGGCATCTGGCATGGCATGGAGGGCGCGGCGGGGGGAAGTCCTACACTGTAGCCACGGCGCTCATCATTCAGGCGATGGAGCGGCACGAGCGCGTGTTGTGCGGCCGTGAATTGCAGAAGTCGATCAAGGACAGTTCCAAACGCCTGCTGGACGATGCCATCGAAAGGCTCGGCGTGCAGTCGGCATTCGACAGCACCGATCAGGAAATACGCGGGCCGAACGACAGTCTGTTCCTGTTTTCCGGCATCCGGGGCAATGCGAACGGCATCAAGTCCATCGAAGGCATAACCACCTTCTGGGGAGACGAGGCGCAGGCATTCAGCCAATCGAGCCTGGACACGCTCATCCCCACCATCCGCAAGCCCGACAGCCGCTTGATCTGGACATGGAACCCTGACCTGGAAGACGATCCGGTCGATGCGATTTTCCGCAGCGATGACGGACCACCGCCGGCCACCATCGTTCGCGAGATCAATCATTACGACAATCCGTGGTTTCCCGATGTTCTGCGGGCGGAAATGGAGTTTGATCGCAGCCGCGACATCGACAAGTTCAATCACGTCTGGCTCGGGCAATACAGGGCGAACAGCGAAGCGCGCGTGTTCCGCAACTGGACCGTGGAGGACTTCGACAGCCCGGCGAATGTCGAATACCGCCTGGGCGCGGATTTCGGCTTCAGCATCGATCCGTCGTGCGCCGTGCGCTGCTGGATCGACGGCAAGCAGTTGTTCGTCGACCATGAGGCGTGGGGGCTGCATGTCGAGGTGGTCGACCTTCCCAAGCTGTTCATGACGATCCCGGATGCCGAGAAATACTGGATGACCGCCGACAGCGCGCGGCCCGAAACCATCAGCCATTTGCGCAAGCATGGCTTCCCTCGCATCGCACCGGCGTTGAAGGGCGCGCGCTCGCTCGAGGAAGGGGTCGAGTTCCTGAAGGGCTACGACATGGTGGTGCATCCGCGATGCGAGCACCTGATCGACGAGCTGACACACTACAGTTACAAGACTGACCCGCTGACCGGGCAGGTGCTGGGTGTGCTGGAGGACCGGAACAATCACCTCATCGATGCCCTGCGCTATGCCGTGGAGGGTGCGCGGCGGGCCTTGCAGGGGAAGCCGAAGAAGGTGGCGGTCGCCATCCCGTCGACGGTGACGGCGTTTGCGAGATAGCGTAAAGCCGTCAAGCTGACCGCAGCCCCGATCGGGCGCTACCTTCCCCGCCCATGCAGGCGGACCTTTCCCAGCACGACACGGCTCTCGAAAAGCGCGACACCGGCGACGATGCGCTCGCCCAGGTTCACGCCCGCGCGATCAAGCGGTTCGATGCCTGTGCGTGGCCCCAGCAGGAATTGCGGGCGCAGAGTCTCCAGGCGCGGCGCTTCGTTTCGATCCCCGGTGCGCAGTGGGAAGACGAGTGGGGCGAACAATTCGCCAACTCGATCCGCGTTACCGTCGACAAGGTGGGCCGTGGGCTGCGCAAGATCGAGACCGATTACCGCGAAAATCGCATCGTGCCGGACTTCCGTCCCGATGGCCCCAAGTCCGACGCCGAAACGGCCGAAACGCTCGACGGGATGCACCGCGCGGACGGCTACCGGTTTAAGTCGCAGCAGGCTCGCGACAACGCGGCGTATGAAGCATTTGCCGGCGGGTTCGGTGCTTACCGGCTGACCAATGAATGGGAAGACGAGAGCGACAAGGATAACGATCACCAGCGGATCAATCCGGCTGCGATCATCGTCGACGCCGACCAGTCTGTTTATTTCGATCCCAACGCGCGGCTCTACGACAAGTCCGATGCCCGCTATGCCTTCATCCGCACCAGCATGACGAAAGAGGCGTTCGAGGAGGAATATCCCGACGCGAAAGCCGAGTTTCCGGACGGCACGGCGCTGCGCATGACCGACTGGTTCGCACCCGAAACCCGCGCGGTGGCGGAGTATTACGAAGTCGAGGAGGTCAACGAGACCCTGCACGTCCTGACGCACCGCCTGTCGGGCGAGGAGAAGCGCTATTGGGCGTCGGACTTCGATGACGGCGAACTGGCGCAGATGAAAGCCGATGGCTGGCAGGACAAGACCCAGCGCCGCAAACGCAAGCGGGTTCACAAATACGTGCTCTCCGGTGCCGAGGTTCTGGAGGATTGCGGGCTGATCGCGGGACAGGCCATTCCCATCGTGCCCATTTATGGCCGGCGGTATTTCGTCGAGAACATGGAGCGCTGGCAGGGCTACGTTCAGGACAAGATGGACGCCCAGCGCCTCTACAATTCCAACCTGTCGAAGCTGGCGGAACTGAACAGCCTCAGTCCGCAGGAGCGCCCGATCTTCGATCCGGAACAGATGGATCCGGTGATTACCGGGCAGTGGGCGCGCGCCAATATCGACCGACTTCCGTTCCTGCTGGCCCATTCGCTGCGCGACGCGGAAGGCAACATCATCAAAGCCGGGCCGCTATCCTACATCAAGCCGCCCGATCTGCCGCCGGCGATGGCCGCGATGCTTCAGATCAACAATGCCGACCTGTTGGAGGAATCGCAGGACGGGGCCGATACGGTCAAGGCCAACACCAGCGCCGAGGCGATGGACATTGCCGCCACGCGGGTCGACGCGCGATCCGGCATCTATCTCGACAACGTGCGCCAGTCGGTTCAGCGCGAAGGCGAAATCTACCTGTCGATGTGCAGCGATATCTACATCGAGGCTGGGCGAGAGGTAGAGACCATGACCGAGGATGGCGACGACGGTCAGGCCGTGCTTCAGCAGCTGCGAACCGACAACGACAAGACGCGCATTGTCAACGACCTGATCTCCGGACGCTACAAGGTCATCGCCAGTGTGACCGAGGCGACCGCGACCCGCCGGGACAAGACGGTCAAGTCGATGTTGCAGACAGCCGAGGTCGCCATTCAGGCGCAGGACGCCGAACTCGCCCAGGCGGCGATCCTGACTGCGGTTCTCAATCAGGATGGCGAGGGGATCGACGAGTTCCACGAATGGGCGCGCCAGCGCGGGCTGAGGCTGGGCCTCGTCAAGCCGAACGAGGACGAGCAGAAGGCGATGGAGGAGGCCGCGCAGAACCAGCAGCCCGATCCGATGGCCGAAGTGGCGCGGGCGCAGGCTGCCGAACTCATGACGCAGGCCGAGAAGAACAAGGCAGAGGTCGACGAGACGAAGGCCGATACTGCGCTGAAGCTGGCGAAGCGTGACGAAACGCTCGCCGGCACCATTGAGAAGATCGCGCAGGCCGGAAAGACGCGCCGGGAAGCGCTCATGGGAGGATTGACGCAATGACCGCTTCGCAACCGCGTATCGCCGTGATTCAGGCGTGGACCGATATCGTCGCCGGAAACGCCAGCCTTGGCGGTGTCGAGGTGCTGATTCAGAATCTCGATGACGAGATCGTCGAAGTGGTGTTCGGCGGAAACCCCAACACGACGGCGCTCGGGCCCGTCCGGATCGATACGGGCCAGGTCATCTCCGGAACGGCGACTGCCATCTGGGTTCGCGGCGAAGGGTATATCAGCGCCACCGTCCGGTAGGCGTAAAGCCGTCAAATGGCGCGCCTTGCCGAGCGCCCGTAATCTGCCTTCCCATCGGCAGCCGCCAAGCCGTGAATTGGTGAGACAAGGGAAGACGAATGGCAGACCAGCCCGAGGAAGATGTTCTCGAACTCGATCCCGAACAGGAGATCGATGAAACCGAGGAAGCGGAGCCGGAAGATGGCGAAGCGACCGAAAATCCGGACGAGGACGAAACCGAGGAGCAGCCGGAAGAAACCTATTTCGGGTTCGACGGCGAAGACGAGGGGGCCGCGCCAGCTCCCGAGAGTGAAAGCAGCGTCATCCGCGAGCTGCGCGAACGCAACCGGGAACTCACCGCGCAACTGAAGGCGGCGGAAACCGGGAAGCGCGAAGAGCAGATCGAAGTCGGGCCAGAACCCACCATCGAGGACGACGGTATCGATTACGATGCCGAGAAGTTCGCGATCGCATGGCGGGAATGGAACGAGCGCAAGGCCAGGGCCGAGCGTCAGGAACAGGAAAAGGCGAAGGAGCGGGAGCAGGAAGCCGCGAAGTGGGGCGAGGTCCAGCGGGCCTACGAAACCGACAAGGCGAGCCTGAATATCCCGAACTTCGACGAAGCGGAGGCGCAGGTCGCCGCGATCCTGCCGGAATCCCACCGGGCGCTGTTGCTGAAATCGGGGAAGGGGGCGGCCCTTGTGGCGGCTCTCCATCGCAGTCCGACGACGCTTGAAGAACTCTCGAAACTCGATCCCGCAGATGCCGCGATGAAGATCGGCGAGCTGAGGAGCAAGGTGCAGATGAAAACCCGTGCCCGACCGCAACCCGATCGTCCTGTGAAGGGCAATGCTGCCCCGACCAGCGCGGACAAGGAACTCGAACGGCTCGAAAAAGAGGCGGAGCGCACGGGGGATCGCACGAAAGTGATCCGCTACAAGAAAGAGCTTCGCTCGCGGGCCTGAACCTCATCAATTCAGGGATAATCCACGATGGCAAACAGTTTCACCAAGCAAGAACTCGTCATGTTCGACGATATGATCGAAGGCTTCGACGACCAGCTCGTCATCGCCAAGGGGGCTGAGACGTATCAGCCCGAAGACCCGGAAGCGATGGCCCGCGCTGGCGATCAGTTCTGGGTGCCGGCCCCGATGATCTCGGCCAGCTATGACGGTTTCGACCAGACCAGCAATTTCGGCGACACCACCGAACTGTCGGTGCCGGTGTCGATCGGTTACCACAAGTCGGTCGCGGTCAAGTATTCCGCCAAGGAACTGCGTATCAAGTCGGCGCTCGAAAAGAAGGGCAAGTCGGCAAAGCAGAAGCTGGGTTCGGACGTGAACCTGGCGCTGTTCAACACGGTGGCGTTGCAAGGCTCGATGTTCGTGAAGCGCACTGGTGCGCCTACCGGCTTCGACGATGTCGCCCTTGCCGATGCGCTGATGACCGAGCGCGGTATCTCGCAGTCCGACCGGCTGATGTTCCTCGCTCCGCGCGTTGCGAACGCGATGGCCGGCAACCTTGCCAACCGGGCGACCGACAACAGCCGCGATCTGGACGCCTATTCCAGGGCCATGATCGGTTCGGATGTTGCCGGTTTCGAGCTGTTCAAGAACGACCAGTCCGTGCGCCTGGCGGCAGCCGGCGGCGGTGCGACCACGGTCAACGGTGCTACCCAGCGCACCGTTCCTGCGGCCACCACTACGGCGGCTACCGGAGAGAAGGCGAACAAGGACAACCGCTATACCGATCTGGTGATCACGGCGGCGAATTACGCTGCCATCGACACCGGCGATGCCTTCACGATCGCTGGTGTCAACAGCCTGCACATGATCACGAAGCAGGACACCGGTCAGCTGATGACGTTCCGCGTGGTCGGCAAGCCGGCGGCGAATACCATTCGCGTCTATCCCGCGATCATCGACGCCGCCGAGGGGTCGACCGGATCGAAGGAATACGCGAACGTGTCGGCCACTCCGGCGAACGGTGCGGCGATCACGTGGCTCAACACCACGGCCGCCGAACTCAATCCGTTCTTCAAGCGGGAAAGCCTGCTGCTCATTCCGGGCAGCTACTCGGTCGATCCGCAGGATGGATGGCAGGTTCGCACGGCGACGACCGATCTGGGTATCCGGATCACCTACGCACGGCAGGGGGAAATCAACGACCTGTCCGTCAAGGCGCGCTGGGATATCGACTTCGGCGCTTCGCTGATTGCTCCCGAGATGGCGGGCAACATGGCGTTCAATCAGGCATAAACGGCGGGCGGGGCGTGATGCCCCGCCTCCTTTTCAGGAGACAAGGACATGAGCAACAAGACCGATACCGCCGAGCAGGAAGCCGCCGTTGCCGCTGGCCTGCCCAAGGTGAGCCAGTCGGAGATCGACAAGGCCAAGAAGGAAGGTGCGCTGGAAGCCGCGAAGGAGCAGGCGAAGGACAGCTACCGTTACGCCACCGATGGCAACCTGCCGGGCGAAACCACGGGGCCGAAATATCCCGGTTCGTCCGACATCATGCAGTTTGCGCCGATCCTCGATCTCGACATCGACGCCTTCAAGGACCGCGTGAAGGAAGGGTCCGACGATCCGGTGCCCGAGGAAAAGGTGGCTGGCCTTCTGGAACTGGAGCGTTCCGGACAGAACCGCACCGATTACGTGAAGGCGCTGTGCAAGCGTCTGGACGTGGATTCGCCGTATGAAGTGACCACGGCGGGTCCGGGCTACACGAACGACGTATCGCCTATCACGAAGCTGTGAGCGGGAGCCGGGGCGGTGAGCACCTATCCGAGGATGATGTATCGCCCCGGCACCATGCTGGAAGACTGGCACGGCCAGAACGTCGACTGGAAGATCGTCGACGATGAGCGAGAAGAACAGGCAGCGCTCAAGGAAGGCTGGAACGTTTCGCCCGATTGTTCGCCGCAGAAAGCGGAAACGAAGCGTGGCGCGTCGAAGAAGAAGGTGACGCAATGACCGCGCTCCCCATCCCCTCCGGCCCGACGATCAGGGAGATCATCGACTTCGCTTTCGCCGCGATGGGCACGAGCGATGCCATGTTCGGGCATTCGGAAAACGAATATGCGGCGGCCCTAACCTCGCTCAACGCGATGATGAGCGAATGGCCGTTCGACCAACTCGGCTACATTTTCGAGGACGCGGCGGGCGTTCGCCTGGAAGAAGAAAGCGGTATTGCCCGGCAGCACATGGCGGCGGTCGGATATGCGCTGGCAGAACGCATGGCCCCCTCGATGGGCAAGACGCTCACGCCCGAAACACGCAGGATCAAGGGCCAGACCTATTCGCGGCTGTGCGCGGCGGTTGCCGATATACCGGCTGCGCAATACGCTGAAAACACGCCGACCGGCTATCGCTACGGGCGGACCTATTTCGCGCGGCCTGAATAATGCAGGTGCCGATCCAGTCCGGGGTGCGATCGAGCGAAAGCGGCTATTCCACCACGTTCCCGGTCAACCTACAGCACGAGGTTCGCGAAAGCGGTATCAGCAAGGGGCAGCTTGTCACCACGCGCGGAGCAACCTTTTTTGCTACCGGCCCCGGCGAGGATCGTGGCGGGGCGGTGTTCAAGGGAGTGCATTACCGCGTCATGGGATCCAGCCTGATATCGGTTGCGGCGGATGGCTCGATCGCCATCATCGGCGATGTTGGCACCGACACCCGCCCGGCAGGCTTCACGCAGGACTTCGACAGGCTCGCCATCCGTTCGGCGGAAAAGCTGTTCTACTATGACGGCGCTGATCTGCTGAAGGTTGCCGACTTCGACCTTGGCAAGGTTCTCGATGTCGACTGGATGGACGGATATTTCGTCACCACCGATGGCGAATATCTGGTGGTGACAGACCTGCTGGACCCGACGAGCGTCGATGCGCTGAAGTATGGGTCGGCCGAGAGCGACCCCGATCCGATCACTGGCGTCAAGGTGTTCGAAGAAGAACTATACGGGTTCGGGCGCTATTCGGTGCAGGTTTTCCGCAACGTCGGGTCGACCGGCTTTCCGTTCCAGAACGTGCGTGGCGCGACCATTTCGGTCGGGTGCG
This sequence comes from Aurantiacibacter spongiae, assembly GCF_003815535.1. Lineage (NCBI taxonomy): Bacteria > Pseudomonadati > Pseudomonadota > Alphaproteobacteria > Sphingomonadales > Erythrobacteraceae > Aurantiacibacter > Aurantiacibacter spongiae. The sequence continues at coordinate 300,012 of NZ_RPFZ01000001.1, read as the reverse complement.
TATCAGCCGACGCAAAGGTTCGCATCGGTCAGACGCTTGCATTCGTCGGCGGCGCGCGCGATGAACCGATCGGCCTCTACATTCTGGCAGGCGGGCAGGCGACGAGGGTAAGCCCGCCCGAAATCGATGACATGCTGGTCGGCGTGGACGAGGCGGCGATCGTGCTGGAAGCGCGCACGTTCGGCGACGAACAGCACCTCGTCATGCATCTGCCTGATCGGGCCGTGGTGCTGGCGATCCGTGCGACAGGGCAGACCGGTGAAGGTGCATGGCACATCGCCCATAGCGGATATTTCAAGCGCTACAGGCCGCGCTTCGCCGTCTATTGCTATGGCAGGCACATCGTCGGGGATATCGACAGCACCGCGCTTGGCGTGTTGTCACAGGACATTTCGGAACACTTCGGCGACTCGATCCACTGGCAATTCGACGCGGGGTTGCTGTTTGATCAGGGCAACGGGTTCATCGTGCGCGAAACCGAACTGTTCGGACGCAAGCCCGATGGCGATGCCACCATGTGGCTTTCCATGACCCGCGACGGGGAAACCTACAGCCGCGAAATCGGCCGCCGCATGACTGGCCGCCGGGAGGAGCGAATGCACTGGCGACCGAATTGCCGGGTGGGGCAGCTGATCGGGCTGCGGTTTCGCGGTGTCGGGCAGGTGGCCGTGGCGCGTTGCGAAGTTACCGGCGAAGCGTTGGCCGTGTAATGGAACGCACCTATTTCATCGACAGGGCCGAATTGTTTGGGGTCGGCTTCAGCGCGAAGGCTACCCGGCAGTTCGAGGACTTCCAGCGCCAGCAGGCCAGCACCGAGGAAACGGTGCAGTCGAACGTTGCCGGGACACAGGCTCTTCGGGATGCCTCGTTCGTAACCCTTTCCCCCAATGCCGAACTGCCGAACGAGCGGGTGTTGCAGCTGGGAACCGGCCTCGCCTTCGACATCTCCGACACGCATGTCACCCTCGACACGACCGGGTTGGTGCGGGCGTCGGGCGGCCACGAGATTTCGCTTGTAGCGGCAGGAACCACCGAAATCATCCTGCCGCTAACCGGGTTCCTGGTGACGAGGGATGCGGAGGAGGTGCTGCGAAACAAGACATTGCCCGCCCCCGTGCTCACCGATCTGGAGAACGCGGCAGACGACGCAGCAGCCGCAGCGGCGGGCGTCCCGGTGGGGGGCGTATACCGGAACGGCTCAAACCTTCAGGTGCGGGTGGCGTAAAGCCGTCAAATGGCGTGGCGGGGGTATATCGTCGACAGTGGCGCGCGAACCAAAGGGGTATCGCGTGGGCCTTTTCTCCCTCATCGGCGGAATCATCAGCGGCAATAAGCAGGCCAAGGCCAGCAAGGAAGCCGCACGCCTTCAGTATGACGCGACGCAGCAAGGCATTCGTGAAAATGCCCGTCAATACGATCAGACCCGCGCGGACTATCAGCCCTTCCGCGATCTGGGCTACGATGCACTGGGCAATTTCGGGGATTTGCTGGGCCTGAACGGCGGCGATGCGCAATCCGCCGAGATCGCTGCGCTTCAGGCCAGCCCGCTTTACCAATCGCTGTTCAGCAACGGGCAGGACGCCATTCTCGCCAGCGCCAGCGCGACGGGCGGGCTACGCGGGGGCAATACGCAAGGCGCTCTCGCCGATTTCGGGCGCGATACGCTCAGCAGCGTCATTCAGAACCAGCTCGCCAATTATGGCGGGGCCATCGGCATCGGGTCGGGGGCAACGGACGCGGTTTCCAGCTTCGGTGCGCGCGCGGTGCAGGATCAGGCGGCCCTTCGCAATCAGGGCGCAGCGGCGAACGCGCAGTCGGCACTGGTGCGAGGTGGCATCGCCGGACAGAACTGGAGCAACATCGGCTCGTTCGCCGACAGCATCCCGCAGATGTTCGCTGGCGGCGGGTTCAACTGGGGCAAGCTGTTCTGATGCCCCTCTTGGACTATGCCGGAACGTTGCGGGCGGGGCAGAGCCTCGTTCCCGATTTCCGCCTGCAAGCCTTGCAGGACGAACAATTCGCCATGCAGCGCGAACAGATGGGGATGCAGCGCGAGCGCTTCGACATGGAGCGCCAGGCGATGGAACAGCAGGCCATAGCCCGGCAGCAGGCGCAGGAACGGCAGGCGGCATTCCAGCAGGGTTTGCAGCAGGCGATGGCTCGGGGTGGCACCAGCGACGCCGTGACCGACCTCATGCTGCAATTCCCGGACATCGCCAGCCAGTATTCGGACGCTTTCGATCGCCTCGAAGAATCGCAGAAGCAAGCCGAACTGACGGCGATGGGGTCGATCTATTCGCGGGTTACATCGGGCGATGTCGAAGGGGCTGCCAACCTGCTGGAACAGCGGGTGATGGCCGACCGGGAGGCCGGCACGCCCGACCCCCAGGACGAAGCGCTGCTGACGGCACTGCAGAGCGGCGACGAGCGCGAGGTTGCGATTGCGCGCACGATGATGGGCACCGCGCTGGCGGGTCTGGCCGGTGTCGACACCTTCCGGGCCGTTTACGGCGGCGACAGCGGGGAAGATCGAACCGCGTTCCAGAAAGACTACGACTTCATCGCGCGGCAATATGGTCAGCAGGCTGCCGATCAGTATGCGCAGGGCCGCTACGATCCGGTAGTGGTGGGACAACCCGGCGCGCCAATCTATCGACAGAGCCAAGTAACCGGCGGCGCACGACCGCCTGCCAGCCAGAGGGGAGGTGATCCTAGCGGTTCGCGGGCGGTGCCCGTGGACAACGGACAGACCGTAATCGAAAGCCTGTTCCCCGGTATCCGTGTCACGCAAAACCGCCGTGATCCGAACAGTGCGCTTGGGCGCGCCAATCCGGGCAGCTGGCATAATCGCAGCGGCGGGGCGGTGGACGTTGCCCCGGTGCCCGGCATGTCGTTCGATCAGTTCGTCAGCCAGATCGAGGCAGCGGGCTATCCCGTCATCGAAAGCCGTGACGAGGTGCGCAATCCGTCCCGCCACGCGACCGGGCCGCACTGGCACGTCGTGATCGGCCAGCAGGCAGCGCGCGTGACCTCACGCCAGCAGTATGACCGCCTGCCGAGCGGCACCCGCTACATCGCTCCGGACGGCTCGCAGCGGGTGAAGCCGTAATGCCGAACTTCTGGGAAAATGACCCCCTTGTGCAGGATGGTGGGCCGCAGCCTACATTCGTTGTGCCTGATCCCCAGCAGGCCGTCGACAACCGGCGCGCCGCCCGCGACGACGCCCGCGACGATGCAGCGCTCGAACTCCGCCGCCAAACCGCTGCGATACAAGCGGCTCAGGAGCAGCGGGCGCAGGATGAGTTCGACCGGAAGCAGCGTGAAGCTGCGGCTAAGGAGCAGGCACAAGCCGCCGGCATTCAGGACAGCTTGGCGCAAATGCGGGCGGTGGTGCAGGCTGCGCGGGAGGCGAAAGACCTTTCGCGAAACTGGTTTGCCACCGGGTTTGGGTCGGAAACTGCCGCTGGAATATCTGGAACGGCCGCAAGAGATATTCGAGCGCGTCTCGATACAATCGCGGCAAACAATGCGTTCAGCCAGCTTCAGGCCATGCGCGCGGCCAGCCCCACCGGCGGCGCTTTGGGCGCGGTATCGGAACGTGAGCTGCAACTGTTGCAGAGCACGATCTCGTCTCTCGATCCGACGCAGAGCGACAGCCAGTTTCGCGATAGCATGGACGCAATCATCGCCAACTATCAGCGCGTGATCGATCGTTTGGACCCCCAGCAAGGCGGCACTCGTCGTCCCGAAATGGTGGACGACGTTCCGCGCGGCACTCAGGTCGATATCGCTGCCAATCGCATCCTTGCCGATGGCGAGTTCGACCGCTCCGCCTACCTTCAGAACACCTACGGCATCACTCCGAACCAAGAGGCGACTCTCACCGCATTCTGGAATGCCAATCTGCGCAACCCTCGCCTGACACCGGAAGGGGTAAAGGCGTTCTACCGCGAACAGGGAATCGACCCGCCCGACGATGCGGCCATCGCCGCAACGATCGAGCAGGCCCAGCAGAGCGTCCCGTTCGGTGGCATCGACACCACTGACGCGGAAAGCGCGTGGCAGCAGCGTGTGGCGCAGGAAGCTGCTGCAATGGACGAAGTTGCGGGGCGGCTCGATAACGTCGACCTCGCCGGGCATGGCATTATGGCAGGCCTCGGCGACGAAGCGGCGGGGATCGGCACCGCGATTTCAGGGGCATTGCAGGGCGACTTCAATCTTGCCCAGAATTACCGACTCGGCAACGATGTCCAGGACTACCGCCTGGATGCAGCGCGCGAGCGTGGCGGCCCGCTTGGCACGGTAGCCGAACTTTTAGGCAATGCGGCCTCGCTCGGGTCGGGTGCGGTCGGCGCTGTCCCTGCGTCAGCGCGCGGCGCGGCCGTAGAAGGTGCGATCGCTGGCGCTATTCCGGGATATGGCTATGGCGAGGGCGCCGGCGGGAGCGTGTCGGGCGCGTTGCTGGGCGCAGGCGTAGGCGCAGGCCTTGGCGCTGGTCTTTATCGTTTGGGGGCGGGGGGTGGTTCCAAGCCTCCCACAGCCGGGCAGCGTGTAATACGGGCCGCTGACCAGCTTAACGACAATTACGGAACGAACATCAGTCCGATCGCCGCCGATGTGGCCGGCCCTACTGTTCGCCGGGCGACAGGGGTCACGGCGCAGCTGCCGCTCGGCGCATCGCCAATCATCAAGGCGAGCGAAAATCTCGCAACGGAAAGCCAAGCTGCGCGCGATTCAATTGCCCGCGCTGTCGGCACGCCGCAGGAAATCGAACTGGCGGGCCAGCAAGCCTTGCAAGGCGCGCAGAAGTGGATGGCGAGCAGCCGTGCACGGGTGGGGACGCTTTACAACCGTGCCCGCAACGCTGCCGAAGGCGTGCGCATTCCGCTGACCAACGCCCGCCGCGTGCTGGATGAGCATATCGCCGAACTCTCCGACACGCCCGGCGGTTCGAACGGCCTTGATGAACTCAAGGCACTCAGCGAGGAAATCGGGCAGGACTACACCGTCGAAGGCATCAAGCGGATGCGCACGCAGCTGCGCGACCGTTTCGCCAGCACGGGGCTTCGCGGGTCCGATATCGAGCGCCGCGCGCTTCAGGTCGTCGACGCAGCTGAAGAAGATATCGCGGAAGGGCTGACCGCCGCCGGAAGACCGGAAGCGGCGGAAGCCTACCGCCAGGCGGCGGCTGCCTACCGCGAGCGTGTGCAGATCATCGACAATACGATGGCCCCGATCATCGGGCGGCGTGGCGACGATCCGCGCTCGGGCGAGCAGATCATGCAGGCCATCGGTCGCATGACTCGCAGCGACAATGCCAAGCTAGCCAAGTTTCTCGACGCGCTGCCCGAAGAGGACGCCGGAACGGTGCGCGCGACGATCATCAGTCAGTTGGGTCGCGCGACGGACGGGGCGCAGAATGCGGCGGGCGATGCTTTCAGCCTGTCTCGCTTCCTGACCGAGTGGAACAGGATGACGCCGGGCGCAAAGCGGACATTGTTCGGCGGCGAGGAACGGGCGGCGCTCGACAATTTGGCGACCGTGGCGGAGGGCACCAAGGAAGCACAGCGCTTTGCCAATTTCTCGAATACCGGCTCGGTTCTGGGGCTGCTGACAACGGGCGGTGGCGTGACAGCCGACCTTGCCAGCGGCGGCGCTTTTGCAGGCGGGCAATATCTGACTGCGCGGCTGCTGGCGTCGCCGAAGTTTGCCCGGTGGCTGGCGCGTATGCCGAAAAACCCCGACGCCATCGAGCGCCACCTCGAAGGCCTTGGTCGGATCGCGGCGGCTGAAACGGCTATCGCAGGCGACGCATTGGGATTGCAGCAGGCTCTTGCCGCTCAGTTCGGTGGTCCGATGCGTCTCGCGGCAGAGGAACCTGCGGATTCCAGAACCACCACAGCGCCGGGGCAGCAATGACCCACCGCGCCTTCCATAACCACCTTCGCATCGCCGGAGCCTACCGATGACCACACAGATCGGCAACCCGTTCCCGATGTTCTACGACCTGCGCGGACGCCCGCTTGATCGCGGCAGCGTGTATATCGGCGCTGTCGGGCAGGATCCCGAAACCAGCCCGATCGACGTGTTCGCCGACGTAGGCCTGACGGACAAGATCGCACAGCCGATCCGCACGATCGGCGGACTGATGAGCCGCGACGGTAACGCGGTGTTCGCGTTCATCGCCGATCAGCAGTATTCCATTCGGGTAAAGGATGCTGATGGCGCGACGGTATTCTATGCCGCCTCGGCCAATATCGGTGCGGCCAACTTCCAGCCCGCGAGCGACGACCTCGACGCGATTGCCGCTCTTACCACCACGACATTCGGGCGGCAGCTGCTCACGCAGGCATCGGCTACCGCCTTGCGCGCCTACGCCAACATTCCGGATGCCCTCCCCCTGACCGGCGGGACCGTGACCGGCTCGATCAAGCGGTCGACCGGCGGGGGGTATGCCTATGCGGCGAACCCGGCAATCCACGAGGTCCGATTCTATTTCACGGAAGCCGGCGCGGACGATCCCCGCACGCAGGTTGGCGATGTCTGGTTCGAGGAACAGGCACCGTGATCCATGCGCAGACTCCAGACGGCAAAAAGAACTTCCTGCTGCGCGGCGCGAACACGCCTCGCGGCGACGTGACCATTGCCAAGGTATCGGTCCTGACGCCGCAAGGCGACAAGGTGGTGTGGGACATCACGGGTTCGGGCGGCTCGAGCGGACTGACCGGCTCGGCTGCACCTGGCTCTGTTTCGGGGGCGGGAGCGTCGTCTCAAGCTATCGAGATAACCACCAACGAAACCGCAGTTTCGGTCGCCGGGGCGGCGGGAAGTGTTTCGTATTCGTGGGCCAAGACGGCGGGCGCTGATACCTGGTCGATCCATGCCCCCCTGTCCAACCGGACCCGGTTTTCCTCGCTCGGCCTGAACACCGGGGAGTCCCGCACGGCCACGTTCACCTGCACCATTCGCGACGCATCCGGCCGCACGGCAACGGTCGATGTGACCGCGTTCGTTATCAACTACGGAGACCCGCGTGGCGACATCATCACTCCTTGACGGCAACGTAACCGATGCTGTTGGTCGCGCGGTTCCCGGCGCGCTGATCTACGTCTATGATGCTGACGGCGATCTGGCCGATCTGGCCGATGCACAAGGTGCCGAGATCGCCAACCCGGTAACGGCTGGCGAGGACGGTTACTGGCAGGCCTTTGTCGAGTTTCGCGGGCTTTACACGCTGCGCTATTTCTGGGGCGGACGCGAGCGGCTCGTCGAAGCCAACCGCATTGCCGGCGCGGCGTTCGTGAGCGGTGATTTCGACTCTGCCGCTGCGCTCGGGGCGCGTGACGAAGCTGTGGCAGCACGCGACGCGGTTCTCCCTGCCGCCGCCACCGCCACCACCGCCGCTACCACCGCCACGACCGCGCGAGACGCCGTGCTGGCCGCGCTCGCGGTTGACGGCAATTATTACACCGACACCACGATTGCCGCTGCCATCGCCACGGCGGAAGGCGCGCTTGCCGACGGGGACGAGTTCGTCGCGACCGGCGAGGACGTGGATTACGTCGGCCTCTACCAGATCGCCAGCGGTGCGGCGGTCGAGATCACGCGGATCGCGAAACCCAGCCAGATTGACGATGTGGTGAGCCTGATCGGCGCCCCCCTCACCGACACGCAGCTTGCGAAATACGTGCCCTCCCGCTTCGTGCAGCGCGGCGCGCAGGTCGCCACGCCCAACACTATCAACGTCAACCCCGATGGCAGCTTCCTGCATACCGGCCCCGGCAACACCAACGTCATCCTGACGACGCCGTTCACCCCGGCAGCGCTTGCCGAACTGGCGGCAGGGCGCGACATCAGGTTCCTCGTGAAGCTGGAAAGCGGCTCGTTCAGCACCGTGCCGCAGACCGACCAGGCCTTCGCATCGGTCGGCGTGCTGACCAACGGCTATTACGAGATCACGCTCGATGCCGCGACATGGGCGGGCGAAACGAGCGCGCGCATTCGCTGGACCGCCTCGGAAAACTCGGTCGTCACCGGCCCGATCCTGCTGTTCGAGGGGCAGGCCGTCATTGATGCGGACAGCATCATCATGCGCGCGATGCAGCGCGAATGGGCGCGCGAGGTCGCGGAACTGACCGGCAATCACAGCTGGGGCTTCTACAAGGCCAGCATCGAGGACTTGTCCGGGTCCGCCGACCTGATCGGCCAGAGCGGGTTTTCCGATCACTACCGCAAGCTGACCGCCGCCGGATATGCGCGGGTGCGCGCGACCTCGCCGTGCCGGGGGATCATTGCGGATGGCTCCTACGTGACGGCGGTGTGGCGGCTGTCGAGCGCGATCAACGACGTGAAGAAGGCGGAACTGTCGTTTTCCTCCAACTTCTCGGCGTCGGGCAAGGCGGCGGACTACGTATCCAGCAAGGCGCGCATGGGCGACCTGTTCGTGCAACAGGACAAGGTGCGCCTGACCGACAGCCTCGGGGACGGTCGCCCGGTCGCCATGACGTTCGAGGTGGACAACCGCGCGGAAGCCTCCATCGGCACCGCCGAGCTGGGCGAAGTCACCGCCGAATTGCTGGGCGTGTTCGTGACCGACGAGCCGGTTCCGCTGCACCGGTTCTCGGGGATCGAGGCGCTTCTCGACGCCTGCGAGGCCAAGCTGACCCGCGAGGCGGTATGCGACACGACGCTGGCGACCGATGTGAGCCAGGGGCAATTCGCCTCGCCGCTCGCCGCCATCCGGCGCGGTTACGGCACCGTGACACTGACGGGCGGGCAGGAGTTCAACGATCCGGGCGGCGCGGCGCTGCTCTATCCCGTCCATGTTCGCAGCCGGGGGCGCGATCTGCCGATCTGGGGCGGATGGGAGGAACTGGCCCCCGCCGACTTCACGGACAACGGCAACGGGACGTTTTCCTATGTGACGGACCACGCCTATCAGCTGAACGTCGCGGGCCTGATCGTGGTGGAGCGCAAGCTGGCGGGCGCGTTCGACTTCTACTGGCCGGCGGCGTCGGCGGCGGCGGTCGCGGGCGCGTCCGGGTTCGCATATTTCTACGACACCGCGAGCAAGACGATCACGCTCAACAACATGGATGCGGGCGCGGTCTACCGGATCAACGCGAGCAATCAGTCCAGCTTCATCGCGGCGGCGTCGAAGCGTCGCGCGACGCTCGAACGCGTCGATATTCGCTACGGCCACAATGTCATCTTCCACTATCGCGGCGGTGTCCTTGCCACGCGCGGCATTCGCGTCGGGCGCGGCACCTACAACGCGATGCAGAGCGAACAGGGCGCGCGCTGGATCGACGAATGGGAGGACGGGTCCATTGCCGAATACGTCCATAACGACGGATGGGGGCTGGACAGCTTCACCGACGATCCGGTGATCTGGAACGGCGTGTCGCCCGGTGCGCGGCATACCGGCGGGGACGGGTTCGCTCCGCACGGCACCTACTGCATGGTCAATTTCAGCGGCGCGCCGTGGGCCGATGACGTGGGCAAGATGGGCTTCGTGAGCATCTGCCCCGGCGACTACCGGCTTGGCGACTTCCGCTGCGGCGCGAACGGCACCCGCACGAACGGGAGCGGGGCGATCGTGCTGCTGGCGGAACCCTCGACCATCACGGCGGGGCGCGTCGAGGGCGACGAGTTCGAGTTCGACGCTGGCGTGACCGGCTACATCGCCGAGCTGGTGCACCTGCCCAAGGTGGGGACCGGCTCGGGCGGCAACACCATTACCAATACAGGCGGCGTCGTCATTCGCCAGCAGACGGAGATCGCCTGATGCCCGGCCTCTCCCTCTCCCTCACGCTGGGCAACCCGCTGCTGTTCCCGCCTTCGGTGCCGACATCGGCGCCTACCCTTGAGGCGGACCTCGTCGCGGCCTTCAGCGGACGCGGCAATTGCGACCTTTACGACTTCACGCAGGCGACGACCTATTACCGCGCCGTGGGCCTGGCGCGGAACCGCTCGCTCTCGCAGACGACAGCCTCGCTGAAACCGGACATCGATCCCGCGCTAGGTGCTATCATGGACGGCACAGCACAAATGGGCGCACCGTTCGCGACGGGAACCTACACCGTGGTGCTGGCGATGCGGAAAGACCCGGCGGACGGCGGGAACTCGCATATCGTGAAGAACGCGGTGGTCTATGCCGATGGCGACGGTGCCGGCACGGCCGGAACGGTGACGGTCGACGACGCGGCGGTGACCACCCGCAACGACCTGCACGATGCGCTTGACGATGGAGCCGAGCACATCGTCTCCATAACCGGACTGCCGCAAAGCAACTCGGTCGACCTTGGCCGATCGACGTCAGGCATGATCGGCTCGATCCGCCGCGCTGTCATCATGCTCGAAAGCGAGCCCGCCGATCTCGCAGGGGCGCGGTCGAAGGCGAAGGCGTGGCTTGGACAGGGAGTATCGTGATGCCCTCACAAGGAGACGCGGCACAAATCCGCGCAATCGCAGAACAGGTGGCCGAGGGTGCGGCGGAAGTCGCGATCTCCCGGTTCGTGTCGCAACACCCGGAACTAAGGCAAAACAGCGTGGTCGCAGAAATACCCGCGCCGCTCAAATGGGCGGCGATCATTACGAGTGCCGTCATCACGATGGCCGCGTCTGGCGGCGTGGTCTGGCTGGTTTCCTCCGTTTCCGAAATGAGCGTCACGCTGGCCCGCATGGACGAGCGGATGGGCGGCTACATCGCCTCGCAGGAGGACCGCATGAGCGAGCTGGAACGGCGCACGGCGGCGCTTGAAAGCTATCACAGGGCGGGCGGGCGATGAACCGCAAACCCATATTCGACGCCGTTGACGATCTCGTTCCCGGGATCTGGAACCGCCCCGGCACCATCGAGAAGATGGATGCCGCCATCGACGCGGCGGAAGGCATCATCGTCGTTCGCGCGCCCAAGCCGAAAGGCCGGCAGATCAACGCGGCGGGCGAGCGGCTTATCAAGTCGTTCGAGGGGCTGGAACTGGCGGCTTATCCCGACCCGGCGACGGGCGGCGAGCCGTGGACCATCGGCTACGGCCACACCGGACCCGAAGTGCATCCCGGCATGGTCATCGACCAGGAACAGGCCGATGCGTTCTTTGACGCCGACACTGACCGGTTCGAAGCGGCGGTGGACCGGCTGACCAACGGCAAGGCGACCGACAACCAGTTCGCCGCGATGGTATCGCTGGCCTACAACGTAGGCGAGGCCAACTTCTCGAAGTCCACGCTGCTCAAGCGCCACAATGCGGGTCTGTTCGGAGCCGCTGCCGATCAGTTCAAGCGCTGGAACCGGGCGAACGGCATGGTCATGCGCGGCCTGACCCGGCGACGCGAGGCGGAAGCGGCGTTGTATCGGAGAGGTTCCCGTGAGTAGCTCGTTTGACGCGCGGATTGACAGTTCCGCACTTCGATCGGCGACAAGGGCGTTCGTGGACGCATTTCTCGATGAAGTGCTGGACGATCTGCGTCTTGCTGCCCGAGGCTGTGGCTATGCCCTAGCCGTTCACGGTTCGCGTGCACGCGATATTGATATGATCGCCATCCCCTGGACCGAACAAGCAGAGGACGCAAAACTGCTCGTCCAGCGCCTTTGTGGCGTTTTAGCGGGTCATCTGGGGCGCGCGCTGCCAGAAGCGGAAGCCGAATGGGCTGAAAAACCTCATGGCCGCAGAGCTGTCACGATCATAATGGCTGGCGCAATGTCTCCTGAGATCGATCTGAGCATCATGCCGAAAATGGAGAAGCATAATGCTTGAAGCCCTGCGCGATTTCATCCGGCCTATCGCGGTGGCGGCTCTTATCGCCATGCTGCTCATCGGCGCGGCCGTGGCGGGCGCGCTCGAAGCGCTTTTCCCCGGTAGCGGCATCGCCTTCACCAACGGCGTTGCGGGATGGTTCCGCGCCATTCCGGGCGACTTCTACAACCTCGCCCTCGCCGCGCTGCTGGGATACGCCGGTGCCCGCACGGTCGAGAAGGCCGTCGCGACCCATGCCACCGCGAAATACGATCAGCCCACGCGCAGCAACGTGGACGATCCGGACGCGCCCCGCACCATGCCGCACCCCACCTACGGAAAGGACCGACGATGACCGAACCGATGAAGCGGCGCGACGTGCTGAAGCCACACTACCGCTTTCGCAGCGCCATCACCGGTCAATATGTCTCGCGGCTCTACGCGCTGCTGCACAAGGATACGACGGTGCGGGAGCGGGTGCGATGACGATCCCGATGGAAATCTGGAAGTTCCTCGGCGTTCGCGGAACGATAGCCGCGGCGCTCGCCCTGGCGCTCGGCATCGCGCTCTGGCGCGCCGATGCGATCAGCGAACAGCGCGACCGGGCGGTGGAGCAACGGGCACTCGCCGAGGCCGGCCATGCCGTCACGCGCGCCTCGCTGGACAGGCTGGAAGGCGAACTCGCGGCGTTCGTCCAGGAGGGGAAGCTGACCCGCGCCGAGGCGGTGACGGCCATGATCGAGGCGCAGGACGCGGGCGAGGACATGCGCCGGGCCGCGGCGCAGCAACGACGCACGGACTGGCGAGGGCAGGAGGGGTTGTGATGCGAACATTTCATCGGGTTTTGATCGTCGGTGCGCTGGTCGCGCTTTCAGCCTGCCGGCACGATCAGCCCGCCGTCGAGGTGCGCAGCGTCGAGGTTCCGGTCGCGGTGCCCTGCCTGCCCGCCGATCGGATCCCGGACGAACCGCCGCTCGTCGCGCCGCACCTTACCGGTGACCCGGCACACGACATCGCCATCATCGCCCCGTCCGCGCTGCTGCTGCGCGATTGGGGCCGGCAGATGCACGCCGCGCTCGTGGCGTGTGCGGACTAATCCCCTTCCGGCCGGTAACCCGTTCATAACGTGATGAAGCAATATGCTTGCGCGCCCAAGAGAAACGCGGCAATTCCGCCGCCTCAACTTTGGACAGGGGGTTCAATGCATATCACGTATCGAGTCGCGGCGCTGGCCGTGGCGGCTTTCGGCATGTCCGGCTGTGCGACGGTCATCAACGGCACCAGTCAGCCGGTCGAGTTTCAGTCCGATCCCGATGGTGCGGTGATCGAGCTGGTCAACGGGATGACCTGCCAGACGCCGTGCCAGTACAGCCTGAAGCGCGGCAACGACAACCGCGTCACCTACTCGCTCGAAGGATACGAGCCGGTCACGGTCTACATTCAGAGCCGCACCGGCGGCGGTGTCGTCGGCAACGTCCTGGCCGGCGGAATTATCGGCGGCGTGGTGGACGCCTCGAACGGTGCATCCAACCACCTCTACCCCGATCCGGTCTATGTCCGCATGGTGCCGGTCGGATCGAGCCAACCGGCGCTGCTCCTCAAGAAGGACGGGGAGGTCATCTCGACCGTCGACGAGTACAATGCCGGCGTGATGGACGACGTCGTCGAAGGCCTGCAGGAGCAGGGCGTACTGGCGGCAGGCGCGAACGTCACCAATTGAACGGACAGCGCGGCGGGATCGGTATTCCGCCGCGCAATACCCGCCGCGCGGTGGCGTGTGCGGACCCTACGCCAGCGCCAGCCCGATAACCGCGGCGAACACGCCGAAGGAGAGAATGGCCCAGCCTGCGTTCTTCACCCGTCCAGCTCGCTATCCTTGACCATGCACCCTTCGCCCATCTTGCTTTCGAGATCGGCCTTCACGGCGAGGTAGTGCTTGCGATCGGCGTCGTAATCGACCTGGCGGCGCGTGCCCTCGATCTCCTCGCCGCTCTCGTCCGCGATGTAAATGTAGGGCATCAGTCTCGCTCCAACCCATGCAGCGCGGGCAACACCTCGTCCTCGATCAGCTTGCGGGCATCGAGGAAAGCGATGAACGCATCGCCGCGCACGAGGAAAAAGTCGCCTTGCCGCCCGGCCTCGGGGAACAGCTTGAACCTGTCGAACTGTCGCTGCAATCGGTCGTGAAGATCGGAGGCCATGCCCTCGCGATATCAGGGGCGGAACGATTCGGGAACGCCAATCGGCTGAAGAAGGTGGCGCAGTCGCCGTCAGAAAGGATGAGTCGGAATGAGCAAGGACAAGAAAGAAACCGCGCCAACTACGCGCGAGGAGACATTACAGCGCGCCCGCCGGCAGGACCTGTCAGCAGCTGACCGCGAGGAACAGGCCCGGCTGTTCAAGGCCAAGGCGACGGAGCGCGCGCAGCGGATCGCCGACAACCTGAACCGGCACACCGCCACGAAGCACTAGCGCACAGCTTCGGGGTGTGTCCCCTTAGCATACGTAAATTGACAGGCTCGTTCGTTCGCTTCAGATATTGTTCGTGGGGCTCAATGGCTTAGCGTCTGAGGTCGTCTCGCTCTTTCGTCGCGGCATTACTCGCGCGAGCGAGATGGCAGTGGTGGGATGGATACTGGAGCAGCTGGGCCTGCTCTCCGGATTTTCCGCCGCACTGGCCGAAGGGAACCATGCCTTTGGTGCTGGTTTGATCGCGATGGTCGCGAGTGTGCTCTTTGATCTCTGGCAGCTTGCGACCCGTCCCGATCTGACCATCAAATCTTGCGATGATCCTCAAGAGAGACTACCTTTGGAATGAGCCGATGACCGTCTTGATCGCCTTGATAGCCGGATATGTGGGCTTGCTAGTGATGCTGGCCGTTATGGCAAAGCCTCATCGCCAGCGTATTGCCCGCTTGGCGAATGAGCTTGTCGCTGATTATCCACAGAATGAGAAAATGGGCTTCCTGTGCCAGCATTACACGGCCACGGCGTATGCGTGGCGAGCGGCTCCAATTATGTTCGTCAGCTATGTTGCGGCTCTCTTGATTCCTGGCGACACGCTCGATGAGATGTGCGAGCGCGAAGATCGCGAACATCCACATCTACTGGGCGACCCTCGCTTGCGCGAACTGATGCACAGTTACGATGCGTCCATAGCAGCCGTGAATCCGATTTTCGGCGCACTGATGTATGCCGCCCTTTGGGCCTTTGGCCTGAAGGCTCGCATCCATTATCGCGGGAAGTATTCCCCGAAACTCGTGGACTATGTCGGGGTTAGGGCGGTGTCGGCGTGAAGATCGAACTCGGCAACGTAGCGGCCAAGACAGGATTCATGACGTCTGCGCCCTAAGAACGGGCTACCTCACCCCCGGACAATCGCGCGCCACCATGCCGCCGTTGTCCCAGCGCTCGACATATTCCGCCTGTCCCGCCTCGATCTGCGCGCACGACAGGTTCACGCCATCGGCATAGACCACGGCCAGCGTGCGTCCGTAGCGGTCAGTCCCGGCGCGGGCGATGGTGAGCCTACCCTGCATGGCCCGGCGCAGCGTCTCGGTGGAAGCGTAGGGATCGCCCTCAACGCAATCACGCCCCTGCCGGCAATGTCCCGGCAATTCGGGCGCGTCGATGCCCAGCAGCCGGATACGTTCGTCGCCACAGCGAATGGTGTCGCCGTCGGTAATCCGGCAGTCCGCCAGCGGTTCGGCTTGCGCCATCGCGGGCGGGGCCGGGGTGCAGGCGGCGAGGGCGAGGAAGGGGAGGTGGCGGGTCATGGGGCGGGTTCCTCTGCTAGGGCGCGGAGCCGGTACTTCATGCCGGTATAGGGCGAGGGGCTGTATTGAACTGCGGAAAGGTGGCTCTCGACCTTTGCCAGCACAATGGCGATAACGGCGTCTGCTTCGTCAGCAAACGTCTGCCACGGCTTTATCTCTGCATGAATGCCTTTTGCGCGCAGTCCACCAGCATCAACCTCAGCAATTGCCCGCGCCACTTCCTCTCGCAACGTCATGACTGGCGCTCCTGTAGGGCTTGGCGGGCGATGCGACGAAAAGATACCGCAGCGCAATGCCAGTGTTCGGTGGTCATTCCTGGCGACCAGCCTTTATCGCCACGATCTGGCGCGTTACCCATCGGGGCCGTGATCTTCTCCAACGCCTCTCGATACCGTTGCAGGGTGTCAGCGGCTTCATTTCGCAGCCCGCTCGCATTCTCGCCACGACGCGGCTCGTTGCGCCGCAACCGCGCTTCCAGTTCATTGCTCATGGCGTGTGTCCTCTCCCTTCATGTGATCGCCGCGCTCGATGGCGGCCAGAATCAGCACGACATGTCGGCGGTATTCGGTGCCCGGATAGGTTTCCGCCTGCCGCCGCAGCCACGCTACCACCTTCGCACGTTCGTCGGTCATGCCGGCTCCTGTCGTCGATTTCGGTTTTCCACTTTGTCACCCTTTCATCCGTATATGGCGCGTCGGTTTTCCTTACATGTCACGGAGAAACGGCGCTTTTCTGCGCTGTCAGATTTACCGACACTTCACCATTCTTCGCTAGGCCAGTTTGATCCGGACATTCTTCCGGGTCAGGCTGGCCCAGGCGATGATACGCATCTTCAAGCACTACATACCGCATGCGGTCCTGTTGCTCGGGCTTCTCGATCTTGCCCTGCTGCTGCTGGCAGCCGATCTCGCATGGGTATTGCGCGCGGATCAGATCGGGATGGACTCCGGCCATTTGTCCGCCCGCGCGGGACCGCTTTCGGGATTTGCCGCGGTCACGCTGACCGCGATGATCTCGGTCGGGGTCTATGGCCCGGACGCGCTTCGCTCGATGCGCTTCGCGGGCGCGCGGTTGCTGGTAGCCGTAAGCCTCGCGATCCTGGCGCTAGCGCTGCTCGATTTCCTGCTGCCCGGCCAGACCTACTGGCGCTCGACCCTGCTTTACGCGATGGGACTGGCGATTGCGCTGCTGGTCCTGAACCGTCTCGTAACCGGCGGCCTGCTCGGGACGGCGGCATTCCGTCGGCGGGTCATCGTACTGGGCGCCGGCGTGCGCGCGCAACGACTGAAGTCGCTGGCGGCGCGGGAGGAAAGCGGTTTCGCCCTCGTCGGCTTCATCAACATGTCCGATGCCGAGCCACAGGTGCCCGAAGCGATCCAGCGCGCGGCTATTCCCGACCTTTCCCGCTACGTCGCCGATCTGGGGGCGAGCGAGGTGGTGCTGGCGCTGGAGGAACGGCGCAACGCCCTGCCGCTGAAGGACCTCGTCCGGGTCAAGACGGCGGGTGTGCACGTGAACGAGTTTTCCAGTTTCATGGAGCGCGAGACGGGCCGCGTCGATCTCGACACGCTCAATCCGAGCTGGCTGATCTTCTCGGACGGCTTTTCAAGCGGACGCGCCATATCGAGCGCGGCCAAGCGGCTGTTCGATATCCTCGCCAGCAGCGTGCTGCTGCTCGCCACCTTTCCACTCATCGCCATGTTCGCCGCGCTGGTGAAGCTCGACAGCGACGGACCGGCTTTCTTCCGGCAGCAGCGCGTGGGACTCTACGGCCAGCCGTTCGAGCTGGTGAAGCTGCGCTCGATGCGCATCGATGCCGAGAAGGACGGTGCCAAATGGGCGCAGGCGGGCGATCCGCGCATCACCCGCATCGGAGCCTTCATCCGCAAGGTCCGCATCGACGAGCTGCCGCAGGTCTGGACAGTGCTTCGCGGCCATATGAGCTTCGTCGGCCCGCGCCCCGAAGTGCCGCAGTTCGTCGCCGATCTCGATCGTCAGCTACCCTATTACGCCGAACGGCACATGGTGAAGCCGGGTATCACCGGCTGGGCCCAGATCAATTACCCCTATGGCGCTTCCACTGAAGATTCGCGTCACAAGCTGGAATACGATCTGTATTACGCGAAGAACTACACGCCCTTCCTCGATCTCCTCATCATGTTGCAGACCCTGCGCGTGATCCTCTGGCCGGAGGGCGCGCGGTGATCGGGCCGGTTTGGAACCTTCTGGTGTACTGCGCCTATCTTCTCGCCGCCGGTGCGGCGATTGCGCTGGCGCTGTGGCTGGCGACCGGCCGGCAGGCGAAAGGCATAGCGGGCAGGGCGACCGCGGCTGCCCTGCTGGTCAACGCCGCATGGGCGGTAGCGGTAGCGACCGCAGGCGAGGCGAGCTTGGCGGCCCGGACGATCCTCGCTTGCACGAACCTTGCCTGGATCTGGATGCTCTATCGCCTGTTCGGCCACGACGAGCGGGACAAGCATCTCGGGCCGATCCGGCCTGTCGTGTTCGCGCTGGCCTTCGTCGAACTGCTGCAATTCGCCATGATCGCCGCCAGCGTTCGATATCAGGCGCTGGCCGGCGCGGATGTACTCATCGCCCGCTTTGCGCTGACCCTGCGCCTGCTGTTCTGCGTCGGCGGGCTGGTGCTGGTGCACAACCTTTACGCCGGGGCCAGCCAGCAGGCGCGAGAAGCGTTGCGGTGGCCAGCCGCGGCGCTGGGCGGGGTGTGGCTGTACGATCTCAATGTCTACACCATCGCCTATCTCGGTGCCGGCACGCCCGCCCTGCTATGGCAGTTGCGCGCCGGCATCCTTCTGCTGGCGGTCGCGCTGCTTGCCGTCGGAACGCTCCGCAGCAAGAGCGACCTGCGCTTCCGCCCTTCCCGCAGCTTTGCCTTCCAGTCCTTTTCCCTGCTGCTGATCGGTGCCTACCTGGTGGTAATGGTCGTCGTCGCCCAGGGATTGAGCTATCTCGGCACGGGCTACGCGAACGTGCTGCAGACCGGCTTCGTTCTTCTTGCCAGTGCGCTGGCGCTTACGGTTCTGCCCTCGAAGCGATTGCGCGGCTGGCTGCGCGTCACCGTGGCCAAGAACCTGTTCCAGCATCGCTACGATTACCGGGCGGAGTGGCTTCGTTTTACCGATACCATCGGTCGCGCAGGTCCGGAGGCGCCGCCGCTGCCCGAGCGCGCGGTTCAGGCGGTTGCGGATATCACCGACAGTCCGGCGGGCCTGTTGCTGACTCCGCGCGAAGAAGGCGGGTTGGCGCTGGCCGCGCGCTGGCAATGGACTGGCATCGACGTTCCCGCACGCGCGCTCGATATGTCCGGCGCGCGCTATTTCGAGCAGAGCCAGTTCATCCTCGATCTGGACGACACGCGAAAGGGGCGCACGCAGACGGTCCCGGCAAGCGCGACTCCGGCCTGGCTGACCGAGGACGCGCGCGCGTGGGCGATGATCCCGCTGCTCCATTACGAAAGGCTGGTCGGTCTGGTGGTGCTGGCGCGTCCGCTCGCCGCCCGGCGGCTCGACTGGGAAGATTTCGATCTTCTTCGCGTGGTCGGGCGCCAACTCGCCAGCTACCTCGCCGAAGCTTCATCCCAGGACGCGCTCGGGGAAGCGCAGCGTTTCGATGAATTCAATCGGCGCATGGCCTTCGTCATGCACGACATCAAGAACCTGGCAAGCCAGCTCTCGCTTCTGGCGAAGAATGCGGAAAAGCATGCGGAAAAGCCGGAATTTCGTGCTGACATGATCCTCACTTTGCGTAATTCGACCGACAAGCTGACCGGCTTGCTCGCCCGGCTGAACCGGTACGGCGCGCATTCCGGGCGCGCGAAAGGGCTCGTGGACCTGTCGAAGGTAATGCGCCGGGTCGCGCGGCAATTCCGGACGAACGCCTCGGTTTCGCTGGTCGAACAGGAGCACATCTGCGCCACCGGGGATGCCGAGGCACTCGAACAGGCTCTGGTTCATCTGGTGCAGAACGGCATCGAGGCAGGTGGCGCGACGGGTCAGGTCGTCCTGACCACCTCCATCGACGGGGGCCACGCGCTGATCGAGATCGCCGATACCGGGGCCGGGATGTCGCCCGAATTCATCCGGACCCGGCTGTTCAAGCCATTCCATTCCTCCAAGCCCGGCGGTTTCGGGATCGGAGCGTTCGAAGCACGCGAACTGGTGCGCGGGATGGGCGGTACGATCGACGTCGAATCGCGCGAGGCTCTCGGCACCCGCTTCCTGATCCGCCTGCCATTGGCCGAAATGGCCGCTATCCGAACCAGAAACCCCGAAAAGACAAGCGAGATCGCCTGATGGCCGACACCCGACCCAAACTGCTGATTGTCGAGGACGACGAGGGATTGCAGGCGCAGCTCAAATGGGCCTACGAAGATTTCGAGGTGCTGGTTGCAGGAGACCGGGCGAGCGCCATTGCCGCTCTCAGGGCCGAAGAACCCTCGGTCGTCACGCTCGACCTCGGCCTGCCGCCCGATCCCGACGGAACCAGTGAAGGCTTCGCCGTGCTGGACGAGATCATGGCGCTCAAACCAGACACAAAGGTTGTTGTCGCATCCGGCCACGGTGCGCGGGAAAGCGCGCTAACCGCCATCGAACGCGGCGCCTACGACTTCTACCAGAAGCCGGTCGACATCGAACAGCTGGGTCTGATCGTGCGCCGCGCCCTGAACCTTCATGCCATCGAACGCGAAAACCGGGTCCTGTGGGAAAGGGCGGGGGAAGGGAACACCGTGCTGGGGGGGCTCGTTACCTCTGCCCCAGAGATGGTCAAGGTCGCGCGCACGATCGAGCGGGTGGCCAACACCAGCGTATCGGTCATGCTGCTGGGCGCAAGCGGGACGGGCAAGGAATTGCTCGCGCAGGGGTTGCACGATGCGAGCGGGCGAGCGGAAGGCAACTTCGTCGCCATCAACTGCGCCGCGATCCCGGAGAACCTGCTGGAAAGCGAACTGTTCGGACACGAGAAAGGCGCGTTCACAGGCGCGGTCAAGACGACCGAGGGCAAGATCGAGATGGCCGACGGCGGCACGCTGTTCCTGGACGAGGTCGGCGACATCCCGCTCCCGCTTCAGGTCAAGCTGCTGCGCTTTCTCCAGGAGCGCACCATCGAGCGGATCGGGGGGCGCAAATCGATCCCCGTCGATACGCGGATCGTCTGCGCCACCCATCAGGATCTTGAAGCGATGATCGCCGACGGGCGTTTCCGGGAAGACCTGTTCTATCGCCTCGCGGAAATCGTGGTGAAGATACCCTCACTGGCGGAACGGCCCGGCGATGCGGTCCTGCTGGCCAAGGTATTTCTGAAACGGTTCGCCCGCGAAATGAACCCTCAGGTAACGGGGTTTGCGCCCGACGCGCTGACGGCGATCGATGGGTGGGGCTGGCCGGGCAACGTTCGCGAACTGGAAAACCGGGTGAAGCGAGCGGCGATCATGGCGGAAGGCAAACTGGTCAAGGCCGAAGACCTCGATCTCGACGACGAGGCCGACGACGGCCCGGAGGTGCTGAACCTCAAGAGTGCGCGCGAAAGGGCCGATCGCAGGGTCATTCGCCACGCGCTGGCGCGCAACGAAGGCAACATATCGAGCACGGCACGTACGCTCGGGATCAGCCGCCCCACGCTCTACGACCTCCTCAAGCAATACGACTTGCAGAGCTGAAGGCGCGGCGGCAGGGCGCCTCGGCATGCTTTCCCGTCTTTCCGCAATCATCGACCCGCTGGTTCGCCTGCTGCTGGCGGCGATCGTGCTCGCGAGCCTTGCCCCGGTTTCGGGACAAGGCAGGGTGGTGGCGCAGATCGTTTCGGACGCGGCAATTTTTCTGCTGTTCCTGCTCAACGGTCTGCGCCTGCCGCGGGCGGACGTGCGCCGGGGCATCGGCAACTGGCGTTTTCTCCTGCCGCTGATCGCCTGGGTGTTCGGCGCGATGGGTCTTGCCGGATGGGGACTGTCCGCAACTGGCGAGGCAGCCCTTCCTCCGACGGTGGCTCTTGGCCTGTTGTTCCTCGGTTTCCTGCCTTCCACGGTGCAATCGGCGACAGCCTATTCTTCCCTCGCGGGGGGGAACGTGGCCGCGTCCGTCGTCGCCGCGGCGGTGGTGAACGTGCTGGGCGTTTTCGTTACCGCGCCACTTCTGTCGCTGTTCGCTGGCGCAGACGGACTGGCAATCGACCTGGCGGGCCTCGAACGGATCGCCACGATCCTGTTGCTGCCCTTCGCCCTCGGCCAGCTGCTGCAGACGAAGTTCGGCGGCTGGGTCGCGGAACACCGGTCGCTGACGGCCTGGGCTGACCGGATTGCCATTGCGATCGCGGTCTATGTCGCCTTCTCCGCCGCCGTCGTGCAGGGTTTGTGGACCCGCGTGGATCCCGGGGCGTGGGTCTGGCTTGCAATCCTCGTGGGTGGGTTTCTCGTGTTCGGTTTCGCCGGGGCGTGGGCGACGGGCGGTTTGCTGCGTCTGACGCGCGCAGACCGTATCGCCTTCCTGTTCGCCGGTGCGCAGAAGAGCATTGCGCTGGGCGCGCCGCTCGCCGCCGTGCTGTTCCCGCCCGCTGTTGCCGGGCTGGTACTGCTGCCGGTGCTCCTCTACCATCTCACGCAGCTGATCGTTTCGGCGCCGCTTGCAAACCGGCTCAGGCAGGCGGCGGGGCCGGCTTAGGCTCTTCTGCCGCCTCGCGCCGGTTCTGGCGGATCGACCACCACAGCGATATGCCGATAAGGGTTGCGCCGATCAGGCCGGTTACGGTTTCGGGAATGTGGAAGCGCGCCGACAGCAGCATGATCGCGCCCAGCGCGATGATCGCCCAGAACGCGCCGTGCTCCAGAAACCGATACTGCGCAAGCGTGCCCTTCTCGACGAGGTGGATGGTCATGGAACGCACGAACATCGCCCCAATGGACAGGCCGAGCGCGATCACGATCATGTTGTTCGAAAGGGCGAACGCGCCGATCACTCCGTCGAAGCTGAAGCTGGCATCGAGCACGTTCAGATAGAGGAACCCCCCCAGGCCGCTGCGTACCGCCGCACCGACCAGTTGCTGTTTCTCCTCGTGCCGTTCGAGGACGGCGTTGATGCCCTCCACCGCGATGAAGGTGACGAGGCCGAGGATACCGGCGACGAGGAAGGTCAGCGCCTCCTCGTCGCGCAACAGGCCGGAGACGCCCCACAGGGCGAGCAGCAGCAGCGCGATCTCCGCCGCGGGCAGCGCCGCGAAACGGGTGAGCTGGCGTTCGATGGCGGCAATCCAGTGAATGTCCTTGTCCTGATCGAAGAAGAACTTGAGGCCCACCATCGCGAGGAACGCCCCGCCGAACCCGGCGATGCCGACATGCGCGCTCGATACGATGCGCTCGTACTCGGCGGGGTTGTTGAGGGAGAGGTTGATCGTCTCCACCGGACCGAGCCCCGCCGCGATGGCGACGATGGCAAGCGGGAAGACGACGCGCATTCCGAACACGGCGAAGGCGATGCCCCAGGTCAGGAACCGGCGTTGCCAGATCTTGTCCATGTCCTTCAGCACGCTCGCATTGACGACCGCGTTGTCGAAGCTGAGCGAAATCTCCAGCACCGAAAGCACGGCGATGATCCACAGCATCGCCAGAGTGCCCGACATGCTTCCCCCGGTGCTCGACCAGCCGTACCACGCGCCCAGGGCGAGGCAGATCAGCGTGAAGACGAAGGAAAAGCCGTAGAAGCGCTTGAGCGTGGCCATGAACTACCCTGTTGTCGGTCGATCGAATTTCCGGGCGGAGAACCGCTATTTTGGCCGGTACAGCTGATCCGGGCCGGGAAAGCTGCGCTCCCGCACTTCGCTCGCATATGTCTTGACGGCCGCGGTGATCGTATCGGCCAGCCCCTCGTACTTCTTCACGAAGCGCGGCACGCGCTCGAACATTCCGAGCATGTCGTCAACCACCAGCACCTGTCCGTCGCATTTCGCAGACGCGCCGATGCCAATGACCGGGCAGCCAAGCTTCCCGGTCATCTCCACCGCGATCGGTTCGACCACGCCCTCGACCACGATGGCGAAGGCACCGGCCTGTTCGAGCGCCAGCGCATCACCGACGATCTTCTCGGCCTCGGCGTCGCTGCGTCCGCGTGCGCCGTAACCGCCCAGCACGTTGACCGCTTGCGGGGTCAGGCCGACATGACCCATCACCGGAATGCCGCGCTGCACCAGGAAGGCGACGGTTTGCGCCATCGCTTCTCCGCCCTCCAGCTTGACGGCCGCTGCGCCGCTTTCCTTCAGCAAGCGCGCTGCCGCCTCGAAAGCGGCCCGGGGGCTTGCCTCGTAGGCACCGAAGGGCATGTCCACCACCACCACGGAATGGTAGCTCCCGCGCACCACGGCGGCGGCGTGGTTGGCCATCATGTCGAGCGTGACGGGAATGGTCGAAGGCAGGCCATAGATCACCTGCGCCAGCGAGTCTCCCACCAGGAGGATGTCGCAATGCGGATCGAGCAGCTGCGCCTGCCGCGCGGTGTATGCGGTAAGCATGACGATCGGATCGTGCGTCACGCCATCGACCTTGCGCGCCCCGATCTTGGGCACGGTCAGGCGCCGCATCGGCTGCGGGGTGGGGTTGGCGCGGCTGGTCGCGGTGTCGAGCTGGAAGGTCGTGGACATGGCCAGAACCCTTAGCGCCGCCGTGGGCAAGCGCCAACCGCGCCCTTGGAATGATCGGCAAAAGTTGCAATGGAAAGCAAAAGCCCGGCCGGGCGACAGGGGAAGGGACGCATTTTCATGGCCATCGCAACCGCCACCACGGGGGACGGCTGGTCGTCCCGTTCCGCCTTCATCCTCGCTGCCATCGGCGCGGCGGTGGGGCTGGGCAACCTGTGGCGCTTTCCCACATTGGCGGGCGAGAGCGGGGGCGGGGCGTTCGTCATCTTCTACATAGGCTGCGTCGTCCTGCTGGGCCTGCCGCTCCTGCTGGCGGAAATATTCATCGGCCGCGCGGGGCAGACCGACGCGGTCGGCTCGATCCGCCGGGTCGCGCGGGAATCGCGCGTATCGCCGGCATGGACGATCTTCGGCTGGATCGGCGCGCTGGCCGCGTTTCTGATCGTCTCGTTCTATTCGGTGGTCGCGGGCTGGGTGCTGTATTACGCCGGCGTGTTCGCGGGCGATTTCGTCGGTGCCCTTGCCGCGGGCGACCCTTTCCGGGGCGCTCTCGCCGGGGAATCGCAAGAGCAGATCGCGACGCGGCTGACCGACCTGTTCGCCTCGCCCGGCCTGTTGCTGGCGATGCATGCTGCCTTCATGGGCGGCACGCTCTACATCGTGGCGCGCGGCGTCTCCGGGGGGATCGAGAAGGCGGCGACTTTCCTCATGCCGGCATTCTTCGTCCTGCTCATCAGCATCACCATCTACGGAGCCTTCGTTGGCGACATCGGGGAGGCGGCGGCCTTCCTGTTCACGCCGGACTGGTCCGCATTGAAGCCGGAAGTGATGAATTCGGCGCTCGGCCAGGCGCTGTTCTCGCTGTCGCTCGGCGTTGCCGGCATCATCACCTATGGCTCCTACATCCGCCAGGGCACCCGGCTCGGGTCGACGGCGCTGGCCATCGCCTTTGCCGATACGGCCGTCGCCCTGATCGCCGGCCTGATGATTTTTCCCATCGTGTTTGCGGTGGGTCTCGACCCTGCCGCCGGGCCGACGCTGGTTTTCCAGACCCTGCCCTTCGCGTTCGAGGCCATGCCTGCCGGCGCTTTGGTGGGAATGTTGTTCTTCATCCTCGTGCTGGTGGCCGCGATCACCAGCTCGATCTCCCTGCTGGAAGTGCCCACCGCGTGGGCGATCGGCGAACTGGGCTGGACCCGTCACAAGGCAGCGCTGGTCTTCGGTATCGGCGCGTTCCTCATCGGGGTCGCCTGCCTGCTCGGCTACAACGTGTGGGCGGACGTGCGCCCGCTGGGCTGGTGGTCGCTGTTCGCGGACACCGACATCCTCGATACGGTGGACGGCTTCACCGGCAAGATCATGCTTCCGCTGGGCGCTTTGCTGACCTCGATCTTCATCGGCTGGCGGGCGGACCGGCGGCTGCTGGAGACGACCACGGGCCTCTCGCGCCCGGTCTTCGCGCTGTGGCGCTTCCTGCTGGCGTGGCTATGCCCGCTGGCGGTGGCGATCATCCTGGTTACCGGACTGTTTCCCGCGATCATCGCCTAGCGGGTGCGAAAAGGGCCGCCGCCCCGGTATGGAGCGACGGCCCACGCGCGTGACGAACGCGTCTCGCGTCTGGTGTCTGCTAGAGCGTGGTTTCGGTGTGTTCCTCCCGGCCTTCCTCGCGCGTGTCGAAGCCCATCAGCATCTTCACGTTGTCGACGAAGCCCAGATCGCTGTTCCAGATTTCCGCCTGCCCCAGATCCATGCGCAGCATCAGCAGATTGGGATCGTCCTTCCCGCCGGGAAACCAGGCCTCGACCGGCTTGCTCCACAGGTCCTCGAACCGCTCGCGGCTCGTTTCCTCGGTCAGGTTGCCCTTGAAGCGGGCGAACATCTCGTGGCCCTTGCCGGCGAAGGTGGCGGTGGAGGGGCCGCCATTGGCAAGACAATGATCCTTGGTGGTGAAGAACCAGATCGCGCTGTTGGCATCCTTGTCCAGCTGCGCGGTCATCGGCACCGCATTGTCGGGGGCGCTATCCAGTTGCAGGAACAGGTAGGGGCTGTCGGCCAGGGCTTTCCAGAATTTTTCCTTCAGTTCGGGGGTCGCTGTCATCGTGTTCTCCTTTGCCCCTCCCAACGGGGCGGCGACGTTTTCGGTTCCGTCCGGGACCATCCGCCACACTGCCTTGTCAGGCTGCCATGTTGGGAACATAAAGAGAACGAAGGAGTCGATTCGACATGGATTTGGCAACGCTACCCAAGGCAGCGGAGCTGGCATCGGTCGCGCGCAACCCGCGCTGGCGACCGGCTGCGGGGCTTGCGCTGCACAGCGAGATCTTTGCTCCCGGCAACGGGGCGAGCGGGGCGGGCGCCGCTGTGGCGCTGGCGCTCGACGGCCTGAGCACCTGCAAGCCCGAGACGCTGGAAGAACGCAGCGTGCTGTGGGTGCAGGACGCCCGCTCGCGCAAGCTGACCGGGCGCCCCTATCGCGCCGGCCTGCCCGAAACGCTGCGCCACCGGCTGATCCATGTCTGCGCCGACACGCCCGAGGATGCGTTGTTCGCGCTGGAAGAGGGGATGCGCTGCCGCGATCTGGCCTTCGTGATCGGAGAGATCGCGGGCAATCCGCGTGCGCTCGATTTCACCGCCTCTCGCCGCCTCAGCCTGGCGGCGGAAAAGCATGGCGTCCCGCTCTATCTCGTGCGGCTGGATGCGACGCCCGATCTCAGTTCGGCGCGGATGCGCTGGCGTATGCGCGGCGCACCTTCCGCCCCGCCGCGCTGGAACATCGGCGCCCCGGGCAAGCCGGCCTGGTCTGCCGAGCTGTTTCGGGCGCGCGGCTATGCGCCCGGGGAATGGACGCTGCGGGAGGACGGGCACGTACTGGCCGCCGAACCGCCGCTGCCCGCTTCCCGCTCCGTGTCGGAACCCGCGCCCGCCAGCGCGGGGGGAGGCGAAGGGCAGGCGACTGCGAGCATGTGATGCCTATTCTCCACCAACCCGTCGATCCGGCATCGGGCCGGCGACGGATCATGGCGATCTGGTGCGCGCAGCTCGCGCTCGATCGCTGGCGGCACGCCGAAGGCTGCGCCCCGGGGGAAGGGGTGGATGCCGCGCCGCTGGTGCTCGTCACCGAAACCGCGCACGGCCCTCGCATCGACGCCGCCAATCCGCCCGCCCGCGCCGTGGGCGGGGCGCCCGGCATGATGCTGGCCGATGCGCGTACGCTCTATCCAAAGCTGGAGGTGCGCCCGTCCGATCAGGCCGGCGACCTCGCCTTTCTCGAACGCTTCGCCGTCTGGACGCAACGCTGGGGTCCGTGGAGCGCGCTCGACGCGCCCGATGGCGTGCTGGTCGATGTCAGCGCGGTGGCGCATCTCTTCGGCGGAGAACGGCGGCTTCTCGCCGATGTGCATGATCGCTGCGCGGCGCGCGGACTGGCTGTGCGCGCGGCCATCGCACCTACGGCGGGCGCGGCCTGGGCGCTGGCGCATTACGGGCCGCCGGGTGCCGTCCTGGCGGCCGGAGAGGACATGCGCGCCTGTCTGTCGGACCTGCCGATGGCGGCGCTGCGCCTCGATACCCACGTGCTGCTGGTACTGAAGCGGCTGGGGTTGAAACGGCTGGGCGACATCGCCGACGTGGAGGAAGGGCGCGCCGGACGCGATGCTATCCAGCGCCGCTTTCGCAACCGGCGCTCACCCGCTGCCAATCCGCTGATCCGGCTCGATCAGATCATGGGCCGCGTGCCCGAGCCGCTGCTGCCGGTGGTCGCCATCGCCGCCCCGCTGGTGCAGCGGCGGCTGCTCGAACCGATCCGCCATCGCCCGCTGCTCGACAAGGTGGTGGAAGATCTCGCCGCCGACATGGTGCGCGAACTGGAGGCGCGCGGGGAGGGCGCGCGCCGCCTGCAACTGGGCATGTGGCGGGTGGATGGCGAGGTGGTGCTGCGCGAGCTCGAACTGGCTGTCGCCACCCGCGACGGCGCGCATGTCTGCCGCCTGTTCGCCGACCGTCTCGACGATATCGATGCCGGTTTCGGAATCGAGATGCTGCGGCTTCGTGCCTCCTGGTCGGAACCGTTGTCGCTGGCGCAGTCCGATCTGGAAGCCGCGGCGGAAGAACACGGCACCTCGCTCGCCGCCTGCATCGACCGGCTGACCGTGCGGCTTGGCCGCGAGGCGGTGCAGCGTCCCGTGCTGAAGGCGAGCCATATCCCCGAACGCGCACAGGGCTGGCAGCCTCCGCTCGAACCCGAAAGGGCGACGCAGGAAGTACTCGCCTTCCATGCCCGGCCACTCAAGCTGCTCGATCGACCCGAGCGGATCTCGGTGCTCTACGCCAGTCCCGATGGCTATCCTCGCCGCTTCAGCTGGCGCGGTGACACGCACGATGTGGCGCGGGTCGAGGGGCCGGAGCGGATCGCGCCCGAATGGTGGCGTGAAAAGGGATCGACGAGGCTGCGCGACTACTATCGGATCGAGGATGGCGAAGGGCGTCGCTACTGGATTTACCGCGCCGGTCTGGCGGGGGATGGGAGGGGCGGGATGCCCGACTGGTTCATGCAGGGGCTGTGCGCCTGATCGCGCCCGGCCTGCCCCTCATCGCCCCTTTTCGGACCCTCACGCCCCGCACGACCATTGCCCGTTTTCGTAGGTGACGGAACCGCCCTTTTCCACTCGCACGATAAGCGAGGCAGGCCAGACAGTGCTTTCGATTTCCTCCGGCTGACCATCGCCCGGCCCTCGAACGACTTCTATTGAAAACACCGAACCGTCTGAAAAGGTTGGACCCTTTCGCAAGGCTTCGTATCCACCGCCTGCGAGCGAACGCACGATCGAAGGGCCGTTCCCCGCATCCACGACGCCCTTCGCGCCCTCGATCGCACCAGGGGAGGCGGTGCTGACCAGCAGCAACTCGCCCCGCGCCGAAGAAAAGCTGCACCCCGTTCCTGCCTCGAGCAGCGGAGCGAACTGGTCGTAATTGATCGGGTGAAGGATCGGCGCCTCGTCCGCCGGACCGGAAGATGGCTCGACGCGGTGAGAGGTCAGACCACCATCGAGTTGATCGTCCATGTAAATCTGATCGGTCATCTCCTCCTCATCTGCGGCACCCCGCGCGCATGAAGACACCAGCAGCAGGACGGCGAGACCACGAAAAAGACGATCCATGGCCATCAAATACGCGGTCCGTCGCCCCGTTCCGCCAAGCAACGAAAATCAGACGGACACCCCTAGGCAAGTCAAGGATAAGAACGTATGTAGAACATATGGGTCAGCCAGGCATCATGGAGAAGCTGGAAATTCTCGCCGACGCGGCGAAGTACGATGCGTCCTGCGCCTCGTCCGGTACGGCCAAGCGAAACTCTTCGGGTGGCAAGGGCATCGGGTCGACCGAAGGCATGGGTATCTGCCACGCCTACGCCCCCGACGGCCGCTGTATCTCCCTGCTGAAGGTGCTTTTGACCAATCATTGCATCTTCGATTGTCACTACTGCATCAACCGCAAGAGTTCGAATGTCCGCCGTGCGCGTTTCACGCCACAGGAGGTAGCCGACCTGACGCTGACCTTCTACCGGCGCAACTATATCGAAGGGCTGTTTCTTTCTTCCGGCATCATAAAAAGCTCCAATCACACGATGGAGCAGATGGTAGAAACCGCGCGTATCCTGCGGGAAGATCACGATTTTCGCGGCTATATCCACCTGAAGACCATTCCGGAGGCGGATCCGGACCTGGTTCACCAGGCGGGCCTTTACGCCGATCGTGTATCCATCAACGTCGAATTGCCTACCGATGCGGGACTGACTCGCCTCGCCCCCGACAAGAATGCACGCCAGATCGAAGGCGCGATGGGCGGCATGAAAATGGCAATCCGGCAGGCGAGGGATGAAAAGAAGCGGTTCAAGCATGCCCCGCGTTTCGCCCCGGCCGGACAATCTACGCAGATGATCGTAGGCGCCGATGCCGCGACGGATGCCGATATCGTAGGCCGGGCGAGCCGGCTTTACGACGGTTTTCGCCTGCGCCGTGTCTATTATTCGGCATTCAGTCCCATTCCCGATGCGAGCGCGGTGTTGCCGCTGAAGCGCCCGCCGCTCGTTCGCGAACATCGGCTCTACCAGTCGGACTGGCTCATGCGGTTCTACGGCTTTGAGGCGCAGGAAGTCATGCAGGCGACCGAGGCTGACGGAAACCTGCCGCTCGATATCGATCCCAAACTCGCCTGGGCGCTCAAGTTTCGCGAGCGTTTTCCAGTGGATGTGAACCGGTCTTCACGTGAGATGCTGCTCCGCGTACCAGGTCTGGGGGTAAAGGCGGTCAACCAGATCATCGCCGCTCGTCGCCACCGTACCCTGCGGCTCGAGGATGTTGCAAAGCTTACAGTATCGGTCGCCAAGGTTCGCGCCTTCATCGTGACCGCGGACTGGCGCCCGACTCTTCTGACCGACCGCGCCGACCTGCGAACCTTGTTGGCGCCGAAGTCCGAACAGCTCGAACTGTTCGCGGCATGACGTCGCTCAGCCACGTCAGGCTCGGCACATATTTCGTCGTCCACATGCCGCGCAGCGATGATTTCGCCTTCTGGCGCGATCGGGCGCGGCAACTGGTGCAATGCGACGTCCCACCCGATCGCGTGGCCTGGGTCGAACCGGGTGGCAATGCCTCCCTGTTCAGTCACGGCGACCGACGCGCGCCCATTCCCGACGATCCCGATCGCCCGGTACGCGCGAGCAGGCGGTTCGTCGCATTGGCGAAGAACGCGGCGCTGCATTCCGATCCCGAGCGGTTCGCGCTGTTGTACAGTCTGCTCTGGCGACTGCAGTCGCAACCCCGCCTGCTGGAAGACAAGGCCGATAGCGAAGTGCGCCGGCTGGAGGAACTGGACAAGGCTGTGCGCCGCGACAGCCACAAGATGCACGCCTTCGTGCGATTCCGCATGGTCGAGGACGAGAGCGGGGGAAGCGAGCATTATGTGGCCTGGTTCGAGCCTGACCACCATATCGTGCGCGCCAATGCCGGCTTTTTCGTGCGTCGCTTCGCTAACATGAACTGGTCGATCCTTACGCCGCGCGGAACGCTGCACTGGGATGGCGAAATCGTGCGGGAAGGACCGCCGGCGCAGAAATCGGATGCGCCGCAGGGTGATCCTGCGGAAGATCTCTGGCGGAAATATTACGCATCCATCTTCAATCCCGCGCGTTTGAAGATCGGGGCGATGCTGAAGGAAATGCCCCGGAAGTACTGGAAGAACATGCCGGAAACCTCGCTCATTCCCGAGTTGGTGGCGGGCGCGCAGAACCGGGAGGCGCAGATGGTGGAAGCAGGCACGCTGGAATTCGAGGAGCGACCTGAAACGCTCCAGGCGATCGACAAGGCGATCCACGCATGCCGCAAGTGCCCGATCGGCGAACTCGACAACCAGGCGGTGATGGGCGAAGGTCCGAACGACGCTGCGCTGATGATCGTGGGGGAGCAGCCGGGCGATCAGGAGGACCAGGCCGGCCGCCCCTTCGTCGGTCCTGCCGGGCAGGTGCTGGACGCGCATATGGAACGGGCCGGGATCGATCGGCGCAACACCTATGTCACCAATGCGGTCAAACATTTCAAATATGTCCAGCGTGGCAAGCGGCGTTTGCACCAGTCGCCCACGGCCAAGGAAATCGACGTGTGCCGCTGGTGGCAGGAAGCCGAGCGCGCCATTGTGAAGCCCAAGGTCATCCTGGCTCTGGGGGCCAGCGCGGCGCGCGGGATGCTGGGCAAGACGGTCAGCATTTCCAAGGTGCGCGGGGAACCTATCGCGCTCGACGATGGCAGCGAATTGTGGGTGACGGCCCACCCGTCCTACCTGCTGCGGCTCGATGGCGCTGCGAAGGAAGAGCAGGAGCGCCTGTTCGCCGCCGATCTGGCTGCGGTGAAGGAACGGGTGGAGGAACTGACCGCGTGATCCGGTTCCCCTTTCTCCTCGTCCCTGCCTGCATGCGAATGACATAGCGGGCCTTCGCGTGCCCGATAGCGACCTCCTTCCCAAGCGTACGATAGAGCTTGATCCCGAAAGCATCGATGCGCCGCCCCGTGCGTCGTTCGTCGAACTGGGCCTGGTTTCCTGCTTCAGCTTCCTGCGCGGTGCGTCGGATGCGGTCGATCTGGTGCTGACCGCCCGTGCGCTGGGCTACGATGCCATCGGCATTGCCGACGTCAATTCGCTGGCGGGCGTGGTGCGTGTCCATACCGAGGCCGCGACGCTTAAACTGACTCCGGTGATAGGTTGCCGGATCGAAACCGTCGAAGGCCTGGCATTCCTCGCCTATCCCACCGATCGCGCAGCCTATGGCCGGCTATGTACGCTGATCTCCGCGGGTCGGATGGGTACGCTGGACGGAGGGTGGCAGGAAAAGGGCGTGTGCGACATCAGCCTGCCGATGCTGGCCGACCACTGCGAAGGGGTGCAGCTTGCCGTGCTGCCGCCTGCCGACCTCGCCGAACGCTTTACCGTGCCGGGATGGGCGAGCAATGTCGTTTCGCTCGACGGGACCGTCCGGCAGGAAGCGGTGTCCGGTACGCTCTCCGACGTCCTGCCGCACCTTGCCCGCGGCCTTTCGGGGCTGCGGCATCTGGCCGCAAGCTACCTCTATCGCGGAGATGACCAGGCGCGGATCGACCGTCTGGATGCGCTGGCCCGCGCCAACGGGCTGGAACTGCTGGCCACCAACGACGTGCACTACCACGCGCCCGACCGGCGGCCCCTGCAGGACGTGATGACCGCCATTCGCCACAAGACAACGGTCGCTGAGGCCGGGCACCTGCTTCACGCCAATGCGGAGCGGCACCTGAAAAGTCCCGAGGAAATGGAAACTCTGTTTGCTCGCTGGCCCCACGCCATCACGGCAACGCGCGAAGTGGCGGATATGTGCTCTTTCAGCCTTAACGAGTTGAAATACGAATATCCCGACGAGATCTACCCCGAAGCGATGAGCCCGCAGGACTACCTGGTCCAGCAGACCTGGGAGGGTGCAAAACGACGCTATCCCAACGGCCTGCCCGACAGTGTTGCCAAGACGCTGGAACGCGAGTTGACGCTGATCGGCAAGCTCGACCTCGCGCGTTATTTCCTTACCATCAAGGACATTGTCGATTTTGCCCGGAATTGCGATCCTCCGATCCTGTGTCAGGGGCGGGGCAGCGCGGCCAATTCCGCCGTATGCTATTGTCTGGAAATCACCAGCGTCGATCCGGCTCGCCATGCCCTGCTGTTCGATCGCTTCATTTCGGAAGAACGCAAGGAGCCTCCCGACATCGACGTCGATTTCGAGCACGAACGACGCGAGGAGGTCATCCAGTATATTTACAACACATATGGCCGCCACCGCGCCGGGCTGACCGCGACGGTCATCCACTACCGCCCGCGCATGGCGATCCGGGAGGTGGGCAAGGCGATGGGGTTGTCGGCGGACGTGACCAGCGCGCTGGCCAAGACCGTGTGGGGCGGGTGGGGCAAGGAAGTGAGCGAGAAGCACGCCGCCGAAACGGGCATGGACGTGACCGATCCGCATCTCAGGCGTGTTCTCAAGCTGACCGAGCAGATGATTGGAATGCCGCGACATCTTTCGCAGCATGTCGGGGGGTTCATCCTGACCCAGGGTGCGTTGACCGAAACGGTGCCGGTCGGCAATGGCGCCATGCCCGATCGCAGCTTCATCGAATGGGACAAGGACGATATCGAAGCGCTTGGCATCCTCAAGATCGACGTACTGGCCCTGGGCATGCTCACCTGCATCCGCAAGTGTCTGGACTTGCTGGAGCATCACCACGATCGCCGGCTGACTCTCGCCACCGTGCCGCGCGATGATCCGGAAACCTACACGATGCTCCGCAAGGGCGATTCGCTAGGGGTGTTCCAAGTGGAAAGCCGCGCGCAGATGAACATGCTGCCGCGCCTGCGTCCACGCGAATTCTACGATCTCGTCATTCAGGTGGCGATCGTGCGGCCGGGCCCGATCCAGGGGGACATGGTCCATCCGTATCTCAAGCGCCGCCGGGGGGAGGAGAATGTGGTCATCCCCGCCCCTTCGCCCCGGCATGGCGCGCCGGACGAGCTTTCCAGTATTCTCGAGCGTACGCTCGGTGTGCCGATCTTTCAGGAACAGGCGATGAAGATCGCGCTCGACGCCGCGAAATTCTCCAGTGCAGAGGCCAATCGTCTGCGCAAGGCCATGGCGACCTTCCGCAGCCGCGGAATGGTTGACGAGTTGCAGGATATGATGGTCGAGCGCATGGTCAAGCGCGGGTACGATCGCGATTTCGCCCAGCGCTGTTTCAACCAGATACGCGGTTTCGGCGAATACGGCTTTCCCGAAAGTCACGCGGCCAGTTTCGCGCTGCTGGTCTACGTGTCGAGCTGGCTGAAATGCCATTTCCCGGCGGCTTTCGGCTGCGCGTTGCTCAATTCGCAGCCCATGGGCTTCTACGCGCCGGCCCAGATCGTGCGCGATGCGAGAGAGCATGGGGTGAAGGTGCTGCCCGCGGACGTGAACCATTCGGACTGGGACTGCACGCTCGAGAAACTGCACGCCGACATGGTGCACAGCGATGTGGCCGATCATGGACGCCAGGACCGACATATAGCCCTGCGGTTGGGTCTGCGGCAGGTGGACGGCCTGCCCGAACACGTTGCAGCGCAACTCATCGCCGAACGTGCGATCAACGGGCTGTATCGCGACGTCACCGAATTGCGAGATCGGGCGCAGGTCGGCCCCGCGCATATCGAGAGGTTGGCCAGCGCGGATTGCTTCGGATCGCTCGATCTGACGCGGCGGCAGGCGTTATGGGATGCGCGGAGTCTGACGGGAGCGGCAGACCTGCCGCTGTTCGCCCATGCGGACGAGCGCGACGAGGGGGCGGAGCAGGGCCGCGCCTTCCTGCCGCGAATGCCTTTATCGGAAGAGGTGGTTGCCGATTACCAGACAACGCGCCTCAGTTTGAAGGCGCATCCCATGGCTTTTCTCCGCCCGCATCTGGCCGAGCGCGGTTTCGTGCGCGCCTGCGATCTCAGGAACCGGAAGTTCCGCTCCATGGTGCATGTCGCGGGCGTGGTGCTGATCCGCCAGCGACCTGGCAGCGCCAAGGGGGTATGCTTCATCACGCTGGAGGACGAGACAGGGGTCATCAATCTGGTCGTCTGGCCCGACCTGAAGGAAAGGCAGCGCACGGTTGTGATGGGATCACGGCTGATGGAAGTGCGCGGCCGGGTCGAGTACGACGACGAGGTGATCCATGTCATAGCTCACCACATGACCGATGCGACACATGAACTGCATCGCCTGTCGGACGATCTGCTCAACGCCCCCGTCGCGCGGGCAGACCATGTCAATTCGCCGCTGCCTTCCAAGCTCAACCCACGTGACGATCTGCGGACGGGCGCGAACGATCCCTATCGGAAGGCCGAAACCGTCGAACCATGGGAGCCACCCCCTGCCGGCAATCGCGAATGCGGTTGGCATCAGGGCCATCCGCGCGATGTGAGGGTCATCCCCAAATCGCGCGACTTTCATTGATGATCCGACGCAAGTGGCCAGACCCGCCCAGAACCGATAGCCATGCGATCACGCTTCTTGCCATCGCCGCGCTGTTTCTGGCCGCTCGAACCTGGTTGACCGACCACCCGCAGCATGACCCCACGGCGCCGCTCGATCTGCGCGATCCGCGAGGCTGGACGACCGAAGGGAAACTTGCGTCCCTGGCAGAAGATCCGGCGCAGTGCCGGCAGGTTCTCGACCGCAGCGCCGTGTCATTCGAGCCTCTACCCGCTACGGGAGAGGGGAATGTCGTCGCATCGACAGGATAATCGTACCCGATATTCCCTTGAATGGGCATCCGCAGATGACCTGTGCCACAGCCGCGGGGCTCGTCGTCTGGATCAGTCAGAACGTGCAGCCCGCAGCAGAACGTCTTTTCGGATCGCCCGTTCGAACCGTCGAACAGCTGGGTACCTATAACTGTCGCCAACTTTATGGCGCCCCAGCCGGTCGCTGGAGCGAACACGCAACGGGTAATGCCATCGATATCTCCGCTTTTCAGCTCGAAGACGGTCGGCGTATCAGTCTGCTCGAGGGTTGGGAGGAGGAGGGTAGCGAAGCGAGGTTCCTGCATGTGGTTCGAGATGCCGCGTGTCTCAGTTTCGGCACCGTCCTTTCACCCGATTACAACGCGGCGCACGCCGACCATCTTCACCTGGATCAAGGTCGATCAGCCGCATTCAGCACATGTCGATAAGGGGGCGGAGAAACAAAGCCGGACTGGTCGCCGGACAAATAAAAACCCCCGCCGAAGCGGGGGTTGATGTTTTCAACTCCGATCTAACCGTTACGGGCTGGTCGGCAGGTCTTCATCATCGTTATTGTCCTCAACGAGGATCACGATGCCAGCTGCAATAGCAGCGAACAGAAGGATCAGCAGGGCGCTGCTGATGCCGGCGTTCTCTTCGGCGGCGACGGGAGCACCGTCACGCTCGAGAACGGGAGCAGCGTTAGCGGCCGACGCGGTCGATCCGACGAGGATGCTCGCGGCGATGGTGCTGTAGAGAATCTTCTTCATTATTGGCCCTCATTCATTCGGGGGTGTGTTTTCGATGCGAATGCTGCATTAGCGTAAGCCTGCGAACATGTGAAGCCTCAAAAGCCTGATCGGTTTCGGAAAAAAGGCCCTTTGCGTTGATGTGTTGCCTAGCGGCGGCGAACGAAAATCCCTTGATTCCGCCATTCTGATGCGTTGAAACAACGAATGTTTAAAAACGCTCTGGTCACTATAGTGCCACCTGTTGCAAAAAGGTCATACGGGTTCCAGCGCATAACCAGCCGAACGAACTGTCCGGATGGGGTCGCGAGCGTTCTCCACCGCAATAGCCTTGCGCAACCGCCTGATATGGACGTCCACGGTTCGCTCTTCGATTTCGCTGCCCGTTCCCCAGACTGAATCGAGCAATTGCCCGCGAGAGAAAACGCGGCGGGGGTGCTCCATGAAGAACTTTATGAGCCGGTATTCCGTCGGTCCCATCTGCAGTTGCCTTCCGCGACGTTCCACTCGATGCGCGACGGGATCGAGTTTCAGATCGCCGGCTTCGATCGTCTCTCCGGCCAGTGCGGGACGCACGCGGCGAAGGACGGCTGCGACGCGCGCTAGCAACTCGCGGGGAGAAAAGGGCTTGGTCAGGTAATCGTCGGCACCCGTCTCGAGGCCGCGGACACGATCGTCCTCTCCCTCGCGCGCGGTGAGCATAATAATGGGCACGTGGGCAGTAGCCTTTTCCCGTCGCAGGCGCCGGCAAACCTCGATACCGCTCGTACCCTCGATCATCCAGTCGAGAATGACGAGATCGGGTACGTCCTCCTCCGCCAGGATCAGCGCCTCGTCCCCATCGGATGTCACGCGCACATCGTATCCTTCACTGCCGAAGCGATATTCGAGCAGCTCGGCAAGGGCGGTATCGTCTTCGACAAGCAGAAGTTTCGGAGCAGTCATGAGAAGAGCCCAGTTCGTCGCGTCAAGTAAGTGCGGACGAGCGTCTATGACATTTCCCTGACAGTTTCGTGTCAGCGCTCGATATCGTCGGGGTAGGATCCGGTCGCCGCGTAATGGACCATCTCCGCGACATTGGTAGCGTGATCGCCGATGCGTTCGAGATTGCGGGCGATGAACAGCAGCTGCGCCGCACTGCTGATGGTGGCCGGATTTTCGACCATGTGACTGACGAGGTTGCGGAAGATCGAATCGTAAAAGGCATCGACCTTGGCATCGCGCTCGATGACTTCCCTTGCGACTACGGGGTCGCGGGCCGCGTAGGCGGTAAGCACGTCGTGCACCATCTCAGACGCGACCTCGCCCATCGCGGGAAGTAACAGGAGCGGTTCGAACCGCGTCCGCCCCTCGATCCGGCCGACGCGCTTGGCGATGTTCTTGGAATAGTCGCCGATCCGTTCAACCACGCCACCGATCTTCAGAGCGGCAATGATCTCGCGCAGATCATCAGCCATCGGCGCGCGCAACGCGAGTATGCGGACAGCCATCGCGTCCACCTCCGCTTCGAGCTTGTCGAGCTTGGCGTCGTTATCGACGACGTCCTTCGCCAGATCCTCGTCGCCGCGCACCAGGGCGTCGAGCGACTGATGGATGGCAAGCTCGGCCAGACCACCCATCTCGGCGATAAGACCGCGAAGGCGAGTGATGTCCTCGTCGAACGCCTTTACCGTGTGTTCCATCGTCAACCGTACCTGCCAGTAATGTAATCCTGCGTCCGCGATTCACGCGGATTGGTGAATATGTCCGAAGTCTGTCCGTATTCTATCAGATTGCCCAGATGGAAGAAGGCGGTTCGTTGCGAAACACGCGCCGCCTGCTGCATCGAGTGCGTAACGATCACTATGGCGTAGCGGCCGCGCAGGTCGTCGATGAGTTCCTCGATCTTGGCCGTCGCAATCGGATCGAGCGCGCTGCATGGCTCGTCCATGAGGATAACCTCGGGTTCCACCGCGATGGCCCGCGCAATGCACAGTCGCTGCTGCTGCCCCCCGGACAGGGCTGTGCCGGAATCGCTCAACCTGTCCTTTACCTCTTCCCATAGACCGGCGCGGCGCAGGCTCTTTTCGACCACTTCGTCGAGATCGGACTTGCTCTGCGCCAACCCGTGAATCTTGGGGCCATAGGCGATGTTGTCATAGATCGATTTCGGAAAGGGGTTCGGTTTCTGGAAAACCATTCCGACGCGGGCTCGCAACTGGACCACGTCCATGTCCGAAGAGTAGATATCCTCCCCGTCGAGTTCGATGCAGCCGGTCACGCGGGCGGAGGATATCGTGTCGTTCATGCGGTTCAACGCCCGCAGGAATGTCGATTTTCCGCAGCCCGAAGGCCCGATGAAAGCCGTGACGAATTCGGTGAAAATGTCGATCGAAACCTCGTCGATCGCCTTTTTTTTCCCGTAATAGACCGAGACGTCGCGGGCGCGCATCTTTGTCTCGCCCGGCGCGACATTCTCGGCCTCGATCGGGGTGCTCGACGGCATTGTGAAGTCGTCGGTCTGTTGCATTACCAGCTCTTTTCGAAACGGTTGCGCAGATAAATGGCCAAACCATTCATCAGCAGAAGGAATGCGAGCAGCACGATGATTGCTGCACTCGTGCGTTCGACGAAGCCGCGGTCGATCTCGTCGGACCAGAGGAAAATCTGCATGGGCAGGACGGTCGCATTGTCGGTAAAGCCTTCGGGCGGTGTGGCGACGAAGGCGCGCATCCCGATCAGCAACAGGGGCGCCGTTTCCCCAAGCGCCCGGGCCATGCCGATGATCGTGCCGGTCAGAATGCCGGGCAGGGCGAGGGGCAGGACATGCTGGAATACCACCTGCACCGGGCTCGCGCCGATAGCCAGCGCACCATCGCGGATCGACGGTGGCACGGCCTTGATCGCATTGCGACCGGAAATCACGATGACGGGCATCGTCATCAGCGCAAGCGTCATGCCGCCTATGACCGGAGCCGAGCGAAGGTTGGGAAACAGGCCGAGGAACACCGCCAGACCGAGAAGCCCGAAGATGATCGACGGGACCGCCGCCAGATTGTTGATCGACACCTCGATCAGATCGGTCCACCTGTTTCGCGGAGCGTATTCCTCGAGATAGAGCGCGGCCAGAACCCCAATGGGAAAGGCGAGCGCCAGGGTGACGATCATCGTGAGGATCGATCCCTTCAACGCGGCCCAGATACCGACCATTTGCGGATCGGTTGCGTCGGAACGGGTCAGAAACCCAGGATCGAAGCGGTCAGCCAGCGCGCCATTGGCTGTCAGTTCGCGCGCCAGCGGCTGCAGATTCGTCTGGCCGGAACCTGTCAGCGCAGTAGCAAGGTCTTCGCTGGCGGGGAGCCAGTAGGTTCGGCTCTCGTCGACCAGAGAGGGGTCGGCGACGATCTCGTCGGCTACGACACGCCAGGCATCGGAGGCCAGTTGATCTGCCGCCTCGTCTCCGAGTGCTTCGGAGGCACTGTACTGGACGACTTCGGGCAGACCCTGCCGCTGCAGGGAGGAAATAGCTTCGTCGGCGTTCGTTACGGGTTCGTCGATCGAGAGCGCCGCCTGCGACAGATCCACCGGCACTGACAATTCTGCGCGCTGGAAACCACCAAGACCGTTTATGGTCATCGTAACGAGAAGAAACACGAGCACCACTATCGAGAATACGACGGCGCCCAGCCCCATCATCTTGAAGCGCCTTTCCGCCGCGTATCGCTTCTTCAGCCGCTTCTCGAAAGCGACGGTTCGGGTAGGCGCGGTGGGCGGGACGGTCGAGGCGGATGTGTCATTCATAGGCTTCGCGGAACCTCCTTACCACGCGCAGGGCGATGAAGTTCAAGGCCAGCGTCACCAGAAACAGAACAAAGCCAAGCGCGAAGGCGGCCAGCGTGGCAGGATGATCGAAACTACCCTCGCCCGTAAGCAACGCAACGATCTGAACCGTTACGGTCGTCATCGCCTCGAGCGGGTTTCCGGTCAGGTTGGCAGCTGTCGAGGCAGCCATGACCACGATCATAGTCTCGCCGATCGCGCGGCTAACGGCGAGCATCACTCCGGCGACGATGCCGGGGAGGGCCGCGGGCACGAGTACGCGGCGGATCGTTTCATTCGTCGTCGCCCCTACTGCGAGCGACCCGTCGCGCATCGATTGCGGGACTGCCGCAATCGAATCGTCCGCCATCGAGCTGACGAAGGGAATGATCATGATTCCCATGACGAGACCTGCGGCCAGAGCGCTCTCGGAACTCGGATTGTCGACCCCCATAGAAAGGGCAAGGTCGCGAATGGCCGGCGCCACGGTAAGGGCGGCGAAGTACCCGTAGACCACGGTCGGAACCCCCGCCAGGATCTCGAGGGCCGGCTTCACCCACCGGCGCAGGCGCGGCCTGGCGTATTGAGTCAGATAGATCGCGCTCATCAGACCGAAAGGGATGGCGACGATCATGGCTATGATCGCGCCGATGAAAAGCGTTCCCCAGAACAGCGGGATCGCGCCATACCGGTTCGGGTCCGGATTGGCCGCGTTGCTCATCGGATCAGGGTTCCATTGCGCTCCGAAAAGGAAATCGATGGGCGAAATCATGCCGAAGAAGCGGAATGTCTCGAAAACCAGGGTAACGAAGATCCCTAGCGTCGTGAGAATGGCAACAAGTGAAGCAAGCAGCAGACCCAGCAGGACAATTCGTTCCACCCTCGTGCGGACCTTCGCTTCGGGGCGAAGGCGAAGAAACGCCCAGGCCGCACCTGCCCCGGCGATGATGACGGCGATGGCAAGCCCGATGAGATCATAACGCAGCATCGCCTCGCGAAACGGTTCGGCTAGTGCGCGCGCCTCGTTGGAATAGGCGGTGGTCGATGCGCCGGAAGCGAGATTGTAGGCTTCCGAAATCATTCGGTCGCGA
Organism: Aurantiacibacter spongiae; assembly: GCF_003815535.1. Taxonomy (NCBI): domain Bacteria; kingdom Pseudomonadati; phylum Pseudomonadota; class Alphaproteobacteria; order Sphingomonadales; family Erythrobacteraceae; genus Aurantiacibacter; species Aurantiacibacter spongiae. The sequence continues at coordinate 258,412 of NZ_RPFZ01000001.1, read as the reverse complement.
AGAAGGCCGCTGTCCGGCAGGGCTCTCGCTTCGGGGCTGGCAAGCGCGTGAGCGAGGACGAACTGGCCCGATACCGCTTCCCAGACGAGAAGGAACAGCACCATCGGCACGGCAATCCAGAGCGCCGCGTACCAGCCGTGATAGTTCGGAAGGGCGGCAATGCGTCCGGTCTGCGATTCCTGCAGGAAGCGATAGGCGCGCCGACGGGCCACCAACCATCCGGCAAGCCCAAGCCCCAGGGCTATGAGAAGCGAGATGGCTGGCGACATGTCGGGGCTGTCCGGCTCCTAGTTCAGGTCGCCGGCCGAAAGTGTGGGATGCTCGGTCGCGGCGGAAGTCATGCGCGCCATAACGTCGTCAGGATTTGCGACAAGCCCTACCGCCGCAAGCGGACCGCCCTTGCCCCAGTTTTGTGCCCAGGTATCGAGGAATTCCTGCATCCCGGGAATGATTCCGATGTGCTGGTTTTTCACATAGACGTAGAGTGGTCGCGCACCCGGATAATCGAACGAGGCGATGTTCTCGTAGGTCGGCTCTACCCCGTTCATCGACAGACCTTTGATCCGGTCGAGATTCTCCTCGAGGTAGGAATAGCCGAACACGCCCACTGCATCGCCATTGCCGGCGATCTTCTGGACGATCAGATTGTCCTGCTCTCCCTGATCTACATATTTCCCATCGGAACGTATCTCGGTGCAGACGGCATCGTGCCGGTCCTCGTCCTGCTCCTTCAGCGTCGCCATTGCCGGATTGGCGTCGCAGCCGGCCAGCAGGATCAGTTCCTCAAGCGCGTCGCGCGTGCCCGAGGTTGACGGCGGCCCGTAGACGAGAATTGGCTTATTCGGCAGCGAGGGATCGACATCGGACCACATTTCGGCGGTTTGCTCTTCCCCATACGGATTCGCGGCAAGCGCACGATAGACGATCTCGGGCGTCAGGTTCATCGAGATCCCGTCGATCGACGAAGCGAAGGCGATGCCATCCATGCCCACCTGTATTTCGCTGATATCGGTCACGCCGTTATCCTGACAGGTCTGGAATTCGCTGGCCTTCATGCGGCGCGATGCGTTGGCTAAGTCTGGCGTGTCGGCCCCGACCCCCTGGCAGAAAAGGCTGATGCCACCACCCGTTCCGGTCGATTCGATCTTGGGCGAAGGGTATTCGGGATAGGCATCGGTGAACCGCTCCGAAACGACGCGCGCGAACGGATAGACGGTCGAAGAACCGACTGCGGCGATCGCATCGCGGCTGCCCTCTGACCCCGGCTGGGATCCGCAGGCGGCAACGGCGAGGGCGGTCAGGGCGACGGCGGCGAGTTTCACAGATTTCATCATGAGTCCCTTACTGGTAGTCGTGCTGGCAGGTAGGAGTGAAGTGTTACGGCCATGCGACACGAATCTGTCCGTGTCACCGGCGGGATCGGCACAGTACGGCGTAGTCAGAAATCGACCTGCGCCCGCACACCGACGACGTCGGCAGCGTAATCGCGTTCACCCGATGGCAGGGGGCGGGGCGCGTCGTGATAATCGAGCCGTCCGTAATTGACCATCAGGCGTGTATAGTCCGTCGGCACCCATATCAGCGATCCATAAAAGCCATTCTGGATGCCGCCCGTTATGCCGGCATCCGACAGGTCCAGCCTGTCGTACCGCGCGACCAGCTGGACAGCGCCGATGCCGCCTTCGCCAACGGGAGCGAGAGGCTGGGTCCGATCGAATTTACCCCCCTTGTAGCCGCGCCGTTCGCCGGTGAGAAAATATCCAATCTCGGCGTATCCCCCGAAGAAGGTCGGATCATCAGCCGCGGTGAATGTATCGGACTGGTCGATGCTCTGCCAGAACGCTTCCCCGGCGAAGTGAAGCGGACCGAGTATCGCTGCTGCCTCCAGACCGGTTCCGAATTCCCTGTCCGCGCCGACATTACCGGTATCGAGCAGCCTGTTCGAAGTGAAGTGGACCAGCGGACGCTGGCGGTAGCGAACGCTGTCATCTCCATTGAGTTCTGTAAAATGGAGCGATCCGCCTACATGCAGCTGCGCACCGCCAATTTGCGGTGCGTAAACGGCGCGCGCATCGAAGCTGCGGCTATTGCTGTCCGGCAGATCATCGAAATTGTCGCCGAATACCCCGGCCTGCACAAGTACGTCGCCGACTCCGTATTGCACCGAAAGGCCCAGCCGCCTCTCGAAGCCGAAGGCATCGGTAAAGGCTGCACGTTCGATAAAGCTCGAAAAGCGACTGCTGGTGAGTTCTTCCAGCGATTGGAAATTGTTGTGCTGACCGACGGTGAGTTCCGCCGCCCCCGTTTCGTAGGTGAGGATGGCATCGGTGATTTCGGCGTCGCCTCCCGCGAAATCGACTTCGAGTTTGTATCCGAAACCGCCCGGCATGTCTCCGGCAACACCGAGACGGATACGCCGTAGTTCGCTGCCGTATCCGTCGGCAAGGGCGAGGCCATCGGGGAGGGCCGTGGTACCGGCATCGAATTGCAGCCGACCGAATGGCTTGAAGGACCAGCCTTCCTCGGTCTCTGCAGAGAGAGCCGCACCGAATCCGAGATCGGTCGAGGGAGATATCGGCACGGCTTGCGCGACCGGCGCAGGATCGAGCGCGTCAACGACAACCAGGCCGTTCGGCTGGCGCTCTGCGGACTGCCGTTGTTGCTCGAGATTTTCGACCTTGGTCTGAAGTCGGGCGATCTCAGCCTGCATCGCCGCGATCTGATCGCGCATTGCAGACAGGTCTTCGTCCTGCGCGGTGGCGGCGACCGGTATGAGCATGGTGGTCGCCACCAACGAAGTAAGTAGCATTCGGCACATGAATCGGTCAGCCCGTTGTCACAACTGTTCGACCGGCCCGGTATGACCATTTGATGACAGTAATTTTACACTTTGTCCGAAAGCACTGAAAAAGTCAGCCGGAACGCTCGTTATGCCGCCCCTGCGAGCGGGAGGCGTACGGTCACAACCGTACCTTCGCCGGCCCGACTGTCGATATCGAGGCGGCCGCGATGCCGTTCCACGATATGCTTGACGATGGCGAGGCCAAGGCCGGTGCCCCCTGCCGCGCGGCTGCGGCCCGGATCGGTCCGGTAGAACCTGCGCGTCAAGTGCGGAAGGTGCTCGGCAGCAATCCCTTCCCCGCGGTCGCGTACACGCAGCAGCGTCGTATCCCTGGGGCCGTCCTCGATAGAGACGGTCACCGGTTCGCCCGGCGCTCCGTATTTAAGGGCGTTGTCCACCAGATTGCGTACGAGTTGTTCGAGTTGCCGCCCTTCGCCGCGCACGTCGACCTTGCCTTGGGGCAGCTCGAATTCCACCCGTTCGAACCGCTCCGAGCCGGCCCCATCGCGCGCTGCCTGGCGCACCAGGCTCACAAGATCGACGACCTCGCGTGGCTGGTCGTGCTTTTCAGCCTCGACCCTGCTCAGGCTCATCAGATCCTCGACCAGGTGCTCGAGCCGGCGTGCCTCGCGCAGGACGGTTGCGTAGAAGCGACGGGCGTGCTCCGGATCGATCTCGTCGCCCTCGTCTTGCAGCGTTTCCATGTATCCGATGATCGAGGCAAGCGGCGTGCGCAGTTCGTGACTGGCGTTGGCTACGAAATCCGTGTGAGCCCGGCTGATATCGGCCTCTGCCGTCCGATTGATGAGTTCGACGAGACTGTAACGCTCGTCTATGATCTGGCGCGTCATCTGCCAGTTGCTCCGCGGTCCGGTCAGCCCTTGCACCGTCACGCTGCCGCCCCCTTCGCGTCCGAGCAGATCGACAGCCATCGGGTGTCGCAGTGCCACGCGGGCATCCTGCCCGATCACATGCGCTCCGATCGCGTCGCGCGCAGCGGCGTTGGCGATGATGATGCGATTGGTATCGAGCATCATGACGGGCAGCCCTGAATTCTCGATAATGTCGCGAATGCCGGAACGGGTCAGCTGAAGCCCTTCTTCGCGTCTGGCAGAAGGCGGAGGAGGGGGAGGGGCGCTGACCCACAGCGACACGATCCAGACGCCGACGGCGGCAAGCACAAGCCAGAAATCCATTCCGGCGACAATCAGGAGCACGCCGCTGACAACGGCGAGAGCAATACCGGATACGGGGAGATAGCGTCCGTTCATCGACGCATGCCTTTGGGACAAATTCATCCGGATTGCCAGCGGCACGCTAGCCGGCTCTGACGCCTGCCGGACTGTCTTGCCGGAAGTTTCTCGCCTGGTGACCCCTACGGGAATCGAACCCGTGTTTCAGCCGTGAGAGGGCCGCGTCCTGACCGCTAGACGAAGGGGCCGGATGGAGGGCGTCGTGCGTCCACATCAGGCAGATCGTGCATCGCTGGTGACCCCTACGGGAATCGAACCCGTGTTTCAGCCGTGAAAGGGCCGCGTCCTAACCGCTAGACGAAGGGGCCATCCGCGATGCGAGGGGCGCAATTAGAAGGCGGGGTGGGGCAGGTCAAGCCCCATGCGAGCCAGAGGCAGAGCGATGGGGTATCAATCGGCCCACGCCGCATCCTCCAGGTGAAGCTCGGCAGCGGGGCGGGCTCCCCAGTCGTCGATCTTCGCGCGACCAGCAAGCCATAGCCGGCGCCCCCGCGCCCCGTGCAGCAGCGCCTGTCCCATATCGCTCGATGCGGCGCGGAAGGCGATCCCCTTGAAGCTCGCGCCATCACGACCTGCCGCGATTACACGAAGGTGATCGTTGCCGACGATGTCTGCTTTCACGAGGTGGACGGGGCCTACGGCAACCCTTGGACCAGGCCAGCCGACGCCGAACGGACCCGCGCTATCGAGCGTTTCGACAAGCGCCGGCGTCAGGCCCCCCGGCGCCAGCGCAAGGTCGAGCAGTATCGATTGTTGTGCGCTCGCTTTGGCTACGGCATCTGCCAGCCGATTTTCCATCCAGTCCGCGAAGGCATCGATCCTGTCGGCCGCAACCGTCAAACCCGCTGCCATTGCGTGACCGCCGCCAGCTCTCAGCAAGCCGGCCTCTCGCGCTCCGATGATCGCCGCCCCGAGATCGACGCCGGCGATCGAGCGGCCCGAGCCTTTGCCTTCCCCGGTCTCCGCATCGAACGCGATCACGATCGTCGGCCTGCCGGTCTTCTCCTTGATCCGCCCGGCGACTATGCCGATGACCCCCGGGTGCCATCCGCTACCGCCCACGCACACGACAGCGCGGTTGTGCTGTTTGGCAAGCTGGGCTTCGGCCTCCTCCTGTACCGCCGCCTCGATCGCGCGGCGTTCCTCGTTCAGTTGCGACAATTGCTCTGCAATGGCGCGCGCCTCGTCCGGATCCTCCGTGGTGAGAAGTCGAACGCCGAGGGTGGCCTCGCCTACCCGCCCGCCGGCATTGATCCGCGGCCCCAGCGCGAAGCCGCAATCGGAGCAGCTCGGCGCCGCCTTGAGGCGGCTCGCATCGATCAGCGCCGCCATCCCCATATTGGCACGTTTCGCCATCACCTTCAGCCCCTGAGCGACGAAAGCGCGGTTGAGTCCGCGTATCGCCGCCACGTCAGCCACGGTGCCCAGCGCCACCAGGTCGAGCAGGGCCATCAGGTTGGGCTCTGCCCTGTCCTCGAAAAAACCGCGCGACCGCAAGGTGCGGACGACCGCAACGCCAAGCACGAATGCGACGCCGACCGCGGCGAGATGGCCGTGACTGGCGGCAACGTCGTTCTCGTCGAGGCGGTTGGGGTTGACCAGCGCGTATGTACGGGGAAGGTCGGCACTGCATTTGTGATGGTCGACGACGATCACGTCTATTCCGGCATCATGTGCCATCGCCAGCGCTTCATGCGCCATCGCGCCGCAATCGACGGTGACGATCAGGCTCGATCCGTCCTCGCCGATCCGGACCAGGGCCTCTCCACTCGGGCCGTAGCCTTCCAGCAAGCGATCCGGAATGTAATGACGCGCGTCGTGGCCGAGCATGCGGAGCAGCCGGATGAGCAGTGCCGAACTCGTTGCCCCGTCGACGTCGTAATCACCAAACACGGTGATGGTCTCCCGGCTGATAACCGCTTCGGCGATGCGTTCTGCAGCGCGGTCCATGTCCCGAAATTGCGAGGGATCCGGCAGGAAGTCGCGCAGCGAGGGCGTCCGGTGCTGATCCAGCGTGTCCCGGCTTACTCCCCTGGAGACGAGGAGCTGGGTGACGATATCCTCTCCCAGAGCGCCGTCGCCGCTGCCCAGATCCATGTTGCCACCGCGCCAGTGCCACCCTTTCCCCGAGAGCGACTTTTCGATTCCGAGGACTGCGGGACGGGCTTGCATGGCAATCGGATAGCGGAAGCGTGTCCGCCTTGAAAAGGGCAAAGGCGCCGCCCCGAAGATCGCCCGGCGGAAAAATTGCCTGTCGTCTGCTTCGGACTTGCCGGCACCCGAAACTCGAATGTCCAACCGCCCACGACAGACGCTGCGCTTGGCGCAAGCCGAACATCCCGCCCGGGTAGTTCGTGGCGATGTCAGGCGGCGTCTTCGAACCGGGGCCACTCCCGCTGCAGGGCGCGCTGTCGCAGATGAGGCTCGTCTATCGTCTTCAGACGACGCTCGAGCCGGCGCGACGCTTCCCCCAGTTCCGAATCTCCGAAATTCGCGGCAACTCCGGCAAGCTTGCGCAATTCGGAAGCCAGGTCTTCCCAATCGATCTGCCCTGGATCCGTATCGAGAACGGCGCGCATGCTCGACACCAGCCGCAGCTTTCGATCGCGGTACCGGCTTTGCAGTTTGGCGAAGGTCGGCCGTTCGTGGAGGTCATCATTATCCGCAGCGCCGGTGTAATCGGGACGCTCGGCGAAGACATCGCGTGCCGGGGACAGCCACCGGGTCAGTTCGCGCGCCAGAGCCGTTGTCGTGACAGGCTTGCCGAGGTGCGACTGCATTCCGGCCCTGGTACAGGCGGCTATGTCTTCCGGATAGCATTTCGCCGTAAGCGCAATGACGGGGAGCTTGCGGGCGTCGAACCCCCGCGCGCGCAAGCGTTTCGTTGCCTCCAGCCCATCGACATCGGGCATTTCCACATCCATCAGCACGGCGTGAAACGGACATCCCCCGCGTTCGGCCTGCGTCACCGCTTCTATCGCCTCGACGCCATTGCCTGCGAGTACCGCGTCCAGGCCCAAGGCGTTCGCCATGGCGAGTATCAACTGCTGGTTGATCGCATGATCTTCGGCGATGAGTACGCGGGCGCCGGAAAGGTGCCTGAGTCCTTCGGTCTGCGGGAATAAAGTGGGTGCAAACGCAACCTTTTCTGGTTCGACTTCCTCAAGGGGAAGGCGGATGGTGAAGTTGGTTCCCACTCCGCGTTTCGAATGAACGGTGATGCGACCCTTCATCATCGTGACGAGTTGGCTGCTGATGGTAAGGCCATAACCCGTGACACCCTGTCTCGGGGCTACCGGATCGTCCTCATCCATGAAGGGATTGAAGATCGTTTCGAGTTTGGTTTCATCAATGCCGATGCCGGTATCGATAACCGAAACGATGATGTCTCGTCCGCGAGAGGTTGTCTCGACACGCGCTTCAAGATCGACGCCCCCTTCCTCCGTGAACTTGAGGGCGTTGCCGACGAGATTGAGGACGACCTGCCGCAACCGTAAACGGTCCAGCAACACGGTCTGAGGCACGGCGTCGTCGACGAAGACGCTGAGTTGCAGGCCTTTGCTTCGCGCCATCGGCTCTAGCATCTTGGCGCAGTGCCGCAATTTCTGGCGGAGATCGGTCGGTTCTGGTGGGATCCCCGCATGGCCGGGTGCAATCTTCTCGACATCGAGAATGTCGTTTAGCAGCTGCAGCATGGCCTTTCCCGAATCGGCAATCAGGTGGACCTGGTTGCGCTGGTCCTCGGTCAGATCTGAATCGAGCAGCAATTCGGTGAAGCGCACGACGCCTTTCAACGGCGTGCGAATTTCGTGGCTCATATTGGCCAGGAAGGTGCCCCTGGATGCCGCCGCGGCTTCCGTGCGTTGAAGCTCGGCACGCAGGTCACTCTCGAGAGCTTTCGAGTGCCGTGAATCGATAGTGATGCCGACAAAGGCCTCGACTTCGCCATTGCCGTCGAATTCCGGCGCCCCCAGGGTGAGCGCCGAGATTATCGATCCGTCGGGTCGTCGCCAACGAAATTCCTCGTCGAACTTCGCATGCTGCTCGATACATTCCTTCCACTTCCGCCTGATCCGCTCCCTGTCGTCGGGATGGATAGCCGAGGTAAAGCCGTCTCCCTGCCAGTCGCCATCATCGCGACCCGTCATCTCGAGCCAGGCAGCGTTGACGTAGATGTAATCACCGTCTGCCGTGGTTCTCCAGATACCAGCTGGCAAACCGTCGATTGGCGCGAGGGAACTGCGCGCCGATTGTCGCGCGTTCAGCCAGAGGCGATGACGCCGGAAGTAGAGCGTCGCGAACACGGCCGCCACCAGAAGGGTGCCACCCAGTATGACATGCTCGAGCATTGATGACCTCTTGGCCGGTTACGGAACTGGCCAAGCATGTTGCATATCTCCCGCCGCGATATGGCAAACGGTCGACTAGCGACTTTCCCCTAGAAGCGGGGCGTCCCCGGTCCGTGCGCTACTGCATTGGCGGCACTCAGGATGGCGCGCACGCCGGCCGTCGCGACGTCCTGGTCGATCCCGACGCCCCAGCCGCTTCTGCCGTCGGGCGCAGTCCATTCGATATAGGCTGCCGCCCGCGCATCCACGCCGTGCCGCAACGCGTGCTCGGAATAGTCGGCAACTTCGAACTCCAGGCCGAAACTGTCCCCGATCGTGGCGAGAACGGACGAGATCAGACCGCTGCCCTTGCTGGAAACCCGCTTCTCTTCGCCATCGATTTCAACCGTGCCGGCGAAAACGCGCGTTCCATCGGCTGCCCTGCTTTCGTTATAGTCGACGAGACGAAACTTTCTTCTGTCAACCTGAAGGTAGTAGGTCTGTCGGAAGCACCGCCATATATCATCGGCATCGAGTTCCCTGCCAAGGCTATCGGCAAGATGCTGGACGTGCTTGCTGAAGTCGGATTGCAGGGCTTTCGGCAGTTTAAGCCCCTGATCCTGTTGCAATACCCAGGCGAACCCGCCCTTGCCGGACTGGGAATTGACCCGGATCACGGCTTCGTAATTGCGCCCGAGATCCACCGGATCGATTGGCAGATAGGGCACACGCCAGTATTCGTCGTTGCGCTCTTCCTGCGCTTCAAGGCCTTTTTTGATCGCATCCTGGTGACTGCCGGAGAACGCGGTGAAGACCAGTTCCCCACCGTAAGGATGCCGCTGATGAACGGGCAGTTCATTGCAGTATTCGACCGTCTCGATAACGCTGTCGATGTCTGAGAAATCCAGCTTCGGATCCAGCCCTTGCGTATACATGTTGAGGGCCATCGTGACGAGGCAGCAATTGCCCGTTCGCTCACCGTTTCCGAACAGACATCCCTCGATCCTGTCAGCACCAGCCATCAGTCCAAGCTCCGCAGCCGCCACCCCTGTACCGCGGTCGTTATGCGTATGCAGTGATATGATCGCGGCCTCCCGATCTGGAAGGTTGCGGCAGAAGTACTCGATCTGGTCAGCGTAGATATTGGGGGTTGCCGCCTCGACCGTCGCCGGCAGATTGAGAATGATCGGCCAGTCCTTGGTTGGACCAACGACCTGCATAACCGCGGCGCAAACCTCCAGACTGAAATCGAGTTCGGCCGTCGAGAACGTTTCGGGCGAATATTCGAAATGCCATTTCGTGCCGGGGCGTTTCGCGGCCTCGTCCACCAGCATTCGCGCGCCGTCCACCGCGATCTGGCGTACCTGCTCGCGGCTCATGCGGAAGACGATGTCGCGCCAGGCAGGACTGACTGCATTGTAAAGATGAACGATAGCTTCGCGCGCGCCTTCCAGACTCTCGAAACTCCTTCCGATCAGGTCCGTTCGCGATTGGGTCAGGACTTGGACAACCACGTCTTCGGGCACCCTGTCCGAGTGGACGAGCCAGTTGATGAACTCGAACTCGGTCTGACCGGCGGCAGGAAAACCAATCTCGATTTCCTTGAAACCGACATCGACGAGAAGATCGAAGAAGCGGGTCTTCTTCGCGCGATCCATAGGGTCGATGATCGACTGGTTACCGTCGCGAAGATCGGTCGAGAGCCAACGCGGGGCCCGGTCGATCGTCCGGTTCGGCCAGCGCCGATCGGGAAGGTCGATCTGGGGAAAGGGGCGATATTTCGCCGCCGGGTTACGGAGCATGGGCATGGGAAAGCGGCCTCGTTCGACTAAACCGGCTGATCGGAATGCAACCAGCGAAATGAGCGAAGGTTGGAAAGCCCTTAGGCGTCGTCCCGCCGTAACGGGCAAAGTAGCACGCCTAAGGGCGCGTAAGTCGAAGTAGGGTGAGGCGCGAGGCGGGCGTCATTGATCCATGCTATCGGCGTGGTGATCGCGGGTAAAGTACCGAATTGATTACATCTGGAACAACAGCCGCCCGCGGCGACAACGGTTTTCTCGCGTATTCCGACACGGGTGAGCGACACCCAGCGGACTAGTTCCTCTCCTTGTCGACCAACTTGTTGGCTGTGATCCAGGGCATCATGGCGCGCAGTTTCGCGCCGGTCTTCTCGATCGGATGATCGTCCTGACGCTTTCGCGCAGCCTTCATCTCGGGGTTGCCTATGGCGTTATCCAGCATGAAGCGCTGCACGAACTTCCCGCGCTGAATATCGTCCAGCACACGTTTCATTTCCGCTTTGGTTTCGTCCGTGATGATGCGCGGACCGGTATGGTAGTCACCATATTCCGCAGTGTTGCTGATGGAATAGCGCATGTTGGCGATGCCGCCTTCGTACAGCAGGTCGACGATCAGCTTGGTTTCGTGAAGGCATTCGAAATACGCCATTTCCGGCGCGTAGCCAGCCTCCACCAGCGTCTCGAAGCCCGCCATGATGAGGTTGCTGATGCCGCCGCACAGCACGGCCTGTTCACCGAACAGATCGGTTTCGCACTCTTCCTTGAAATCGGTTTCGATAATGCCCGATCTCCCTCCGCCAACGGCACTGGCATAAGCGAGGGCGATATCGTGCGCGTTGCCGGTCGTATCCTGGTTGATCGCGATCAGGCAGGGGACGCCGCCGCCCTTCTGGTATTCGCTGCGGACCGTGTGCCCCGGGCCTTTGGGAGCAATCATTATCACGTCGATATCGTCGGTCGGATCGATGAGGCCGAAATGGACGTTGAGGCCGTGCGCGAAGGCGAGGGCGGCTCCGGCTTTCATGTTGCCTTTGAGATCCTCCGCCCAGATCTTCGCCTGATGCTCGTCGGGGGCGAGGATCATCAGAATGTCTGCAATCCTGGCCGCGTCTTCATTCGACATGACTTCGAAACCGGCGGCTTCGGCCTTCTTCGTCGTCGCGGATCCCTCGCGCAAGGCGATCCGAACGTCCTTCACCCCGCTATCGCGCAGGTTTTGGGCGTGGGCATGGCCCTGGCTGCCATATCCCAGAACGACAACGGTCTTGTCAGTAATGAGGTCGAGGTCGCAATCGGCGTCGTAATACACTTTCATACTATTTTCCCCGCTGGCCGCTTCGCTACGCACCGGCGTATCTCGCGGTTTCGATGGTGAGTTTGAATACCCGCAGTCAAGCCGGTGCGGGCGAAAATGTCAGGCTGGCTGGCTCCCGCGCATCATTCCGACGATACCCGTGCGTCCGACCTCTACGAGACCGATCTCACGCATCAGTGCGACGAAGCTGTCGATCTTGTCGGGCGGGCCGGTGAGCTCGAAGATGAAGCTCTCGGTCGTGGTATCGACAGGGCGCGCGCGGAATACATCTGCCAGGCGCAGCGCTTCCACACGGTCATCACCGCGACCACGCACCTTTATCAGGGCAAGTTCCCGTTCGACGTGCGGACCTTCCTCTGTAAGATCGACGACCTTGTGGACCGGCACGAGCCGATCGAGCTGGGCCATGATCTGGTCGATGACCTGGGGCGGCCCGTTGGTGACCACGGTGATGCGACTGATATGATGGTCTTCCGATATGTCGGCTACTGTAAGGCTGTCGATATTGTAACCGCGCGCGGTGAACAGACCGGTGATCTTGGCGAGGATGCCGGGCTCGTTGTCGACAGTCACGTTGAGGACGTGCCGTTCGGCATGGCGATGCTCGATCTTCATGTCACACCAGGGCCTTTGCTTCGTCTTCCATCGTGCCCGCAACCATGTCGCCATAAAGAAGCATGTCGGTATGCGCCGCACCGCTCGGTATCATGGGGAAGCAATTTGCGTCCTTCGACACATGGCAATCGACGATTACCGGACCGTCGTGATCCAGCATGGCGGCGATGCCCTCGTCCAGTTCCGAGTGGGAAGAGATGCGGACGCCCTTCCAGCCATAGGCTTCGGCAAGTTTCACGAAATCCGGCAAGCTGTCGGAATAGCTGTTCGAATATCGGCTCTCGTAGGTCAGTTCCTGCCACTGGCGAACCATACCCATATACTCGTTGTTGAGGATAAATACCTTCACCGGAAGTCGAAACTGGACCGCGGTGCCAAGTTCCTGGATGTTCATCTGGATCGAGGCTTCACCGGCAATGTCGATCACGAGGCTGTCGGGGTTGCCGAGCTGCGCCCCTATGGCGGCGGGCAGACCGTAGCCCATCGTGCCGAGACCGCCGCTGGTGAGCCACTTGTTCGGCCCCATGAAACCGAAATATTGCGCTGCCCACATCTGGTGCTGGCCGACCTCGGTAGTGATGATGGGATCGCGCTCGCGGGTCAGATCGAACAGACGCTGGACGGCTTTTTGAGGCATGATCTCGTCCTTGCGTTCGGGATAGGCGAGGCAGTCGCGCGCGCGCCAACCGGCGATCCGCGCTTTCCATTCGCCGATATCGCCGGTGCGGCGCTCGCCCCATATCTCCAGCAACTGCTCCAGCACCGAAGCGCAGTCGCCGACTATACCGAGGTCGACCGGCACCACCTTGTTGATGCTTGCGCGGTCGATATCGATATGAATCTTCTTCGATCCCGGGGAAAAGGCTTCAAGTCGGCCTGTGACCCTGTCGTCGAACCGCGCGCCGATGCAGACCATGACGTCGCATTGGTTCATCGCCATGTTGGCTTCGAGCGTGCCGTGCATGCCGAGCATGCCTAGCCAGTCCGGATGATCGGCCGGGAAGGCTCCGAGACCCATCAGCGTCGAGGTAACCGGCGCCCCCGTGCGCTGTTGCAGCTGACGCAGAAGATCGGAGGCGCGAGGACCGGAATTGATAATGCCGCCCCCGGTGTACAATACCGGACGCTCGGCCCCGGCGATCAACTCCACGGCATGCAAGATTTCCTCGGGCGCGCCGACAGTTTGCGGAGCGTAGCGACGGCGCCGGGAGGAGGCTCCTGCGGGCATATCGGCAGTAGCGACCTGCACGTTCTTCGGTATGTCGATCACCACCGGTCCGGGGCGCCCGGTGGTAGCGATCTCGAAGGCTTCTTCGATGGTCGAAGCAAGGTCTGCCGGATCTTTCACCAGGTAGTTGTGCTTCGAACAGTGGCGCGTCAGTCCGATCGTGTCGGCTTCCTGGAAGGCGTCCGTCCCGATCAGGTTGGTTGCGACCTGCCCGGTGATGACGACAAGGGGGATCGAATCCAGATAGGCATCCGCGATGCCGGTAATCGCGTTCGTCGCGCCGGGCCCGGATGTGACGAGCACCACACCCGGCTTGCCCGTTGATCGGGCATAGCCTTCCGCTGCGTGTGCCGCTCCCGCCTCGTGCCGTACCAGAATATGGCGGATTCGCTGATCGGTGAACAATTCGTCGTAGATTGGCAGGACCGCACCGCCGGGATAGCCAAAGACGAACTCGACGCCTTGCCGCACGAGGCTTTCAACGAGGATTGCCGCACCGCTACGTTCGTCGGACATTCTTATCGCTCCGCTTCCAGCTTTGCCTCGCGGTAAGAAAAAACGAACCCGGCAGCGATTACTCGCGCCGGGTCATCTACCGCTTGCCAGACGGGTCCGTATTCGTCATAAAATAACTAGTCAACCTTCAAACGCGCAATAAAGTTGCGAATTCGCGTTCCAGGGTGGGTGAGTGGGCTTTAGACCACGTTTTAGGGGGCTGGCGGGCGAACCAGGTGTATTGTCGCTTGGCGTAGTTTCGCGTCGCGCGGCACGCGCGTTCGAGAGCCTCGTCGCGCGACCAATCGCCGTTCAGCCAGCCGACAATTTCGGGCACGCCAATGGCGCGCATGACTGGCAGTTCGGGTGGGAGGTCGCGGGCCAGCAGAGCTTCGACTTCCTCGGTTGCCCCCTCAGCGATCATGGTCCGGAAGCGGCGATCGCAACGTTCGTATAGCGTTGTCCGATCGGGTAGAAGGATGAGCGGGTGAAGTTGAACCCGGCTGCCGATGCCTCCTGTCTTGCGTTTTTGCCACTCGCCAAGTGGATGTCCCGTCGATCGGACCACTTCCAGTGCGCGCGCGATCCGCTGGCTGTCAGTCCCGGTCAGTTTGCTCGCGCGATCGGGATCCTCGGATTTCAACGCGGTGTAAGCGTCTTCCCGGGACATGGCGCGAACGCTCGTTCGTATCTCGGGGTCGATGTCCGGAACGGGCGCGATGCCTTCCAACAGAGTGCGGATATACAGACCTGTACCGCCGACGAGGATCGGGATCGTATCGTTCGCATGTGCATCGTCGATCTCACCCCTGGCGGCTTTCGCCCAATCGACCGCTGAACAGGGCGTTGACCCGTCCCAGGCACCGAACAGGTGATGCGGAACATCCTGCATCTCGACCTCGGTTGGCCGAGCGCTCAGCACGCGCAAGTCTGCGTAAACCTGGGCACTGTCCGCATTGATGATTACCGCTGTCCGCCCGGCGTCACGCAGGGCTAGTGCCAACCGCACGGCCAGATCGCTCTTGCCGCTGGCGGTCGGCCCTGCGATGAGCGCGACCGGTTTCTCGACAGGAGGTTTTTCCTTGCTCATCGTGCGGCTGATAGCAGACCCGGCCACGCTGGAAACACGGGTGGAGGAGATGCGTGATACCCTCGAGGTTGCCGGCATGCCCCTGGCCCATGCGGGAATGCTCGATTTCTGCGGGGAGGTCTTGCAGATGGAGTTCGCTGGGGATGACGTTCCGCTGTTGCGGCGGGTTCTTTCCAGCGCATTCGACCCTGCCGATTGTATTATCGCACGCGACGCATTTCGCGTTCCCGACCTCTTCGTCTCCGACATGGACTCTACCATGATCGGCCAGGAATGTATCGACGAACTCGCCGATTTCGCGGGCCTCAAGGAAAAGATCAGCGGCATTACAGAGCGCGCCATGCAGGGTGAACTCGATTTCGAAAGTGCCTTGCGCGAGCGCGTAAGCTTGCTCGAAGGGCTGCCTGAGGATGCGATAACCCGTTGTCTGGAAGAGCGCATCACGCCGACCGAAGGTGCCCGCACGCTGGTCGAGACACTGAAGTCGCGCGGTTGTCGCACTGTTTTGGTCACGGGCGGTTTTCACCATTTCGCCGATGTCGTAGCCGACCGGATCGGGTTCGATCGCGTCGTGGGAAACAGGCTCGAGGTGAGTGCGGGCAAGCTGAATGGCCATCTGGCCGGAGCGATCACCGACAGCGCGACCAAGCGACGCGTGCTAGAAGAAGAACGTGCATCGCTCGGCGGCGGCGCGGTTACGATGGCCGCGGGCGATGGGGCGAACGACATTCCCATGCTGCAGGCGGCCGACTACGGTATCGCCTTTCGCGCAAAGCCCAAGGCTCGCGAGGCGGCGAATGGTTGGGTTGACCGTGGAAACCTGACGGCCATTCTCAAAATGCTCGAAATCCGGGAGGATACCTGGTTCGCAGGCTGATTACTCCGGTCGCGACCCGCTTATGGGTTGGGCGACGTTGGAACGATAGCGAGGAAGCAAGCCGGCCTCCGGTTTCCGGAGTTCTGGACCGGTGTCAGAACCAGCTTGCGATCCGGGCGAGTCCCTTCTTCCTGAGCGCATGACCGGGGACGGTCGCATCGTTCGCCGGCATCCCTGCCGCAATGATCATGACCGGCTTTTCGTGAGCCGGACGCTCGCAGATTTCGCGCAGGAAGCCCATCGGTGAGGGGGTATGCGTCAGGGTTGCCACGCCGGCTTCGTGCAGCGTCGCCAACAGCATCCCACACGCGATGCCGACACTCTCGGTAACGTAGTAGTTCTGCGCCTTGCCGTCTTCCTCAATGCCACCGCTGCGTTGAGCGAAACACACGATGAGCCAAGGGGCGGTTTTGAGAAACGGCTTGTTGGAGTTGGCACCGATCGGCGCAAGGGCATCGAGCCATTCCTGGCTGGCTTTCGCGGTCATGTCGCCATCGCCGTAAAAGCGGCGTTCCTCTTCTTCCGCAGCTGTTCGAATTCGCTGCTTCGTTTCAACGGACGATACGGCAGCAAAATGCCACGGCTGGTGATTGGCCCCGCTGGGAGCGGTTCCCGCTGCGCGAATCGCGTATCCAATTACCTCGCGCGGCACCGCCGTCGTGGCGAAGGCGCGGCAGGAACGTCGGTTTTCCAGTCGCTCGAACGCCGTTCGCGCAATAGCGATGCGGTCCGCATCGGAATGGACCGGATAGCGAGGGAAGGGATGATCGTCGTCGTTCACGCGCGGGTTTCAGTCATTTATCCATCCGCTGAAGAAGCTTTCGCGCGCTGCGGCCAGACGGGACAGGGCAACGCCAAACAGGTCATTGCCGCCGACAATTCCCAGCCGCCGGAATCCGACCCGGGCGTGATTCTCGTCCTGCGTACCTTCGGCCAGTTTTCGATTGAGTGCGTCGGTGTCGGGGACCGTGATGAGATATCGGCCCTGATCCTCTCCGAACCACCATTGCGCGGCGGTGTAGTCGGGGTGGGTTTCGACATCCGCCCCGAGACCGCCGGCCAAGGCCATTTCAGCCAGTGCGACCGCCATACCTCCGTCGCTGATGTCGTGGACGGCGCTGACGAGGCCGTCCGCGATCAGCTGGCGGACTATCTCTCCCGCCGCTTTCTCCAAGGCGAGATCGACCGGAGGAGCCCGGCCCTCGTCGCGGTCGTGGAGTTCGCGCAACCATAACGATTTGCCGAGATGCGAACGCTCCGGATCGGGGGTCGCCCAGGCTTCGGGCCAGATCAGGTAAATCGTATCGCCCGCCTTCTTGAAGCCCATCGTCATCATCTTGGCGTAATCGTCGATCAGGCCAACGCCGCCAATCGCGGGAGTGGGCAGGATGGCGCTGCCGCCGCCCGTCGCCTTGCTTTCGTTGTAGAGCGAGACGTTGCCAGAGACGATCGGGAAATCGAGCGCTCGGCAAGCCGCTCCCATGCCGTCGAGCCCGTGGACGAACTGCGCCATGATTTCGGGTCGTTGCGGATTGGCGAAATTGAGGCAGTTGGTCACCGCGAGCGGACGCGCACCGACAGCGCACAGATTGCGAAACGCTTCGGCGATGGCCTGTTTGCCGCCCTCTCTGGGATTGGCCTGCACATATCGCGGAGTGCAGTCGGTGGTGATCGCCAAAGCCTTGCGCGTGCCGTGCACGCGAACGACGCCCGCGTCCCCTCCCGTCTGAAGAGTGTCCGCCCCGACCTGGCTGTCGTATTGTTCTGCGATCCACCGTCGCGACGCAAGATCGGGAGTTGCCAGCAACCTCAGCAAATCCGATCCGACATCCGTCGTATCGGGGCGATCGCGCAGCGGAGCGATGCCGGCCCAATCCAGGTAGTCGTGCATCGACATGAAGGGACGGTCATATTCGGGCGCGTCCGCAGCGAGCGGGCCGAGTGGAATGTCGCAAACCACCTCACCACCGAATTCGAGAACCATGTGCTGCGTATTGGTGACTTCGCCGATCACCGCGAAATCAAGCTCCCATTTCTCGAAGATCGCCGCGGCCATCCCTTCCTTGCCGGGCTTCAGCACCATCAGCATGCGTTCCTGGCTTTCGCTCAGCATCATCTCGTATGGCGTCATGCCGTCTTCCCGGCAGGGCACCTTGTCCATGTCGAGGCGGATGCCGGTTTTGCCGTTCGTTGCCATTTCCACGCTGGATGAAGTCAGCCCGGCCGCTCCCATATCCTGAATGGCGACGATCGCGTCCGTGGCCATGAGTTCCAGGCACGCCTCGATCAGAAGCTTCTCGGTGAACGGGTCGCCAACCTGGACGGTGGGGCGCTTGGCTTCTGCATCCTCACCGAAATCCGCGCTGGCCATTGTCGCCCCGTGGATGCCGTCGCGTCCGGTCTTCGATCCTACGTAGACGATCGGGTTTCCGACGCCCGTGGCGGCGCTGTAGAAGATCTTGTCGACATCGGCGATGCCGACCGTCATCGCGTTGACGAGAATGTTGCCGTCGTAAGCGGGATGGAAGTTCGTCTCGCCCGCAATCGTCGGCACTCCCACGCAGTTTCCGTAACCACCGATCCCGGCGACCACGCCCTGCACGAGATGTTTCATCTTCGGATGTTCTGGGCGCCCGAAGCGCAGCGCGTTGGCGTTCGCTACCGGCCGTGCGCCCATTGTAAAGACATCGCGCAGGATACCGCCGACGCCCGTTGCCGCGCCCTGGTAGGGCTCGATGTAGCTGGGGTGGTTGTGGCTCTCCATCTTGAAGATTGCCGCTTGCCCGTCGCCGATGTCGATCACGCCGGCGTTCTCGCCCGGGCCGCAGATGACCCACGGCGCTTCGGTCGGCAGCTTCTTGAGGTGAAGGCGGCTCGACTTGTAGCTGCAGTGCTCCGACCACATGACGGAAAAAATTCCGAGTTCCACCAGGTTCGGCTCGCGTCCCAGGGCATGCAGGACGCGCTCGTATTCGTCTTGACTGAGGCCGTGTGCCTCGACGGTTTCGGGAGTGATGTCGGACATGGCGCAGCCCTCTAGCCGGGGCCGAAGAACAGCGCCAGCCCCACGCCGGTGCAACGACGGTTGACCCGCGCCATCGAGAGCGCCAAACCAGCCTAGATGGACGAGAAGCCCGCAGAAATCGCAGACCTGACCTTCGAACAGGCGCTCAAGGCGCTGGAGGATGTCGTGCGACGGTTGGAGGGCGGGGATGTGCCCCTGGACGAATCGATAGCGCTGTACGAACGCGGCGAGGCGTTGCGCCGTCACTGCCAGGCCAGGTTGGACGCGGCCCAGGAGCGGATCGAGAAGATCGTGACCGGTGCCGATGGCAAGCCCGTCGCCACCGCGCCCTTCGACGCGGGCTGACGCGGTGGGACTGTTGCTGGCTGACGACATTCTCGGGCGCGGTTTCCAGCGCATCCAGCGTGAGGTCGATGACGCGTTCGATGCGATCCTTCCCGTTCCCGTGGATTCGCGTGCTCCGCTGGTCGAGGCCATGCGGTATGCCGCGATTGGCGGAGGCAAGCGCGTACGCCCGCTTCTGCTGGTCACCGTTGCACAGATGTACGGCGCGGACAGGGCCAGCGCGGTGCGTGCCGCCTGTGCAGTCGAATCAATTCACGTCTATTCGCTGATCCATGACGACCTGCCGTGCATGGACGATGACGATATGCGTCACGGGAAGCCGACCGTGCATCGCAAGTTCGGAGACGCCATCGCTGTGCTGGCAGGCGATTCTCTGCATGCACTGGCATTCGAACTGCTCGCTGACACGAGGGTGAGCGCCGATCCATACGTCCGGGCCGATCTCGTAAGCGCGCTCGCTTCTGCGAGCGGTCACAACGGCATGGCCGGCGGCCAGGTCATGGATATCGTGGCGGACGAACAGGAATACGATCTGCATTCCGTGACGCGGCTGCAACAGCTCAAGACCGGTGCGCTGCTGGGTGCGGCGGTGGAGATGGGAGCCATTCTCGGGAAGGTGCCCGAAGACAGCCGTTCGCACCTTCGCAACTACGCCCGCGACATTGGCCTCGCCTTTCAGATCGCCGATGATCTGCTGGACGAGGAAGGGGACGAGGCGCTGGCCGGAAAGGCACTTCGAAAGGATGCACAGGCGGGAAAAGCTACCTTCGTCTCTCTGATGGGCATCGCGGATGCTCGCGCGCAGGCTCAAGCCTTGTCGAAACAGGCCATCGGTCATCTCGCACAGCACGGCAGCGAGGCGGATGTGTTGCGAGCGCTCGCCCGCTTCGTCGTGGAGCGCGATCGTTGAGTGCCGAGCGCATCGGTCTTTACCCGGGCACGTTCGATCCGGTCACGCTCGGCCACGCCGATATAATCCGGCGCGGGGCGAAGCTGGTCGATCGGCTGGTGATCGGCGTCACCACCAACCCGAGCAAGAACCCCATGTTCACGCCCGAAGAACGCATAGCGATGGTCGAGGCCGAGGTCGCGCGTCTTGGGCTGCCCAATGTCGAGGTCGAGGGTTTCGATGCGCTGCTGATGGCCTACGCCGAACACCGGAATGCCAGCATCATCGTTCGCGGCCTGCGTGCGGTGGCCGATTTCGAATACGAATATCAGATGGCTGGCATGAACCAGCAGATCAATAATGGCATCGAGACCGTCTTTTTGATGGCCGACATTTCCCTGCAACCGATCGCCAGCAAACTCGTGAAGGAAATTGCGCTATACGGTGGTGACATCGCTCCGTTCGTGGCGCCCGACGTGAAGGCTCAGGTGGATATGCGGGTCGAAAGACTCGGTCGGCGCGGCCGCCTCTAGCCAAGCGTTCGCGCATTATGTTCATTGAAACGTCAGCGTGGGGCGATTAGGCGCTCGCTCTATCTGAACATTTCCGGGATCGAACTCATGTTCCGCCATTTCGCACTGTCGGTCGCTACCGCCATCCTGACCCTCGCTACCAGCGCGCCCGCCGCGGCCCAGGACCTCGACCTCGCGCCTGCGGTCGCGGCGCAGGAACAGGCAAACGCCGAGGTGCGCAATCTGCCGCTTCAGGTCGATTTCGACATAGCGCACGACCCCGAGAATATCCTGCTTCTCGATCTTTCGACAGGAGAACGGGTCGCTATTCGGCTCATGCCACGCTGGGCGCCGCATCATGTGGAGCGGATCAAGACGCTTGCGCGGGACGGGTTCTACGACGGGGTGCCCTTCCATCGCGTGATCGATGGCTTCATGGCACAAACCGGCGACCCCACCGGTACGGGCCAGGGCGGCAGTACGCTCCCCGATCTGGAGGAGGAGTTCAACAGCCTGCCGCATGTACGAGGCACCGTTTCAATGGCGCGTGCCCAGGGTGACGATAGTGCCAACAGCCAGTTCTTCATCGTTTTCTACCCGCGCTTCGCGCTCGACAAGCGGTACACGAATTTCGGCCGGGTCATCGCGAACATGCCTGCAGTCGACGCCATCGCCCGGGGAGAGCCGCCAGCTAACCCGACCCGCATCCTTCAGGCGAGCATCGCTTCGGACAACGTTCCTCAGGCGATGCCGCAAACCGCCCCGGCTCGCGAAGAGGCGATTACGCTCGACATGCTGAACAACTCGGAGAGCGAATAGCCGCGTCGCGGCCTGCCCCGCGATGCTCGTCAGCGACTTCGACTTCGACCTTCCGCCCGAACTGATCGCGCTGCGTCCGGCCCGGCCGCGCGATACGGCGCGATTGCTGGTCGTCACTGGCGATCGTGACCTTGCGGACCGAACCGTGCTAGACCTGCCTGGCATACTTCGGGCCGGGGACGTACTGGTCTTCAATGATACGCGCGTCATCCCCGCACAACTCGAGGGTCGACGGGGCGATGCGCGGATCGGTGCGACGTTGCACAAACGGATCGACCTCCGGCGGTGGCAGGCCTTCATCCGCAACGCAAAACGCGTGAAAGAGGGCGATCGCATCACATTCGCTGCCGATGTGTCGGCAATCGCGGAGGAACGTCGTCCGGACGGGAGTTTCCTACTTGGTTTCGAAGGGGAAGAGCCTGTCGAGGTTCTTCTGGAACGGGCGGGCAGGATGCCGCTACCGCCCTATATTGCGGGTAAACGGGAAACCGACGCCGCCGACCGAGAGGACTATCAGACCATGTTCGCGCGCGAAGACGGTGCCGTGGCCGCACCGACCGCCGCGCTCCACTTCACCGACCGCCTGATTGCTTCGCTGGACGAAGTGGGCGTGAAGCGAGAAATGCTGACCCTGCATGTCGGTGCGGGCACCTTCCTGCCGGTCAAGGCACAAGACACCGCCGACCATGTCATGCATGCCGAATGGGGTCGGATCGACGGGGCGACTGCTGAACGGCTTAACGATATCCGGAGCGATGGCGGACGATTGATCGCAGTAGGCACGACCAGCTTGCGTTTGCTGGAAAGTGCGGCGCGCCCGGACGGACGAATTGCGCAGTTTGCCGGAGACACCGAGATCTTCATCACGCCCGGGTACCGTTTTCGCGCGGTAGATGGGCTGATGACCAACTTCCATCTTCCCAGATCCACCTTGATGATGCTCGTGTCCGCAATGATGGGGCGGGACCGCATGATGGCTGCCTATGCTCATGCGATCGCAGCGGGCTACCGCTTCTATTCCTACGGGGATTCCAGCCTGTTGATCCCGGACGACGACTAGGCCGCTTGTAAAAGCCCGGTAGCTCGCCGATGTCGGGCCGACGATGACCGATCCGATTCTCGATATCCGCGGGCTGGAAAAGACTTACAAGGGCGGGGTCACGGCGCTGGACGGGGTCGACCTGACTATTCGCCGAGGCGAAATCTTTGCGCTTCTCGGGCCCAACGGAGCTGGCAAGACCACCTTGATCGGGGCGGTTTGCGGCATGGTCAATCCCACCGGCGGCCGTATCGAGGCTTTCGGCCTGGACATTGCGAAGCAATGGAAATCCGTGCGCCGCCGCATAGGCCTGGTCCCGCAGGAACTCAGTTTCGACATGTTCGACAAGGTCCACCGGCAGGTGCGCTATTCGCGCGGGATGTTCGGCTGCCCGCCAAATGAAGCGAGGATCGAGGAGGTGCTGCGTTCCCTCAGTCTCTGGGACAAGCGCAATACAGAGATCCGCGCGCTTTCGGGCGGAATGAAGCGCCGGGTCATGATCGCCAAGGCGCTGGCTCACGATCCTGAACTCCTCTTTCTGGACGAACCCACGGCGGGGGTGGACGTCGAATTGAGGCGCGACATGTGGCGACAGATCGACATGTTGCGCGAGCGGGGGGTGACGATCGTACTCACCACGCACTACATCGAGGAAGCGGAGGAGATGGCCGACCGCGTCGGAGTCATCAACAAGGGTCGCATCCTGCTGGTGGACGGAAAGGACGCCATCATGGCCAAGCTGGGCCGGACGGAGGCGCATTTCACTCTAGACCCGCCCCTGGACCGACTGCCGGCATTCACCAAGAATTATCCCGTTCATCTGGAGGGTGGTGGAACGCGTCTGGTCTATCGCGGCGGAGACGGGACTGGAAAGGGCAAGCGCGACGTTGCCGAACTCGCGCAGGCGATGACGCGGGCGAATGTCGGTTTCGTGGGTCTCGATACCAGGGAAAGCACGCTCGAAGACATCTTCGTCGATCTCCTGGAACACCGGAAGGAAGCCCGGTGAGCGACCTTTTCAACGCACGCGGCGCATTCGCAATCTTTCGCAACGAACTGATGCGGATGTTCCGGACGATCTTCGGGTCAATTCTCTCGCCCGTCATCACCACAAGTCTCTACCTCGTCGTATTCGGTGCGGCGATGGGCGAGCGCATGGAACTGGGGCCCGGAGTCGAATACGGAGCCTTCATCGTGCCAGGACTGCTGATGCTTACCCTGCTTTCCGAAAGCACCAGCAATGCCAGCTTCGGAATCTACATGCCGAAATTCACCGGAGCGATCTACGAACTGCTTTCCGCTCCTGTCGGAGTAGGCGAAACACTGGTCGGGTTCGTTGGAGCAGCGGCGGTCAAATCTCTGATTCTGGCTGGCATCATCATGGGTACCGCGGCGCTGATCGTGGACTATCATGTCGTCCATCCGTTTTTCGCATTTCTCTTCATCGTATTGGTATCCGCCAGCTTCTCCCTGTTCGGGTTCATCATCGGGCTGTGGGCGGACGGGTTCGAGAAATTGCAGATCGTGCCGCTGCTCGTATTGATGCCGCTAACCTTTCTCGGGGGTACCTTCTACCCCCTCAGCCTGTTGCCGGAGCCTTGGCAGACCGTCGCGATGATCAACCCGATCGTCTACCTGGTGAGCGGATTGCGCTGGACGTTTCTGGGTGAATCGGACTTCTCGATAGCGTTGTCCCTGGGGTTCACGGTCGGCTTTCTGGCATTGTGCACCGGAGTGATCTGGTGGATTTTCCGGACGGGCTGGCGGTTGCGCGATTGAATTTGTAAGAAAACCGGCATGAGCCCGCGTCCCGCCTTGCTAGTCGTCCCGGTCCTCGTGATGTCCGCCCCCGCATCGGCGGAATTGCCGGAACCGGTGCGCGCCATGATCGACGCTGCGATCGAGACCGGGAACCGCGATACGGTGAAAGCTGTGATCGATACGGCGCGGGCGACATTTCCGGACGACAAGGCGGAGATCGATGATCGGTGGAATGCCTTTGTCGCCGAACGGCGGGAAATCGCCGCCGCCGAGGCGGCGCAGGAAGAAGAGGCGATCCGCACGGCTGGCCTGTTCGAGCGATGGCACGGCGAAGGGCAGATCGGTGCCTTCCAGTCATCCGGAAACACGGAGGAGTTCGGGGTCAGCGCCGCCCTGAAGCTCGAGCGCGAAGGGATCGACTGGACTCACAAGCTTCGTGCCGCCGTCGATTACCGCCGCGGAGATGGTGTAACCACACGAGAGCAGTTCCTCGGTGTCTATGAGCCGCGATACCAGATCGGCGAAAATCTTTTTGCTTACGGTCTTGCCCAATATGAACGCGATACCCGTCAGCGGCTTAATGCCCGCTATGCCGTTTCGGGTGGGTTTGGATACAAGGTTCTCGATAGCGACGATCTGGAACTGTCGATCAAGGCGGGTCCAGCTTACCGCATTACCGATTACATCGATGGTCCGACCGAAGAGCGCCTCGCTGCCCTTGCCGGGGCCGATTTCTCGTGGCGGATCACGGATACCCTGAAGTTCACACAGAGCACCAATGCCGTCGCCGAAACGGGGGGGGAAGCCCTCATCCTCGTCGACAGCTCGAACACCACTCTCAATCTGGTGACCGGGCTGGAGGCTGGACTGCTCGATAGGCTTACCGCGCGGTTCTCCTACCAACTCGATTATGACAGCAATCCACCGTCGGGTGCCGCTTCGACCGATACGCTCTCGCGCTTCACATTGGTCTACGGGTTCTGATCCGAGGTCGAGCGCTTCTGCAATGATGCCACCCCGCTTCGAATTTACGCTGTCAGCCGTCGATGGACGTGCGCGGTGCGGGACAATCGCCATGCGCCGCGGTACCATCCGTACGCCCGCCTTCATGCCGGTCGGGACGGCGGCTACTGTGAAGGCGATGAAGCCTGACAGTGTGAGGGCGACAGGCGCCGATGTCATTCTCGGAAATACCTATCACCTGATGTTGCGCCCGAGTGCCGAACGTATTGCGCGTTTGGGCGGCCTCCACGAGTTCATGCAATGGAAGCGTCCGATCTTGACGGACAGTGGTGGCTATCAGGTGATGAGCCTGTCCGACCTTAACCGTCTGAGCGAGGAAGGCGTTGAGTTTCGCAGCCATCTCGACGGCTCGAGGCACATGCTTACACCGGAGCGATCGATGGAGATACAGCGTCTTCTCGGATCGGACATCGTCATGGCTTTCGATGAGTGTCCACGTGCCGACCGACCCCGCGAAGAAATCGCGTCCAGCATGGCGCTGTCGATGCGCTGGGCGAGACGAAGTCGTGAGGCGTTCGATGGTGGGAGGGATCATGCCGCGAGGGCAGCGCTTTTCGGCATCCAGCAGGGCGCGCTCGACGAAAACCTGCGTGGCCGGTCCGCCGAAGCGTTGCGCGAGATCGGTTTTGACGGATACGCCATCGGCGGTCTGGCGGTGGGCGAAGGACAGGAAGCAATGTTCGCCACGCTCGATTTCGCCCCGGCCCAGCTTCCCGAGGACGCACCCCGCTATCTCATGGGCGTAGGCAAGCCCGACGATCTGGTGGGGGCTGTGGAGCGCGGCGTCGATATGTTCGACTGCGTTCTGCCGACCCGGTCGGGTCGCAACGGACAGGCTTTTACCTGGAATGGTCCGCTGAACCTGCGCAATGCCAGGCACGCGGAAAATTCATCCCCGCTCGATCCGGCCTGTCCGTGTTCAACCTGCGCGACGTTTTCCCGCGCTTACCTGCATCATTTGCAAAAAGCGGGAGAGATTCTCGGTGCCATGCTGGTTACCGAGCACAACCTGTTCTTCTACCAGCAACTGATGCAAGCGATGCGGGACGCCATCGTGGAAGCTCGCTTCGCCAGCTTTGCCACCAACTTCCGCCGCGACTACCTGGGACGCGCGAAGAATGGCGACTAGAAAGGGACGGGAACCCGAACGCGGCAATCGCCATTCGGTAGTCGTGTCGCAAGCTAGCACAGACGCACCGCAACCGCCGGCGCTTGCCCGGACGCTTCGCGAAGGGCTCGCCGTGCCCCGCGTTTTGCTCAATCCGTTGCGCGTACCACGCCGGGGGAAGCTGATCGGAAAAGGGCGACCGGTCGTCGTCATACCGGGGCTGACAACGGGCGACATATCAACGACGTTGCTGCGTCGCACGCTGAATGCCCGGGGGTTCGTTGCCGAGGGATGGCGGCAGGGCATCAACACGGGCGCCGATCCAGCCAAGCTTGGTCAGCTGGAAAACCGCATCCGCCATCTTCATGCCAAGCATGATGCGAAGGTCTTGCTGATAGGGTGGAGCCTGGGCGGGCTGTATGCACGTGTCCTCGGACATCGGATTCCCCAGCATCTCGATCTCGTGATGACCGTTGCCAGTCCGTTCTCAGGCGATCGACGCGCCAACCGGGCATGGAAAGTGTACGAGAAACTGAACGATCACTCGGTGGACGATCCGCCGTTCGAAGATGACATAGCGGCCAAGCCTCCCGTGCCGACCATCGCCGTGTGGTCCGGCGCGGATGGAATTGTCGCACCTGAATGCTGCCGGGGTAAACAGGACGAAAGCGATTATCAGGTGCGTATCGATGCGCCGCATTTCACCATCGGAACATCTCGTGCCTGTATCGAGAAACTGATCGCCGCGATTGCCGAAGTGGATGCCGAGCGCGAGAAGTCCAGCTAGACCCGTTTGTCTCGCACCCGGGCGGGCATCTCAGGGGCACCCGCACTTTGCTTTCGCCCCTTAAGCGTTCGGTTTTCAAACTGCCGATCCCGTTGGACGTATCGCCAGGAGCATTCGCTACGTCACGTACTCGAACCCGTGCCATGCCGTTCGATACCGAACGGCAGCCTCGCCCAGATCCGTTCATGAACGAAGTAGAGTGTCATCTTCGTGAAGATTTCCAATCCGCCGATGGACAGGGCGGTCTCGATATTCCCGGTATAGAGCCATGCAAGCATCACTGTATCGGCTGACGCAATCGCGCGCCAGGTAACGGTCTTGACCGAACTTCGCCTGATCGTCTCGCGCCGGCGTCCCTTCTTGCTCGCCACGCCCCAGCGAAACCGATCCCAGATCCATTCATGGAGAAAGTAGAGGACGAGTTTGGTGGCGACTTCGGTGATCGCGATCAGACCGGCGACATGTGCCTGATTGCCCTGCGGCTCGCGACCGAAGAGAGGGCCGAGATAGGTGATCAGAAGAAAGGAAAGAACGAACGTGTCGACGGTCCCGACAGCGCGCCAGGAAACCGCCTTGACGATACGCCGCCACTGCTTGACCTGGGGAGGATGGGTCGGATCGAGCACTTTTGCTTCGGGCCCGAATATCGGTGTTTCAGGCTTCTCGCGCATCGGGCCTGCCCTGCGGCATTGTGGGTGATATGTCGAGGTTTTGTCGCATGAAACAGGGCGGTCAACCTGCCATGCGCGGCAGACGACAAGCCGAAATCCCTTGTCGAATATGTCGGAACGCATGCAGTGACCCATTGCAACGCTCCTGCCGCATCCGCTATCCGGACACCGCCATGTCGCGAATTATCGCAAGTATGATCGCCGGCCTTGCGGCTATGCTGTGCGCGCCAGCCGCTGCGCAGGAGGACGATCTACCCTATTGGGCCAGCATCGACACGCAGGAGGCGAACATGCGGGTCGGTGCGGGGGAGAAGTTCCCGATCAGCTGGGTCTATCATGCCGAAGGCCTGCCGGTGAAGGTCATCCGGTTCAACCAGGGCTGGCGCTACGTGGAAGAGCCCGACGGCACCCAGGGCTGGATTTCGGCCAGTCTTCTCAGCCGCGACCGGGGCGCCATCGTAACGGGCGAGGGGACCACAGACATCCGGGCAGAACCCACGGGCAGTTCGCGGTTAATGTGGAAAGTCGAACCCGGGGTTATCGGGGCGCTGGGCGAATGCGAGAACGGCTGGTGCGAGTTCGAGGTCAACGGCAGGAGGGGATGGGTCGACTCTGACCGTCTCTGGGGCGATGGCGACCCGTGATCGGTGAAGTACAGACCGTTCGGGGTTAGCTGACCTTCGTCATTGTTGTCGTTGTTCCATCCGGGCCCGTAACGCTTACCGTGCCATCATCCTGCACTTCACCCATGTTGTAGCATTGCTCTTGGTCGGATCCCTGGTCGGTCAGGCAGGTGCCGCGAATGGTATCGTATTCCCAGGTTCCTTCGCGCGTGGCATCGCCGTTGCGTTCGAGAAAACTGCCATCCTCGCTCAGCGTCATCGTCACGCCGCCCCCTTCGTAGGTCCCTGCGGTCGTTACCGGATACTGCGTGGCGTCATTGGCGCTGAGGCCTCCGTCTAGCGCGGTTTCGTCGATCTGCGCCTCCGAAGGCGCGTCGGCATCATTGCCACAAGCGGAGGTAGCAAGCGCGAGTACGGACGCGGCGGTAAGGGCGACGAGTTTGGTCATGACTATCCTTCCGATCTGGTAGTGCCAGACGTGAACGTTCGAGGGATGCGGAAGTATCCGACCTGATACTCTCTCGTCGAAATTACCGGGCCGACCATATTTGGTAGAGTGGTCTCAGGTCATCTCCACCGCGACGGCCGTTGCCTCCCCGCCGCCGATGCACAGCGAAGCGATGCCGCGCTTCTTTCCCTGCTGCTTCAGCGCATTGAGCAAGGTCACGACGATCCGCGTGCCGCTTGCGCCGATGGGGTGCCCCAGGGCCGTGCCGCCCCCGTTGACGTTGATCTTGTCATGCGGAATGCCGATGTCACGCATCGCAAACATCGCGACGCATGCAAACGCCTCGTTGACCTCCCACAGATCGACATCCTCGACGCTCCAGCCGGTTTGCTCGAGCAGTTTCTCGATGGCGCCGACCGGGGCAATGGTGAATTCCTCGGGCGCCTGGGCATGGGCGGTCATTCCGACGATAGTCGCGACCGGGCTGAGACCCTGATCGTCGGCTACGCTCTTGCGCGACAGGACCAGCGCCGCCGCCCCGTCCGAGATCGAGGACGATGTCGCCGCCGTGATCGTACCATCCTTGGCGAAGGCAGGCTTCAACTGCGGTATCTTGTCCGGATTGCCGCGCCCCGGCGCCTCGTCCGTTTCGACTGTCACATCGCCCTTGCGCGACGAGTATGTCACCGGAACGACCTCGTCAGCGAAGGCGCCGCTTTCTATCGCCTCGTTCGCTCGGTTGAGCGAAGTGATGGAATAATCGTCCATTTCTTCCCGGGTGAGCTGATACTTGTCGGCCATATCCTGCGCGAAGGTTCCCATCGCGCGACCTTCCTCGTAGGCGTCTTCCAACCCGTCGAGAAACATGTGATCGTAAGCCGTGTCGTGACCGATCCGCGCGCCTGAACGGTGTTTCTTGAGCAGGTACGGCGCGTTCGTCATGCTTTCCATGCCACCCGCCACGATGATATCCGCGCCGCCGGTCGCGAGAGCTTCGCTACCCATTATCACGGTCTGCATTCCGCTTCCGCAGACCTTGTTGACAGTGGTTGCCTGCGCGCTCTTCGGAAGCCCTGCTTTGATCGCAGCCTGGCGTGCGGGCGCCTGGCCCAGACCCGCGGGCAGCACGCAGCCCATATAGACGCGATCCACGTCGTCTCCCGAAACGCCGGCACGTTCCACCGCCGCCTTGACGACCGTGGCGCCGAGGTCGGTCGCGGAAACATCGGAGAGGGCGCCCTGCATCGACCCCATCGGCGTACGCGCATAGGAGAGGATGACCACCGGATCGGTTTCGTTGAAAGTGCTCATAGCAGGATTGCCTTCCGCGAATTGTAGGACGTGTCTGCCAGCGATGTAGTGCGCGCCCTTGTCGAACGCAAACGAGCGCGCCTGTCGGTTGCGCTTCGGCATCGAGCTACGACATGGGGGTTCCGCTGGCACACCGACGAAGGACCGTCTCATGACCGACGAGGCATCGGAGAAAATGCAGGCGCTGCTCGATGCTCAGCGCAGGGCTTTCATCAATTCACGGCCCGAGCGGCTCGATATTCGTCGCGACCGTATCGAAAGAGCGATCGCGCTGCTGAAGATCAATGCTGAAGCTCTCTGTGCTGCGATGAGCGCGGATTTCGGCAACCGTAGTCCGCTGCAGTCGATGATGACCGACATAGCTGCCACGGTCGGTTTCGGCCGCTACTGCCTGAAGAACCTCGACACGTGGGCCCAGGCGAGCAGCCGCGCTCCGCGGTTTCCGCTACGCCTGCTCGGCGCGAAAGCCGAATTGCGTTTCGAACCGAAGGGCGTGGTAGGAATAATTTCCCCGTGGAACTTCCCCGTCAATCTTACCCTTTCGCCGCTCATGCAGGTTTTCGCCGCCGGCAACCGGGCAATTCTGAAGCCCAGCGAGTTTACCGAGCGAACGAGCGCGCTTATGCAGCGGTTGGTTTCGGAGGCTTTCGACCCGGCGGAACTGACGGTGGTAACGGGCGGGCCGGACGTTGCGGAAGCCTTCACCAAGCTGGCATTCGATCACCTCGTCTACACCGGCTCGAGCGCGGTAGGCCGCAAGGTCATGGCAGCGGCGGCGCAGAACCTCGTGCCGGTGACCCTCGAACTGGGAGGAAAGTCTCCGGCGATCATCGGCCGGGGCGCCGATCTGACGAAAGCCGGCAACCGCATCGCTCTTGGCAAGACGTTGAATGCCGGGCAGATCTGCCTTGCGCCGGACTATCTTCTGGTGCCCGAGCATCTGGAGGACGGTGCGATCGCCGCGTTCGAACTCGGGGTTCGCGACATGTATCCCTCGCTACTCGGCAACGACGATTACGCTTCGATCGTAAGCGACGATCACATTGCACGCCTCAATTCGCTGGTTGCAGACGCACGCGACAAGGGGGCCGAGGTCATCGAGATCAACCCCGCAAGCGAGGACTTTTCTTCAGCCGATTCCCGCAAGATGGCGCCAACCGTGCTGCGCGGGGTGACGAAGGACATGCGGGCGTTGAAGGAAGAGATCTTCGGTCCGATTCTGCCCGTCGTGACGTACCGCGACATCGACGAGGCGATCGCGTTCGTGAACGCAGGTGATCGTCCGTTGGGGTTGTACTATTTTGGCGATGAAAGCGGGGAGCGCGAGCGCGTATTGACCCGCACCTCGTCAGGCGGCGTCACCGTGAACGACACGATTTTCCACCTGACCGTGGACGATCTTCCATTCGGCGGGGTGGGAACGTCAGGTATGGGGTGCTATCACGGAGAGGAAGGCTTTCGCGAATTCAGCCATGCGCGGGGCGTCTATACGCAGGCGAGGGTCGATGTCGCTCGGCTCGCCGGTTTCAAACCCCCGTACGGTAACAGCGCCCGCAAGGCGGCGAGGATGCTGATGAAATAGCGGAACATTGCATGAATAGCCGGTCCGGCCCGCCCTTGCGCCACAACGATGCGAGGCCTAGAGGCGGGGCCAGATACCAGCCCCATAGGGAATCGTAGTGGTCGACCTCACCGAATATTTTCCGATACTGATCTTTCTCGGCATCGCGCTGGGGTTGTCAGCGGCGTTCGTCTTTCTGCCGATGGGCGTTTCCCGGCTCACCGGGACGCACAACCCGCAAGCAAACAAGCTGACCGAGTACGAGTGCGGCTTTCCCGCCTTCGAGGATCCCCGGAGCCAGTTTGACGTGCGCTTCTATCTCGTCGCGATCCTGTTCATCATCTTCGATCTGGAGGCTGCGTTCCTGTTCCCCTGGGCTGTCAGCCTCGATGTTACCGGATGGCCAGGCTGGATTACCATGATGGTGTTCCTAGGCGAACTTGCCATCGGTTTGGCTTACGCATGGAAGAAGGGAGCTCTGGAATGGGAGTGACCGACGACAAGACGCTGGAAATGCCGGGAGAGCCGGCTCTCTATCCCCCCTATCAGGATCAGCCCGGACAGGGCGAATTGCCGACCGCCAGGGGAGGCGAGATCCGCCAGCCCGACGCCGACTATTTCAACGCACTTCAGACGGAGGTGAACGACAAGGGCTTTCTCGTCACGAGCACCGAGGAACTGTTCCAGTGGGCGAGGACGGGCAGCCTCTGGTGGATGACTTTCGGGCTCGCTTGCTGTGCGGTGGAGATGATTCACGTCAATATGCCGCGTTACGACATGGAGCGGTTCGGCGTCGCCCCGCGCGCATCGCCGCGCCAGTCGGACGTGATGATCGTGGCGGGTACCTTGTGCAACAAGATGGCCCCTGCCTTGCGCCGCGTTTACGATCAGATGTCTGACCCGAAATATGTGATTTCGATGGGTAGCTGCGCCAATGGCGGGGGTTATTACCACTACAGCTACTCGGTGGTGCGCGGCTGCGACCGCATCGTGCCGGTGGACATCTACATTCCCGGCTGTCCTCCCACGGCCGAGGCGCTGTTGTATGGCGTGATGCAATTGCAGCGCAAGATCCGGCGTGTCGGCACGGTCGAGCGATGAGGGCGGGGCAATGACGAGGGTATTCCATCCGGCTCCGCGCTTCGCGTCCAACGAAGGCGTTCGCGAGAGGCTGTGTGATGCGCTTGGCGACATGGTGGTCGGCCAGCGCGAAGAGCATGGCGAAATCGTTATCAGCGTCGAACGCGAGCGGATCGAGGATGCGCTGCGATTGCTGCGTGACGAGTACGCGTACCAGCAGCTGGTCGAGATTGCCGGTGTCGACTATCCCGGTCGTCCGGAACGGTTCGAAGTCGTCTACATGCTTCTCAGTCTGACGAAGAACCACCGCGTGATGGTGAAGGTCACAGCGGCCGAAGACACGCCCGTTCCGACCGTTACGACGTTGTGGCCGGTCGCCGGCTGGCTCGAACGCGAAGTGTTCGACATGTACGGCGTCACTTTCGACGGCAATACCGATCTGCGCCGAATCCTCACCGATTACGGCTTCGAAGGACACCCCTTCCGTAAGGACTTCCCCCTGACCGGCTACACCGAGGTGCGCTATTCCGAAGAGGAGAAGCGCGTGGTTTACGAACCGGTTGATCTGGCGCAGGATTTTCGCACGTTCGATTTCATGAGCCCGTGGGAAGGGGCCGACTACGTGCTGCCCGGTGACGAGAAGGTGGCGCAGAACCCGGCGCCTTCGCCGGTCGACGAACCCAAGGTCACTGACAGCCCGAAAAAGACCGGTGCGGGGCCGAAAGCGGACGAGGACGCGGCCGAGACGGTCAGCAACGGCGCTCCCGCGGAAGAGGATACCGGCATCGTTCGTGAAGGGTCTCCCGAACCTACCGAGGATCGCCCGGATCGTCCGGCCCGGGAAGGCGATACCATCGATACGAAGCCTGCCACCGATCCGGACAGGCACGAGGACGGGGGCGCGACATGAGCGGTCCGCTAAGGCTTGTCACGATTCTGGCTTTCAGTGCCGCGACGCTGGCGGCGTGCAATGACGGGGCCGATCCCGAACAGGGACTGGCCATCGCGGATGAGGCGCGCGAGGAAGCGCCCGATGAGACGGGAGTTGCGGTCGATAATATCGCCAGCGAGCGCGTGGAGGGGATCGACGATCCGATACCGGCGCTCGAAGAACTCGGCGATCCGGACGATCTCGACCTCGGCGAGATGGTTGGCGCGTGCTCGTTCGCGTCGAATGACAAGGTGCTCTTCATCGCCGGGTCGGAAGGTAGCGACCGGGCGCGAGGGCGCGGCGTGATACAGATTGCCGGGCGCGACCGCGTGCTGGCCGGAGCCGACATGACCGGCCCCGAAGGCATCATGGATGGCCCGACAATGACTGACGGCGAATACACCGTTACGATCGATCGAGGTTCCGGCGACGGCGAGCGCGTCGGAGCCGAAAGCACACGCTGGCCGGCCGAACTGGTGGTCAGCAAGGATGCGCGCAGCGATGTGCGCTATGCCCCCGGAACATGGACCTGCGGCGTATGACGGACTCCAGCGGACTCACCATAGAAAAGTCGCCCACGACCGAGGGCGACGAGATCACCAACTACACGATCAATTTCGGGCCCCAGCACCCTGCGGCCCACGGCGTGCTGCGCATGGTGATGGAACTCGATGGCGAGATCATCGAGCGGATCGATCCGCATGTCGGCCTGCTTCATCGCGGAACCGAAAAGCTGATCGAGTACAAGACCTACCTCCAGGCGCTGCCGTATTTCGACCGGCTCGACTACTGCTCGCCCCTGTGCATGGAGCACAGCTACGTCCTCGCGATAGAGAAGCTGCTGAACGTCGACGTGCCGATCCGCGCCCAGTACCTGCGCGTGCTGTTCGCGGAGCTGACGCGCATCTGCAACCACATGCTCAATATCGGGGCGCATGTCATGGATGTCGGCGCGATGACGCCGAACCTGTGGGTGTTCGAACTGCGTGAGGACTGCATGAACTTCTTCGAGCGCGTTTCCGGCGCCCGAATGCATGCGGCCTGGTTCCGCCCCGGCGGGGTGCATGAGGACGCGCCACTCAAGCTGCTGACCGACATCGGCGACTGGGTCGACACGCGCCTGCCCGAACTGTTCGGCGACGCGATGAGCCTCGTGACGGACAACCGCATCTTCAAGCAGCGCAACGTCGATATCGCCGTTGTGAGCAAGGAAGACGCGATCCGTTGGGGGTTCTCCGGCCCGATGATCCGCGCCGCCGGAATCCCGTGGGATCTGCGCAAGTCGCAGCCTTACGACGTCTACGACCGGATGGAGTTCGACATCCCCGTCGGCACCAATTCGGACTGCTACGACCGCTTCATGGTGCGCGTGAAGGAAGTTTACGAAAGCGCGAAGATCATCAAGCAGTGCCTCGCCGAGATGCCCGAAGGCCCAATAGCGTCAGATGACCGCAAGGTCGCCCCGCCCAAGCGCGCCGAGATGAAGCAGTCGATGGAAGCGCTGATCCACCACTTCAAGCTGTATACGGAGGGTTTCCACGTACCCGCGGGCGAGGTGTACGTCGCCACCGAAAGCCCCAAGGGCGAATTCGGCGTCTATCTGGTCTCGGACGGGTCGAACAAACCCTACCGATGCAAGATCCGCCCGACCGCGTTCAGCCACCTGCAGGCGATGGATTTCATGTCGAGGGGCCACATGCTGCCCGACGCAACCGCTATCCTCGGTGCGATCGACGTGGTTTTCGGGGAGTGCGACCGGTGAGCGGCCTTTTCGCCCTGATCAGTGCGCGGACCCGATCCTGGCCTCTTTTCGCGCGCCTTGCGGCAGCTACCTGGTTAACCGCCGGACTCGCCTGTTTCATCATCGGCCCGTCGCTCGACGACGTTTCCAGCGGCCCCGCGGCCGCTATCGTGCTGCCCTTCGTTCTATTCGTTCTCGCCGTGATAGTTGCCAACCTGGCAAGGTTCGTCGGCGGTATTGCAGGAGCGCGCACCGATGGCCGCTAGAAATATCGCGCCCGATACGCCCGAACTGCGTCAGCGCTGGGGCGGCTTCGCGTTTACGAAGGAACTGAAGGCCAAGGCTGACTGGCATATCGCCAAATATCCCGACGGTCGCCAGAAAAGCGCGGTGATGCCATTGCTCGACCTCGCGCAAAGGCAGGTCGGGGCGGAGACGAACACGCAAGGCTGGCTGCCGCTGCCGGTGATCGAATACGTCGCCGACTATCTCGATATGCCGGTGATCCGCGTGCTCGAGGTCGCGACCTTCTACACCATGTACAACCTCGTACCCGTCGGGCGCTTTCACGTGCAGGTCTGCGGCACCACGCCGTGCATGCTGCGCGGCTCGGACGATCTGCTCGACGCCTGCTACGCGCGCGGCATGAGGAAGGGCCACACGACCGATGACGGGTTGTGGACCCTCACCGAAGTCGAGTGCATGGGCAATTGCGCCACCGCGCCGATGGTCCAGATCAACGACGACAATTACGAGGACCTGACCGCCGAGCGCCTCGACACCGTGCTCGACGCGCTGGCCGCGGGCGAGGAACCCAGGGCCGGTACGCAGGAGCCTGGCCGTCACACGTCCGAACCCGTTGGCGGTCCGACTACCCTGAAGGAAATGGTCGACGCCAATCACGACTACCGGAGCGAGTGGTGATGTCGTTGCTTCAATCCCGGCATGCAGGGGGCGGATCGCATGGATAGCTCGATCATCACGCTCGTCGTGGCGCTGCTTGCCATCGTCATCGCGTGGAAGTTCCTGAAGGGCGTGATCAAAACGGTGGTGCTCGTCGGCATTCTCGTCGTCGCGGCGCTTGTCGTGTTCGGAGGAGGAATTGGCTGATGCTTTCGCGGCGCAACCGCAAGCTGGCGCGCTATCTCACCTCGATCGGCAGCCTTGGCCTGATCGCGGGCGCCGCCACGGCATATCTTCACCACGCTACGACCGGACAGATACTCATGGGCATCGGCGGCGTCATGCTGGTGCTCGGCGCGCAACTGCTCGCCAACTCACCCACGGGGGACGATGATGCTCGCCGATAAGGATCGGATCTTCACCAATCTCTACGGCTTCCAGGACTGGGGCCTGAAGGCTGCCGAGGCGCGCGGCGACTGGGACGATACAAAGGCGCTGATCGGGCGTGGACACGATGCCATCATAGAAGAGATGAAGGCATCGGGCCTGCGCGGCCGGGGCGGGGCGGGGTTCCCGACCGGGATGAAATGGTCCTTCATGCCGAAGGAATCGAAGGATGGACGTCCCAGCTTCCTGGTCATCAACGCCGACGAATCCGAACCCGGTTCGTGCAAGGACCGCGAGATCATCCGCCATGATCCGCACAAGCTGATCGAGGGCGCGCTGGTCGCGGGTTACGCGATGCGGGCACGCGCCGCCTACATCTACATCCGCGGCGAATATATCCGCGAGGCAGAGACGCTTCAGGCCGCTATCGACGAGGCTTACGATGCCGGGCTGCTGGGCCGGAATGCCAGCGGTTCGGGATACGATTTCGACGTCTACATGCACCGCGGCGCGGGCGCCTACATCTGCGGTGAGGAAACCGCGATGATCGAAAGCCTGGAAGGCAAGAAGGGCCAGCCTCGTCTCAAGCCGCCATTTCCGGCGGGGGCGGGGCTCTACGGCTGCCCGACGACGGTCAACAACGTCGAGAGCATCGCGGTCGTGCCAACCATCCTCAGGCGCGGGGCCAGCTGGTTCTCCAGCTTCGGGCGGGAGGGCAATGCCGGCACGAAGCTGTTTCAGATCAGCGGGCACGTCGAGCGGCCCTGCGTGGTCGAGGAAGCCATGAGCATTCCCTTCCGCGACCTGATCGAAAAACATGCGGGCGGCATCACCGGGGGATGGGACAATCTCCTTGCTGTCATCCCCGGCGGGTCGTCCGTGCCGCTGGTTCCGGCGGAGCAGATCATGGACGCGCCGATGGATTTCGACGGCCTGAAGGAACTGGGCAGCGGCCTTGGCACGGCGGCGGTTATCGTGATGGACAAGTCCACCGACATCGTGCGTGCGATCAGCCGGATCAGCTATTTCTACAAGCACGAGAGTTGCGGCCAGTGCACGCCGTGCCGCGAAGGCACGGGGTGGATGTGGCGGGTGATGGAACGTCTGCGGGAAGGTGAATCGTCGCCCGGCGAGATAGACATGCTTTACGAAGTGACGAAACAGGTGGAGGGCCATACGATCTGCGCGCTCGGCGATGCCGCCGCGTGGCCGATCCAGGGCCTGCTGCGCCATTTCCGCCCGGAACTCGAACGCCGCATCGCGGAACGCGAGGGCGCCGGCCTATCTGGCGCGGCGATGGCGGAGGCGGCAGAGTGACCGTGAAAGCTCTTGAATGTGATCACGTCACGAAGCACCGCGATGGATCGTCCACCGCAGCGCGTCTCTCGGCGTACAAGAAAGCCGGAGCCTATAAGGTGGCGAAGGGCGATAACCGCGTCGAGAATGAGCTTGCGTTGGACACCTTGGACGAAGTTCTTCCCTACATGGGCAAAGGATACATGGTCAGGATGAGAAGTGAGGTTCTCACCATCAGTGGGAGGCGCCGGCGCATCGAGGGGCTTTATGGAGCCGATAAGATTGAGGTCATCCGCTGATGCCTAATGTCACCGTAGACGGCGAACAGATCGAGGTGCCCGATGGCGCCACCGTGCTGCAGGCCTGCGAGATGGCCGGGAAGGAGATCCCGCGCTTCTGCTATCACGAGCGGCTGAGCATTGCCGGCAATTGCCGCATGTGCCTGGTCGAGGTGAAGCCCGGGCCGCCCAAGCCACAGGCGAGTTGCGCGCTGCCGGCGACCGAAGGGCAGGAAATCCGTACCGATACGGAGATGGTCAAGAAGGCGCGCGAGGGGGTGATGGAGTTCCTGCTCATCAACCATCCGCTGGACTGCCCCATCTGCGACCAGGGTGGCGAATGCGACCTGCAGGACCAGGCAATGATGTATGGCCGGGGCGCCACCCGCTACCACGAGAACAAGCGCGCGGTGACCGAGAAATACATGGGTCCGCTGATCAAGACGATCATGACCCGCTGCATCCACTGCACGCGCTGCGTTCGTTTCTCCGAGGAGATCGCCGGCGTGGACGAGATCGGCGCGCTCTACCGCGGCGAGGACATGCAGATCACCACCTATCTCGAACAGGCGGCTCAACATGAATTGTCGGCCAATGTCATCGATCTGTGCCCGGTCGGTGCGCTGACGAGCGGACCTTACGCTTACGAGGCACGGCCGTGGGAGCTGAAGAAGACGCTCGGCATCGACGTTTCCGATGCGGTGGGGTCCAACATCACGGTTCATTCGCGCGGGCGGGAAGTCATGCGCGTGTTGCCGCGCATCAACGACGACGTGAACGAGGAATGGATCTCCGACAAGGCGCGCTATCAGGTTGACGGTCTGACACGCCGCCGGCTCGACAAGGTCTGGATTCGCGGGGCGGACGGCAAGCTGGCGCAGGCTGGCTGGGACGCGGCCTTCGCCGCCATCGCCGAGCGCGCCAGTCAGGGGCGTATCGCCGCGGTCGCGGGCGACATGGTCGATTGCGAGACGATGTTCGCGGCGAAAGCGTTGTTGCAGGTGACCGGTTCCGATCTCGTCGAAAGTCGGCAGACCGGCATGGATTACGACGTATCGAACCTCGCCGGTGTCGCCTTCAACACGACCTTCAACGAAATCGAGAATGCCGACGCCGTCCTCATCGTCGGCAGCCAGGTCCGGCACGAAGCTCCGCTCGTGAACGTTCGGCTGCGCAAGGCGGCGAAGCGCGGTGCGAAGGTGTTCGTTGTCGGCCCGCAATGGGATACGACCTTCCCGGCTGAATTCCTCGGTACCGATATCGCCATTCTCGGCGATCTCCCCCGGACCGTCACGGACGTGTTCGCCAAGGCGTCGCGACCTGCCCTGATCCTCGGCGCAGGCGGCTTCGCCGCCGGCGCACACGGTGCGGCGCTCGGCCTCGTTGACAAGCTCGGCCTCGTGAAGGATTCCGACAGCGTCGGTCTGCCGGGCGGGTGGAACGGCTTCAACGCCCTTCACACCGCGGCGGCACGGATGGGCGCGCTCATGCTCGGCTTCGCCAGCGAGGGTGGCCTTACCGACCTGGCCGAAGCATCGCCTGCGGTAGTTCTGGCGCTGGGGGCGGACGAGGTGGACTACGCGCGCTTCGCCGGTTCGCTCAAAGTCTATATCGGGCATCACGGCGACAAGGGCGCGCACGCGGCGGACATCATCCTGCCCGGCAGCGCATACACCGAAAAGGCCGGAACCTACGTCAACACCGAAGGCCGCGTTCAATTCGCAGACAAGGCGGTCTTCGCACCGGGAGACGCGCGGGAAGACTGGACGATCCTGCGGGCGCTGGCCGATGCGCTGGGCGTCAATGTCGGCTTCGACAGCTTCGACCAGTTGCGCTCCGCGATGGTGGCCGAGATCCCCGCACTGGGCGAGGAGGGGCTGGCCGATTACGGATCGCTACCCTCCGCTCGGTCGGACACGTCGCCCGCGGGTGAGATTGCCTATCCGGTGAGGGATTTCTACCTCACCAACTCCATAGCCCGGGCGAGCCTGGTGATGCAGCGTTGCTCGGATGAACTGGTCCACGGCGGCACCTTGCAGGAGGCGGCGGAATGACCGAGTTTTTCGTTGATCAGGGCATGATCTACGGCTGGGCGCTGGCGCTTTCGGCCATTATCGGCTCCCTCGTCATCGCCTTTCCCCTGATGCTCGCGGTTGCGATCGTCATCTATGTCGACCGCAAGGTATGGGCGGCCATCAATCTCAGGCGCGGACCGAACGTGGTCGGCCCGTTCGGCGTCCTGCAAAGCTTTGCTGACGGGTTGAAGGTTTTCCTGCAGGAAACGATCATTCCGTCGGCGTCGAACAAGGGCATCTTCCTGCTAGCCCCCATCGTCACCTTCACCGTGGCGCTGGCGGCATGGGCGGTCATTCCCTTCGACACCGGGGTCGTGCTTGCGGACATCAATGTCGGGCTGCTCTACATCCTCGCGATAAGTTCGCTCAGCGTCTACGGCGTGACGATGGCGGGCTGGGCATCGAATTCGAAATACCCGTTCTTTTCCGCCATGCGCGCCGCCGCGCAGATGATTTCCTATGAAGTCTCGATCGGTTTCATCCTGATTTGCGTCGTGTTGTTCGCCGGCACGTTCAGCCTGTCGGGCATCGTCGAAGCGCAGCGCGGCTACGGGTTCGGTTTCGTCAACGGGTACTGGTTCAACATTCTGCTGTTTCCCATGTGGGTGATGTTCTTCATCTCCAGTCTCGCGGAAACGCAGCGCGTTCCGTTCGACCTGACCGAGGCGGAGAGCGAGCTGGTAGCCGGATACCAGACGGAGTATTCGTCGATGAGCTTCGCGCTGTTCTGGCTTGGCGAGTACGCCAACATCCTCCTGATGTGTGCGCTCAACACGACGCTGTTCTTCGGTGGTTGGCTACCGCCGGTCGATTGGGCGCCGCTCTACTGGGTACCGGGGATCATCTGGTTCCTTCTCAAGACATTCTTCTTCTTCTTCATGTTCAGCTGGGTGATGGCGACAGTCCCGCGCTACCGGTACGATCAGCTGATGCGCCTTGGATGGAAGGTATTCCTGCCGATCAGTCTGGTGTTCGTGGTGCTCACCTCGGGCTGGCTGATGCTTACTCGCTATGGAGGTGCAGCATGACCGTCGCCCAACTCGTCAAATCCTTCACCCTGTGGGAATTCCTGAAGGCGCATGCCCTCACTCTGAAGTATTTCTTCAAGCCCAAGGTGACGATCAACTACCCCTTCGAAAAGAACCCCCTCAGCCCCCGCTTCCGCGGCGAGCACGCGCTGCGGCGCTATCCCAATGGCGAGGAGCGGTGCATTGCGTGCAAATTGTGCGAGGCGGTGTGCCCGGCGCAGGCCATCACCATCGAGAGCGAACCGCGCTCGGACGGTTCGCGGCGCACGACTCGCTACGACATCGACATGACCAAGTGCATCTTCTGCGGCTTCTGCCAGGAAGCCTGCCCGGTCGATGCCGTGGTCGAGGGGCCGAATTTCGAATATTCGACCGAAACGCGCGAAGAACTGTTATACGACAAGGCGAAGCTGCTGGCGAACGGGGACAAGTGGGAGCGGGCGATCGCCGCGAACCTTGAAGCCGACGCACCGTATCGCTAGGGGGCGCGCGTGACGACAGGGTTCACCATTTTTCCGGCCGGCGGAGCTTGAGCCTGATGCAGGTATTCGCCTTCTACCTTTTTGCCGTACTGGTTGTCGCGTCGGGCGCTTTCACGGTACTCGCGCGCAACCCCGTGCATTCGGTGCTGTGGCTGATCCTTGCGTTCTTCAACGCCGCCGGCCTGATGGTGCTGGTGGGGGCGGAGTTTCTCGCGATGTTGCTGGTCGTCGTCTATGTCGGCGCGGTCGCAGTGCTGTTCCTGTTCGTGGTGATGATGCTGAACATCGATTTCGCCGAACTACGCGCAGGCTTCATGAAAAACGCGCCGCTGGGGTTCGCCATCGCGCTCGTCCTGCTGGCCGAGCTGGTGCTGGGTGTGGGTGCCTACCGCGCCGGGGCGCTGAAGCTCGGAGCCCCGAGCGGGACCGCCGCACCCATCGTCGGGCAGAGCAACATCCAGGATATCGGCATCGTGCTCTACGGGCAGTACCTGTTCCTGTTCGAAACCGCGGGTATCATCCTGCTTGTCGCCATGATCGGGGCGATCGTCCTGACCCATCGCGAGGTTCGCAGCCAGCGGGGCCAGCAGAACATCGCCAAACAGGTTGCGAGAAATCCGAAGGAAGCGACCCGCATGACCCGGCCCACCATTGGCGAGGGAATCGACCTGTGATCGGTATCGAGCATTACATCATCGTCAGTTCGATCCTGTTCGTGCTCGGCGTTCTTGGTATCTTCCTCAACCGCAAGAACATCATCGTCATCCTGATGGCCATCGAGCTCATCCTTCTGGCGGTGAACATCAATTTCGTCGCCTTCAGCGCCTTCCTCGCCGATCTCACGGGGCAGGTGTTCGCCATGTTCGTGCTGACCGTCGCGGCGGGAGAGGCAGCGATCGGTCTGGCCATCCTGGTCATCTATTTCCGTTCGCGCGGCACCATCGCGGTGGACGATGTCAACCGGATGAAGGGGTAGGCGCACGTGATTCAGATCATCGTTTTCGCGCCGCTTCTCGCTGCGCTTGTCGCCGGCCTGTTCGGTCGGGTGATC
The DNA here is from genome assembly GCF_003815535.1 of Aurantiacibacter spongiae. Lineage (NCBI taxonomy): Bacteria > Pseudomonadati > Pseudomonadota > Alphaproteobacteria > Sphingomonadales > Erythrobacteraceae > Aurantiacibacter > Aurantiacibacter spongiae. The sequence goes on along the minus strand of NZ_RPFZ01000001.1, from coordinate 215,396 downwards.
GGCCATACAGGTGCCAAGCTGGTCACTACCGCAGCGCTGTTCGTGTCCTGCGCGCTGAGCTGGCCGATCTTTCTCGGCTACCTCGGCGGGGATGGCGCCGCGACGATAACTCCGGTCCTGCAATGGGTACAGTCGGGGGACATGCGCTTCGACTGGGCGCTGCGCGTGGACACGCTGACCGCGGTGATGCTGGTCGTCATCACCACGGTTTCGGCGCTGGTCCACCTCTACAGCTGGGGATACATGGACGAGGATCCGGATCAGAGCCGGTTCTTCGCCTACCTTTCGCTGTTCACCTTCGCCATGCTGATGCTGGTGACGGCGGACAACCTCGTTCAGATGTTTTTCGGATGGGAAGGGGTTGGCCTCGCCAGCTACCTGCTGATCGGATTCTGGTACAAGAAGCCGTCCGCAAACGCCGCCGCCATCAAGGCTTTCGTGGTCAACCGGGTCGGTGATCTGGGTTTCATGCTCGGTATCTTCGGGACGTTCCTGGTCTTCCAGACAACGAGCATTCCCGAGATCCTGGGTGCCGCTCCGGCGATGCGGGGTGCGAGCACCATCGGGTTTCTCGGCATGCGGTTCGACACGATGACGGTTCTGTGCCTGCTGCTGTTCGTCGGGGCGATGGGCAAGAGCGCGCAGCTGGGTCTGCATACCTGGCTGCCCGACGCGATGGAGGGGCCGACGCCCGTCTCCGCGCTGATCCATGCGGCCACGATGGTGACCGCGGGCGTGTTCATGGTCTGCCGCCTGTCGCCTATGTTCGAGGCCGCGCCGACCGCGCTAGCCGTGGTCACGGTGGTCGGCGCGGCGACCTGCTTCTTCGCGGCGACCATCGGTACGACGCAGTGGGACATCAAGCGAGTGATTGCCTATTCCACCTGCTCCCAACTGGGATACATGTTCTTCGCCGCCGGTGTTGGCGCCTATGGCGCGGCCATGTTCCATCTGTTCACGCATGCCTTCTTCAAGGCACTGCTGTTTCTGGGAGCGGGCAGTGTCATTCACGCGATGCACCACGAACAGGACATGCGATATTACGGCGGATTGCGGAAAGAGATCCCAGTCACCTTCTGGGCCATGATGGCCGGTACGCTGGCGATCACCGGCGTCGGCGTGTACTGGGTTCATGCGGGCTTCGCCGGGTTCCATTCGAAAGACGCCATCCTCGAAGCGGCCTGGGCAGCGAATGGCAGCTTTTCCAATCTCGCTTTCTGGCTGGGCGCAATCGCCGCCCTCCTCACAAGCTTCTACAGCTGGCGTCTGATGTTCCTGACCTTTTGGGGGAAGCCGCGCTGGGCGGAGAGCGAGCATATACGTCACGCCGTTCGGCACGGTCACGACGAGCCGGAGGATCACAATCCGGCGAAGCAGGAAGATTCCGGCCATTCGGTCGCTCACCCGGTGCCCGAACCCGAGGAACGCGAGGGGACGGCGGGCTACCATCCGCACGAAAGTCCGTGGACGATGCTTGTTCCCCTTGGCGTCTTGAGCCTCGGAGCGATTTTCGCGGGTTTCATCTTCTACCCGGCGTTTCTCGATACCGCGTCCTTCTGGAACGGCTCTATCGCGTATAACGAGCATTTCATGCACTCGCTCCACGATGCGGAGGTGGTTCCGGTGCTGGTCAAGCTGTCGGCAACCATCGCCATGCTGACTGGCCTGTTCTTCGCCTGGCTCGCCTACATGAAAAGTACGGACCTGCCCGAGCAGACGGCGGAGCAACTCGGTCCCATCTATCGCTTCGTTCTCAACAAGTGGTATTTCGACGAGTTGTACAATTTCCTATTCGTCCGGCCGGCGTTCTGGCTCGGTCGCCTGTTCTGGAAGAAGGGAGACGAGGGCACGATCAACCGGTTCGGACCGGACGGGGCCGCCTGGCTCGTGTCGGAGGGTGCCGGTCTCGCAAAGCGGGTGCAGTCAGGATATCTCACGAGTTACGCCCTGATTATGCTGCTGGGCCTTGTTGCCGCCATCACCTGGGTGCTTTTCTGATGGGCGGTTTTCCGATCCTCTCGATCATGCTGCTCGTTCCGCTCGTCGGAGCGATCGCCTGCCTGTTCCTCCGCCCCGAGGCCGCGCGGCTTGTGGCCCTGTCCACGACGCTGGCGAACCTCGTGCTGGGCATCGTGCTGTGGGCGAATTACGACATCGGCGGCGCACAATGGCAATTCACCGAGCGAGCCGAGATATTTTCCGGTTTCGAATATGCCCTCGGCATAGACGGAATTGCTCTCATGCTCATCATGCTCAGCGTGTTCCTCATGCCGGTCTGCATCGGTGCGAGCTGGCGGGCGATCACGTCGCGGGTTGGCGAGTACATGGCCGCCTTCCTGCTGATGGAAGTGCTGATGATCGGCGTTTTCGCCGCGCAGGATCTGTTCCTGTTCTACATCTTCTTCGAGGCCGGACTCATTCCGATGTATCTCATCATCGGCGTGTGGGGCGGGGACAACCGGATCTACGCCAGCTACAAGTTCTTCCTCTACACCCTGCTCGGCTCGGTCCTGATGCTGATCGCCATGCTATGGATGGCGAACGAGGCAGGCACGACTTCCGTGCCCGTGCTGATGCAGTACGATTTTCCCGCCGCGGCGCAGACCTGGTTGTGGCTGGCCTTCTTCGCCAGTTTCGCGGTGAAGATGCCGATGTGGCCGGTGCACACATGGCTGCCCGACGCGCATGTGCAGGCACCCACGGCAGGATCGGTCATCCTCGCGGGCGTGCTTCTGAAACTGGGCGGATACGGGTTCATCCGCTTCAGCCTCCCGATGTTCCCGGATGCGAGCGCGCAGTTCGCATGGCTCATATGGGGGCTGAGCATGGTAGCTGTTGTGGCGACCAGCCTGATCGCACTGGTGCAGCACGACATGAAGAAACTGATCGCCTATTCGTCCGTGGCGCACATGGCCATCGTCACGGTCGGCCTGTTCGCTTTCAACGTCCAGGGGCTCGAAGGCGCGATGATGATCATGCTTGGCCACGGTCTTGTGTCGGGCGCGCTGTTCCTTTGTGTCGGCGTGATCTACGACCGGCTGCATACGCGCGAAATCAGCCGGTATGGCGGACTTGCCATCAACATGCCGGCTTACGCCACCTTGTTCCTGCTATTCACGATGGCCAGCATCGGACTGCCCGGCACAAGCAATTTCGTCGGCGAATTCCTCTCACTCGTCGGTATCTATCAGGCGAACAGCTGGGTCGCCTTCGTCTCCACGACCGGAATCATCCTGGGCGCGGCCTATATGCTCTATCTCTATCGGCGCGTCGCGTTCGGTGGTCAGACGAACGCGGACGCGGCTGCCATGCCCGATCTCGACCGACGCGAATATCTGCTGCTCGCCCCGATCGCAGCGGTGGTCCTGTGGATGGGGATCTATCCCGAAAGTTTCCTTGCCCCGATGCGTAACGATATCCAGTTGCTAGATGCCCGCCTCGCAGACGCTGCGCCGGCCGGCGACGCACGTCTGACGATTGCCGATGCGGCCCCACCTGTCGCACCCGGCGCCGAAGACGGGGGTGCCCACTGATGGATTACGGCAATTCCCTGTCGCTGGTCGCACCAGAAATCGTCCTGTCGCTGTCGGGTCTGGTCCTCCTGCTCATTGCCGCGTGGGGCGGAGAGAAGTCGTCGAGACTTGTCTCGATCCTGACCTGCGTCGCTCTCGGCGCGGCGTTCGCTCTCGTCACCCCGACGGCCGTCACCGGGTCTTCCGGTCCCGATACCGTGGCGTTCGGTGGCCAGTTCCGGGCCGATGCCTTCGCGGCGGTGGCGAAATGGATGATCTACGCGGCCAGCATCGCCGTGCTCGTGATAGCCCCCCGGTTCTTCGATCGCCTTCGGGCCATGCGCCCCGAATATCCGGTCCTGATTCTGTTTGCTGCGCTGGGCATGGGGGTCATGGTGTCGGCCGCGGACCTGCTGACGCTGTATATCGGCCTCGAACTGAATTCGCTGTCCGCCTACGTCCTGGCCGCCTTTCTCCGCGATGACGAACGGAGCGCCGAGGCAGGGCTGAAGTATTTCGTTCTCGGAGCGCTCGCCAGCGGCATCCTGCTGTTCGGGATGAGCCTGACCTACGGCTTTACCGGTACGACCAGTTTCGAAGGCATCAAGCTTGCCGTTACGGGCGACCTGAACACCGGGATGCTGTTCGGGCTGACGTTCGTGCTGGCGGGGCTCGCGTTCAAGATCAGCGCGGTGCCCTTCCATATGTGGACCCCCGATGTTTACGAAGGCGCGCCAACCCCCACGACGATGTTCTTCGCCACCGCACCCAAGGTCGCTGCCATCGCGCTGACCGCGCGGGTGGCCATCGAGGCCTTCGGTACCCAGGCCGATGCCTGGCGTCAGGTTGTTATCTTTGCTGCCCTTGCCTCGATTGTCGTGGGCGCTCTGGGGGCCATCGGGCAGAGCAACGTCAAGCGGCTACTGGCCTATTCCTCGATCAACAATGTCGGCTTCATCCTCATCGGTCTGGCCGCCGGAACCGTCACCGGCGCGAGTGCGATGTTGATCTATCTGGCCATCTATGTCGCGATGACCGTGGGCAGTTTCGTCGCCGTTCTGCTGATGCGCGGCGCTGACGGCAATCCCGTCGAGGGCATTGCCGACCTTGCCGGTCTCTCCACTACGCGCCCCGCGCTCGCCTGGTGCCTTGCCGCGCTGATGTTCAGCCTCGCCGGCATCCCGCCATTCCTGGGCTTCTGGGCCAAGCTGGTGGTGTTCCAGGCCGCGGTCGAGGCGAACCTACTGGCGCTCGCAGTCATCGGCATTGCGGCGAGCGTCATCGGAGCCTTCTACTACATCAAGATCGTCAAGGTGATGTTCTTCGACGAGGCGGCAGGTACGCTGACCGGCAGGGGCGACACGGCTCATTGGGTCGTCCTCGCCGTTTCCACGATACTGATATCGCCGTTCGGTTTTCTTCTGACGCCCTGGTTGGGCAGGGTGGCCGACATGGCCGCGGCCTCGCTGTTGCCGGTGATTTGATCGAAACGATTTCCAGGACCGCATCGACCAATACGTTGCTCGCTGAACGGTTGCGCGCAGGCGGAACTGTGCGTGAAGGCCATTGGCTGCGCGCTGTCGAGCAAACCTGTGGAAAGGGCAGGGCAGGGCGCAGCTGGTCGAGCGCGCCGGGAAACCTGTATTGTTCCACGGTCGTCGGCGTGCAAACCGGCGATCCGCTACCGCAAACGCTGTCCCTTGTCGCCGGACTGGGCGTTCATGATTTGCTGCGCGAGGCGTTGTCGCAAACCGTACCGGGTAGCGACGCAGGGCGCTGGCTCAAATGGCCGAACGACGTCTTGATCGGCGGGGCGAAGGTTGCGGGGATCCTGTGTGAAAGGGTTCTCGATACGGTCATCGTGGGGATAGGCGTCAATGTCGCCAGCCCGCCCGCCTCATTGCACCGACCGACGACCTCGATCGCCGCCGTCACGGGTAGCCCCAACCCGAATGCCGCCGAGGTGCTGGAAACACTTGCGCCCTGTTTTGCCAGGCGGTTGCACCGCTGGCGGACCGAGCCCTTGCGGGAGACGCTGTCGGAATGGGAAAGCCGGGCTCATCCTCGGGGCGCGCGTCTCACCGTTCACGATGGACCCGGCCACCGCATCTCGGGCCGTTTCGGGGGTCTTGCGGAAGACGGATCGCTTCGCCTTCTCTTGGATGACGGCAGCGTTCATGCCATCCACGCAGGCGACGTCGAATGGGAGACACGGTGATGCTGCTGGCGGTGGACGTAGGCAATACCAACGTGGTCTTCGCGTTGATCCAAGCATCGAATATCCGCGCCCGCTGGCGCATCGCCACCGATCCCCGGCGCACGGGGGACGAGTATGCGGTCTGGTTGTTTCAGCTGCTGGCGATGGAAGGCGTTCACCGCAGCGCCATCGATGCGATCATCATATCCAGCGTCGTTCCACGCGCACGTCACAACCTCACGGTACTCGCGCAGAAATATTTCGAGGTCGATCCGCATTTCGCCGGCGAAGGAGCCGGGGGCTGGGGCATCGCCATAGACGTCGAGGAACCCCGCTCCCTGGGGGCGGATCGCGCCGTGAACGCCATCGCGGCACACGCCGATCACCGCGGCGACCTCATCGTAATCGATTTCGGCACGGCCACCACCTTCGATGTCGTCGACTACAGCGGTACCTACAAGGGCGGAATCATCGCGCCGGGCATCAACCTTTCGCTCGATGCCCTGGTCAACCAGGCAGCCAAGCTTCCGCGCATTGCAATCGAGAAGCCCCGCACCAGATCGGTGGTCGGTCGCAATACTGAAGACCAGATGGCGATCGGCGTCTTCTGGGGCTACGTCGCGCTGATGGAGGGTCTGATCGCCCGTCTACGCGCGGAAATCGGACGCCCGGCGAAGGTCGTGGCAACCGGCGGTCTTGCGCTGCTGTTTGACGAACACACCGAGATCTTCGACGCGGTCGATACGGACCTGACGTTGAAGGGTCTCGCTATCCTCGCCGGAAAGGCGAAAGGCTGAATGAAGAAGAATTTGCAACCCGAAGACGAATTGCTGTTCCTCGCTCTCGGCGGGTCGGGCGAGATTGGGATGAACGTCAACCTGTACGGGTGCCGTGGCAAGTGGCTGATGGTCGATCTGGGCATGAGCTTCGGATCGAACGAATACCCGGGCACCGAACTGATGTTCGCCGATCCCGAATTCATCGAGGAGCGTGTGGACGATCTGCTCGGCATAGTGCTTACCCATGCACACGAGGATCATATCGGCGCGATACCGTATTTCGCCGCCGATTTCGGCGTCCCGCTCTATGCCACACCCTTCACGGCGGACCTCATTCGTCGCAAGCTGGACGAGGCCGGCCTCACGCGCGAAGTCGAACTCAATGTCATCGAGGACGATCATGGCTCGTTCGAGCTTGGTCCCTTCACGATAACGTACATTCCCCTTGCGCACTCCATTGCAGAGGGGAACGCTCTGCTCATCGACACGCCCCACGGCCGCGTTTTCCATACCGGCGACTGGAAGCTCGATGACGAGCCGCAGATAGGCTCACCCACCACCGAAAACGAACTCGCAGAGATTGGCGACGAAGGCGTGCTGGCGCTCGTCTGCGATTCGACCAATGTCTTCAATCCCGTGCCGTCGGGCAGCGAGGGCGCGGTCTATCGGGGTCTGCTGGAAGAAGTGCAGCGCCACGCGGGCAAGCGCGTGCTCGTGACGACCTTCGCCTCCAATGTGGCCCGGCTCAAGACACTGGGCGCGGTGGCGGACCATACCAACCGCCGGCTGTGCGTCGCGGGCCGTTCGCTCGACCGGATGATCGAGGTGTCGAAGGCGAATGGCTATCTCGACGACTTTCCCCAGACGGTCGATTTCGATAGCGCGATGCGCTTGCCCCGCGGCGAAATCATGATCGTCGCGACCGGCGGGCAGGGCGAACCGCGGGCTGCGCTCTCGCGAATTGCGGAGAAAAATCATCCGCTCGACCTGGAAGAAGGGGACGTTATCCTGTTTTCGAGCCGCCAGATCCCGGGCAATGAATTGTCCATCGGCAGGGTGCAGAACATGCTCGCCGAGCGCGGCATTACCATGGTGACCGATCGCCAGAGCGAGATCCATGTTTCCGGCCATCCCGGGCGCCCCGAACTCGAAGCGCTCTATGGCTGGCTGCGCCCCGACATCCTCGTTCCGGTCCACGGCGAGATGCGTCACATGACCGAACAGGCGCGCCTGGGCGAAGCGGCGGGGATTGGTAGCACCATCGTCCAGAAGAACGGCGATATCGTGCGACTGGCTCCCGGAAGACCGGAAGTGCTGGCTCAGATTTATACCGGGCGCCTGGTTCTGGACGGCGACATCATCGTGCCCGCCGATGGAGAAGCCGTAACCGCGCGACGGAGGTTGTCACGCGATGGCCTGGTCATCGTAGTGCTGGATGCGCGTGGCGCCGTTCATATCGAGAGCATGGGCCTGCCCCTGGACGAGGATCACGATGATTTCATCGCCGAGGCCACGGAAGACGTTTCGGCCGCGCTGAGCAAGCTGAAGGGCGCTCGGCGGAAAGATCCCGAGGTCGTTCACGAGGCTGCGCGGCTTGCCGCTCGCCGCGCGGCGCAACGTTGGTCTGGCAAGAAGCCGCAGACCAGAATTGTCATGTTGGACGGCTGAACAGCGTCATGCAATGGACTTCCATTCTCGCGATCTATGCGCTGCTTTGGGTCATGTGCGCCTTCATTCTCCTGCCGGTGGGTATTCGCACTGCCAGCGAACACGATGTCGAGATGGTGCCCGGGCAGGCGGATAGCGCGCCCATCAACTTTCGCCCCGGCCGCCTGATGCTGCGCGCCAGCGTCCTGGCAGCCGTGCTTTGCGCATTGTACGTCGCGAATTACACGTATGGGTGGGTCACGCTGCAAGACATCGATCTGTTCGGAACGGCCACCGCTTGACAACCGGCCCTGAAGTGTTCGCGTCTAGGATCGAAGCCGCTCGATAGCCTGCGCCAGAACGACGTAGAGCTTGCCCATATCCGACGAAAGCAGCGTCACCGCCATCGCATTTCCGTCGCGAGTGGACAGAACGGAGCGCAACATCGCCTCGAAGTCGTGAATGTAGCGGTTGACCGTTTCGCGGAAGTCGGCGTCGTCCTCGTAGACGTCCGAGACGCTGCGCGCCTCCTGCTTGTCGAGCAGACGGACGGCGCGGCGCGTGAAAATGCCGCGGTCGCCGCGGAGATAATTCGCCCACTGCGTATCGCTGACCTCGTTGTCGAACGCCTTCGAAATGTCGATGGCGGTCGAGTTCAGCGCTTCGGTGATGAGCGCCATGCGCCGCGCGAAGTCGCTGTCGACGTGCTCTTCCGCCCGTTCTCTTGCGTGCGCAACCCGCTGTTCGAGGTTGGCGGCGAGTTCGTTCACGCGTGCGAGCTGATCGCGCAGCATGATCGCCGTGTCGCGTCCGGCTTCGCCCGCGCGGGTCGTCGCTTCCTCCAGCTCGGCAAGCGTCTCGCCAGCATCGCGGCGTAGCGCCTCGCCGATCTGGGCCCTGCTGTCCTCTGCGATCCTCTCTGCGAGATCACGCACGGCGTCGGCCTGACCCTTGCGCAGATTCGCAAGCACGTCGGCCGAGGAGCGCGTCAGCATTTCTATCGCTTCACGCAACTCGTCTCCCGTGCGTTCGGCGAGCCGTTCAGCCTCCTGCGCGACCGAGGCGAGGCGGCTCTCGAGCGCAGCGAGTTCGTCCAGCGAGGCCGATCCTTCCGCCTTTGCCCTTTGCAGGTGATCCGAAAGAGACGCTCCGCGCTCTTCCGCCCGTTGTACGACCTGGTGCAACTCGTCGGCCTGGGCGGCGAATGCGCCGAGCCGACGCTCGGCACTGCCGAGCGTTTCGGACAGATCGGTTTCGGAATGCTCCGCGCTGGCGCGGATGAGTTCGAGCAGACGTACGCCGCCATCGGTCAGTCGCTGGATATGCGCATCGTTTTCCTCCAGGGCCGCCCGCGTTTGCGAAAGTCGATCCATCAGCGCATCCGCTGCCTCGGCAAGACCGTTCCGGGTGTCTTCCGCTTGCGAACCGAGCGCTCGTATGTGGCTGTCGAGTCTCGCCAGGCGCTCCCCCAGCGCTTCTCCACGCTCGGCCAGGCCAGCGATATGGGCGAGATGCTCCTCCTGCCGTTCTGCGACGCGGCGGTCGAGGTCCGCGATGCGTTCATCCAGGGCAGCTACGGCATCGTCCTGGTGCTCGTCCGCCAGCCTTCGGCGACGGGCCATATCCTCGTCGAACGAAGCGATGCCGGCGGCGATGCGATCATCGATACGCCCGGCTTCATCGAAAAGATCGACCAGCCGCTTTCGGGCACTTGCCATGGCGTTCTCGTCCACCTCGGCCACACGAGCGATAGCTTCGCGCATCCGGTCTTCCAGACCCTGGATGGCGGCAGTCCAGGCGGCCCCCGCCTCATCCCTCCCTTCGCCCATGACCGCGAGCAGGCGATCCCCTTCCGCGCCAAGAACCGCGAGGCGATCGGTCATTGCGGACATGGCCTCGTCCTCCTGAGCCCGCAGCGCTTCCTGCTGCCCGGCGATGTCCGCCGCGATCCTGGCGGCGCCTTCGCGAATGATAGCGAAAGCATCGTCCTGATGGCGTTCGAGATCGTCGCGGAATCGCCCGCTTTCGTCCCGCAACCGGGTGAAGCGACGTTCCATGATGCCGCCCATTGCATCGACCTGGTCCTCGAACGCCGACAGCGTGTCGCGCACGCCCTCAGAGATTGTCTTGACGTGCTTTTCGCCGGCTTCGCCGAACTGGTTCAGGCGGTCGAAAGCGGCGACCAGATCCTCGACATGGCCTTGTGCGATATTGCCGGCATTGCCGATCTGATTGCTCATGTCGCGGGCCGCGTTCGAGAGAACCGGCAGCTGGTCGCGCAATGTTTCCATGTTGGCGAGCGCCGTGTCGCTTACCCGTCCGATGCTTTCCACCTGACCGCCGTTATCGCGCACCAGAGCCTGCAACCGGTCGGCGCTTCCGGAAATCCGTTCGACCGCGACCCTTCCCAGCGATTCCAGGTCTCGCGACTGCGCGGCGATGAAATCGCGTGCGAGACTCAACTCGCGATTGACGACGATCAGTCGTTCCTCGAGCCGCGCCGATTCATGTGAAAGCCCTCGCGCAACATCGGCAAAGCGTGCTGACTCGCGGCGGCTGTTGCGCATGGCAAGCAGCCAAAGTCCGACGATGAGGATCAGTGGGACCGACCAGGCAACGATCCAGTCCGCCCACTGCGAGGGGGGGGCACCGGCGAGCATGTCTCGAAGATTCGCGAACAGGAAGAACGCCGTCCAGGCCAGTCCGGCCAGAACGGCGAGAGCGGGTATCACCCAGCCACCCTTGCCGGAAGAAACGGGCTCATCGTCGAACTCGACGATATGTTCGTCCGCCTCGCGGAGGTCTTCCCAGGATGCTTCCTCGTACTCGACGGAAAGATGTTCTTCCTCATGTGCGGTCGCATGGTTTTCCCGGTCTCCCGCTTCGCCCTCATGGACGGACAATAGATTTCGTCGCCGTGTCATCCGGGGACAATATCACGCAACCGTGATCGGAAAACCCTGTCTTAACCGATCTTCCACCAATAAACACTCGGGATTGCGTCATCCGCTCGCCCCGGGAAATCCGGCTCCCACGCGATAGGAAGCTGCGACGCGGATTTGGTCTTTTGCGGTGTAATCTCGCTCTCAAGGCCCGGCTTGGAGAGCCTGCCCGCTTCGGAAGCACGCCTTATCCTGTCAATTATGGTCCCCGCCCTTGGCAGGCCGGCGGGGTATTCGTAGTCGTGCGGCGCTTGACGAGGGAAATGCCGAACCGGACCGATGCACGCAGTGCTGATATCCTCGCCGTCATCTGATGCGGACATCGCCCCCGTGGTCGCGGGGAGAACGGTCGCCGAGCGGCAGCTGCTGTTCGCGAACGAGATCGGCTGCGAGCGCGTATTCTTCCACGGGAGCGGTGCCTCGCCGGCTTCGATCGCGGCGCGCCGGCAGGCCGAACGGCTGGGCATGCGGTTCGAGGCGTTTGCCAGCAGCCACGCTTTGATCGCCGCGGTCGGAGACGACGACAGCCTGCTCGTCCTCCAGCCCGGACTGCTGCCCGAGGCACGGACCGCGCTCGAACTGCTACGGGCGCAAGGCAACCGCGTGCTGGTCGTCAGCGCCGGCCCGGGCGCGGCCGCCGGATTTGAGAGGATTGACCTGGACAGAGCTTGGGCCGGTGCGATGAAAGTGCCCGGTCGAATGCTCGACAGGCTCCGAACCTTGCCGGAAGACGCCGCGCCGGTCGCCGCGATACTTCGAATTGCCCTTCAAAACCGTCTTCCGGAAGCGCGGTTGCAGGATGATATTCTCGACAGCGGCCGATGGTCCGTCGTTGCGAACCGGGCAGCAGCGCAAGCCCGAGAGCGTGACTGGTTACGCACGCATATGGGTGAAGGGAAAGCCGGGGCGATTTCGCCTTACCTGGCCAGCACGACGCTCATGAGGTTCGGAGCGAGCCTGCTGGCGTCCGATCGGGCAATACCGGCGATCGCGATAGCGTCGGTAGTCTTGCTCGGTGGCGCGATCCTTGCCGCCACCCGCGAAACACCGGTCGTCGCATTCGCTCTTCTCGCTTTCGCCTCTCCCGTCGTCGAGCTGTTGCTGGAAGCGAAGCGTCTTGCGCGTGCACCCTTCGGGTCTGCCGGTCGCTGGCCGTTGCTTCGCCGCCTTCTCGATCTCGCGCTACTGGCCACCGCGATACTGGCGATCGACGGGCTGTGGTATCGCGAAGCGTTCCCGCCATTCGTCCTTCTCGCCGGGCTCATCCTTTCGGACCGACACCCCGCGACTTGGCTCACACGCTCGATTGGCGATCGCGGCCTGGTGGCGGTGCTGTGCGCTGTTCTCAGCGCAATCCTCCTGCCGGAGATCGCCGTCATCATTGCGGCCACTCTCGTCTTGGTCGCGCGCCTTGTCGATCGATCCGGGCAACGCGGCTAACGCAGGCTTAACCCTGTTGCGCTATCGCGGCGTTATGAACGACTCTGTTTCCGACACTCTTCCCACCCGGTCGGTGGAGGATGTGCTTCGCGCCGAACTGGCGCAAGGCGATGTCATCATCGCCACGGCGCGGCCGATCCTGCGACATCTTCTCGCCAATGACGATCAGGCGATGTTCAGCGATGAAGTGATCGCCAGAATTCGCGGGATGATGCTCGACCTCGCCCGACAACTGCTTTTCGCCCTGGCAAGGCAAGCCGACATGCGCGATCCAGCAGCCTTCGCGGTGGAGCGCGAGGATGACCTGGCCGTCGCGCTGCTCGAAGAGACGGGACTGCTGACGCATTCTCACGCTCTGACGATCGAGGCGCGGCTCGCCGACAAGCTGAACGCGCGCGGCATCGATCCGGTTCTCTCGCCACTCTTGCAGGAGCTGGCCGCCTCGTCCGACCAGGCGGAAGCGGCGGCAGCCATGCGGGTGCTGGCCGCCCAGGCGCGCTTCGTGCAGCATCAGCGGCGCATGGAGTTGCCGTTTGGAGAACTGCCGGGCGAACTTTTCCATGCGGCCATCGAAACGCTCGTGTCGCAGGCCGGCGCTTTCCAACAGGACGCACGGGCTGTCGCAGCCTCGCTTCGTTCCGAATACGACGAAAGCGAGCGCCGCGTGAACCAGATCAACCGCTTGCTGATGAAGCTGCAGCATCGCGCCAAACGAGCCCTCGCGATCGGAAATTCCGGCCTTGCAATCTTCGCGACCGCGCTGGCGATGGGGTCGGAGCAGGAGCGCGATACCGTAATTCTATCGCTCGGCGAAAACCAGTTTGCCCGGCTTGCCCTGTCACTTCGCGCTTCGGGACTCGATCAGGGCGATGTCGAAGAGCAATTCGTCTATCTGCACCCCGAATTGTCCCTGCCCGCCGGGTTCGATACGCTGCGCGCCGACAAGGCGGCGGAGTTGCTGGCGTCTTCCTCGCCCGAGGCGCTTCATTGAATCCATGGTTGCCGACCGAGCCTTTACCGCGCGGGCCCGCACCGATGCGCATGACCGCCTGGTAGAGGCAGATGAGCCCCTGGCCGGCTTTCATCGACGGTCAGGAGGCGAACTGCCGGGGCCGATCGTAACCCCGTCCCTGCTGGAATTGGTCCGCAAGTCCCGGGAATTCGGTCTGCGCCTCGCCCGTCCCGTTCGCGCGCAGGACGATCGCGACCTGGTCAATGCGTGGATCGAGGTGGAACCGGACGGTGAGGGCGTGGCTATCGGCATCGTCAACTGGCAGGCCGAAGCGCTTCCCGCGGATACGCGCGTCCAGCGGGAAAGCAGGGAACTGGCCCTGGCCCGCCACCTTGCCGGACTGACAGCTCGTCTCGGCCCGGCGCAGGAAGTGCTTATCGCCGACGCCCATGCATCCGATCTGGTCGAGTGTGCCAGGCGCATGGCCGATCGGCGGGGGCGGGCCTGGACGGAGTGCCTGCGAGAGGAAGCTTCGCGCCTCTCGGCCCCTGTCCACTGGCGATTACTTTCAGGCGCGACCTTCGACGTCTCCGGATCACCGCGTCGCTGGATTGCCCGCATAGCCCCGCTGGGAAGCGCGGATGGTAGCAAGGGTTTCGAGCTCCTTCTTCTTCCGGAAACGCCGCTCCCGGAAGTGCCGCCCGCCCGCCATGACGAGCCTGACCGCACGGCCGGGATCGGTCGCGATATTGCGCCGGTCCTGCGTCAGCCCGTCAGCCGGATTATCGCCAATGCGGAAACGATCCGGACCCAGCTCGCCGGTCCCCTTGCGGAAGAGTACAGCAATTACGCGGCCGATATCGCCTCCGCGGGGGAGCACCTTCTCGCCTTGATCGACGATCTGACCACCCTTGAAATGGTGGAGGATGAGGATTTCGATCCCGCTCCGGACGAGATCGACCTGGCCGACGTCGCGCGTCGCGCCGCAGGTATACTCGGCGTGCGCGCCAGCGAACGTGGTCTGACGCTCCGCGCGCCGGACGAAACGATTCGGGCTCCGGCCATCGGCGAGTTTCGACGGGTTCTCCAGGTTCTCCTGAATCTTGTCGGGAACGCGATCCGTTATTCTCCCGAGGGCGGCCGGGTTGACCTGCGCGTAAGCATGACGGGCGATATGGCCAGCATTACCGTCGCCGACGAGGGCGAGGGATTGACCGAGGACGAACAGGCGCGCGTCTTCGCCAAGTTCGAGCGCCTGGGCCGCAGCGGAGACGGCGGATCCGGTCTGGGCCTGTACATCTCGCGGCGGCTCGCCGAGGCGATGAACGGTTCGCTTACCGTCGAAAGCGCGAAGGGGCAGGGAGCCCGCTTCACGCTTTCCATCCCGGCTGACCGGGCCGAGGACGGTTGAAACCTATCGCTCGGCGATAGGCACGTAGTCACGCTGCGTTGGCCCGGTATAAAGCTGACGCGGACGCCCGATGACCTGGCCGGGATCCGAGATCATCTCGTTCCACTGCGCAACCCAGCCGACCGTGCGAGCAAGGGCGAACAGAGCGGTGAACATGGTCGTGGGGAACCCGATCGCCGACAGGATGACGCCGGAATAGAAATCCACGTTGGGGAACAGCTTCTTTTCGATGAAATAGTCGTCGTTAAGCGCCATCTCCTCGAGCTGAAGCGCCGTTTCGAAGACCGGATCCTTGACGTTCAAGGCGTCGAACACCTCGCGCACGGTCTTCTGCATGACCGTGGCCCGCGGATCGTAATTCTTGTAGACGCGGTGCCCGAAGCCCATCAGGCGGAACGGATCGTTCTTGTCCTTGGCGCGCTCGATGTAATGCGGAATGCGGTCGGGCGTACCGATTTCGCGCAGCATGTTGAGCGCCGCCTCGTTCGCCCCGCCATGCGCCGGGCCCCACAGGCAGGCGATCCCGGCAGAAATACAGGCGAACGGATTGGCGCCGGAAGACCCGGCCAGCCGCACGGTCGAGGTGGAGGCATTCTGTTCGTGATCGGCGTGGAGGATGAAGATGCGGTCCATCGCCTTTTCGACCGCCGGTTCGATCTCGTATTCCTCCGCCGGCACGCCGAAGGTCATGCGCAGGAAATTCCCGGTGTAGCTCAAGGAATTCTGCGGCTGCATGAAGGGCTGGCCAACGGCATACTTGAACGCGTTGGCAGCGATGGTGGGCATCTTCGCAATCAGCCGGTGGCTGGAAATCTTGCGGTGTTCCGGATCGGAAATATCGGTGCTGTCGTGATAGAACGCACTCAGGGCTCCGACCACCCCGCACATGATCGCCATCGGGTGCGCATCGCGGCGGAAACCCTGATAGAATTGCCGCATCTGATCGTGCAGCATCGTGTGATAGGTGATGGTGTTGGTAAAGTCGGCATATTCGTCCTGGCTCGGCAGTTCGCCGTTCAGCATCAGATAGGCGACTTCCATGAAGCTCGACTGTTCCGCCAGCTGGCCGATGGGATAGCCGCGATGCAGCAGCACGCCTTCCTCACCATCGATGAAGGTCAGTGCGCTTTCGCACGATGCCGTCGACTTGTACCCGGGATCGAAGGTGAACATCCCGGTCTTGCCATAGAGCTTGCGTATATCGACGACGTCCGGTCCGCAGCTGCCCTGCAGAGTGGGGAAGTCGTGCTGGTCGCCGTCGACCGTGAGTTCCGCCTGCTTGTCAGCCAAAATGTGTCTCCTTCAGATTGGTATCGTGTTCGCCGGTTTTCCGGCTCAATTGTATCGGTTCAGGTGCTCGCCTGCGCCTTTATTCGCGCAAGGCTTTCCTCCTTGCCGAGAAGAACCAGCACGTCGAATATGCCGGGCGATGTGGTTTGCCCTGTGAGCGCCGCGCGAAGCGGTTGCGCGAGTTTCCCGAGGCCAAGCCCCAGTTCCTCGGCATAGGCCTTCAAACTGGCCTCCAGCGCTTCCAATGTCCAGTCCGTTTCCGACTGCAACCGTTCCGCCAGTGTCGCCAGCCGCCCGCGGGCTTCATCGTCCAGCAGCGCTTGCGCCTTCTCGGTCAATTCGAGCGGTCGCCGCGTAAACAGGAAGGTCGCCCCGTCCGCCAGTTCGTTGAGATCGCGCGCCCGCGTCTTCAGGACGGGCATGGCTTCGGTCAGCAGCGCGATATCGGTATCCGGGCCGATCCGGTCGGCAACCAGCCTCGCCAGCCGTGCGTCGTCGGCTTCGCGAATATAGGTGCCGTTCATGTTCAGCAGCTTCTTCATGTCGAAGCGACTGGGCCCCTTGTTCACCCCGGCAATGTCGAACAGCGAGATCGCTTCCGCGCGCGAAAATTCTTCCTGATCCCCGTGACCCCAACCAAGCCGGAGCAGGTAGTTGAACAGCGCTTCCGGCAGAATGCCCATCTCACGGTAGTCGCGAACGCCCAAGGCGCCATGCCGCTTCGACAGCTTGGCCCCGTCATTCCCGTGGATCAACGGAACGTGGGCGTAGGTCGGCTCGGTCCAGCCTTCCTCGACATCCTGCATCGCGCGTATCACCTGAACCTGCCGAAAGGCGTTGTTGAGATGGTCGTCGCCGCGAATGATGTGGGTACACCCCATGTCCATGTCGTCGACCACGACGGCCAGCATGTAGGTGGGCGTGCCGTCGGCGCGCAGAAGGATGAAGTCGTCGATCTCGCGGTTATCGACCTTCACCCGGCCCTGAACCGCATCCTCGATCACCGTCTCGCCGCTCTCGGGCGTCTTGATGCGAACCGTGTAGGGCGCGCCTTGCGGCGCATCGCCCGGATCCCGGTCGCGCCAGCGCCCGTCATAGCGCATCGGCTGCTTCGCCGCGCGTTGGTCTTCGCGCATCTGTACCAGCTCCTCCGGGGTCGCGAAGCACTTGTAGGCCTTGCCCGCCTCGAGCAGCTTGCGGGCTACCTCGGCATGACGGTCCGCCCGCTGCGACTGGAAGACGGTATCGTCGTCGAAATCGAGCCCGAGCCAATCGAGCCCGTCGAGAATGACCTCGATCGCTTCCTGCGTGGAGCGCTTCTTGTCCGTATCCTCGATCCTGAGAAGGGCCTTGCCGCCGTGGTGACGGGCGTAAAGCCAGGAAAACAGACCGGTTCGCGCGTTGCCGATATGCAGGAAGCCAGTCGGGCTGGGTGCGAAACGCGTCACCACCGGTGCCTGCGCTGGCGAACCGTCGCCACTCGAACTTGCCATGCCTGCCTGTTTCCTGTCTCGTATCTGCAATGGCAACGCAACAGCCGCCTTTGGTTCCGCTGGGGGAGGACGCAGGCGATGGTGCGATGCAGCACTCGCCTTGGCGAAAGCGTGCCTCTTTGTCCAGCATCGCAGACCGCGCGGAAGGGTTTCTTGGCCGCTCGGGTTTCGATCGCGGACCGTGGATCGCGGTGGCGCTGGCGGCGGGCATCGGAACATGGTTCGCGGCCCCTGATGCGGCCTGGTGGGTCGGCAGCATGGCAGCGGGACTGATGGCCGCGCTGGGCGCACAGGCGGTCTGGAAAGGGCGGGACGACCGCGCGCAGATCGTCCTCGCAATAACGGCCTGCGGCCTCGTGTTCGCGTTCGGGGTGGGCCTTGCGTGGGCACGGTCCGGGATGGTCGGGACCGAAGCACTTGATAGGCCAGTGTTCGAGAACGTTCGCGGCCGCGTGCTAGAGCGGATCGAACAGCCGGCAGAAGACCGGGTCAGACTGGTCCTCGCGACGCGCCTGCCCGAACGCGAAGATGCCTTGAAGGTCCGGATCAACGTACCGCTTGCCGAAGACGATGCGGGCCTTCGGGAAGGCGCCCTCGTGGAAGCGCAGGTACGCCTCATGCCGCCCGCCTCGCCAATGCTTCCCGGGGGATACGACTTCGCGCGCACAGCCTGGTTCGAAGGCTATGCTGCGACCGGAAGTGTGCAGGGCGACATCGCGGTCCTGGACCCTCCAGCGGCAGATGATGCACTGATCGCACCACTACAGCGGCGATTGTCGACCCACGTCCGCAACCGCCTCGACGGGTCTGCCGGAGCGATCGCCGCCGCTTTTGCGAGCGGCGACAGGGGCGCGATAACCGAAGGGGATCAGGAAGCGATGCGTGATGCCGGATTGACGCATCTCCTTTCGATCAGCGGCCTGCATGTGAGCGCAGTCATCGCCGCGACCTATTTTCTCGCGGTGAAGTTGCTGGCCTTGTGGCCCTGGCTGACGCTGCGCATACGGCTGCCCCTGGTCGCTGCCGGCATGGCTGCGCTGACGGGCATCGCCTACACCTTGCTGACCGGGGCCGAAGTGCCCACGGTCCGCAGTTGCATCGGAGCCTTGCTGGTTCTCGTCGCCTTGGCGCTCGGGCGTGAACCCTTGTCGCTACGAATGGTCGCGGTCGCCGCCGCGGTGGTTCTCCTGCTATGGCCCGAAAGCCTTGTCGGGCCTAGCTTTCAGATGAGTTTCAGCGCGGTGATTGCCATCGTCGCCCTGCACAATGCGGCACCGGTGCGCAACTTCCTCGCCCCGCGCGAGGAATCCTGGCTGGTTCGCGCCGGGCGCCGTTCCGCGATGCTGCTGGTGACAGGCCTGATCATCGAGCTGGCGCTGATGCCGATCGTGTTGTTTCACTTCCACAGGGCCGGGGTCTACGGCGCGTTCGCGAACGTCGTTGCCATCCCCCTTGTCACGTTCGTTTCCATGCCCCTGATCGCTACCGCGCTTGCCTTGGACGTTGTCGGCCTGGGGGCCCCGGTCTGGTGGCTCGAGGGCAAATCGCTGGAGCTTTTGCTTGGTATCGCACATTTCACCTCGTCACAGCCCGGAGCGGTGAAGCTGATACCGCAGATGGATCTCGCAACTGTCATGCTCTTCGTGTGCGGAGGCTTATGGCTCGCTCTCTGGCGGGGCAGGATGCGGTTGCTCGGGTTCTTGCCGGCCATGCTCGGCACCGTGCTGGTTCTGCTGACGCCGGTTCCCGACCTGCTGGTTTCCGGCGACGGGCGGCACGTTGCCATTACCGGAGAGGACGACAGGCTGCTCGTCTTGCGAGATACGCGCAGCGACTTTACCCGCGACAACTTGATGGAACTCGCCGGAACGACCGGCGAGGCTGTCACTTTGGCCGAATGGCCCGGCGCAACATGCAGCCCGGACTTCTGCGTCGTTACTCTCCAGCGAGCAGGACGGGACTGGCATGTTCTCATGAGCCGTAGCCGCGACATCGTGGGCGAGCGCGCGCTCGCTGCCGCGTGCGAACGGGCGGACATCGTCGTGTCAGACCGGTGGCTGCCGCGATCGTGTGCTCCCCGCTGGTTGAGAGCGGACGGGCGAATGCTCGCCGAAACGGGCGGACTGGCGATAAACCTGACGCAGCAGGAGATCGCTACCGTTGCGCAGCGGCAGGGCCATCACGGATGGTGGCGCGGCTATCGGTGAGAAAAGCCGCCCCGGGGCCGCTTTGCAACAAGACACAGCCCCGAAGGCCCGCACGACCTAGTGGTAACGCCTGAGAAGCCCGGCAAGCTTGCCCTGGACCTGCACTTCGGCATCGGCGTAGACCTGGGCATCGTAGGCCGAGTTGGCCGGGTCCAGACGAATGTGGCCGCCATCATGATAGAGGTATTTGAGCGTCGCTTCCTCTCCGCGCACCAAAGCGACCACGATATCGCCGTCCCGCGCGGTATCGGCCTTCTTCACCAGCGCATAATCGCCGTCAAAGATGCCGGCTTCGACCATCGAATCTCCGGACACCTCGAGCGCGTAATGCTCTCCTGCGCCAAGCAACGCGGCCGGGACCGGCAATACCTGATGATCTTCGAGCGCCTCGATCGGTACGCCCGCAGCGATGCGCCCGTGCAGGGGGATCTCGACCACGTCGTTTGCCGCGTCGGGTTGCCGGGCAGGAGGCCTTGTCGCCTTCGCCACCGGATCGCCGGCAACCGCCCTGCCGGCGGAATTCTCAGGCATCTTCACGACTTCGAGCGCGCGGGCCCTGTTGGGCAGGCGACGGATGAAACCCCGTTCCTCCAGAGCGGAAATGAGCCGGTGCACGCCCGACTTGCTCTTGAGATCGAGCGCTTCCTTCATTTCCTCGAAACTGGGGGAGATACCCGATGCCTCCAGCCGTCGGTTGATGAAGAGCAGAAGTTCGTGCTGCTTCGCAGTCAACATGGCGTCACTCCGTCAAGTGTTCCGGTTCGGAACGAATACGGAACAATTATGAAACAGATCGTGCCACGTCAAGCAATTCCGCCAGTTTGGAGCCAATAAGTTCCGACCATCTCTCCCGCGCGGGCCTCGGGGGCGTTCGCGTCGCGGCGGATCAGCACATCGGCGCGGGCCAGGGCGCCCAGGGCGCTGCTGTCCTGTTGACCGAGTGGGGCGACGCCTGTCCGGGTCAGCGAGCCGCGGACGAATTCGGTCCTTGTCTCCGCAGCCGGCATATCTTCGGCCAGTGGAAGATCGAACATCTCGGGAAGCGGCGCTGCAGCGCCGGCCAGACGGCGGAGCACGGGTAGCAGGAACATCCACGCGGTTACGAAACTTGAGACGGGATTGCCGGGAAGTCCCAGCACGAGCTGGTTGCCCCGCCGTGCGACAAGGAGGGGTTTGCCCGGTTTCATGGCGATGCGCCAGAAGTCCAGGCGGGCGCCCCAGGCGTCGAGCGAAGGTCGCACGAGATCATGATCGCCAATGGATGCTCCGCCGCTCGTCACGACGACGTCCGCGTCTCCCGCCTGATCGAGCGCGTCCGCCAGCGCTTCCATCGTGTCGGCCACCGGTCCGATCCGTTTCACCGAGGCGGCGAAGGGCGCCGCCATCGCTGCCAGCATCACGCCATTGCTTGCCGGTATCTGGCTCGGCGTCATGGTGATCGGATCGTCGGACAGCTCGTTGCCGCTGTCGATCACCGCCACGCCCGGCAAGCGCCCGACCGTCAGCCTGCCCGACCCGAAGCCGGCTGAAATCACGAGCGCAAGTTGCGCAGGGCCGATGCGCACACCCTTCCCGAGAACAATGTCCCCGGCGTGAAAATCGAGGCCGCGCCGGCGGATATGACGCGCGCTCGCCTCACTGCCCGGAGCTGTCACGAGACGGTTGCCCTCGACGATCGCGTCCTCTTTCAGGACAATTCGCTCCCCGCCGCGCGGCATCGGTGCGCCCGTGCTGATGCGAACCGCCTCACCTTGCAACAGCTCTTCGGGATAGGGTCGACCGGCGGCGCTTTCTCCGACGATCCGCCACGTTTCCATACCCTCTCCGCACAGCGCGTAACCGTCCATCGCCGAAAGGTCGAGGGCGGGCTGGTCGCGCTCGGCCGCCAGGCCAGCACGGGTGTAGCGGCCAAGGCATTCGCGCGAAGGGATCAGTTCGGTGCCCAGCGGTCGGCAGAGCGCCATCAGGCGATCCTGCGCGACATCGAAGGGCACGGGCGGGGCACGCTCCGCGCTCATGCGTGCCAGTCCCCGCTCCTGCCGCCTGTCTTCTCGACCAGGCGCACATGTTCGATGAGCATGCCCTTTTCGAGAGCCTTGGCCATGTCGTAGATTGTCAGAAGCGCGACGGTCGCGGCGGTGAGCGCTTCCATCTCCACCCCGGTTTTTCCCGTCAGCGCGGCTCGCGCCGTCACGTCCAGCCCGTCGGTCCGGAATTCGAAATCGACGCCTACGCTTTCGAGCGCGAGCGGATGGCACAGGGGGATCAGCTCGCCCGTTCGCTTTGCCGCCATGATCCCGGCGATCCGCGCCGTCGCGAGGACGTCGCCCTTGGGTCCACTCCCATCGCGTATGGCGTCCAGCGTCGCGGGGGCCATGAGGATCCGCCCGCTGGCGACCGCGCTTCTCGCGCTTTCCGGCTTCTCGCCGACATCGACCATGCGCGCCGCTCCGGTATCGTCGAGGTGAGTAAGGTCGTTCAAGTCCGCGTCTCGGAATAATCGGCCGCCAGCTTGCAGGCCGGCCCGCGCGCCAGTTCGATGGTCTGTGCCCTTACGACCGTGCCAGGGCGAATATCGGAAGTGCGGAGAGCCCCGACATTGATTTCCGGCGCTGCCGGTTTTAACGGATCGGGCGTCACGTGCATGGTCCTGTGCCTAGCCGCGCCCCGACCCGCTTGCCAAGCGTTTCAGCTCCGCAGAGAGCTTGGCACCCGGCCGCCATTCTCGGCGAGCTTGTCCATGACCTTGCCGTGCAGCCAGATGTTCTCTTCCGCCTTGCCCGAATAGTCGGCGTCGCCCATCTCGTGCGCAAGTTCCTTGCGATTGTCGAAACTGGGATCGAGATCGACCAGCTTCATCAGATCGACGATGGACGTGCGCCAGTTCAGCTTGTCCGCACCCTCCATCGCATCGAGCCGTTGTTCGACATCGACTTCGTCCATCGCCGTCGGGGCGGGGCGATTGAAGGGAGTGCTCTCGCGCGGGGCGGAGCGGGGCGCGGGTGCGGCTTCCTGCGCGCTGGCCTTCTGGCCGAAGATTGCGTCCTTGATCTTGCCGAAAATGCTCATGTTCATCCTTTCTGAAGGTGCCCGAGGAAGAGGGCGTCGAGGAAGAAACGCACGACCGGCGAATATATCCCGCCGGTCAGACGCCGAGCAGCTCGCGCGTCGCCTTCTCGATGTCGTCCTGGCGCATCAGGCTTTCGCCGACGAGGAAACACCTCACCCCGACTTCGGCAAGGCGCTTGCAATCCGCACAGGTCGAGATGCCGCTCTCACCTACCAGCAGCGCACCGTCGGGAACCCGCGGGGCCAGGCGTTCGGTCGTTGCCAGATCGGTCCTGAAGGAGCGCAGATCGCGGTTGTTGATCCCGACGAGGGTGGTTGCGAGATTGGTCACCGCACGTTCGAGTTCCGCCTCGTCATGAACTTCGACCAGAACGTCCATCCCCCGCTCGACCGCCGCGGCCTCGATCTCTCGCATCTGCGCGTTTTCCAGCGCGGCGACGATAACCAGAATCGCGTCGGCGCCGATCGCCCGGGATTCCGCGACCTGCCAGGGATCGACCATGAAGTCCTTGCGCAGGACGGGTAGCGCGCAGCTCGCCCGGGCATCCATCAGATATTGTTCATGACCCTGGAAGAAGGGAGCGTCGGTCAGGACCGACAGGCAGGCAGCGCCGCCCGAGGCATAGTCCATCGCGTGTTGATGGGGGCGAAAATCGGCGCGGATCAGCCCCTTTGACGGACTTGCCTTCTTTATCTCGGCGATCAGGGCGAAGCCCTCTCGCGCCTTGTCTTCCAGCGCTCGGCGGAACCCCCTGGGCACCGCGACGTCGGCGGCCATACGGTCGAGGTCGGACACCGTCGTGACAGCGCGGCGGGCAGCGACCTCGGCGCGCTTGGTAGCGCAGATTTCCTGAAGCTTGTTCACGCCCATCCCTTGCAAGATTGAAAGGTCACGAACATGACGCGATCCAGCAGTCGAGCAGAGCCTTGGCCAGGCCCTTGTCGAGCGCTTCGCCCGCTTCCTCCACACCCGCTTCCCAGCTTTCCACTGCTCCGGCGACCAGCAATGCCCCGGCTGCATTGAAGAGGACGGCATCGCGGTAGGCGCCCGTGTCCCCCAGCAAAAGCCGTCTCAACGCATCGGCATTGTCCGCCGCCTCACCGCCCCGGATCGCGCTGACCGGCCGGTGGGGAAGGCCGGCCTGTTCCGCGCTCACACGCTGCATGCGCACCTGCGTTCCCCGCACTTCAGCCAGCTCGTTGCCTTCGTCAAGACTGAGTTCGTCCAGCCCTTCGTCGCCCGAGACGATGAAGGTCCGCTCCGTTCCCAGCCGCGCCAGCGCATTGGCGTAAATCGGCACGTAGGCGGGCCGGGCTATTCCGATCAGCTGACGCCGTACGCGGGCCGGATTGGAGAGCGGACCCATGAGATTGAAGATCGTTCGCTTGCCCAGCTTCTGCCGGATTGGCTGGATGCGCGCCATCGCCGGATGATGGTTCCTGGCGAACAGGAAGCAGATGCCGATCTCGGCCAGCGTCCGTTCCGCCGTGCGACCCGCGGCGTCCATGTCGAGGCCCAGAACCTCGAGCGTGTCCGCCGCGCCGGCCTTGGACGACGCCGCGCGATTGCCATGCTTGGCCACCGGCACGCCGCAGGCGGCGACGACCAGGCTGACGGCGGTGGAAACGTTCAGCGTATGGTGTCCGTCTCCCCCCGTTCCGCAGACGTCGATCGCAGTGTCGGGGGCGTCGATGGGGATCAGCCGTTCGCGCAGGGCGCGGGCGGCACCGGCGATCTCCTCCGCCCGCTCTCCCCGATCCGAAAGGTCCGAAAGGAAGCGGGCAATCTCGGTTTCCGATGGTTCGCCATCGAGGATGGCACCAAACACACGATGAGCCTCGGTTTCGGTAAAGGCATCCTCTACTCCCGGCAGGTCGGTCACGCTGCTTTCTCCGGCGTATGGACGGCAAGTCCGCAGACGCGCGCAAAATTGCCGAGCAAAGCGTGGCCGTGCTGCGTCGCGATGCTTTCCGGGTGGAACTGCACTCCGTGAATGGGCAGATCGACGTGGCGGAAACCCATGACGCTCGTACCATCGAGCCCCGGTGTCTCGCTCCTCGCATTGACGAGAAGGCATTCCGGCACATCTTCCACCACCAGCGAGTGATAGCGCGTGGCCATGAAGGGAGAGGGCAGGTCGGCGAACACGCCCGTGCCGTCATGCTCCACCGCGCTCGTCTTGCCGTGCATCAGCCCGCCGCGCACCACGCGGCCGCCAAAGTACTGGCCGATAGCTTGATGCCCCAGGCATACGCCGAGCAGCGGGCGGCGTGACCGGGCGCAGGCGGCGACGAGGTCGAGACTGATGCCCGCCTCGTCCGGCGTACACGGACCGGGCGAGATCAGGATACCCGCAGCACCCGTCTCCAGCGCTTCGCCAGGCGTAATGGCATCGTTGCGCGCCACCTCGACGCCGACACCCAGTTCCATCAGGTAGTGGACAAGGTTGAAGGTGAAGCTGTCATAATTGTCGATGACGAGGATCGTGCCGCTGCCGCTCATGGCCCGGCCATCTATGATGTTGCGGATGGTTAGCCAAGCGCAATCCCCGTGCGTGCGCCGCACATGGAGCCCGACATGCGGCTCCATTGTAAAGGGCGCCGGTTTTCTCGCTTCACATGCCGTGTGACCAAAGCCGCCTTGACCGGGTTAATGGCCCGGCCGTTCGGGGTTATCGGGTCGTGTCCGCGAACTTGTCCGTGGCGCGAACGTGGCCATCGATGATGCCGGCTTCGAACCCGCTATGCCCTGCATCGGGCACGATCCACAATTCGCCCTCCGGCCAGACCTTCGATAGCTCGTATGCCGAAGTGGGCGGTGTGCAGATGTCGTGACGTCCCTGTACGATTATGCCGGGGATGCCGCGCAACCGGCCCGCGTTGTTGAGGAGCTGGCCGTCCTCCAGATAGAAGTCGTCGAGGAAGAACTGCGCCGCTATCCGCGCCATCGGCACGGCCTTGGCGGCGTCGGCGAAATCACCGAGTAGCGCCTCGTTCGGCAGAAGAGTGGCGACATTGCCCTCCCATATGGACCAGGCGCGCGCGGCTTCGAGCTTGGCGTCTTCGTCTTCGCCGGTCAGGCGGCGATGATAGGCGGAAACGATATCTTCGCGTTCCGCCTCGGGAATGATCGAGAGGAAATCCTCCCAGGCTTCCGCCATGATTTCGCTGGCACCATACCGATACAGCCAGTCCTTCTCCTTCTGCCGTGCGAGGAATACGCCGCGCAGCACGAGTTCGCTGACACGTTCGGGATGTTGCTCTGCATAGGCGAGGGCCAGGGTCACGCCCCAGCTGCCACCCAGGACCTGCCATTTCTCGACACCCATCATCGTGCGCAACCGCTCCATGTCGGCGACGATCGTCCAGGTGTCGTTGGCGCGGAGTTCGGCGAACGGCGTGGATTTGCCGCACCCGCGCTGGTCGAACAGCAGTACGTCGTATGCGTCGGGGTTCCATTGCCGGCGGTGCGTGGGGGAAATTCCGCCACCCGGGCCGCCATGAAGGAATACCGCCGGTTTTCCGCCCCTCGTCCCGACTCGCTCCCAGTAGAGCGAATGACCATCGCCCACATCGAGCATCCCGGTCTCGAACGGTTCGATTTCCGGATAAAGATCGCGATAGTCTGTCATCGGGCGTCCTTCCTGTTCGTCACAACCAGCATCGGTCCGATCTGTGGACCGGAATCCATTCGTCCTTTTGCCGGATCCCACATCTGCGACACGCTCCCGTCGAGGAACAGCGCGTTGTCCACACGCAGCACGTCGCGATAAAGACGCGCCATCTTGCCGAAGCTGACCGGTGCCTCGCTAAGCAGGAAGTGGGCTCGTCCGCCGGCATCGACGCCGACAGCGTTCCTGATCTTGCGACTCTCGCCGTCGGGATCGAAGGCGGGATGCAGTTCTCCGTCGATTACCAGCATGGGGCCAGACTGCGTGGCAAAATCGGGGCGCTTATCGACTTCCGCGGCGAACCGCCGCGTGGAGTATACCCGCCAAGGCCCGGCGGTGCGACCGAAGAAGATCCCGTTGGGCAAGAGATGAAAATTTCCCGGCCCGTCTGCCTGGTTGAGCGGGTGCAGGCGCTCGCCATTCTCGACGTAGTAGCCAATGGGCTGACCGTCCTCATCGTACATGCCGGCGTTCATTGCCATCGCCACCTTCGTTTCCGGTCCCATCGCGCGTGAAAGCTTGCGCAACGATCGATACGGCGGGCCGCCGGGCCGAGAGAGTGCGGTGCGGACCGTCTGCTTCCCCGGTTCGGCGATGCAGTGCGTGAAGGGCGTATCCTCGAACATGAGGGGTTGGCAGATCGAAACAGCGGCGACTTCCGCATCCTGCCTTTCGAAGCGCGCTTCGCATGCGGCGAGCAGAAAAACCGCGAGGATAAGGGGCACCCACCTCACTGGCCGAAACCCGCCTCGCCTGCGACGCGCAGCGCTTCGCGTGCTGCGGCGATCAGCGCGCTCGCCTTGTGTCGGCATTCGGCGGCTTCGCTCGCCGGGTCGGAATCGGCGACGATCCCGGCCCCGGCCTGAACGTGCATCAAGCCGTCCTTCACCACCGCGGTGCGCAGTACGATGCAGCTGTCGACCGATCCGTCGGGTGCAAAGTAGCCGACGCCCCCGGCGTAAGCACCGCGCGTTTCTGGTTCCAGCTCGGCGATGATCTGGCAGGCGCGGATCTTCGGCGCGCCGGACACCGTGCCGGCGGGAAAACCCGCGAACAACGCATTGAGGGCGTCGCGGTCCGGCGCGAGTTCGCCGACCACGTTGCTGACGATGTGCATGACGTGGCTGTAGCGTTCGATCGTGAAGCTGTCGGTCACGCGGACGCTATCCGCCTTCGCCATCCGTCCGACATCGTTGCGACCCAGATCGAGCAGCATCAGATGCTCGGCGCATTCCTTGGGATCAGCCAGAAGGTTCGCCTCGTTCAGGCGATCTTCGGCATCGTTGCGACCGCGGGGGCGGGTGCCGGCAATGGGGCGGATAGTCACCTCACCATCGCGCACGCGCACGAGAATCTCGGGGCTCGAACCCACGACGGCGAACCCTGGCAGATCGAGAAAGTAGAGGAAGGGAGAAGGGTTTACCCTTCGTAACGCGCGATAAAGTGCCATCGGCGGCAGTGGGAACGGACAGGTAAATCTCTGGGCCAGCACGACCTGGAAGATGTCTCCGGCCACGATGTAGTCCTTGGCTGCAAGGACCATGCGTTCGTATTCCGCTTCGTCCATGACCGGTTCGAGCAGGGGATCTTGCGGAGCGGACATACGCGGGGGTTCGGGCAGGCGCCCGCCAAGAGTCCGCAGCGCTTCGTCGATCCGTTCGCCCGCGCCCGCGACAGCTGCGTCCGGATCGCCCGCGCTATCGGTGTATAACGGGGCGACGAGCCACAAGGCATCGGTCAGGTTGTCGAACACCAGCACCAGCGCGGGGCGGGCGAACAGCATGTCGGGCACGGCCAGGTCGCTTTCGGGGGCGCGGGGTAGCTTCTCGACGAGGCCGATGGTCTCGTAGCCGAAATATCCGACCAGGCAGGCGAGGGCGGGGGGCAGTTCGTCCGGGATGTCGATCCGGCATGCCCGCACCAGCTCGCGCAGTTGCGCCATGGTGTCGCCGGGCAATACCGAAAAGGCCGTTCGTTCCCGCCGCCAGTCGCGATTGATCTCCGCACGCGTTCCGGTTCCCCGGAAGATCAGGTCGGGATCGAGGCCGAGCAGGCTGTAGCGCCCGCGTACCTCGCCCCCTTCCACCGATTCGAGCAGAAAATCGCCGCGTCCGGGCTCGATCAGCTTGAGCCCGGCGCCCACGGGGGTTTCGGTATCCGCTACCACCTGTCGCCAGACCAGCGCATTGCGATCTGCAGCGAGCGCGTCGCGCGCCGCCTCGGCATTGGAGAGCGAAGCGGGCAGGGCCGCGATCCTACTGGCCGCGATTGGTCAGCTGCGCGCGCACGGCATCGATGGCGGCCTGGTTGGTCTCGACATCGAGACCGTTGCGCGCGGCGGCGACGAATTGCTGGATATACTCGTTGCCCGCAGCGCCGGAGAGCTGCTGCGCGAAGCCGGCCAGCTGCTGCTGATCGGCGGGTTCACCCGGCCGGATCTCGTCCAGTTCGACCACGAACCATGCAGGCGTCCGGTCGAGTTTGACCCGCTTTGCGCTGCCTTCGGCCATGTTGAAGAACAGGATGTCGGCGCGCGTGAGAACCTGCTGCTGCGCCAATTGCTCGCGATCGAGGCTAAGGTTCTGGGGCGGGGGGATGCGCACGTCTTCCGCCGCGACGGCTTGCGCCATCGTCTGCCCGTTCTTCATCCGTTGAAGAATGCGGGCAGCGGCCTCTCCCGCCGCGGCCATTCCCCGGTCGCGCCGCCATTGTGCAACGGCGAGGTCGCGGATTTCAGCGAGCGGTGCGACCGCGCTTGGCGTGATGTCGCCCACATCGAACACGAGGAACCGCTGACCCGGCACGATCTCGGCGAGCTGCGGATCGCCTTCATTCATCTCGAAGGCCGACGGGATTACCCGCGCCAGTTCGTCTGGAGCGCTTTCGGTCGTGCCGTAGACCTGACCCTGCGCGGTGAGCGGGCGCGTGTTCTCGATATCGACGCCCAGTTCGCGAGCGACTTCGGACAGGCTGCGTCCGTCGGCGAGTTCGTCCTCCAATCGTTCGGTAAGATCGTTCAGCGCCGCGCGGCGCTGCTCGGCCGTCAGGGACTCGCGTATCTCTCCGCTCACTTGAGCAAGCGAGCGTCCGGCGATTTGCTGCACGTCGTCAACCCGGAGCACGTACCAGCCCAGGCTGCCGCGCACCGGACCGACGAGCGCGCCCTCGTCCGCCTCGAACGCGGCCTGCGCAACGGCCTGCGAAGCCTGCGAGGCGTAGGCCTGTCGCTCCTGATCCTCGATCGAGGCCGTGGCGAGACCCTTGGCCTGCGCCGACGATTCCAGCGAAACACCGCCCCTGACCTCGTCGATGACGGCCTGCGCGGCTGCCTGGGTGGGAACGACGAGTTGGGTGAAGCTGCGTTGTTCGCGCGCGGCATACAGCTCGGCGTCTCGGCGGTAGCGATTGGCGATCTGCTGCTCGGTTATCGCCGGCAGATCGCCGACCGCGTCGGGACCGAAGCTGGCGTAGCGAATGGTACGTCGTTCCGGTCGACGGTAGCGGGCGCGGTTGTTGTCGTAATAAGCGGTCAGCTGGTCGTCGCTCGGCTCTCCATCCGGAGCGAACAGCAGAGCCGGAAGGGCCACGGCGCGGCCCACCCGCGTTTCATTGATGAAGCCGGCGTACCGACGCGCGATGCTGTCTGGCATGGTGGCGCCGTAGGACATCGGAATGAGGAGCTGGCGAGCGTAGAGACCCATGCGCAGATCCTCGCGCACCGTGCTTTCGCTCAAGCCCTGCTGACGCAACGCACCGCGAAACGCATCTTCGCTGAAACTGCCCCCGGGGCCCTGGAACGCGGGCAGGCCCATGATCTCGCTGTCCACCAGACGATCTCCCGCGCGCAGGCCGAGCCGGTTGGCGAACTCGGCGATGGCCGCGCGATTGATGATCTGATCGAGCACGTCCTGCAGGCCACCCGCCTCGACGAACTGTTCCGTCGTCAGCTGCGGATTTTGCCCGCGCGCCTGCCGGACTGCGCTGTTCACGTTTTCGGTCAGGTCGGAGGTCGAGATGCGGCGATCGCCGACCACTGCTACCCGGTCTCCCCCGGCTACGCCCCCGAACATGCCGGTATTGGCCACGTCCATGCTGGCAAAAGCGAGCGCGATGATGGCGAGAAACACCAGCGTCAGCGCAATGCCGACCTTCGACTGGAAGAACTTGCGGAAGAAAGTGATCATGGCGAAACGCGGGTTTCCTGCGGCAGGGCGGTCGTTCGTGACGGAGGCGCGACACGCGCTCCGGTTGACTGGGGTGGCGCTTTATCCCGCATGCGACCGGGCCGCAACAGGCTCTCATCGCCGTGGTGCACAAACGAAAAGCCGCTTTGACATTACCGGCGCTGCCGATTAGCGGGCTGATCACTTTTGCTTCGCCGGCTCGCCGCCGAGCGCGTTGTCGCGCGCCGGGCCCGCTGGTCCTCGAATTCGGGAATTGATGAACCGCAATGTCTACGCGACCCTACATCGTCGGTAACTGGAAGATGCACGGAACGCGCGCGATGCTCTCGGAAGCGCGCGCGATCGATCGTGCCGCCGAACGCCTGCTCAAGGTAGAAGTCGCCCTTGCTCCGCCGTTCACCCTGATTCACGCGACCCGCAAGGAAGCCGAACTGATCGGCGTGGGCGCGCAGGACGTCCACCCCGCCGACGGGGGCGCGCATACCGGCGATATCTCCGCTGCGATGGCGAAGGACGCAGGCGCGGGTTTCACGATCGTCGGTCACTCGGAGCGTCGTACCAACCACGGTGAAACCGACGCGCTCGTCAAGCGCAAGGCGCAAGCGGTGCTCGACGCCGGAATGACCGCCATCGTCTGTGTCGGTGAAACCCAGTCCGAGCGCGACGCAGGACAGGCGGAGGACGTGGTCCGGGCCCAGCTGCACGGATCGCTTCCGACCGGGGAAGGGGTGGCCGAGAAACTGACCATCGCCTACGAACCGGTCTGGGCGATAGGATCGGGCAAGACCCCGACCCCGGACGATGTGGGGGCGATGCATGGTTTCATCCGCGAACAGCTTGTGGCGATCCACGGCGAGACGGGAAGCAGCGTCCGCATCCTCTACGGCGGTTCGGTAAATCCCGAAAACGCGGCGGAACTGTTGAGCAGCGAGGAAGTCGGCGGCGCGCTGGTCGGCGGAGCGAGCCTGACAGCAGAAAGTTTCCTGGGCATCATCGTTGCCGCCGCGGACGCGGAAAAGGACTGAGACTATCCTCGTGCGGCGCCCTTGTGATGATGCGCTCACGCGACTACATCGCGCCTCGTAATTCCCAATCGGTAAAGATCGTTACGCCAGACCCATGACGCTTTTTCTGTTCCTCACCGTGATCCAGGCGATCATCGCCGCCACGCTCGTCATTCTCGTGCTGATGCAGCGATCCGAAGGCGGGGGTCTTGGCATCGGTGGCGGTGGTGGCCCCGGCGGGTTGATGTCCGCGCGAGGCGCGGCCGATTTCCTCACCCGCGCGACGAAGTGGTCGGCGGTCCTGTTCGTCGGCTTGTCGATCGTGCTCGCCGCGCTCGCGGTCGACGTGACGGGCACGCGCGAATTCGATGACACGCTCGACCGGTCCACCACGGCACCCGCCGGGCAGTCCGATCCGCTGTTCCCGGCGGACCAGGGTCTCGATGGCGAGCCGCCGGTCGATCCGGCGGCGGAGGCAGCGCAGGAAAACGCCGAGGATCCGCTGTCTGGCGTCGCCGACTAGGCGATCCCCCGCGTCGCGACGCGAGATTTTCCACAGGTCGGCGAGGCGGGGCGGGGTGAAAACCTGCCGACAGCGCTTGCGCCGAATCAACGATGCACCTTAAGGCCCGACTCCCATGGCGCGGTATATTTTCATCACCGGCGGCGTGGTTTCCTCGCTCGGCAAGGGTCTCATGGCGGCATCGCTCGCCGCTCTGTTGCAGGCGCGGGGCTACAAGGTCCGCATCCGCAAGTTCGATCCCTATCTGAACGTCGACCCCGGCACCATGAGTCCGTATCAGCATGGCGAGGTCTATGTGACGGACGACGGGGCGGAAACTGACCTCGATCTGGGCCATTACGAGCGCTTCACCGGCGTTTCGGCCCATCAGAACGACAACATCACCTCGGGCCGGGTCTATCAGGACATCATCGCAAAAGAACGGCGCGGCGATTATCTGGGTGCGACCGTCCAGGTCATTCCGCACGTTACCGACGCCATCAAGAATTTCGCGCTCGCCGACCAGGGCGACCACGATTTCATCCTGTGCGAGATCGGCGGCACGGTCGGCGATATCGAGAGCCTGCCCTTCATCGAGGCGATCCGGCAACTCAGGAACGAACTCGAACCGGACCGCACCTGTCTCGTCCACGTCACGCTGGTCCCCTACATTTCCGCTGCGGGAGAACTGAAGACCAAGCCGACGCAGCATTCGGTGCGCGAACTGACGAGCCTTGGCGTGCAGCCCAACGTCCTTTTGTGCCGCTGCGAACACCCGCTGCCCGAAAGCGAGCGGCGCAAGATCGCGCTGTTCTGCAATGTCCGGCGCGAGGCGGTCATTCCCGCTCTCGACGCGAGCAGCATCTACGCCGTGCCGCAGCAATACCACCGCGAGGGACTGGATAGCGAGGTGCTGCGCCATTTCGGAATGCTGGGCACGTCCAATCTTCCGGACATGAGCCGGTGGGACGACGTGCTCGATCGCTACGAGCATCCCGAGGGCGAAGTGACCATCGGTGTGGTCGGGAAGTATGTCGGCCTGCCCGATGCCTACAAATCGCTCAACGAAGCGCTCGTTCATGGCGGCATGGCCAACCGCGCCAAGGTGCACATTCGCTGGATCGATGCCGAAGTGTTCGAAGGTGAGGATGCCGACATCGCCGCGCAGCTCGAACCGCTTCACGCCATTCTCGTGCCGGGCGGCTTCGGCGACCGGGGCAGCGAGGGAAAGATTGCGTCCGTTCGATTCGCTCGCGAACGCAAGGTTCCGTTCCTCGGGATATGTCTCGGAATGCAGATGGCCTGCATCGAGGGCGCGCGCTCGCAAGGGGTGGCGACCGCGTCGTCGACGGAATTCGGCGACACGGACGAACCCGTGGTCGGCATCATCACCGAATGGATGAGCGAGGAGGGGCTGCAGAAGCGTTCCGCCGACGGCGATCTGGGCGGGACGATGCGGCTTGGTGCCTACGAGGCGAATCTGGCCGAAGGCAGCAGGGTGTGGAACCTCTACGGCGAGCAGGATACCATCTCCGAACGCCACCGGCACCGCTACGAGGTGAACGCCGCCTATATCGAGGCCCTGGAAGCTGGCGGTCTGCTCTTTTCGGGAATGAGCCCCGATGGACTATTGCCGGAGATCGTCGAGCGGCCGGACCATCCGTGGTTCGTCGGCGTGCAGTTCCACCCCGAACTGAAGAGCCGCCCGTTCGAACCCCATCCGCTTTTCGCCGGTTTCGTAGCCGCGGCCCTGCGGCAATCCCGCCTCGTCTGAGTACGGGATATTCGTAACAAAAGGCGAGTTTCGGCCAGCCCGGCCCGAATTTTCTTGCAGGCGCACCGTCCGGCGCTGTAGCGGACATACAGCGACAAATGTTAACTTCGCGCAGTATGCGTGGATTGTCCAGAAAACGAGGATTACCGTTCGATGCCATGGTTACGCCTCGCGGCGTTGCATCGGGCAGTTGCGGGCTAGCCTGTGAATCCGGTTGTCTATTGCGACCCGGACAGTCGATTCCACGGGCCGGTCGGCGCTACATGCGTCGAGGGGGCGGGGCTCTTGCGAGCCTCGCCCCCAACGTGTTTACCGCAATGCGCGTTGCCGCGGGATCATGCCGCGTCGGCGCGCTCGTCCTGGTCGGTATCGGGCCTGTTTTCGACCACTTCGAGCTTCTTGCCGTTGATAGCGACCTTTTTCGGCTTCATCGCCTCCGGCACCTCACGCACCAGATCTATGGCAAGCAACCCGTCGTGGAGGTCGGCATTGGCGACGCGCACGAAGTCAGCCAGTTCGAAGCGCCGCTCGAACCCGCGATTCGCGATTCCGACGTGCAGCATCTCGCCATTGGCTTCCTCGTCCCTCTTGCGTCCCTGCACGACGAGCAGGTTCTGCTGAGCGGTGATGTCGAGATCCTCGGCGCGGAAGCCGGCAACCGCGATCGTGATGAGATAGGCATCCTCGTCGCGCCGTTCGATGTTGAAGGGTGGGTAATTGTCGCCCGACTGTCCGCGGGCGTTGTTCTCCAGCAGGTCGAACAGACGATCGAACCCGACGGTGGAACGGCGATAGGGGGAAAAATCAAAACGGTTCATTTGAAACAAATCCTCTTTTGAGCAATTTGAACATCATGCGGGCCCGCAACCGGCACCCGCGAAGGAAAGATAGGAACGAGGCGCGGCAGATCAAGATCTTCCGCAAGCCGGACGAGGAACCCAGAGTGAGCCACCCCAAGGTCGAAATCTATACGAAGATGTATTGCGGCTTTTGCCACCGCGCGAAGGCATTGCTCGATTCGAAGGGGGTCGATTACACCGAATACGACATCACGATGGGCGGCGAGAAGCGCGAGGAAATGATGCAGCGCAAGCCCGGTGCGAGGACCGTTCCCCAGATCTTCATCGATGATAAGGCAATCGGAGGATCGGACGATCTTGCCGCCCTGGAGCGCGCGGGCAAGCTGGACGCGCTGCTGAATACGTGAAGGGTTCAGTCACCAGGATCGCCCTCTTGCAGATGAATTCCGGCATCGATCCCGATGCCAACGCGACTGTCATCGTCGATGGCGCGAGACGTGCTGCCGACAAAGGCGCCGCCATCCTGTTCACGCCGGAGATGTGCGGCCTGCTGGACCAGGATCGCAGGCGAGCTGCTGGCAACGTCGTGGCGGAGGAGCGGAACCATGTTCTTTCCACCGTTCGGCACACGGCGCGCGACGCAGGGATCTGGATCGTGCTCGGCTCACTCGCCGTGAAGGGCGAGGGGCAACGCTGGGCCAACCGCACCTTCGTGATCGACGATCAAGGCCAGGTTGTCGCCCGTTATGACAAGATACACATGTTCGAAGCCGCGCTGGACAATGGCGAGCGATGGTCGGAAGCGAGCGCCTACCAGCCGGGGGAGCGGGTCGTGACCGCGGAAACGCCGGCGGGACGGCTGGGTCTTTCCATCTGCTACGACGTACGCTTCCCGGCCCTTTACGACGCGCTGGGCCGCCGGGAATGCGACATGATTGCTATCCCGTCCGCCTTTACGCGGCCGACCGGGCGTGACCACTGGCATGTCCTGCAACGGGCCCGTGCGATCGAATCGAGCTGCTACGTCGTTTCGGCTGCGCAAGCCGGCGAGCACGAGGACGGGCGCGCGACCTTCGGCCATTCCATGGTCGTCGATCCGTGGGGTGAGATCATCCTCGACATGGGGGGCGAGGAAACCGGCCTGGGTTTCGCCGAGATCGATCCGGATGCGATCCTGCGCGCCCGGCGGCAGGTGCCCAGCCTTGCCAATCGCCGCGGTACGCCTACGTTTCCGGCATGATAGTCTACGATCTCGCCTGCGAGGCCGGCCATCGGTTCGAAGGCTGGTTCCGTTCATCCGGGGATTTTGCAACGCAGAGCGACACGGGCCTTGTTGTGTGTCCGCAATGCGGTTCGCAGAGCGTAGCCAAGGCGCCGATGGCTCCGGCCGTGGGCAGGAAAGCCAATCAGAAGGCGGCCGTGCGGAACAAGACCGAAGCGGATCGCGTACAGGACGACGAAAAGCCGAGAGATATCGCGAATGGTCCGATGCCGCCGCAGGTCGCCCGGGCGATCGAGAAACTGGCAGAGGCGCAGAAGAAGGCGCTCGAGAACAGCACCTGGGTCGGAACGCAATTTGCCGAACAGTCGCGGGCCATGCATTACGGAGAGCGGGAGCATCGCCCCATTCATGGGCAGGCCAGTCTGGAAGAAGCGCAGGATCTTCTCGACGAGGGCGTGTCCGTCGCGCCGCTGCCGCTTCCGGTCGCGCCGCCGGACGACCTCAACTGATGCGATTGCCAGCCGCCGGGCGGTTCCATATAGCGATCCGCACGCGCCCGTAGCTCAGCAGGATAGAGCATCGGATTCCTAATCCGGGGGCCACAGGTTCGAATCCTGTCGGGCGCACCACTGCCATACCTCTAAATAGCGGACCGCTTGCGACCGTGCCGTGGCGGCCGGGGAAGGGCTGTCAGGCTTCGACCGTCTTGGCGTCCTCGACGCGCAGCGTGCCGCGATTGATCTGGTCGCGCTCCATGCTCTCGAACAGCGCCTTGAAATTGCCCTCTCCGAAACCTTCGTCACCCTTTCGCTGAATGAATTCGAAGAACACCGGTCCGACCTGTGCTTCGGCGAAGATCTGCAACAGCAGGCGAGGCTGTCCGCCTTCGGTCGTTCCGTCGAGCAGGATACCGCGCGCCTTGAGCTCTTCCACCGGTTCGCCGTGATCGGGAAGGCGCTCGGGAAGCATCTCGTAGTAGGTTTCGGGCGGGGCCGTCATGAAGGGCACGCCGAATTCCTTGAGGCGATCCCACGCTTTGACGAGATCGTCGCAGATCAGCGCGATATGCTGAATGCCCTCGCCGTTGAATTCCTTGAGGAACTCCTCGATCTGTCCCTTTCCGCCTTCGCCTTCCTCGTTGAGCGGAATGCGAATTTTCCCATCGGGTGCGGTCAGCGCCTTGCTCGTGAGGCCCGTATACTCGCCCTTGATGTCGAAGAAGCGTATCTCGCGGAAGTTGAAGAGCGTTTCGTAATAGTCGGCCCAGTAGGCCATGCGCCCGTTATAGACATTGTGCGTCAGGTGATCGATCCGGTCGAAACCGGCCCCCTCGGGATGCCGATCGACCCCGTCGCGATATTCGAAATCGATATCGTAGACGGACAGACCGTCGCCGTTCTCATCCTCGTAGCGGTCGATGAGATAGACGATGGCACCACCGATGCCGCGGATGGCAGGAATGGAAAGTTCCATCGGCCCGGGTGCGTTGGCCACCGGCTCCGCCCCGCGATCGAGCAGTTCCTTATAGGCCTTGGCCGCGTCCTTGACGCGAAAACCCATGCCGCACGCCGAAGGACCGTGCTCGCGCGCGAAGTACCAGGCGGCGCTGCGCGGTTCGTAATTGGCGATGAGGTTGATCTGCCCCTGTCGCCAGAGCTGGACGTCCTTCGACCGGTGATCGGCAACATGCGCAAATCCCATCGCCTTGAACACCGGTTCGATCATGCCCTTCTCAGGCGCGCAAAATTCAACGAACTCGAAGCCGTCGAGGCCGATGGGGTTTTCGAAGAGGTCAGTCATGGTTTCACTTGTAACCTTTTTCATCGTATTTCGCAAGGTCCGGTAACGCGACGTCTCGCCACGGGGGCGGGTTCCCGTTATAACGGTTGAAGCCGTCGCTGCGCCGTGATTCAAGTCGGCGAGACTACCGGGATCGATCGAATGAACACACATCGCAAACGACTGGTTCGAGAGCGCATCGTCAACGCCGGTGCGCTGAGCGTTCTGCTGTTCATCGGCGCGATGGCATTCGTCGGGCCGTCGGGGGTTCTCGCCTGGGGGGAGAACGCCGCGAAACTGGAACAGCACCAGGCGCGCATCGCGGCGCTCAGCGAACGGCGCGACACGCTCGCCAACCGGGTCGAGCGGCTCGATCCCGACAATGTGGATCCCGATCTGGCGGACGAGTTGGTGCGCGGCAGTCTCGGCGTCGCCCATCCGGACGAATACGTCGTCGAGATGGACCAGCTCGACTGACCGGCGCGGTTCAAGTGGCCCTTTAAACATACCATTGCGGTTAATCGTCGCGGCCTGACGTTGCGCGTGCAACGAAAGTCCTCCTATAGGCGTTGCCCGACAAACGCCATTCGCGCAGACTTGCTCGCGCGAACAGAGAGGAGCTGACATGGCCAAGGCCTCCACGCCCGCAGGATCGTCTGCCAAATCGAAACGTGCCCCGGCGAAACGGAAAGCCGTTCCGGCAGATGCCCCGATCGCGGCGCAGGGCGACAATTCGGACGATTTCGCTCTGCGCAGCCTGCAGGAACAGCTCGAGAAGCGGAAGCGTTTCGAGGCGAGCGAGGATCAGCTGCTGCATTTCTACGAACAGATGCTTCTTATTCGAAGGTTCGAGGAAAAGGCCGGACAGCTATACGGCCTCGGCCTGATCGGGGGCTTCTGCCACCTCTATATCGGCCAGGAAGCGGTCGCCATCGGCTTGCAGTCGGCGCTCGACAACGACCGTGATTCCGTCATCACCGGTTATCGCGATCACGGGCACATGCTCGCCTACGGTATCGATCCCAAGTCCATCATGGCCGAACTGACGGGCCGCGCCGCCGGCATTTCGAAGGGCAAGGGCGGCTCGATGCACATGTTCAGCACCGAACACAGCTTTTACGGGGGGCATGGCATCGTGGGGGCACAGGTTTCCCTGGGCGGTGGACTGGCGCTGGCGCATCAATATCGTGACGATGGGGGCCTTTGCCTGGCCTATTTCGGTGACGGGGCCGCGAACCAGGGCCAGGTGTACGAGACGATGAACATGGCGGCGCTGTGGAAATTGCCGATCGTGTTCGTGGTGGAAAACAACCAGTACGCGATGGGGACCGCGGTCCGCAGGTCCAGCGCCGAGACCGAGTTCTACCGCCGCGGCACGGCCTTCCGCATACCGGGCATGGACGTGAACGGCATGGACGTGCTGGAAGTGCGCCAGGCCGCGGAGATCGCCTTCGCCCATGTGCGCGAAGGAAACGGTCCGGTTCTCATGGAATGCAATACCTACCGCTATCGCGGTCACTCGATGTCCGATCCGGCCAAGTATCGCACGCGCGAGGAGGTGCAGGAACAGCGGGACCACCACGATCCGATCGAGCGGGTGAAGAAGGATCTTGCAGGCGCGGGCGTTGGCGAGGACAGGCTCAAGGAGATCGACAAGGCGATCCGCTCCACCGTTTCCGACGCTGCCGATTTCGCAGAGAGCAGTCCCGAACCCGATGCCGGCGAGCTCTACACGGACGTTCTCGTGGAGCAGTATTGATGGCGATTACCGATGAGGCGCTTTGGGACATGGAAAAGCGCCTTTGGACCGCTCCGGTCGACGAATGCGAGGATAGTGTGGCAGACGAATGCCTGATGGTGTTCGGCCAGGCCGGGATACTCGACCGTGACTTCGCCCTTGCCGGAATGCGCGCCGCGCCGCGCTGGGCGTCGCTCGAGATGCTCGACCGAAAACTGGCACGCCCCGGGAAGACCGTAGCCGTTCTCGCCTACCGTGCCTGCGCGAGTCGCGAGGGCGCGGCGAACCATGACGTATTGTGCACCAGCACCTATCGCGGTGCCGACGATGGCTGGAAACTCGTCCAGCATCAGCAGACAGGAGCCTGAAATGGCGATCGAACTGAAAATGCCCGCGCTGTCCCCGACCATGGAGGAAGGCACGCTCGCCAAGTGGCTGGTGAAGGAAGGCGACCAGGTTTCGTCCGGCGACGTTCTGGCCGAGATCGAGACCGACAAGGCGACGATGGAGTTCGAATGTATTGACGAGGGCACGGTCGGCAAGATCGTGGTCGAGGAAGGTACGGAAAACGTAAAGGTCGGCACCGTCATCGCCGTGCTGGCAGGCGAGGGGGAGGACGCTTCCGACATCGAGGCGCCCACGCCCGCGGGGGAGGCTGTCGATGACGTGGAAGGCGAGGGCAAGGACGTCGGCCGCGAGCCGAGCGAGGCCGAGGTCACGAAGGCCAGCCCCGCCCCGCGGCAGGACGATCCCGAAATTCCCCCCGGCACCAACATGGTCAAGATCACGGTGCGCGAGGCGCTGCGCGACGCGATGGCGGAGGAAATGCGGCTGGACGACCGCGTCTTCGTGATGGGCGAGGAAGTGGCCGAATACCAGGGCGCCTACAAGGTGACGCAGGGGCTGCTCGACGAGTTCGGTCCGAAGCGGGTCATCGACACGCCCATCACCGAATACGGGTTCGCCGGCATCGGGGCGGGCGCGGCCATGGGCGGCCTTCGCCCCGTGGTCGAGTTCATGACGTTCAATTTCGCCATGCAGGCGATCGACCACATCATCAATTCCGCGGCCAAGACCAATTACATGAGCGGCGGTCAGATGCGTTGTCCGGTGGTGTTTCGCGGCCCCAACGGTGCGGCGAGCCGCGTGGGCGCGCAGCACAGCCAGAATTATGGCCCGTGGTACGCCAGCGTGCCCGGTCTCATCGTCATCGCACCCTACGATGCCTCCGATGCCAAGGGTCTGCTCAAGGCAGCGATCCGATCCGAAGACCCGGTCGTGTTTCTTGAAAACGAGCTGGTCTACGGCCGCTCCTTCGAAATCGCCCAGCTTGACGACCATGTCCTGCCCATCGGCAAGGCCCGGGTCGTGCGCGAGGGAAGCGATGTCACCATCGTTTCCTATTCCATCGCCGTCGGCGTTGCGCTAGAGGCGGCGGAGGAGCTGGCTGGCGAGGGGATCGAGGCGGAGGTCATCGACCTGCGCACGCTGCGCCCCCTCGATACCGCCACGATCCTCGATAGCCT
The DNA here is from genome assembly GCF_003815535.1 of Aurantiacibacter spongiae. Lineage (NCBI taxonomy): Bacteria > Pseudomonadati > Pseudomonadota > Alphaproteobacteria > Sphingomonadales > Erythrobacteraceae > Aurantiacibacter > Aurantiacibacter spongiae. Next base: position 174,257 of record NZ_RPFZ01000001.1, on the reverse strand, counting down.
GGCCAAGACCAACCGGCTGGTAATTGCCGAGGAAGGCTGGCCGACCTGCTCGATCGCTTCGGAGGTGGTCGCCGTCTGCATGGACGAAGGCTTCGACCATCTCGACGCACCGGTGCTGCGGGTCTGCAACGAGGACGTGCCGCTGCCCTATGCCGCCAATCTGGAAAAGCTGGCGCTCGTCGACTCCGCCCGGGTGGTCGCCGCCTGCAAGCGGGTCTGCTACGTCGACTGAGCCTGGCTTTCAGAGGGTGGAGTAGGGCGAGCCGCCATAGGTATCGCAACTGGCGACCGGATCGGGGTCGCCCGGATCGCGCTGATATATGCGGGAAAGGTCGCGCGCGTCGCGCACCGTGAAGCTGGCGATCGCGCTCACCGTATCCTCATCATAGGTGAACGGCGCGCCGATGATGGGCTGGTAGTCGTAAACCACCTCGACGAACATCACCGCCTCGCGCGGAAAGGCGAGCACTTCCTCTCCCGCGGGGCCCATGCCGGGAAAGTCGGTGCCGGTAAGTCCGTCCCCTTCCTCGCCATAGGAACTGGTGTGGCGCTTCGATCCCAGACAACGCTGCCAATGGATATACTGCTGGTCCTCCGTGTCCGGCACCACCTCCAGGCTGGAGAGGATCACGCGACCGTGTTCGTAGAGGCCCAGCCCCGAGCCTGCCTGGATCTCCGCGCCGTAGAACAGATCGTTGATCTGCCGCTCGTAGATCTTCGTATCCTCGAGGATCGATCGGTCACCGATCCGCGAGGCATTGTCGGCCACGTGGACGGCAAGCTGCGAGATCTGCATCTGGATCAGCGCCCGGTTGGCGGTTTCCATGCCCATCAGACCGAGGCCGAGAAGGAAGGGCAGGGTGAGCGCGAACTCCGTCATCGCCACCGCCGCGCGGTCGCGCATGAGCCGGACGAAACCTGCGCGAATCGGGGCGAAAACCCGGTTCACGGGCAATTCCCGACGCTGCGGCGCGCCGCCTGTTCGTCGTAGGGCTGGTTACGCAGGACAGTGCGGGCGTAAACCGATACCTCGTTGTCGAACCCCAGCAGGCCGGCGAGCGGAAACATGCGGTCGTAGGTGGCGGTGACTTCGTACAGCACGGCGTCCTTCGCGCCGCCCGTGGTGCTTGTTCCGCGGTCCGTATCCCACGCATTGTTGCCGTTCGCATCGACGAACGGCTCGCCATCGTTGCAGATGCCGTCGTCATTGGAGTCGGTGAACTCCTCCGCGCGTCCGATATCGGCATAGTCGGTATAGGCGCTGCGGCTGAAGACGACATCGGATCGCGGGACGATCTGCTGCACCGCATGCTCGACGTGACCGTCCAGGTCCGCAGGCGAATTGGCATAGGTTTCGATGGTGGAATCGCGCGCCGCCTTCTGCACCGCACCCTCGATCATCGTCTCGGCATAGATGTTGTAGGAAAAATCGAACAGGCCCATCAGCGTCAGCGCCAGAACCGGTGCGATCAGCGCGAATTCGACCACGGTGACGCCGGTTTCGTCGGCCGCGAGCTTGCGAATGCCGCCCTTCATCGTGTGACCCGCAATTCGGCCATGCGGTTGGCGATGGCGGTGAACACGCTTTCCAGCTCGGCCGCGTCGTCCGCGACGAAATAGTGATCCGGGCCGGCGCAGGTCTGCATGATCGCGTTGGGCGCCGTGCCAAAGCTGATGACCCAGACGGTGATGTTCTTCTTCTTCACCTCCTCGCAGGCGAAGGAAAAGCGATTTTCCACCGTCTGGACCAGCGAAAGCGCCGACGATGGCGACCAGCGGCGACGGTCGAGCGGTTCGAGCCCGTAGGACGCGTAGGCCAGATCGAGCGGAGCGGTTTCGCCATCGGTCAGGAAGATCATGTGCCGATTGGTCGGCTGCGCGGCGCTGACGTCGCGGTTGTCCGCCGCGAACAGACCGGTTGGCGAGAGCAGTCGGCCGCCCCAGATCATGCCGATATCGTGGTAGGTCGATCCCGATGCGGTCAGCCCCGAAAGAAACGTGTCGAGCTGACCCGACGTGATTTCGGACAACCGCATGGCTGGGCTCGGGCACTGGGCCAATCCGAGCACGGCGGGGGCGATGTAATTGTCGTTGGTGGTGACCGATGCCGGCGTGAAGCTGCCGGTATTGTCGTATTTCATCGACCGGGCGTAGAGATATTGCGGCATTGACGGGCGCCAGCGCGTATCGTCGTCAGACGTCGGCACCAGATCGATATCGAGGTCCAGCGCGCGAGACAGATCGACGTTGTCGAAATCGTCGATGGGGTAGGTCGCGCGCTCCTCGATGCAGCCATTACCGCTGCTGCGCCAGTCGCTGACGTCGTAGGTCAGCTGGCGGTATTGCCACTTGGTGATGTCGTTTTCGGTCGGTTCGGTGACGCGTTCGTATTGCTGGGTGAACCGGTCATAGACGCGTTGCCGGACCTGGCAGGTCTCGCCGGAGCGGGTTACGCGGTAGCCCGTGCCGTCCTGTACCCGTTGCCACAGTTCGACGGTCTGCTTTCCGCGCGGCGGCCCTTCGAAATTGTTCTCTTCGCTGGAGAGCATCTCGGATGTCGTCGAGACGTTTCCGGCCGGAGCGGCGGTGTCGCAGCTCCAGTATGCGCCGCTTGCGCCGACGGTCGTGACGTTTTCGTTGTCGTCGACCACCTGCGTACCGGGCTGGGCCTCGTGATAGGTGGCCGGATAGGTGCTTATCACCGTCTCGCTGCCCGCACTGCCGCTGATCGTCGTCCAGTTGCGGTTGTAGGTGCGCGTGCCCTTCTTCGTCCCTGTAACGATGCTTCTACGCGACTGGTAATCCCAATCGTCCACCACCCAGTCGTCGGCCAGAAGATGCCCGACATTCACGTTGGTGGAGTAGGGCACGAAGCCATAGCGGATGCGGCTGGTTCCCCGGGCGGCTGCGGCCATCTGATCGTAGAAGCTGCTGACGGTGGAGCGCAGCGCCTCGATCTTGGATAAGGTATCGCCGGAATTGGTTTCCGCCATCGACCCGGTAGTGTCGAGCACCATCATGATGTCGGTGTTCGCCATGTTGATCTGCGCGGTGCAGTCGACCGAAACATCCATCTCGGTGAAACCGAACACGGCCATGATCGTGGTCGGCACGTCCACGCTTGCTTCACCCGAAATGGAGAAATCGCTCTCCAGCGTCATCTGGAAGGCGCGGTTGCGTGTGCCGTAATCGCCTTCGCCGAAGTTGATGTTGAAGAAACGCTGGCCGGTATCGGCCACGTCCTGGGTAATCTCGGCTCCGGCGGCGACCTGGGTTCCCAAGCGCTTGCGCGCCGCCAGAACGCCGGCGTCGCAGGCCTGCTGCAACCGGCTCTGCGACAGATAGCCGCGGCCCATGTCGATCCCGCCGCCGATCAGTGCCAGCAGCGGAAAGATGCTCGCGGCGATGATGGCGATGACGTTGCCCGCCTCGTTGCGTGCGAGACGACGCAGCAGGTCCGAACGCGGCGCGGTTGGGAGGGGCGGGAACACGGCCATTGCGCCGCTCTACATGCTCGTCGTTCGACCTTCGCAAACGAACGCGGTTAATTTTTTTCACTTCCCCATCAAGCGCTTGCACGCTGCCGCTATCAGGTTGCCGGCAGGGTGTTGTCGAGCAGGAAGATGGGCCGCGAATAGGTGATGAAAGGTCCATCGATGCCGGCGAAGCCCAGCAGGCTGTCGATCTGGTAGCTCATCGTGAGATTCAGTTCGCGCGCATCGGCCACGCGCCGGACAAGCGGTTCGTCGACCACCGCATTCAGCTGCGTCGAACTGAGCAGATAGGGCGCGCCGGTCGAATGGTTGATCGCATAGGTGCGGATCTGGTTGTTGTTGATGGTGTTGCCCGTCTGGTGCTGCACCATGGCGTAGCGCGCGGTGTCCGCCGACACGTTGCGCAGCGCGTTGTAGTTCTGCAGCGCGATCCCGATCTGGAGAACGCCCAGCATCATGATGAGGAAGGCCGGCCCGATCAAAGCGAACTCGACGATGGTCGATCCGGCATCGTCGCGGGCGAGAGTTTTCAAGTCGCGCATGGCCCTCATCCCACCTGCACCGTCCGGCTCATGTTGTAGTTGAACCCGTTGGTTATGCCCCACTTCGTCCAGATCGGATCGTAGCGGTCGGCCAGATCGACTCGGATGAACTTGTAGGTCGCTTGCGCGCCGCAATCCGTGCCGCTCGCGACATAGCTTGTCGCCGTGCCGCAGCGGACAAGAGGCGTGACGGTCACGCTGGTCTGGTTGCTCGCCCCGCAGGTCGCTGCATCGCCGGACGTGTCGGGTGTGTCGTTGCCGCAGATGGAGGTGGCGACGATGTTGCGGACGGTTCGCCGTTCCGCAGCCGTCTCGGGAGAGACGGCGCGCACTACCGCTGCGGCCTCGGCCGCTGCGCTCTGCAATTCGGTCTGACGCGCGACCATCGAGCTGACTTCGAACCCGCCCAGTGCCATGCACAGCAGCACGGGGGCGACGATGGCCGTCTCGATCGCCATCGATCCGCGCTCGTCGGCGTCAAGGGCGGTCGGGCGGACCGTGCGGGCGAGCCAGCGCATCATGCCACGAGCCTCACCTTGGCGGCGGTCGTCAGGACTGTCGTATCCTCTGCCGAATTCGCCGGACAGAAAGTGCTCATGTTCGCATTGCCGCCAATGGTGATGGTGGCTGCCGCGATCATCAGGCACTGGCTTGTAACCCCGGCAGTTCCGCGAAAATCCACGCCGCTTTTCGGGAGGTAGATCGTACCGTTCAGGATCGTGTTCGAATTACCATTGATTTTGTTACCGTTCTGGCCCGCACCGTCGCCCTGCGGATCTTCGAAAATCATAAGGCCAGCCAACCGATTCGCTTCGTCAGCAGGTATGCCGTCGGCGATGAGGTCTGATGCCTGGATTGCGGTGAGGTTGATGTTCGCGCCGCCGGAAATATCGATGCTCGCCCCATTTTTGAGAACGAACATGACGCTCGATCCCGTGACTTCATGCTGTCCCGTTATCTTCACGGTTCCGCCGTCGATCACGTAGACGCCTGGCTGAAACGTCGTCGCGCATTTCACATGAATACCGGAGTAGGTTCCCGGAACAACGTTGCCCGCCGTTTGCCCGCCTTCATTTCGAACATTGGATATCGTCGTGGTCGTCGTCGTTGTCTTCTTTTCCCACTTGGTATCCTTTTTCGAACCACCAATAGCGGTCCACTCTTCGTTCGGTCCATCCGTCGTAGTCCCCGAATTCGTATTCTGGGAGACGAGCTGATCGCGCGTCACGGTCGTCGAATCACTATTCTGCTTCGCCGCAAGATTGTTCCACGCGGTATTGTTGTTTTTATTCTGTCCGACGTAATATGAATAGGACACCACGGTCCGGACAGACACGTCCGCCTTTCTCGTGGCAGCCTGCTGAGCGCAGCTATAGGTACGGTTGACCCTAGAATTCGCCGGATCCGGGGGCGTTAATTCCTTGTATGGATCGACAAGGCCGGACATGTATTCGAGGATGATGTCGTCGGTGTTATCTTTCAGCCACTGATCGATACCGCCGGCTGCGAGAATCCAGCCGGCATCAACGGTCGGGTTCCCGTTGACCGCGACGGCGGTAGCGTTTGTCGATAGCGCGGCAATGCCGCAGCTTGCTGTCAGTATGGAACTGCCCCCGATGGTAACGGCGCCGTAATCGTCATCATCCGTCGCGATAAGGCAGCTAGTGAAGGTGCGACCCTCTTCGAAGCTCGCCTGGGCATAGGCATAGATCGACGCGCTCTGGTCGGTCAGGATGCTGGAGAAGGGCAGGCGCTTGCCCCAGCTGGCCGATACCGCGACCGAATTGTCCGTGCCGGCGGCGAAATTGGCGAGCCGAACGTCCGGGATGGTCGTCTCGTCGCCGGTGACGGAAAGATTGGCGGCGAATTCCTGCTGCGCGCGGGTGATGTAGTCGCCCTCGGTTTCCTCCTCGGCACGGGCCCAGGCCCCGGCCACGGCGGCCTGATCTACCGCGAATTGCAGTTCGCGCTTCCACATGTACCACTGCGTCAAGTCGACGCCGAGCCCGGCACCGCCGATCAGCACCGGCATACCCAGCGCCACGAGCATGGTCGCGTTGCCGCTGTTGCAGCGGCACAATCCGGCGAGTTTGCGAGCGATTTTCCTGATCATGGGGCGGAACCTTGCGCAAAGTTGAGATTTGTCAGTCGGAAATACTCATCGGTTGGTAACCACCGTGTGAAGAAGCACGGTTAACACTTCGCTACCCATCGTCTGCGAGGCGTGGGGCGGGTCGGATGCGGTGCATGGGGCGGTCAAACGGCAGGTCTGGCATTGCCCTTCCTTCCACGAACGAATCGTCAGCGCCCGCTCGCCGTGCATCCTGCCCGAACGGGCGTGGAGAAATCGCCAAGATTACTGGTTAATTCGGTAATATTCGCTCGAAGGAACAGCGGCGCGAGGCTTGACGCGGCTGTGTGCGATACCGATGCCGGTCGCGATGGACGACGATCTTCTCGACACGTTGCCGCTCGCTCACCGGCTGGCCCTGTCCTACGCCCCGTGCCGGGCGGCCGGCGATATCCTCGCGCTTCTCGCGCTCAACCAGCGTCTTGGCGGTGTGCTGCGCCAGGCGAGCGAGCCCGTGATCGCGCAGATGAAGCTGGCGTGGTGGCGCGACCGCTTCCGGCAATCCCCCGAGGACTGGCCAGCGGGCGAACCTCTGCTGGCCGCGCTGGCCCGCTGGCGGGGCGACACGAAGCGGCTGGAAGCCCTGGTCGATGGCTGGGAGATACTGCTGGCGGAATCGCTTGGGCGGGAAGAGGCAGATTCCTATGCAGCGGGCCATGCCGGAGCCTGGGCGGCCCTTGCCGAAGGCGTGGGAAGCCGGATCGATGCGCCCCTCGTCGAGAGGTCTGCCGCAATCCACGCTCTGGCCGATCTCGCGCTGAACCTGCCGCCAGGTGCCGAGCGCCGGCAGGTCGAGGGAATGCTTGAAGCCGGGCGGGCCGCCACGCCGCGTCTCGACCGCCCCCTTCGCCCCCTCGCGGTGCTGCGCGCCTTGTCGCTCCGCGCCGTTGCCCGGAGCAGCAAGGAATTGCTCGACGGACCCGGCGCGATGACGGTTGCCTTGCGAAGCGGGCTTACCGGGCGCTAAGCGTCAGGCGGTTAGGGGGGCGCGATGATGAACAAGGTGATTCTGGGCGCGTTCGGCGCGCTGGTGCTCGTGGCGGTGGGAATGTTCTGGTGGCAGGGCCGCGCCGAGGTGGAGCGCGGCGCGCCTCCGCCGGAAGTCGATATCGCCGCGCCAGACGATCCCGATGCCTTGTCCAGCGCCGATGTCGGCGATCTGCACGGCCCCGCGCCGCCCGAAGCGAGCGAACTGACGCGCGAACAGCGCCGCTTCTTCCGCTACGACCGCAACCGCGACCTGAAGATCACCCGGAACGAGATGCTCTCCACCCGCACGGATGGCTTCCGCCGGCTGGACGTGGATGGCAACAACCTCCTCACCTTCGAGGAGTGGGCCGTCACTACGGCGGACCGTTTCGACGAGATGGACGCGGACGGCAATCGCGAACTGACGGCCGCCGAATTCGCGACCAGCGCGCCCAAACCGCGCAGCACGCCGAGCTGCCGCTGCTGAAAGTCTAGGCGGGCACGCGCTCGATCTGCGTTAACCACTCGCCGAAATCGGTCTTGGCGCGCGAGGTATAAGCCTCCTTGCGCTGCTTCTTCTTCACCTCGTGCATCGGCGGGAACAGTCCGAAATTGACGTTCATCGGCTGAAAGTGGGTTGCCTCCGCATCGCCGGTGATGTGCGACAGCAGCGCTCCCATCGCACTCGTCGCGGGCGGCGGCGTCCAGCTTTCGCCCGTCAGCTCGGTTGCCGTCATGATGCCGGCCATCAACCCTACGGCACTGCTTTCGACATAACCCTCGCACCCGGTAATCTGCCCGGCGAAGCGGATATGCGGCGCCGATTTCAGGCGCAGCTGCCGGTCCAGAAGCAAGGGCGAGTTGATGAACGTATTGCGGTGCATGCCGCCCAGACGCGCGAACTCCGCCTTTTCCAGCCCCGGGATGGTGCGGAACAGTTCCTTCTGCGCACCCCATTTCATCTTGGTCTGGAAGCCGACCATGTTCCACAGCGTGCCGAGCGCATTGTCCTGTCGCAGTTGCACGACGGCGTAGGGCCAGCGCCCCTGCGGATGCTCCGGCGTACGATCGTGCGGATTGTCGAGGCCCACCCCCTTCATGGGACCGTAGCGCAACGTCTCCACCCCGCGCTCCGCCATCACCTCGATCGGCATGCAGCCATCGAAATAGGGGGTTCCGGCCTCCCACTCCTTGAACTCGCCCTTTTCGGCGTCGAGCAGTCCCTGGACGAAGGCCTCGTACTGCTCCTTGATCATCGGGCAATTGATGTAATCGCCGCCGTCGTTCGATGCCTTGGTCCGCTTGTTCCAGCGCGACTGGATCCAGCACACGTCCATGTCGATGCTCTCGCGGTGAACGATGGGGGCGATGGCATCGAAGAAGGCGAGCCGGTCCGCGCCCGTAGCGCCGACGATGCTCTCGGCCAGCCGGGCGGCGGTCAGCGGGCCGGTGGCAACGATGGTGAGGCCGGCTTCGGGCAGCGTCTCCACCACTTCGCGCACAACGGTGACGCGGGGGTGCTCGTCCAGCGTGCGCTGCACCTCCTCGCTGAAGACGTCGCGATCCACCGCCATCGCGCTTCCGGCGGGCACACGTGCCCGTTCGCCCGCCCGCATCACCAGACTATCGAGCCGCCGCATCTCGTGATGCAGCAGGCCGACGGCGTTCCTCGTGTCGTCGTCGCTGCGGAAGGAATTGGAGCAGACCAGTTCGGCAAGCCCATCGGTCTGGTGAGCCGGGGTCGATCCGCCGCCGCCGCGCATTTCGGACAGGCGCACGCTGACGCCCCGCAACGCCAGTTGCCAGGCGGCCTCGCTGCCAGCGAGTCCGCCGCCGATGATGTGAACGTCATGGGTCATCGTTCGCGCAGATAGGCCCGCAAAGCCGCTGGCGCAAACCTGCATGCCGCGTTAGGCGCCCGTACCATGCCCAAGCGCGCACTCGCTCAGAAACGCCCCTTCCTGCTGCTCAGCGTCGCGGCGGCGCTGGCCTTCTACTACCTGCGGGCGAGCGACGTCCCCGAACTGTGGCTCATCCCGCTGAAGGGCAGCGCGGTCGGATTGCTGGCGGTTTACGCCTACATGCGCCATTCCAGCCCCGACGCGCATCTGCTCGCCTGGGCGATGGCCGCGGCGGCGCTGGGGGACATGGGCATCATGTTCGACCGGACGATCGGCGCCTTGCTGTTCTTCGCCTTTCACGTGCTGGCGCTCGGCGTGTTCCTCAGAAACCGTCGCCCCGCACTGACAAAGACGCAAAGCTGGGTCGTGGGTCTGACGCTGATCCTGACGCCTGCCATCGCCTATTTCTTCCCCTACGACCGCACGATGGCGTTGCCGACCGCATTCTATGCGCTGGCCCTTGGCGCGATGGCATCGGGCGCATGGGCGAGCAGCTTCCCGCGCTACCGGGTGGGGGCGGGGGCGATGCTGTTCCTGCTGTCGGACATGCTGCTGTTCGCCGAAATGGGCCCGCTTTCGGGCAGCGACGTTCCGCAATATCTGGTCTGGCCGATCTATTATCTCGGGCAGTTCCTGATCTGCATCGGGGTGATAACGACGCTGCGCAAGCGCGATCCAGAACTGCGCGTCGTGCAAGGAGGAAGGGAGACGGCTCACTGAGGTCAGGCGCGGGCGGAGCGAACGATCCGAACCCCGCGCCGGAGAGGGACGCCCGCCCGGCCGTCCGACTTCGGACGAACGCAATGCGGGCGATTGCGAGCGTATTGCGGGCGAGTAGCCTTAACCGGAGTCCGGCTCGCCTTCGATATTGCCGTCCGAGTGGGCGGTGGTGTCCGGGCTCGTGACATCGTCTCCGCCGCGCCGCGCGGCCATTTCCTCGGCGACGGCTTCCTCCGCCTCGTTCTCCGGCGTCTCGTCCTCGTCGATGCGCACGACCGAGACGACATGCTCGTTCCTGCCGACGTTGAAGAGACGCACGCCGGCGCTGCCGCGACCGATGACCCGCAACGAATCGAGACCGATGCGAATGAGCTTGGCCTGATCGGTGACGAGCATGAGCTGGTCAGCCTTGGTCGCCGTGAAGCTGGCCACGACGGGTCCGTTGCGGGCGATGTTGTCGATATTGGTTATGCCCATGCCGCCGCGCCCGGCTCTGCGATATTCGTAGGCGCTCGACAGCTTGCCGTAGCCATTGGCGCAGACCGTGAGAATGAACTCTTCCTCTTCGGCCATCGCCCGGTGATCGTCCGACAGCGGAACCGCGTCGTCGTCCGCCTTCCAGGGGGCGACGCGTAGATAGGCGTCGCGCTCGTCGGGGGTGGCGCTACCGCCCTTCAGGATCGACAGTGACACGACCTCGTCGCCCGCCTCCTTGAACTTCATTCCGCGCACGCCGGTAGACGTGCGGCTGACGAATTCGCGCACGTCCTCGCCAGCGAAGCGGATGGCCTTGCCCATGCGGGTGGCGAGCAGCACGTCGTCGCCCGATTCCAGCAGCTTCACGCCGATCAGGCGATCCTTGCTGTCCTCGTCGAAGCGCATGGCGAACTTGCCGTTGGAGGGAATGTTGGTGAACGCATCCATCGAATTTCGTCGCACATTGCCGAGCGCGGTCGCGAAGACGACGTTGAGCGAACCCCATGCCGCCTCGTCTTCCGGCAAGGGCAGTACGGCGGCAATGCTCTCGTCCTTCTCGAGCGAGGGCAGCAGGTTCACGATCGGTCGCCCGCGCGTGTTCGCCGCACCCTCGGGAAGCCTCCAGACTTTCAGGCGGTAGACCTTGCCCGCGGTGGAGAAGAACAGCACGGGATTGTGCGTGCTGGTGACGAACATGTTCGACACCGCATCCTCGTCCTTCGTGCTCATGCCGGCACGCCCCTTGCCGCCGCGGTTCTGGGCGCGGAAGGTGGAGAGCGGGGTGCGCTTGATGTAGCCATCGAGCGTGACCGTCACGACCATGTCGTCGCGCTCGATCAGATCCTCGTCCTCCAGCCCGTCCCACGCCGGCGCGATCTCGGACAGGCGCGGCGTGGCGAACTGATCGCGCACCTCCTGCAATTCGTCGCGCATGACGCCGTAGAGCTTCGCCCGGTCGGCGAGAATCGAGAGGTAGTACTGGATGCGTTCGGCCAGCTCTTCCAGCTCGCCGCCGATCTCGTCGCGGCCCAGCGCGGTAAGACGGTGAAGGCGCAGGTCGAGAATGGCCTTCACCTGCCGTTCGCTCAATTGGTAGGTGCCGCTTTCCTCGTCCGCCGTCGGCTCGATCGCTTCGACCAGGCGGATGTACTGGGCGATGTCGCCGATGGGCCATTCCTTCGCCATCAGCTTCTCGCGCGCGATGGCGGGATTGGACGAACCGCGGATCATCGCCACGACCTCGTCCAGGTTGGATACGGCAACGACGAGGCCCAGCAATACATGCGCCCGGTCGCGCGCCTTGTTCAGTTCGTACTTGGTGCGCCGGGTGATGACCTGTTCGCGAAACGCGATGAAGCTGGAGATGAAGTCGCGCAGGTCCAGCGTCTCGGGCCGGCCGCCGCGAATGGCGAGCATGTTGGCGGGGAAGCTCGATTGCGCGGGCGTGTGCCGCCACAGCTGGTTGAGCACGACTTCGGCCGTGGCGTCGCGCTTCAGGTCGATCACCACGCGCACGCCGGCGCGGCTCGATTCGTCGCGGATGTCCGAAATGCCCTCGATCCGCCGTTCCTTGGCGGCATCGGCTATCTTCTCGACCAGGCCGGCCTTTCCCACCTGGTAGGGGATGGAGGTGAGCACGATGCTCTCCCGGTCGCCCTTGCCGCGCTCGATCTCGTGCCGGCTGCGCATCAGGATGGACCCGCGCCCAGTGGTGTAGGCGGCCTTCGCGCCCGACTGTCCCAGGATGAGCGGGGCGGTCGGAAAGTCGGGCCCCGGCACGATCTCGTGCAGCTGCTCCGCCGTCACGCCCGGGTCGTCCATGTAGGCGAAGCAGGCGTCGATCACCTCGCCCAGATTGTGCGGCGGAATGTTGGTCGCCATGCCCACGGCGATACCGCCGGCCCCGTTGACCAGCAGGTTCGGGAAGCGCGCCGGGAGGACCGAGGGTTCCTGCCGCGATCCGTCGTAATTGTCGACGAAGTCGACCGTGTCCTTGTCGAGATCGTCGAGCAGCGAATTCGCAACCCGCGCCAGGCGGCTTTCGGTATAGCGCATGGCCGCCGGGGGATCGGGATCCATGCTGCCGAAATTGCCCTGGCCATCGACCAGCGGGACGCGCATGGACCACGGCTGCACCATGCGCGCGAGCGCATCGTAGATCGCGCTGTCGCCGTGGGGGTGATACTTACCCATCACGTCACCCACCACGAGCGCGGATTTGCGGTAGGGGCGCCCGGCGACGTAGCCGCCCTCGTTCGCGGCGAACAGGATGCGGCGATGGACCGGCTTCAATCCGTCGCGCACGTCGGGCAGCGCGCGGCTCACGATCACGCTCATCGCGTAATCGAGATAGCTGGTCTTCATTTCCTCGACGATGTCGATCCGGTCGAACTCGCCGGGCGCGGCCGGGGGGGTAAGGGTGTCTGTGTCGTCGCTCACGGGGACGCGTTATCCATCGCTGTTCCTGATACCCGGCAATCTAGGGAAGGGGCGGTCAAAGTGCCAGTTTGCCACCCGCCGAAGCGCCGCAATTCGCGGTTTTTTCCACATGTCAGGGCCACCGCCGGGCGGCGGCGGGGCCGATTCCGTTAAAACGGCATTCAGCGCCCGATTTGTAGGAGAGATTTGCATTCTGCGGCGTTCATGCGATTGGCGCCGCCCGCATGTCCGGGCGCACTCAGTTGCCCGAAACAGGTAATATCAGGAGAGAATTTCAATGAACCGCGCTAACCATCCCACTCGCCGCCATTCCGTTCGCGGTCCCGTCGCCCGGCTGGCGATGGCCGCGGCGCTGGCGGGCGGCGCTGCGCTGGGATCGCTCGCGCTGAGCGCGCCTGCCCAGGCCCAGGACCAGCAGCAAGAGGAACGGCAGCGCGAATTCACGCCCGCCTTCGTCGAGGTCTACCAGCCCGTCGCCGCCATGCTGGAAGGCGAGGCCGCCAATCCCGAAGGCGCGCGGGCGCAGATCGGATCGGTCGAGGCTGCCGCCCAGTCGCCCGACGATCGCTACGCGGCCGGCAATCTCATCCTGTCGATCGGCAACAAGCTGAACGATCCCGCCCTCCAGCGCCGCGGGCTGGAAATGATGCTGGCGACCAACACGGTTCCGGCCAGCGAACTCGCCCGCTTCAATTTCTTCGTCGGCCAGCTTGCCTACAACGCGGGTGATTACGCCGCGGCGCGTTCTGCCGTGGAGGCGGCGATGGCGGCCAATTACACGGACAATGACAATGATCCGGGTAACGATCCGGAATACATCATCATCCAGTCCTACGTGGCCGAGGACAATCCCACCGCGGCCGTGGACTATACCGTCCAGGCGGCGCAGCGCCGGCTGGACGCCGGTCAGCCGGTGCCCGAACGCTGGCTCCTGCGTGCGTTGCAGACCACCTATGACAGCGAACTCGCGCCGCAGGCAGTCGACGTTTCGGATCTGCTGCTCAAGACCCACCCGACGGAGCAGAACTGGAAGAACGCCATCCAGGTCGTCAATGCGCTGACCGAATTTCCGGAAGATCAGAGAGTCGATCTGTATCGCCTGATGCAGGCCGCCGGCGTGCTCGACGAACGGACCACCATGATCCGTTTCATCGAGGATCTCGATCCGCGCATCATGGCGAACGAGGTCGGGGACATCCTCGCGCTCGGCCTCCAGAACGGCCAGTTCAGCGCGACCGACAGCTATTACACCGAGGTCAAGCCCATCGTCGACGAGCGTGCGCCCCTCGACCGGCGCGAGATCGACACGACGATCGCGCAGGCCCGTTCTGGCGATTCGCTCGATGCGATGAACGCGGGCGACGTGCTCTATTCGCTCGATGACTACGCGCGGGCCGCCGAGATGTACCAGCTGGCGATCGAGAAGGGTGCGGACGCCGATACTGCCCGTACCCGCCTCGGCATCGCCCAGACCATGCAGGGCGACTATGCCGCGGCGCAGACGACCTTTGGTCAGGTCGATGGTCAGCGCGAGCCGATCGCTCGGCTGTGGGCCATCTACGCCGCGCAGCAGGCCGGCTGAGGCAAGACATTCCCAAGGCGAACGGGCGGCGCGGGGGGCATCGGCTTTCCGCGCCGCTTTCATTTGCGCGGCGGTAACGACCGGCGTGCTAGCAGGTCTTGCGCCTTTTTCGAGAATGGGAGACCGATGCGCGCCTTCGTGACCTTCTGCTTGGCCATGCTGTCTGCCACCGGGTCGCCCGCATCCGCGCGGCCGGTCGAGCCCCCGCCCGAGGTCGCACGCCTGCTCGAAAGGCTCGATCCGCGCAGCGGGGGGATCGCGATTACGCAGGCTCACGCTTCGCTCGACCTGGGCGAGGACTACATCTTCTACGGTCCGCAGGATGCGCGGTCGATCCTGATCGGTCTGTGGGGCAATCACCCGGACGAGGCGAATAGCGCACTCGGGCTGGTGATGCCCGCCGGTACCACTCCGCTGTCGGACAGCTGGGGCGCCGTGGTTACGTTCGAGCAGAGTGGATGGGTGTCCAACGCCGATGCGCGAGAGGTCGATCCCGAGGCGGTGCTCGATGCCATGCGTCAGACCAGCGCCGACCTCAACGCCCGCCGCCGCGCCGCGGGCAATGCGGGGGTCGAGATCGTCGGGTGGGTGGCGCAGCCGCGTTACGACAGCGTCGATCACTCGGTCGTCTGGGCGCGCGAACTCGATTTCGACGATGCCGACGTCAACACGCTGAACTACGAGATCCGCGCGCTCGGGCGGCGGGGCGTGCTCAGCCTGAACGTCGTGTCAGCGATGCCCCGCCTTGCCGAGATACGCGAGGCGGCCGACGCGCTCGCTGGTCGCGCCGCTTTCGATCCGGGCTACCGCTATGCCGATTACGACAGCGCGACGGACGTGGCCGCCGGATACGGCATCGCCGGTCTCGTCGCGGGCGGGGCGGGGCTGGCCGTGGCCAAGAACGCTGGCGCATTTGCCTTGCTGGTGAAGGTCGCCAAGCCGCTGATCGTCGCGGCACTCATCTTGGCCGGACTGTTCTTCGGACCGCTCCGCCGCCTGATCGGCCGGCGGAGGGTCGCGGGGCAGACCTAGACATTGAACTTGAACAGCATGACGTCGCCATCCTTCACCAGATAGTCCTTGCCTTCCTGCCGCAATTTTCCCGCTTCGCGCGCGGCGCTCTCGCCCCCCAGTTCGACGTAATCATCGAAGGCGATGGTCTCGGCGCGGATGAAACCCTTTTCGAAATCGGTATGGATTTCGCCCGCCGCCTGCGGGGCCCTGGCGTCCTGCGGGCAGGTCCAGGCGCGCGCTTCCTTGGGGCCGGCGGTGAAGAATGTCTTGAGCCCGAGCAGCTGGTATCCGGCGCGGATGACCCGGGCCAGGCCGGTTTCCTCCAGACCCAGCTCGCTAAGATACTCGCGCCGCTCCTCCGGCTCCATGCCGACCAGTTCGGCTTCGATCGCGGCGGACACGACCACCGCCTCCGCCCCCTCTGCATCGGCTTTGGCAAAGACCTTCTCGCTCATGGCATTGCCGCTCGCCGCCTCGTCCTCGCCGACGTTGCAGACGTACAGGACAGGCTTGGCGGTCAGCAGCTGTGCCTGTGCGAAGATGCGCGCTTCCTCGTCATCCTGCGGTTCGGTCAGGCGGGCGGGCTTGCCGTCGCGCAGCAGGTCCAGCGCCTGGCCGAGCACGCTGGCCATGATCTTCGCTTCCTTGTCCCCGCCCGTCGCGCGCTTCTGCGCATTGGGAACGCGCTTTTCCAGGCTTTCCAGATCGGCGAGCATCAGTTCGGTCTCCACCACCTCGGCATCGGCGATCGGGTCGACGGTGTTGGAGACATGCTGGATATCGTCGTCCTCGAAACAACGCAGGACGTGAACGATGGCGTCGACCTCGCGGATATTGCCGAGGAACTGGTTGCCAAGACCCTCGCCCGCGCTCGCGCCCTTTACCAGACCGGCGATGTCGACGAACGAAAGCTGCGTGTGGACGACCTTCGCGCTGCCGGCGATACCGGCGATCTTCTCCAGCCGTTCGTCGGGCACGGCGACCTGGCCGACATTCGGCTCGATCGTGCAGAACGGATAGTTGGCAGCCTGCGCGGCCTGCGTTTCGGTAAGGGCGTTGAAAAGGGTCGACTTGCCGACATTGGGCAAGCCCACGATCCCGCAGCGGAATCCCATGCTTGATACCTTCTGGATGCGTTTGAACTGTCGTGCCGCGCCTTAGCCGCGATGGCCGGGGAGGGGAAGCACCGCGCGTTTCATCGAATGTTTGCGCTTTCGTGCCAGAAGCAGGGCATGCCTGCCCGCACCCTGTGGTCCGTCGCCTTCGCCGCCGCCCTGGCCGCCTGTTCGGCGGCGCAGGACAATCACCTGGCCGCAGCGCAGGATGCCTACGCGAAACAGGATTACATAACCGCCGGACAGCAGGCGCAGGCTGCGCTGGGAGATGATGCCCGCAACGTCCCGGCTCTCGCCCTGCTTGCCCGGGCGCAGATCGCGATGGGGCGGGGCGAGGCGGCGCTGGCGACGCTGGGGCGCCTCGACAGGACCGGCGAGCGTCCGGACGACGCGGCGCTGCTCGCCGCCGAAGGGCACCTTCAGACTGGCGATACCGCCGCAACCGAGCGGCTGCTGCGCGGTCAGGACAGCGCGGACAGCTGGCGTCTTCGCGCGCTGGCGGCGGACATGCAGGGCGAGGAGGCAGCGGCCCGGATTGCCTTCGCACAAGGCCGGCAGGCCTGGGGGGACCGGTCGCGTCTCCACGCGGCGGAAGCCTCCTGGTATCTCGCCCGCGGCGATGCGGACGGGGCGCGACCGGCGGTGCGCCGGGCGCAGGCCGAAGCGCCGGACCGGATCGAGACGCTTTACGTGACCGGCCGCCTCGCGCAGCTGGATGGAGAGCATGACCTGGCCTCGCGCGCCTTTCTGGCGATCCTCGACATTGCCCCTCTTGATCGGCCCGCGCTGCTCGGCGCGATCGCCGAACTGGGCGCGCTGGGGCGGATGGATCTGCTCCGCCCGCTCGTTCTGCGGGGGGCGGAGGCCTATCCGCGCGACGCCGAATTCCTGTTTCTGGCCGCGCGGCTGAAGGCCGAAGCCGGCGACTGGGCGGGGGTGCGAACGCTGTTTCAGCGCAACGAAAACCTGATCGCCGATCATCCCGATTCGCGCGCGCTCTACGCCAAGGCGCTGCTCGAAGCGGGCCAGCCCGAGCAGGCCCGCGCCCAGATCGTGCCGGTCTGGCGCCAGCATCCCGACAACCCGCTGATCGCGCGCATCTATGCGGAGGTGCTGATCGAGACAGGGCAGGCCGCGCAGGCGCGGGAGGTCGTGGCGCCGCTGGCGGTGCGTGCCGACGCGCCCGAGGCGATCAGGCGCCTCGCCGCCCGGCTGGCGGCGCGCTGACGGAAACCTTCAGGCGGTCAATTGCTGCCGGCGGCGGCGCGCCAGGCCGAGGCCGAGAAGGGCCGCCGCCATCAGGCCCAGCCCGCCAGGCTCGGGCACCTGCGTTCCGCCGGTCGATCCGCCCGTTGTCGTCGAACTCGTGGAGCTGGTGGAGCTGCCGGTGGTCGATCCGCCAGAGGTGCTGCTGGTCGATCCGGTCGAGGTCGAAGAGCCGGTATGCCCGCAACCGCTGTAATGCGTGTGGCCCCAGCCGCCCGAGCCCCATCCCCATCCCCAGGTGGCATGGGCCGGCGCTGCCAGAGACAGGGCGACGAACGAGATGGCGATGGCGGCGGACCTGGTCTTCATGGCGATAACCCCCTGCAGCGATTTGGTTATCGCGAGGGGATGCAACCCACGTGCCAGTCGCCGGATCGCGCGCGGTGCGATGGTTAACGACGCTGCGGATCGCCTCGTGCTGTCAGGAAACCCGACACCTGTTTCCCGCGTCAGTCCTGCATGCGCAGCGCGACGTCGCTCATGAAGCGGGCATCGTCGTGCTCGGCCAGTCGGTCTGCCTCGGCTGCCACCGCGCCGAGCATCTGCGCGAGATCGTCCTGCTCCGTCCTGGCGTAATTGCCGAGAACGTGCCCGTTCACGCGGTCCTTGCTGCCCGGATGACCGATTCCGATGCGTACGCGCCGGAAGTCCGGGCCGCAATGGCTGTCGATGGAGCGCAGACCGTTATGCCCGGCATGGCCGCCGCCCTGCTTCACCTTTACCTTGAACGGAGCCAGATCGAGTTCGTCATGGAAGACGGTCAGCGCGTCCGGACCGATCTTGTAGAAGCGCATCGCCTCGCCGACGCTGCGGCCGCTTTCGTTCATGAAGGTGGCGGGCTTCAGCAGCGCGATCCTGTCGCTGCCGATGCGGCCTTCCTGGAACCAGCCTTGAAACTTGGTCTGCACGGTACCGAAGCCGTGCATGTCGGCGATGACGTCGAGTGCCATGAACCCGACATTGTGCCGGTGCATCGCATAGCGCGGACCGGGATTTCCGAGACCCACCCAGAGCTGCATCGACCGCCTTTCTCAGCGCGGCTGCTGCGACTGCTGGCCCCGCTGCGGCTGACCGTCCGGATTGATGAGGGCATCCATGACGGTAAGATAGAATTGCGTGCACACGCCGGCGAATGCGTCGCGCTGCTGCGGGGTGGCGGCGGCCAGTTCAGATCGGGCGGACGCGAATTGGGCTGCGGCGTCGGCGGCGGGGTAGTGAGTCAGGCGCCCGGCATAGAAGGCGGAAATGATCGTCAGATTGTTGATCAGTTCGGCGCGGTTGGCCGGCGCGGCCTGCGGATTGGCGATGTAGGCGGCACGGCGCTGCTGCATCAGCGCGAAGCACTGGAAGTCCTGCGGATTGCTCGGCAGCACGGCAGAGCGGGGTTGCGCCTGCTGCTGCGCGAGGGCCGGGGCCGGCGCGATGGCCAGCCCCAGTCCCGCGACATTTGCGAATATCAGCGCGCGCAGGCGCATCATTCGCTCTTCTCTTCCTGCTCCTCGGCAGCGTCGTCGTCCGGACCCTGCTCGGTCGCGGCCGTTTCGCCAGGCTCCATGCCCTCGCCGGTCTGGCCTTCCTCGCCTTCCTCGCCTTCACCCTCGGCGCGCTTGAGCGCGGACGGGGCGACGATGGTCGCGATGGTGAAGTCGCGATCGGTAATCGCGCTTTCCGAACCTGCGGGCAGGGACACGGCGCTGATGTGGATCGAATCGCCCACGTCCAGCCCGGTCACGTCCAGTTCGATCTCGGAGGGAATCTTGTCCGCTTCGCAGACCAGTTCCAGCTCGTGCCGCACGACATTGAGCACGCCGCCTTTCTTGAGGCCGGGGCTGGCTTCCTGATTGACGAACACGACCGGAATCTCGACGTCGATCTTGGCGTTCTTCGCGAGACGCAGGAAATCGACGTGGATCGGGCGATCGGTGACCGGGTGCAGCGCCACGTCCTTGGGCAGGGTGCGGGTCTGCTTGCCGTCGATCTCGACCATCACGATGGAGTTCATGAAGTGACCGGTGTCGAGTTGCTTCACCAGCTCCTTCTCTTCCACGTGGATGGGAGTGGGGTCTTCCTTGTTGCCGTAGATCACGGCGGGAATCCGGCCCTCGCGACGCAGTGCACGGGAGGCTCCCTTGCCAGCCCGTTCGCGCGTCTCGGCCGGCAGGGTCAGAGCGTCGCTCATTTCGTCATGCCTTTCGATTGCGTAGTTTGTCGTCCCGCCGCACGCCTCCAGGGATGATCCATGCGGGGGGAAGGGGGCGCCATTAGGGGCAATCGCTGCGCTTGGCAAGGCTGCGGCGGGGGCTACTGGATGCGGCGGACGGTAAAGCCGCGTTCGCGAAGGAGCACGGGCAGGCCCGTATCGCCCACCAGGTGCCCCGCGCCGACGGCGACGAACGGACGGCGACCGTCGTTGACCAGGTCGGCAATGCGCGCGGTCCAGGCCTTGTTGCGGCGTTCGAGCAGCGCGCGGCGCAGGTCGGGAAAGGCCAGCACGCCGGCATTCAGGCGCCGGTCGAGCGCGGCTTCGTTACCGGTCAGCCAGTCGCGCACGGCACCGTCGGGGTCGGCCGCCTCGGCCTCCGTCGCGACGGCGAGCAGCAGGTCCGACTGGGCCTTGGCAGGCAAAGCATCGAAGATCGCATATTGCCCGGCGAAGCTTTCCAGGCCGATCACCTCGTCCGCCCCGGCGATCAGCGCGCGGTCGACTCCGTTGGCGGGATCGCCGGTTCGAACGCAGCTGCCCAGCAACAGCGCCGCGCCCCAGCTTTCCACCCCGGCAAAGTCACCGTCCTTCGCATCGTTTTGCTGCATGAGGCGTTTCAGGGCCGGGCGATGCGCGGCATCGACGCGCGAGGTGAGCGGGGGCTGGCCCGCGCTGAAGGCCATCTCGTGAAACAGCGCCCGCCCCGCCGGATCGTCGAGATCGGCGATCTCCACCACCAGCGGGCCGGCCCGGGCGAGCCTGTCTTCCAGCAGGGGCGTGCGCCAGGCTACTGCGTCGGGAAGGGCGTGAACGGTGCCGAACAGCCAGCCCTTCGCCCCGCCGGGGCCGTTCACTTCCCACAGCGCCGGGGAAGGGGCGGGCCAGTCGCGCGCGGATGGGGCGGGGGCGCCGCAGCCAGAAAGCCACAGCGCCCCCGTGATGGTCAGGAGGATCGCAAGCGCCCTCGCCCGGGTCACTGAACGCGCGACACCGTATGGCCGCGTTCTTCCAGCTGCGACTGCACGCTGCCGCGTCCGGCGAGATGGCCCGCGCCCACGGCGATGAACACCGTGCCGGGTTCCTCCAGCCGGTGCTCGATCCAGTCGACCCAGTTGGCGTTGCGGTTGGTCAGCAGCAGATCGTAGATTTCGGGATCGTCCATGTCCTCGTTCATCAGTTCGGCGAGACCGTCGGCATCGCCTTCGAGCCATTCGACCTTCATTTTCTCGATCGAATCGACCATGCCGGGCACGGCTTCGACCGCGTCGTCGAGATAGACGAGCTGCTTGTCCATCGGCAGCGTGTCGAACAGGTCGATCTGCTGATCCACAGTCTCCAGCGCGGCGCGCTCCTTGCCATCGGCCCGGCCGCGCAGCACCATCTCGACACCCTGATCGGGCTGGTAGCCCGCCTTCAGCAGCGGCAGCATGGAGAGGTTGAGCGATACCATCCACGGCTCGAACTGGTCGAGGGCGGCCGCGGGAACGCCCAGATCGGCGAGGGCGGCCTCGTATTCGGCGCGGTTTTCCTCGGTCATCAGCGAACGCACGGTCTGCCCGTTCTCCAGCATCCCGCGCTGCATCATCGCCGGACCGGCGGCCTGCGCCTCATCCATGTCGATCTCGAACACCAGTTCGTCGGAGGCATCGAACGCGGTCGCGAGCCGGTCGTCGAACCAGTTCACGTTTTCGGGCAGAATATGGATCGTGCCGAACAGGTAGATGGTCGTATCCTCGTCCGACAGGCGCCAGAGCGCCGGAGTGCCCTCGGTCGGCAGGGCGGCTTCGACCGTGCTCTGCGCTATCTGCGAATGGTCCATCTGCGAATGGTCCATTTGCGAATGGTCCATCTGCGAATGGTCAATTGCGTCATCCTGCGCGAGCGCCGCGACCGGCGCGAAAGCGAGCGCGAGAGCGAGCGCGAGAGCGAGCGTAATACCGGAGGCGGCGGGGGAAAGGGTCTTGATGGTCATGGTCTAAAAACTCCCGTTCGAAATGACAGATACGCCAGATTTCAGCGAAGGCCCAGCTTGCGGGCCAGGTATGCAAGGACGAGCACGCCGACCGAGAACAGCGCGATCAGCCCGTGATCGACCGGCGGGACGAGCTGCGTGTCGCCAAGGATCGTCCACGATCCGAAGGCGATGACATAGGCGTAGAAGGCGATGGTGCTGGCCCACAGATTGTCGAGCAGGTCGACCTCGTCGATGCGGCGAAACCACCACCAGGAAAACCACGCGAAGCCAAGGACCGCCGCGATCCAGATGGCGATTACCGCCCCACCGGGCAGATCGCCGTTCTCGAACAGTCCGGCGGCAAGACCCAGACCTCCGGCGACCGCCATCGAGGCGAGCACGCTTGCGACGTAGAAGCCCCAGAATCGGCGGCGCTTGCGCCTGAAGCGTTCCTCTCCGCTCAGGGCCGGTTCATTCGGCTTCGTCATCGAAAATCTCCTCGATGGGCATGTCGAACAGGCGGGCGATGCGAAAGGCGAGCGGCAGCGACGGATCGTGCTTGCCGGTCTCGATGGCGTTCACCGCCTGGCGCGACACGTCGAGATTGCCGGCAAGCTCCGCCTGGCTCCAGTCGCGTTCGGCGCGCAGGACTTTGAGGCGGTTCTTCATCCGCCCGACCGCGCGGTCAGGCGGTCACGCAGGAAAGCCACGGCGTACCCGGCGTGATATGCCAGCGCGAGGATCAGCGTCCCGAGATAGGCATCGCCGGCAAGGACGGGCAGCACGGGCGTGGATCGCGCCGCTATCCCCGTGTCTGCGAGCCACAGGGAGAGGACCAGAATGCCGAGGACGACCATCGTCCAGCGCATCCCGACCCCGGCCAGTTGCTGATAATATCCATCGGAACGACCGCGTATGCCCGCGGCTAGCAAAGACCCGGCCATCCCCCCGACCATGTAGCCCACGATGATACTGTCCACCGCGTCCGCCAGGTAAAGGGCGAGCACGCCGACATTCGCGAGCCCCGTGAGCAGGGTAAGCCAGTAAAGCCGCTCTCGGTGGCGCGTGCGGGCGTTCTCGAAACGCCAGCTGTCGGGATGCAGTGCCATGACGGGTTTCCTTGAACCGGGCGATCAGAGGCTGGCGCGCAGCCACTTGATATGAAAGCCGATGAAAAATGCCAGCAGCGCGATCGAACCGACCCAGCTGGATGCGAGAAAATCCTGGCGCGGGGCCGCCACCGAAATGCCGTCCACGACCCCCTCGGCGAAGGGAGCGAACAGATAGACGAAGACGACCGCCACGAAGGCGAGCGAAGCGCCCGCATTCCAGAGCTGTTCGATGAACTCGTCGCGAAACCTGCGTATGAGCAGCAGGAGCAGGCTGACCAGCAGGATGCCAACGGCCAATCCGCGTACGAAGTCGGGGAGCGGCCAGATTTCGCCGGCGATCGAGAGAACCGTTCCGGCGAACCCCATGACTGCTGCCCTGAGATACAACCTGGCGCGTTTCTGCGGAGTCATCGAAAGATCGTTCCTTCTTGTGGATTCGATAGGGCGGGGCGGGGCCGGCCGGGCTGGATGGGTGGCCGACCCCTGTCTCGCATGGATCGCGCGCCAATCAGGCGCCCGGATCCAGGTCGAGCGTCGCGAAATGACGGGTGTTGGCCCGGGTGATGGCGAGTTCGACACCCGGCGTTGCCGCGTCCTTCAACGCCGCGCGGCATGCGGATTCGGCGCGGCGACTGGAAAGATCGCGGCCACCCGTCCGGCACGCCTGATCGATGGCGGTATCGATACGGCGATCCAGCCGGGCCTGATCGGCACTGTCGGTAAGATCGAGGTCGCTGGTCCGCACGTCGATGGTGACGGCGTCGGTCGCCGGGCCCGCGAGGGCGGGGCCAGCGAGCACGATGGAAGCGGCGGCGAGGGCAATGGAAAGTCTGCGCATGGTTCGTATCCTGTAGTCCGGTCGTTTTGTCCAATCAACCTTCCCTTATGTCAGGTTGCCCTTACCTTATGTCCGGATTTGCTGACCATGTCAACAACACCTGACAAGAAGTCACAAAGACATGACTTTTCGCCCCGAAAACCGGGCAATATCAGCGGCTTCGCAGTGAAACTAATTTATCCGGCGCGCCCGCAAACCGCGTTCGCGCAGCTTCTCGAGAAGCGAATCGGACCCTTCGAAATGGCCCGCCCCGACCGCAAGCAGGATCGTGCCCGGTTGCTCGAGTCGGTTTTCCAGCCATGCCGCCCAGCGCGTATTGCGCCGGTTCAGCAGCACGTCGTGAAACGCCGCCGCGATCTTGCCGCTCCCGAAACCCAGATCGAAGTCCTCGCCGACCCGGCCGCGTGCCCAGTCATGCTCCATCTGCCAGTAGCCATCGCCCCCGGCATCGTCCGCATCGTCTCCATAGAGCGAGTCGACACGCTTGCCCGACCACCTGCGCAGCGCCCGGTCGAGATCGGCCACCGCCTCCGCGTCGTCGATCCGCATCAGGCCGTAGAGGACATGACCGGAATCCTCGATCGACCCGACCGGCCGTTCGCTTTCGAGAAATTCGCGCTCGAGCACCGTTTCCACCCCGTTCTCGTAGCTCGAGGGGTTGGGTTGCGTCCTGCCGAGGCCGAAATCCATCAATACCAGCATCAGGGGCATCGAATCGATGTAATCGAAAGGCATGCCCGTGCGCGCCGCCAGTTGCCGCCATTTCCCGCGCGCTTCGGGCGAGAGTCGTTCGGAAGTGGGCGTGCGCGCGGCCATGATGGTGGCGAACTTCTCGCCCATCGCGGCGAAGTCCTCCACGCTGTCCGCATCGGACGTTTCCAGCACCAGCGCGTCGGCGGTGTCGATGATCGCGTCGAGTTGCGGATTGCGCCAGCGGAACCCTTCCGGCAGCATGTGGATCGTGCCGAACATGTAGATGGTCGTGTCCTCGTCGGACAATTCCCACAGCGCCGGTGCCGGCTCGTAATCCTGGGTGAAGGCATACGCGTCCACCGCCTCACCCGCATTGTCCCGGGCGAAGGAGGGGACGGCCTGCAACAGCAGGCCGGCGAGCGCGGCGGCGGCGGCGAGCGCCGGACGGACATACCCTGTCATGCGCGGCAGAATGGCGCAGGGCCGCGCCCTGCTGTCAAGTCGTTCTGGGTCCGCCGTGCCATCCCGCGCCATTGACGCTGCACGGGCCATCGGCCATTGCGCGCCCCTCATGCAACGCGATCCGGCCCGCAGTTTCCAGGACATGATCCTCGCGCTCCACGATTTCTGGAGCGCGCAGGGATGCCTTGTCCTGCAACCCTACGACATGCGGATGGGGGCTGGCACGTTCCACACCGCCACCACGCTGCGCGCGCTCGGCCCGCGCCCGTGGAACGCCGCCTTCGTCCAGCCCTGCCGCCGCCCGACCGACGGGCGCTATGGCGAGAACCCCAATCGCTTGCAGCATTACTACCAGTATCAGGTGATCCTGAAGCCATCGCCGCCCGACATCCAGGAACTCTATCTGGAATCGCTGCGGGTGATCGGGATCGATCCCCTGAAGCACGATATCCGCTTCGTCGAGGACGACTGGGAAAGCCCGACGCTGGGCGCGTGGGGGCTGGGCTGGGAGGTCTGGTGCGACGGGATGGAGGTGACGCAGTTCACCTATTTCCAGCAGATGGGCGGGTTCGACTGCAAGCCGGTTGCAGGAGAGCTGACCTACGGGCTGGAACGGTTGGCCATGTACATCCAGGGCGTCGACAACGTCTACGATCTCGATTTCAACGGGCAGGGTGTGCGCTACGGCGACGTCTTTCTCGAAAACGAGCGGCAGATGTCGAAGTGGAACTTCGAGGTGGCGCGGACCGATGCCCTGTTCGACCTGTTCACCCGGGCGGAGGCCGAATGTCGCAACGCGCTCGATCATGACGTACCCATCGCGGCCTACGAGCAGGCGGTCGAGGCCAGTCATATCTTCAACCTGCTCCAGGCGCGCGGCGTCATCAGCGTGCAGGAACGCGCCAGCTACATGGGCCGGGTGCGCGACCTGGCGCGCGGTTCGTGCGAGAAATACGCCGAACTGATGGCGCCCGAATGGCAGCGCGATTTTCCGGAGTGGCGGCTGTGAGCGACTTCCTGCTCGAACTGCGATCCGAGGAAATCCCCGCGCGGATGCAGCCCGGTGCGCGCGCCGAGCTGGAAAAGCTGTTCCGGCGCGAAATGGACGCGGCGGGCATCGCGCCGGGCGAGATCACCGTCTGGTCCACCCCGCGCCGCCTCGTCCTGATCGTGCGCGATCTTCCCGGTTCGACCGAAGCCGTCAGCGAGGAACTGAAAGGCCCGCCCGTCGGCGCACCCGATCAGGCCGTCGACGGATTCGCCCGCAAGGCCGGCCTCGCCCGTGAAGAGCTGGAGGTGCGCGAAGTAAAGGGGCGCGAGACGTATTTCGCCGTCACCCGGACTCCGGGCCGCGCCACCGCCGCCGTGCTTGCCGAGGCGGTCCCCGCGATCATTCGCGATTTCGCGTGGCCGAAGTCGATGCGCTGGGGCGCCGCTTCCATCTCCACCGAATCGCTGCGCTGGGTTCGCCCGCTGTCCGGCATCGTCGCCCTGCTGGGCGAAGATCTGGTGGAGTGCGAGGTGCACGGCGTCACCAGCGGCTGGGTGACGCTGGGCCACCGCTTTCACCATAGCGGCGACATCACCATCGGCAGCGCCGAGGACTACGCCGAGAAGCTGCGCGCCTGCCAGGTCATCGTCGATCACGAGGAACGCGCGGACCTCGTCCGGGCGGGGGCGCGGCAGGTCGCGCGGGAGGCCGGGCTGGCTCTGGTCGAGGATGAGGGTCTGGTTGCCGAGAATGCCGGCCTCACCGAATGGCCGGTGCCGCTGCTGGGCCGCTTCGACGCGGACTATCTCGACGTTCCGCCGGAAGTCATCCAGCTCACCGCGCGGGTGAACCAGAAATATTTCGTCTGCGAACAGGACGGCACGCTCGCCAACGCCTTCGTCTGCACCGCCAATATCGAGGCGGAGGATGGCGGCGCGGCCATCGTCGACGGCAACCGCAAGGTGCTCGCCGCGCGGCTGTCGGATGCGCGGTTTTTCTGGGAGCAGGACCGCAAGGTGCCGCTGTCGGAACATGCCGGGAAGCTGGAGCGGATCACCTTTCACGAGAAGCTCGGCACCGTCGCCGACAAGGTTGAGCGGGTAGCCCGGCTGGCGCGGTGGCTGGTCGAGGAGGGGATCGTCACCGACGCTTCCCTCCCCAAGGGGGAGGGGCCGGGGGTGGGGGGTACCACCTCGCAGACGCCGAATACCCATCCCCAACCCCTTCCCTCGAGGGAAGGGGCTTCCCTGGCCGATCTCGCCGAACAGGCCGCACGGCTCGCCAAGGCCGATCTCGTCACCGAGATGGTAGGCGAATTTCCTGAATTACAAGGACTTATGGGCGGCTATTACGCCCGTGCCGAGGGACTGCCCGATGAGGTGGCCGACGCCATCCGCGATCATTACAAGCCGGTCGGGCAGGATGACGAGGTACCCACCGCGCCGGTGACGGTGGCGGTGAGTCTGGCGGACAAGCTGGATACGCTGGCAGGGTTCTTCTTCATAGAAGATAAGCCAACCGGATCGAAAGATCCGTTCGCTTTGAGGCGAGCAGTTATTGGCATAAATTCACTCATTAAAGATAACTCACTGAGGGTCTCATTCTCCGCACTCGCTCGTGAGGCGGTGAAACCGTTCCTATGGTTAAAGTGGATTACGTTCGTTGAACCGAAGTTTTCTGGCAATCAAACGCCGCAGGCGACACTCCGGTGGCTATTAAAGCAACGTCGGTTGGTTGAGTTTGAGTTCACCGACACGAAGAATTTTCGTTTGACGATAGGCGGTGAAATCGTGGCCTTATCACATGGTCGGCAGGAAACCGCGCGAATAATCAAACCCACCTCTGCAAACGTTGAGGGTGAACTTTTAAATTTTGCTGTCGACCGCCTCAAGGTCCAGCAGCGCGAGGCGGGGGTTCGGCACGATCTTGTCGATGCGGTGTTTGCTCTGGGTGGGGAGGACGATCTCGTCCGCCTGCTGGCAAGGGTGAAGGCATTGCAGACCTATATCGAAACCGCCGAAGGAGCCGACCTGCTCGCCGCCTACAAGCGTGCCGCCAACATCCTGAAGAAGGAAGACTGGCAGGGGCTCGAAGCGGAAATAGCGGAAACCGGTGAGGAGGATCCGCTCGCGCTGGTCGACGATCCGGACCTGAAGGCCGTAATCGATGCCAAGATGGCGGAGCGCAACGCCCGGACCGGTCTTTCCTACACGCCCGAACCGGCCGAAAAGGCGCTGATCGACGCGCTCGATACTGCCGAACCCAAGGCGGAGGCGGCGATCGAGGCCGAGGATTTCGAGGGCGCGATGGCCGCCCTCGCATCGCTTCGCGGGCCGATCGACGACTTTTTCGAGGAGGTCACGGTCAACGCGCAGGACAAGGACAAGCGGCGCGCGCGGCTTGCCCTGCTGGCCCGTTTTCGCGACGCGGTGCACCGTGTCGCGGATTTCGGCAGGATAGAGGGGTGAAAAAACGATCCGGCGCGGTGTCAACTTCGCAAAGCGACTAGAAAACCATCAATCTCAACACGATAAGGGAGGCTGTTGAGAGTGACGCGGTGTCAACTTCGTCATCTTGGCAGGCCCGGAAAGCGGCAGGCATGATTCAGACGGTCTATCACTTCGGCGGCGACGCGCCGCATGACGACGAACGCCAGAAGGACAAGACCGTCACCGGCGGAAAGGGCGCGAACCTGGCGGTGATGGCGGGCATCGGCCTGCCCGTACCGCCCGGTTTCACCATCACCACCGAGGAATCGGTGCGCTATCTGAACGAGGGCGAGGATTTCTCCGACAAGCTGCGCGCCGACGTCGCCGAGGCCGTTGCCCATATCGAGCGCAGCGTCGGCAAGAAGCTCGGCGACCCGGCCGATCCGCTGCTCGTCTCGGTCCGCTCGGGCGCGCAGGTGTCCATGCCGGGCATGATGGACACCGTGCTCAATCTCGGCCTGAACGACGAAACGGTGGAGGGCCTGGCCACCAGCAGCGGCGATGCGCGCTTCGCCTGGGACAGCTATCGCCGCTTCATCCAGATGTATTCCGACGTCGTCCTCGGCCTGGACCACGGCGCGTTCGAGCAGGCGGTGGAAATCGCCAAGGAAGACAAGGGCTATTTCTCCGACACCGAGATGGAAGCCGACGACTGGCGCGCCATCGTCGACGAATTCAAGCAGATCGTGCGGCGCGAACGCGGCGAACCCTTCCCGCAGGATGTCGAAGCGCAGCTGTGGGGCGCGATCGCCGCCGTGTTCGAAAGCTGGGATTCCGAGCGCGCCAAGATCTACCGCCGGCTGAACGCCATTCCCGCCGAATGGGGCACCGCGGTCAACGTTCAGGCCATGGTCTTCGGCAACATGGGCGATACCAGCGCCACGGGCGTGGCCTTCACCCGCGACCCGAGCACCGGCGAGCGAGCCTATTACGGCGAATGGCTTGTTAATGCGCAGGGGGAGGACGTGGTCGCCGGCATCCGCACGCCGCAATATCTGACGCGGGCACGCCGCGAAGCCGCCGGCGCGAAACTGCCCAGCATGGAAGAGGCGATGCCCGAAGCCTATGCCGAACTGGAACGGGTGTTCGATCTGCTCGAGCGGCATTACCGCGACATGCAGGACATCGAGTTCACGGTGCAGGAAGGCAAGCTGTGGATGCTGCAGACCCGCACGGGCAAGCGCACCGCCAGGGCCGCGCTCAAGATGGCCGTGGACATGGTCGAGGAAGGCCTGATCGACGAAAAGGCCGCTGTCCTTCGCATCGATCCGATGGCGCTCGACCAGTTGCTTCACCCCGCGCTCGATCCCGATGCGCCGCGCGACGTGGTGGCAAAGGGACTGCCGGCCTCGCCCGGAGCGGCCTCGGGCGCCATCGTGCTCGATGCCGATACCGCCGAACAGCGGGCCAATCGCGGCGACGCGGTCATCCTGGTGCGGGTGGAAACCAGCCCCGAGGATATTCACGGCATGCACGCCGCGCGGGGCATCCTTACCGCGCGCGGCGGCATGACCAGCCATGCGGCCGTGGTGGCGCGGGGGATGGGGCGGCCGTGCGTGTCGGGCGCCTCCAGCGTGTCCATCAACCTGGCAGACCGCAAGTTGCGCATCGGTTCGCGCGAACTGAAGGAGGGCGACGTCATAACCCTCGACGGCGCCACCGGAGAAGTGATGGCGGGCGAAGTGCCGACGATCGAACCGGAACTCGCGGGCGATTTCGGCACGCTGATGGACTGGGCGGACCGCTATCGCCGCATGGCGGTGCGCACCAACGCCGAAACGCCGGAGGATTGTCGCACTGCGCGCGGTTTCGGTGCGCAGGGCATCGGCCTGTGCCGCACCGAACACATGTTCTTCGACACAGGGCGCATTTCCGCCATGCGCGCCATGATCCTCGCCGACGACGAGCGCGGTCGCCGCGCCGCGCTCGAGCGGTTGCTCCCCGAACAGCGGAGCGATTTCGCCGAGATCTTCCGCACGATGGCGGGCCTGCCCTGCACGATCCGCCTGCTCGACCCGCCGCTCCACGAATTCCTGCCCTCGCGTGACGAAGAGTTTCAGGAACTTGCGAGCGATCTTTCTGTCGGCGTCGAGCATCTTAAGCGGCGCGCGGGCGAACTGCACGAATTCAACCCGATGCTCGGCCATCGCGGATGCCGTCTCGGGATCACCTTTCCCGAGATCTACGAAATGCAGGCCCGGGCGATCTTCGAGGCCGCTTGCGAGGTGACGGGCGAGGGTGGCGATCCCGTCGTCCCGGAAATCATGATTCCGCTGGTCGCCACCCGCCGCGAACTGGATATTCTCCGCAAGCTGGTGGAGCGCGTCGCGGCCGACGTGTTCGAAGAGCGGGGCGCGAGCGTCGATTATCTGGTCGGCACGATGATCGAACTGCCGCGCGCTGCGCTCATGGCGGGCAAGATCGCGAAGGAGGCGATGTTCTTTTCCTTCGGTACGAATGACCTGACGCAGACTGCTCTCGGCGTTTCGAGGGACGATGCGAGCCGGTTCCTCGGCCCCTATGTCGAGAAGGGCATCTATCAGCGCGACCCCTTCGTCAGCCTCGATATCGAAGGTGTGGGCGAACTGGTGCGGCTTGCGGCCGAGCGCGGACGGGCGACGCGCGCGGACATAAAGCTGGGCATTTGCGGAGAACATGGCGGCGATCCCGCCAGCATCGACTTCTGCGAGACGACCGGCCTCGATTACGTCAGCGCCTCACCCTACCGCGTGCCGATCGCCCGTCTCGCGGCGGCACAGGCGGCGCTTCGCGCGTCCTAGAAACGGGGTTTGGCGCGTCGCCCGCTGAGGGTGAGTATCGAGAATGTCTCGCTGACGCGCCCCTGCGGGTCGGCAAGATCGGTAAAGGCCGCGCGCGCCCGCTGCATCGCTGCCTCGCCAAGCGGTGGAGCCGGGTCTGCGAGGACGTTGCCCAGACCTTGCTCGCGAAGGTCGCCGATCAGGCGATCGAGGCTGGAATAGCGGACGGTGAGATCGTGCGAATCGACCACCGGATCGCGCCACCCGGCTCGTTGCAGGAGTTGTGCGCCGGCGCGGCTGTCCACCATCGGATGCAGCCGTGCCGCCGGCCTGTCCGGCTCGGCAGCCAGCATGGCGTGACGAAGGGCTGGCAGGCTGCCCGAACCGGGGAAACAGGCGATGGCGAGCCCGTCCGGAGCGAGGGACTCGCGAATGTGAATGAGGGCACCGGGCAAGTCGTTCACCGTGTCCAGCAGGCCGAGCACGACGACGCAATCGAAGTCTCCGACGGGCCAGGGGTGTTCGAAATCGAGGGCGTCCGGCCCCGCGATGTCCCGTTCGAGAACCTCGCCCGGCAGACCGGCGGCAAGCTGACCGCTCCAATCTCCCACGACCATCGAGCGGTTCGGTTCGTGGCGCAGGAAAGCGAGCCGTTCACCGACATCCTCGATCATGTCATCGAGCACGAACCGGGCGGGTTCGGCAACCGAGTGTTGCAGCGCCAACGCCCGCCGGCGGCGAGCGCGGCGACGCGCTCCGGAAAAGATGCGGGGAGGGGGGCTTGCCATGCGCGCTTGCCTACAGACGCGGGGCGGGGCAGCAAAGGGGGATGACGGTCGCCCGCACCCTGTCGCAATCCCTCGCGCCGCTGGTCGACCTTGTCTATCCGCCGCGGTGCCCGGTCTGTGGCGATGGCATTGGCGCACAGACGGGCCTGTGCCTGGAGTGCTGGAATTCGCTGGCAGTTCCGGGCGAACCGGCATGTTCCCTGTGCCAGATGCCCGCCTCCCATGACGAAGTAACGCCGGAAGGCGCGGTTTGCCGCACGTGCCGGATGCAGCGCCCCGAGCATGACGGTATCGCCGCGGCGACGCTCTACAACGATACGGCGCGCAAGCTGGTGCTGTCGTTCAAGCATGGCAACCGGATCGCGCTCGCCCCCGTCCTCGCGAGGCTCATCGTATCGCGATTGCCCGGGGTCGACGAAGACTGGGTCGCGGTGCCCGTGCCGCTCCACCGCTCACGGCTGTGGCGCCGGGGCTACAACCAGTCGGCGCTGCTCGCCAGGGAGATTGCCCGGCGAACCGGGGCGCGGCTTTGCGTGGACGCCCTGAAGCGTCTGCGTGCGACGCCGAGCCTGGGCGGCCTCGACCGGGCAGGACGGGCGGATGTGCTAGCTGGCGCCATCGCCCTCGATCCGCGGCGTGCGGGGATCGTGAGCGGAGCCAGGGTTCTGGTGGTGGACGACGTTCTGACGAGCGGAGCGACCAGCACGGCCTGCGTGCGCGCTCTCAAGGACGGGGGCGCAGCCAAGGTGGTGATAGCATGCTTTTCACGGGTTCTGGCGGGTGGCGAATGAGGCTTGTCCAAACGCAAAGCGCCCGGGAAAATCCCGGGCGCCCGCGTGACGATACCGTTGAAGCGGTCGCGCGACCCCCCGGTGAGCGCGGTGGCTTCAAACCCTCATGTGACGGCCCCGGATTGTTCCGGGTGCCGAGACCCCCCATTTCCTTGACCGGAAACGGCGAGCGACGAGTCACGTCGCCCGCCGGTGGTTTTCCCACCGAACGCCTATGGTGAAAAGTGTTAACGGCCCGGACGAAAGGTTTTGACACCTGGTTGTGATTATCGTGCAACAAATGGGTATCGGCACTGAAACCCAATCATGCGTATGGGAAGGAACGAACAATCGCTTGCGATGACAATCGGCAGGAAGAGGATACTGCGTTTCTTCCCAGGTTCGATGGCAACGGCTTGTTGAGCGCCGTTGCGCAGGACTGCGAAACTGGCGAGATCCTGATGCTGGCCTTCATGAATGCAGAGGCGCTGGCGGCCACGCGTGCGACGGGGCTCGCCCACTTCCATTCCCGCTCGCGCGGCACACTCTGGCAGAAGGGCGAGACGTCGGGCAACGTCCTTCATGTCGAACAGATCCTCGTCGATTGCGATCAGGACGCGCTGGTCCTGAAGGTTCGCCCCGCCGGACCGGCGTGCCATACGGGTGCGCGCAGTTGCTTTTACCGGCAGCTCGAAGGGGAACAGCTCGTGCGAATGGACGACGCCTGATTGCCCTTGCGGTCAGGTTTCGGGCAGGAAATCGGGAACCGACAAATATCGTTCGCCGGTATCGTAATTGAAACCGAGCACGCGGCTCCCGGCTTCGAGGTCGGGCAGTTTGGAGTCGATAGCGGCCAGTGTGGCGCCGCTGCTGATGCCGACCAGGAGCCCTTCTTCCGCGGCGCAGCGCCGGGCCATATCCTTCGCTTTTTCGGCGTCGACCTTGATGGCGCCGTCGATGGACCTTGTATGGAGGTTTTCCGGAATGAATCCCGCTCCGATTCCCTGGATGGGGTGGGGGCCGGGCTGACCGCCGGAAATGACAGGTGAGGCTTCGGGTTCGACGGCGTAGGCCTTCAGATCGGGCCAGACCTTCTTCAATTCTTCCGCGCAACCGGTAATGTGCCCGCCGGTTCCCACGCCCGTGATCATGACGTCGATCGGGCTGGCAGCGAAATCGTCGAGGATTTCCTTGGCCGTCGTGCGCGTGTGAACCATGTAGTTGGCCGGGTTGTCGAATTGCTGCGGCATCCAGGCGCCGGGGGTTTCGCCGACCAGTTCGTTCGCCCTCTCGATGGCACCCTTCATCCCGCCTTCCTTGGGGGTGAGATCGAAACTGGCACCATATGCGAGCATCAGGCGGCGCCGCTCCACGCTCATGCTTTCCGGCATGACGAGGACGAGTTTGTAGCCCTTGACCGCAGCCACCATCGCCAGACCGATCCCGGTATTGCCGCTGGTCGGTTCGATGATGGTCCCGCCGGGCTTGAGGTCGCCCGACTTCTCTGCGTCCTCGACCATTGCGAGGGCAATGCGATCCTTGATGGAACCGCCGGGATTGGCCCGCTCGCTCTTCACCCAGACCTCGTGATCGGGGAAGAGCCGCGACAGGCGGATATGCGGGGTATTGCCAATGGACTGGAGGACGTTGTCGAATTTCATGGAACCTGTTCCTGCAATTTTTCTTCCGGTATCTCGTCTCTCAATGCGGCAGGCGGGTCGAAGGTCCGGGTATGACGCAGAACGGGGAAAAGCCGCGCCCACAGTCCTACCGTGACAATGGCACCGATACCGCCCGCGATGACTGCCGTGGCCGGACCCAGCAGGCTGGCGAGAAAGCCCGAAAACGCGTCTCCCCCTTCGTTCGAGGCGCTGATCGTGAGCAAGCTGGCGGAGGAAACGCGGCCGCGCTTGTCGTCAGGCGTATGCAATTGCACCAGCGACTGGCGAATATAGACCGAGAACATGTCCGCCGCGCCGACCACGAACAGCGCCGCGAGGCTAAGCGGCATTGTGCGGGAGAACCCGAACACCACCGTCGCCACACCGAAGGCCACGACGGCCCACAGCATCTTCGGCCCGACATTGGTCTTGAGCGGACGGAAGCTGAACCAGATCGCGGTGACTGCGGCCCCCACCGCCGGCGCGGCGGCCAGCTGGGCAAGCCCGGTCTCGCCCACTTCGAGGATGTCGTAGGCGAAAGGGGAAAACAGCGCGGTCGCGCCGGCCAGGAATACCGCCATCAGGTCCAGCGTGATCGCGCCCAGAACCATGCGGTTGTGAATGACATAGCGCCACCCGTCAATGACCTGACCGATGGGCCGTTGCGCTCCGGTAATCGGCGAACGCGGTACCTTGCCGATGGTCGTGATCGCGAG
The DNA here is from genome assembly GCF_003815535.1 of Aurantiacibacter spongiae. Lineage (NCBI taxonomy): Bacteria > Pseudomonadati > Pseudomonadota > Alphaproteobacteria > Sphingomonadales > Erythrobacteraceae > Aurantiacibacter > Aurantiacibacter spongiae. The sequence continues at coordinate 139,171 of NZ_RPFZ01000001.1, read as the reverse complement.
GATGCCGAACAGGAAAAGTGCCGCCGCGATGGCGTAGGGCAGGGCAGGCTCGGCGTCATAGGCGTATCCACCGATCGCCGGGCCGACGATCATGCCGGTCTGCCACGCTATCGAGGATAGTGCGATGGCGTTGGGCAGGATCGCCTTGGGCACGAGATTTGGTGCCAGCGCCGACAGGGCCGGCCCGTTGAATGCCCGTACCACGCCGAGCAGGATCGCGACGACGAACAGCCAGCGCAGTGCGATCGCGTCGGTCCAGGTAAGCCAGGCAAGCGTTGCGGCGCAAACGAATTGCAGGCCGATCGTCATGCGCGATACGGTCTTGCGGTCGAACCGGTCGGCCACGAGACCGGAGAAGGGCGATAGCACGAAAAGTGGCAGGAATTGCAGCAGACCGATCAGCGCAAGCCGTCCGGATGCGCCGAACTCGTCCATTCCGCCCTGGCGTGCGAGGGTATAGGTCTGCCAGCCGATGATGAGCATCATCGCGTACTGGCCGACCATCATGGTGAACCGGGCGACCAGATAGGCGCGGAAATTGTGAATGCGCAGGGGGCTGGAAGGCTGTGCGGATGTTCCGTCATCCGCGCGCTGGTGTTCCGGGCCGCTGCTCACGCCCAGCGCCTTGGCAGGGCCGCTCGCGCTTGCCAAGTCAGCTGGTGTTTACCGGCCAGAAGCCAGGCTTACCCTCGCCGGCGAAGCGCCGGGTTTGGCTGCATTTCCTTTATCATCGCCTGGAAATCGTCGAAACGGATGATGCGTTCGAACTGGAAACCGGCACGCTCGTCCGTGGTCCAGATGCAGTAGGCTTCGATTCGGCCCACGGCCGGAAGGCGTATGATGAGCCTGTCGCCCCGCGCCAGTCCTTCGACGCCGGAAACCATGAAACCGTGAGCGGATACGTTGGTGATGGCGAGCTTGAGGTCGCCGCGCTGCAGATGTTCGGCGATCACGCAATAGTCGACCGGATGCCGCGAGGACCGCCGCATGTCCGTTACCGATAGCTGGGCACCGCCTGCCATGTCCTGTCGACCTCCCGTTGATTATCCGGAGCCCGCAATGACAACAAATGGTGCAATTTTGGTAAAACAGCGAGTCGATGCAGAACCGTGGTCGCGACCGGTCCGATCACGCGCCCCTGAGGATCCCGTGCTTCTTCTTGCCCATGCTGAGCCGGATCTCCTGCGATGCGGATAATGTGACCAGATGGCCGGCATCGGCTACGCTTGCGCCGTCGAGTTTCACGGCACCCTCCGCGACCTTGCGCTTGGCCTCTCCGTTGGAAGCGGTGAAGCCGAGTGCGACAAGGGCGGCTCCGACGCGCAGGCCTTCGGGCGGGACTTCGGCGACCGGCAGATCCTCGCCGCGTCCGCCGCCGGCAAATGTCTGTTCCGCGGTGGCGCGGGCCGATGCGGCGGCTTCCTCGCCACGCACGAGCCGCGTCACCTCGTCTGCGAGTAAGGTCTTGGCGGCATTGATCTCGCTGCCTTCGAGCGCTTCCAGCCGGCCGATCTCGTCCAGCGGCAGATCCGTGAAAAGCCTGAGAAAGCGCCCCACGTCGCGGTCATCGGTATTCCGCCAGAACTGCCAGAAATCGTAGGCCGGCAATTGTTCCTCGTTGAGCCAGACCGCGCCCGCTGCCGTCTTGCCCATTTTCGCACCGCTGGCGGTGGTCAGAAGCGGCGTCGTCAGCCCGTACAGGTCGCGTCCCTCCATGCGCCGGCCCAGCTCCATGCCGTTGACGATGTTGCCCCACTGATCGCTCCCACCCATTTGCAACCGACATTCGTATCGTCGCGCCAGTTCCAGGAAGTCGTAAGCCTGCAGGATCATGTAGTTGAATTCGAGAAACGTCAGCGGCTGTTCCCGATCGAGACGGGTGCGGACCGAATCGAAGGTCAGCATCCGGTTCACCGTGAAGTGCGGGCCGACGTCGCGCAGAAGCTCGATATAGCCGAGGTCCCCCAGCCATTCCGCATTGTTGACCATGACCGCGTCGGTGGGGCCGTCGCCAAAGGCAAGCAACCGCTCGAACACCTTGCGGATACCGGCCACGTTGTCCGCGATGACCTGGTCGGTCATCAGCTGCCTGCTCTCGTCCTTGCCGGACGGATCGCCGATCATTCCGGTCCCGCCACCCATGACCACGATCGGCCTGTGCCCGGTTTGCTGAAGGCGGCGCAGCATCATGATCTGGACGAGGCTGCCGACGTGGAGCGAGGGAGCGGTCGGGTCGAAACCGATATAGCCTGGCACAACCTGCCGCGCGGCTAGGGCGTCCAGCCCCGCCTCGTCCGTCACCTGATGGACATAGCCGCGCTCGTGAAGCACGCGCAGCAGATCGGATTCGCAAGTCGTCATCGAGGTCTCCATCGGGGGCCGGGCGCTAGCATGAGGAGGGCCGATTGCAAACGCATCGACTGGTCTGCCATCCGGCCACGCCGCCCGTGGCCGTGCGCAGCATGGAGGCCAAGATTCTATCCATCACCGACAGCTGGATGCGCGTACGTTGGAGGATCGACGGGCCAGGCAAGCTGGTGGTGCCCAGGTTCGCCGGCCGCGGGCGCGCCGATAATCTATGGGAGACGACCTGCTTCGAGATGTTCGTGCAGCAACCGGGGGATACCGGATACAGCGAGTTCAATCTTTCGCCTTCCGAACGCTGGGCCGCCTACGACTTCACCGCCCCGCGGGAGGGAATGAGCGAACGCGACTTCGCCCGTGAACCTGACTGCGCGATGCGAATGGGGCAGGCCATGGCAATTTTCGACGCCGCCCTCCCGCGCAGCCAGATGCCCGAGCCGCCCTTCGCAGTCGGGCTTGCTGCCGTGATCGAGGAAGAGGGTGGGGTAAAAAGCTACTGGTCGCTGTGCCACAACAGCGAGAAACCCGATTTTCACGATCCGGCTTGCTTCACAGCCTCGCTTGGGCGACTTCGGGCTGCATGAAATTTGGCATAGACCGCCTGCTGGCGGAACCGGAACTCAGGAAACCTCTCGAGGGTAACCGGGTCGCGCTGATCGCGCACCCTGCATCGGTCACGGCGGACCTTACGCACTCGCTCGACGCGCTCGCGGGGGCCGGTCTGAACGTGAGCAGCGCCTTCGGCCCGCAACATGGGCTGAAAGGCGACAAGCAGGACAACATGGTCGAGACGGCGGACGAGACCGATGCCCGGTATGGCATCCCGGTCTTCAGCCTGTACGGAGAGGTGCGCCGACCGACCGGCCAGATGATGTCGAGCGCGGACGTGTTCCTGTTCGATCTGCAGGATCTGGGATGTCGCATATACACCTTCGTCACCACGCTGCTCTATCTGCTCGAAGAAGCCGCGCGCCACGAGAAGAGCGTCTGGGTGCTTGACCGACCGAACCCGGCGGGTCGCCCGGTGGAGGGCACATTGCTCGAACCGGGACAGGAAAGCTTCGTGGGTGCCGGCCCGATGCCCATGCGGCATGGCTTGACACTGGGCGAAATGGGTCACTGGTTCATTCGCCATTTCGGCCTCGATGTCGATTACCGCGTCATCGAAATGGACGGTTGGCAGCCCGACGCCGCGCCCGGTTTCGGCTGGCCGAGCGACCGTGTATGGATCAATCCCAGTCCTAACGCCGCCAGTCTCAACATGGCGCGCGCCTATCCCGGAACGGTGATGCTGGAGGGTGCGACCCTGAGCGAGGGGCGCGGGACGACCCGCCCGCTGGAGGTGCTGTTCGGCGCGCCCGATCTCGACGCGAAGGCGGTGCTGACCGAAATGCATCGTATCGCGCCTGGCTGGATGGCCGGCTGTGCCCTACGCGAATGCTGGTTCACGCCCACCTTCCACAAACACCAGGGCGATCTGTGCAGCGGGCTGATGATCCATGCCGAAGGGCCGTTCTACGATCACGCAGGGTTTCGCCCCTGGCGCCTTCAGGCGGTCGCCTTCAAAGCCATTCGCGCGCTTCATCCGGATTACGAGCTGTGGCGCGACTTTCCCTACGAATACGAGTTCGATCGCCTGGCGATCGACGTCATAAATGGGGGTTCTTCCCTGCGTGAATGGGTCGATGACGAAGAGGCCCAACCCGGCGACCTCGACCAGCGCGCATTACGCGACGAGGACAGCTGGCGGGCGGAGGTGGCCGACCTGCTACTTTACTGAGCTGGTTGCCTGAGAGGACCGGTCTGGGGCAGGGGGACGGGACGGATATCCCCATTGGCCATCACCAGCACGTCGCACCCGTCGATGTCGCGATCGACGGCCTTGTAGAGAAGGGCTTCGTCGGGTTCGGCCGGTCGGCGGTCGAACGTGGGGGTCTGACCACGCTCCAGCTGAACGGTGTGTATGGTGTCGCGGCAGCGCCGCTCCTGCTCGAAGGGTGGTTCGGTCCCCCAGGCGTCTGCCGAGCGCTGCGTTTGCGCAGGCGCGCGGTCAACACCGGGGCTGCGCTGATCGCTTTCCTTTCCGGGGGCGGGCATTGCCCCAAGCAGAACTATGGCGAGAACGGGCAGTGCGGCTTTCATCTCGTCTCTCCTCAGGTGCCGATCATACCATCACGACAGCGAAAACCCAAACTGGCGGAGGTTCAGTCTGCTGCCAGTGCGAGCGCGCGAAGGGCGATGAGTTCGAATTGCCGCTGGTCGACCGGCGCTCCGGGGTCGTTCCAGCTCATCGTTACGACGCTCCACTCGCCCGCGTCATTGCGCAAAAGCCAGCTCAAGTTGAGCACGCCCGGCTCCGACCCGCCTTTGTAGCCGATATAGTCCCAGCGCTCCTTTATCGAAGGCGACACGGAGGGGCTGACCGCGAGAATTTTCAAAGCGGTATCATCGTCGAGGGCGCGGATGCGATCGAATATGCGGACGATGTCCTCGGCCGAGGCGAACCATTCGACGTCGATCGCATTGGGATCGTCCGAAAAGGCTTCCGAAATGGCCACCATGTCCCGATCCACGGATGCGAGACTGTCAAGCGCACGCGTTCTGTCCGCCTCGCTCATCGCCGGATAGTCCGCCGTCGAAACCTCGTCGCCCGATTTCATCACGAACATCTCCCGCGTGGTCATGAACGGGAGTGTCCGGGAAGGATCGGAATGGACCGACGCCAGCAGTTCGGCGGCAATCGCTTCGCGTCCCAGGGTCCGGATGAGCTGGTCGGCTGCCGTGTTGTCGCTGATCGAGATCATCAGCGTCGCCAGCGTATGCAGCGTTACCGGCGATCCGGCCGGCCAATTCTGCAACTGCCCGCTCGGATAGCTACGCGCGGTGAGCGGCACGACGTCCTCCCAGGAGCGCTCGCCCGCCGCGATCGAGTGGGCAAGCGCGGACAGCACGTAGAGCTTGAAGGCCGAGCCAATGGCGAATTGCCGGTCAGCGTTGTGCGCCAGCAGCGGCTCGTCGGAACCGAGCCGCGTGACAAGAACGCTCGCCGCCCCGGGGAGAGCGGCAACGTCTGCGAGCAGCGATTGCGGACTGTCATCGAGAGGCTCGGTATCGGTCAGGCGAAATTCGGTGACCTTGTAATCTTGATCCGGAGCGATGCGGAAGCCGCCGCTGGCGATGCCGCGTTCCATCCGGATGCGGATCGAGGCGAGCGTCTCGGACATCGGTTCGACGGCGTCCACGCCCTCCAGCCCGCCGAACTGCGCCTCCAGTTGCGCGGTGATCGCCTGCATCTGATCGGCGGATATCTGCGCGTTGAAACTGTCGGAAAAGACCTCTTCCATGGCCTTTTCCCCGCGCATGACCGCTACGATATCGGCCGCGCGCGTGTCGAGCCGGGGCATAGCCGCATCGGTTTGCGCGTTGGCGATCACGGGAAAGGCGAGCGCAGGCAGGGCGAGAAAGAGGGCGGCGGCGTGGCGTCGTGACATGATTTGGTCCCCCGAAGCATTCCCCGCGATCTTGCCACATGCGTTGGCTTCGGCAAGTCTTCAGGCGTCGATCAGATCGCGGTCGAGCTCGCCGGCGCGGTTCTGGATGAAATTGAACCGGTGTTCGGGGTTCCTGCCCATCAACTGGTCGACGAGTTCCTTGACCGCGAAACGCTGTTCGTTCTGCTCGGGCAGGGTGATGCGGACCAGACTTCGGCTGTCGGGGTTCATGGTCGTCTCGCGCAATTGCTGCGGGTTCATTTCGCCAAGCCCCTTGAACCGGCTGACCTCGACCTTCTTGCCCTTGAACACGGTGGCTTCCAGTTCGGCACGATGTTCGTCGTCACGGGCGTAGCGGCTCTCTTTTCCGGCGGTGAGGCGATAGAGCGGCGGCTGCGCGAGATAGAGATGGCCGCCGCGAACGAGGTCGGGCATTTCCTGGAAGAAGAACGTCATCAGCAAGGTGGCGATGTGGGCGCCGTCAACGTCTGCATCGGTCATGATGACGATGCGGTCGTAGCGCAGGTTCTCGGGATCGCAATCCTTCCGCGTGCCGCATCCCATGGCGAGGATCAGGTCGGCGATTTCGGAATTGGCGCGTATCTTGTCTGCGGTGGCGGACGCGACGTTGAGGATCTTGCCGCGAATGGGCAGGATCGCCTGGGTCTTGCGGTTGCGCGCCTGTTTGGCGCTACCCCCGGCGCTGTCTCCCTCGACGATGAACAGTTCGGTCTCGCCGTCACCTTCGCCGCTGCAATCGGTCAGCTTGCCGGGCAGCCGCAGCTTCTTGGCATTGGTCGCCGTCTTGCGCTTGATTTCACGTTCCTGCTTGCGGCGCAGGCGTTCGTCCATCCGCTCCATGACCGAACCGAGCAGCGCGCGGCCCCGGTCCATGTTGTCGGACAGGAAGTGGTCGAAATGATCGCGCACGGCATTCTCGACCAGGCGCGCGGCCTCCGGACTGGTCAGCCGGTCCTTGGTCTGGCTCTGGAATTGCGGATCGCGGATGAATACCGAGAGCATGACTTCCGCACCCGTCATCACGTCGTCGGCGGTAATGTCCTTGGCCTTCTTCTGCCCGGTCAGATCGCCGAAAGCCCGCAAGCCCTTGGTCAGGGCCGCGCGGACCCCTTGTTCGTGCGTGCCGCCATCGGGGGTGGGCACGGTGTTGCAGTACCAGCTGGTCGAGCCGTCGGACCACAGGGGCCAGGCAACCGCCCATTCCACCAGTCCCTGCTCCTCCGGGAAATCCTGCCGCCCGGTAAAATTCTCCGCCGTCACGCATTCGCGGCTTCCGACCTGTTCCGCGAGATGATCCGAAAGACCGCCCGGGAACTGGAACACCGCTTCCTCGGGAACGTCGTCACCGGCGAGTTCCGGAGCGCATTTCCAGCGGATTTCGACCCCGGCGAACAGGTATGCCTTGGACCGGGCCAGCTTGAACAGGCGGGCCGGCCTGAAGGCTCGCTCGCCGAAGATTTCCGTATCGGGCACGAAGGTGACGCTGGTGCCACGTCGATTGGGGGTATCGCCGATCTTGGCGATCGCGCCGGTGGGCTGCCCTCGCGAGAACTCCTGTGCGAACACCTCCCGGTTCCGGGCGACTTCGACGCGCGTATGGCTGGACAGGGCATTCACGACCGACACGCCCACGCCATGCAGGCCGCCGCTGGTGGCATACGCCTTGCCGGAAAACTTGCCGCCGGAGTGCAGCGTTGTCAGTATGACCTCGAGGGTGGACTTGCCCGGAAACTTGGGATGCTCGTCCACCGGCATGCCGCGACCGTTGTCGATGATCGTCAGCCGGTTGCCTGGCTCCAGTATCACCTCGATGCGACTGGCATGGCCCGCGACCGCTTCATCCATGGAATTGTCGAGTACTTCCGCCGCCAGATGATGCAGCGCGCGGTCGTCGGTGCCGCCGATATACATGCCCGGTCGGCGGCGGACCGGTTCCAGTCCCTCCAGCACCTCGATCGAGGAGGAATCGTAATCGCCGCTGCTCTTCGCCGGCGTATTCTCGAAAAGATCGTCGCTCATGGCTCGGGATATAGGGCGCGCGAATCCAGCTTCACAAGCGGCGATGCCCGGTTATCCGGCTTTCAGAACTGCGTCGGCGCGGGATCGACCACGGTAAACGTGCCATTGCCCACCTGCCGCACCTCCATCGCGCGTTCGCCCACGCCGTCGGGCATGAACCGGATCGCGCCATCGAGACCGAGAAAGCCGTCTTGCGCGGTCAGCAACCGCGTCGGGAGGTCATCGCCGACCTGCCAGTCGCGCGCGAGGCGCAGGGTCAGCAGAACCGCGTCGTAGCCAAGCGTGGCGATCCGGTAGGGCCGTGCGTCATAGCGCTGCCGATAGCTCTCCGCGAACTGGCGCCAGCGATCGTCGCTCACGGCAGAAAACCACGCGCCGCGCAGCGCGGCATCTTCGGTCAGCGAACCCTCGCCGCTCCACAATTCGGTGCCGATCACGGAAGGAAGGCGCTGACCGGCACGCTTGAGGCGCGAAGCGGCGCGTTCGGCAAGATCGGCGCCGTCCGCAATCAGCACGGTGTCGAACCCGCCAGCCGTATTCAGGCGGTCCGCCGCGCTCAGGATGGAGGTGTTGCCCCTGTCGTATCGTTCGACCGCAACCACGTTTCCACCGTTCGACCTGACGGTGTTTTCCAGCGAAACCAGCGCCTTCTGGCCGTAATCTCCGCGCGGAGCGAGGACCGCGAAGTTCTGCGCGCCCTGGTCGATTGCGAACCGGGCGCTGCGGGCCACGGATTGTTCGGGCACATGACCCATGACGAAAACGTCGTCGCGCGCCACCGTCGTGTCGTTGGAAAAGGTTATCAGCGGCACCCCTGCCGGACGAGCCTGTGCCAGCACCGCTCCGACATTGTCGCGCCTCAAGGGTCCGAGAATCAGCCGGTTTCCGTCACGAATTGCGGCCGATGCCGCCGCTCCGGCGCCGCCGCTGGTGTCGTAGGTGGTGAGGCGCAGATTTTCGGCACCCGTATCGAGCAGCGCCATGTTCGCGGCATTGGCAATGGACTGTCCGACATCACCGTTCTCGCCCGACAGCGGTACGAGAATTGCGACGAGGTGCTGACCGTTCGACTGGAGGCGGCCCGCCTGCCGGGGCGCGGATTGCTGCACCACCGGGCCGGCGTCGGGTCGGTAGTCGTCTCCGCCCGGGATGATCGCGCAACCCGCAAGCACCGTTGCCGCCATGCCTGCCGTGCACAGGCGCCAGAATTTCCCGAACATGCTTGCCGTCTCCGCCGATCGTGGTCCAGACAGGCAGGCGTGACCGAAACCGAAGCCAGCGAGCCTGCGTCCCATCTCTCTGCGGGACTGTATATAGTTGCGACGCCGATTGGCAATCTCGGCGACATCACCTTGCGCGCGAAGGATATTCTGGCGCGCTGCGATGGTATCGCGTGCGAGGATACGCGGGTGACGCAAAAGCTGATCCGGCATCTCGGCATCTCGAAGCCGCTTTGGCGCTATGACGATCACAGCGCACCAAACGACCGCGCCCGCCTCGTGGCTTCCATGCAGGAGCGGGCGGTGGCGCTCGTCAGCGACGCCGGCATGCCGCTGGTGTCCGATCCGGGCTATCGCCTGGTTCGCGATGCGCGGCAGGCGGGCATCGCGGTAACCGTCCTGCCCGGTGCGAACGCTCCGCTGACCGCGCTGGCGCTGTCGGGCCTGCCGAACGACAGGTTCCTGTTCGCCGGTTTCCTGCCGAACAAGGACAAGGCGCGGGCAGACGTCCTGGAAGAGCTCGCATCGGTTCGCTCGACGCTCATCTTCTTCGAAACCGCCCCTCGGTTGCTAAGGTCGCTGAAAGCGATCGGCGACATACTCCCCGCACGGGAAGTGGCGGTGGCACGCGAACTGACCAAGCTGTACGAGGAATGTCCCACCGGTTCGCCTGACCAGCTGATCGATCACTACAGCGCTCACCCGCCAAGGGGCGAGATCGTGCTGCTGGTAGGCCCGCCGCCCGCGGTCGAGGCCAGCGCCGCGGACGGCGATGCGATGCTGCGCGAACGGCTTGCCGACGAGAAGCCATCCCGGGCCGCGGCGCAGGTGGCGAAAGCCACCGGGCTGGATCGAAAGGCGCTCTACGCGCGCGCGCTCGAGTTGAAGAATTCGTGAAACGGCAGCTGGCGGAAGCGCAGGGGCGCCGCGGGGAAGGTATCGCAGCGGACTGGCTGGCGGGGCAGGGCTGGCAGATCCTGGCTGAGCGCGTCCGCACCAGGGCAGGGGAAATCGATCTCATCGCCCGGCGTGACGGGCTGATCGCTTTCGTCGAGGTGAAGTGGCGCAGGAAGGCCGCCGATCTGGATCACGCCATCGATTCCTACCGCCTGCGGCGCGTCGCCGCCGCCGCCGAAACCGTTGCCCATGAATACGCGGCGGCGGGCGAGGACATGCGCGTCGATGTCATCCTCCTTGCTCCCGGCGAACCGCCTCGCCACATCGTCAACGCCTGGATGCCGTGAGCCGGCGCCTCTCGACTTCGGGCATGGCGAACGGTTAGGCGGCCCATTCCAATCGTGCCCACCGAAGTCGGCCGGCACCCAAACGCAAGGCCAGATGCCATGTCACGCAAAGTCGCCGTCCAGATGGACCCCCTCGCATCGATCAATATCGCTGGCGATTCCAGTTTCGCCCTGATGCTTTCCGCGCAGGATCGAGGGTATGAAGTCTTCCACTATGACGTGAAGACGCTGGCCTGGTGCGACGGCCGCCTGACCGCGTGGGCTCGTCCGGTCACGGTGCGACGGGTGGAAGGCGATCATTTCACCGCCGGCGATCTGCGCCGCGTCGATCTGGGCGAGGATATCGACATCGTCCTGATGCGGCAGGATCCCCCCTTTGACCTCGGTTACATCAGTGCCGCCCTGCTGCTCGACAGGCTGAAGGGGCAAACGCTGGTCAGCAACGATCCGCGCGAAGTCATCAACGCGCCGGAGAAGATGTTCGTGCTCGACTACGCACGCTTCATGCCGCCGACGCTGATCGCGCGAACGATCGAGGACGTGCGCGATTTCCAGTCGAAGCATGGCGCCATCGTGGTCAAGCCGCTGCACGGAAACGGCGGCAAGGCCATTTTCAAGATCGACGAAGATGGCGGAAATCTGTCCGCGCTGCTGGAAGTCTTCAACCAGACCTGGCCCGAGCCGCACATGGTTCAGCCCTTCCTTCCCAGCGTCAGCGAGGGTGACAAGCGTATCGTGCTGGTGGATGGCGAGGTGGCCGGCGCGATCAACCGCAAGCCGGGGGCGGGCGAGTTCCGCTCCAACCTCGCCCAGGGCGGCAGCGCAGAGGCGAGCGAACTGACGATGCGCGAGCGGGCCATCTGCGAGGCGATGGGCCCAGAACTCAGGCGCCGTGGCCTGACCTTCGTCGGTATCGACGTGATCGGTGGCGAATGGCTGACCGAGATCAACGTCACCAGCCCGACCGGCATCGTTGCGATCGACAGGTTCAACGGGACCGACACGCCGGGAATGATCTGGGACGCGCTGGAGCGGCGTCACGCCGAAATGAAGCGGAGTTCCTGAACAAACCGGCTCGCCGGCCGTTGGCTTCACATGGACTCGCTGATCGTCGATCTTATCGAAAAGGGTGGCTATTTCGGCATCTTTCTCCTGATGGCGCTGGAAAACATCATCCCTCCCATCCCCTCGGAAATCATCATGGGGGTGGGTGGGTTGCTGGTGACGAAGGGCACGATGGCGTTCTGGCCGTTACTGCTGATCGGCACCTTGGGAACGGTCGCGGGCAATTACGTGTGGTACTGGGTCGGTGACGCATGGGGGTATGAACGGCTCAGCCCCTTCGTCAGGAAGTGGGGCCGATGGCTGACGGTCGATTGGCAGGATATCGAAAAGGCGCAGACCTTCTTCGTGCGTCATGGGCATTGGGTGGTGTTCTTCCTGCGATTCTCTCCGTTCCTGCGCACGATCATATCGCTTCCGGCGGGTCTGTCGCACATGCCGAAGCTGAAATTCCTCGGATATACCTTCGCCGGATCGCTGGTGTGGAACGCCCTGCTCATCAAGGGCGGACAGTGGCTCGGTCACTGGCTGGAGGATTCGCAGCATATCCTGACCTGGATCATTCTCGGCCTGATCGGGATCGGTCTGCTCGGGTATCTGTGGCGCGTCGTTACCTGGACGCCGCGCGCCGATCGTCCGGAGGACGCCGGTCCGGAAACGAACGCCTAGCCTGCTGCCTAGTCATGCTCTCGCGGATGGGCATTGCGATATGCGTTCAGCATCGTCGCCGCATCGACCTTCGTGTAGATCTGCGTGGAGCCGAGGCTGGCATGGCCGAGCAGCTCCTGAAGCGAACGCAAATCGGCGCCCGATCCCAGAAGGTGCGTCGCGAAACTGTGGCGCAGGGCGTGGGGCGTCGCACTTTCGGGCAGGCCGAGGGCGCGCCGGGCGCGGGCCGTCGCCTTCTGTACCATACCTTGCCCGAGCGGACCGCCCTTGGCGCCGCGAAACAGGGCGTGCCCCGGGTCGAGCGGCCAGGGGCAGGCCCGGACATAGGCGTCCACCGCTTCGCGGACCCTCGGCAGGATCGGCACCGCGCGCTGCCTGGCGCCCTTACCCGTCACTATCAGGACGTCGCCCAGCGGCAGGTTGGCCGGCGTGAGGGACAGGGCTTCCGCTACGCGAAGACCGGCCCCGTACATCAGCAGCAGGATCGCCGCGTCGCGTTTGCCGATCCAGGTCTGTGCGGCGTTGTCCTCGACCAGTTCGACCAGGCCCGTGGCTTCGTCCGGCGTGACGGGGCGGGGGAGGCCTTTCTTGATGCGCGGACCGCGCAGCCGGGGCGCCGTACCGGGCTCGGCCCCGGCCTTTTCGCGGGCATAGGCAACGAAGGCCTTGATTGCCGACAATTCGCGCGCGGCAGAGGCGTTGACGAGGCCCTCCGCCCGGCGCGCGGCAAGATGTCCGCGAATGTCGCGAGTGGTCAGGGCTGCCACGTCGTTCCACTCGGGCAAGGCCAGGCAGGCCGTCAGTCGAGCGGCCGTTGCCACGTAAGCGCGCACCGTATGGACCGACCGTCGCCGGTTTCGCGCAAGATGCGCGTTCCATTCCTCGAGCAGGGAGGCACCCGGGTTCACGCCGCGACCAGTTCGTCTGCCACCAGATCCGCCAGCACGGCGTCGAGAACCGCCATTCCGGCATCCGCCACACCAATGCGACCGCCCCGCTGCCACACCAGTCCGAGAGCGGTCAGACGGGTGAGCGCGTCCGGGTCGATCAGCGTTCCGGTGCGATAGCCGAAGCGCGCGGACAGGCGGGGAAGATCGATCCCTTCGGTCAGCCGCAACCCCATCAACAGCGCCTCGGAAGCCTGATCGGCCGCCGGCAAGTGGCGCTCTTCCTGCAATCCCGATCCGCCCCGTTCGATGGCCGCAAGCCAGTTCTCCGGCTTGCGATGGCGCACGGTGGCCATGCCGCCGCGCCGCCCGTGCGCGCCGGGGCCGACGCCGGCGTAATCCTCGTATCTCCAGTATGTCAGATTGTGTCGGCTTTCCTCGCCCGGACGAGCGTGGTTGCTGATTTCGTAGGCGGGCAGACCGGCGTCGGCCGTCATGTCGCGGGTGAGGGCGAACAGGTCGGCCGCCGCGTCATCGTCAAGCGGGGCGAACGCCCCCCGCCTGACATCGGTCGCGAACCGCGTGCCCGGCTCGATGGTCAACTGGTATAGCGAAAGATGACCGGTCCCGAAGGACAGCGCCCTGTCGAGTTCGGTGCGCCATGATGCCTCGTCCTGCCCGGGGCGGGCGTAGATAAGATCGAAGCTGACCCGGTCGAACGATGCCTGCGCCACGGCCAATGCCGCCAGCGCCTCCTTTGCATCGTGCAGGCGTCCGAGAAAGCGCAGCGCCGTGTCGTCGAGCGCCTGCACTCCCAGCGAGACCCGGTTGACCCCGGCGCTTGCGAGATCGCGAAAGCGCGCCGTTTCCACGCTCGACGGGTTGGCTTCCAGGGTGATCTCGATCCCGGCGGCAAAGCCCCACAGACGTTCAGCCTCGTCCAGCAGGTCCGCCACCAGCGACGGCGGCATCAGCGACGGCGTTCCCCCGCCGAAGAAGATCGAGGCCAGTCGCTCTCCACCGGCGAAAGCAGCCTCGTACCGCAGATCGGCCAGCAACGCGCGGCGCCAGATTTGCGCATCAACCCGCTCCCGGACATGCGAGTTGAAGTCGCAATAGGGGCATTTGGCAAGGCAGAAGGGCCAATGGATATAGAGCGCGCGAGCCATGATCTGCTTGTTTCACGCAGGACAGCGCCCCGCAAGGGCGTTCAGGCGCCGAACTGTTCGGCCTTGAGCCTGGCGAAGGCATCCGCGCGGTGGCTGATGGCATGTTTGTCCGCCGGCCTCAGCTCGGCGAAGGTTTCATGGTGTCCCTGGGGCACGAAGACCGGATCGTATCCGAAGCCCATCGTGCCGCGTGGCGGCCAGGTCAGCGTCCCGTCGGCGCGGCCTTCGTAGACCGCGCTTTCGCCGTCGGGCCAGGCGATGGCGAGAACGCAGGAGAACCAGCAGTCGCGCGGCGTCTCGGGACCCTGCGCCTGCAACAAGCCCTCGACCTTGCCCATGGCCATGTACCAGTCGCGTCCCGGCTCCCCCTCGAACCATTGCCGCTCCGCCCAATCGGCGGTGTATACCCCCGGCCGCCCGCCGAGCGCCGCTACCGAAAGGCCGCTATCGTCCGCCAGCGCCGGCAGACCCGAAGCCTGCGCCGCCGCACGCGCCTTGATGAGCGCGTTCGCCACGAAGGTCTCGCCCGTTTCGGCCGGTTCGGGCAGACCGAGCGATCCCGCCGAGATGCAGTCCAACCCGTAGGGTTCCAGCAGCCCGGCAATCTCCTTCAACTTGCCCGCATTGTGGGTGGCGATCACCAGCTTGCCGGAACTCAGCCTGCGCGCGGCGGGATCGCTCACCGCGTCGCCTCGTCCTGCGCGCGGAAGATGTCGCCGCAGCCCATCTGCGCGAGGCGCAGAAGACGCAGCAGACCTTCCTCATCGTAGGTCGCGCCTTCTGCGGTGGCTTGTACCTCGGCGATCTGTCCGCCCTCGATCAGCACGAAATTGGCATCGGCATCTGCGGCGGAATCCTCGTCGTAATCGAGATCGAGTACCGGGGTGCCCCGATGGATGCCGCAGGAAACCGCCGCGACCTTCCCGGTGATGGGATCTTCGCTCAGCTTCCTGTCCGCCAGCAGGCCGTTCACCGCGAGCCGCAGGGCGACCCAGGCCCCGGAAATGGATGCGGTGCGCGTTCCCCCATCGGCCTGGATGACATCGCAATCCAGGGTGATCTGCCGCTCGCCCAGCTTGTCCATATCGACGACGGCGCGCAGGGATCGGCCGATCAGACGCTGGATTTCCTGTGTGCGCCCGCTCTGCTTGCCGCGCGCGGCCTCCCGGTTGCCGCGGGTATGCGTGGCGCGCGGAAGCATGGAATATTCGCCCGTGACCCAACCCGATCCCTTGTTCCGCATCCACGGCGGTACGCGGTCCTCGACCGAAGCGGTGCACAAAACCTTCGTATCGCCAAAGCCGATGAGGCAGCTTCCCTCGGCATGCTTGGTGTAGTCGGTCTCGATCGTGATGGCGCGCATTTCGTCGGGCGCGCGGCTTGATGGTCGCATGGAAAGCTCCTGCTGATCTATTGGTCTTGCCAGCGCGGCCCTAGCGGGCGAAACATCGGTGCGCCAGTGCACGAAAGGATGGATCAGCGATGAAACCTGCCGCCTCGATCGCGGTCCTCGCCTTCTCGGTGGCGGCATGCGCGACCACGCCGGTGCAACCGGCGGACGTGCCCGGACCGCTATTGATCTTCGAGACCGGACCCTGTTTCGGTTTCTGCCCGGTCTTCGCGATGACGGTGTCCCCCGACGGCCGCGGTCAATTCACCGGAACCGCGTTCACGGCGGTTTTGGGAGAACGGAATTTCGAAGTTACACCCGCACAGTATGAAGCCTTCCGCCTTCGGCTCGCGCCATATCGTCCCGATACCTCGATCACTTATGGCTACGAGAATTGCGACGGGCCGGTGGCGACGGATGCGCCCACTGTAACGGCCGGCTGGTCACAGGCCGGGGGCGAGTCCGTCTCGCTGGAATGGTACATGGGGTGCAGGCAGCCCGGCCTCGCCGAAAACCCGGACGCGATCTACGGTGCCTGGAGGGAATTGCCCGCGGTAGCCCGACTGGTGGGATTCGACGACAAGCGCGCGACCTACGGTCGGGGGGACTAGAGGCGCGCGCCTGGTTGTCCCATAGTGTCCCGCATGGCCTCGCCCCCCGTCACCGAACTGACCTCGCGCGCTCGCGATATCTTCCGCCTGGTGGTGGAGGGCTATCTCGACAGTGGCCAGCCCGTCGGGTCGAAGACACTCGCGCAGCGGGGCGATATCGAACTGTCGCCTGCCTCCATCCGCTCCGTGCTTGGCGAGCTGGAGGCGATGGGCCTGCTTGCCGCGCCGCACACCAGCGCTGGCCGGATGCCGACCGAGATGGGGCTGCGCCTGTTCGTCGACGGCATCATGCAGGTCGCCGAACCCACGCGCGAAGAACGTGCAGCGATCGAGAAACAGCTTTCCGATCCCGGCCCCATCGAACGCGCGCTGGAGACGACGAGCGCGCTCCTGTCCGATCTGTCGGGCCTGGCGGGCATGGTGCTGGTACCCCAACGCGAGCAGCGGCTGACGCAAATCAATCTGGTGCCGCTGGATGATCGCCGCGCGCTGGCGGTGCTGGTCGGCGAGGACGGACATGTCGAGAACCGGGTTCTCGATCTCGACGGACCGCTACCGCCCTCCGCCCTGCAGCAGGCGAGCAATTACATATCGTCTCGACTCGCCGGACGCACGCTGGCCGAGGCGGCGCGAACCATGCAGGCCGAGATCGCCTCGGGACGCAGCGCGCTCGACGAGGCGAGCCGTCAGCTGGTCGAAGCCGGAATCGCCACCTGGAGCGAGGACGCGGCAAGGCGCCCGGTGCTCATCGTGCGCGGCGCGGCCAACCTGCTGGACGAGAGCGCGCTGTCCGATATCGAGCGGGTCCGCTCTTTGATGGATGAACTCGAGAGCAAGCAGTCCGTCGCGCAATTGCTCGACAGCGCGCGCGAGGCGGAATCGGCGCGCATCTTCATCGGGGCCGAGAACCGGCTGTTCGCGCTTTCCGGCTCTTCCGTCATTGCCGCCCCCTATCGCGACCGCGAAGGCAAGGTGGTCGGCGTGCTGGGCGTGATCGGTCCGACGCGGTTGAATTACGCAAGGGTCGTGCCCATGGTGGATTTCACCGCCCGTTCGCTGGGCAAGAGAATCGGTTAGCAAGGCAGATGATGGACAACGACAAGACCCGCGACGAAGCGGTCGAGAAGGAACTGGACGGCGTTCCGGAAGAGTTTCTGGACGATGACGGCGAGGCGGCGGACGCTGCCGGGAACTCCGATCCCGAAGGCGAAAGCCTGGACGATGCGCTGGCCTCGCTGCGCGACGATCTGGCCGCGGCGAAGCAGGAAGTTCTCTATGCCCGCGCCGAAACGCAGAACGTGCGTCGCCGGCTGGAAAAGGACGTGCAGGATGCGCGAAGCTACGCCGCCACGGGATTTGCCCGCGATATCCTCAGCGTGGCCGACAACCTCGCCCGCGCGATCGACGCAATTCCCGAGGATCTGCGGGAGGACAGCAAGTTCAAGGGGCTGGTGCAGGGCATACAGGCGACCCAGCGTGAACTCGACAAGGTTTTCGCCCAGCACGGCATCAGCCGTATCGCGGCGATGGGCCTGCCGCTCGATCCCAATCAGCATCAGGCGATGATGGAAGTGCCTACCGACGAGGCCGAGGCAGGCACGATCGTCCAGGAGATGCAGGCCGGCTACATGATCAAGGACCGGTTGCTGCGGGCAGCGATGGTAGGGGTGGCGAAGAAACCCGACTGATCGCGCGCCTTCGCGGAACCTTGCGCGCCCCTGCCCGTAAGTGGCTGACAACAGGGCAACCAAGGAGACCCAACGATGAAAAAGACGATCCTTCTCGCCCCGGCGTTGCTCGCATCGACAATCGGCCTTTCGGCCTGCGCCGACAATTATGCCGTGGAGGGCGGACTGGCCGGTGCCGCCGCCGGTGCCGGTATCGCCGCAGTCACCGGCGCCGATATTCAGACCTATGCGCTTGCCGGCGCCGCGGCCGGCGGCCTTGCCGGCTATTTCGTCGACAAAAACGACGATTGCGACGGCTACAACAACAATCGCTATCTCGACGACGATTGCTTCGGGACCAGCGGCTATCCCGCCGATCCGCGGTACTGAGCTGCCATATCCGCATGAGAAGCGGCCACGGTGCGGGGTGTACCGCCGCCGTGGCCGTTTCGCGTTCTACTGGCTGTAGAGTTCGGAAATGTTCAGCGTGGCAGAGTGCATTTCGCCGCTGCCATATGTCCCGACCCATACCTCGTAACGGCCCGAACGCGGGCTGTTGAAGCGTACCGAAGGGTTGTTGCCGTTGCCGCCGTCGTCGTCGCAATACCACCGGCCGTCCGGTGCATTGACGACCAGCGTCGTATCCGCTTTCGAATTGACGGAGATGATGAGCGGAAGCGAGCCGGCATCATACACCAGTCGCACGTCGGGCGATGTGGCGATGTAGCCGCTGCACGGCGAACCGAGTTCGCTTGCCGCGTTGCTTCCGCCCGAAGACAGGTCGACCGTGTAGGGGTCGTTGTCGAAACCCGCGCTCAGATTGACAGTCGCGTAGATCGGATCGTTGTTGATGTTCTGCGCGCCAGCCGGACCGGCCACGAGCGCCATGGCGAGCGCACTGCCCGCAAGTATCAAGGATTTCACGTCTTACCCCCCTCTTGGGTTGTTTCCACCGTTACAGCAAATTGACCCGTCACGGCGCCCTGCCGAAGCGTAGGCGTCGCCGGGGAAGATTTGTCGCAAGTACGTGACCTTGGCAATAGCTATTGCGGCTATCCGTATGCTCGGAATTAACCATGAGGCTGCAGGGCGCCGTCAGCCGGTGGCTCCGGGGAAGCGGACCAGCGCGTCGTAGGCGGCGGCATCGGCGACGCCTGCGACCCTGGCTCCGTTCCTCAGCAGGAAGGCGTGCTTCACGATTTCGGCCTGCTGTTCGATGCCGTAACGCTCGAGCGACCAGCCGGGGCGCAGGCTGTAGTCGTAGGTCGCCCACGGCATCCGGTGCGTTACCAGATACCACTCTCCGCGGGTCTGGGTCTGCCAGACATGCGTCATTTCATGGATGAACAGACCTTGCCGAAGTAATGACTGTCCGGCGAAATCGTCGCAATAAGCGTTGCCGAGCGGATGGAAGTGGATGTGCCCGCGCGGTGCCATCGTCACCTGCCGGGGCTGGAAGAAAGCCCATTTGGAGCGGCGGATGGTGACTTTCCCATAGTCGATGGCCCGACCGAATACGGTGCGGGCCAGCGCGACCTCTCCCGTCGTGAGCGGCCTTTCGCCGCCCACCGGGCAGGCCGCGCCCGCCTCGTTCATTCGGCGGCTTCGGCGTCTGCCGTGGCCGCGCCGTCGGGCATATCCCCGGAAGCGTAGATCGTGACCGGGAAGCTGATCTTGTCGCCGCCGGCGAAGGTCAGCGTCACCTCTGTCTCGCTGCCCGGATCGAGCGTCGCGTCCGGGTTCATCGCCATCACGTGCCGACCGCCGGGCACGAATTCCAGCGTATCGCCGGGCATCACCGGCACGGCGGGCAATTCCTGCATGTCCTGCTGGAAATCATACTCGACCGTATCGTGCAGGGTGGCGCTTTGTGCGCCCATGACCGCCGCGCTGCGCAGCGTGGCCTGGTTGTCGCCGGTATTGCTGATGGTGAAATAGACCGCCGCCGGATTGCCCTCGACGGCGGGCAGGGACATCCAGCCGTCGGTGACCGCGATGCCTTCCGGGGCTTCGGGCGCGGTGTTTGCCGGCTCGTCCGCATCGCCGCAGGCGACAACCCCCAGCGACAGCGAAAGCGCGCCTGCGCAGGCAAGGATTGTCTTCATATTCATGATCTGTCCCCTCTTGAAACCACGGGCGATTTCTAGGCGGGCGGTTCCCTTGTGCCAAGCGAAAGCGCCCCTATATCGCGCCCCGATACACAGCTTTTTTCGAGCTGCCGAGTGGCTTCGCCGTTTACCGGGTCGCCGAAAGCGCAGCGTCCAACTGCAAGAGAAATGGGGTAACCATGAGCAAGATTATCGGTATCGACCTGGGCACGACCAACAGCTGCGTCGCTGTCATGGAAGGGGGCAAGCCCAAGGTCATCGAGAATTCGGAAGGCGCGCGCACCACGCCCTCCATCGTCGCCTTCACCAAGGATTCGGAGCGTCTGATCGGCCAGCCGGCCAAGCGCCAGGCCGTCACCAATCCCGACAACACCCTGTTCGCGATCAAGCGCCTGATCGGCCGCCGCTTCGACGATCCCCTGACCAAGAAGGACATGGATCTCGTCCCTTACGACATCGTCAAGGGCAAGAACGGCGATGCCTGGGTCGAGGCCGGCGGCGAGGATTATTCCCCCAGCCAGGTTTCCGCCTTCATCCTGCAGAAGATGAAGGAAACCGCCGAAAGCTATCTGGGCGAGACGGTCAGCAAGGCCGTTATCACCGTGCCCGCCTATTTCAACGACGCGCAGCGCCAGGCGACCAAGGATGCCGGCCAGATCGCAGGTCTAGAGGTAGAGCGCATCATCAACGAGCCGACCGCGGCCGCGCTCGCCTACGGTCTCGACAAGGAAGACGGCAAGACCATCGCCGTCTACGATCTTGGCGGCGGCACCTTCGACATCTCCATCCTCGAGATCGGTGACGGCGTGTTCGAGGTGAAGTCGACCAATGGCGACACCTTCCTCGGCGGTGAGGATTTCGACAGCGCGATCGTCGAGTATCTGGCCGACCAGTTCAAGACGAAGGAGAACATGGACCTTCGCCAGGACAAGCTTGCCCTCCAGCGCCTGAAGGAAGCGGCCGAGAAGGCCAAGATCGAGCTGTCGAGCGCACAGCAGACCGAGGTCAACCTGCCCTTCATCACCGCGCGCATGGAAGGCGGCAGCAATACCCCGCTCCATCTGGTCGAGACGATCAGCCGCTCCAAGCTGGAACAACTCGTCGGCGATCTGGTGAAGCGCACGCTGGAGCCGTGCAAGAAGGCGCTCGAAGACGCCGGCCTTACCAAGGATCAGGTCGACGAGGTCATCCTTGTCGGCGGCATGACGCGCATGCCCAAGGTTCGCGAAGTGGTCGAGCAGTTCTTCGGTTCCAAGCCGCACACCGGCGTGAATCCGGACGAGGTCGTCGCCATGGGCGCGGCGATCCAGGCCGGCGTGTTGCAGGGCGATGTCAAGGACGTGCTGCTGCTTGACGTCACTCCGCTTTCGCTGGGTATCGAGACGCTGGGCGGCGTGTTCACCCGGATGATCGACCGCAACACCACGATTCCGACGAAAAAGACGCAGGTCTACTCGACCGCCGAGGATAACCAGGGCGCGGTGACGATCCGCGTGTTCCAGGGCGAGCGCGAGATGGCGGCTGACAACAAGCTGCTCGGCCAGTTCGACCTCGTCGGCATTCCGCCGGCACCGCGCGGCGTGCCGCAGATCGAGGTGACGTTCGACATCGACGCCAACGGCATCGTCAACGTCTCCGCGAAGGACAAGGGTACCGGCAAGGAACAGCAGATCCGGATCCAGGCCTCGGGCGGTCTTTCCGACAGCGACATCGACCAGATGGTGCAGGACGCGGAGAAGTTCGCCGAGGAGGACAAGAAGCGCCGCGAGACGGCGGAAGTCCGCAACAATCTCGACAGCCTTGTTCATGCCACGGGCAAGCAGCTGGAAGAGAACGGCGACAAGATCGACGCCGGCCTCAAGTCCGAGATCGAGAGCGCGCTTGCCGAAGCGAAGACGGCGCTGGAAGGTGACGACCTGGAGGCCATGAAGGCCAAGAGCCAGGCGCTGACCGACGTCGCCATGAAGATGGGCCAGCAGATCTACGAACAGGGCCAGGCTTCCGCGCAGGCCGGCGCCGCCGACGCGGCGGCCGCCGGCGGCGAGGAAGCGTCCTCGTCTCAGGACGAGGAAGTCGTCGAGGCCGAGTTCACCGAAGTGGACGACGAGAACAAGTCCTGATCTGACGGTCGCGAGACACTGATGGACAGACGGCGCGCCACCGGAGCACCCTGCTCCGGTGGCGTGTCCGCAAAGGGGTTGTGATGTCTTCTACCGAAGTCGATTTCTACGAAATTCTCGGTGTCAGCCGCGACGCGGACGGCGCCACGATCAAGTCCAGCTACCGCAAGCTGGCAATGCAGTACCATCCGGATCGCAATCCCGGCGATGCCGAGGCCGAGGCCAGGTTCAAGGCGATCAGCGTCGCTTACGACTGCCTCAAGGATCCGCAGAAGCGTGCGGCCTACGATCGCTACGGCCATGCCGCCTTCCAGCAGGGCGGGGCGGGCGCGCAACAGGCCGATTTCGGCGATCTTGGCGATATCTTCGAAACCATCTTCGGCAGTGCCTTCGGGGGCGGGGGTGCGGCCGGCGGCCGCGCCCGTCCGCGGCGCGGCGCCGATCTGCGCTACGACATGCAGATCGACCTCGAGGAAGCGTTCCACGGCAAGACCACGGAAATCGAGGTCGAGGTTTCCCGCGCCTGCGGCACGTGTGACGGGTCGGGCGCCGAGCCGGGTACGTCGCGCAGGCGCTGCGATCTGTGTCACGGCCACGGGAAGGTCCGCGCCAAACAGGGTCTGTTCGTGATCGAGCGCCCGTGTCCCAACTGCCACGGGCGGGGCGAGGTGCTGGAACAGCCGTGCCACGATTGCCGGGGGGAAGGGCGCGTCGACAAGATGCAGTCGCTTGACGTCGAGATACCGCCCGGTGTCGATAACGGCACCCGCATACGGTTGTCCGGCAAGGGCGAGGCAGGACCGATGGGCGCGCCCCCGGGCGATCTTTACATCTTCCTGCACGTCAAGCCGCACACCGTGTTCCAGCGGGAGGGAACGTCCCTGTTCACCCAGGTGCCGATCACCTTCACCACCGCGGCGCTCGGCGACACCATCGCCATCCCCGGCCTGGACGGCACGAAGCACGAGATCGACATTCCCGCGGGCATCCAGTCGGGCAAGCAGCTGCGCAAGCGCGGCGGGGGCATGCCCGTCTTGCAGGGGCGCGGGCACGGCGATCTTGTGGTCGAGGTCGTGGTCGAAACGCCGACCAGGCTATCGGCCAGGCAAAAAGACCTGCTGCGCGAATTCCGCGAGACGGAAACGGGCAAGGAATGTCCGGAAAGTCACGGCTTCTTCAGCAGGATAAAGGACGCGTTCGGAACCTGATGGCGGGGCGTCCGCGGGCCCTGGGGGATCACCCCAGCTTCGCCCTGACCTCCTGCCTGATCGCGTCCACCAGTTCGGGTTCGCATAGCAATCTTTCGTCCTCCTCGTCGCAGATGGCGAGGAAGATGTCGCGCTTGATCGACAGGCATTCGTTCGCATCGAAGCCGCCCGGTACGGTCGAACAGACCAGGTCGATCATCCGTTCGGCCCCCTGCAACCGGCCCCAGAGATAATCGTTCTCGCGGTAGGCGCGGCTGAAAAAGGCGCCGAAATTGTAGAACTCGGTGCCGCGAAGGGTTGCTGCCGTGCCGCCGGACCGGATGGCCCTCGCATCCTCCGGACTTATGCGGTCGACCTTGACGGGATTGTACTCGGTCAGGCCCTCGTTGCGCAGCAGGGGCAGGGTGGCGACATCGTAATAGGGAAAGCCGAGATAGGTCAGGAGAACGCGTCGCCGCAGTGCCCTGGGCATGGTTTCGAGCGCGTTCGACAGGATTTCCTCGGCCTCGTCATCGCACGACCGCAATTCGCGGCGCTCGGCGATGGCGCCGAGCACGGCCTGCGGATCGTCGAGCACGCCGGCCGCTATCTCCGGGAAATCGTCGCCCAGCGCGCTTGCATCCTCCCGCGCGAAATAGAGGGCGAGGGCGCGGTAGATCGCCTCGCGGGCTTCTTCCAGCTCGCTTTCGGGCATGTCGGGATCGGCCTCCCACTCGCGGGACAGCCGGCGGGCGATGAGGCGCAGCCGGCGAATGCGATAGGCGAGGTCATGGTCGCGCAGGAAACGGATGGCCTCCTCGCTGGCCCCGCCGCCGGGCGCTCCGGGCATATCCAGCCCGTGCTCGTCGGTCGCCCGGCGCAGCGCCGCTCCGATCGCGGCGAGGTCGGGCTTTTCCGGCCCCGGATGCGCTGACCGCACGAGCTCGGCGATCCGTTCGAGTATGCCGCCCAGCTTCGCCTGCGCATAGGAATGAAAGGCATAACCCGCCTCCTCGGCGGCACTTTGCTGCGCGCGGGCCCGCCAGATCCGCAGCCGCCGGGGTGTCGGACTGTCGAGAAACAGGGTCCGCCCGAACAGCCGGTCCACCGCCGTCTCGACCACCGGCCTCAACGCGTTGACCATGCGCCGCAGACGTTCGGCCTCGCGCGACTGCGCGGCGAGGCTTTCGAGGTTGTCGCGGATCGGCTGCTCCCGCGGGATGGTCGAGAGCGAGCCGAAGATCGCCGCGAAGAACCCGACCGCCTGTGGCTGCTCGTCGCCCGGAGACGAAGGCCGGTGGGGGGTGGGGTCGATATAGACGAAGCGGCGGTCGACCTCGCGCTGGGCGGGCCGCGCCTTCAGACCGGCCATGGCCCCTGCGAAGGGGGCGTTGACCAGCACCGAACCATCGATAAGCGCAACGTGCCGGGTGGTGCCGCGTGCGACATGGGTCGGCATGATGCGGCGGAGGAATGTCTCGCGACCTGGCCACCCCGCCTCGTCGAGAGCATCCACTTCGGCGATGCCGAGCGGCGGAAAGGCTCCGGGAAAGCTGGCGGTCGCGCGCGCGGCGAAGGTCAGTTCGTGGATGTCGGCGAGGGCAATGCCGCCCTCTGCCGGAACGCGGCTGCGGAAGCCGATCGGCATCCGGTGTTCGCTTTCCTCGACGACGGGCGGACTGTTCAGGCGCAACGATTCGCTGCGTCCGCGAAAATCCGTCGTCGTTACCAGCAGGTCGAGCGGATGGCGCGGCGGCAGCAGCGGCGCGCCGACGGGTCCGTCGCGCATGGCCGCGAAGGCGGAATGCAGCAGGCGGGTGAAGCCGGGGCCCGAGAAGGGCGGCTCGAACCATCGCCCGCGCACCAGGCTGGAAACCTTGTCGCGCACCTCTGCGCGGGTTTCGGCGGCCACGGTTTCCGAGATCGAATTGCCCGGCCCGCTGGTCAGATACCAGACCAGGGGACGCATCCACGGCTTTGAGATGAGCGAGCGCGGCCGCGCCGCCGGATCGACCAACGTCTCGACATCGGCGTTCTTGAGCCACATCTCGGTGAGCGGCTCGAGGCTCTGCCCCGAATGGATGGCCTGCGCCAGAAACACCGCGTTGATGCCGCCCGCGCTCGCTCCGGTAACGATGTCGGGCAGCACCCGCAGGCGCAGATCGTGGTCGCCGGCTATGCGTTGCAGCAGCGCGTGATAGACCCGCTCGACGCCCGCAGGCCGGGCATCGCCGGCGTGAAACGCCTGGCTGGCGCGGGCCAGCTTCCAGATTTCCTTCGTGACCCCGTGCATGTAGACCGCGAGACTGACACCGCCATAGCAGACCAGCGCGATCCTGAGTTCCTTCTGCCGCATCGCCCCTCTCTTGGCAGAAGCGGGCGCACCGTGCAAAGCCCCCGATCCGCTCTTGTGTTCCCAATCTGTTCCGGGTAGCGACCGCGACATGGCCAGGCCCAAACGCCGTTATGTCTGCACCGAATGCGGCAGCGTTGCGACCCGCTGGCAGGGCCAGTGCGGCGACTGCTCGCAGTGGAACACCCTGGTCGAGGACGCACCCGAGACGAAGTTCGCGGCCAGGCACGATTTGTCTAGCGGCGGGCGTTCCTTCGCGTTCGAGACGCTGGACGAACCGACCCGGCCGCTCGACCGGCGATCGACCGGCATTCGCGAATTTGACCGGGCGCTGGGCGGTGGCCTGGTGCCCGGTTCGGCGATCCTGATGGGCGGAGAGCCGGGGATCGGCAAGTCCACCCTGCTGCTCCAGGCGTCCGCCGCCATCGCCGGTGCGGGCGGCGATGCCGTCTATGTCAGCGGGGAGGAAGCGACCGGGCAGATACGCATGCGCGCCGCTCGCCTCGGACTCAGCAAGGCGCCGCTGAAGCTGGCGGCGGCGACGTCGGTGCGCGATATTCTCACCACTCTCGGGCAGGGCGGGCCGCCCGACCTGCTGATCGTGGATTCGATCCAGACGATGCACTCCGATCAGATCGAGGGGGCACCCGGCACCGTCAGCCAGGTGCGCGCCTCGGCGTTCGAACTGATCCGCTACGCCAAGGAAACCGGCTGCGCGCTCGTTCTGGTCGGACACGTGACGAAGGATGGCAACATCGCCGGGCCGCGCGTGCTCGAACACATGGTCGACACCGTCATGAGTTTCGAGGGGGAGCGGAGTCACCAGTACCGCATCCTGCGCAGCCTCAAGAACCGCTTCGGGGCGGTGGACGAGATCGGCGTTTTCGCGATGGAGGGGCACGGTCTGGACGAGGTTGCCAACCCCTCCTCGCTGTTCCTGTCGGGGCGGGAGGAACCGATTCCCGGCGCGGCCGTGTTCCCTGCGCTGGAAGGAACGCGGCCCGTTCTGGTGGAAATACAGGCGCTGATCGTGCGCCTGCAATCGGGCGCTACGCCCCGGCGCGCGGTCGTGGGCTGGGACAGCGGACGTCTCGCCATGCTGCTGGCGGTGCTGGAATCGCGCTGCGGCCTCAACTTCAGCACGGCCGAGGTCTATCTCAACGTCGCCGGGGGCTATCGCCTGGCCGACCCGGCCGCCGACCTGGCAGTGGCCGCGGCGCTGGTTTCGGCGCTCGCCGATCGACCCCTGCCGGGCGGTTCGGTGTGGTTCGGCGAGACGGCGCTGTCGGGAGAGGTGCGTCCCGTTTCCCACGCTTCGTTGCGCCAGAAAGAGGCGGCGAAGCTGGGTTTCTCGGTCGCCTGCGGCCCGGCCGATGCGGGCGGGGACGTGGAGGGCATGCGGTACCGCGACGTGGCCATCATCACCGCGCTCGTTGACCGGGTGATGGCGAGTGCATAATCAGTTGCGCGGATGACGGGTTTCGATCTCATAGTTCTGCTGGTCGTGGGCGTTGCCGCGGTCGGCGGTTTCCTGCGCGGTTTCGTGCAGGAGGTGCTGTCGCTGGCGGCGTGGGTGCTGGCGATCCTGGCCATCCGCTACCTGCATACCGACCTCACCGCCCTCATCCTCGACTACATGGGCTCGCCCGTGACCGCGGCGATCCTCGCCTTCGCGATGCTGCTGCTGATTCCCTATGCGGCGATGAAGCTCATCGCGAATTTAGCCGGGCGTCAGTCGCGCAAGTCGGTGCTCGGGCCTATCGACCGGGTACTGGGCTTCGGCTTCGGCGCGGTGAAGGGCGTCATCATGGTCGTCATCGCGTTTTCGCTGCTGGCGCTCGGCTACGACACGATATGGGGCGCGCGCGGGCGGCCAGACTGGATCTCGGAAGCGCGAACCTACCAGTTCGTCGATGCGGCATCCAAGGCGATGGTGCAGATCATCGCGGAGCGGCGGGAACGGGTCGCGGCGATCGGGGCGGAGCCGAACGCCGACGAATGAGCGCCGACCGGCTCTATACCCCGCAAATGCTGGCGGCGGCGGTCGAACTCGCGGCCTATCCGCCGCGACCCGGTGCCGCCCTCCATGCCCGCGCCCGCGCCGCCGCGTGCGGTTCGACCCTCGCACTCGACCTCGATCTCGACGAGGGGGGAAACGTGGCCGCCCTTGGTCTCAGATCGCATGCCTGCGCCGTCGGTCAGGCGTCGGCGGCCGTGTTCGCTCGGCACGTCCGGCAGCGTTCGCGCGGCGAGATCGTGGCCGCCCACGCGGCGCTTCGCGCCTGGCTCGCGGGGGAGGGCGCATTGCCCGACTGGCCCGATCTGGAGCTGATCGCCGCCGCGCGGGACTACCCCGGCCGGCACGAGGCGATCCTGCTCCCGTGGAAGGCCGCCCTCGACGCCCTTTCCTCGCCCCCCGCCGCGCGCTAGTCACCTCGCCATGAGCGATCCGGGGGGAGAGAACGGCGCGGCAGGCGCGACACCGGCAGGGGAGCCGACGGCGAGGGACATCCGCCTCGTCATCGCGGCCAGTTCGGCGGGGACCATCTTCGAGTGGTACGATTTCTTCATCTACGGCACGCTCGCCGCCCTGATCGGGGCCGCCTTCTTTCCGGCCGGGAACGAGACGCTGCAACTGCTGCTGGTCTGGGCCGGCTTCGCGGTCGGCTTCGGGTTCCGCCCGCTCGGCGCGATCCTGTTCGGCTTCCTCGGCGACAGGCTGGGGCGCAAATACACCTTTCTCGTGACCGTCACGCTGATGGGGATCGCCACGGCCGGCGTCGGTCTGATCCCGACTGCGGCCAGTATCGGCCTGGCCGCGCCGATCATCGTCATCGGCCTGCGAATCCTCCAGGGGCTGGCGCTGGGCGGCGAGTATGGCGGCGCGGCGATCTATGTCGCGGAACACGCCCCGCCCGAAAAGCGCGGTTTCTACACCAGTTTCATCCAGGCAAGCGTGGTCGGCGGCTTCGTGCTATCGATCATCGTCGTGCTCGCCTGTCGCGCCGCGATCCCGCCCGACGCCTTCGCGCAGTGGGGCTGGCGCGTGCCGTTCCTGCTGTCGATCGTCCTTCTCGCCATATCGCTCTGGATGCGCCTGAAACTGTCGGAAAGCCCTGTCTTCCAAGCGATGAAAGCCGCCGGCGAGACGTCGGGCAATCCCTTCGTCGAAAGCTTCACCTATCCCCGCAACAAGCGCCGCATCTTCGTCGCGCTGTTCGGCATCACCGGCGTCCTGACGACGATCTGGTACACCGCCTTCTTCAGCAGCCTGAGCTTTCTTCGCGGTCCCATGCGGGTGGAGGAGGAACTGGTCGAGATCATCCTGATGGTCGCGGGTGGCATCTCGATGGGGTTCTACCTCGTGGTCGGCCGCTGGTCCGACAGGGTTGGGCGCAAGACGCCCCTCCTGATCGGCGCCCTGGCGGCGCTGGTGCTGCTGTTCCCGGTCTTCTGGGGCATGGGCGCGCTCGCCAATCCCGGCCTCGCCCGCGCCGCCGAAGCCACGCCGGTGGTCGTGACCGGCAGCGACTGCACGACCGATCCCTTCGCCGAGATGTTGGGCGGAGAGCAGAGCGGGTGCGGAAAGCTGCTGGAAACGCTGACCGCGGCCGGGGTGCCCTATTCGATCGAGCAGGGGGCGGCGCCCGCGATCACGGTCGGCGGCGCGCAGGTGGCGATCGCCGATGACTGGATGGAGGACGCCGACGCCCGGCGCGTCGGCATTCTCTCCGCCCTGACCGATAGCGGCTTCGCCTTCGAACGGCAGACCCCGCCGATCGCCAACGTGGCCGGCATCATCGCGCTGATCCTCGTCATGGGAATGCTCTCGGCGCTGACATACGGGTCTGTCGCCGCGCTGCTTGCCGAAATGTTTCCGCCGCAGATCCGCTATTCCTCCATGTCGATTCCCTACCATATCGGCGCAGGCTATCTCGGCGGGTTCCTGCCGCTTATCTCGAGCTACATCGTCGCACGGTCGGGCGACGTCTATGCCGGGTTGTGGTACACCTGGGCCATCGTCGCATTCGGCGCCATCGTCGCGTGGTGGGGTATTGCCGGCGGCCCGCCGCGCGAATTCGGAGAGGACGCTGCCTGATCTCCTGTCCGCATTGCCGCCCGCCGCGCTGCGCCTGCTGATAGACAGGGAGGCGCTGGCGGCCAACTGGCACGCGCTCGACCGGCTTTCGGGCGATGCGGAGACGGGCGCGGCGGTCAAGGCGGACGGCTATGGCCTGGGCGCGGGCATCGTCGTTCCCGCCCTGGCCAAGGCGGGCGCGCGCAGCTTCTTCGTCGCCCACTGGCAGGAGGTTCCGGCCGTCCTCGACGCCGCGCCGGGAGCCTCTGTCAGCGTCCTGCACGGTGTCGCCGACGCAGCCGAAGCCGCCTTCGCGCGGGCGAGCGGGGCGGTGCCGGTCATCAACTCGCTTCACCAGGCCAACGTCTGGGTAGAGAGCGGGGGCGGGCCGTGCCACCTGATGGTCGACAGCGGCATGAACCGGCTCGGCCTGGAACCGGCGCATGTGGGCGATCCGCTCATCGCGAGGTTGGAGATCGAGGTCCTGATGTCGCACCTCGCCTCGGCCGACGAGGACAGCGCGCTCAATGCCCGGCAGCTTTACACCTTCCGCGAGGTCGCGGCGCAATTTCCGGACACGCGACGGAGCCTGGCCAACAGCGCCGGCATCGCGCTCGGGCCGGACTTCCGCCTCGACCTCACCCGGCCCGGCCTGGCGCTTTACGGCGGCATTCCGCGTCCCGCGCTTGCCGGCACGATCCGTCAGGTCGCCTATCCCGAGGCCGCGGTGTTGCAGGTGCGCGCGCTATCCGCGGGTGAGAGCGTGGGCTACAATGCCACCTTCACCGCCGAACGCGCGATGCGCGTGGCGACCGTCGCTTGCGGCTATGCCGACGGCATCCTGCGCTGCTGGGGGCGGGAGGGCGCGCTTTTTCACGGGGATGCGGCCCTGCCCATCGTGGGGCGCGTTTCGATGGACATGACGATCGTCGATTGCACCGGGCACGATGTTCGCGAAGGCGATTTCCTGACGATTCCCTACGATTTACCGCACGCGGCGGAACTCACCGGCCTGTCGCAATACGAACTGCTCACGGTGCTGGGGAGCCGGTTCTCCCGACAGCCAAAAACGCGGTAATTGCCAGCGCAATGCTGCGAATGCTAAGACATGTGCAGTTGCAACAGGAGGGCCTTCGATGGCGGACCGCGATCAGCCGGGCGAGCAGCCCGTTATCATCAAGAAATACGCCAACCGGCGGCTCTACAACACGCAATCCTCCAGCTACATAACGCTCGACGACCTCGGCCGCATGGTGCGCGACGACGTCGAGTTCCAAGTGCTCGACGCGAAGACCGGCAAGGATATCACCCATGCCATCCTGACGCAGATCATCATGGAGGAGGAATCGCAGGGCGAGCAGATGCTGCCCGTCAGCTTCCTGCGCCAGCTGATCGGCATGTACGGCAATTCCATGCAGGCCATGATGCCGCCCTATCTGGAAGCGGCGATGAACAATTTCCGCACCAACCAGGCCAAGCTGCACGAGGCGTTCACCGCCAATGTCGGTCCGAACGCCTTCGCCAAGATGGCGGAGCGCAACATGGCCATGTTCCAGGCCGCCGCCAACGCCTTCATGCCGGGAAGCTCGCCCGCGCCGGGCGGTTCGGCGAATGGCAGGACGCAGCAGCCGGCCGACGACGCCGGACGCGACAGCGACATCGACGCGCTCAAGGCGCAGATGGCGGAAATGCAGCGCAAGCTGGACAAGTTGCAGGATTGACGACAACGGGCGACGCGCTCTCGACACGCCCTCCGGACATTGCCATTGGCGGCGACGGGTCATCCCCTTCCTTCCCGTGTTTCAGGACGCACCATGCCCGACATTCGCCACGCTCTATCCACCCGGCGCGCCGATGATTTCGCGGCCTGGTATCAGGAGGTCGTATCCGCCGCCGACATGGCGGAGGAATCGGGCGTGCGTGGCTGCATGGTCATCAAGCCCTGGGGCTATGGTATATGGGAGCGGATGCAGCGTCTGCTGGACGAGCGGATAAAGGCGACCGGCCACGACAACTGCTATTTTCCGCTGTTCATTCCGCTCGCGAATTTCGAACGCGAGGCCGCCCATGTCGAAGGCTTCGCAAAGGAAATGGCGGTCGTCACCCATCACCGTCTGATCGCTGACGGGAAGGGCGGGCTGATCCCCGATCCGGAGGCCAGGCTGGAGGAGCCGCTAGTGGTGCGGCCGACAAGCGAGACGATCATCGGCGACGCCATGAGCCGCTGGGTCCGCAGCTGGCGGGATCTTCCGTTGAAGCTCAACCAGTGGGCCAACGTGGTGCGCTGGGAAATGCGCACGCGCATGTTCCTGCGCACGAGCGAATTCCTCTGGCAGGAAGGCCACACCGCGCATGAGGATGCGGACGATGCGAGGGCCCATACCCTGCGCACGCTCGAAATCTATCGCGCCGCGGCGGAAGAGGATTTCGCCATCCCTGTCATCGCGGGGGAAAAGCCGGAGAACGAGCGGTTCCCCGGCGCGGTCGAGACCTGGTCGATCGAGGCGATGATGCAGGACGGCAAGGCCTTGCAGGCTGGCACCAGCCACTATCTCGGCACCAATTTCGCGCAGGCCTCGGACATCAGGTTCCAGGACAGGGACGGCGGCGAACAGCTGTGCCATACGACCAGCTTCGGCATGTCGACGCGCATGGTGGGCGGGGTCATCATGACGCATGGCGACGATGATGGCCTGCGCGTTCCGCCCGCCATCGCGCCGTGGCAGGTGGTCATTCTCCCGATGCTGAGGGACAATGACGGCGATGCCGCGGTACGCGACTACTGCGAGGGGCTGCGCGCCGGCCTCGCCGGCCAGACCACGCTGGGCGAGAAGCTGCGCGTGCTGCTCGACGACAAGCCCGGCAAGGCCGCGACCAAGCGATGGGACTGGGTGCGCAAGGGCGCGCCCGTCATCGTCGAGGTCGGCCCGCGCGACGTGGAAAATGGCGTGGTTTCCCTGCTGCGGCGCGACGGATTGTGGGACACGGCAACGGGCAAGCCCGCCTTCCAGTCGCCTTCGCGCGACCTGGCGATGCAGACCGTGCCGTCCATCCTCGACGACATGCAGAACGCCATGCTTGTCACCGCGCGCGAACGGCGCGATGCGAACATCGCTCGCGACGTTGCCGACATGGATGCGCTCGATGCCATTTTCGGCGACGACAAGCGCTATCCGGGATGGGCCGAGGTGCAATGGTCGCGCCCGACCGGCAGCGATCTGGACCGGGTCGTGGCGATGCTCAAGGAGCGCAAGCTCACTTTCCGCAACGTGCCCCTTCATGCGCGCCCTGCCGATGGCATCTGCCTGTTTACTGGCAAGCCGGCGATCGAGCGGATATACGTCGCGCGGGCCTATTGACGAAACGGCGTCGGGAGAGGGGAAGACCATGATCGATGCGGTGAAATACAACCTGTCGCACCTGACCGATTTCAGCGGGCGCGACGCCCGTCCGACATTCTGGTGGTACGTGCTGTTCCTTGCCATTGTGCAATTCGGCATCGGCATTCTCATCAGTATCCCGGTCATGACGTCGAGCATGGCGTCGGGCTTCTCGGCGGCGCGGTCCGGGGCGGACCAGGCGACGCTCGAGGCGCAGATGATGCAGCAGATGTCCGGTTCGATGGTGACGATGGGCTACATTTCCGCCGCGGTCGGCGTGGTTGTCACGCTGATGGGCCTCGCGGCCTTCGTCCGGCGGCTTCACGACAGCGGGAAGACGGGCTGGTGGGCGGCGATCCCGCTGGCGACGAAAGCAATCACCGTCCTGGTCGGGCTTCAGGCCCTGACCCGCATGACGCAGACCTTCGCGGCAGCGCGCGGTTCTGCGGATCTCGAGGCCATGCAGTCGCAGGTCATGGCGGCCAGCTGGGTCAACCTCGTCGGGATCGTGGGGATTGTCGTCATCATCGCGTTCGGCGTCATGAAGTCCGATCCGGCTGCCAATCGCTACGGCGAGGAGCCGGTCCGCCTTGGCGCCTGATCCGGCCTATCCCGCCAGTCCGCGCTCCATGTCGGCGCGAAAGGCGTCGAGGGTCACGTCGCGACCGAGGAAATCGCGCAGCAATTGCGCCGCCGGGCGCGTGCCGCCCGGTTGCAGCACCATGCGGCGATAGTCGGCCGCGACCTGCGGATTGTCGAGACCTTCGGCGGTGAAGCGGGCGAACAGATCCTCGGAAATGATCCGTGACCAGCCATAGGTGTAATAGCTCGCGCCATACCCGTCGAGATGGCCGAAAGCCGCCTGCATCTGCGAGTAATCGGGTTGCGGAATCAGCGCGTATTCGTCGATCCAGCGCCGTGTCGCTTCGCCCAGATCATCCGGTACGGGCTGGCTGTAGAAGTTGAGCGCGACATTGGCGTAGCCGAGCTGGGTCAGTTCGTGCAGTCCCTTGTTGAAATAGCGCGCCGCATTCATCCGCTCGACCAGATCGCGCGGGATCGTCTCTCCCGCATCGTTGACGGCGAAGGTCGCCAGCGTGGCGTAATCATAGACCCAGTTCTCCAGCATCTGGCTGGGCGCCTCGATGAAATCGCGCTCGACCGCGGAATAGCGTTGCCCGGTCCAGCGATGCGAGCTGCCGAAGATGGCGTGCAGGCCGTGACCGAATTCGTGCAGGAACGTCTCGACCTGACCGTGTTCCATCAGGCCCTTCGGCAAGTTCTGCACGATGGCCGAGACGGGCGGCTGTTCCTCGCTGCCGGGGTACAGGCCGATATGGTTGGCATGGGTGTACTTGCCGGGGCGCGGATGCGAATCGAGGTAGAAGCGCCCGATGACCTTGCCGTCCTCGATCATCTCGAACGCATCGACATCCTGGTGCCACAGGTCGGTATCCCATTCGACCACCGACACGCCGAACAGCCGCTCCGTCAGGCGCATCACCCCGTCGCGCACCCGGTCATAGCGGAAATACTGGCGGGCTTCCTGCGGATCGTAATCGTACAGGCGCTTCTGCACCCTGGGCGCGATCCAGGCAGTCTGCCACGGCTCGATCCGGTCGGCGTCGGGGCGCTGGTCCTTCAGCACCGACAGGCTGCGCTCGTAATCCCGCTTCGCCACCGGGCGCGCGGCCTGCGCGGTCTGCTCAATCAGCGCGCGCACCCGCTCGGGCCGGTCGAGCATCTTGCCCTCCAGGTTGAGCGCGGCGTAGTTCTCCCGTCCCAGCAGCTCGGCCTTTTCCTGGCGCAACGCGAACAACCGGCGCAGCAGCGCATCGTTCTCGGGCCAGGCGCGGCGAAGGTAGAGTTCCTGATAACGGCGTCGCAGATCGTCGCTGTCGGCATAGGACATGACGGGACGGTAATCGGTGCTGGCGGTGGTCAGCGCGATACGCCCGTCCGCGTCGGCGGCGTGCGCGTCGAGGAAATCTTGTGGCAGACCGGCGAGTTCGTCCTCCGTGACGCGCAGCGTGCGGTCGTCCTCGGCGACGTTGCGCGCCAGGGCGATGCTGATCTCGCTCAGTTCGCGGTTGATGGCCGCCATCCGGTCCCGCCCGGCATCATCCAGTCCGACGCCGCTGCGATCGTATTCGTCGAGGATATCCCGATGATATGCGCGCGTTTCGTCGTCGGCCTCGGATACGTCCACCGCCTTGAGGCGGTCGTAGATCGCGCGCGACAGGCTGATCTCGGACCGGACCGCGCTGGCCCGCACCTCGCACTGCGCCGCGACGTCACGAAGTTCGGCCGTCAGGAGAACCTCCTGGTACAGCGCGAATTCGGATTGCGTGGCCGAAAGCATGGCCGCCATGTCGTCGTAACGGGTCAGCGTGTTCTCCACCGTCGCCCGCGCCGTGTCGTTGGCGAGCGCGGTGCGCTGGATATCGACCAGACCGAGATAGGTGTCGCAGCGCGCCGTCAGGTCCGCGGCCGACGGATTGGCCATGACCGGTCCCATCGCCGCGCGGGCGGTGCCGGGTTCGGGAGGAAGATCGGGCGAGGCGCTGCCGGGCATGTCGTGCATGCTCAGGAAACCGCCGTCCGCCACGCGCGGTTCCGGCGCGTTGCAGAGCCTTGCCAAGCGCCCGATTTTGCGCAAGTTTTCCCGCCATGCGAAACACAATCACGATCGCGAGCCTGCTCGCCGCCGCCGCCGCTTCCCCCGCCTGTGCCCAGGACGACCCCGCCGCCGCCGTCAGCGAGGCGCGGTTGCGCGCCGATGTCGAGCGGATGGTGGCGTTCGGCACGCGCCACACGCTATCCAGCCAGACCGATCCCGAACGCGGCATCGGCGCGGCGATCGAGTGGGGACTGGGGCAGTTCGACGAGGCTTCAGCCGCCTGCGGAGGGTGCCTGGAAACCCTCTTCATCGAGGACCGGGTGACGGGCAACCGCATTCCCGAACCCGTGCGGATCCGTAACGCCGTCGCCATCCAGCGCGGGACGGAGCGGCCGAACGAGGTCGTCATCATCCAGGGCCACATCGATTCGCGCGGCTCCGACGTCATGGACGCGCAGGTCGATGCGCCAGGCGCCAACGACAATGCCAGCGGCAGCGCCCTCACGCTGGAGGCGGCGCGCGTCCTGAGCGGCCACGACTACCCGGGCACCATCGTCTACGCGCTGCTCTCCGGCGAGGAGCAGGGCCTCTATGGCGGTAACCTGATGGCCGAGTATGCGGCGGAGCAGGGCTGGACGGTCAAGGCGGTGCTCAACAACGACGTCGTCGGCGGATCGTGCGGCAGCGACGGCGTGTGCGACGATGCCCATGTGCGCGTCTTTTCCGAAGGTATCCGCGCCGATGCGGACGATCAGGTGCGGGCCGCCATGCGCAGCCGGGGCGGGGGGAACGACAGCCCCAGCCGCAACCTCTCGCGCTATCTCGACGGTCTGGCCGAAGGCGATCCGCAGGGTCTCGACGTCCGCCAGACCTGGCGCAGCGACCGCATGGGACGGGGCGGCGACCACCTGCCGTTCCTCGACCGCGGCTTTCCCGCCATCCGCTTTTCCGTCGCCATCGAAGATTACGAGCACCAGCATCAGGATCTGCGGACCGAGGACGGTGTGACCTATGGCGACACGGTTGACGAGATGGACTTTCCCTATCTTGCCAAGGTCACGCGCCTGAACGTGCGCGCCGCCGAGAAGCTGGCAGCCGCTCCCATGCCGCCGGCGGTAACGGTGGATGGCATCGTGCGGCCCGATGTCGAGTTCACCTGGGCGCCGGTGGAGGGGGCCGCGTCCTACAATTTCTACAAGCGCCGCACCGACGCGCCATACTGGGAGGACGAGCCGTTCCTCACTATCCGGCAGGAGGATGTTCCCGAGGGCGGCGTTCCGATCACGATGGAGGGGCGCGACAACGGCGTCGAGCGCCCCCGCATCGTCTGGACGCATGACGACATCACCGTGACAGTGCCCACGCTGCGCGGCGACGACTGGATCTTCGGCCTCAGTTCGGTTTCGGCTGATGGCGTGGAAAGTCCCGTCGCCAGCGCCGTTCCCGGCGGCGCGTTCAGCCCGCTGCCGGAATCAACGCAGGACTGAAGGGGCCGGTCGCACCATTGCCGAAGGGGGTCTGCGTGCCTACCTGAGAAGGCATGAAATCAGATAAATTCCAGGGTCTGCCCGACAGGGATCAGATCCTCCACTTCATCCGCGCTGCCGAAAAGGAAACCGGCAAGCGCGAAATCGCGAAACATTTCGGCCTCAAGGGACAGGAAAAGATCGCGCTCAAGGCGCTGCTGAAGGACATGGCCGAGGAAGGCCTGATCGACGGCAACAAGAGCGCCTATACCCGCATGGGAGGAGTGCCCAAGGTTACGGTACTCAAGATCGTCGACATCGACGATGGCGAGCCGGTCGCCGTTCCGGAAAGTTGGCAGCCGGACGACGGCGGTGCGCCGCCGCGCCTGCGGGTGGTTGAAAAGACCGGCAAGAAGAAGCGCGCGGCCCTGCACAAGGGCGACCGCATCCTCGCCCGGACCGAGGAGCACGGCGTCGGCGAAAAGGCCAGCTGGATCGCCCATCCCATGAAGAAGCTGCCCGCGCGCGAGGAAGCGATGCTGGGCGTCATAGAGATCGACGGGGGCGGCAAGGCCTGGCTCGCGCCGGTGGACAAGAAGATCCGCTCCAGCGCCAGGGTCAGCGATCCGGGCGAGGCGGAGGAGGGCAACCTCGTGCTCGCCGAACCGGTCGGCAAGGGCCGCAATTCGGGCGTCAAGGTCACGCAGGTACTGGGCGATCCGCTGGCGCCCAAGAGCTATTCGCTCATCGCCATTCACAAGTTCGACATCCCGCACATCTTCCCGCAGGACGTGCTGGACGAGGCGCAGGCGGCAGCCAAACTGCCCGTCACGACCGACAAGCGGGAGGATCTGCGGCACCTGCCCATCGTCGCCATCGACCCGGCGGACGCCCGCGATCACGACGATGCGATCTGGGCCGAGCCCGATGGCAAGGGCGGGTTCGACGCGCTCGTCGCTATCGCCGACGTATCCTATTACGTGCGCCCCGGCAGCGATCTCGACCGGGAGGCGAGAAAGCGGGGCAATTCCGTCTATTTCCCCGACCGGGTCGTGCCCATGCTGCCCGAGGTGCTGAGCTCCGACGTCTGTTCGCTGGGCGAGGGGGAAGACCGCGCGGCGATGGCCTGCCGCTTCCGCATCGACAAGGACGGGCGTATCTCCGACTGGCGTTTTACCCGCGCCGTGGTCCGCATCGAACAGGTGGTCGCCTACGAGGACGCGCAGGCGCGGATCGACGATGGCAGCGCCGGTGAAAACCTGAAGAACCTGTGGGCCGCTTGGAGGGCGCTGGCGTCTGCCCGCAGCGACCGCGATCCGCTCGACCTCGACCTGCCCGAACGCAGGGTGGTGCTGGACGAGAAGGGTCGCATTGCCGAAATCGCCGTGCGCGAACGGCTCGACGCGCACCGGGTGGTGGAGGATTTCATGATCTCCGCCAACGTCGCGGCGGCCAAGGCGCTCGAAAGCAGGGCCAGCCCGGTCGTCTACCGCATTCACGAGCCGCCCACGCGCGAGAAGCTGGTGTCGCTGAAGGACTATTTCGAATCCATCGGCCGCAATCTCGCACTCGGACAGGTCATCACGCCGGGTCTGTTCAACCGCATGATCAAGGACGTGGGAGACGATCCGGCCGAAAAGGCGCTGGTGATGGAGTCGGTTCTGCGCAGCCAGACGCAGGCCTATTACGGCCCCGCCAATGCCGGCCATTTCGGGTTGGCGCTGGGCAGCTATGCCCACTTCACCTCGCCCATCCGCCGTTACGCCGATCTGCTCGTCCACCGCGCGCTGGTCGATGCGTTCGGGCTGGAGCAGCCGAAACCCGGGGGCGCCATCCCCGCGAGTTCGGGCTTGGCCGACCGGGACCGCGACGACCTCGGCAAGATCACCGAGGCGATCAGCCATACCGAGCGCCGGGCGATGGAGGCCGAACGCGACACCGTCGACCGCTACGTCGCCGCATGGCTTTCCGCGCGCGTGGGCGAGACGTTCGAAACCCGTATCACCGGGGTCCAGAAATTCGGCTTCTTCGCCACCATTGTCGGCCTCGGTGGGGACGGGCTGGTGCCCGTCAGCACGCTGGGCCGCGAATACTACGCCTATGACGAGGGCGCGCATTCGCTGACCGGCGAGCAGAGCGGGACGAGCTACACCGTGGGCGACGTGCTGCAACTCAAGCTGAGCGAGGCCAATCCGCTGACCGGCGCGCTCAAGTTCGACGTACCGGACAGCGATGGCCGCAAGGTCGAGCCGCGCGGCGACTGGCCGGACAGGAAATCGCGAAGCCAGAAGCACCGCGGCCCCCGCAAGGATGCGCGGGGCAAGCACCAGGTGAACAAGCGCGGCCGGCCCGGCAATATCCGCCATCAGGGCCGCGGACGGACGAAGAAGTAACGGAACGCATAGCGCTCGCGCGCGCTGGTAGGGCAGAAGGAGACGACATGCTCAAACCCAACCAGCCCGCCCCCGCCATCGACCTGCCGCTGACGATCCAGGCGAAATTCGTCCTCGCGGACCAGTCGCCCGATCTGTTCACATGGCTGATCTTCTATCGCGGGCGGCACTGCCCGGTCTGCAAGAGCTACCTTGAGGAAATCGGCTCGCGTCTGGACGAGATCACCGGGGCGGGCCTTTCGCCCTTCGCCATCAGCATGGACGACAAGGATCGCGCGATGACGGTGGATTCGGACTGGAAGACCGGCGACCTGCCGCTCGTCTACGATTTGAGCGAGGACAAGGCGCGCGAATACGGCCTGTATATCTCGCAGAAGCGCGAGGGGACCGACGAACCGGACGTGTTCAGCGAACCGGGCATGTTCCTGATCCGACCGGATGGCACCGTCTACATGGCGCAGGTGCAGAGCGCGCCGTTCACCCGTCCCTCCATCGATCAGCTGCTGGACGGGGTGAAGGTCATCAAGGACAAGGATTACCCGGCGCGCGGCACGCGCACCTGATCGCGGGCAGCGGTCAGCTCAACCGGTCGATCTCTTCCACGGAAAGATTGCCCGGCACGATGAAAAGCGGGCAGGGCAGGCTGCCGACGCTGCCCGAAAAGTGCGTCACGAGCGGTCCGGGCCCACCTTCCGACGCGGCGCCGAGCACCAGGGCGGCGACCTCGGGATGTTCGGCGAGGTAATCGGCGATCACCGTCTTGCTTTCCCCCACACGGACCGCGATCTGCGGCATCTTGCCGCTTTCGTGCATCAGTTCTCCCGCGGCGGAATTGGCCAGCACTTCCGCCCGGTCGCGCGCTTCCTCCTCGATGGTCGCCTGGATGCCCCCGAAGGCGTTGAACGCCTGTTTCGGCACCAGCGCCAGCAGATGCACCACGCCGCCGGTCTTCGCCGCGCGGCGGGCGGCAAAGCGCAGGGCGACTCGCGCTTCCTCCGTCTCGTCGATGATCGTCAGATAGACGCGCATGGCTCTCCCCCGTTTCGCGCCGGTATCGGGGGAAAGCCCGCGCGGCGCAAGACTGCCTTGCCCCGCACCGGCAAATTGGCCAAGGAACGCGCATACGCCAATTCGACCGCAAGGATGCCAGACACCCATGCCCACCGCCATCAAGATGCCCGCCCTCTCGCCCACGATGGAGGAGGGCACGCTAGCCAGGTGGCTGGTGAAGGTCGGCGACCGGGTCTCCTCGGGCGACATCATGGCCGAGATCGAAACCGACAAGGCGACGATGGAATTCGAGGCGGTGGACGAGGGCACGATCGCCCACATTCAGGTGGAGGAGGGGACCGAAGGCGTTAAGGTCGGCACCGTCATCGCCACGCTCGCCGACGAGGGCGAGGACGCAGGCGAGGTCGAGCCGATGGGTGATGGCGGCGCGGCGCCCGCGGCGAAGGAGGACGAGGCATCGGAACCGCCCGCGCCTGCGCCCGCCCCCGCGCCTGCTCCCGCCGCCGGACCGGCCCCGACGCCCTCTCCCGCGCGGCAATCCGCATCCGCCCCGGCCCCCTCGGGCGACCGCATCGTCGCATCTCCGCTGGCGCGGCGTATCGCCGAGCAGAAGGGTATCGACCTGTCGGGCGTGGAGGGCAGCGGTCCCAACGGACGCATCGTGAAGGCCGATGTGGAGGGCGCCGGCGCCGGCGCCGCGAAGGCCGCGCCTGTCGCCGCGCCCGTGCCGACGCCGGCCGCCGCGCCCGCACCCGGCCAGGGCCAGGATTTCGGCATCCCGCACGAGGCGGAAAAGCTGTCCGGCATGCGCAAGACCATCGCGCGCCGCCTGACCGAATCCAAGCAGCAGGTGCCGCATATCTACCTCACGGTGGATATCCGTCTCGATGCGCTGCTCAAGCTGCGTGGGGAGCTGAACGCCGCGCTGGAGCCGAGCGGGGTGAAGCTGTCGGTCAACGACCTGCTCATCAAGGCGCTCGCCCGATCGCTGGAGCAGGTGCCCGCCTGCAACGTGCAGTTCGCCGGCGACACCATGCTGAAGTTCAGCCGCGCCGACATTGCCGTCGCGGTATCCATTCCCAACGGGCTCATCACGCCCATCGTGAAGGATGCGGGCGGCAAGGCGGTGAGCGCGATCAGCTCGGAAATGAAGGATCTCGCCGTTCGCGCGAAGGATGGCAAGCTGGCTCCCGAAGAATATCAGGGCGGCACCGCCAGCCTTTCCAACATGGGCATGTTCGGCATCAAGCAGTTCGAGGCGGTCATAAACCCGCCCCAGGCGATGATCATGGCGATCGGCGCCGGAGAGAAGCGGCCCTATGTGGTCGACGACGCCTTGCAGATCGCGACGGTCATGTCCGCCACCGGCAGCTTCGACCACCGCGCCATAGACGGGGCGGACGGGGCGCAGTTGATGAAGGTGTTCAAGGAACTCGTCGAGGCACCGCTGGCCCTGGTGGCGTGACGCTTTCCTACACCGCCTCGCCCTTGCCAGGGCAGAGGATCGCATTTTTCGAAACGAGGAAAAAACCGTCCGGTGCAGTGTCAACTTCGCATATCCGGTAGAAGTCTTTGATCATGAACGCAAAAACGGTGCAATTCGCGCTTGTCGGCGTGTCAACTTCGTCGCCTTCGCATGGCTGATCGCGATCCCGCCATCCGCGTCACCGCAATGCCCGCCGACGCCAACGCCTATGGCGACATCTTCGGTGGCTGGCTGATGAGCCTGATGGATTCGGGTGCCGGCCTGGTCGCCGCGCGCCGGGCGAAGGGCAGGGCGGTGACGGTGGCGATGGACGGCGTCGAATTTCACCGCCCGGTAAAGGTGGGAGACGAGGTTTCGGTCTATTGCACGATGCAGAAGGTGGGCCGCACCAGCATGGTCATCGCGACCGACGCCTACCCCCGGGAGCGCCATTCGGAAGAGGAGCAGCTCGTCACCAGCGCGCGCTTCACCTTCGTCGCGGTTGACGACGGCGGCAAACCGCGGGCGGTGGACGCGTAGCGGGCAGAAAGAGAGAGGTCGCCCGGCCGCGCGGCGGGCGAAGCAGATGGAGTAGCAAGTGGCAGACAAATACGACGTCATCGTCCTCGGTTCCGGTCCCGGCGGCTACGTCGCGGCGATCCGCGCGGCCCAGCTCGGCCTCAGGACCGCCATCGTGGAGCGGGAGAAGCTGGGCGGCATCTGCCTCAACTGGGGCTGCATCCCAACCAAGGCGCTGCTCCGCTCCGCCGAGATCAAGCACTACATGGACCATGCGAAGGATTACGGGCTCAAGGTCGCGGGCGCGATCGAGGCGGATCTCGAGGCAGTGGTGAAACGCAGTCGCGGCGTGGCGGATCAGCTCAATCGCGGCGTCACGGGCCTGATGAAGAAGAACCGGATCGACGTCCACATGGGGGAAGGGCGCCTGACCGCCCCCGGCAAGCTGGAGGTGAAGGGCGAGAAGGGCACGCAGACGCTGGAAGCGAAGCACATCATCGTCGCCACCGGGGCGCGGGCGCGCGATCTTCCCGGTCATCCGGCGGACGGCAAGCGCATCTGGACCTACCGTCACGCCATGACCCCGTCCGAGATGCCGAGCAGGCTGCTGGTCATCGGATCGGGCGCGATCGGGATCGAATTCGCCAGTTTCTACAACGACATGGGGGCGGACGTTACCGTGGTCGAAATGCTCGACCGTATCGTGCCGGTGGAGGACAAGGACATTTCCGCCTTCCTCGCCAAGTCGCTCGGCAAGCAGGGCATCGCCATCCGTACCGGAGCCAAGGTCGAGATCGCGCACAACGGCGCGAAGGCGGTCAGCGCGACGATCACCGGTGGCGACGGCAAGGCGCAAGAGGCGGAATTCAGCCATGTCATCGTCGCGATCGGCATCGTCCCCAACCTGGAGAATATCGGGCTGGACAAGCTCGGGATCGAGATGACGGACAAGTCCTTCATCAGGATCGACGATTACGGCCGCACCAACGTGAAGGGTGTCTGGGCCATCGGCGACTGCACGCCCGGCCCGTGGCTGGCGCACAAG
Organism: Aurantiacibacter spongiae; assembly: GCF_003815535.1. Classification (NCBI taxonomy): domain Bacteria; kingdom Pseudomonadati; phylum Pseudomonadota; class Alphaproteobacteria; order Sphingomonadales; family Erythrobacteraceae; genus Aurantiacibacter; species Aurantiacibacter spongiae. The sequence goes on along the minus strand of NZ_RPFZ01000001.1, from coordinate 95,612 downwards.
GCAAGTCACGAAGGCGTGACCGCGGCCGAGGCCATCGCGCAGGAACTGGGCAATGCCGACGTCCATCCGCACAAGCTCGACCGCACGGCCATTCCGGGCTGCACCTATTGCCACCCGCAGGTGGCCAGCGTCGGCCTGACGGAAGCGGCGGCGAAAGATGCCGGATACCAGGTCAAGGTCGGTTCCTTTCCCTTTATCGGCAACGGCAAGGCCATCGCGCTGGGCGAGGCCGAGGGGATCATCAAGACGGTGTTCGACTCCAAGACTGGCGAACTGCTCGGCGCGCATATGTGCGGCGCGGAAGTGACCGAGCTGATCCAGGGCTACACCGTGGGCAAGGTGCTCGAGACGACCGAGGCCGAACTGATGAACACCATCTTCCCGCATCCCACCCTGTCGGAAATGATGCACGAAAGCGTCCTTTCCGCGTATGGAAGGGCGATCCACATCTGACCTGCCTTACGGCCCGAATGGAGCGACGAACCGCTCGTCGCTTTTTCGGGAAACCGGAGCGGTGCCATGTCGTTGATTTCGCGAGAGGAGAGCTTTCGCGATGGAATATGAGATCGACGACCAGCCGCAGGGCGCAAATGGCGCTGCCGAGGAAGACGACAATGACAGCGCGGTCGTGCGCGATCACCGGGCCTTGAAGAACCAGTCATCGGTCAATCCCCGGGATTACCCCGACCGCAAGGACCGCGCGCTCGAGATACCAGAGCAGGAGGACGATCAACCGCAAATGCGATAACGGGCAGCGGGCATAGTGACATCTCGCCTCGACCCGGTTAGCAGGCGAACGCTCGCGCATCGGACAGGTGGCAGAGCGGTTGAATGCACCGGTCTTGAAAACCGGCAAGGGTGCAAGCCCTTCGTGGGTTCGAATCCCACCCTGTCCGCCATCCGGCCGGTTTCGCCCTTTCCAACACCGATGCGCAGCGACTAGACGGGTTTTCATGACTGCCAAGATACTGCGCCGCGCCGGCGCCCTTGCCGCCGCCCTCCTGTTCGCCGCCTCCCCGGCGAACGCCCAGGAGATGAGCTTTTCCGGCTATCTCGCACAGGTGGCAGAGCACGCTCGCAACGAAGGGGTCAGCCAGGCCACCATCCAGCAGGTGCTTTCGGGCCTGACGCCCAACATGCGCGTACTCGAACTCGACCGCGAGAATGTCGGCTCGGGCGGGTCGTCCGATAATTCGAATTTCCCGTCGATGGCGAACTACATCGCCCGTCACAATACCGCCGCGCGGATCAGCGGCGGGCATCGCAAGCTGGCGGAACTCGGTTCGATCGCCGCCCGGACGGAACAGCAATACGGTGTGCCGGCAGAGATCGTCGTCGCCATCTGGGGGCACGAGACAGCCTACGGTCAGGTCATGGGCGGCTTCGACCTTCCCCGCTCGCTCGCCACGCTCGCCTGGGAAGGGCGAAGGCGCGCCCTGTTCGAGCGCGAGCTGATCGATGTCCTCAAGATGGTCGACCAGGGCGTGCCCCGCGGCGACCTTGTCGGCAGTTGGGCAGGGGCGTTCGGAAACGGCCAGTTCCTGCCGAGCATCTATCTGCGCCTGGCGCAGGATGGCGACGGCGATGGCGACAAGGACGTCTGGCATTCCGATGCCGATACGATGGCCTCCATCGCCAACTACTTTCGCGATGCCGGCTGGCGCCCCGGCCAGCCCTGGGCGGTGCGTGCCTACGTGCCCAACAGCGCGGACCGCTCGGGCATCGACGACCACATGACATCGCCAGTCTGCCCCCGCGTTCACGACCGTCACAGCCGCTGGCTAACGGTGCGCGAGTGGCGCGAGCGCGGGGTGCAGCCCCAGGGCTATCTGGCGGATGATGTCATGGCGTCGCTGTTCGAGCCCGACGGACCCGCCGCGCCCGGCTATCTCTTAACCCAGAATTATAGGGTCATCCTCGAATACAACTGCTCGAACTACTACGCGATGAGTGTGGGATTGCTTGCAGATGAGATCGCCCGGTAACGCGGACCGCCGTTTTTCGTCCAGCCTTGCCAAGAGGCTAATGATCCTGCTCGTTTGCGCCGGCGTCTCGTCCTGCGCAGCCGGGGCGGGGGACATGGAACGGACGCCGGGCGCGCTGGCCCGGCCGGCCAACGGACCGCGATCGGACTATCCGATCACGGTTGGCGATCCCTACACCGTCGCGGGGACGACCTTCACGCCGGTCGACGCGCTCAATTACGACGAAGTCGGCTATCTCGCCGCGGAAGCCGAAACGCTGGGCATCACAGGCGCGCACCACACCCTGCCGGTACCCAGCTATGTCGAGGTCACGTCGCTCGAAACGGGGCGCACTGTGCTCGCGCGTATCGAGCGCCGCGGTCCGATGGCGTCGACGCATCTGCTGGCCCTGTCGCCGGCAGCGATGGACCAGCTCGGCGCGGCGCCGGGTGGTCCGGTCCGGGTTCGGCGGGTCAATCCGCCGGAAGAGCAGCGAGCGATGCTGCGTGCCGGCGATGCGGCTCCGCTGCGCATGGATACGCCGATGTCGCTGGTCGAGGTGCTGCGGCGCCGCCTGCCCGAGAGTGGCCCCGCTACGCCGAGCGCGGGGGACCGGGCGAGCCGTGCGGACGAGACTGCCGCGCCGACCGCTATCGCGACAGTTTCTGTCGAACCCTCCGCGGCAGCGGGCGAAGCCGGTGGTCCGACGCCGCCTGCCGAACCGCCCCCGGCGGGCGAAGCGCTTTCCGAACGCGGGCCTGCCCCGCCGGTGACGAGCGGCGGCGAGGGCGCCTTTCGCGTCCAGGTCGCGGCCTTCTCCACCAGGGAACGGGCTGCCAACGCGGCTGCGGCGCTGGGTGGCGAGGTCGTGCCTTCCGGACGATACTTCCTGTTGCAGACCGGACCGTTCGCAACTCACGCCGAAGCCGACGCCTCGCTCGCCAAGGTGCGACGGGCCGGTTATAGCGACGCGCGAATCCTCACCAGCGGCTGAGCGCGAACGCCCGCCGCCAAGAAACGGGGCGCAAAGGGCGTGAAACGGGCGACAGCGAAGGCGATGGCAGCCGGTGCGGCAATGCTTGCGCTCGCCAGCCCGGCGCGGCCGGAAATTCAGCCCGAGCGGACCGGCGTTCCGCTTCCCGCCGCCAACGCCGCACCGGTGCCGGAGGATATTCCGGTTGCCCTTCTGGTCGATCTCACCAACGGGCAGATCCTGTTCGAGCGCGAGGCGGATCGGCGCTTCATGCCCGCTTCGGTCACGAAGGTGATGACCGTCTATACCGCCTTCAAGCTGATAGACGCGGGCCAACTGCGGCTCGACATGCCGTTCCGCTACACGCAGGAACTCGAAGACGCCTGGTATGCCGAGGGGTCCAACATGTTCCTGCGCGCCAACGACCGGCCGACGATCGCGCAATTGCTGCTGGGCATCACGACGGTGTCGGGCAACGACGCGAGCGTGGCAATGGCGGTGGCGGCAGCGGGATCGCTCGACAGATGGCTGGAACTGATGAATGAAAACGCCGCCGAACTGGGCATGCAGAACACGCATTTCGGATCGCCGAACGGCTATCCCGACGGTGGGCAGACCTATACCTCGGCGCGCGATTTGGCCTTGCTGGGGGAGGCGGTGACCCAGCGTTACCCGGCGCTCTACCACCGTTTCTTCGGCCACCGCACGCTGACCTGGGGTGATATCACGCAGGGCAATCACGACCCGGTCACGGGCCGCGTGCCGGGTGCAGACGGGCTGAAGACCGGTTTCACGAACGAGGCGGGTTACACCTTTCTCGGCTCGGCCAGGCGGGGTGACACGCGCCTCGTCATGGTTCTCGCCGGTTCTCCCACGGCGCGCGAGCGCGACACCGCGGCGCGCGCGCTCCTCGAATGGGGGTTCGAAGCCTTCGATCGGCGCACGATCGTGCCGGCCGGTGCAAAGGTGGCGCGGGCACGGGTGCAGGACGGGGCCGAAGATGCCGTGCCGCTCGAGCCTGCGAGCGATGTCGTGGTCGCCCTGCCGCGGGGCATGCGGCCGGATCGTTACGCGCTCGAACTCACCTATCGCGGACCGGTGGAGGCACCTGTCGCCAAGGGGCAGCCGGTGGCCCGGCTGCGTCTCTCGATCGACGGCCGACCCACGCTCGACCTGCCGCTCGAAGCCGGGGAAGCCGTACCGCGCGCCAATCCGCTCCAACGCGTCGTCAATGCCGTGGAAAGCTGGCTGACATGACGGAGGGCCGCTTCATCACGTTCGAGGGCGGGGAGGGCGTCGGGAAGTCCACCCAGGCGAAAATGCTCGCCGACGCGCTCGCGGCGCGGGGCTTGCCAGTGCTGGAGACGCGCGAACCCGGGGGAACCAGCGGCGCCGAGGAAATCCGCGCCCTTCTGTTGCATTCACAAGGAGAGTGGAGCGCGCGGGCGGAGGCGTTGCTGTTCGCGGCGGCGCGGGCGGACCATGTGGAGAAGGTCATCGCGCCCGCCCTCGACGCCGGGAAATGGGTGGTGTGCGACCGCTTCATCGATTCGTCGCGCGCCTATCAGGGCGGGGGAGACACGCTGTTCGATGATGCCATCATGGCAATCCATCAGATCGGATCCTGGGGTCTCCTGCCCGATGTCACGATCCTCCTGACTGCCAACCCGGCGGAAATGCGTCACCGTCTGGCGGCACGCGACGGGGACGGTGCGGACCGGATCGGCGGACGTCCGCTCGCCTATCACGAAAGCGTCGCGGCGCGGTTTCGTACGCTGGCGGCCAGCGAGAGCGAGCGTTTCACGGTGATCGATGCGGCGGGCTCCCCCGAGGATGTCCACCAGCGCATTCTCCAGTCGCTCGCCCCGCTCATCGGGGAGGGTGGTTGACCTACCTCGGACACGATACCGCGTGGGCGCAGTGGCGCCGCGCGATGGCGGGCGGGCGGATGCACCACGGCTGGATCCTGTCGGGTCGCCGCGGTGTGGGCAAAGCCGCCTTCGCGATGGCCGCCGCGAGAGAACTCGTGGCCGATCCCGCCGTGCCGCAACCGGTCGGCGATCATCCGGACATCCGCTATCTCAGCCATCCGCCGAAAAACGATGATGAAGCGCGCAAGCGCGATAGCGGCAAGCCTTACGAGATCGCCCGCAACATCAAGATCGATCAGGTTCGCGCCCTCCAGCGTCGACTGACCACCCGGCCGACCCTCGGCTCGCGCCGGGCCGTCATCATCGATCCTGCGGACGATCTCGAAAAGAACGCCGCCAACGCCTTGCTCAAGAGCCTAGAGGAACCGCCCTCCGGCACCTTCTTCCTGCTGATCGCGCACCGGATAGGCCGGCTGCTGCCCACCATTCGTTCGCGCTGCCGCGTGCTCGATTTTCCTCCGCTAGACGAAGGCGACATGCAGGTCGTACTCGCTCGCGAAGCGCCGCAGGCCGACAGCAAGATGCGCGAGGCAGCCATCGCTGCGGCAAGCGGATCGCCCGGCGCGGCGCTCGAGTTCGTCGAACTCGATCTCGGCAAGATGCACGCGCTGATGCAAACGATCGCCGAGCGCGGCGACCCGGATTTCGCCCTGCGAGGGCGCCTGGCCAATGCGATGGGTTCAAGGCCCAGTCGCCAGCGTCAGCTTGCCGCGATAGACCTTGCAAGGGCCGTGGTGACCGACCGGATGCACAGCGTGCAGCCCGCTGGAATACCCGCGCTGGTCGATGCGCACGGTGCCCTCGCGCGGCTGGCCGGGGAGGCCCCGACATATAATTTCGATTCCGGTCTGCTGGTGATGGAAATCGGCACCTTGCTAGGCAATCTCGCCGCTTCTAGGGGTGCGGCCAATGGCTGACCCGTTCTACATCACCACAGCGATCCATTACCCCAACGGGCGTCCGCATATCGGCCACGCTTACGAGACGATCGCGGCCGACGTTCTCGCCCGCTTTCATCGGCTGCGCGGACGCGAGGTGCGATTTCAGACGGGTACCGACGAGCATGGGCTGAAAATGGCGCAGAAGGCGCGCGACCTGGAAACGACTCCGCGCCAACTGGCGGATGAGATGTCGGGCTATTTCAGGGCGTTGTTCGATGATCTCGATATCAGTTATGATCGCTTCATTCGCACGACGGAGGCCGAGCATCACCGGGCGAGCCAGGAGATGTGGAGGCGGATGGAGGCGACCGGCGATCTGTATCTCGACCGATACGAGGGATGGTATTCAGTTCGCGACGAGGCTTATTACGACGAGAGCGAACTGACTGATTGGGAGGGGGGCGAGAAGCTTTCCCCGCAGGGAACGCCGGTCGAGTGGACCGTCGAGGAGAGCTGGTTTTTCAGACTGTCGGCCTATCAGGACAGGCTTCTGACTCTCTATCGCGACAATCCCGGCTTCATCCGCCCCGAGAGTCGCCGCAACGAAATCCTGCGCTTCGTTGAAGGGGGCTTGCGAGACCTTTCCATCAGCCGGACGAGTTTCGACTGGGGGGTCAGGGTTCCGGGCGACGAAAGCCATGTCATGTATGTCTGGGTAGATGCCCTCACCAACTATCTGACGGGGCTGGGTTTTCCGGATGAAACAGGCGACATGCTAAAGTTCTGGCCGGCGGACGTCCATCTTATCGGCAAGGATATTACGCGGTTCCACACGGTCTACTGGCCAGCTTTCCTGCTGAGCGCCGGGCTCGCGGTTCCCAGACAGGTTTTCGCCCACGGCTTTCTGCTGAACCGCGGACAGAAGGAGTCCAAGTCGCTCGGCAACGTCACCGATCCCGGCGCGCTGGCAAGGCAGTACGGCGTCGATGTGCTGCGCTACTTCCTGCTGCGCGAATTCAGTTTCGGACAGGATGGGAGCTACTCTGCGGAAGCCATTATAAACAGGGCGAATGCGGAACTCGCCAACAGCTTCGGCAATCTGGCCCAACGCGTCCTGAGCTTCATCGCCAAGAATTGCGGTGGGCGCATCGAGGCCGGCGCTTTGCCCGGCGATGCGGACCGTGCGCTGCGCGAGCGCGTGCACCGTGTGTGCGCGGTCGAACTGCCCGGGCAGTTCGAAGAGCTGGCCTTCGCCGCGGGGCTGGAAGCGTGGATGCAGGCTGTCTATGCGTGCAACGCCTATGTGGACGAGCAGGCGCCATGGGCCTTGCGCAAGACAGATCCTGAGCGAATGGCGCGCGTTCTGGCGACGTTGTGCGATTGCATCCGTATGCTCGCCATCGCGATTTCACCGGTCATACCAAAGTCTTGCGCAAAGATTCTCGACGCTCTTTCCATTCCGGCCGAGGACCGGAGCTTCGCCGCGCTCGACACGAACAGCGCCCACGGCGTCATCATGGTCGACAGCCCCACGCCCGTCTTTCCTCGATTGGAAGTCGGGGGCGGGGGCACCCCTTGACCCTCTCGGCTCCCCTGATCGACAGCCATTGCCACCTCAACTACGAGGGATTGTCCGATCGGCAGGACGAGATACTTGGCAATGCGCGCGCCCGCGGCGTCCGGGGCTTTCTCAACATTTCCACCCGTCAGTCCGAATGGCGCGACGTCGTTGCCACTGCGCATCGCGAAACCGATGTCTGGGCCACGGTCGGGATCCACCCTCACGAGGCGGACCGGCACGCCGATCTGGGGCGGCGGGCGTTGCGCGACGCCACCGACGATCCCCGCGTCGTCGGGATCGGGGAGAGCGGACTGGATTTCTACTACGACAGGTCAGACCGGGACACGCAACGCGTTCTGTTCCGCATGCACATAGATGTAGCGCGCGAAACCGGTCTGCCGCTGGTAATCCACACGCGCGAGGCCGAGGAAGATACCCTTCGGATCCTCAACGAAGAGATGAGGAAGGGCGTTTTCCCAGCCCTCATCCATTGCTTCACGGCCTCCGCCCGTTTCGGTCGCAAGGTGCTCGAACTCGGCCTGACGATCTCGATCTCTGGGATCGTGACCTTCAAGAATGCCAAGGAACTCCAGGCTTTCGTCACGGAGATACCCGCGGATCGTCTGCTGGTGGAAACCGACAGTCCGTTTCTCGCCCCCGTTCCGCATCGCGGAAAGACCGGAGAGCCTGCTTTCGTTCGCGACACGGCGCAATTCGTCGCGGACCTGCGCGATGAGCCGCTCGACGAACTGGCGCGAGCGACGACGCGCAATTTCTTCAGCCTGTTCGCCAAGGCGGACCCGGCCGGCAGCGACCCGGGAGTGGCCACGTGAAGCTCATCATGCTCGGGTCCGGCACGTCGACCGGCGTGCCGCGCCTCGGAAATGACTGGGGCGAATGCGATCCGGCGCAACCCCGTAACCGCCGTTCTCGCGTATCCATCGTGGTAGAGAGCGACGAGGGGCGCCGCTTGCTGGTGGACACCTCTCCCGATCTGCGTCGCCAGCTTCTCGACAACGAGATCGGCAGCATCGACGGCGTTTTCTGGACGCATGATCATGCCGATCACTGTCACGGCATCGACGACCTGCGCCCGCTCCGGTTCGGCCGCTCGACCGGCATACCCGGTTTCGCATCGGCCGAAACGGCGCGGCGCCTGCGAGCTCGGTTCGGATATGTCTTCGCCGGCCAGCACGGATATCCCAGTATCGTGCAGCTGGCGACGCTGGACACGATGCGCATGCATGCGGGGTTTGGCGTCGATAGCGAGGAGATGCCGCATGGCGCGATCTGCTCGACCGCCTATCGCTTCGAAGCCGATGGCAAATCCATTGGATACGCTACTGATTTCGCAGAGATAACCGATGGCATGGTGGATCTCTTCGACGGGGTGGACATCCTCGTTTCGGATTGCCTGCGGCGGGAAAAGCATCCCACGCACGCCAATCTCGAGATGGCAATTGCTCTCGGCAGCCGGAGCCGCGCCGAGATCACGGTGCTGACGCATCTGGACAAGAGCATGGATTACGCCGCGCTCAGTCGAGAAATACCCGACAACGTCCTGGTCGGATATGACGGGCTGGAACTGGCTGCGTGAGTTCGGCGCAGGCCGTTTCGCTCGTCGCTCTTGTCGGCTGGGGAATTCTCGCGGCGTCGGCCTACCGGGCGCACCGGATCGACGCAGCGAAGACGACGCGTATTTCCTTGATCTGGCTCACGATCTTCGCAACGCTTTTTCTGGTCGTGGAGCTGCTCAGGTGAAGGAACCCACCGCATGGAAGCCTTCGTGATTTTACATAATATATATTATCGTCCTGCTGCGCTCGCTACCAACCGGATATCGTTCGGCTTCTCCCCTCCCGCCGCGGGAAGACCATGACAGCTCAACTCGATCGTCTGCTCGCGATCATGGCCCGGTTGCGCGACCCGGAGCGCGGGTGCGAGTGGGATCTCGCGCAAGATTTCGCCAGCATCGCGCCGTACACCATCGAGGAGGCCTACGAGGTCGTCGATGCCATCGAGCGGTCCGACATGGATGATTTGCGCGGCGAACTCGGCGATCTCCTGTTACAGGTCGTGTTCCACGCCCGTATGGCCGAGGAAGCCGGTCTTTTCGCCTTCGAAGATGTGGCCCGTTCCATCGCCGACAAGATGGAATCGCGCCATCCGCATATCTTCAGCGCGGAAACAGGCTCTATGGATGCCGCTCGGTGGGAGGATATCAAGGCCGCCGAACGCGCTGAAACCGGGGCGCGCAGCGCGTTGGACGGCATTGCGCGCGCCCTGCCGGCGCTCATGCGCGCGGAAAAGTTGCAGAAGCGTGCCGCGCGCGACGGTTTCGACTGGCCCGATCGCGAAGGTCCGGCAGCGAAGCTGGTGGAGGAATTGCAGGAGCTTTCGCAGGCGGACGAGGCTCACCGGTTCGAGGAGGCCGGCGACCTCCTGTTCGCAGCGGTCAATGTCGCGCGTGCATACGGTATCGACGCGGAAAACGCCCTGCGAGCCGCCAACGCCAAGTTCGAGCGGCGCTACCGCGCAATGGAAGCCGCCGCAGACGGGGCTTTCGCCGCGCTCGATCTCGATGCGCAGGAAACGCTCTGGCAGAAGGTCAAGCAGGCGGAGGACTGAGGAATCCGGGGGTTCAAGCCTCGAGCGCGATGAAGCGTCCCCATTCCTTCTCTGTCAACCGTACCGCGATCTGTCGCAGCGGACCGTCCTCTCCGACCCCGGCATCATCTTCCGACAGAACCTCGCCATGCGCGTGAAGCCACGCGATTCGCGCGCCATCTCTCGCGGGCAACGTCATGGTATGCAGCCTAGCGCCCTCGGTAAGCACTGCGCCAAGCGTCTCGCGCAGGGTTTCCATTCCCTGACCCGATACGGCTGAAAGCGCGATCGCGGAACCGTCCTGCCGCGCCGCGGCGACCAGGTCGTCCCTTGTCTCCTGATCCAGCAGGTCGATCTTGTTCCATACTTCGATGACGGGCGCCTCGGCCCCCTCCCCCTCCTCGTTCACCACGCCGAGATCCGCGAGAACGGAGAGAACCTGCCGCTTCTGTTCGGCGCTGTCGGCGTTGGCGATGTCGCGCACGTGAAGCACGATGTCGGCGGCGGTCACTTCCTCCAGCGTGGCACGGAATGCAGCGACCAGCTGGGTGGGCAGGTCGGAGATGAACCCGACCGTATCGGACAGAATCGCCTTCTCGACTCCGGGCAGATCAAGGGCGCGCATGGTCGGATCGAGCGTTGCGAACAGCAAGTCTTCGGCCATGACATCGGCCCCGGTCAGTCGGTTGAACAGCGTCGATTTGCCGGCGTTGGTGTAACCAACCAGAGCAATTACCGGCCAGGGCGCGCGGTCGCGCCGCTTGCGATGCAGTTCCCGGGTCTTGCGCACCTGCTCGAGTTCACGCCGCAACCTCGCCATCCGGTCGCGGATCATCCGTCGGTCGGCCTCGATCTGCGTTTCTCCGGGGCCGCCGAGAAAGCCGAAACCGCCGCGCTGGCGTTCAAGGTGGGTCCAACTGCGCACGAGCCGGCTCTGCTGGTAATCCAGATGCGCGAGTTCAACCTGCAGCCGCCCCTCCGCGGTAACGGCGCGCTCCCCGAAAATCTCAAGGATAAGCCCGGTACGATCGATGACCTTGCGCCCGATCGTCTCTTCCAGGTTGCGTTGCTGAATGGCCGTCAGCGCCCCGTCGACGATAACCAGCTCTGCGTCGTGAAGCTCGCAATCGGTGGCGATGTTCTGCACCTGACCGGCACCGAACAACGTATTCGGACGGATTTCACGCACCTGGAGGACATAGCTATGGGCGACGACGATCCCGATCGCCATCGCCAGACCTTCGGCTTCGGCAAGGCGCGAGGCGGGATCTTCCGCCGTGCGCTGGCCGCGAATGTCCGGACACACGACGAGGGCCCGCGCGCCGCGCGTGACCTCGCCTTCGATATCGTCATCGACTATCAGTCGTCGTCGCCTTCGTCAGCATCGGCGGCATCGTCTTTTCCGTCCTCATCCTCGTCGATTTCGTCGGTGAGGTCGACATGCGTCGCCGGTTGAATGGTCGATACGGCATGCTTGTAGGCCAGTTGCACGTATCCCTCGCGCTCCAGCAGCATGCAGAACAGATCGAAGGCCGCGATCCGGCCCTGCAGCATGACGCCGTTCACCAGAAACATCGTCACCTGCACGCCCGCGTCCCGCACCCGGGAGAGAAAGATGTCCTGCAGCAAGCGCGCCTTGCGGCTGCTTTCGTGACCCGGCCCGAACATGTCCGCGTCCATGGGCTGCCCGGGCATGATGGTGGAAATGGCGTGCTTGTAGACCAGTTGCGATTGTCCGTCGCGGCGCAGCAGGATGGAGAAGTTGTCGAACCAGGTCACGATGCCCTGAAGCTTCACGCCCTTGACGAGAAACATGGTGACGGGGGTCTTCTCGCGCCGAAGGTGATTGAGGAACAGGTCTTGCAGGTTCGTCCCCTTGCCGTCACTTCTCGAGCGACCGTCCGTGGCGGGTCGCCTCGCTTTTTCCTCTGCCGTCGGCGGGGTGGCTCGCGGTCGGGCGGACAATGTGCCCTTCGTCATGGATTACCGTCCTGTTTTTTGGCGACCGCCGCGAGGGACGGACGCAATCTGGCGACATCGCGATGCGAGGGCGATGATCGCCGCCATTTTTCGCGCACGCAACATCGCCATGCAGAAAGGAAAAGAACAAGACGCCCGGTTAGTTCCGTAATGCTCGCGTGATGTCACTGGAAGAACGTGCTCAGTCCCTGTCGCCATCGCCATTTCGGTCGTTCATGCCCAGGAGCTTGAGTTTCCTGTGCAAGGCCGAACGCTCCATGCCGATAAAACCGGCGGTCTTGGAGATATTCCCGGAAAAGCGCCGTATCTGTACGCGAAGATACTCGCGCTCGAAACTCTCCCGCGCCTCACGTAGCGGTACTCCCATGAGCGTCGAGATACCGCCGCCCTCGGTATCGCCGCCCCCGGTGATCTCGGCGGGCAGCATGTCCGGCTTGATCGTGTCGAACTCTTCGCGCGGGGCGAGGATGACGGTTCGTTCGATGACGTTGCGCAACTGCCGCACGTTGCCCGGCCAGTCGTAGGCTTGCAGCGCCGCCATCGCTTCCGAGGTGATGGCGGGGGGTTGCAGGCCCTGCTCGCGGGCGTAGCGGGTGAAGAAATGGTCGGCGAGCGCGGGTATGTCGTCTCTTCGGTCGGCCAGTGGCGGGATCTCGATAGGCACGACATTGAGGCGGTAGAACAGGTCTTCGCGAAAGCGCTTCTCCTCGATCTCGGTCGGCAGATCGCGCGCGGTGGAGGACACGACCCGCACATCGACCCCCACCTGCCGGTTGCCGCCGACGCGAACGAAGCTCTGGTCGGTCAGCACGCGCAGGATGCGGGCCTGCGTGCTTTCGGGCATGTCGGCGACCTCGTCCAGATAGAGGGTGCCGCCATCCGCCATTTCCAGCAGTCCGGGCCGGACCATCTTGCCGTCGGCTTCCTCGCCGAACAACTCCTGTTCGAAACGGTCAGGCGTGATGCGCGCGGAATTGACGGTGACGAAAGCCTTGTCGGCGCGCGGGCTCCAGGCGTGCAGCAGGCGGGCGGCGACTTCCTTTCCGGCGCCGGCCGGGCCGCTCACCAGAACCCGGCTGCCCGTGTTGGCGACACGCTTCAGGGTCGCGCGGACCTGGTTGATGACCGTGGAATTGCCGGTGAATTCATCGGGCGAGGCGAAGCCTTCGCGCAATCGCTCGTTCTCCCGGCGCAGGCGCTCGGTTTCGGTCGCGCGGGCGACGAGGTGAAGCAGCTTTTCCGCCTCGAACGGCTTTTCGATGAAGTCCATCGCCCCGCGCCCCACGGCGGAGACGGCGGTATCGACGTTGCCGTGGCCGGAAAAGATCAGCACCGGCAGATTGGGTTCGCGCGCCTTGATCGCATCGAGCACCTCCAGTCCGTCCATCGGGCTGCCGTGGAGCCACACGTCGAGCAGCACGAGGCTCGGCCGGCGTTCGTCGACCATTGCGAGCGCGGTGTCGCTATCCCCGGCGGTCCGGCATTCGTAGCCCTCGTCGTCGAGAACGCCGGCTACCAGGTCGCGGATGTCGCGCTCGTCATCGACTACCAGTATGTCGAGTGCCATTCAGTACCTTCCTTCAGGGGGCGAGCCCGCCCCGGTATCGTGCGATTGTTGTCGGCTCATTCCGCGGCCTCGCTGGTCTCGCCAGCCTCGGCCGGATCGATGGCGAAGCGCAGCGTGGCGCAGGTTCCACCGCCCGGCGGAGAGGTGAAGGCGATGTCGCCGCCGTGCTCCTCCACGATCTTCTTGACGATCGCGAGTCCGAGGCCGGTCCCCTTCTCGCGCGTCGTCACGTAGGGTTCGATGACATTGACCGTGCCCTTCGGCAGGCCGATGCCGTTGTCCTTCACGTCGATGCGCATCATCCGGCCCGTTCGCGACACGGTCACGCCGATTCGACCACGCCAGTCCTCGGGCGCGTCGCGGCGGCGGGCCTCGATCGCTTCGGCGGCATTCTTGAGCACGTTGGTCATCGCCTGCCCGAACTGGTGACGGTCGCACTCGACGGGGCCGATCTCGCTCTCCGCCTCGAACCGGTAGGCGATGTCGGGATGCGCAACCTCCTGCAGGAACAGCGCCTGGCGGAGCAGGTCGACCGCGTCCTCGCTGCGGAAATGGGGTTTGGGTATGCGGGCGAAGCTGCTGAACTCGTCGACCATCTTCCGCAGGTCTCCCACCTGCCGGATGATCGTTCCGGTCAGCTCTTCGAACAGTTCCACGTCCTTGTCGATCTGCCTGCCGTAACGCCGCTTCAGCCGTTCGGTGGCGAGCTGGATGGGCGTGAGCGGATTCTTGATCTCGTGCGCGATGCGGCGGGCGACATCGGACCAGGCAGCCTGACGCTGGTCGAGCAGGCGACGGGTGATGTCCTCGAAGGTGATGACGTGCCCCTCCGTCGCCGGTGCCATCTGGACGGCGAGCGTCAGCAGCTCGTTGCCGCGATTGAGCTGGATGATCTCGCTCGGTGCGCCCTCCTCCACCAGCCGGGAAAGCTGGGGCGCGATATCGTGAAGGTCGGTCCCGACCACGACCGCTTCGGGATCGTCGAGCAGCACCGCGCGGGCCGAGTTGTTCATCAGCGAAACGCGCCCCTCCCCGTCCACCGAAATGATGCCGGCGGTGATCGATTGCAGCACAGCCTCGATGAAGGTGCGCCGCTCGGCGAGCTGGTGGTTGGCACCGAGCAGCGCATCGGTCTGCCGCTCGATCTGCGCGGTCATGCGATTGAAGGCCCGGTTGAGGAGGCCGATCTCGTCCTGCCCGGCGCGCCCGGAAACGCGCATGGCGTAATTCCCGGCGCCGATCTCGCGGGCCGCGCCGGCCAGCTCGGCAAGCGGCTTCACCTGCCGGTCGGCGAAACGCAGCGCTGCATAGACGGCAAGGCCCACCAGCGCGAGCGAGACGAAGAACAACGCGATGTTGAAGCGCAATTGCAGCACGCGCGCGTTGGCGCTCAGTTCATCGTAATTGCTGACCACGTCCTGCGCCAGCTGATACTGCCGCAGATAGCTCGCATTGGCCCGGCGCGAGATGTAGAGGAAAACGGTCGCATCCTGATCGAGCGCGGTCACCGCGTCGATGCTTTCGGGATAGGATTTGACGACGACATCCTCGCCCCCGCGGATCCGGGCAATCGTATCGGCACTGACGAGCTGGCTGACATCGCCTTGATCGGGCGCGACGATGGCGGGCGTACGCAGGACTCCGTCTTCTCCGACCACGAGAATGGCGCTCTTGCTGAGATCGCGATAGTAGGTCTGCAGCAGATACTGTTCCTGGAAATCGCTGCTGTTGATGGGAAATTCGTTCAGGAAGGCCCGCACATCGTTGGCCATCGCGATGGCGTTGTCGCGAACGTTGCGCTGATTGGCGTCGTAGGATTCGCGGGCGAGTTCGTTAGCATTCTCCAATATCCCCCTGGAATCGCTGGAAAACCAGAACTGCACGCCCGACTGGAACAGGAACGAGGCGAACACCGCCACCATCAGCGTCGGGATCGCCGCGAGAAGCGAAAAGAAGAAGACGAGGTTGACATGCAGGCGCGCGGTCGTCGTGCCCGCCCGGCGGATGGCTACCCGCCTGCCCCACAGGACGACGATGGCGAGCGCCGGGATGAGCGTACTGACAAGCAGCGCGGCGGCCTGCGCCGAGGGGATCGGCTCACCCTTGTCGGATCGAACGCCCAGCGCCACCCAGGCTGTCGCCAGCATAACCGCGAGGGCGACGTAGGCCGCGAGTTCGAGCCAGAAGAACAGGTTGATGCGACGCGCGGTGATCTGCGCGCGCCGTCTCCAGCGCGAGCGCTTGCGTACGGTCTGGGCCGTTGCGGAAGATGGGGCCGACGCCACGTGGCAAGGTTACAACGCCGGTGTTGCCTTTTTGCAAGGGGTTTTTGTTAACCTTTTGGAACCCCGCGGTTCAGCCGTGCGCGAAGTCGTCCGGGTCGATGTCCAGCTCGCCCAGCCGCTTCCTCAGCGTATTGCGATTGATGCCGAGCACCTGCGCCGCGCGAAGCTGGTTTCCGCCAGTGCGCGCCAGGGCGTGACGCAGCAGCGGTCGTTCCAGCTCCGCCAGCGCGTCACGGTAGAGAGAGCCTTCGGAAAATCGCCGGTTTTCGAGCCACTTCGTCACGCTCGCACCGATATCTTCCAGTGCATCGTCAACCTGTGGCGGTTCGTCTAGCAGCCCGGTCACGAGCGCAGCATCGATCTCGTCCTCCCGGGCGAGGAGGGCGGCGCGGTAGATCAGGTTGCGCAATTCGCGAACGTTGCCCCGCCAGGGCTGGCGAGCGAGAAGATCGGCGGCGTCGCGCCCCAGTGTCCGGCGCGGCAGGCCTTCCCGTGCGGCCAGCCCGAGGAAGTGTCGCGCCAGCGGCTCGATATCGTCGGTCCGCTCCCGCAGCGGTGGAAGATGGATCGGCACCACGTTCAGCCGGTAATAGAGATCTTCCCGAAAGCGCCCGTCCGCGATCAACGGGGCGAGGTCGCGATTGGTGGCCGCCACGATGCGCACGTCGACGGCGATTTCTTCCGACCCGCCGACACGGCGGATGCGGCCCGATTGCAGCGCCCGCAGCAGGCGGGTCTGCGCGGCAGCCGGCATGTCCCCTATTTCGTCGAGAAAGAGGGTGCCGCCGTCCGCCTGCTCGAACTTGCCGATCCGCCGGGCGGTAGCGCCTGTGAACGCGCCCTTTTCGTGCCCGAACAATTCGCTCTCGATCAGATCGTGCGGGATGGCCGCGGCGTTGACGGCGACGAAGGCACCGGTCTTGCGGCTGCCCAGTTCGTGAATGGCTTCCGCGACGAGTTCCTTGCCGGTGCCGCTTTCACCCAGCACCAGCACCGAAAGGTCGTTGCCCAGCACCCGGCTGATGAGACGATAGACGTCCTGCATCGGCTTGCTTCGGCCCACGAGCGGCATGTCCTGCGCCGCTTCGCCGGTCTGTTCGGCACCGGTAGAGCGTGCATCGACCGCCTGCCGCGCCGCACGCACCAGATCGTCGAGGTCGAAGGGCTTGGGAAAGTATTCGAACGCCCCCCGCGTCGCCGCGCGTACCGCGGTATCGAGCGTATTTTGCGCGGACAGGATGATGACCGGCATGTCGGGATGGGCGTCCTGTACGCGTGGAAGACTGTCGATCCCGTCCCCGTCGAGCAGCATCACGTCGGTCAGCATGACGTCGAAACCACCCGCCGCCAGGGCGGCGTCGCGCTTCTCGATGCTATCGCAGGTTTCGACGGCAAACCCTTCATCTTCCAGGGCAACCCTGACCACCGTCGCAATGGCCGTGTCATCCTCGACCAGCAAGGCCTTGCGGCTCATGACGTCAGGCCCCTTCCCCCGACCTGGCTACCGGCAAGTGTACGCGGAAATGCGTCAGTCCGGCCGCTTCATCGCGTTCATGGCTGATCCGCCCGTCCATGTCGCGCACCAGTTTCTGCACCAGCGACAGACCCAGTCCCTGCCCGTTCGGCTTGCTGCTGACGAACGGTTCGAAGATGTTGTCCGCTACCGACGGATCGATGCCGGTTCCGTTGTCGCTCACCCTGATCTCGATGGGCAGCTTGACCGGCCGGCCCAGGCGGATGACGTTCATGACCAGTCCGCTGACGAACCGGGTCTGGATAGTCACCTGCGGGGCGACGCTGTCGCGGGCCGCATCGCGCGCATTGGCCATCAGATTGACCAGCACCTGCACGAGCGCGCCTTCGTTCGCCAGTACCGGGGGCAGAGAGGGATCGAATTCCTCGCGCCAGGCGATCGGTCCGTCGCTGGCGAGGCGCACGCTGGAATAGGCACGGTGGATGGCCTGGTGCAGGTTGAGCGGGCCGACGGGTTCGGCCCGTTCTCGCCCCAGCCGCTGCATCCGGTCGATCAGCCCGGCAATCCGATCCGATTCGTCGGCGATCAGGGCGGTCAGCGGTGCCTCGCCCGCCCCGACCTTGCGCGTCAGCAGCTGGGCGGCCCCCTTGATCGCGGCGAGCGGATTCTTGATCTCGTGCGCCAGCACGGCTGGCCCGCGCAGCGTTCCGCGACGCTCCTGCGCCTCGAAGCGTTCGCCCTGGCTGGAATCGGAAAGGGTGACGACACGCCAGCCGGGGTGGGAGGGCAGGGTTGATACGGTAAGGTTGCACCGCATCGCCCGCTCCCCCACCTGCATGTCGACCCCGCGCGCCACGATCCGCACGTCGGGACTGCGGACCTGTTCGACGATGCGCGGATTGACGATGGTGAGAAGGGAGAGCAGCGTCTGCCCGATCAGCCGCGCGGATCCGATCCCCAACAGATCCTCTGCCGCCGGGTTCGCCTCGACCACCCGCAAGTCCGGATCGATCAGCAGCAAGGCGAAGCCCAGGCCGGCAATCTGGTCGCCGGGAGCGGGCGGCGCCACGATCCGCCTCGTCACGCGGCGCGGCGATGCAGGAACGGCGTGTAGAACCGCTCGAGTTCGTCCAGCACCGTGCGCGGATCGTCGATGAAGTTCACCTTGTTGCGAAAATCGGCGCTGCCATGCATCCCCTTGGTGTACCAGCCCAGATGCTTGCGGGCGATCTTCACCCCGACGTCCTGACCGTAATGCTCCAGCATCGCGCCGTAGTGCTCGACCACGGTGTCGTACTGCTCGTCGACGCTGGGGCTGGCGAGGTTTTCGCCGGTCTGCCACCAGTGCATGACCTGGCCCAGAAGCCACGGTCTTCCGTAGGCGCCGCGCCCGATCATCAACCCGTCCGCGCCCGACTGTTCCAGCGCCGTGGCCGCATCGGCGATGGTGCAGATATCGCCGTTGACGATGACGGGGATGGACACCGCGTCCTTCACCTTGCGAACGAAGGACCAGTCGGCGCTGCCCTTGTACATCTGGTTGCGCGTGCGACCGTGGACAGTGACGAGCCTGACGCCCAGATCCTGCGCGATCCTGGCCAGTTCGGGCGCGTTGAGACTGGCGTGGTCCCAGCCCATCCGCATCTTGACCGTGACCGGCACCGAGACGGCCTTCACCGTCGCTTCCATCAGCTTCGTTGCCAGCGGAACCTCGCGCATCAGCGCGCTGCCGGCATAGGTGCCGACGATCTTGCGCACCGGGCAGCCGAAATTGATATCGATAATGGCGGCACCGTTGTCTTCCTGCAATCTTGCCGCATCGGCCATGCTGTCGGGGTCGGAACCGACGAGCTGCATGGATACCGGTTCCTCGCTCCGGTCCCACGCCGCCTTCTGGATCGACTGCCGCGTCTCGCGGATGGCCGCCTGACTGGCGATCATCTCGGTCACGTTGAGCCCCGAACCGTAACGGCGGACCAGGGTGCGGAAGGGCCGGTCGGTCACGCCCGTCATCGGTGCGAGAACGACCGGGCAATCGATCCGCACGGGACCGATGTCGATCGGCGCCATCGCCGGGGGAGTGGGAAGATCGGTGCTGCTCATATCGGGTGTGCCTAAAATATGGGCAGGCGCATAGTGGATTGCTAGGGCGCACTCAAGCGGGTAGCGCGCGACGCCGATGCCAGTCACGCCCGCTCCCTCCCCCCGTTTCGCCGCGGTGATCGTCGCCGCGGGCAAGGGGCTGCGCGCGCGGCAGTCGGTGCCCAAGCAATTCGCCCCGTGGCGGGGAAAGTCGGTCGTGCGCCATGCGGTCGAGGCGCTCAGCGCCGCCGGCGCGGGGCCGGTCGTGGTCGCGATACCCGAAGGCGCGGACGACATCGCGCGCGGCGCGCTCGGCGGCTGCGCCGTGCGGCTGGTCACCGGCGGCATGACGCGGCAGGAAAGCGTGTCGGCGGCGCTGGAAAGTCTCGCGGACGATGCGCCCTCGCTGGTTCTCGTCCACGACGCCGCGCGGCCCGACTGCCCCGCAACCGTGATCGACCGTTTGCTGACCGCGCTTCAATTCGATCCCGGAGCGATCCCGGTCCTGCCGGTCGTCGACTCGCTCGTGCGGGCGGAGGGAGAGCGCATGGCAGGCTCCGCGCGGCGCGAGGAACTGCGCCGCGTGCAGACCCCCCAGGCGTTTCGCTACGCCGACATCCTCGCAGCGCACCGTGACTGGCCGGGTGAACCCGACGCCGGCGACGATGCCCAGGTGCTGCGCGCCGCGGGCGGCGAGGTCGCGCTGGTGACGGGGGACGAACGACTGGCGAAACTCACCTTCGCGGAGGATTTCGTGGACAGGACCGATACCCCCCCTCCCCCGCCCGTCCGCGTCGGAACCGGATATGACGTGCACAGGCTGGCCGAGGGCGAGGACTTGTGGCTGTGCGGCGTGCGGATCGATCACGATCGCGGCCTTGCCGGCCATTCGGATGCCGATGTCGGACTGCACGCATTGGTCGACGCGATTCTCGGTGCCTGCGCGAAGGGCGATATCGGCCGGCATTTCCCGCCCAGCGATCCGCGCTGGCGGGGGGCCGCGTCCTCGGCTTTCGTCGAACACGCTGTATCGCTGGCGGCCGAGGCGGGTTACGCGGTGGGCAATGTCGATCTGACGCTGATCTGCGAGGAACCCAGGATCGGCCCGCACCGCGAAGCCATGTGCGCCCGGCTGGCGGAACTTCTGCAAGTGCCCGCCGGTTCCGTCAGCGTGAAGGCCACCACGACCGAACGCCTCGGCTTCACCGGGCGCGCCGAAGGTATCGCCGCCCAGGCGGTGGCGACGCTGGTGGTCCGCAACCGGGACGAACCGCGATGACAGACACCCCCTCCGGCCTGCCGAGCCTCCTTCCCGGCGACCTGATCGCCCTTGCCGAGAGGGTGATCGCCGCCAACCGCGACGCCGGACGCCGCATCGCGCTCGCCGAGAGCTGTACCGGCGGCCTCGTCAGCGCCGCGCTAACGGCGGTGCCGGGTAGCTCGGACGTATTCGATTGCGGCTTCGTGACCTATTCCAACGGCGCCAAGCAGCGCGACCTGGGCGTGGCGGAGGAAATCATCGAGGCGTTTGGCGCGGTGTCCGTGGCCTGCGTCTACGCCATGGCAAGCGGGGCGATCGAGCGCAGCGATGCCGACGTGGCGGTGGCGATCAGCGGTATCGCCGGGCCGGGGGGCGGCAGCGATGCCAAGCCGGTCGGCACGGTCGTGTTCGCCCGCATGGTTCGCGGCGAAGAAAAGCCCGCGGCGGAGGAGCGCGTCTTCGACGGCTGCGACCGGGCCGAAGTCCGCCGTCAGGCGACGCTCTGCGCGCTCGAACTGCTGTTGCCGTAAAGCTCGTCAGCACGTTTCTCGAACGCGGTCACCATCTTGCGAAAGGCGCGGTCGATATACTGCCCGGCCAGCGCCTCGAACATCTTGCTTTTGAAGGCGAAGTCGACGCAGAAGTCGATCTCGCACCCGCCCTCCGGCAACTCGGTGAAGGTCCAGTTGTTGTCGAGGTCGCGCAGCGGCCCGTCGACATATCGCACGTTGATGGCGCGGGGCCGGTCCTTCTCAACCTTGCTGGTGAACTTCTCGCGGATTGCCTTGAAGCCGACCAGCATGTCGGCCGTCATCGCCGTCTCGCTGTCATGGCGCACGCGCGTCGCGACGACCCAGGGCAGGAATTCGGGATACTTGTCCACATCGGCGACCAGATCGAACATCTGTTCGCAGGTATAGGGCAGGCGCTGCTTTTCCCGGATCGAAGGCATCAGCCGTTGACCCTCGCCAGCTTCGCCTCCCGCGCGGCCTTCATCCGGGCGAAGTCGTCCCCCGCGTGATAGCTGGACCGGGTCAGCGGTGTCGCCGCCACCTGCAGGAAACCCTTGGCCCGCGCGATCGAGCCGTAGGCGTCGAACGCCTTCGGCGTCACGAATTCCTCGACCGCGGCGTGCCTAAGCGTGGGCTGGAGATACTGGCCCATCGTCACGAAATCGATGTCCGCGCTGCGCATGTCGTCCATGACCTGATGGACTTCGAGGCGTTGCTCCCCCAGCCCCAGCATGACGCCGGATTTGGTGAAGATCATCGGATCGTGGGCCTTCACTTCCTCGAGCAGGCGGAGCGAGGCGTAGTAGCGCGCCCCGGGCCGGATGGTCGGATAGAGACGCGGCACGGTTTCGAGATTGTGATTGTAGACGTCCGGCCCCGCCTCGCAGATCGCCTCGACCGCGGCGCGCATCTTGCCACGGAAGTCGGGGGTGAGGATCTCGATGGTGGTGTCGGGCGTCTCGCGCCGGATCGCCTCGATCACCCGGACGAACTGCCCCGCCCCGCCGTCGGGCAGGTCGTCGCGATCGACGCTGGTGACGACGATATGCTTGAGCCCCAGCTTCGCCGCCGCCGCCGCGGTATGTTCAGGCTCCAGCGGATCGACCATCCGGGGCATACCGGTCTTCACGTTGCAGAACGCGCAGGCCCGCGTGCAGACGTCGCCCAGGATCATGACGGTCGCGTGCTTTTTCGTCCAGCACTCGCCGATATTGGGGCAAGCCGCCTCCTCGCACACGGTGTTGAGCGAAAGGTCGCGCATCAGCTTGCGCGTCTCGTTGAAACCTTCGCTGACGGGGGCCTTCACCCTGATCCAGTCGGGCTTGCGCTGGCGCGCGGGGCGCGCTTCGTCGGGCTGCGGGGCGGTGGAAAGGTCGTTCATCGCTTCCCGCACTTAGGGACCGGGCCGCGCCCCCGCAATCCCCGAAACCGGCAACATCGCCAAGACGTCTTGCCAGCATCCCCCCGCTTGTTGCAGGAGGCCGTCCATGACCCAGCCAAGCACCGAACTCACCCACCTCCTTCACGGCTACCGCCGCTTCCGCGCCGGGGATTACAGGGAGGAACACGAGCGCTGGGCGTCGCTGCGCGAAGGGCAGGAGCCCAAGGTCATGGTGATCGCCTGTTCCGACAGCCGGGTGGACCCGGCGCAGATATTCGACGTGTCTCCCGGAGAGATTTTCGTCGTGCGCAACGTCGCGGCGCTTGTCCCCCCGTACGAGACGACACCGGGCCAGCACGGCGTTTCCGCCGCGCTCGAATTCGCGGTTCAGTTCCTGAAGGTGCGCGAGGTCATGGTGATGGGACATGGCATGTGCGGCGGATGCCAAGCGGCGCTGACGCAGGATCTGTACGGCAATGATCCGGGTTCTGGCGGGTTCGTCGCCAACTGGGTACACATGCTCGACGACGCACGCGATCCCATCGCCGCGCGATACGGCACAAATGGGCGAGAGGCCGGCATGGCGATGGAGATGGCGGCGGTGAAGGTAAGCCTTGCAAACCTGCGCACCTTTCCTTTCGTCAAGGACAAGGAAAACGCGGGCGAACTGACGCTGCGCGGCGCGCACTTCGCGATTTCCGACGGTATCCTGCGCCTGCTGGACGAGAAGAAGGGCACGTTCGCAGAAGCGTGACCACGCGCTCTGTCCTGTGGCTGATCCTCGCCTTGCCGGGCGCGGCAATGCTGTACCGGTGGTCCAGCGCACCATCGCAATACGGATACGGCCACATCATTGGCGACAGCGGCGACTGGGCTGCGTGGCTGCTCATGGCAACGCTCGTGGTAACGCCTCTTCGCCTGCTGTTCGGACCGCGGACATGGACGCGCTGGCTGCTGCGCCGCCGGCGCGATCTGGGGGTAGCGAGCTTCGCCTACGCCGCCGCGCACACGGCCATCTACCTCCAGCGCAAGGGCTCGCTCGATTTCGTTCTGGCGGACCTGTCGACAGCCTACATCGCGCTTGGCTGGCTGGCGCTGGCGCTGTTCGCACCCCTGGCGGCGACGTCGAACGACGCTTCCATGCGCTTTCTCAAGCGATCATGGAAGCGCCTGCACCGGCTCGTCTATCCAGCGGCGGTCCTGATGTTCGCGCACTGGGTTCTGTCGGCGTTCGACCCGATCACGGCATGGTTGCACATCGCCACGCTCGCCATGATCGAACTGCTCAGGATGTGGCTTCAGCGGCGTCGAGGGTGACGTAGTTGCGGAAGCGCGCGACCTCTTCCTCGTCGACATACTTGCCGATCTCGCGATCGAACTGAGAGATGTCGGTATAGGGCCGGTATTCCTTGAACTCGTGCTCCATCCGCTCGGTCATGCCGGGAATGAGCCGCAACTCGGCATCGCTCGCGGTGTTGAGGTCCACAGGGACGAAGACGTTGCGAAGGACAGTGTCGGCCTGTTCGCGGGAAAGGGTCCGGGTCAGCGCCGCGTCCAGATCGGTGACGCTGGCGTAGGGCTGTCCGGCCACGATGGTCTGCGCGAGGTCCGGGGTCATGCCGTCAAGAGCAACAAGTTGCTGCTCGGTAACCGCGTTGGCGTCCATCACGACCGTCGCCCCCTCGCCCACGATATTCCCGTCGGTGGCATCGCTACCGGCATCCGCTCCGTCCGCCTCGGCGACGGGGGCGGTCTGCTCGGTATTGTCGGAACAGGCGGTGAGGGAAAGGGCGGTGACACAAAGCGTGGCGGTGAGAATCGAGGCGCGCATGATGGGGTTCCTTGTTGCTAAGCGGTCGCATTAGCAAACTTGTCCGAAGATCATAGCCCCTGCCTGTCGGAAGCTTCGTGGTCCCTGGTCAACGCCGACGCCAACGCTTGGCTTGCCATCGGCCCGCCCCGGCGTCATGGAACGGCATGCCCGAAGCCAGCCTCAACAACATCGCCCTCCTGATCGATGCGGACAATGCCAGCCATCACGGGATCGACCCCGTGCTGACCGTGCTGGCTGAACTCGGACAGGTGAACATCCGGCGCGCATACGGTAACTGGGCCAAGCCCGCCCTCGCGAACTGGAACAAGATCACGCACCGGTTCGGCCTGCAACCGATGCAGCAATTCGATCTGACGCGCGGCAAGAACGCCACCGACATGGCGATGACCATCGATGCGATCGATCTGCTGAACGCGGGCAAGGTCGACGGCTTCGGCATCATGAGCTCGGACAGCGATTTCACCCCGCTCGTGACCCGGCTGCGGCAGGATGGCCTGCTCGTCTACGGCTTCGGCAGCGCCAAGGCGCCAGAGGCGTTCCGCACCGCATGCACGCGCTTCATCGACGTCGACCAGCTGATCCGCACGGCGTCTTCGGATGACAGCAGCAACACGAAGAACGGCGGCAACGACCGGAAGATTGACGATGAACTGATCGAGCTGCTCGGCGGCGCGTGGAAAGCGGCGAGCCGCGACGACGACGGCTTCGCGCGCCTGCACGAGGTCGGCCAGATCGCCGGCAACCGGTCCAGTTTCGACGTGCGCAATCACGGGTTCAAGCGGCTCAGCGACCTGGTGCGCGCAGCGAGCGACAATTTCGCGCTGGAGCGGCAGGACGACGGCCAGCTCTACGTCAAGCGCCTGCGCTAGCGGGCCAAGGACGGGGGCGGTCGGTTCCGCTCTTTCCTACTCGGGGCGGCCGGTGTCGTGTCGGCTGAGGGTCTGCCCATCCCTCCCGTGCCGGCGTTCTGCCGTCCGTTCCGCGTCCCGTTCGGTGCTCCGCTACGGCGGCGGGGGATTCGCCTTCAGGACACTGTCACACCTGTCACACCTTGGCGAGACCCGCCTTTGTCGGCACCAATCGCCAGACGCCGCGTTTGGTGCGAAAGCGAAACAGGGAGAACATGGAATGGTCGACAAGTCGGAGAAGTTCAGCTGGCTGGTCCGCGTGGGCTATTTCAGCCGCGCGATCCTCTACACGGTGCTCGGCCTCATCGCGCTGACCAGTGCCGGCCGGATAAGCCAGGGAACGAACGGCATCTTCGGAGCGATCGAGGACTTTCCCGGCGGCACCGCACTGCTGTGGATCATGGTCGTCGGACTGACCGCTTACGGCCTGTTTCGCCTGTGTTCCCCGCTCTTCGACATCGAAAACAACGGGTCCGACGCGAAGGGCTGGGGCAAGCGGATCGGTCATCTCGGCAGCGCAATCGGCCACTTCGCTCTCGCCATTTCGGCGTTCGAGTTCGCCAGTTCGGAAGGAAGCGGGGCAGGCCAGTCCGCGGGCTCCGGCTCCGGCTCGGGCGGCGGAGGGGGCGCGCAGGAAGCGGCCTCGGGCGTCCTGTCCCTCGAATTCGGCGGGATCGTGCTGGGCGTGCTCGGGCTGGCGTTCTTCGCGGCCGCCTTCTCGCAGGCAAAGAAGGGCATAACCGGCTCGTTCATGCACCGGATCGCCGGCGGGGCTCCGTCCTACACCCGCATCCTGGGCGGTATCGGTTTCGTGGCGCGCGCCGTCGTGTTCGTCGTCATCGGATGGTCGCTGTTCAAGGCCGGTTTCCTCAATGCGAGCAGTAGCCAGGTGAAGACGCTCGGCGACGCCGTCGCGTCCCTCGCCGGGGAAGGAGCGATCTTCACGCTGGTCGCGCTGGGGCTGCTGATCTTCGGTATCTTCAGCTTCATCCTCGCTCGATACCGGATCATTCCGGACATGGGTTCGGGCGGCAAGGTGCCCTCCTTCAGGGCCTGACGGAGCCGCGGTGAGCACGCCTCGAGCGAAGACGGAGGCCACACCTGAGGCGCGCGAGGGGACCGCGCGCCTCTTTCGCACGGTCACGGACACGCACATATGTCCCTATGGCGTGAAAGCGAAATGGCTGCTCCAGCGTCACGGCTATGCCGTCGATGATCGTCACCTCGCCACCCGCGAGGAGATCGAGGCATTCAAGCGCGAACACGAGGTCGCAACAACGCCTCAAGCCTTTATCGCCGGGGAGCGGGTCGGGGGTTACGACGCGCTCCGCTCGCGATTTGGCTACGCCGAGCCGGACCGCGCAGGGTCGGCCTACCGACCGATAATGGCCGTGTTTGCCGTGGCTCTCGGTCTTGCACTCTCGCTAAGCTGGTGGGCAAGCGGCCTGTTGCTGACGGCACGCACTGCCGAATGGTTCGTGACGTTCAGCCTGGCCATGCTCGCCATGCTCAAGCTACAGGATATCGAGACTTTTTCGACAATGGTCATCGGCTACGATCTGCTGGCCGTCCGCTGGGTGCCCTACGCCTATCTCTACCCTTACCTTGAAGCGATCGCGGCGGTCCTGATGGCGGGACGCATGCTGCCGTGGCTATCCATTCCGATCGCATTCGCAATCGGCAGCATCGGCGCGGTCAGCGTGTTCTCCGCGGTCTATGTCCAGAAACGCGCAATCGGAAGCGCCTGCGTCGGGGGCGGCGCCAACGTGCGGCCCGGTTTGGTGTCGCTAGGCGAAAACCTCGCCTTGGTCGGCATGGCAATCTGGATGATCCTGCGACCCGGCCTGATGTAGGCGCGCGTCAGAGATTGCCGCAATTGACCGCTCCGCTGCCTTGATAGACGACACGATCCCAGCGGTCCCTCAGGTACACCGTCCCCGACATGACGCCCTCCGTATTCGCCCCTGCCTCTTCGCCCGGTTCGACATCGTCGATCGTCAGGCGCAAAGAATATTCGCGCCCGTTGTAGAGCGATCGGGAATTGTCCGGGAGCTCCCGCGACCCCGGATCGGCGGCGAAGCGCACGACCCTGTCGTCGATCTTCATGAATGCATCGGCTTCCCGCGCTATAACGCGCGTTCCCATGCTGGTCCCGGGCGCGTAGGCGCAACCATCGCCGTAGAGATCGTTCGCCTCGATTTCCGGAAGAAGCAGTGGCTCGGGCACGATTTCGACCAGCGGCGGCGGGGCGTCGTTCAGCGCCCGAACCTGATCGGCAGCGGCCCGGTTGCGGGCCTCTCGCTCCGTATCGCTGAGATCGTCGCCGCAGCCCGACAAGAATGCGAGAGATGCCAGCAAGGCGAACCGATGCATCAATGCCTCCCGAACAGCTTTTCGACGTCATCCATCGATAATTTCACCCAGGTGGGACGCCCATGATTGCACTGGCCGGAGCGCGGAGTCGATTCCATTTCTCGCAGCAGCGCGTTCATCTCCGCAACGTTGAGCACCCGCCCTGCCCGCACCGAACCGTGACAGGCCATCGTGGCCAGGACGTATTCGATCTTTTCGCCCAGCAGCAGGGATGCGCCGTGCGTTGCCAGATCGTCGGCAAGATCCTGAAGCAGCTTTCCGGGATCGCTCTTCTTCAGGACCCCCGGAACTGCCCGCACCAACATGGCCGCGGGACCGAAGCGTTCCATGACAAGTCCCAGATCGGCGAATGAACCGATCTGTTCCTCCAGCCGATCGCACGCCGGTTCATCGAGCTCCACCACTTCCGGCATCAGCAGGGCCTGGCTGGCGGCAACCTTTTCACCCGCCCCCGCAGACCGCAGCCTTTCAAGGACAATACGTTCATGCGCGGCGTGCTGATCGACAAGAATGAGCCCGTCCGAGGCTTCCGCGACGATGTAAGTCTTGGCGACCTGTCCGCGTGCGATGCCGAGGGGGTAGGATGCAGCCTCATCAGGTATTTCGCCGCTCACTTCGGCCTTGCCCTGTGGCGCATCGATCAGGTCGGACCGGCCATCCCATGCGAGGCGGTCTTCGGACAACCGCGCACCGACTGCCCCGCCGTGCCCGCTCCAGTCGCGGCCGCCGAAGATCGAGCGCATGGCAGCAGCTGGCTCCTGTCGCACCGGTTCCGTTTGCCAGCGTCCCATTGCAGCCGCGTCGGGAGCCTGCGCGCTTCGCTTGTCTCCGGTCGCAAGCGCCTGTCGCAGCCCGGAAACAATGAAACCGCGTACGCCCTGCGCGTCGCGGAAGCGCACTTCGGTCTTGGCAGGGTGTACGTTCACGTCCACCTCGGCGAGGGGGACGTGCAGGAAAAGAGCCAGCACCGCGTGGCGATCGCGCGCGAGCATGTCGGCATAGGCTCCTCGGACCGCACCCGTCAGCAGCCGATCCTTGACCGGTCTTCCATTGACGAACAGATATTGGTGATCCGCGATACCGCGATTGAAAGTCGGCAGGCCCGCTATTCCGGTCAGCCGCATGTTCCCTCTTTCCAGGTCGATAGAAACGCCGTTGTCCGACAGTTCCCGCGCGACGATCTGGGCGACGCGAGCTTCGATTCCATCCCCGGCTTGCACGGAGAATATCTGGCGATCACCGTGTCTGAAACTGAAGGCGATATCGGGCCGTGCCATCGCGAGGCGTTTCACGACATCCTGGCAGGCGGCATACTCGCTTCGCGCGGTGCGGAGAAACTTGCGCCGGGCGGGCACCTTCGCGAACAGGTTCTCCACCCTGACGCGGGTGCCAGGCGGGAGCGCAGCGGGCCCCTCCCCGGTGATTTCGCCATGATCGATGATCCGCTTCCAGCCTTGCGCGGCCACGCGCGGACGGCTCTCGAGCGTCAGGCGTGCCACGCTGCCGATGGATGGTAGCGCCTCTCCCCGAAAACCGAGCGTGTCGACTTCCTCGATGGCTTCGTTCGGCATCTTGGACGTGGCATGCCGTTCCATCGCCAGCGCCATCTCGCCAGGCGTCATTCCGCAGCCATCGTCCGTCACTTCGATCGAGGTAAGCCCGCCATCCACGATCGTCACCGCGATTCGCCCCGCTCTCGCGTCGATCGCATTTTCGACCAGTTCCTTCAGCGCGGACGCCGGTCGCTCGACCACCTCGCCGGCGGCGATACGGTTGACGAGCGTCTCGGGAAGGCGGCGGATTTGCGGCATTCGCCATGCTTATAGACCGACCGAAGGGTTTTCGAGGCAAAGCGGGGCAAAACTTGGCTGTTTTCGACAAATTTTTTGGCCTTTGCGCGGCATTGCGGTTAAAGGACGCCACCTTTCGCACACCACCGGCATGGGCGAAGGCGCTTCTTCGCGTCGCGGCCTTGCACAAGATACGGATTGATTAATGGGTTCCTTCTTCTCCAATATCTTCAAGTTCGGTTCGCAGAACATGGCCATCGACCTCGGCACGGCCAATACGCTGGTTTATGTGCAGGATCGTGGGATCGTGCTGAACGAACCCTCCGTCGTGGCGATCGAGACGCTGAACGGGGTGAAGCGGGTGAAGGCTGTCGGCGAGGACGCCAAGATGATGATGGGCAAGACCCCCGACAGCATCGAGGCGATCCGCCCTCTGCGTGACGGCGTGATCGCCGACATCGAGATCGCCGAGGAGATGATCAAGCATTTCATTCGCAAGGTTCACGGCAAGCGCACCTTGCTGCGCTATCCGGAGATCGTCATCTGCGTTCCGTCGGGATCAACCTCTGTGGAAAAGCGCGCGATCCGCGATGCCGCGAGCAATGCGGGCGCTTCCGAAGTGTTTCTGATTCTCGAACCGATGGCGGCCGCGATCGGTGCGGACATGCCGGTGACCGAGCCCGTCGGCTCGATGGTGGTCGACATCGGCGGTGGCACGACCGAGGTCGCGGTTCTCTCGCTCCGCGGGCTGGCCTACACGACTTCCGTACGCACCGGGGGCGACAAGATGGACGAGGCCATCGTCTCCTATGTCCGCAGGCATCACAACCTGCTTATCGGCGATGCGACGGCAGAGCGGATCAAGAAGGACTACGGGATAGCCACCGTTCCGGAGGACGGCGTGGGCGAAGCGATCGTGATCAAGGGCCGCGATCTGGTGAATGGCGTGCCCAAGGAAATCAGCATCAATCAGGCTCATATCGCCGAAGCCCTGTCCGAGCCGATCGGCGCGATCGTGGAGGGCGTGCGCATCGCGCTGGAGAATACTGCGCCCGAGCTGGCGGCCGACATCGTTGATCAGGGCATTGTCCTGACTGGAGGCGGCGCCCTTATCCGCGGCCTGGACGATCATATCAAGGAAGAGACAGGCCTCCCTGTGTCCATTGCGGAAGACCCGTTGACCTGTGTCGCCATCGGCACCGGCAAGGCTATGGAAGACCCGATCTATCGCGGCGTCCTGATGACCGCCTGAGCGGCAAGTATGGGGGGCGCGCGCTAAATGGCACCGCCATCGACGCAGCGATCGGGATCGAACAAGAAGGCGCAGCTTGGGCTGTTCGCCGGCTATGTGCTGGCGGGTCTGGGCGCGATCCTGGGCGCTTTGCTGCTCATCATTTCGTTGTGGCGTCCCGAAACCTTCAACGGCCTGCGTTCAATGGCTGCCGACGTGACCGCACCGGTCGGCGAAGCGGGGGCGGCGACACGCGTGGAATCGCGCAACATTTTCGAGGCGATTGCCGGATATTACAATGCGGGCAGCAAGAATGTTGATCTTGAGCGGGAAATACGCATCGCGCGCGTCAAGCTGACCGAAGCGCGCGCTCTGCAACAGGAAAACGCGCGTCTCAAAGCCGTTCTCGGCATGGCTCGAGACGAGCGGGATGTAGTCGCGACCGGTCGGCTGATCGGTTCGACAGCATCGAGCACGCGCCGCTTCGCCTATCTTTCCGCCGGACGGCGGGACGGCGTTACCGTTGGAATGCCCGTCGCATCGCCCACCGGGCTCGTCGGGCGCATTCTCGAAGCGGGCGCGACATCCTCGCGCGTCCTGCTGCTTACAGATCAGGAAAGCGTCGTACCGGTTCGCCGCGCGACGGACGATGTCGTGGCTTTTGCCGAAGGCCGTGCGGACGGTTCGCTTCGCCTGCGTCTCATCAACCTTGGGATCAATCCGCTCGAGGAGGGGGATATCTTCGTAACGTCGGGCGCGGGGGGCCTGTTCAAGCCCGGGGTGGCGGTGGCGATGGTTACGCAGATCACCGATGACGGTGCGATCGGTCAGTTGCTGTCCAACCCCGCGGCAACCGATTACGTGGTGGTCGAGGAAATCTGGCAACCCGATGTCATCGACGCGATGGACGCACCCCTGCGAACGGAAATGCCGGTCGATGATGACGATGCCGCAGACCCGGTGGCCGGCGCATCGAATGCCGACGCAGATTGATGGAACGGCTTAACCCAAGCGCGCGCAGCGACGTTTTCGGACGCAAGATAAACCGCGACCACTCGCCCGTTCTTGCCTACGGCCTGCCTTGGATAACGATACTCTTCGGATCGCTGACCCCCTTGCTGCCGATCATAGCGCCCGCGCCGCTGCTTCCGCCGCTCGGTTACCTATTCCTCCTGGCGTGGCGTCTGGCACGTCCGGGTCTGCTACCGATGTGGGCGGGCCTGCCGCTGGGATTTGCCGACGACCTGTTCTCCGGGCAGCCCCTCGGGAGCGGCATCCTGCTGTTCTCCCTTACCATGATCGCGCTTGACGTTCTCGAGGTTCGCTTTCCATGGCGCGGTTTCTGGCAGGACTGGCTGACAGCCGCCCTGTTCGTCACCGTCTATCTCACGGCAAGTGCGGTGTTTTCGGGCTCGGCCCTGGCGCTGTCCCAATTCCCCCTGCTGCTCCCGCAGGTCTTGCTCTCGATCATCCTGTTTCCCATTATAGCAAGCATGGTTTCCCTTTTGGACAGGCTGCGGCTGGCGCGGGTCAAGCGCCTGGGCTGACGATATGGAACAGAACCTCACGTCCAATTCGCTGAAGCACGTCTTCGACAGGCGTAGCTTCTTCGTGGGCGCGATGCAGGGCGGGATCGGCGTGTTGCTCGCGGCCCGGATGGGTTACATCGCAGTCGCCGAGAACGAGAAGTACGAAATGGAGGCGGAGAGCAACAGGGTCAACCTGTCGCTCATTCCCCCGCGTCGCGGATGGATCCTCGACCGTAACGGTTCTCCGCTAGCCTCGAACCGCGCGGATTTCCGCGTCGACATCATTCCCGAAAGGTTGCACGATCCCGACAGGACCGTCGATCTGCTCGGCGATCTGCTCAACTTCTCCGATGTCGAGAAGCGGGATCTTCGCGTCAAGCTCGACGAGGCAACCGGCTTTTCGTCCGTTCCCGTGGCAAGCGGCCTCGACTATGAAGAGTTCGCGGCGGTCAGCGTCCGCCTGCCGGAACTGCCGGGCGTGATACCCCAGCGTGGTTTCTCCCGCTATTATCCAACCGGTCCGGCGGTTGGCCATCTCATCGGATATGTCGGCGCACCCAGCCGCGAGGAATACGAGGAAGACCCCGAACCCCTGCTGCTCACTCCGGGCTTCAAGATGGGCAAGGATGGACTGGAACGTCAGTTCGAGGCGAGGCTGCGCGGCGAACCCGGGGCCCGCCGCGTGGAGGTGACCGCCTCCGGTCGGATCGTGCGCGACCTTGAAACCCGCGAAGACGTGCAGGGCGATCCCGTCCGGCTGACGATCGACGGACCGTTGCAGGATTATGCCGCACGCAGGCTGGGTCTGGAATCGGGATCGGTCGTCATCATGGACTGCAAGTCCGGCGACCTGATGTGCATGGCATCCATGCCCAGCTTCGATCCCAACAGTTTCTCCGACGGTATCGGCAGCGTCGAATATTCGATGCTGCGCGAAAACGACCGCGTTCCCTTGCGCAACAAGACGCTGAAAGGCCTCTATCCCCCCGGGTCAACCGTGAAACCGATGGTCGCGATGTCGTTTCTCGAGGCGGGCCTTTCGCCGGACGAAACCACCGTCTGCACTGGCGGCCTTCGGGTTGGCAATCGTGTGTTTCACTGCTGGAAACGCGGCGGGCACGGAACGGTGGACATGGCCAAGGGCATCTACCAGTCGTGCGACGTCTATTTCTATCACTTCGCACAGAAGCTGGGCATGAACGTCATCGCCGATATGGCGCGCCGTTGCGGACTAGGTCAGGAATTCCCCCTCCCGGTCGTGAGCCAGTTCTACGGCACGGTGCCCGACCCGCAATGGAAGATGGAGAAGTACGGGCGCGAATGGCAGGCGTTCGATACCGTGAATGCGACCATCGGGCAGGGCTACATGCTGTTCAATCCGCTGCAACTGGCGGTCTATGCCAGTCGCATCGCGACCGGCGAGAAGGTCATGCCACGCCTGGTGCTTGACGGCACGACGCCGCGGTTCGACAGCATGAACTTTCATGGTGATCACGTTCAGATCATTCAGAACGCGATGAAGGACGTGATCAACGGTCCCGGCACGGCGGGGCGTGCCCGGTTGCCGATCGATGATGTCCTGATGGCCGGCAAGACCGGCACCGCGCAGGTCGTGGGACTCAATCTCTCCAACGGCAAGAGCGGGCCGTGGAAGTACCGCGATCACGGTCTCTTCATTTTCTTCGCGCCGTTCAACAATCCTCGGTATGCGGGAGCCGTGGTCATCGAGCACGGCGGTGGTTCGGGTTCCGCCTATCCGGTGGCGCGCGATGTCATGACTTTCCTGCTAGCCCCGCAGAAGGGGCTGGAAGCCCTGCATGCGCTGGAAGAGCAGTGGGGCGGGACCGCGCAGGAACGACTCGATCGCAACTACGCCCAGTACGCCGCAGCTGCCGGGGTCGACATACCGCCCCCTCCCCCGCCCATTACGCTCGCCAAGCAGGTGGATGCCGAAGCGCGGGCCGCGACTGTCGCCCCGAGCGCGCCCGATACCGGGGCGTTCACACCGCGTGGCGAAGCCAATCCGCGCGCCGAGCCGACGCCGGCGTCTGCCCCCGCACGAGACGCATCAGCGCGAGTGACGACGTGAGGAACGGTCTGACTCTCCCTCCGGCCCTCGCTACCTTTCCGTGGAGGGTCGTTCTACCCCTGACGCTCCTGGTGGCCTTCAGCGCAGCCGTATTGCATTCGGCCGCCGGTGGCTCGATGACGCCCTACGCCTCGTCGCAGCTGCTGCGCTTCGCAATCTTCCTCGTGATGGCCCTGATCATGTCCTACTTCCCCCAGCACTGGGCGAAGATGGCTGCGGTACCTGTCTACGTCGTCATTCTCCTGCTGCTCATGGCGGTGGAAGCAGTCGGCGCGCTGGGCGGGGGAAGCCAGAGGTGGCTGCAACTCGGGCCGCTGGTTCTCCAGCCCTCCGAACTCATGAAGCCCGGTATCGTGTTGATCCTCGCGGCTTTCTTCAGCGCCCTCCCCGTCGGGCTCATCAACAGCTGGCGCGCGTTGCTGGTGCCCCTGGCCCTGATGGCCCTGCCGATGGGACTCGTTCTTCTCCAACCCGACTTGGGCACGGCGCTGGCCATAGGGTTCGGAGGCATCGTGCTGATGTTCCTGGCGAGCATCCCGATGAAGTGGTTCGTGGGCGGCGGCGTTGCCGCCGTCGTGCTTGCGCCTGTCGCCTATTTCTTCGGCCTGCAACCCTATCAGCAGCAGCGTGTCCTGACCTTCCTCGATCCCGAAAGCGATCCGCAGGGGAGCGGGTATCATATCATCCAGTCGAAGATCGCGATCGGTTCGGGCGGCTTTTCCGGAAAGGGCTTTGGTCAGGGGTCGCAAAGCCAGCTGGACTACCTTCCCGAGCCACACACCGATTTCGTCTTTGCCACGATGGCGGAGGAATGGGGACTGCTGGGGGGGCTCCTCGTCCTTCTCATCTTCGGAATCGTCCTGCGCTGGGGCTTGCTGGTTGCGCGCGACGCGCCCGACCGGTTCTCCCGCCTGTTGGCGGGTGGCATGACTGCCACGATTTTCTTCTACGTCGCCGTGAACCTCATGATGGTCATGGGGCTTGCCCCCGTCGTCGGCATCCCCCTGCCGTTCATGAGCCACGGCGGTTCGTCGATGATGACGAACATGATCTGCGTGGGCTCGATCATGATGGTCGAACGGTGGAACCGGCAGGGTCGCCGGACAGGTTTTTGAAACAAGGTCTTTTCAAGTCGAAAACAGCCGCTATATGGGCGCCTCTCCGCAACACGATGCGGGCGGCCCTGATGCCGGTGTGGACGCATAGCTCAGTTGGTAGAGCAGCTGACTCTTAATCAGCGGGTCCTAGGTTCGAGCCCTAGTGCGTCCACCATTCCCTCTCAGTTTCCAGACAACTTCCGATCCGAATTT
Source organism: Aurantiacibacter spongiae (assembly GCF_003815535.1). Classification (NCBI taxonomy): domain Bacteria; kingdom Pseudomonadati; phylum Pseudomonadota; class Alphaproteobacteria; order Sphingomonadales; family Erythrobacteraceae; genus Aurantiacibacter; species Aurantiacibacter spongiae. The sequence continues at coordinate 60,089 of NZ_RPFZ01000001.1, read as the reverse complement.
CGGCGTCGCGTGCGTAGGTTGTCCAGTAGCTTTTTGGGTGGTCGCGGTTACGAAAAAGGCGGACCTTCCGGCCCGCCTTCCGCGATTACCTGATAAGTGCGCCGAACCTACGGGCTGACGGGGTCATTCCCGTCGTCGGTGACGATCACCGCGACAACGCCCGCGGCAACCAGCAGCGCAATGAGCCAGCCAAGTCCCATGCCGCCCATGTCGTCAGCCTGCGTGATCGGCGTCGCTTCGCGCTCGCCGGTGATGGGCGACGCTGAGGGCGCCGCGGCTGCCATCGTGCTGCCGAGCATTAGGCCGGACGATGCCAGTCCGAATAGAGCTTTGCGAAAAAACATAAACTTCAATCCCTTGTGTGAAAGCGGAACAATCCCTTTACGCCTGTCGGCAAGGACCGTTCCTGCGCAGTTCACTTGCCGGATGCAAGGTTAAAACCTGATTATCACCGCCCATCTTTCCAGCGTTATAAGGGTTCCCGCGTAATGTCTCGACTCTCTTTCGCCCTTGCCGGGTCGATGGCTATCGCCACCGCGACTGTCGGGACAGGTGTCACGCCGCAGCTTGCCAAGGCGCAGGACGCGGGGGCGTGGAGCGCGCTCGAGGAGCAGGATCTGCGCCTCGCGGAGATTGCCGAGCGCCTCATGCACGCCAATGCGAGCCTTTGCGATAGACAGATGCCGATTACCGGACTCCTGCTGCACAGCGCCGATCAATACCGGGCCAATGGCTCCGCCCGCGGCCGGTTCGCGGAGAGCGAACTGGCGATTGCGGCCGTGCTGCCCCACTCCCCCGCATCGAAGGCCGGTTTACTGCGCGACGACGGTATAGTGGCAATCAACGGCGAAGCGACGAGCACGCTCGGCACGTCTGACGAAAGCCACTTGCGCGAAGCGGCATTCGAAATCCTCGCCGACCAGGCTCCTTCGGAACCAATCACCCTCACGGTAAGTCGGGATGGCGAACGCCGCGACGTGATCCTGGATCCGCTGGCCGGGTGCCGTTCACTGGTCGAAATCCTGGCGGGCGACGGCGAGCAGGCGCGATCGGACGGCCGCGTGGTGCAGATCGGGGCCGGTCTTGCGACGGCTCTGGATGACGAGCAGCTTGCAATCGTGGTGGCCCACGAACTCGCCCACAACATACTCCACCACCGGGAGCGCAAAGAGGCCGCCGGGATCACGAACGGACTGTTCGCGGAGGTCGGGCGCAATCAGCAGGTCAACCGCATGGCAGAAGTGGAGGCGGACCGGCTTTCGGTCCATCTGCTCGCCAATGCCGGCTATGATCCTGCGGCTATCGTGCGATTCTGGAATTCGCCCGAAGGCTGCCACGTGGGCGGTGGCATCCTTCCGAGCCTGATCTACCCCTCGCAGAGCGCCCGGGCGGATCTGGTTGCCCGGGAGATTGCGATGTATCTGCCTGCGGGGCGCGGCCCGAGCTGGCCCGGGCATCTGCTGACCATGCGCGATCGCGCGTTCTGATCCGTCAGTCAGGGGCGCTCGGGGGCGCGGCTTATGTCGATGTAGTTGCGATCGAAATAGGTCAGCGGCGTGGCGTCCTCTCGATGGCTGGCAGCGAGCAGTTCGCCGATGAAGATGGTGTGCGTTCCGAATATCTGGCGATGGGCGGTCTGGCAGATGAGGCTCGATTGAGCGGTCGCGAGGACGGGGACGCCCAGGTCTTCTTCCCACTTCCCGACCGCGAAGCGATCGGCCTCGGGCCGCATGAAGTGTTCGGCCACGTCGCGGTTGCCCAGGCCCAGAACGTTCACGCAAAAACGCTCCGCCCGCGCCAGCGGATCGTGCAACGAAGCGGTTCTGTTCACGCATACCAGCACCGAAGGCGGGGCGAAGCTGAGCGAACTGACGGCGGTTGCGAGAATGCCGTACCGCCTGCCCTCGTCGTTGGTCGTGACAGCGTAGACCGTCGAGGCGACGTGCCGCATGGCCTCGCGAAAACTGTCGACAAGGCGGTCGGGATGCTCGCGAGATGCGTCCATCGGCTTTCCATGCAGCGCCGGCGTAGCAGGTGCAAGCGTCAATGCGCGTGGGCAATGTGAGGTTCGCACCTTGCTATCACATTAGAATGTGATAAGGTGCCGTGATGACTGCAACGATAGACAAGGTGCGGCGGATCGTCGCCGAAGGGACGCTGAGCAAGGCAGGACTGGCGCGGGCGGCGGGCCTTCACGCCAACACCCTGCGCGATTGCGACGAGGAAGGGTGGAATCCGACCAGCGAGACGCTGAACAAGCTCGACCGGTTCCTTGAGGAAAACGATGCAACCCCTGTCCTTGTCGGAAGCCAGGATATTATCGAGGAAGCGCGCAACGGCCGGATGTTCATTCTCGTGGACGACGAGGACCGGGAAAACGAGGGCGATCTCATCATACCCGGACAGATGGTTACGCCCGACGCAATCAATTTCATGGCGACGCACGGGCGCGGGCTCATCTGCCTGGCCTTGACCCGGCAGCGTGTTGCCGCGCTCGGCCTCGAACCCATGTCGCGGAACAATCGCGAACAGCATCAGACCGCCTTCACCGTCTCGATCGAGGCGAAGGAGGGCGTGACGACGGGGATCAGCGCCGCCGATCGCGCGCGCACGGTGGCGGTCGCTATCGATGCCGCCCGAACGGCCGACGATATCGTGACGCCTGGTCACGTCTTTCCCCTTCAGGCGCGCGAAGGCGGCGTGCTGGTGCGCGCCGGTCATACGGAAGCGGCTGTGGATATCTCGCGCCTGGCAGGCCTCAACCCGAGCGGGGTGATCTGCGAGATCATGAACGAGGACGGATCGATGGCCCGCCTCGAGGATCTGATGCGCTTCGCGCGTCGACACGGAATGAAGATCGGGACGATCAGCGATCTGATCGCCTATCGGCGGCAGCACGATCATCTGGTCGTCAAGCGCGAGGAAGAGCGCTTCCAGAGCCGCTGGGGTGGTGATTGGCGCGCGATAAGCTTCTTCAACAAGGCCACCCAGGAAGAGACACTTACACTGGTCAAGGGCCATATCGACCCGGCCCGCCCCACCCTCGTGCGGATGCACGCCCTTTCCGTGTTCGACGATGTCTTCGCGCAGGATACCGCGCGTGCCGGGCTGCTCGAGGGAGCGATGCGGATGATCGGCGAGGAGGGGGCCGGCGTCGTGGTGCTGATCAACCGCCCCAGCGGCGCCTATCCCTCCAACGCCATCCGCCGGTTGCGGGCCGGACGGGAGCCGGACGATGCAAAGTTCCCCGCCGAACAGCGCGACTACGGTGTCGGGGCGCAGATTCTGGCGGAACTGGGGGTTCACGACATGATTCTGCTGACCAACACCGCGCACTCTCTCGTCGGCCTCGAAGGGTACGATCTGTCCATCGTGGGCGAGCGCCCAATCGCTTGCGAAAGGAATAGCTGATGGCTCGATTTCTTATCGTGGAGGCGCGTTTCTACGGCGATCTCAACGACATGCTCGTCAGGGGTGCGACGGCTTCACTCGAAGCGGCAGGGCACGAGCACGAGGTTCTGAGCGTCCCCGGCGCGCTGGAGATCCCGGGTGCCATAGCGCTGGCGGCAGAGAGCGGCCGATATGACGGTTTCGTCGCGCTGGGTATCGTCATCCGCGGCGAGACCTATCACTTCGAGATCGTCGCGGGCGAGAGCGCGCGCGCGATCATGGCGCTGACGATGGATGGCATTGCTATCGGCAACGGGATCCTGACCGTGGAGAACGAGGATCAGGCGCGGGTTCGAGCCGATCCCGGGCAAAAGGACAAGGGCGGAGAGGCGGCCCGGGCCGCGGTTCGACTGCTCGAATTGCAGGAGCGTTTTCGCTGATCCGCAGCGTGGTATACGGCGTGCGAAGTCGGCCCGGAAAAGAACGATGAGGGACAGGTTCGGCTCTGATCGGGCACCCCTCGGGGGATGAAGTGCCCTTAATCGCGTCTGGTCAAACCGCGTCACATTTCGATGTGCATCGCGACTTGATAAAGATCGTGTCCTTGTTGCGCGTGGAACGCCCCGCCCCTTCACGCGCTGCCTTCCGGTATGAACGGACCTCTCGAATGGATCGCCGCGATCGGAACGATGCTGGCGGCCGGAACGATCGCCGCCGATCTCGGGCGCAAGGCGACCGGCTGGGGCTTCATCCTGTTCTGCGCCGTGTCCGTAATCTGGATCGTTTCCGGTCTGACTACGGATGCGATGCCGATCGCGGCGATGAACGCGATCCTCCTGCTCATAAATGCCTGGGGCGTCTGGCAGTATCTGCTGAGTCGGAAGAACCGCAAGGTGATGGAGCGGATCGAACCCATCGAGGAGGCGATCGAGGAAGAAGTCGAGGCCGAGGAAGAGCGGGCGCCCGCCGGATGATCCTGCGCCGAGCCGGGGCGTTTTTTCGCCCGGATGCGCAGCAATAGCGGCGCTTCGCAAAAACTTCGCGCGGACATTGCGAACGGAACGCGACGACAAACGATCTTGCGGCGCGGGATATCTGTCCGGCGCTCTGACGCAATTCGATTTCCTTTTCTCGCCGTCCCGCCGACGCATTCCTTTCAACAAAAGTTAACGCGATTGCGCCGGTCCATGGCGCGCATATCCTCGTGCCGGACAACACGAGTCGCACCCGAAAATCGTATCAAGCGCTGCAAATCCGGGAGGCACGCTTCCCGGAGAGGGAGGTGTCATGTTCGAAAAAGTCACGCATATGCTGGGACTGGTTTCCGAAGAGGAGATCCTGTTTTCCACGCCGTTCGACTACATGTTTCCCGAAGCCGCCCGTTCGCTTCCCTGTCTGCTTCCGCGGTCGGAAGCCACGCTGCACGGCCTGCGAGCGCTCGGCAGCGCGATGGCCGACCCGGGCAAGATCGGTGAGGCGCATCCCGATCTCGATTCCGATATTCCGGCCATTTATACCTATTTCGGTCAGTTCATCGACCACGACATTACCGCGCGCACCGACCGCGATACCAGTCTTAGCCGGATCGGCGCGAACGAAGCGGCATTCCCCGTCGACCCTGACGCGGTCGTGCAAGGCCTGACGAACGGACGGCGGCCGCAACTCGACCTTGATTCCGTGTTTGGCGAAGGTCCGGCGCTGGCGCCAGGCGCCGTGACGCAGTCCGACAGGCTATATGATAGCGACTATTCATTGTTGCGCTTCGTCGACACCGGAAGCGGCAGGCGCGACCTGCCCCGGGAAGATGGGCGGCAGGCGGTGATTCCCGACGCGCGCAACGACGAGAATCTGGTGGTAAGCCAGATCCAGTTCGCCTTCATCGAATTCTACAACAAGGTGCTGGCCGCGCAGGGCGGCGATCCGCGTGCGGGATATATCCGCGCTCGCCAGCTCGTGCGCTGGGCTTACCAATACGTCGTCGTGAACGATTACCTGAAGCGGGTTTGCGATCCCTACATCGTCGACGATACGCTCGCCAATGGACCCCGCTTTCTGGGAGCTACGGCGGGCCGCGCATCGGCCTTCATGCCGCTCGAATTCTCGACCAGCGCGTTTCGCTTCGGTCATTCGATGATCCGGCCGTTTTACAAGTTGAACGGCGCAGCTGCCGAAATCGAGGTGATGAAGCTCCTCGGGCCGGCGGGCCAGCTCGATCCCGCCACCAGCGATCCGGTCTATTTCGAGCCGGACGGCCATCTGAAGGCCGACTTCGTGATCGACTGGAACCGGTTCGTCGATCCCGGGGGCACCACGCAGATGGCGCGCAAGATCGACACGAAGCTGGCGCGAGGCCTGTTCCAGCTACCGCTTGGCGATCGGGCCAGCGATCCGGTTCTGGGGCACCTGGCGCGCTCGAACCTGGTGCGCGCCTTCAACCTGTCGGTGCCGACCGGGCAGGCAGTCGCCGACGCGTTCGCCGTGAGGCCGCTTACGGCCAGGGAAATGACCGATGGCGAGGACGGGACAATCGCAGACGTACTTCGGGACAACTTCTTCGATCATCGCACGCCGTTGTGGTACTACCTTCTGCGCGAGGCCGCGGTCCAGCAGGACGGGGAACACCTGGGAGAGCTCGGCAGCCGGATCGTGTGCGAGACGATCCTGTTCTTCATCAAGGCCGATCCGAATTCCTACCTCAACAACAGCCCCGATCCCGCGGTCAGGGCGAACGGCATCGACGTCGATCCCGGTTCCGGGGGGACGATCAGGAACCTTCGCAACATTCTCGATTTTGCGGACGTTATCTGATCGCGGGTCGGCGGTTGGCCCGTCGCCCCCGGGTCAGCCGCCGATCCGTCCGAAACAGCCCTTACCGGCATAGACCGCGCTGTCGCCCAGCTCTTCCTCGATACGGATCAGTTGGTTGTACTTTGCCAGCCTGTCCGACCGCGCGAGGGAGCCGGTCTTGATCTGCCCGCAATTGGTCGCGACGGCGAGGTCGGCGATGGTCGCATCCTCCGTCTCTCCCGAACGGTGGCTCATGACGCTGGTATAGCCGGCGCGGGTCGCCATATCGACGGCCGCCAGCGTTTCGGTCAGCGTACCGATCTGGTTGACCTTCACCAGCAAAGAATTGGCCAGTCCGCGCTCGATCCCCATGGACAGCCGGGCCGGATTGGTCACGAACAGATCGTCACCGACCAGTTGCACGCGGTCGCCCAGCATCTCGGTCAGGGCTTTCCAGCCGTCGAGATCGTCCTCGGCCATCCCGTCCTCGATCGACCGGATGGGGTAATCGTCGCACAGCCTTGCGAGATAGGTGGCCATTTCGTCACCCGAGAGCGACAGGTTCTCGCCCGAGATCTCGTACTTGCCGTCGCGGAAGAATTCCGTCGAGGCGCAGTCGAGCGCCAGCACGACGTCTTCGCCCGGCGCAAAGCCCGCTTTCTCGATCGACGCCATGATGAAATCGAGCGCGTCGCGCGTGCCGGGGATGGCGGGAGCGAAACCGCCCTCGTCCCCGACGGACGTTGCAAGCCCCTTCTCGGCCAGGCCTTTCTTCAGCGTGTGGAAGATCTGCGACCCCCAGCGCACCGCCTCCGCCAGGCTTTCCGCGCCAACGGGCATGACCATGAATTCCTGAATATCGATGGGATTGTCGGCATGTTCGCCGCCATTGACGATATTCATCATGGGTACCGGCAGGACATGCGCCGAAACACCGCCGACATAGCTGTAGAGCGGCAGCCCCCGGGCGTTCGCCGCCGCCTTGGCCACCGCGAGGCTGACGCCGAGAATGGCGTTCGCGCCCAGCTTGCTCTTGTTGTCCGTCCCGTCGAGTTCGCACAGCGCCATGTCGATGTCGCGCTGGTTCTCCGCATCCGGGCCCAGTACGATCAGGTCGGCGACGGCATTGTTTACCGAGGCGACGGCCTGCGACACGCCCTTTCCCATGTAGCGATCAGGGTCGCCGTCACGCAGTTCGACGGCCTCGTGCCGACCGGTCGAGGCACCCGAAGGGACGGCGGCGCGCCCGAAGCTGCCGTCCTCCAGCAGGACGTCGACCTCGACCGTGGGATTGCCCCTGCTGTCGAGAATTTCCCGTGCGTGAATGTCGATGATGGCGGTCATTGCGCAAGGCTCCTGCTCTCGATTTCGACTGCCTCCTATGCGGCGGAACATTGCGTTGCAATACGCGTTGATTTCGTGAACGCGGGTGTATTGCACCCATAACACATTGCAACCTGAGGGCGACGACCCCTCTCATAGAAAGGTTCGAAGAATGGCAGACACGCCCAATACGACCGGAACCACCCCGGCCACGACCGCTACGACGACCACTCCGACAACCGCCAAGACAGCGACGGCGACGACGGCTCCCTCCACCGCCACAACAGGCGCCGAGGCGGGAACGGCTTCCACCTCCCCGCGAACGTCCGAAGCCAAGAGCCGCTTCAGCGCCGCCCTCGACGAGGCGAAGGCGGGCGCAGCCGCTCTCGGGGACGAGGCGAAGGCCCGCGGTCGCGAATATCGTGAACAGGCCAGGGCTCGCGGCGAAGGTTACGGCACCAGCGCCAAGACTAAGGCCAGCGAACTTTCGGTCGAGGGCAAGCACAAGGCGAGCGAGGCTCTGTCCGGTCTTTCTCGCGTCATCGACGACAACGCGGCGACGCTGGACGAAAAGCTGGGCCCCAAATACGGTGATTACGCCCGCAGCGCCTCGCGCACCTTGCAGGAAAACGCCCGCAAGCTCGACGAGAAGAGCATCGAGGAACTGAGCGAGGAAGCGCGCGAATCGATCCGTCGCAGCCCCGCCACCGCAGTCGGCCTTGCGGCCGTCGCCGGTTTCTTCTTCGCCCGCCTGTTCCGCTAAGACCCGGTGGCCACGAGAGCAGACGCCAACCTCGCCCCGCCAACCGGCGTCGCGGAAGAGTATCCGCGCGAAAATCCCGTGACAGAGCCCGTCGATACGGTGGGCTCTGCCGATGGGGAGGCGGTATCCCGGCAGGTGCACGATTCCCTGTTCGACGACGTCGAAGCGCTTGTCGACGACGTGCGTACCTATGTCGATACCGAGGTTTCCTTTCAGAAGAGCCGCGCGAAATTCGTGGCGGACCGGATCAAGACGGCGGCGATTTTCGGTGCCGGGGCCGGTATCGTGGCGCTGATTGCCGCGATCGCGCTCAGCATCGGTCTCATCATCGCCCTGACCCCGCTGATTACCGCATGGGGGGCAACTGCGGTCGTCGTCCTTGCTCTTGGCGTGGTCGCCTATCTTCTTGTCCGGAAGGCACGAGGAGCGATCGAGCACATGCGACGCACTCTCGATACGCATGCCGAAGGGATTTCCGATCATGAATAGACTGGAATTCGCGCTGCGAGAGGATCGCGCGCTGCGGATGCGCGCCAAGAGGATGGTCAAGCAGGACATCCGGAACCTCAAGGCCGATATCACCGGCGAAGGATCCTCGCGCAATATCGGGGAAAGACTGCTCGACCGAACCCGCGAAGGGGCGGGCGACCTGAAGGACGCCGCGATCGACTACGCCGACGACAACCGCGGGCAGGTTTCGGCCGGGGCCGCCCTCGGCATAGCGGCGGTGGTTGCCTGGCTGTTCAGGGACAGTCTCGAGGGCTTTGCCGACTGGCTTCTCCACGGCGAAGACCTCACCTGAACTCCTCCCAGCAGACGCTGGCGCTGCGGAACATTTCACGCGAGTAGCCCGTTGGAAACACGACACGAAACACACCCGGAGACACCACATGAACGATCCCAAACGTGCCGAGATCAAGGCTCGCATCGCCGCTGCCGAGGCCCGCGAAGACGCGCGCAATCAGCAAAGCTTCACCGAAAAGGCATCTGAAAAGGCGGGTGAGGCGACCGATGCCTTCACCGATTTCGTCAAGGAACATCCATTGACCGCCGCAGCCGGCGGCGTGGCGCTCGGCATTCTCATCGCCGGCCTCTTCAAGGGCCCGCGACAGGCCGCCGCCCGTGGCGGGGCGAAGGCGATGGGGCTGGCTGCGGTCGCAGCGGAAATCGCCTCGGCCTTCGCGGCGGATATTGCCGACGATGCGGAAGATATCGGCCGGGCCGGTCGCCGGCGCGCCAGCGATTTCGGCGATACGGTCGGCGACAAGACCCGTGCCCTGCGCAGGGAGGCTGCCTACCGCGCCGACAAGTCCAGCGACGCCGCGAGGATTGCCAGCCGAGAAACCGGCAAGCGCATAGCGCGTGCCTTCGGCCGCGGTTGATCGTCCCCGCCCTTCCGGCAAAAGCGCCCTTGCACCTGTCGGCTTTTCGCCGGTAGGTGCCGGGGCGTTTTAGCCATTCACTCCCATCTTGACAGGACGATACCGGCATGGCCGACAAACCCGCCAAGCAAGATCAGCAACTTCTTCACCTGGTGATGGGTGGACGCGTCACCGATCCGCGCGGTCTGCAGTTTCAGGATCTGAAGGATCTGCACGTCGTCGGCTTCTTCCCCAACTACGAAACCGCCGAGGAAGCATGGCGCGGATGGGCCCAGCGTACCGTGGACGATGCGGAGATGAAATACGTCATCGTGCATCTGCACCGGCTGCTCGAACCCGATCTGCCGGGCGAGTGATGCGGCAGGAAGAGGGCGCCGTCGGGGCGCACGCCCCCGGGGAAGATCAGACGAACTCGATCTTGTCGATGAGGTAGAACTTGTCGCCGGAAGGGACGGTCACTTCCACCTCTTCCCCGACGCTCTTGCCGATCAGCGCGCGAGCGAGCGGGCTTTCGTAGGACACGCGGCCGTTCTTCGCGTCGCTCTCCGCCTGGCCGACGATCTGGTATTTCAACGGCTTGTCGTCTTCGTCCAGAACGGTCACGGTCGCGCCGAAAACGACCTTGTCGCCCGAAAGCGTCGTCGGATCGATGATCTGCGCGCGGCTCGTCTTGTCTTCCAGATCGGCGATCTGCGCCTCGACCTGGCCCTGCCGTTCCTTGGCCGCGTGGTATTCGGCATTCTCGGACAGATCGCCGTGCGCGCGCGCTTCCTCGATGGCGTCCACGATCTTGGGACGCTCCGCTCGCAGAGCCTTGAGATCGTTGGTCAGCTTCTCGTAACCCTCGGCCAGCATCGGCACTTTCTGCATCGCAAACCCCAGTCTTTCCATTTGCCTGCCGCCAAGTGCCCCTGCCCGCCACAGCGGGCGGGTGCGGGGATCGAAATGCGGGAGGATCGTGTCGTTTAGCTCTGGCTATAATAGTCTTGCAGGGAACGCACTTCAAGCGCGCTCGCATCGACCGAGACGATCGCCCGGGCCGCCGCCGCCGACGCGGCTGCCGTCGTATAATAGGGTATCTTCATTTCCAGCGCGGAAGCGCGGATCGATTGGCTGTCGCGGTGGCTCTGCCAGCCCTCGGTGGTGTTGAAGACGAGCGCTATGTCGCCGTCGATCATCCGGTCGACGATGTGCGGACGCCCTTCCGCGACCTTGTTGATCCGTTCCACCGAGAGACCCTGCTCGGCCAGGTAGCGCTGCGTTCCGCCGGTTGCGACAACGTCGAACCCCATCTGCGCCAGCTGGCGAACCGGCTCCATGATGTGCGGTTTGTCGCTGTCCTTGACGGAAACGAAGAGCGTGCCCGACTTGGGCAGTTTGCTGCCCTCGGCGATCTGCGACTTGGCGAAGGCGGTGGGGAAGTCGAGATCGATCCCCATCACCTCCCCGGTGGATTTCATCTCCGGCGTCAGTACCGGGTCCGCGCCGGGAAAACGGTTGAAGGGGAAGACCGCCTCTTTCACCGCGACGTAGGGGATGTCGATGTTCACCGCCGGCAGATCCGCCAGCATCTCCCCCGCCATGACGCGCGCGGCGATCTTGGCGATCTGCGCCCCGGTCGCCTTGGCGACGAAGGGCACGGTGCGGCTCGCGCGGGGATTGACCTCGATCAGATAGACGACGCCGTCCTTCACCGCGAACTGCACGTTCATCAACCCGCGCACGTCGAGAGCCAGCGCCAGCGCCTCGGCCTGCCGCTTCATTTCGTCGACGATGTCGGGCGAGAGGCTGTAGGGCGGCAGCGAACAGGCGGAATCGCCCGAATGGACGCCCGCCTCCTCGATATGCTGCATGACCCCGGCGATCACGACCTGTTCGCCGTCGCACAGCGCATCGACGTCGCATTCGATGGCATCGCGCAGATACTGATCGACAAGCACGGGACTGTCGCCGGAAACGGTGACGGCGGTATCGATGTAGTTTTCGAGCTGCGCGTCGCCGTCGACGACTTCCATCGCCCGCCCGCCCAGCACGTAGCTGGGGCGCAGCAGCACCGGATAGCCGATGCGGTGCGCCACCGCGAGCGCTTCGTCCAGGCTCTTGGCGATACCGTTCATCGGCTGCGTCAGCTTCAGCTTGCCGACGAGCTTGGCGAAGCGTTCGCGGTCCTCGGCGAGGTCGATGGCGTCGGGGCTGGTGCCCAGGATCGGAATGCCCGCCTGTTCCAGCGCGCCGGCGAGCTTCAGCGGCGTCTGCCCGCCGAACTGCACGATCACCCCCTTGAGCGTGCCGCGGCTATGTTCGACCCTCAGGATTTCCAGCACGTCCTCTGCCGTCAGCGGTTCGAAATAGAGCCTGTCGGAGGTGTCGTAATCGGTGCTGACCGTTTCCGGATTGCAGTTGATCATGATCGTCTCGTACCCCGCCTCGGCGAGCGCGAAACAGGCATGGACGCAGCAGTAATCGAACTCGATGCCCTGCCCGATCCGGTTCGGGCCGCCGCCCAGGATCACGACCTTCTCTCGCTCGGACGGCCAGGCCTCGTTCTCCGCTTCCCCGAAACTCGGCTGTTCGTAGGTCGAGTACATGTAGGGGGTGATCGCCTCGAATTCGGCAGCGCAGGAATCGATCCGCTTGTAGACGGGCAGCACGCCCAGCTTCTGGCGCAGCTTGCGGACCTCTTCCTCGCTGGTCGCGCCGGCCATCGCGCGAAGGGCGTCATGCAGCAGGCCCGAGCGCTTGGCCTGCGTCTCGCCCATTCCGCCCGCAACGCCGACCGAGCGCACCGCGAGCGTTGCCAGACGACGGTCGGAAAAGCCCATCGCCTTCAGGCGGCGCAGGCTGTCGGCATCGTTGGGGAGGCCATCCTGCCCGATCATCTGCTCCTCGTAGATGATCTCCTCGATATGGCGCAGGAACCACGGATCGTAGAAGGTGATCGCGTGCAGCTCCTCCACGGTGAAACCCTCGCGGAAGGCCTGGCCGATCTTGAGGATGCGGTCGGGTGTCGCCTGGCTCAGCGAGGCGGTGATGATCTCTCGGCTCTGCCCTTCCAGTTCGGTGACGCGGTTGAACCCGTCGAGGCCCGTCTCCAGACCGCGCAGCGCCTTCTGTAGCGATTCCTTGAAGTTGCGCCCGATGGCCATGACCTCGCCGACCGACTTCATCGCGGTGGACAGTTTCGGCTCGACGCCCTTGAACTTCTCGAACGCGAAGCGCGGGATCTTGGTGACGACATAGTCGATGGTCGGCTCGAAACTGGCGGGCGTCGCGCCGGTGATGGCGTTGTCGATCTCGTCCAGCGTGTAGCCGACCGCCAGCTTGGCCGCGACGCGGGCGATGGGAAAGCCGGTTGCCTTGGAGGCGAGCGCCGACGAGCGCGACACGCGCGGGTTCATCTCGATCACGATCAGGCGGCCGTCCTTCGGGTTGACCGCGAACTGCACGTTCGATCCGCCCGTCTCCACGCCGATCTCGCGCAGAACCGCGATGCTGGCGGAGCGCATGATCTGGTATTCCTTGTCCGTCAGCGTCAGCGCCGGGGCGACGGTGATCGAATCGCCGGTATGGACGCCCATCGGATCGACGTTCTCGATGGCGCAGATGATGATGGCGTTGTCGTTCCTGTCGCGGACAACCTCCATCTCGTATTCCTTCCAGCCGAGCAACGATTCCTCGATCAGAACCTCTGTCGTCGGGCTGGCGTCGAGGCCGTGGCGCACGATCTGCTCGAACTCGGCGCGGTTGTAGGCGATGCCCCCGCCCGTGCCGCCCATGGTGAAGCTGGGACGGATGATGGCGGGCAGGCCGGTGCGCTCGAGGATGGCGTGCGCCTCGTCCATGTCGTGCGCCGTGCCGCTGCGCGCGCTTTCGAGGCCGATCGCGTCCATCGCCTCGCGAAAGCGGTTGCGGTTTTCTGCCTTGTCGATGGCGTCGGCCCTGGCCCCAATCATCTCCACGCCATGCTCGGCCAGCACGCCCATCTCGTCCAGCTTGAGCGCGCAGTTCAATGCGGTCTGCCCGCCCATCGTGGGCAGCAGCGCGTCGGGCTTTTCCTTCGCGATGATCTTGGCGACGATCTCGGGCGTGATCGGCTCGACATAGGTCGCGTCGGCCATGTCCGGATCGGTCATGATCGTGGCGGGATTGGAATTGACGAGGATAACGCGGTAGCCATCCTCGCGCAGCGCCTTGATCGCCTGCGTGCCGGAATAGTCGAACTCACAGGCCTGCCCGATGATGATGGGCCCGGCGCCGATGACGAGGATGGACGAGATGTCAGTGCGTTTGGGCATTTAGGGCCTTGATGCTATCGAAAGCCCTTCCCCTTGGGGAAGGGTTGGGATGGGGTTACGGCGTTCACAATGAAGCGATTGACCAGCCTCGCGCGAAACCTGCGCAAGGATCCAACCGATGCCGAGAGGCGCTTGTGGTCGCATATTCGCGGTAGTCAGCTTTGCGGCGCGAAATTCACCCGGCAGCACCAGATCGGCGACTTCATCGTCGATTTCGCCTGCCGTTCCTTGCGATTCGCAATCGAACTCGACGGTGGGCAACACGCTGAAAGCATCACCGATGCCGGGCGAACGGAGATCATCGAGGCCCACGGCTACCGGGTGATCCGCTTCTGGAACAACGACGTTCTCGCCAACACAGAAGGCGTTCTGCAAGTCATCAGCGAAGAAATCCACCTCGCCCGCAACCAGCCTCCCCTTCCCTAGAGGGAAGAGGCCGGGGGATGGGTGTACCACGCCAGAAAGCTCACTCTCCCTCACCACCGCCGAACCCCCATCCCCAACTCTTCCCCAAGGGGAAGGGAGTTCGCGGCGTCGATAACGTGCATCGAGGAGATGTCGGTGCGTTGGGGCATTACCGACCCACCCCTTCAACGAAGGCCAGCACTTCAACATCATGGGCACGGGCTTGAATTTCGCGCCACTCTCGCGACTGTAAATCAGGCCGACCCGATCGACCTACCGCATCATCGAACGCTGTGAACATATTTAGGAATTCCGCGAGAGCTTTCTTTAAATCGGCAGATGCCGAAGTCGAAAGAATGGCGCTGAACCGAATATCGAGCGGAACATCGAGAACTTGCTCCACCAATTCATCGTAATTGACGACCGACGTCCAAATCTTATCTCCCGATTGTTCAAAAGCCATGTTGAGCTTCCGATCGTCAGCAATGAGCCTGCAATACCAAACAATCTGAGGAAGCCAGACGCGATCATAATCGACCGTTTCACTCACCCCAGCATCCCCACGAACTTCTCGAACAGGTAGAAACTGTCCTGCGGCCCCGGGCTCGCCTCCGGGTGATACTGCACCCCGAACGCCTTCTTTCCGCTGATGGCGATGCCGCAGTTGGAGCCGTCGAACAGCGACACATGCGTCTGCTCGACGCCATCAGGCAGGGTGTCGCCGTCGACCGCGAAGCCGTGGTTCATGCTGGTGATCTCGACGAGGCCGGTGGTGTCGCCCCACCCTTCCCCGACGCGCTGGACCGGGTGGTTCGCGCCGCGGTGGCCCTGGTGCATCTTGGCCGTCTTCGCCCCCGCCGCCAGCGCCAGCATCTGGTGGCCGAGGCAGATGCCGAAGATCGGTACGTCGCGCTCCAGCAGCGCCTTGATCACCGGCACCGCGTATGCGCCCGTCGCCGCCGGATCGCCGGGGCCGTTGGAGAGGAACACGCCGTCCGGCTCCAGCGCCAGCACCTCTTCCAGCGATATTTTCGCCGGCACCACCGTCACCCGCGCGCCGGCGCGGGCGAGACTGCGGAAGATGTTGTCCTTGCTGCCGTAATCGATGGCGACGACGTGCGGGCGCTCCACCTCGGGCGCGGCGCCGTAGCCTTCGCCCAGCGTCCAGTGGCCGCCCTCCCACCGCTCGCTGATCTCCCGGCTGACCCGGCTGGCGAGGTCCATGCCCTCCAGCCCGGGAAAGTCCTGCGCGCGCCGTACCAGCGCGTCGATATCGAACTCGCCCTTCGGATCGTGAGCGATGACCGCGTTGGGCGCGCCGTTCATGCGGATACGCCGGGTCAGCGCGCGGGTATCCACGCCCGACAGGCCGATCCGCCCCGTCCGGGCCATCCACTCGGCGAACTGCGCGCTGGCGCGGAAGTTGGAACTGGCAGTCACCTCCTCGCGCACGATGCAGCCGACCGCCGCCTCCACCCGGCTTTCCACGTCTTCCGGGTTCGCGCCGACATTGCCGACATGGGGAAAGGTGAAGGTGACGATCTGCGCGGCGTAGGACGGATCGGTCATCACTTCCTGATAGCCGGTCATCGCGGTGTTGAAGCAGACCTCCCCGACCGCCTGCCCGGTGGCGCCGAAGCCGTGGCCACGGATCACCGTGCCGTCGGCAAGGACAAGAACGCCGGTCGGCCCCGTGCTACGCGCAGAAGAAAAGGCGGAAAACGCCATAGGGGGCTCCCGAAGAGAAGTGACCGGTGATGTGTGCTAAGTCCCAGCGGCTAGGCCCGGTTGCGGCCCCCGTCAAGCGGCCATCGCGAGGAACACTTGGCTTATCGGCGCACTGCACTATCAGGACGCCAGACCATCCACAGGAAACACCATGCTGCGTGATCGAATAAAGACCGAAACCGTCGCCGCCATGAAGGCCAGGGACAAGGAGCGGGTCGCCGCCCTCAGGCTCGTGAGCGCCAGGATTAAGGATCGCGACATCGAGGAGCGGACTGGCAAGGCGAGCGCGGA
This sequence comes from Aurantiacibacter spongiae, assembly GCF_003815535.1. Taxonomy (NCBI): domain Bacteria; kingdom Pseudomonadati; phylum Pseudomonadota; class Alphaproteobacteria; order Sphingomonadales; family Erythrobacteraceae; genus Aurantiacibacter; species Aurantiacibacter spongiae. The sequence goes on along the minus strand of NZ_RPFZ01000001.1, from coordinate 43,725 downwards.
TGACGACGCCCTGGTGACGGACGTTCTCCAGAAGATGGCCAAGCAACGGCGCGAATCGATCCAGATGTACGAGGAGGGCGGGCGTACCGAACTGGCCGAACAGGAAAAGGCCGAACTCGCCGTGATCGAGGAATTCCTTCCGCAGCAGATGGACGAGGCCCAAACCCGCGCCGCCATCGAACGGGTGAAGGCCGATACCGGGGCCGACGGCGTGAAGGACATGGGCCGCGTGATGGGCGAGCTGAAGGCGCGACACGGGGCCGAACTCGACATGACGAGAGCGAGCGCGCTGGTGAAGGAATCGCTGTCGTGAGGATCGGCCTTGTCGCCCTCCCCCTCGCGCTCGGCCCAATGCTGGCAGCATGCGGCGCGGAGCCGCAGCCCGCGCCCACGCCGACCGCCAGCACGACGGACGCCGGCCCGCGCACGCTCGTCGCCGCGGCGCTTCGCAACATTCCGCTTGGCCCGCGCATCGCCGGCCCGGGGGGACCGGAGACGACCACCGTGCTGACCGCCGCGGACGGCACGGTCCTGGGCCAGATGGTCAGCTACGTGGCCTGCCCCGCTCCCGAAGGTAGCGAGGATGACATGGCGGAGGCCGACGCCGATCCCGCGCCCGGTCAGGTCACCCCGCCGGAGGGCGAGTGCGACACCGCCGCGCAGGCCGAAGGCGCGCTCTACACCTATGTCCACCGCATCGGGCTCGGTCGTCCGGACATGGAAGCCCCCGATCCGGCCGCCCCCGTGCCGCAGACGATGGTCTTCCGCATGACACGGCCCGCCGCCGGCTTCGCCAACGTCATCGGCTACGATGTCGAACAGGCGCGCGAGGCGCTGGGGGACGATGCCGACATCAAGGTGCAGCTCGACAACGGCCAGCTGGTATGGCGCGTGGTTGGCGGGGATGGCTGGCGCGATGGCGAAACGCTGACCTTCTTCTGGCAATCCACGCAGCCGCCCGAAGGATCGGCAAAAGCCTACGAGTTGCAGATGGATTCGCTCACCGCCAGTGCGAATGCCCCGTGGCCGGGCGACCGCGATGCGGCGGACGCGGTTGCAGGGGGTATGTAGCGCGTCGGTCGTTTGCTAGGGTGCCGCACGATCGGTTTGGTTCCGCCCGCGAAAGCGGAGTTTGCCGCGCATCGTCGCTCAGGTTGGTAGATCATGGCCCTCTCCCCCCAATGGCTGGACGAGCTGAAGAGCCGGATCACGCTCTCCACGCTGATCAACCGCACCACCAAGCTGCAGCGCGCCGGGCGGGAGTGGAAAGCCTGCTGTCCGTTCCATAACGAGGCGACGCCCAGCTTCACGGTCAACGACCAGAAGGGGTTCTACCACTGCTTCGGCTGCCAGGCGCATGGCGGCGCGATCGACTGGCTGATGGAGCAGCGCGGTCTGGAATTCATGGATGCCGTCAAGGAGCTGGCGGCACAAGCGGGCATGGACGTCCCCGCCCCCGATCCGCGCGCGGCGAAAAAGGCCGAGCAGCGCGCCACGCTGCATGACGTTATGCAGGCCGCACAGGGGTGGTTCGCAGGTCAGTTGCGCTCTCCCGCCGGCGAGGCGGCCCGCGCCTATCTCGATCGTCGCGGCTTCGATCCGCGCACGATAGAACGGTTCGGCTTCGGCTTCGCGCCCGACGACCGGCAGGCCATGCGCAAGGCGCTGGGCGATTTCGACGATGCGCTGCTGATCGAGGCGGGCCTGCTGATAAAGGTCGAGGACAAGCTGCCCTACGCGCGCTTCCGCGGCCGCGTCATGCTGCCCATCCAGGATGCGCGCGAGCGGGTGATCGCGTTCGGGGGGCGCATCCTGGAAGACCGCGAGGGCGTTGCCAAATACCTGAACAGTCCCGACACGCCGCTCTTCGACAAGGGGCGTACGCTCTACAACATTCACCGCGCCGCCGCCGCCTCGCGCAAGACGGGCCGGGTCGTGGTGGTCGAGGGCTACATGGACGTGATCGCACTGGCCGCCGCCGGGATAGAGGATGCGGTCGCGCCCATGGGTACGGCGCTCACCGAACAGCAGATCGAGCTTTTATGGCGGATGGCGGACAAGCCGGTCCTGTGCCTCGACGGCGATCAGGCCGGCCGGCGCGCCGCGATGCGCGCGGCGGAACGGACCCTCCCGCTGCTGCGCCCCGGTCATTCGCTGCGGATCGCGACCCTGCCCGCCGGGATGGACCCGGACGATCTGGTTAGTCAGCGGGGTTCTAGCGCGATGGAGAACCTAATTAGAGACGCTAAAACGCTAGAGGATTTCATATGGGAGTTTGAAGTCGCGAGATCAGAGTTGAACTCGACCGATAGTTTTTCCGATCTGAAGGCACGGCTTCTCGGGCATGGCGAAGGTATCTCGGACCGATTTCAAAGGAAGCATCTTGAAGAAAGGTTTCTAACCAGATTTTTCGCATTACGCAGATCGCATAGCGATCACTTTCGGAAACAGCAGGATAATCGAAAAGCAATCTTCCGCAAAACCGAGGCACTTACGCGAAAACTGACCCCAGTTCTGCAACGCGTTGTCAATAGAGACGACAATTTAAGGAAGTTGACCGCAGCGGTCCTGAATGGTCTTGCTCGGTTTCCGCACGAGATTCACCGACATGCCGACAGCTTGCTGAAGCTGGCGTCTGGCGATCCGCAACTGGTAGAAGCGGTCGATTATCTGCTGGAACGTGCCGAAACGCTTGAAGACGCTGCCGGATCGCCCATATCGCATGCAGGCATCCTGCCGCCGCCGCCGGATAAAGCCCGTTTCTCCTTCCTCGTCGAAGGTTCAGATCCGGACGACGCGAGGGAGGATCTGGCCGAAGCCGTGTCCCTGCTGGTCGAGAGGCCGGCGCTGGAGGCGGCTATCGTCGCGGCCACCGCCCGTTTCGCAGATGATCCGGAAGGCGCTTTCGCCGAGCAGCAGAGGTTGCGGAAACGAAAGCTGGAAATAGAGTTGCGACTCGGGCAGATGGCACGCAAACGGGCCGCTCCGGCTCATGACACATTTGGTTCATCGTCCGGCGCGCAAGAGGCGGCGGGCGACGAACGGGAAACGGATTGACTGCATCTATGGCGAGCAAGGCCAAGACCAAGAAGGCGAACGAAGACGCGCCCCTGATCGACCTCAACGAAGCCTCGATCAAGAAGATGATCGCGAAGGCCAAGCGCAAGGGCTACGTCACCTATGACGAGCTGAACGAGGCGCTGCCCTCCGATCAGATGAGCGCCGACCAGATCGAGGATATCCAGACCGCGCTGTCCGACATGGGCGTGCAGATCGTCGAGAGCGACGAGGAAGCGCAGGAGGATGACGACGGTCCGGAGGAGATCGCGCCCACCGGTTCTGAATCGCAGGCCGAGACGCCCAAGCAGAACGTCCCCGAGAAGAAGAAGACCACCGGCACCGGCGAACGTACGGACGATCCTGTCCGCATGTACCTGCGCGAGATGGGCGCGGTCGAACTGCTCAGCCGCGAGGGCGAGATCGCCATCGCCAAGCGCATCGAGGCGGGCCGCGACACGATGATCATCGGTCTGTGCGAAAGCCCGATCACCTTCCATGCCATCATCATGTGGTCGGAGGCCCTCAACGAGGGGGAGATGCAGCTGCGCGAGATCCTCGATCTCGATGCCATGCTGTCCAAGGAGCCGCCCGTTGACAAGATGGAGGAAGGCGCCGAGGACGACGACGATGGCGAAATCTCCGAGGAAACCGCCGGCCCCACCATCCGCGACGATGACGATGACGAGGATGGGGACGAGGGCGACAACGGCGAGGACGACGAGGACGGCGAGGAAGGTTCGTCCAAGCGCCGCGACGACGACGACGAGGAAGACAACACCATGTCCCTCGCCCAGATGGAAGCGGCGCTGAAGCCAGACGCGCTCGAACGCTTCGCCCGCATCACCGACCTGTTCAAGAAGTTCGAGAAACTGCAGGCCGAACGCGTGGACGTGCTCGCCTCGGGCGAGGACTTTCCGAAGGCCAAGGAAGATCGGTACGAAAAGCTGCGCGACGAGCTGACCGCCGAGGTCGAGAGCGTGCAGTTCCATGCGACCAAGATCGAATATCTGGTCGACAATCTCTACGCGTTCAACCGCCGGCTGACGGCATTGGGCGGGCAGATGCTGCGGCTGGCCGAGCGGCACAAGGTCAAGCGCCGCGACTTCCTCGACGCCTATGTCGGTAACGAGCTGGACGACGCCTGGCTCGCCGCCAATGCGAAGAAGGACAAGAAGTGGGCGGCCTTCGCGGAGAACGAAGGCGATGCGGTCGAACGCATCCGCGCCGAGATCGCCGATATCGCCAGCCAGACGGGCATGAGCCTGGTCGAATTCCGCCGCATCGTGAACATGGTGCAGAAGGGCGAGCGCGAGGCGCGCATTGCGAAGAAGGAGATGGTCGAGGCGAATTTGCGGCTGGTGATCTCCATCGCCAAGAAATACACCAATCGCGGGCTGCAATTCCTGGACCTGATCCAGGAGGGCAATATCGGCCTGATGAAGGCGGTCGACAAGTTCGAGTATCGCCGCGGCTACAAGTTCTCCACCTATGCGACGTGGTGGATCCGCCAGGCGATCACCCGCTCGATCGCCGACCAGGCGCGCACCATCCGCATCCCGGTGCACATGATCGAGACGATCAACAAGCTGGTGCGCACCAGCCGCCAGTTCCTGCACGAGCAGGGCCGCGAGCCCACGCCCGAGGAAATGGCCGAGCGTCTTTCCATGCCGCTGGAAAAGGTGCGCAAGGTGATGAAGATCGCCAAGGAGCCGATCAGCCTCGAAACGCCGATCGGCGACGAAGAGGATTCGCACCTCGGCGATTTCATCGAGGACAAGAACGCCATCATCCCCGTCGATGCGGCGATCCAGTCCAACCTCAAGGAAACCGTCACCCGCGTGCTCGCGAGCCTCACCCCGCGCGAGGAGCGCGTGCTGCGCATGCGCTTCGGCATCGGCATGAACACCGATCACACGCTGGAGGAGGTCGGCCAGCAGTTCAGCGTGACCCGCGAACGTATCCGCCAGATCGAGGCAAAGGCGTTGAGGAAATTGAAGCACCCGAGCCGCAGCCGCAAGATGCGCTCCTTCCTCGATCAGTAGCCATCATGCCGGGGGCAGGAAACATGCGCGCGATACGAACCGCCATCGCCGGTGCCGCCCTGATCGCGGCGATGCCGTTCGCCGCCTGCGCGCAGGAAGCAGAGCGCGCACCGCCGACCGAGCTCGGGCTGGCGCGTGAGATCATCGACAACGGCTTTCCGCCGGAAACGCGGATGGACCTGTTTACCGGCTTCGTCGACCAGCTGACCGCGCAGATGCTAAACACCGCCGCGGGACTGCGGGACGATCCGAAGCTGGCGGCGGCGCTCGAACGGCACCGGGAAAGGGTGATCGCGCTCTCCCGCCGGACGCTGGAGGATCACCTCGGCCCGCTCATGGACAGCATGGCGCTGGCCTATGCGGACACCTTCACGCGCGCGGAACTCGAGGGTCTGCACGCTTTCGTAACCTCGCCGGCGGGCCACGGGTTTCTCGCGCGGTCGATGGAAATCAACAGCCACCCCGCCTTCGCCGAGGCGAACCAGGCCTACATGAACGATTACATGGAGGGCGTTCCGGCCTTGCAGGACCAGCTGCGCGCCGACGTCACCCGGATCATGCAGGAACGCCAGTCGGACGCTTCGCAATAGGCTGACGACAGACCATTTTCGAGGGTGGCGCCGTTGCCGCCCATTGCCTAAGAGCGGGCGCCATGAAGATAGCCATCGTATCCGATCACGCCGCCGTCGACCTGAAGGCGCAATTGCGCGAATGGATGATGGAGCAGGGACACGAGGTGGCCGATCTCGGTCCGGATACGACCGACAGTGTCGATTATCCCCTGTTCGGCTACAGGCTTGCCTCCGTGATCGCCGATGGAACGGCCGAGCGCGGCGTGGCGCTGTGCGGCAGCGGCATCGGGATTTCGATTGCCGTCAACCGCAACCCCGCCTGCCGCAGCGCACTGGTATCCGAACCGCTTTCCGCAGAACTCGCCCGGTCGCACAACGACGCCAATGTCATCGCGATGGGGGCACGACTGACGGGGTTGGAAATGGCGAAGGCCTGCCTCTCCGCCTTTCTCGAAACCGAATTCCTTGGCGACCGGCACCAGCGCCGGGTCGACCAGTTGTCCAACCCCGACGTCCGAGATAACCATGATTGACAACCGCTTCTGGAACGACACGCTCGAACAGGCCGATCCGGAGGTCTATCAGGCCTGCCGCGACGAACTCGAGCGCCAGCAGACCAAGATCGAGCTGATCGCCAGCGAGAACATCGCCTCTACCGCCGTGCTGGAGGCGGCGGGCAGCGTCTTCACCAACAAGTATGCCGAAGGCTATCCGGGAAAGCGCTATTACGGCGGTTGCGACTACGCCGATGTCGTCGAGACGCTGGCGATCGAACGGGCGAAGGACCTGTTCGGCTGTCAGTTCGCCAACGTGCAGCCCAATTCGGGAAGCCAGATGAACCAGGCGGTGTTCCTGGCGCTCCTGCAACCGGGGGACACCTTCATGGGGCTGGACCTCAATTCGGGCGGTCATCTGACGCACGGATCGCCCGTGAACATGAGCGGCAAGTGGTTCAACCCCGTCGCCTACGGCGTGCGGCGGGACGACGAGCTGATCGACATGGACGCGGTGATGGCGACCGCGAAGGAGCACCGGCCCAAGCTCATCATCGCCGGGGGCACGGCCTATTCTCGCGAGTGGGACTGGGCGGCCTTTCGCCGGGTGGCGGACGAGGTCGGCGCCTGGCTGATGGTCGACATGAGCCATATTTCCGGTCTCGTCGCCGGCGGCGCGCATCCCAGCCCCTTCCCCCACGCCCACGTCGTCACCACCACCACGCACAAGAGCCTGCGCGGTCCGCGTTCGGGCGTCATACTGTGGAACGACGAGGAGCTGTCGAAGCCGATCAACATGGCGGTCTTTCCCGGCATGCAGGGCGGCCCGCTGATGCATATCGTCGCTGCCAAGGCCGTCGCCTTCCGCGAGGCCTTGCGACCGGAATTCCGGCAATATGCGGCGAACGTGGTCGCCAATGCCCGGGCGCTCGCCGAGAGCCTGGAAGAGAACGGATTGCGCATCGTGTCGGGCGGAACGGACAACCACTCTATGCTGGTCGATCTCACCCCCAAGGATGTGACAGGCAAGGCTGCGGAAAAGGGGCTCGACCGGGCCTGGCTGACCTGCAACAAGAACGGTATTCCCTTCGACACGCGAAGCCCCTTCGTCACCAGCGGTATCCGTCTCGGCACACCGGCGGGAACGACCCGCGGCTTCGGGACGGAAGAATTCCGCACGATCGGCAAGCTGATAGGAGACGTCGTGGACGGGATGAGCCGCAACGGCGAAGAGGGCGATGCGCAGGTTGAAGAACGGGTTCGCCGCGAGGTCAGCGAGTTGTGCGCGGCCCACCCGGTCTATCCGGGGCGCTGAATCGCGGAACGAAAGGGGCGGGAATGCGCTGATCCGGCATATCCCATCCTTATCGAAAGACGATTTCTCATGAGCGACATCGACACCACCCCCATCACCGATTCCGCCCGCACCCCGCCGATGACGGCGACGGACGAGACGGTGAAGCCTACCCGGCGCGCTTACGGGGATCGCAACCTCGTGGGCGACGCCACGCGCGAGGCACGCGCAATGGCCAGCGAAGGCATGGCGCATCCCAGCACCAAGCCTGTCTTGAAGGGTGCCGCCATCGGTGCGGTGGCCGGCGCGATCCTGCCCTTCGTCACGCTGCCGCTGGGCCTGGCCGCCGGCGCGGGCTACGCCTTCTACAAGCGCGTGCGACCCGACTGACGTCATGCGCTGTCCTTACTGTGCCAACGACAACAGCCAGGTAAAGGACTCGCGCCCTACCGAGGACAATACCGCGATCCGCCGCCGTCGCCAGTGCGAGGGTTGCGGAGCGCGGTTCACGACATTCGAGCGCGTGCAGTTGCGCGAAGTCACCGTGGTCAAATCCGACGCGGACGGAAGCGGTGCGCGCCGCGAAGCCTTCGACAGGTCCAAGATCGAACGCTCCGTAGCCCTCGCCTGCCGCAAGCGCGGCGTGGAGCAGGAGCGGATCGACCAGCTCGTTTCGGGCATACAGCGCCAGGTGGAGACGACCGGCGAGAGCGAGATCAGCTCCACCCGCATCGGCGAGATGGTGATGGAAGGTCTGCGTCAGCTCGACCCGGTCGCCTATATCCGCTTCGCATCGGTCTATCGCGATTTCTCCGAAGCGCGCGATTTCCAGGAATTCGCCAGCACGGTGCAGACGGCCGGAAGCGGCAATGGGGATTGATCGCGAGGCGGGCGAACGGCCCGCGATCGTCCTGGTGCGACCGCAGCTGGGGGAGAACATCGGCAAGGCCGCGCGCGCGATGCTGAATTTCGGGCTTACCGACATGCGCCTCGTCGCCCCGCGCGATGGCTGGCCCAACCCCGCCGCCGGCCCCGCCGCCTCGGGCGCGGACAGCGTGCTCGAACAGGCACGGGTGTTCGAAAGCACTGCGGACGCTGTGGCCGACTGCGCGCATGTCTATGCCACCACGGTTCGCAAGCGGGGCGTGACAAAGCCTGTGCTGACGCCCGAGGCCGCCGCGCGCGAGGTACCGCGGCAAGCGGGGCGCAGCGCCTTCCTGTTCGGGCCGGAACGCTCGGGTCTCGAAACGGAGGACGTCGCGCTGGCCCGCACCATTGTCACAGCGCCGATCAATCCCGAATTCGGCTCGCTCAATCTCGCGCAGGCGGTGATCCTGGTGGCTTACGAACTGTCGAAAGGAGCCGATCTTTCCGTGCCGACGGCGGAGAACCTGCTGCCGCCCGCCCCGCAGGCCGAGCTGGACGGCCTGGTCGATCACCTCGCCCGGATGCTGGAACCGCGCGGCTATTTCCTGCCCGAGTCCCGCGCGGCATCGACCCGCCGGACGCTGCGAAGTGTCCTGACCAAGCCGGGCTGGAACCACCTCGAAGTGCGGACCCTGCGCGGCGTTCTCTCCACCCTGGAGCGCGAACCGCGCTCAGAGTGACCCTGTCCGGTCAGCGGCGAAGGCGGTCCCACGCCGCCAGTTCGTAGGCGATCGAGCTTTCGACCAGCATATCCCAAAGTCCGGCGATGTCATGCGCGGGCAGTCCCGCGCGCGCCGCGCCATCCCGCATCGCTTCGATGACCTGCGCCTTGCGCCGCTCGTCGCGAACGGTGCCACGATCCTGCTTGATCCGCGCGGCGGCGCGCATGTAGCCGTAACGCCGTTCGAGCAGCGCGAGCAGATCGCGGTCAGTCTGATCCACGCCCTCGCGCACCTCGGTCATCGTCTCGCAATCGTCGGGCATAGTGATCCGGGTTGTCATGGCGCTGCCCCTGCCCGGCGCACCCGGTTTTGCCAAGCCTTGACTTCGCGCGCCGGCCCGCTAAATGCGCGCCTTCGCTAGATTTTGGCCCCGCACCCCGGTGAAGCGGTGGCCGCGTCGTGGAGCAATGTCCCGACGGTGCGATGCCGGGTTCGAAGGCCGGTTCGCGTCCGATGGTCGGGCGGGAAGGCGGTCCAGCAGATTGAAGGACACGATATGACGAAGCGCACGAGCGCCAAGCACAAGCTCGACCGCCGGATGGGCGAAAACATCTGGGGTCGCCCCAACTCCCCGGTCAACAAGCGTTCCTACGGCCCCGGTCAGCACGGCCAGCGCCGCAAGGGCAAGATGTCCGATTTCGGCCTGCAGCTGCGCGCCAAGCAGAAGCTCAAGGGCTATTACGGCGACGTCACCGAGAAGCAGTTCCGTCGCACCTACAAGGAAGCGGCCGCCATGAAGGGCGATACCGGTCAGAACCTGATCGGCTTGCTGGAACGGCGCCTGGACATGATCGTCTATCGCGCCAAGTTCGCGCCGACGATTTTCGCCGCCCGCCAGATCGTGAGCCACGGCCACATCCGCGTCAACGGCGTCAAGTGCAACATCGCCAGCCGCCGCTGCGACGTCGGCGATGTCATCAGCCTGGGTGACAAGGCCAGGGAAATGGCTCTCGTGATCGAAGCGCAGAGCCTGCCGGAGCGGGAGATTCCCGATTACGTCGCGCCCGACGGCACCGACAAGGTCAGCTTCACGCGCGTGCCCACGCTCGACGAGGTGCCCTATCCGGTGCTGATGGAACCGAACCTCGTGGTCGAGTTCTATTCGCGCTGAGCGGCGACGAAACGCACCATGCGAAGGGCGGCCTGCGGGTCGCCCTTTTTGTTTCATAACAAAGGTTTGGCGGGGAACCGCGGGGGCATCTCGCGGATTTTGACTGCACCATGCAGCAATACCGCTTCATCACCGCCAACCGCACGGGCAAGTGGTACGATCGCCTGTGCGATGCGCAGAGTTTCGCCAACGCGATCGGGGCGGGCTTTCTCGATTCGAGCGGTGAATTCGTGCCCTATCGCGGGACCGTGCTGGAAATTCGCGGCAAGCCCGCCTCCGGCCAGCCCGACCGGGCCGCCTGACCGAAGATCGAGCGGCGGCGCCGGCGTTGTCAGTCGCCGGTCAGGATGCGGTCCACCAGCTGTTTCACGGTCGGCGTGAAGTTGTTCGAGTAGAACGGGTCTTCGCGGAAGCGGTAGGCGGCGTGGCCGGCAAACATCAGATTGTCCTCCACCGGCGCGCCGTGGGCGATGTCCTGCAGCGTCTTCTGGATGCAGAAGCTGCGCGGGTCGGCCAGCCTGCCGGTGGTATAGTCGTCATGGTCCTTCCACGACGAGAAACCGCAATGCGACAGGCAACCCATGCAATCGGCCTGATCCTTGCGGATGATGGCGCGCTTGTCCGGGGTGACGAAGACGACGGTGTCGTCCGGCGTCTTGAGCGCCTCGGTATAGCCGGCGGCAACCCATTCGCGCGCCCGCCCGAGATCCTTGGGATGGACCCAGAAGTTCTTGCCCTTGACGCCGACGTCGAGCTGTACCGTGTGTTCGCCCGCCTCGACCTTGGAATAGGGTATCTGCCTTTCGGACCGGTGGATGAGATCCCACAGGAAATCGTTCTTGACCGCGCTGGAATAGAAGCCGGTCGGGCTGAACTTGTGGAGCAGCACGTCGCCCGGCTCGATCTCGCGCAGCGCGTCCTTCCACCCCTGCGGAATGGGGCTTTCCTCGGTCAGCAGGGGGCGCGTGCCGAACTGGAAGGCGATCTTGCCGAGTTCCGGATTGTCGATCCAGTCGTTCCACTCGCGCAGATACCAGACTCCGCCGGCCATCACGATCGGCACGTCTTCTGACACGCCTTCCTTGCGCATCGTATCGCGCAAGGTCGCCACGCGGGGATAGGGGTCTTCGGGGTTCTTCGGATCTTCGGCGTTGGACAGGCCGTTATGCCCGCCCGCCAGCCAGGGATCCTCGTACACTACCGCCGCCATCAGGTCCGCGACCTTGTGATACGACCGCTTCCACAGCGCGCGAAACGCGCGCGCCGAACTGATTATCGGCAGGTAGTGGACGTTGTAGCGCTGGGCGATCTCGGCGAGCTTGTATGGCATCCCGGCACCGCAGGTGACGCCCGCCACCATGCCTTTCGTGCGTTCGAGCACGCCTTCGAGCACCGCCTGGGCACCGCCCATTTCCCACAGCACGTTGATGTTGATGGCGCCCTTCCCGTCGGACATCTCGTAGGCGCGCTTCACCTGTTCGCTTGCGCCGTCGATGGCGTATTCGATCAGCTGCTCGTGACGTTCCTTGCGGGTCAGCTGGTCGTAGACCTGCGGCACGATCTTGCCCTCGGCGTCGTAACTGTCGGCGTTGACCGCGCTGACCGTGCCGATGCCGCCCGCCGCCGCCCATGCGCCGGAGCTTGCGTGATTGGTCGCCGAAACGCCCTTGCCGCCTTCGATCAGCGGCCAGACCTCACGCCCGCCGTACCTGATCGGTTCAAGACCCTTGAATGCCATTGTCTTCCCCAGTCGAGCCCGCGCCCGTGCGCGTCAGCTCCGTATCGTCGCCCGGCTGCATGCAGGGCTCTATGTCCTTGGCGTCCGGGCGCTCCCCGGCCACTTCGAATTGTGCGTAATAGCCCGCTATCTCGGGTTTGCGGACGAATTCCACAAGGCGATAGCCTACCCGCTCGAATTCGCAAAACAGCAGTTGCGGATCGATGCCGTGCTGGTCCGCCGGCCGGTCCACGTCAACCACGATCACCTGCCCGCCGGGCCGCAAGGCCGGCCGCATGCGCCAGAGGAAGGCGTAGGGTTCGGCGACCTCGTGATACATGTGGACGAGGAATATGCGGTCGAAGCTGTCTGCGGGCAGGCGCGGGTCGTCCTGATTGCCCAGGATGATGGAGACGTTGTCGAGCCGTTCGCGCTCCACCCGGTCTCCCAGGCGGCGCAGCGCGTCCTCGTCGATGTCCTGCGCCAGCACGCGGCCGTCCTCGCCCACCCGTTCGGCCAGGCGGACGGTGTAATAGCCCTCGCCCGCGCCGATATCGGCAACCGTCATGCCCCGTGTGATGCGCGCCTGGTCCATGACCGTGACCGCCTCGCGCCGGTTGTCGCGGGCCTCTTCTGTGGAAAAAGCATTGGAACCGAGGCTGGAGACCGGGCGGTAGGCGCGCGGGAAATCCTGCGAGGAGGCCGACCTGTCGCTGGCGGGCTGGTTGCAGGCGGCCAGCACGCACGCCGCGGCGAGGCTCGCCGCTATGCCGGATGCGATCCCTCTCCTCATGCCCCTGCCTCTAGCTTGCCGGGCGGGGAAGGCAAAGGGACTTGTCGCGCAGCGCTTGCGGGCATGCCGCCATTTGGGCATCGGACCGACGAGGAGAATTGCCCATGAAAACCGCATCCATCGCCGTCGCCGCCTTCGCAACCCTGCTTTCGGGCGCAGCGCAGGCGCAGTCCAGCGACTGGGACGAGGCGGCCGACAGGGGACATCCTGCGATCTACTGGGATGGCTGGGGCGTCGCGCATATCGATGCGGCAAGTTCCGTCGATGCCGCCTTCGCGCAAGGGTGGGCGCAAGCGCGCGGGCGGCCCGACCAGTTGATCGAGCTACTGGTGCAGGGGCGCGGCACGGCGGCGAGCCTGTGGGGGGAGGATTACGTCCAGTCCGATACCGTGGTCTGGACATCGGGGCTGCCCGATGCGCTCCCCCACCTCATGGCCGCACTCGAGCCGGAGGAACGCGAGCGGATCGACGCCTATGTCGCGGGCATCAATGCCTTCTTCGCCGTCTACCCTCATGCGCTTTCCGCCGAACGCGGACGCGGCCTGCCGGTGACGGCCGAAGACGTGGTCGCCCACGCCAACCGCACGATCTACCTCACTTTCGTTGCGGGCAATGAATTGCGGCGTGCCCAACGGCTTCAACCGTCGCCGGGGGAGGACGATCGCGGGTCGAACGGCTGGGCCATCGCTCCCTCGCGCTCTCAGAACGGGAATGCGATGTTGCTGATGAACCCGCACCTTCCGTGGGACGGCGTATTTACCTGGTTCGAGAGCCATACCCTCGCCGACGGCGAGAACGTCTATGGCGTGGCCCTGCTCGGGCAGCCGCAGGCGACCATCGCCTTCAATCGCCATCTGGGCTGGACCCACACGGTCAACACGCTCGATAATGCCGATACCTACGTGGTCGATCTGACGCCGGACGGCGGATATGTTTTCGACGGGGAAGACCGGGATTTCGAGGTGTCCGGGCACGTGCTCGAGGTGGCGCAGCCCGATGGGAGCATGAAGCAGCGGCAGATCCCGATCCTGCGGACGGTCCACGGCCCCGTCGTCGCCCGCGACGAAACCCACGCCTACGCCCTGCGCGTCGCCGGGCTGAACGACCCCGCATACGCGAACACCTTTGCCCAATACACGCAGATGGCCGAGGCCGACGGACGCGAGGAGTTCGAGGCAGCCCTGTCGCGCCTTCAGAACCCGATGTTCAACACGATCTACGCTGACGATTCGGGCGAGATTCTCTACGTTTCCGGCGGGCTGCATCCGGTTCGCGCATCGGGCGATGCCGCCTACTGGGCGGGCGTCGTTGACGGTGGAACCGCCGCGACCCTGTGGACCGACTACCTGCCCTACGAACGCCTGCTGCGCGTGGTGGATCCGGCGGGCGGCTTCGTCCAGAACTCGAACGAGCCGGGCTTTACCGCCACCTATCCCATCGCGCTCGACCCGGCGGACTATCCGGCGGACTTCGTGCAGCCCGACATGCGCGCGCGGCCCCAGCACGGGTTGCAGATGCTGCTGTCCGACCAGTCGATCTCCTTCGACGAGCTGATCGCCTATGCGCATGACACAAAGCTGACCTTTGCCGACAACGTGCTCGACGATCTGATCGCGGCGGCCCGGCGTGACGGGCGAGCGGAAGCGACACGGGCCGCCGACGTGCTGGGGGCGTGGAACCGGCGCACCGATGCCGACAGCGAGGGGGCGGTTCTGTTCACGCTGTGGGCGCTTTCCGCGCTGCAGTCGGGCCGCTTCGAATACGAGCGCGACTGGACCTTCGCGGACCCGGAAAGCTGGAGCCACGGCATCGCCGACGCCGCCGAACCCGCCGCGGTGGACGCGCTGGTCCGGACCGTGCAGCGCGCCGATGCCGCTGGCGTACCGCTCACGCTGCCCTGGGGGGCGGTGGCGCAGGTCGAGAACGACGAGGGCGATGCATTGCCCACCGATCTTGGCCTGGGTGCGCTGGGCGCGTTCCGTGTCGGGAACTTCGATTTCTCGTCCAGTCCGCTCGCACCCGGTTTCTACGGCGGCACGGGCTGGGTCGCGGCGATCGAATTCGCCGATACGCCCCGCGCGCGGGCGCTGCTTCCCTATGGCAATTTTGAGCATCGGCCCGCGGCGGTCGCGAGCCAGTACGAACTGTATGCCCAAGGCGCGCTGCGCGATGTGAACTTCACGCCCGAGGCGATGCGCAAGGCGGCGGTCTATGGCGAGGTGCTGGATAGCGAGTAGCCGCTACTCCACGTCCTCCACCTCGACCGTCTCGCCCGTCACCCGCTGCGCGAGGGCGGCGGCGATGAAGTCGTCGATCTCCCCATCAAGAACGTCACCGGGCGCGGTCGAGGTCGTTCCGGTGCGCAAATCCTTCACCATCTGGTACGGCTGGAGGACATAGCTGCGGATCTGGTGGCCCCATCCGATCTCCGTCTTTTCCTGATATTCGCCCGCAGCCGCCGCCTCGCGCTCGGCCATCTCGCGTTCGAACAGGCGGGCCTTGAGCATGTTCATCGCGGTCGCCCGGTTCTTGTGCTGGCTGCGGTCGTTCTGGCTGGCGACGACGATCCCGGTGGGCTGGTGGGTGATGCGGACGGCGGAATCGGTGGTGTTGACGTGCTGGCCACCGGCGCCCGACGCCCGGTAGGTATCGATCTTCAGATCGCCTTCGTTGATCTCGATATTGATGTCGTCGTCGATCACCGGATAGACCCAGACGCTCGAGAACGAGGTGTGCCGCCGCGCCGAACTGTCATAGGGGCTGATCCGCACCAGGCGATGCACGCCGCTCTCGGTCTTGGCATAGCCATAGGCGTTCTCGCCCTTGATGAGCAGGGTGGCGGACTTGATGCCCGCCGCCTCGCCCGCCTGGTATTCGACCGTCTCGACCTTGAAACCGCGCCGTTCGGCCCAGCGCGCATACATGCGCAGCAGCATCTCGGCCCAGTCCTGGCTTTCCGTGCCGCCCGCCCCGGCATGGATCTCGAGATAGGTGTCGTTGGCGTCCGCCTCCCCCGACAGGAGCGCATTCACCTTGTCGCGGTCCGCCCGCACGGCCAGCGCCTCGAGGCTGGAGAGACCTTCGGCGACGACCTCGTCATCGCCCTCGGCCTCGCCCATTTCGACGAATTCGGTGGCGTCGGCCATCTCGCCGGAAATCTCGTTGACCGTGCCGATCGCGTCCTTGAGCTGCTTGTGCTCGCGGGTGATCGCCTGCGCCTGCTTTGGATCGTTCCACAGGTCGGGATCCTGAACACGCGCCTCCAGCTCGTCGAGCCGGCGCAGCGCGTGCTCCCAGTCGAGCGAACGCCTGACCAGCGCGAGCGCCGCCTCGATACGGTCGATATGGGCCTGCCCCTCGGCACGCATGGGTAGTTCTCCAGATTGGTTCGGTGCGCGCCTAGCGCAGCGCGGCACGCGGTGAAAGTGCCGGCGGCGTCAGTAGACCCCGCCCTGCTCGGCCACGAAATCCTCGGGCGGGCTTTCGCTCTGTGCCTGCTCGCGCCGGGGCGCGGAGCGGGCCGGCCCGCGGGCGCGGCGGCGGAGCTGCGCCATGATCGTCTCGCGCATGGCGTCGATCTCGTCGGAGCGCTGGCTGCGGCGCGGTTCGGTGTCGGGCTTGAACGCCTCCCAGATGATCGCGGCGGTGGGTTCGTTGGTCGGCCAGCCGTCGAGCACCCGGCGGCCCGAACGGCGGTCGATCCGCACCATGCGCACACCTTCTGGTGCGAGGAACGGCCGCCCGCTCCAGTGGTCGCGGGTCTCTTCGACGAACTGCTTGAAGATCGGCGCGGCGGTGTTGCCGCCCTGGATGTAACCGCCCATGTTGCGCGGCTGGTCGAACCCGACATAGGTGCCGGCCACCAGGTCTGGCGATCCGCCCACGAACCAGGCGTTGGTCGGGCCGGAACTGGTTCCCGTCTTGCCGAACAGCGGCAGGCCGAGCGGGCGAAGGCGCACCGCCGTGCCACGCTGGACCACGCCTTCGAGCATGTGAACCGTCTGGTAGGCGGTCCGCGCGTCCATCACCTGGCGGCCCTGCCGGCCGAAGCGCGGCATCGGCTGGCCATCCCACTCGTCCATGTTGCACCCCTCGCAATCGCGCTTGTCGGCGCGGTAGATCACGTTGCCGTCGCGATCCTGCACGTAGTCGATCAGCGTGGGAGTGTTGAGCTTGCCCTGGTTCACCAGCATCGAATAGGCGTTCACCATGCGCAGCACCGTCGTGTCGCCCGCACCCAGCGCATAGGCGGGATAGGGTTCGTAGGTTCCCTTGTCGACGATGCCGACGTTCTCGAACGTGCGGATGACGTTTTCCATCCCCGCATCCATCGCGATGTGGACTGTCATCAGGTTCTTCGACTGTTCGAGGCCGTAGCGCATCGGGTATTCGCCGCCCCCGCGCGATCCGCCGAAATTGGTGAAGCACTTCTCCCCCAGATTGGCACCCTGATAGTAGCAATACTGGCGGTCGGGCACGAGCGTCGCGGGCGTCATCCCGTTGTCCAGACCGGTAGCGTAGACGAACGGCTTGATGGTGGAGCCGGGCTGCCGCTTCGCCTGCGTCGCGCGGTTGAAATCGCCGAGCCGCGAATCGAAGCCCCCCTGCATCGCCATCACCCTGCCACGCTGCGGGTTCATGGCGACGAAGCCGCCGGAAACCTCGGGCACGGTACGCGTGCGCCAGCCATTGCCGCTGGGGGAAACGGCGATCACGTCGCCGACCTTCAGCGCGTCGGGGATGACGGAGAGCGGGCCTTCGTCGCCGTTGGCGAAGCCGACCGTGGCGTTGTCTCCGCCTCGTGCCGTCACCACGGCGATGCGCCAGTCCTTGTAGCTTATCGACAGATAGGAACTGGCGAGCTGCTGCTTGAGATCGCCATTGTCCGGGTTGATGTTGGCGATCGGTTCTTTCCACCCGCGATTGCCCTGATAGCGAAGCAGGGCGTCGCGCAGGGAATCGCGGGCCGCATCCTGCAATTCGGTGTCGAGCGAGGTGCGCACCCACAATCCGCCCGCATAGACCGAATTGCGCCCATCCTCGGATTCCTCGCCGAACTGGTCGATGAGCTGGCGGCGCACTTCCTCGAGGAAATAGCCCGCATCCGCGCTGCGCTCTTCCCGCCTGCCTTCCACGATACCGAGCGGGGCGGCCTGCGCCGCGTCGCGCTGCGCCGCCGTGATATGGCCATTCTCTTCCATCTGGCCGAGAACGATGTTCCGGCGCACGAGGGCCTGGTCGTAATGGGCTTGCCGGCTGTATGTCTCGGGCGCCTTGGGCAGGATGGCAAGATAGGCCATTTCCTGAAGATCGAGGTCGCCCACATCCTTGTCGAAATAGGCCCGCGCCGCCGCCTGCACGCCGAAGGAGCGGCGGCCCAGCGGAATCTCGTTGAGGTAGAGCGTGATGATCTGGCGTTTCGACAGCACATCCTCGATGCGCGTGGCGAGGATCATCTCCTTCAGCTTGCGCGTCACCGAATATTCGTTGCCGACCAGCAGGTTCTTGGCGACCTGCTGGGTGATGGTGGAACCGCCCACCGCGCGCTGGCCCGAACCGATCTTGGTGACGTAGTCGAACACCGCGTTGACGAAGCCGGTCGCGTCGATGCCGCCGTGGCTCCAGAACGTCTCGTCCTCCGCCGAGGTGTAGGCGTTGACTAGCTGGGGCGGCAGATCCTTGTACTGCAAGGCCACGCGCCGCTCGCGCTCGTAGCGATGGACGATCTCGCCGTCGATCCCGCGCACGACGGAAGGCAGGTTCGGCTCGTAATCGAGCAGCGTTTCGGCGTCGGGCAGATCCTTCGCCAGCCAGGTCCATCCCGCGAGGAACGCGATGATGCCGGCGAAGATCAGCCAGAAGGCGCGGCGGAACCACTTGTGCCCCTGCCACAGCGCGCGCCACCGCTCCCCCATGACGGAGGTCGCGTCTCTCGTGCGGCGCATCACGCCGCCGCGGGCCGGTGTATCGTCCAAATCGCTCATAGGTGTGGCAGGTGCCTTACATGCCATATCTGTCTGGCGCTACAATGAATGCGCCCGATCATCTGGCCCTCAGCCGCCGGCGGCGCGGCGGGCGAAGAAGATGCGAATGGCCCTGGCCATCACCTGCGCGAAGGCTTCGCGGCCCTGCGGGGAGGCGAGCGCCCTCGCTTCCTCTGCATTGGTGACGAAACCCGCCTCGAACAGCACGGAAGGAACGTCGGGCGCGCGCAGCACGGCAAGCGCGGCGGAACGGCGCGCCTGCGGATGAAACTGCAGCGCACCCTCGCCCTCCCGCTCGATCAGCGCGGCGAACCCGGCGGAATTTTCCGAGGTGCGGCGCTGCGACAATTCGACGAGGATGGCGTTGACCGCCTCGCCCCGCCCCGACAGATCGAGGCCGTTGACGATGTCCGCCTCGTTCTCCCGTTCGGCGAAGCGGGCGGCGGCCTCGCTCGATGCCGTGTCGGACAAGGTGTAGATGCTCGCCCCCTGTACCCCGTCGAGATCGCCGGCGGAATCGGCGTGGATCGAGAGGAACAGGTCGGCGCCGAGCTGGCGGGCGATGTCGACGCGCTCGCTCAGCACCACGAAGCTGTCGTCCTCGCGCGTCATCGCCACCCGTATGCCGCCATCGGCCAGCAATTCGTCGCGCAGCGCCCTGGCAAGCCCGAGCACGATGGTCTTCTCGCGCGTGCCCTCGCCCACGGCGCCCGGATCGGGGCCGCCGTGCCCGGCATCGATCACCACCAGCGGGCGCGAGGGATCGTCGGGTCCGGCGATGTCCGGCAGACCGATCGCCTCGCTATCACCATCGAGCGGAATGCGAATGACGTAATCGCGCCCCAGCAGCGGCACGGGGATCGCCGCGCCGACGGCGTAGAGCGCCGAGACCAGCAGCACCGGGAAGAGGAACAACAATCCGATCTGAACGCGATCAGACACCGCGAACTCCTGCAAGGGCGCATCCCGGCCCGCGCGAACGCGCGGCGCTGGCGGAGCGTCATGGTGAAGGATAATTTACCCGGTTGCGCAACAAGGTTGCCGAGACTTTCCCCAAATGCTAGCTGATGCGCCGTCGACGCAGTTCGCGTTCAGACGGCACGCTGCCGGCTCTCGTTGCCGGTCGCGGTGTCCATACGTACAGGTTGATGCCGTAATGCAAAGCACAAGCCAGCCAGCCGAAACGCACCTTGCGGGGCGCGTATGGGGCGCCGGGCTTGACGCGCAGAAGGAAACCCTGCGCCCTTTCATCGCGACAGACACGTTTCGCTCACCCGCCAGCATTGCCGTAGCAGCGGCCGATGGCGGGGCGATCATTCCCTCCCGGCGCGAAAGCGCGGGGTTTCACACATATCGGCAGTCCGCTCCGCCCGGCGACCCCGCAAGGTCAGCCGCACGGTGGCGTGCTGCCCGGAGAACAATCAATGGCAACGCGCATGCTCATCGATGCGCGCCACCCGGAAGAAACGCGGGTGGCGGTGCTCAAGGGAAACCGGATTGAGGAATTCGATTTCGAATCTGCCGATCACAAGCAGATCAAGGGCAATATCTATCTAGCCAAGGTCACTCGCGTCGAACCGTCGCTGCAGGCGGCGTTCGTGGATTTCGGCGGCAACCGTCACGGCTTCCTCGCCTTCAGCGAGATTCACCCCGACTATTATCAGATTCCGGCTTCCGACCGGCAGGCGCTGCTGGCCGAGGAACAGGCCGCCGCCGAAGAAGAGGCGGCGCTTCGCAACGAGGAGGACGAGGACGAGGACGGTCTCGATCCGCTCGATGGCGACGACGATGACGACGAGGCCGGCGTCGAGGAAATCGACACGTCGGAGAAGAAGGATGTCGCCACCATCGAGGACGGCCATGTCGATGGCTCCTCCGAGGACGACGAGGACGACGACGACGACGAAGACGACGACAGCGATTCCGATTCCGAACCGGGCAGGTCCGGTGGTCGCGGCAAGGGTCGCGGACGCGGGCGCCGACAGGGCGGTCGCAACCAGAAGAAGGGCGGCGGATCGCGCGCCAAGGAAATGGACGAGGTGCGCGCCAAGCGCCAGGCGCTGCGGCGTCGCTACAAGATACAGGACGTCATCCAGCGCCGCCAGGTGTTGCTCGTCCAGGTCGTGAAGGAGGAGCGCGGCAACAAGGGCGCCGCGCTCACCACCTATCTCAGCCTCGCGGGCCGCTACTGCGTGCTGATGCCCAATTCCAGCCACGGCGGCGGCATTTCGCGCAAGATTTCCAGCGGATCGGACCGCAAGCGGCTCAAGCAGATCGTCAGCGACCTGTCTCTGCCCAGGACGATGGGCCTGATCGTGCGGACCGCCGGCCTGTCGCGCAACAAGGCGGAGATCAAGCGCGACTTCGACTACCTCGCGCGCCTGTGGGACGAGATCCGCGAACGGACGCTGAAATCGAGCGCTCCCAGCGTCATTCATTCCGATTCCGACCTCATCAAGCGCGCCATCCGCGACATCTACAATCGCGAGATCGAGGAGGTCATCGTCGAGGGCGAGGAAGGCTACAAGGCGGCCAAGCAGTTCATGAAGCTGCTGATGCCGAGCCACGCCCGCCGCGTGAAGGCGTATAACGACCCGGTGCCGCTGTTCCAGCGCTACGGCGCGGAGGACCAGCTTTCGGCCATGTACGAGCCGGTCGTGCAGCTGAAATCGGGTGGCTACCTGGTCATCAACCCGACCGAGGCGCTGGTGTCGATCGACATCAACTCCGGCCGTTCCACCAAGGAGCACGGGATCGAGCAGACCGCGCTTCACACCAATCTGGAAGCCGCCAAGGAAATCGCCCGGCAACTGCGCCTGCGCGACATGGCGGGCCTGGTGGTGATCGACTTCATCGACATGGAGCACAACTCCAATACCCGCAAGGTCGAGCGGTGCATGAAGGACGCGCTGAAGAACGACCGCGCGCGTATCCAGGTGGGCCGGATCTCCGGTTTCGGCCTGATGGAGATGAGCCGCCAGCGTCTGCGCACCGGGGTGCTGGAAGCCTCCACCCGCGAATGTCCGCATTGCGACGGCACGGGCCTGGTGCGCACGGCGTCGAGCGCGGGCCTGTCCGCGCTGCGCCAGATCGAGGACGAGGCGGCCAAGGGCAAGGGCACGACGATCACGCTCTACGCCTCGACCGAGGCGGCGGTGTATCTGCTCAACACCAAGCGCGCGGACCTTGCCGAGATCGAGCAGCGCTATGGCGTGACGGTGGAGGTCCAGCCCGAGGGTGAGGACGAGGGCGCCAAGATGCGCGTCACCTCCTCCGGTCCCAAGCCCGCCCAGGCGCCCCGGTTCGATCCGATCGTCGACGACGAGGACGGTGACGAGGATGGGGACGACACCGAAGACGAGGAAACCTCGGACAGCCAAGACGATGACGGCGACAACGAGGGCGGTTCCCGCCGCAAGCGCCGTCGCCGGCGCGGCGGTCGTGGTCGCAACCGGAACCGTCAGCAGGACGACGATGCGGACGAGAACGACGGGCCGGACACCGATGCGCCCGACGAGAGCGGCGAGCAGGACGAGGATGACGAGGACAAGCCCAAGCGGCGTCGCGGTCGCCGCGGCGGGCGCGGACGGGGACGCAAGCGTTCCGACGCGGATCAGCAGTCGGACGAGGCCGGCGATTCGCAAACCGATGCCAGCGACGACGGTGAGAGCGACGAAGGCCATGGCGACGCCGAGGAGGCGAAGGAGGCGAAGGAGACGAAGGCGGACAAGCCCAAGGCCCGGCGCTCGCGTGCCCGCAAGAAGGTCGCTTCCGACGACGACGCAGTGACGCACGAGGCCGAGGTCTCCGAAGCCGAAGCCGAACCCGAACCCGCGCAGGAGGAGAAGCCCAAGCGCCGCGGCCGCGCTCGCAAGAAGTCCGACGCCGACACCGCCGCCGCCGACAAGTCCGGGGACGACCAGGCCGAAGGCGCTGCCGACGAGCAGGCGAGCGAGGAAAAGCCGACCGAGAAGCCCAGACGCAAGCCCCGCAAGAAGGCCGAACCCAAGGCATCGGCGCCGGAGACGGAAACCGATGCGCCATCCGGTTCCCGCCATCCGGCGCCGGCGGCCAATGATGCGAACGCCGCCGCGGGGGCTTCCGCCGACGATGGTGCAGGCGAGGGTGACGGCTCGGCGCGTCGCGGCTGGTGGCAGCGCACCTTCGGCAACTGATGTCTGCACCCGCGAAAGCGGTTCCGATGGCCGATGGCGCGCAGACCCCCGCCCGCTTGCCGCCCTGCGCCGTACTGGTGCTGGCCGGCACGCGGCCGGGCGGGGATCCGTTGCTGAAAGGTTCGCCGGTCCCGACCAAGGCCCTGTTGCCGATAGCGGGCAAGCCGATGCTGACGCATGTGCTGCGCGCCGTTCTGGCGGCGCAGGGCCTCGGCCCGGTCACCGTCGCGGCGCAGGATATTGCCGCGCTGCGTTCCGACCCGGCGATCAACTGCCTGGCCGCCCGGGTCGAGTGGCGCAGTTCGAGCGACAGCCTCGCTGCGACCGTGGCGCAGGCGGTGCGCGATGCCGAAGGACCGTTGCTGGTGACGACCGCAGACAACGTCCTGCTGACGTCCGATATCCTGGGCGAGTTCCTGGACGGTGCCGGCGATGCCGATCTCGCCGTCGGCGCAGTCGAACGCTCCGCCCTGGCGCGTGCGGGGATCGGCGCGCAGCGGACGTGGCTCAAGTTCCGGGGTGGCGCGTGGTCGGGGGCCAACCTGTTCCTGCTCGGCGGCCGGCATACCCTGCCGCTGATCGAGGAATGGGGCCGGGTCGAGCAGCAGCGCAAGAAGGGGCGAGCCGTCATCGGCCTGTTCGGTCCCGCTCTGCTGGTCGGGGCCGGCCTGCGCCTCCTCTCGATCCACGATTTCGCCACGCGCGCCGGGCGCCGCTTCGGACTGGGGGCGAAGGTCGTGCCCTTGTCCCGCGCGGAAGCCTGCATCGATGCGGACAAGCCGGACGACATCGTGCTGATCGAAAAGATCATGATGCGCCGCGCCCAGGCGAGGGAGTGATGGCGCGCGCGCTGTTCCTGTTCAATCACGACGCACAGCACCAGATCGCCCACCTCGCCGACGTCGCCGGCGCCACCGCGCGCCTGTATCCGCAGATCGAGACGCTGATCGCCTGCGGAACCCCCGAGGCCCGTGCCGCGGTGGAACGCCATCTGGGCGCTGCGAGCGCCCGCTTGCGCTGGGAAATGCTCGACCTGCCGGGATGGGCGCGGCTGATCGCGGCACCGCTCGACCGGATCATGCCCGCCAGTCGCGTTCTGCGCCTGCGCGCCCACGCCGACCTGTTCGAAAGCGTCGCCATCGTCGTTTCGACCGAGCGCACCTGTCTCAAGGTGAAGAAGCATCTGTCGCCCCGGCACACCCCGCTCTTCGCCAAGATCCCGCACGGCGCGGGCGATCGCAGCGTCGCCGCGCATCCCGATTACCGCCGCTTCGACCTGTCGCTGGTGGCGGGGCCGAAGGTGGTGGACCAGCTCACCGAAATCGGCGTGCCGAAAGAGCGCATCAAGGTAATCGGGTATCCCAAGTTCGACGGGATCGACCTGTCGGCAAGGCCGCGCCTGTTCGACAACGATCGCCCGACCGTCGTCTATAACCCGCATTTCGATCCGCATCTGTCGAGCTGGTACGCCTGCGGACCCGATCTGCTGCGCTGGTTCGCCAGCGACGCGGGGCAGCGCTTCAACTGCGTATTCGCTCCGCACGTCATGCTGTTCCGCAAGGAATTGCACGTCTCCCCCGAATATCGCGAGGCGAAGCGGCGACCCGGTATTCCGGCGGAGGCCCGTGCGGCGTCCAACATCCTGATCGATACCGACAGTCCGGCGCTGTTCGACATGACATACACGCTTGGCGCGGATGCCTATGTCGGGGACGTGTCGAGCCAGGTCTACGAATTTCTGGCCCGGCCCCGCCCCTGCTTCTTCCTCGATTGCCGGGACGCACCGAAACCGGGGGACGAGGGGCGCCACCTGTTCTGGGAGACAGGACCGGTCGCGCGTTCGGTCGACGAATTGGTCGCGGCGCTGCCCCGGATGAAGGATGTCGGCGCGCGGTACCGGGCGCGGCAGGAAGAGCTGTTCGCTTACACGATCGACCTCGCCGACCGGCCATCGGCCGAACGCGCGGCGGACGTCATCGCAGAGGCGGTCAGCAGCTGAAATCCACCGCGCGCCACCCGCGCGCTTCGGCCCGCCTCCCCTGCGCCCCTTTCGCGGTGACGAACCACGCCTCGTCCGCCCAGTCGAGCAATGGAGCATCGGCGAAGCTGTCGCTGACCGCGCGGACATGGACTTCGGTTCGCGAAAGGCCCTGTTCTGCAAGCCACGCCCGCACCCTGCGCAGCTTTTCCGCGCCGTAGCAATTGCCACCGGGTATGCCCTGCCCGTCCCAGCGGGTCGCGATGACGTCCTCCAGACCAAGGCGGGCCGCGATTCCCCGCGCGTAGAAATCGAAGGCCGCCGTCGCGACGATCACCCGCGCGCCGCCTGCCAGGTCGCTCTCGACCTCGCGTATCGCAAGCGGATGAAACGCGCGCGTGGCCGCGAACTCCCGGCCGATCCGGCGCAAGTCCTCTTTCGAGACTGTCCCCGTCATCAGCCGCATTCCGCGGCGCTTCAAGGTCGTGCGATCCATCAGGCCGGCGCGGTAGGCGATCATCAGTGCGAACCATGCCGGCGATAGCAGCACGCGCCAGGGCGCGATGCGGCGCGCGGCGAAGTGCAGAAAGGGGGTGAAGGTCGGTGCGGCGGTCAATGTGCGGTCGAGATCATAGACCGCGATCCGCCGGTGGATATCGGACATGGGGGATCGCCTACACGCCCGCCCGGCGCGCCGCACCCCATTCCACCCACCCCGCCCAGCGCGGTGCCCCTTCCAGATAGGTACGTCCCAGCGGTTCCACCTCGAACCCCGCGCGGCGCAGCGCCGGTCCGATCTCGCGGGTCAGGTGGCAATTGCCGGCCAGGCGCTTCCACACCGGCTCGATCCGGTCCTGCCATCGTTGCAGAGCGGGGTCCGGGGCGCGCCCGTGTTCGAGGAACAGGAGCCTGCCCGCCGGATCGAGCACGCGGCGCATTTCCGCCAGCGCCCCCGCGTGATCGTCGACCGAGCACAGCGTGAAGGTGCAGACCACCGTGTCGAAACCGCCATCGGGGAACGGGATGTCTTCCGCCCTGCCGCCGCGTATGTCGCTCGTCCAGCCATTCGCCCCGGCCCGGCGACGCGCTGCTCCCAGCAGGGTGGGATTGGGGTCGATCCCGGCGAAGGACGTGATTGCCTCGCTGTTGTAAAAGGGCTGGTTCAGTCCTCCGCCCACGCCGATTTCCAGCACCCGTCCCCGGGCGTGGGGCACGACCTCGCGGCGCAGATCGGCGATGTCGTCGTGACTGCACGCCAGGGTGACGAGCCGCGGCAGGATCGTTTCGTCATACCAGCGCTGCAATCCCATCGCCATCCCCCGTCGGCCCGCGGCGATGGTAACGCATGGGACGCATTTGCATAGCCCGCTACGGTGCGATCCGCTCGCCCCTCCAGTCGAATATCTCGCCGCTGTCCTCGGAGGTCAGCGCGCCCAGCACGCGGAGCAGGTTGGCCGCCGCATCCCGGCGCGGCGTAAGCTGGCCTGCGGGAAGGTTCGCCTGAAAGGGTTCGGACAGCGGCGTATCCACGGTGCCGGGATGCAGGCCAACGACGCAGGCCAGCCTGTGCGTGCGGCGCATCTCGATGGCGAAATTGCGCACCAGCATGTTCAGCGCGGCCTTGCTGGCGCGGTAGGAATGCCATCCGCCGATGCGGTTGTCGCCGATCGAACCGACGCGGGCACTAAGCGCGGCGAAGGTCGCCGGCCGATCGCGCGCCAGCATCGGCAGCAGGTGCTTGGCGATGATGGCCGGACCGATCGTGTTGAGGCGGAACACGCGGGCCATCGCCGCCGGATCGAGCTGTTTCAGCGACCGCTCCGGCCCGGTACCGTCCGCCAGGGTCAGCACCCCGGTCGCGACGATGACGAGATCGGGCGGATCGTCCCGCCACGGCTCCACGGCGGCTGCGATGCCGTCCTCGTCCTCCAGATCGAAGCGAAAGGGTGTGGCGCCGTCCGCCGCCGCCGGTTTGCCGGAGCGCGATCCCGCCAGAACCGGCGTTCCCCGCGCAACCAGGGCGGCCGAAAGCGCCGCGCCGATCCCGCCGCTCGCCCCGAAGATCGCCGCTTTCGTCCAGTCCAAGCCGACCGCCTTTCCTACCGCGCCGTTCGAGCCTAGCGCGCTGTCATGACCCTGCCAATCCGCCCTTCCCGCCCCGCCCTCGCGACACGATTACGGGCGCCGCCGGATTTGTCTGTCCGGACACTGTCACACCTGTCACACCTTACCCCGCAAACGCCGCCGGTGCGCCGTTTTGCACCCTCTGCGCCTTGCTCTCGGCTGCAGGATGGCTAGATAGGCGGCAACCCCGTTCAAGGAAGCGAGTATCATGGCCACCTTCACCCTCCCCAAGAACAGCCGCATCCAGAAGGACGGCCGCGTCCACAAGGCGCAGGGCGCGGGGCGCGTGAAACGGTTCCGCATCTACCGCTACGACCCCGACAGCGGGGAGAACCCGCGCTACGACCTGTTCGAGGTGGATCTCGACGAGTGCGGGCCCATGGTGCTCGACGCGCTGTTCAAGATCAAGAACGAGATCGACCCGACGCTGACCTTCCGCCGCTCCTGCCGAGAGGGGATCTGCGGGTCGTGCTCGATGAACCTCAACGGCAAGAACGGCCTCGCCTGCACCACCGCGATCGAGGATCTGAAGGGCGAGATCCGCATCACCCCGCTGCCGCATATGGACGTGGTGAAGGATCTGGTGCCCGACTTCACGCATTTCTACGCGCAATATGCCAGTATCCGCCCCTGGCTCCAGACCGTGACCCCCAACCCCGGAACGGAACGGCTGCAATCGCCCGAGCAGCGGGAGCGGCTCGATGGACTCTACGAGTGCATCCTGTGCGCCTGCTGTTCGACCGCCTGCCCCAGCTACTGGTGGAATTCGGACAAGTTTCTGGGCCCCGCGATCCTGCTCCAGGCGTATCGCTGGCTCGCCGACAGCCGCGACGAGATGACCGGCGAGCGGCTCGATGCCTTGGAAGACCCGTTCCGGCTGTATCGCTGCCACACAATCATGAACTGCGCCAACGTCTGCCCCAAGGGTCTGTCGCCGGCGAAGGCCATCGCCGAAACCAAGAAGATGATGGCCGAGCGCGAAGTCTGATTGCATGACCGACGCTGATTTGCCGAACACCGGAGTGCGTGAGCGTCCGGCCGAAGCGGACTGGACGACCGTACCCGAAGCCGACATCGTGAACTTCAACCGCGACGTTCTGGGCGAAAAGCTGATCCGTCTGGACAGCGCGACAATTGCCCGGCTGCGGGTGATCCCGCGGGAAGTCCACCGCAACCCGATGGGGACGCTGCATGGTGGCTTCGTGATGGCGCTGGTCGATTATGCCATGTTCGCGGGATCCGCTGCGCTCAAGGGGCAGACCGGCATCCTTCCCGCCGTCACGATCGACCTCGGCGTGCGCTTCGTCGGTGCTGGCGATATGGAGCGGCCGGTCGACGTCCTTGTCGAGATGGTCAAGGAAACGGGACGGATGGTGTTCCTGCGCGGCTCCGTGATGCAGGAGGACGACCTCGTCGCATCGTGGGACGGCATCCTGCGAAAGGTCGCGAAGAAGGCGTGAGCGGGCTTCTCGCGCGCTACGAACGGCTGGTCGAGGCGGGCGAGCTGCGGCCCGATGCAGACCAGCGCCCCGCCGCCCGGCGTCTCGATGACCTTCAGCGCGAACTGGAAACCGAACGGCCGGGCGGTCTGCTCGGCCAGCTTTTCGCGCGCAAGCCCACGCGGCCCCGGGGCATCTACATGTGGGGCGGTGTCGGGCGCGGCAAGTCGATGCTGATGGACCTGTTTCACGTCACGCTCGGCATCGAGGCCAAGCGTCGCGCGCACTTTCATGCCTTCATGCAAGACGTCCACGCGCGCCTGCGCGATGCACGCAAGAGCGAGAAGGGCGATCCCATACCCCAGGTCGCAGAGGCACTGGCGGAGGGCGTGCGCTGCCTCGCTTTTGACGAGATGGTGGTGAACAACTCCGCCGATGCCATGATAATGAGCCGTTTGTTCACTCGTCTGATCTGTCACCACGACGTCGCCGTGGTCACGACTAGCAACCGCCGTCCGGCGGATCTCTACAAAGACGGCCTCAATCGCGAGCATTTCCTGCCCTTCATCGACCTGATCGAGGCAGAACTCGATGTCGTTCCGCTCGATGGTCCGACCGATTACCGGATGCAGCGGATCGGCGGGCTGGACACCTGGCACACGCCTCTCGGCGAAGCGGCGACGGCAAAGGTGCGCGAGGCGTTTTTCCGCCTGACCGACTACCCGCCCGAAGACGCCGAGCATGTGCCCTCCGCCGAGATCGACCTGGGCGGCGGACGGGTGCTTCACGTGCCAAAGGCGCTGAAGGGGGTCGGCGTTTTCAGCTTCACGCGGCTGTGCGGACAACCGCGCGGCGCGCCCGATTACCTCGCCATCGCCCGCGTCTTCCATACCGTCATCATCGTCGGGATTCCGCAGATGAGCCGCGACATGCGCAACGAGGCGGCGCGCTTCGTGACGCTGATCGATGCGCTATACGAGAACCGGGTCAAGCTTTTCGCCACGGCCGAGGTCGAGCCGGCAGCGCTCTACCCGTCCGGCGACGGGGCGTTCGAGTTCGAGCGGACGGTGAGCCGCCTGCGGGAGATGCAAAGCAGCGCATACATGGCGCTGGGCCACGGGGGCGGATAGGTCTTCCGCAACGCCGGCCTAGCCGATTCCCAAGCGGGCGAGCGACCTGTCGAGCATGACCAGTTGCCAAAGCAGGCGGGAATGGTCGCTACGCCCGGCAATGTGATCCTCCGCCAGTTGCGCGACGCGGGTGTTGTCGAACCATCCGGTGCGCGCCAGCATCGCGCTGTTGGCGATACCCCGCGCCCTTCCTGCGAGCGGACCGCGCAGCCAGTCCGCGATCGGCGTGACGAAGCCCTGCTTTGGGCGGTAGAGGATCTCGTCGGGCAAATAACGTTCCATCGCTTTCTTCAGCAGCCACTTGCCCTGCGCGCGCCGCACCCGCAGCGCCTCCGGCAATCCGGCGGCGAATTCTACCAGGCGATGATCGAGCAGCGGCTCTCGCGCTTCGAGGCTGACGGCCATGCTGGTGCGGTCGATCTTGGTGAGGATGTCGCCGGGCAACCAGATCTTGAGATCGGCATATTGCGCAGCATCCAGTCCCGATCGCGCCGGCGCGTTCTTCATGCAATCGACGATCGCCGTTTCTGCCCGATACCCGCCGATCTGCGCGGCGAGATCCTCGCCGTACAGGGACTGGCGCAGCGGCTCGGGCGTAACCGCCAGCGCGCTCGCATAGCCCTGCGCCCCGGAACCGGCGAGCGAGAGCAGGGTCGCCTTCGCGCGAAGCGGTCGCGGTGCCCAGTCCGCCTTGGGCCAAACGCGTCCCAGCGGCGCAAGAAGCGCCTGGCGGACCGGTTGCGGTATGAGACCGCGCAGCCGCTCCTCATGGGCGTGGAACACCTGTCGGCGATATCCGGCGAACGCTTCGTCCGCGCCGTCTCCGGAAAGGGCTACCGTCACGCTTTCGCGTGCCAGCTGGCATACGCGCCAGGTAGGAAGGGCGCTGGCATCGGCGAAGGGTTCGTCGAACATGCCGGCAATGGTGTCGATCGCCTCGAACTGGTCTGCGCTGACCTGGCGGGCAGCGTGGTCTGTTTCGAACAATCGGGCGACGGACCTCGCATGATCCGTCTCGTCCGCATGCGCGACGTCGAAGCCGATCGAGCAGGTCCGAACCGGTTGTCGGCTGTGTTCGGCCATGAAGGCGACGACCGTCGAGCTGTCGACTCCGCCCGAGAGGAACGCGCCGAGCGGCACGTCGGCGACCATCCGGCTGCCCACCGCCTCCTTCAGATGATGGAGAAGCTCAGCTTCCAGATCGCGAGGATTGCCGGCGTGGCGACGGGTGAAGTCGATGTCCCAGTATCGCTCCGGCGGCGGAACCGGGGCGTCGTGATGCAGCAACAGCGTATGGCCTGCCGGCAGCTTCGCAACGCCTTTGAGGATGGAACGGCCATCGGGCACGTAGCCCCAGGTCATGTAATCCTCTATTCCCCGCGGATCGACTTCGCGGCGTAGGAGAGGGTTGGCCAGCAATCCCTTGAGTTCGGAGGCAAAAGCCATCGATCCATCGGACAGGTGAGCCATGAAGAGCGGCTTCACTCCGAACCGGTCGCGCGCGAGGAACAGCGTGCGTTCGGTCCGGTCGTAAAGGGCAAAGGCGAACATGCCATCGAGGTGGCGCACGCAGTCCGGCCCCCAACGATCCCATGCCGCGAGAATGACCTCGGTATCGCCATCGGTGCGGAAAACGGCGCCCTGCTCCTCCAGTTCGCGACGCAATGCACGGAAATTGTAGATCTCGCCATTGAAGACCAGCACCAAGCGTTCGTCTGCCGAGTGCATGGGTTGTGGCGAGCCTGCGATGTCGATGATCGACAACCGACGATGACCCAGTCCCACGCCCGGCGCGGTCCACACTCCCGATCCGTCCGGGCCGCGATGGGCGAGCACGTCGCACATCCGTTCGACCCGCGCGGGATCGACAGGCTTGATGGTGCCGCAATGGAAAAGACCCGCTATCCCGCACATGCGCGCTGGTTAGTCGAGCCCGGGGGCGCGGTCCATCCATTCGTCGAAAGGCCCGGCGGCGCGGCGGAAAGCGGCGAGCGTGTCATCTGCCTCCTGCGTTCGCGTCTCTTCGGCCGATAGGATCAGCACGGCGGTCGGTCGCGCGCGGAACATCAGGCGGTCGCGCATGGTGGCCAGCTTCAGACGAGCCTTGCTGCCCCCCGTCCAGTCGCCATGCCGGAACGATGTCTGGGCCACGCGCTGAAACCGGCCCAGCGCCTGCAACCTGTCCCCCTCGGCTCCGGCCGGCGCATCGGCGGGCGATAGCCAGCGCCAGCGCGTTTCGGGTGGGAGCGCGCCTTCGCCAAATGCGCCGGCCTCTCGCCCTTCATCCTGCGCGGCGTAGAGCGCGACGAACAGATCGACCACCCGGCCATCGCTGTCACGGTAGCTGGTCAACAGCCGGCGATCCGCCCCCGCAGCGCGCGGTTCCCAGGGGAATTGCGGGGCGTAGGCGATCCTGGTCCAGCCCGGTATATCGGGCGCAGGCACCCTTGCCGGAAGATCCGCCTCAATCCCGCGCGCGGCCCCCGCCCAGACAAAGAACAGCAGCGCCAAGGCCAGTAGCGCCACCAGCACCGGCGGCCCTCGGCCGGACCAGCGGTCCAGCCTGGCAAAGCGCGGATCGACGGCGATGGCCTGACCATCGATGAACCGATCCTCCACGCCGCGATCGAAAAAGCGCCAGCCCAGCCCCAGCAGTGCGGCCATGACCGCCGCAAAGAAGATCCAGCCATACACGATGTGGTCGAAACCCGCGGCAAAGGCGATGCCCTGCGATTGCGCGATGTAGATCGTCCCCCATGCCCGGACCCCGTTGGCCAGGATCGGCAGCGCGAGCGTGAGGGCCATGAACGCGGCCCGCCGCCAGGCGGACCTGAAGCAGACATGCGCGACAAGGGTGCCGAGGGCGAGCATGGCGACGAGGAACTTCACCCCGGAACACGCTTCCGCCACCTCGAACAGGCCTGCGGGTGTATCGATGAACACGCCTTCGATATGCGCCGGTATCCCGCTCGCCTGGGTCAGGACAATCACGATCCGGGCGGTCACCATCTGCATCGCCCCCGTCAGTTCATCGCCGACCGGAACGAGGAACAGCGCGTAGCAGAGAGGGAAAAGCAGCGCCCGCCCGGCCCGCGGCCCGAGGATCGTCAGGACGGCGCCTTGCATGGCCGCTACTGCGCCCAGTTGGCTGGCAGTGTTGAAACCGCTGATATTGCCCAGCACCCAGACGAAAAGGGCGCCGGCCATGGCGAAAAGGCCGGGCCACCACGCCTGCGGCGCGAGCTTCGCCAGCTCGGGCAGACGTTGCCAGACGAGCCAGGCGACGATCCCTGGAACCAGCAGGATGTGATTGTAGGTCGAACTGTTCCACCACTGGTCGACCATCGCCGTCCAGTCTCGGCCGAACAGGTTCAGCAGCGACGCGCAGGCAATCCCGAGATACACGAGCGGCCAGCGCCAGCCGGGCGCGATGAACGATGCAAAGCCGGTCTTGCGAAGGGAGAGCGCCTCATGCGGCACGGTGGTGGTCCGTTGCCGGTCGCGCAAAGCCGACGATGCCGGGAAGGTCGGCCAGCGCGGCAGCCCATCTCCGGTTCGAGAGCACGAACTGCCGGGCCGCTTGCCCCAGCGCTTTCGCACGGATCGGATCCGCAGCCAGCTCGCAGATCGCCGCTGCGAAAGCATCGTCGTCCCGCGCTGCGATAAGATCGCGTCCGATTACGGCGTCTATGCCTGTCGCCGCTTCGGGCGAAGCGATAACCGGTCGCGCCATCGCCATCGCTTCCAGAACCTTGTTCTGTACCCCGCGTGCGATGGTGATCGGCGCGACGATTGCGTCTGCCGCCGCGATCCAGGGGCGCGTATCGGGCACTTCTCCGATCACCGCGGTGCCGTTCTTCCCGCGCAGCCGCATCACCTCCGCGCTCGGCGCGCGTCCCACCACGAAAAACCGCGCGTCCGGCAGAGATTGGCGGACAAGCGGCATGATCCGCGTCGCCATCCGGACGCTGGCGGCGATGTTGGGCGCGTAGTCCATCTGGCCGGTGAAGACGATATGCGGCCCGTCTCCCGCGAGCGGCTGCGGAATAGTCCGGGCGGGATCGAAGCGATCGGTATCGATCCCGTTGGGCAGCGCGCGGATCGTCCCGGCCGCGCCCGTACGCGTGCGAAGAAGGTTCGCTTCGGCCTCGCTGACGAGCAGCGTCGTCTCGGCCATCCCGGTCAAGCGACGCTCTTCGGCGCCGAGCAGGCGACCCTCGCGCGCGTCGATCCATCGGCGAGGCCAGTTTCCGGCCCCCGCATACGCCTCGAACTTCGCCGAATCGACGTCGACGAGATCGACGACGAGCCGCCCGGACCAGTCGCCCGGCACATACTGACCCATCTGGCCCGAGAAGACGTAGATCGTGCGGATGTCCCGTTCGATCAGCACCCGGCGAACCCATTTCGACAGCCGGGGGGAGCGGAAGGCGGCAAGGTTGATCGGATCGCCGCACAGTATTGCGTCCAGTGCGGCCAGGGGCAGCGGCTTCGACCGCCTCGCCGCGCACCAACTGTGCGACAAGGGGGCGAGGTTGGCCTGCTGCGCAAGGTCCGCATCATTTTCCGTGAGACAGCCGACATGGACCGGCGCCAATTCGCAGAGCGCTTTCAGGATGTTGTACGAACGAATGCGATCGCCGCGGTCGGGCGGGAATGGCAGGCGGTGCGCAAGAAACAGGATCTCGCCGCTCACCCCAGCCCCCTCGCGACAAGCGGGCCGAACCGATTGGCGACCGGGAGCGGCAGACGCTTCCACAGCGCGATGCGGGACTGATGGGCCTCGCTGGTCGGATCGGCGTCCCGCGCCTTGCTGCCGGGCGCGGTCCAGCTGGCGTAGGCCAGCGGATGCGGTTCGAAACCCCAGGTCTTCTTGTAATGCCAGGCCCCGCTTCCGGTCTTGCTGCGTCCGAAGTCGAACCGCTCGCAGCCGCGCCGCCGAGCGTGGAGCATCAGTTCGAAATACATGCGATCGTTCGCGCGCAGACTACGCGCTTCCTGGGTGCCGCCGCCCCAATAGGGCATGACGGCGCCGCCATGATACAGCGACAGAACGCTCGCGACGGGCCGGCCGCCCATGCTTACCGTCAGGATGTCGGAGTCGAGCCGGTCGAGCACCGCTTCGAAAAGCGCGCGGGGGAAGACCGGCGTACCGAGGTTGCGAACGCTTTGCGCGTAAACCGCGTAATGGTTTTCCCGGTCGCTTTCCCGGTTGCCCACGGTTACGCGCAGGTCGCCTTTCAGACTCTTGCGAACTTCTGCTCGCTGCTTTCTCGGTATAGCCGCCAGCTGAGCGTCGTCATCGTCCGCGAGGGGCCGGACGAAGCCGGAATGGCTGTCGGTGCAGTGCTCCCATTCAGGCGGCGCTGGGCCTCCCCGCAGTTCGACCGTCGGGCAGGAGAGGCGCTGCGCCAGTTCCTCCGCCGCACGGCACAGCGCCATCGCAGTATCGGCGCCTTGCCCCAGTACGCCCCCCTCCACGGCGAAGCCGCTCGACGCGAGAAGCCGGCCGAAGATCGGCGAATGGACCACGCTCAGCGGAAGCCACCCGGTTATCGAGGCACCTCGTTCTGCCAGCAGACCGGTTGCCGCATGCCCGGTACCGTTCTCCACCGCCGCCAGCCAGGCCGGCCGGTGGAACACGGAACCCCCGGTGTCCGCCACGAAGCGCTCGATCCGCCGCACCTCGTCGGGTTCGGCGAGACGCGCCCTGCGCACGGCCGTCGGCGATATGGCGACCGGGGCGTTCATACGGCGGCCCGGTTCTCCCGCGACAGCCTTTCGGCGGCGCGACAGGCGATGACATCGATGCGGCCCCAGGCGAAATCCTCGACGAGTTGTCGCAGCTTGCCCGCCATGCGGTCGAGATTGGTGTAATGTCTGAGGCGCGACCGCAGCGGCGCGCCGGCGACGCGGGGTTGACCCGGATCGATTTCCCACGGGTGGAAATAGAATATCGCCGGCTCGCCATCCGTCCCGTTCACCTGCCTTATGGCCCAGCGGCTGAAGGCGTAGGGCAGAACGCGAAAGAACCCCCCGCCGCCGGCGGCCAGCCGCTTGCCGCGCCACTGTGCGGTGGTGACGGGAAGTTCCACCAGATCGGTCCAGGGGAGCGGGCGGAACGCGAAGCGCGGGGCCTCCGCCCAGCCGTAGTGATCGTGCGCGACGGGCGCCACGCTGGAGGAATAGAGGTATCCCTGCCTGGCCAGTTCCATGAACGCCCAGGGGGTGCGCTGGTCGATGGAGAAGCTGGGCGCGCGATAACCGGCAACGCGAATGCCGCACGCGTCCTCTATCGTCTTGCGGGTGCGCTCGATGTCGGCCGCGAAGGTTTCGCGGTCCATGCGAAAAATCCGCTGGTGATCCCAGCCGTGGCTCGCGATCTCGTGGCCTCGTTCGGCTATCTCGCGCAACAGGGCGCCGTGGCGCTGCGCTACCCAGCCCAGGGTGAAGAATGTCGCGGTCGCTCCCGCGGAATCGAACAGGTCGAGGATCTGGCGCACGTTGCGGTCCACCCGGTCGTCCAGCCCGACCCAGTCGTCGCGTTCGATCACGTCCTCGAACGCGCCCACCTGGAACCAGTCCTCGACATCGACCGAAAGGCCGTTGACGATGGCGCGTCGGTCGGTGCGCGCAGGGTGCGGGCTGATCGCGTTCATCGCGCTTCGGTCGACCGCTCAGGCGGCCCTGTTGCCGTTCATCTCGCCTTCGATCCAGTCGATCAGCATGGTAATCGTGTGGCGGATGGTCTGCTCCTGCTCGGTGCAGCGCGCTTCGATCCGGGCCATCTGCTCGCGCAGGGTCTCGATCTCGGGTGTGACGATGCGGGCGGCCGCGTCCTCGGCCTGCGTGGAGAGTTCCACCACCGCCTGTTGCAGTTCGGCGATCTGCGCATCGCGTTCCGCCAGCGCGCTTTCGAACATCTCGTGATCGACGCGCGGTGTGGTCGGCATGGCCTTGACCGGCTCGAATTCGATTCTCGCATCGGGCAGGGGTGCCGGCGCGGCCTCGGGGAAGGCGCGCTCTGCGTCCATCTCGGCGAGCACGTTCTGTAGCATGGCGGCGTCGATCCGGCTGCGCTCCTCCACCGCGCCCAGCAGCATCAGCCGGTTGGCGATCTGGTTGACCCGGCGAGGAATGCCGCCGCTGGCTTCGTAGAGTTCGCTATAGACCCGCTGGTCGAAGGAAGGTTCGCCCGTCCACCCGACCTTGGCCAGACGGTGCATGATGTAAGGCTCGATCTCGCCCTTCTGCATCGGCTCGAGATGGTGCGCCGCGATGACGCGCTGGCGCAGCTGTTCGAGCCGCTGTTCGCCCTGGATCGTCGCACGGAACTCGGGCTGGCCGAGCAGCAGCGTCTGGAGCAGCGGATGATTGCCGAGCTGGAAGTTCGACAGCATCCGCAGTTCTTCCAGCGCCTCGACCGAAAGGTTCTGCGATTCGTCCACGACGAGCAGGCAGCGCCGCCCCTCGCGGGCTTCCTCGTGCAGGAAGTGTTCGATCTCCGACAGCGCGCTCGCCTTGTCGTGTCCCTCGATATCGAGGCCGAAGGCGGAGGCGACGACGTGAACGATCTCCTCTTCATTCAGCTTGCTGGTCACGATCTGCGCGACCGTGACCTGCGCTGGATCGAGGCTCTGCATCATATGGGCCACCAGCGTCGACTTGCCCGAGCCGACCTCGCCGGTGATGACGATGAAGCCTTCCCCCTGC
Source organism: Aurantiacibacter spongiae (assembly GCF_003815535.1). Classification (NCBI taxonomy): domain Bacteria; kingdom Pseudomonadati; phylum Pseudomonadota; class Alphaproteobacteria; order Sphingomonadales; family Erythrobacteraceae; genus Aurantiacibacter; species Aurantiacibacter spongiae. The sequence goes on along the minus strand of NZ_RPFZ01000001.1, from coordinate 6,450 downwards.
GCGAGGCCGTAGCCGAGGTAGGACAGCGCCTTGCGGTGCGTGACGGAGCGGAAGTAGAATTCCGGATCGGGGGTCAGCTGGAAAGGCTTGCCCGTGAGGCCGTAGAAATCGTCGAACATCGCTTCAGGTCTCCTTCGACCGGGTCAATAGGTGTAACGCAGCCCTACGAGGGCCGAGGCGGCCAGGTAATCGGCCAGGATTTCGCGGGAAATGCCGTCCAGGCTGACGGCGGCGGTGCCGGACAGGCCGGCGATGATGTCGCGGTTGTAGGCAAGCGAGGCGCTGTATCCCAAGCCATCGCCCAGATCGCTCGAAGCGTTGTCGAAATAGCTGGCGGAAACGCCGGCCGAAAGGGAAGAGCGGCGGTCGAGCCGGCGTGTGGCATAGGCCGCAAGCCAGAAGTTCTCGTCCACCAGTCCGTCCACGGCGGCCAGGACGCTGCCATCGGCACCGAAGAAGGAACGGCGATCGTAGCCTGCGCCCAGCCCGAGCGAGGTGCGCCCCATCGCGCGGCCATAGCTTGCCGCGACGCCGCGATTGCGGAAAATGGCGGAGCGCAGCGACCCCAGTCGCGCCAGCGCGCAATTGTTGCCGCTTCCAACGCCGATAACGCAGCCGCCGAGATCGCCGGTCACCGGGTTGCGATAGACGTCGAAATCCGTCCCCACTTCGTCCAGCGCGCCTACGATCTGTCCGCCGAAGCCGGTAATCGTATCGTAGACCGAGACGTTCAGGCTGCTGCGCGCATCGGGCGCGTAGGCGAGCGTGCCGTAATAGGTGGTGGAGGCGTAACGCCGTCCGACATGCGCCTCCAGCGACGTGCGGCGGCTGGGTCGCCAGAGAACGCCAACGTCCCCGATGAGTCCGTCGGTCTCGTAGGCGATACGGCGCGCGGAGCCATCGTCGGTGACGTAGCGCCCATCCGGGCCGACGACGGGGTCGCCATCCGCATCGCGCAGCGCATCGCGGCCCGACACCTCGATATCCTCGAACCCCACGCCGCCCACGAGCGCGACATTGGGCGACACCGGGTAGGTGACGTCTGCGCGGACGTAGCGATCGTCGAGACGCTGATCGAGGTTTGAGACATCCTGCCGGTTCCATCCGGCACCCACGCCGATGCCGACGGGAGCGACGCGGTCCGGGGCGATGCCCGCCCTCACGCCCAGATTGTGCGTGGTGCTCTCGTCGAACAGGTCGACGGTGGGAGCGCCCGGCACCGAGGGCAGGATATCGGGCGCCTCCACCCGCGTGTAACCAAGACGGTAGGACGCCGTTACCTCTGCCGGGCCGACCATCGCCGCCGCGCTCGGCCCGCCATACACGGCATAGACCTGGCTCGTGGCATCGTCCCTGCGACCGAAATTGCCGATCGTCGCTGCGCCGCCGCCGTCGACCCGCGTGCGGGAGGCAAGCGCGCCCGCCTCGAAGGTCACGTGGGGGCTGCCCAGCGCAAGCGAGGTGCGCGCGATCCCGCTCAGCGTGTCGGTGTCGGCGACGTCGTCCGCATAGGCGATGCGCCGTTCGTAGCGTAGCGAGACCGAACCCTGGCTGTAGCGCGTGCCGAAGCCTGCATCCACCCCGGCGGCAAGGCTGGTATAGGTGAATACGTCGTCGCCCGGCTCGATCTCGGCGGTGACGACCTGCGCCGCCTCGATATAGGGTGCGATCTCCACGTCCGGACCGCGGCCGGCGTTTTCGCCATCGTCGCGACCCTGCGCGGCGGAGGGCAGCGGCACCAGGATCGCGGCGAGTGCGAGAAGGAGGGAAAACCGGCCCATGCTAGCCCTCCTGCCCGTAATAGGCGCCGAAACGCCTGCCGCTGGGGCTGAAATGCGCGGCATTCAGCAAGAGCTTGAGATCGGGGCAGGCGGAAAGCAGCGTCAGCGCGTCTTCCATCGCGCTCTGCCCGGTGCGATCGGCGCGCGCGACGACGATGGCCTGCCCGACATGCTTGGCCAGTTCCGCCGCCGGGGACGCGGCCAGCGCGGGTGGACTGTCGAAGATGACGATGCGGTTGGGCGCGGCGCGGGTCAGCCGGTCGAGCACCGCTGCGGTGCGGTTGCTGGCGAGGTACTCGCTGTCGGACGTGCTATGGTTGCCCGCCGGCAGCACGTGCAGACCGTGAATGTCGGTGGTCAGCACGCAGTCCTCGACCGAGACGTCCTCGTCTGCCAACACGTCCATGAAGCCCGGCCCGCGCGGCAGACCCAGCATGGACAGGATCGATGGCTTGGCGAAGTCAGCGTCGACCAGCAGGACTTCGCTGTCCTTTTCCGCCGCCATCGCCAGCGCGAGGTTCACCGCGCAGTAGCTCTTACCCTCGTCGGGCAGGGGCGAGCAGACCAGAACGCGCTGGGCCAGCGCCCCCGAGCCGGCCTCTCGCGCGGCGCGCACCGATTGCAGCACCTGGCGCTTCACGATGCGGAATTCCTCGAGCAGCGCGCTGACTTGCCCCTCGGGCTGGATCAGGCCGCGGCGAGCGAGTTCCTCGCGGTCGATCTCGTGGACTACCTGGGAAAACTCGACATCCTCGAACCGGGTTTCGGTCGCGGTTTCCGGCGTTGATCCGGGGGGCAGCCGCTCACCTTGCCCCGCTGCGGGTCCGGAGTGCTGGTGCGCGGCGGGCCCGTCCGGCCCGCGCCGTCTGGCGGGTTTGCGATTGACCGGCGGGGCCAGCACGCTCGGCACCGGGGCCGGCGTATAGCCATGCTTGCCGAACAGGCTTTCGGCCCTTTCCAGCAACGATCTTCCGGCGCGATCAGACGGGGTGGGGATCTTCTGATGTTCCGTCATTGCCCCGCCCCCTCAGGCCACCATGCCGCGTTGGACGAATTCGATGGCGAGCAGCAGCGCGAACAGCGTGCCCAGCCCGCCCACTCCGGCGGCGAAATAGCGCAGGCGACGACGGCGCAGTTCGCGGCCCGCTTCGGTAAAGGTGTGCGAGATCGTGCCGATTACCGGCAGACCGAAATCGCGCTTCAGCTGGTTGGCGGTGGCGTAGGTCGAGCCCAGCTTGCTCAGCGCGAAGGCCGCGCCCGCCCCGGCGCCAAGTCCTGCCACCAGCACGCCGAAGAGCAGTAGCGGGCGGTTGGGCGCGGCGGGCGAGCGCGGGGTGGACGGCGGGTCGACCACCTCGAACTGCACCGCGCTGCGCTCGCTCTCCACCTGTCCGCGCAGGCGCAATTCCTCTCGATCCTGAAGGAGCTGATCGTACTGCTCGCGCAGGACGTCGTAATCGCGGCTGATGCGCTGGGCCTCGGCGGCCGCCCCCGGCTCGCGCACCTGATTGGCGGTGATCGAGGCGATTTCGGCACTGAGCGCGGCGGCGCGCGATTGCAGGGCCTGGACGTTGGACTGGCGTTCCACCCGCATGGATTGCAACGAGCTGTAGGCCGGATTCGGCGAGCCGCCCGGCGCGCCCGCCGCTTGTGCCTGCCGGCGCAGATTGGCCACGGTGCGCTGCGCCGCGATGAGGTCGGGATGTTCGTCCGTCAGGCCGCGCGCGCGCATCGCGGCAAGGTTCGCCTCCGCCTGCGCCAATGCCCCTTGCGGACCGCCGCTGCCGGGCGTGACGATGGTCCGCGGAGTGCTGGCCAGCTGCCCGTCGAGCGCGGCGAGCGCGCTTTGCGAAGCCGCGAGGTCGGCCTCTACGCTGCGCAGTTCGGATCGGGTCGCGGAAAGTTGCGAGGCGATTGCCTCGGCTCCGCCGACGAGTTCGGGATTGGCAGCCTCGAAGGCGAGCCGCCGTTCCTCTGCCGCGGCCAGTTCCTGCTCGCGCGAAGCCAGCTGCTGGTTGAGGAAGGCGATGGAATCGTCCATCTCGCTGCGCGAACCACCGAGATTTTCCTCCCGGAAGATGTCGATCATGCGCTGCGCGATGATCTGCGCGAGTTCGGCGTTCTCCGCGTCGGAAAGCTCGCTGCGGCCGCTCGTGGCGGTGATTTCGAAGATGTTCTGCCCCTCGCTCACTACGTCGATGTCGTCGGCGAGGCGGGCCACCGCGCTTTCCATTTCGGTGTCGCTCGTCACCGTGTCGCCGATCCGGGTGGCGCGCACGACCTTTTCCAGATTGATGGAGGTGACGAGCGTCTGGCGGATGCGGTCGATGTCCCGCGCGCGCGATCCCGATCCGATGCCGATCTGCTCGGCCAGCACGTCGTCCAGCTGCACGAAGATGCGGGCCTCGGACTGGTAGCTGTTCGGAATGAACGCCACGGCCAGCCAGCCCAGCACGCACACGGCCCAGGCGATGCCGAGCGCCAGCCAGCGCCGGTTCCAGATCGCCCAGGCGCCGCCGCGCAATTCTTCGAGAAGGTGGTTCAAGCCCCGGCCCCCGTCAGAACATGCTTTCGGGGATGATGATGACGTCGCCCGGTTTCAGCATGACGTTGGCCTCGCTCTCTCCGCGGCGCAGCAGGTCGCTGAGGCGCAGGGCGTATTCGCGCTGCGATCCCGTCTGGCGATCGAAGCGGATGAGCTTCGCCCTGTTGCCGGCCGCGTATTCGGACAGGCCGCCGACCGCGATCATCGCGTCGAGCAGGGTCATGTTGGCGCGATAGGGCAGCGAGGCCGGCTGCTCGGTGGCGCCGACGACCCGGATCTGCTGGCTGAACGTGCCGGCGAACTTGTTGACGATGACCGTGACCAGCGGCTCCTCGATATATTGCGAAAGTTGCAGGCGGATGTCCTCGGCCAGCATGGTCGGTGTCTTGCCCACGGCGGGCATGTCCGACACGAGCGGCGTGGTGATGCGGCCATCGGGACGCACCTGGACCTCCGCGCCCAGTTCGTCATTGCGCCAGACGTGAATGGTCAGTTCGTCGAGCGGGCCGATCACGTATTCCTCGCCCGGTCCTTCCTGCATGGAGACGAAGCGAGCCGGTTCGAGCTGCGGGCCGCTGGCGCTTCCCGCGCATCCCGTCAGCGAGAGCGAAAGCCCCGCCGCGGCGAGGAGGGAACGGGACAGGCTGGTCGTGCGCATCGTGTGCGTCCTTCGCGAATGTCGTGGCGGATCGCCGTCACCCCGGCCTCGTCAGGCCGGCGCTGCGGGTCCACGCCTTTGGAACCGCCCCGCTCTGTGGCCGGAAAGGGTGAACATTGCGTTAGCCTTGCGCCTGAAAACGACGCTTTTAGCGGGGTTTGTGAGGCTGCGTCCCAGGACGGGACACCTCGCCCGGTGCCTGTCAGACCGACATTTCGCGCGCCGGCCCTTGCCCGAGGAAGGTTGCGGGACTGGCGCTGGCGCCATAGGCTCCGGCACAGAACACCGCGACGATGTCGCCAACTTCCGCGCGCGGCAGCCGGGCCTGGTCGGCCAGCCGGTCGAGCGGGGTGCACAGGCACCCGACGATCGTTGCCTCCTCTTCCCCCTGCGCGCCGAAGCACCTAGCGATGGCGACGGGGTAGTTGCGGCGCACGACCGTTCCGAAATTGCCCGACGCGGCAAGCTGGTGGTGCAGGCCGCCATCGGTGACGAGGAAGGTCGTACCGTGGCTTTCCTTGCGATCGACGATGCGCGTCAGATAGACGCCCGCCTCTCCCACCAGATAGCGCCCCAGTTCGATGGCGAAGCGCGTTCCGGCCAAGACCGCCGGAAGCGCGGCAAAACGATCCGCCAGCGCCGCGCCGACCGCCCGGATGTCGAGCGGGGCGTCGCGGTCGAAATAGGGGATGCCGAAGCCACCGCCCATGTTAAGGTGCGGCACCGATACGCCGGCTTCGCCAGCGAGCCGCGCGGCCAGTTCCAGCGTGTTGGCCTGCATCTCGATCACCGCCCCGGCATCAAGCGCCTGACTGCCGGAATAGATGTGAAAGCCGCGCCAGTCAGCGCCGGCGTCCACGATCCGCCGGGCGAGTTCGGGCACCTTGTTCTCGTCCACGCCGAAGGGCTTGGCGCCCCCGCCCATCTTCATTCCCGAACCGCGCAGTTCGAAGGCCGGATTGACGCGGATCGCGAGGCGCGGGGCAACCCGCAATTGTCGCCCGATCTCCAGCGCGCGGTCTGCCTCGTTCGCCGATTCCAGGTTCAGCGTCACGCCCGATCGCACCGCCTCGCGCAGTTCGGCGTCGCGCTTGCCCGGCCCGGCGAAGCTGATCTCGCGCGGCAGATAACCCGCCTCGCGCGCCTGGGCCAGTTCGCCGCCGGAAGCTACGTCCAGCCCGTCGACCAGGTCGGCGACGAATTCGAGAAGCGGGCGATAAGGGTTTGCCTTCATGGCGTAATGTATCGCCAGACGTTCCGGCATGGCGGCGCGCAGATCGGCTACCCGGCGCTCGATCAAATCGCGCGAATAGACGAACAGCGGGGTCTCCCCCGCTTCGCGCACGAGCTGGCTCGCGGTTTTTCCGCCGATGACCAGTTCACCATCTTTGGCGTCGAAGCCGCCGGGAATCGGGCCGAGCGGTTTCATCTCGCGTCCCCCGCCAGCTTCGCGCGATCGATCTTGC